>CANMTU010000006.1 GCA_947501005.1 uncultured Erythrobacter sp. | reverse complement strand
ATTGCTTGGCGTGATCGCAGATTTCATACCACGATGGCTTTTCCGCTACGAACTCGTGAAAACCGTTTTGGACTTCGAGATCGTCGTCGAGTGCGTTCACTGCAATCGGAAACGTGAGTTCGTCTGAGAGGATTTCACCCAATGCCGTTCCGCATGTTCTGCAGAAGCATCGAGCATACTTGTAAGCAGCTTCGGGCTCATAGCG
>CANMTU010000005.1 GCA_947501005.1 uncultured Erythrobacter sp. | reverse complement strand
AGTCCAACGGACTGAGAGCTTCTACGCCGTAAGTTATGCGATCGAGTGCTTCGCTCAGTACAGCGACCGGATACCCCGCACCGTAAGCATCCGCGACTGCGCTGCCGCCGCTGGGGTTCGCGGAGGTCCACCCGCCAAGCGCATGGGCAATGTCCCGCTCTACGCGGGCTGCACGGAGCGCATCCCTGAAGCAGTGGCGAAAGCTATGGAAGCAGGTCCTCGGTTTCGCTGCGCCGCAGGCAGCAAGGTAGCGCGCAAACCATTTTGAGAAGTGGACTGATGCGTAGCCGAACCTATCGAGTCGGAGTTCCGGCCACAGGCGGCGCTCCCCACTTGCTCGGCATCGGGTCCAATAATCGAGGAGCCGTGCTGAGAGCAGCGCGCGATGAACGGGAACGATCCGCTGGCTCGCTGCAGTTTTGACCCGTTTCCCTTGTGCCGTGTCGGGCCTGATGATGAAGCAGGCAACCCCGTCGAGAATGGCGATATCGTCGGTGGAAAGCTGGCAAATCTCATTCTGTCTCATTCCCGAGAACGCGGAAATGAGAGGAACGAAAAGCCTTGCGGGTTGGGTGGGCTCGTCGAGACCAGCGGCGATCCCGCTAAGGTTCTCGTAGATCGAGCCGGAAAATATTGCCTCCAACTGATCCTTGCTGAACGGCAATCGCCTATCTCGGTCGGCCATGGGGTCGGCTATTCGCAGGCCCCGGCAGGGATTTCTGGAAACCAGTTCCTCCTTCACGGCCCAGTTAAACATGCCGGAGAACTTCTGCATGTAGCCGTTGGCGTTGCTGATCGACATCGCCTCGATGCCCTCCCGCTTTGCACGGGCCACGGCGGCGCGTGGCGTAATCTCGCCCCACCGCTTCTGGTAGTTCGTGGGTAGCGATTGGAGAGTTTCGAGAACCTTCCGGCAGTCCGGGCGACCGACATTCTCCAGCGGCATGTCAGCCCCAATAAGCGCCACAACCAGATTTCGAACTGTGGAGTAAGCGAGTGCTGACTTTTCGGATCGACTGCTCGCAGGATCGTTCAAGTAGCGATCCCAAGCATCAGTGAGCGTGACGCCAGTCGAGGCAGCGGCAGTCACCGAGACGGCTGCGAACTGAGGATTTGCGATCTTACCGGGAGCGGCCCCAGATTCACGAGCGCACTGGAATCGATGCTCAAGTTCCAAGGCGGCAATCCGCGCCTTCGCGAGAGCATCCCGGTAAGACGCTGTCCCCAAAGTCCGGTTGATCCTTGTCGTGCCAAGGATGTCAATCAGGTCAACGGGAACTCTCACTCGATACTGATAGACACCACCCCGCCGCCAGAGCCCCGGAAGGCGTTTGGGCGACATCGTTGGGCGACACCCCCGATCTTCTTTTTTTCGCGGATTCCTGC
>CANMTU010000004.1 GCA_947501005.1 uncultured Erythrobacter sp. | reverse complement strand
GCACCCGACAGGAGCGGGCCATGGTCCTCGATCATCTCGACCAACATCTTCCCTGCCTGCGATGATCGGAGATGATGTAAGGCCATTTCTTTGACCATCCCGAGCAGCATCCTGAGGCGCTTCTCCAGCCCCGTGGGAGCGTTCGGTGATGCTCGGCGGCATGGTCCCGTCGATGCTTTCAACAGCGTCCTCAGGCATGCTCAGGCGGCTTCCTGAAGGTTTTGCATGCGGGCCTTGATCCGGCAGACCGATCCCACACCAACCCGAGCCTTCTTTGCGGTAGCATCGATGCTGACGCCCGAGCGGAGCAGCTTCTCGACCTTCTTCACCTTGAGGGGATCGAGAGGGGGCCTGCCTGCTCGTTTGGTGGAACGAGCCAAGCCTGCCTTGATTCTTGACCTGATGAGTTCGCGCTCAAAGTCCGCGAAGACTGAGAGCATGCCGAACATGGCTCTTCCCGAAGGAGTGCTCGTATCAAGCGCCTGCTGGTGGAGGTAGAGGTCCACTCCCTTCGCGTTGACCTCAGTGAGGAACGCCACAAGGTCTTGCAGCGAGCGTCCGAGACGATCCACGGCCCAAGTGGCGACCTGATCGATCTCGCGACGAGCCACGGCTTTCATCAGGGCATTGTAGCTGGGGCGCTTGTCCCGCCCCTTCGAACCGCTGATTCCATGATCACTGAACTCGGCAACGATCTCCCAACCGTTCCGCTCGGCGACGGCGAGAAGTTCGCGCCGCTGGTTCTCGGTCGTCTGGGAGTCCTGCGAGACGCGGGTGTAGAGGGCGACGCGTTTGGTCATCCAAAAGAGGTCTCACACTTTTGGAGATCGTCAAGAAGTTCGGTTAGACTGCCCTGTCAGTTTCTCGAACTGGCGATGCCAGCGGACCCGCATCTTCTCCTTTCGAGGGAGTGGCCGATTAGCCAGATGCATGTTGCAGCCTCGGTGACAGAGGACGAGATTGCTTGGATCGTCCGTGCCGCCCTCGGATCGAGCGACCAGATGTTCGATGGACTCCTCTCCATCTTTCATCGACCTCGAACACAGCCAGCACTTTCCACCGTCGCGGGCGAGAAGCTGCGCCACCATGCGCCGCTTCCACTTCCGGTCTCTGTTCCAAGCCATTTGCCCAGCGGGCGGTTAGCTATTTGCGAGGCTTGCCTGCATCGTCCCGCTTCTCCCGCCAGCGACCATCGGCATTCTTGGCGCGCGAAAGACCCGCATTAGGACCGGTCTTCACCTTGGGACCATCCTTGGTGCGGTCGTTTCCGTTACGGTCGAAAATACCCATTTTCGTTCTCCTCAGGAGACAACTTCTCGCCCATCCTGCGCGACATGCAAGACAGTTTCTAAGGGAGGACCAGTGCGGGTCGCCCCACCCACCACAATCAAATGCTTTGGGAGGGACGAATCCGAGAAGTTTGAGGCAAGGTTTTCTGTGGGTTTTCGAGGGTCACGATTGAAACGGTTTTGGAGGGGTT
>CANMTU010000003.1 GCA_947501005.1 uncultured Erythrobacter sp. | reverse complement strand
CTCCAAGAACGTTTCAGGAGGTGGTCTTTACAGGTGGCGTAGAGCCGTGTCGCTTCAACGGGAGGACATCAGCGTGCAAGATGCTTCAACAGCGTTTTGTTTATCGACACGAATAGACGTTCGAACTGATCCAAACTTGGTGCAGGGAGAACGGCTGACACATCGTTAGACATCTTTTGCAAGAACAGTCTGGCAGGGCGAGACTTGTGAAAATCTAACTCTAAAGCATCGAAGGCCTGCTCATAACGCCGCGCAATCCGTGGAACATGGTTGTTCAGTTCGAGTTTCTTGCCCCTAAGTTCTTTTTTGTAAGCTTCGCGCACGAGAGCATCGTAAACCTTCGGGTCAAGCATATCCTCCATATCGGCCTCTGATGGGGCAGTCTCGAATGCGTCACTTACAAAAACGACATTGTCGGACCGAATGAGCTTACCTTTCACCAAATCATCACGAGTCGCCTTCGCGTCCTTCTCGTCATCAAAGAGCACGATCACGTTCAACTGCCCAGAGGTGAGGAGCGCCACCATGTAGTGAACTTTCTGCGCCCCTCCGGCAGGGGTAATCGTCAACCTTGTATCAAGGCCTGATTTCCCCTGCTCAGCCAAATAGGAAGATACCGCCGAAAGAATCCAAAAATCGGTTACCCCTTCAACCACGAGATTGTTCGGACCGATGAACAAACTTTGGGCGAGGTCGTATCCCAGTGCAGCCTGCAGGGGGAAGAGTGTCTTGGCATCCCCGTTCGGGTCGTTAGAAACCGTTGTACCCTCTCCTTCCGTAATGTTTACGGTCCTCACCCAATCCAGTTGGTGGGTCGGAACCATGAACGGCGAGTGGGTTGAGTAGAGAATCTGATTTGAGAATCCGGTCTCCAGATGACGCAAGAGGTCGCTTTGCGAACGAGCATGAAGATACAGCCCCGGCTCATCCAAGAGCAGGACGGCACCATCGGCATCGCCGTCCTTGGTGTCGGCTGCAAAGACGATATAGAAGGCAAAAAACCACTGGAAGCCTCGGCTGCGCTCGTTGAGGTTGACCTCGACGTCGTAGACGCTGTTCGGGTCTGAAATCAGAGTGTCAAAATGATGAGCGTCGAGGTTGAAGCGGACCTTTAGCTTTCGATCCTTCCATCGGTCGCGGATGGCAGTTGTCACTACAGCACCGGCACGATTTGCAAGCTGGCTGCGGGTCTCTTGATCGCCAGCCTGCGAAAGCTTTTGAAGCTGTTCCGGGCTTAGACCAGCTACTTTGCAAAGCTTCTCGAAGTTAAGGTCTGCAGACGTCTGCCGCCCTTCGGCTTTCCGCTTAAGAAACTGGTCAACATCCTGATGCCCCGCGATCTCAGGATAATCTTCCAAATACATGAAGGTGGGAAGTCGTTCGATAATCCAACCGCGCGCCTTCTTGTGTGCCTCATCCGACTGAGGAATCGTTTCCGCCAGTTCCTCCAACGCGACAACGAGTTCATCTTGGGAAGCCGTAAGCTCGGCGTCTGCTGTAGCAAGTGCTTGCCGGAGGGCACCGAGCGCGGGTGCTGCTGCCTCCGCCCACTTAGCTGCACTACCACCGACACTGATGGCTTCGAAAAAAGTTTCCCCGGCGCGCTCAAGTTCAGACTTAGCTCCATCTTCGAGCTTGGCGGCACTCGCCCTCACCGCCGCGATAACTTTTCGAGCATCAGTTTTGATGTTGGCTTGGTTGAAGGTGACGCCGGAAGCCGGGATGAGGACATACCGAGTGTCGCCATATCGGCGTCCCACCTCTACTTCTGTGACGCCCTTCGCGCTGGGCCAGATTTCCGCAAGACGCTCCTGTTCGTGATCGTCGAGCATCCAAGTTGAGTCGACCACCGGCGTGCTATCGGTGCATTCATCCAGCTTTCGGTGGCGAGGAAAATCCTTAATGGGGTTAAGAGCTTTGAAGCCTTCAGCGGGCTTTAAGCTATGGAGCGCGCGCAAGACGTTCGACTTTCCGCTCTCGTTGCGACCCAACAGCGCCGTAAGACGGGACACGTCGATGTCGCCACTGTCGTTGATTGAGCGAAAGTTCCTCACTCGGAAACACTTGAGTTGCATACAGCGTCCCTTTCTCCCGCAAACAGTAGTTGCTTCGACGTTTGGCTGCAACGCGGGTGCTCATCATCGAGGTCCTGACGGAGTCCGATATCGAGATTCGGCAGCGAGCGAAAACTTAGTCGTTTCCAAGCTGGTGGTCAGTGCGCTTGAAACAACATGGCAGGTTAGGCCGACAGCGTGGGCGGTGCCACAAATCGCTTGTGATAGCCGGATGAGGATGGGCAAGGTTAACCCATCTAAGATCAGAACCGACCACTCCGCCGTCCCGTCCACTCCACCGCCAGCCCCTCATTGACCAGAACGTTGCCGAGGCTCTCCCCATCTCGGGTAACGATCCGCAGCTTGCGTCCATACCGGTCATAACGGATTTCATGATAATCGCGACGGGACAGGGCCTACCCGGCTTCTACGATTTCGAACCTCGTTCGTAACTCCGTATCAGCGACCTTCGTGTGCGCCGATAGCAGCCCGTCCAAAGTGGCGCTGGCTTGTATCTGATCGTCGGGTATCAGTGCGTACCGCCAAGGCTTCTCACCCACTTTCTTCGCGTGGTGTTCCGTGGCGATGTGGCACCATAAGACAGCGGCTCGCGTCTTCCGGACGACATCGGCATCATCGACAAGATCGCGTCTTTTTGGTTCGAGGATCAGCCGCTCGCTCTTCGTCTCGACCACGAAATCGGGCTGATAGGGACGCCCATCGGCGTCCTCGATGCGAAACTGGTTGGGTGCTGGCTTCATCCACTGGAGCACCGAAGGCTCGTCATCGAGCAAGACCGCAAGCCTGCGCTCCGGATCAGAATCAAACTTGGCGAAGGGGTAGCAACCCTTCTTGAAGCCCTTGAAGACGAATCTTTTAATCTCACTCAGCCGCTCCGGCGCTTGCCTGAAATCGCGGACGGCGTCCTTGCCTGATCCGTCGTAGGCCTGCGGTTTCAGCATCGTGAATGCGGCGGTCACGGACACCCGGTAGGTCGTCTGAGTTCGGCGCATGTGCTCGCGCATTTGGGCGAGGATCGCCTGCGCCATTTCCTTGCCGCGAGTGACGAGCACGTTTTGAACGTCGTCTTCGTTGGGCAGGTAGCTCCGGAGCCGCTGCACCACCTGATCCGCGAGATCGTAAAGCATCTCCGCGTGCGCATCGTAATCGA
Source organism: uncultured Erythrobacter sp. (assembly GCA_947501005.1). Lineage (GTDB taxonomy): Bacteria > Pseudomonadota > Alphaproteobacteria > Sphingomonadales > Sphingomonadaceae > Qipengyuania. The sequence continues at coordinate 11,645 of CANMTU010000003.1, read as the reverse complement.
CCTCGTCGAAGTCGATGAGCCGCGCTACGATGTAGTTGCGCAGGTCGGCCTCTCGCTCGCCACCTTCGCTGGAGCTTATGGTGGACCGCTTTTCGGTACGGAGCACCTGCACCAGTAGCTCGCGCGACAGCGGCTGATAGCTCCACTGATCGAGCCCCTGTAACTTGAAGGGCTCAAATCCGAACGACACTTGATCCGTAGGCGTCAGCACGATCTGAGGAACCGCAATGGTCTTCTCGGCGAATACCTCGCAGACCTCTTTAACGACGGCGTTTACCCGCTCCGCAGTCAAGGAGGAGAACAGGCCCTCTTTCCCGCGCTGGACCGCGACCGTGTCCTCGACGATCTGTTGGAGCACCTCTGGGGAGGTGATGTCCTTCAACGACGACACCGTCTTCTGGTAGTGCGGCAGGACCTCTTTCAGCGTGGTCTCAGCCAGCGAGACTTCCTCGTCCGACTTGAAGCTGAATGAGGGGCGGTGGTCCTTCACTCGATCCGGGGAACCGGTACCTGTTGGAGTGGGGCGCAGCATCTCTTCGACGACGGACTTCGTCTCGACCATGACCGGCGTGGACTTCGGTACATCGCCTCCCTCGCCGATGGTGATATGCTTTTTGATCAAGACGTCCGAGGTACGCGCACGCTCGATGATCTCGTTGAAACGGTCGTGCGCGATCACCGTGAGGGTATCGACGGCCTCGACACCTGTGCGCTTCCCATACGGTAATCGTAATCCGCGTCCGAGCGTCTGCTCGGTCAGGATCGATGACGCCGCCGCGCGCAGGGGGACGATTGTATAAAGGTTTGTGACATCCCATCCCTCTTGAAGGCTGTTAACGTGAATGACGATTTCGGTTGCCGTCGAGTGCTCTACGGCGAGCAGCTTGGCCGCGACATCATCCGACACGATCCCGGTCTGCCTTGAATGAACGGTGATCACCTTGCCAGCGTATCGCCCGTCAAAGAACTCGGTCGACTCCATGAAATCCTTGAGGCGCTCAGCGTGTTGGATGTCCGTTGCGACGATCAACATGAAGGGATGGACCTGCTTCACCTCGTGCTGGCGGGCATAGGTCTGAAGCTGCACCTTCACGTGCTCGTGATAGTGGACACCGTCTTCCAGCTTGATCCGCTCAAGGACGTCTTCGGACACCGACTTCGGCTCGAAGTTCGCCCGCGTCCCGACCGCAGGCTCCTTCACGTAGCCATCCTCCATCGCCTCGGGCAGGTCGTAGTCGTAGATGACGTTGCGGAAGGGACGGGAGCTTGCGCCGACCGTCTTGGGCGTTGCGGTCACCTCGATCCCAAGGATCGGCTTCAACTCGTTGATCGCCTTCTCGCCCGCTGAGGCGCGGTAGCGGTGGGCTTCGTCCATCAGGAGGACGAGATCGGGAAGACCGGCGAGGTAATCGAAGTAGCTTTCGCCGATATACTCTTGCAGGCGCTTGATGCGGGGCGAGCGTCCACCCCGTACCTCCGAGTTGATCTTCGAGATGTTGAAAATGTTGATGATCGCGGCTTCCTGCCCAAGCAGATCGGCACCGCGCACGCCGCGCCCTTCTTCGTAGTTCTCGGCGTTCACGATCAGCGGCGGTTGATGTGCAAAAGCTTCAACACCCTTGAAGACGTACTTCGGGCTCGATGGCTGAAAGTCGGCGAGCAGCTTCTCGTAGATCGTGAGGTTCGGCGCGAGGATGAAGAAGTTCCGGCTCAGTCCGGTCATGTAGAGGTAGCTGACGAACGCTCCCATCAGCCGGGTCTTGCCGACGCCTGTCGCGATGGCGAAGCAGAGACTAACGAACTTGCGCTCGAACTGCTGGACTTGAGGGTAGGTTTTCTGAACCTCAGCAAGGGCATCCTCAAGATCGATTTCGATCTTACGGTCGGCTTCGTCGCCCGTGCCGCGCAACACAATGCGGTCGAGGATGTCAGTCAATATCTCCAGCGAGCGGGTCTGGGGCTTGCGGAGGGAAAGGCGCTGCCTGATCTGCGACAAGGCGCGCTGGTCGATCATTTCGCGACCCCGTCGAAGAGTTCCGTTTGCGGTTCGGCCTCTTCGACATCGTCCTCCATCATCGGGAGGTTCTCGATCTTCAGCGAGTAATCGTCCTTGCCCCATTCGCAGCGGTTCAGAACGGCGGACGGTATCTTTCGCAGCGTCAGGTTCTTAAATGAGTCAGGGTTTTGGGTCTGGAATGCCTTGCAGCAGATGAGCAGCGTCCGCTCGTCGCCAACTTCTTCCGAGATCGCGCGAAGCTGGTCGTGAGTCAGGCTTGCGGTCGTGACGTAGATGAAGTCGGTTTCTGACGCATGGCCGTGCATCCAAAAGTGCTCGACTGAGGGCTCGTACGAAAAGCCGAAATGCTTGCACATCGCTTCGGCCAACATCTCAGGATTGTAGGATTTTGAGATCACCCACTGACCGAACTGATCTTTCTCCAGAAGCGAAGGTCCAAGGCGAAAGTAGCGAAAGCCTCCGCCGCCGTTCCAGCCCGTCGATTCGGTCACTCCTCCTTCGTCAACTCCATCGATCACCTGCTGGAGCCGTGGTGCGATATGTGTTTCGCAATGGTCATGAAGTTCGATCATGATCCATCGACGGCGCATTTTGTGAGCGACAGCCCCTGTCGTGCCGGAGCCTGCGAACGAGTCGAGCACTAAGTCCCCTTCGTTCGTAGCAATCGTCAGAATCGTTTTTAGCAGTTTTTCAGGCTTTGGAGTGCTGAAGGGATCAGTCGGGAAAAGACGGAGCATCTCCTTTCGGGCATCTTGGTTGTGTCCAGCAAGATCATGCTTCCATAGCGACATCGGCATCATGCCTTGGTTGATTTCGCTCAGGAAGTTTTTAAGCGCCGGGACGCTATTGCTCCCCTTCGCGCCCCACCAAAGGCGACCCTCTTTCTCCTTTGCCTCGTGTACCTCACGGGACATGGCCCAAACTCGCGTTCGCTTTGGCCAAATCTCCTCACCGGTGTTTGGCTGACGTATTGGGTAATAGAGATTCGGGCGCTCATCGGCAGTATAGCGACACGTATAATCCATCGCTTTCCACGGTCCGCGAGGATCATTGTCGGGGTTTTTGTAGCGACCCGATTGGTCTGCCGTCAGCGGAAGCAAGTTCCTCTTCCAAGCGCTCGATTTCTTATATACCAAGATGTGGTCGTGAACGTATCCGAAGTCTTTAGTATCGGGTGGTGGAGAATACCGCTTCTCCCACGCAATATCGCAGACGAAGTTGCTTCGACCGAATATCTCATCGCACAATATTTTTAGGTAGTGAGCTTCATTGTCGTCGATTGTTATCCAGATCGAACCGTCTTCAGACAGGAGCTTGTGCATGACGTCCAAGCGATAGCGCATGAGATTGAGCCAGACGCTATGCTCAAGCCCATCATCGTAATGCTGAAAAGCTGATCCTGTGTTGTATGGAGGATCGATAAAGACGCACTTTACCTCGCCCGCATATTCCGCTTCAAGAGCCTTGAGGCCAAGAAGGTTGTCACCTCTGAGCAGTACATTATCGAATATATCATTCGGCTTTTTGCTCGCCGCAATGTGGGATAGATTTTCATCCTCGATAAGAATGCGAGGCTCAAGACGGGGGTAGGCTTCCTTCCCGATCCAAGCGAGTTCGAGCTTCGTCTTAGCAGTCATCCGTGCAGTTCCCATTGGATCGTGAAGAGAGGTTGAAGGTCGGGAGTCAGATTTAGCTGGTGGGCAATCTCGTCCAGCATTTTCTCCCGCTGAGCGTCGATCTCCTTGAGCCGCTCAAAGTAGGCTTGCTTGAGGTTATCTGCCTCGCGCTTGAGACGACCAGCCTTCCGTTGAAGCTCAACTTTCTCCTGAAGATTAAGGACCGCGCGGGACTCCTTGGTCTTGTCGCGCGCCTCCTTTTCCAGCGTCTTGATCTGGCCTTCGAACGAGACCTTGGCGTCCTCACGCCAGTTTTCGAGCCGGTCCTCCTCCTCAGTCATAAATGTGCCGAGCCGATCCTGCGCGGCGGCGATGAGGCCAGTCTGGCTATTTTGGGCGAGATGCGCGAGCGCCTCGGGTGGCGAGTTCGAGGCAGCGCCCTCGACCACGGCAGGAACCTGCATCAGACGCAGAATGGTATCGGGAGGGATCACATCGCCAGTGCTGGTAACACCGACCGGAATGATCTCATCGTAGCTCCGCGCGGGAGTTTGCAGGACGAGCCGGTACATCGCGAGCCAGCCCTCTTTGTCGACGTGCTGCGCAACATCGGCGAGGTTGCCTCGGTATGCGCTGTAATCGAACTGGAGACGCGCTGGCGCGAGTTCGCGATCCCGTGCGCGCTCCAGTAGCTCTTGCGCGAGATTGCCCTCGTTAAGGCGGAAGAAACGCCAGCCACGCTCCTCAGACACCGGCCATTCGGTCGTGTAAGTCAGGCCTTCGTATTCGAACCGCTCGGCGTGATCATCGTGGAAGCGCGCTTCAGGAAGCTCGGCGCGCGTCATCAGCAACAGCGCCTGCTTGAACTCATCGAGTTGGTTGTGGACCACTCCGTTCTGCATCTTGAGGCGCTGAACGACCTTGTCGTCCATCTCCGCGAGGATCGTGTCGCGGGCTGTCTTCTTGGCCTGATCGATGTCGAGCGCGAGTTCGCCCTGAAGCTGATCGAAGGCGGCGTTGATCTCGTCATTCGTGCGACAAGACTGAACGATGTCGAGAATGCGCCGCTCGATATCGACCCCGGATTCGATGGCACCGAGCACCTCGTCAGACGATCCGAACACGCCATCGAAAAGCTGGAACTTGCTTTGGAGCAGATCGAAAACGCGGGCCTCGGCGACGTTGCCCCGGTTGAGGAAGTTCACCACCGTCACATCGATCTCTTGGCCGTACCGATGACAGCGCCCGATCCGCTGTTCGACCCGCTGCGGGTTCCACGGAAGGTCGTAGTTCAGCAGGAGCGAGCAGAACTGAAGGTTGATGCCTTCAGCCCCGCTTTCCGTGGCGATCAGGATAGTACGGTCGTCGCGGAACGCCTCGACGATAGCCGCCTTCATGTCGGCGGACTTCGACTTCGAGATCGCCTCGGTGCCGTGATGCTTCTCCAGCCATCCTTTGTAGATCGCCTTGGAATCTGGATCGGAGTTCGACCCGTTGAGAATGACAGTCTGGCCCGCGAAGCCGCTCGCTTCGAGCAGGTCGCGCAGGTACATTTGTGTGCGGACGGACTCGGTGAAAATCACAGCCTTCCGCTTGCCGCCCTTTGAGACAATCTCATCGAGCACGCCCGAAAGGCAGGCGAGCAACGCACGGCCCTTCGCGTTGTCACTGATTGATGCCGCGAGATCGCGGTAATGCTTTAGCTCCGCGATTTCCGCCGCCAGCGCAGCGGGATCGAGGACTTCGATGTCATCGTCGGTGTCGTCTTCGAGCGAGTCCGCTTCAGCAGGATCGCCGTCGCCTTCACGCCAATCTTCGACCTCGTCGGCGATGGAGTCGATGTCGGCCAGCGTCTCTTCCGCCACGCTTTGCTTGCGCTCCAGACGGGCCATCATCTTGTCGAGCGTCGCTGCGATGGCGAACGAGGACGAGCCCAGAATCTTGCGCAGGACGAGCGTCACAAGGTGCCGACCGTTCACGCCCACCGCGATGGTGTCGGGGCGCTGAAGGTAGGCTGAGACGTACTCGTAGAGATCGGTTTCCAGCTTGCTGGGCGTGAAGTCGAACGTCTGCGGGTGCCGGTTAGTGTACTTGATCAGGCCCGCCTTCTGAACCTGACGTCTGAGCGTCCGTTTGCAGATCGGCTCCAGCCTCCGTCCGAGGAGAGCAAGCGACGCTCCATCGGAGCGACCTCCGAACTCGGCACGGAATGCCTCCGGCGAACCGAAGAACTGCTCGTCGATGACTGAGATGAGCCCGTAAAGCTCCATCAGATTGTTCTGGAGCGGAGTCGCCGTCAGGAGCAGCTTCTGACGACCAGCCAGTGCCGACCGAAGCATGGCGGACCGCGCGTTGTCCTTGGCTTTGTAGACGTTCCTCAGCTTGTGAGCCTCGTCGTAGACGATCAAGTCCCATGGGATGACGCGAAGCTCATCGGCGACCCGCGCGGCGTACTCGTACGAAAGGATGACAATGCCATCGTCACGCCGAAGCGGGTTCTCCTCGCCTGCTTTGCGAAGTTCCCTCACCCGCTTGGCATCGAGAATGTGGGTGGGGAGCGAGAACTTCTCCTGAAGCTCCTGCGCCCACTGTTTCCGCAGTGAAGCCGGAGTGATCAGGAGGAGCCGACGTCGGCGCTCCCACCACCGCTGCGCCATGACGAGCGCAGCCTCGATGGTCTTGCCCAGCCCGACCTCGTCCGCAAGCAGCGCGCCTTTGGAAACGGGCGAGCGCATAGCGAACATTGCCGCGTCCACCTGATGGGGGTTGAGGTCCACACGAGCCGAGGAGAGCGACTGAGTTACGCCGCCGCCGTCCAACGACTCCTGCGTCAGACGGTGCGCGAAATATTTCGACTGGTAGGGGGTATACGAAAGAGATGGCTCCATCCTGCTGCTCATAGCGTCTCGCTGTCTCCGGTTTCCAGACCCCTGTTGAAAAGGAACCCCTACTAAATAGCGTATGGACGACGACTTCTCGGAATATCCCCGCAGAGGGATTCACTCCTCATGCGACCCATTGCTGGTTGACGTATGGATCGCTGGCCGTCGTGAGTGGTTCGCGAGACAGCAGGCAGAGATGGAGGCGATTTTCTTACGTGCACAATCGGACCCGGAACTTCGGCAAAGGCTCGATAAACCAATGGGCTGAATCTTACTTTAGCCGTCCAATCAACGCCATCGCACCGAAACGATGATTGTGCTATAATCCACCCGTGACCCCCTCCCAACATCTGGAGCCGGTGTCCTTCCCAAGACGGTAAGGAGACCAGCTTGTCTAAACATTCAGCGCACTCGGAATGGGTGCTCGATGTCGTCGTTCGTATCGATCAGCACTGCGCTGGATTCTGCGGCGAGTTTTTCCGTACGAGCGCGGAGCGTCGGCAGGTAATCGCAGCATACTTGGCCGCGAAACCTCCTGCTCGTGATGAGATGCTTTCGCTGGGAGAGTTCCTCAGTACCGCTGATCATCGCACGATCCTAAGTGCGGCATTTGGAGAGGTGCCGCGCGGCATGCGTGGAGCCCTTCGCCGGATAGGTCCCGCTGCTAAGGATCAGCGCACTTACACTCTCCTGCACCAGCTACTCGCGCAGCCCCCCCATGGTCGTCTCGCGGAATGCATACGGCGAATGCACTCGATCAGCAGAACAAAGCTGTTAATCGCACGGCTGCTTCCGCCCGAACTTTGCCGCCCAAACGTGGTCGAAGCGATCAGCGATGTCGAAGGGGCGAACGATGTCGCCTTGGCGTACAATCTCCTGATCTCGCGCGGTGTGGATCGCGATGCATTGGCTCAAGCAATATGCCGCGTTCGTTCCGAGCGTGATTTGATGAACCTGTGGCATCGCTGGCTGCGCAAAGCTGACTGCCCCAAACATCCCGTTTCGAACAGCGAAGCGTACTCTGGAATCTCTTCTGCTGAAGACTTGCACCGGCTTTCGCTTCACCAGTACCACAACTGTGCTTCGCAGCGTTTTCTCTTGCCGTTGGTCGAAGGCACTGATGCCTTTGCTGAGTTCGAACACGAGAATAAGCGCGCGATGGTCCACCTGCGGCATCTGGAGGGCCGCTGGTGCTTCGAAGGCTTCTACGGCCCTCAGAATGCTCGACCCTCATCTTCGCTACGAGAGGCGCTTACGGAGCATCTCAGAGCGCATGATGTGGCGGTGCCGTCGAAGCGCCGGAAGGAGTCGGAATGGGAGCCATTGCGACGTCTGATGCAATCGCAGTTTTTCGATTTCGAGTTCGAGTTCGAGTAAAGGAGCAAACTCGAGCGTGGCGTATGCCTGCTTCGGTAGAACCCCCGATGGTAGCTTCCAATCTGGTCACAATGGCAGGTCGCTGTTTCAACCTTCTCCGCCGATAATCTCTCGGGAAAATCGAGACGGACAATCGACGGGGACAACCGTTGCTTAGTTGGTGGGCAGGTCGAGCCGAAGGCGGCTGCCAACCTTAGTACAGAACGCGCTGCCAAGTGCTGCTATTCGAGGAGCAGCTACGCTGCCAACCTTAGTACTATAGTTTCTTAGTCATTCCATATACTAAGGTTGGCAGGTCGTTGCACTCGACCCGCCCAACCAACTATAAGCAGATTCCGCTGGGGGTGGTGATCCGGTGCCTGTCAGCCATCGATCTCCGTTGCCCACGCCTCGAAGCTGGCCCTGCGAGCGATACGGGCCTGAAGGATGGTGTTGCCGCCGAGCGGTTTGCCGTTGGGCAAGGTGGTCGAGAAAGCCTCGCGGCTGCCAAAGTTGTCTTGGTCTGGGAACATCGCCACGAAGTGAGCCGGAACGTCGTTGTCGAGTAGCGTGACGACGATGTGACGACGCATCCACCGCGTTCCGGTCGTTTTTAATAAGGGAATCGAGAAGCGGAGGTTTGGGTTGTCGGCACCCGAGACGATCACATCATTCATCGCATTGACCGTAGCCTGATCGATGTATCCCTCGTCGACCAAGTCGAGACACACCGACCTCGCTTCACTGGCCGTCCAGCAGTGAATGTTGGCCTGCCACGAAACCAGCTTCGAGTTGCTGAAGTTAATCTGGTCGCGGGTCCACAGCTTGATGTTTCCGCCGAAGCGCATCTTGGTCCGATTCACGCGTTCCCGGCGCTGATCGCCCTTACCGGTGTACCGCTGACGAGCAGGTGGTGCTGGAACGCCATTGTCGAAGTACGCGAGTTGAAAAGCGGTCCAGTTCGTTGGGCAGGGCCGGTATGGGTCGAGCGTAGACTCGGGCATGGTGTCGATGATTTTAGCTTTAATCAGTTCCTTCAGAACGAGGTGGCGCACGCCTCCATGTGGATCGAGATCGATGGTCTTCGCGATGCTGGCGATGCTGGTCGCAATATCTTGATTGGTCATATGGCTATTCCTCAGTAGTGTGAGAATAGCGCGAAGTCGACGTAGTACTGCTTGCGTCGAAAGGCGGCTATTCGTCATGTGCTGATCTATTTAGATCAGTCACCGCCGCGCTTGCATTATTCAAATGCGTTTGGAGCCCCACGGAGAATAGCCATAATCCGTAGGGCTCCTGCGAACATCTGCGCTCGCGGCACCCTTTATTTAGGTTAGTAGGAAGGACTGGCGGAACGGTCTCTCCTCAGCCGCCCCTCCAAAGCGAGGGGCAGATCACCGCACGATCAAGCTGCCCGGTTCCACGGAATGCCCTGAGCCTCGGCGATCCGAGCGCACGCGATCTCGAAGTATTCGGGATCGCGCTCGATGCCGATGAAGCGGAAACCCTGCTGCACCGCTGCGACCCCGGCAGTACCCGAACCCATGAACGGATCGAGGACCACGCCACCCGGAGGAGTTGCGAGACGGCAGAGATAGCGCATCAGAGCAGTGGGCTTCACAGTCGGATGAAGATTGCCTTCGCCGCGCTCCTTCTTCGACGGCTTTGCGCAGTAGAAGAACCGAGCAGCCGACCCCTCCTCGGCATACCGGACCGAGATCGAACCGGCCTTGTCACCGATTCCGTTACCGTAAACATCCACGTTACCGCTATCGCGCTTACGCTTCGACGGACCGCTCGTCTTCACCTTCGGAAACTGGTCGAGAACCTCGTTGCTGCCGTCGGTGATGACATTCGCGGGCCACCGTCCGTTGTCGATCTGAACGATGTCGTGACCAGTACGCGCCCAATGCGTCCGATCTGCGCCTCCATGGTCATTGGCGGGGTAAGGCTTCTGATGGCTGCGCTTCGATCCGCCCGCGCTTCCGACACGGCTTGCGTCGATATTCAGCGCACCCGTTCGGTGCTTCAGCACATTCTTCGCGACGGTCGGCTCGGAAAGCGGCTTGCGCGCAAGAACAATGGGCTCGTGCGCGGGCTTGAGTGCGGTGCCCCAGCCCTGCCACTCCTTCGCTTCGTTCACAGTAAGATCAAGCTCAGAGCGATCCCATTCCGTGCGTCCTCCAGCAGCAGAGCGAAACATGTTTCCACGCGTTCCGTACTCCGGAGTTCCCGCGAGCGGCGTCGGCTCGTATGCATCACCCATCGCTGCCAGACGCTGAGCCTTAGGAGAAGAAGAGCCCGTACGGACCTGTGCCTCGATAGCCTTCCCGACGTTGTGAGACTTAGGGAAACCAGAGCCGTACAACCACATCAACTGGTCGCGGATGTGAAAACCGGCGTCTTCGATCTTCACCACGCCACGGTGATAGGTGCGCGAACCGAAGAACGCCAAGAGGTGGGCACCCGGCTTAAGCGTCTTGTTAACGAGCTTCCACAACGGGGTTTGCGGCACCTCATAGTCCCACGCCTTTCCCATGAAGGATAACCCGTAGGGCGGGTCAGTAACGCACGCATCAACTTCATTGATGAGCGGCAAGACGTCGGCGCTGTCCCCAAGATAGAGCGTTGCAGAACCGATGGTAACGACGCAGTCCAACGGGTCCGGAGAAATGGACTGAACCGACTCTTTCGCTTCCGGTGCGGTCGTAAGATCGTGGCTGTTAGTTGCTGCGGCAGTGTTACTCGACATTGGGATTTTCTCCATGCAGGTTTGAAGTTCCAAGCATGCATGGGGCGCGGCTCTCGTAGGTCGCGGTGTTGAAAACGCGTTTATCGCCAAGAGTTTAGCTCTCAGAATGAAGCGTATTCCTAATCGAGACTGGTTCACTGCGAACGCTGTCAAAGCCGTTTTGCAGATAAGCGAAGGCACTCTTTATGAGATGATTCGCACTGGTGAGATTTGGGAGCCCTCACTTGATGAGCGAGGACGTAATGTCTGGCCATTCGATGCGGTGGCAGATGCTTGCGTCCGTCAAATCGAATGCTGGTTAGGGGAGGGCCTATCTGGAGTGTTTCCTCCATCGACGCTCCGCCGAAACCGTCATACTCAGCAAGAACTTGAAGAACTTAGAGTTTGGATTCTGAAGCAGGCACGGAACCGGCGAGACTTCAAGGATCACAAGGAAGCAGCAGAGTGGGAGGACACACAGCGCGCCGCCGAGAGCAAGTTTGATCTTCTCAATGAAATGGAACCCCACAACCGGCGACAGCGAATAGGCGGCTTTTTCGCTTGGCTCAGGCAAGATGGAATGCGAGCGGCCAAGTTGGCTGGATTGGAGCCCTTTGGCCCCCCTGCACCGCCACGGCGAACTGAAGAAGATGGAGGTTATTGACTTTAATCATCGCTACCCAATGATCGGCGAGCAGACATCCCGCGCCATCTCGAAAGGTAATCACACAATGTGTGTTTTTTACGCCTGCCAAGGTGCACTTGAATAATGCGAGTCATCCCAGCCCTGAGGTATGCTCATGGCATGGGAAAACGGTTCGACTGGCAAAAGAAAAAGGCACCGCGCGACGCGATCAAGATCGGCGCGGACGATGATGCACCAACATCTCTTGGGCGGGTCTGGTGGCAAACCCGCGCACGGCTCATCAAGGATCGTCCCAACTTATCGCCCGAAGAGATTGAGCAACGCATGAGGCGCATCATGCAGCGAGGCATGCGCCCCGCCGCTTGACGCTCTTACGATCTGTGAGACGATAGATTCT
>CANMTU010000002.1 GCA_947501005.1 uncultured Erythrobacter sp. | reverse complement strand
CGTGCCCATCATACTCGGTGGCGAAGTCAATTCGAAGCGAACGCCGCCACAGCAGCAACTGCCCTTCATTTTGACCTTTTGAAACGCGATGGAACATGCTGCGAATATTTGGTTGTGTCAATGTCCGCAATGGGTCGTAAGCCGAACGTCCGCTTGACCAGGTCCGGCGCTCGATAGCAGACTGTCCGGAAACGGCCCATTTGCTGCCTTAGCCGCTTATCATTTTTTGCCTTCCGGCCCGACGCCCTTTCCTGAAAGGGGAGGGGGAGGGGAGGCTCGAATCCATCAGGAGACGAGCCATGCCCCGATTCCATTCCATACCTGCCCCCATCGACACGCTGTGGGGCACCCCCCAGCAGGCGGAACAGATCTTGCCCGGTATCTGGGAGGTCCACACCGCAAGCCACGGCGGGTTCGTACTCTCGGCCGAGCGCCAGGACGCCATGCCCGATGCGCTTCGTCTCCCCGGCGTGTCCTATGAAGAGGACGTCGATTGGTCCCTGGTCATCCTCGGCTTCGAGGCTGAATACCGGAACTCCGGTCGCCGCGCCGCCGCACTGCTCGCCGACAACGCGCGCTCGAGCGTCAGAGCCTGGCATCCCGACCGTTTCGCCGCCTTCACCGGCGAAACCGTTTCGGAAATCGAGAGCCCGGTGCTGCGCCGGCGCGCCGCCTACCAGCAGCTCATCGGCCAATACATCGTCTGCAGCGCATCGGGCGATTGGGCCGATTGGGTTCCCGAAGGCAAGGTCGGCGTCGTCGCCCGCCGTCTCGAAAGCATCGACGCGCTGGGTCACCCGCGCCTGACGGGCGATGCCATCCAAGGCCTGGTCGACAAGGTCGCTTACGACAGCTCCCGCGACGTGAACGGCTTCGATGCGATCGGCGCTGTTCGCGTCGATGGCAACGCCCCCGCAACGAAGGAGATTGCGCTGTGAGCCTCGCTCAGAAGCCCGAGACGGGCGCTCTGGAGCTTTGCACCCTCCTGGTGCTCAGCACCGCTCACATGAGCCTCCAGACCGCTCAAGACTGGATGCCTGGGTGTCCTTGGTCGTGCTTCGAGAAGGGCGACTACGGTTGGTTCATGTACGTCTGCGACGACGTTGGGATCACCGAGGCCACCGGCATACCTCAGGAGATCCGTTCCGCCATCCACGTCGCCAAGCGCAACGCTTGCACATGGATCATGTGGGACCGCGACGGACCCGTCGTCGAGGAGCTGCCCGAATACGACTGGGAAGCAACCGAACGGACGACGGCATGATGCTCCCGCCGACACTAGATCGAGCGACCAAGCGGGCCATTGACGTCCTCGCCATGCCGAGGCCGCCGGTGGTCCTGGCCTACGGCGTCGGAGTCGACTCCACCGCCATGCTGCTCGAGCTGGTCGCGCGCGGCGAAGCGCCCGATCTCGTGCTGACCGCCGACACCGGTTCCGAGAAACCCGCGACCTACGCCTATCTCGACGTGATCCGGCCATGGATGGTGGCACACGGCATCGACTATCGCATCTGCCGCTACGAACCCCAGCGCTTCAAGCATTGGCCGCCTTACGCGACCATCGTCGAGAACGTCCTCACCAATGCCACGCTTCCCTCGATATCTCTCGGACGACACAGTTGCAGTCTGAAATGGAAAGTGGCGCCTCAGGACAAGTTCCTCACCTCATGGCAGCCGGCGCTCGACGCATGGCGGCGCGGCCAGAAGGTCATCCGCCTGATCGGCTACGACGCATCGCCAGCAGACACTCGCCGCCACGCGCACGCACTCACCATCCCAAGCGAGCGGTTCGAATGTCGCTACCCCTTGCGCGAATGGGGATGGTCCCGCGCCGATTGCATCGCCCGGATTGAGGCGGAAGGCTTGCCGGTGCCTCCGAAATCGGCCTGCTTCCTGTGCTGCGGCTCGAAGCCCGAGGAAATCCGCGCGCTCCCTGCCTGGTGTCTGCGGATCATCGTTCTCGTCGAGGCCCGCGCCGCTCCGCGGCTACGGACGGTCGAAGGCCTCTGGCGCAAGTCGACGCGCACCCGCCCAGGCCGAATGACCGACTTCATCCGTGCAGAACGCCTCCTGCCATCGAATGAGATCGACCGTATCGCGACCGAGGCACCCACGGCGCTCAAGCTCTTTCAGGAGGCTGCGGCCGACATCCCGCTGCCGGACCGCCCGCACCTCGCGGACTGGATCGCGCAATTCCAACGCCAATTAGAGACCGCCTAATGATCGCCGACACCTTGCCGCGCGCCGAGCGCATCGCCCGGCTCAACGACCGCGCCCGTTCGGGCTTCGATCCGAGCGCCCGTATCCTCTTTACCCGTGGCTGTCTGGATACCTTCTGCAGCGGCGATACGCCAAGCGGACTGCTCGCGCAGGCCGAGCTCATCAAGGCGATCCGTCGACACCCATTCGAAGAGGATACCTACGGCGAGCGCGACTTCGGCAGCCTGACGTTTCGGGACGAGAAGGTCTTCTTCAAGATCGATTGTTACGATCTCGACCTCGAATTCCGGAGCGAAGACCCCGCCGACGCCGCGATTACCTGTCGCGTCGTCACCATCATGCTCGCGTCGGAGTATTGACCAGGCGAACGATCCGCTCCGCCAACGCCGAGCAAGCGGCTGCGGCCGATGCCGCAGTGCTCGCGCTGCGCACTGCCCGCGACCTCGCCCGCAAGGCCGGCTCGCCTTGCACGCTCGCAGTTATCCGGCGCGCCTTGAGAAGCGCCGAGGGCGCTCAACGCCACGCCGCCCACCGCCGGCGCCGGACTGTCGACGAACAATAACGGATCGTGAATATGATGGCGCAACGCCGGCATGCACGCCAGAAATGATCAAGGGATTATCCCATGAGCCGACACAGCTATACCGGGCGCAACGGCATTCCGCGCGTCGACATCGGATGGGACCGCCCGCTCGGCACCTATTTCGTGCAGGTCTTCCATGTTCAAGACGGCGAGGAAGTCGCCTTCCTGTGGGAAGGCGCCGACTACAGCCAGATCACCGAGGCGGCGGCGGCCGTGAAGATCGCCGCGCAATACGCCGAGCTGCCACCCAGCCTGACGGCAACACTGGAAATCGATCGCCTGCGCACATCAGCGCAGGTTGATGGGCCTTCGCAAGGCGCGGCCAAACGCTGGCGCTTCTACGATCCCAAGGTCGGCCATAACGGCCGATAGAGGGAAGGGGGGAGTGGTCTCTCGTGATCCGATGAGCGGATCGAAGGAGACCATCCCATGCCCATCACCATCGACCTGGGCGGCGCTCCCGCCGAGGAAGACTGCGCCCAGCTTGGCCAAACAGACGACTTCGCGCGCATCAACCAGCTCGAGGTGCTCGCTTACCGCGCGGCCCTGATCGGCCTGTTCGGCCTCCCGCCCGATGGCTGCACCCTGACGCCGCAAGCCAACCACCACGACTTCGGCACCTACACGACGCTCGCGCTCGTCATTGCAGATAAGGCCGACCTCGCCACCGCCCGCGCTTATGCCGAAGCCGTCGAAGACGGACCCGCTACATGGCTTCAGGCGGGCATCGCACCACCGGTCACCTACAACGACAGCGAAGCCACCTGCCACAAGGCAACCGTCGCCGAGGTCGTCGTAGGTGCGCTCGCTACTACCCGCCCCGGATCCGGGGGACGCTTCCCGCTCCCCGCCTTCGAAACGATCCACCGCAATCTCGCCGCCGCCTTCCCGGCCGAGGCCGCCCGCTTCGCCGCACTTATGGGAGAACCCGCATGACCACGCTCTGCGAACAACCGCCATCGACCGCGCCGCGCGAGGACGCGCCGGGCCTCATGCTCGCAGCGCTCCGCGCCTGCGCACTGGCCCAAGGCATCGCCGTCATCACCGTCACCTACGACGGCTACGGCGACGAAGGCCAGATCCAGGACGTCACGCTCGCAGGCGCGATGAACGAGGAAACTCAGATCGCCGACGAGATGGCCATGCCGGAGGTGGCGTGCACGTCCTGGGCGGTGCCCTATCGCGGCGATGCCACGCCAATCGAAACGACCTTCAAGGCCGCGATCGACGATCTCGCCCTCGAGATGCTCGCGCTGAAACACGGTGGCTGGGAAGATGGGGAGGGCGCCTTTGGCGAACTCGTCATCGACGTCGCCGCTGGCAAGGCGACGCTCGAGCACAGCATCCGCGTCGTCGAGACCGAGTGTTTCACTCATGAATGGGGAGGCTGAGCCATGTCGCACTGCTACTATCACGCGCTCTCCTCGGTGAAGCGCTGGGGCGGATGCGTCGAGGATTACCGTGCGCTCCATGACTGGTTCGATCAGTCCAAGGCCATCATCGCCGACCCGCGGCACCGCGCGCTGCGCCATCATGCCGAAGGAATCTTCATGCTCGAGGCCCTGTTCGGGCAGACGATCACCAACAGCGACGGCCGCGTCGTGCCGGTCCGCCTGATCGGCGAGCAGCACGTGATCGAGGATCTCGGCCGCATTCCGTCCTTCGCCGATTGGGCCCGCGAGATCCGACCTGCGCGCTGGATGCTCCGAGGCAACCCGCAAGGATCGCCCGGCCTCGATCCCGACATCATCACCGTCACCGT
This sequence comes from uncultured Erythrobacter sp., assembly GCA_947501005.1. GTDB lineage: Bacteria > Pseudomonadota > Alphaproteobacteria > Sphingomonadales > Sphingomonadaceae > Qipengyuania. The sequence continues at coordinate 125,215 of CANMTU010000002.1, read as the reverse complement.
AAAGGAGCCAGGCGATGCTGACCGATAACGAACGCTTCGCGTTCACCGTGCACCGGATCCATGCATTCAAGACCACCGGCAACGCCTACGACGCGGTCCAGACCGATGAGGCGATCGCGACCGGCGACACGCTTCTCGTCCTCGGCGAGGCCGTCGTCGGCGTCGCTCTTACCTGGCCCTTCGCCGTGACCGCCGAAGCCGGGCATCTTCACCAGGTCGCACCGAAGGCGGGCGACACGCTCGACGCCTTTGCCGGGTCGCTCAGGGTCGATCCGTCCGCAATCACCCATGCCGTGACGCTCGCACGCCAGCTCGGTTTCGCGATCGACCCTGCGCTTCAACCCCTCAGCGCCGATTAGGCCCAACCACACAGGAGGCCGACATGGCCAACAACTACCTTCAGGCCGCGTTCGCGGTCGTCGTCACCGTGTCCGAAGCTCAACTCATCGCCGCAGTCGAAACCGCGATCGAGGCGATCGAACAGGGACTGGAGGGTCAGGAACGCCAAGACGCCTTCACGGCGCTCGGTGCGGCGTTCGCCGCCGCGTTCCCCGCGACCGACGAGGATCCGTTCGCCGGACTCATGGCGATCTTCCCCGATGCAAATTTCCCCTACCTCGACGCCACCATCGCCATCGAGGACGGGGCAGGCGCGGGGACCAAGATCGTCAGCTTCTCTGGCGACCAGTTCGGGGTCGAACAAGTCGCGAACCTGCTGTTCGCCTGCGCCAAATCCGCCCTGCCGCTGGGCTTCGAGTTCGCCTACACCTGCGATCGCCTCCGGAACGACGAATTCGGCGGTGGCGCCGTCGTCATCACCGATGCCGGCATCCGCTACCGCAGCACATCCGACATCGTGCGCGAAGCGCTGCAGGCGCAGGCCGACGAAGGCGCCAAGGGCTTCGTCCTCGCGATCCGCGACGCTCAACACGGACTTTCGTTCTGGAACAACGAGGGAGGGTTTGGCCGTCTCGCGAACGCGACCGTCTTCTCCGAGCGCGAGGCGTCGAACTTCGACAAGCCGATCGCCGACGACGAGCCGGAATGGCTTGCCTGCCCGGCCGACGCGCTGTGAACACGTTCGCTTTTCAACACGCGAACACGTCACCCAAGATTTCCGCCATCGCCATGCCGCCGGAAATTGAGAAGGCGCTGCGCGCCGGAGCCTGGGCAGTCTTCAATCTCTCGGGTGGCAAGGACTCGTCAGCTGCCCTGTTCGCGGCGATGCTCGCGCTCGATGCGATCGGCCATCCCCGCGAGCGCCGCATCGCGATCCACGCTGATCTTGGCCGCGCCGAATGGGACAGCACGCCAGCCACTGTCGAGCGCATCGCGGCCGCGGCGCGGATCCCGCTTACCATCCGCCGGCGTCGGAGCGGCGATCTCTTCGAGCGCTGGGAGCAACGGTTCACAGGCGGCAAGGCCCGCTATGAGGCCTTGGCGACCTATAATCTCATCGGGCCGTGGTCCTCGGCCGCGTTGAGATTTTGCACTTCGGAGCAGAAGGCCCAAGTGCTGGGGCCCTATCTCGCGCGAACCCTGGCCGGCTCGACGATCATCCAGATTATCGGGATCCGCCGAGACGAAAGCAGCGCCCGGAGCAAGGCACCCGACTGGAAACCCGACACGCGCTTCGCGCGGCCCGGCAACCGCTCGGGCACCGCCATGATGGTCTGGCACCCGATCGCCCACTGGTCGAGCGAGCAGGTCTTCGCACTTCACGCGCAGCTCGGCATCCCGCTCCACGAGGCCTACAGCCGCTACGGCTCGACGCGCCTCTCCTGCCGCTTCTGCGTGCTGCAATCGCAGGCGGATTCGCAAGCAGCAGCATCGGCTCCCGCCAATCGGCCCGCTTTCATCCACTTGGTCGACCTCGAGGCGCGGTCGACCTTCTCGTTCCAACCCGGACGCTGGCTCGCCGACACCGCTCCACAGCTTCTACCCGCGAGCCTCGTTGCCGATGTGACCCGCGCAAAGCACGATGCCGAGGAACGCCGCGCTCTGGAGGGCGGAATGCCGCCCGAGCTCCGGTTCTGCAGGGGCTGGCCGCCGCGCATGCCGACGTCCGGCGAGGCGGACCGCATTGCCGCTGCCCGTGCGCCGATCCTCCGCCGGCATCGGCTCGAAAATCGCTTTGCAGACGGAGCGGCCGTTCGCGGACGCTTCGCCGAGCTGATCGCCGCGAGGGCGGCATGACCCTGCCAAGAGGAGACCAACATGGCCGACATCATCGATCTGCCCATCATGCGCGCCGCCGACGCCGAAGCGATCGGCTTCGCCCGCTTTAACGACGTGCCCCACAAGGCGATCGACGTCCCCGACGGCGGCTTTACCATCTCGGCGAAGACCAGCGACGGGAACCGTGTCACGCTCTATTTCGGTCCCTATGAGACCGGTGGCCCGCCGCGCTTTATCGACATCCAGTACCACGACCGCGGCTCGACCATTCCCGATGCGAACGGAGGCCGCGCACCGACCTTCGACAGCTTCGCGATTTCGAAGGGCGGGGCACACGTTGTCGACAGCCGCGACCTGCCCGAGGAGCGCAAGCCCTCGATTCTGGTCTTGATGCTCGACCGCATCGCGGCCGAGATGGTTCCTACCGATCCGGATCAATCGGCATGAGCCGCTCGCCCGAATACCAGCGCATGCTCGGCGCGCGAAATGCCGTGCGGGAACGCCTGACATCGCTGGAAGCGCAGTTGCGCCGCGATGCCGAACGGACCGTCCGCTCGCCTGCAGCGCATCGCGGGGACAGTGGCTGGCGCAAATGCGACGAAGCCGCCTTTCAGGACGCCCTTGCCAAACTCCAGCACGCACACCGGAAGGATCTGGGTGCGCTTCGCGCGAAACTCGGCCGCCAACAGGAGGCCATTCGCGCCCACGTCGCTCGCCATGGCAGCGCGCCCAAGGCCTGAAAGGCGAGGGGGAGCGGGCGATCGATCCGGTCTGGATCAAATTTTCATTCCGAAGGGCACGAAACCGTCAAATCTGTTCGATACATCTATCGAATCGGTTCGCGTCGAGGCCTCGTGCATCAAGACTCTTGTCAGACCTTCGGTTTTCGATTCAACACCATACCGAAAGGAAACGGCAATGCACCGGGTCCACCACTTCGGGGCCAGCAGCGCGGCAATCGCCGCCTGTCGGAACGCACCGATACCGAATGGCGACATCCTGATCGTTCCCCATGAATGTGCCGCAGCGGTCGCGCTGCCCGATCCCTTCGCCGTTACCGAAGACCCCGGCGACTTCCGCGTCCTCGAGGTCGAGGGTTATCTCGCGGTCATCGAGCATACCGGCCTTGAGCCCGCCGTCATCGGCCGCGCGGTCGACGAGGCACTCCGGTTCAACATGGCTGTCGCTCCGCAATTCATGGCCTTCGCGACACCGAAATCCAACCTGTCCACGTGTGAACAGGCGAGCGCGTTCACGATCGACGAGATCCTGCTGGTGTCCGAAGCCATCAACTACAGGGTGCGCAGTTTTCAGCGGCTTGTCGAAAACGCGCCCGACACCCATGCCGCGCTGCCGGTCTGGCGCAACGCCATCCGCCAGCTCGAAGAAGCCCAGAGCAAGCTGCTGTCCTCCAGCCTCTAACGGGGGGAAGGCTTACCGGTCGTCCCAGCCTGACGCTCGCGCCCGCGTCCTTCAAGGACCGACGGTCCCCCCAATTTGCTACGCAAATCGGCTCCTCCGCCGCCCGCCTTGCGGCGCACCGGCTGTACCGCTGCGTCCCTGACCTCCTTCGCGCTCGTGTCCTGCCGGAACCCTCGTCAGCTCAAGGAGGTTATCATGACGAACATGCCAATCGACTTTTTCCGCGTGGCTCGCGATCTGCTAAGATCGGCGCGGACGACGCCCAGAAGGTCGTTGAAAGCCTGGAAGGACACATCGCGGTGAAGATCAGCGAAGCCAATGCCAGCCTGGTTGCGGAACTGCAGTCCATGCGCAAGGACATAGGCACGCTCCGGTGTCTGCTGGTGGTTTCGATCTCGCTCAGCGTCATCGCCGGTTCGATCGGCGGATACACCGCGGCGGTCCCATAAGCGAAGGGGGCTTCGGCTCCCTTTTTGATCGCTCTCCTGGCGATCCCAAGCCTCTGAAACCCCCAAGGCGGACCCGAGTGCCGCGCGAGACGCGCAGGCACCGGACGGGCGCGCCCCGAAGAAATTGGGCGCGCCCTGCTCGGCCCCGAAAGGGCCGAGGAGAGGAGTGGGCTTGAGAGAGGTGTCGAGGACAAGGGGTCCGAGACGAACAACCTCAGGAGATTTCCCATGAACATCGGTTCCATCAAGCAGAACAAGAGCGGCGTCTACATGGGCCGCATTTCGACCCTCGCCGTGGTGATGGCGATCGCGTTGAAGCCGGTCCGCAGCGACAATCCCAAGGCGCCCCGCTTCGAGGTCCACGCCAAGGCGCCGGACGGCTCCTACGTGCAGGTCGGCGCGCTGTTCGAACTCCATTCGAACAACACCGGCGAAGCGTTCCTCAATGGCCGCATCGATGACCCGTCGCTCTCCGCGCCGTTGCAGGTTTCGGCCTTCATGCAGGACGACGGCAGCTACAACGTGGTCTGGTCGCGCCCGACCCGCCGCCGCGACGTCAGCGCCCAGATGGCGAACAAGGACGAGGACGCTTCACCCTTCGACACCGACACCACCAGCGACACGCCGGGCGAGACGGTCGACGGCCTCGGCGAATCCACCGCCGAATTCGCCAGCTGACGCCACCACCCACGCGCAGGCGGAACCGCTCCCCGCCCGCCTGCGCCCTTCGGGGTCCGTCATTCCTCCCCGGGGACGGACCCCTTTTCTTTGCCGCCACGGTTTTGCGCCTTCAATGAAGAAAGCCGACCATGATCGGACTTGAAATCGTGCAAGGTCTGCCCTATTTTGTGCTCGAAAGGTGCGCCATGCTGACCAAGGTTTTACCCGATGTGCTCGAAGGGGGCGAGATTGATGCCCCCGCTCTTGCGCGCAAACTGAAGTTGACGATGAGCGATCTTGCCGCCCTCGCCGGCATCGGTCGCAACACGCTCGCCGCCAAGCCGCTCGGACCGAAGGCCCGCGCAGCGCTTCAGCCGATCGTGCAGATCCTTGCTACCGCCACCGAGATGACCCAGAACGAGCATGACGCCATCGTCTGGTTCAAATTCACGCCCATCATCTCGATGGGGGTCAAGACCGCCGAGCAGCATGTCCGCGACGGCAACGCTCACATCGTGCTAATGCATCTCGAGGACGTCCTTAACGGCGTCTACGCCTAAACTCCATCGCCATGACAACCGAAACCTTTTACCGGGCGCTCAGCCCGCGCTGGTCGTTCGCGCCGCTTAGCGGGGAGGGCGCTGCGCTACGAGGTGGTCGCTGGAATCGAGCAGGCACGCCGGCAATCTACTTGGCCGCCGACGTCATCACCGCCATCGTGGAATATCAGCAGCGCACGACCTTTAAGCCGGTCTTGGCCGTCGAGTACCGGCTGACCAACGCGCGTCTGGCTGATATCCAGGACGAGGATATCCGCGCAATGTTCGGCATCAATGATGCGATTGAATCCAATCCCTGGCGCTTAACCGCAGGCCAAAAACAAGAACCGCCAAGCTGGCCAATCGCTGACATCCTACAAAGTAAGGGCTATCACGGCCTGCTCTACCGCTCGCAAATCAACGGCGGAGCGTGTTTGGTTCTTTGGGCGTGGAACGCGCCTATGGAGCCCGTGCTTTCGGTGATCGACCCCGATCGTCGGCTTCCGCGCGATGGCCGCTCGTGGAATACTTCCTGACGTTCTGTGCGGCGACAGCCGAAATGGAACTCTTGGGTGGGAAGCTGGCCGGCGGATCTTGATCAGAAGCGCCTAATCACCGCCAACTGGATAAACTAGCTTTCGTGTAGCTGACTTTTTGCGGGCTTTTTTAAGGGATACGATGGCGGGGGCATCCGAGCTGCTGACCTTACGGCCTCTTGCCGCGATCACCATCCGATCAAAGTCAGCGATCTTGCCATTCTGGCAAGAATTGCTATTTTCATCCGACAAGGATCGCACATGCCGAACGCTCGCCCCGTCGAATCTCATCAACGCGTCCCCCTGACGCGCTTCCACAACAACACCGGCGAGTTCCTCGACCTGTCGACGCGCACTCCGGTGGTCCTGACCAGCCACGGTCGCGAGCGGCACATCATCGCCGAAATTGGCTATTTCCGCCACCTCGAAGATATCGCCGCGGGCCGTTTGCTCGACGCCATGAGCATCGAAGCCGTCCGGACTGACGCCATGAGCGAAGAGGACCGCGCCGTCTTCGAAGCCTCGCGCCCCACCGCCGACGAGCTCGCCAATGACCAGTGGAACGACTGACCGTCCAAAAGCTGGTCATGTCCTGCGCTATGTCTACCTCTTCGCAGAGGAGGCGGCGCGTGGGCGCGACGAAGGCGTGAAGGAACGCTTCGTGGTCGTCGCCGGTGTCGAGGGCCGCATGTACCGCGTCGCCGCGATCACGACCAAGGGAGAGGGCAGGGCGGGCACGCTCCTGCTCCCGGCGCCCGTTGCTTCCGCCGCGGGCGTCGCCCCCGGCAGCAGCATCGTGGTGAGCGAGTTCAACCGCTTCACCTGGCCGGGCTTCGACATACGGCCCCTGACCAAGGACGCGGGCTATATCGCCGGCCGTCTGCCGCCACGGTTCACGAACACGGTGATCGACGCGCTGGTTGGCGCAGCCGCCGTCGACCGGGACTGACCCCGCACAGCGGATGCGCGCGCCCACTGCAGCACATCGCCCTTCCGCAGCTCACGCCCAAGCGAGGACCGTAGCAGGATCCCGTAGCCGGTCCCCAGAGGACCGCTCTCGCCCTCATAGGAGCGTCCTGCAAACCATCAGCGGCGCTGGGTGGCACCGTCATGCAGCAGCAGGCGGGACACCACCCAGGGACCGCGCGCAACCGTCCTGATCGGTCCACGACATGCGGGTCTCCGATCCCGAGGCACGCCCAAACGGACCATCCGCCGGGTTCCATGTCACCTGCGGTCCGGCCCGAGCAGCCGCAACCGCTTTCGCGAGGGCCGTGTTGCCGCTTCGCGGCTGCCCGCTCCACCCCTCGCGAAAGCGGTTCCCCTCCGCTGACGCTCCGGTGCAGCTGCCCGCACCGGCCCGCTCCCAGGTGACACCCGGCGGACGATCCGTCGGACGAGCCAAGGAGAACCCGCATGAACGTCGTGAATCTGGTCGGTCGCCTCAGCCGCGATCCCGAGAGCCGCAGCGCCGGCAACACCACCATCGTCACCCTATCGGTCGCTACCGATCGGCCCAAGCTCAAGGACGGCAAGACCTACAAGGACGAGAGCGGTTACACCGCCAAGGAGACCGAGTTCCACAAGGTCACCTGCTTCAACGGCCTCGCCAACGCGGTCGCGAACAACCGCGCGAAGGGCGATCTCGTCTCTGTCGAAGGGCGGCTTCACTACACCCGCTGGCAGGATGCCGACGGCAACGACCGGTACGGCTGCGAGGTCATCGCCGACCGCATCGGGTTCCACTGACCTCCGGACGGGCGGCGCCACGGCGCCGCCCTTTCTCTTTCAGGAGCATCGCCATGACGCATCTCGACCCCTTCGCCACCCGCGATTCCGATCGCGCCAACCGCATTCTCGCCGAGCTCGGCCGCTACGCCGACCAGCGCGACCGGTTCATCGACGCACTCGACTTCGATGCGCTCGATCCCCAGACCCAGCGCGAGATCTGCATGGAGGATCACCACCTCGCCGAGCAGCTCGCCTTTGGTCCGATCTACATCCACCACCTGCGCACGCTCGAAGCGCAGCGCGCCGCGATCGCCACCAGCATCATGCTGGCGGCCTGATCGCCAGGAACGGCGCGAAGACCACGACCGGCCTTGATCGACTGCTCCCAACTTTCGAAACAATCGCGAAGACCCGGTGGAGATCGACCGCACTTGAATATTGCCTGTCAAGGTTTCGCTGACGGTGGCATCCAACATGACTTGCAGCGGTCTGGGTGACGTCTCCATGTCGGAAATTGGGTGGAGAGCTGACCTACACGCGTGCACGCCGACCGCTGACGATTAAGCTCAACAGCAGGATTGATGCAGAGATGTCGCACTTCGCTGCCAAGAGGGATAAATCCGCTGGGAGCGGATTAAAAGGCTTGCGCCGAATCGCGGATTGAGCAATCCTACAATTGTTCAGGCAACAAAGGGGATAAGTCGTCATTCACTGAGGGTTTCCCTCCAGGAAGGCTTCGGGCCTTCTACCAAATGGCTGCGGTCGTGGGCTCACGGCAGCGGCGCGGAGCGGGCCCCGGACGGCCGGGACCCGCTCAGGTGATCAGGGTAACGCGTTCCTCCCCCATCCTTCCGAGCCAGGACGGCGCTCTCACAGATTGGCTGTGCGGGTGGCGAAGAAGGAAACCAAACCAATGTCACAGTTGGATCTGAACGAGGAATGTAGGCGGAAGAAACTGAGTAAGCGGCGGCGTTGGGCGAAGCCCCTCATCCGTCCGCGGACTTTGAAGACGGTGTTCGCTATCGGGCGGTGGATTGCACAGATCCTCAGTCTCGCGCTGGCAGTCACCAGGTTCTTCCGGGAGTAAACCGCCACCCTGTATTACGTTATAGAAAGGCAAACACATGCTAGGCGAAGCCTTAAGGCTTATTCGGGTCTACCATGACCTAAAGCAGAAAGAAGCTGCTGAGCGTGTTGGCGTCTCTACCTCCTACATCTCGGAGATCGAACGGGGCACCAAGACGCCGACACTCGAAGTGATCGAGAAATACTCCAGGGAATTCGACATTCCCGTTTCCTCGATCATGTTCTTCTCGGAATCGTTGGCGCGTGGTGGTTCATGGGACACCACTCGCACGTTCGTTGCCGGGAAGGTGCTCGCTCTAATGCAATTTCTCGAAGCCCGCGCTGGGCGGGCACATGCAGAATAGGAAGTCTATTCCGCTTAATCAGTCGAGGCTGTTCAAGGTAAGCAGCCCGGCGAAATTAGCTCAAGTGCTCGGTCTCACGGACAATGCGCTTACGACCTTGATTGTGGGGGCGGACGACTACCACGAATTTGATATAGAGAAGAAGGGTGGCGGCAAACGGCACGTCGAGAACCCAGCTGCTCCGCTGAAAGCCGTGCAGGCGAAGATCGCCAAGTTCCTCGCAGCGATCGATCCGCCGGACTTCCTTTTCTGTCCCGTCAAGGGGCGCTGCTACGTCACGAACGCAGCTTCCCATCTCAACAATCGCGTCGTTCGTTGCCTCGACATTAAGAAGTTTTTCCCGAGCACCCCATCACGTCGTGTGTTTTGGTTTTTCAAGACGATCATGAAGTGCCGCACGGACGTGGCGTCGATCCTCACGTCTCTGTCGACCTTTCAAGGCAGGCTTCCCACAGGCAGTCCGCTAAGCCCGATCATGGCATACTTCGCCTATTACGACCTGTGGGCGAAGCTAGACTCGTTCTGCCGTGAACGAAACTACGTCATGACTGTCTACATCGACGACGTGACGATCTCAGGAACGAAGGTGCCGTCGTCGGACATCTGGCTCATCAAAAACATGATCCACGGTTACGGTCTACGCTACCACAAGGAAAAGTCGTTCATCGACCGACCCGCCGAGATCACCGGTGTGATCGTCAATGGTGATCAGCTTTCCGTCCCGCATCGGCAGCACCTGAAGCGGCGCGTCGCTCGTCAAGACATGCTTGCCGGGACCGGTGAGGAGCAGGTTCTGAAAGGCCGACTAGCGGGCTTAGACGGGCAGATTAAGCAGGTCGCGATGCACAACAGCCGCGAGATCGAGGAGGGGCAACCCTGAACGAGACGAGCAGCCGCTTCGGTCTACCCTCGCGCGAAGGTCCGAAAGGGGGCGGAAGCTGCCAGCGCGAGTCGTTGTAGGCCCTTCCTTCGTTCTATTGATCGGCCCCCGCGCGTCCGCGCGGGAATTGGCTTCTCGGTGCAAGAGCCGGACAAGCAGGATCATCAGAAAAGCGAGTTGATGCTGGAAGGGATGGGCCGTATCCCGCCTTGCAGGCGGGACCGCGCTCTATTGCGCTAGGTTCGTCGGCCCTGGCTACGCCCGGGCCTCCTTACCAAGCTCCACCGAGCCCCGTGTGCCACGGGTCTCGGCCCTGCGGGTGACGATCGGCTTGCGGGCTTTCCGACACGGCCTGTCGGCCGCAGGAAAGGGGAGGGGGGACCGAAACCGGTGGAGTTCCCGCTGTTAACCCCTCTGCGGGCGATCCGCCAGGCGGATCGTCTCCGCGCCGGGGGCGGGAACCTCTCTCCCACACACACAGGAACACCTGCCAAAACCTATCAGGCTTCGGCCCTCGTCAAGGATGCGCGCCGGCCATCGATTTTTCGTGGGTATCCCCGAAAAATAGACAGCCGCCACGCCCCGGCAAGCCGGCGGCCTTCGGCCGTCCCTGACTACGCGCCTCCCGCCTGATGGTGGTTTGGGGTTCCCAATGGTGGGGACGACATTGGAGGCTTTTATGACCAAGTACACCGATTTCGCCGCTCTCGCCGCTTTCATCGAAGAAGCGCGCTCCGAAGGTCACGACACGTCGGACCAGTATGCTTCGAGCTTCATCGAACACGACGAAATGGCCAAGCTGACCGTCATCGCCGAACCCGAGAAGACCGACATGCCCGACGCCTTCTGTGTCGAAGCGGCCGTCGACCTCATGATGCGCACGATGTTCGATGTCCTGCGCGACACCCGCATGGAGGACTGCGCCGCCGACCTCGCATGGGGCTTCTGCAACAGCTTCCACATGGTCGCCAAGCGTATCGAGGGCCGCGAGGACGATGCCGCCAAGAAGCTCGGCGAACTCGCCCGCAACTTCGATCCGAGCGAGATCTACGCCAACGAACTGGAGGACACGCAGCTGCTCTGCCAGACGCTCGAAGGAGTCCGCTCCGCTCTCGAATGCATGCGCGATCACGCCGCCGAGATCTACCGGGTCGAAACCGGGCGTCCGTTCTCCACGGTCAAGGGCAGCAGGGTCTCGAACAAGCTGTCCGCCTCGATGATCGATGCGCGCGACTATCTCGCGAGCCGTGCCCGCACGCGCCGCGAGCAGTTCGCTCCCGAAGGTCCGGTAGTGGCGTTCTCCGGCGGCAGCGAATGGCACGACCACGAGCTCCTCTGGGACCGCCTCGACCAGATCAAGGCCCGCATCCCGGAAATGATCCTCTGCACGACCGCCCAGATGAAGGGCTGCGACGCCATCGCAACCGCGTGGGCCGCGTCCCGGGGCGTCAAGGTGGTCCAGTTCAAGCTCGATCGCAGCCAGGGCAACCGCGCCGCGTTCGTCCGCAACGACCGGATCGTCAATCTCCGCCCGGTCGAAGCCGTGGTCTGCGAAGGCTCGGGCATCCAGTCCAACTTCGCCCAGAAGCTGCGCTCCGCCGGGGTGCCGCTGCACATCTTCCGCCGCGCCGACCAGCGCATCGCCAACGCAGCCTGAGCGCTGCCGGGTGGAGGCTCCGGGAAACCGGAGCTTCCACCCTTTTTTTGCCCTAGCGCCAATGTGCGCCCCGGGGGCATCGAACCCCCGTGGCGCACCGGGGACGGATTGCAACGCGATCCACCGCGCACCCACCTCTGGACAGCTCGCCAGACGGCCCGTCGGCCGTCATGGCATCGCCCGTCGCGCTCTTACGACACCGCAGCGCACATGCTCGCCTCGACAGTCCTGCGGCCATCTTCTTGTTCGCGTGCGACCGCTGCTGACCACTGCCAAGGCATGGCTCACGCTGGATCGCCTCGCTCGCTTCAGGGCGGACCCTGACGGTCCGCCGCTTCGCTACGCATCGCCGATCCGGCCCGCAAGCGTCCGACATTCTCCGCCTCACCGGGCGCCCCTGACGGGCGCCACGGCCTCGCGTCGAGCCCGGAGGATGAAAGGGGAGGGGGGTCGAAAGGATGTTCCTCTTCGGGAGTATCCGCGATGTCGATCACCTTCTCCATCCGCGGCGACGCGACACCCACCGCAAAGCCCGCGCCGGTGACGGCCAGACAATTCGCCGCGTTTCGCTCGTTCGCCCGCGAGCGCGGCGAACTCGTGGGCACGGAAGCGGCCGACGACACCGGATATCTCGCCACCGACTTCGAAGCGCGCGTCTGTCCATGGTCCTAGGCAACGATCGCCCGAATTTTCGGCGACAGCGAAGCCGTCATCGCCGTCGTCGAGGAAGCGCAGTTCGAAGGGCTCAACGTCCGCTTCTGGAAAGACCCGGCAACCGCCACGATCATGATGGGCGTCGCGACCAGCGCCGACGGCACACGCGAAATGCTCCTGGCAAACGGCAACGCCTATGACCTGCTCGATGCCTTGGGCGCGCCGCGCGATGCCTGCGGCGAGCTCGACCTCTCGGACCTCGTCGACGCAATAGCCGATCCGGCGACACGGCGCCATCTCGAGCGCCAAGGGATGGGCACCTATCTCGCGCAACTCGAGGTGATGGCGACCGCGCCGTCGGCGGAAGGGAAACGTCTGGTCTGGGCCTAGCCTCCACCGGGCCGGACGTCGGGGACGTCGGCACCGCCGGCGTCCCCATTCATTTGCCGCCAAGGCAGAAGATCCCGGAGGCACCGTCACCCTCCACCGGAACCCCAATCACTCACACATGACTTCCTATGATGGCATACGCCAGGCAGACGGCGTCAAGGATCGGCGGTCCCCCCAATTTTGACGGCCCGGGCCACTCCGCTTCGCTACGCTACGCTCCGGACCCGAACCGACAAAATCGGCTCCCCCACCGCCCGCTTCGCGGCGCATGGGCGATGCCCATGCGTCCCTGACCCCGGCTGCTGTCGCATGCCCCACTCCATGCTGTCGATTTCGACAATCATGGATGCTAACATGAGCATGTTTCAGACCATCACGCTCGCGCACAACGACGCCTACTTCGCCGCCGTCGCCATCGCCGAACGCCGCGCACCGCACAGCTTCTTCAACCAGCACATCATCGCCGAGCGCAACCAGCACTACATCGCCATCGATGAGAGCGACTACAACGCACTACCCGCCCATCTCGAAGCCCGCGTCGTCCACACCATCCGGGGCGGCATGAGCGACGAATGGTAGGACACGGGAGAGGGGCCACGCGCCCCTCTCTTTTTGCTCGCGCGGCGATGAGGATGCGGGGGGCATCGAACCCCTCGCATCCGTTACCGGTCACGTTCGATTACCATCCCTTACGCACTGTGAAGCCGGCGTTCGACTTCGTCGACGCCGAGCTCCTTCATGCGCGCCAGCAACTTCTCCAACCGGTCCCGATCGACCCTCGCCAAGACGCTTTTGCCGATCGCTTTCTGCCGCTCTGTTTGCTCGCGTTCGACCAGCTTTTTCCGTCTGTCAGCCAGCTTCTTTTCGTCCGCCTCGATCGCGGCCCGTTCCTGTTCAACACTGTTCGCCATTTCGTCGCTTCCCGATGCTGCGCCTCCGCCCAGATTAATATCCTGACCCAGCAAATCCTGGAAGCCGATTGCTGCGCACAGTCCATGTCGAAGGGACATGTGGCGACCGCTCCCGGTTGACGGCCCGAGGATTGAAGGCAGCGTGCCGGCCTACGGCTAGGCACGCTTGGATGGCATCGCCTCGCTCAGATCGAAGCGGACTGCGAGAATTGCGCACAGCGCTCCCCCCACTGGAATCGGAGAACCCCACCGGATGAAAACCCACCAGGACAACTCACCCGTCCTGCAGTCCCTAAGATTTGCACACCGAATGCGGCGACCGCTCCTGTAAGTCATTGATCCTACAGGGGTTGTCCCAGGACAACGGGTTGTCCCCGGACAACCGCACATCAAAGTAGAGCTAACATGCTGACATCCTTAGGCTTTCCGTGTTGTCCCGGGTTTTAACGAGTTGAGGCTTTTCCGCCTTTCCTCAGCCGCCGATCGGGCGTAAGGAAGACGCTCGAAAGCCCCACCATCCACTTCGACAAGTGGATGTGTGATGAAAGAAACAAGACTACCTTATCTCGGCTTTAGGCTCGGCGCCGACGAGCTCGCCGGTATCGACAGCCTGGCCAACGCCCAGAGCTGTTCGCGATCCGAAGCGGCGCGCTCGGCGCTGCGGCTCGGACTCCCCTTGGCCCGCGCGGGCCACTCAATCGATATCCATCGGCTCGTCCTGCTGCTCGAATACATGCAGGCGTCGATCGACGTCATCATCAACCGCGAGCATGCCGACGCGGCGGATCAACTGGTCGAACTCGCCCAGCAACGCATGGAGCAATTCCATGCGAAATGACGACATCCGCTTTAGCGGAAAGGCCGCGACAATCCAGCACCATTCCGCGCGCGGGAAGGTCACCCGAAACGCGGGTAATTTCACACGCGGATCGCAGCTCGTGACCCACGAATTCTGGATGTGGTTCGCGGGCGTCCGTATTCCCCTGATGATCTGGGGAATGGTCTTCATCGGCGCCTTGATCGTCACGCTGGCGATCATGATGCAGAGGCACGAGACCCAGCTCGTTCTCATGCGCATTTGGTCGTCGTTCTGGTTGCTTATGGACTTCGACGCCGGGAAGGTCGTGAACGTGACCCTTCCCACCGGCGAGGTCCGCGCAATGCCGATGGGCTATGTGTCCCTCAATGGCTACGTCGCGGCAGCCTGGGACAAAGCTGTTCGCTGCGTCCTCGGATCAGCCTTCATGGCCGTCTTTATCGCAGCACCACTGACACTCTGGTTCATCGACTTTTCCAAGCTTCGTGGTCGGGCCATTTTGCAGGAACGCCACGAGCGCGGCGCGATGCTCGTTTCGCGCGACATTCTTGGCCGCGAGGTCAAGGCACACAACGCCGATCGCTTTGCTTACGAATGCTCGACTCTGAACCCGCCACTGGCGCCTCGGGACGTTCTCATTCTGAACCGCGATCAGAAGCGCGCCATGGGCATCCATATGCCGTACACGATCGCCGGAATTCCCTATCCCTGGCGGCTCGAACAATCGCACACGATGCTGATCGGCACGACCGGCGCGGGCAAGACCACGCAGCTTCGCTCGTTGGTGAAACAGCTCCGCGCCCGCGGACATCGCGCGGTCATCTTTGATCTCACAGGCGCCTTTGTCGAGAGCTTCTACAACGAAGATACCGACATCATCCTCAATCCGATGGACCAGCGCTGCCGCCCGTGGACCATCTTCAACGATTGCAAAATTTACGCTGATTTCCTCTCGGCCGCCACCGCCCTGATCCCGTCCGATCCGGGCGACAAGGAGCCCTTCTGGCAGCTGGCCGCCCGAACCCTCTTCGTCGAAACCTGCATCAAGCTGCAGGAGAACGGTGAAACCTCGAACGCGGCGATCGCGCACCACCTGATGACCGCTGAGCTGAAGCGCATCCACGCAATGCTCGAAGACACCGTCGCCGGCCCGCTGACGACCGAGAAGGCGGCGCGCATGGCCGAATCGATCCGTTCGGTCCTCAACACCAACGGCAACGTCTTGCGCTTCCTTCCCGACCCCAAAGAGGGTGGGGCGGCGCCGTTCTCGATCATCGACTGGATCGCCGCCACAGACGCACCCGGATCGATCATGTTCGTCACCTCGAACCATACCGATCTTGCGCTGACCCGCTCCCTGCTGACGCTGTGGATGGATCTCGCCGTCAACAGCCTCATGCGCCTATCCCGCACGCGAGAGCTGCGCACCTGGTTCCTGTTCGACGAAGTCCACGCGCTTCACGCGCTACCCGCGATCGAGCACGGCCTGCAAACCGGCCGTAATTTCGGCGGCGCGTTCGTCCTCGGCATCCACTCGTTCGATAAGCTCGTCGAGACCTATGGCGAGCAAGGCGCGGTCAGCCTCGCTGGTCTCGCACGCACCAAACTGATCCTGGCCACGGCCGACTATCAATCTGCCGAACGCTGCGCCGAATTCATCGGCAACCGCGAAGTTCGCCAAATGGATGAAGCCTATTCCTATGGCTACAACAACACCCGCGACGCTTCGACCCTGACCCCGCGCAAGATGATCGAGCCGCTGGTCATCCCCGACGACATCACGAACCTGCCGTCGATGCACGGCTTCATCAAATTCCCCGATGGGTTTCCGGCAGCGCGGATCAAGCTGCAGTGGCGCGACTACCCACAGGTCGCCGAAGGCTTCCTGCGCGTAACCAGCATGGAGCCGACCCCCTACGTCTCGCCCAAGACCAAGGCGCCTGTGGCGCGGAAGAACGCGGAAGAGGGCGAGGGGGGGCGGCAAAACACACCGCTGACCGGACCCGATGAGGAGAAGAGGCTCGAGCCGACTGAGCCCGGCACCGAAATCAAGGAACAGGACCAGCGATCCGAAGCAGAGAAAGCGGCCGAGGCGATGGTAATCCGCGGCGATCTCGCACCGATGCAGCCGGCCAACGACCAGGCCACGATGCAGCCGACGACGCCTGCTCGCATAGAGGACCAGCCATCTGCAGCGCCGTCCAAGGCCCGTCCCGAGACGACCGGAGCAGAGGCTGCGGCGCTCGCGCTGAAGACCAGCCATATAATCAAAAGCCCCGACCAGCTCGCCATCGAACGCGCGAAGGCGGGACAGGAGATGACCGATCGGGCTCAGGTCCAGAGCGACAAGAACGCTCCCGAAGAGCAGATCATGCGGGAGACGCGCGAGGGGGCGGGCGTTGCGCCGCTTCACTCTCACGGTTCGCACGAGCGCGGCGATGCCTCCCCCGCCCCTCCCGCAATCGATGACGACATGGACTTAGGCGTGTGAGCGTGGCGCACATCCGATCCCCTGAAGCCTGGGCGTCAATCCGGAGGCGCGACTGATGCTGTCCGTCGCTTCGGTCAAATCCGCCTCGGGCGCGGCGTCCTACTTCGCCAAGGACGACTATCATGCCGCGGAATACTACGCCGGCGAGCATGCGACCGAGATGAGCGCATGGGGCGGGGAGGGCGCAAAGGAACTCGGACTCTCGGGCGAGGTCTCGAAAGAAGCGTTCGAAAAGATTCTGAATGGCATCCAGCCCAGCGGCGAGGCAGTCGGCCAGGTCGACAAGCGCCAGTCAGGCGTCGACCTTACCTTCTCGATGTCCAAGTCCGCCAGCGTCATGGCGTATGTCGCCGGCGACGAGCGGGTATTGAAAGCGCATTGGAATGCCGTCTCGGCGACGATGAGCTGGGTCGAGAAGAATTTTGCCGAAGGTCGCACCTACGAGCGCACGAAGTCCGGCGAACCGGTGCGCACCGGCAATCTCGTCTATGCGTTGTTTCAGCACGACACGAGCCGCGCGCTCGACCCACAGGGGCACATCCATGTCGTGATCGCCAACATGACGCGTATGGCCGATGGAGCCTGGCGGGCGCTCCACAACGGCCAGTTGTGGAAGAACAACAGCACGATTGGCGCCGCCTACAACGCGCAGTTCCGCACCGAGCTGGCGAAGCTGGGTTACGAGACCGAAATTACCGGCAAGCACGGCCAGTTCGAAATTCGGGGGGTACCGAAGGAGGTCATCGACGAATTCAGCCAGCGGCGCGCGCAGATCCTCGCAAAGGCGGAGGAATTGGGCCTGAGCTCCACCGAGGCGCTGCGGAGCATTACAAGTAAAACACGCGATCCAAAGCTCAACGTGGAGGACCGCACCAGTCTCCGCGACAGCTGGCGCGAGCGCGCGGCCGCTCTCGGCTTCGACGGAAAGGCGCTGATCACCCAGGCAATGGACCGTGCCGGGCGAGGGCAGGGCGAGGAACGCATCGGTTCCCCAAGCCGCCTCGATGAGATTGTCGCCGGCGTGAGGGAGACGGTCGGCAGCCTGTTCAGCCCCAAGGACCCGTTGGTCTCGCGCGGAATCGAACGACTTGGCGTGTCCGCGGCCGACTATCGTACCCAGCACGCGGTCGCGTCCGCTGTCCGCATCCTTGAGCAGCGAGAGGCGGCATTCCTTGTCCCGCAGGTGGCCAAGACCGCACTCGATCTTGGTCTCGCTGGCGTAACGGCCGAGAAGGTCGACCAGCGCATCAGCGAGCTGATCCGGCAAGAGAAGCTGATCCCCGGAAAATCCGATCGGATCGACAGGGCGGTGACGCACGTCACCACGCCCGATGCGCTCGCCACCGAGAGCAAGATCCTCTCTGAGATCGAAACCGGCAACGGTGCGGCCAAACCGATCGTCCCGCCCGAGCAGGTCATCATGCGCCTGACCGATGCATCGGGCGACAAGCAGCTCAACGCAGGACAGATGGCCGCGGCGACCCTCGCGCTGTCCTCAAGCGACCGGATCGTCGCCGTGCAGGGTGTCGCCGGCGCGGGCAAGTCGACCATGATCGCGAGCGTGGCGCGCGTGGCGGAAGCCGAAGGTCGCAAAGTGTTGGGCCTAGCCTTCCAGAACAAGATGGTCGGCGACCTGCGCGAAGGGGCCGGGATCGAAGCGCAGACCGTGTCCTCCTTCGTCAACACCTATGCGCGCCATGCAATGGCAGGTCGGGGCGAGGGGTACGAAGGTGCGCGGAACGAGCTCAAGGGCACGGTCCTGGTGCTCGATGAAGCCTCCATGGTGGGCAGCACGCCGATGCGCCACCTTGTCGGCATCGCCAATGCGCTTGGCGTCGACCGGCTTGTGATGATCGGCGACCGCCAGCAGCTCTCCTCGATCGACGCCGGTAAATCGTTCGCGCTCGCGCAGGAAGGCGGCATCGCCCTGGCACGCATGGACGAGAACCTGCGCCAGCGCACCGACCAGCTGCAGGGCGTCGCAGCGCTCGCCAATCGGGGTGCGGTCCGCGAAGCGCTCGGCGTCCTGGGTGACAATTTCAAGGCCACCCCCGGCCACGTCGCGGCCGCGGCCAGCCAATGGCTCGGCCTGTCGGCCGAAGATCGGGACGCTACGGCTCTTTTCGCCTCGGGTCGGGCCGCGCGCGCCGAACTCAACACCCGGGTGCAGGAGGGGCTGAGAGCGGACGGCACACTTTCCGGCGAAGGCAGATCGTTGACTGTCCTGGTGCGCCTCAACACAACGCATGAGGAACTGCGCTACCCGCAGATCTACCAACCGGGCCAGACGCTCGAGGTCGCCCGCGCCGTGCGTGAGATCGGGCTGCGCCCGGGCTCCTATGCCGTCCTCGGGGTCGACGGCAAGGGGCGCGTGCAGCTACAGGTCGGCGGCAGGACCGTCCACTTCGACCCTCAGAAGATCAATCCGCTCGACAAGCGCGATCCGATGGGCCTCGCACAAAGCGAGCAGATCAAGCTCCACGAAGGCGACAAGATCCGCTGGACACAGAACGACAAGCAGCGCGGGCTCGACAACGCTGCGCTCGCCCGCGTGGTTTCGGTGAGCGGCAAGGGCATCACGGTCGAAGCGGCCGACAAAAGCCTTCACGAGCTGAAGAACGGCGATCCGATGCTCGAACGCCTCGGGCTCGCCTACGCGCTGAACATGCACATGGCCCAGGGCATCACCGCCGACAAAGGCATCGCGGTGATGAGTTCGACCGAGAGCAACCTGTCGAACCAGCGGCTGTTCAACGTGACCGTCACCCGCGTCCGGGACGATCTCACCCTCTACACCGACAACAAGGACAAGCTGACGGCCGCGATCGAGCGGAACGAGGGAAACAAGACTTCGGCACTGGAGACGATCGGCAAGATCGACGTCGATAAGCCGGCACCGGAAAGGGCGGGCAACCCCCCGGGCGCAACTCCACACGCCCCCTCACCGATCGATCTCAACAAACCATCGATGGACCTCACCAAAATGCGCGCCTCGGTCGAGCCGCGCGCAACCGACCTCCCCTTCCCTGAGAAAGACATCGGCCTGGAGCTATGACCATGACACATGCCGAGATGACCAAGTCGCCGCTGTGGGATTCCGTGACTCATGCGGACCACGTCCATTGGTGCGATCTCGAATTTAACAGCCTCGCCGCCTGTGTCGCCCAGGCGCACCAGGAGCACGCGATGGTCTGGGCGGCCGACACGATGTCGTTCGCCGCGGTCCTTGTCTTGCTTCTCTTCCTGCTACGTCCGCTTGCCCGTGCGCTCGTGAGCGGCAACGGGGATGCGATCACCATCCGCATCCCGGCGCGCCGCTTCACCCGGCTTGCGCCTATCATGGCTCGACGCTGATGAGCCTCGCCGACCGGGACTATATGCGCGAGCGATACCGCCGTCGCGGCGGCGCTCAAGCCACGCCTGTCTGGCGAGATGAAAAGGCCCGCGTTGAGTTCGACGACTATGATACGGCAGGTGCCTATGGCCGGAAGGAACAGCACCGGAAACGGCCGAAATCTCATTCCATTCCTATCCCGCGCCTGCTGATCCCCTTGTTGTGTCTCCTCGGCGTTGGAGTTCCGATTTTCGCCGATATGCGGCGAGGTGGCTGGCTACCCAACTTCGAGCAGGGATTGCCCTTCCCCGAATCCGGCAGCGTTTCGGTCGCCAGCGACTTGCCCATGAGTATGGTCCGCAGTCGCCTCGCGGTCGTCACCAGCGACGCAAACGCCGTCGTGCAGCTGATGGACCCCGAAAGCGGTCGGCACGCGCTCTCGGTGTTCGTTGTGGCGAACAGCCAAATCGATATTCCTGCGCCCGTCGGCGTCTGGCGCATGCGTGTGATCGAAGGCCAGAAATGGCATGGCACGCGCGACTTCTTCGGCCCGAACACGCAGTTCGAAACGGTCGCTCAGCTCATGGAGTTCAGCGCTGCCCGAGGCAACGGTATCGACCTGCATCGTCGCGTCGTCGGCAATCTCAAGACCCGCATGATGCTGACCAGACCGGAGCCTCTGTGATGGAGCTCGTCCTCGTCGCGGTGGCCCTGCTGCTGGTCCTTCTCGCTCTGGTCGGCAGGGCTGGACGTGGGATCGGATCGCTGCCGGTCCGCTCGGCCCCGTTGATGACCAAGCGGGAACGGATCGTTTGCGGCTTCTTCGAACGTGCCGTGCCGCAGGCCCGCGTCCACGCGCAGGTTTCGATGGGTGCCATTCTGCGTCCAGCAGCAGGCCTCGATCGATCACGCTCGACAACGGTTCGCAATCGCTTCTCTTCAAAACGTATCGACTTCCTCCTCGAGGATCGCGCGAGCGGTGCGATCATCGCGATCGTCGAGCTCGACGATCGGACTCATAATGCCCGCCAGGACGCCGAGCGCGACCGCATGACGGCTCGGGCAGGCTACACCACCATCAGGCTCCCTGCAGGCCACCAGACGGCCCTGAGCGTCCGTGAGACGCTCCTGGGCACCCTTCCGCCCCATCAACCCATCCCGACGGCATCCCGCCGATCGGCAGCTCGTGTGTGAAGGAGATACCAATGAGTAACTGGCAATTCGAGGACATGGGCGACTTCGGCGACGACGCCGCGGCCGGCCGATGGGCGAAGCGCAACAACGTGGATCCCAGCGATGTTCGCATCAGCCGCAAGGGCGACGGGGTCCGCTTGGAAATCCGCCGTTCCGCACTCGGCGACAGCGGCCGCCGAGACGATGATCTGCGCGACGGCCGTCGCACGGGATGGTGAACCCAAAAACTGCAAGGAGTACGATACCATGAAACGATACGCTCTAGCCTCCGCAATCACATTGATGGTGGCAGGCTTCGCAACGCCGGTCGCCGCGGCGCATACCCAGGACGAGCCGGTGGTGCTGGCGATGGCCTCCTATGCGACGTCAACCGCAGGCGAGGATGCTGCGGTCCGAGTCGCCAAGAAGAAGGCCGCCTATGCCGCGCATGCCGAGCGCCACGCTGCCGGCGACTGCCATGACTGCGAGGATTGCCCGGACTGCGACGATTGCGTGGACTGTGCTGACTGCATCGAGCAGAAGGAGATCGCCGAGGCGAAAGCCGGGATCTGCGATCCCGCGGAATACGCCAAGGGCAAGGTGAAACGTGGTTAGGCGCGGCGCACTCACCTGCGTGCTGGCGGGTTTCGTGCTCGCCAGCACCCCTGCCCTTGCCCAAAAGACGGGCCAAGGCGGAACCGGGATCGACGAGAACACCGAGCTGCCGCGCTGCGAGCAGCCGTTGGGCATCGTCGCGCTGGTTGAAGAGAAAGCACCCGATCCGAGCGATCAGCTATCGCCGGGATTGGCCGCGCTCTTGCGGATGGCCGAAGCGCAGCAGGGAGGCGGCACCGCGAAAGTCGACCCCCTGCCGCTCATCAAGCTCATGGCCGCACAGTCCAACTGCTTCCGCGTGGCCGATCGCGGTGCTGCGATGTCGGCGCTGGAACGCGAGCGCGCGATGGCCAGCGCTACGTCGGCGGCCATGACGAAGGCGGACTGGCTGATCTCCGCGCAGGTGCTTTATAGCGACGCGAAATCACGCGAGTCCGGCGGCGGGATCGGCGGTGTATTTGGCGGTGCGGTCGGCTTGAAATCGAAGACGCTGGAGAGCCAAGTTATGCTGTCGATGATCGACGTCGATACCGGACTGCAAGAGGCCGTAGCGACGGGTTCAGCGCGAAAGAAGGACATTGGAGTCGTGGGCGGCGGGCTCCTGCTCGGCCTCGGTGTCGGCGCTCTGGGCGGAACCTATGGATCAACCGACATCGGCAAGATCACATCGCTTGCGGTTCTGGATGCCTTCCGCAAACTGGTCCTCGAAGCGCAATCGCGGCTTTCTTCAGCAGCTGCAGCAGCGCCCGCTCCGGTCCAGGCTTCCGATCCGGCACCGACACCTGATAGCACACAGGCCAATCCACAATGAACATGATGGCAGGAGTACCGGCAGCGGATTGTCCGTATTGCGCGAAGCCATTGGGGCGTTGGGCGGAACCCCAGCTGATCCATCGCTGCAAGTCCTGCACACGCCCCCTCGGCCGCATCAAGGTGAGCCGACAGGTCGCTCTCTACCGCGTGATGCCTATGTTCGACCTCACCAAAATCTTTGGCACCACGCTTGCCCTCTCGGGCATGGTCCTGATGATCTTGGACCCTTCGCGGATGCGCACTTTCGTCATGCTGATCGCGTTCGCTCTGGCCACCTACGGCTTGACCGACATGTCCGAGGGTGTGCTCGCTTATCGAACGGGGATTGATCGCACTGCGCGCAAGCTGCGAATCGGCGCGGCTACAAAACGGGTGGGCTGGGTCAAGATCGCGTTCGGGTTGGTCACGTTGTCGGTCGCCGTCATGGGCGTCCTAGCTACCTCAAGCATTACCTCCCACCTCTGATCGCCTCCGGACGCTTATGGTGATCCGTTGCTGACTGGCACAATAGCAAGGCCCTGGTTTTCCGGGGCCTTATTGTGTCCACCATCATAAATTGGACGGACGCCTCAAGAACGATGTTCCTATCCTGTTCCGCTTTGGGTTACGAAGGCACCCGAAAGCATTACCAATGCACACCCAGATTCGACTGACAGAACTCTCTTGGACCGACACACGCGGTTCGATCCCCCTCGCCCTTGTCCACGTCCCTGCGGGCTTTCCAAGCCCGGCCGAAGGCGAGGAAGACGATCCCATCGACCTCAACGCTTGGCTGATCGAGCAGCCTGCCGCGACCTACCTCATGCGCGTCGAGGGCTGGTCGATGACCGGCGCTGGCATCAACGACGGCGACCTGGTCGTGGTCAGCCGGGCCAAGCAGGCTGTCACAAACGACATCGTCGTCGCAGTCCTCCACGGCGACCGGACGCTAAAGCGCCTGAAGAAGCTCGACGGCCGGTTCTGGCTCGTGCCGGAGGCCGATGGCTATCCGCATACCCAAGTCGACGAATACACGGAGATCTGGGGCGTGGTTGTCGGTCTCGTGCGGCGGTATTGCCGATGAGCGGTCCCATCGCCTTATGCGATTGTAATTCCTTCTATGTCTCGGCGGAACGCGTCATGGATTTGTCGCTTCGAGGCGTGCCGGCGATCGTAGCATCGAACAACGACGGCAATGCGGTCGCACGCTCGGCGGAGGCGAAGGCGCTCGGAATCAGGATGGGCGATCCCATCTTCAAAAATCCGCGATCTGATCAAGGCCCACGGCGTCGCGGTCCGCAGCTCCAACTACACGCTCTACGGCGACATGCAGCGCCGGGTGCTGGCGGCGACCGAGCCCTTCGCTCGCGACATCGAGATCTACTCCATAGACGAAAATTTTCTCGATCTGACCGGGTTCGAGCACCTCGACCTGGTCGACCACTGCCAGAAGCTGCGCGCGCAAATCCTGCAATGGACCACGATCCCGACCTGCGTCGGCATCGGGCCGACCAAAACGCTCGCCAACGCGGCCGCGAAGAAGAACCCCATCTTCGACCGTGTTGCAAACCTCAGCGACGAACAGGTTCGTCGCTACGTCATGGACCGGTTTGAAGTCGCGGATGTGTGGGGTGTGGGATCGGCGACTGCACGCAAATTGCAGGCGCTGGGCATCGAGACGGCGGGACAGCTGCGGGACATGCAGATGAAGCAGGCGAGGGGGCTGAAAACGGTGGTGCTGGAACGCCTGGTCGCAGAATTGAACGGCGTGCCGGCCGATGCGGTCGAGGTGATCGCGCCGCGGCGCAAGGGGATGGCGGTAACGCGATCGTTCGGCCGGCCGATCGACACGAAGCACGAGTTGATGGGCGCCGTGACCCAGTTCGCCATGCGCGCCGGTGAGAAGCTGCGGCAGCATGGCCTGGTTGCCGCCAGATTGACTGCATTCTTCCATACCAATCGTTTCAAGCCAGAGCGGCCGCAATACAGCGCGGGAAAAGCGGTGACGCTGCACCCGATGATCAGCGACAGCTTCGAACTTATCGCGGCCGCCCGCCGAGCGGTTGAGCGGTGCTGGCGATGGCTACGGGTTCACCAAAGCAGGCGTCATGCTCGAGCAGCTGGACGATGCGCAAATGCGTCCGCGAACGCTGTTCGAAGACGATGATGACCGGGCGAAGCGGGAGCGGTTGATGAGAGCGATCGACGCGGTGAATGCGCGCTACGGAAAGATGACGATCGTGCCGGCAGCGCAGGGTTCAAGCGGGCTTGGAAGATGCGGGCGGAGAAGCTGTCGCCGGCATGGACGACGCGGATCGAGGATCTGCCGAAGGTGAGAGCCATTTAGTGTCGATGTCGGACCAGCCATGGCGCCACCATTTTTTGCCGGAGTGGTATCTGAAGTACTGGGCGCGCGACGGCAAGGTCTGGGCGTTCTCCCGGCCAAGGGGACTAGGATTTCCCGTTGTCGCAAAACCATATGCCCCGCGGGCGATCGGTTTCGGCGAGAACCTCTACACCGATCCGAGCGAAAATGACCCGGACAAGCGCGTGCAGCTGGAGACGCGCTTCTTCAAGCAGGTCGATGATCGGGCGGCCCGGGCGTTTCGCTTGGCGCTTGCGAACCAGCCTGCCGAGTTTGCCGACAAGGTGGCCCTGGTACAGTTCATCTTGGGGTTGCTGCATCGATCACCTGCCAGAATCGGGTTTCTCGAGAAGGAGTTAGCGCGACGGCTCGACGAAGATGATGCGCCAGTCGGGTTCGATGCCGCCTGGCTTCGAAGCGGCGCATTAAGCGTGCTGTCCGACATTCTGACATCCAACCAATCCCTCGCTCTGATGGCTCGGATGAAGGTCTTCGTTCATACACTGGGCAGGGGCGCCCATGATCTCATTACATCGGACAAGCCAGCGCTCATCTCCAATGGGATGGGACAGAGAAACGCCTTCATTCTGGTGCCTGTTGGTCCGGAGAAACTCATGGCGCTGGTGCATCGCGATGAAGTTGCTCGCAGGTTTTTCGATCAGAATCCGCGCGATCTTTCGCGATCGATCAATGCTGCGTTGCTTGCACAGGCCGAGGGGCTGGCTATCGGAAATCGTGCATCCGAACTTTCATTCGTCGAGAAGCATTTTTTGACCGGGCAGGACGACGAGCGGTCGCGAGGAACGCTCGACGGATTGATGCGCTGGCAACTTCCTTAACTCCATGCGCCGCGCGGAACTCAGTCCCAGCGTGCTACGGTACCGGTACGCAACATCGCGCTGGAGAGGTCTCTCCCATCCGCGAGTCTGCAGGTTGCGACGACCCTGTCGTAGCTACGCCCAATCTGCTGGCAGCGCATCGGCTGCGCGGATACGACGACATGCCCGGTCTTCCAGCGACCTTTGGCGCCGCCCAGGAGGCGGACAAGCGCATCGCGTGCCTCGATGCCCGACGCATCGGGGCAGGGGTGATGGGCCTTGCAGGTCTCATCCATTTCGCGGGCTGCAATGCCTGCCAATCGGATCTTCGGACCCTCTTCGCACCATACGGGGCCGTCTCCGTCCCACACTGCGATCGGCGTGCAGATAAGCGCGGCGGCCGCGGCCAGTCCCATATCGAATTCCTCCGATCGCCCCTGCAGGACCAGGATAGTCCGGCATTTGCGATTTGCATCGTGCGGGGTATGTCCGCGCCAGTCAACGAGGAGATGACAGCATGAATATGGGCGATTTGATCAAGACCGTGGCGAAGGAAGCCGACATCAGCGAGGCGAAGGCGAAGCATGTTGCGACGAGCCTGTTCGACGCGATCGGCGATGCAGCCGCCAAGGGTGAGGATGTTGCCATTCCGCAGTTCGGGAAGTTCACGGTGAAGGACCGGCCGGCACGTGAGGGACGCAATCCTGCGACCGGCGAGAAGATGCAGATCAAGGCTTCGCGCGCGGTATCGTTCAAGGCTGCGAAGGGCCTGAAGGACAAGATGTAGCGACGACGGCGGCCGCCCTGGCGAGCAGCCAATTCGATGATCGAATATGAGGACGCGAAATGGATGACGCTCTGGTGCTGCAAGCGCTGCGCGAAGAGATGGTTTTCCTGCGCGTCCTACTCGCTGAACAATATGCGAACGCGATTGAAGCTGGGGCGGCTACTCGCGACGAGATGGCCGGGCATATCGCCCATTGCGCCGAGATTGCTGAGCAGCTGTCGGGAAACCGAACCACCGCGATCGCAGCTACAGCGGAGGTCATGATCTCTGCGCTTCCGCAAGGCTACACAGGGATTGCGCACCCGGATGGCTGATTGATATCGGAACAGCCCCCCTATACCCGGATCAGATCGGCAGTTTTGTCATGTTCTGCACCAAAACCGGACTGTCAGCTAACGACCCCATTTCTGCCCTTAAAGGCTGGTCATTTAACTCAATTTCAACGGCTTAGTGATAGCCCCTTTTGAACGGAGGATGGCGAAATGTTCGGACGCAAGAAGTCGGGTGATGGAGCGCGCGCTGGGGCGGAGCTTTTGCGGGCCTTTATCGGCTACCAACAGGAAACGGAGCAGATGAAAGAGGCTGCGCGGTCCAGCGCGCGCACGGCCGCGATACTTAGGCCGCAGATCCCGCTAGGGGAGGGACAATCGGTCGGGTGGTTCGGTGGTGACGCAAAGCTTCCCGAAAGCATGGCGTGGCCGGAGCAGGACGGAGAAAAGCTGCTCTTCCTCGGGCAGATCAACCTAGCCGCGCTGCCGAAGGACCTGTGGTCGGGGCTTGGCCCGCGATCGGGCTGGCTCGCCTTCTTCGCGCCTGGTGCAGGTGACTTCACGCCGAGGGTGATCCATATCGATGGGGCGCTGGTCGAAACTCAGGCACCGCTTCCGAACAATGCTGCGTGGACCCGCATCTTCAACTTCAAGGAGCCGAAGAGTTTCGCCCTGCCCCGTTGGCCGCTGATCTTGGAAACCATCCCTGGCGACGCACTGCATCAGAATGCTGCGCCGACCCGGCAGGGACATGGACGCTCAACCACCCTGCTCGACGCGGCATATCACCCGTTTGACCGGGCCACCACGGAACTGCTCCTGCGAACCCTCGGGGAAGGCGTCACCCGCATGGCGCGTGAGATCGTCCGGTTTCCGGCGATGAAGAAATTGCGGCCGGAGGATGCGGCGTGGTTCCAAGACCAGCGGCCGATCATTCTCGAGACTTTCGTTCGCTTTTTCGAATTCGAAGGGCATTTGCGCGCCGCAAACAACTATGATGCGGGCACGATTGCAGGTTTCATCGGCGCGCTGGGTGAACTGGACGCCTACGACATGCAATATCCGCGGACCGATGGTTCTGGCTTTGCCGAACTGGTTTTGCGCGAGACCAAGCTGCTCGACTTGCCGCCACCGGGATCTGGCGCGCGGCAATGGTGGGATCAATATGAGGCTGGCCTCACCAATCACGCACTGGTGGCCTATACCAAGGATCCCGCGAAACTCCCGGTTGCACTACGCACGCGGTTGGAAGCGCATTGGCAAGACTTATCGTCTTGGGGGCTAGGCCTGATGGGCCATGCCCCCATGGGGCACATCTACACGGAACACGGGCCGGACAGCCCCAATGAGGTGCTGCTCGAACTTCCCACCAGCAAACTAATGGGCTGGATTTGGGGCGATTGCTATTCGCTGGTGCTATTGATCGACCGCGAGCGCTTGCGTCGTGGTGACTTCAGCGCGATCCAGTTCGACATTACCAACTGATGCCACGTTATCGGCCCTTCAGCTTTCCACCCACTTGCTGCCGATCAGCGTATCTACGAGAATACCTGGAAGCGGTCGATCAGACGTGCCGAGCGACCGCTTTTTAGCTAGATTTCAGTTCGCTCCGCTAACAGCAAGGCGTCTTCAACATCGACGCCCAGATAGCGGACGGTATTCTCGATTTTCGTATGACCGAGCAGTATCTGAATCGCTCGTATATTACCGGTAGCACGATAAATCATCGCGGCTTTCGTTCGCCGGAGGGAATGTGTGCCGTATTCGGCTTTTCGCAAGCCGATCGCCGTCACCCACTCATCGACCAGGCGTGCATACTGCCGCGTGCTCTATGAGCAGATGGATCGACACGACTTGGGAATAGGTAGTCGCTTGTTGAGCCGCCTAGGCGTTCCAGCCACGCTAGCAATGTCGCTCGAACGTCGGCGGTAAGCTCAAACTGCACTGGGCGACTCGTCTTTTGCTGGATGACCGTGGCCCGATTGCGAATATCGGCACCTGCAACCACATCGCCGATTTTGATTTTCACGAGATCGCAGCCGCGCAGCTTGCTGTCGATGGCGAGGTCGAAAAGAGTTCTGTCCCTCAAACGTCCCTCGCGATCGAGATGAAAGCGGATCGCCCAAATCTGTTTCTGCGTCAACGGGCGCTTCGTTCCGACATTCTTTCCAGCGATCCAAGCCGGACGATGCCGACTTGCTTCATCAAAGCGTGAGTATCCCATTGCATTTCTCCTCGGCCCAAATGGCCGAAGAGGGAAACGCTCCGGATACCGCTGCATTTGGGCCGTCATCGGCCTGTCCGGTATTGGTTGGCAAAACGCCGAAAGCTGACGCTCGCCACCCACTCATCCTGCCGAGAACCATCACAGTCAAACCAATGCCGCGGCTCGGCGATCCTATTCGATCGGGCCGGGCGTGAGCTCGCTTTCGACAATGCTTACGGCGCGAACGAGGATTGGCGCGGCCGTTTTCAGCCAGTCACGGCGTCGTCGGCGACGATGCCGGCGTCGGGCTTGCGCATCGCCTCAATCCAGCGGTGGACGGCGGCACGGTTGGCGGTGGTGATCGGATAGGCTCGGGCCTTGACATCGCTCGCCGCGCCGGGGCTGATATCGCACGTCGTTACCACCAGCCCGGCGTCCGCCTTCTCGGCGAGCATGTCAGCGTAAAGGGCCTTTACGACCACCCGTTCGACTTTTTTCGCCTGCCGTTTGCACTGGACGATCACAGCCGGCGGCGCGCCGGCCTCGCTGTCCTTGTGCCAAAGGCGTACATCGATGCTCCCGTCGTTGCGGCCAGGACCGAGCTCAACCTCGTACCCGTTGCGTTGGAACCATTCGGCGGTCAGCCCTTCAAACTGCCGCCAATGGATGTCTTTCAGTTTGTCGGGCTGCGCGTTGAGGTAATTGATGAACCGCTGGTCGAAATAGCGCTCGCCGTCAGTTGGTAGCCGTTCGCTCTTGAACAGCGCTTCGAGCGCCATCCGATCGGCCTGGTCCACTTGGCGGGTGAAGAACGGCATGTACGCAAGATGATGCTCGAGCGCGACCGCAAGCGCGTCGGCTACACCCGGCTTGCCATCCACCATAGCCATGACCTCCGCGCGGAATTCGGCTTGGCAGGGGTTACCCTGGTTGCGCAAGCGCAAGTAGTGATGCCCCACCGCCTCGACCCGCATCAGCTCATCGAGGGTGAACAGCGAGCGCCAATCATGCTTCAACAGCGCCGTTACACGTTGGGTAAGTGTCGGCATGCCAGGCTGATCGGTCGCGCCGAGCGCATGCAGCAGGTCTCCAACGGTATCGGCATAGACATCCGACGCGACCCGCAAGGCGCCATCTCCTTCGAGACCCGCGCGCAGCGGATTGTCCTTGGGCAAGTGCGCGAGCATCTCTGGTTCGCTGAGCGCAAAGCCTGAGCGAACCCCGCTGTCCTCGCTCAGCGAGCTGCGGAAGGCGAACGACGGCATGAGGATGTGGCCCACTGCTAACTCCGGTTGGTCGAAGCCTGCCGCGCCGCTTTGATCGGCAAGGGGTTCGGGCGGGCGCTGCGGCTCTGATAGAGCAACAGATGGCGCTCTTGAGATTGATATGCGATTCTCGGGCTATCCGACACGCCTCTTTCGGCCCCAAAAATGCTGGTAAAATCGCCCTTGGGTTCACGAAGCGAGCTTCGTGAACTGTTTACGTATGCTTCGTGCACTGACATCCCTTCACCTAAAATGTTGATATCGAGATCAGAATTGTCATTTCGTGCCCCGTCAACCTAGAAGGTGTATCTAGAAATAGAATTGGGCGGTATGCCAAAAATTTTGCTCGATCGAAATTGCCGGAGCAGATGCATGACTGATTTCCTCGATATCCTCGGCCGCTTGAGCGGCCTTGCCCCCGAGCAATGGGTCGGGTTGATCGCGGTGTCCGCACTGGCGCTCGCTGCATTCGCGCTGTTCGTAGTGCATTCGGTGATCAAGGGCGGTCGGCAGCCGTGAGCGGGCGGATATTCGCCAAGCTCCCCAGCAAGTGGATCGAAGACGGCGGACTCAAGAAGTTCCGCTGGAAGCGCGGCGGTTCGGACGAGACCGCGGCGTTGATGCTGCTGATCGTGATCGTCCAGCAGGCCGATCCGGCTTCGGGTTGGGTCCGGCTGACCTACGAGGACTTCATGAGCTCGGCCGAATTGAGCCGCGCCAAGATCGCGGCCGGGCTCGAAATCTTGGAGAAGCGCGGTCTGATCGAGCGGGGGACCCACGGCCGCAGCAGCATCGGCATCGCCGACTACGATCCCGAGAACGGCTGGGCCAAGCTACCGGTGCGCGGGCTTTACGCGGGCCAGGCGGTCGCCGCGTTCCGCAACTTCAAGCTGCGCAGCGAGGCCGAGCTCGGGGCGCTGAAGCTCTACCTGCTATTCGCCGCGCGGCGCGACCGGCGGACCAACATGGCGGCAATCAGCTACGAAAAAATCGAGGAGTACTCCGGGCTCAAGTCGGCGCAGATCAAGCCGGCGCTCAACGTTCTGGCGGTCAATGCGCTTGTCCACACCGAGCGCTTCACCAGCAAGCGGTTCGAACACGGCATCGCCCACGCCTACCGGCTGACTCATCTCGATCCCTATCACCATCTCGGCACCCGGGGGCGCGACGACGATTTCGACTTGTCGCTGGCGACGGATCTGCGCTGAGCCTCGACCAGGCCAAGTGAATGCGCAGGATAAATAGACTGGCCCCAGCTTCAACACGGTGGCCAGAGGTAATGACAGTGACGACGACAAAACCGGTCCGCGAAGCGCGGATCAACCAGCGCCTTGCGCACATCCATCACCGCATCGAGCAGATCTGCGCCATCGAGGGCCGTGCCGCACGGTTCGGCGGGTTCGGCAAGAACGGCGAGTTCGACCCCGAGCGCCAGCGCCTAATCGATGAAACCGACCTGCTCCTCGATGCGCTGGTCGCTATCAGCGGCTCGCTGAAGTTCCGGCAGGCCTGATCCGGCCGGTGAGCGCCAGCTTCTGGATCGCGAGGCTGGCGCTCGCTACCACCTGGCCGCGCACCGCACCTTGATCGGCCGGGCTAATACGCGGACTTCGGAGCGAACCGGTCCTCGTGGTCCTCCCACGGGTAGATCGAGATACGCGTCTCGTCGGTGACCAGAAAGGCGATTTGGCAGACCACCGCGATCGTGTTGGCGAGATATGATGGTAAGTCCACGTGCCCGCGGCCGTCGTGGGCAAAATCGTTGCGGACACGCTTGAGCTCGACCATCCGCCTCGCCGCGATCTCCGGCACTTCAACGGGGTCGGCGCCGAAATGCTTGGCGAAGGCTGCGCGAGCCTTGGTCATCTGCACCGGGTCGCGCCGGTCCGCGAAGCCCTTGATGTCCTCGTGCCAGGCCTTGTTGCGGTTGATGCTCCCGGGTTGCAGCACCCCGGCAATTTCGTCGCCGAAGCCTTCGAGCAAGGTGAACACATACGAAGCCGACGCTGCTGCCAGCGGGAAACCGAGGATGTAAGCGCCCGTTTCATGCGAGCCCATTGGCACATCAGCGTGGTAGTATGTGTCGTCGTCCCGCTCGGGATTCAGCAGGACATTGTCCCGCGTCGCAATCACCCCGGCACCTTCGAACACTTGGTTCGCGGTCTCTTCCTCGAACTCGCGCCAGTCCCGCGCATTCTTGTCGTTGAGATAGTACTGGATGTCGTAGACGGTCTTGAATTCGAGCAACTCCTTGAGCGCCGAGTGAGTCAGCCGGAGTACTTGCGCACGCCGACGCCGCTGGTCGCTCTTGGTGATGGAATTGGCACCAGCCATCGTTCGACCCTTCAGTATTTAGTCTGACGAGTAACGAGTTTCTCGCCGCCGCGCAGTGCGCATGCCGCGATGCTAAGCTAACAGCGCTTCTTGGCCAAGAATTCAAAGGTCGAGCAGCCTCAACCTCGTGGGGCGGCCTTTCTGCCACCTTGTTGGGATTGCGCGATCGAAAATTTCGCGCCCAACCAGTCTGTGACCGACGCCTAAAGCCCGGCCAGCGCTTTGCCCGCAGCCTGCCATCTGTCGGAATTTGTAAGTCTCGAAGCTTCGATCCTGACCGACTCGCAGCCCGGGATCTTCCGGATGATGCCGCGAAGGTTGTCAGCGAGCGGAGGCGGCATCCAGGGATTCAGCAACACTCGGTTGAGAGAACCCAGTTCGATCGGCACGGGCTTCGCCATCACCGCATCCTCTGGGCAGGTCAGAACAATGCGCCATTCGCGTTCGTCGCTGAATCCGTCACGCTTCACATACGGCAGCCGGTTAGCGTCTGCGGGGTGCGGCGTTTCCAGATCGCGAACCTTGAGATAGTCGACCTTGCGCATTTCGAGCCCGGGTACTGAGGACAATTTGGATTCTAGCGAGCGGCGCTCGAACTCTAAGCAGATACCTTCCATGCCCTGAGTGAAGACGCGCCAATGATGGTATGTCTCTGTTGCCAGAGTGCAGCATAACGCCAGGACCGAACCGACATTAGCAAACGACCGATAGAGCTCCATGAAGCGGACATCGTTAAGATCATCCCATTTCGATGGACTGAGCAGAACGAGCTGTTGCTGGACGAGTGTATCGAGTGCGCTTGAGAGCGTCGTATAGCGTCGAACATATTTGTCGAGATCTCGCGCCATCATCGTCTATCCATTGTTGCAGGAAACTAAGACCGGGTGCCCTAACGTGCCGTGCGCGGCATGAAATTTGCGGTCGTTGTCGCGTCAGCCGACCGCCGCCCTCGGCGGCGCGGCGGCGAGGGACTTACGGCGATCGTCCGCCTGCCTGTTGGATTTTGACTTCGCGGTCCTGAAGCTTGTGAGCTCGTCCAAATCCGCCCGCATTTGTGATTTAGTTGGCGTGTCTATCTGCCGACCCGCGGCCTGGTCGTGTCCGGAGTGCTCGGAGGCGCGAGACATCGCCCGGTGGACGAGCACGAAGTCGTCATCGCTGACGTCGACCCCGCCCAGACGAAGTGTGCCGACGTTCGGACCGAAGCGGCGGACGACGTCGTTGAGGACGATCTCCTCGACGGCACGCTCCCAGGTCTCGCGCAGCGCGGCGTAAAACCCGGTGCACCGTCGACCGTAATCGTCAGTCGAGACTCCGAGATCGTCGGGAATTGCGTCGATCATAGCACTAAGGCTCTGTTCGCGCTCCTTCACCTTGCGCGCGACCCACGGCGCATGGCCCACCGTGACTATGCCGAATTCGCCGCTGCAGCCCTGCTGGATGAGACAGGGCAGCGCGGGGACCGGGACCGCGCGATCGACACAAGCTAGTGTCAGTTCGTGGTAGAAGACGAGGTTGTGGGTGAACACGACGATCTGTCGTCCCTTCGCCGCCTCGTCGACGAGCCGGCGCGCCACGCGCCTCACGCGACCGTGATCGAGGCTGGTGACCGGATCGTCCAGAATGATGCCTGATCTCCTGCCCGCCACATGCGACTCCGCCAGGAAACAGGCTAGGCTGAGCGCGCGCTGCTCGCCCTCGCTCAGGACACGCGCCTTCTTCGCCTTTTTGGTTGTCGCCAAAGCGACCTCGAAGAAGCTTGTCCCCTTCGAAGTCTCGTCCGAAAACTGGAGAGGGATGTGCGTTAACGCGAGGTTGCGGATCTCCTCCTCGACTCGGGTCCTTAGCCCCGGCGTCGTCAATTCTTTCCGCAGCGATGTCATCAACCGTGACAGCGGCCCCGTGTTTAGGGCGGCCTCGCAGCGCCTCCACAGATGGATGCTCTTCAATTCGTTGCGACGCGCGACAAGTTCTTCGACCTGGCCGCTCATCTGCCTGCGGTCCGTCAGCTCTGCGATCTTGGCCGTCATCGACATTGTTCGGTCGTCGCTCGACCGCAGCGCATTAGCGTGCTCCTTTAGCTGCGCTGCCCAGGTCCGGAGCTCGTCGATGGGAGAAGAGGGAAGCGGCGCGAGGTCCGCGATCTCGCCGCCATCGAATTGGCGGACGCGCTCGTCGCGGCGCGCCTCCAGCGCTGCGCTGAAAGTGGCCGTGCGGTCCACCAGCGCCCGCGCCGGCGCGCCCTGTGTCGCTGCCTCGGCGAGCAGTGTCCGGAGCTCGCTCTCGGCTTTGAACGAAAGGTTTCGCAAGACCGAGACGCGTTGCGCGAGCGCACTGGCGGCGAGTTCAGCATCCCGCGTCGCCCGTCCCTCTACATACGCATCGAAGGCTGCCAAGCGGGCGGCTGCGTCCTCGCCGAGCGACTGCTGGCAGAGCGGGCACGGATCACCAACCGCGAAAGGTTCGCCCGTCGGACGTGTTCCCGATTCTGCAGCGAACTGCCGCGCGATCGCGAAAAGCTCGCGCCAGGTGTCCGAGCCCGTATCCCCAATTGGCTGAGAGCCGATCTGCTCGGCCGCGAGCGTATCGGCGATCCGCCGTTTCTGCCGTTTGGCCTCAACGAACGCAACATCCTGCGCGGCCACGCCATCCGACAGGGGCGTCGCAGTCGCCTCGATGGTGGAGGCGACTGTTAGGCACGCAGTCGCGATCCGATCGCAAAGGGCAGCGGTCGCTGCCGGACCGCGCACTAGCTCGGCTTGTAGGCCTTCCAATTCCGCCTCGTAGTCGGAGCTCCACGTCGCGGCGTCGCGGAGCGTCTGCTCCTCCGGCAGGTTCGCCTCAGGCGTTCCCGCCTGGAGTTGCGCGACGAGCGCC
The DNA here is from genome assembly GCA_947501005.1 of uncultured Erythrobacter sp. GTDB lineage: Bacteria > Pseudomonadota > Alphaproteobacteria > Sphingomonadales > Sphingomonadaceae > Qipengyuania. The sequence continues at coordinate 89,635 of CANMTU010000002.1, read as the reverse complement.
GAGGCGGTCGTGCCGTGAGCGTAGTGGCCGCCGAATGTCCCCACGTACCGTCTGTTCGCATCGTCGATCCATCCGCGGTAGCGGGCCGCCGCCGCCTGATAGAGGTCGGCGAGCCGTCCAACGCACGCGGCCTCTGGGGGCATGTAAAGAATGTCGCTCTTGCCGTTCACGTAAATGCGTAAGTTGTCGGTATCGAGTAGCGTCACGCCACCAAGGACCTCTGGCTTCGCTTCGCCGTCGGTCCAGGTCGCGGTGACCGCGTCGTCCTCCCCAACCTGATAGGTGTAGGTGATCGATTTGTTTGGTAGACTTCCCTCGGCAAAAACGTCGCCCTCGAGCGGCGCTTCCTCGCGCACGCAGGTTAGCTGACGCAATGCGCGCGTGTAGCCGCTCTTGCCCGACCCGTTGTCACCGAAGATGATGGTAAGGCCGTCCAGCGCGAACTTGAGAACCTGATCGCCGGCGAGTCTGTCTAGGCCTCGTAAGGGGCCGACTGAGTGGAGGAGGACATCGTCCGGACTGCCTTCGACGGCGACGACGCTCTCTTCAGTGAATGGCTTGCAGGGATGCTCGCCATCAAAGGCAAGATCATGCGCCAGCCCGATCCGGTAGACGAGCGCATTAACGTCCGCTTCGATGTCCGGCGAACAGGAGGCCGCGCGCTGCATAGCATCCACTGCCCAGTCCGGTTGACCCGCGCACCACTCTGCAAGTTTGCCCACAACCGACCCTCACCTCATATGCGCGGAGCATACTTGTAACACCGGTCTTATTCAGGTCTCAAGCTATGACGCTTCCACTTAGCAGCGGCAGGATAATTAAGGCATACGGAGCCCACTCCGGCGCAGCGGAACATAACGATCACCCATCGTTACCGAATTGCCCGGATCTCTCTTCTATTTCCTACCAATCAAATCCCGCAAACAAATGTCGGCTTTCTGGATTTGCTGTTGGCAGGGCGAACGGCAAAGATTAGGGCGCAAAGCTGCCCTCGCCTTCCCCGCTTACCGCGCCAGTTTGACCTTGACCCCGGCAACTTCGGCAACGTCTGCCCATGCGCGGTCGCAGGTCAGCGCCGGCATTTCGAGATGGTGGGCCAGCGCCAGACAACACCGGTCGCCGAGCGACAGCCCTTTGTCGGCCGTCACCGCGCGCAGGGCGCTGGCACGGTACGCGAGTTCGGCGTTGAGGGGTACGATGGTAAGCGGCAAGTCGCACAGTCCCGCTTCGACCTCGTCCGGCGGCATGCCGGCGTGAACGAAGGTGCTCGCCACTTCGGCGAGATTGACGGACGACATGTAGGCGCCCGCCAGCTGACGTTTGACCATGGTTCCGCCAGCCTCACCCTTGAGGAAGGCCAGCAGCGCCGAGGCATCAAGCACCACCCCGCTCACTCCCCGCTGTCCGCACGCCGGTTCGCCAGGAAGTCGTCGACCGACGTTCCCGGCAGATCGGCATATTGGGCGAAGGTCGCCCGCACCTTGTCGAGCGTCTGTTCGAGTGTCCTAAGGGTCACCGCGTGGTCACTCTCCTCGAGAATGAGCGTGCCGCCTTTCTCGAGCCCCAGCTGTCGCCGAATGGCCACCGGTAGAACCATCCGCCCATTCTCCATAACTTTCACTGTGATGCCCATCGATGCCACTCCTGCGCGCTGTGTTTGTGATGCGTGGACGGTAACAGCACTGCATTAAAATGTCATCTATCAGTGAATCTGTCATTTCGATGATGCGGTGACCTACCCTGAAAGCGCGCGCGGACCGTCCGCAAGAGGATCCCTCAACGGACACGAAATTTGACTTCGTTGGCAGTTACCTGAATTCGGAATCTACCTCTGAAAACCGGTCCACCCGCCAGTCTCAATTGCATGGTACGACTACGCTCTCATTGCATGGACGCTAAGCGTTACAGCTCCACGGAACACAGCAGGTGCCCTTCAGCCGCGCAGCGCATCGTACAGCGCCGACTTGCCCACCTTTACTCGGCTTGCCGCTTCGCGCACCGTCAGACCCTGATCGATGTACGCACGGGCACGCGACAGCTTATCGTCCGTCACCACCTTGGGGCGCCCGCCCTTCCGGCCACGCGCCGCCGCGGCGCGCAGGCCCGCATTGGTGCGCTCGCGGATCAGATCGCGCTCGAACTGGCCAAGCGCTCCGAAGATATGGAAGACAAGCCGACCGGTTGGGGTGGTCGTGTCAATGTTCTCGGTCAGCGAGCGAAAGCCGATGCCTTCTGCCTCGAGCTTGCCGACGGTTTCCAGTAGATGGGTCATGCTGCGGCCAAGACGGTCGAGGCGCCATACGACAAGGGTGTCCCCTTCTCGCAGGAACGCCAGCGCTTGCGTCAGACCGGGCCGTTCGGTCTTGGCCCCTGACACCCCCCGGTCCTCGAATACCCGCTTCACTCCGGCATCGCGCAACGCATCCAGCTGCAGCGCCGGATCCTGGTCGTTGGTCGACACACGCGCATAACCGATCAATGTCATAACAATCTCATACACTCTGCCGCCATATCGGACTCATTTGTCCGACTACCCGTCCAGTAATCAACCCGTCCGAAAAGTCAACCGTTAGAGTATTGTCGGACAGAGACCGGTGCATTCCGGAAAACGAACGTCTGACGGACAGCCTCAAGGAGGTTCAGGGTCATGGCGAGGCGACGCCTGCTCACCCGCGAGGTGCTGGCGCGTCAGCTCGATCCCCCGACCGACGAACGCGAGATCGCGCGACACTTCACCCTGACACGCGAGGATCTGGATTGGGTCTCGATCCGGCGTGGTCCCGCATCGCAGCTCGGCTACGCCATGACGCTCCTTTATATGCGCTGGCCCGGGCGGGTACTCGGCGCGGACGAGACACCGCCCTTATCGATCCTGTCGTTCGTCGCCCGTCAGCTCGATGTGCCTGAAGCGGCTTGGCATGACTATGGCCGTCGTGAGCCGACCCGCCGTGCGCATCTCACCGATCTGGCACGACGCATGGGCTATCGAGCGTTCGGCCGGACCGACTTCCACGCACTGGCCACCTTCGCCATGCCCGTGGCGCAGACCATCATCCAGCCATTGCAGCTGGCCGAGATCGTCATCGACGAAATGCGACGTCGTCGCCTGTTGCTGCCGCCCGTCACCGTCATCGAGGCGATCGTACGACGAGCGCGCCGCCAGGCCGACGAACTCGTCCACGATGTGCTGACCCAGGGGCTGGGTGATGGCGGACGTACCCGCCTCGATGCGCTGCTCGCCCGTCGTGGCGACCGGGGTGCGACGTGGCTGTCGTGGCTGCGCAACCCGCCGCTGTCGCCGGCACCGCGCAACGTCATGCGCCTGCTCGAACGACTGGATCATGTCCGGGCGATCGGACTGGCCCCGGCGCGGGCCGCTACGATCCCGACCGCGGCCTTCGACCGCATCGCCGACGAGGCGGTGCGGATCACATCGCAGCATCTGGCGGAACTGCCCGACCGGCGCCGCCATGCCGTTCTGGCGGCAGCCGCGCTGCGGCTTCGTGAGAGCCTCGCCGATGCGGTGCTGGCGATGACGGACAAGCTGCTCGGCAGCATGATGCGGCGCGCCGAGAACCGGACGCGCGACAAGGCGCTGGGTACGATCCGCGCGCTCCAGGCACAGTTGCGCCTGCTCACCGGCTCCTGCCGCCTGCTGATCGATGCACGGGCGCAAGGCTTGGACTCGCTTGCCGCGATGGCGATCGACTGGGAGAAACTGGGAACGGCGGTCGGGGAAGCGGAGATACTGGTCGCGCCGGAGACGACCGATCGTACTGCCGAGCTGATCGACCGGCATCGTTCGCTGCGCCCGGTGATCGGGCCGCTCCTCAACGCCTTCACCTTCCAAGGTGCCGGTCCTGTGCAGGGGCTGCTCGATGCGGTCCGGATTGTCGGTGAGGTTTATCGGACCGGCAGGCGACGCTTGCCCGACAATCCACCGCTTCGCTTCGTGCCGCCATCGTGGCGGCCTTTTGTGCTGCGCGACGGGCAGGTCGTCCGCGCAGCCTATGAACTGTGCGCTCTCACCCAGTTGCGCGATCGGCTGCGTGCCGGCGACATATGGGTAGAGGAAAGTCGCCAGTATCGTGCTTTCGACAGCTACCTCCTGCCGCCCGCCACCTTTGCGGCGCTACGCGAGCGCGGGCCGTTACCGTTGGCGATCGACACCGACTTCGATACCTTCATTGCCGGTCGCCGTGCCCGCCTCGATACCGCGATCGAACAAGTCACGGCGCTCGCCCGGCAGGGGGAACTGCCCCAGGTACGGCTCGACGCCGGCGGGCTCGTCATCTCGCCGCTCAAGGCCGTAACCCCGCCCAGTACAGAGGACGTGCGGCGCATGGTCTACGACCGCCTGCCGCGTGTGAAGATCACCGATCTGTTGCTGGAGGTCGATGGCTGGACCGGCTTTTCCGAATGCTTCACTCATCGCCGCTCCGGTCGACCGGCCGATGATCGTAACGCGCTTCTCACCGTGATCCTGGCGGACGGCATCAATCTCGGCCTGACGCGCATGGCGGATACCTGCCAAGCGGCCACCCTGTGCCAGCTCGCACATCTGCATGACTGGCACGTCAGCGAGAGCGCCTATGGCGCAGCGCTGGCGCGACTGATCGACGCGCATCGCGCCCTGCCGCTAAGCAGCCTGTGGGGCGACGGCACCACGTCGTCGAGCGATGGCCAGCTCTTTCACGCCGGTGGGCGCGGGGCTGCGATCGGTGACATCAACGCGCGTAACGGCAACGAACCCGGCGTCAGCTTCTACACCCACATCTCGGATCAATATGACCCGTTTGCGAGCAGGGTGATCGCGGCGACAGCGGGCGAGGCGCCCTATGTCCTCGACGGGCTGCTCTACCATGCCACCGGTCTGTCGATCGAAGAACATTACACCGATACCGGCGGGGCCTCCGACCATGTATTTGGCCTCATGCCGTTCTTCGGCTACCGCTTCGCGCCGCGTTTGCGGGATCTGAAGGAACGACGCCTGCATCTGCTGCCGCAGCAGGATGCCGGGGCGCTGCTCGTCGGACTGACCGGCGATCCGGTCGCGGTCGGCCACGTCGCTGACCATTGGGACGAACTGCTCCGCCTCGTCACCTCGATCCGCAGCGGCACCGTCACCGCCTCCGCCATGCTGCGCCGGTTGTCCGCCTATCCACGTCAGAACGGCCTTGCGCTGGCATTGCGTGAGGTCGGGCGGATCGAACGCTCGATTTTCATGCTCGACTGGTTGCGCGACATCGACCTGCGCCGGCGTGCCCAGGCCGGACTCAACAAGGGAGAGGCGCGCAACGCGCTCGCCCGAGCGCTGTTCTTCAATCAGCTCGGCGAACTGCGGGACCGCCGGTTCGAAAACCAGACCTACCGCGCCTCCGGCCTCAACCTGCTCGTAGCCGCCATCATCCTGTGGAACACCCGCTACCTCGAACAGGCCATCGCCGGCATGGCCGTGCCTCCTGAAACTGCCCGCCACATCGCACCGCTCGGGTGGGAGCATATCTCGCTCACCGGCGACTACCGCTGGAACACCGACGACCGCCCTCCGGTCGGCCAGCTCAGGCCGCTACGCACACCCACATCGTTGCTCGCTGCATGACGCGGCTTCGTGTTCGCCTATCGTTCACGCTTGGCGTACGCTGGTCACACTTTCGTGTCGTAGCCCCTCTTTGTTCCCGCGAGCGATCGTAGCCCATCAGGGGCGAGACGCCAGCATGGCGGCTCGATCGGAGCTGCGAAGCGAAGATAGAACGCGGCCCGTAGGGGCGCGTCCAACCCTTGACGATCGGATCAATGGTAACATATATGGAACTTATGGTACTAAAAGAGTATGAGGACGGGGAAGGGCGAAGCCCGTTCGGACTCTGGTTCACCGCGCTGGATGCGGTAGCGGCCGCAAAGGTGACGGTGGCGCTCAACAAGGTAAAACGTGGCGCGCTTTCCAACGTCAAACCGGTGGGAGAGGGCGTCTCCGAATACAGGATCGATTTCGGACCTGGCTATCGCGTCTATTTCGGCATGGATGGCCAAACCCTCGTTATCCTCCTGAGTGGTGGAACGAAAAAGCGCCAGCAGCGTGACATCGACACCGCCAAGTCGCTGTGGGCAGACTACAAGGCGCGCAAGAAAGGAAGATCGTGATGGCTCTCACTCGCAACTTCAAGGATACCGTGCGTGCGCGTGTTCAAGCGGACCCGGCATTTCGCTCGGCGCTCCTCACCGAAGCCGTCAATGCCTTCCTCCTAGGTGATATCGACACGGGAAAGGCAGTCCTTCGCGACTACATTAAGGCGACGGTGGGTTTCGAGGAACTGGCCGAACAAACCGGAAGGCCGTCCAAGAGCCTGATGCGGATGTTCAGCCCGGCGGGCAATCCGGCTGCCGACAACCTGTTCTCGGTCATCAGCACGCTACAACGCGCATCGGGCGTAACACTGGAAGTTCGCGCCGCGTGATTTGAATCGTGAAAACGACAATTTTCCTCTTTCGTTCTCATCGGCCATGACTCATAGAATCGTCATGCCGATCGCGCGGGAACATCGCTGGCTCTACCCGATCGACTGGCGCGAGCTGTCCGACGTCGTCCGGTTTCGCCGCGCCAAGGGGCGCTGCGAGCACTGCCGCCGCCCGCACGGCCGCGACGTGCTGCATTTAGGGAATGGCGTCTGGTGGGACGAGGACGCGGCAAGCTGGCGCGACGGGCGGGGCAGGGGGGGTCGCCGCCTGCCGACGCCGGACGAGCTGGCGCGAGCGCAGCCTGGATTTGTCGGCATCGATCCGCCCGCCCATGTGCGGATCACGCATGTGGTCCTCGCCAGCGCGCACCTGAACCACGATCCCGGCGACAACCGGCCGCGCAACCTCGCCGCGCTTTGCCAGCGCTGCCACATGGTCCACGACGCGACCGAACATCGCCGGCGCCGGTGGCGCAACTCCTTCCGACTGCGCGCAATCGGCGACCTGTTCGCCTGACTGCGTGCCGTAGGACCGGCCTCAAGGGTTGGATGGGTGGGACAAAGACGCGGCCGGCGAAGAGACGGCCTCCTAGGCCGGTTGGCTAAGCGAGCTGCGTCCGCCGGGTATGTGGCGATAGAGCGTCGATGGCTGCACCCCAAGCTGCTGCGCGACCTCCTCGACCGTAATGGTCGGATCGGCGAGCATCGCTTTGGCGCGCTTGATCTCGGCCGGCCCCATCGCTGGCTTGCGTCCGCCGCGCCGCCCCAATGCTTTGGCCTGGGCAAGCCCGGCGTGGGTACGCTCCAAGGTCAGCTCGCGCTCGAACTCCGCCACGGCCGCAAAGACGTGGAAAACAAGCCGCCCGCCGGGGCTGGTGGTGTCGATCGCCTGGGTGAGCACCCTAAGGCCGATCTCGCGCTTGGCGAGATCTTCGGCCGTCTCCACGAGCTGCCGCACCGATCGCGCAAGCCGGTCGAGCTTCCACACCGCCAGCGTGTCGCCGGCGCGAAGATAATCGAGCGCGGCTTTCAACTCTGGCCGATCGCGCTGCGCGCCCGAGGCCTTTTCGGTGAACACCTTCTCGCACCCGGCTTCGCGAAGCGCATTGAGCTGTAGGGCAGGGGACTGGTCCTTGGTGGACACACGCGCGTAGCCGACGAGCAAGGGCATTCTCCGAAAACTCGACACAACCTAGCCAGATTTCGGAGAAGGAAACAAGGGACGGTTTTCGGACGATGGGCAGGCCGTATCAACGGCCTCGGCCGCGGTTGGTCCTGCTCTCCCGCAATCGAGCGTTTGTGCGAAGCAGGACACTGGCGCGGCCTTTAACCTTTGCGGACGTTCGAGCTACCGATCGCGCGTTCACGTCTCCGCAGACCCATCAGGAGGAATAGGCAGAGAACAGTCCAGAAGATCACATTCGCGCAGAACGGGAGCCAGTCGAACTTATCGGCTGCAAGGACGACCTCCAGTATATCGGCGGTGTTGATCACCGACATTCCAGTGTAATCGCGCACGAAGACGAGCGGCCAGCCGGTGGCCGCCACGCGGCAACCCGTCTCACATCCCATGATTTCGGGGTAGGTCGCAGTAGCCCAGCGCTGGCCTACGAAAGTCGAGAGCAAGGTCACAAGGATTCCGGTCAGGGTAGACGCGAGTGCTCGCATGCTGTCCCCCTCCATGATATTCGCGTCTGACGCTCGCCTTCGTTGCTCATGGATCAACCGTAGCAGGCGAGCGTACGCATTCTACCCAGCACGAACTCGCGCGCACCGTCGTTCGGCGGCTAAGGCACCTTTCCAGGCAGTCCGGGTTTCGATCGTAGATCAATTATAGTAGGGATGAACGATAAAGCTCCCGACTTATGCTGCGCTCGCTGCCGGATTTCTAATGTCGGCCTGCGCAACGACCGCCGGCCAGACTGGGCTTATGGGTAAGGAATGGGTGGTCGAGGACATTGCCGGACGCGGAGTGATTGATGGCTCACGTCTCAGCCTGACCTTCTCGTCCGACGGCCAGCTTTCCGGTAACACGAGCTGCAATCGGATGTTCGGCCCGTACTCGCTGAGTGGGCCAAAGCTAACCATCAGCAATGCTGGACTTACAAAAATGGCATGCGCGCCTGCGTTGATGGACCAAGAGCGCAGATTCGTCGATGTACTAAACGCCGTTCAGTCCTATCGGATTGACTCGACTGGAGCGCTCGTTCTCACGTCACAAACGGGATCAGCCCTTACGGCGCGATAATGGCGGTAGCGATTACTGGCCTTCGAGCTTGCCGCGACGCGGACCGCGACCCGACGGGTGCAATCAACAACCTGCTCGCGGCGGTTTTTCTGCTCCTCGATGATGACGCTGCACCCAACTGCCTCAAGCGCGCGACGCTCGGCGTCGCTGCCGGTGTCCTGCCGCCCGGTCGAGACGCGGATATAGCCGTAATGGTGCCGCTCATTCGCCCCCTGTTTCTGGTCGCCGCAAGCCCTTGGAAATGCGTGGCACGATCGAAGGGGCGAAATCATCTGTTCCTGTCCGCGCCAAAACGGGCGACCATCTGGAAGCCAGAGGATGGCCTTGACCCGCATTAGTTTTAGCTGCTTACGGTGATCGCTTCTCGGAAGGGCACCGTAGCGAGCACCCGTCCGCTGCTATCCTCGATCTCGATGCGAGAGCCGAGAGAGAGTCGACCGTTTCTCAGGTCATCGCGCATGATGCCGCGGGCTCCCGCAATGGCTTCGTTGCGAGCGGCCTCCAAACTGGCAAGTTCCAGCCCTTCCTCATCGCGAGCCGACATATCCCGATGATAGATGTGTAGGCAAAATACTGGCATAAGCGATCTCGTAGCATTGCTTTAGGAACTGGCCTCGTCGAAGGCCGGTCAGTCTGACAATCTACTGCAACTTCGGCGACTTCTTGACCGGCATGCGATCCCTCGGCTTCGGCGCATCGATTGTGGTCGTCACGGTGAACAGAACTACGTCGTCGGGATCAGTCACTTCGACCCGCCAATTGCCATGATCCCAAAGCTCTTTGGGATTGTCCCGTATCACTTCACCCGCGAATCTGACCGCCAATTGCCGGGCGGCATGATCGTCGGGCAGCTCTGCACCCTGATCGTCGGGCTCGCGCGCCTTACTGGCGCAATGAAAGAGGTAGCGAGGCATTCATCCACTCCGTGCTGGTGGGGCTCACGCCCCCCCCTACGACTGCCGGAGAGTTCCTCGCAGGGTCACGTTTACAATTCCGACTCTCCCTCATGTCGATCCGGCTCGGCGTCCACAACCTGGATCAGGATCACTTCTGTTTCTCTGGGGATAAAAGCCATTTCTGTATTATGCGGTCGTCCCCTGACGAGCCTGGAGCGGCGATCTCGTGGGCACGACGGCGGAATCGTCGTCCGCGTCTGACTGCCCCCCTTCGTCGACGATCCTCAGCTTCTTGTAATGTCGGTGAAGCCTGTTCAGCGCCGGCGTCACCAGCACTCCGTGCATGAAGATCGAAGCCGCGATGATCAGGCCGAGCGTACCCCACAGGCTGTACTCGTAATCGAATGTCGCGTGATTGAAGCCGTAGCTGAGGTAATAGACCGAGCCCAAGCCGCGGATTCCGAAGAAAGAGATGATCGCGAGCTCCAGCTTCGGACGTTGAACGCCGATCAGGCTGATCCAGCCCGCGAGCGGGCGGATGACCAGCAGCATGACCGCGGCGAACGTGATCTCCTCCCAGCCTACGCCCTCCAGCAGCCCGGCCGCGATCATGCCGCCGAACAGCAGCAGGAGAAGCATCATCAGGAGCCGCTCCGATTCATCGGCGAAATCGTGCAGCCGCTTGTTAAAGTCGTGTCCCTGCGCGGCGCGGCGGATCATCAGGCCGGCCACGAACACGGCCAGGAAGCCGTAGCCGTGCGCGAACTCGGCCGCGGTGTATACGACCAGCGTCGCGCCCAGCGCGATGAAGCCGTCTCCCGTCTTCGACAGGCGGGTTCCGGACGGCAGGCGGTAGATAATGATCCCGACCAGCCAACCAAGTGCCGCGCCGACGACCAGACCCGCCGATAGCTTCCAAAGCACGTCGCTGAGCACCCAGTCCGCAAAGACGGAGCCGGTGAGGCTGCCCGCAGCGGCAATGGCGATCGCGAGATGGATGAATGGGAATGCGAGCGCGTCGTTCAGGCCGGCCTCGCTGGTCAGGGCGAACTTGGCTTCCGCCTCCTCCTCGTTCTCGTCATGCTCGATCTGCACGTCGCCTGCGAGAACCGGGTCGGTGGGAGCGAGCGAGCCCGCGAACAGGAGGGCGGTCGCAAGTCCCAAACCTAGGAGCTGGTTGCCGAGCAACATGACCAGAAGGATCGTAAGCGGCATTGCGATACCGAGCAGCCGCCAAGTGACGTTCCAGCTCCTCCATGCGACGGCCCGCTCGATTTTCAGCCCCCCGCCCATCAAGGACACGATCACGATGAGTTCCGCAGCCCGCTCCACCAGCGTCGGCGTCTTGTCGGGGTGCGGAGCCCAGGTCGAGAACGGCTCGAAAGAGAACAGGACAAAGCCGATCGCGACGCAGACGATCGGAAGCGACAAGGGCAGCTTCTTGATCACGATCGGCATCCAAGCGACCAGAAGTATCATCGCGCCCAGACCAAACAGAATCTCGAAATAATATGCTTCGATCTTAGGAGCTTGTTCGGCCAATGTGGCGGCTTCGGACAGCAATTGTAACAACGTCAATCTCCGATGCGTAGCCAGCTTCGTCAAAGGGTAAAGGGCACCTTAAGCCAGCAGTTCCGCGCTGGTTTGAGCCTTAAAGCGGTGCAATCCGTTGGAATGTCGCGGTGATCTCTTGCGGCGCGAGGGGCTTGGAAAGCACCGCCGCAGCGTAGTCGCAGTAAGAGCAATCATCCGGGGTGCCGGTGATGAAGATCACCGGCAGCGGACCCATTTCCGCCCTGATGACCGCCACGGCTCCGGGGCCGGTGCCTTGCGCCAGATTCACGTCGGATAGGATCACCGCCGGCGGGCGCAGCCTGGCGATCTCTATCGCGTCCTGCTCAGTTTCCGCCATGTCTATCGAGGTCGCCCCGGCTTCCCTCGCGATCTCGGCGACGTGCTCCGCGATGATCCACTCGTCCTCGATCACTAAAACATGGCACATGGTCGATCCGCCGCTTAGGTCGGTATAAACCCCGAAACTCAGATATTTGTGCCTGGAAGACCTGATTTTATTTCGTGCTTCTGGAAAATGCTCAGCCTCGGCCTTCTGCAACGCGGGCAACGAGCCCAGCCTTTGTCATGTTTGCTGGATGACCACTCGGGTTCGGAGCCGGTTGCGGAAACCATGCACCGCTCTACCCGTTAGATGCCTAGGGAATCAGTTGCGGCCCTCAACACAGGTTTATTGAGAAGCCGCAGCCGATACGTGCACGACGAACCGCGCTCCACCGTGCACGTTCGTTGCCTCCAATTTGCCCCCGAGTTGACGGGCCAGTGAGCGCACGAGCCGCATCCCAAGTCCGGAGCTTCGGCTTGGGTCGAACCCGTCGGGCAACCCAGGACCGTCATCCGAAACGGTGAGGGACAAGCCGCCCCTATCGCGGTTCGTGGAGAATGTGATCGTCACGGTCGAGTGCCCGGCCTCCCGCTTGGCGTATTTGAGCGCATTCGTGACGAGTTCTGTGGCAATCAGGCCGAGCGGCACCGCTTGGTCGACCGGAAGCTCGGCGGCCTCGGCGTCAAGCCGGATGTCCGCGTCTCCGCGCCCGAGCGAGTTCGCAACATCTCCGGTCAGACGCTCAAGGTAGCTTCCAAATTCGACCGTGCCGAGATCGGCGGAGCGATAGAGTTGCTCATGGATGCGCGCGATCGTCATCAGGCGGGCTGACGATTCCGCCAGCGCGGTCTTGGCCTCAACCGAGTCCACTGCTCGTTCCTGCATGTTCAGCAGACTGCCCACCATCGTCAGGCTGTTTTTGACGCGGTGGTCGATTTCGCGGGTGAGCAGGTCCTTGTCGGCGAGCGCGCGGCGCAGGCGCTCCTCGGCCGCGACGCGCTCGGTTACGTCCTGCACGGCACCTACCAAGCGGACCGCCCGGCCGTTCTCGAAGGCCGCCCGTCCAGTGGCAGCGATCCATCGGACCTCGCCATCCGCACGGCGGATGATCCGGTATTGCGCAACGTAGCGGCCGCCGCCTTCCGGATCGAGCGCGCGCTCGACCGCGGCCTGTGTGACGGCGTGATCGTCCGGATGAATCGTTGCGGTGAACAGATCATAGGTGATCAACTCGTTCTCGCCGATTCCCCACATCTCCCGCACGCGGGCATCCCAGTAAAGTCCGCCGCTCGCCACATCGAAATCGTAGATGCCGAGCGCGGCCGCATCGACCGCGATGGCAAGCCGCTCCTCGCTCTGCGTCAGGCGCTGATCGGCAAGTTTGCGATCGTGGATGTCCTCGGTCGCGCCATACCACATTGCGATCTGGCCCCCCTCGTCGCGCCAAGGATTGGCGTGGGTGCGCATCCAGCGGTAGCTACCGTCAGCGATACGGATGCGATGCTCGACCTCGTACGGCTCGCCGGTCGCGAGCGAGCGCGTCCACGCCGCCGCCATCGTGGGGCGGTCGTCGGGGTGCGGCGCCTGCACCCCGCCTTGGCCTAAAGCCTCGTCCCGGGTCATCCCGGTAAGCGTCAGCCACCGGTCGCTGAAGTCGACGATTCGGCAGTCGGCGTCGGCGGCCCAAGGCATCTGAGGGTTCATCTCCACCGTACGCCGCAGTTGCGCTTCACGTGTGGCAAGCTCATCATGCAGCCGCTCGACCTCCGCCCGCGAGTCCTGCCGATCGATCGCAACGCCCAACGTGTTGGCGAGCGCCTGAAGGAAGTTGACGTCGTGGGGGCTGAAAGCGCCGGGATCACGGCTGTCGGCTTCCAGAACGCCATAAGGATCGCCATCGCCCTGGATGATTACGTTGACCGCCCGCTTCACGCCGTGGACGGCCATCAGCTTAGGCGTCCGGAAACGCTTCTCGTCAGACAGGTGGTTGGAGATGACGGGCTCGCCAGTCTTGAATGCGAAGCCGGCCGGGCTCTCAAGGTCTGCGCCGACGCGTGCGCGGCCGACCAGTCCGGGCTTCCAGCCTACGCCGGCACGCAACAGGAAGGAATTCTCGGCCGGTAATCTCTCAAGCACCTTTGCGAGCGTGGTCCCAAGCCCCTTGGCTGCGACACGGCACGCTTCGGTCAACACCGGATCGAGAACATGAGCCCTGAGCGCAAAGCGGCCAAACTCGGCGACGAGCGCCTGCTGAGCGATATGCCGATCGGCGTCTACGTCCGCGGGATCGTGGTGCTCTTTGGCGGACTGCTGGTGTGGCGTTTCGCCCTCCATCGACGGGTCTTACCTTCTTACGCTTACGCCGCGCAATCAACGTCTCATTGATCCGCTTGCAGGTGGGCGCGGCAAAGCCGCCAACGGTCGGAACGACTGTCGCCAAGGCTCGTTCGTTGCTTACAATCAGATTTCTTTGGAGGACAGTGCCTTGCCAATGCTTTCCGGCATCTTCGATACTCGCCGGGAGGCGGAAATGGCGGTCGAGCGCCTGGTTCAGCAGCAGGGCGTCGATCGCGCCGCGATCGAGATCAAGCCGCTTTCGGCTGAGAACAGCGCCGGCATCGACGTTGCTGGTGCCGACGCGAAGCGCGGCGAGCCGACCGAGCCGTCAGGGGACGACGCGGCCCTGAACGGTCGCATCGCGGTGTCGCTCGATCGCGATGAAACGGATGCGCATGCGGCCCGCGACATTTTCGAGGAATTCAAGGCGAGCCACATTCGTCTGACGTGACCGGCTCCCTACAAGGGCGGGAAGCCTAACTCACGCCGATAACGCGCCGACATGGAGCTTCAATGAATCGGACCCCGCGCAACTCGCCCGCGCCCGCACCCGACCCCGCAGCCGACGCGAACGCGATCGAGAAAGCGGACGTAGCGGTCGCGCAGGCGGTCATTCCCTGGCGCGACCACCCGGTGGTGAAAACCCTGGGGACCCTGAGCGAGGTCGGTGACCAGCCGCCCATGATCGCGATCTCGGCGCTGACGTTGGCCGGTGGCTTGGTGATGGGCAACCGCCGCCTAGCGCGCGCCGGTTCGCGTATGCTGGCGTCGCACCTGCTCGCGACCGGCGTAAAAATCATGGTCAAGAAGGTGGTGGATCGCACGCGGCCTTCTGTTTTGGCCGAGGAAGGCCGTTACGAAATGAAGGCGGGCGACAGCGACGAGGGGAAGCACACTAGCTTTCCATCCGGCCACACCGCCGGCGCGGTGGCGGTCGCGCGAGCGTTCGGTCGCGAATATCCCGAATACACCCGAGCGGCCGATATAGCCGCGGCGGCGATCGCGGCAATTCAGATTCCGCGCTGCGCCCACTATCCCAGTGATATCGGCGCGGGGGCGACGATTGGTTTCGCAGCCGAGGTCGCCGTCAACAGCCTTCTCCGCAGCCGGCATTGCGGGTGCTGATGCGTCCTCAGGCCTCGCTCATCGTTCCGAGCATAATGCCTAGTGCGACACATCCGGAACTCAGGTGCCTTTTTGAAGGATGCTTGCCAGGGGCGGACGCACCTCTTTCGATCACCTACCCTCCAAACAGTCTCAATGGTTTTATTGGCTTTCTTAGGAGAAACTTGAATGGCCACCACCCCGCCTGACCCATACGATACCGATGATCAGCCTGAGGAGTTTTCAGGCTTGGACAACCCTCCACCCCCAATCGTAGAGCCGGGCGATCCCGGCGATGCACCCAGCGCCACGCCCACCAAAACGCAGACATAAACGGCAAAGGCCTGTCGCATCGCTGCGGCAGGCCTTGCTGCTCGGATAACGACTCGGGCCTACCGATTTCGTGCGGCGTCGGCGCGCGCGTCCGCGGCGTCGGCCTTGGCTTCGGCTTGGGCGCGCACGCGCTTGGCCTGATCCTCCAAAGCGTCCGCCTTCTGGTCGGCGGTCGCGCGCATGGCATCGGCCTCATCCTCAGCAGCGTCGGCTCTGGCCTCGGCCGCGTCGTTCGCGCTATCTGCTGCGCGGTCCTGCGCTTCGCCTGTGGTCTCGGCCGGGCCGCTTTCGATCGTGTCCTCACTCGACACAACTCCGGCGTTGGCATCGGCCTGCTCGCCCGCGTCCTCACGGGCACCGTCGCAACCCGCCAACAGCGCCAAGGCCGCGACGCCGGCGACGATAGAAGCCCGGCTCATAGCTGGGGATCCCTGCTCTGCGTCGTGGTGCTCGTCGACGATGCTGGCGGGGTGAAGTTCGGCTGCTGCGGCTGAGGCGGCGTCGGCTTGTTCGCCTCCTCCTCGGCCTTGCCGAGCAGCCGCTGCACGACACGGCTCGCCGGCTCACGACCGCCAAGCCCGAACGCGATGGCGACCGCGACGGCGATGGCACCCAGGATCAGCCCAAAGGCGAGATTAATGATATCGTCCGCAAGCCCCATGAAGCGGAGGCCGATCGCCGTACCAAGCACGATGATCGCAACCTTGGTGAGCGAGGCTGTGAACTCCGCGCCCGCTCCGCCGGTCGACTTGATCGCCTTCGCGACGAGCTGGGCGATGGCGACCGCCGCGGCGATGATGACGGCTCCGAACACCACCTGACCAAACAGGGTCAGAACCTCGGCCATGATGCGCGAGCCGTAGGCGAAGTTGAGCTGCCGGAACGCCTCCATCAACCCGAAGATCACGATCGCGATGAACACGCCGGTCCCGACCATCTTGGACGGCGTGAACGGCGCGGCGCCGGACGGCGACACGGTGGTCTGCGGCCGGCCCGTCGCCGGGTCGGTCCGATCGGACGTCACCGCGCTGCCCTGCGGGAACAGCCCCAACGAGCCAATCGTCCGGTCGAAGCCGGTGCTCGCCAGGAACTGGGTCAGGAGCTGCGAGGCGAACTTGCCGATGAAGTAAGCGAGCGCGATGATGATGCCGGCCGCAATCACGCGGGGGATGGCATCCAGGATGATGCGTAGCATGGCGGTCGCGGGCTGCGTGTCCGTCGTCAGAACATTCGGCACAACTCGCGGCGTAAATTAGCGGAGTGCGGGCCTCGTCTCGGGGTTGATGTTATGCGGCGAGCTTGCGGTGTTGCAAGCGTCGATATTCGATGGTCTGTCGTTTGATCCTTTCGCGTTGTTTGATGATGGCGGGTGCCCTGCCGAAGTAGGCATCGGCGGGCGTCACGTTGTTCAGGCTCTCGTGGTAACGCTGGTGGTTGTAGTGCTCGACGAAGGCCTCGATCCGGGCCTCGAGGTCGCCGGGCAGGAAGTAGTTTTCCAGCAGGATGCGGTTTTTCAGGGTCTGATGCCAGCGCTCGATCTTGCCCTGGGTCTGCGGGTGTAGCGGGGCACCGCGCACATGGCTCATCTTCTGGGCCTCGATGTATTCCGCCAGTTCGCCGGCGATGTAGCTGGGGCCATTGTCCGACAGCAGCCTTGGCTTGTGCAGCACCGTGGCGCTGTCGCAGCCCGATGCGGCCAGTGCCATGTCCAGCGTGTCGGTCACGTCCTCGGCGCGCATGTTGGTGCACAGCTTCCAGGCGATGATGTAGCGTGAGAAGTCGTCGAGCACGGTCGACAGGTACATCCAGCCCCACCCGATAATCTTGAAGTAGGTGAAGTCGGTCTGCCACATCTCGTTCGGCCGGGTGGTCTTGGTGTGGAACTGATCGGCGGCCTTGATCACCACATAGGCCGGGCTGGTGATCAGGTCATGGGCCTTCAGAAGGCGGTAAACCGTGGCTTCCGACACGAAGTAACGCCTTTCGTCGGTAAAGCGCACCGCCAGCTCCCGTGGGCTCAGCTCGGACTGCTCCAGTGCCAGTTCGATGATCTGATCATGGATGTCAGGCGGGATCCGGTTCCACACGCGGCTCGGTGCCGATGGCCGATCTTCCAACGCCTCCGGTCCGCCTTCGAGGAACCGGTCGTACCAGCGGTAGAACGTCCGGCGTGCGATCCCCAGCTTGTCGAGGGTGAGCTTCGCCGGCAGATGCGACTGCTCGACGATCCGGATGATCTCGAGCTTCTCGGATGCGGGATATCTCATTCGTCGTCGCCCCCATCCGCGATCATGCTTTTTTTGAGCAGACGGTTTTCGAGCGTCAGGTCGGCCACGCATTCCTTCAGGGCACGGGCTTCGCGGCGCAGGTCCTGCACCTCGCCGCTGGTCGCGGCACGAGCCGTGTCACCCGCCAGGCGCCGCTTGCCCGCTTCCATGAACTCCTTCGACCAGGTGTAATACAGGCTCTGGGCAATGCCTTCCTTGCGGCATAGTTCGGCAATGCTGTCTTCGCCACGCAGCCCATCGAGCACAATGCGGATCTTGTCTTCGGCCGAAAAATGCCGCCGGGTCTGCCGCCGGATGTCCTTCACCACCCGCTCAGCAGGGGCCTTGGCAGGCGATTTTTTCAAGGAGTGTTGGGGCTTCATCTTCGTTCCTTCGTCACTACGACGAAGCCCCAACACTCCTTAATTCACAACCTCAAATCTGTGCCATTGGCGCTGACGGGGAACAGCCGACCGACGTGCTCGCGGGCTGGGTGTTTGCCGTCCTAGCTACGATACCACTCTGGAGGTTTCGCCCGCTCCGTCACGGGAGCTCCGCTTCTTGAGCTCCAGTTCGAATGAGGAGATGGAAGTCCTATCACCCACGCGAGGGCTGACGGCGACAATTAGCGCGATCAAAACGCCGCCAGATAGTGTGCGCGTTTACAGCTATTGCTCCCGTGCGGTTATTCCAACGACGATGGCCTTCGCGGCGCACACTTCATCCAGAGCGGAGATGCCATGCCCCTGCCTTCCCTACAGTTAAAGCATAAAGGCTAGGATCAGCGACGAGCGACGATCCGCTTGCCCGATGCTGATGTCAGAGTGAGCGTGCCGGTCCTGTCGATGCTGTAGCGTGTGACCGCACCGAGGAGATCAACCAGCTTACGCTCCTGATCCATCAACGCGGGCGGGCACGCCATCATTGTTGTGCCGGTGGGGCTGATCGTTAGTTTGCTCCCTTCGACCGTGTAGCTGGCGATCAGGCGGTTGCAGCTCGCATTGCCCGACAGCTTGCCGTCCGCACCAAACAGCAGCGTCGCCGGTGAATTATCGACGACGCCTGCGCCTTCGATATCCTCAATCTGCCACTCGCCCGCCTGAAGCGCAGCGACGGACGCTGTGTCAGCAGAGGATGACCCGGAGCCGGTCGTGGCGCAGGCAGCAAGAAGCAGACCTGAGGTAAGGGCGGCGATGCAGGTCGGACGGAGCGTCATGGTTTAACCTCGTGAATGATCATAAAGCGTCGATAAGCGTCGATATATCTGGGAACGCGCGAGAAGGGATGCGAGACTAGGTGTTTGATCCCGGGCTTTGATGGTGCATTATTCACGAGCGAGTGGAAGGATTAAACCGGATCACCATCGCAATCCGATGCCATCAGGTGTGCGACGGTCTCACCGAATTGCTCAGAATCTTGTTTTACGTGGCCCTTCTCACGTGCAGATCGATAGGACCGAGCAACTCTGGAACAAACGCTCGCGATGAGCCTCAGCAGAACAGAAACAGAACTGTTGTCGTAAGTCAACATGCGTGATAAGCTAGTACCGAAAGGGTTATCGGTATGGGCATCCACAACGACGTGTTCAAAGCGGCGGACCCTAATTGGGATCTGAACCCCTATAACCCTTCTGATCTTTCTACGCCGTATGGGCGGGAGAACACGCCTTACAAGCATGACGAATGGCGGGCAGGGGCAACACTCACCGGTTGGCCGAGGCGGTTATTATTCGCCTTCATCCTCGTGATGTTTCTGATGGTCGCCTTCTTGTTATGATCTATTCAATCACTCGCCGTCCCTGACTAAGTGACGGCGGGGATCGAGAGCACGACCATCTTTCCAGATCTCGTAATGTAGATGGGGGCCGGTCGACCGACCAGTGCTGCCAACGGCTCCTAGCGTGTCGCCAGCGCTCACATGATCTCCTTGGGTTAGGCTTGGTCGGCTCTGCATGTGGAAATACCGCGTTTCCGAACCATCGGCATGCCGGAGTTCAACGAAGTTACCGCGACCGCCAGTATGCCCCGATCGGATCACCTCGCCCGACGCGGGCGCCCGGATAGCTGTGCCTTCCCGCGCGGCGATATCGATGCCCTGGTGCATTCTCGCTTCGCCAGTGATCGGGTGATGGCGCATACCCATATCGGAGCTGATACGGCCACTGACGGGGTAGCTTGCATGCTCCCCGCGTCCGAGTTGGACCACGCTCCCTTTCCCGCCGCCAAGTCCCACCTGATCGGCGGCCCAACCCGCCCCGTCCTTGATCCCATCCCAGGCGCCTTCAACCAGCGGAGACACCAAGGGGATGTTGCCGAGGACACCGCCATCCTCCCGCTCTAACACCGAGGTGCTGACGTCAGCAGCACGCAGGTCCGCCGCGTCACGCGCCCCAGCTATGGCGGCCGCCCCCGCGGACACGCGGGCTTCGCCACCTTGGAGCCGATCAGCAACCTCCACGGCAACTTCAAGATTTCCGGAGTTGGGCCGAACAGTCACAGCAGGCGCATCGCCACGCACCGCAGCCGCATTCCGCTCACCCCAGGCTCGAACGTCGCTCCCGTTGGTCAATTCCGGACCCTGCAGCGAGCTCGTCAAGCTGTCCGGAACAGCAAGGCCCATTTCCTCACGCGCTTCATTGATACGGCGCGCGACGAAGTCACCCAGCAGGATGTCGCGAACCTGGCGCTGTTCAGCCGTGTTGGGCATCACCATGCGAGGAGACCACCCGACCGAGGCGAGCAGGGGATCGGACAGCAGCCGCTCGTTCGCGTAAGTGACGAACTCCTGGCTCTCGTTCTGATTGAGGGAGTACCCACGCGACGACGATTCACGCAGGTCATTGCTGAGGCGCTCGAAAGTCTCTTCGCTGCGGGCAGCTTCACGCGATGCCGACCGCGAGTCAGTGATGCTGGTCGCCATTCGCTCAGACAGCGAACGCACTTGGGCATCAGAAGATGAGCTCGACTGGCGTGAGAAATCGTCACGGGCCGACCGCGCTTCGCTCGAATTAATCTCGCTCGACGTGATGTCGCGGATTTCGTTGTAAGCCTGATCGGCCGACACTCGGCGTCCGGTGGTTTCGTTAATTATGCTGGCCAGCTTCGCCGCAACATCGGCCCTGCCTCTCAAACCCCACTTCTCTGCCAGTACGGCGATACCGGCATCGGCGCTGCCCGTTATCTGAGAAACATTAGCGACTTCTCGGCTTTCAGCTTCGGTCAAGCCGATCGACTGCGAAAGCCGGGAAGATAGGTTCTCGCTGACGGTATTCATTCGGCTCATGCTGTTGCTGAGGCTCGACCCTGTTTCGGTGCCGCTCGACACACGGTGTTCGGCCGAGCGAAGCAGGTCCGTCGCCGTCTGCGCGGTCGCCTGCCAAGACTCAGATGCCGTATTACTCAGCCGATCAACATGCGCTTGCCCCTCAGACAGAGTCTGGCTGACTGCAGCGTCGAACCCGCCGGTGCGTGTCGGAGTGACAGCGATGTTCGAGATACCAGTGCGCGTGTCGTAGGAATAAGCTCCGCTCGCGAACCCATGCTCAATTCCGCCATCGGCATGCGTATAGCTGCTCGAGGCGTAGCCGCCCCCGATATGCGGCCGATCATCCCACTTGTTCGCCTGCCGCATGTTGGACGTGAGGTTCTGGAAAGAGGTATTTCCGTAGGCATAGTTCCCCGTCGTGCGCTCGACCGCGGCTGCCTCGGCGGCGCCCTGCGCCGGCGCCAGCATCGACGTCGCGTGTCCGGCGATCGCCATCGCGCCGCGCGCCATCCCCGCAGCCAGGAACGGCACGCTCATCATGAGGAAGCCGGCGACCGTCGCGATGTCGTTGTTGACCGCCTCGATCCCGTTTCCGACCAGCAATGTCATGCCTTGAGGAGCCACGGCCGCGTAGGCGCTCGCAGCCCGGTTCATCACGAACATGTGAAGGATCACATACAGCGGACCCCAGCTCGCCAGGTAGAAGAAGCCGGTCGCGTATCCTTTGAGTGTCGTGATCCCTGTTCGCGGAAAGAGGAAGAGCGGGAAGATGACCGGGAACATGGCGTAGAAGACCACCTGCAGCACGATGCCGAGGAGGGGCACCCAGGTCATCGCTTGCTGAGCTATCGAGGTGTAGGTGTTGCGCGCCTGCGCATCGGCCCGCTGAGCTGCGTAAGCGTCCCAGCCCGCATCAGAGAAGCTCTCTCGCGCAGCCATGAACGCGCTCATGGTCGAAACCTGCTGGAGGTAAGCATAGGGGTCGGTAGACGTGCCGTGCATCGCAGCTGCGACTTGCGGAATATCGTTCTTCAAACGAGCGACCGCCGCTGCCTCCGCCAGCTTCGGATAGGTCGATCTCGCGAACGGAAGCAGGCTTGCATCGATCTCGGTGGTCCATTGGCTGTTCAATGCGGCATAGGCCTGATCGCACCGCATGACGTAGGACTCGGTTGTGCCGAACCCGGTCCGCTCAATCCATTTCTGAGCGCGGGCCGGGCTTCCGGTGCCCACGGCCGCCCAGATGTTGTTCGAGCTCGTGATGTCGCGCATGTCCTTGAAGCCGAGCAGGATGTCGTAAAATACGCACTGCTTGAAATGCTCGTCCATGTTGGCCGCGAACACCGGATCGGCGATTTCGAAGGTCTGTGCCTTTTCCATCAGACGAGCCCCGTAAATCACGCCTTTGGTGTTCATCTGGAGAGCCGCCGGCATCACGAAGACGGTTTCGGCGGTCTCGGTCATCCAGTCGCCGAGTTGGCTCGTGAACGATGCCATGACGCCCAATCCCAGCGGCACGTTGGCGACGACAGCCGGCGAGAGCCCGGGATCGATGCGGTCGGTCACCTTCACCGTGACAGTGGGGACCAGAAGCATCATGTAGATAGCCGTGGCCTGGATGAACCAGTTGAGCCATGCCCGCCAATCGAGTGAGAAGGCGACGACGAACAGGGAATAGGCCAGGCCCATGACGAAAACGACCTGCAGCATCGAGCGGTAGCCGCCGCCGCCGGTCCACGCGGCAACCGCGTTGAACACGTTGACCAGATACTCCCCGCCGCCGAGCGTCCAGACCTCGAGCATGGCCTACCCCTTCTTTATGGCCGATCGCGGCCCGTTACCTGATACCTTGCGCGGACAAGCCGCGGCCGAACCTGAGCGACGACGAGAGCTGCGGGCTCATCGTGTTCTTGAGCGTCGCCTCGAGCATCTGGGTGCGCTCCACGATCCGGTAGGTGTTCGACAGCTTGTCGCCGAGCTGCTGGCTCTTCACCGCGAGATTGCGCCGGACCTCGTTGACCTGCTGGCGCCACGCGTTGAAATTCGCCTGCTCGGGTGCATCGAAGCCGGTCTGCGCGCGCGACACGTCGTCGAGGTTGCGCTCGATCTGCGCGATCAGAACGTCGACGGCGACGATCTCGGCCAGTCCGTCCAGATCGCCCGCCCCGAGACCGAAATGCGAGGCTTCGTTGACGACGAGGATCTTGTAGAGCGGTATCGACGACATCCCGAGGAGGTTGACCTCCGACGGATCGAGCGTGCCATTGGTCCTGATCTTCGAGCTGATCGACTGCATCATCGTCTTGATGCGGTTCTTGTACGCCATGCCCGGGCTGATCGAGAGCGTGCGCGGTTGCGGATCAAGGCAACCGTCAGCCAGTGTCGACCCTTGGCAGTCGTAGACCTGCGCAGGCTGCGTCGCCGTTCCGTCGAGGAGGGCCGTGTAGGTGTCCCAGCTTGCCGGCGCGATGAAGCGGAAGCGGCCGGGCACGCTTTCGCTCTGCGGCGCGATGTAGATGATGGTGCCGACCATCGTCATCAGCCACTCGGCGTAGGCGGGGTCCGGGGCCGTCGCGGACCGCGACATCAGCGCATTCCAGGTGTAGTTCTTGCTCCTGATCAAGTCCGCCTGCGGATCGGACGAGCCACCGGAGACACTGGACCGCGTGTTCTGGTCCTGGCACTCGTGCCGCGCCTTCGCCTCGTCAGAAAACAGCCCCGAGCTTCGGCCGAGGTTCTGGCAGATCGTCTGGCTTGCTCCATCCATTTTCGGCCAGAGCGCCCCGACCGCGGATTGCGCCGCCTGACAGCTGGACATGTTGAACTCGTTCATCTGCTGGATCTTGTGGCTCATGTCCTTCATGACGCCGCCGATCTGCGCGGAGATGGAATCGATCGCGAGTTGGAAGGCGAAGCCGATCGCGTTGTTCGCTGTCGCCTTGAGGGTGGCGACGATCTCGTCCGAATTGATGAAGCTGAATGAGCCGCCGAACAGGTCGATACCCCCGCACCCGCCGCTCGCTTTGGGCAGATGAATGTTAACCGGATTAATCGTCTTGTTGGGAAACCGGGTCCACAGGCTTCCGCCCGAATAGTAGCCCGCCGCCTGCCCATCGAAGGCCGTGGGGCCGGTCACGTTCGCTGCTGCACCTGCCGAGTTGAAGAACGAGTTCATGTCGCCCTCGACGCCGGCGATCGCCGGCGTCGCGGCGAAGGTGGCGGCCGCGAGGCAAGCCACCGACGTGCTGGCGAATTTCCAGGTCGATCGCGCACACCTGCGAACGCGATCACGTGTGAACGTGTACGCCATCAGAAGTCACTCCCCGGTTCGATGTTGGTGAGAGTAAAGATGCGATCCATCACCTCGTCGGCCGCCATCACGCCGTAGCCGATTGGCATCGGCTGCTTGGTCACCGTGTCGAACAGGACTAGCGCCGGCACTTGTTTTCCGCCCATGCCCATCGCTTCGAACTGGCCCGTGTCGACAAGATAGCGGGGGAAGACTGCGTTCGGCCCGCCATCCACAGAGACGGCCATGACCGTCATCCCGTAGCGGTCGGCGACGCCCTTCATGATCGGCGAGAACACCTCGCAGGCGGCGCAGCTTGACGAGAAGAAATAGAACACCCCGTAGCGCTCGCTGATCGCGGCGAGCGCCTGATCACGGGTGGCGGTCCGGCCCGCGGACCACGTGCGCTTGCCGACCGTGTTGATCGGGCGCTGCAGTGTGTAATCGAGTTCGGGGTTCTGCCAGATGGCCCGCCGCCAGACATCGGCAAAGCTCGATGCCCGATCGAGCTGCGCGCGTTGGAAAGCGATGTATTCCGAGACGTTCTCGGTAGTCGGCTGAAGGATGGCCCGCGCCTTCAACTCCTCGAGGTGCTCTCCGATCGCCTTCAGCTGCTGGGCTGCGGGGACCGCGGCGACCGCCTGCTGGTCCTCGGCAGGGTCGGCCTTCGGCCGCTCGCAATAGAACCACGTGCCGAGCTGCCGTTCGCGGCAATAGAAGTCGTCACCTTGCTGGACGCGAATGAGACCATCGTCACCTTCGTCGCCGGTGCTCTGGGCCGTCGCCGCAATCGGCAGAAGCGACGCCGCGACCAGCGCCGCGGCCATGAACGATCCGAACACCTTCCTCATAGCGCTACTCCTTGTCTTTGGGTGGGTCGTCCACCCCGTCCGGCGTATGACCGGGCTTGGCAGTGGGATTCTCGTCGCGGTCCGCGCTCTCGCGCGCTTGCCGCAGGATGTGGTCGATTAGTGGCGGATCGCCCTTGTCCAGGGCGCGCCGAAATTCGGTGCCAACGATCCGGATTGCCGCGGCGAAACATGTCGCGACAGGCGACGCGGCCGGGGGCATCGGTCGCAGCGAGCCGTCCGGATCCTGCACCACCATGCCTTGGTGCATCAGCCGCCGCAGGCCCGGCTTGAGGTCGCTTAGCCCGACTGTCTGGCCGAACCATTCCGAAAGGGTTTCGAGCAGCAGCGGGGCCGGGTTGGGGCCGAGCCGCATCAACGAAATCATGATTGCGAACTCGACCATGGTAAGGTCGGGCAATCCGCGTCCGCTGGCGAGCGGGGTAATCGAGGCCATTAATGTGTCCCATTTTGATTGAGGTAGGCCTCGATGCGCTGCTGGATTTGGTTTGTCGTCTCAATTTCGTCGGGCAGTTTCGCCGCCTCCATGAATTCCGCGTAGACTTCCGAGAAATCCATTACCGACAGGTCGAGCATCTGAAACTCGGCGATGGAGAAGCCCTTACAGGTCTCCTTCTTGGGCTCGGCCCACGGCTTGTTAATCTGGATTCGACCCTGTTCCTGAAGGATGCGGCTGAGCTTGGACTCGAAGCAGCAGTAGGCATCTTTGCGGGTGACGCAGATCCCCAGCACCTTGTCAGAGCAGTATGAGCCGACCCGGTGGCAAAGCCCCTTGTCGTCCTTCTTGTCGAGCTCGCGCTCGGTCGCCTCGCACAGGAACGGTGTGAGCAGTGGGGCACCCTTGCCCGAGCAGCAGTTCGACAGACCGAAGACCTTCTTGGTGCAGGTTTCGCGCGTGCCCGAGAACAGCGTCATGGTCGCTTCGTCGAACTCGGCGTTCGCCTGGCCTAGCGTATGAAGACCGACCAGCGCATCCTTGAACTCGGTCGACGCCTCGCGCTCGATCGGCTCGCAGTCGCCGTTGATGCAATAAACGTCGTCGCCGCAGATATACTGCGCCGGTTCAGAACTCGGCGCGCTCGGAAGCGGGCAGCGGTAGACCTTTGTCGTAACCTGACAGGCGCCGACCTGAGGGTCGTCCAGGCATTCGTCGCGCGAGTAGGAGCATTGCGGGTTACTCTGTAGCTCGCTGCAATCCGATGCCTGGGTGATCGATTGGCAGGCGAAGTCCCGTTTCCACGCCCAGCATGCTTCGGTGACTGCAACTCCATTGATGATTCTGGTCTCGCCGGGTTCGGCACAGACTTCCCCGGACGTTGCCGTGCACATCGCGTCGGATTCCAGACCGGAACAACCGTCGACACGCTTGGTGGTCACTGTCGTCGTGGTGGTGATCTCGTGGTAGCTCTTGCCGGGATACTTCCTGTTGGAATCGGCGTAAGCGATGTTGAGATCGGCGCTGCAGACGTATTCGGTTGCCCGATAGTCGTCGCAGAACTTGTTGGTGCTCGTGCCCCAAATCCTGTGCGCTGCACATGCCACCATGGATACGCCCGTCGGCTTGCAGACACCCGAGGAAACATACGGTGCAATGGCGGAATAGCGCGCCAGTGGGGTTCCATAGGCGTTGTCGGGAACCGAGAAGTATTTGTAGGCGGTGACCGAGGTCGTCTCCGGTTCCATCCGGATCGAGCACGAACGGGGGGTATCGACCACGGCCGCGCCCTGATTGCACATGGCCTCGTAGTATTCGGTTCCTGTCGAAGATGGTGGCAGCGGCTGACAACTACCGTCCGCCGCGCCGAGGGACTGGCCCTCCAAATACGCTTCGGGATCCTGCTCGACGGCCTTCGCACGCGTCAAGGAGTCCGGATCGAGCACCACGACGGTCCGATCGGGATTGGTGACCGTGCGCCAAGGATCGTTCGCAAGGGCTGCGCTGGCGCCCTGCGATGTCAAGGAACCGGGATCGTCGAAAAGCGTCTCCTCGGGCAGCGGCGTAGACGAATATCCAGGGATCGACGTCAGGTCCGTCGACGTTGTGATCGAACCGCTTGCGCTGCGCTGTGCCTTGCCGAACGCGTTCGCATCGGCCCGGGCACCGGCCATGTCGCCTTGCGGGTAGGTCGCCGGGCTTCCCGGCGTGTAGCCGCCGATCGGAACGCTCCCCCCGCCGCCGCCGGCCGGCGTGGGCGTCGGAGCCGTTGAGGGCGCGGAAGGTATGGGGGTCGGGGCGGGCGCTGGCGATGGGGACGGCGCGGGAACAGGATGGGGCTCGGGCGTGGGATCGATAGGACGCACAGGTTCCGCCACGATCGGCTGTGGCTCGAAGTAGCTATACTCGCCGAGTTCGTAGAAATCTCCGTCCTTGTCCTGCTGTTGCTGCGCCCACGCCAAAGTCGTGGCGGTCGATCCCGCGAGCGCCACGCCGACGAGAGCGAGGGCCGACCATCTTGTCACTGTGTCCCCCGCATGTTCCTGAGGGCCGTCCGCGCCACCAGCGCACCTGGCCCGTTGTCCTCGGCGAAGGTCTGCAGCGCATAGGACACCGACACGTTTCCAGACATCGCGTCGAAGGGTGGCGGCGTTGTCTTGCAGGCAAGCCCGTCGCACGGCGTGAAGTCGCTCGAGACCGCCACATAGGTAGGAACCGCGCTGACATCGAAGGCGCGGAACAGGCGTGGATCGATGCCGATCGAGGCGTACTGATCGTCCTTGTCGACCACTTTGCTGATTGCGGCGAGAAACTGCTTGCCCGAATTGTTGGGGAAGCCGCGGAATACGACGAACCCACCGGCGGCCGACGTTTCGTCGATGATGCGCTTGAGGGCCTGCTCGGGCATCGACAGGCTGACGAACACCATGAACTGCGGCGCCGTGCCGCGATTGTCTTTCAGATTGCCGGAGGCCGCCGCGACCAGCTCGTCGAAATCGACCGTTCCCCCTGGCCCCTTGGGCAGCGCCTGTGGATCGAGACCCTTGACCTGCTCCATCGCCGCCGACTGGATCGTTTGCGCATCCTCGCGGTACTCCTCGGCGCGCCGCGCGACTTCGGCCGACAGGATGGCGGCGTCGTCGGATTGCGCGTCGGCGCGTGCCTGGATTGCGCTCAGGTCGAGCCCGTCGACGGTCTGCGCCAGCGCGACGCCGAACCCGGCGCTGACGGCGATGATACCAAGGGTCAGGACGGTCTTGCGCATCTTCAGCCCCCTCACAGCATGCAACAATTGCGCTTGCGCCACAGCAGGTAGCCAAAGTCCTCGCCGCCGACCGGATAGCTGCGTCCGGCATCGGGCGGCATGGTCGAGGCTCCGATCGGCGAGCAGGCATACTTGCCGTTCACCGTCGAAATCGGATTGGTCATCTGGATGCGGTATTGCGACTTCTTGAGGATCGGCATGATGTATTTGCCGCACAGCGCCTTCGATCCGGCGGTGCCCCAAGCCAAGCCCTGCCGGTGCATCTTAAAGAGCAACCGTTCGGCCGCGAGGCGCGAGGACTGGACCGGCGAGTTGTGGGCAGCGACGTTGCCGTTCATCGGAAACATCGAGCCGTTGCAGCCGTCGCACCAGAACATCTTGTCGATCGGCAGCTTGGCCGTCGCGGCGGCACAATCGCCCGCGCAGGCCGCTACCGCCAGCGGATTGGCGAACAGCGCGACCTCGGGATTGATGAGCGTGGTCAGCGTGTCGTCGTTCCAGAGCGGATCGATCTCGGTCATGTAGGCGATGTCGAAACTGGCGCTCTCGAAGCACAGGAAATCGGTCAGGATCTCCATCCAGTAGAGCAGCGGGTAGACGTAGTAGTGCGCCTGCCAGTTGGCGGTGTTGGAGGTGCGCCCGCCACCCAGCTCGGGCCCGGTATATTGTCCGTGGCCGATGTCGAGCCCGGGATCGAGCTTCATGCCGCCCAGGTTCGGAAAACACCACGGCTTGGTGGTGACGTCGACCAGTCGGGCAGGCTCCCAGAAGCCGATCGCCAGGCCGATGCGCGGAACGGGCGAGCCACAAGCGCAGATTGGGATGTCCGGGTTGTCGGTGTCCGGCCGCCCGGGCCACAGCTTCGCCCCGCCCAGAGACAGCGGGAAGAGGCAGCTCCAACAGACGTCGGTGATCGGATTGACGAACTTGCCGGTGCATTTGCCTGCCGCCATCGCCGGCGCGGGCAGTAGGGTGAGCGCGAATGCCGCGATAAGCGACGCCAGCAAGCGGCGGATCACGGCTCGCGCTCCTCGCCCAGTGTGTCGAGATAGCGGTCGTCGGCCCGATTCTTGGTCACGACGTAGACCGGAACCAGAATGGCGAGGACGGCCAGCAAAGCCGCCACGAGACCTCCCGCCGCTATCCCGATCGCGGCGCGCAAGGGGGTCAGCGCCGCGATCGAGACCAGGAGGACGGTGCAGATCGAAAGGATCGTCATGCGCATCCGCCTCAGCCCCTTGGTTTCGCGGGCAGCCATCGGTGTCCTGAGAAGGTCGAGCCAGAGCGGCATCATGCCCCTCCCCGCTTCGGGAGAACGAGCTCGCGGACCTTCAACGCCTCGCCTTCCTGGCTGACGACGGCCGGCACGTTCGCAATCCCGAAGTGGCCGGTGAGCTTGCCTTGCTGGTCAAAGAAGAAGCGGCGCTGGTATTCGCCCATCCTGTCGAACGGAGATCCCGCCACGAAGATGATCTTGGCATTGGTGGCGGTCCAGCGTCCGGTCGCCCATTTCAACTGCTCGGGATCGCGGCCGTCGACGAAGACGAGGTCGGTCTTCAGCTCGACCAGGCCGAGCGGATTGACCTTGGTCCCGCGCGCGGCAATCACATTGCGCTTGGCATCGGTGATGTCGTCCTGAACCACGATCGACGGGTCGAACAGCCACTCGCGTGGGCTTTCGGTTGCACCGATGCCGGAGACGGCGATCGGATTGCGCACCCGATGTTCCGTCCTGGCGACGAGCTCCTTCTGCATGCGTTCGATCCCGCCGTTCGCCTCGAGCGTCTTCAGTCGGGTGTCGATGGTCGCCAGAAGGTCGGGCTCGATGACCGGCCAGGTCTGGCCCATCACTCCGTGATCTCGCGCCATCGCGCTCATGACGAACGGCGGGACCGCCGAGAGACTGAGCAGCGTGACGCCGGTCGCCAGGATCGCTCCGACCCTCACAGGATGGGTGTCCCGGTGCCGAGCACCGCCTTGCGGCAGACGAACCCTATCTCCGCGTAGCGACTGTCGAACCCATCGGGGTGCGGCGTTCCGACATAGTAGCAATTATCGGGAACAACGCCTGTCGGGCCGGGGTGCAGTTTTTCGCCGAAGCGCGTGCGTGGCTTCATGTGTGCGGTGCGCACACCGTCGACATAGACCCACGCGCCGCGATGCTCGACGACGCTGCCGGGCATGCCGATAACCTGCTTGCCGAACGGCCCCTGATCCGGGCCGAAATGCCGCTGGACGATCTCTCCCTGCGGGGGTGCGAAAAATACGTATTGTCCCCTATCGGGCGATTTGTCGTCCGTGACGAAGAACGCCCAATTGGGCAGGCTCTCGCTCGCATTGACCATGAAAGCATGGCTGTCCTGCCATGTGCTGAGACTGTTGTAGCCCGCCCAGACGAGACCGAGCAGCACGACCGAAGCCCATTGCCGCACGCGCCTGTTGCGGCGTTCTGCGACCGCTTCACCTCGCTCCATCGAATCCGACCCGGCAACCGGGACGGGCGATGCCAACGCTGGCTGCAACTTGGGCTTCAACATGGCGCGCCCTCCCCGTCCCGCGTTACTGGCCGAGTGACCCGGGCGGCGTTGACGCGACCGGCGGAGCGCTTCCCGCGGCGGGAGCGGGCACCTTCGCATAGATCGCGGCACGGACCTGGTCGGTGATGTCGGGCACGTTTTGCGACAGGACCGCCTCGCCCACGAGAACGGTAGTCCCATCTTGGCCCCGGCGCTTCAGCTCCTCGCCAAGAGCCGACATGAAGGCCTGCGTCTGTTGGGTGACGAGTTCCGGAGGCGCCGCGCTGCGCGCCTGGGCCTGGACGTATTCGCCGACCAGCTGCTCCAGCCTAACGCTCGCCATCGGCACGGCCGCCGGCGGCGTCATCAGCGACTTCGTCACCCATGCACCCCACAGGAGCGCAGCAACGGCCAGCGCCATTGCTGCGATAGCCGCGGGCGGAAGCCCCTTGCGCGCGGGCTTGCCGCGCGCTGGGCGGGACGCGGGAGGAATGACGGGAGGGGCGAGTGTCGAGGGCAGGTCGAGCTCGGGCTGTTCGGGCGCCACGGGGATCGAGGCGTCGCGCGAAAGCGTCATCGTATCGGTCATGGCCTGTCCTTTCCGGCCGGGTCGGAGAGCGAGAAGATCGCCAGCAGCGAGCGCAGCCGCGCTATGCTGACGGCGAGGAAAAGGATCGCGCTGACCGTGGTGACCAGCGACATGAACGAGGAACGGCGCGTGGGATCGGCGGCCACGAACCGGTCGCCGAGGTTGGCGAGCTGGGCGAAGAAGCCTTCCGCGCTCATGTTCCCGAGCGCCATGAAGAACAGCACGTAGAGGCCGAGCGTGGTGAGCAGGCTGACCGCCAGCCATCCCGACAGGCGAAGCGCGACGTAGCACAGGTCGGCTCCCATCTGACGAACGGCGAAGTGGCGCCAAGTGTTCACACGTGGACGTGTTGGCAGGTCCACATCCATCGGCAGGATGCGGGGTGTTGTCGTCGCGGAAGCGCGCTGGCGACGGAAGTCGAAAACCTGGGCGTTCATTCCGCCGCCTCCATCGTCTGGGGCATGTCGGGGAACGCGACCCGCTCGATGGCTTCATCCATCGTCAGGCCCTGTTCGATCAGATGCTCGATGCGGCCGAACACCGCCGGCGAGGAGGAATAGAGCGTCGCAGAATAGGGATCGAGCACCAGACGGCCGACCGCGAGCGTGTCGGGGCCTTTGATCATGATGTCCGAATAGTCGGTGCCGTTGCGCTTGAGCGAGCGGAGCAGCGCCTCGGTATGCGGGTCCATGTCGAAGCGATCGTGCTTCTGGAAGTCCGAGATGGTCTCGGGCTTCTGTTGCAGGATGACCGACCAGTCCGAGTTCTCAAGCGCGGCGAGCGACCCTTCCGACTTGTAGTAGTCGTTGAGCGATTGCGTCGCAGTGATGAGTGAGGCGCCGTACTTACGGCAGGTTCGGCTGTAGGTCTCGACAAAATCGGCCATCGAGCCGCCGCGCAGCATTTGCCAGGCCTCGTCGATTAGAAGCGCCTTCGGGGTCGTGCGGTCGATCCGGCGCATCGTCTGCGAAGACATGAACATAATCGCGGTGAGCACCACCGACCGCAGCTCCTCGCGGCTCGACAGGTCGGACAGCTCGAAGACCGTCATCGACGCCGTCATGTCGATGCTGGCCTCGCCTTCAAAGAAACGGCCGTAGGTGCCACGGCCCGAGAACGGGAACATGGCGGTGGCGAGATCCTCGGCCGCGATGTTATCAATCGTGCGGAGGACGGTGATCACGTCGTCGATCGTGCCGCCCCTACCCTTCTCTTCCCACACCTGGTTGACCGCGTTGTCGATCAGACCGCGCTCGGTGTCGGTAAGACGGTCGATATGCCGGCCCATCTGGCCGATGATCGACTTGAGCATGGCGAGCGCGTCGACGAGGTAGTCCGGATCGTTCGCGATCAGGTCGACGTCGATCATCGAGAACGGATTGAGCGAGAACCCGTCGCGCAGGCGAAACTTGACGAAATTGCCGCCGAGCATCTTGGCCATATGCTCGAACGAGCGGCCGTCGTCGATCACGATGATCTTCGCGCCGACACCGGCGAGCGCGGCGCACAGTTCCTGCAGCGCAACCGACTTACCCGAGCCCGACTTGCCGAACACCGCGACGTTGTGGTTGCCCGCGTTGTTCTCGAAAGGCGACCAGAAGAAGGGCTGGCCGCGCCGTCCGATGAACATGAGATGCGGCAGACGTCCGCCGAGAAACTCGCCCTGTAGCGGTGCGATGTTGGCCGCCGTGGTGGTCAGCATCGTGCGCAGGCGCTTCATGCGCTTCAGATCGGAATCGAGACCGTTGGCGAGTGTCATCGGCAGGCAGCTCATGAACGCCATGATCTGCAGGAACCGCTCATCGAGCAGATCCCACCCGGCCGCCTTGTAAATCGACTTGATCGTGCGCTCGTTGGCGTCGCCCCGGCCCTTCGGGCTCATGATCCCGACCGTGTAGTAGGCCTGGACCAGTTTGCGGCCGAGCCGAAGCTCCTGGCTGATATGCTCCCACTCGCGACTTTGGTCCTTGAGCTGCGGCAGCAACCGCGCCGACTTGCTGTCGGCCAGGCTCGAGGTCCGCATGAACTTGTAGCCCGCCTTGGAGGATGCCGCCTCCTCGTCCTGATAGACGAGACACAGGCTCGTCATCGTGGGACATCCGGGCCGCAGCTTGTCGGCGAACATGTCGCCGATCACCTTCTGGCCGTCCCAGGGCGCCCAGCGCGTCGGAAAGTTGCGCACCGAGAAGAAGCGATAGTCGAAGGTATCGGGCCGGATCTCCGCGAACTCGGTCTCCCCCGACAGCGTCGTGACGGCGCGCAGCGGCTCTACCGAAAGCAGTAAGCGATCGGCCTGAACCTGCGTCTGCACGTCGCGGCGCATGCACTGATCGGCAATGGGATCGAGCTCGGAATACTCGATCTGGTGGTCAGAGACGTCAAAGGCCGGGGCCGTAAGATCGTCGATCAACGCCATCAGGTCGACCGGGGAATAGCGGGCGACAGAGACGTTGATCGATTGCAGAAGCGAGGTGATGGAATCGCGCACGGTGACGAGCTCGTCAACCGAGCCCTTGCCGAGCTTGAAGGACACCGACAGGATGATGCGATGCTGGCGAATATGGAATGGGCCATCGTTCGAAAGCGACACCCACGCCCCCTCCCCCAGGAACCGCGACCGATGCTCCGCAATCTTGCGGTGGACCCCGCCGGCGGCGAAGCGCGGCAGCGCGTAGCGGGCGATCGTCTCGCCCACGCGCGGGGACTGGAAGGATAGGATCTGTAGACGCGAGGCGGCGGGCATGCCCTCCGACAGGAACTGCGCAAGGATCTCGCCGGTCCGTTCGTCGGCACCGACCAAAGGGGCGACCTCGAGTGCGAAAGCGATCGAGTCGGTCTGGTAGAAGACATCCGTCTTGCGGTCGAAACTGCGATACGGAAGCCATTGTGCCAGCATCGGAACACCGTGCGAAGGCGTGCCCTGATCGGGCGCACGCTGATCGCCCAGGAGCCGGCTCATGAAGCCCGTCTTGACGTCCATCGCGTCAGTTCTCCACTTGGGGGTTGTAGGCGGCGGGCCGATTGACGGGGTTGCCGCTGTTGGCGACCCGTGCCGCGCCCCGCGCCCGCGCAGCCGCGACCGCATCGGCAGTGGGCAGATTGAGATCGATCGCGGCCACCTCCGGCTGTTCGGTCATCCCGGGCTGCTGCTGCCGGGCGGAGAGGCCGGCATCGAGCTGGGAGAGGATGTCGGAATTGACGGTCAGGTTGACGGTCTGCGCAAGGGGCACACCGTGATCCGCGCTGGCGCGCATCCACGACCCGTTGTCCACCACCGCCCGCACGATGCTCGTCTCGTGGTATCGCCCGGACCGGTCGACATGCGCCGGAAAGACGATCCGCAGCACCTTCTGTCCGACCGGAACCGGCGCGTTCTGCGCCACCGTCCGCTCGGCTGCAGGAGCGATTGCCGCGATGACGCCCGGACCCATATCGACCGGTGCCGGGCGATATGGCCCGGCGGGAACATAGGCTGGGTCACCGGTGATCTGCGCGAGAGCGCGATCGTCGATGACCGTGGCCGGGGCACAAGTGCCATCGCCGGGCGCACCGCAAGCGAAACTGCCCTTTACGTTCGTCGCGAAGGTCGTGCATCCCGCCAGTGTGAGGAAAGCGCCGCCGAGCGCGACGAGTGCCCGCTTGGACGGCCGTCGCCGCCACGCGGACACCGGGCCATCCGGTAGACAGATCACCTCCGGCAGATTCGATGTCGAACGGGCTCTGTTCACGATTCCCCTCCCTTCATCCATGCGATCAGCGCCGCCTTCGGGCGGTATCCTTCCAAGACGGCGCCGTCGGAGCGCACGATCACCGGCGTGCCGGTGAAGCCATGCGCGCGCGCGAAGGCCTCGTTCTCGTCGAGGCCGCTCGTATCGCACTGGCCCGCGGCCTGGATGGGCTCTTGAGCATAGGCTGCGCGAACGGCGCGCCGATGATCCTTGGCGCACAGCACCTGGTCCGCGACATCCCGGCTTCCGAGCACCGAGATCGGTCTTTCGATGACGGTGACGTTCATCTGCTCGAGCTGCTCGGCGAGCGCGCGGCAGTAGCCGCAGTGGAAATCCGAGAAGACGGTCACCTCGCTGACACCGCTCCCCCAGACGATCGCGCCCTTGTCAGACAGGCGCGAGAGGTCGACCTTGCGCGCCGCAGCCACGGGCGCTTTACGGCGAACGCCGCCCGTCAGCTCGGCCGTATCCGCACCGCCATTCGCGTTCGCGTTGGCATTCGCCCGGGCCGCACCCCCCACCAGCATGTCGGGATTGAGCTCGAGCAGGCGCGCGGCGGTCAGATCCTGACGCGTCTCCATGTCGTAAACCCGGCCGATAACGAGATAGCGCGCCGACTTGTCGACGTAGAACAGGTTCTCGCCGGCGGTGACCTCGCACAGCCCGTCGACCTTGCTGCAATCGACCTGAGTGACTTCGGTCTTCGGAAGCCGGGTCTTCAGCAGCTGTGCGACATCGGGGTTCGCTGCCGAGGCAGCCAGGCCGAGCGCCGCCGACATGATCGGAATGCCAACAAAATAGGAAAGGCTGTCCATCGCCACACGCTCCTCAGTTCTGAATGAAGACGCCTTCGAGGAAGACGATTTCGACATCGATGCCGGTCGGCATTTCGATGACGGGTTGATACTGTTCGGCGCGCTCGATCAGATACTGCGAGACGGTCTTGCCGGCCTGGTCGGCTCCTCCACCGAGCGCACGCAATCCGATCTCCCCGGCACCCGGGGCTTCGCGTCGTCCGTCCGCGCCGGTGCTGATGAGAGGCTGCTGATAGGCATTGTTCAACGCGCTACCCGCGCTGGAGACCAGACCTGCCAAGAACGCCTGTGCGGCGAGCGAGCCCTCGCGGCTAACCACCCTGCCCCGGACGCCGGTCTTACCCGCGAAGCTGATGAAGCCCTTAACTTCCGAGACGGCGTAGCGCCCGTTGGTTTGGGGGCAGGTCATGCGCTGCAGCTTTACGTAGACCTTCTCGCTTGAAAGATCGCCACGCGCGGCGCCGTTGACGAGACAGCCATCGATCCGCGTCGTGAGCAGCTTGCCGTCCCGATAGACCGATCGAGCTGGTCCGGTGATACGCAGCACCACCGGGAGCGGATCGGTCTGCGACGTAACACCCGCCGACGCGTCGACGCCGACGATCACGCGGGCCCTGGCGATCGAGTTCGGCGGCAGGTAATTCGGGCTGTCGGTGTAGCTCGTGTTGCCGCCGCTGATCCGCGTAGCCGTTCCGGACGGACCGCCTTCGAACGACACCATTTTGATGCTGCGCGGACCGAACGGTGAGCTCGAAGCCGCCGCCAGCGCCGCAGCTTCAGCGGAGTTCCCCTGAGCGACCGCGGAGGGCCGAGCTGGCGGGGGCCCGTACATCGGTGCCGGAGCAGCCTGCGAGGAGCGCTGCGCAAGCTGCTGGCGCAGCTGCTGGTTCTCCTGCTCGTAGGCGCTCATGACGCGCTGACCATCGGACGCCATGCCCTGGTTCTCGGCCTGCAGGGCAGCGAGCTGAGCCTGCAGGGCATCCATCTGGCGCGCCTGCCCATCGACCCCACGCAGCTGATTTTGCATGCCCTGCATCTGTGCTTCGGATGCAGCCTGCCATTCGCGCTGCGACATGTTGCGGTTGACCATGTCGTCGGTCGCGATCTGAATCTCCTGCCCGCGCTCGTCGACCGTTGCGGCGTCATCGTCGCCGTCGTCGAAAATATACATCGACCCGAGCACCAGCGCGACCGCCCCTGCTCCGCCGAGAAGCAGCATCTGCTTCTTACGGACCTCGTCATTCGTGCCGAAGCCCTCGACGTCGACGGTATCGTCCGCGTCGAGCTGCTTGGCCTTCTTCGCGAAGGGATTGGGAAAGTTCATGGCCGTCCTTCCATGTCGTTGGCGGCGAGCTGGCCCGAAGGCGTGACGATGTAGGCGGTGGTGACCCTGCCCGGCGCGAGGTCCGGATCGGCGACGCTCACGGCGATCGCGTTGGTGGGCGCGAGCACCTGCTCATCGAGCGTCACCGCCTTCTTGCCGGTGTTTTCGATCCGCAGGACGCGCCCCGCGAGGCTGAGGCCGCGATACTCGGTGATCATCTGCACCTTGAGGTCGCCCACCATCACGGCATCGAGTGCGGGCTGAGAAATCTCGAAGCCGTCCATCGCCTGGCTCTGGTACATCGCCTGCACCAGACTCGCCGAGGTCTCCTGCGGGCTTGCGGCCCGGGCCAGTTCGGCAGGGCGTTCGCCCATGATGTCGCGGTTCTCGACGAAAACCTGGTGTGCCCGCTCGCCCTCGAGGCGGCAGGCAAACTTGTAGACATAGCCCTTGGCCGTGGTGCCGAAGAACGACACCTCCGGTCGCCCGAAGCCCTCGGGAACCGAGATGTAGATGTCGCCGCGGGTCGGTTCGTTGACCACCGAGAAGTCCTCGGTTTCGACACCCGTGGTGAGCTTGGAGACCGATGCGAAGCGATCGTCCTTCAGGCTCACCCGGGTGAGCCCGCTCTTGGAGATCGTGCAGGCGACCTCGCTGTTGTCGCTGGCGAGCAGCGTCTCGTCTGCATAGGCGGGCGTGGCGATTCCGAACGCGCCGATCGCGATCAGAATGCCACCGAATCCGCGCGAGGCGATGCAGAGCGGCCTTGCGGCGAATGCGGTGCCCGCCGCGATGCAACCGATGGCCATGGCCGAAATCATAGCGCCCTCCCCGTGTCGTCTTGTTCGGCAGGCTTCACCATCCCGAAGCCGCGGAGCTGCAGCGACAGGCCGGAATATTTCCAGATGAAGCGGAAGCGCTTGACCTCGGCCGTCACGGCCTTCGAGCCAACCACCGTGTGAAGCGTGCCGCTGACCTCGGAGGTCAGGCGGTCCGGATCGACGGTCATGCTGTCGATCGTGTAATACTGGCTGATGCTCGACCCGCCCTGCTCCTGGACGACTTTCATCAGATCCCGCTTGAGGCGGCCGTGCGCCTCGGGCGCGGCAATCTCGAGGATCGAGTTCATCCAGTAATTGAGGTTCTCGGGGGAGCGGTTGAGCGCGATCAGCGCGGTGTCGCGCGTCACCATTTCGAGGTAATCGGCGGAGACGCCGCTCGAGGAGATCGACAGCGGATTGCGCAGGATCGGTTGAAGAACGACTTCGCGGTCGCGGGTCGCTCCGACGGTGAAGAGTATCACCACGAGACCGAGCAGCACCATCACCGCGATCCCGAGCGCGTTGCGCTGCTTCAAGACGCGCTGGTTTTGCGCGAGACCTACCGAATAATCCATGTCAGCCCACCATCAGACGAAGGTGGGAAGGCGGCGTCGCTTTGAGGCCCGTGAAGCTCGACGGCAGGTGCCAGTAGGCCATGTGGAGAATCCACGAACTGGCTTTTCCGGCTTTGAGTTTTCGAAAGCCCCACCATCCGAGAATGGACAACACCACCCCGATCACGATGTGCTGACTGAGGATGCCCCAGACGAATGGAATGACCATCGCGAGGAACTCATCCAGCGTCCAGAAGCCGATCAGCTCCGGATCGTCGAGATGCGAGGGAATGCTGTACCGATCCATAAGCTAAGTCGCCTTCCCGAAAAGGGTCCGACCTCAGATCGTCGCAGTGACGGTCGAGGTGACGATCGGAACGCCGGTGCCGGCTCCGACGCCGACGGCGACCGGGACGGCGACTTGGCCCAGGCTGAAACGGCCCGAGGCGAGCGCCACGATGCCGCCGGCGAGGCTCATCACGGTGATGATCTTGCCGCCCGAGCCTTCGAGGAAGTCGGTAAACTTCGTCAGTGCGGTGTCGAAGGTGGTGTCGGCGCCGGCATACGCCGCGCCGGCACCGAGGATCATGACCAAAGCCAGGACGGCCAGGCCCAGGAGAATGCCGTTGAGAGGCAGCTCCTTCTTCATCGAGAGTGCATGCATTGCAGTTCCCCTGAAACGGTTCGCGCGGAATTGCGGAACCGGCGTTAGGGAAACCGAAACCAATCGTTAGCTCAACGATTACGTGAAAGTGGCATCGACTGCCGACCGAATACATGCAATTTCGCTATCGGTTCGCTCATTTTGGCTGCCACGAATATTCGACGTTTTGCTTATCAGAGCCATTGATTTGCTTTGGTTCAGAGCACAGTTCACCGGGTTGGCAGTTTATCTGCTAAGTTCTGAGAGCTCGAACCCCGCTAGTACCAAGCGATCAGTCACCCGAGTCGAAGGAGGTTTTGGGCGCCTTTCCGAACGGAATGCAGCCTCTAAAGTCAGTTGGAATTCTATGTGCTGCGATCGCTTACGGGATATTGCGCATCTTGACCGAATCACGAACGAATCGTTAATCTTCAATCGGGTTGAGGGGGTCGCACATGGTCACAGACATTCCCGATTGCGCGCCGCGTCACGAAGAACGGGCGGAGCGGCTCGAGGAGCATCGGCTCATAATCGTCGAAGCATGGCGGAGACAGGGCATGAAGAACGCGGAGGTCGCCGCGTTTCTTGGTCGCAGTGTCAGCCTGGTCAGTAAGATCAGAAACGGCCGGTTACCTATCACTGCCCGGATAGTGAACCAGATGATCGACTTGCTGTGCCTGGATCGAACTCGCCTATATCTTGCGATTGAGGTCGCTCATGACGGCGCATTGTATTTCGATCCAACCTTTCGCAACGTGTGTTACGCAACGATGGGTTTTCTTCACGAATTGCGCGCTAGATTGGAAAGTAGCGACGAGTTCGACGAGAAATGCATCTTCGCCGCCTTCTCGCGCTCTGCCGTCGAACGCGTATCGGCCCAAGCTGGAGGCGACGTTGCTCATCGGTTTTGCGAAGTCGGTCACGTCCAAGGCTTCAACCGTGCCGCTTGAAGACTTGCTGCTATACGTGGTATCTAGCCGCTCGAGACGAGCGCATAACCTGTCCCAATACGTTGCTTTGCGGTAGCGCGGCGCGCTTTGATTTCCTTGACCGCCTGAGCCGCTTCATCTCGGCTTGCGAACGCCAAGCTTTGCACTCGCGCCTTCCCGCCAATCCGGCCCCAACGTTTCTGGACGATCGTCCAGCCAAACAAGTCCGTACTGACGACTAGAGAATAGTCTCGAGCAATGTTGCGATTGCGATCAATGGCCTGCCAATGCCAATGCATGTCGAAAGATCGGATCATCTGGCCTCGGTGGCAACGATCTGGTATGCGGTCCAACCGAAAATTTGAATCACGTCGCGGCAACTGATTCAGTCGATCGATCGTTAGTTTGGCCAAGGACATTGGAATTAATCTAGCTCTGTCCCAGTAGCCGGTCCGATACGTCTCGCTCTCCTCGCCATGCATCCCTACTGCGGGTTCGACGGGGGCGCACTTGGCGTCGCTGCTGACCGACAACCGAATGTCGATGGGCTGATCTTGACGTGACGCCGCTGCGATCCGGAGACGGCGCTTATCCTGTTCGGTGACAGGGTCTCGCCGGACGATATCGAAGTTCTGACAAGCATGCTCTGTCCCGACATTCTTACCGGGGTTCCAGAGCACGCACCCTACGGGGCGAATTAAATCGAGACTATCCCATAGCTCTTCTTCTCGGCCGTGATTTGCCAACATAGGAATGTTCGGGAGTTGGCAGCTGATAGGCCGATTTCGGACTGACCGGTTTCGGGTGGGAGATCTCGCAAAGCGGCCATTCGGCTAACGACCCCTTTGCGGACTCCGGCGTTCCGGCTATTTTGCCACTATGAAGATCTGTGCAATCCTTTTCGCTCTCTCTCTCCGGATGCGCGACATCACAGAGCCTCTCATTGGCTTCCCGTGATTTGCCACCGGGCTATCCGGTGTTCGTGAACGCCGATCAACGACAAGGCAGCTTTCAAATTCAAGACATGATTGTGAAAAGTCGGAGCCTTTCGGATTGGATGATGCAGCTCACAAGCAAATCGAGGCAAATCGATCTGGTAGCTGTCGGCGAGCATCAAGCGTGTGTTGAGCGCGCGGCGAAGATCATGCGTTCTGCAGGATTCACGAACGTTTTTCTCCGTCGAAAGGGCGACGTCGAATACCCGTCTGGGCTTCCTCCGATCTGAAGGCGTTTGGCCGGAATCCACCCCAACTGCAGCCAATCGCACCTTCCAGGCGCAACCCGAAAGCGGTCGACCAGGTGAGGTCGACCGCCCGAAGGTGTCAGATTTCCGTGCGCTCCGCCAGTCGTAGTGCGTCTTCGACATCGACCCCAAGATAGCGAACGGTGTTCTCGATCTTGGTGTGACCTAGAAGTATCTGAATTGCGCGGATGTTGCCCGTAGCGCGGTAGATCACCGCGGCCTTCGTCCGTCGAAGCGAGTGCGTCCCGTACTCAGATTTCCGTAGGCCAATCGCGGTAACCCACTCATCCACCAAACGCGCATACTGGCGCGTGCTCATGTGTCCGGCGTGGTCGATCCTGCTTGGAAAGAGGTACTCGCTGGTCGAGCCTCCCCGACGTTCTAACCAGGAAAGCAGGGTTGAACGGACATCGGCTGTGAGCTCGAACTGAACTGGCCGATTGGTCTTCTGCTGGACGACAATTGCCCCAGTGCGGATTTCGGTCCCAGCTACGACGTCGCCGATCTTGATCTTGACCAAGTCGCATCCGCGCAACTTGCTATCGATTGCTAGGTCGAATAGCGCCTTATCCCGTAGCCGACCTTCACGATCCAG
This sequence comes from uncultured Erythrobacter sp., assembly GCA_947501005.1. Lineage (GTDB taxonomy): Bacteria > Pseudomonadota > Alphaproteobacteria > Sphingomonadales > Sphingomonadaceae > Qipengyuania. The sequence continues at coordinate 47,716 of CANMTU010000002.1, read as the reverse complement.
ATGGAAGCGGATTGCCCAAATCTGTTTTTGTGTCAGTGGTCGCTTTGTGCCGACGGTCTTGCCAGCATTCCACGCTGCACGCGCCTGTATGGCAGGATCAAATCTCGAATAGCCCATTTTCGTTCTCCTCGGCCATGATTGGCCACAAAGAGAACGGTCGCAGCTTGGCGGGTGGTGGGCCGGAAACGGATTGTCCGGATCTGGTGGCTGCAGCGTCGAAAGCCGACATTCCACGCGCGACCAAAGGCGGTCACTATGGTGCTGCTGGCCCCCTTTCGCAAGCAGTCCTTCCATCAGACTATCTATGGCTCGTGTCGATCTCTGAACATGGGGCCTTTCTTTGGTACAGATTTCCCGAAGGCAAGATGCGCGGACTTTGGACGCTGCAATTCGATTGAGCTTGGGCAAGTTGCAGAACAATCTCAGCGCGATACCGTCCTAGTGTTATCTTTTTAGGAGATTAACCATGGTGGACACCCCACGAAACCGAACAAGTAGCTCTCAGCACTTCGACGTAGCCGATGATCTCAAGGGCGACGCCCGCGACCTCAAGGAAACGGCGACCAGACAGGGCGAAGCGAAGGCTGCCGAAGAAAAGGATCGGGTCGGACGCGCGGCGCATTCCGCTTTTTCGGCCATGCAAACCGCCGCCGACGAACTGCAGGGCGACGACCGGGCACCCGATTGGCTTGCTTCTGCATTCAGCAGCGTGGCACGCGAAGTGGACGGGCTGGCATCGCGATTGGAGGACAAGTCTCCGCGTGAACTGGCTAACGAAACGCGCCGGATCGCCCGCGACAATCCGTCAGCCTTCCTCGCTGCATCGGCTGCCGCCGGGTTCGCTGCCGCCCGCTTCCTTCGTGCCGGCGCCGAATATCACGACGACTACGATGTCGGCCAGAACGACAGCGACCGCAGCGACGCTTACCAGACACGCGGAACCTATGGTGCTTCGACCGGCATAGCCGAGAACACTCCGGCCACTACCGCCGCCTCGACCACTCCCACCGCGACGACGGGCCTGGGTGATCGCGAAAAGACCGTGGCACAGGCGCGCACCAGCGTTGCGTCTTCCCGATCAACAGGAGAAACGCGATGAGCCAGATCGACAACAGAACCGACCGCGCGACGACGACCGGCAGAACCGACGACAATGTCGTAGATTTGCTTGGCCGTCTCACCAGTCAGAGCGCGCGTCTGGCGCAGCAGCAGGTCAATCTCGTCCAGGCGGAGATGCGCGCGTCCGTGGCAGACATCCAGAAATCGGTTGCGAGCCTTCTGGGCGCAGCGGTGTTCGGCATAGCCGGTCTCAGTGTCACGTTGATGGGCATTGCCTATTTGATCGGCGACGCCATCGACGACCGCGATCTGGCTACCCTGCTGGTCGGCCTTGCAACCCTCATCCTGGCTGCCATCCTCTATGGCGTCGCCCGAAGCAAGATGAAGGCAACCAATCTCAAGCCGGAGCGCACGATCGATACGGTCGAACGCACGCCTGATGCGGCCACCGGCGACCTTACCCATTCCGGAGCAAAACGATGACCCAGAACCAAACTCGCGACCCCGACGCCATCGAAGCCGACATCCGCCGCACACAGGAAAACATGAGCGAAACTGTCGATCGGATCGGCGACCAGATGTCGCCGCGCAAACTGTTTGACGCTTTGCTAGACAAGGCGGACGAGAACGGCATCGACGCGCGCTACATCCTCGACGGTGCCCGCCGCAATCCGCTCGCCATGGCGCTGATCTCTGCCGGTGGCATTTGGCTGGTCAGCGATTACGATGCCAAGCCATCGGCGTTCACATCCAATTCCGGAAGCGACGGCGTTTCGAGCAACGCGTACGATTACGATCCCGATCATCGCGGCTATGTCGAACATATGTCGCGTATCGAGCGGCAGCCCGACGAAGACGACACGATCTATCGCCGCCGTCGCGACGAACATCGCGGAACCTATCTGATGATCGAACGCGATCACGACGAGGACGACAAGTCCTATCGCAAGCGGCTCGACGACGCGACCAACCGCATGCGCGAAAAACGGGACAGCTTTGCCGATAGCGCGCGCCAAACGCGAAGTGACCTGGCTAAACGTGGTCGGCGCACGATGGACAAGGGACGCGATGCCTATAACAGCAATCCGCTCGTCGGCGGGCTGGCAGCGGCCATCGTCGGCGCCATTGCCGGATCGGTGATACCGTCGTCGCAAACGGAGCGCGAAAAGCTGGGCCCCCAAGGTGCCAAGACACTGGACCAAGCCAAGGCGAAAGCCCGCGAGGTTGGCCGCGAAGCACGCGCGAAGAAGGACGAAGCGGTTGCCAAGGCCGACCGCAAGATGGAAGAAAAAGGGCCGGCGTAACGCATTGCCTGCTCGCCAGTTGCGTCAGTCCGATCGAGGTTTCATCTCTGTCGGGACTGGCGCACGGGTATTGAGCCCGGATGCATCGGGCAATTGTCTGAAATCATGCCGGCGGCATCAAACGGTGTTCGCCGGTCTGACGCGTTAGATCACCTTAGGATAATTCGATTGGCAATCTATGACTTCGACTGACGAACCACGTGGGCGCACGGCAAAGAAACCTTCGCACATTCCTGCGAAAGGCTGGAAGGACATCCTTCTGAGAACGAAGGACGAGCTCGAAGCCGACCATGTTTCGGTCGTGTCCGCAGGCGTCGCCTTCTTCGGCATGCTCGCGCTCTTTCCCGCGATCGCCGCGATCATCCTGATCGCGGGATTAGTCGTTGATCCGATGGTGGTCGAACAGCAGATCGAAAGTTTCGCCGCCGGGCTACCGCAAAACGCAGCCGAAATACTGGAGAACCAAGCCCGCAAGGTTGCCGCCGGCGCGAACACCACGTTGGGCTGGGCTGCGCTCGGCAGCATTCTCTTCGCGATCTACGGCGCGTCGAAAGGCGTCAAAACGCTGATGGTAGGCATGAACGTCGCCTATGACGAAGCGGAAACGCGTGGCTTTCTTCGGATCAATGCGACAGCCCTTGTGCTGACGGTTCTCATGGTGCTCGTCCTCGTTATCGCGATGGGCCTGATGATCGTCCTGCCCCTGCTTGCCGACGGACTTGGACTGCCGTCCTTCATTCAAACCGTTGTATTCTATGGCCGGTGGGTGTTGTTGGCTCTTATCGCTTTTGGCGGGTTGTCCGTGCTCTACCGATATGGTCCCTCGCGCGATGCGCCGGAATGGCGCTGGGTCACGCTGGGTTCGGTCGCGGCGGTGACGGTTTGGTTACTCGCATCGATCGCCTTTGCCTTCTACGTGCGGAATTTCGGTAGCTATAACGAAACCTACGGGGCGCTCGGCGGCGTTATCGTATTGCTGATGTGGTTATGGGTGTCGTCATACATCGTGCTGCTTGGTGCAGAACTCGATTCCGAAATCGAGCACCAGACCCGCCTCGATACGACGGTCGGACCGAACGAGCGGATGGGCAATCGCGATGCCATCAAAGCCGATACGCTCGGGGAAGAAAAAACCTGAACTGCCGAACGCCGAATGTTGTGTTTGGCAACCCCGCATACCATTGCACCGGACGGGATTTCGGGGTCTGGCCCGGATTTCGGTGAGAACCATGCGAGAACGGTTGCGTAACGCCGTCATTCTGCTTGTGTCGCCGATTGCACTCTGCCCTGTCGGTGCTTAGCTATTCATTCGAGGACCAACCGCCGAACCCTTGCGAGCGTATAAATGACTTCACCGAGCAGCGATATTGATACCTGGTTCAACAGCTTCGATCGGCTTACTAGCGTCGCTATCGGCGCGGTCGTGTTCTATATCCTGATCGTTGCGATGACCCGCGTTACGGGCAAGCGCACGACCAGTCAGATGAACAATTTCGACTGGATGGTGACCGTCGCGGTGGGGAGTCTCGCGGCCTCGGGTATCTTGCTTAAAGATGTCAGTATAGCCGACGCTGCTTTGGGAATTGCAATCATGTTCGCGCTTCAGTGGGCGACGTCCTGGCTGGTGCTGCGCAGCGATGTTTTCTCCAAGCTTATCAAGGCAGAACCGCGCATGCTGTTGCACAAGGGCGAACTACAGAAGGACGCGATGCGCGCCGAACGCATCTCCGAAGCCGAAATCTACAACGCTTTGAGGCAGAAGGGGCACCTGAGCCTCGACGATGCCAACTGGGTAATCCTTGAAAATGACGGAAAGTTTTCGATCATCCCTCGAGACGATACATCTTTGGACAATGCGCAGTTGATGAAGGACGTTGGACCGGGCGGCTCGTAACGTTGTTTGCATGCATCTCGCAAACGGTCGTTACATCGAGCCAGATGAAAACCATGTTCCTTGCGAACCATTTCAGCTCATAAGTGACCGCAGGAACCGTTGTTCAACGGCGTTTGCCGATAATCACCAAGACATCCCAGCATATCGATTGTTACGGCTATACCGTTAATTCCTTGGATTTAAATTATTCGAAACCAAACGGCCCGCTCAGAGATTACCCAATCAGAAGCTGCCGTGAGTTTTCATGGCCATCAAAAAGGAGGCCTATTGTGTCTGCACCGAAAAACCTCGAAGATTGCTACAAGGAAGAACTGGCGGACAACTGGTCTGCAAATGATTAGATGTCGAAAATGGTCAGCCAACTGGCCGACGAAGCGAGCGATCCCAAGCTCAAGGAACGTCTCAGCAAGGCTGCCGAGGGTATCAAGGATCATACCGCGACCCTGGAGAAGCTGCTGAAGGATTGCGGCGAGAGCGAGAAAGAGCATTGCAAAGGCATGGAAGGCCTCGTCAAAGAGACGAAGAAGCATGTCATCGATGCGGATATCGACGATGATGATGTTCGCGACGTCGTCATCGTGTCGCAGTATCAACGCATGTGCCATTACGGTATTTGCGGCTTCGGCACTGCCAAGGCGTTTGCCGAAGCGCTCGGCAAGAATGACCACGCCGCCAAGCTTGATACAATTACGGCCGATATCTACGGCGCGGACGAAAACATGACCGATCTGGCGGAACGATCGGTCAACCTCCAAGCCAAGGGCTGACATGATGATGGGTGCTGGCCCCTTGACCAAGTGGGTCGGCAGCCGACGCATTCGCACCTCGTCGATCATCGAGGAAGCGGTTGCCGGGTTGCCGTTTAAGAACCGGATTGCCGTCGGAACGGTTGCCTCGTCACTCCCCGCAAAAGTGGATTTCGCTATCTGCGTTCCCGCCCGGAACGAGGAGCATATCCTGCCCGCTTCTCTGGCGTCACTCATCGATACGGTTGAGCGCAGCGGCGCGGTAGGGGCAATTGTCCTGCTGATCAACAACAGCGCAGACCGTTCTTGGCAGGTCGCCTCCAGCATGCTCGAGGCTTCGGGATGCAACTATCTGCTCGTCAAGGTTTCGCTGCGGCCAGCCGTCGCCGATGCACCGCACGCACGGCGTATCGCGCTTGATATCGGGGCGCTACTCGTTCCGGATGGCGCGCTACTCACAACCGATGCCGACACCCTTGTCGCTCCGAATTGGGCGGCGGCGAACCTTCGGCATATTCGCGATGGTACCGATCTGGTGTGCGGCAGCGTTTCGATCGACCCGCAAGAATATACTGGCCTCCCCCACTCCGTTCGGCGTTGCGGGAAGGTTGAAGCAGCTTACTCGGCAGAGCTTGAACAGCTGTGGCAGCGTTGGACCGGCGGGGATGCGCCGAGTTTCCAGATCGCCGCGATGGGTGCCAGCTTGGCGCTGCCGACTGCGCGCTATCGTGGTATCGGCGGTATGCCGATACCACCTGTTGCCGAGGATAAGGCGCTGGCCATTCTCGCCCGTCGCCGTGACTGGTCCATCAAGGTAGCGAGCGACGTGACAGCCAGTACCTCCGGACGACTTTTTGGGCGCGCGGCTGGCGGAATGGGCGATGCATTGCGCGACCGTGCCACGCACGACGATCCTTACTGCGATGAGCAGCTGGTGCCGCTCGCCCTTCTGCAACGCCTTGCGGATGTCTGGAATGGTTTGCAATTCGGCATGGGGAGATACGCGCAGTTCCAGGACGCAATAGCGCGCGATCCTGCATTGCAACATCGCCGGATGCGCATGTCCCAGGTCATGGTCAACCTGTCCAATGCTCGAAAGGAGACACTGGATGACACAACGAGTGCGCTTCGCGCAGCGGGTGTCAGAGCGTGACTGACCGTTTGGCAAGACCCGGCATCAATCGAGCAATATTCTCTTCGCGGACCGGGCACCTCCAGTCCGCTGCCGAAGAGCAGGCACCCCGATGCCAAAGCACGTCTGCATGGATGCGTCCATACCGGGCCACTGCATGATAGCGCCCCGGCCTGATCCCCGTAAGGAAATGCTCGCTGCCATTGCCGCCCGCGCGGCCGCCAGTGACCGGATGGGTGGTGACCTCTCCCACGATGTCGCGGCGCTCCACGATGCTGGGTGGCTTGCCTCCTGCCTCCCGCTAGAGCACGGCGGACAGGGCTGGGGTTGCTCGCCGGAAGGGGTGGCGGGGGCATTCGAAGCCTTGCGTGACCTTGGACGGGCCAATCTCTCGGTCGCGCGGTTGTTCGAAGGCCATATGAACGCGGTAAAGCTGGTGGCGCTTTATGGCCGGGAGGACACGCAGCAGCGTCTCGCGCACAGTGTTCATGCAGGCGAGCTGCTCGGCGTATGGGGTGCGGACGATCCAGCCAGCCCGCTGACACTCTCGAACCAACCCGCAGGCATTGTGCTGGGGGGCGCCAAACGCTTCGCATCGGGCCTCGGCCTCGTTCGCCAGGCGGTGGTGGCGATCAATGGAGAGCAGGGCGTCTTGCTGGCACTCGCCCCGGCCAACGATCCTTCGCGCTGCGATCCTTCCGGCTGGAACGTCTCGGGGATGCGCGCCACGCGATCTGGGCGTTACGATTTTACCAGGGGCGAACTTGCAGACGATGCCGTGCTCGGCGAACTGGGGGATTATTCCCGCGAGCCGCATTTCCAGGGCGGGATCTGGCGCTATTGCGCTGCGCATTGTGGCGGTGCCGAGGCGCTGTTCGCGCATTTCCGCGAAGCCTTGCAGGAGCGCGGCAGGATCGAGGATCCTCACCAGCTCGACCGTATCGCGACCGGCGCTATCGCGCTCGAAACCATGCGGCTGTGGCTGTGGCGAGCAGCAAGAGCGGTAGAGACGCGCGATGCGAAGCCCGACACCGCCACCCTCTCGCTACTGGCGCGGCAGGTGACCGAGGACAATTGCCGCACTGTGCTGGCGCTGGTCGAGCGCGGGCTGGGGATGGCAGCGCACGAGGAAGGCACCGCGATCGAACGGATCCGCCGCGATCTGGGGCTGTTCCTGTGCCAGGCGCAGCCTGATGCCAAGCGTCAGCGCACCGCGCGGGCTCTGGCCGGGCGCGGGTTGCGGGCAGAAGATCTGTGAGCGTTCCTGTCGTCGCGCAAGGCAGCGTGCTTCGCGCTGCGGAAGGCGCGACCGCGATCCAACTGGACGAGCTGTCGCCGCCCGGCGGGCTACTGCTGGTGATGCCGCATCCCGACGACGAGACGCTTGGTTGCGGTCAGGCTCTGGCCGCAGCGGCCGATGCGGGGCGAACGATCGGGGTGGTGCTGGTGACCAATGGCGAGGGTTCGCACCCCGGCTGCGATCGCGCCAAGCTGGTTGCAATGCGCCGCGCCGAGCTGGAGGAAGCGCTATCGAGCCTCGCCCCGCGGCGTCCGGCCGCAGTTCATGCGCTTGGACTGCTCGACGGGCAAAGTCGCCAGGGCGATCTCACCGACGCGGGTCAGGAGGCGCTGTTCGCCTTTGCAGACATCATCGATCCGCAGGCGATCTGGACCACCTCCTATCTCGATCCACATTGCGATCACATCACCGCGCATGCGATCGCGCGCGATCTGGCACAGCATTACCGGGCACCGCTGTGGAGCGCGCCGATCTGGGGGCGCTTTGGCGAACGACGGCTGCCCGAGACCGAGCTTCGCCTGTTTGAAGCGCCTTCGCTGGCAGAGCGCAAGCGGCTTGCGCTTTCGGCCTACCGGTCGCAATTCACCGACCTCATCGACGACTCGGAGGCCTTTATGATGCCCGCACCGCTGCTGGCGCATTTCGCCGCGCATCCGGAGATATTCCACCGTGACTGAGGCACCCAGCGAGCGGCAGGCACGCTTCGACCAGTTGTTCGCCGAAAACCCCGACCCCTGGGACATCGACACCAGCGACTATGAACGCGGCAAGCGGGAGGCTGTGCTCGCCGCACTGGGCAAGCGGCGCTTTGCACGCATGCTGGAAGTGGGATGCGCAGGAGGGGCGCTGACCGAACGCCTGGCGGAACTTGCCAGTTCGATAGTGGCACTGGATGTCTCGACAAAGGCGATCGATCTGGCGGCTAGGAGGCTACCTCGGTGCGACAGTGTCGAGTTCGTTGTGGCCGAAGTGCCCGATTATTGGCCAGCGGGGCAGTTCGACGCGGTGATCCTGTCAGAAGTTCTCTATTTTCTCAGCGTCGGGGAAATTCGCCAGGTCTCGCAGTTTGCCCATGAAAGCTTGACCGGGAACGGGCTGTGTCTGCTGGTCAATTGGATCGGCCTCAACGATCTGCCCATCGATGGTGATGCCGCGGTCAAACTGTTTCTCGACGCCGCGCCCTGGCAGGTGGCCAAGGCGCGGCGCGAGGAGTTCTACCGGCTCGATCTGCTCGTGCGGACGCCCGGCGACTAGTTCGTCGCAGGCGTGTCCATACCCGGCTTGAGCACCACCTTGGTCCAGCTGTCCTGCTCGGTGCTGAAACATTCGTAGCCACGGGCTGCGTCCTCAAGCGGGAGGCGATGCGAGATCAGGAAGGTGGTGTCGAGCGTGCCGTCCTCGATCTTCTCGAGCAGATCCTTGGTGTAGCGCTGGACATGGGTCTGCCCGCTGCGGATATGGAGGCCTTTCTCCATCAGCGCACCCAGCGGGAATTTATCGGTCAACCCGCCATAGACGCCGGGTATGGAAACGCGCCCACCGGGCCGGACCGCAAGGATCGCCTGCTTCAGCGCACTGGCGCGATCCGCACCCATGCCGACCTTCTGCTTCACAACATCGACCAAGTTGTCGACCGCGAAGCCGTGGCTTTCCATCCCGACAGCATCGATCACCGCGTCGACACCAATCCCGCCCGACATTTCCATCAGCGCTTCGCGGACGTTCGTCTTGCGGAAATCGATCACCTCGGCACCAAGCTGTTTGGCCAGCGCGAGGCGGTTGGGATAATGGTCGATGGCGATCACCTTGCTGGCGCCCATCACGATCGCGGACTGGATCGCGAACAGGCCGACGGGGCCACAGCCCCAGACCGCGACGGTATCGTCGGGCTGGATTTCGGCGTTTTCCGCCGCCATCCACCCGGTGGGCAGGATGTCGGAAAGGAACAGCACCTTGTCATCGTCAAGATGGTCGGGGACCACGATCGGGCCGACATCGGAATAGGGCACGCGGACATATTCCGCCTGACCGCCCGAGTAGCCGCCGGTCATGTGCGAATATCCGAACAGCGCCGCCATGGAGTGACCGTAGAGCTTGGCCGACATATCCTGCTTTTCTGCCGGATTGGAATTTTCGCAGGCCGAGAACTGCTGGATCTGGCAATGGAAGCAGCCGCCGCAGCTGATGGTGAAGGGCACCACGACGCGCTGGCCCTTCTTGAGCGTGCTGTCGCTGCCGGTTTCGACCACGCGGCCCATGAATTCATGGCCCAGCACGTCGCCGGGAAGTACGCCGGGAATAACCCCGTCGTAAAGGTGGAGGTCGCTGCCGCAGATCGCGGTGGAGGTAACCTCGATGATCGCATCACGCGAATTGATGATTTCGGGATCGTCGACGGTGTCGACCCGGACGTCGTGCGTCCCGTGCCAGGTGAGGGCTCTCATGTTTCCTTCTCCTGCTGCTTGGCAGCGCGGGTGTTTTCCTTGCGGTGGGCGGAGGTGGCGATCTCGCCGGTTTCCATCAGCCCCTTGAAGCGCTTGAGATCGTGGCGCGCCTGCACCTCCGGCTCGCGCTGGAACAGCTTTGCAATGGTACGGCCGAGGTTTCCGGCGGGCGGATTGTAGGACATCACCAGCGAAACGCGGGTTCCGCGATCGCCCGGTGCGTCAGCGAATTCAACGCTGCCGCGCGTCTCGATGTCCGAGCCTTCGACCGAGCGCCAGGCGATGCGTTTGCCTTCGACATCCTCACAAACCTCAGTCTTGATCTCGACCGTCTGTCCGGCGGGAGCCTTGATCACCCAAACGCGGTGGTCGCCCTCTTTCCGGATCGTCTCGACATTCTCCATGAACCTTGGAAGATTGCCGAAATCGCGCCAGAAGGCATAGAGTTCGGCGCGCGGCTTGCGGATTGTAACCGTGCGCCCGAGCACCGCATTGTCGCTATCGGGGCTTTTGCGGGTGTAGAAGGGGGCATCGTCATCGCCCGCCTTGCGCCGTTGCGACAGGAAGGCGCCGAAGGCCAGCCCCCCGATCGCAAGGCCGAGGCCGGCAACGGTGCCAGCCAGGCCGAGTTGCTTGTCATTGGTCATGGTCTGTCCTCAATCCTTCTTTACCTCTTCGCGATCCCAGAAGCGCAGCTTTGCGCAGCGACTGATGAAATCCTTGGCGGCATCGGGCTTGGCCAGTTCGACGAAGCCGTCGTCCATCCGCTTTGCCACACCGGCGCCTTCGAGCAGCGCCATTGTGTCGGGGACGTAGGCAATGAACTTGGCGTGGGCGAAGGCGTCGTTGACGAAGTCGATGCTGGGCTTGTCCTTGCCGAAATTCTCGGCGGCCTTCTCGCCCATCACCAGCGCCACGGCGTCGTAAACCACCGAGGGGCCGCCATCGATCTTCTGGTCGGCTTCCATCATCTCGCCGTCGGAGAGTTTCGCACCCGCCACATGCGGGGCGATGATCTCGACCATTGCGCCCTCGCCCTTGGCCGCGTCCTTCAACGCTTTCACCACTGCGGCATCACCGCCTTCGGCGATATAGATGCCCAGCTTGCGGCCCTTGAAACTGTCCGGTCCGTTCTTGAGGATGGACAGCGCCGGGCTTTCGGGCAGATCGTCGATCGGCTTGCGCGCGGCGGTGATCTTTTCAGGCATTTCGGTCAGACCGATGCCGTCGGCAACCACCTTGGCAAGGCCATCGTCGATGTGGCGCAGATGGCTTACCATCCGCTTGCGAATGTCCATCCGCTCGACCTTGGAAAGCTCGAACACCAGCGCATTGCCCATATGGGTCTGCTCGATCGCGGTCTGCGAGATGTAGAACTGGCGCGCCTGGCTGTAGTGATCGGCAAAGGTCTCGCTGCGCACCCGAACCTTGGGCCCGGTAACCGGCGCTTCGTAGCTGGTGAAGCCATGCTCGGCACTGGCGCGGGGGCCACGCGGTTCGCGGTTGTCGTCCATATCGCCCGACCAGCTGTTAGGTTCGTAATTCGCCCGCCCCTTGGGGTTGGTCATAGCCATGTGGCCATCCTGCTGGAAATTGTGGACCGGGCACTTGGGCGCGTTGATGGGGATATGCGTGAAGTTCGGGCCACCCAGCCGCTTCAGCTGCGTGTCGAGATAGGAGAAATTGCGGCCCTGGAGCAGCGGATCCTCACTGAAGTCCATCCCGGGCACGATGTTCTGTGTGCAGAAGGCGACCTGCTCGGTTTCCGCAAAGAAATTGTCGACATTGGCATCGAGCGTGAGCGTGCCGATGATTTCAACCGGAACCTGTTCCTCGGGAATGATCTTGGTCGCGTCGAGCACGTCGAATTCGAAACTCTCGGCGAATTCCTCATCGAACACCTGAATGCCCAGATCCCATTGCGGGAAGTCGCCCGCCTCGATCGAATCCCACATATCGCGGCGATGGAAATCTGGGTCCATACCGTTGATCTTCAGCGCCTCGTTCCAGATTACCGATTGCAGACCCTGCTTGGGCTTCCAGTGGAACTTGACGAATTTCGCCTCGCCCTTCGCATTGATCAGGCGGAAGGTATGTACCCCGAAACCTTCCATGAAACGGAAGCTGCGCGGAATGGTGCGATCGGACATGATCCACATCACCATGTGCATGCTTTCCGGGCTCAGGCTGATGAAATCCCAGAAGTTGTCATGTGCGCTCTGTGCCTGGGGGAAGCCGCGATCCGGCGCGGGCTTGGCGGCGTGGACCAGGTCCGGGAACTTGATCGCATCCTGGATGAAGAACACCGGGATGTTGTTGCCGACCAGATCCCAATTGCCTTCCTTCGTATAGAACTTCGTCGCGAAGCCGCGGACGTCGCGCGCCAGATCGGGTGAGCCCTTGTTCCCGGCCACCGTGGAGAAACGGGTGAAGGTAGGGGTCTTCTCACCGACATTATTGAAGATCGCGGCGTGTGAATATTCGGGAATTGCCTTCTTCAGCTCGAAAGTGCCGTGAATGCCATAGCCGCGAGCGTGGACGACGCGCTCGGGAATGCGTTCATGATCGAAGTGAAAGATCTTCTCGCGGGCGACATGGTCTTCCAGGAGTTGCGGACCGCGCGGACCGGCGCTGAGCCAGTTCTGGTTATCGACAACCGGCGCGCCCTGCGCGGTGGTCAGGATATCATCTTCACCCTTGGGTTCTTGATGGGGGGCACCGCCCTTGGTCAGATTAAGTTCGTCCGACATGCGCATTCTCCGATCTGGTTGGAATTCGTAAAGCCAACGAAGAACGCGGGATTCGGTTGCGAATATGAAGAACAATTAAGGATCTAAACCATTGTTAATGGATCGTGACGTGACCCCCTGATTTTCCTCCAAGTTGGATTAGAATCCGTCCCTAGTAGAAGGACGGACGAGATGAAGAGAACGAGGTTTTCAGAAGAGCAGATCATCGGAGTGCTGAAGGAGGCTGAGGCGGGTGCGAAGACCGCTGACCTGGCCCGTCGACACGGAGTGTCGGAAGCGACGATCTACAACTGGAAGTCGAAGTATGGCGGGCTGGAGGTGTCCGATGCCCGCCGACTGAAGGAGCTCGAGAGCGAGAACGCGAAGCTCAAGCGTTTGCTTGCCGATGCGATGCTGGATCAGGCCGCGTTGAAGGATCTTCTGGCAAAAAAGTTTTGACGCCCGCCGCGCAGCGAGAAGCTGTTGCTCATCTCCAGGCGTGCCATAGGATGAGCGAGCGGCGGGCGTGCCGTGTCATCGATGCCGATCGCAAGAGCGTGCGTTACCGTTCGAAGCGAGATGACGATGCAGAACTTAGGGAGAAGCTGCGCGAGCTGGCCAACCAGCGTCGCCGGTTCGGCTATCGGCGTCTGCATATCCTGCTGCGCCGGGAGGGGATCATGATCAGCCGCTTCGAGACAGTCTGGTTTCGGAAGCTTTCCTAAGAAAACGGACAATCCGGTCGCGATTCAAATCGCGGCGCCGTGTCCCATCCACATCGCATTCAAAGACAAGCCCACCAGCTAGCGACATAACTCACGTTCCCTGCCATTTCGAAGACAATGCCTGTCGCAATGAGGTGCAAGCGATCGCTGCCTTACTGATTTTTATCGGAATGGTTGCGCCTATCCGGTTTCGGCCTGTGCGTTACGGGCAGCAGCAATCGCCGCTGCAAGCTCTTTTGCTGGACCCACTCCCCAGTAGTGGAGGAAGTAAAACATCGGTTCACCGCCGATCATGTGGTTATGCAATGCTACGATATGGATATCCCGCTCGCGCAGTGCGCGGAGCACGGGCTGGACTTCGTCCTCGGTCATGATGAAGTCACCATCCACGGCGGCAAGGTCGTTGGTGCCCGAGAACGCCGCCCAGGTCGTAAGCCCCATCGAACCACCGATCTCAACGCCGTGCATGCGGCCTTGGCGAGCGAAGGTGTATTTCACGACACCATCGGCGATGCTTGGCTCGGTGCCCAAGATTTCGCTCAGCGCCAGGGCTTCGATCGTGCCGTTTGCATCCGGCGTCATGCCACCGAAACTGCGCTGCGGCGTCGGCGAGGCGGCGCGCACTTCCTTGATGGCATCCCAGACGGCTTTTACACCCGCTGCCATCTTGGCGGTTTCCCCATGCCCGCCGATATGCATAAAATAGACCGGCGGATCGTCGAATATGAAATGATTGTGCAGCGCGGTGACGGTCAACCCGTTGGCGAGGGCAGCGTCCATCGCGGCTGTTATCTCATCCTCGAATACGACCGTGTCGCCCATGACCATCACTCCGCCATCGACGGGTTTGAAGGCAGCCCATGAGCCGAGACCTGCCGGGGGATCGAGGCGCATGCCGTCGACCATCACCGGCACGTCGGCGCGCGTCCAACCGATGCGTGCGACCCCATCGTCGGTCATGGTGACCTCCGAGTGCGATGCCTCGAAAATCAGTGCCTCGAGATTGCCGAGATTATCCTGCGCGTGAAGAGCCGCCGACATCGCTGATAGCGATAGAGCCAAGCCGCCGACGAACAATGTTCTGCGTAATTGCTTCATCTTAGTTCTCCTTGGATGTGATTTCAGGTGCCAGCCATCATTGCGAGGTAATACAGCGACCCAATGAGTGCGCTCACGAAGAGAACGAGCAACATCCCGATCTTGAAGCGCAGCATGGCGATCAGGGCCGCAGCGGCAATGACGACGGAGGCGACGTCGATCGTGGCGAAGTCCGGCACGAGCAGGCGTGCGCCGTAACCTCGAACCTCGTCAAGCCGTGCGAAGGCAACGTGCAGCGCAAACCAGATGGCAAGGTTTAGGATCACACCGACGACTGCTGCCGTCACCGCCGAAAGCGCCGCTGTCAGAAGCTTCACGCCGCGCAGTTTTTCGATAAATGGCGCACCAAGGAAAATCCATAGGAAGCACGGCACGAACGTGACCCACGTGACGATGACCGAAGCCGCGATGCCCGAAGCCACCGGGCCTAACATGTCTGCTTCGCGATATCCCCCCATGAACCCCACGAATTGGACGACCTGGATCAGTGGACCCGGCGTGGTCTCCGCCATGCCCAACCCATCGAGCATTTCACCGGGGGCAAGCCAGCCATGCGTCTGCACGGCTTCCTGCGCCATATAGGCCAGCACGGCATACGCGCCCCCGAATGTCACGACCGCGAGCTTGGAGAAGAAAACCGCCAGTTCCGTGAACACGTGATTTGGGCCAACAAGAAGGATCAGCGCAATTATGGGAGCTGCCCAGATGCTGCCCCAGATCAAGGCCGTGCGGACTGCTCCGCGCCATGTAGGCTGCGCTTTCGCCATACCGCCTGTATGAAGCACGGCTTCCGGCTTGCTCTCCCCGTCCTCGGTCGTTTCACGGGCGCGAATGACCAGAAACCGTGCAGGATCGAAATGCCCTCCAAGAAAACCGACCAGCGCGGCGGCCGCGATAATCAGCGGGAAAGGTGCATCGAATGCGAATATCGCCACGAAGGCTGCGGCGGCAATCAGATACATGGGCCAAGTTTTCAATGCCCTTTTCCCGATGCGCAGCAGGGCCTCGATGACTATGGCGAGCACCGCCGCCTTAATGCCGAAGAAAATCGCCTGGACGAAGCTGGCCTCCTGAAAACTGGCATAGAGCACGCTAAGCGCCATAATGCTGAGGAAGCCGGGAAGGACGAACAGGCATCCTGCGACGAGGCCACCGCGAACGCCGTGGAGCAACCAGCCAATATAGGTGGCAAGCTGCATGGCTTCCGGTCCGGGCAGGAGCATGCAGTAATTGAGCGCATGCAGGAACCGGTTCTCCCCGATCCAGCGCTTTTCATCGACTAGAATGCGGTGCATCACCGCGATCTGGCCCGCTGGTCCACCAAAGCTCAACGCGGCCACGCGCGCCCAGACACGCACCCCTTCGGAAAACGGGATCGGAGTTTGTTCTACGGAACCTGAATTAGCGGGAGAATTCATCAACGCGTCCTTCGCACACAGCTCATCGAGCCGGACTTGGGCGCATTGCCTTACCGGGCGCCGGAATAAGTGCCCGAAGTCAAACTGCTAGATCATTGATCTGGTGTTGTCAAAAGCCTTACGCGAACAGTCTGCCTTGCACTTGGAGAATGTCGGCTTTCGAGATCGGCATTTGTATCTCCGATTTCCGAATTGAGGGCACGAAGCCGCCCTCAGCTACTACCTAGTCCAGTGGCAGGTTTCAGGATCGCGACGAGACCGATCAAATGTCCAATATGAGGGCGCTTAGCTGTCATTCTCTCACAAAGAAATGCGCTCAAAGCTTATCCGGCAAATCGCTTCGCCAACCGCGAGGCGGCGCCGCTTTGCGCAGCAAGCTTGGCCCCGTAGCGCATGACCGTGCGGGCATCCCGCCAACGATAGGCCTGCATGATCGCGGGTAGACCTTCCCCGGCCGCAAAATTGTCCTGCGCCACCCCTACCCTGATCGAATGCGACGAGACTGCCTTGACCCACCCCTCAAGGCCTACCTCGCCCATTGCCCCAAGCAAGCCCTTGGCGTGCGCTGCGCGAACAAGACGGCGGTAGATGAGCGTGATCGAGTTGGGATGCAGCCGCTTCTGGCCGACCGCGCGCACGGTGCCATCGCCATGCACCTCGACCCGTCGGAACAGGGGCCCTGAGCGAATGTCGGCTTCCTTCTTCCAGCGGCGGATCGCGTCCATCGTCGTAGGCGAGAGATAGGCATAGGCCCCCTCCCCTTCTGCGTCGGTCTTGCTCGACGGAATATGCAGCACTCCTGCCCCGCCCTCGCCCGCCTCGATATGGTCGATTTCGATCGCAACAAGTTCGGAACGCCGGCAGGCGGTATCGTAGGCGACGCGCAAAAGCGCCGCGTCGCGAAGCCCGAGCCAATCGCGCCGACACGCTTGCAAGAGATGTGCGAGGCAGACGCCGGCGGCGGGGCCGTCGAGATCTGCGATCTCACCTTTGAACCGGATCCCGCGCGCCTGGCGCTGACGACGGCCACGCGTGCGGCGCACAGCCTTGAGCTCGAGCTTGACCAGCGGCGCTGCGGTTGGATCATCGAGCCCCGCCATCCGGTAGGCCATGCCGAGATGGACGAGATAACGCGCAATCGTGGCGGGTTTGCGCCGCGGCAGGGGTGGACCGCCCTCCCCCTCGGTCTTCGTTCCAGCAAGCGCGCGGATCCAAGCCGCGACCAGCGCCGGGGTCGCCTGCGCCGGCACGGTGTGGCACTTGCGGCACCAAGCGTTCCACAGCGTCAGATCGGCGAGAAAGGCGCGCTTGGTGTTGGCCGACCACGCCCGCGCCGCGGCCGCCACGGTGGCGCGGTCGATCGACTCCTCAGCCGATACGAGACCTGTCACCGCCTCCACCACGGGACGATCGGCCTCGGATGCGGGCGTCGGCGCCGCAAGCTGGACGGAGATGACGGCGTTCATAAGCCGCTTCTCGGCGAGGCGCAGACGAATGTCTAGTGTGGATAATCAGCCATTATCGCTACTGCGGGTATGTCGTGGTAGACGTTAACCTTGCTTTCAGTCTAAAGAAGCTTCGTGCTTAGTGCTGAAACCGATCTGTCGTTGCCCGATCTTGGTGCTTCTGAAATGCTGGCGCTCGAACGAGCGGCCTTCGCAATAGCTCGCCTTGATGCCCGGGTTTCCGCCACTTGTGTACGAGAAGCGTGGGTTGAACGAGCCAGCTGGACAGGCTTTGCCGCTGCGCTGCAAGGACAAGGTGTCGAAATCGAGGAAATCGATGTTTTTTTGCGTGAGACGGACGTCCCCCTGCCTCAAAGGGCGCTTCTAGCGACCAATATCTTGGACGACGGACAACGCGGCGCGTGGCAAGCCTCTCTAGCCAAATCTCAAGTGCCACACTGGCGCGAACTAGTCTCCTACCCCCGAACGCTGTCGGCCGACTGGGCGCAACGCCCCGTGCTGCTGCGCGCGTTGGAACTGACTGCGGATCATGCACGGCGCGACCGGAGCGCCGATCCCGCCTTAAGCCTTCCGCGCCTGCTGCAAGCGCTGGGGATAGTTCGCACCCCCCTCCCCTGCCTGGTCCTCAACGACAAGGCCTGGCGACTTGCCCCGCGCGATCGCCAGGCGATACGGCTGCGCTTTTTGAAGCATCTGGCGAGCGCCGCCGATCACGGGTTAGCAAGGCTGCGGCGGCTCGAGAGCGACCGGGCGCGGGCCGCAGAAACCCTTGCCCAGCTCCGGCGTCCAGGACAGATGCCGGAGTTGCTTGCTCTTCTCTCCCAACGCCCCGCTCTTTCTCCCCGCAAGGTCCAGCTTGCACTCGGCCTGACGATCTCGGGTGCCGGCAAGCTGCTCGCCCGCGCGGCAGAGTTCAAGCTCGTCGCGGAAGTTTCCGGTCGGCAGGCCTGGAAGCTTTACCTCGCCCCCGATCTTGCCATCGAATACGGTTTTCTCGACGCCCCACGAGGACGTCCGCGAAAGATCTGTGCTCCACTACCGCGGATTGATGCGACCTTGCGCGCGTTCGATCGACAGATGGAGGAAATCGACGCGAAGCTGAAAGAGCTCGGAGTCTTGGACGACGACATGGACGAGGGCGAGACCCTTGAAGTGCAGCTGTGCTCCTATCGCAAAACGATTTAAAGCAGGCTTTCGACGGCGCGCAAAATCTCGTCTTTGTCCGCGTCCGCGCCTGGATGAAGCTGAAGTGTCAGCGCCCCTGCCCGCTTCCCTTGGGTGACGGTCATCATCTTCTTTCCGGCTGCACTTTCGATAATGCGCGAGCGCCCGCTCGTGCGTGGGGCCTTTTGCGCAACGGTCGCCGCAACTAACCGTTTTGCGACGGCCGGTCCAGGCAGCGCACTAGCGCCCTTCCCGCGTTCGGCCACCAGTTTTTCAGCCTCTTTCGTCATAGCGGACAGCGCGCGCGCATCGTTGGTAAGCGGCTTCAGATCACGCGCAATCCGAACGGTAATGTCATGCGTGTCAGCGAAGCCGGCAACAACCTGCTTAGGAAGTCGGGCAACATCGAGCATGCGGCTCAGCCACGAGCGCGAGATATTGAGATGCTCGGCCATTTGGCTTTGGTTGCTATTGTAAAATTCGTCGAGTGCTCCCGAGTATTCGCGCGCGCGCTCCCAATCGCTTATGTCTTTGCGTGCACGGTTCTCTATGTCGGAAACCCGAAACGCCTCCTCGTCAGTTAGACTTTGAACCGTGATAAGGTAGTCGAACTCGGGGTGGTTGTGGGCGCGGAGCCACATGACCGTCCACCAGCGACGCACTCCCGCGATAATCTCGTAATCCACGTTCGGATCGTCGCGAACCCGGCGAACAACGGCAGGAATACGTTGCTTCTTCGCCGACAGAAATGCATCGATCAAATCGCGGCAGGATCCTTCATCGAGATGATCGAGGTCGCGATTGTGAAGTCGCCATGGGCGGCAGCGATCGGGGTCGACGAACTCGGTCCGGTCGGACACAACCTTTCCCGAAGCGAGGCGCGCAAGCGTGTCGCTTCGGCTCGCCATAATGCTTTCCGCTGGCGCAGCAACAGCATCGCCCTGCTCTTCATCCAAGCCAGCGGTCAGCGACGCCCCGAAGCCCTTGTTACCCTTACCCATTAGCAGCTCCAATCTGCGCAGAATCGGCTACGGACCTCGTTGTTGCCACGTGGCAACAAACGCGCGCGCTACCGGATTTGCCGGGTTCCGCCGACAATCTTGCGGAGACAAGACGGCGCTCCAAACCGTTGCGCTTTAAAGAAAGCCGTCCAGTGTTGTCACGTGGCAACATTAGAGCATCCCCTCCCCTGCCCGACTCGCCCAGGTTCGCAGGATGTCCTTTTCAATATCATCGCAGACCGCATTGAGATGGATCAGGCATCGCGTGTGCACCTCATGCGATGTGACGGCCTTTTCGAGTTCAAAGACGGTCTTCATGCGGGAACTGGCGTTGTCGATCTCGGCACTCGTCGGCATGACCGACGCGATCATCGAGCCCCCGAATACTTCGCGCATCATGGCAAGGAGTTCCCGGTGCATGGACTTGTTCTCGTCCACGCGGCTCGCCACAATGCGGATAAAGTTGTACGCCGGGCGCATCCTCCCTTGCAGTCTTTCAAGCTGTGCCATTGTCGTTCGCGCCATGTCAATGAACGAGACTGTCGAAGAGAAGTCGATCACGCTCGGCGGCATCGGAATGACCATCGCGTTGGCTGCTTGAAGAACCGCCATTGATACCATACCAAGCGCTGGCGGCGGGTCCATCACGACCACATCGTAATCATAAACGACCGTCTGAATTGCCTCCGAGATAAGATCGATCAACTCAAAACTGCGGGTTTGCGCCAGATGGGCAGCGATCTCGTATTCGAGGTTGTAGAGTTTGAGGTTAGCCGGGATCAGATCGAGCCCGTGAAAATGGGTCTTGCGAATGATCGACTGGACGCCGAGGAGTTCTGGGTCATGGAAATGCCCGTAAAGCGTATCGTTTTCGCCGAGATCGATGTCGGGACGATAGCCGAACATCATCGTCGAACTGGCTTGACTGTCACAGTCGACGAGCAGGACCCGATACCCCTTAATGGCCAGAGACTGCGCCAGATGAAGAGCTATTGTGCTCTTGCCTACACCGCCCTTGAAGTTCGATACTGAAACGATGGCAGGCGTGTCCTCAGGCTCACGCCAAGGCCGCGTACCGAAAACCTTTCTCATCTCATCAAGTTCTTCAAGCGTATACTGGACTCGATGGCCCGCCGCGGTCCGTTCACGTTCGGGCAAACGGCCGTCGCGTTCCGCCTCGCGGATTGCTGAAGCGGTCCGGTCGACGAGTTTGGCGGCCTTGGAGATCGCGAAGGTAGGGCCACCCTTTTGTCCAGTCGCAGGATCGATGACGCCGTCGCGGAGCCGCTTGAGAATGGTCGCGGCCTTCCGGTGGAGGATACCGAGATCATCGGTCACCGAAGGCGGTTGATTATTTGAAAGTGTTGTTTGCATTGCCATCCGGGGTCCCATCTGGAAGTTTGAGGGCTCAACCTGACCCGCTTGTAAACTGTATGCAATATTTGGCCATCAAATCTACAAGTCAACCGATGATCTCCGTGCCGACCGGTAGCGCAACTGGCTGACGCGTCATCGACAAGAACCAGTCGCGACATCTGGCCTACGAGTGATCGGCAGTTCCCGGATGGATTGTCGATAATCACCAATGATGTCGGTGCGCACCGATGATCAGCGTGCGAGCGGCAAATGATCTCGGTGCCGATCAACCGATGATGTCGGAGCGCATACCTACTTAAAGAATCTCCCTCAAGAATCCGATTCGCGAATCGTTTTCAATTTTTGAATTCGATTAAATCCGGGGATAGGGCCGGGAAGGGGTTAGAAAAGCCTCGTTTTGCACCGAGATCATCGGTGTTTTTGGAAGTTCGACGGCGTTGTCGGCGGGGAAATCGCCAAAAGGCTTGATTACTCCATGCTCGTTGTGGAATCATTCTGCGTATCAAAACGGCTGCGGGGAGGATTCGCGATGAGCAACGAGAACACCGCGCCAATCGGGCACCAATATGCGATCGCAATGATCCAAGGCGGCGCCGACGAGGTCCGCTCATTTGCAGTGGAGGCCGGCACGCAACTTACCATGGACGCATTCCTGCGGGTCCAAGATGAGGAGCCAGTACCTGCATTTCTCCATTCGGCGCTTTGCGCGATGTCATTACCCACGAAAAGACCCAAAGACGATACCGCACCGATCATCCGTGAGGATGGCAAGTATGCACTTGCCATCAATCCTCGCCCGGTGCTCCAGACCGTTGACGGAAAAACGCAGCTTCGCAGCATGGGTGTACCGTTTGGATCCTACCCTCGCGTCGCTCTGATTTACATGCTCTCTCAGGCCGTGACCAAACGATCACGCGATGTTTATCTTGGAAGAAACTTTACTGATTGGATGCGGCGTCTTGGCTACAAGACTGTCAGCTATGGTCCGCGCGGCACTGCTAACCTCATGCGCGAACAGGTCGACCGGCTGCTAGCGTGTGAGTGGCAAATTCGTTGGGATGGCCAGGCTAGTGACGAAAGCGCGTTCGCCGTTCGCGACGTCAAAATATCCAATGAATATGCCGGCTCACTTGATCGCAATGGTGCGTTTGCCCGGGAAATCCGCATGTCGGAAATTTTCTACAATCATCTGGTTGAGCATGCCGTGCCATTAAACGAAGTGGCCGTGCGCGAACTCAAGGGTGTCCCGACCGCGCTCGATCTCTACACCTATCTCGCTTACCGACTGCCTAGGATTACCTCTGATCGGGGTCAGGTTATAAGCTGGGACCAACTCGCAAAGCATCTCGGCAACCTCGCTGATACCAAGCGCTTCCGACAGACGGTGCGTGAAACGATGCAACTCGTCTCCTCGGTCTACCCGAATGCCAACGTCGATCTTTCGGGCCGAAAGGTTGTGCTTCATCCCTCTCCCGCGCCGCTGGAGCGAAAACTGGTGGGCACGCATCTACGGCTCGTCGGTCATTCGCCCAAGAAAGCACCGAGATCATCGGTCGAGGCCGACGAAACCCGGGAGGGCAGGGCGGTCGCACCTGCCGTGGAGACATTTGCGTTCCCGACAGGATCAATTCGCTATGGCACCATCGAGGCACCCTTCCTCGAAGTGGGCAAGACGAAAGGTGCGCCGTGGGATGTGGATTTGATGGCTACCGAGTTCCGGCGCGGTTGCCCCAACATCGAGAAACCACGAACCCAGAAGGAATGGCTGCGCATGTGGGAAGCCTTCGTTGTCAGCTACGCTAAGCGGCGTCACCCTCAAGCGGCAAGCTAGCCATGAAGACGGCGACCTCGCGACGGGCCCCCAAGAAAGGGTAGGGGGCCGGTTTGCACATAGGCTTGCAACCAATTTCAACTAAGGCGGTTTGTATCGACCCGAAGATTGATACGCGCCATGCCGATCGAGACCTGTCAAGCCTGTCTTTCGCTATATGTCGGCGTCGGCTTGGTCACCGCAATTTGCGCTGCCGCTGCGACGATAAAAACCGGGGTTAAGGTGCTGACTGGCGGGATGGCCCCTTTCGTTCGACAGCTGGAAGGATAAGGGCACTGGCCGTCCCGAGGCTCTGGTGACGATGGCAAGTCAATTTCTTACCGGGGCTGCGGTCGCACTGCTAATCGCCGCCCTGTTCGCTCATTCACTTAGGGTTTGGGGCGCTTGGCGACGTATAGGTCAGCACCGCGGTTTGGCGGAGCGGGCCGGGGCGCTGAGCGGGCGTTCCTGCGTTGATCAAGGTCGTTTCGTGGCTCATCAATCTGCTCCAGGCCGCAGTAATCTTCGAAACATAATCGATTGTCTCCGTGATCCGCGGCACTCTGCGTCGAGCGCGCACGCGGCCGGGTCCGGCATTGTACGCGGCGAGGGCCAGATCGACCCGCCCAAACTCGTCGAGCTGTTCGCGCAGGTAACGGGCACCGCCACGAAGATTGTCTATTGCATCCCACGGGTTGTGGACCCTCAGGTACCGTGCTGTATCGGGCATCAGTTGCGCCAACCCCATCGCCCCTGCCGGAGAGAGCGCATCGAGCCGGTAGCGGCTCTCCTGCGCGATCAGCGCATCGAACAGTCCAACAGGTAATCCATGCTCGCATGCGATCGCCGACACCAGCGGATAGAGCGCAGCGCGCCGCTGTTCGGTTCTGAAACCGAGATCCCGGCGAGGGCGGAAGAGGGGAGGAGCGCAAGTTTCGTCGAACGATCGGTTGCCGCCGGGCCAGGCTATCCTACTTGCGCCAGCGGCTTTACCCGTCCGCATCCACATCGGCACATCTATGCGCGACACCGTCGGATGAAGCGGTGCGCCCGCCAATTCTATGCCAAACTTGCCAAATTCTGCGGTTAGAACGTTTTCCACGTCGGCCTCGGACCCAGCCACCTGTTGGCGAGCAACTGGCCCCCCGACATGCAGGACTACATCGGGGCTCGGCGCCCCGAAGTTTAGAAGTTCGACCTGCCGCGCAGAAACAGGTGCGGTCATCGCAAACATCGCGCCGAGGCTCGCAAGTATCCGCTTCATAACACCGCCCTCCGAAAGGCCAAAAGGCCTCGGATTGGATGCCCCGTCAATCCGGAGAAAAACTCCTACCAGGAGGAGTTCGGGTCTGACTTGCCGTTCGCGGCGCATTCAAAAGAGGGGAGGGGGGTAGAACGAGGGAAAGGAACTGGGTATGCCCATCACTGCTCTTCAGCCGACTTCGGACCTCGTGAATCTGGTCGGTACCCTCGGGGGACGCTGGCTTGGCAGAACGGCCATGTGCCGATGCCCCGGCCACGCCGACTCAACGGCTAGCCTATCGTTGCGTCAAGGTGACAAGGGCATTCTCGTTCATTGTTTCGCCGGGTGTTCATCCGAGACCGTCCTACGCGAGCTCCGGCTGATCAAATCCGACAAGAACTATCCCATTCCCAAGATCCCGATTGCCTTAGAACCGGGTGCCCTCGTAGCCAGAATATGGGGGGAGGGGAGGGCGGTGTGTGGCACGCCGGCCGAACACTATCTTCAGAGCCGTTCGCTCGCGCTCGATTTTGTCGACTTGCGCTATCATCCGCGCTGCCCAAAAGGCCGCAAGCCGCTGACGGCCTTCTTGCCAGCCTTGCTCATTGGCGTGCGCAACGACGCCGGCATAACCGCGGTCCAGCGGACCTTTCTTGATCTCGAGCATGGCGGCTACACAGACAAGATGTTGCTCGGCGAAACCGGCGCCGGCAGCTGGCGCGGCACCCCGACCGAAGACACGGTCGCGATCGCTGAGGGCTTCGAAACTGCCGCCGCCTTCACCCAACTTCAAGGGATTCCGTGCTGGGCCTCGCTGGGCGCGAAGCGTCTGGGTGCACTCGCGCTACCCAAAAGTGTCACATCGGTCATCCTGGCCGAGGATAACGGCGCCGTCGGCCACAGGGCTGGGGAGGGCGCCCTGCAAATTTATGAGAGCCAAGGCTTCGCCGTCCGTCGCATGCCGCCCCCGGAACGTTACGGCGATTGGGCCGACGTCTTGGAGGACCAGTAAAGGGGAGAGGGAACGGGGATCATGAGCCCGGTGTTATTGGCACTCGGCCGACCCAGGAGTCCCCATCATGTCCGATCTCTTCGACGCGGCCGAACAGCGCCGCTCGCCCTCGCTCGCCGCCGCAAGCTCGCTGGCCGACCGCATCGCTTCGGGCGAAGCGATCACGCGCTCCGTCCTCAACGCCGCGATGACCTCGGCCCACGGCGGCACCGATGCGCAGGGCAAATGGACCCAGCGCGACAGCTTTGAGGCGCTCGAGCACGCCCTCGCCCTTTCCCTCCGCGCCGAACCGCGCTCCGCCATCACGTCCGGCGACGTCGAGACGGCCATCGATCTCGCCGCCCGCATGCCGACCCAGACCGTGCGCAGCGAGGAGCAGCTCGACTGGCAACAATTCTCAACGCCGATCGACCTCGCGGCCTTCGCCGTCTTCATGGCGCAGCCCCAGGCCGATGATATCGTGCTCGAACCGAGCGCCGGCAATGGCCTTCTCGTCGCGTTGCTGCCGCGCGTGCGCGACCTCAGTCTCAATGAACTCGATCCGGCGCGGCGCGAACGCCTTGAGGACAGCTTCAAACAGCGCGTTACCGGGCACGATGGAGCCTCGATCGCCAGCACGCTGGCCGGTGCCGACCGGCCAACCCTGATCCTGTTGAATCCTCCATTTTCGCGCTCGCTCGGGCGTGGCGGCGATCACCTGGCCGCGGTCCGCCATCTTAACGCGGCGATCCGGCATCTCCGGGGCGGTGGCCGCATCGTAGCGATCATGCCGGACTGGTTCGCTCCGTCGGCGAAAATGGACGAAATCTTCCGCAACACGCTCGCACCCGTGACCGTCCGAACCTCGATCCGCCTCGAGCGCGCCTATGCCAAGCACGGAACCGGGATCGCCGTGCGTCTCTACGTGCTGGACAAGATCCCGGGCGGACAACTGCCCTCCACCTTCCAGCGCACCACCACGGCCGAGCTTCTCGACTGTGTGGCGTCGACGCCGCGAAGCGCCATCATCCCCGAACTCCAACCGACCGCCGCTTCGCCCAGGGGCGTTTCGCTTTTCGGCAGCGCGCGCAAGGCCAAGGTGGCCGCTCCCCGAGTCTTCCGGGCCCCGGTCCGCAACGACATCCTGCCCGTCGCCTACGAGGCCCTGGAGGCGCCTGCAGCCCTGCTCGAACAAACCGGCGTCTATCTTCCCTACCGGCCAAGCCGGATCATCTTCTCCGCGGCCGGAGAGCATCCCACGGCGCTGGTCGAGTCGGTGGCAATGGGCTCAATCCCCGCCCCAATTCCAAACCACATCCCTCACCTGCCCGAGCGCACGGTCAGCGAACGCATGTTGTCGGCTTCGCAGCTCGAAACCGTGGTCTATGCCGGCAGCGCGTGGAGCCAGTGGCTCCCGGGGAGCTTCCGCCCCGACAAGGAGGGCGTCGGTCTTCTCCTCGACGCGGACGGTGTCCGCTATCGCAAGGGCTTCTTCCTCGGCGACGGCACCGGCGCCGGCAAGGGGCGCCAGATCGCCGCCGTAGTGCTCGACAACTGGCTGCAGGGCCGCCGCCGCGCCATCTGGGTCTCGAAGAACGAACCGCTCCTCGAGGACGCTCGCCGGGACTGGACGGCGCTTGGCGGGATCGCCGCCGACGTGCAGTCGCTTTCGTGCTGGAAGATCGACCAGCCCATCACGCTCGACGAAGGCGTGCTGTTCGTCAGCTATCCCACGCTGCGCTCGATGCGGGGCGACGCGAGCCGTCTTGAGCAGATCATCCAGTGGGCCGGTGAGGGGTTCGAGGGGGTCATCGCGTTTGACGAGGCGCACGAAATGGGCGGTGTCGCCGGTGGCGAAGGCGCCTCTGGAAGGGGGATTGGGGGCACCAAGAAGGGCTCGCAACAGGGGATCGCCGGGGTGCTGCTCCAGAACCGGTTACCAGGCGCGCGCGTGCTTTACGCATCCGCGACCGGGGCCTCCGAAGTCAACAACCTTGCCTACGCCGTCCGGCTCGGCCTGTGGGGCCCGGAAACCGCGTTCGCCAACCGCGAGGCTTTCATCTCCGAGATCCGTCAGGGCGGGATCGCCGCCATGGAGCTGGTCGCCCGCGATCTCAAGGCGACTGGTCTCTACATGGCGCGAGCGCTCTCATTCGCCGGGGTAGAGTACGAGATTCTGCGACACGAACTGACCGACGAGCAGATCGCAATCTACGACACCTACGCCGATGCCTGGGCCATCATCCACCGAAACATGGAAGCGGCGCTGGAGCTGACCGGCGTCGTCGACGAGCTCGACGGCTCCACACTCAACTCCGGGGCCAAGGCGGCCGCGCGATCCCGGTTCGAAAGCACGAAGCAGCGTTTCTTCGGACAAGTGCTCCTTTCCATGAAGCTGCCGACCGTCATCGCCGCGGTCGAACAGCACATAGCCGACGGCACGTCGGTGGTGCTGCAGCTCGTCACCACGGCGGAATCCATCCTCAATCGCCGCCTGGCCGAACTCTCGCCCGAGGAACGGGCCGATCCGGAACTGGAATTGAGCCCGGTCGAGTACGTCATCGACTATCTGACCCGCGCCTTCCCGACACGGCAGATGGAGACCTACACCGACGATACGGGCGAGGTCCGCTCGCGGCCGATGTTCGACGCTGCCGGCAACCCCGTCGTCAATCCCGAGGCGGAGGCCAAGCGGGCCGAGCTGATCGAGCACTTGTGCGCCCTCCCCCCGATCAAGGCTGCGCTGGACGCGATCCTCGAGCGCTTCGGGCACGAAAACGTCGCCGAGGTGACCGGACGCTCCAAGCGGCTCGTTCCCACCGGCCGCGGCGGCCAGAAGCTCGAAACCCGCACCACGCGGTCGACCCAGGCCGACGCGGCCGCCTTCATGGAAGGCACCAAGCGCATCCTCATTTTCTCGGATGCGGGCGGCACGGGGCGCTCCTACCACGCCAGCCTCGACGTCCCCAACCAGCAGCAGCGTGTCCATCTCCTCCTGGAGCCGGGCTGGCGGGCCGACAGGGCGATCCAGGGCCTCGGGCGCACCCACCGCACTCATCAGGCTTCCGCGCCCCTGTTCCGGCCCGTCACGACTTCCTGCAAGGGCGAGTTGCGCTTCACCTCGACCATCGCCCGTCGTCTCGACAGTCTGGGCGCACTGACCCGCGGCCAGCGGCAGACCGGTGGCCAAAACCTGTTCGATCCCGCCGATAATCTCGAAAGCGATTACGCCAAGGCGGCGCTGGTCACCTGGTTTCACCTGCTCGTTAGCGGCAAGCTCACCAGTGTCAGCTTCTCCGAGTTCGAGGAACGCACCGGGCTCGAGCTGACCGATACCGACGGCATCCTGAAAGAGGATCTGCCGCCGATCCAGCGCTGGCTGAACCGCATCCTCGCCCTGCCGATCGGCCTGCAGAACCTCATCTTCGACGAATTTCTGTCACTCGTCGAAACGAGGGTTTCCGCCGCTCGGGAAGCGGGCACGCTCGATGTCGGAGTCGAGACCATGCCGGTCGAGACCGCCACCATCATCGACGATACGTTGCTGTGCACCGATCCGGTCAGCGGCGCGACCTCGCACTTGTTGACGATCGAGATGGCCCGACGCCGGCATCCCGTACCCCTCGAGCGGGTGATGCGGCTCGCGGCGAGCGACGCCTCCGCCCGCTTCCTCAAGAACGCCCGATCGGGCAAGGTCGCACTCAGCACGAAGTCCCGGTCCGAGATGACCGACGACGGAACGACCCATCCGCGCATCGAGCTGCAACGTCCGACCCGGCGCGAATACCACCGCGAACATGACATGTTCGAATCCGCGTGGGAGCCCTGCCCTGAGGCGGTCTTCGCTGCGGCGTGGGCGGCCGAGGCCGACGACGCCGAGAACCGGCTCGATCACGAGACCATTCAGCTCGCGACCGGGCTGCTGTTGCCCATCTGGTCCGCCCTCCCCTCCGATTATCTCGAGGTCAACCGGGTCGTCGACGCGCAGGGTCAATCCTGGCTCGGCCGCATCGTTTTTCCGAAGGACGTCGCCAAGCTGCTTACCACGCTCGGGGTCAAGCAGACGGCCGCGCTGCCGCCCGAACAGATCGCCGCCGCAGTCTTGGGCGGCGCCAGCGTTCCATTGCAGCACCCCTTCCCCTGCGAACTAAGGCGTTCACGTGTTAACACGTCCACACGTGTGGAAATCGTCGGGGCCCCGGCCAGGCAACTCCCCTGGCTCAAGTCCCTTGGCTGCTTCTCCGAGGTGATTTCGTACCGCACCCGGGTTTTCCTCCCTGTCGACCAGGTGCCCGACATCCTCGCGCGCCTGCTCGCCTCAACGGCGGCCGGGACGGCCTGAAGAGAAAGGGAAGGAGGACCGGAGAAGGTGTCCGGCGAGGATTTCGCCGGTCCATTCCTACCAGGAGACGTTGTCATGAACCAGATGATCCCGCTGGCGAAGCTCCGGCTTTCGCCCATCAACGTCCGCACCGTGTCGGACGATAAGCTCAACATTCCCTCCATGGCGGCCGACATCGCGGCGCGCGGCGTTCTGCAGAACCTGCTCGCCACGCCAGTGAAGAAGCCGCGCGGCAGCTTCGAGGTGTTCGACGGCGGACGGCGGCTTCGTGCGCTGAACCTGCTCGCCGAACAAGGAACGATCGACGCCGCGACCTTCGAGGTTCCGGTCCTCGTCGTGAAGGCCGAGGACGCCGAACTGAGCGAGACCTCGCTTGCCGCCAACTTCCACCAACTCAAGCTCACGCCCGCCGAGGAATGCCGGGCCTTCCAGCACTTCCTGGGAGTCGACGGAGACATCGACGCGGTGGCCAAGCGGTTTGGGCAGACCCGGCGGTTCATTGAAGGACGCCTGCGCCTCGCCGGGCTCGCAGACCCCGTGTTCGAGGCCCTCGCCAAGGGCGACATGACCCTCGACATGGCGAAGGCCTACGCATCGACCGACGATCACACCAAACAGGTGCGGATCTTCGAACAGTACGGCCATTACAGCTACACCACGCCCGACCAAATTCGACGGTCGATCGCCGGCGACGCGCTGAAGGCGAGCGATCCGATCGCAATCCTCGTGGGCGAAGACGCCTATGTCGCCGCCGGCGGCAGCGTCGAGCGCGAGCTGTTCAGCGAGGACGGTGACCGTTGGACGGACCCCGAAATCGCGCGCGAGCTCGCCGGCAAGCTGATGGAAGCCGAAGCCCAGCGCCTCGGCGAGGAAACCGGGCTTGCCTGGATCCGTCCGATCGCCAGCTCGCATATCTACAACGCGACCGCCGATCTTCACCGGGTCAGTCTCCCCACTGTCTCGTTTACCGACGAAGAGCAGCAGCGGATCGACACCATCGCTGAGCGCATGGACGAGATCGCCGGGCAGATCGACAGCGGCCAGGTCGAGGACGAGGCGGCCGCCACCCTTGAGGACGAGTACCGCACGCTCGACGCCGAGTACGACGAGCTCAACGATCGGCCAACGATCCTGCCCGACGAGTTGAAGGCACAGGTCGGCACCTTCCTCATCCTCGCACCCGACGGCTCGATGAAGCTGGAAACCAGCTACTTCAGCGAGACGCCGATCCGCCGCGAGGACGACGATCAGGGCTCGACCGGAGGCGCGATCAAGAGCAACGGCGCACTGTCGGCACCCGAGACGACCGCTCCCGGCGGCAAGCCGTTGAGCGCGCGCCTCTCGGACGAACTGGCGATGCAGCGCCGTGATATCCTCGCCGCCTCGATCCTCGCAAACCCCGCCCTCGCCCTCGATTACGCTCTGTTCGCAATGATCGACGGGAACCGCGGCTACGATCGCTACGGCACGACGATGAAGGCATCGCGCCCACAGGATCCGGCACTCGGCAGCGAGATGGAGCCCACCCAGGCCCGCATCGCGATCGAACAGGCACGCGAAGCGCTCGATGCGAGCTGGACCGAGGCCGGTGACGTGACCGCGCGTTTCGAGGCGTTCCGCACCCTCGACGACGAGGCCAAGGCGGCCTGGCTCGCGCTGATGGTGGCGGGCTCGCTCGAGGCCAAGCCCGAGTATTCGGCGACGACCAACCCGCTGCACGCGCGGCTCGCGTCGATCCTCGAAATCGACGTCGCGCAATGGTGGCGGCCGACTTCGGCGAACTTCTTCGACCGCGTCGCCAAGGGCACCCTGCTCGCGCTGCTCACCGAGATCGGCGGCACGACGCTCGCGGCGCGCTACAGCGCTTCGAAGAAGGGGGACGTATCCTCGGCCTGCGAAAAGCTCTTCGCTGGAGAGGCAATCACCGAAACCGACACCAAGGAAGCTGCCCTTGCATGGGTGCCCGACGCGATGCGCTTCGACGTCGAACGCCCCGCCCTCGAAGACTCGCTCGACGACGAGGATGACGACGAAACGGGTGTCCACAAGGACGACGAGGGTGTCGATCCCGACGACGATCCTGCCGACGGCTTCGGTGACGACGGCAACGACTTCGACGTCGAGCATCCCGAAGACGTCCTCGAACCCGCCGAATAGCGGCCCGCCCAGTCTTCTTTGGCGCCTGTCTCCTGGGCGACACTCGCGGCAGCCGGTTGCGATCGGCTGCCGCATTCTTCTTGCCATCATTCAACACGCTCACGTGTTCACACGTGTGCATGTTGCATTCAGCCGAAAGGTTCCATCATGCGCAAGCCTTCCCGCGCCCCTCGCCCGCGCCGCGACATCGCCAACGAGATCAGCGCCCTCATTCTTTCCAAACTCGAAACCGGCGTTCTGCCCTGGGCACGACCGTGGGACCGTTCTGGGGGTGGCGGGCGCCCGCTGCGTCACTGCGGCACCCCCTATACCGGGATCAACACCCTGTTCCTTTGGGCCATGGCCGATGCGTGCGGCTTCAATAGCCGGTACTGGATGACGTATCGCCAGGCACAGGCCATTGGCGCGCAGGTCCGCAAGGGCGAAACTTCCTCGCTCAGCGTCTACTACTCGCAGATTAGCAAGACCGACACCAACAAGGTCACCGGCGAGGAGCACAACCGCAGCATCCGCTTCCTGAAAGCCTACAACGTCTTCAACGCCGACCAGATCGACGGTTTGCCGATGCATTACTACCCGGAGCTCGTTCCGCCGGAGCCCCGGCAGGAATCACAACACCGCGCAGCGATCGACGGCTTCTTCACCAACCTTCCGGTCGAGGTTCGGCACGGTGGCAACGCCGCCTATTTCTCACCTGTCGGCGATTACATCCAGATGCCCGAGCGCGGCGCGTTTTATTCGGACGACCTTTACGCAAGCACCCGCGCGCACGAGTCGATTCACTGGTCAGGCGGGGCAGGGCGACTCGAGCGCAAATTCGGCAAGCGCTTCGGTGATGCCGCCTACGCTTTCGAGGAACTCGTGGCCTCAATCGGCCAATGCCTCGTTTGCGCCGACCTGGATCTACCCGCCGAGCTGCACGACAACCACGCCAGTTATATCGACCACTGGCTGAAGATCCTGAAGGGTGACACGAGCGCGATCATCCACGCCGCCTCCAAGGCGGAACAGGCGTTCGGTTATCTTAAGAGTTTCGGCACGCCCACGTGTGAACACGTGGACAGGTTCGACGCCGAGTCCGACGCAGGCGACGACGCAATCGGAACCGGCGGTGAGCGCGAGACCGTCGACCTGACCGCGTGACGGCACGACCGGCGCAAGAGGGAAGGGGGGGAGGGGGAGGGGCGGCTTTCCAAGGGAGATACGCCATGCCTCCAATCCCCGCTTACGATCTCGCGTTCCGCTTCGAACGGGCGCTGCAGCCGGACGCACTGCGTGTCGTCACCACATGCGCGCGCGCCGTCAACGAGGCGATGGACGACGCTCGTCTCGCCGGCCTCGACCCCGAAACCGATCCCGCCGTCCTGCTTCTAGCCCGGCACATGGGGCGAATCGCCGCCGGCGGCGACCCCGAGGCCAGGCATCTCGAGGACGCGGTCCTTCGCGCGGCCTGCACGGAGCGGATCAGACAATTGCGCTCGACTGATGTTCTCGTGCCGCTGGTGCGCCGCGGCGTCGGATACGATCCGCATCTCATCCGCGTCTACAAGGACGCCGCCCGAACGCGGCTACGAGCCTTGGCGCATGAACTCGGGTTCTACGGCGACACCTACGATCTGCGCAGCCTTGCAGGGGGATCGGCGGTCGTTCCGCGCTTCGAGCTGGCCACCGACCGCTTCCGACTGCAACTCGATCCCGACCGGATGATGCCCGGCCGCGAGGTCACCTACATGCGCGCCGAACAACGCCAGGGAGGATGGACCGGCTCGCCCACACGCGTGGAGATCGGCATCCTCGGCGATATCGCCAAGTTCGCCCGCACCCTTTGCCGCGAGCTGCATCTCGCGGCGCCCGCCCAAACGACCGCACTCTGAAGAAAGGATTCCATCATGGGATGGCTCTCCATGCCGCTGTCGAGCATGTACCCGCACTCGACACCGAAGGCGTATCTCGACCACCAATTCACCTACGAACACGTTTATGGTCCAACAGGTGAACGTGTTGACACGTTGAAAACAGCACCCACGCTGCCCGATGGCCACCAACGGCGGGGCTTGCGGGTGCTGGCATCGTCCTGCCTGCACAACAAGGTGTATTATGCGGCGGTTGTGCCGATAACCGACGGTATCGCGGGCACGGCTTTCGCCGTCGTCTGCCTCGTCCGCTGGACCCCGCGCGCGAAGGATGGCTACGTCTTCGCCTTCAAGGATATGGACGAAACCGTCGGTCCTTACGAGGACGATTGTCCCGAGCGGATCCTCGCGCTGCTCGGAGAGACCGACGTCCCTGCCGCACTCAATTGGCGCAGGCGCTGCATCCGCAATCTGGCCCGTGCGACACGCAAGCTCGAGGACGGAATGCGAATCCGCTTCGCCTCACCGATCAGGTTCGTCGACGGGCATGAAGGGACGGACTTCGTCATCCGCAAACAAGGCCGCCGCACCGCTCTCGCGCTGACCGATAGCGGGCCCGCGCGATACCGAGTGAGCAACCTTGCCAAGATGAGGTTCTCGATCGTGCCCCAGACCAAGGTTCACGCCACGCAGTTCTAGCGCGCCTAAACACAACGTGGCAGACCATGAACAAGAAAGACCCGACCATGACCGACCCCCTCGCGGAGCCCGCCAACCTCAGCCCGAAGCGGTATGACCTGTGCAGCCGTACGCATGCGCAGCGGCTCGCAGGACGGCTGATGGACCAACTCGGCCGCCCAATGGCGGTTATTCACACCGGCAATCCGCTTCAACCCTTTCGCGTCGGCAAGTGCGACGGTGCGGAGGGCAGGGTGGTGGTCGAGGTTCGCTCGTGAACGTGTGCACACTCTCACTTGTTATCACATTGGCTGCATGCGCACCGCCGCCGCTCCCGCCGGAAGAAGCGCTGGCCGACTGCAGCGTCTCCGACGGTGACACGATCCGCTGCGGCGAGGAGCGCATACGGCTTCTCGGCATCGACGCACCCGAGCTTCCCGGACACTGCCGACCTGGGCGCGCCTGTGCGCCCGGAGATCCGTCCACAAGCGCAGACAGTCTCAGCTCCGCCATGACGGGACGCCTCGCCATCCGTCGCTTCGGAAAGGATCGCTACGGGCGCACGCTCGCGATGGTTTCAGCCGATGGCACGGACCTTTCCTGTCACCAGCTGAGCGCAGGGCAGGCGCTTTATCGTTCCGATTGGGACGATCTCTCGGCCATCATGCGCACCTGCCCCGACGCCATCACGGCGTCGCCCGATCTCATTCGGTGAGCGCCGGATCTGCCGACCAGGACGCGCCCTGCACGAAATCGTCGAGAGGGCGGACCACTGGCCCATCGGGCTCCGCCGCGACGTAGGGATTCACCAGCGGCATCGTCGTGACCCCACGCCTAGGCAGCTTACCCGCAACACGCCCGCGGGCCTCGAGCAGCTCCTCAAGCCACATGAGATCGTCCAGCATCTGCACGACACCGCGGCCCGCGAGAATGTAGTAGAGGCACCGCTGGTAGTCGTCACAGCTGTTGCCCAGGATCGTCGACAGCTTGCGTTTACCGCCCGAGACACCCTCGTGGACCCACTCGACCGCCTCGCGCAGCTCCACGGCCGCGAAATACGCGTCCTCGACGTCCATTCCTATCGCAGCCGCCGCGAGCATGCGCTGGGTCGGCCGATTGGCAGGATCAACGCTCGCATCGCGCAGTGTGATGTCGAGATCGAACCGGTTGAGATACGCAGATCGCTTCATGTCACAGGTCTCCTTACTGTGAACGTAGAGTGAACAGACTAGACCGTCAACGCGGTTTCGGCTAGGAACAAGGCATGTGGTTGGTGCCTCGCCAGTCGAGAGGCCTGTCTCTCCGTTCGGACGTCCCTCAAGTGGTCCGCGACGCGCTCGTGCGCTGGTACGAAGGGGAGGGCACCGATGCCGACCACCGCGCCAGCGTCACCATGGTCGTCAAGGCACGGACGCATGGGCAATGGATCGCGTGCGATTGCCTCGGCGCGGACACGCCCCCACCGCTCATGTCGCCAGCCTATCTCTCGGAAGCCGAAACCTACTATCTGCGACGCCTCACCAGCGAACGCCAGAAGCGCCCCGAACACGAGAACGACTGCCCATTTTTCCGCGAGCAGGCGCCCCAGCGCTTCCGCGAGAAGCGCAGCGCCGTCCCGCCGACGACCGACGAACCGCACGGGCTGTTCACGGCCCACGGGCTTGCTCCGGAGAAGCTCGCCGGCATGCCCGACGAGAGCGAACCCGACGACCGGACCCGCGGCGTTACGATACCGCGACTCGCACGCCTGCTCTGGCTGCTGATGGAAATGTCGGCGGTGAACGTGGTCGAGCCGCTCCCGGCGGACAGCGGCCGCGACAGCTCGATGGCAAAGGAGTTTGCGCGCCTGCGCAGCGCCGCCGAACGCCTGTTCGTTGCCCCGGGCATTCCGCTCTCCAAGCACTTCTACACCCACATCGAGCCCTACCAGCGCAATGTCGTGTTCGCGCGACTGCGCAAGGCGGCGCAGACCTGGCCGACCGGGCTCGCTCCGCAAGCCTTTCTCGCCCTCTACGCGCTCGATATTTCGGGAACGACGATCACGCTAGCCCAGGGTCACGAGCTGGAGATCAAGACCCAAGTCCAATATACGGGCGCGCTCGCCGGCCCCCCATATCTTGTCCTTGTCGTGGTCGGCGAACACAATCCACGCGACGGCTATGCTGCGTTGCGCGCCTACGCCCAGCCACTCGCGCGCGCCACGAACTTCGTGGCGGTCCACAACCAGGCCGAGCGCGACGCCGTGACCGGTCTTCTCGACCTCCAGTATCGCTGGCGCCGCCGCGATATCGCGATCGGCTTCAAGCGCCCGCCGTTCGACCTCGCGTCGCGGATCGGGCCGATCCGACCGGATCTCGTTCTCGACATTCAGGACGACAGCACCGGCGAGCTCATCGAAGCGGCTATCGAGGTGATCGCAAAGGACGACCCCGACTATCTCGACGCCAAGCAGCACAAGATCGCGGCGCTGGCCGAGCTCGGACCAACCGTATTTGCCCGAGCCGCGACGATCCGAGATCACGGCATGGCGGCGATCCTGAAGGCGAACCTGGGCATCGGCTGAAAGGGATCCGGCCTATGTCCGATCGAGTTCAGATCGACCGGAACTCTCGGCCAGTAGCGTCAGCTTTGCGCCCTCGTTCCGGTCATTCGGGGGTTTGGTTTTTTGTCCTGAAAGCTGCCGTCCTCAATGCGGATCCTTTCAGTCCGCGCCCTTGGCGCCGAGCGCTCAAAGAGCTTCGTCCGGATGCATGAGAATACCTGCCGCGGGCGTCTCTTATTCCGGGAGCATCTCGTCCTGGATGATCGGAGAAAGGAGCTCAATCGCTCGCAAGCGGCTGCATTCGAGTTCACTCTAGCTGAGCTAGTGGCAGCCATACCTCAAACGTGCTGCCTTCTCCCGGAGCGCTCTTGACAAGGCGTATTTCCCCGCCGTGCAGTTCGACGAATTGTTTCACCAGTGCGAGACCGATCCCCAGTCCATCACTAACGATCCCGAGACCATTATCCGATTGTTCGAACATTTCGAAAATCAGCGTTTGCCGTTCGGTCGGGATGCCTACGCCGTTATCCGACACTGTCAGGGTCGCGCGATCATTCAACTTCGCAGCAGTGACAGCGATCCGGCCACCATTGGGTGTATACCGAGCCGCGTTGCCGACGATGTTGCCAACAATCTGGATAAAGCGAGCTGGATCTACATCGAGCATGATCGGGTCTTCGGGAAGATCCACCAGAAGTTCATGACCTCCCGCCTCGATTGACGGCCCTGCGATTTCCAGTGCTTGCGGCATGAGGTCGCCGAGGAAGAGCTTTTCCTTGCGCAGCGATATCTTGCCGTGCTCGATACGGTTTATATCGAGCAGATCGTCGACAAGCCGGGTCATGTGACCGAGGTGTTGCCTGATCGATTTGTGGACGGTCTCGCGGTCCAGACCCTCTCTCGGACGTTCTAGGAAATTGAGCCCGGCCGCCAGCACCGCCAGCGGGTTGCGCAGTTCGTGGGCGAGCACTCCCAGGAAACGGTTCTTTTGCTGGTCGGCGGCTTGCAGCGCTTTGGTCAAGTTTGCCAACTCGTCCCGCTGCAAAATAATCTGCTGACGCTGGATGAACATATCGAAGAAGACGCTCGACTTGGATCGCAGGATGTCGGCTTCGATCGGCTTCTGGATGAAGTCGACCGCGCCTGCCTCGTATCCGCGGAACTTGCGCGCCGCATCCCCGCTGCCTGCGGTGAGGAAAATGATTGGAATATGCCGCGAACGCTCGTTTGCGCGCATGATTTCGGCCAATTCGAAGCCATCCATGCCAGGCATCTGCACGTCGAGCAGGGCAAGCGCATATTCGTTGCCCAGCATCAGTTCGAGAGCTTCCTCCCCGCTGTGAGCCTTGTGCAGTTCAAGATCTTCACGCGCCAGCAGCGCCTCCAGCGCAAGGAGGTTCTCCTCCAGATCGTCTACCAGCAGGAATTTGACAGTATCGGTCATCGCGCGATCATCGCCTCCAGAGCGGGTACAATTCTTTCCAGTGCCATCGTCCGCGCGTCGGGACAGGCGGTCAGTGCGGCCTCAGGCATGGTCGCGACTTCTGCCGTGGCGGGGATTTGCACGATGGCCTGTCCATCGGCGGCGTATACGGCCCGCAGGCCCTGCGCCCCATCGCTGTTTGCCCCGGTCATGACGATGCCGGCCAATCCCGGACCAAAGGCATCGGCTGCGCTTTCGAACAGCACATCGATCGCCGGACGCGAGTGATTGACAGGCTCGTCCGAGGACAGGGCGATGGTTCCACAGGCTTCGACGAGCAGGTGATAATCCGGCGGAGCGAAATAGATCGTGCCGGGCGCTAGAGGTTCCTTGTCCTCCGCTTCTTTGACCGGGAGCCGACACTTCGCGGCGAACAGGTCGACGATCGAATTGCTTTGCTTCGGCGGGACATGGACGACCACGAGAACCGGGGCGGGAAAATCCGCCGGCAGCCTGGGGAGCACCTGCGACAGCGCCTGGACGCCGCCAGCCGAAGTGCCGATCACGACGGCCTGGAGGGTCATTGCGAACTCCTCCGATAGATTCTTTCCTCTCGCACGAATTCCGCGAACATGTCCGCATGTTCCGAAAAACGCAGGCTTTCCTTCGATCCAATGCCGAGAAAACCGCCGCGCACGAGCGACTCGCCGAACAAGCCCACGACCCGGTCCTGCAACTCGCGATCGAAGTAGATGAGCACGTTGCGACAGGAGATCAGGTGCATCTCGCCAAAGGCTGCGTCGGTCACCAGGCTGTGGTCCGAAAAAACAGTTCGTTCTCGCAGCGATTTGCTGAACACGGCCCGGTCGTAGTCCGCGGTGTAGTGGTCCGACAGCGAGCTATGCCCGCCCGAAAGGCGGTGGTTCTCGGTGAACAGTTGGATGCGGTCGAGCGGATATATGCCCGCCTGCGCCGCACGGAGGGCAGCGGGGTTGATATCGGTAGCATAGAAGATCGTTCGTTCGAACAGCCCCTCTTCCGCGAAAAGAACGGCCAGGGAATAGAGCTCCTCGCCTTGGCTGCACCCTGCGACCCATACCTTGAGCGAGGGATAGGTGCGCAAATGCGGCACCACCTTTTCGCGCAGCGCACGAAAATAGGATGGGTCGCGGAACATCTCGCTCACCTGCACAGTGAGGAAATTCAGCAGCTTCGGGAGGATGCTCTCGTCGTGGAGAACGGCCGACTGGATATCGGAGATGCTGTCGTATCCCCACTGGCTACGGGCCTGAAGCAGCCGCCGTTTGATCGACGCCCGAGCATAATGACGGAAATCGTAGTGATAATGGCGATAGACGGCATCCAGCAGCAGCTGGATCTCGATATCCTCGATACTTTCGCTCATCACCGGGGCATCCATACGCGCACCAGCGACAGCAGCTTGTCCACATCGATCGGCTTGGCCATGTAATCATTGGCGCCTGCATCGATGCATTTTTGCTGATCGTCGGGCATCGCCTTGGCAGTAAGCATAACGATCGGCAGCTTCTTCCAGCGCGCATCGGCGCGGATCGCGCGGGCGGCGGTAAGGCCGTCCATCACCGGCATCATCACGTCCATCAGCACAAGGTCGATGGCCTTATCGGGATCGTCCGCAGCCTCGCCGAGCGCGTCGAGCGCCTCCTGCCCGTTGCGCGCGATCTGCGTCAGCGCACCGCGCGGCTCGAGGATGCTGGTGAGAGAGTAGACATTGCGCACGTCGTCCTCGACAATCAGTATGCGCCGTCCTTCCAGTGCGGCGTCGCGATGGCGCGCCTTCTCGATCATCTGGCGCTGTTCGGGTGGAAGGTCCGATACGACTCGATGGAGGAACAGCGATACCTCGTCCAGCAGCCGCTCGGGCGACTTGGCACCCTTGATGATGATCGAACTGGAATAGCGGCGCAGGCGCTGCTCCTCGTCGGCCGACAGGTCGCGGCCGGTATAGACGATGACCGGCGGAAGGGGCCCGTCCTGTTCCTCACTCAAGGTTTCGAGCAGCGAGAACCCCGACGCATCGGGCAGTGCGAGGTCGAGAACCATGCAGTCGTATTGCCCCTCGCGCAATTCCTCGAGGCATTCGGCTGCGGTGCCGACA
Source organism: uncultured Erythrobacter sp. (assembly GCA_947501005.1). Classification (GTDB taxonomy): domain Bacteria; phylum Pseudomonadota; class Alphaproteobacteria; order Sphingomonadales; family Sphingomonadaceae; genus Qipengyuania. The sequence continues at coordinate 7,683 of CANMTU010000002.1, read as the reverse complement.
CCCACGGTCTCGACATCCTGCGAACCGAGCAGGCTGGCCACCGCTTCGCGCTGGACCTTGTCATCCTCCACGATCAGCACGCGCCGCACGCGCGAAGCCAGTTTCTCCTGCAAGCCCGAGAGCACTTCGGCCAAACGTTCGCGCGGGGCTGGCTTTTCGAGAAAGCCGATCGCGCCGAGCGCCAGCGCGGTCTGGCTCTGGTCCGTCCCGGATATCACGTGGATCGGGATATGGCGCGTTTCTTCCTCGTGCTTGAGCTGGTCGAGCACGGTCAGGCCGGACTGATCGGGCAATCCGATATCGAGCACGATCGCGCTCGGGCGATATTCGCGGGCAAGCTCGATGGCTTCGGTCGCCGTTCCGGCAATGATGCACTGGAAGCCCAGCTCGCGCGACAGGTCGCACACGATACCGGCAAAGGTCGTGTCGTCCTCGATCACCAGCAGGAGCCGCTTGTCTTCCGAAAGGTCCTTGCGGTCGTCGTCCAGCACGGGCGCACTCGCTTTTGCGGATTTTGGCCTGGCGGGTGCGGACGAGGGGGGGAGCGCCGTCTCCGTCGCTACCTCACCAGCAGAGGGAAGCTGCCTCGGTGCAACCATTGCGGGGTCATATGTGGCGGGCACACTGACGATAAAGGTGCTGCCCTTGCCCTTTTCGCTTTCGAGACGGATGCTGCCGCCAAGCAGGCGGACCAGCTCGCGCGAAATGGACAGCCCCAGTCCCGTTCCGCCGAACTTGCGGCTGATCGTGCCGTCCGCCTGGCGGAAGGCTTCGAAGATCGGCTCGCGCTGTGCTTCGTCGATGCCGATGCCGGTGTCGGCCACGGCGAAGTCGACCATATCGTTCTCGTCTGGCGATATGGTCAGGGTGACGCTTCCGTCCTCGGTAAACTTGATCGCGTTGGACAGCAGGTTTTTCAGCACCTGCTCCAGCCGCATCCGGTCGGTCTCGATCGAACGCGGCGCACCGGATTCCAGTGCGATGCTGAGCTCCAGGCCGCGCTGCTGTGCAAGCGGCTCGAAAACCTTGCGCAGATCGGAGGTCAGCCGGTCGGTCGAAACCGTGCCAGCCTCGATTTCGACATGGCCAGCCTCGATCTTCGACAGGTCGAGGATGTCGTTGATGAGGTTCAGCAGATCGTTGCCGGACGATTCTATCGTGCGGGCGAACTTGACCTGGTCGGCGGTGAGATTGCCGTCGCTGTTGTCTCCGAGCAGCTTGGACAGGATCAGCAACGAATTGAGCGGTGTGCGCAACTCGTGGCTCATGTTGGCGAGGAAATCCGACTTGTATTGGCTCGCCTGTTCCAGCTCACGCGCCTTGAGCTGCAGGGCGGCCGTAGCGCGCTTGAGTTCGTCGCGCTGTCCTTCAAGGGTCTGCGCCTGCTCTTCGAGCTGGCTGTTGGTCTGTTCCAGCTCCACTTGTTGGAGTTCAAGGCGCGCCTGGGATTCCTTCAGCGCGTTGCCCTGCTCCTCCAGCTCCTCGTTGGAGACCCGCAGTTCCTCGCTCTGGGCCTGCAGTTCGCCCGCCTGACGCTGGGTTTCCTCCAACATTTCCTGCAATCGTTCGCGGAAGCGTGCCGAGCGAAGCGCGACGCCGATCGAGCCGGCGACGGTGTCGAGCAGCTCAAGCGTGCGCTCGTCCACCTCTTCGAAGAAGCCGAGTTCGATAACGGCGTTGACCAACCCTTCGTAGAAGACGGGGGCAACGACGAGGTGCCTCGGCGCGTCGCTGCCCAGCGCCGATCCGATCTTCAGGTAACCGGCGGGTATGTCCGATAGCGTGGTTGCCCGCGCATCCGCCGCCACCTTGCCGAGAAGGCCCTCGTTCAGGCCGAATGACTCCGGCACGGAGGCGCTGTCCGCAACGCCGAGCAGGGCCGCCCGATTGAATGTGCCGCCCTCACCCTTGAAGACTGCCCCGGCATTCGCGCCCGTCCTTTCGGCAAGAAACGACAACACGGCGGCAGCAACTTGGGGCACCGTCTTCTCACCCCGCATGGCCTCGCCCAATTCCACCTGTGCAGCCTGTAGCCAGCTCTGCCGCTCGCGAGTTCGGTTGCTTCTTGCCACGATGATGAAGATGGCGATCGTCAGTGCGATGCCGATCAGGCTGGTGACGATGGCGCTGATGATCGCGGCACGCGAAGCCGAAGCAAGCTCTTCGACCCGCTGCTGGCGCTCCTGCGCTTCTTCGACGTTCATCTGCGCGATCTGCTGCCGGATCACATCCATGGCGATCCGGCCCCGATCGCCGTCGATCATCTCTATGGCTGTTGCGAAGCCCTCATCACGCCGAGTCTGGATGGAACGTTCTGCGAGGCCGAGCCGGGTCTCGACTGCGGATCGAAGTATGCCGAAACTCTGACCCTGAACCTCGTTGGCCTGCGTCAGCGTCTCAAGTGAGGAGAGGCTTCGGCGAACATCTTCCACTCCCGTTCGATAGGGTTCAAGATATTCTTCTTCACCAGTAATGACGTAGCCGCGCTGGCCGCTCTCCACATCGAGCGTCGCGATCATCAGTTCGTCAAGCGCAGTGAGCACTTCGTGGGTGTTGCGGATACGCGCCTCATTCTCCCGCATCCCGATCACGTTGGAGTAGGCGGCATATGCCGTGACGAGGAAGAACCCGAGGCCCACCAGCAGGCCGATGATCGACCACCGGGTGGAGGAGAGACGGATGCCCTGTTTCGTCTTAAGTTCTTGCAAAATCTATCAACCTCAAAGGACGAGCCTGCCGCCCTAAATACACGCAAATTCCGGCAGGCAACTGATTTTCTACCGGACGGGATACACAGCAGAAATCCGTAATTTCGATTCTTCTCGAATTATCGATTGCGGGGGTCTGAAGCCGCTTTATGATACGTTCAAAGCAACCGGAGATTCGTATCACACAGGGCGATCAGATCTGGGCCGTCGATGCCCTGCAGGCCCTCGGGCACGAGACACGGCTGTCAGTTTTCCGTATGCTCGTGAAGGCGGGGGCAAACGGGCTGATGGCGGGCGAGATTGCGCAGGGTTGCGGCGTTCCCGCCTCCACGATGTCGCATCACTTGGCAAACCTCGAGCGGGCAGGCCTTGCGACATCGCAGCGCGAGAGCCGGGTGATCCGCTACCGCGCGGATTACGCCGGCATGCGGCAGCTGCTCGCCTTCCTGATGGAAGATTGCTGCCAGGGGGATCCGCTGCTCTGCGCCGATTTCTCCGAGATTGCTGCCTGCAAGCCCTAATCACCAACCACCGCTCATTTCGAGGTTCCGATGTCTGACAAGGTCTACAACGTATTGTTTCTATGCACCGGGAATTCGGCACGCTCGATTCTAGGCGAAGCGCTGATGAACAGGATGGGCGAAGGCCAGTTCGCTGCCTACAGCGCTGGCAGTCAGCCCAAGGGTGATGTGCATCCGATGGCGATCGAAGTGCTGGGCAACTTCGGCTATCCGACCGATGGCCTGCACTCGAAAAACTGGGATGAATTCACGAAGCCCGGCGCGCCCGAGTTCGATTTCATTATCACCGTTTGTGACAACGCTGCTGGCGAAAGCTGCCCCGTTTTTCCGGGTAAGCCAATCACCGCACACTGGGGTGTCGAGGACCCGGCTGCCGTCGAAGGTGAAGGCCAGCGCAAGGCGTTCCTCGATGCCCTCAGTTATCTCAAGCGCCGCATCGAACTGTTCCTGATGCTGCCGATCAAGACCATCGACGAGATGGCGATGCGCACCAAACTCGCCGAGATCGGGCGCGAGGAAGGTGCCAGCACCAAAGCGCAGGCCAGAGACGGGGACGCCCAATGATTTCCGACCTCATCATCTATCACAATCCCGAATGCGGAACTTCGCGCAATGCGCTGGCCATGATCCGCAATGTCGGGATCGAGCCGCACGTCGTCGAATATCTCAAGACGCCACCTTCGCGCGCAATGCTCGAAGGCCTGATCGCACGGGCCGGCTTCACCCCTCGCGAGCTGCTGCGCGAGAAAGGCACGCCGTTCGCCGAACTCGGTCTCGACGATCCGGGCCTGTCGGACGTGCAGCTGATCGACGCGATGATGGAGCATCCCATCCTCATCAACCGCCCATTGGTGGTTTCAACGCTCGGGGTGAAGCTTTGCCGCCCGTCGGAAGAAGTGCTCGACCTCATACCTGCCGCCCAACGAGGGGCGTTCGCCAAGGAAGACGGCGAACACGTGGTCGACGCCGCTGGCGTGCGCGTGCGCTGAGCGAACGTCAGGACAGGTAAAATGACCCGAACCATTGCAGAACCCGCTCCGGCGGTCTCGCCCCTCGGCACCTTCGAACGCTTCCTGTCATTATGGGTTCTGGGGGCTATCCTCGCCGGTCTGGCACTTGGCATGGTCGCACCGGGTGTAATTGGACTCCTGGCAGATCTCGAATACGCCTCGGTCAATCTCGTGGTCGCGGTGCTGATCTGGGCGATGATCTTCCCGATGATGGTGGGCGTCGACTTTTCGAGCATCAAGGACGTAGGTCGCAAGCCCAAGGGGCTGGTCATCACGCTGGTCGTCAACTGGCTGGTCAAGCCATTCACGATGGCGGCGCTGGCGGTGCTGTTCTTTGATTATCTCTACGCCGGGCTGATGTCGGAAGGTGACGCGGACCAGTATATCGCCGGGCTCATCATCCTGGGCGCAGCACCTTGCACCGCCATGGTGTTCGTCTGGTCGCAGCTGACGCGGGGCGATCCGGCCTACACGCTGGTGCAAGTGTCGGTGAACGACCTCGTCATGATCTTCGCCTTTGTGCCCATCGTGGCGCTGCTGCTGGGCGTGACCGATATCGTTGTGCCGTGGGAGACGCTGCTCCTCTCGGTCGTGCTCTATGTCGTCATTCCGCTGGTGGCAGGGGCGATCGCCAGACGACAGGTCATTCGCTCGCACGATGGCGACAAGGCGGCGGTCGATGCTTTCACTGCGCGGCTCAAGCCCTGGTCGATCATCGGCCTGCTGGCGACCGTCGTGCTGCTGTTTGCCTTCCAGGCCAGAACCATCATCTCCAATCCGCTGCTGATCGTGATGATTGCAATCCCGATCATCATCCAATCCTACGGGATTTTCGCCGTCGCCTATGCAGCCGCCAAGGCGTGGAAGGTGCCGCACGATATTGCTGCACCATGCGCGCTGATCGGCACCTCCAACTTCTTCGAACTGGCGGTGGCCGTCGCCATCGGTCTGTTCGGCCTGACGAGTGGCGCAGCACTGGCAACCGTCGTCGGCGTGCTGGTGGAAGTCCCGGTGATGCTGTCGCTGGTGGCCTTCGCCAATCGCACGCGCGATCGTTTCCCCCAGTCCTGAGACAGAACGAGCCTTATGTCCCGCCTGCGCACGCTGTCCGACCCTGAACACCTGCCCGCGCTGCGTGCCGAGTATCTCCATCGCAACCCAGCAATGGGGCTCGGTGTAATGGACCCGCCGCCGCGTATCCTGCTGCTCTACGGATCGCTGCGAGAGCGATCCTATTCGAGGCTGGCCGCTGAGGAAGCGGCTCGTCTGTTGCAGTTCTTCGGCTGCGACACGCGGATTTTCGATCCGTCGGACCTGCCTCTACCTGACCAAGTGAAGGATGACGACCATCCTGCCGTTCACGAACTGCGCGAGCATTCGCTATGGTCCGAGGGGCAAGTCTGGTGCAGTCCCGAGCGGCACGGCCAGATGACCGGGATCATGAAGGCGCAGATCGACCACCTGCCACTGGCCTACAAAGGCCTGCGCCCAACACAGGGACGCACGCTGGCCGTGATGCAGGTCTGCGCAGGTTCGCAGAGTTTCAACACGGTCAACGCGTTGCGCGTGCTGGGGCGATGGATGCGCATGTTTACCATCCCCAACCAGTCCTCGGTCGCCAAGGCCTACGAGGAATTCGACGAAGCGGGCCGGATGAAGCCGTCTGCCTATTATGACCGCATCGTCGACGTGATGGAGGAACTGGTCCGCTTCACTGTCCTCCTGCGGCCGCATGCAGATCAACTGGTCGATCGGTATTCCGAACGCGTGGACAAGGGTTTGCCAGTAGAAACGCACGTCGAGAAAGCCGGATTAGCAGCAGACTGACGAATGTCGGAGGCGGCTTGTGCAGAAAGTCTGCTTCGTAGGGATCCACGCTTCAAAACAGACATTCCGCTAGGGCCCAGATCTTTACCTTCTTCGGATGCTCTTCCCTTGGCCAATGATGGTCTAGGAGAAGAGACAATGGGATACTCACGATTTGATCCTGCCATGCAGAGACGCGTGGCATGGAACGCTGGCAAAAACGTCGGAACCAAGCGCCCGCTAACGCAAAAACAGATATGAGCGATCCGCTTTCACCTCGATCGCGAAGGCCGGTTGAGAGACAGGGCGCTCTTCGATCTCGCCATCGATAGCAAGTTGCGCGGCTGCGATCTGGTGAAGATCAAGATTGGCGATGTGGTCGCTGGTGCTGACATCCGCAATCGCGCGATCGTCATTCAACAAAAGACCAATCGACCAGTGCAGTTCGAACTCACCGCCGATGTACGTGCGACGTTACTAGCCTGGCTGGAACGACGGGGCGGTTCGACGGGCGATTACCTTTTCCCAAGCAGGGTTGATCATGCCGGACACATGAGCACGCGCCAGTATGCCCGCTTGGTTGATGAATGGGTGACTGCGATCGGTCTTCGGAAGTCTGAATACGGAACGCATTCGCTTCGGAGGACAAAAGCCGCAATGATCTATCGGGCCACAGGCAACATCAGGGCGATCCAGATTTTGCTGGGGCACACCAAGATCGAGAACACGGTCCGCTATCTCGGTGTCGATGTCGAAGACGCTCTCCTCCTGGCAGAGCGCACGGAAATCTGATCCATCGAGCGGTCGGCCAATGGTATTGGTCGGCCGCTTTAGGTTATCTGCCACGCACGGTCGGGCGGCCGGAATTAGGGTGGTTAGCGGACGTATGAGGCCGTTAACACATGCTGGATCATGAACTTCGACTTCGGCAGCGTAGTGGCCATAATCAACACATCACCTTTATCCGACGCGAAGCGCCAAGAAGATGTGGTTGCTCCTAGCCCTGCGACTTGGCGCGTCTCGCCAGATTGGGCGACGGCGGTCGTGTCGACCGATGCGGCAGCGTCGGCAGCAACTTGGGCAACTGCGTCGTGGATAGAAGCTTCATCCGCTTCTGCGACTTCGACCATGCAAATGCCGGATGGCTCAGAATGCACTAGCATTGATGCGTCCGAAGCCTTCGCGTGCACGTCCCAGAGTGTTGAAGCCTTGATGTCTGGCTTAATCTGCTCGCGGGTAGCGTCGTCCAGTCTGGTTACGTCGAAACGTTCAGGATCGGCATATGAATGGCCGCCGACAAACATTGATACACAGAGTTGCGAAAATGCATCAACTGCATCTTTAGCACGAGGGTCTGGCGCTGCGAGCGCACTAGTAGAACACACCGCGACAATCCAAGATAAAAGAGCAGATAATGATCTCATGGATTCGAGATGGCGGAGTTCGCGAACGTCTGCAATGTTTTCGGTTTGCGACTCGTCCGGTCTACCTCCAAATCATGGCGAAACTGCCTGTCGGCTTGAGGAAGCTGCCTGACACCATCCAGCGTCCGCAAATGGATTGGTTTTGCGACCGTCTGCTTTCGGGGACGTCGGCAGCGAAGTCGCCGCCCAAGTCAACCCTTCGATGGATGACCTT
>CANMTU010000001.1:582500-2971200 GCA_947501005.1 uncultured Erythrobacter sp. | reverse complement strand
CATCATCTCCGATCATCGCAGGCAGGGAAGATGTTGGTCGAGATGATCGAGGACCATGGCCCGCTCCTGTCGGGTGCGCCATTAGCGAAAATCCGCAGAACTCTGGGATTCTCGCATCCACCCGACATGAAACTGATGGGCACCTAATGGCAGCTATTGGGCCGATAGCTGACAGGCGGCTTCCATCCATCGTGTTGCGATACCCGACGTAATTGGATTAGCGGAAAACGAAGGAACAGCTTAGATAGATGGGCAAAGTTGATCGCTGCAGGCGAGTAGCTTTGTAAGCGGGGAGAAAACAGCTTTGAACTGGCAGGACTGGCTGACCCTTTCGCCCGAAGCGTTTGAGAGGCGGCTGAGCCGTCGTTTGGACAAGACCCACCAGTTTGATGGCGCGGTTGCCCTTTACAATGGTCTGATCGCGACCTGTGACCATAATGCACGGCATGTAGCCGAGGTGGCGAACGCAATTGCTACACTGATGCAGCAGCGCGACCTAGTATGGGAGCATCTGCTGTTCCTCGAACTGACGGCCCGTGCGCGATATATGGCCGGAGATGTCAGCGGGGCATTCGAGGCACTTGAAGCGCTCGCCCGCGCCGACGACGGCGATGATACGCGGGAGACCGTGCTCGAAATCGTGCGCGTCGCGGTAGAGGAGGCGGATTGTGTTGCGTCGAGCATCGACCACCGTCCAGTAGTGTTTCGCGCTGCTGCCAGCCTGCTCGAATATTATGATCTTTGGGAAGAGCTCGGCGATCTGAAGTTGCGGAGTGCGCTACTCTACTCCCGGCACGGCGCTTCGCAGGCCGCCTATCGCGCCATCGCCGATGTCGAGAACCAGGCGCACGAAACGGGGTCACTGCCCCTACTGGCGCGCGCGCTCCAGGCGGTGGTTGCCGTTTCCTGCGAGGAAGGCGATCCGGATTTTGCAGTCAATTCGGGCAAGCAGGCGCTTGAAGTCCTTGCTAAACTCGACACCGAACCGCCAATGGTCTTGCTCGCCAATCTGGGCACTGCATTCATGCGGGCCGGCGACACTGTGAACGCGGAAACCTATTTGCGGCGGGCGCTGGATGCGTCGGCGACCGACAGTGACATCCGCCCGGTCCTGATGGTCAATCTTGCTGCCTGTCTGCGACAGGCCGGCAAGGCCGCGCAGGCACGGGCAATGATCAACGAAGCGAGGACAGCACACAACAAAATCGGTGATCCCGAAGCCCTGCTTGAGCTTGAACTTGTCGCCGCACGGGTCTTCGCGGAGAGCGGCGACGCCAGTGCAGTCGCCATTGCGCTTGCCGCTGCTGCGCGCGCATTCGACCAAACGCTGCGCGATGTCCTGCGCCTTCACTACCGGCGCGGCCTACGCGAGCGCTACCTTCCCCGTTTCGACAATCTGATGGCGACCTTGCCGGATCAGGGACCGATCGAGGAGGCCCTCGAGGCGCTTGTTGCCTGCCGGGGTAATGCGCTCGGGGACTGGATGGCGTTGCTCGAGTGGAGCAGGAAGTCGGCGACCTTGGTGCAGGCAGACGAGGCGGTCGAGCTCGAACGGGCGCTCGAGGGTCTGCGCGGCGAGGGCGTGCCGCACCTCTTCGGATTTCTTGAGAAATATGACGATGTCTGGGGACCGCGGAACCCGGCCGGCAAACAGTGGGACAGGCTCTCGCAGGTCATCGCGACATTCGATGGCCGATCTGGTCCGGCCCTCGATCGGGCCGGCCAGGCCGCGATGATCGAAGCGGTTCGCAGACGGCTGGCCGAGGGACACTGCATCATGGCCATTACTCATGCCGGCGAGCCGCTGCTTTGGTCGTTCTATGGCGACCGGTATCGGCGAACTGCTCTGCCCGCAGACACGCGGTCCAACTGGCATGCGGCCTTACTGCGGTTCTCGCAGGGCGAGATCGGGCGACAAGAGTTTGCTGGGGCGCTCGACGCTTGGCTGGATGCCGTGTTTCCACTGCTCGAGCCGGTCCTCGACGACCTTGCCACAGGCGATGTGCGCTCGATTCGCTATCTGACGGATTTCGGTCTATCCCCTCCGATGACCGCGCTCGCCATTCGACATCCCGGACTCTTGGAGCGCATGCGGCAGGGCCTGTTCGAGGTCCGATTTGTCGCGGCGATTGCGCTTTCGGCCGAGCCCCCGCAGATCAGCGGAGGAGTCGCAGCGATCATCGACAGCGACAGCGAATTGCTGCTGCCTCGCCACGAGGCCGCTGCATTCGCGGAGGCGGCGGGCCTTTCCCCACCAGTCATTATCGACACGGGCGCGACGGGAGAGCTCCCGGAACTGGTCGGGGATGCGCAGGTGCTTGTCGTTTCGACCCACGGGAAGCCGGTCAGCAGCTACACCGATCCATATTTCGCCTCGATCGGTGGCGGGGCCCCGCATCCGGTCTCGATCAGGGGGCTGCAGACACACGGCGACCGCCTCGACCTGCGGCTCGTGCTGCTCAACGCCTGTTATTCCGGCGCGGGGTCGGCGAGGAATTTCCAACAGCGGTTCCGAACGGCCGACGCGGTGAGTTTTCCGGCATGGTCGCTGCTCAACGGCCGAGCCATCGCCTGCGCAAGCGAGTGGCGGACGAGTGACACGGCGCAATATCTCTTTTCGCGATTCGTGGGTGAAAGTCTGGCCTTCGGTCTGCCTCCCTCGGGTGCGGTGACTTCGGCGATAGCTAGGCTTAAATTGGCAACGCGGGACGAGGCCACAGCCGCCCTGTCAAAGATACCTGACCCTGCCGATTGCGCGAGCGCGACCGAACGGCTGGCGACTGCGCCGCAGAACGGCGCCTTCAGCCATCCATATCTGTGCGGCGCTATGGCGATCCATAGCCTGCTTTGAGCTGAATGAATAACGGTTCGGCATAACTGTTTCGCATGAGCGTGTTACCCATCGGAAATTTGCTCCAAAGCAGTCGAATAGCAGATGGACCGTAAGCGTCTGGTACGATTTGGAGGAACTTCTACGATAGCCGCAAGTCAGCTTCTGGAGCGAACGCCAAGTCGAATGACCGCTAAATATTGGACTGGACAGCGGATGATCCCGAGTAAACGCGCTCGATGTTTGCTCGGGATCATCCGCTATTCTAACAAGGAAGTTAAGGGGGCGGCGCCGTATATTCCTGTGTCCCCACCAGATCGATCCAGCGCGCACCCGAACTTGTCATTCCATCAGCAACCACATTGTCTTGCGTTGCGAACAACACCGTATTGGCTCCGGCGACGCCTAGCGATGTTATGTAACGCACCCCATCGACCCCTCCGCCCGTAAATCCGTAATCGCGGAAAAACTCGGTCAAAATTTGTGTCGGAATGTAATCCACATTTACCCGGTTATTTTGCGGGACAGGCTCTGCCATGATCGTGGTAAGTTGGTGCAGGAATGAAAGCCCTTGCAGCTCTTCGCGCGTAGCTTCGGAAAAGAAGCCGGGGACCGGTGGAAGGTTCGCCAGATCGATGAGCCGTATCTCGCGTAGCGTCCGAAACTCGCCAATGGTCGCGCGCGGCGCTCTGACCTCCAATGCAGCGAGTTGCGCTGTTTCCGCTCCATAGAACATCGGAATACCCGGGGGGTTCATCCGATTGGATTGTAGCGATTCCTCGACTGGCGGCGGCCCCAGCTCAAGCGGCGTGGCCCAAGGCTCGCCTTCGTGCGGACGCGCTCTGAATAGCAGGTAGCCAACAGGGATGGTCTGCACGAGGCTCATCGCCTCAATGAGAGCTGTCACTTCATGCAAAAACTGGATGACCGAGCGCTCATCGGGATGGGACGATTCTGGTTCGCCCAGATTGTGAAAGAAAAAGCGTCTCACGCCTTTGGTGGCTGTGCAAAACTGGTCCCAGCTGCTCAGCAGGCTCTGATCGATTTCCAGTGATAGCCAGTCGTAATCGCACCACGCATCATCACCGATATGCCACGCCAGATCGTTCCGCAGCCGCTCTTCATTTTCGGAAGTCAGTTGAAGGCCGATCGACTCGTACAGGCAATCGAATGTGTCGACGTGCCACGCCATATAGCCACCCTCCCGACCATCGTACGGGAGCTGATCAACCGCGCGCCCATAAAAAGTCGACATGCGCTCACCGATAAATTCCGCGATCTCGTCAAACGGGGCGATGAACTCCCGGTCTGTCTCGCAATAGGTGCACTCGCCTGAGGCTTCATAAGCCTCGATGCGCTCCGTGAGTTCGATGTCATCGAAGCATTCGCTGCAGACCGTCGTATCCGAGGAATTGTCGGGCGGATGGCATTCGGGATCGACCCCGCTCATGTACGAGACCTTCTGGCCCCGGCATTGAGTCCATGGTTTGCAACCGCCACTAGGGGACCAAACCGGTCTTCAAACTCCGGCCACAAAAGATCGTAAAGGGCATCAAGCTGATCTTGCAGAACATTCGCGTGCCGCACAAAGTCCTTTTGCATCCAGACCAATCCTTCCTTGAACGAGATATCGAGGTTTATTGGTCGCCCGTAATAATCGAACCCGGTCATGCCACTTCCTCTATCGGTGAATGACGAGGCCAGTTTGAAGGTGACATCATCGTCGGTGAATGAGCGTTCCAAACCATGATGGATGCGCATATTGCGCTCGTCCCGGATGGATTGTTGCGCATCGAGCATGGCTTTCAGATGGCTCGATATGGCATCAGGAAGCCCAGCTCGTTTCAACCGCGAATATGTGCAGTCACGGTCGGCTAGTCCGGCGTCGAGCACTTGATTGATGAGCAGAAGGGCGCAGTCGATCACCGACACATAGCGAATGATGAACAAATCCGCCGTAACGGTCAGCCACTCATAACGCGTGATCGGAAGCTTCTTAAAGTTGTCCGGGAAAGGTTCAGGCCAGAGCATGTTCCCGGCCAGGTTGAGAGACTCGACCCGGCGGGTCAAGGCTTCGACCCTGCTGACCGTATCCACCACATACTTACAGTCCGGGTACTTGGCCAACTCATCGTAAGAATCGAAGTGCATGCTGACGATACCGAGATCGTACAGGCGCCCTATGAAGCTATGGCTGTCCGATGATACGATAAAGCGCTTCAAGAACCGTGTCTGGCGGCGCTTCGGCTTTTCGTCGGTCCAGTGTGCCGACGCAGCTTTCTTACTCATTGAGGCAATGCACAATGAGTTCGGCAAAGGTGTCCCAAATGGCGGTCAAGTGATCGGGCGATGGCGCAAGCCGCGACGAATGGACATACTTATTAAGCGTATCGACTGAAATGATCGCATCAATCGTGCGCGCCTTGCGGATCACTTCGAGATAGCGCTTTTCGATCTTTGCCTTCTGATGAAGATCCTCCGCGCTGGAGATAATTTTCTTGGCCAGTGGATCGTGCTCGACAGCGGTCTGCAGCTTGGCTCTCACCAGATAGTTATCGACCGATTGTTCGAGCAGCACCCTGCACAACACCGCAATCGCATTGGGGTGATGTTCCAATTCCAATGCAAATTGCAATTCCTCCCAAATTGCCCTTTGTCGTTGCAAACGCCCCGCCCACGCAACGCCGTAATCTTCCTGCGGTATGAGGTGTGTACGGCGCTCGGGCTTCTTTGCCTTTGGCTTCGGCAGCGGTTTGACTTGTGTCTTCCTGCTCGCCTTGGAAAGCTCAATCGCATCTGCTGCGGTGGGAAGAATACCCTCACCTTCAAGTTGGTCCAAATACGCCGATTTGCGCCCGACATCCCATACATCATCGAGCGTGATTTTCTTGTCGGCGAGGTCTTTCGCAATGCGGGCGAGAGCCGTTAGCGAAGCATCTTCCTTGCGGATGAACTGAAACTTGCCCTTGTTGCAGGAGATGCCGACCCGGTTGCGGAAGGCCTCGGCCGAAAGCAAGCGGTTGAGGTTGGTGCGCGGAATTTTCTTTCGGCCGGGAAGCATCTTCGCTTCGCGCAGCCTTTCTTCGATCTCGTCGGCAACATTCAGACCGCCGCCCTTGCCTGTCCGATTGACAAAGGTGGTCTTCATGCGACCGTCCCAATTAGCCTGACCGACGCCGCCCTGACTTCCGGTATGCCGACGGAAGAGAATCTCATCGATCCTGTCCCGGTCGGTTTCAACCCGGCACATTATGACGGTAGGGATCGTTCCGTTCCACTTGCCGTGAAGGTCGGAAAAGAACTTTTGTAGTTCGATGGAAGGTGCGCGCTTGGGCTGTGCTATCAGCTTAAGGCATGTGGTGCGCCGGTTGCCATCGTAGACAACGAACTTGCCATCGCTCGGGTAAACCAACGGCGGCTCATAGATTCCACCCGTCGATGCAATGTCGCGCGCCAGCTTCTTCATCTGCGCGCCGTGACTGGAAAACAGCCAAGCAATCGCCGCCGTTTCATTTTCCAGTTCGCCATGCCGGTCATTGGCTTGGTTCACGTCAAGTTTGTCTAATGCGATGGTCCTGTAGGTCATTATCGCCTCTCGCACTGAATTTAGTCGGTCCTACCTTCGCAGAGCAATGTGAATGACCTGTATATCCTCATAATTCTTCGTGGGTTTCTAGGCGAGCTCTCGTGAATGCAATGACATAACTCCAACCGGGCCCAAATTTTCGAAACTAGTTTCTGAACGAACGGCAGCTTTCCGGCATTCAATAAGAGAGTCGGAATGGCGGAAATGGGGCGCATTGCTGACCGGCAGAAATGGGGCCGGAAGCGGACCATCCGCTCTTGGCCTCACCTTCGGCAATATAGACATCCACGGGCCCATAAGTTGGTGTGAGACGTTACCGTTCCATGACCATGCACTACACGCGCACGGGGCGCGGAAAACCCCTTCTTTTCGTCCACGGACTGGGGGCTACCAGCGGCTCGTGGGACACGATCTCGCCTGCGCTCTCTCAATTCAGGGAGGTAATCGCCGTGGACCTGCCCGGCCACGGGCAGACGCCCGAAGAGGCTGACAGCGGCACGTTCGATGGGCTCGCGCGCAGTTTAGACGACTGGCTCGGCGCGGAAAATCTCACAGGTATTGATATGGTTGGCAGCTCGCTGGGTGCTCGCCTGGTGCTCGAGATGGCGCGGCGCGGCCAAGCGGGCGCGGTTGTCGCACTGGATCCGGGCGGCTTCTGGCAGGGGTGGGAGCGCACCTTCTTCAAAGCCACTATAACGCCCTCGGTTGCTCTGGTTCGCGCGCTGCGACCGGCGCTTTATGCCATCACTGGAAATGTCGCAGGCCGGACCGCGCTTATGGCTCAGCTATCAGCAAGGCCGTGGGCGCTCAATCCGGCGTTCGTCGCGCGAGAACTAAAGTCATTGGCTGATACGCGCACCGTCAATTCGCTTGTGAAAGATCTCGCCAATGGCGCAATGCAGGAGGGCCCTGCGGCAACGGCTGCGCCCGTTGTCATCGGCTGGGGACGCAAGGATCGGCTGTGTCTACCGCAGCAGGCGGATCGCGCGATCAAAGCCTTCCCTGAAGCGACGATGCACTGGTTCGAGCGTAGCGGACACTTCCCGGTGTGGGATCAGCCAGAGGAAACCGTCCGCGTGATTCTGGACACTACGAGCATCTCGGAATCGAAATAATATTGCAACTGGGCGGTTAGCAAATGGAGGACTTATGCAGGGGCTAATCCTGTTGTAAGTTCCTTTGTTGGGCCGGTAGCGGACCGGCAGGTTCTAGCCGATCAATTCGCGAAAGCTGTTCAGCGAAGCGCGAGCCTGAATGCGCCGGAGTAACCTCGTCCGTCTATTGCGTTCGAATTCGTTTACTTTTACGATAATGATCGCAGGATCTGCCCGAGATTCCGTTCCTGCAGTCAGTGTTCTTCGAACGCGCCCCTTACGGGCAGGCTTACGCCTGGCACATGATAATGGCCTTATTCTTCCTGCACCGAGGCAGCGGTGCAGGAAGGCATCATCCTTTCACGCAGGCGTCTGAACGCTTGCATTCGGACTGGTATTGCCAGCCGTTGATTGCGCTCAATTTCATCCAACACATAAGAGAAACGCGTGTTTTCCCCAACTTCAATCAGTCGCTGGCGGGTCTGATTTTCCTTTCCATCGGTATCAACCGATCTCAATGGTGAGATAGTGCGCTCCAGATCAAGCGTCATCTTGATTGGCACATGCAGGCCGCCGATTTGTCGGTTGGCCACATGAATCGAATGATCATTGAATGGCCTTTGCCTATCGCCGACGCTTCGGTTCCTAAACTTGACGATTTCGCTGTCCGAATACAGCCAGTAACGCCCTGGCTCCAACCACAGTCCGTGCTGTGTGACCGCTTCTACCTTGAAGGAACCCATCTCGTCCGACGCCTCGCGCTCCAACCAGGCAACTATGCTGTCTCGATGAATGGTCGGAAGCGAAAAGTGGATGGAATCTATATTTGTGTAGCAGATCTGCACATCCGGGGCGCGGTCGAGAATTCTTTCCATCTTCTCCAGTAGCATGATGCGACCGCGTGCCACGATCCGTTGACCGAGTAGATGGCATGCGGAACCGTTTATAAGGGCCGGGCCGCGAACATCGAAGCCATTGCCTCCGTGATGCACAGTCACGCCCTTACGACCATCCAGCCAGATGTCGGTAGCGGCCTCCGGCTCATCGACTGGCACATCGATCCCATAATGAGATCGAACGTATTCCATCGCTGATTCCCGGGATTTAAAGGTTCGCGGCGGTCTCGATGGACGGTTAGCACATGACGTCATTAGCGTGGCAAGGAATTTTTCCCTGTCCGCGAGCGTCTTATTGCTCTGAGCCCGGTAGTTTTTCCTTCGTGCAAATGATCGTCTTACTTCTCTGGCAAGCGGGTGCGAAAGAGTTTCGTTCGAGATAACGGCTTCGATGAGATGAATGCGGCGGAAATGCCTACTGAAGAAGGTTAACTCGAATTCGTTAAGGTCGATCAATATCGGCTCATCCAATTGTGCACTCAGATTCCGCCCCGAATGGAAGCTGCGAACTGGATTATGTCGCGCGATGAAGTCCGTTGCCGGGTTCATGAAGCACGCACCGGTAAAGTCCGGTAGTGAGCATTTCGTTCGGATCCAGATCCCGGTTCAATTGCACTATGTGGAGAGCAGATGGCTTGGGAAAATCGTACTGCATGCAAGCGGGATACATGCTATTGAAATCGATCGCGATGACGCTTCTATCGGAGTCTACTTCCTCAAGGACGTGCGCTTCTTGAATCGGCAGATGCCAGGCCGAATAAAAGCGCGCGTCATGGCCACTGCGCTGGCGCAGCGCATTGCAGATGGTGTTCCATTTCTCGTCGCAGAACGACGATGCGGAGACAAAATGTTGTCCGAAGCGTCGGACAATGGCCTCGGCTGCTGAAAAGCTAGCAACAGAATCATTCAAGAAACGACACTCTGGAAGCCACGGGTGGAGTTCCTCCAGCGCTGCTGGGGGCTCGATTCCGGGGTTTGCCAGTGTGATCAGATCCACCTCTCGCCTTGTCAGCGTGGCGACGCGTCCATCGACTGCGGCATATGTCTCGATCGCACGCGTCCCATTGTGATCACTGATCGAACCTGCATCGGCTCCGATGAGGTGGAGTTGTTTCTGCGCCTGTTTCTTTCGCTTGCGCAATAACACAGGTTGATCTGGCACGGGCACATTAGCTGGACCATGAAAACGGTAAGCCCGGCTCATCGTGAGCGGGTGCGATTTCGACCTGCCCGCCGCATACGCAAGATGCCACAATGCGCGAGGGCTAATTGGTGCACCATCGCGATGCGATCGAGTTGGTCAGAACGCGCGGCGCGAGCAAGGCCGTGCCGGATAGAATACGGATAGAAATCCAGTAGTGAGCGAATGTGCCTATGGCGCCAGTTTCTGATGGATCGCCTGTTCGATACAAGCAGTTCTCGCTTAGCCCCCAGCGTTTCTCGATCGGCGATATAGGCCTCCGCGAGTTCCTGAAGGCCTTTCACCGACGACAGTCGAAGTTCACGAGCGGAGAAATGAAGGCGCGCTAGGGCAAGAATTGCCCGAGTCCTTCCACGATCAAGAGCCTCACCACCTGAATGACCCGCTGTTTCATCGGCAATGTCATGCAGAGCTGTCTGCAAGATTCCAGCGCGCCGATATGCAGTCATTGCGCTGGTTTGGTGATGGGTTAGTGCAGATCGGATGCGTTCATCTGTGCCAGCGGATCGGATGCGTTCATCTGTGCCAGCGGAGCGTGGGATGTCCTCCGCGGCGAGAAACTGATTGATGAGCGCCCTCATGCCGTGCGGTAAAGTGGCGGTGATCGCTGACGGATAATCTAGGCGTTCCCACTGAGCATATCGTGCTACGGGGTAAGCAAAACCGAGCTTCAGCATGGCGCGAATGAAGTGTTCTTCCTCAACATCCAGCTGTTGTGCGCTATGACGGAAGATGTTCACAGGGGCCGAGCCGATCGCCATTTCGGCCTGATGCACAGCATGACGCCAATCGGACGGATTGATGTCCTTCGAGTGCAGCTGTCTGGCCGATGTCGATTTGCCCGCGAGCAGTCGTAGCTCCCCGATCTCGTCGAGCTCAAGCTCAAGCGCCGCCTGTTCGGCCTCGCGCTCGTTCTCCGCGTTGATAGCGTCTATGTTGATATACCCGTCGAGGTCACCGACCCAGATGCTCAGTCCGCTATCATTGCTCATCGAATATACCCACGTGGCAAACTTAGTTCACGGAAAATCATTAGTTTTTGTCTCGACTGACATGCCTTTTGTAATTCTTTAGCAGGTCCACACGCCGGGTGGCCACTCTGGCTAAAATTCAGAGTGGGTGGGTTTCAGTGTGTCAAGTGCTAGCTAAAACTGCCCTTTCGCCCCCCCGTGAGGGAATTACGGCGAAGACCCATTTTAAGTAATCCCGGCCGATCGGCAACCTTGTCCGCTTTCGGGTGATCAATCGGTGATTAACTATGACCAAAATGGGGCGCAAAGCTGCCGCTATGAGGGCAGTAAAACCAGAATTTCCCAATGATTACAGTGCCCATCACTTTCATGTCGGGTGCACCAGCTTTTCCGCCGTTTTTATCCCTTTGTGGGCGTTCCAACCCTTTCGAGGCAACGGCTAAGCAAACCGCTTCGCTTTTGAGAGAGATGCTGGAGTGAAGAGCCGCGGCCGTGTTTCCCTGATCCCTAAACGCCAAGTAACACCCATCGGGAAGCAGGGTGGTAGAACTAACGAACGGAATCACATCGTAGGCGAACCACGCGAGGCGCTGACCGATAAGTCTCAATCGGGCCTCTCATTTCAATTATCCCTCCCAACTAGACTTTCGATCCCGCCACCGATGAGGACCGGAAGCGAAAGGTATAGCGCCCGATATCGAAGCCACCACTGAAGCCGCTTTCGAACCCGCGTTGAAACTGGTTCCGAAGCAGCAATGCGATGGCGGTCATTGCAAATTCGTTGAATTTTTCAGATCAGAATGGGGCCCGCCCGTACTACGAACCGTCAGACTGTCGGCTTTGCGCGATTTCCGGCGCGACCGCATGACATGCAAGCAGGAGCACGGGCCTTCGTGCTTTGCAGGCCAGGATGTGCCCAGTCGGTATTCCACTTTCGCTGATTCGGGCGGTATCGCGATCCTTCCTGCACAGCTTCACGGCCGAAATTGGGAGAGAAAGGGAGCGGACCTAAGTGGGCTCGGCGCCTCGAGGTGACCGCCACGCAGCTAAGCAGGCCGTTCGGCGAAGGACTAATACAGCGCCCCTACGGCTGCCGTCCAACGACAACAAAGAAGCAGACTTGACTGTCGGTTGTTTCACAAGCAGATTTCCGGAACGGTCCGAAGAGGCCGGTGCGGGCAAAGCTCGCGATTGGGAGAGTTCTGCTATGACGAACTATCGTTGCCGTTTGCTGCTCGGAATCTGCGTGTCGGCCCTCTCCACATCGGCGGGCGCCCAGGAAAGTACCGTCGATAAAACCGCGCCGGGCCAGGTATCGGAAGGAGAGAATCGCGAAATCGTCGTAACGGGCTCGCGCATTTCCCGGCGGGACTTCATCGCCGAAAGTCCCATCACCACCATCGATGAAAAGTTCGTCGAGGATTCTGGACCTGGCACTATCGAGCAGTCGCTGAATGCGTTGCCGCAATTCCAGGCATCCCAGAACACGCAGACCGGCACGCTGAGCACGTTCGGGGGCAGTGCCGGCGGGGCCCGGTCCAGTGCGAACCTGCGCGGACTGGGGCCGTCCCGCACGCTGATCCTGTTCGACGGCCGGCGCATGCAGCCTTCCGACGTTCAGGGCACGGTCGACCTCAACACGATCTCGTCTGCGCTGATCTCGACGGTCGAAGTGATTACCGGCGGCGCTTCGGCAATCTATGGATCAGACGCGGTCGCGGGCGTCGTCAATTTCCGCTTCAACAATCGCTTCCGCGGGCTCGAACTGCAAGCCGATGCGGGCGTGACGCAGGAAGGCGACGGGGGCACGCGCAGCATCTCGCTGGCCTTCGGAACGGACTTCGCCGACGAACGGGGCAAGCTGTTCCTCTCCGCCTCCTATCTCGGGCGCGACACCGCCGACCGGGCCGAACGTCCGTTTTTCGACGAGGCGACCGGGACGCCGACGCCGACCACCGGGCTGTATGTGCTCGATGGTGCCAACCGGTTCGGCGCCGGTGCGCCGGCCAATGTCGCCGCTTATCGAAACCTGTTCACCAACGTATACGGAACCGCGGTCCCGTCGGTCGCGAGCAGCCTGCTGCTCAACCCGGACGGCACGTTGGTCGGATATAACGGCGGCATCAACCTGCGGCCCAGCCCCATCTCGGGCTACCGCCTCACCTCGACGGGCGTGGTCACGCAGATCCTGCCGGGCGAGGTCACGCTGCAGGCCCCGATCGAGCGTTATACCGGGTTTGCCCGCGGCGAATTCGAACTGACGGAAGCGGCCACGCTCTACGCCCAGGGAATGTATACGACCTATGAGGTCGATGTCACGAGCCCCTACGGCATCCAGCAGACGCTCGTCGCGCCGGTGATCCGCATCCGTGCGGACAATCCCTTCATCAACCAATATCCTGACCTGCGTATCGCGCTGAATTCCCGCCCCAATCCCAACGGGTCGCTCATCTATTACTTCGATGCCGGGCGCATTGCCCCGCTGAGGGCTCGGCAGGAATACGATATCGGCCAGGGGCTGGTCGGGGTGAAAGGCACGCTGGGCCCCTCGCTCAATTACGACGTCTACGCCAGCTACGGCGAAACCCACGAGACCGACACGGTCAACGGCAGCATCAGTCGCCCCCGCCTCGATCGGGTGTTGAACGGGGTCGGCGCCAACGGGCTGCCCGATGGCGGGACGGGCGTGTGCGCGGGCGGCTACAATCCGTTCGGCTTCGTGCCCGTTTCCCAGGAATGCCAGGACTATCTGACGCTCGAGCCGGTCAACGAATACCGGTTCAGGCAGACGGTGGTGCAGGGCAACTTGACCGGCGATCTGTTTGCGCTTCCCGGCGGCGACCTCGCATTCGCGGTGGGCGCCGAATACCGGCGCAACAGCTACAATGCGGACATCAGCCCCTCGTTCACCTCACTGCCGACGGACAGGCCGGGGGTCTTCACGGTTCCGGAAGCAGCCGGCACCCTCGGCACGGCATCGGCAGAGGGCGCGGTCGAGGTGCGCGAGGTCTATGCCGAATTGGCCATTCCGATCCTGAAGGACACGCCGTTCTTCCACAACCTCGATCTGAGCCTCGCCTATCGCTACTCGGATTATTCGACGATCGGCGGCGCGCACACCTACAAGGCCAGCGGCAATTGGTCGCCGGTCGAGGGGGTATCGTTCCGCGGCGGGTATTCGCGCGCCATTCGGGCGCCTTCGCTGGGCGATCTCTTCACGCCGATAAGCGGCGCGACGGCAATCATCGGTTCGCCGGCGTCCGGCGCGGGCGATCCGTGCGACGTGACCGGCTTTGCGCGTACCGGGCGGATCGCCGGGGTCGACCCGGCACAGGTCGCCGCGCTTTGCCAGGCGACCGGTGTCCCGGCGGCGGTTTTGCCGACATTCCGTTTCGCCAGCGCCGCCACCGCCGCCCAACGCTCCGGCAATCCCGAACTCAACGAGGAAAAGGCCGACAGCTACACGATCGGCCTGGTGCTGGAGCCGGAGTTCGTTCGCCCGGCGCTGCGCAACTTCTCGCTGGCGGTCGATTACTACAATATCACGCTCAAGGACGCGATCGGATACGTCACCAGCGGGGTGGCCCTCAACCAGTGCTTCAATTTCAACGGCCTCAATCCCAATTACGACGCCAACAATTTCTACTGCCAGCTCATCAGTCGCGACGCTGCCGGGTTGCCGCTGTTGATCCGCGAACCGCTTTTCAACCTCGGCTCGTACAAGACCTCCGGGATCGATTTCCAGGCGGCAGCGGCGGTCGGCCTGGGGGCGCTCGGCACCTTCTCGGTCGATACGTCGATCACCTATGTCATCAATTACGCCATCCAGAGCCTCGCGACCGAACCGTTCAGGGATTACGCCGGCACGATCGGCAACGCCCAGATCGACGGGTTCTCGTCAACCCATCCCGAATGGAAGCATGTCACCAGCGCCAATCTCTCGGGCGAGGTGGGCAGCCTGACGTTGCGGTGGCGCTACATCGGCGAGCAGGACAATTCGGCCAATGTGGGCGTGGAAAACGGCACCGCTCTCGGCGTGCCGGCGGTAAGCTACTTCGATCTCATCGCAAGGCTCATCGCCAATGACGATTTCGAACTGCGCGGCGGCATCACCAACCTTACCAACGAGCAACCGCCCCTGTTCGGAGGTCCCTCGAACACGGTCAGCTCGGCCTATGACGTGATCGGTCGCCGCTATTTCGTCGGCCTGACGGCCCGGTTCTGACCGGGCGGTGACAGGAAGGGGGCGGCGGGCGCCGCCCTTCGAGCGGTTATCCGTCTCCTGTGGCGTGCGGCGTTCGAAGACAACTGTCAGGCACTGCATCGTGCCTGCATCATAGATTCAAGCGCCGTCGTCTCGACGATTCCAGCGCAAATTTGGCTTCGTTGACGAATTTCGGAAACTATCCAGTTTGGCAGCTTGCCCATTGGGGGGATCGAGTTCTGACGTCTCGATGAGTTGGACACGACAGCTGGCGACATGACGGAGAAATGGCGAGTCGTTCATGACACTTGCCCGGCATAGCGAGATCTTCGCGATCGGCATCGCGAGCAGCCCACTGGTCTCGGCGCCACTTCCGCACTGGCAAAAAACCATGGCCCGGGAGGGGACCGCCCAACGCAGCCTGCGACCATCGCAAGCTGCCGGCCGAATGACCGACCCCGGCCCCAAACCCTAAGGCGCGGCCGATGCCTCGCCCGACGCAGGCTCGAACGCCTTGACTTGTTGCACTTCCCCGCTTGCGTCAGGCGTCAGGACATAAGCGGGCGCGGCGTCGAGCCGCATGTTGTAGGAGATGTAGGTCTTCTCCCCATCCGGACCGGTGGGGCTGTAATCGGCATAACGCTGCAACGCATAATACACGTCGGGCAGGCGGACCCAGCCCAAAGGCTCGGCCACCGGCCCGCGTGCGTTCACCATCGCTTCGTACATCGGGCGCCATGGCCGGTATCCGCCGATCATGCCCGAGAGCGACCCTCCCGGCTTCATCTCCAGTCGCAGTTGCGCCTTGGCCAGCTTCAACTCGCCGGTGTCCGGCCCGCGCATCCAGACCGGGCCGTCCGCCTTGGCAGTGATGAGTCCCTCGCGGCTCTCTCCCGCGAAGATGGCCTGGAGCTTGGCATGGGGCTTGATGCGGAAGGTGTAATCCTGCGCGACCCCGCCGGCACCGTCCCGCACGATCTTGTCGGGGCTGCTGTAGATCCCCACGCGCACATCGGGATCGTTGGCCGGATCCGTCCCCTGTCCGGACACGACCACCACCACGGTCCACGCCCCTTCGCGCATGCTGTCATTGGCGCCCTTGCCACGCTCCGACAGGCGTTCGGGGCCGCGATTGCCCTTCAGGCAACCGAGCGCCTTGTAGACCCCGTGATCGATGCCTCGCTCCCCAGTCGGGCTGGTGAAACCCGTCTTCGGGTCGTTGTCGAGATTGAAACCGAGACCGATCGTTCCCGTCACGGGCGGAATCCCTGCCTCGGGCGTGGTGGTGGGGTAATCGTAGACGTTCTGTTTGTTCAGCCCGCGAAAGGCCATCATCGGCTGGCCGTTATTGGGTTCGCGCGTGGGGTTGGCGGGATCGCGCAGCCACTTGGCCTCGGTTTCGGAATAGCCTGCATCCATCAGCACCTCGACCCAGTCCGGCGACGGCATCGAGCCAGCCGGGCAGTCGGTTCCCGGTTCGGTCGTGCCTTCCCGCCCGCCGTAGTAATTGGCGCCTTCATACCATTCGATCACGTAGGTTCGCGCCCAGGGTTCGGCATGCGCCGCTGTTGACAGACACTGCAATAAGACCGCCGCCGCTATGCCGAATCGTTGCATAATAGCTCCCACTCTGCCCTTGGTGCCGCCCGCCGCAACAGAAGCAGCGAGGGGAATAATCTTGCCTTGTGATTCAGATCGGCACGAGTTAACTCTATCACAACTTATCGGTCAAGCCGGTACGGATATCGGGAGAGTTGAGATGGTCCGTTGGGTTGCCGCGTGTGGATTTGCAGCAGTGGCCGCGCTGGCGGCAGGGCCCATGCCAAGCGTGGCGCAGGATAAAGCGCCAGCCGCTGCCGCTCCCGCTCAACCGAAAGCCCAGCAGAAGCTGTTCAGCTATTTCGACCCCACGGCGCCGGCCGCCAGTCCGGAACGCAAGGCTGAGGCAGAGAAGCTGGTGCGCAAGCTGTGGAGCGTCGCACTCAGTTCCTGCGAAGGCTCCGCGATTCAGACCGTGGACGACCGGCTGATGATCGAACTCGACCAGCCCAGGCTGACGCTCGTCTCCATGCGTATTCCGCCGGCGGCGAAGGAAGTGGGATATGAGTATCGCGGAGTAGCGCTCGCGACCGCCGATCGCTGGCGCTGGGCGACGCGCGGTTCGGGCGGGCCGGACTGGAGCGCGTGGGACGTCGGCGATACCGTCACCGTTCGCGACGACAACCTCACCCTCGATCGCGGCAATACGACGCTCCCCGACGTGGTGCTGAAGTTCGACATCTGGATGAAGGACGGTGTGTGGGGTGCCAACGCGCCGATTTCCTCGATAAGCTACGCGGTGAAGCCGGTCAGCCTCGACACCTTGCCTGCCGGGGACCCGGCACCTTCCTGCGCGCCCCGGATGGCCGGGGCTTGAGCCGCGTGGCCGCCCCTCTCCGGGTGACGACCGGCCCGATCGGGAACGCATCATGATCGTGGTGACGGCTTTGCTGCTGACCATGCAGACGGTAACGCCCCCGGAAGCGCGGCGCCCGCCCGACGAGCGCTTGCAGAACCACGGCCAGAATGTGGTGGTGAAGCACGATCCGGCCGGCAAGGTCGACATCGTCGCCGAGGATGTGGGCGCGTGTCCCGGGCCCGGCCCGACCACGATCATGCGGCTGCGCAGCGCCGACAAGGATCATACACTGGTCGTCTTGGTTGAAAGGCATGTCAACGTGGCGGGCCGCATTACCACGACGACGGCGACGCACACGCTCGGCCCGCTTGCGTTGAAAGACCTCGGCTGCCTGGCAGAACCGGCGCCGGGCGGCGGGAAGCCTGCCTCGACCAGCGACTGGACGATCGTTTCTGCGCACGCGCAATCCGCCACGCCCTGATACCGCATTGCAGAGGTGCGATACCGGCCTGCGGGGTTATTTGCCTTCGGCCTTCGCGTCATTCGCGCGCTTGATGACGTAAGCCAGGATTGCGTCGGAATCCTTCGCGCCGAGCGTCTTGCCGAAGCCCGGCATGCCGCGTGCCGCGCGTTCGCCGTGAATCACGATACGCCCCCACTGCGCCCCATCGCGAAGCAGCGCGCTGTAACGCAAATCCGGTGCGATCGCGCCCTGTCCGGCGACGCCGTTCGCGCCGTGGCAGGCCGCGCAATTGGGCGCATAGGCCTGCGCCCCGGCGGTGATCGTTTCCGGGGTTGCGGTTGAAAGCGGCGGATCGAAGGCCTTGGCCGCGGCGGTCGTGCCGCTGGCCAGTTCGGTCGGGAGCTGAACTTTACCGCCGAGCGCGAAGACCAGCAGGCGCGAATTGTTGCCGCTGATCGTGCTGGTACGCGGCTGGCCCTCGGGCAGCCCGCGCGCCCCGACCAGCACGGCGACATATTGCTTGCCCCGGATCGCGTAAGCGGCCGGTGCGGCGACCACACGCGCACCCGCGGGCGCGGCCCACAGCCGTTTTCCGGTCTTCGCATCATAGGCCGCGAATTCGCCCGCATGATTGCCGCTGAAGATCAGCCCGCCGGCGGTCGCGACCACGCCGGTCGCGCCGTAAACGCTATTGGGCGCCCGCCACACCTCCTTCTGTGCCACCGGATCCCAGGCAAGCAGGTAGCTCTCGATCTCTCCCGGTTTCGGCGCGCCCGGTTCCTTGTAGAGATCGCGACCGGCGGCGAAATCGGTGCCGGTGTTCCAGCCGTTCAGCTTGGGCGTGAAGTTTTTCGCCGGCGCGTAAACCGCGTTCGATACCGTGACTGGCAGATAGACCAGGCCCGTCTCGGGGCTGAAGGCCATCGGGTGCCAATTGTGCAGTCCTTGCGCGAAGGGCGTGAGGATCACCGCCTTGCCGGTCGTCCCGAACCGCGCGGCCGGGTTTTCGATCGGGCGGTTGGTCGTCTTGTCCCAGCCGGTCGCCCAGGTCGAATAGGCGAACTTCTCGACGCTGACAGGGCGGCAGGTTTCGGCGTCGAGCACGTAGAAGAACCCGTTTTTCGGCGCATGGAGGATAACCTTGCGCGGGCCGGTTTCGTATCGGAGGGTGGCGACGATGATCGGCTGAGTGGAGGTATAGTCCCAGGTCTCGCCGGGCGTTTCCTGGAAGTGGCACTTGTACTTGCCGGTCGCGGGATCGAGCGCGACGATCGAGGCGAGGAAGAGATTGTCGCCGCCGCCGGGGCTGCGCAGTTCCTGGTTCCAGGGCGTGCCGTTGCCCGTGCCGACATACAGCGAATTCAGCGCCGGATCGTAGGCCATGCTATCCCACACCGTGCCGCCCCCGCCGAGCGTCCACCATTCCCCGTTCCAGGTCTTGGCAGCCGCCTCGAGTTCGGGCTGCTCGAACGGCAGCCTGGGATCGCCGGGCACCACGAACCAGCGCCACGCCATCTTCCCCGTCTCGATATCGTAGCCCGAGACATAGCCGCGCACACGATATTCGGCGCCGCCATTCCCGATGATCACCTTGCCGCGGGCGATCCGCGGCGCGCCGGTAATGGTATAGGGCAGCGCCGGGTCGGTGGTCTGCTCCGACCACACTTCCCTGCCGGTCCTGGCTTCGAGTGCGATCAGCCGCCCGTCCAGAGCGCCGAGAAAGACCTTGCCATCTGCGTAGGCGACGCCGCGATTGACGACGTCGCAGCAGGCGTCGGCGCCTTTCTTGCGGTCGATCTCGGGATCGTATGCCCATAATGGTTCGCCGGTCGCCGCATCGAACGCCTTCACCATCGACCAGGCGGTGGTCACATAGAGGATGCCGTCGACGACGATCGGGGTCGCCTCCTGCGTCGCCTCGGTATCCATGTCTGCGAACCAGGCGAGGCCGAGCTGGTCGACGCTCGCAACGTCGATCTGGGTCAGCGGACTGTAGCGCTGTTCCCAGTCGTTCTGGCCCACGCTGTGCCAGCCGCCATCCACCAGCTGCCCGGGGGGCGCGGCGCCGATGACCGACGCCGTAAGCAGCGCTCCTGCCGCCGCGCCGGCGAACGATCCTGTTTGGCGGAGCGAATATGTCATGGCGACCTATGAAAGAAGACGGTGTACGACGGAAAGCTAGGCGGCCGGCGCGGCGGCGGGTCGCTGGTAGAGTTCGATCATGTTGCCTTCGGGATCGAACACGATATTGGTGCCATCGACGGGATTACGGGCCTTGCCCCCGGCGGCGACGATCCGTTCCGCCATCTTGCGCCCCTGCGGCACGACCAGCACGATCCGGCCGAACCCGGTTGACCCGGCGGTGGGGGCATGGGCCGTCAGCACGATCAGCGTGTCCGCCGTAAGCGAGCCGGTGAGACCGAGCAGGTATTCACGCGCGGTCCCGTCCTTTGCCGGCACGCGGGCGATAACCTTGAAGCCGAGCACATCGGTGTAGAACGCCTTCTGTTTCTCGATGTCCGTCACGTTGAGGCCGATGCCCGACATGCGCATCGGCCGGATATCGTCGGTGAGGGGCGGGCCGGCCTGTGCATGTGCCTGGGCCGTGAGGGTCGCGGCGCACAGGGCGGCCGCTGCTGTCAGTCTCGATCTATTCAACATTGCCTCCGGTGAGATGGGTATGTGCCCGGGCGATGGCTGCGTCGGTGCGCTGCGCCGCAGGGGCCGCCTGAACGCGGTAGCTTTTCACCCGCGCAACCTGCCGTGCGCCATCGGGCTCCATCACGAAGGCGGGAATGGCGTCGACCGTCAGCGCGAAGGAGATATAGCTCTTCTCCCCGCCCGGCCCGCTCGGGCTGTAATCGGCGTAGCGGCGCAGGGCGTACCAGACATCGGGCATCTCGACCCAGGTCAGCACCTCGATCACCGCGCCCCGGCCTGCGATCCAGCCCTTGTAAACCGGCAGCCACGGGCGATAACCGCCGATCAGCCCGGTCAACCGTCCATCGGGCGCCATTTCCAGTTCGAGCCTGGATCCGAGCAAGGGCAATTCGGGATCGGCGCCCGGATTGCGCAGGACGACATTGCCCACACCGCGCGCGGTGATGACACCGTCGCGGGTCTCTCCCCTGAAGATCGCTTCCTGGCGTTCGTGGGGCTTGATCCGGAAGGTATAGTCCCTGGCGACGTTGCCCATCGCGTCGCGGACGATCTTGTCGCGCGAATGGAAAAAGCCGACCTCGACATTCTCGTCGTTCATCGGATCCGCGCCCGACCCCGAGACGACCACGACGATCGTCCATGCCCCTTCGCGCATGCCATCGTTCTGTCCCTGCGCGCCCGAAGACATGCGCGGAGGGCCGCGATAGGTCTTCCAGCAACCGAGCGCCTTGTAGAAATTGTTGTCGACGCCCTTGCCGCCGTCCGGGCTCGTAAAACCGGTTTGCGGATCGTCGTCGAGGTCGAGACCGCGCGCGATCGTGCCGGATACCGGCGTGAGGCCGGCCTCGGTCGCGGTGGCGGGAAAGTCGTAGACGTTCGCCCGGTCCTTGCCGCGAAACGCCATTCCCGGCTGGCCATGTACCGCGCTGCGGGTCGGGTTGGCCGGATTGCGCAGCCACTCGGCCTCTTCCCTGGTGTAGCCCGCGTCCATCAGCACCTTCACCCAGTCGGGCGACGGATGCGTGCCTCCCGGGCAATCGGTGCCCGGGCTGATGACGCCGCCATCGGCGCCATAATACATGGCTGGCTCATACCACTCGATGACGTAGGTGCGTGTCCAGCCCACTGTCTCGGGCGCACCGGCAGGCTCGGCCAGCACGCCGCCGGCGGCGATCCCGGACAGCGCCGCCGTCAGAACGGCGATCGGCCGCCGGCCGATCATGTCAGGCAAGCACCTCGGTCACCGCGCTGGACGTCTTCATCGCGCCCATCCCGAACTCCCCGACCGGCGCGCCGGCGAGCTGCATGGCGGTAAGCGAAACCCGCGTTACCGGTTCGCCCGTGGTGTGGATGTGCTGGCCGGCCTTGTGCCTGCCGCCCGCACCGCCTGCCAGAAGCATGGGAATATTCTCGAGGCTGTGAATCTTGGCGTAGCCGGTGTCGCTGTAGGCCATGATGATGCTGTTATCGAGGACGGTCCTGTCGCCTTCCTCGACCGCGTCGAGTTCGGTGAGGAAATCGCCGAAGCCCTGCATCACGGCGCCGGCGAGCCTGGAGGTGTTGATCTGGTAGCCCAGCTTCGCGTCGGTCGGCTCGTCATGGCTGTACTGGTGGTAGATCTTCGAATCGCCCGCGAGATAGGTTTCCGAGGCGCCGGCGGTGTGAACGAAATTGAACACGCGCGTCTGGTTGCAGACCAATGCCATCGCCAGCAGCCGGGCCATGGTCTTGGAATTCTCGTTCACGACCTCGATCGAGGCACCGCGCTTGTCGGCCTCCGGCTTTTCGGGGATCAGGCAGGCGGCGTTGTACTCCGGCTTTTCCAGCTGCAATGCGAGCTGCTTTTCCATCTCGCGAACGGAGGTGTAGTACTGGTCAAGCTTGATCCGGTCCGCCTTGCCGACATCGGCCGCCAGGGCGTCGCGCTGGTCCTTGACCGCCGACAATACGCTCTGCCGCAGCATCACGCGCGAATCCGGCTTCCAGTCCGGATTGTTGGGATCCTGAAAGCCGTCGCCGAACAGACGCTCGTAAAGGGCGAGGGGCGATACTTCCGGCGTCGCGAAGGCTTTGCCCGTATAGGTCGAGTTCGACAGCGGCTTGCCGGACGCCGACATGTCGAGGCTGCGGAAACGGGTCGACTGGCCGATCGCGTCGGCGACGATGGTGTCGAAAGAAGGGCTGTCCATCGTGTTGGTCGCCCCCGGGGCCGAGCCCGAGGCAATCGCCGCCAACCCGCTCCAATGGACGAGGTTGGGCTTGCCGTCCCCGATCGCGCGGAAACCCGAAAAGACCGAAACCTTGTCTTTCAGTGCCCTGATCGATTCAAGTTCCGGAGTAATCTCGTAGCCGTGGCCCGTCTTCGTGGGCACCCACCGTGTCCCCTGCGGGGTGTCCGTCAGTCCGAGCCCCCAGAAATAGGTGCCGAAGCGGACCGGCATGGGCCGACCGTTCGCCAGCGCCGCCCCGTTCCCGTCGAGAAACATATCGAGCGTGGGAATGCCCAGGGCGACGGCGGCGCCGCCCCGCAGGACACCCCGCATGATCGAGCGGCGATCGAAGCGTAAGGTTTTCATCGGGCGGCTCCTCGGCGGCTGTCGGCGGAATGGCGGGTGGCGACCTGTTCGGGCCGGGCTGGTACAGGCTTCGCGCCGGAAGGGATCACGACCTTCATGAAATAGGGGCTGGTGGCGATCTGTCCGAACAGCGCGGGCACCTTGTAGCCGGCGGCGGCGAACGCCTGTGCTTCCTGTTCGAAGAAGGTCTCGTCCCGCTCGTCGAAGCCGCGTCCCACGCCGTAATAGTAGATGTTGCGAACGAGGGTCGCGGGAACGCGCGGATTGTCGCGCATGAACTGGCCCACGCCCTGCGCGCCCGACACCTGCTTGCCGTTGAGAACCGCCGACACGTCGATCGGTTTGCCGTCCTCGAGCATGCGCACCTGGCCGAGGCTGTCGAAATGCTCGAGCGCCAGTCCGACCGGATCGCTGACCGAGTGGCAGGCCGCGCAGCCTTCATTGGTCATATGCTCGATCAGCCGCATGCGCACGGTCCCCTCGCTCGATGCCTGCACCTTCGAGAAGTCGACATCCGCGGGCGGGTCCGGCGTCGGCTGGGCGAAGAATATCTCGTAGAGCTTCACCCCCCGCTTGGTTGGCGACGAACTACCCGGATGCGAGAACAGCGAGAGAAACGTGACCTGCGTGAGCAAACCGGAACGGCCCGATTCTTCGGGGAAGGTATACGGCGCCCATTCCTCCTGCGAGACGAACGGCACCTTGTAGACGGCGGCGAGGCTGCGGTTGAGCCAGGTCTCGCGCGTCACGAACAGGTCCCGGTAATCGCGGTTCCTGGTCACCAGTTGATCGACTACGGTGCGCAGGGTTTCCTCGCGCGCGCTGTCGGCGACGGTCTGGCTGAACTTGGGATAGATCGAGGCATCCTTGGTCAGCCCTTCGAACGCATCGAGCTGAAGCATGTCGGTGAAGAATGCGCGAACCCCGTCCGCCAGGCGCGGCGAGGCCTGCAACCGGGCCACCTGCCGCTGCAGGCCTTCCGGGGTGTCGAGCGCACCGCTCTTAGCAGCGGCCAGCAACTCGGCATCGGGCCCCGTGTCCCACATGAGAAACGCGATGCGGGACGCCTTGGTGAAGCCATCGAGGCGCGCCGCACCCGAGGGGTCCGGTTCCGCCACTTCGATCCGGAACAGGAATTCGGGCGCGATCAGCAGGCTCGTGAGCGCAAGCTCCAACCCGTCGTAGAAGTCTTCACCCTTGCGCGCCGTGGCGAGGCGCGCATCGATCTGCGCCTCGGTCAACGGCCGGCGGAACAGGCGCTCGCCATAGCTGCGAAGAAAGGTCGCCGCACAGGCATCGTCGGCCTGCTCCGCATCCCGGGGCGTGCAGGGCACCGTCGTGGCGCGGCGTCCTTCGCTCAACACCTGGTCGGAGATCGATCGGGCCGCGCCGTAATACTGCTCGAAGCCGACCGGCGTGATCGACAATTGCGTCGAGCCGATCGCCAGAAGCCCATCTTGCCGCCGCTCCGGCTCGAACCGGGCGTTGACCTGCACCCAGTCGCCAAAGGTATCCGCGATGATGTTGCGATACTGGCTCTCGGTCACCCTGCGCGCCGCGACCTTGACGGGGCCTTCGAGCGTAGGGGAAGCCGCAGGAAGCCGCGCATGAGTGATCATGGCACCCGACGCCGCGCAGGCAGCCGCCGCGAGAAGACCGTATTTGCGCACGCCTTGGACAAGCTTCGTCACTATCCAGCTCCCGATCGGCGGCATTCGGCATCACTGTTCGCCATCGTCCGCCGGCTCTGCCCGGCTGATTACCGTAACAAGCACACGTGTCTGTATATGCGGAAAGGGCTTGCCGCGTCAATCGCAACCATGCTGACATTCGATCCACTATTATTCGAACGATGGAGACGGGCACGCAATTCCGTTAGGAGGAGAACGATAACACGTTCTCAAATTATGAGCCTGTAAGTGCGCCCGGAGTGCGCTTTGAAGCTTGTCGGTGCGGCCGTGATATCCTACCCTGCCGGGACATGTGGCGCGCATCGAAAGGCGCGCGCATCTGTCGGGAGATTGCAAATCATGCTTGGCTGGCCTGTCTGTCTTGTTGCCTTGGCGGCGTTCGCCGGCGCCGCGCTGACCGCCCCTGCCCTGGGTTCCGAGCCCGACGTATCGGCGGAACCCCTGGTCGGAGACGAGGAGGCGGGCCGCGAATATTACGCCGAAGACTGCCGCGCCTGTCACTCGGGTGCGATTGCACCCTCGCTCAGGGGTATTTCGCAGCGGTCGATCGCGTCGGTGCCGGACTACGCATTCAGCGATGGCCTGAAGGCGAAGGAAGGCGGCGCCTGGACCGCCGAAGAGCTGGACGCGTTTCTTGCCCATCCGTCGGCCTATGCGCCAGGTACCAAGATGATGCTCAAGGTCGAAGATGCGCAAAAGCGCGCGGACATCGTCGCCTTCCTGCTGACGCTTTAGGCTGTCATGGGTCCGCCGATCCGGTCGATGGCGCTGGGCTGCGCCGCCTTCGCGGCCAGCGCCGCGACGGGTCAGAACGATGACGGGTCGGTCGCTGTCGAGGCGGATGCCCTGATCGAGAAGGTCTGGGCTGCGCACTTGCGACAATGTGGCAGTTCCGCCTTCGAAATGATCGGCAGCCGCGTCATTCTGGAACTCGATCAGCCACGCTTTCACCTGGCGCCGACCCGATTGCAGCAGGCGGCGCGGCAGCATGGCTACGGATACCAGGCCACGGCCATCGTGTCCGCGCGGCGCTGGCGCTGGGCACCACTCGCGGATGATGCCAAACTGGCGTGGTCTTCCTGGCAGGAGGGCCAGACCATGACCGTGCGTTTCGACCAGACCGGCGGCGAGCGCGGGCAGACCACCGTCCCCGGCGCCGTCCTTCAGTTCGACCTCATCCGGCGCCACGGCAAATGGATGGCCAACCGCCCCCTCTCCCCGCTGAACTCGGACTACGCGGCGCTCGATCCCACTGCCGTCGTTCCGGTTTCCGGAATGCCATCTTGCGAGCAACTGACCAGGCCCAGCGGCACCGAGGCGAACTGACCGGAATGCCCCCAACGCGGCGGACTTTAGCCGGAAAGTCGCGATTGGGGCAGCGGGTATCTACGTCTTGTGTTTCGACAAGGCGGCTGAAGGCAAGCCTTGCTTCAGCGGCTGCCTCTTGCGTTTGACGCTTCCAAACGAATGGGGGCGGCCAGGTTCGCGTGGCCGCTTGATCTGGACTTTGATCGAGTTGGAGGATCGAACCGAAATGATTTGACGACGCGACAAGAACGCGGCCAGACACTTTTGTAATCTGATGACTTGATTGTTTGAAGGCGAAGGTAATCGATCGCGCTGACATCTTGACGCATTCACAAAATCGGATCAAATCTTTGCCGATAATCAAAGCCCGGAGTGATTTATGAAAACCTTTATTGCGGCCGCTCTCCTCCTTGCCCCGCTGTTTCCCGCTGGCGCGCAATCGAGTGTTCCGGCTGCCCAGCCATCGGCGAGCACCGCCGCCCTGACCCTTGATTCCAGCATCGAGGCGCTGATGGCCGATCCGGCCGCCCGGGCCGTCGTTCTGGCATCACTCCCGGATATCGCATCGTCTCCGGGCTACGATCGGTTCAAGGTCGTGAGCCTGCGTAAGCTGCAGCCCCATTCGGGCGGCCTCATCACCGACGAACATCTGGCCGCCATCGAAGCCGGCTTGAAGGCATTGCCAGCCGGTTAGGTTGCGGGAAGCCAGTTTGGATCGTGGGGTCTGGGTCGGTTCACAAAGCTCGCCACCTGATTATAGCCCCGCAAATATCACGATTAGCAAGATCGGGATTCGATCACGGCCTGCCCGGACGCCGACCTGAAAAGGTGGGAATAGCACCGCAGTAACCGCACTCGTGTTGGGAGACATCTCGGGAAAGTCAACCTCGTGCCGGCGCGCCTGTCGCGAGGCATCGACAGCGCTTCCGAGCAATGGGACGCCGCGCTCGGCATTGCCGGGGGCGAAGCCCCGCCGATCGCCGCCAGCTGGCGCGAGGCCGTGGCCGCTACCGCGCCGTCCCCTTGCCCAAATCCCCTGCGAAGGCGGGAGTCTTGAATCCCCCGGCCCCTCGTCGCGCCATCCCCCAGGTCTGTGCCGAAGTCCCGATTGCAGAACGGCATGTACCCCGAACCTTCAGAAGCGGATCGTACCGGTGAGGAACACTTGGCGTGGGTTACCGTAGAAGGCAGTCAGCGTGCCTTCGGTGCCCAGCGTTGGGGCGGGGAAACCGTTCGGGCGCAGGGGTATCGCACCGGTCACCGGATCGGCACCGATGAAGGTGTAACCTGACGTCTTGTATTCCTTGTCGGTCAGATTGCGACCGTGAAGCCCGATGCTCCATGCTTGGCCAGGCGCGGAGTAGACGAGGTTCGCATCGAGCAGGGCGTAGCCGTCCTGGTCGATATAGGGGTTGGGAATTTCGAACTGGTAGGTTTTGGAGCGATAGGAAAGGGTGGTCGAGAAATCGAGATCGCCCGCACCCGCCGGGGTCGAGTAGGCGAGCGTCGCGCTGCCGGTGTATTTGGGCGTGTTCTGCACTTCTCGAAAGTCGGCCACATCAGTCGGGACCCCGCCGATATTGGTGATGTATTCGGTGTACTCGGCATCGATGAAGCCGCCGGTGAGCGACAACGAAAGCCGGTCGCCCAGGCTCATCAGGTCCCGGCCAAGCCGTGCCGTGGTTTCGAGCTCAAGCCCCTTGAACGTGGCTCCGCCGGCATTCGAGACGACCCCGCAAAAGCTGGGTATTCCGCCCACCTCGCACGCGACCGAACCCGGGATCTGTACATCGGTGTAATCGGCATAGAATGCCGCCGCCGCCAGATAGAGCGCGTCGTTCATCAAGCTGCCCTTGTATCCCAGTTCGTAGCTGTCGACCTGCTCGGGGGCGAAGCTGAGAAATGCCGCGACCTCATCGTCGCTGCGAGCGCCGTTGTCATCGAGGTCGGGTGCGTTGACGCCGACTCCGCGCGGGTCGAACCCGCCGCCTTTGAACCCTTGCGAAAAGCTGGCGTAAAGATTGTGGTCGGGCGTCGGCTGAAAGCTGACCGAAGCGCGGGGCGTGAATTTCCTGAACTCGCGACTACCGTCGAAATTGGTACCGGGCGCTCCGAACGGCACGCCCGCCCCACCGAAGACAGGCGATCCGCCGCCGAGATAATTCTGCCGAAGGATGCTGGCCGTCCGCTCGTCCCAGGTATAGCGGCCGCCGACCGACAGGCTCAACCGGTCGGTCAGATCATAGGTGAAGTCGGCGAAGACCGCATAGGTCTGGGTGTCGACATCGGCCTGGGTGAACGCGGTCAGGCCGGCGAAGGTGTTGAAGATACGAACGTCGAACAGCGTGTCGGCGGTAGCATCGAGGTAATAGAAACCGACCAGCCCCGACAATTGATCGCCTTCGTAAAGCAGCTGGAATTCCTGGCTGATCTGTTCATTGAGATAGATGCCGGGCACATCGACATCAACTGCAGGCAACGCGTCGAAATCGATCGGCGTGTAGGTGTCGTCCTTGCGCCAGGCGCTGATCGAGCGCAGCGTAAGAGTGTCGGTGAGTTCGGCGCTGATATTCATCGCCAGACCGTAACCCTCGACCGATTGTTCGGGATCGACGAGGCCGCCGCGCGTGTCGAAGACGTCGTCGAGCACCGGCGCACCGCTCGCCAGGCCGGGGATGAGACGATGCCCGCCACGCGGATTGCTGTCATCCTTGGTGTAGTCGCCGGAAATCCGAACCAGGACCGGCTCGTCATAGCCGCCCAACTCGACTGTCGCGCGGGCTCCGAAGACGTCCTTGTCGTAATTGTCGAGGCCGGTCGTCAGGTTTTCGCCGAAGCCGTCGCGGGTCAGTTTCGCGACCGCGCCGCCGATCCGGACGATATCGCTGAGAGGAGCCGATACGCTCAACACGCCGTCGAGCTGGTCGTACGTGCCATAAGTCGCCCGGGCCCGTAGCGAAAACTCTTGCGGGAGGTTGCGGGTGACGTATTTCACCGCGCCGCCGATCGTGTTGCGACCATAGAGGGTGCCCTGAGGTCCACGCAGCACCTCGATCCGCTCGACGTCGTAGATATCGAGCACGGCAGCCTGGGGGCGGTTCAGATAAACGTCGTCGAGATAAATGCCCACCCCCTGTTCGAAGCCGGAGACGGGATCCTGCTGGCCGACGCCGCGAATGAAGGCGGTGAGGGTCGAGTTGGTACCGCGTGACGCCTCGAGCGTGGTGTTCGGGGTAACCTGCGCGATATCGGTAATGTCGATCGCCCCCGCCTGCTCCAGAGCCTCGCCGCTGAAAGCGGTGACCGCGATCGGCACATCGAGAAGGCTTTCCTCGCGGCGGCGGGCGGTAACGATAATGATCCCGTCTGTCGCTTCGGTCTCGCTCACCTCCGCGGTCGTTTGGACAGGTTCGGCTTCCTGCGCGAGTGCCGGGGTAGCGAGTGCGGCCCATGTGAACGGCGCGACGATGCCCAACGCGCTGACAGTACCAGTGAACCTGATCATTGCATTTCTCTCCTCGTGCGCCCGCTATCGATCCACGCTTGTCCTCCTGATATTGTAAGATGAACCGGGTTTCAACTTTCGATTTGCGCGTAACGCAAGGTTCGCTTAGCTGACGTGACACGATGGCAACAACGAAACGACCCGATTCACTGGCCATGCAAACCGCCAGCCCCGGCAAGGAACCGCGGACGGCTCGCGGCCGGGCGACCATGCGCAAGCTCCTCGACGCAGCAGCCAAGGAGTTCGGAGACCGGGGTTTCTATGAAGCGTCGATCAGCGACATCACCCGCCGGGCGGGCACCGCACTCGGCAGTTTCTATACCTATTTCGACAGCAAGGAGGCCATCTTCTCGGCGCTGGTACAGGATATGAGCGAGGCGGTCGCCAGAACCGCTGCGGCGGCAGTACCGCCCGGTTCAGGCGGGGTCGATCGCGAGCGGGATGTCCTGATTGCTTTTCTCGATTTCGCACGCCACAACAAGGCGATCTACCGGATCATCGATGAGGCGGAATTCGCCGATCCCGCCAGCTACCGGGCGCACTACGAGGGCGCAGCCGCCCGCATCGCGGCCCGTCTCGATCAGAGCGTCGCCGCGCAGATCGTCACGCCGGGCGACAACGAGGTCCGCGCCTGGGCGATCATGGGGATGAACGTCTTTCTCGGCTTGCGGTACGGCGTCTGGGAGGATTCGCGCCCGAGCGCAGAGATTGCCGGCGCAGTCGAGGAATTGCTTCGCAGCGGCATCGCGGCGCCGGCCTCGGAGCCCAGCCTATAAGCACCATGACGGAGTGAGAGCGCCCCCGTTTTAGGATGTGCGACTGTCCGTGGGATACTGTTGATGGTCAATATCTGCATATACATCCACATCAGAGTCTCGCTGCCCGCCCAATCGGATTCGAAAATTGCGCGGTGCGAGCCGGGCTCCTTGGCGGGATTGCCGGTGTCCTGCTCGACGCCGACCTTACAGTCATCGGTCCGACCATCCTGAGCGACGAACCGCGTCACACTCCGCTTCTTCACGTTAAGAGAGTACCGACAAATCCTCATCGAATCCGTCACGGACAGTTAAGCTGCGGCGCAATAGGGCTTTCCAATGAACGGGCTTTGGGAATTCCTGTATGGCTGCATTGCGCTTTTCCTGATGGTGTCGGGATGCGTTGCCATCGACGGTGCCGAACCCCAATGCCGGGCAAGCGAGGGGTTTCGCGCGGCGGGCCTGTCCGCCGGTGAGGCTTGCGATCGCTTCATGGCAAGCCTTTCCGCGACGCTCGGCGAGGCGGGGCGGGCGGATATCGCCGCGGATCATGCGTTCGACCTTTCCGTTTCAGGCAAGGGAACGATCACCGCGACAGTTTCCTTTCGGGACACGCGGCGCGCTTCGCACTTTCCCCCGGTCGCGGTCGATGCGATGGATCGGGCGCTGGAGCGGAGCGATATCGAGCGACTCGCGCAGGCGGTGGCGCTATTGTTACTTGACCATAACGGCGCCGATCGCGCCGCGCCGCAAGCCGGCGGATCGTGAAGGGGTACGACGGACATGGACATCGGACGGTTGCGCGACGCTGATCGCGATACGCTGGACGCTATGCTGCAATTGGAGGCGGGCGACCTGACCTTCGATTCGGCGATCGACACCGCGAAGGTCGCGCCGCTCGCGCAGCCCGATCACGTCTGCGCCGTTTGCGGGCTGAAACATGCCCAAGCGGGCGATGGCACGGTATCCAGTCTCGACGCGGTGCCCGGCAATGCCACCACAGGCTATCGCCTCGAGCCGGGATCGTATGTCGACAACGCGATCGATACGATCGGCGACAGCGACTGGTTCGCGATCAGTCTTACCGCCGGCCAGACCTACATCTTCTCGGTCCTTCCCCGCACGCTGACCGACAATGCGGATCTTCAAGACAGCGTCCTGACGCTGCGCAGTGACGGCGGTGTTCAGATCGCCAGCAACGACGACGCGATCGGAAGCTTTCTCGGGTCGGAAATCGTCTATACGCCGACTGCCAGCGGGACTTTCTATCTCGACGTTACCGGATACGCCGCCTCGACCGGCGGCTATCTGCTGTCCAGTTCGAGACCGCTTGCCGATGGCGTTGCCGGCACCGCGTCATCGACCGCCGGCCTGACCTTGGGTGCGGGGGCGACCATGGGGACGCTCGATCAAACCGGCGATCATGACTGGTACCGCGTCACGCTCGAGGCCGGGCAGACCTACAGCTTCACAACGACCGCGACCGCCAACGCGTCGACCGACGCGGATACCACCCTGACGGTGCGCACTGCATCCGGCGCCTTCCTCGCCTTCAACGACGACAGTTCGGGCACCTATTCCGGGCTCCGGTTCACGGCGGCGGAATCGGGGACCTATTTTCTCGATGTCGGCGGCTGGGCGGAATCCGAGAGCGGAGCGTACCAGGTCCAGGCCGCCGTGGCGGAGCCCTTGCGCGCCTTCAGCAACGACGAGATCGCCGATCAGCTGATCGCGGGATATTGGGGCGGCGCCTCGTACGCGCGGCATTTCGACGTGACGCCCGGCGGATCGATCACCTACAACATCGAGGCGCTCACGGCGGACGGCCGGTTCCTGGCGACGCGGGCGCTCGATCTGTGGTCCGATGTTCTGGGCATCGCCTTCAACCCGGTCACCGCGGGCGGCCAGATCGTGTTCGACGACAATGCCGACGGGGCGTTCGCCACCAGCACCCGGCGCGGCGACAACATCGTCAGCTCGCAGATCAACGTATCGACCAGCTGGCTGTCGTCTTACGGCACCACGATCGACAGCTATTCCTTCCAGACCTACCTGCACGAGATCGGCCACGCCCTCGGCCTCGGCCATGCGGGCAACTACAATTCGGACGCGGATTACACGCAGGACGCATCCTATCTCAACGACGCCTGGGCGACGACGATCATGTCGTATTTCGACCAGCACGAGAACAGTTTCTTCAGCAATCAGGGCTTCACTCGGGCCGAGGCGATCACCCCGATGGGGGCGGATATCGTCGCCATTCAGACGCTGTACGGCGTCGCCGCCACTACCCGCACGGGCGATACGGTCTATGGCGTCGGCAACACCAGCGGGCGCGACGTCTATGGCGTCGGCCCGAACGCGACCGATGCCGATGGGCGGCTGCTCGCCTTTACCATCGTCGATCACGGCGGCATCGACACGCTTGACTATTCGAGCTTCTCAGCCGCCCAGCGGATCGATCTTAATCCCGAGACCTTCTCGAATGTCGGTGGCAGCATCGGCAATATGAGCATCG
This sequence comes from uncultured Erythrobacter sp., assembly GCA_947501005.1. Taxonomy (GTDB): domain Bacteria; phylum Pseudomonadota; class Alphaproteobacteria; order Sphingomonadales; family Sphingomonadaceae; genus Qipengyuania. Next base: position 2,938,543 of record CANMTU010000001.1, on the reverse strand, counting down.
CGCGCGGCACCGTCATCGAGAATGCCGTGGGCGGATCGGGCGCCGACTTCCTGTTCGGTAACGGGTTCGACAATGTGCTGAGAGGCAATGGCGGTGACGACCGGATGGAAGGCGGCGACGGCGTCGATATCGCGGTATTCTCAGGCAGGATGGCTTCAACCACCATCGAACATATCGGCATGGGCGCTTATCGGGTCGTCGGGGCGGACGGTATCGATTACCTCGATAACATCGAATACGTCCGGTTCGACGACATGACGGCTCGTCTTCACCCGCATATCGGCAGCAGCGATGCGACGACCTTTCGGGCGGTCGTGGGGTACATTCGCGATTTTGACGGTAACAGGTATGGCGGATATGGCGGAAACGGCGGCTGGCAGTGGATCGCCGCGACCGACGGCAACGGCGATCGGAATAGCGACCAACTGTTCGTCAATGCCAGTATTGGCCGCTTCGCAACTATGGGGGTGCGCGAAAATCATTCCATTTTCTCGGATTTCGGGTTGCGCGGGGAAACCCGATTGCCCGACATCCACTTCGATCCTCTGGCGTCAAGCGGGCCGCGGCACGCGCGCGGCGACTTCGATAGCCGAACTCTGTTCCAGAACGATCTGTTCGCCGCCAACATCAACCGCGTTGCAGATTCCAGCAACTACCTTCGCAACGGCTTACATGAGGTTGATTTCGCGCCGAGCGATGGGGCGGCGTACCTCGATGCTTATATGCCAGTAGCTGGCAATATGCGCGACGCCAACTATCGGTCGGAAGCGCAGGTGCGCGAATTTTTGACCGGCTACGGAGCAGGCGAGGAGACGTTCGTCGACTGGTTCGCCAATACGGCCGAGCCGCTCGATGCGAAAGCGACCGCCGCCGCATTCCAGACCGGCGATATCGCAACCGCGCCCGCCCCGGCGGACCTGGCGGCGATCCCGCTGGATACGATCGGCGGCCTGGACGGATACGTACTTTGAAGGCCCTCCGCTTCTAAGAACCAACGCCGGTTTGCCACGTGCAGGGGCAAACCGGCTAAGAAGCAAGGCCCTCGCCACACCGCCGGACCGATGCCCCCTCCTTACCGCAGAGGGGGCATCGTCCGAGAAGCCGTCAGGCGTCGTGCGTCTTGGGTTTCGCCAGCTTGCGGTGCATCTGCGCCACCATGTCGTCGGGCAGGATGTCCGCGAACAGCGTCTGCACCTTGTTCATGAACCCGCTCACGATCTGCGTGTCACCGTCGAGCAAGGCTTCGTAGCCATCCTTCGCCACCTTGGCGGGATCGGCGGCCTTGCCTTCCGCCGCCTGATCGCCGGCTTCGGTGTTCTCCATGTCGGCGCGTTTGAAGAATTGCGTATCGGTTACGCCCGGCAGCAGGCAGGTAATGACGACGTCGGTTTCCTTCAGCTCGTTGTGCAGGCCGACGCAGAAATCGTCGATGAAGGCCTTGGTCGAATTGTAGACGAGCTGGAACGCGCCCGGCAGGTGGTCGGCGATGGAGCCCGTCACCAGAATGCGCCCGGCATTGCGGCTGCGCATCTGCTGGCCGAGCTTGTGGATCAGCGAGACGGTGCCTTTCACGTTGGTATCGATCACGTGCGAGATATCGTCCCATTGCTGATCGAGGAACGCGCCGCCCTGCCCATGCCCGGCATTCGCCATCAGCACGTCGACCGGGCGTCCGCCGATCTTCGCGACCACATCTTCGATACCCTCGCGCGTGCCGAGATCGCATTGCAGCGTCTCGACGCTGGCGGCGCCTGCCTGCCGCGCCGCCGCCTCCCCCGCGCTCAAGTCGCGGTCGGCCACCAGCAGCACGTCGCAGCCATCGGCCGCCGCCAGTTTGGCCAGTTCCAGCCCGATCCCCGAAGAGGCACCGGTTATCACCGCGAAGCCATGCAGTTTCTCGATCTTGTTGGTCACGCGGCTTGCTCCATATCGGGTTTGAGGACGACCTTGGTCCAGCTGTCCTGTTGCTCCTTGAAGTTCTTGTACCCCCGCGCCGCATCCTCGAGCGGAAGGCGGTGGCTGATAAGGAAGGTCGTATCGAGGGTGCCGTCCTCGATCTTGGCCAGCAGGTCCTTGGTGTATTTCTGCACATGGGTCTGGCCGCCGCGAAGTTGCAGCCCCTTCTCCATCATCGCGCCGAGCGGCCATTTGTCGGTCATGCCGCCATAGACACCGGGGATCGACACCTTGCCGCCGAACCGCACCGCGAGGATCGCCTGCTTCAGCGCGCTCGCCCGGTCGGCGCCCATGCCGACCTTCTGCTTCACCACGTCGATCATGTTGTCGACCGCGAAGCCGTGCGATTCCATGCCGACCGCATCGATCACGGCGTCCACGCCGATCCCGCCGCTCATTTCCATCAGCGCCTCGCGCACGTCGCTGGTGCGGAAATTGACAATCTCGGCTCCCAGCTGCTTCGCCAGTTCGAGCCGATGCGGATAATGGTCGATGGCGATGACCTTGGACGCACCCATGACGATGGCCGACTGGATCGCGAACAGGCCCACTGGGCCACAGCCCCAGACCGCCACCGTATCGTCAGGCTGGATGTCGGCGTTCTCGGCCGCCATCCAGCCGGTCGGCAGGATGTCCGACAGGAACAGGACCTTGTCGTCCTCCAGATGGTCGGGAACAACGATCGGGCCGACATCGGAAAACGGCACGCGGACATATTCCGCCTGGCCGCCGGAATAGCCGCCCGTCAGATGCGAATAGCCGAACAGGGCCGCCATGGGGTGCCCGTAGAGGCTGGCCGACAGATCCTGCTTTTCTGCCGGGTTGGAATTGTCGCAGCAGGAATATTGCTGGATCTTGCAGTGGAAGCACCCGCCGCACGAAATCGTGAACGGCACGACGACGCGCTGCCCTTTCTTCAAGGTCGAATCGCGGCCGGTCTCGACCACCTCGCCCATGAACTCGTGGCCAAGCACGTCGCCCGGCTGCACCGCGGGGATCACCCCGTCATACAGATGGAGGTCGCTGCCGCAGATCGCGGTGCTGGTGATCTTGATGATCGCATCGCGCGAATTGATGATCTCGGGATCGTCCACGGTTTCCACGCGAACATCCTTCGCGCCGTGCCAAGTAAGGGCTCTCATGCTGCATTCTCCTGTTGCGCGGCGCGGGTCTGGTCCTTGGTTCGGGCGGAGGTCGCGATTTCGCCTGCCTCCATCATCATCTTGAACCGTTTGAGGTCGTGGCGGGCCTGCACTTGCGGTTCGCGCAGGAACAGCTTGGCAATCGCCCGGCCGAGCGCCCCGGCCGGCGGATCGTACGACATTTCGAGCGTGACCCGCGTGCCCCGGTCGCCCGGCGCATCCTCGAAGGTGACGCGGCCGCTGGTCTCGATGTCGGACCCGGCGACAGAGCGCCAGGCGATCAGACGGCCCTCTTCCTCTTCGGACACCTCGGTCTCGACCGCCACGGTCTGACCGGCCGGGGCCTTGATGTGCCAGGTGGCACGGCCCGCCGACTGGTCGGATACGTCGATACGTTCGAGGTTTTCCATGAATTCGGGCAAGCGTTTGAAGTCTCGCCAGATGCGATAAAGCTCCTCGCGCGGTTTGCGGATCGTCACCGTCCGCCCGATCGCGTCGGCGCCGCTGGTGCGCCGGCCGGTATAATCCGGCGCGTCGTCCGGCGAACTGCCCTTGCGAGTCTTATGCGCGAGGACCGAACCCACCGCGACTGTGCCGAGCGTCAACCCGATGCCTGCCAATGCCACGCCCAAACCGCGGCCGTTTCTGTCTGTCATGTCGTTCTCCACCTTGGCTAATCAATCCGTTAGGCGGGCGAAGGGTTCCGAAGATGGTTAATAGCCATCGTGCCCTGGCGACGGCTTGCCGCACTCGGCGCGCTTCGGGGCCAGGGGTCATGCGGTTGTACGGCGAGGGAACAACCGTGCTTTTGGGGCGGCTGCTTCAAGGGTTTATTGCCTGATCGCACGTCTCAGCCTGTTGTGGCGGCGCCTGCCGGCTCCCATCTGCCGGCGATGGCCGATTATCATTATTACGAACCGGGCGAGGGACACCGCCTGCCGCATGACCCGCTCAATTCGATCGTCGCGCCGCGTCCGATCGGCTGGATCTCGACCGTCGACACCGATGGCGTCCCCAACCTCGCGCCCTACAGTTTCTTCAACCTGATCAATTACCAGCCGCCGCTGATCGCCTTCGCCTCCTCGGGTTGGAAGGACACGGTGGCCAATATCGCCGCCACCGGCGAGTTCGTGTGGAACCTCGCTACCAAGGCGGAGGCTGACGCGATGAACGCCACGTCCGCGAATGTCGCCGGCACGGTGGACGAGTTCGACCTCGCCGGTCTGGGCGCGCTACCCGCGAGTTTGGTGAAGCCGCCCCGCGTCGAAGGCAGCCCGGTTCATTTCGAATGCCGCCTGACCCAGCTCGTCCGCTTGCAGACGCATGCGGGGACCGCGCTCGATCAATGGCTGGTCATCGGCGAGGCGGTCGGCATCCATATCGACACCGCCCTGCTCGAGGATGGGCTATACCAGACCGCTCGCGCCCATCCGATCACCCGCGGCGGCGGCCCGGCGGACTATTTCGAGATTACCGAGGATGCGCTTTTCCGGATGAAGCGCCCGGATTGATACACTGGCTGACAGGCAATCGCGGAAAGGCTGGAGCGGGTAGCGGGAATCGAACCCGCATAGCCAGCTTGGAAGGCTGGTGCTTTACCACTAAGCTATACCCGCTTGCGCCCCGCAGATGCCACCGCGCCGCCCCCTCCGTCAACTGCCAATCGTTCAGCGTTGCCGCTCCGCCCGGGGTGTCGGCGAGGTCAGCGGGCTGGGGCCGGACGATGGCGTTGCAATGGTTTCGACGATGGTCGGCTCGCGCTCCGTCGAGGCTGGAATCTCGACCGGCGGATCGATCGCGATCTCGGCCCGCCGGTTCGCCGCCCGTCCTGCCTCGTTGGGCTCGCCGTCCGGCAGGGCGTTGGGACGGACCGGGTTCTGCTCGCCGAACGCAATGATGGTGATGCGATTCTCGGCGACGCCGCCTTCGATCAGCGCATCGCGCACCGCCTCGGCCCGCGCCTGCGAGACGCGCATATTCACCGCATCGCTGCCGCCGGCATCGGAATGGCCGCGCACGATGATCGGCCAGCCCTGGCCTATCTGGTCGGACCCCAGAACCGTGCGGATCGCGACTTGCGCCTGTTCGTCGAGCGTGGAGCCGCCATCGGGAAAGCCGATCGTTTCCGCCAGCGGTTCGGGTACGGCCGGGCCCTCCTCCGGTGCGTCCTCCGCCTGATATTCCGGCTGGAAAATCGACCGCGGCGCTTCGGACGGCGTCGCGCTGGAGGTGGGCGCGGGTTCGGGTTCCTGCGCATTCTCGCACCCGCCAAGGGCCAGCACCAGCGCGAGGCCCGCCGCCGGGCCGAAATGCCGCAATTCCGATCGTGTCCTGCGCATCATGCCGGTTGCGCTCCCTGTTTCTTGTTCTTGGCTGCCTTGGCCGCCTTCTTCGCGGCGTTCTGTTCCGCCGAGCGGGGTTGGGGCGGGGAGAAGCTGAGGATGGTATCGCCGGCGCGCGGTTCGGGGCGAGCGGCGTGGGTGAAGAAGCGGATGGTGCCGTCCTGCCGCATCAGCAGCAGCATGTTGGCCGCTTCCGGCAGCTTCTCCTGCGCGTCCTCGAAATCGAACTCGTCGGACAGCTTGGTCTTGCGGAAAACCCAGCCCTGCCGCCGCCGCTCGCTCACATCCTCCACACCGAAGCCGGATTCGAACAGGGCACGGCCGCGCAGGCTTTCGGGCAGGCGGTGGCGGTTTTCCGCATCGCCCGCCTCGCCCAGCTGGAACACCCGGTCGCGCCCGATCTCGTGGGCGAACTCGTTGCACACCAGCGCATTATACGCCTCGTTCTCCGTCGCGGCGACGAGGTTCTGATACGGCGCAAGTTCGAGATTGTGCTCGGTCGCCTCGTTGAGGATCTCGCCGTGATAGAAGGGCAGGCCCTTTTGCCGGGCGATGGCAAGCCGCTGCCAGCTGGGATCGACCAGCATGACCGGGGCCTTCATCTCCTGCACCTGCTCGGCCAGGGCGATGGTCCACGGCGTGCTGCCGACGATCAGGATGCCGGGCCGCGTTGCCCCCTTCACCCCCAGCCATCGCGCCACCAGATCGACGGTGAAGCCATGCGCGACGATGGTGACCACCACGACCGCGAAACTGAGGCCGATGAGCAGATTGCCGTCGGAAAAATTGAGTTCCGACAGGCGCAGCGCGAACAGGCCGGAAATCGCGACCAGCACGATCCCGCGCGGCGCGATCCATGCGAGAAAGAACCGCTCGTTCCACGGAATGGTACTGCCCAGCAGGCTTAAGATGATCGTGGCCGGCCGCACGAGAAACAGAAGTGCAAGAAGGAACAGGCCGATCTGCCAGTTGATGTAGCGGATATCCTCCAGTTCCAGTGAAGCGGACAGGAGGATGAAGATGCCCGATACCAGCAGGACCGCGATGTTCTCCTTGAACGGATGGATGCTGCGCAAGCTCGACACGTTCATGTTCGCCAGCGCCACACCCATGACGGTCACCGCGACCAGACCTGCCTCGTGCTCGATCAGGTTGGAGATGACGAACACCGCAATGACCGTGATCAGGAGGACCGGCACCTTGAGGAATTCGGGCACTGCACCGCGGGGGAACGACCATGCCACGGCCAACGCCGCGACGTAGCCGAACAGGCCGGCGATGACCGCTGCGATCAGCAAGGGCGGCACCACTTCGAACAGGGTCGCGCCGGGCTGTTCGGCGACCTTGCGGAAATATTCGTAGGCGATGACCGCGCACAGCGCCCCGGTCGGGTCGTTGACGATCGCTTCCCATTTGAGGATCGAGGCCGGGCGGGTCTGGATCGAGCTTTGCCGCAGCAGGGGGATCACCACGGTCGGCCCGGTCACCACCAGGATGCCGCCGAACAGGATTGCGACCTCGGGTTCGAGGCCGGCAATGTAGATCCCGGCCAACGATCCGAAAAGCCAGCCGAACGCGACGCCGACTGTCGCCAGACGCCAGACCGCGCTGCCCGTGTGCCGCAATTCGCGAAAGTCGAGGCTGAGCCCGCCCTCGAACAGGATCAGCGCCACGCCGACCGCGACCATGGGTTCGAGCAGGGGGCCGAAGGCATGCTCGGGATCGAACACGCCCAGGACCGGGCCAGCAAGGAAGCCGGCCGCCAACATCAGGACGATGGCCGGCCAGCCGGTGCGCCAGGCGATCCATTGGGCTCCGATGCCGAGGATGCCCGTCAAGGCGATTACGAGTGTCTGCTCCATGCCCTCTACCGGTCCGCTTGGATAAGAGCGGCGTCCGCCCCCCGGTCATCAATGCCCGAAGCCCGGGTTCTTTCCGAGGGGCCGCGATTGCGCATGATCAGGCTCCCTCGAATTCCATCAGCGCGGCGACCGCCACATCAATGCCTTCGAGCTTTTCCCGGCCGCCGAGGTCGGGAAGATCGATCACGAACACCGCTCGGGACACCGCCGACCCGGCCTGGCGCAGCAATTTAGTGGCCGCGCACGCCGTGCCGCCCGTGGCAAGGAGATCGTCGACAATGGCGACAGCCTGCCCCGGCCGGACTGCGCCCGGGTCCATTTCCAGGCGATCCTCGCCGTATTCGAGGTGATAGGCGATCCCGATCGTCTCACCCGGCAGCTTGCCCGGCTTGCGCATCGGAATGAACGGCAGGCCGCAACGCGCCGCGACCGCCGCGCCGAAGATGAAGCCGCGCGCCTCCATCCCCGCAACCGCTTCGACCTCCGCATCATCGAGCTGCCGCGCAAGCCAGTCGACCGTCGCGGCGAAGCCTTTGCCGTGCCCGATCAGCGTGGTGATGTCGCGAAACTGGATGCCCTTGGCCGGGAAGTCCGGAACGGTGCGGACCAGCGCCTTGAGTTCCGCCGGGCTCATGTGCGGCGCCCTTCCGGCGAACAGGCGAACACCTCCGCGGTCCGAAGAACGCAGAGGTGTTTCACATTGCGCGTGGCAAAGGCGATGTCAGTCCCGATTCTTCGGCTTGATCGCGGCCCAGATCTGCTTCTTCGACAGATAGGCGAGAACCGTCGCGAAGACGAGGAAGAGAAGCACCGGCCAACCCGTCTGCTTGCGCCGGACCATGGTCGGCTCCGCGGTCCAGGCAAGGAACGCCGCGACGTCCTGCGCCATCTGCGGAACCGTTGCCACGGTCCCGTCGTCATAGGTCACCTGCCCGGTCGCGGTGAGAGGGGGCGCCATGGCGAGGTTGAGGTTCGGGAAATACGGGTTGTAGTAGAGGCCCGGCGGAACCGTGAAGTCGGGAAATTCACGCTGAAGTTCGGCCGGCGGTGCCTGATAGCCCGACAGGAGCGAGGCGACGTAATTCACCCCGTCATGCCGCGCCTTGGTGATCAGCGAAAGATCCGGCGGGATGGCGTTGTTGTTGGCCGCGGCCGCCGCCACCGCATTGGGATAGGGCGAGGGGAAATAGTCGGTCGGCAGACCGGGCCGGGTCGTCTGCTCGCCGGTGCGCGGGTCGATGCCGGGGACCGTCTGGCTGGCGGCATAGGCTTTCACCTGCGCCTCGTCGTAGCCGAGGTCCGCGAGATCGCGGAAGGCGACGTATTTGAGGCTGTGGCAGGCCGAACAGACCTGTTCGTAAACCGTCAGGCCGCGCTGCAGCTGCGCCACGTCCCACCGGCCGAACGGGCCGTTGAAGGCGAACGGATATTCGTTCGGATGCTTGTGGAACTCATGCTCGGCGGTTTCTTCGCCGAACCCTTCGGTGGCGAGCGTGTAGAGGCCGCCGAAGAACGCGAACATCACCACGATGACGAAGGTCAGCCCGACAAGGATGGCGATCAGGCGCGCGGAGATCAGTTTACTCATCAGTCAGTCTTTCTCGGATCGGTACGCGACATCGTCAGACGGCGGGGGCGGTGTTTTCGCCCAGCACCGGCTTCTTGTCCGAATGGAGCACCGCCTCGGTGATCGAATAGGGCAGCGGCTCGGGCGTCTCGATCTGCGACACGATCGGCAGGATGACGAGGAAGTGCAGGAAGTAATACGCCGTGGCGAACTGGCTGAGCAGAACGAAGGGCTCCTCGGCCGGCGCGCCGCCGCAGTAGAACAGCACCGCCATCGCCGGGATCAGGCCGAACCAGAAGAACTTGCGGAACAGCGGGCGATAATGACCGCTGCGCACGGGCGACTTGTCGAGCCAGGGCAGGAAGAACCACAGCAGGATCGAGGCGAACATCGCGATCACGCCCCACAGCTTCGCCGGCAGGATGAAGTCGGTCGTGAAGGCGCGCAGGATCGCGTAGAACGGCCAGAAATACCATTCGGGCACGATATGCGCCGGGGTCGAGAGCGGGTTCGCCTCGATATAGTTGTCGGGGTGGCCGAGATAGTTCGGCAGGAAGAATACCACCGCGAAATAAGCCAGCAGCGCGATGCCGAGGCCGAACCCGTCCTTCGCCGTGTAATAGGGGTGGAACGGCACGGTGTCGCTCTCGCTCTTCACCTCGACGCCGGTCGGGTTCGAGGAGCCTGGGATGTGCAGCGCCCAGATGTGCATGATCACGACGCCCAGCGTCACGAAGGGCAGCAGGAAGTGCAGCGAGAAGAACCGGTTGAGAGCCGCATTGTCAGGCGCGAAACCGCCCAGCAGCCAGACCTGGATCGGCTCGCCCACCAGCGGGATGGCGCCGAACAGGCCGGTGATGACCTTGGCGCCCCAGAAGCTCATCTGGCCCCACGGCAGCACGTAACCCATGAACGCGGTCGCCATCATGAGCAGGAAGATGACCACGCCGAGCAGCCAGATCATCTCGCGCGGGGCCTTGTACGAACTGTAGTAGAGGCCGCGGAAGATGTGCAGGTAGATGACGATGAAGAAGAAGCTCGCTCCGTTGGCATGGGCGTAGCGCATCATCCAGCCCCAGTTGATGTCGCGCATGATATGCTCGGTCGTCGCGAAGGCGACCTGGGCATTGGCGGCATAATGCATCGCCAGCACGATGCCGGTGACGATCTGGAGCATCAGGAAGAAACCGGCGAGAACGCCGAAATTCCAGAAATAGTTGAGGTTCCGGGGGACCGGATAGCCGGCGCCGACGGCGTTGTAGACGAGCCGCGGCACGGGCAGTTTCTCGTCGAGCCACTTCGTCAGTCCGGTGGCGGGTTCGTACTGGCGGGCCCAGGGAAAGCTCATGGTCTTCTCTTTCGTCTCGGTCGGATCAGCCGACCTGAATCACGGTATCGGAAGTAAATTCGTAGTCCGGAACCACGAGGTTCGTGGGCGCGGGGCCTTTGCGGATGCGCGCAGCCGTATCGTAGTGCGAGCCGTGGCACGGGCAGAAATACCCGCCGAACTCGCCCTTGTTCTCGCCTTCCGCGGCGCCGAGCGGCACGCAGCCGAGATGGGTGCAGACACCCATCGTCACCAGCATGTCGAGATGACCTTCCTTGGTGCGCTCGTCCAGCGTCTGAGGATCGCGCAACGACGATACCGGCACGGCCTGCGCCTCGGCGATTTCGGTCGGGGTCAGGCGGCGGACGAACAGCGGCTGCTTGCGAAACACCGCCTTGATCGCCTGTCCGGCCTCGATCGCGGACACGTCGACTTCGGTCGTGCTCGCGGCGAGCACGTCTTCCGACGGTGCCATCTGGCTGATCAGGGGATAGACCACGGCAAGCCCGCCGATGCCGGCCGCGCTCAACGCGGCGACGTCGAGGAAGTCCCGGCGCCTGACGCCGTCCTTCTTCTCGATCAGCGGGGAATGTTCCTTGGTATCGGTTGCAGTGGTGTCTGCCATCAGCGCGATGCCTTGCCTGCCTTCGTATGCCCCGCCCGCGTGAAGCAGGCAGCAGCGTAGTGAGTTGCGATCTGTCCGGCCAGTGGAACCGCATGCGGCCCCGGCTGCCGAAAAACCTCATGCGAAAAACGCCGGGAACACCGGTTTGGCAGCGCCTCTAGCGGGATTGCCGCACCTTGCCAACCGCCATTTTGCCGGGCCGCGAGGCCGTAGCGTCGGCGCCCGCCGGTTCTATTCCGGCGGTAAAGCGATCGCGCTGATCTGGCGCCCGCCGGTCGGCTTCCCGGCGTGAGTCGCGCGGCGGTAGGAGTAGAACATGGTGGGCTGCGAGTAGGTGTCCTGCGCCAGATCCTCGATCAGGTTCACGCCGGCTTCGCGCAGGCGATGCGCGCAATAGGCGGGCAGGTCGAACTGCAGATGTCCCGGCTTTCCGGCCGCGAAGAACGCTTCGTCGCCAGCCCCGAAAGCGGCGCGAAAGGCCGGGTCGACCTCGTAGCTGCGCCGGGCGATGGTCGGCCCGATGGCCGCCGCGATCGCACCGGGCCGCGCGCCGAGCTCGACCATCGCCGCGACCGTATTGCCTAGAACCCCGCCAAGCGCACCGCGCCAGCCCGCATGCGCCGCCCCGATCACGCGCGCCTCCCTGTCCGCCAGCAGGACCGGCGCGCAATCGGCGGTAACGATCTGGAGCACCGCGCCAGCCCGGTTCGTCACCAGAGCGTCTGCCTCGACCGGACCGGTCCGCGCCTCGTCCATATCGACGACCCGGGCGGAATGTACCTGGGTAACCCGTACCGCATCCCCCGCATCGAGCACCGCGTCGCCCGCCAGCCCGTCCTTTGCCGAGAAGGCGTGGGGCATGCCCGACAGCAGCGCGGCGCGCAGCGGCCGTGCAACCATGTCAGCCAAGCGAGCGGGTAACCTGCTCGTAGGTATCGCGCGACAGCTTGGGCGCGGCGGCGATCCGCTCCAGCTCGGCGCGCATCAACGCCGCCCGGTTCGGCTCGATCTGCCGCCACCGCCCCAGGGAAGGCACGAACCGCGCCGCGGTCTGCGGGTTGAGCGGATCGAGTTCGAGAATGAGGTCGGCGATCATGCGATACCCCTCGCCCCCCGCCGCGTGGAACGCATGGGGGTTGGCGGCGAAGGCCATATACAGCGAGCGGACCCGGTTGGGGTTTTTGAGAGTGAAATCGGGATGGTCGGCCAGCGCCTTCACATGCTCGATCGCGTGAGGATGCAGCGATTGCGCCTGCAAGGCGAACCACTTGTCGATCACCAGCGCATTGCCGCGATAGCGGTTGTAGAAATCGAGCAGCTTGTCGGTCCGTTCGACCGTATCGAGGCCAGCCAGGGTCATCAGCGCGCCCTGCCGGTCGGTCATGTTGTCGGCCCGCTCGTACTGCCGGGCCGCCAGTTCAGCGGCCTTGGCAGGATCGGAGGCGGCGGCGTAGCTCAGGATGAGCGACTTCAGCTTGCGCGCGCCCTTCGCCTCGGCATCGTGCGAGAAGGGCAGTCGTTCGGCGCGGTCGTAGAGCCGATGGAGTTCGCTCGCCAATTGCCCGCCGATCGCCGCCTTCAGCGCCTCGCGTTCCTCATGGACCCGCGCCGGGTCGGCCCGGTCGATCCGTTCGGCGATATAGACCTGGCCGGGCATGGTCAGCAGTTCGCCGCGCATCAGGTCGTCGAGCGTATCGTCCCCGGCGACCGCGCGCAGGGCGGCGACGATGTCCGCCCGGCCCGCTTGCGTCTCGCTCTCGGTCAGCTTTCCGGTGACGGCCGCAACGAGGTGGCCGACCATCAGGTCCTGCATCGCTTCGTAGCGGGCGAAGGGATCGTCGTCCTTTGCGGCGAGGAAGACGAGATCCTCGCGCGCAATATCGCGGTCGATCGTCACCGGCGCGGAGAAGCCGCGATTGACCGACAGGATCGGCGGCCGGGCGAAGCCCTCGAAGCGGACCTCCTGCTCCGCCCGGTCGAGAATCAGCAGGCGTTCGCCCGCATGCGTCCCGGTTTCGGAATCGAACAATGCGATCTTCAGGGGGATGGGCATGGGCTGCTTGTCCGGCTGGCCGGGGGTCGGCGGGACGGTCTGCGACAGATGCAGCGCGGCGGTGTCGCCCTCATGCGTCTGGCGGATGGTGACCTTCGGCGTGCCCGCCTGCGAGTACCACAGGCGGAACTGTTTGAGGTCGAGGCCGGTGCCGCGCTCGATCGAGGAGACGAAGTCCTCGCATGTCGCCGCTTCGCCGTCATGCGTCTCGAAATAGGTATCGGTGCCTTTGCGGAAAGCCTCTTCCCCCGCCATCGTGCGCATCATGCGGATGACTTCGGCGCCCTTGTTGTAGATCGTCGAGGTGTAGAAATTGCTGATCTCGCGGTAGGAATCGGGCCGGATCGGATGGGCGAGCGGGCCGGAATCCTCGGGAAACTGGACCCCGCGCAGGATCCGCACATCCTCGATCCGCTTGACCGGGGCACTGTGCATGTCCTGGCTGAACAGCTGGTCGCGCAGGACCGTAAAGCCTTCCTTCAGCGAAAGCTGGAACCAGTCGCGGCAGGTGATGCGGTTGCCCGACCAGTTGTGGAAATATTCGTGGCCGATCACGCCCTCGATGGCGTCGAAATCCCCGTCGGTCGCGGTTTCGTTATCGGCAAGGACGTATTTGGTGTTGAAGACGTTGAGGCCCTTGTTCTCCATCGCGCCCATGTTGAAATCGCTGACGGCGACGATGTTGAACAGGTCGAGATCGTATTCGCGCCCGAAGGTCTCCTCGTCCCACTTCATCGAGCGTTTGAGGCTTTCCATGGCATGCTCGGTGCGCGGCAGGTCGCCTTCGCGCACCCACACGTTGAGCGCGACCTCGCGCCCGCCCATTGTGGTGAACCGGTCGCTGCGCGCCACCAGATCGCCCGCCACCAGCGCGAAGAGGTAAGACGGCTTAGGCCAGGGATCGTGCCATTCGGCCCAGTGGTTTTCGCCGTCCTCGCCGCTATCGGTCTGGTTGCCGTTGCTCAGCAGGATCGGAAACTGCGTTTTAGGCCCGCGCATCCGCACGGTATAGGTGCTGAGGACGTCGGGCCGGTCGGGGAAGAAGGTGATCCGGCGGAACCCCTCGGCCTCGCACTGGGTGCACAGCATGCCGTTCGAGGCATAGAGCCCCATCAGCTGCGAATTGTTGGCCGGGGCAAGCTGCGTGACGATATGCAGCGTATGCCGGTCGCCCGGCAGGGTGACGACGAGATCGTCGCCATCCATAGCATGGCTCGAACAAGCCTCACCGTCGCAGCGCAGTTCGACAAGCTCGAGCCCGTCGCCGTTAAGGCGGATGGTGCGCGAAGGTTCGGCGGCGGGATTGCGCGCGATCTCCAGCGTCGCGGTGACCCGCGTGTGCTCGATGCCGAGGTCGAATTCGAGCCGGGTGGTCGGCACCAGCCAGGGGAACGGGGTATAATCCGCCCGCTGGATCGAGACGGGCTGATGCGGTTCGGGCGCCGCATCGGCGAGGTGCGGATTGCCATCGGGGGTACTCGGCGTGCGGGCGATGTCCATATCGATCCTGTGCATTTCGGTTCTACCGGCTATTACGCGCCGATGCCCCATATGTTCATTTTCGGTCTCGGTTACACGGCCAAAAAACTCGCCGATGCGCTCGTCGCGGCCGGCTGGACGATTTCCGCCACCGGCAGCGAAGGCGATGTCGACTTCGCCGACCGGGATCGGGTGTGCGCGGCGCTCGGTCGGGCCAGTCATGTCCTTTCCAGCGTACCGCCCGAACGGGATGGCGGCCGCGATCCGGTGCTGACCGCATACGGCGCGGATTTCCGGCCCGCGTGGTACGGCTATCTTTCCTCCACCGGCGTGTATGGCGACGCGGGCGGCGCCTGGGTGGACGAAGCCTCGCCCACCGGAACCGGGCGGCGCAGCGCGCGGTCGGAAGCCGACGCCTTTTGGCTGAAACGGAAAGCGCACGTGTTTCGCCTGCCCGGCATCTATGGCCCGGGCCGCAGCGCGCTCGACAAGGTGCGCGAGGGTAGCGCCCACCGGATCGACCTGCCGGGGCAGGTCTTCAGCCGGATTCACGTCGACGATATCGTGGCCGGGGTCGTGAACGCGCTGGAAGGCGATGCGCCGCCGGGGGCCTACAATCTGGCCGACGATCTGCCGGCCAGCCACAACGCGGTGACCGAAGAGGCCTGCCGCCTCCTCGGGCTGGACCCGCCGCCGCTGCAGACGATGGACGAGGCTGGCCTGTCACCCATGGCGCGCGGCTTCTATGCCGAGAACCGGCGGGTGGCGAACGGCAAGGCGAAGCGTGTGCTTGGCTGGCGGCCGCGCTATCCGACCTATCGCGAGGGGCTACGCAGCCTCGTTTGACGCGGCCTGATTAGACGCAGCCTGATTTGACGGGGGCGCCGGCCTCTGGCGGGCGCGCAGGGCGATGACGAGGCCGATCAGGGCCAGCACGGCCCCCAGAATGGTGGTCGGCGTCCAGCGGTAATCCTCGAACGTGGTCGACAGCAGCATGGCGACGATCACCGTGACGATCCCGTTATAGGCCGCCCGCCCCGCCCCGATCGTGCGCACCAGCGTGTAATGCAGCGGGAAGGTGACGACGCTGCCGGCCAGCGCCAGCCACCCGATGCCGAGCCAGAAGGTCGCGCGATCGGGGAATTGCGGCGGCCCGGCGGTCAGCCAGGCAAGGGCGAAATCGGCCAGCGTGCCATACAGCATCGACCATGCGAGCAGGCTCACCATGGGTACGGAGCGGCCGGTCGGGTTCGCCTGCACCACATTGGCGATGCTCGCCGACAGGATACCCAGCGCGGCGAAGGCGATGCCGAGCGGAATACTGCCGCCCAGCGGATTGAGCCCCGCCTCGTGGATCAGTAGCAGCGCGATCCCCGCCAGCGCCACCAGCGTGCCGGCGACAAAATTGCGGGTGATCCGCTGGCCCAGCAGCAGCCAGCCGAACGCGGCATTGCTGACGATCAGCATGGTGAACATCACCGCCACGATTCCCGAGGTCAGGTGCTGCTCCGCCCGGTAGACGAAATTGAAATTGCCGCAGAACTGCGCGATCCCGATGACCAGCGCGAGGGTCTGTCCGGCGCGCCCGATCCGCAGGCTGCGGCGCATCATCAGCGCCAACACGAACATCGCCGGCGTCGCCACGGCAAAGCGAATCGCGACTGACCAGCTCGGCGGCATCCCGTCGATCTGGTCCGTGATCACCCACCAAGTCGAACCCCAGATCAGGCCGGTCAGCAGGAAGGGTATGATGATCTTGGGATGAAGGAGCGCGTGATCGCCCGGGGCCGCGCTCATAAGGTTGCGATGGCCTTCGACAGCGCGCGCGCATCCTCCTCGCGCGCATCCCATGCGGTGACGAAGCGGGCAGCGTCCGCGCCCCAGTCGTAGAAGGCGAAGCCCTGCCCGCGCAGCGTCTCGCGTTCCTGCGGGTTGCAGCGCACGAACAGCTCGTTCGCCTCGACCGGGTGCATTAGCCGTTCGCCGCAGGCACCGGCGATTTCCTGTGCCGCAGCATTGGCGGCGCGGGCATTGGCCAGCCACAGATCGCCTTCGAGCATGGCGTGAAGCTGCGCGGCGAGGAAGCGGCCCTTGCTCTGCAGATGCCCGGCGCGCTTGCGGCGATAGCGCGCGACATCGGCCAGCGCGGGATCGAAGAACACGATCGCTTCCGCGCTCATCGCGCCGTTCTTGATGCAGCCGAAGCTGAGCGCATCGACCCCCCGCGTCACGTCTCCCGGCGGCAGGTCGAGATGGGCGACCGCATTGGCGAAGCGTGCGCCGTCCATATGCAGGCCGAGGCCGCGGGCCTTCGCCAGTTCGGCAATCGCTCTCACCTCGTCCGGCGTATAGACGCAGCCATATTCGCTTGCCTGGGTGATCGAGATCGCGTGCGGCTGCACCTGATGCACGTCGTCGCGGACCGGGTCGATCGCGGCGCGGATGGTGTCGGGGGTGAGCCTGGCGCTCTCGCCCTCGCACAGGATCAACTTGGCGCCGTGGAGGAAGAAGCCGGGCGCGCCGCCCTCGTCCATCTCGATATGCGCTTCCCGGTGGCACACGACCGCGCCGTGCGGCTGGACCATGCTGGCGAGCGCGAGGCAGTTGGCCGCCGTACCCGTCGCCACCCACAGCACGGTGCAGTCGCGGCCGAACAGGGCGGCGAATTTCTCGTCCAGCGCCTGACTGTGGCCATCGCCGTCATAGGGCGTATCGTTCGCGTCGGCGGCGCGCATCGCTTCCCATACGGCAGGATGGACCGGGGCGGAATTGTCGGAAAGGAATTGCATCGGAACGCCCCTAGCGGCGTGCACGTTGCTTGCACAGAAAGGATATGACGCGATGCAGGATCAGATTCGGAGCGAGGCGAACGGCGGCAGCGGGCGCTATTACACCAGCGTCGAGGGGGCGAGCCGCGAGGCCGAGCTGACCTGGGTCGAGCGCGATGGCGTGCGCCATGCCAACCACACTTTCGTGCCGCCCGAAGCGCGTGGCAAGGGCATCGCGGAAAAGCTGGTCCAGGCGATCATCGCGGATGCGCGCGAGGAAGGGTTCAGGATCGCGCCCGACTGTTCCTATGTCGCCACCTATTTCCGCCGCCACCCCGATCTGGCGGATCTCAGCGCCTAGTTCAGGCGCGAGAAATCGCGCCGGCGCATCGAGGCGAGGAGTTCGGCGCGCAGGGCATGGGCGGCGCGGGTCGGCAGGCCGGGAATGGTCAGGCCGGTGCCCGCCACGCCCAGCCGGAGGGAGCGATAGCCGAACCGACGCCCCGGCGGGCTGGACGAAATCTCCACGCTCTGCAGTTTCTCGCGCGCGCCGGTGATCAGATGCGGCGTCAGCCAGCCGGAGCGCAGGTGGATATGCTCCGCCTCGAGCGTGTAACCCGTGTATAGCATCGCGATCCCGACGCGCAGCGCCTTCCACAGGCCGATCGCCACCGGAACCAGCGCCAGCCACGGCGAACCACTCGTATCCGACGGTTGCACTACAGCCTGAACACCCAGGACCACGAGGGCGAGGAGCAGCCAGAACCGCGTCCGGGCGAGCGCTTCGATCAATGCGAAGATTCGCGATATGGGGTGCCAGACGGCGTCCGGCGCGGGCGGGGGAAAACCGCTTTCCTCCACCAGCGGAACCAGCTCGGCCGCACGGGCCAGAGGCGCGACCTCGTGGTTCGACGCGCCCGCATCCGCCGCCAGACTGACCAGCGAGAGGCTGTGCCAGCCGAAGCGCGCGCGCACGAAGCCGGTCGACCGCATCACCGCCTGCACCCGGCGGACCGGCAGGACCACGTCGGTGCGCGTCAGCAGCCCGCGGCGGCGGCGAAAGCCCTTGTCCGTCCGCTCGAGCCGGAAATTCCATTCGCGCAAGGCCGTCCGCACGATGCCGGTCGCGAAACCGAACAGGGCGAGGAACAGCAGCAGCACGATCACGCCGATCGCCTGCGAGACCACGCCAAGCCCACTGAGGAACGCGCCCGGCCCGGCCAAACGGCGGTTCCAGCCCTCGATGTCCCATACGTCGAAGGGCAGGATTTCGTCGTACTGGGCGAGGAACGCGCCCGCCGCGCCGAACACGACCAGCGAGAAATTGAACAGGCCGAGCGTGAAGACGCGGCGCGGTGTCATGGCGAACAGCAGCCGCGCTGCCTCCGCTTCCCCGTCCGCCGCTGGCACGGCGCCGCCATCGCGCCGGTCCTGCACGGCATCGCGCAGCCGTGCGCCCTCCTCGGCGGAGAGGTAGGAGAGCGACAGGTCCTCGCCCGCCCCCGCCCCGGTCTCGAAGGTCAGCGCGACGAGGCCGAAGATGCGCGCCAGCGGGCCTTGCGTGACCGACACGTCCTGAATCCGCTCATACGGCACCGAACGGGCGTTGCGCGAGAACAGCCCGCTTTCCACCCGGATGTCGCTCTCGCCGACCGTGTAGGTCAGCCGGGTCCAGGCGAGATAAGACAGGACCCCCGACAGGGCGAGGGAAACCGCGCCGACGATTGCACCGACGAGCAGCGCCGAATCCCCGTCGCGGGTGAAGGCGAAGGCGGCGGCCGGAAGGATCGCGGCGCGCAACCCCTCGATCGCCTTGATCACGAAGCCGCGCGGATCGGTCCGCCGGGGCGCGGCAGGCATGGCCTCGCTCATCGCATCAACGACCGCATGACCTCGCGCACCGCGTCGCGCATGGCGGCGGCATCCTCATGCGCCAATCCCTCGAGCGAAACGGAGGCATTCTGGGTTCCCGCCGTGTGGAGCACCAGCGTCGCCAGCCCGTTCGCCCGCTCGATCGGGCCCTGGCCGATATCGATATGCTGCACGCGGCCGAGCGGCACGGTGATGTCGGAATGGAACCACACGCCCTTCACCACCCGCAACTCGTCCGCGCCCAGCCGGTAGCCGCGCGAGCGATAGCGGCGACCGGGCAGGCCGAACACGAGCAGTGCGCCAATGATCAGCGCGGGTATCCAGAACAACCCGGTCCAGCCGTCGAGCGCGATCTCGGCCACCGTCGCCGCGATCAGGAACACCGCCGCATGGATCGCCCCGCCGATGCGCAGCACCCGCTTGTAACGCGGATCGAGCGGGGTCAGGTCGGGCGGGGCGGTTTCGTCCATTCGGCCATGCCTATGCGAAACGGCCGGGCCGTCAACGCCGCTGGTCGAACCGGCGGCCGACGATGGCGGCGGCGATGTTGGTTTTCTGCACGTCGGTCGTCCCCCCGGCGATGCCCCAGGCGAAGGCATCGCGTACCCGCTGCTCCATCCCGTAATCCTTGTGATAGCCGTAGCCGCCCATCACCTGCATCCCGTTCGCGGTGACCGAGCGGACGATCTCGTTGGCGAAGCACTTGGCGGTGCTGCTTTCATAGATGCTCGGCAGCCCGTCCTCCGCGTGCGCGGCGTTGGCGGCGGCGCGGTAGATTAGGAGGCGCGCCGCCTCGGTCTGCATCGCCATCTCGGCGAGGCGCAATTGCACCGCTTGGAAATCGACGATCGGTTTGCCGAAGGCCTTGCGCTCCTGCACGTATTCGCTCGCCTGTTCGAGCGCGCCGGCGGCGAGGCCGAGCGACTGGATCGCATTGCCGCAGCGTTCGAGGCCGAAGGCGCTCATCAGTTTGCCGAACCCGCCCGCGCCGACGATCACGTTCGCTTTGGGTACACGGACGCCGTCGAAAATGATGTCGCGCGTCTCGATCCCGCGAAAGCCCATCAATTCCTCGCGCTGGCCGAAGCCGACGCCGGCCATCTCCCGGTCGACCAGTAGGGCGCCGATGCCCCGGGCGCCGGGCGCATCCGACAGGCGGGTATAGACCACGTAGTACCGCGCATGCCCCGCGCCCGAAGTCCACCGCTTGGTCCCGTCGAGCAGGTAGTCGTCGCCGTCTTCCCGTGCCCGGGTGGCAAGGTCGGTCAGCGCGGTGCCGGCATCGGGTTCGGACATGGAGACCGCCACCGTCGCCTCACCCCTGACGACCTGCGGAATGATGCGGACGCGCAGTTCTTCGGAGCCGAACCGCTCGACCGTGCGCACGGGCCCGACCAGCGCCTCGAACACCGGAAAGGCGACGGCATTGGAAACCATCGCGAACTGTTCGAGTACGAGCAAAGCCTCCAGATGCCCCAGCCCAAGCCCGCCATACCGTTCGGGCAGGTTGACCCCGAGGAAGCCCATCTCGCCATAGCGCCGCACCATGTCGGCCGGCACGGGAAAGTCCTTCACCTCCATCTCGCGCGCAAGTTCGGTCAGCTCCTTGCGGGCGAAACTGCGTGCGGCGTCCTGCAATTCGCGCTGCTGATCGGTAAGACGGAAATCCATCGTATCCTCCCTCGGTGCGCGGGGATGCCGCACGAAGTCCATTGCGGCAAGCCGCATGGAAAGCCGGCAATCGATCTGCAGACATCAGCAGGCAGGCAGCGCCGCTCCGCTCCGTCAACCGGACCGGCGTATCCAGTCGGCAACAACCTCGGGCTGAGTGATCGGGATCATGTGTCCCCCGTCGATAAGCGTCAGTTCCGCCTGCGCGACCGCGTCGGCGAACTGGCGCCCTTGTATCTGAGGATCCAGCAGCCGGTCGCCCCGTCCATACAGAACCGCCACCGGTACCCGAAGATCGGGATAGCGCCCGACCATGTCAGGAAGATCGTCGTTCACCGCCATGAAATCGGCCGAAGCGGCGCGGAAATTGCCGGGACGCGAAAGCAGGGCCCCGCCGCCGCGAATGGCGAAATCGTCCGGCACGGGTTCGGGGGCGAAAGCTTCGCGCGCGCCTTCGGCTCCGGTCATCATCATCATCGGGGTCGCAACGGTCCAGGCGATGGCGAAGCGTGCCGCAGCCGACGGGATCGCCAGCCCCCGGAACACGCCGGAGGCATCGTCCTGCGGATGGGTAAGCGGGGCGAGCAAGGCCAGCCGCTCCACCAGTTCGGGCCGGTCGAGCGCAAGGGCCAGAGCAACCGCCCCGCCCAGCGAATGGCCGACAATCGTCGCTTTTCCAACCCCTAGGGCGGCAAGAAAGTCACCGATATGCGCTGCCTGCGCGCGGATATTCGCCGCGCCGATCGCCTCGGAATAGCCGGATCCGGGCCGGTCGATCAGGATGACCCGGTAATCTTTCGCGAGGATGTCGAGCAGGGCATAGCTGAAATGCCGCATCTGCCCGGCAAGCCCGTGGATCATGACGAGCGGCGGGCCGCTGCCCCGTTCGAGGTAATGGACGGTCTTGCCGTTGACCACGGCGAATTGTCCGTCAGGCGGCACCAGCTTCTCGACCCGCGACCGGGTCAGTGCGGCAAAGCCGGCCAGGCCTGCGGAACTCAGCGCCAATCCGGTCGCGACGCTTGCCCCCGCAAGTGTGGAGAACGCGCGCCGATTTCGCTTTGTGCGGCCAATGTCAGGAATACGTCTGCTCCGATCTCGCGACGCCCCACGTTAACCGGAAACGCGTCATCCGAAAACCGCAGCAGCAAATACCAGCGCGCAGCTTCGGCGGCAAGCCCGAGTGCGTGCGTGTCGATGCTCGGGCGAAGAAGAAATGGTGCTGCTGGGGAGGATTGAACTCCCGGCCTCACCCTTACCAAGGGTGCGCTCTACCACTGAGCTACAGCAGCAACGACCGCCGCGAAAGCCCGCGGGGTGAAGGCGCGCGCTATTGGCGCAGGCCTCGACAAAGTCAACCTTCTCGCTTGAAGCGGCGCGTGATTTTGGCGAAAGCAAACGCATGACCGCTGAAAATGGCACCCCCACGCGCGAGGAACGCCTCGCCGCCAAGCTGCGCGAGAACCTGCGCCGCCGCAAATCGCAGACCCGCGCGCTGACCGAATCGGACGGCGCGCTTTCCAAACCGGGCGACGAGAGCTAACCCCCGCCGCTCCCCGCCCTCCTTCGGAGACTTCATGACCAAACTGATCCTTATCCGCCACGGCCAGAGCGAATGGAACCTCGCCAACCGCTTCACCGGCTGGTGGGACGTCGACGTGACCGAAAAGGGCGTCGCGGAAGCGCAGGAGGCGGGCCGCCTGCTGAAGGAACGGGGCGTGCTGCCCACGCTTGCCTTCACCAGCGTGCAGAAACGCGCGATCAAGACGATGAACATCGCGCTGGAAGAATGCGACCGGCTCTGGATTCCGGTCCGCCGCGACTGGCATCTGAACGAGCGGCATTATGGCGGCCTCACCGGGCTCGACAAGCAGCAGACGCGCGACAGGCACGGCGACGAGCAAGTGCATATCTGGCGCCGCAGCTACGACGTGCCGCCGCCGTCGCTGGAAAGCGGCAGCGAGTTCGATCTGGCGAACGACCCGCGCTATGCCGGGATCGACGTGCCCGCCGCCGAAAGCCTCAAGCTGACGGTGGAGCGGGTGCTGCCCTACTGGGAAAACGAAATCCTGCCCGAACTGGCCAAGGGCGAGACGGTCATCATCTCGGCGCACGGCAACAGCCTGCGCGCGCTGGTGAAGCACCTGTCGAACATCTCGGACGACGAGATCACCGGCCTCGAGATCCCGACCGGCCAGCCGATCATCTACGAGTTCGAAGGCGATCGGGTGGTGGGGACGCGCTACTACCTCAAGGACAGCTGAGCATGGCCGGACGAGTCGCCGTGGTGATGGGCAGCCAGTCCGACTGGCCGACCATGCGTTGCGCCGCCGACGTGCTGGCCGAACTGGCGGTCGAGGCGGATGTGCGGATCGTCTCGGCCCACCGCACGCCCGACCGGATGTACGAGTTCGCGCGTGCGGCCGAGGGCGAGGGTATCCACGTCATCATCGCGGGCGCCGGCGGCGCGGCGCATCTGCCCGGCATGATCGCTGCGCTGACGCATATCCCGGTGCTGGGCGTGCCGGTGCAGTCGAAAGCGCTGTCGGGGCAGGACAGCCTGCTGTCCATCGTGCAGATGCCCGCCGGGGTGCCGGTCGGCACGCTGGCGATCGGCGAGGCGGGTGCGACCAATGCCGGCCTGCTCGCCGCCGCGATCTTGGCCAATGCCGATGCGGCGCTTGCACAGCGGCTGAAGGCATGGCGGCAGGCGCGCAGCGCCGGGGTGGCGGACCGGCCGGCGGATTGACGCGCGAATAACGCGAAGCAATCCGAAACTCCATTCGGGCCAGCCTTGCCGAAGCCCTGCCCGTCCTACTAACGCCAGCCCCGAAAGAACAGCAGCCCCAGGCAAGCCCGGGGCGAACGGAGGATGAGACAGCCTTGCTGAAACGCGGTTCCACTATCGGCATATTCGGCGGCGGGCAGCTTGGCCGGATGATGGCGGCGGCGGCGGCTCCGCTCGGCTATCGCTGCATCGGTTATGCGCCGGAGGGCGACAACGTCGCCGCGCCGCTCTGCGCCGAGTTCGTGACCGCCGCGTGGGACGATGAAGTCGCGCTCGCCGATTTCGCAGCCCGCTGCGACGTCGTGACGTGGGAGTTCGAGAACGTGCCCGTCGCCTCCGCCCGCGCCATGCCGCAAGGCCGCATCTTCCCGCCGCCCGCCGCACTCGAAACCGCGCAGGACCGGTTGCACGAAAAGCGTTTCGTCGAAGATCTGGGCGGGCGGACCGCACCCTATGCGCCGATCGACAGCCGCGCCGATCTCGACGCCGCGCTGGCAACCATCGGCACCCCCGCCATCCTCAAGACCCGGCGCGACGGCTATGACGGCAAGGGCCAGTGGCGCCTCCATTCGGCGGACGACGCGGCCGCGCTCGACCTGCCCGATGCGCCGACGATCCTCGAAGGCTTCGTGACGTTCGCGGCGGAATTCTCGGTCGTGCTGGTGCGCGGGCAGGATGGTGAGATGCGGGTGTGGGATTCCACCCGCAACGTCCACCAGGGCGGTATCCTCTCCGCCTCGCGCCACCCCGCCGGGCCGCAGATCGCGGCGCAAATCGGCGAGGCCCGGGAATTGGCGGAGAAGGTCGCGGACAGGCTCGGCTATGTCGGCGTGCTGACGCTGGAATTCTTCGCCACGGCCGATGGACCGGTGTTCAACGAGATGGCCCCCCGCGTCCACAATTCGGGCCACTGGACGATCGAGGGCGCGGCCACCAGCCAGTTCGAGAACCACATCCGCGCCGTCGCCGGCCTGCCGCTGGGCGACACGCGGACCGTCGCCGGCAAAGTCGAGATGCACAACATCCTTGGCGCCGATATCGAGACTGCGCACACTTTGCTGGGTACCGGCGACACCCACCTCCACGATTACGGCAAGCGTGACATCCGCGAGGGGCGCAAGATGGGCCACGTCACCCGGCTGACGCGAGCATGAGCGTGTTCTGCATCTATGCGCGGGCCGCCAACGGCGCCATCGGCCGGAACGGCATCCTGCCCTGGCACCTGCCCGCCGATCTCAAGCGGTTCAAGCAGCTCACGATGGGCAAGCCGATGATCATGGGCCGCAAGACCTTCGAAAGTCTGCCCGGCCTCCTGCCCGGACGCCGCCACATCGTCCTCACCCGGCGCGAACGGTGGGATTCGCAGGGCGCCGAGCATGTCCGCTCGGTGGACGAGGCGCTGGCGCGGGCCGGTGAAGGCAACGATAAGGGCGAGATCGCGGTGATCGGCGGGGCGGCGATCTTCGATGTGTTCCTGCCGCGATCGGACCGGGTCGAACTCACCCAGATCCACGCTGATTTCGACGGCGACGTTTTCATGCCCGCGCTCGGCCCGGAATGGGACAGTGCGGCGCAGGCGGACTTTGCCGCAGAAGGGGATGCCCCCGCCTACTCCTTCCTCACCTATCGCCGCATCGGCGCGGCATCGGCATGAGGTTCCTCGACCACCGCGAGCCGCTCTCGCCGCCCTTGCGCGGTGCGATCGTCGCGCTCGGCAATTTCGACGGGTTCCATCTCGGGCATCAGGCGGTGGCGCGCGAGGCGATTGAATGGGCGCATGCGGAGGGCCGCCCCTCGATCATCGCGACCTTCGATCCGCATCCGGTGCGCTATTTCCGCCCGGATGCCGAACCGTTTCGCCTGACCACGCTGGAGCAGCGGCAGGAGCTCTACCTCGCCGCAGGGGCGACCGCGATGCTGGTGTTCCATTTCGACGCCGCACTGGCCAACACCACGGCGGAGGAGTTCGTGCTCGGCCTGCTCGGCGAACGGCTCGGCGCGGCGGGCGTGGTGACGGGCGAGGATTTTACCTTCGGCAAGGGTCGCGGCGGCAATCGCGAGGTGCTGGAAACGCTTGGACAACAGGCGGGCATCGCGGCGCGCACCGTGCCGCCGGTGATGGACGGGGGCACGCCGGTCAGCTCCAGCCGGGTGCGCGATGCCTTGCGCCAGGGCGATCCGCAGGAGGCTGCGCGCCTGCTCACTCGCCCCTTCGCCATTCGCGGCGTGGTCGAACATGGCGACAAGCGCGGACGCGCCATCGGTTATCCCACCGCCAATCTGACGCTCGAATCCTATCTGCGCCCACAATACGGCATTTACGCCGTGACGGGCCGCATCCTCGCGACCGGCGCGGAATTGCAGGGCGCGGCCAATATCGGCGTGCGCCCGCAATTCGAGCCGCCCAAGGAATTGCTCGAACCTTATTTCTTCGACTTTTCCGGCGATCTCTACGGACAGGAGATCGAGGTCGCCTTCCATCATTTCCTGCGCGGCGAGGCGAAGTTCGACAGTCTCGACGCGCTGACCGCGCAAATGGAGCGCGATTGCGCCGAGGCGCGGCGGCTGTTGGCGCGAGGCTGACCGTCACATCTCTTTGCAGCGCGCCGCCAAGCGGCTAAGGCGCGCGGCAATATGTCAGAACAGCGCGACTACAAAGACACGGTCTTCCTGCCGAAGACCGATTTCCCGATGAAAGCCGGCCTTCCGCAGAAGGAGCCGGGCATTCTCGCGCGCTGGCAGGACGAAGGACTGTACGAGCAGTTGCGCGCGGCGCGCGAGGGGCGCGAGACGTTCATCCTCCATGACGGCCCGCCCTATGCCAATGGCGACATGCATATCGGCCACGCGCTGAACCGCATCCTGAAGGACATGGTGGTGCGCAGCCAGACCCTGCTCGGCAAGGATGCGCCCTTCGTGCCCGGCTGGGACTGCCACGGCCTGCCGATCGAATGGAAGGTCGAAGAGCAGTACCGCAAGAAGAAGCGCGACAAGAAAGAGGTGCCGCCGGCCGAGTTCCGGCAGGAATGCCGCGAATACGCCGCCAAGTGGGTCGATGTGCAGCGCGACCAGTTGAAGCGCCTCGGTTTGATGGCGGATTTCGACAATCCCTACCTGACGATGCAGTTCGACAGCGAGGCGACCATCGTGGCCGAGCTGATGAAGTTCGCCGAAGCCGGCAACCTCTATCGCGGCTCGAAGCCGGTGATGTGGTCGCCAGTGGAAGAAACCGCGCTGGCCGAGGCGGAGGTCGAGTACGAGGACATCACCTCGACCCAGATCGACGTGGCGTTCGAGATCGTGGAATCGCCGATTAAGGAACTGGTCGGCGCGCATGCGGTAATCTGGACGACCACGCCGTGGACGATCCCGGTCAATCAGGCTTTGGCTTATGGGCCGGAGCACAAATATCGTGTTTTTCGCGTCCAACCATTGCCTATCAATCGCTCAGAATTGACTGATGCGCATTATGTAGAAGGCGAAGGCAACGCCGTTCTGATAGCAGACGACAAAGCTATCATCGCAGATTTGAACAACCGTCTGCGTGAGACGAACCAGACTTTGGTAAATCTCGATGAGTGGTCAGGCAAAGGCTCCGATCTAGCCGGCACCCTCGCCCGCCACCCGATGCACCACCTCGGCGGGTTCTACGCCAAGCCGCGCCCCATGCTGCCCGGCGATTTCGTCACCACCGACAGCGGTACGGGCCTCGTCCACATGTCGCCCGACCATGGCGAGGACGATTTCCTGCTGTGCCGCGAATACGGGATCGAGCCGGTCTTCGCGGTGATGGACGACGGGCGCTATCGCGACGACTGGCCGTGGCTGGGCGGATCGGATGAGCGGCGGCGCAGCGTCATCAACAAGCCCTTCAATGCGCCCGATGGCCCGATCTGCTCGGATTTGCGCGAGGCGGGCGCGCTGCTTTCGGCCTCCGACGACTATCAGCATTCCTACCCGCATTCGTGGCGCTCGAAAGCGAAGATCATCTACCGCTGCACGCCGCAATGGTTCGTGCCGATGGACAAGCCTTTAGCCGTCACCCCAGCGAATGCTGGGGTCTCTCCCGGCCACGACCAAATCCCAGCATCCGCTGGGATGACGTTGAGGGAGCGCGCCCTCGCCGAAATCGAGCGGGTGAAGTTCTATCCCGAAAAAGGCCGCCGCCGCATCGGCTCGATGGTCGAGGGGCGGCCCGACTGGGTGCTCAGCCGCCAGCGCGCCTGGGGCGTGCCGATCACGCTGTTCGTGCGGCCCGACGGCAGCTATTTGCAAGACCCGTCGGTGAATGCCCGCGTGGTCGAGGCGATCCGGCAGGACGGGGTCGATGCGTGGGTGGAAAGCCGCAAGGCCGAATTCCTCGGCGCGGACCACGACGGGCAAGAATTCGAGATGGTCACCGACATTCTCGACGTGTGGTTCGACAGCGGCTGCACCCATGCCTTCACGCTGGAAAGCGGGCGCTGGCCGGCGCTGCGCTGGCCTGCCGATCTCTATCTCGAAGGCAGCGATCAGCATCGCGGCTGGTTCCAGTCCTCCCTGCTCGAAAGCTGCGCCACCCGCGGCCGCGCGCCCTATGACGCCGTGCTGACTCACGGCTTCACCATGGCGAGCGACGGCAAGAAGATGTCGAAGAGCCTCGGCAACACCATCGATCCGCTCAAGATCATGGAGCAATACGGGGCCGACATCATTCGCCTGTGGGCCCTCTCGGTCGACTACACCGAGGATCACCGGATCGGGGATGAGATCCTCAAGGGTGTCGGTGACCAGTATCGCCGCCTGCGCAACACCTTCCGCTATCTGCTCGGCGCGCTCGACGGGTTCGTGGGCGACATGGGCGATGCGGGCGAGATTCCGGAGCTGGAGGTCTATATCCTCGCCCTGCTCGCCGAGCTCGACGGCAAGCTGCGCGCCGCGATCGAGACCTATGATTTCGACGCCTATATCCGCAGCCTCGTCGATTTCTGCAACGAGGACCTTTCGGCCTTCTTCTTCGATATCCGCAAGGACGCGCTCTATTGCGACGGGCCGGATTCGACTCGCCGCAACGCCTACCGCACCGTGCTCGATATCCTGTTTCACTCGCTGGTCCGCTATGCCGCGCCGGTGCTGGTGTTCACGGCGGAGGAGGTATGGACCACGCGCTATCCGGCCGATGTCGAGGGGGGCGGCAGCGTCCACCTGCTCGAATGGCCGCAAGTGCCCGGCGTCACCGCCGACGGCGCGCGCTGGGCACGCCTGCGCGAATTGCGCGAGCGGGTGACCGAGGCGATCGAGCCGCTGCGGCGCGACAAGACCATCCGCTCTAGCAACGAGGCCGCCGTCACCGTCCCCGCTGCCGCCGTGCCGGAAGGGTTCAGCGATGCGGACCTCGCCGAACTGTTCATCACCGCGTCAGTCACCCGCTCCGATAGCGACACGGTGACCGTCACCCGTTCTTCGGAGGCCAAATGCGGCCGCTGCTGGCGCCTGTTGCCCTCCGTGCCGGAGGACGGCGCGCTGTGCGACCGCTGCGAAAGCGCGGTGGCCGAATTGGACGCCGCCGCATGAGCCTCGCCGCGCGCAACCGGGTGATCGGGCTCGCGCTCGCGCTCGTCATCTTCGCCGTGGACCAGTGGGTGAAGTGGCACGTCACCTGGACGCTGCGCCTGCGCGATCGCGGGGTGATCGACCTGCTGCCCTTCTTCGACCTGCGGTGGACGCAGAATTTCGGCGTTTCGCTCGGCATGTTCGAGGCGACCAGCATGGAAGCGCGCTGGCTGCTGGTGCTGGTCACGGCCGGTATCGCCCTCGTCGTCAACATCTGGATGCTGCGCGAAAGCAAGCTCGGCGATATTCTCGGCCTGGCGCTGATCCTGGGAGGGGCGCTCGGAAATATCAGGGACCGGTTCGAACTCGGTTACGTGATCGATTACGCCGATCTGCATTTCGGCGAGTTTCGCCCGTTCCTCATCTTCAATATCGCCGATGCCGCGATCACCATTGGTGTCGTCGTCATTCTTGCCCGCGCGTTCCTGATGCGCGACAAGGACGCCGACCATGTGGTGCAGGGCAAACCGGCCGACCCCGCGGAGACCAAGCTATGAACACCCTTACCCGCCTCGCCCTCGTCGCAGGGTCCGCCGCCTCGCTTGCCGGTTGCGGCAGCGGGGGCTTCCTCAACCGCGAGCGGCCCGATGAATTCGCGGTGCAGCGGCAGGCGCCGCTTGTGGTGCCGCCCGATTTCAACCTCGTGCCGCCTGCCCCCGGCGCACCGCGCCCCACGGAAGGCACGGCTTCGGATCAGGCGCTCGACGTGTTGTTCGGCGGTCCGGCGCAGCGCAGCGGCGTGGAAAGCGGCGTGATCGACCGGGCCGGCGCCGCCGATCCGGGCATCCGCAGCGGCGCGGGCGATGCCGGGACCAATACGGTCGCCAAGGGCCGGGTTACGCGCGATATCGTGGCCGCGCCAGAGGGCGACGGCGCGAGCGCGCAGGCGACCATTCCCAATTGAAGCGCTTGCCCCGGCTGCGGCCAGGGCGCGCGTCGACTACTCCGCGCCCGCGTTCTGCTGCGGCGGGTCGACCGCCTCGACGAGCAATTTGTCGATCCGGCGCCCGTCCATGTCGACCACTTCGAAGCGCCAGCCCTGCTCTTCGAAATACTCGCCTTCCTGCGGCAGTTTCTTGAGCACGGCGAGGGCGAAGCCGGCGGCGGTCGCGAATTCGCGGTCGTCCCCGTAATGCAGCGACAGGCGATCGGCGAGAACATCGGCCGATAGCGACCCGGAAATGAGCAGCGAGCCGTTCTCGCGCTCGACGATACCGGGCGCATCGTCCGGGTCCTGATCGCTGGCGAAATCGCCCACCAGCGCCATCAGCAGGTCGACCGGGGTGACGATCCCGTCGAGATGGCCGTATTCGTCGTGCACCATCGCCATCGGGATCTCGGCCTGCTGCAGGACGCGCAGGGCATCGACCGCGTCGAGCTGGTCGGGAACGACCTCGGCCTTCTTCATCATCGCCTCGAGCCGGATCGGTGCGCCCGCGACCTGCGCCGCCAGAATGTCGCGCACCTTGACGATCCCGACCACCTTGTCGGCCGTGCCCTGCGCGACCGGCAGGAGGGAATGCGGGGTCGATTCGATCGCCGTCCGCAGGGCCTCCTCGTCCGCATCGAGGTCGAGCCAGTCGACTTCGGTTCGCGGGGTCATCACTTCGCGGACGGGCCGCTGCGCCAGCCGCACCACGCCCGCCAGCATCTGGTGCTGTTCGTGTTCGATCACGCCGTGCCGCGTCGCCTCGGCGAACAGCATGTGCAGTTCTTCCGCACTGACCGAGCTCTGGCCGGCGGGCCGCACGCCGAGCAGCCGGATCAGTGCGCCCGACGAGGTGTTGAGCAACCAGACCAGCGGCGCGGCGACTCTAGCCAGCAGGGCCATCGGGCGCGCCATCAGGATCGCGATCGGCACCGCGACACGCAGCGCGACCTGCTTGGGCACGAGTTCCCCGATCACGAGGTTGAAATAGGTCGTCAGCGCGATGACCAGCGCAAATCCAGCTTCGGGTGCCCATTCCGCCGGGACGCCGACGCTCGCAAGACGCTCACCGACCGGCCCGCCGAGACTTGCGCCGGAATAGGCACCGGCGATGATCCCGATCAGGGTGATGCCGATCTGCACCGTCGAGAGAAACTTGCCCGGATCGGCGGCCAGCCCCAGCGCGACCTCTGCCCCGGCGCTGCCCTTCTGGCTGGCCGATTGCAATTGCGCCGTGCGGGCCGAGACGATCGCCAGCTCGCTCATGGCGAAGACGCCGTTGAGCAGGATGAGGCCGGCGATGACGAAAAGGTCGATCCAGGGAAAGGGTGTCACCGGGGGACAGGTAGCAGAATTGCACCCGCTTGCCAGAGCGCAGACGGAACGCTCGCACGATTGGACGGTTTGATGGCACGAGGCGCGAGGTGGGCGCTTGAATTCATGCGCAAGGCGCACTTGGAGGACAATTCATGAAAAGATCACGTATTTTTCTGGCCGGCATGTCGGCGATCGCGCTGCTCGGCACCTCCGCCTGCGTGACCGACCCCAATACGGGTGAGCGCAAGATCTCGCGCACGGTCCTGGGCGGCGCTGGCGGCATCCTGGCGGGCGGCCTGCTCGGCGGGGTCATCGGCGGCAAGACCGGGCGGATCATCGGCGCGGCGGCCGGCGGCGCGGCCGGCGGTTATGTCGGCTACCGGATGGACCAGCAGATCAAGGAGCTGAAGGAACAGACCGCGGGTTCGGGCGTGGACGTCACCGAAGTAGACGGCGGGGAGGCGATCCTGGTGAACCTGCCCGACGGCGTGACCTTTGCGACCGGCAGCTACACCATCAACCAGACCTTCCGGAACACGCTCGACCGGGTAGCCGCCAATCTGCAGCAATATCCCAACAGCCTGATCGACGTATACGGCTACACCGATTCGACCGGATCGGACACGTTCAACCAGCGCCTGTCGGAACAGCGCGCGCAGGCCGTGGCCGACTATCTCACCAGCCGGGGCGTCTCCAATTCGCGCATCCGCTGGCAGGGTTTCGGCGAAGATGCCCGCTATGCCGTGGGCGACAACAACACCAATGAAGGCCGCGCGCTCAATCGCCGGGTGGAAATCAAGATCGTCCCGTTCGATCAGGACGATGTGAACGCCGCGCGCCAGCAACAGGGCAACTGAGCCGCCGCAACACGTTCTTGCACATCGGGAGAGGGGCCGGTTCGCCGGCCCCTTTTCACGTTTCGGTGCGGACGAGGCGCTCCGCCCGCTCGGCGAGCTTGCCCACCGAGGCGGCATGGATGCCGGTGGCGCAGGCGACGAGGCCGAAGGCGCGCGGGTCGCGCTTGTTGTATTGCAGCTTGCGCCCGAACGCGTCGGTCACCGCCGCGCCCGCCTCGCGCGCGATCAGGGCCGCCGCGCCGATGTCCCATTCATACCCCCAGCGCAGCGTCGCGACAAGGTCGGCTTCGTCGGCGGCGACCATCGCCACGCGCAGGGCGATGGAATTGGGCTTGTCGACCATCGACAGATCACGGTCCACCTTGGGCAGCGAATCGGCCGGGACCCGGCTTCCCTCGAGCATTCTGCGACTCGAAGCGACGAGCGTGTTGCCATTGCGCGTCGCACCCTGGCCTGCCTGTGCCAGCCAGGTTTCCCCCCGCGCCGGGGCGCATAGGATCCCGAACAGCGGCCGCCCCGCACTGATCAGCGCGACCGACACCGCCCAGCCCGTGCGCCCGCGAATGAAATCGCGCGTGCCGTCGATCGGATCGACCAGCCAGATGAGGTCGCGGGTCAGCCGGCCGGGATCGTCGACCGTCTCTTCCGACAGCCAGCCCGCCGCCGGCAGCAGCGCGGCCAGTTCCCGCTTGAGGAATACATCGACCGCCAGGTCGGCTTCGCACACCGGACTGCCGGGGGTCTTCTCCCAGCTTTTCACGGCATGGCCCGCCCCCGGCCAGAGGTCGTGCGCGATCCGCCCCGCTTCGGAGACGATCGATTCGAGGCGCTGATGGTCGATCATGGGATGGTGCGCGCCGCCTGCACCCTAATGCCGGACTTTTCAAGCAGGCCCAGCTATGCTTAGGACCATGGCGAACCCCAATCACCAGACGCGTCACGCGCGAAGGACAGCTCCGACATGAATGTGCACGAATATCAAGCCAAGGAATTGCTCGCGAAATACGGCATCGCCATTCCCGCAGGGCATGCGGCGAACACCGTGGAAGAGGCGGTCGAAGGCGCGAAGAAACTGCCCGGGCCGCTCTATGTCGTGAAGGCGCAGATCCATGCCGGCGGCCGCGGCAAGGGCACGTTCAAGGAACTCGGCTCGGATGCCAAGGGCGGCGTGCGCCTCTCGAAAAGCGTCGAGGACGTGGAAGCCAACGCGAAGGAAATGCTCGGCAATACGCTGGTGACCATCCAGACCGGCGACGAGGGCAAGCAGGTCAACCGCCTCTACGTCACCGACGGCGTCGATATCGAGCAGGAATACTACCTTTCGATGCTGGTCGACCGGGCCAGCGGCCAGATCGCGATGATCGCCTCGACCGAAGGCGGCATGGATATCGAGGACGTCGCGCACGAGACGCCCGAGAAGATCACCACGATCACCATCGATCCCGCGCAGGGATTCATGCCCCACCACGGCCGCGCGGTGGCCTTCGCGCTGAAGCTGGAAGGCGACACCAACAAGCAGTGCCAGAAGCTCGCCAAGCAGCTCTACACCGCGTTCGTCGACCTCGACATGGAAATGCTAGAGATCAACCCGCTGGTGGAAGACAAGCAGGGCAACCTCTCGGTCCTCGACACCAAGATGAGCTTCGACGGCAACGCGCTCTACCGCCACAAGGACGTCGAGGCGATGCGCGACGAGACCGAGGAAGACCCCGCCGAAGTCGAAGCGAGCGAATACGACCTCGCCTACATCAAGCTGGATGGAAACATCGGCTGCATGGTCAACGGCGCCGGCCTCGCCATGGCGACGATGGACATCATCAAGCTGAACGGCGCGTTCCCGGCCAACTTCCTCGATGTCGGCGGCGGCGCCACGACCGAGAAGGTGACCGCGGCGTTCAAGATCATCCTCAAGGACCCGGCGGTCGAGGGCATTCTCGTCAACATCTTCGGCGGAATCATGAAGTGCGACGTGATCGCCAACGGCATCGTCCAGGCGGCGAAGGACGTGAACCTCTCGGTCCCGCTGGTGGTGCGTCTCGAAGGGACGAACGTGCAGGAAGGCAAGGACATCCTGGAGAACAGCGGCCTGCCCATCGTCAGCGCCGACGATCTGGGCGATGCGGCGAAGAAGATCGTCGCCGAGGTCA
This sequence comes from uncultured Erythrobacter sp., assembly GCA_947501005.1. GTDB lineage: Bacteria > Pseudomonadota > Alphaproteobacteria > Sphingomonadales > Sphingomonadaceae > Qipengyuania. The sequence continues at coordinate 2,904,250 of CANMTU010000001.1, read as the reverse complement.
AGCAGGCCGCATAATGCGCGCTTTGGCATGACGACGACCAAAGGGCGGTCCCCCGCAAAGGGGAGCCGCCCTTTCTTTTTTGCGGCGTCCTGCGGGCCTTTGTTTCGGGAGAAGGGAACGGCTGACCTTGCCCTGCCTTTCCTTAAGGTAACGCGTGTCGCCCCGGTTGACGTTTACGTAAACGCAAGCTAGGACCGCGCATACAGCATTCGACAGGAAGACTACCGATGAAAATCCTCGTCCCCGTCAAGCGGGTAATCGATTACAACGTCAAACCGCGCGTGAAGGCCGATGGGTCGGGCGTGGATCTCGCCAACGTCAAGATGAGCATGAACCCGTTCGACGAGATCGCGGTCGAAGAAGCGATCCGCATCAAGGAAGCCGGCCATGCGGACGAGATCATCGCCGTCAGCATCGGCCCGGCCAAGGCGCAGGAAACCCTGCGCACCGCCCTGGCCATGGGCGCTGACCGCGCGATCCTCGTCGAAACCGACGACGAGATCGAACCGCTCGCCGTCGCCAAGATCCTGAAAGCCATCGCTGACGAGGAACAGCCCGGCATCGTGATGCTCGGCAAGCAGGCGATCGACGACGATGCCAACCAGACCGGCCAGATGCTCGCCGCCCTGATGGGCCGCCCGCAAGGCACTTTCGCCAACAAGGTCGAGATCGACGGCGACAGCGTCACCGTGAAGCGCGAGATCGACGGCGGCCTGGAAACGGTCAAGCTGACCATGCCGGCCATCGTCACCACCGATCTGCGCCTGAACGAGCCGCGCTACGCTTCGCTGCCCAACATCATGAAGGCGAAGAAGAAGCCGCTCGATACCAAGACGCCCGCCGATTTCGGTGTCGATACCGCCCCGCGCCTGACCACCTCGAACGTGTCCGAGCCGCCCACGCGGCAGGCCGGCGCCAAGGTCGAAAGCGTCGACGCGCTGGTCGACAAGTTGAAGTCGATGGGCATCGCCTGAACCCGCCGAACGAGAAGGAAGCAAGATCATGAAAACCCTCGTCTGGGTCGAACACGACAACAAGAGCGTCGCCGATGCGACCCTCGCCGCCGTCACCGCCGCCGGCAAACTGGGCGAAACCCACCTGCTGGTCGCCGGTTCGGGATGCCGCGCCGTGGCCGATGAAGCCGCCAGGATCGCGGGCGTCGGCAAGGTGCATCTCGCGGACGATCCGGCTTACGAATACGCCCTGCCGGAAAACGTCGCACCGTTGATCGTGGGCCTGATGGACCATCACGACGCCTTCGTCGCGCCGTCCACCACCACCGGCAAGAACATCGCCCCGCGCGTTGCCGCCCTGCTCGACGTGATGCAGATTTCCGACATCCTCTCGGTCGAAGGCGAGAAGACCTTCACCCGGCCGATCTATGCCGGCAACGCCATCGCCACCGTCGAATCGAGCGATCCCAAGCTCGTCATCACCGTTCGCGGCACGGCGTTCGACAAGGCATCGGTCGAAGGTGGCTCTGCCACGGTCGAGGAGATTTCCGGGCCAGGCGATACCGGCCTGTCCAGCTTCGTCAGCCAGGAAGTCGCCGAGGGCGGCGACCGCCCCGAACTGACGAGCGCCAAGATCATCGTATCGGGCGGCCGTGCGCTGAAGGACGGCGATACCTTCAAGCAGATCATCATGCCCTTGGCCGACAAGCTGGGTGCCGGCGTCGGCGCCAGCCGCGCGGCGGTCGACGCGGGGTTCGTGCCGAACGATTATCAGGTCGGCCAGACCGGCAAGATCGTCGCTCCGGAAGTCTACATCGCGGTCGGCATCTCCGGCGCGATCCAGCATCTTGCCGGCATGAAGGATTCCAAGGTCATCATTGCCATCAACAAGGACGAGGACGCCCCGATCTTCCAGGTCGCGGATATCGGACTTGTCGCAGATCTGTACAAGGCCGTGCCAGAGCTGACTGAAAAGCTTTAGCTTTCATTTTTTATGTGCTGTTATCCCCTCCAGACACATTCTGTCTGGGGGGGATTTTTTCATGGGGAAGACAAGAGCGGTCGTTTTGGGTTTTTTGTTCGCGGCCCTCGGCGCTGCATCGCTGCCCCTCCATGGCAAAGAGGCGGATGGGATCGTGTTGCCCCCGGTCGGCCCCTGGCAATTGGACATGGCGGAAAATTCCTGCCGCCTGGCACGGGTGTTCGGCACGGCAGGCGAGGAAACCGTTTTCATCATCGAACAGTTCAGCCCAGGCAGTACGGCAAGATGGATGGTGGCCGGCTCCATCATGAAACGGTTTCGCGAACGGCGGGAAATGTCGTTCGCTTTCGGCCCCGATGGCGCGTCCGGCGAGTTTACACCGACGGGCGCTAGCCTGGGGGAATGGGGCCCGGCGGTCGATCACGCTTCCCCTATTGCGTTTGATCCCGATTTCGATCGGGACGACGATACGAATGACGAACCCGATTACGTTGCTGATCCGCGCGGCCTGCCGATGCTGGACGCCGAAGGGGCCGGATCGGTCGAGCAACTGGATCTAATGCAGAACGGGCGCGATCCGGTCGTATTGAAACTGGGCAAGATGGCGCCACCGGTGGCCGCGTTTAATGTCTGCATGAACGATCTCGTCAAGTCATGGGGTTTCGATCCGGTCGAGCAGGCTAGGGTGCAATCGCCGCCGCAAGTCACCAATATGGCGAACGTGGCGCAATCGATCATGAACCACTTCCCACGCAAAGCCGAGCGACGCGGGGAACAGGCCGACTTTCACTTGCGACTGACGATCGGCACGACCGGCCAAATCGAAGACTGCAAGCTTCTCAATATGACCTTGGCCGAAAATTTCGACATGTCGCGGCATCCCTGCAAGACTTTCAAGGATATTGCGAGGATCGAGCCCGCCCGGACTGCATCCGGCGACCCAGTCCGATCGTTCTACACGACGCGAATTCTGTACAGGATGAATTGAGATGGGCCGAACGAATCGATTACTCGCGCTGGGACTGCTGGCATCCACGTGGTCCGGCGTCGTTTGTGCGCAGGACGTCGATACCGATCGCGTCTTCCAGCCAACGGATCGCTGGCACCTAACCGAACTTGCCGACGGATGTTCCCTATCCCGCGATTTCGTGAAGGATGCCGAGCGCGTGACCTTGTCGATCAAGCGCATCCATCCCGGCTCCCCGGTCCAGGTCGCAGTTATCGGCGGACCTCTCAGGGCGAATGGACAGATCAGGGCAGGCTTCGAATCGTTCGATCAGGTCGAATACGAAAGGGTCGCCGCGGCAACGATCGGCGAGCGTCAGGGATTCGTTTTCAGCGGGGATCTGTTCGGATCGCCTTCTTCGAGCGATGAGCAGGCCGATCAGGCGGCCAGGGTTCGGACGTTCGCGGTTACGGACGGGGCCGGGGAGACGGTCCGCCTGCAGACCCGCGCGATGGATAAGGCGGTTGCTGCCCTCGATGCCTGCATCGTGAAGCAATTGCAGGACGCGGGGCTCGACTGGGAAGGGCACGGTTCCTTTCGCACCCATGCCGAACCCAGGGATATTGCCGAATGGGCGCAGAAATTGCAGCGCAACTATCCCTCCGAAGCAGAGCGTAGCGGACTGTCAGGTCCGGTCCCTGTCAGGCTTATCGTCTCCAAAGAGGGGCGGGTTTCACGCTGCGATGTGACCAATTATCTTACGGCACGGGTCCTGCGGCAAACGGCCTGCGACCTTCTTGTCGAGCATGCGCGGTTTACGCCCGCAACCGATGCTGCGGGCGAACCGGTTACGGATTTCTACTGGACCCGCGTCGTCTACCAGATCCGCCGCGGCATCTCGGCCGACGCGCATGGCTTCTCGATCCCGCACGATACTGATTGAGCGCGGGGGGGGTTGGCGCGGCGGCTAGGCGAGCAGACCCGAAAGCAGATGGATCGTCACCCCCACCAGTCCGCCGACCAGCGTGCCGTTGATCCGGATGAACTGCAGATCGCGGCCGACGGCGCTTTCCACCCGGTCGGTGATGGTGCGCGCGTCCCAGCGGCGCACGGTTTCCGAGACGAGCCGCACGATCTGGTCGCCATAGCGCGCGGCTATGCCCACGGCGGTGCGCCGGGCGAAGCGATTGACCTGTAGCTGCAAGCGCGGATCGCTGCTGAGCGCCTGGCCGAGTTCGGCCATCGTCTGCGTGAGATAGCGCCCGCTGCCCGCCGCCGGATCACGCAGGCTCGCGATCAGGTTCGCCCGGATCCGCTCCCACACGCCCTGCCACCAGTCGGCGACGGCCGGATTGGCGATGAGGTCCGTCTTCATGCGCTCGACCCGGGCCTGCATCTCCGGATCGCTGCGCAGCCCGGTAGCAAGGCTGGACAGGCCGAGTTCGATCTTCATGCGCAGCGGATGGTCCTGGTTCACCAGCACCTCGGCCAGCAGCTTGTAGAGCCCGTCGAGCACGGATTCCGCCAGCCGCTCGTCCAGCCCGGCGAAGCGCAGCAAGGCGTTGGCCCGGTTGCGGACCATCGTGCGCACCAGGTCCTCGTTGTCTTCGAGGACCACCCCGGCCCAGCGAATGATCCGGTCGATCAGTACCCGGTGCCGCCCGTCTGCGATCATCGCATCGAGCATGGTGCCGAGCAGCGGCGCGATCTCCAGCTTCTCCGCCTGTGCCGCCAGCCCCGCCCTGACCTGCGTGCCCAGCCTTTGCGGATCGAGCGATTCGAGGATTTCGACCGCGAGCTCACTTGCCCCCGCCCTGATCCGGCTGTCCTTCCCAAGCCGCGGATCGGCGAGATAGGTTCCGACCGCGCCCGCCAGGTTCATCGCCGCCATGCGCCGCGCGACCACCGCCGGGGTGAGGAAATTCTCGCGCAGGAAGCCAGCCATCGTATCGGCGATCCGGTCCTTTTTTTCCGGAATGATCGCGGTGTGGGGGATCGGCAGGCCGAGCGGGCGGCGAAACAGCGCGGTGACCGCGAACCAGTCCGCCAATCCGCCGACCATTGCCGCCTCGGCGAAGGCGTGCACGAAGCCCCAGGCGGGGTGCACCGCCAGATAGCGCCCCGACAGCACGAACAGCGCCGCCATCAGGATCAGCATCGCGGTCGCCGCGCGGCGCATCGTGCGCGCCCGGTCGGCCGGGACCGTGTTCGAAATCGTGCCGCGCCCCGTCATATGTGAGCCAGCGCTCACTCGGCCGGATCGATCCCGACTTCGCGGCCGCCGGGTGCCATGCGGCCCGTCTCGTCACCCGGCCGATAGGTCAGGAACCGCTCGCGCAGCCACGGGCCGAAGCGCTTTTCCAGCCCGTCGGCGAGGCTGAAGCCGGCAGGGACGATCAGCAGCGTCAGCAGCGTCGACAGGGTCAGGCCGCCGATCACGACCGTGCCCATCGGCGCGCGCCACGCCCCGTCGCCCGAAAGGCTGAGCGCGGTCGGCACCATTCCGGCGGTCATCGCGACGGTCGTCATCACGATCGGCTGCGCGCGCTTGCGCCCGGCATCGACGATCGCCTCTGCCTTGCGCACGCCGGCCGCCATCTCCTCGACCGCGAAGTCGATCAGCAGGATCGAGTTCTTGGCGACGATGCCGAACAGCATCAATATGCCGATGAAGACCGGCATGGAAAGCGGTTGGCCGATTGCCCACAGCGCGATCAGGCCGCCCAGCGGGGCCAGCAGCAGCGAGGTCATGTTGACCAGCGGCGAGACGAAGCGGTGATAGAGCAGCACCAGCACCGCGAACACCAGCAGCATCCCCGCCAGCAGGGCGGTCTGGAACCCGACCTGCATTTCCTGCTGCCATTCCTCTTCGCCGAAGGGGGCATTGGAGACGCCCTGGGGCAGGTTCTGCATGATCGGCAGGTTCTTCACCGCTTCGTCCACATCGCCCTTTGCCGCGCCCGGTGCGAGATCAGCGCCGACGAAGATGCGGCGGTTCTGATTGTAACGCTGGATCTGCGTCGGCCCCGAGCCAAAGCTGATCGCGGCAACGCGCGACAGCGGCACCGAACCGCCCGACGTGGTCGGCACCGGCAGGTTCTCGATCGTCGAGATTTCCGACCGTGAGCTTTCCGGCAACCGCACCCGGATCGGCACCTGCCGGTCCGAGAGGGAGAACTTGGCCGCGTTCTGGTCGATATCGCCCAAAGTGGCGATGCGGATGGTCTGGCTCAGCGCAGCGGTGGTGACGCCGAGCTGCGCCGCCAGGTCGAGCCGGGGGGTGATGATGATTTCGGGCCGCTGCAGGTCGGCATCGATGCGCGGGGCGACGATGCCGGGAACGCCGCGCATCTGTTCGACCAGCGTGCTTGCCGCTGCGTTCAATTCGTTCGTGTCGCTGCCCGCCAGCATGACCGAGATCGGCCGGCCGGTGCCCCCGCCGCCCTGGTTCGACTGGAACGACACGCGGGCGTCGGCGATGTTCTGGAACACCGGGGTGAGCTGGCGTTCGAACTCCTGCTGGGTCTTTTCGCGATCCTTCTTGAGGGTGATGAACAGCCGCGCATCGCCTTCGTTAACCCGCTGCAACGCCGCTTCGACATCGGGATCGCGGTTGACGATCGCGACCACCCGGTCCGAAACCCGTTCGGTCTGCTCCAGCGTCGTGCCGGGCACCATCTGGATCTGCACCCGGCTGAAATCCCCATTGGTATCGGGGAAGAACTGGGCCGGCAGGGCGGCGCCGACCATGCCGGTCAGGATCAGGGCGGCAATGCCGATGCCGAGCATCCAGACCCGGTGATCGTGCATCCGCGCGCGGAACCGTTCGAGCCGGTAGTGGAACCAGGCGGTGAAACCCCCGCGCGCCCTCGCGCTTGCCGTGCGGTAGACCTTCGAGATCAGCGCCGTCACCGCCCAGCCCACAGCGAAGGCCGCCGCGAGCAACAGCAGCATGAGCGAGAAGGCGAGGACGAAGCCGATCAGCTGCGCGGCGATCTCGGGCAGGAAATCGAGCGCGTCCTTCCAGAAGCGGATATCGATCATTCCGCCCAGGAACCGGTTGAAGGCCCAGATCGTCGTGCCGACACCGATCATCCACGCGACCGCGATCAGGGCGAACAGGATGATCCCGCCGAACGCGTAATACCAGTGGAACGGTGCATGCTTGAGCCCGGTGCGCCTGCGGTCCGCCTCCGACCGGTCGAGCGTCCAGCGCAGCAACCCTTCGTACCGGTCCATCAGCGGGCCTTCGCCGTGGGAGGCATGGCCCTTCGCCTTGAGGAAATAGGCGGCAATCATCGGGGTGACCATCCGCGCGACCAGCAGCGACATCAGCACCGAGGCGACGACCGTGAGGCCGAAATTCTTGAAGAACTGCCCCGATACGCCAGGCATCAGCGCCACCGGGAAGAACACCGCGACGATCGAGAACGTGGTCGCGACGACCGGCAGGCCTATCTCGTCGGCCGCGTCGATCGATGCCTGGTAGGCGCTCTTGCCCATCCGCATGTGGCGCACGATGTTCTCGATTTCGACGATGGCGTCGTCGACCAGCACCCCTGCCACGAGGCCGAGCGCGAGCAGCGACATCTGGTTCAGCGTGAAGCCGAGCAGGTCCATCACCCAGAAGGTCGGAATGGCGGAAAGCGGGATGGCAAGCGCCGAAATGAACGTCGCCCGCCAGTCGCGCAGGAAGAAGAACACCACGACCACGGCAAGGATCGCACCCTCGATCATCGCCGCCATCGAGCTTTCATATTGCGCTTTGGTGTAATCGACCGAGGTGAACAGGCGGGTGAAGGTAACGCCGGGATTTTCCTCCTCGAGCGCTGCCATTTCCTCGACCGCCGTATCGTACACGCTCACATCGGATGCGCCGCGCGACCGGGTTAGACCGAAGGTCACGACCTGCTTCCCGTCGATCTTGCCGAGCGAGCGCACTTCGCCGTAACTGTCGCGCACTTCGGCCACGTCGGTCAGCTTGACCGAGCGGCCCCCGCCAAGCGGTATCTGGGTCTGCGACAGGTCGAAGGCCGTTGCCGCATTGCCGAGGACGCGGACCGATTGCCGCGACCCGGCAATCTCCGCCTGTCCGCCGGCGGCGTTGACATTGCTCTGGCGCAGGGCGGCGTTCACCTGACTGGCGGTGACGCCGAGCGACTGCATCCGCGCCGGATCGAGGATGACGAGGATTTCCCGGTCCACCCCGCCGCCGCGGCTGACATCGGCCATCCCGTCGATCGAGAGGAGCCGCTTGATCACCGTATCGTCGACGAACCAGCTCAGCTCCTCGATTGTCATGTCGGGCGCGGTGACGGCGAAATAGCCGATCGGATCGGACGAGGTCTGGAGGCGTTCGACCCGCGGTTCGAGAATCCCGTCGGGCAATTGCCCGCGGACCTGCGCGATGGCGGTCTCGACCTCGTTGACCGCCTGGCTGATGTCGGACCCGATCTCGAATTCGACGAAGGTTTCCGACGAGCCTTCCCGCGCCGTCGAATTGAGGTTCTTCACGCCTTCCACCGACCGCACGGCGGATTCGACCTGCTGCGTGATCTGGTTCTCGATCTCGGTCGGGGCGGCGCCGGGTTGGGATATCTGGACCAGCACGGCGGGGAATTCGATATCCGGCTGGTTCTGCACCTCCATCCGCGAGAAACTGATCAAGCCGCCCAGAACGAGGGCGATGAACAGGATTATCGGAATGATCGGATTGCGGATCGACCAGGCGGAGATATTGCGGAAATTCATCGTCCGGCGGTCTGCTGCGGGCGCTGGAGCGAGGGCTTGACCGCGTCGCCTTCGTTGAGGAAGCCGCCGGCGCTCAGCACGACGCGCTCGCTCCCGTTGAGGCCGGAGGCGACGACGATGCCGCTACCCGTCACGTTGCCGAGCGTGACCGGCCGGCGCGTGACCGTGTTGTCCTGCCCCACGATATAGACGTAGCTGCCCTCGCCATCGGACTGGATCGCGCTTTCGGGAAGAATGGGCGCGACGGTCGTGCCGCTGCGGATGATGGCATTGGCGAACCCGCCGGGGCGCAGGCCGGGCGCATAGGGAAGGGCAATGCGTGCCGTGCCCTGCCGGTCCTGCGCGTCGATCGTCGGGGCGATCTGCCAGATCTGCCCGCTGAACACCTTGTCGCTGCCGACCGGGGTGACGTCGGCCCGCTGGCCGGCGGAAATGCGCGCGAGTTCGCCTTCGCCGAGCCGCGCGAGCAATTCCATCTGCCCGCCCTGCGCGATGCTGAACAGCGGCGGCGATCCCGCCGAGACGGTGGCCCCGGTCTCGACATCGCGCGAGAGAACGAGACCCGCCGCCGGGGCGACGATGTTCAGGCGCGCGTTCCGGGCGTTGAGTTCGCCCAATTGCGCCTGCGCCACCCTGACGCGGGCGACTGCGGCATCGCGCGTCGCGGTCAGCCGGTCGACATCCGCGTCCGAGATGAACCCGCGCTCGACCAGTTTGAGCGCGCGATCGAGATTGGCCTGCGCGAGATCGGCGTCGGCCTGCGCCACCCGGATCTGCGCGGCGGCCGCCTGGCCCTGCTGATTCTGCACCGAACGATCGATGACCGCGAGAACCTGGCCCTGGCGGACCCAGTCGCCCTGATCGACATTGACGGAAACGACGCGCCCGCCCTCCCCGACGACGCCGACCGGCAGCGTGCGGCGCGCGGCGAGCGTTCCGGTCGCGTTGATCTCTCCCTCGACCGTCGTGCGACCGGGCGCGATCACGGAGACGGTCGGCACCTGGTCTTCCCCGGTGGCGTCCGCCGCGCCGGCTTCGTCTTCGGGCCGGGTGAGATAGAAGGCCAGCAAGGCCACAAACAGGGCGGCGACGATAAGGCCGATCACGATCCACTTGCGCCGCGAACCACGGGATTGCGGCGCAATCTCCGCCCCTTCCTGGTTCAATGGAATGTCGAGCGGTCTTCCGCTTTCGGTATCGATCCCGGTTTCGTACGTCATGTCGGCTTTGCCCTGTCATCGCGCAACGTGATCGCGGTGTGTTACCCACCTAAACCAGTTTTTACAAGCGCGTTCGGCCCTGCCTATAGGACGCATCGCTGTGGGGGGGCAATCCGGCTTTCGACCGAAGGCGTAAACCGATGGACGAGCGTTACCCGCCATCAAACGAGCAGCGGCGCGGAAGATCCTTCCGCGCCGCCACGATCTTGTGCAATGTCAGTTGCGTTTACCGGACGCGGCCACGCTGAACGAGGTTCACGATGGCGAGCAGAACGATCGCACCGAGAATGGCGATGATGAAGCCGGTCAGGCTGAATTCCTGGATGCTGCCCTGAACGTTGAACAGCGCCCCGGCGATCCAGTTGCCGATGATCGCACCGATGATGCCGACGATGATGTTCCAGATAATGCCCATGGATGCATCACGCCCCATGACCATGCTTGCAAGCCAGCCGGCGATGCCGCCGATGATGATTGCGATAATCCAACCCATTACAAATCCTCCTGTTACCCCCGCCAACCTTACCGACCTGAAACGAGCGGCACTGGCGAGCGGTTCCCCGGCGGACTGCCGGATTGAGGATCGAGCGGTTGACCAACCGGTTTGTTCCCGGGCGGGCATGCGGCACGTGGTCCGCATACCCGCCCGGCAGGGGTAATCAATATTTGAACTGGCGTTCGTAAAGGTCGCGATAATGTTGGATTCGCGTGACGCGGAGGCCCTGCATGCCCGAACGATCGACGGCCCGTTGCCAGGATGCGAATTCCTCGAGCGTCAGGCCATACCGCTCGAGCACCTCGTCGATCGTGAGCAGCCCGCCATTGACCGCGGCGACCACCTCGGCCTTGCGGCGCACGACCCAGCGCTTGGTCTTGGGCGAGGGCAGGTCGGCAATCGACAAGGGTTCGCCCAGCGGGCCGATGACCTGCGCGGGCCGGATGTCCTGATTCTCAATCATCGTTCTTCCCGATCACCTTGCGCCGCGGGGATCTGCGCCTTGCCTGTCACTTTGCCACCCATCACGCTGGCATCTATCTTTCTGACGATCCGGTCATTCGCATCGTGTATATCGGGCGGGTTAAAAGACCGTTTACCCTCCTCGCCCTCCTGCCGCCGGGTCTCGGCGAAACCGGCGAAGCCGCCGCCCGCATGCCGGCCGCAATCCTCGCGCAGGTCGCGGGTGGCGGAGAGGCGGGCGACCAGATCGGTCCATCGGAACGAGCGCAGATCCCCCCGGTTCGTGCTGCTCGATTCCAGCTGTTTTGAGATGTTGCCCTCGAACATGCCCCTGCTCTAGCGCAGGCCGGTAAAGAGAACGTGAAAACGCCGCCCCGTCGTCGCGCCTAGGGCGGCGGCACGCGGGATTGGCACACGCCGTCGTTCGCGTGTATGGGCGCGGCATGCTGAAAAACCGAAGCCTGTCCCCGGCCGAGGCCGCCGCGCTCTTCGATCTGCCGCGCCCGGCACCCGAATGCCGCATCGTCGTCGCCATGTCGGGCGGGGTCGACAGTTCGGTGGTGGCGGCGCTGGCCGCGCAATCGGGGGCGCAGGTCGTCGGCGTCACTCTTCAGCTATACGATTACGGCGCGGCGACCGGGCGCAAGGGGGCCTGCTGCGCCGGCGACGACATTCGCGACGCGCGCGCGGTGGCCGACCGGCTGGGCATCGCGCATTACGTCCATGATCACGAAAGCGCCTTTCGCGAGGACGTGGTCGAGCGATTTGCCGACGAATATCTCGCCGGGCGCACCCCTGTCCCCTGCATCGCCTGCAATATGGGACCCAAGTTCATCGACCTGCTCGCCATGGCGCGCGAACTGGGGGCGGATTGCCTCGCCACCGGGCATTACGTGCGCCGCGTGCCGGGCGCCGCCGGGCCGCAGCTCCATCGCGCCTGCGATCCCGCGCGCGACCAGTCCTATTTCCTGTACGGCACGACGGAACGGCAGCTCGACTTCCTGCGCTTTCCGCTCGGCGGCATGCCGAAGACGCAGGTGCGCGAACTGGCGGAAGAGGCGGGCCTGCGCAACGCGGCCAAGCCTGACAGTCAGGATATCTGCTTCGTACCCGACGGCGACTATGCCTCGATCGTGCGCAAGATGCGGCCGGAGGGCGCCCGGCCCGGCGCGATCGTCCACGCCACCAGCGGCGAGACGCTGGGCGCGCATAAGGGTATCATCCACTACACTGTGGGGCAGCGCCGCGGGCTGGAGATCGGCGGTCAACCCGAACCGCTTTATGTCGTGGCAATCGATGCCGAACGTGCCGAGGTTCTGGTGGGGCCCAAGCGGTTACTGGCCGTGCGCGAGGCGCGAATTGCGCAGACCAACCGCATCGGCCCCATGCCCGACGCCCCGCTGACCGCGAAGGTTCGCAGCCTCGCCAAGCCGGTCCCGGTTGCGATCGACGGCACGCTGGGCGACGGCGCGGCTTGCACTCTTCTGTTCGAGACGCCGGAATTTGGCGTAGCGCCGGGGCAGGCGGCGGTGATCTATGCCGGCAAACGGGTCGTCGGCGGCGGCTGGATTGAATCCACCCGCGCCCCCTCCGCCTGAACCATCCCCACCGCAACCATCGCGACATTCAAAACGCGGCGACCCCGCGCAGGAGACAAGTCCCGTGAGCAAACGCGCCCTCATCACCGGTGTCACCGGGCAGGACGGCTCGTATCTGGCCCGCCTGCTCCTCGACAAGGGCTACGAGGTCCACGGGATGAAGCGCCGGTCGTCCTCGTTCAACACCGCCCGGATCGAGGATATCTACGAAGACCCGCACGTCGTGAACCAGAACCTCCATCTGCATTTCGGCGATCTCACCGATGGGACGAACATCATCCGGCTGATGCAGGACGTGCGACCGGACGAGATCTACAATCTCGGCGCGCAAAGCCATGTGCAGGTCAGCTTCGAATCGCCGGAATACACGATCAACGCCGATGCCACCGGCACGCTGCGCCTGCTCGAGGCGGTGCGGACGGCGGGACTCGTCGAAACGGTGCGTTTCTTCCAGGCTTCGACCAGCGAAATGTTCGGCAAGGTGCAGGAAACCCCGCAGCGCGAGACGACCGCGTTCTATCCGCGCAGTCCCTATGGCGTCGCCAAGCTTGCGGCCCATTGGCTGGTTATCAATTACCGCGAGGCCTACGGCCTGCACGCAAGCTGCGGAATCATGTTCAACCATGAAAGCCCGGTGCGCGGCGAGACCTTCGTCACCCGCAAGATCTCCCGCTCGGCCGCAGCGATTGCCGCAGGTATCGAGGACAAGCTCTATCTCGGCAATCTCGACGCCGTGCGCGACTGGGGCCACGCGAAGGAATACGTCGAAGGCATGTGGCTGATGCTGCAGCAGGACGAACCGGGGGACTACGTACTGGCGACCGGGCGCACGGCGAGCGTTCGCGACTTTGCCGGATGGGCGTTCGCGGATGCGGGCATGCCGATCGACTTCACCGGCGAAGGCTCGCACGAACGAGGCGTGTGCAGCGCCACCGGGCGCACCCTGATCGAAATCGACCCCCGCTATTTCCGCCCGACCGAGGTCGACATCCTGTGCGGCGATCCGTCGTTGGCCAGGCGCAAGCTCGGGTGGGAGCCGCAGACCTTCGCCCGTGATCTGGCGCGAGAGATGGTTGCCGCCGATATCGCGGCCCTGCGCAAGGCGCGGCGGTGAGCAACTATTCGCTCGAGCGCAAGCGCGTCTATGTCGCCGGGGATCGCGGCATGGTGGGCAGCGCGCTGGTCCGCCGGCTGGCGCGCGAGGGCTGCGACATCGCGACGGCACCGCGCGCGCTCGACCTGCGCGATCAGGCGGCGACAAATGCGTGGTTCGAGGCACAAAGGCCCGATGCGGTGTTCCTCGCCGCGGCCCGGGTCGGCGGGATCCTCGCCAATAGCGAGCGACCGGGCGAATTTCTCTACGACAACCTCATGATCGCGGCGAACGTGATCGAGGCGGCGCGGCGCAGCGCGGTCGGCAAGCTGATGTTCCTCGGCTCGTCCTGCATCTATCCGAAATTCGCCCCGCAGCCGATTGCGGAGGACGCGCTGCTGACCGGGCCGCTGGAGGAGACCAACGAGGCCTATGCCATCGCCAAGATCGCGGGCGTCAAGCTGGTCGATGCCTATCGGGCGCAATATGGCTGCGATTTCGTCTCGGTCATGCCGACCAATCTCTACGGCCCGGGCGACACCTATGACGCGGCCGCCAGCCACGTGATTCCTGCCCTGATCCTGAAACTGCACGCGGCGCGGCAGGCGGGGGCGGAGCAGGTCACGCTATGGGGCACCGGCACGCCGCTCCGCGAATTCCTGCATGTCGACGATCTTGCCGATGCCTGCGTGTTCGTGATGCAGCACCATTCGGCGGCTGGCCCCCTCAATATCGGTTCGGGCGAGGAAATCTCCATTGCCGCCCTCGCCCAGACGATCGCGGACGTGGTGGGTTACGAAGGCGACATCGCGTTCGATCCGGCGAAGCCCGATGGCACGCCGCGCAAGCTGATGGATTCGCGCCAGCTCCAGGCGATGGGCTGGAACGCGCGCATCCCGCTGACAGCGGGGCTGCGCGATGCCTACGCCGCTTTCCTGCGCAGCCGCGGCTAGTCCTCCCAGGCCTTCAGCATGCAGCCGTACCCGTCGCGCAATCGCGCGGTGTCCGACGCGACGAGGGGGATCGAGGCGGTGACGCTTTGCGCATCCTCGTCTTCGCTCAGCCGGATCAGTTCCATCCCTTCCAGCGTGTCCTTCGCGCAATCGTCGAGGCTGCGCCCGGCGACGAAGCGGCACGAGCAGGCGACCCGCGCGGCATAGGCGGTTCCCGCCGCGCCCGTGCGGCGAAGATTCTCGCCCCATTGTAGCCAGGCGAGCACGCCGGCGAGCGCGAGCAGCAGCACCAGCCACGGCAGGAGGGAACGGGTTCGGGAGCGGGCTTTCGCCATTGCCAAGCGGGATTTCCTCGTGCGAGTGGGCCGCATGACGTCGCGGCCCCGCCCCCTTATCGCCACCCTGCTGGCGCTCACAAGCCTTGTCTCCTGCGGCACGCCGGAAGGGGACGGCCCTCCCCCGCTGAGCGAGGAGGCGCTGGCTGCCGTCACGAAGAATGCCGGCGCGCCGAAGGAACAGCTCGCACGCGCGGTGGACGAGGTGTTCACCGCCGAAGGGGTCGGCGAAACCCGCGCGTTGATCGTGATGCACGATGGTGAGATCGCCGCCGAACGCTATGCCGAGGGCTATGATGCCGATACCCGCTTCGTCGGCTGGTCGATGTCGAAGACGATGACCGCGGTGATGATCGGCCTGCTGGTGGGCGACGGGCTGCTGCGGCTCGACATGCCCGCGCCCGAACCGCGCTGGCAGCGCAGCGGCGATCCGCGCGCCGACATTACCCTGCGCCATCTGCTGCAGATGCGCAGCGGGCTGGAACACAGCGAGGCAAACGATCCGCCCTACGAAAGCGGCGAGGTGCGGATGCTGTTCCTCGACGGGCGCGACGATATGGCGGATTACGCCACCGCGCAGCCGCTGGAGGCCGAACCGGGCGAGCAGTTCGAATATTCCTCCAACACCACCGTCATCCTCGCCGATATCGCCGCGCGCACGCTGACCGACAGCCGCAATCCCGATACGCGGCGCAAGGTCGTCGCCGACTATCTGAAGGCGCGGCTGTTCGATCCGCTGGGAATGCGTTCGGTGGTGCCGGAATTCGACCGCAGCGGTACGTTGATCGGCGGCAGCCTGATCCACGCGAATGCCCGGGATTGGGCAAAACTGGGTGAATTGCTGCGCCGCAAGGGCAGCCACCGGGGCGAGCAATTGGTGCCGCGGAGCTGGGTGGCGGAGATGGTAAAGCCCAGCCCGGCCAGCCCGCATTACGGCTTGCAGACCTGGCTCAACCGCCCGCTGGACGACGCCGCCGCCGAGCATCCGCTGTTTCCGGACCGCGCACCGCAATCGCTGTTCGCAATGATCGGGCATATGGGGCAATATGTGCTCGTCTCGCCCGAACAGGGGCTGACGATCGTGCGGCTCGGCCATTCCGACGCGCCGCAGCGCAAGGCCATGCTGCAGGAGCTGGCCGATATCGCGGAGCTTTATCCGGTGCAGTCGGGCAGGTAGAACGTCCCCTCGACCACGGTGACGCACGGCCCGCCGAGCCATGCCCGTTCCCCGTCGAGCCGGACGGTGAGGTCGCCACCGCGCGCGCTGGCCTGATGGGCGGTGAAGCGGTCGCGGCCCAATCGCTCGGCCCAGAACGGCGCGAGGACGGAATGGGCGGAGCCGGTCACGCTGTCTTCCGGCACGCCCCAGGCGGGCACGAACACCCGGCTGACGACATCGACCGCATCGCCGGGTGCGGTGCAGATCGCCATCCGGTCGATTTTTTCGAGCGCGCGCATGTCGGGCGAAAGCGCGCGCACCGCGGCCTCATCTTTGAGGAGAACGATGGTGGTTTCCTCTGTCCCCTGCACCGTGTCGAACACCCGACCCTCGCAGGCCAGCGCCGCGAGCAGGCCGGGCACAGCGCGTTCGGCAACCGTGCTGGTCGGCAGCGCGAGTTCATAGCCCGCCTCGGCCCGGCGCACTTCGAGGATGCCGGCATGGCGAGTGCGGAAGGTCACCCGGTCGCGGCCATCGCGGGTCAGCGCGACGTGCCCGCTCGCCAGCGTGGCGTGGCCGCACAGGCGCACTTCGCTCGTCGGGGTGAACCAGCGCAGTTCGAAATCCGCCGCCCCGCGCTCGTCCGGCACGATGAAGGCAGTTTCGGCGAAATTGTTCTCTTCCCCGATCGCCTGCAGGACCGCATCGTCGAGCCAGCGGTCGAGCGGGATGACCGCCGCCTGATTGCCGCCGAAGGGAGCATCGGCGAAGGCATCGATGTGCCAATACGGTAAGGCGGGCATCAATCTTTCTCCAGCTTGGAAAATTCGTCTTCCTCGACCAGGGCGTTGCCGGGCTCGTCCACATGGCCGAGCGGGTCGATATGGATCAACAGCTCTGTGCCGGGAAAGCGGGTGCACAGATCCTCTTCCACCCGGTCGATAATGTCGTGCGCCTGTGCGACCGTCATCCCGCCGGGCAGGTCGACGTGGAACTGCGCGAAATCGTGCGCGCCGCTGGTGCGGGTGCGCAGATCGTGCAGGTTGGACAATTCGGGATGCAGCGCCGCCGCCTCGACGAAGGCCAGGCGTTTCTCGTCCGGCCATTCGCGGTCGAGCAACTGGTCCACCGCCTCGCCGGCCGCCGACCATGCGCCCCACGCCAGCCAGCCCGCGATGGCGAGGCCGAACAGGGGGTCCGCCAGCGGAAAACCGGCATATTGATCGAGTACCAGCGCCGCGATCACCCCCAGATTGAGAAGCAGGTCCGATTGGTAATGCACGCTGTCCGTCCGGATCGCGACCGATCCCGTGCGGCGGATCACGTGCCGCTGCCAGCCGATCAGCGCGAAGGTGGCAAGGATGGCGATGGCCGAGACGAGGATGCCGTCATCCGCGGCGGCGGTTTGCGGGCCGCTCGCCAGTTGCGAGACCGCCCGCGCCGCGATGCCGAAAGCCGAAACCGCGATCAGCATGACCTGCACGATCGCCGCCAGCGCCTCGGCCTTGCCGTGGCCGAAGCGATGCTCGCGGTCCGCCGGTTGCGAGGCGAACCACACGCCGAACAGCGTCACCCCGCTGGCGACGAGGTCGAGACCGCTATCGGCCAGGCTGCCCAGCATCGCGGTCGACCCGGTGCGCCACGCCGCCCAGGTTTTCAACCCGACCAGCAGGATCGCCACGCCCATCGATGCGAGCGCAGCCGAGCGGGTGAGGGAAGCGCGTGTTTCGCTCATGGATAGAGCCCGGTCATGGATAAAGGAGCGTGTTGTCCCATCCGCCATCCTCGCCCCGCGTGAAAAGGCGGCGATCGTGCAGGCGATTGGGCCGGTCCATCCAGAATTCGAAACGCTGCGGGGTCAGCAGGAACCCGGTCCAGTGCGGCGGCCGGGGGATGGCATCCTGCCCCTCGTACCGGTCCTTCAGCGCATCCACCCGATCGACATAGATCTGCCGGTCGGCCAACGGGCGGGACTGGTCCGAAGCGGCCGAGCCGATCTGGCTGTCGAAACTGCGGGAATGGAAATAGGCATCCGCCCGCCCCTCGCTCACTTCTTCCAGCGGGCCTTCGATGCGAATCTGGCGGCGCAGGCTCTTCCAGTGGAACAGCAGGGCGGCGTGCATGTTGGCGCGGATTTCCTCGCCCTTGCGGCTTTCGGCGTTGGTGTAGAAGATGAAGCCGCCGTCCTCGCCGAGTTCGCGGCCCCGTTCCTTCAACAGCACCATGCGCACCGAGGGGCGGCCTTCGGGCGTGGCGGTGGCCAGCGCCATGGCGTTGGGATCGTTCGGCTCGCTCGCCTTGGCTTCGCCGAACCAGATTTCGAACAGCGAGAACGGGTCGCTTTGCGGGATGACGCTTTCCTGGTCCATGGTGACAGCCCTAACCGGGCCGCGCGCAATACGAAAGCAGCATGCTTGCGTGCCCGCGGCGTTGCACCTAGCTAACACGGTATGGCCGATCCCTACACCATTCTTGGCGTCTCGCGCAGCGCCGACGAAAAGGATATCAAGAGCGCATATCGCAAGCTGGCGAAGGAACTCCATCCCGACCGCAACAGCGATAATCCCAAGGCGGCGGAACGGTTCAGCCAGGTCACCAACGCCTACGACCTCTTGTCCGACAAGGACAAGCGCGCCCGGTTCGATCGCGGCGAGATCGACGGCGACGGCAATCCCACCAACCCGTTCGGCGGCATGGGCGGCGGCGGCGGAGGCGCCGGGCCCTTCGGCGGCGGCGGGCAACGCGGCTTTCGCGCGGAGGATTTCCAAGGCTTCGGCGGCGGCGGCGGTGAGGAAGTCGATCTTGGCGATATCTTCGAAGGACTGTTCGGCGGACGCGGCGGCGGCGCGCGCGGCGGGCCGGGCGGCAGTCCGTTCGGCCAGGCCGGCGCCGGTCGCCGCGCGCCGCCGCGCAAGGGGGCCGATATCGGCTATCGCCTGCGCGTCTCCTTCACCGACGCCGCCACGCTCGCCCCGCAGCGCATCACGCTGGCCGACGGCAAGACCATCGACCTCAAGCTGCCCGCCGGTGTGGAGGACGGCACGCAGATGCGCCTCAAGGGCAAGGGCGAACAGGGCCCGGCGGGCGCGGGCGACGGCATCGTCACCATTTCGGTCGACGGCCACACATTGTTCCGGCGCGATGGCGACGATGTGCGTTTCGACCTGCCCATCACGCTCGACGAGGCGGTGAATGGCGGCAGGGTGCGGGTCCCAACGGTCGACGGGCCGGTGATGATGACCCTGAAAGCGGGAACCAGCGGGGGCAGCACGCTGCGCCTCAAGGGCAAGGGCTTCACCCGCAAAAACGGCACGCGCGGCGACCAGCTGGTCACGCTGGAAATCCAGCTGCCGACGGATCTTGCAGAGCTTGCCAAGCGGCTCGAGGGATGGAAGGACGACAGCGACCCACGGAGCAACCTCGGGGCTTAGCTTGGCTGACAGCAGACTTCCGGACCCGGAAACCCGCGAGATCCGATCGCTGTCGCCCGAGGCGCGGCGAAAGGAGGCGGAAACCTTTCGCGGCATGGTGGTCGACCGGGTCGGTCCCGGCACCCGCGCGTGGGAAATCACTAAGCGGATCGCGGTCGGCACCTTCACCGACGGCTTCATCCATGCGGGCAATCTCGCCTATCTCGCGATCTTCTCGATCTTCCCGTTCTTCATCCTCGGTGCGGCGCTGTTCTCCCTGATCGGCGAGGAAAGCGAGCGCGCCGCGACCATCAATGCGATCCTTTTCGCCATGCCTCCGGTGGTCGGCAATGTCATCGAACCGGTCGCGCGGGGCGTGATCGAGGCGCGCAGCGGCTGGTTCCTGTGGCTCGGCGCGCTGGTCGCGCTGTGGACGGTCGGCAGCCTGGTCGAATCGATCCGCGACGTGCTGCGCCGCGCCTATGGCACCCAGCTCACCCACGCCTTCTGGAAATACCGCCTGTTCTCGAGCGGGGTGATCATCGGCGCGGTGCTGCTCCTGATGCTCTCACTCATCGCGCAGGTCATCATCGGCACGGCACAGCAGGTGATCGAGGCTTATTTCCCGCAACTGGCCGATATCGTCACCGATCTGCGGCTGGCGCGGATCGTCCCCGCGCTCGGCCTGTTCGGCTCGCTCTACCTGATCTTCTATACCCTGACGCCGTCGAAATACCGGACCAGCCGTTATCCCAAATGGCCGGGCGTGCTGTTCACCACCGTCTGGTGGATCCTGGTGACGACGCTGATGCCGATCGTGTTGCGCAGCTTTTTCTCCTACGATCTCACCTATGGCAGCCTTGCCGGAATCATGATCGCGCTGTTCTTCTTCTGGCTTGTCGGGCTCGGCGTGGTTATCGGCGCCGAACTCAATGCAGCCCTTGCCGAGACGCCCGAGGAAGAGATCAACTTGATCGGTCACGAAGACGATCGGCGCAGGGCTGCACTGGAACACGAAATCAGGCAGGAAAAGGAAACGGCATGAGCGGTTTGATGGCGGGCAAGCGGGGGCTGATCATGGGCCTCGCCAACGACAAGTCGCTGGCTTGGGGCATCGCGAAGATGCTGAGCGAGCAGGGGGCCGAGCTTGCCTTCTCATATCAGGGCGAGGCGCTGAAAAAACGCGTCGCCCCCCTGGCCGAGCAATTGGGCAGCGACTTCATCTTCGAATGCGATGTCGCCGACATGGCCGCGCTCGATACCGCGTTCGATACGTTGCGGCAGCGGTGGGAGACGATCGATTTCGTCGTCCACGCGATCGGCTTTTCCGACAAGAACGAGCTGCGCGGCAAATATGTCGATACCAGCCTCGACAATTTCCTGATGACGATGAACATCTCGGCCTACAGCCTCGTCGCCGTGGCGAAGCGGGCGCGGGCGATGATGCCGGAGGGGGGCAGCATCCTCACCCTCACCTATTACGGCGCCGAAAAGGTGATCCCGCATTACAACGTGATGGGCGTCGCCAAGGCGGCGCTGGAATCCAGCGTGAAGTACCTTGCCAACGATCTCGGGCCGGAGAACATCCGCGTCAACGCGATCAGCGCCGGCCCGATCAAGACGCTGGCGGCGAGCGGAATCGGTGATTTCCGCTACATCCTCAAATGGAACGAGTTGAATTCGCCGCTGCGTCGCAACGTGACGATCGAGGATGTCGGCGGGTCTGGCCTGTATTTCGTCTCCGACCTGTCTTCGGGTGTGACGGGCGAGGTGCATCACGTCGACGGGGGCTATCACGTCGTCGGCATGAAACAGGAAGACGCGCCCGATATCGCGCTCGACAAGGGTTGAGCGGTTGAAAATTCTCGTGACCGGCGCCGGCGGCTTCATCGGCGCCGCCATCGCGCGTCGCCTGTGCGAACGCGGCGACGAGGTCGTCGGGATCGACAGCCTCAACGATTACTACGATGTCACACTCAAGCAGGGCCGGGTGCGCGCAGTCGAGCAGGCGAGCGAGGGCCGGTTTCGCTTCGCGCAGGTCGATTTCGCCGATGCCGAAGCGCTCGACACGGCGCTGGCCGGGGCCGAGTTCGACAGTATCGTCCATCTGGGGGCGCAGGCGGGGGTGCGCTACAGCCTCGAAAATCCGCGCGCCTATATCGATGCCAATATCCTCGGCCATCTCAACATGCTGGAGGTGGCGCGCCGCCGCGGCGGGCTGCCGGTGGTCTATGCCAGTTCCTCCTCGGTCTATGGCGAGAGCGATGCCCTGCCCGGGGGGGTGGAGGATCGGTTGGGCCATCCCGTCTCGCTCTATGCCGCGACCAAGCGGGCGGACGAACTGATCAGCGAGACTTACGGCCACCTACACCGCATACCGCTTACCGGTCTGCGCTTCTTTACCGTCTACGGTCCGTGGGGCCGGCCCGACATGGCGATGTGGCTGTTCACCGACGCGATCCTCGCCGGGCGCCCGGTCAGCCTGTTCAACCAGGGCGAGATGTGGCGCGATTTCACCTATATCGATGATATCGTCGGGGGCGTGCTCGCCTGCGTGGACAATCCGCCGCGCGATGACGGGCGCGTAAAGCCCGGCGGCAGCGTCAAGCCGCATGCGATCTACAATATCGGCACCAACCGCAGCGAGAAGCTGACCCGGGTCATCGGTCTGATCGAGGAAGCCTGCGGCCGCAAAGCCCGGATCGAGTTCCTGCCGATGCAGCCCGGCGATGTCGAGAAGACGCGGGCCGATGTCGACGCCATCCGCGACGATCTGGGCTACAACCCGTCCATCTCCATCGACGAGGGCATCCCCCGCTTCGTCGAATGGTTTCGCCGCTACCACGGGGTCTAGCGGGGGGCGGAGACCAGCAGGTCGCGGATGCGCGCGGCCGCCTTGCCGTCGCCATAGGGATTGACGGCTCGCGCCATCGCCGCGTGAGTTTCGGGATCGTCGAGCAGCCGGCTGGTCTCGCACACGATTTTGTCGCAATTCGTGCCCACCAGCCGCGCGGTTCCCGCCGCGATCGCCTCGGGCCGCTCGGTCGTCTCGCGCATCACCAGCACCGGCGTGCCCAGCGCCGGCGCCTCTTCCTGCACCCCGCCGCTATCGGTCAGCATCAGGTGCGCCACGTCGAGCAACCGCACGAATTCGGGATAGGCGAGCGGTTCGATCAGCGCGAGATTGTCGAGCCCCGCCAGTTCGGCCTGCATGACGTCGCGCACGGCGGGGTTGCGGTGAACGGGAAAGACGATTCCCACATCCGGCCGCCGCGCGAGCTGGCGAAGGGTGGCGGCGATCGCGTGCATCTCGCCCAAATTCTCGCGCCGATGGGCGGTGACGCCGATGATCCGCCGACCGCGAAACCGATCCTCCATGGCCCGCATGGTCCCGGCAAGCTCCCGCGCCTCCAGCAATCGCGCCCGCGTGCGGAGCAGGGCATCGATCACCGTATTGCCGGTAACATGGACCCGGGCAGGATCGACGCTTTCGCGCAGGAGATTGTCGGCGGCGATCTCGGTCGGCGCGCAATGCAGCGCGGCAAAGGTCGCGATGACGCGGCGGTTCATTTCCTCCGGCCACGGCTGGTGAAGATCGCCGCTGCGCAGCCCCGCCTCGACATGGCAGACCGGGATCTTGCGATGATGGGCGGCAAGCGCGGCGGCGAATGCGGTGCTGGTATCGCCCTGCACCACGAGCCAGTCCGGCCGCTCGGTATCGAGCACCCGGCCGACTGCGATCAGCGCGCGGGCGACCAGTTCGTCGAGCGACTGGCGCGCCTGCATCAGGTCAAGATCGTGATCGGGCGTTATGCCGGCGAAGTGAAGCACCTGGTCCAGCATCTCGCGATGCTGCGCGGTGATGCAGACGCGGCTTTCAATGCGCGCGTCGGCGCGCAGCGCATGGATCACCGGATACAGCTTGATCGCTTCGGGCCGGGTCCCGAAGACCGTGAGGACTTTCATGGGTGCGTGGGGCCGCAGGGCGTCCTATTCGTCTCCGGCATCCTGCGGCGGCACGGCCAGCGCCTCGGTCCGCGGCGGAGCCGCCGCGCCCGCTTCGTCCGGCAATTCCGCCGCCCGCTCGCGTTCGAGGCGCTGCATGTATTCGCGCTCGATCATCTCGACGTCGCGCTGAGTCGCCGCGGCATCCTCGTCGATCGTGGCGAGGCGTTCCTGCCGCATGTTCTCGATGATCTGCGAGAAGCGGACCGTGGGGGCCGCATCCTTGTCGGCATAGGCCTTGCGGATCATTTCCTGCGTGCAGCCGGTCACCCCGCCCGCGCCGACCGGCGAGCACGACATCGTTCCGAACGCGCCGACCATCTCGAAGCTTTCCACCCGGTCCGCCCAGCTGCGGTTCTGCGGACTATCGGAAGAGCGCAGCTGTTCGGGGATGCGATAGCGTTCGCCCTCGGCCTTGCGCGCGCAGACCACGATCACGTCGTCCGTGCTCGCCGGGCATTCGTCGTCGCCATAGACGATGACCATGTTGTAGCTGTCGTCGGCCGGCAGCGGCGCCGCGGCGTCCTGCGCCAGTGCAGGCGCGGCCAAGCCGGCGGAAATCAGGGCAGCGGCGGAAATGGCGGGTTTGAGCATGATGTCCTCGTAAGCGGGGCGGCGTGATCGGGCGGCGCAGGCCCATCTGGCACGATGCGCGGTGAACCGGTTGTGAAGCGCTTGTCGAAGGGGCTTCGTTCCCGTCAGATGCGTTGCGACAGGCGGATCGCGGCCCGGCATCCCAGGCGAATTATGCCGGACAACACGGGATAGGCCGGCGCCCGTTCCGCGCCGGCGGCCAGCGCGGCATCCCGGTGCTCGCGCTCGTCCTCGCGGAATTCCTCGATCATGCCGGCCAGTTCAACGTCTTCACCGCTTTCCAGCAGGGCATCGAGCTGCTGCGAGTAATGATCGTCGATCTCGGTCTCGACCGCCGCGGTGCAGGCCATCGCCGCTTCGGGGCCGATCAGGGCGGTCACCGCGCCGAGCGCGAAGCCGGCCCGGTCCCAGAAGGGTTGCAACAGGGTCGGCCGCACGCCGCGCCGGGCCATCAACGCATCGAACTTCGCGCGATGCCCCGCTTCCTGTTCGGCCATGCCCGCGATTTCCGCCGAATGCGGCCCCCGGTCGCCCATGACGGCAAGCTGCCCGGCATAGATGCGGGTGGCGCCGAACTCGCCCGCCTGGTCGACGCGAATCATGCGGGCGATATGATCGGGGGTTCTGGTCATCGGTTTTGCGGTACCTTCAAGAGCCGGAATATCGCCAGCGCGCCAAGCGTCGATATGAGGAAGTTGTACCCTGCCAGGCTGATGCCGAACAGCGTCCAGGCCGGCTGGTCGCACCGCACCAGCGGCGCGTTCATGATGGCGTCGAGCGCGTTCTGCCCCGGCGCGATCGGGGCGGTGACCGCGCAGGAGGTCACCCCTTCCCACCAGCCATACTCCACCCCGGCGTGAAATCCGCCGATCAGGCCCGAGGTGAGGATGCCGCCCGCCGCCAGCGCCACGAACAGCCGCGCCGGTTTCAGCAGGAACGACAGCGCCGCCAATGCCAGCGCCGCAAAGTGCGGCCAGCGCTGCCACAGGCACATCTCGCACGGATACAGGCCGAAGCCGTATTGCGAGACATATGCCCCGCCCAGCAGCAGGGCGGGAAGCGCCAGTGCGAGCCACTGGGCCGAGCGCGTCGATCCGCGCATTCTCATCGCGCCCCTGCCATGCCTATTTCGCGCGCGTCGCCAGCCTGCCGGGCGCGGTGCGGCGCAAGGTTTCCAGCGCGTAGTTGAGCTGGAAATCCTCGATCCCCTTCGCCGCAAGCTCTTCCGCGGTCGCCTGGAAGCGCGGATCGCTGCGCAGGTCGGCCGTCAATTCGTCGTCCGCGAGGCCCAGCTCGTTCACGAGGTGACCGCGCAGGTCGCTTTCGCGCATCTGGAATTTGGCCCGCTTGGCAAGGTCGGGATCGGACAGCTGCGGCACGGCGATGTCGGGCTTGATCCCGCCCTCCTGAACCGAATGGCCCGAAGGCGTGTAATAGCGCGCCGTCGTCAGTTTGAGCGCGGCGTCGCGGCCCAGCGGCAGGAGCGACTGTACGCTGCCCTTGCCGAAACTGCGCTCGCCCATCACCACGCCGCGGCGGTGATCCTGAATGGCACCGGCGACGATCTCGCTCGCCGAGGCGGAGCCCGCGTCGATCAGCACGATGATCGGCACGCCATTGGTGATGTCGCCGCGGAACATGGTCTCCGCATCGTAGGAGATCGTCTCGCCCTTGGTGCGGCCGCGCTGGCTGACGATCTGCCCCTTGCTCAGGAACAGGTCGGACAGCGCCACCGCCTCGTCGAGCGAGCCGCCGGGATTGCGGCGCAGGTCGAGGACGAGGCCGTTGAGCCGGCCGCCGGCCTTCGCCTGCAGCCCCTTCCACGCGGCGAACACGTCGGCCCCGACATCGCGCGAGAATTCGTTGACCGAGATATGGCCGATACTGCCGTCTTCCAGTTCCCAGGTGACCGGCTCCAGCTCGATGACGCCGCGCGTCACCGAGAGTTCCAGCGGCTCGTCCCGACCCGGGCGGAACACCGTCAGCTGGATACTGGTGCCGGCTTCGCCGCGCATCCGCGCCACCGCCTCGTCGAGTTCGAGGCCGTAGATCAGCTGGCCGTCGAGATGGGTGATGTAGTCGCCGGCCTTCAGGCCCGCCCGGTCCGCCGGGCTGCCCTTGAACGGCGATATGACCTTGACCGCGCCCTCATCGTCCACGACCGACAGGCCGAGACCGGAATAATTGCCGTCGATCATCGTCTCGAGCCGCTGCAGATCGTTGCCGTCGAGATAGGAGGAATGCGGATCGAGCGAGGCGAGCATCCCGCTGATCGCGCCCTTGATCAGCGTCTCGTCGTCCACCTGCTCGACGTAATTGGCCTTGATCCGCTGATACACGGCGAACAGCTTGCCGAACTCGGGCCCGGCCTTCGCATCGACCTGGGCCATGCCGGATGTCGTGGCGGGAACGAGTGCCACGGCGGTCACGAGCGCGGCCGATCGGGCGAAAGCGGCAAATTTCATTCGGGTTTCCTTGCGTTAGGGCGTCTTTATAGGCGATCGGGCGTGAATGAAAGATGATCCGCGGCGCGGTCGCGATTGGAGCCCCCGTCAGCGCAGATAGGGCAGCGGATTGACCGGCTGCCCGCCCTCGCGCAATTCGAACCCGATGCGGGGGTCTTCGTCGCCCGCCCGGCCAAGCGGGTAGCCGGCGCCAACGGTCTGCCCGATGGTCACGCTGGTTTCGCCAAGGCCGGTGACGAGACTGCTCCACCCGTTGTCGTGTTCGAGGATCACGATCGTGTCATAGCCGCGATACGGCCCGGCGAAGGCGACCCTGCCGCCGGCCGGCGACACGATCACCGCGCGGGCGCGCGGGACGATATCGATGCCGGTGCTGCGCGCATCGCCGGCGCCCACCTCGCCGAACCCGGTGACGACCTGCCCGGCGGCGGGGAGCTGGATGCTTGGCGGGCGCCCTTCGGTCTTGGCGGCGGGGGCTGAGCGTGCGGCGGGGGCGCTCGCGGCCGGTCGGGCAGCGGCCGAGTAGGAGGGCAGGAGAACCGGGCCGGGCAGCGCGGCCAGCCGGGTCCGCAACGCGCTGTCCGCGCTGAACGCGCCGAGCAGGGCATCGAGATCGCGCGATTCCTCCGCCAGAGCGAGGGCACGGTTGTTTTCACGCGCTGCGTTGCCGCCCGAACGCCGGGCGGCGATGCGCTGCGTCTCGGCCAGAGCGAGGAGGTCGCGCCGCCGGGCCGCCATCTCGCCTTGCGCCTCGCGCAGCGCCGCGAGCAAGCGGGTCCGCTGTTTCCTCAGCGCCGCCGCGCGCAGCATATCGCCCCGCAAGGCGGCGGTACGGGCGCGGATTTCGGGCACCGCCCCGGCAAGCACCGCGCGGGTGTGCACAATGTCGCCAAGCGAGCCGGGTTGCAGGAGCGACAACGTCACCGGACGGCTCGCCATGGTCTGCAACGCACCGGTCAATTGCAGAAGCGGCGCGCGGCGCTGCCGCAATTGCCGTTCGAGTGCGGTTCTCTGCCGATCGATCAGTGCGATCTCTGCCTGCGCGGCGGCGATGCCGGCTTCCGACTGCTGCACCCGTGCGGCGGTCGCGGCGGCCTGGCGCATCGCCTTGTCCGCCGCCCGCTCCGACTGTCTGGTCTGCGCTTCCAGCCGTTCGGCGCGTTGCTGCGCCGCGCGTTGCTGCTGCCGCGCGGTCTCAAGGGCGCCGCGCAGCATGGCCGGTTGCGCCACCTCGGATCGCGGCACCGCCACCGCCCGCGCGCCCAGCGATAGGCAGGCAAGGCCGGCAAACGCGGCGGCGACGAACGCGAATGTCACTCGGGAAGACGTCACGGCGCGCTTGTGCCGCATCAGCCGCTGCGATGATAGGGGTGTCCGGCGAGGATCGTTGTCGCCCGGTAGAGTTGTTCGGCCAGCATCGCCCGCGCCAGCAGATGCGGCCACGTCGCCTTGCCGAAGGCGAGCAGCAGGTCGGCCGCTGCCCGTTCCTCATCCTCATGCCCGTCCGCCGCGCCGAGGACGAAGCGGCATTCGCGGATCCCGTCGTCGCGCCAGCCGCCCAGGATCGCGGCGAATCGTTCGGAAGTCAGATCCTGCCCGCGTTCGTCCAGCAGCACGGTCCGGCACGGCGCCTGCGGTTCGGGCACGCGCCCGCCCGTCTCGGGCAGTTCGGTCAGCCGCAGGGGCCAGGCGATGCGCTTTTCATACCGCGCGACCAGCTCCGCCTCGGGCGAGCGCCCGATCTTGCCGCGCGCGATGACATGGAGAAGCACTGGCCTTGGGAAGGGTCTGGCGTGTCAGGCGTTTCCGGCCACCGGCGGCGCGTCGCCAAAGGCCCACATCCGCTCCAGATTGTAGAAGCTGCGCACTTCGGGGCGGAACAGGTGGACGACGATATCGCCCGCATCGATCAGCACCCAGTCCGCCGCGGCGAGGCCTTCCAGCTTAACCGGGCCGAAGCCGGCATGCTTGATCTTTTCGGCCAGTTTCTGCGCCATGGAGGCGACCTGCCGGGTCGACCGGCCAGAGCCGATCACCATGTAGTCGGCGATCGACGTCTTGCCTTCGAGATCGATGGTGACGACGTCCTGCGCCTGATCCTCGTCCAGCTGTTCGAGGACGAGCGCCAGCAGGGGATCGTGCGCGCTGTCGGCCGCAGGATCAACCACGGACGCGGCGCCGGATTTGGATGTGCCGGTCTCGGCCGACGGGGTATTCGCCTGAGTCATAGGCGCGTGTGTAACTCCTCGAGGATGTAGGGGGGCTGAAGGGATCGCCGGCGCCGGTCAAGACGCCGCCGGGTCCGTTGCAGGCAAGATAGGAAGCGGCGGGATCCGATTGAAGGTCACCTGATCGCGCAGGATCCGCCCGTATTGACGGTCCGCCCAGTCGGGATCGGCGCGGCGGATGGCCGTTGCCGAGCGGGGATCGGGGTCGAACCGCAATGTTACCAGTGCCGGGGCACTCCATCTGCCGCTATTCAAGAACCGGGCCTGCGGCACGCGAAAGCGCCGCAGCCAGGCCATCGCCGGGCTGGCGAGGGCGGCGCTATCATAACCCGGACGCGCGATCACTGCAATCGGCATGGTGCGGGCTATGCCGCGCCAGTCCTTCCAGCGGTGGAATTGCGCCAGATTGTCGGCCCCCATCAGCCAGACGAACTGCTTCTTCGGATAGCGCCGCTGCAGCGCGCGCAGCGTATCGGCAGTGTAGCGCGTCCCCAGTTCCCGCTCCACGGCGGATACGCGGATGGGGGCACGCCGCGCGAACCGGGTCGCGGCGGCGAAACGGGTGGCGAGCGGTGCCATGCCCGCAGCAGGCTTCAGGGGATTGCCGGGGGAAACCAGCCACCACACCGCGTCGAGCCGCAGAGCCTCGGCGGCGAACAGCGATATCTTGCGATGCCCGCCATGTGCCGGATTGAAGCTCCCGCCGAGCAGGCCGATCCGCTGGCCGTGCGTCACGAATCGCTCCAAGTGCGGATTTTATCAAATTCCGTCAGAAGCTTGCCTCGTTTTTCGATCGTTTCCCAGTGAAAAGGTTAACGCCATCTTATCGATTGTTGCGCGTTCGGGATGCAATCAAATCCGGCGTTTCAAGCATCTTACCCCATAAAGGTTTCGGTTCATGGCATCGGTGGGAACCGAAAGTTCGCATCCCGCCCCGCCCTTGTTAGGTCCGCCGCAGGGATCATAGACCAAGGGACGGGTCGCTTTGAAACACAACACTGCCATGCGTGGCTGGGGTAGCCGCATACGCGCCGGATTTCCGGAACGCGAGTTCATCATACGCTCCGACGGGCGGGTTCGCTTCGTCAGGGTCTCCTCGCGGGTTCAGGTGATCGCGGTGGTGTCCGCGCTGCTGGCCGTCGCCATGTGCGCCGCGGCAATGGCGGTTGCCGGATGGACACAGTATCGCGCGGCGAGCGAACGGGCCGCATTGCTCACCCGCGAGGCGAAGATCGCAACCGCCGAAGACCGCCTGGCTGCTTATGGCGACGATCTGGAAGCCGTCACGGCGGACCTCGATCAGCGGCAGGATTTCATCGAGAACATGGTGGCCTCGCTGCCCGACGATGTGAAGACGACCGGTGCGCCGCGCGAATCGGCCGGCGAAACGACGCCGACGGTCGAACGCATCAGCGTCGCCTTCCCGCAGGCCGCGCCGCTGGCCCGGCTCGAGGCGCGCCAGCTTGCCTTCGTCGAAAGCCTCACGCGCTATGCCGAGTGGCACGCACAGAAGGCCGCCGCCGCGCTGGAGACGCTGGGGCTCGATCCCGATGCGATGATGCGCCAGGCGGATCGCACCGCGATGGGTGGTCCGCTCGAACGGCTCGCCACTTCGGCCAATGGCACGGTCGACCCCCGGTTCGAACGGCTCGGGCTGTCGATCGCCCGCATGACGGCGCTCGAAAACGGCCTGTCACGCGTGCCGCAGGTCGAACCGGCGAACCTCAAATACGTCTCGTCCGGCTTCGGCTATCGCCGCGATCCGTTCACCGGCGGCGGCGCGATGCATAGCGGGCTCGATTTTCGCGGCCCCCTCGGCGCGCCGATCCATGCCGCGGCCAAGGGCAAGGTCGGTTTCGTCGGGCCGAAGGCGGGTTACGGGCTGACGGTCGAAATCGATCACGGCAACGGGTTGATGACCCGCTACGCCCATATGTCGCGGTTCGACGTCGCCCGCGGCCAGAACGTCGAACCGGGTGAGGTCATCGGCGGGATCGGCAGCACCGGGCGTTCCACCGGTCCGCACTTGCATTTCGAGGTGCGCATCCACAACAAGGCTGTGAACCCGCGCACCTTCCTGGAGACTGCTCCCGATGTTCTCGAAGAAATCCGCCGAGCCCCACGGCTCGCCGCTGACAGGTAATCCGGGGCAGGGCATGACCGGCAGAAGCAATTCCTCGTTTTCGGTGCTCGGCTCGGACCTGTCGATCACCGGCGACCTCAATGCCTCAGCCGACCTCCATGTCGACGGCAATGTCGAGGGGGACATCACCTGCTCGAACCTCGTTCAGGGCGAGACGAGCACGGTCACCGGCAATATCGAGGCGGAAAGCGCCCGGTTCGCCGGCACGGTGCAAGGATCGATCAAGGCGCGCGAACTGGTGATCCTCAAGACCGCGCGGATCACCGGCGACGTATTCTACGACGCGCTGACCATCGAACAGGGCGCACAGGTCGAGGGCCGTTTCGCCCACCGCGACAGCCGGGTGGATCGCAAGGTGGAAGAACCCGCGGACGGCAAGCCGGAGCTTACCGTCGCGAGTTGAACAGGGCCGTTGCCGGCGTATGCCAGCTTGTGAAGGATAGCCGGCGTCAGTCCAGCACTTCGGCGCGCAGGGCCTTGCGGTCGAGCTTGCCGATCATGGTCTTGGGCAGGTCGCCGCGCACGACCACCTCGCTCACCCGCTCGTGCTTGCCGACGCGGTCGTTCACCCAGTCCTTGAGCGTGGCGCCGTCGCATTCGGCATCGGCCATCAACGTGACATAGGCGGCCGGACTTTCACCACGATAGCTGTCGGGCTTGCCGATCACGAGTGCCTCTTTCACCGCCGGATGCTGGAGGATGACCTCCTCCACCTGGCTCGGGAAGACCTTGAACCCGCCGACCGCGATCATGTCCTTGATCCGGTCGACGATGTCGAGATAGCCGTCGCCGTCGATCGTGGCGACATCGCCGGTGCGCAGCCACCTCTCGCCCTCATGCTCGGCAAAGGCGCTGGTTGCGGTGTCGGGCCGGTTCCAATAGCCCTTCATCACCTGCGGCCCGGCCACCACCAGCTCGCCCGGCTCGCCGTCGGGGGCGAGTTTCGTTGCATCTTCCTTGTCGAGCAGCAGCACCCTGGTGCCGGGAAGGACCTGCCCGATCGTGCCCGGCTTGCGCGTGCCGATATAGGGATTGACCGAAACCACGCCGGAACTTTCGGTGAGGCCATATCCCTCGACCAGCCGCACGCCCGTACGCGCCTCGAACTGCTCGCGCAGCTTGGCCGGCATGGGCGCGCCGCCCGATATGCAGATCAGCAGCGAGGACCAGTCGGTCCTGTCGCAATCCTTGTGATCGAGCAGCGCCTGAAACATCGTCGGCACGCCGGGAAAGGCGAGCGGCCGGGTGCGCGCGATCGTCTGCAGCACCTGCTTGGGGTCGAAGCGCGGCACCATCGCGATCATCCCGCCGCGCACCACCGTGCGATTGAGCACGCAGGTGTTGGCGAAGACATGGAACAGCGGCAGTGCGCCCAGCACGCTGTCGGGAATGTCGTGCTCGAACGGATCGATCGCATCCACCTGCCGCGCATTGCTGGCAAGATTGCCATGGGTGAGCATGGCGCCCTTGGGCGTACCGGTGGTACCGCCGGTATATTGCAGCAGCGCGAGGTCGTCGCCGTGGAAGGTGCGGGGCGCCGGATGTTCGTCGGCCTGCCAGTCGTCCCACAGCGTGATGTCGCCGCGCCGCGGGATCGCCGCGATCTGGCTGCGGCCGAGGGTGCGCAGGGCCACGCTCTTGGCGGTCGGCAGACTGTCGGACAGTCTCGCCACGATCAGCGCGACCAGCGAGGACGTGTCGAGCACCTTTTCCGCCGTCGGCAACAGCATCGGCGAATCGAGCGTGACCAGCAGCAGCGTGCCCGAATCCTCGACCTGATGGGCCAGTTCCTCGGCCGAGTAGAGCGGCGAGAAGTTCACCACCACCGCGCCGGCCATCATTGCCCCGTAATAGGCGGCGACATAGGTCGGCACATTGGGCAGGAACAGGCCGACCCGGTCGCCCTTGCCGATGCCTTTTTCGATCAGACCGGCGGCGAAGCGGCGCGCCTGATCGTGCAGTTCGGCGTAGGAGAAGGTGCGGCCGAGAAACTCGACCAGCGGCGCATCCCCCTGTTCGGACGCGCGGCGGGCGAAGATCTCGGGCAGCAGGTCGCCCTTGAGCGGCGCATCCCACGCCCCCGGATGCGAATAGTCGGCGGACGGGCAGGGAAAGCGCTTATTGACAGACATGTCAGTAGAATGACGGCTGTTGCCGCCGCTGACAAGTCAAAACCCCTGCCTCAGGGCTGTTCGGTCTCTTCCGCAGCACGCTTGTTACGCAGCCATTCCTCAGCTTCCGCTTCCTGCGCGGCCTCGGCGGCGGCCTTTTCGTTGGCATCGCGTTCGGCGCGCAGTTCCTCGATCAGCTTCTCGCGATCGCTGCCGCCGGTATCGCGCACGGGCTCGGCCGCCTGCTCGTCCTCGCCCTCGGTCGCGCGGACCTTCTTGGCCGCCTTGGCGACCACGGCGTCGAGTTCGCGCTGCGAGCACAGGCCCAGCGTCACCGGGTCCTTGGGGGTGATGTTCTGGATGTTCCAGTGCGTCCGGTCGCGCAGGGCAGCGATGGTGTTGCGCGTGGTTCCGATCAGCTTGGAGATCTGCGCATCGGAAATCTCGGCATGGTTGCGCAGCAGCCAGGCGATGCCGTCGGGCTTGTCCTGCCGCTTGGACACCGGGGTGTAACGCGGGCCTTTGGTGCGGCTGACCGCGATCGGGGCGCGCTGGATCTTCAGGCGATATTCCGGATCCTTCTGGCCCTTCTCGATCTCGTCCTGCGTCAGTTCGCCGGCATGGAGCGGATCGCGCCCGGTATATTTGCTGCCCGCCAGATCGTCGGCCATGGCCTGCACTTCGAGGATGTGCAGGCCGCAGAAGGCGGCGATCTGTTCGAAGGACAGGCCGGTGTTGTCGATCAGCCAGGTGGCGGTCGCATGCGGCATCAGCGGGGTGGGTTGGTCGGCCATGAAGGGCTCTTTCTCAACAAGCGCGAAAATGAAAGGGCCGCCCCTCGCGGAGCGGCCGATAGCTTGCGACATGTATGCCAAAGCGCAGGTTTGGGCAAGCGCGAGCTGCGCGAAGCCTCAGTCCTCGCCCGAGACTTCGAGGACGATCTTGCCGATATGGTCGCCGTCTTCCATCCGCCGATGCGCGTCGGCAACCCGCGCCAGCGGGAACGCCTCGTCCATGACCGGGGCGATGGTGCCGTCCTCGAACAGGGGCCAGGCCTGCTGGTGGATTTCGTCCGCGAGCAGCGCCTTGAACGCGTTGGAGCGGGGGCGCAGGGTCGAGCCGGTCAGCGTCAGCCGCTTGCGCATGACGGTCGCCATGTTGATCGTCGCCTTGACGCCGCCCAGCACGGCGATGGTGACGTGGCGCCCCTCGTCGGCCAGGCATTCGATGTTGCGCGCGACATAGTCGCCCGACACCATGTCGAGCACGATGTTCACGCCTTCCCCATCGGTAAAGCGCTTCGTCTCCTCGACGAAGTCCTGTTCCTTGTAATTGATCACTAGGTCGGCGCCGAGATCGCGCGCTGCGGCGCATTTCTCGTCGCTGCCGGCGGTGGCGATCACGGTCAGCCCGAACTGCTTGGCAAGCATGATCGCCATCGTGCCGATCCCGCTGGTGCCGCCGTGAACGAGGAAAGTCTCGCCTTCCCTGGCCCAGCCCCGCTCGAACACGTTGTGCCACACGGTGAACAGCGTTTCCGGGATCGCCGCCGCGGTCTTGAGCGGCATCGCCTGGGGTACGTGCAGGCAATGCGCCGCCTGGGCGAGGCAGTACTCGGCATAGCCGCCCCCCGAAACCAGCGCGCAGACCCGGCGGTTGAGCAATTCGGACTGCGCGCCCTTCCCTACCGCGACCACGGTGCCGGCGACCTCGAGCCCCGGGATCGGCGAGGCGCCCGGCGGCGGCGGATAGAAGCCCTGCCGCTGGATCACGTCGGGCCGGTTCACGCCGGCCCATGCGACCCGGATCAGCACCTCGCCCTCGCCCGGTTCGGGCAGGGGCAGCGATTCGGCACGGAAGACATCGGGGCCGCCGGCCTCGTCGAAGCCCATCGCGGTCATGGTGTCAGGCAGATCGGCCAATATCAGGGCCCCCGTTTGGCGCGGCCCCGGCGGCGACGCTTTCGCAGCGCGCAATACATCGCACATCGGTTGACAGCAACCGGAGGGAAGCGGAGACTGCCGGCAATGGAAGACGGTGACCTTCCCCGCCCCCGGGGCGACGCTGTGAGCAAGCTCGCCGCCGAGGATCTCGCCCCCTATTCGCAAGATGAACTGGCCGAACGCATCGCCCTGCTCGAAGCCGAGATCGCGCGGGTGGAAAAGCACCGCCTGAAGGCCGCCGCCCACCACGACGCGGCCGAGGCACTGTTCGGGCGCAAGGCGTGACGGCGGTGTCTCGCGGGGGTGAAACGGCGAAATCCGTACCTATATTTCCCGCACGGGCGGACCGTCATACAGTTTCGGCTAACCGATCGGCGTTACTCTCCATCCTGCCGTCCAACCCGACCAGTCCGCGAGTCTCCTGACGAAAGAACCATCGAATGCCCAGCTTCGCAGCCAACCTCGAAAAGACCCTTCATGCAGCCTTGAGCGATGCCGGCGAACGCCGCCATGAATATGCGACGCTCGAACACCTGCTGCTCGCCTTGATCGACGACGACGATGCCGCCCAGGTGATGGGTTCGTGCGGCGTCGATCTCGACGAACTCGGCGCGGTCGTGCGGCAATATCTGGAACAGGAATACCAGTCGCTCAAATCCGACGACGGCTCCGATCCGCAGCCGACCGCCGGGTTCCAGCGAGTGATCCAGCGCGCGATCCTGCACGTCCAGTCCTCGGGCAAGGATACGGTGACCGGCGCCAACGTGCTGGTCGCCCTGTTCTCCGAGCGTGACAGCTATGCCGTCTATTTCCTGCAACAGCAGGACATGAGCCGGCTCGATGCGGTCAGCTTCATCAGTCACGGCATCGGCAAGGGCGGCAAGCAGTTGGAAAGCGGTAAGGCGCCGCAGGATGCCGAAGACGGCCCGGGCGCGGACGACAAGGCCAAGGGCGGCGACAAGAAGGAAACCGCGCTCGACCAGTTCACCGTCAATCTCAACAAGAAGGCGGAGGACGGCCGGATCGATCCGCTGATCGGGCGCGGGCCCGAAGTCGACCGGACGGTCCAGATCCTCTGCCGCCGCAGCAAGAACAACCCGCTCTATGTCGGCGATCCCGGCGTCGGCAAGACCGCGATCGCGGAAGGCCTCGCGCGCAAGATCGTCGAGGGCGACGTGCCCGAGGTTCTCGAAGAAGCGGTGATCTACTCGCTCGACATGGGCGCGCTGCTGGCCGGCACCCGCTATCGCGGCGATTTCGAGGAGCGGCTGAAGCAGGTCGTCAACGAACTCGAGGGCATGCCGCATGCGGTCCTGTTCATCGACGAGATTCACACGGTGATCGGCGCCGGCGCGACCAGCGGCGGTGCGATGGATGCCTCCAACCTCCTGAAGCCGGCCCTGTCCAGCGGGGCGATCCGCTGCATCGGGTCGACCACCTACAAGGAATTTCGCAACCACTTCGAGAAGGACCGCGCGCTGCTGCGCCGCTTCCAGAAGATCGACGTGAACGAGCCGACGATCGAGGATACGGTCAAGATCCTCAAGGGTCTGCGCAGCGCGTTCGAGGATCATCACAAGGTCAAGTACACCCCCGACGCGATCAAGACCGCGGTCGAACTGTCGGCCCGTTACATCAACGACCGCAAGCTGCCCGACAAGGCGATCGACGTAATCGACGAGGTGGGCGCTATGCAGATGCTGGTCCCGCCGTCGAAGCGGAAGAAGAAGATCACCGCGCGCGAGATCGAGGCGGTGATCGCGACCATGGCGCGCATTCCCCCCAAATCGGTCAGCACCGACGACAAGAAGGCGCTCCAGAACCTCGACCGCGACCTCAAGCATGTCGTGTTCGGCCAGGATGCGGCGGTCGACCGGCTGGCGACGGCGATGAAGCTGTCGCGTGCCGGCCTGCGCGATCCGGACAAGCCGATCGGCTCGTTCCTGTTCAGCGGGCCGACCGGCGTCGGCAAGACCGAAGTCGCCCGCCAGCTCGCCTCGATCATGGGAATCGAGCTCAAGCGCTTCGACATGTCGGAATACATGGAACGGCACAGCGTCAGCCGGTTGATCGGCGCGCCTCCGGGTTATGTCGGCTACGATCAGGGCGGGCTGTTGACCGATGCGGTCGACCAGAACCCGCATTGCGTCCTCCTGCTCGACGAGATCGAGAAGGCGCATCCGGACCTGTTCAACATCCTGCTGCAGGTGATGGA
This sequence comes from uncultured Erythrobacter sp., assembly GCA_947501005.1. Classification (GTDB taxonomy): domain Bacteria; phylum Pseudomonadota; class Alphaproteobacteria; order Sphingomonadales; family Sphingomonadaceae; genus Qipengyuania. Next base: position 2,867,188 of record CANMTU010000001.1, on the reverse strand, counting down.
TAACGGCCGCCTGACCGATCACCACGGCAAGACGGTCGATTTCCGCAACGTCGTCCTCATCATGACGACCAATGCCGGGGCCGCCGACATGGCGAGCCAGGGGATCGGCTTCGGCGATGTCAGCCGCGAAGATGCGAGCGAGGAAGCGGTGAAGCGGATGTTCACGCCGGAATTCCGCAACCGCCTCGATGCGATCGTGCCGTTCGCCTATCTCGGGCGCGAAACGGTCGCCCGCGTGGTCGACAAGTTCATTCTCCAGCTCGAACTCCAGCTGGCGGAGCAGAGCGTCGACATCCAGTTCGACACGGAAAGCCGTGCCTGGCTGGCCGACAAGGGCTACGACCGGCTCTATGGTGCGCGGCCGATGGGCCGCCTGATCCAGGAGAAGATCAAGCAACCGCTCGCGGAGGAACTGCTGTTCGGCAAGCTCGCCGATGGCGGGGAAGTCGCGGTGACGATGAAGGACGGCAAGCCGGCTTTCGAGATTACCCCGGCACCGCCGAAGCCTAAAGTCACGAAGAAGAAGAAGGCGTCCGACACCGACGAGATGGATGGCGAGGACGAGATCGACGCGTTCGACGATGGGGACGAGATCGACGAGGCGGATACGGCAGAAGAGACGGACGAAAGCGAAAACTGACTTCACCGATCGGTCGCGCAAGCGATCGGCATCAAGACCTGAAAGGGGGCGCGGCCGGGAACGGTTCGCGCCCCCTTTCGCTTCAATCCGGCATGGCCGCGCCGTTTTCCTGGATCAAACCCGACCCGCACGGGATCTATGTCGAGCCGGCGGATGCGTGGGTCGATCCGTCCAAGCCGGTTGCCCTGGCGCTCGTCACCCATGGCCATGCCGACCATGCGCGCGGTGGGCACGGCGAGACGGTGGCGACGCCCGAGACGCTGGCGATCATGGAACTGCGCTACCGCACCGGCGCCGAGGACGATGCGGGCGAGATCCCACATCGCGCCATCCCGGTCGAATATGGCGAGACGATCCGGCTGAAAGGCGGGGTCGACGCGACATATATCCCCGCCGGTCACGTTCTTGGCAGCGCGCAAATCCTGCTCGAACATGCAGGCGAACGGATCATCTGCACCGGCGATTACAAGCGCCGCGCCGATCCCACCTGCCCGCCCTTCGAAGTCACGCCGTGCGACATCTTCATCACCGAGGCAACCTTCGGCCTGCCGCTGTTCACCCATCCGCCCATCGCCGACGAGATGGCGAAATTGCTCGACCGCCTCGCCGCGCATCCCGACCGCTGCGTGCTGGTCGGCGCCTATGCGCTGGGCAAGGCGCAGCGGGTGATCGCGGAACTGCGCGCGGCGGGCCATGTCGCTCCGATCTATCTCCACGGCGCGATGGAGAAGATGTGCCGCCTCTACGAGGAGCATGGAGTGGAACTCGGCGAATTGCGGCTGGTGTCGGACGCGAAGAAGGACGACATGCGCGGACAAATCGTCATCTCTCCGTCGAGCGCGCTCAACGACCGCTGGAGCCGCCGCCTGCCCGATCCGATTACCGCCATGGCCAGTGGCTGGATGCGGGTGCGCCAGCGCGCCCGGCAGCGCAATGTCGAACTGCCCTTGGTCATTTCCGATCATGCCGACTGGGGCGAACTCACTCGCACGATCCAGGAGGTCAACGCGCAGGAGAACTGGATCACCCATGGACGCGAAGACGCGCTGCTGCGCTGGTGCCAATTGCATCAGCGGCGCGCCCGCGCGCTGGCTATGGTGGGGTATGAGGACGAGGACGACTGAGGCGTGGAGGAATTCGCCGCCCTCATCGATGCGCTGGTCTACACCCGCTCCCGCAACGAGAAGCTGCGGCTGATCGCGGAATATCTGCGCGCGACGCCCGATCCCGATCGCGGCTGGGCGCTCGCCGCCCTGTCCGATGGGCTCGACTTTCCGGCGGTCAAGAGCTCCACCATCCGCAACCTGCTGAAAGACCGGATCGACCCGGTGTTGTGGACCCTAAGCCGTGATTTCGTGGGCGATACGGCGGAAACGGCGAGCCTGCTGTGGCCCGCGCCCGAGCATCCCCCCTCTCCGCCCGGCGTATCCGAGACGGTCGAACTGCTCGGCGCGATGAACCGCAAGAGCGTGCTGGCGGACTTGCCCCGCCTGCTCGACCGGCTCGACCCCTCGGGCCGCTATGCCCTGCTCAAGCTGGCGACCGGCGGCATGCGGATCGGCGTCTCCAGCCGGCTCGCCAAGACGGCATTCGCACAGGCGTTCGACGTTGAAATCGACGATGTCGAGGAATACTGGCACGGCCTGCAGCCGCCCTTCCCCGAACTGTTCGCCTGGGCCGCGCACGGCGAAGACCCGCCCGATACCGAGAACCTGCCGACCTTCCGCCCCTTCATGCTCGCCCACCCGCTCGACGAAACGGTGGTCGATCTCGCAGATTATGCCGCCGAGTGGAAATGGGACGGCATCCGCGTGCAACTCGTCCGCGCCGGAGGAGGCGGGGATGCGCAGACGCGGCTCTACTCGCGCTCGGGCGACGATATCTCCGCGACCTTTCCCGAACTGCTCGACGTGCTGCCGGTCAATGCCGTGCTCGATGGCGAACTGCTGGTGCGCGGCGTGCATCAGGGCGGCGAGGAAGGCGGGGCCGCAAGCTTCAACGCGCTGCAACAACGGCTCGGGCGCAAGACCGTGAGCAAGAAGATGCTCGCCGAAGCGCCGGCCTTCGTGCGCCTCTACGACGTGCTGATCCTCGAAGGCGAGGACCTGCGCAAGCTGCCCTGGACCGAGCGGCGCGCGCGGCTCGAATCGCTGATCGACCGCCTGCCCGACAGCCATTTCGACCTCAGCAAGGTCGTCGAGGCGCGCGACTTCGATCATCTCGGCGAGATCCGCGGCGGCAGCCGGGACGAGGCGATCGAGGGCTTGATGCTGAAACGCAAGGACAGCCCCTATATTGCCGGGCGGCGCGTCGGCTACTGGTACAAGTGGAAGCGCGATCCGCTGCTGGTCGATTGCGTACTGATGTATGCCCAGCGCGGCAGCGGCAAACGTTCGAGCTTCTATTCCGACTACACCTTCGGCTGCTGGGACGGCGATCCCGATCAGGGTGCGGAATTGCTGCCGGTGGGCAAGGCCTATTCCGGCTTCACCGACGAGGAGTTGAAGAAGCTCGACCGGCACGTTCGCCAGCGCACCGTCAACCGCTTCGGCCCGGTGCGCGAGACCGATCGCAGTCTGGTGTTCGAAGTCGCGTTCGACAGCGTGCACGAGAGCAAGCGCCACAAATCCGGCCTCGCCATGCGTTTTCCCCGCATTCACCGCATCCGCTGGGACAAGCCGCCGCACGAAGCGGACCGAATCGCGGCACTGCGCGCTCTCATTCAGGACTGAGCGCCAAGTCGCGCGGCGCGACTATGCCTCGCGCAGCGCCTCGGCATGGTGCTTCGCATTTTCGGCATAATGCGCGACGCCGAGCTTCATGCCTGCGATTGCCGCATCGTCGAGGTCGCGCAGCTTCTTCGCCGGGCGGCCGGCCCACAGCTCGCGCGCGCCCATTACCTTGCGCTCGGTCAGCATGGCGCCGGCGGCGAGCATCGCATCGCTGGCGATCACCGCCTGGTTCATCGCGATCGCGCCCAGGCCGACAAAGCCGCGATCCTGGATCGTGCAGCCATGCACCATCGCCATGTGGCCGATCAGCACGTCGTCGCCGATGATGAGCGGTGAGCCCTCGGGCATGCCGGGCGCCGGGCCGTCGCAATGCAGCACGCTGCCGTCCTGCACATTGGTCCGTTCGCCGATCACGATGCGGCTGACATCGGCGCGCAGCACGCAATTGTACCAGATGGAACTGCCCGCCCCGATCGTCACGTCGCCGACGATAGTGCAGCCCGGCGCGATGAAGGCGGTTTCGTGGATCTGCGGCGTCTTGCCGTGGATCGCGACGATGCGCACACCGGGGCGGTTCGCGGTTTCGGTCATGCAGGTTTCTCCCATTGCTCGCGCGTGATCGTATAGACCTTGGTCGGGTTCTCTTCCGGCGGATAGTCCGGATCGTCGAAATCGAGATCGGCGCGCCGCGCCATGCCCAGCGCTTCCATGAACCGCCAGCTGGGCGCGTTCGCCTCGCTCGTCAGGGCGACGACGTGCGGCGCGTCATGCACCTCGAACGCCCAGCGCAGCACGGCCTTCACCGCCTCACTGGCATAGCCGCGCCGCCAGCGATCCTCGCGGACGACCCAGCCGATCTCGATATCGCCGGGATTGGGCGCGCCCTTCGCATCGACTCGCTTCAACCCGCAATGGCCGACCATTTCGCCGGTGTCCTTCTCGTGCATCAGCAGGAAACTGAACCCGTCGCGTGCCTGCGCCGCGATCATCCTCGCGACCCGCTGTTCCAGTTCGATGCGCTCCGCCGGCCCGCCGAGATGCTCTTTCAGCTTCGCGCTGTTGAGGTGGCGGTAGAGCCGTTCGCCATCGCCGTCCTCGGCCGTGCGCAGGATCAGCCGCTCGGTCTCGAGCACGATGTCAGGCACCGCGCCAATCCGCGCGCGCGATGGCATAGACGATCGCATCGCGCCACGGCGGGTCGTAGCGGGTATCGCCGTAATCGAGGTCTTCGCGCCGGGTCATGCCGAGGCGCTTCATCAGGCCCCAGCTCGGCCCATTGCCTTCTACCGTCAGGGCGACGATCCGGTCGGCGCCGAAATCCTCGAACCCGGCGTCGATCGCCGCGATGGCCGCTTCCTTGGCGTATCCTTCGCCCCAGCTATCCTCGCGAAAGCGCCAGCCGACTTCCATCTCGCCGGTGACGCTCGATCCCGGCGCATCGGCACGCTTGAGGCCGCAAAAACCGAGCAGCGCACCGTCTGCCTTGCGCTCGACCGCCCAGAAACAGAACCCGTTCGCCGCCTGGCAGGCCTCGACCCGAGCGCGCTGCGCGGCGCGTCCTTCAACGTCGAGAACCCCGCCCAGCCACTGCATCACGGCGGGGGTGTTGGTGACGCGGAAGAATTCGTCCCAGTCGTCCGCGCGCCAGTCGCGCAGGATCAGCCGCTCGGTCTCGCGGCGGAATCCGGCCCCCGAACTCATGCGCCGAGGAACCGCGCTGCATCCGGCGCGTGATAGGTGAGAATGCCGCTGCATCCAGCGCGCTTGAACGCGATCAGCTTTTCCATCAGCAACGCCTCGCGCGAACCGATGCCGGCGGCCACCCCCGCCTCGATCATCGCGTATTCGCCGCTCACCTGATAGGCGAACACCGGCACGCTGAACTGCTGCCGCGCGCGCCAGATGACGTCGAGATAGGCGAGGCCGGGTTTGATCATGATGCTGTCCGCCCCTTCCGCGATGTCGAGCGCGATCTCGCGCAGCGCCTCGTCGCCATTGGCGGGGTCCATCTGGTAGCTCTTCTTGTCGCCCTTCAGCAGCCCGCCCGAACCGACCGCATCGCGGAACGGGCCGTAGAAGGCGGATGCGTATTTCGCGGCATAGCTCATGATCTGGACATTGTGGTGCCCACCCATTTCCAGCGCCATGCGGATCGCGCGCACCCGCCCGTCCATCATGTCGGACGGGGCGACGATGTCCGCGCCCGCCTCGGCCTGGCTGATCGCCTGATCGACCAGCACCGCGACGGTCTCGTCATTGGCGACGTAGCCGCGCGCATCAACCAGCCCGTCCTGCCCGTGGCTGGTATAGGGGTCGAGCGCGACATCGGTGAGGATGCCGATGTCGCTGCCGCAGGCATCGCGGATCGCCCTGATCGCGCGGCACATGAGATTATCGGGATTGTAGGCCTCGGCCCCATCGTCGCTGCGCCTGCCGGGCGGGGTGTTGGGGAACAGCGCGACACAGGGAATGCCGAGTTTTACGGCTTCCTTTGCGCGGGCGACGATGCCGTCGATCGACCAGCGCGCGACCCCGGGCAGGGTGGCGATATCCTCCCGCGCGCCCTGCCCCTCGATCACGAAGAGCGGCCAGATCAGGTCCGCCGGGGTGAGCACCGTCTCGCGGTGCATGCGGCGGCTCCATTCCTGCGCGCGGCTGCGGCGGAGGCGGGTGGCGGGATAGCTGGCGTAGGTCATCGCCCTTCCGGTGCCGCAAAGTACGGCCCGGTGCAACGGGGGCTGATGCAACCGGCTGGAACAGCCGAGCGTCAGTCCTGATGCTTGCGGTCGAGTTTGTCGATCTCGCGCATGGGCAGGACCTCGGCGCGTTCCGCCTCGGTCTGTTCGAGATCGACGAGGGCGGCGCCGGCTTCGACCGTGCGCATGCGCGCCAGCGATTCGCGGAAGCGTTGCAGTTCCGCCCCGCTCAACTGCGCGCGGGTGACGTAGCGGACCGATGCCGGATCGACCGCACGGCCGCCGCGATACATTTCGTAATGCAGATGCGGTCCGGTCGACAGCCCGGTCGAGCCGACATAGCCGATGACCTGCCCGCGCCGGACGCTCTGGCCCCGGCTCACCGCCATCTTGCTCATGTGGCAATAGCGCGTGTCGAGCCCGCCGCCGTGGCGGATCCGCACCGCGTTGCCGCAGCCGCCCATCCGCCCGGCCCCGGTCACGTGCCCGTCGGTGACGGCCACGATCTGCGTGCCGTAGCGGGCGCGGTAGTCGAGCCCGGCATGCATCCGCGTATAACCCAGGATCGGATGGCGGCGCATGCCGAAGCGCGAGCCGACCGGGCCGTTGACCGGCACCATCAGCCCGTCGCGCTGTTCGCCCACGCCCGAGGCCTCGAAGAACTTGCCTTCCCTGCCCCAGCGCATCAGCTGGACCCGGGGCACGCTGCCGCGATCGATCCCGGCATAGAGCAATTGGCCCGCCTGCCGCTCGCCCGTGGCGGCGCGGCGGTGAGCGACGATCATGTCGAACGTATCGCTCGCGCTGACCTCGCGGTCGAGATTCACCTGGGCCGACAACGCCTTGATATAGGCCTGCACCGCGCTCGCCGGCGCACCGGCGGCCCGGGCCGAACGGTAGAGGCTGTCGCCCACCGTGCCGCGAATGCGCAGCGGCGTTTCGTCCACCCGGATCGGGCGGCGGCTGAGAGTGAGCGGCGCCCCGGGGTCGAGGCGGGAGACCGCGAGTTCCAGATCGAAGCGGGCGCGGAAGATCAGTTCCTCCAGCGGGCGCGGCGCCTCGGCGGTGGGCCGTCGGCCGAGCACCAAGTCGATCTTGGTCCCCGGTTCGATTTCCGACAGCGGAATCGCATTGCCGACCAACATCGCGACGCGCTCGGCATCGGCCTGGCCCATTCCCGTGCGCAGCAGCATCCGGTCGAACGCATCGCCCCGGCCGAGCGTCGCCAGCATCTCGACGCGCGGGCGTTCGGGCGCTGCGGCCAGCGGGCGGACCAGTTCGGTCGGCCCCATCCGCCGGCCGGTGTCCCCACCCAAAGCCAGCGGCGCGATCGCCTGACTGCGATATTCACCGCGCACGTCCGCGTCGGTGCGCATGATCGGCGCGGCTTCGAGCGGGGCAAAGTTGGGCCAGAAGGCCAGCGCCCCCGCCGTCAGCGCGACGAAAGTGCCGAGCCCGCGAAACCAGCGGCGGCTACCGATGTCGTTCGCAAGGTCCGGCGCAAGATCGATCGCGCCCAGTCTGCCGATCAGGCCGGCACGCGGCGCGCTCTGCTTCTTAGGCCCGGCCGCAGCAGCGGCGGGCCCAGGCGCCGCACCCGCATGCGCGGGAGAGCGGCGAACCGGCGATCCATCCGGTGCGCTCCCCATCTGCAAGACCTCGTCCTCGACTGCGCGGTACAAGCGCGTCCCTCCATGCAATGCTGCGCGCCTGACGTCCAAATGCGCGCGCCGCTGACCCCCTAAGAGGCCGTTCGATGCACGCGGTTGTGCGTAATCGCGGTAAACTTGCGATTAATTTGCGCCCATTCGCCGCGATTCAGCGACAAACGGAGGGAACCGGCGGACGAGCGGTTGCGAAGGCTGCCCCGCGCTGCCACCTATGGCGGGTGACAGACGGGACGATCAAGGCGGTCCTCGGGCCGACCAATACCGGCAAGACCCATCTCGCGATCGAGCGGATGTGCGGCCACACCAGCGGTGCGATCGGCTTCCCCCTGCGCCTACTGGCCCGCGAGGTGTACGACCGGGTCTGCGCCATCAAGGGCGAGAAGAACGTCGCCCTCATCACCGGCGAACAGCGAATCGAACCGTCCGACGCACGCTATCTGTGCTGCACGGTCGAGGCGATGCCGCGCAATGGCGGCGGGCGGGCCTTCGTCGCACTCGACGAGGCGCAGCTTTCCGCCGACCGTGAGCGAGGGCACGTCTTTACCGACCGGCTGCTGAATGCGCGCGGGCGGGACGAGACGATGCTGCTCGGCGCGGCGACCCTCGAACCGCTGGTCAAGGCGCTGGTGCCGGGTGCCGAGATTTCGGAGCGGCCGCGCTTTTCCACCCTAACTCATATCGGGCCACGCAAACTGTCGCGCCTGCCTCCGCGCAGTGCCATCGTCGCCTTCAGTTCCGAGGCGGTCTATGCGGTGGCGGAAATGCTGCGCCGGTTTCGCGGCGGGGCGGCGGTGGTGATGGGCGCGTTGTCACCCGAAACGCGCAATCGCCAGGTCGAACTGTTCCAAAATGGCGAGGTCGACTACATCGTCGCCACCGACGCGATCGGCATGGGCCTCAATCTCGACGTCAACCATGTCGCCTTCGCCGGTCTGTCGAAGTTCGACGGCGTTCGCATGCGGAGGCTAATGCCCGCGGAAATGGCGCAGATCGCCGGCCGCGCGGGGCGGCACCAGCGTGACGGCACGTTCGGCACGCTCGCCGGCACCGGCAAGCAGACCGGCGCGCCGCCCGAATTCACCGACGACGAGGTGTATGGGATCGAGGAACATCGCTTCGCCCCGCTCACCCATCTCTACTGGCGCGAACCCGAACCGCGCTTCGACAGTATCGCCACGCTCATCGCCGATCTCGAACGCCCGCCGCAGGACCCCGTGTTGCGCCTTGCGCCCGAGGCGATCGACCTCGCCACGCTGAAGCGGCTTGCGGAAGACCCGGTGGCCGACGACGTGCGCGGCGCCGGATCGGTCCGCCGGTTCTGGGAAGCCTGCTCGCTGCCCGATTTCCGCGCGCGCGGGCCGGACGTCCACGCCCGCTTCGTCGCGCGGCTGTGGCAGGATTTGCGCGGCGGCTATCTCGGGGCGGACTATGTCGCCGCGCGCATCTCGGAACTCGACAATATGAGCGGCGACATCGATACCTTGCAGGGCCGCATCGCCGCGATTCGCAGCTGGGCCTATATCTGCCAGCGGCCCGACTGGGTTCTGGCGCGCGACGAGATGGCTGCGCGCGCCCGGGCCGTGGAAGCCAAATTGTCGGACGCGCTGCATGCGCGGCTGACCGAGAGATTCGTCAACCGGAGGACCGCGATCCTGATGAAATCCGTTGGAGAGGATGCCGGCATGTTGCCGATCGAGCTGGACGATGAAGGCATCGTCACGGTCGAAGGGGAGCAACTCGGCCATGTCGAGGGGTTCCGCTTCGTGGTCGATCATGCCGCCAACCATGCCGACCGCAAGCTGCTGATCGCCGCGGCGGAAAAGGCCCTGCCGCGTATCCTGGGCGAGAAGGCCGAGGCGCTGGCGGCGAGCGATCTGGCCGAACTCGAACTCGCCAAGGGTGCGATCCGATGGAACGGACATGTGCTGGCGACGCTCGAACAACGTGACGGGCAGGTCAAACCCGATCTGATCGCGGCGCGGGAACTGGGCCAACTGCCGGAAAAGTCGCGCGAGACACTTCTGGCCGCGCTCGATGCATGGCTCGAGAAGAAACTCGAACCGCTCGAGCCGCTGCGCAAGATGCATATCGCCGCGCGCAATCCCGATGCCGGGTCGCAGGCCCGCGCGCTGTTGCTCAACCTCACGCAGGGGCATGGCTACGTCACCCGCGAGGAGGCGGGGCTGGAGCACCTGCCCAAGGACATGCGCCCCTTCCTGCGCAAGATCGGCGTGACCTTCGGCGCGCTCGACATCTACGCCCTGCCGCTGCTCAAACCCGGCCCGCGCCAGTTGCTGCGCGCGCTCGGCATCGACCGGCGGCCGCTGAACGAGGCGATGCTGCCGGTGATCGCGGGGGCGAAGGCGCTTCCTTCGGGCTACCGCCCTGCGGGCAGCCAGGCGATCCGCATCGATCTTGCCGAAAAGATCATCAAGGCCGCGCACGAGGCGCGCAGCAGAGCGGGCGAGCGACGCAAGTTCACGCTCGATCTGTCCCTTCCCGTTTCGATCGGGCTGGAGGAGGGTAATGCGGTACGACTGCTCGCCGCAGCCGGGTTCCAGGTCGACCGGGCGCGGCCCCTTGCCGAAGGGGCATTCGGCCCGCCCCGGCCCGACCGCTGGCAGTGGCGCCCCGCGCGCCGCCAGCCGCAACGCCGCGAGGCGCCCGCCCGCCCGCGCGAGGGCAGCGCGTTTGCCGGGCTTGCCGACCTGATGAAGCAAGGCTGACATGCGGATCGACCGGCTGCTGTGCTGCCTGCGCTTCACCCGGACGCGCGGCGCGGCGCAGAAGCTGATCGAGAAGGGCCATATCCGTCTCAACGGCGAACGGGTGATCCGCGCCAGCCGCGAGATCCGCATCGGCGATGTGTTGACCCTGCCGCTGGGCAAGGCGGTGCGGCTGGTCGAGGTGGTGGAGATGCCGGAACGCCGCGGCGCCCCGCGCGATGCGCAGGCCTGCTATCGCGACCTTGACCCGGAGGGGCAATCCGCCATAGCAGCGCCCTGACACCCAGTTACCCCAGGATCGACCCATGACCTATGTCGTCACCGATGCATGCATCAAATGCAAATATACCGATTGCGTGGAAGTCTGCCCGGTGGATTGTTTCTACGAGGGCGAGAACATGCTCGTCATCAATCCGTCCGAATGCATCGATTGCGGCGTGTGCGAGCCGGAATGCCCGGCCGAGGCGATCCTGCCCGACACCGAAGACAATCTCGAAAAGTGGCTGGAGCTGAACACCAAACTGTCCGCCGAATGGCCCAACATCACGCAGAAGAAGGATCCGCCCGAAGATGCCGACGCGCACAAGGGCGAGGACGACAAGTACGAGAAATACTTCACCGCGGAACCGGGCGAGGGTGATTGACGTCCCGACCCCGTCACGCCCAACCCCATGACGGATGAGGGCCATTCCTACCGCGCCAGCGTGACCGGTGGTGCCAGGTTTGGTTGGCATATCATCTCCGATGCCGTGGGCCGCTCGGGCCGCAATAACATCGCAATCGCTTCTGCCGGCGTCGCGTTCTACGTCTTCCTCTCGATCGTCCCCCTGCTGGCGGCGACGGTCCTGATCTACGGCCTCGTGGCGGACGGGGCGCGGGTCGCGGCCGATATCGGCCGGCTGTCTTCGGTCATGCCGGCCAGCGCCGCCGAACTGTTCGCCGACCAGCTCGAAAACGTCGTCGCAACCTCGGGCGGCAAGAAGGGGATCGGCCTGCTCGTCGCGCTGGGGATCGCGCTGTTCGGCGCGCGGAACGGGGCGGGCTCGATCCTTACCGCGCTCAACATCGCCTATGGCGTGGCCGAGGCGCGCAGTTTCCTGCGGGCCAATGCGGTCGCCCTGATCATTACCGTATGCGGCATCGTCGGCGTGATCGTGGCCTTCGGCGCCATCGCAGCGTTGACCGCATTCACCGCCCTGCTGCCGCCGGCGTTGGCGGTTACCAGTTCGGGCATTACCTATCTGGCGACGCTTGCAGGGGGCATCGTCGGTTCGGCGGCCCTGTACCGCTACGCCCCGAACCGCGAGGCGCCGGGGTGGAAGACCGTGCTTCCCGGAGCGATCTTCGCGGCGATCGGATGGCTGTTGCTGACATTGGGGTTCGGGATCTACGTCTCGCAATTCGGCAATTACAACGCGACCTACGGCTCGCTCAGCGCGGTTGTCGTCCTGCTGACGTGGCTCTATTTCTCGGCCTATGTCATGCTGTTCGGATCGGAACTGAATGCCGCCTGGGGCGATCACCGGCCCGGATACAGGGGCTTGTCGGTCGGTTGACGGTGCGCAGTGGCGGTTCGTTTCAGCGACTCGCAATATTACTTAACCTGTGCTATATGATACCGCTCCTGCGGTGGTTTGCTCCCATGCAGGGATATTGTGTTGAAAGGGCAGGCTCACCGCTTACTTTCAGGATCTGACGGCACCCGCCCGGCGCGGATGCGCTGCCTCATACCTTGTCTTTGCGAGCCTTGTCCGGACGAAAGGATTTACTGCATGGCGACCCAGCCAGACGCCTTCGATGTCGGTGATTACGTTGTATACCCCAAGCACGGCGTCGGCCGTGTGATCGAGTTGCAGAGCGAGGAAATCGCCGGAATGCAGCTCGAACTCTACGTGCTGCGGTTCGAGAAAGAGCGGATGACGCTGCGCGTTCCGGTCAACAAGGTCGAATCCATCGGCATGCGCAAGCTCTCCAGCGACAAGACGCTGAAGGAGGCGATGGAAACGCTGAAGGGCAAGCCCAAGGTCAAGCGCACCATGTGGAGCCGCCGGGCGCAGGAATACGAAGCCAAGATCAATTCGGGCGAAATCGTCCTGATCGCCGAGGTCACGCGCGACCTGTTCCGGCCCGACGATCAGCCCGAACAGAGCTATTCCGAGCGGCAGATCTTCGAAGCCGCGTCCAGCCGGCTCGCACGCGAACTGGCCGCCATGGAAAAGACCGACGAGGCGACCGCGCTCGAGAAAATCCTTGATGTGCTGCGCGAACACGCCCCGCAATATTACGACAACGACGAAGAAGCCTGAGCGAACGAGGCGCCGCGCCTCACGAACAGACGCGTTCACGAACGGCCGTCCCGATAACCGGGGCGGCCTTTTTCTCGTCTTGCACACGGCATCGCGGTGTATTAGTCTCCTACGACACAGTGGGAGCTTCGCGATGATCCTGAACTATGCCGCCCGTGCCGCACTCCTCTCAGGCGCCCTGTTGCTCGGCGCCTGCGGGATCGACATGCAGAATTATGGCGGCAATGGCGGCGTGCCGCTGGCGCAGCTCGACCGGAGCGGCCCTGCCCCGACTGCGGTGGCGCTGCGCGGGTCGGACCGGGTGATCGTCACTTCCGGCGCGCCCTTCGATATCGCGGTGTCCGGCGATCAGGAGGCTGTCGACGCCCTGCGCTTCACTTTTGCAGACGGCACGCTCGGCATCGGCCGTGAACCGGGCCCCTCGCGCGGCAATGCGGTCGTGCGCGTCACCGCCCCCGTGGTCGAGCGGCTTGCGCTGGGAGGATCGGGCCGGATCGAGGCCGATCGCCTGTCCGGCGATGCCGCGCTCGACATTGGCGGCTCGGGCAGCATGCGCGTCGGCCGGGTCGAGGGGGAGCGCCTGGCGGTCAACATCGCGGGCAGCGGCATGCTCGAAACAGCTGGCGCGGTTCGCCAGCTCGACCTGAACATATCCGGCTCCGGCAATGCGGCGATGGCGGATCTCGAGGCCGACAATGCCAGCGTCGCGATCTCCGGATCGGGCGATGCCGCTTTCGCATCCGACGGGCAGGTTTCCGCCAGTATCGCGGGTTCGGGCGACGTGCGCGTGATCGGCACGGCGCGCTGTTCGGTCAGCCGGGCGGGCTCGGGCGATGTGACCTGCGGCCCGGCCGGCAATTAATCGACCTCTCACACATCGCGGCGTAAGCAGCGTTCGAGGAGAATCGCCATGCGCCGCCATGCCTTGCTGTTGATGCCGATAACCGCCCTGATGCTGTCGGGGTGCCTTGCCAAGGCGATGGTCGATGTCGCAACCCTGCCGGTTCGCGCAGCGGGCAAGGGGGTCGACATGATCACCACCAGCCAGTCGGAGCGGGACGAGAAGCGCGGGCGCGAAATGCGCAAGCAGGAAGAACGGCTCGGCCGGCTCGAGCGGGAATACGGGCGGGCGATGGACGATTGCGAGGAAGGCAATCGCCGCGCCTGCGACCGGGCGCAGAACATCTATGCCGAGATGCAGCAGATCATCCCGACCCTGCCGCGCGCGCCCCGCGATCAATGACCGGGCGGGGTCGCGGCGCGGCGCAGGCGGTCGTTGATGGCGATGCCGATGCCCTCCCCGGGGATCGGCGCGACGGCGATGCGCGGCTTGCCCGATGCTGCCCCTTCGTGAAGACATTGGTAGAGCCGGCGCGCCGCTTCGGCCAGGTCGCCGCTGGCCGACAGGGTGCAATCGCCGGCCATTGCCCCGAACCCGATCACGAAGTCGTCTGCCGCAACTTCTTCGGCGTTGAGGCGAACGGGTTTGCCCGGCGCATAATGGCTGGCAATCTGGCCCGGCGCCTCGATGCCCGCATCGGCGCCAGCGGACGGAGCGCCGGACGGCACCCCGCCTAGCTCCTCGATCGTCAGCGGACCGGGGCGCAGGACCTCCCACGCGCCGCTGCCGCGAATCGCGAGGATCGTCGATTCCAGCCCTTGCGCGCATGGCTCCCCGGCGTCGAGAACGAGGTCGATCCTCCCGTCGAGGGTGGCACGCACATGCGCCGCCGTTGTCGGGCTCACGAAACCGCTTCGGTTCGCTGACGGGGCCGCGACGGGGAAATCGCACTGCGACAGCAATGCCTGCATCACCGGATGCGCCGGGCAGCGCAGCGCGACGGTCGGCAGGCCGGCGGTCACCGCCGGCGCCAGCAGCGCCTCCGGCCGGCGCGGCAGGACAAGGGTCAGCGGACCCGGCCAGAACCGCGACGCCGCCTCCGCCGCCCCGTCCGACCATTGGGCGAGCTCCTTCGCCTGCCCAATATCGCGTACGTGCACGATCAGCGGATTGAAGCTCGGGCGGCCCTTTGCTTCGTAAATCCGTGCCACGGCCGCATCGCTGTCGGCCCGGGCGGCGAGGCCGTAGACCGTCTCGGTTGGCACCGCGACCAGGCCGCCATTGCGCAGGATTCGTGCCGCCCGCGCAATCCCTTGCCCATCGGCCCGAACCGTTTCCGTAGCGTAGTTGCCGCCCATGCCCGCGCGCTATATCTGGAGGCACGCAAAGCCAAGAGGAATGCCCCGTGACCTACACCCCCGCCACGCAAGACCAGCTGCTCGCCATCGGCGTCAATGCCGGCATCGCCGAGCTTGCCAAGTCCGAGAAGTTCGCCGCCGCCGAACCCGACATGGTGGAGGCGATCGTGGAAGGCGTCGGCCAGTTTGCTGCCGGGGAGTTCGCCCCGCTCAACCGGGTCGGCGATCTCGAAGGAGCGAAGCTTGAAAACGGCGTGGTGCATCTGCCCGACGGGTTTGCGCAGGCCTATGCCAAATATGTCGAGCAGGGATGGAATGCGATCGCTTCGCCCCCGGAGTTCGGCGGACAAGGCCTGCCTTTCACCCTCTCCTGCAACGTGCTGGAAAATCTCGGCACCGCGAACATGGCGTTCAACCTGCTGCCGATGCTTAGCGTGGGCGCGATCGAGGCGCTGGAGCATCATGGCAGCGACGCGCAGCAGCAGGCCTATCTGCCCAGGCTGGTGAGCGGCGAATGGTCGGGCACGATGAACCTCACCGAGCCGCAGGCGGGATCCGACGTCGGCGCTCTGCGCACCACCGCCGTGCCGATCGAAGACGGCGAGCATGCGGGCAAGTACCGGATCAAGGGCCAGAAGATTTACATCACCTGGGGCGATCATGAGCTGGCGAAGAACATCATCCACCTCGTTCTTGCCCGCCTGCCCGATGCACCGGAAGGCAGCCGGGGCATATCGCTGTTCATCGTGCCGAAGTTTCACGTGAAACCGGATGGCGAGCCGGGCGCGCGCAACGACGTGCGCTGCGTCAGCCTCGAACACAAGCTCGGCATCAATGCCTCGCCTACCTGCGTGATGAGCTATGGCGACAACGATGAATGTATCGGCGAGATCGTCGGCGATCCGCATCGCGGGCTGATGGCGATGTTCACGATGATGAACAATGCGCGCATCAATGTCGGCAATCAGGGCGTGCAGATCGGCGAGCGCGCGACCCAGCAGGCGACCGATTACGCGAAGGAGCGGATCCAGTCCGCCCGCGCCGGCTCGAACGACAGGAACCCCGTCGCCATCCTCGAACATCCCGATGTGCGCCGTATGCTCATGCGCATGAAGGCGCTGACGCAGGGCGCCCGTGCGTTGCTCTACTACACCGCCGGGCAGACCGATCGCGGCGTGTTGGGCGACGCCGCGGCAAAGGCGCGCGGCGAGGTGCTGACCCCACTGATCAAGGCGTGGGGCACCGATATCGGTATCGAGGTCGCCAGTCTCGGCATCCAGATCCACGGCGGCATGGGCTTCGTCGAGGAAACCGGTGCGGCGCAGCACTGGCGCGATTCGCGCATCGCCCCAATCTACGAGGGCACCAACGGCATCCAGGCGGCCGATCTCGTCACCCGCAAGCTCGGGCTGGACGATGGGCAGGCGATCGTCTCGCTGATCGAGGACATCGCACGCGCGGCGGGGGAGGAGGAGCCGGACCTGTTCCGCCTCGCCGGCGACTGCGCCGCCGTTGCCCACTGGATGCGCGGCGAGGCCAGCCTCGACGATCGGCTCGCCGGTTCGGTGCCGTTTTGCACCATGCTGGCCGTCGCGGTGGCGGGGTGGCAATTGCTCGAGCAGAAACGCGCCGTCGAGAGCGGCGACTATCCGACGCTGGCGAAAAGCAAGCCGGGCATCGTGCGCTTCTTCCTCGATCGGGTGGTGCCCGAAGCCTCCGGCCTCAAGCGTTCCGCCACTGCCGGGGCGGACGATCTCTACGCGCTCGATGTCGCGCAACTAATCGCCTGACGCGCGGCTAGGGTTGCGGCGCGGTCACTTCGCGCGCGTAATCGTCCTCGCCGAACACCGCCTGCTGCCCGCGCAATTCGCGTTGCGGGGGGAGCGAGCGGCTGCGGACCCGTTCGATCGCCCCGGTTGGTGCGGCATCGGCGTCGATCGCGCGCCAGATGACCCCGGCCGTATCGTCGCTCACCAGCAGCGCCCCGTCGCGCGCCCAGTCCACCCAGGTCGGGCGGCCGCGCGTCGTGCCCTCGCCCGTCAGGAAGCCGGAGAGGACGGGAACCGGCTGCCCCACCGGGTTGCCGCGCTCGTCGAAGGGGACATAGACGACGTCGTAGCCCGAGGGCGGCTTGCGGTTCCACGAACCGTGCCGGGCGACGAACGCGCCGTTGGCGAAACGCTCGCCCATCCGCGCCCCTTCGCGGGTGAAGACGAAGCCCAGCGCCGCGACATGCGGGCCGAGCGCATATTCGGGCCGGCGGACGTAATTGATGTAATCGGGAATGTCATACTCGACCCGCCGGTCGTACGTGTCGCCCCAATAGACCCAAGGCCAGCCATATTGCGCCCCCAAAGGCACGTTGGTGAGATAATCCGGCACGAGGTCGGAACCGAGCATGTCGCGCTCGTTCACGGTGGTCCACAATTCGCCCGACCACGGGCTGAAATCGAGGCCGTTGGGATTGCGCAACCCGCCCGCCAATTGCCGGCGCCGGCCGGTGGCAAGGTCGATCTCCCAGATCAGGGCGCGCCCTTCCTCCGCCTCCAACCCGTTCTCGGCGATATTGCTGGCGGAACCGACAGCGACATACAAAGCCGAACCGTCGGGGCTGAGTTCAAGGTTGCGCATCCAGTGATTGCCGCCGCCCGCCAGATCGGTGATCTTGCGCGGCGGGCCGCCGACCCGTGCCGCGCCCAGTTCGTAGGGATAGGCCAGCACCGCGTCGTGGTTCGCGATATAGAGCGTGCCGTCATTCCACGCGAGGCCCGAGGGAGAGGCGAGATCGTCGACGATGACTTGTTTGACATCGGCCCGCCCGTCGCCGTCGCGGTCGCGCAGGAGGACGACCTGGTCGGGCGAGGGGCCGGTGGCGCCGGCCTTGCCCATCAGCAGGCCCGCGATCCATGCCCGGATCCCGCCGCCATCCCCGTCCCCCTTGGGCGCGCGGGTCAGCGAAACCAGCACGTCGCCATTGGGCAGGGTGTGAATGGTGCGCGGATGCTCGAGCCCCTCGGCGAAGCGCGAGACGGTCAGCCCCGGCGCCGGCTCGGGCGCTTCGTCGGCCGCCCAGCCGACCGGTTCCGCAATGCGCACGGTGGGAAACATCTCGGCATCGGGTTCGTCCAACCGCGGGTCCGTGCCGGTCACCTCGTCGATCGGGATCGAGGCGGTATCGCCGCGGGTGAGGAAATAGCCGGCGACGGCCAGGACCAGCAGGATGACGAGGACGGTGATGCCCAGCTTTTTCGCGGTTCTCATAGGTTCGTCTGGTAAGCGAGCGGAGGCGTGGCCGCAACGTCTCTTGCGCATGGGCCGCACCGCGCTACATCGCCGCCATGTTCGATTTCCGCCCCGCCGCCGATACGCCCAAGCCCGAAGCCTATCGCCAATTGCTCGATGCCGCCCGCGCGCTGACCGATGGCGAGCGCGACGGCGTCGCCAACATGGCCAATGTCGCGGCGCTGATGTGGGAATTCCTGCCCGATCTCAACTGGTCCGGCTTCTACCGCATGGTGGAAGGGGAACTGGTGCTCGGCCCGTTCATCGGCCGACCCGCCTGCATCCGCATACCCGTCGGCCAGGGGGTCTGCGGCGCGGCGGCGGCGAGCGGCGAAAGCCAGCTGGTGAAAGATGTACACGCCTTTCCGGGGCATATCGCCTGCGATGCCGAAAGCGCGGCGGAACTGGTGGTGCCGGTGATTCGCGCGGGCGAGGTGATCGCGGTCATCGATCTCGACAGTCCGCGAACGGGGCGGTTCGATACCGAGGATCGCGACGGGATCGAAGCCGTGGCCCGGATGCTGGCCGACCGCATCTGAGGGGGCCGGGCAAGGTGGGCGGTCCGCCTTAGCCCGATCTTAACCCTGCACTTCGTAATCCGGCGCGGTCATGGACCCGGCGCCGCACTTTCCTGCCGAAATCGAGCGATCCGAGCCTCGGACGCACCCGGTCGCACGCATCCTGCTGGCCGAGGACAACCCGATCGCAAGCGACCTCATTGCCATGATGGTCAGGCGGCTGGGTTACGGGATTGATCGGGTAGCGGACGGGCTCGACGCGGTGGTCGCCATCGAACGGGCCGCCACGCGCGGGCGGCCCTATACCCTGTTGCTGCTCGACACGGTCATGCCGGGACTGACCGGCCCCGAGGTCGCCCGCAGGATCCGCACCGGCGGCGTGACGCAGGCCGCGCTGGCGATCGTCGCGCTCACGGCGGCGAGCGACCCGGCGGAGGTTCGCGACTATCATGAGGCGGGCATGCAGGGTCACCTTGCAAAACCCGTCTCGCTGGCAAAGCTGGCGGCCTGTATCGAAACCTGGGCGCCTCGCGCGGTCGTGGCGCGACCCTGCGGCGCGTACCCTCCGGCGCCGGATCTGCGCCGCCGCTACGAACAGCGCAAGAGCGAGGTAATCGCGCATTTCGAAAAAGCCTGCGCGGCGAAGGAATACCACCCCGGTTTGACGGCGGAACTGCGCGACCACCTCCACAGGCTGGCCGGGACCGCCGGATCGTTCGGCGAAGGATCCCTGAGCGATGCAGCCGCCCGGGGCGAGGCGCTGTTGATCGGCGCCCTGCCCTGCGACGTCCGGCGGGCGGTGGAGCGCAGCTATGCATTGCTGAAGGCGGCGGCATGAGGTTTCGCACGCGCCTCGCCGCCCTCGCCGCCATGCTGGCTGGCGCCTTGGGAGCGGCCGGGCCGATCCCGCTGCAGGCGCAAGACACGTTCCAGCCCTATGCCGAAATCGAAGCGCGCGGCGTCTATAGCGACCGCGCGGTGGTCGATGGCGACAGTATCGAGGCGAGCGGCGGCAGGGCCGCGTTCGATGCGGGCTTCGTCTGGCGTACGGGCCGCACGGCGGTGCAATTCGATCTCGGCGCGGATATCTTCGAATTCACTGATGACGAGCGCGAGAGGCGCACCAGCCTGCGCGCCGCCGCCGAAATCTCCCGCGAAATCCTCCCGGATGTGACGCTTTCCGTGGCAGCCGGCCATTGGGACGACATCACCACGCTCGAGGCGCGGCGAACGGATCAGGACGCGGTCGCCCTCGCCCTCGCCTATGAGAACCGCCCCCACCGCCTGCACGCGAGCGCCCAGTACCGCGCCCGCGAATACGAGGCGGCAACCGCCGCGACCGGCAACGGCATGCGCTATGACGGCGACTATACCTATCGCCTCGGATCGTGGCACTGGGCGCGGCTCGACCTGCGCGCCGAGGATATCGACAGCGAGGATTCGCGCCGCGGCTACGAACGCTACATTGCGCGAGCGAGCTACAGCGTGCCGCTCGACAGGGCGAAACGGTGGCGCCTGCGCCCGCAGGTCGAATGGCAGAGCTGGGAATACGACGAACGGCTTACGGTGCAGGATTTCGCGACCGCGCGGCGCAAGGACAGCTATGTCGCACCCGAAATCGGCCTCGCTTACGGCAAGCTCAGCGGTTTGAAGGCCCGGCTGCGCGCCGCCTACCAGTTCCGGACGTCGAACGATGCGCGCTATCGGGGCGACGCGCCCTATCTCGACCTGCGCATCGGCTACCGCTTTTGATCACCCCCGGCGCGGCAGCATTCGCCCCAACGTATCGCCCAGGGTGTTGGCGAGCCAGCCGCCCTTCTGGCGCGCGGTCAGTTTCTTGAGTTCGAGAGCGGCGCGCGGATTGCTGATCTGTTCGGCGATCAAAGCCTCGTAGATCCGGTCGGCCTTGCGCCGGCGGCGGACCGCATCGCCTCCGTCGAGCACGCCTTCCAGCAGGACCAAGACATAGAGGCGCGCCCGCTCACCCCAGCCTTTCCGGCTCGCACCCGCACCCACACCCGAATTGCCGAGCGCCGCATCGGGTATAGCCGCGATCTGCGCCGCGAGGCGCGCGGGTATCGCCTCGATCTGCGCCGCGGTGACGCCCGGCGGCAGGCTCGCGCGCTGGAGCAATTCCGTCACCGTCGCCTGGACCCGCGCTTCGCTCAGGCGGCCATATTCCTGAAAGCCGGTCAGCAGGGCGATTCCTTTCGCCGCAATCG
This sequence comes from uncultured Erythrobacter sp., assembly GCA_947501005.1. Lineage (GTDB taxonomy): Bacteria > Pseudomonadota > Alphaproteobacteria > Sphingomonadales > Sphingomonadaceae > Qipengyuania. Next base: position 2,846,197 of record CANMTU010000001.1, on the reverse strand, counting down.
CCTCGTCGGGATCGAGCGCCTGGTCGCAAGCCTTGCTGACCGCTTCCCAGGCCTGCCAGCGATAGACGAAGTCGAGCCCCGTCCCCTTGATGTTCTGCATCCCCATGATGCGGTTGACGAGGCCGGGCGGGGTCGCCTGCGCCACCAGCCGCACGATCTGCTCGCCCTTGATGTAGTAATCGCGCACCGGCACGATCCTGGCCATGAAGACGCGGCGCAGGAACGCGCGCACCGCGCCGTCATGCGCGGCCGGGTGGGCGGCGGCGGAAATTGCGCCGCGCAACTTTTCGTATTCTGCATGGTAGCGGGCGCGTTCGCGGTAATGCGCGAGGATCGCCTCGGCGCGGCCAGGCGCCAGCCGTTCGCACAGACCCTGTTCCTCGCCGCTTGCCACGGCCCGCTCCACCTCGCCTTGGTCGACCGCTCCGGCGACGCCCCCGATCATCGCGCCAAGGAGGCCGGTCAGCTCCGCCTTGTGCAGGGGCACGCGCTGCCGCCTCGCCCAGGCGGCAAACAGGTCGAGCGGGTCCTTGCCTTCCTCGCCCAGGGTGAGCGTGCGTTCGTGATCGGCCCATTCCTCCTCGATGAAGCCCAGCAATCCCTCGATGTTCGAGCCGATCAGGAAATGCCTGTCGGCCGAGATGTCGGTCACGAGGATGCGCGCGAACACCCGGCTGCGCGGCACCCGGTCGGCGCGGTTGTTGACGACGGTGGAAATGTAGATTTCCGGATCGCGCGACAGGTCGTGCGCCTCGAAGCCCATGCGCACCCAATTGCCCATCGCGCCGAAGCGTTCATTGGCCGAATTGCCCATGACGTATTCGACCGTGCGATCCGCGATCCGCGAGCGGGGATAGGTCTTCAACACGCCGAGATCGGCCACCACCCGGTCCGACATCTCCTTGACGCAGAAATCGGGTGCGAGGCCCAGTTCGTCCCCCATCGCGGTGACCAGCGCGATGTTGTACGGATGCTCCTCATACGGGAAGCGCGCCAGCAGGTCCTTGTGGATCAACCCCGCCTGCCGCCAGTTGACCGCGCGCATCCGCGTGTTCACCTTCGCCGCGCCTTCGCGCAGGATCGGCAGCATTTCCTCCTCGGTCGTCAGGCAGATGGCGTTTTCGGGGATGAACTGGGTCATCACCACCGGAATGTCGCGCCCTGCCGGGCCCTGCACGTCCTCATGATCGGGATAGGTGTTGGTCAGCGTGCCGATATCGTCGCGCATCCAGTCGCGTTGCAGCACGCGGACATAGGACGGGTTGAGCCCCATGCATTCCCACAGGAACACCCGCCCGCCCAACCGGCGGGTGATCTTGATCAGGTTGAACTGCTCCCAGATCGTCGCCTTGTCGTAGGGGCGGAACAGGAACATCTCGGTCAGGCCGCCGAACGCCTCGCCGGTCAGGAACATCGCCTCGCAGCCGGTGGTCTTGGAGACGAGCGGCGGGCCGAGCGCGTTGATCAGGCCCGCCTTCAACCGCTCGGTCCCCGACTTGCCGCGCGTGCCCCAGCCCCCCAGGCTGAGCGCGATATCGTCGCGCACCCGCCGCGCCTGCTGGCCCAGCACGATATGCCGTCCGAAGAACCACAGGCAGGCAAGCATCAGAAACAGGGCGAGCTGCGCCAGCGTGTTGGTGAAGACGGTCGCCGCGTAATTGACGATCTCGGTCCAGAAGACCGGCACGGCGGCAAGCGGCGCGCCGACCGAGAAGAAGCGCGTGACGCTGGGATCGGGTGCGACACCGCGATCCTCGCCCGCCGGGGACGCCGAAGCATGCGGCGCGAAGGCGAGCGCGACCCCGTATGCCCGCAAGGCGGCGGCATATTCATGGCCGGCCCGGTTTCGCAGCTCGGCCACGGCGGCAAAATCGCGCGACAGGCGCCAATAGCTGCGCGCCCGCTCGAGTAGCCCGCCGGGCGGGGTGATCGTGGTGACGCCTTCGCTGGTGAAAATGCGGATCGCCCGACCGAGATCGATCGCGGAAAGGACATGATCGGGCAGCGGCAGCCAGTTGCGCCAATTGCCGTCCTCGGCCTGGAACAGCGGTTCGCCCGGCACCTTGGTCGGCGCGAGTTCCGCCATCCGGGCGGAGGGGGCGGACAGCGTGCCGCGATAGGTCCGCCCGATCGTGTGGAGAAAGGCCTGGCGCTTGTCGGTCGCGCTTTGCCGCCCCTCGAACAGCAGCCGCCACAACCGCCGCGCCAACCGGTCGCCGCGCTGTAGTACGGGGCTGTGGCCTTCGCTGAGGTCGAGCCCGAAATCATCCTGCGCCAACACCGCCATCACCCGGCCGAGCATGTCCGGGTTCACCATGATGTCCGCGTCCGGCAGACGCAGGCGGCGGCTATCCCCTTCCTTCAGGATCGCGGCCGCCAGCCGCATTTCGGCGGCCAGCGACCAGGCCTGTGCGTCGCAGGCCAGCCAGATCCGCTCATGCGCCTCGCCCGCCCAGCGGCGCCATCGCGGCCGCTCGGCCCGCTCGCGCAGGGCGAGGAGCGCGGCTTGCAATGGCGGTCCGGTTTCGCGCAAGTCCGTATCCTGCCCCGTGTTGCGCAGGTGGAAACACAGCCGGGAAGCCGCATCCATTGCCAGCCGCAGCACGAATTCATCGCTCTCACGCGACATGATCCGCATAAGGTGGGCGCGATACTGGGTGAGACCGCAGGCTTGTGCCATCGCGACCGGATCGGCGAACAGCATCGCCCGCACCTGCGGATCGGCATCGATCCGCGCGCGTGTGGCCAGCGCCCGGGCGCGGTCGCCCGGCATCAACGGAATGGCTTCGGCTACCGCCTGGCGCACGGAGCCTTCGTGATCGAGCGAAAGCCGGTCGAGGATGTCGTCCAGTCGGGGATCGCTGGCCAGCTTTCCGGCGACCAGCCGGGCGAGGTGGCGGCGAACGAACAGGCCGGGATCGCGGCGCTGCGGCGGGGTGCCGGCGCGATCCTCGCTCAGGCGCCGACCCAGAATGGTGCGGAAGCTCTCGGACGAGAACTCCGCCAGAATATCGAACGCGGCGCACTGGGCCGAGGCCGTCTCGCGCCAGTCGAGCGCGGCGCGCCGCGTATCGCGCAGGGCGAGTTCGATCCACAGGGCGCCGGACAGGTCGCGGCCGCTCTGCGCGATATGGCGCAGGGCGTGCTGGGCCGCTTCGCGGATGCGCGGTTCGGCGCGATAGCGGCGCGCTTCCTCCAGCATGGCGGCGAAATCCTTGGCCAGGACCGCGTGCCGGGCATCGCAAGCCTGCGCCCGCAAGGCCTTGGCGGCTGCGAAACCGGCCCGCTCCACCGCGAAGGCCAGCGCCCGTTCGCGCTGCCCGACCTGCCGGCGGTAGCGTTCGAGCACCGCGTCGCTGTCGAACCACTTGGCCAGCGCCTTGCGGTCCTTGCGCAACCGCGCTTCGTCCGCGCCGAGCTTGGCGGCGAGGTCGAGGATTGCGGCACGGCGTTCCTCGCCCTGCTCCCCATGCGCGTAGCGGGTCTGGTACAGGGCCGCGACTTCATTGAGCCGCGCGATCTCGGCCAGCTGGGCGCGGGCGAACCGGGCGAGGAGAGCGACGTAATCGGGCCAGGACTGCCCGGCGGTGCCGGACGCGGCGATCTCGCTGACAATGTCGGCATAGACCGGCACCATCGGCGCGGCGAAGCCTTGGGCCATGGCCTGTTCGAATGGCGATGCGCTCATGCGAGGCCGGTTTCCAGGCAGCGGGCGAACCGGCGCCGCCGGTCCGCGTCCTCGACCAGCGCGCGGCGGACCGGGCGAGCCATTTCGAGATGCGCGAAACCCGCGAAGCCGATCTCCCGCAGCGCCCGGCCCTGCCGGTTGCGAAGCGCCCCCAACTCGCGCACGTCGCCCGGATACACGGCGACGCGCCACGGATGCAGACTGCGCGACAGGCAATCGGCGAGATCGTAGAGCCGCTCGCCCGGCGTCTCGCTTCCTTCGCTGACGATGATATCGGCAAGTCGCGCGGCGCGACTGTCGCGCTTGCGCCCGTCGAACCCGTGCAGCTGGACGATCCGGCCCTGCGGATGAGTCTGCGCGAAAGCCAGCGAAAACGCCGTGAGATGATGGGTCGCATGGCGCGTGGGATCGCCGCCGGGGCAAGTGTCTTTTCCGCGCCGGGGCGCGCTGTTCCAGGCGGCGGCGCGGCCGATCCCGTCGTCGAACAGGGCGGCGGCCAACGTGCCCGTGTCAAGGTCCGACCCGCGATGGGGGGCGAGAATGGCGAGCGGCGCGGCGGCGCTGTCTCTGACCAGATACGTGCCGCGCCCCCGGCAATCCTCGGCCGCTTCGGCCAGCACGCGGATGTCCTCCCCCTGCGTCAGGCGCAGTCCCGCCGGCGGGGCCGCGGCGGCGTCCGTGAGGATCGCGGCGAAGGCCTCCCGGGCCTGCCCCGCCTCGCGCGCGCTCGGCACGAGGAACCCGCGCGCCCGATCGAGCGGCGACAACAGGCGACTGGCGAGGATGGCGACGATCGACATTGTTCCAATCACGAGGACGATCCGCGCGGCGCGCGACGCCGGCTTCACGGTCTCGCCTCTTCAGCCTCATACGGCCGTTCGTAAACCACATCGACCCGGTAATCCCGCCCCGGAATGCCGACCGGGCCGATCACGCGCCAGCGGTTGGACATGAGCGCGGCGCGTTCCGCATCGCTCACCAGTTCGGGCGGAAACGCGTCCGAGCGGGACAGCTGCGCCTGCTCTTCGGGCGAGCGGCGCAGATAGGCGGACAGCGCCGTCGAACCGATAAAAGGCAGGCGCTCGAACACCCGTGCGTCGAGATCGACGACACCCGGATCGGCGTCGAGCGCGGTCAGCTCCACCACGCTGGCCGGGGCATCGCTTTCCAGCACGGCCTCGTCGAGCAGGGCGATGCCGCCCTGCGATCCGCGGCGGAAGCGCACCGGGCGTTTGAACGGGCGCAACCGGCTTGGATGCAGCGCCCGGGAATAGATGTCGCGCTGGAACACGATGCCCCCGTCCGCGTCGCGCATCGTCGCGCAGTAGCCATAAACCCACGCGCTTTGCGAGGCCCACGACCGCGCGCCGATATTGGGCTGGGACAGGATGCGGACCAGCGTGGTCGGCCGCGAGAGGGCGAAGCGCAGAACGCCCTCGTCCGGCACCTTGTAGACCAGCGAGCGGGTCGTCGCGCCGAGCGACTGGCGCTCCGCCGTCCGGTCTGGTGACAGAAGCGGACGCAGATCGCGCAGGGCGAACGCCCCGCCCGCCGCCGCAAGGCACAGGGCCGCCGCCCCCACCCCCTTCGCGATGGTGGTGAGGCGCACGCCTAGTTCGCTCCCTCGCGGGGTACGAAGACGACGGCGTAGCGCTTGTTGCGCCAGTGGTTGAGATAGAGCAGCGCGGTCTGGGAAAAGGCTTCGAAACCTGCGGTCTCGCGGCTGCGGCGTGCCACCGCCGGCGCGAAACCGGCAGCGCGAACGATGGCCGACACCTCCGCCTCGACCATCGCGTCCTCGGTCAACCGGTCGAGCGTGACGACCGCATGGCGCGGCATCCAGTCATCCTCGAATGTCGGCCTGGAACGCAATTGCAGGACGAGGCCGGACGCATCGCCCATCCGGTCGATCCCAGTCTGGACGACGATGCCGAAGGCCGATCCCTGATCGTCGTCATAGACCAGTTCGCGCGCGGCAATCGCATAGACCCCCGCGTCCGAGGCACCGGCCAGCTCCATGCCCGCCGCCGCCAGATTGCCTTGCCCGCCATCCCGGCTGCCGCCCGGCGTATCCGCGCGCGCCGCCGAAATGACGAGGCGGTCGGGCCGCCCGGCGGGATCGAAGAAGAACCGCCCTGCGGCGCGCGATCCGATCAACGCGATCAGGGTTCGCTCGCCCACCCGGCAGGACCGTACATCGAACCCGGCAAGGCGCGCCGGACGGCGGATGGCGGCAAGCGTCTCATCCGCAGGCTCGGCGTGCAGGTCGAGCAATGGGCGCACCACCTGTTCCCGCAGGAACAACTTTTCCGCTGTCGAGGCGGGCGCGGCCCCGCTGCCATAAGATGGCAGGTCGAGGCAGGAGGCGGTTTGGGTGTCCGTTGCTGGGTTACCCCCGATCAGGTTGGCGACGGTCCGCTTGCCCAATTCCAGCCGCGCCTGCGCCCGAGCCGAAGGATCGCCTGCGCCGCGCTCGCCGAGAATCGATACGCTAAGCTGCGGCAGCGCAGTGCGCAGCGCGTCGAGATCGAGGCTGGTCGCGCTGCCCCCGTCGAGCCGCAAATGCGCCGCCCGATCACCTTCACTTTGCGCGACCGCCAGTTCAAAGCCCGACCGCGCATCGCGGAACGCCGCGAGGACGGTGCGCACGGGGCGGCTGCCCGCCGGCTCGGGCGTGGTGAGGACGAGCCAGCGCGCACCCAGCCGTTCGCGCAGGTCGAGGCCCGTCAGTGCGAGCCCCCGGGCGCCGGCATCATCCACGACTACCGCGAGATCGCGCGGCGCGCGCGCATCGAACACGATCAGATCCGCCCCCGCGCCATCCGCCCGCGCGATGCCGACGCGGTTCCCGCCGAGCCCGGTCACCCGCCACCCGCCCCCCGCCAAGCTGGACCCGTCCTGCAGGAACGCGGTCCCGGTCTCCAGCGCGGCGACGATCTGCTGCAATGCGTCGTCCGCCTCCGTGCCCAGCCCCGCAGCAGCATAGGTCTGGCGGCGCAGGCTGCTGTCGCCGATGGCCTCCACCAGCAGGCCGGCACCGACCCCGGCACCGACATCGCCACCGGGCCTGCCCCCGCCGCGGCGTTCGAACGCATGGCTCGCCGCAGCCGGAACCAGCACGGCCAGCGCGATCCCGGCAAGGTTGCCCAGCGCCGCACCCACGAACGACACCTGCAGGGTCGATCGCAGCAGCCGGGGAAAGATGTCCTTGTCGTGCGCCTTCATCGCCAGCAGCGTCGAAAGGAGATAGCCGAAGCCGTAGAAATCGGTCGTCTTCACGTCCCAGCCCGACCACACGAGCAGATGGCCGACCACCAGCTTGAGGGCGAAGCTGATATTGAAGAACAGCAGGATCTTGTTCGCCCCCTCCATCGTCACGCTGGCCAGGAACGGCAGTTTGAGCACCTGCCGGGCGATGGCGTAGATCAGCGCCGCCTCGACGAAGGAGGTGACGATCTTGGTCGGCTGATACCATTGCAGCGCGATCAGCGCGGGAATGAGAATGCCGGAAAAGTCCCACCCGTATTTCACGTTCATGTGCGAGGCATACATCGCCGTCAGCACGAGGATCATGTAGGCCTTGGGCGTCGCGAGCATCGAACTTGCCAGCCCTTCGTAAAGATAGCTCACCCCGCTCATGCGGAAATTGGTCAGCTCCATCAGGCCGTAACGCACGATGAGGAAGCTGATTCCGGTCACCACCACTATCGCGAACAAGCCGCGTGCCAGTCCCGGCTTCCAGAACTGGTTGGCGAGCAGGGAGACGACCACAAGCCCGAAACTGCGCAGATCGCTCTGCCAGTCGAGCGCCTGGTTGTAGTTCGTCGCCAGCCAGCCGGCGAATTGGGGCAGCGCCCAGCCATCCATGACCAGCCGCACCAGAATGCTCGACAGGATCAGCCCCATGAACCGGTCCCGCCCGAACAGGCTGGGGAAGCGGCCGGGCGAGAGGCGCTCGGAAAACACCCAGACAATGGCGTAGGCGAGGATCGCCTCGATCACGATGACCAGCGCCGCCGCCGGCTTCACGATCAGCAGCGGCACGATGTATCCCGGCACCACCAGGCCCGACAGCACCCAGCCATAGCGCAGGTTGAAGAAGCACAGCACGAACACACCGACCCACACCGTCGTGATGACGGAGCTGGCAAGACCGCCTTCGGGGAAGATCGGCAGGGGAAACATGCGGCCCGGAAGTCAGCCCGTCCGCGACCGCGTCGCCTGCCCGATCGCGTCGAGCAGCCCGGCCCGGTCGACCGGTTTGCGGATCATGCTGCACGCCCCGTAATCGCGCCCCTCCTCTACGATCGTTGCGGTGACAGAGGCCGACATCACCACGATCGGCGGATGGTCCGGCATTGCGTGCGCCACCACGCGCATGAACTGCAAACCGTCCATCCTCGGCATGACCAGATCGAGCAGGATGCAATCGAACATTCCCTCGCGGCACAGTGCGAGCGCAGTGGCGCCGTCATGGGCCAGCGTCACCAGATGCCCTTCCAGTTCGAGCAGCGAGGCGATCATGTCGCACAGCAATTCGTCATCATCGACGATGAGGATCGAATTCGCGCGCATCCGGTCGCCCTATACCCGCCGCAACTGGATCGCGAAGCGGAAGCCGGCGCCCGGCGCGCTCCAGTAAGTCACCCCACCGCGCCACTTCATCGCTTCGGCCATGCCGGCGGCAGCGATCTGGTATTCGGACGGCACCTCGCCCGATCCGGCATCGAGCGCAGCGACGAAGCGATCGAAGGGCAGGCCGAACCCGCCGGCGATGCGGATGGACGTCGCCCGATCGGTTTCCTCGAGCTGCAAGACGACCTCCCCGCCCTGCGCCGTGTCCGCGATGACGATGCGCAGCATCGCCTCGACCATGTCGGACAGCATCAGGGGTTCGGCGATGCTGAAACCGCTGATGTCGGGCAAGGCGCTCGCGATGCGGGCGCCCGATTCGTCGGCAAAGGGCTGCGCGCGGTCGAGCGCCTGGGCGACGATCTTGCGCGATTCGATGGGGAAGCTGGTGTCCTTCCCGGCATACGGCTTCTCCTCCAGCAGCCCGCGAACCTCGTCCAGCCGGCCCCGCGCCCGCGCCACGACGTCGCCGATCCGGTCGAGGATCCGCGCCCTGGCGGCCGGTTCGAGGCGGGGATCGCGCGCGAGACCGCTGCCGAGCGTGATCGCCTCCAGATCGTTGCGCAGCTGGCGATCGATGAACGTCCCGAATGCGAGGCGTAGTTCCGACAACCGGTCGAGCTCGGTGATGTCGACCGCTTCCACCACGAGAACGGTCTGCGACCGATGGCGCACCTGTGTCGCGATGCCGAGCCGCAGGATGCGTTGCCGCCCGCCGAAATCGCGCATCGGGATTCGCAGGTCGCCGCCTTGCAGCAGGACCTCGCGGATCATGCTCCGCGCGCGCGCTTCGCCCAGTTCGGTGGTGGCCACCATGATATCGAGCAGCGCGGTGTTGTCCGGATCGATCCTGGCCGCCGTCAGCAATGCGCGCATCTCGACGTTGGCGTAGATCGGCATGCCGAGCGGCCGGAATACGCACACGGCGGTATCGAGCGCGTCCAGCCCGCGTGCCAATTCGTCGCTGTGCACGCTGATGAGGTTGGCGGCGCTGCGCAGCCGCCGGTCGATCGAGGCGCGGCGCCGCCCGGCAAGAAGGCGGCTCTGCCATTCGCGCCCGGCTAGGACGCGCGCGATCGCATCGTCGAGAATGCGCGTGGCGGCCGCGCCCGTGGCATCGCGGGGCGGGCTGTAGGTGAGGCGGATGTCCTTCTCGGCGTCATCCAGCCGGATGGTGCGCGCGGCACCGTCCGCCTCGCCCGTGGCGAACACCTCTTCCCATGCCGAGGTGCCCGAAGCCCGGACCGCCATGCGCGCATAGGGAAGCTGCAACAGCGCGGCCGCGCGCTGGAAATAGGTGGGGAGGTCGGATGCGTCGAGCAGCACGCTGCGACCGAAGGCGAGGTTGATCGCCTTCTCAATGGTCCTCTCCAGTGCGCGGTCCTTGCGCCGCTCCTCGGAGCGCAGCTTGGTGATCCCGGCGACCAACAAGGCGAAGATTGAAGCCGTGAGCGGCGCGAACGTATCGGTCGCTTGCAGCAGGACGAACCAGAGAATCGCTGCAACTGCGGCGGCCGCGATGCAGGCGGCGATAAAATGACGGCGGGCGATCGCAGTGCCGAACAGTGCCCTGCCGGCCAGCGCTGCCAAAACGATGACGAACAGGGTGAGGATTGCCGGAGCCGAACGAACCTCGCGCCGGTCGATGAGGGTTTGCACCGCATAGGCTCGCCAAACCGCCTCGCTCGTGCGAAAACCCTGCGGGTCGAGCGTAGTTGCGAGCGCAGCCGAAGCATCCGAGGGGGGTGCGAACAAGGCGACGTAGCCGTTCAACTGGTCTGGCGCGAAAATCCCGGCGGTGAGTTGCACGGCGGTGACGCGCGGGATGTTCTGGCTGGCCGGCATGCGGATGACATATGCGCCGCTCGCATCGCCGCGCCCGGCGAGCTTTGTTTCGAACAGCGTTCGTGGGCCGTCCGGGCCTTCGACGGCTGCGAACTGGCGGCGATACATTCCATCGTCGGCCGGGGCGTCGATTGCTGGACTAAGGCGACAGGCGAAGCGCTGGGAAGCGGGCGGAGCATCGCGGGAGCCGCGGATAAACAACGGCAGGATTGGATCGGACGCATGGCACGTTTCCTGTGCCAGTCGCGGGTCCAATACGCCTACACTGACAACGCCGGCGCGCTTGGCCGCTGCCAGGAGCGGCGCTGGGTTCGCTGCTGCGGGATCGACCTCGACGACGATCACGCGGGGTGGCCGCGCGCTGTCAAATTGCGCGGCGGTATCGAACGCCAGGCCGTCGAGATTGGCGAAAGCACGCGTCTGCGACAAGGCAAGCGCGATCAGGGTTATCGCGAAGATGGCCACGGCGTCGCGAAAGGCCGGCGCGATCCCGCCGAACCGTTCGAATTGTCTGGAAAAGCGCGCAGACCTTGCGCGATGTCCGTTCCTGTCCACGCCCGCCACGCCCCTCGATGCGCGGGCGCGTTACGGCCTCGGCGGGGTCGTGACAAGCCCCGTGGGATCGCCGTGGCAGCTGACCTAGATCTCGCCGCCGGTCAGCCGCTGGCAAATCAAGTCGAGCTGGTCGAGAGTCCGGTACGAGATCGTCACGCTGCCGCTATTGCCCGCCCGGTCCGGTGCGATCTTGACCGGAAGCCCGAGGAACTCGCCCAGATGATCCTGAATGGCCGCGAGGTCGGCATTGTTCTCGTTTGCGGGCGCACCGGCAGCGGGATTGCCGTCGCGCGATCCGGCGCGCGTCTGCTGACCCTTGACGAGCCGCTCGACATCGCGAACCGAAAGCCCACGTTCAATGGCATCCTGTGCAATTTCAACGGCTTGCGCGTTGCCTATAAGCGCGCGCGCATGGCCCATCGACAGCCGGTTGTCGGCTACGAAGGACAGCACCTTGTCCGGCAGAGCCAGCAGACGCTGAAGGTTGGCGACATGGCTGCGCGACTTGTCGACCAGCTTGGCGATATCGGCCTGGGTCATGCCCTGCTCGTCCGCCAGCTTCTGGTAAGCGCGTGCTTCCTCGACGGGGTTGAGGTCCTCGCGCTGCAGGTTCTCCACCAGCGCGAGCGCCATGACGTCCTGCTCCTCGAGCTCGCGAACGATGGCGGGAATTTCGTGCAGCCGGGCGCGCTGTGCCGCACGCCAACGCCGCTCGCCGGCCACGAGTTGATAGCGCCCGCCGCCCTTCGGCCGCACGATGATCGGCTGAATCACGCCGCGCGCCGAGATTGAGGCGGCAAGCTCGTTCAGCGCGTCGTCGTCGAAATGGGTGCGCGGCTGGCCCGGCAGTGGCTCGATCGCCGCGACGGGAATGGCCGCAAGCGTCGATCGGTCGGCTGACGCCGCCTCTCCCTCGTCGCGATCGCGTGCCCCGTCCCGCACCAGCGGCTCCTCCCGCCGCGTCTCGCCCAGCAACGCGCCCAGCCCCTTGCCGAGCTTCTTCTTGCGATCGATAGTTGTCATGCCGCCTTCTTTCTCTGCGGAAGCCTGCCGATAAGTTCGCGTGCCAGGCCGATATAGGCCCGGCTGCCCGCGCAATTGTGATCGTAGATCAGCGCCGGCAAGCCATGGCTCGGTGCCTCGGAAAGGCGGACATTGCGCGGGATGACGCTGTCGAAAACCAGTTCGCCCATACAATCGCGGACGTCTTCCGCCACCTGATCGGTCAACCGGTTGCGCCGATCGAACATGGTGAGCGCGATACCGACGATGCCGAGATGCGGATTGAACCGCTCCTTCACCCGCTCGACCGTCTGCAGCAATTGGCTCAAACCTTCGAGCGCAAAGAACTCGCATTGCAGCGGGACGAGAAGCGTATCCGCCGCGCTCAAGGCATTCAGCGTCAACAGGCCGAGCGATGGCGGGCAGTCAATGAAACAGATGTCGAAATCGGTTACATTTGCAACCGCCTGCTCCAACCGATTGACGCGGCGGTCGACCGAAACCAGCTCGACCTCGGCGCCGGAAAGATCCTGCGTGGCGGGCACGACCGAGAGATTGGGCACATCGCTGCCGACCATGCACTCGGAAATGGAGGCGCCGTCCACGATGACATCATAGCTGGTTTTTGCGCGCGCCGCTGCCGGAATGCCCAGCCCGGTCGAAGCATTGCCTTGCGGATCAAGATCGATGAGGAGGGTTCGCCAGCCGATAGCCGCCATTGCCGTCGCGACATTGATAGCGGTCGTAGTCTTGCCGACGCCGCCCTTCTGGTTTGCGATGGCTACGGTAATCACTGCTTTCCCGCCTTGCCCTTCCCGACCAGAATTACGGCGTCCTCGTCAGTCATGGATTGTTTCACGTGAAACATTCGTCGGTTCGCCACATTCGCCTCGGCCAACTCCTGCCGCCCATTACGGCCCTTTGGCAAGAGCCACAGCGTATCCTTTGTGGAGAAGGGTTGCGCCCACAAGGTCAATCGATCCAGCGCTGCAACTGCACGCGCAGAGATGATAGCTGCTGGAAATGGTGTAATTTGTTCCACCTTTGACGCATGAACCGTGGCGTTGGACAGCGACAACGCTTGCGACGCACGCGCCAACCATTCCGCGCGACGCTTGCGTGGTTCGACCAAGTGTACCAACTGGTCCGGTTGAAGGATGGCAGCGACCAGGCCGGGGAACCCAGCGCCCGTCCCGATATCCAGCCACGCTCCTTCCCCCGCATCGCCCGCCAGACTGACGAGTTGTGCCGAATCGGCAAGGTGCCGCAACCAGACTGCTTCCAGCGACGCCGCCGAGACGAGGTTCTGCACCATGTTCTCTACGCGAAGAAGGGCAACGAACTGATCAAGTTTCAAGACAGCCGCGCAGCCCCACCTCGCCTCAATCCATTCCTTCGCCTGCTCCTCGGTCATCATGTTCGAGGTGTTTCCAGCCGACGTGCCTGCACGAGGACAGCCGCCAGTGCGGCGGGCGTTACGCCGGCGACCCTTCCAGCCGCTGCAATGGTTTCAGGTCGCGCGTCCGACAGGCGTTCGACCATCTCATTGGACAGCCCAGGGACCGAGCGATAGTCGAAGTTGGGCGCCAGTTTTACATTCTCGCTCGCTTGCAGACGCGCAAGTTCGGCGTCCTGCCGGGCAAGATAGGGCGCGTAGATCGCATCCTCTTCCAGCTCTACGGCGAGTTCCAGATCACTGTCATACGGAAGGTCGAGCGCGGGGCCAACCTCCTGCCACGAGACGGTGTTGAACCCCAGCCATTCACGCGCGGCGCGTGGCTTCTCGCCCTGGCTGACGATCGCGCCGGCATCGCTCAACCTGTCAGCTGAAATGGGTTGAGCCAGACGCTCAATCCACTCACGGCGTCGATCCTCACGCCGTTCGAACCACTCCCGGCGCTCGTTACCGACCAACCCTACCCGAATGCCCTCGGCCGTCAGGCGCGTATCGGCATTTGCGGCGCGCAGGCGCAGGCGGTATTCCGCCCGCGAGGTCAGCATGCGATATGGCTCGCTGACGCCTTGCAAGGTGAGGTCGTCGATCATGACCGCGATGTAGCTGTTGGCCCGTGTCAGCTTTGGCGACTCCTTGCCCAGATGCTTCGCCGCCGCCGAAGCGCCCGCGACGAGGCCTTGCGCCGCCGCCTCCTCATAACCGGTCGTGCCGTTGACCTGCCCGGCGAAGAACAACCCCTCGATCTGGGAGTGTTCGAGAGTCGAATGCAAGGCGCGCGGGTCGATATAGTCATACTCTACGGCATAGCCCGGTACGACCATCTCCACCCGTTCAAGCCCCGCCATCGATCGCAGCATGGCTTCCTGAACGTCGACCGGCAAGGATGTGCTGATCCCGTTGGGATAGACCAACGGCGTCGAAAGCCCCTCCGGTTCGAGGAACACTTGATGCCCGTCCCGATCGGCGAAGCGGTGAATCTTGTCTTCGATCGAGGGACAGTAGCGCGGCCCGGCTGCGCCGATGGCGCCGGAGAACAGCGGCGAGCGGTCGAGGTTCTTCCGAATGATATCATGCGCACGCAGGTTCGTCCGGGTGATCGCGCAGAACACCTCCGGGTTCCGCCGACCATGGGAGAGCGAGGACATGGTCCAGCCCTCTCCATCCGAGGGCTGGCGTTCCAGCGCCCCCCAGTCGATCGTGCGCCCATCGAGGCGCGGCGGCGTCCCGGTCTTGAGCCGGGCCATCGGCAGCGCTGCATCGTAAAGCTGCGCGGCGAGTTTCGTCGCGGCGCGTTCTTCGACCCGCCCTCCTTCTTCCCGCTCTTCCCCGCGATACAGTCGCCCGCCCAGGAACGTGCCCGTCGCCAGTACCACGGCGCCAGCTTGAAGCAGAGTGCCCTCGGCCAGCACTGCCCCCGTAACGCGGTCACCTTCGAACGTCAGACTGGCCACCTCACCGGCAACCAGCGTCAATTTATCCATCGCCCCGACCTGCCGCCGTACGGATTGCTGGAACAGCTTACGATCCGCCTGAATACGCGGACCCCAGACTGCGCTCCCCTTGCTGCGGTTGAGCATGCGATAGTGAATCGCCGCATCGTCAGCTGCCCTGGCAATTACGCCGTCGAGCGCATCGACTTCCCGGACAAGGTGACCTTTGCCAAGACCCCCGATCGCAGGGTTGCAACTCATCATTCCGATCGTCGCGGGATCGAACGTCACAAGCGCGACGTGCGCGCCCATCCGAGCAGCGGCGCACGCGGCTTCGACGCCCGCGTGCCCCCCGCCCACGACCATCACGTCGAACCTATGCACGGTAATACCGATGTTTCACGTGGAACATTACTTGCCTATACAGAATTGGCCGAACACCGCATCCAACATTTCCTCCGTTGAAGATCGACCGGAGATGGCATCAAAAGCGGCCCGTGCTTGTCGAAGTTGCTCAGCCAGGATCAATGGGTCAGGTGCTTTCTGATCGATGGACAGGCATGCCAAGGCTTCCGACGCATGAAAGCGCTGCCTCTCATTCAAGGCCGCAGCGTTCGGTTTCGGCAGCAACGATCTCGCCGCGACCGCTATGGCGGACAGCAGTTCGGCCAGCCCGAACCCGGTAACAGCTGAAACCGAATGATCGGCGTTCGATTTCGTCGAACCATCAAGATCGGCCATCGCCTCGATCTCCCAGGATCCCTGCGGTCCCTCGCCCTCCCCACCAAGCCAAAGAACGATATCCGCTTTCTCGAACTCGCCAAGAGACCGACCGATACCGATCTTCTCAATCTCGTCCGCGCTTGCCTCATGCACTCCAGCGGTATCCACCAGGACGATGGGCACTCCATCGATCGCGATGCTGCGTTCGATCACGTCTCGTGTCGTACCGCGTATGTCGGATACGATTGCGGCGTCCTCCTGCAACAGCGCATTGAACAGCGAGGATTTGCCTGCGTTCGGCGGTCCGGCCAGCACCACGCGGATACCATCGCGCAGCCGCTCGACCGGGGGATTTGCCAGAACCGCGGCCAAATCCTCCCGCAACGAAGCAGCATCGCGTTCGATCTGCGAGACGTCGACCGCCACATCGTCCTCGTCGCCGAAATCCATCAAGGCTTCCAACCGCGCGGAAAGCGCGATCACGCGCACTCGCCAACCCTCGACCAATTCCGAGAGTCTGCCGCCGAAACTGTTCTGCGCTGCCAGCCGTTGCAGCTCGGTTTCCGCCGCCAGAAGGTCAGCCAGACCTTCCGCCTCGGAGAGATCAAGGCGGCCGTTCTCGAAGGCACGGCGTGTGAATTCGCCGGGCAGAGCGGGTCGGAGGCCATCGATGGCGGACAGGGCATGCTGCACCGCCCGAATTATGGCGATGCCGCCATGGCAATGCAGTTCCGCCAAATCCTCGCCCGTCGCCGTGTTCGCGCCGTCGAACCACAATACCAGCGCCTGATCTAGAATGCGCCCGTCATCGGCGCGCAGCGTGCGCAAACTCGCCCGCCGGGGTTCGGGACGCCCTCCAGCCAGCCTTTCGAGGGCGTTACCTGCCTGCGGCCCACTGATCCGGATCACGCCGATGGCGGCCGGCGGCGCGCCGCTCGACAGGGCGTAGATGGTATCGTTCAAGCGCCGAGAGCCTCACTCTTCGCTGCCGGGTCGCCGCGTTGCGTCACCCCGCGCGGCCATCGTGCCGTCCATGAAGCTCTGGAACAGCTTGAACCCCGCCTGCCCCATAGGCGCGAGCTGGCGGGCATAGTCCTGCAGCTTGTCGGCATCGGTCACGCCCTTCATCGCGTTGGTCATCATGTCGACATACACGGCGTTCGCCTTGCCGACATCGGGCAAGCCCATGAACGCGCGCGCCTCTTCCGGGGTACAATCGATTTCGACATGGACCTTCACGCGGTTTTCTCCGTTACCTTTGCACAAGCTGGGCATTATCCACATGCTACGCAACCACCGTCATTATCACACACCTCCGGGAGATTTGAAACGATGAGCGAGACGATCAGGATCGACGGCTTGAACGAGGGCACCATCCAGGCCTATGTCGCCCGGCCGGCGGACACGCCGAAATCGGCAATCGTGGTCATTCAGGAAATTTTCGGCGTCAATGCCGGCATCCGGCGGAAATGCGACAAGCTGGCCGAAGCCGGCTATCTCGCCATCGCGCCCGATCTCTTCCACCAGTTCGAGGACGGAATCGAACTCGATCCCGACGTTCAGCCGGAAATGGACCGGGCGCTCGAACTGATGAACGATTTCGATCAGGATCAGGGCGTGCGAGACATCGAGGCCGCGATCAAATGGTGCCGCGCGCAGGGCGCCGCCAAGGTCGGCGCAGTGGGCTACTGCCTCGGCGGGCGCCTCGCCTACATGACCGCCGCGCGGACCGACAGCGACGCGACGGTCGGCTATTACGCGGTCGGGGTGGACAATCTGTTGCGTGAGAAGCACGCCATCGCCAACCCGCTGATGCTGCACATCCCGACCGAGGACGGGTTCGTCGACAAGGAGACGCAGCAGGCCATGCATAACGGGCTGGACGATCACCCCAAGGTCACGCTGCACGATTATGCGGACATGGATCACGGTTTCGCCACCGAGTTCGGGGAGCGGCGAAGCGAGGACTGCGCCGAACTGGCCGACAGCCGCACGATGGCATTCTTCCAGCAGCATCTGGCATGATCAACAGCGATACCGAGCGACGGATCGCGAACGGCCTGTTCTACCGCTATTCCATCCCGCTCGGCCTTTTTGTGGTGACGGTGCTGTTCGCGCTGCTGCCCGTGCTGCGTTGGGGGCTGGTCCTGCTGGTGCCCGCCCTGCTGGTGGCGCTGTGGGATTTCTTCCAGACCTCCCACACGCTGCGCCGCAACTACCCCCTGCTCGCCCGGGTTCGCTGGATCATGGAGGATCTGCGGCCCTTCGCCCGCGCCTATGTCGTCGAGGGCGATCTGGAAGGGCGGCCCTTCAATCACGACGAGCGCGGCCTGGTCTATGCGCGCGCCAAGGGCCAGCTCGACGTGCATCCATTCGGCACCGAGCTGGACGTCTACTCCGAGGTATATCAGTGGCTTGCCCATTCCATCGTGCCGAAGCCCGATGCGCCGGCGGAATGGCGGACCACGGTCGGTTCGAACCAGTGCGACAAGCCCTACTCCGCCGCCCTGCTGAACATTTCGGCGATGAGTTTCGGCTCGCTGTCGGCCAATGCGATCCGGGCGCTGAACAAGGGGGCGGCCGCGGGCAATTTCTATCACGACACCGGCGAAGGTGGCCTGTCCAAACATCATCGCAGCGAAGGCGGCGATCTCGTCTGGGAGATCGGCAGCGGCTATTTCGGGTGCCGCAACAGGGACGGCAGTTTCGATCCCGGGAAATTCGCGGAGACGGCCTCGCTCGATCAGGTCAAGATGGTCGAGATCAAGCTCAGCCAGGGGGCCAAGCCGGGGCATGGCGGGGTCTTGCCCGGGTCCAAGGTGACGCGCGAGATCGCCGAGGCCCGCGGCGTCGAAGTGGGTGAGGAATGCGTCTCCCCGCCCGGCCATGCGACCTTTTCCACGCCCGTCGAACTGGTGGAATGGGCGGCGAAACTGCGCGATCTGTCGGGCGGCAAGCCGATCGGTGCGAAACTGTGCGTCGGCAAGCCGCACGAGGTCTTCGCCGTGATGAAGGCCATGCTCGAAACCGGCATCAGGCTCGATTACATCGTGGTCGACGGTGCCGAGGGCGGGACCGGGGCCGCCCCGGTGGAATTCTCCAACCGCGTGGGAATGCCCCTGCGCGAAGGGCTGATCCTGATGCGCAACGCTCTCGTCGGCACCGGACTCAAGGACGAGATCAAGCTTGCCGGCGCCGGAAAGGTGCATTCCGGCGCGGGAATGGCGATGAACATGGGCCTGGGTGCCGACTGGTGCAATGCCGGCCGCGCGTTCATGTTCGCGCTGGGCTGCGTGCAGTCGATGCAGTGCCACACCGATCGCTGCCCGACCGGCGTCGCCACGCAGGATCCCGCTCGCCAGCGCGGGTTGGTGGTGGAAGACAAGTGGGAGCGGGTCGCCCGGTTCCAGCGCCAGACGCTGGCGACCCTGCGCGAAATGGTCATCGCCATGGGGTACGACAATCCGTGGCAGATCAACCCGGCGAGCATATCCGAACGGCTCGACCCGGCCCGCTCGGCCCCGATGGACGTGATCCATGGCTTCCTCGACAAGGGTGCCTTGCTGCAGGCGCCGGACGATACGCAATATGCCCGCTACTGGCACGCCGCGCAGGCGCACACTTTCGACGCCGCGGCATGAGTGCACAGCGCGGCCTTGCCAACTGGCACCGCGTGTTTCGCGGCGGCGGCAAGGCGGAGGATCTACGCCGCATCGTGCGCGGATGCGGTGTTCCACTCCCCCGTCGTGCACACCCCGCAGGAAGGCCGGGATCGCGTCGTCGCTTATCTCGCCGCCGCCAGCGAGACGCTGGGCAATGCCAGTCTCGCCTATGTCCGCGAACTAGTGGACGGCGACGACGCCATGCTCGAATTCACGACCGAGATGGACGGCGTGATGGTGAACGGGATCGATCTCATCCGGTTCGACGAGGACGGCATGATCCGCGATTTCAAGGTGATGATCCGCCCGCTGAAGGCGGTGAACAAGGTGTGGGAAGCGATGGCGACGCAGCTTGCCGCCACGCGCGACTAGGCCGGTATCGCGGGCACCGTCTGCGCCACCACGAAAGCGGTCACGGCGTCCAGCATCTCACGCGGCAGGCCATTGCCGGCGAAGCGGGCTTGCATCGTTGCCGTGCCGGCTTCGCGGGTGGACAGACGCTGCATGCGCCAATCGGGAAAGCTGCGGGCGAGGATCGGGCGGCGGGCCAGCACCGTGATCCCGCGATGGCGTGGATCGCCCGCAAGATCGTGCAGCAGGCGATCGAGTTCCGTACCCGGCCCTTCGATTAATTGCAGAAATTCGCCCCGGCCGAAGATCAGGAACCCCGTGATATCGCGCGCCGGATTGTTGCGCGCCGATGTCTCGATGATCCGGAAGGTTTCCGCAGGCGACAAGTCCTGCGCGGCCCGCGACCGGTAAATCAGCTGGTCCATCATGTGGGTTCCTTTCGCCGGAACCCCTTAGGGACAACAGCTTACGAAACCTGAAACGAAGCCGAGGGTATCCCCTCCCTACTGGTTCATCGTCGCGAAAAAGTCCTCGTTGGTCTTGGAATCCTTCATCTTGTCGAGCAGGAATTCCATCGAATCGATCGTGCCCATCTGCATGAGGATACGGCGCAGCACCCACATCTTCGACAGCTGCTCCTTCTCGACCAGCAGTTCTTCCTTGCGGGTGCCGGACTTGCCCACGTCGAGCGCGGGGAAGATGCGCTTGTCCGCCACCTTTCGGTCGAGCACGATTTCGGAATTGCCGGTGCCCTTGAACTCCTCGAAGATCACCTCGTCCATCCGGCTGCCGGTGTCGATCAGGGCGGTGGCGATGATGGAGAGCGAGCCGCCCTCCTCGATATTGCGCGCCGCGCCGAAGAAGCGCTTGGGCCGCTGCAACGCGTTGGCATCGACACCGCCGGTCAGCACCTTGCCCGACGACGGCACGACCGTGTTGTAGGCGCGGCCCAGACGGGTGATCGAATCGAGCAGGATGACCACGTCCTTCTTGTGCTCGACGAGGCGCTTGGCCTTTTCGATCACCATTTCGGCGACCTGCACGTGGCGGTTGGCCGGCTCGTCGAAGGTCGAGGAGATGACCTCACCGTTCACGCTGCGCTGCATGTCGGTCACTTCCTCGGGCCGCTCGTCGACCAGCAGGACGATGAGGAACACCTCGGGGTGATTGTCGGTGATGGCCTTGGCAATGTTCTGCAGCAGCACCGTCTTGCCGGTGCGCGGCGGGGCGACAATCAGGGCGCGCTGGCCCTTGCCCTGGGGCGAGATGATGTCGATCACCCGCGCGCTCTTGTCCTTCACCGTCGGATCGAGCGTGTCGAGCGTCAGCTTCTGGTCCGGATAGAGCGGCGTCAGATTGTCGAAATTGGTGCGATGGCGCACCGCGTCGGGATCGTCGTAATTGACCTTGTAAAGCTTGGTCAGCGCAAAATAGCGTTCGCCTTCCTGCGGTGCACGGATCTCGCCCTCGACCGTGTCGCCGGTGCGCAGGCCCCATTTGCGGACCTGATTGGGCGAGACATAGATATCGTCCGGCCCGGCAAGATAGTTCGCCTCGGGGCTGCGCAGGAAGCCGAAGCCGTCCTGCAGCACCTCGATGGTGCCGATGCCCATGATCTTTTCTTCGTATTCCTCGTCCTCCGCCAGTTCGCGCAGGATGCAGAACATCAGGTCCTGCCGGCGCATGGTCGAGGAGCCTTCCACGCCCAGTTCTTCCGCCATGGCGACGAGATCGGCGGGGGCTTTGGCTTTCAGGTCTTTGAGATGCATATCGTTGTTACTCGAATGGAAATGTGCGCGGCAGGTCTGTCGTCGGGAATACCGAGTGCGGGCTTGGGGAAAGCGAACCTGGCCCGGCGCGGGATGCGCCGAGGCCCAACGGCCTTGCATTTGTGCGATGGGAGATAATTTGACCCGCGGGCCCCGTCAATCACCTTGTGGCAGGTTTGCGGCGGCTCGAAGGTCAGAACGGCTTGACGACGACCAGCACCACGATCAGCGCCAGCATGATCGCCGGAAATTCGCCCCATAGCCGCAATTGCTTCTCGCTCAGCGGGCGCTTGCCGCCGAACATCGCCTTTGCCCGGGCGACCATGATGCCGTGATAGGCGGTCAGCAGCACGACGAACAGCAGCTTGGCGTGCAGCCACCCCTCGCTCCAAGCGCCGATCGTGGTCGCCAGCAGCAGGCCCAGCACCCACACTACGATCAGGCTGGGGGTGAGGATGATCCTGCGCAGCAGACCGATCCGCCGCTCCCACAGCGCCGCCTCGGGCGAGCCGGCTTGAGCAGGATGGAGGTAGAGCATCTGGCGCGGCAGCATGAACAGCCCCGCCATCCAGAACACCACGAAGATGATATGCCCCGCCTTGAGCCAGAGATACGTCATCGACAGCACGCTTTGCATGCTTGCGATCTAGGAAATGGCGCCACGTTCGTCACCCCCAAGCTTACGCTTTCCAGCTTCGCACCGTGCCGATCAGCCGCTCGACATGGGCGATCGGAGTGCGACGGTCGATTCCGTGGCCGAGATTGAACACGTGCGGCCGGTCGGCGAAGGCCTTGAGGATGAACTGCACCCGCGCCTCCAGCGCTGCGCTTCCGGCCAAGAGCAGCAGCGGATCGAGATTGCCCTGCACCGGCATGCCGGCCGGCAATTCGCGCGCCGCCCATGCGGGGTCGAGGGTCTCGTCCACGCCGACCGCATCGACGCCGGTTTCGTGGGCATAGGCGGGCAGTTTCTCGCCCGAACCCTTGGGAAAGCCGATGATCGGCGTAGCGGGATGCCGCGCCTTCAGCGCCGCGACGATGGCGGCATTGGGGGCGATGACCCAGCGTTCGAACTCGTCGGGCGCGAGGCTTCCCGCCCAGCTGTCGAACAATTGCACCGCTTCCGCGCCAGCTTCGATCTGGCCCGAGAGGTATTCGATCGTCTCGCCCACGATCGCATCGAGGATCGCCCCGAGCGCCGCCGGATCGCGATAGGCGAGTGCGCGGGCATCGTGCTGGTCGCGGCTGCCCTCGCCCGCGATCATGTAGGTCGCCACGGTCCACGGACTGCCGGCGAAGCCCAGCATCGTCACCCCCTCGGGCAGGCGTTCGCGACAGCGGCGCACGGTGCCGTAGATCGGTTCGTAGCGCGAGGGATCGCGGGTGAGCGCGGCGAGCGAGGCATCGAGCAGGCGCGGCGACAGTTTCGGCCCCTCGCCCGCCAGGAATTCGAGGTGCTGGCCCAGGGCATGCGGCACGATCAGGATGTCGGAAAACAGGATCGCCCCGTCGAAGCCGAACCGCTCGATCGGTTGCAGCGTGATCTCGCACGCCGCCTTGCTGTCATAGGCCATGGCGAGGAACCCGCCCTTCTCGGCCCGCAGCGACCGGTATTCGGGCAGGTAGCGACCCGCCTGGCGCATGAGCCAGAGCGGCACGCGCGCGCTGCGCTTGCCGTTCAGCGTGTCGAGGAGAAGGCCGGGCATCGGTGAGGTCCTATCCAATAAATAATAGATTATATAAGAGTTGATGGAGTCTGTTGGCCCTGTGGATAGTGGGCATAGCCGCCCCCTGCCGCATTTGTTCGCTCGGGGAAAGCCGGTTGCCGCTTGCGCGACTCGCGCTCGGGCATGAGTCGAGCGAAACTTATCCCTGCTGTCCCCAGCCTGTTCGAAACTTGCATTTGCTGTGCGGGAATCGGGGTCGGTCGCGGCCGGTAGCGGGGACGGGATCGATCCCCGAACTTGTCGGCAGGCCTGTCCCGTGGTTTATGCCCTGCTTGTCCACACCCAGCCGGAGAGCGCCCATACCCGAGCGTGTCCATCTTCATTTGCTGTCCGATTCCACCGGCGAAACCCTGGAAATGCTGGCGAAGGCCGCCCTCGCCCAATTTCAGGATGCCGATGTCGTCCGGCATTTCTGGCCGATGGTGCGCAGCTCGCAGCATCTGGAGCGCCTGCTGCCGGAATTGAAGGCCAATCCCGGCCTGGTGCTGTTCACCCTGGTAAATCCGGAAACACGGCGGCGGCTTGAAGATGCCTGTTCGCAGCTCGGCCTGCCCGCCGTGCCGATCCTCGACCGCATCACCGAGGCGCTCGAACAGGCGCTGGGGCAGGAGGCCCGCGGCCGGCCGGGCCAGCAGCACCGGATGGACAAGGCCTATTTCGACCGGGTCGAGGCGATCCAGTTTACCATCGCGCATGACGACGGGATCGGCTGGGAGAACTGGGAAGAGGCCGACATCCTGCTCGCCGGCGTGTCGCGCAGTTCGAAGACGCCGACCAGCATCTACCTTGCCAATCGCGGCTACAAGGTGGCGAACATTCCGCTGGTGGTCGAAAGCCCGCCCCCGGCCAAGCTGTTCACGTTGAAGAACCCGCTGGTCGTCGGCCTGACCACCGCGCCCGAACGGCTGGTGCAGATCCGCCGCAACCGCCTCCTCACGCTGAACGAGCAGACCCAGACCGCCTATGTCGACAACGACAAGGTGAAGGAGGAACTGGCCTTCGCGCGGCGGATGTTCGCCGACAATGGCTGGCCGGTGATCGACGTCACCCGCCGCTCGATCGAGGAGACCGCGGCGGCGGTGATCCGGTTGTGCAGCCAGCGCGCGAATGCCTCGGCCGGCGAATTCGAAGGGGTGAAGGCGATATGACGGGCGCTTTGACGGGAAGCGGAATCGTGCTCGCCTCGAACAGCGCGTCGCGCAAGGCCATGCTCGCGGCGGCGGGGGTGGCGTTCGAGGCGCGGCCTGCCGAGGTGGACGAACGGGGAATCGAGGCGGAGATGGAAAGCGCCGACGCTGCCGAGATCGCACAGGCGCTGGCGGCGGCGAAAGCAGCGGCGGTCTCGGCCGACCGGCCCGTGCTGGGGAGCGATTCACTGGTCGAGGTGGAGGGCCGGCGGTTCGACAAGCCGACCAGTCGCGCGGATGCGGCGGCGCATCTGCGGTTCTTTTCCGGCAAAACGATGACGCTGCACAGCGCGGCGGCCCTGGCGGTCGGGGGCCGGATCGTCTGGGTCGGGCATGATTTCGCCCGGCTTCGCGTGCGGCAATTGTCGGACGCGTTCATCGACGCCTATCTCGATGCCGAATGGCCCGCCGTCTCGCACTGTGTCGGCGTGTTCCGGATCGAGGGGCCAGGCGCGCATTTGTTCGACAGCATCGCGGGCGACCAGTTCACCATTCTGGGCATGCCGCTGCTGCAGGTGCTGGCCGCCTTGCGCGCGCAGGGCGTGCTGCCCGAATGACGGCTTTTGCGGAGGTCATCGGCGATCCGATCGCGCAGTCGAAATCGCCGGCGATCCACGGCTTCTGGCTCGGGAAGCTGGGGATTGCGGCCGAATACCGGCGCAACCACGTGCGCTCTCCCGACCTTGCCGGCTATCTTGCGCAGGCACGATCCCTTCCGGAATGGCGCGGCTGCAACGTTACCATGCCCCACAAGCAGGCGATCCTGCCACTGCTCGACCGGTTGGCGCCGGAAGCGGAGCGGGTCGGGGCGGTCAATACGGTCGTGCCTAGCGGCGACGGCGGGCTGACGGGGCACAACACCGATGTCGCCGGCTTCCTCGAACCATTGCGAGGCGATCTGGGCCGCTCGCATTATTTTCGCATGGCGCGCATCATTGGCACTGGCGGCGCGGCGCGGGCCATCGTTGCCGGGCTTGCCGCGGAGGGCTTCACCATCGTCCTCGCCGGGCGCGATCCGGGCAAGGCGCGGGCCATCCTCGACGAACTGGCCCCCGAGGGCGAACACCACGCCATCGACATCGCCCATTTCGCCGGGCCGACCGACTTTCCCTTCGACGACCGCGAGGGCTTCCTCGACCTGATCGTCAACGCCTCGCCGCTCGGGATGCGCGGCCAGCCGCCGCTCGCCTTCGACTGGAGCCATGCGCCGCCCGGTTCCATCGCCTACGACATCGTGACCGATCCGGTCCGCACCGACTTCCTGCGCAATGCCGAGGCCGCGGGCTTTCGCACGATCGACGGTCTTTCCATGCTGATCGGCCAGGCGGCCGCCGCGTTCGCACTGTTCTTCGGAACGCCCGCGCCGCGCGAGGACGATGCCGAATTGCGGGCGCTGCTGAGGGCATGAGCCGCCCTTTCATCCTCGGCCTCACCGGTTCGATCGGCATGGGCAAGTCGACCGTCGCCGCCATGTTCACCGCGCAAGGCGTACCGGTGTTCGATGCCGATGCCGAGGTTCGCGCGATGCAGGGGCCGGACGGCGAACTGATCGCGCCGATCGAGCAGGCGTTTCCCGGCAGCACGACGGCGGAAACCGGCGTCTTGCGCGAGGCGCTCGGGGCGCAGGTTTTCGGCGATGCCGCCCGGCTCGCCCGGCTCGAGGCGATCGTCCATCCCGCCGTCGCCCGCAAACGCGCGGCATTCCTAGCCGATCATGCCGACGCGGCGATGGTGGTGTTCGACATCCCGCTGCTGTTCGAGAAAGGCAGTGCGGCGGGCATGGACCGCACGATCGTCGTCTCCGCGCCCGCCGAGGTGCAGCGCGCCCGCGTCCTTGCCCGGCCCGGCATGACGGTGGAGAAATTTGCCGCCATCCTCGCGCTGCAAGTGCCCGATGCCGAAAAAAGGGCCCTGGCGGACCATGTGATCGATACCGGCCAGCCGCTCGACCGCACGCGGGCCGATGTCGCCGCGCTGATCCGGAAAATCGCCGCCGAAGCGCGCGGCGCGGCCTTGTAATCGCGCCGCCCCGCGCCGATAACCCGGCCCATGCGTGAGATCGTCTTCGACACCGAAACCACTGGCCTCGATCCCCGGACGGGTGACCGCATGGTGGAGATCGGCTGCGTCGAGATGATCAACCTCGTGCCGACGGGCACCGTCTATCATGCCTATTACAATCCCGAACGCGACATGCCCGCCGGCGCCGAAGCCGTGCATGGCCTGTCCGCCGCCTTCCTGGCCGACAAGCCGCTGTTCCGCGACATCTGCCACGAACTGCTGGACTTCATCGGCGATGCGCCCCTGATCGCGCACAATGCCGGCTTCGATTTCGCCTTTCTCAACGCCGAACTCGGCCTGTGCAAGCAGGTCGCGGTCTGCACCAGCCGCATGATCGACACGGTGGCGCTGGCGAAGAAACGCCATCCCGGGGCCAAGCTCTCGCTCGACGCATTGTGCACTCGTTATGGCATCGACCGCAGCCACCGGGTCAAGCACGGCGCGCTGCTCGATGCCGAATTGCTGGCGCAGGTCTATGTCGAACTGAAGGGCGGGCGCCAGATCGGTCTGGAACTCGCGGCCGATCGGTCGGCGCCGATCCAGGAGCTGGTGGCGGTGCGCAAGGCGCCCGCCGGACCGCGCCGCGCCCCCCGCCCCCATGCCGCCCTGCCAGGCGAACTTGCCCGCCACCGCGAATTCATGGCCGGGATAGAAAACCCGCTCTGGGGATAGAGCTTGTACCGGCGACGGGCCGGCAGCGGATCGTCGGGGTCACGACGAAGGAGAATATGAATATGGATATCCGCATTTCCGGCCATCAGATCGACACCGGCGCCGCCTTGCAGGCGCATGTCGAGGAGCGGCTGCAGGCAATCGTCGACAAGTATTTCAGCCGGGCCATCTCGTCGCAGGTGACGTTCGGCAAGGCGGCCGGGGGCGCCTTCAGCGCCGATATCGTGACCCATGTGATGCAGGGCCTGATCCTGCGCGGCCACGGCGAGGCGCACGACGTGCACCAATCGTTCGACCAGGCGGCCACCAAGATCGAGAAGCAGCTGCGCCGCTACAAGCGGCGGCTGGTGGATCGCCACAGCCAGGCCAACCAGGCCCTGCGCGAAGAGGAGGCGGCCTACACCATCTTCGCCTCGCCCGAAGTGGAATCCGAAGACGAGATCGAGCAGGACAGCCCGCCGATCATCGCCGAAACCAAGGCCAATATCCCGGAATGCAGCGTGGCCGATGCCGTGATGATGCTCGACCTGCGCAACACCGACGCGCTGTTGTTCAAGAACGGCGCGACCGAGCGGCACAACATGGTCTATCGCCGCCGCGACGGATCGATCGGCTGGGTCGAGCCGTCCTGAGAACGCAATGACGGGGGCGCAGCTATCCGGGGCCGGCGGGCATCATCGCGCGCTCGAGCGGCTGTATGCCGCGGCCCCCGTCAACGCGCTGTTCGCCTCGCGTCTCACGATCGGGGGCGAAGGGGTCTCGCGCATCGCGTTCGACGTGACCGAGGCGGTGTTCCATGCCGCAGGTGCGGCCCACGGCACGCTGTACTTCAAGATGCTCGACGATGCGGCCTTCTATGCGGCGAACACGCTGGTGACGGATCGTTTCCTGCTGACGACCTCGTTCAACCTGCATTTCTCCAAGCCGGTGCGTGGGGGAACGGTGGTTGCAGAAGGGCGCTGGGTCAGCGGCCGGCGGCGGGTCTTCGTGGCCGAATCGCGCTTGGTCGATGCGGAAGGGGAGGAGATCGGGCGCGGGACGGGCACGTTCATGAAAAGCCGCATCCCCCTCTCCAGCCTCGCCGGCTACGGCGAGAGCTAGCCGCTATGCCCGAGGGGCGTCTGCCCACGCATGTCGAAGTCGGCGGGCTGATCCGCGCGGTCGAGGCGGCGGGGGGCTTTGCGATGGTTCTGCAGAAAGGTGAGCGGGACGCAGGCGCGCTCGCGATCGTCATGTCCCATCGCGGAACACCTGCCCGCCTGTGGGAGCGGATGCCGCAGATGGACGGCAGCCGGAAATTCGTGCTTTCCCGCACGCAAGAGGTTGAAAAACCTCGCGAATTTCAGGAGTATCTGAGCCGCCGAAAGGATCAGGACCAGGACCTGTGGATCGTCGAGATCGATGTCGCAGACGCGGAACGCTTCATCGCTTAACGCCCCGCCGCGGTTGACTCGGTTTCAGATGCGACTATTTGGCGCCCACCTTTCGATGCGAGGGCGATGCGGTTGGCAATGGGGTCGGCGCGTATGCACGCAGACGGGGAATGATCGGCGAGACTGCAACCGATCCGATACAAGTACGCACAACGGTGCGCTTCGGATCCAGCCTCGCGTCGGAAAGTTCACCGCCGAAAAGCTTATGACGCATGTTCCGTAAGACCAGTTTTTCCGTGGCGGGTGCCGCGGCAATGTTTCTTACCCTTGCCGGATTGGATCAGTCCGGCGCCAATGCACAGAACGCCGAACATCAGGCGATCACCCTTCCAAGCGACGCCGAGCTGACCGACGAGGTCATGCCGGTCTTCGTCTCGCAGGAAGTGGTTCAGGATATCCCCGAAACCCCCGAAGAACAGCCGCTGGACGCGCGCGAAGCCGCCAGCCTGCGCGATCTCGTAGCCGAGATGCCGGCACCGGGCGAGTTGTCGGAAGAAATGCGCTGCCTTGCCGGCGCGGTGTTTTTCGAATCGCGCGGCGAACCGCTCGAAGGCCAGCTTGCCGTTGCGCAGGTCATCGTGAACCGTACCGAGTCCGGGCAGTTCCCCTCCAGCTATTGCGGCGTCGTCCACCAGCGGTCGCAATTCTCCTTCGTGCGCGGCGGCACCATGCCCCGCATCAGCACGGGCAGCGCCGCCTGGAAGCGCGCGTCCGCGATTGCCCGCATTGCCCATCAGGGGTTGTGGGACAGCAAGGCGGGCGATGCGCTGTATTTCCACGCGCGCTATGTGAAGCCGAGCTGGGCCAACCGCAAAGTCGCCCGCGCGACGATCGACAGCCACGTTTTCTACCGTTGAGACAAGGGTCGGGGCGAACGCATCGCGCCCCGCTCAGTCGCGCAGTTCGACCCAGACCGGGGTGTGATCGCTCGACTTCTCGCGCCCGCGATATTCCTTGTCGACCCCGGCGGCCTGCAACCGGTCGGCCAGTTCGGGCGACAGCAGCAGGTGATCGATCCGGAAACCGTGATCGCGCTGCCACGCGCCGGCCTGATAGTCCCAGAAGGTCCACACCCCGCCGCGTGGATTGAGCGTGTGGATCGCATCGGTCCACCCGTCTCCCAGCAGGCGGGCATAGACATCGCGCGATTGCGGCTGCATCAGCGCATCGTCGGCCAGCGCGCGGGGTGACCAGATGTCCTTGTCCTCCGGCACGACATTGTAATCGCCGACCAGCGCGGTCGGGATCTCGGCGTCCCACAGGGACTGCGCATGGGCGCGCAGCCGTTCCATCCAGGCCAGCTTGTAGTCGAATTTGGGGCCGGGCTGCGGATTGCCGTTGGGCAGGTAGATCGAGGCGACGCGCACCCCGTTGACCTCCGCCTCGAGATAGCGGGCCTGTTCGTCCTCATGGTCGCCCGGCAGGCCGCGCTGCGTTTCGACCGGCTCGATCCCGTCGGCCAGGATGGCGACCCCGTTGAAGCTTTTCTGCCCGTGCCAGATCGCCTTGTAGCCGATCTTCTCGAACGCCTCGGCCGGGAAGCCCTCGTCCATCGTCTTGATTTCCTGCAGGCAGGCGACGGTGGGCCGGGTTTCTTCCAGCCATTCGATCAGGCGGGGCAGGCGGGCCTTGATCCCGTTGATGTTGAAAGTGGCGATACGCATGGGCACGGCTGATGCCCGAAAGCGGCGTGCGCGTAAAACCTAAATCCCGAAACTCGATCCGCAGCCACAGCCGGCCGCCGCAATCGGATTCTCGACCCGGAACGCCGCCCCGCCGAGCGATTCGACGTAATCCACCTGCGATCCCGCCACGAGATCGAGGCTGATCGTATCCACCACCAGCGTTACCCCATCGGTCTCGCTGGTGCGATCATCGTCCTCCGGCGCGTCGGCGAGGCCGAACTTGTACTGGAAGCCCGAACACCCGCCCCCTTCGACCGACAGCCGCAGCATGGCGGGCTTGCCCTGTTTGGCGGCGATGGCGGCGACGCGCTGCGCGGCGGCGGGGGTGAGGGTGGGGATAGCGGTCATGCCGTCAATCTAGGAAGCGCGGGCCCGCCGCTCAAGCGGTGCGGATATATTCGCGCAGCGCCTGCGCTTCGTGCTCGACCGCGTCGAAGCGCGATTTGACGAGGTCGCCGATGGAAATGAAGCCGCACATGGTATCACCCTCGACCACGGGCAGGTGGCGGATGCGCCGCTTCGTCATCAGGGCCAGCGCCTGGTCCACATGCGTCGCCCGCTCGACCGTGATGGCGGGAGAGGTCATCACTTCGCCGACCTGGCGCGCGAGGCAGGCAGCGCCTTCGTCGGCCAGGCGGTAGATCACGTCGCGCTCGGAGAAGATGCCCGCGACCCGGCCACCGTCCATCACGGGAAGGGCGCCGATCCGCTTTTCGGCCAGCAGCCGCACGGCATCGGCCACGCTCCGCTCGCGGGAAATGGAAACCACGTCCGAACTCGGGCGGTTCTGGATGATCTGTCCGACTTTCATGTCTCGCTGGTCCTCTTCCCCGGTTTCAGGGTCGAATAATGCCGCAATTTGCATCAAAAGGCCAGCCGGCGGCCCGATCGGCGTTGAAGTGCACGCGACGAAGGCCCAAGAAGGAGCGCATGGCAGGCCAATCCCCCCTCGACGATCCGGAAAAGGCGGCCTTCGCCTGGGCGCGGTATCGCCGGATCATGAAGATGCTTCTCGCCGTCACCATCGGCATCGTCGCCGCGGCGATGGTCGCGATCTATATGGGCGAGGAACCGGTCTCGATCCATTTCTACATCGCCACCGCGCTGGGCATCGGGTTCACCATGCTGCTGGCGGGGGCGTTGATGGGGCTGGTGTTCCTGTCGTCGGGCACGGGGCACGACGATTCGGTAACGAATGATTTCCGGGACGAGCCCTAGGCCTCGTCGGGGGCGGTCAGGCGATATTCCTCGACCGGCTCGCCGCCGATCAGATGCTGCTGGATAATGGTTTCCAGCACGTCCTCATTGCAGGAATGATACCACACGTTCCCCGGCCAGACGACGGCGATTGGCCCCTTCTCGCAGATCTGCAGGCAATCGGCCTTGGTCCTTTGCACCGTGCCGCCCTTGCCCGACAGGCCGAGCTGCTTGCAGCGTTTCTTGAGATAGGACCACGCCGCCTTGCCGTCCTCGCGCGAGCAGCATTTCTGCTTCTCGCTGATCGCGCACAGGAAAATCTGCCGCTCGACCGTGTCGCCGCCGATCTTGGCGAAGGCCCGGCGCGCCTTTTCCAGGTCCTTTTCGGGCTTACTCACCGCCGCGTGCCTCGTCGGGCTTCAACCAGCGGTCGAGCCAGGCAAATACCGTCCGGTGCCATTGCAGCGAGTTTGCGGGATCGAGCACCCAGTGGTTCTCTTCCGGAAAGATCAGCAATTGCGAGGGGATGTCCTTCTCCTGCAACACGGTGAAGGCGGCGATGCCCTGGGTATAGGGCACGCGGAAATCCTTCTCGCCGGTGATGACCAGCATCGGCGTCTTCCAGTTGCCGACGTAATTGACCGGGTTCCACTTCTCGTAGAGCGCCTTCTGCTCTTCGTAGCTGCCGCCGAAATCCCATTTGGGAAACCACAATTCCTCGGTCGTGTAATAGAAGCTGCGCATGTCGAACAGGCCATCGTGCTGGACGAGGCAATCGAACCGGTCGGGCCATTGCCCGGCGATCCAGTTCATCATGTACCCGCCATAGCTCGCGCCCATCGCGCAGGCGCGGCTGCCGTCGATCTGACTATCCTGTTCGAGCGCGGCGGCCAGGCCGAGCTTAAGATCCTCGAGCGGTTTGCCGCCCCAGTCGCGGTTGATTGCGTCGGTGAAGGCCTGCCCGTATCCCGTGCTGCCGTGGAAATCGACCGAGACGACCGCATAGCCCTGGCTGGCCACCACGCGCGGGTTCCAGCGCGTCGACCAGCCGTCGTTGAACGAGCCCTGCGGTCCGCCGTGAACGTAGAGAACGACCGGCATCTTGCCGGGCCGGTTGGCGAGCTTGGTGATCTGGCCCCACACGGTGTCGCCGTTCGCGCCCTTGAAGCTGAACCGTTCGACATTGATCGGCGCAAGGTTGCCCATCTGCTCTGCCGCGATCATCGTCCGCGGTTCGGCCTGCTCCCAGTTCTTCGACAGGAACAGTTCCGCCGGGGCGCCGATCGAATCGCGGGTGAACAGCAGGCGCTCCCCATGAAGCGGCACGACATTGCCGATATGCGCCTCGTTCCCGGCCATCAGGTCGAGCCGCAGCACCTTGCCGGTGCGCGGATCGATGCGGAAGGCGGGGGTATCGAGGACGTCCTGCGCGGTGGCGATGAGGTAGCGGGAATCCGGCGTCCAGGCGAGGCTGGAGAAGCTGCGGTCGAAATCCTGCGTCAGCGGCGTCGTCACCCCGCTTTTCAGGTCGCGCAGCATCACGACCTGCCGGTCGGCTTCGTAACCCGGGCGCGCCATGGCGATATAGGCGAGATATTGCCCGTCGGGCGAGGGGGTGGGCAGGGCATCGAGTGCCTCGTTCGCGGCGGTCAGATTGGTCGGCACGCCGCCGGCGGCATCCGCGCGCCAGATGTCGAGATTGGTGGAATAGGGTTCGTCGGCCCCCGTCTCGCGCGCGACGAAATAGAGCGCATTGCCATCGGGCGCCCAGGCGATATCCTCGCCCCCGCCGAAGGGCGCCGTCGGAGTATCGCCGTTCGGCCCGCCGGCTCCGATCGCGCCGTCGACCGGCACCGCCGGCCCACTGGCCTTTCCGTTGGCGAGCGGCAGGGTGAAGACCCGGCTTATCGTGCCGGGGGTTTCCCACCCGTCCCAGTGCCGGATGAACCCGCCATCGCCCTGATAGAGCCGGCCGTCGCCCGGCCGGGGGGCATAGGCGCGTACGCTGTCGTCGCAGGCGAAATCGGTGCAATTGCGCGGCACCGCGGCCCACACGGCGAGGCGATCGCCGCCGGGCGCGAGCGCGAAACCCTCGATCGATCGGCCAAGCTGGGTGACCTGCGCCGGCTTGCCGGCCAGCCCCGCCGCGCCGACCGCCACGCGAAAGACCTGCATGGTCCCGCCGGTGCCCTCGGCCAGGTAATACAGCGCCCCGTCGGTACCGAAGGTCGCGCCCGATCCTTTCAGGTCCAGCTTGACCGGCTGCGCACCATCGCGGTCGAGCCGTTTCACATACATCTGGGACGTGCGCGTGAAGTCGTCGGCGGAAATCGTGGTGACGGTATAGACCGCAAGCTTGCCGTCCTTCGAGACCACGGGCGCGCCCAGCCGCGGCAGGGTCACCAGATCCTCTGCCGACATCGGCGTGGCCGCGATCCGGGGGTTCTGCGCGGAAAGCGGCGACGCGAGCAGCGCGGCCAGAGTAACGAGGGGGAAGGTGGTGAGCGGGAACCGGGCCCGGTTAGGCAATCTCATGCCCGGCGGTGTAACCGGCCCCTCGGCCCAAGGTAAGAAAAAAATTGGCTCAGCCGCGCTTCCCCGCGATGCGCGCAATCTCGGCCTTCACCAAATGCTCGACCATGGGGGGCAGGTTCTCGTCGAGCCAACGGGCGAGCATCGGGCGCAGCATCTCGCGCACCAGCCCTTCCAGCGAGGTTTCCCCCTGCCGGACGATCTGGGGCGCCCGGCCGGGCTGCGCCAATGTCGCCAGCGCGGCGAAATTCTCGCGCATCGCGGCCTCGGTATCGCCGCGCATCAGGGCATCCAGATCGTCGAGCGTGGCGGCCTGCGCCGCCGCCCGTTCCTCCGCCTCGTCCTCGCTCAGCACGAGTTCCTCGCCATAGGAGCCGAGTTCGAGCACTTCTTCCGCCTCGTCGGGATCGGCGGGTTCGGGGGCGCCGGCCTGCCCACGCCGCCCGGCGATCAGGGCCTCGCGTTCGCGATTGTCGCGCGCGATGACCTTCTTGATGGAATCGAGGATTTCCTCGACCGAGGGTGCGTCGTGCCCTTGCATGTGGTTCCCTTCGCGGTGCGGGCGCAGCGTGGCGCCGGGGTGTGCCTACGGTTCCGGGCGAAGCTCCGCATCGGGTTCGGGCGCGTTCGCCGGATCGGGAATGTCGGCGGTCTGGGCCGGAACGTCAACCGTGCGGGTGGCTTGCGTCTCGTAATCGGGATCGCGCGCCCAGTCGAAGAATTCGCCCTGCACCCGGTCGTAATTGATGACCGGATCGTACAGCAGGCCGCCATCGGCAAAGCCCAGGTCCTGAGCCTCGGCCCGGCCCATTGCCGCCAGCAGCGAGAAACCGGCGACATAGGCATTGCGCCGCGCGGTCACGAGGTTGACCCGCGCGTTGAGCAATTCCTGTTCGGCATTCAGCACCTCGAGAATGGTGCGGTTGCCGATCGAGTTTTCCGCCCGCACGCCTTCGAGGCTGAGGGCGGCCGCCTCGACCGCGGTCTGCGAGGATTGGATGATCGCGAGCGCGGCCTGCCAGCTGGCCCAGGCGGCGCGTACCTGCGCGATGACGTCGCGTTCGGTCGCAACGACGTTTTCCAGCGCCGCCGCCGAGCGGGCCTGCGCCTGGCGTTGCAGCGCGGCGGGGCGGCCGCCCTGGAACAGCGGGATACTGAACTGGACCCCGGCCTGTGCCGCCCGCGCGACCTGCGGCGAGGCGACGATCGGCGCGGTGGGATCGTCGGGATCGACCACCACATCGGGCCGCGAACCGAGGAAGTTCTGGTAATCGTAGCCGGTGAACAGCGAGACGCGCGGCAACCGGCCTGCCCCCGCGATGCGGATGTCGTAGCCGGCGGCCTCGGCCCGTTCCCGGTCCGCGATCAGATCGGGATTGTTGGCCAGCGCGACGTCGACCGCGACCTGCAGGTCGTTCGGCAGATTGGGCAGCGGGGGGGGCGGCTGCAGGTTCGTCGGCGCTTCGCCCACCAGCGCGATGTAATCCTCGCGCGCGGCAATGAGGTTGGATTGCGCCGTGCGCAGATCGCCTTCGGCCAGCGCCAGCCGCGATTGCGACTGGGCGACGTCGGTCCGCGTGAGGTCGCCGATCTCGAAACGATCGCTCGTCGCGCGGACGTTGACGAGCAGGACATCGACCTGGTTCTGCGCCAGCGATACCAGCGCCTGACCGCGCAGCACGTCCATATAGGCGGCAACGACCTGGCTGAAGATCGCGGATTCCGTGCCCCGAAGATCGGCCCGGCCGGCCTCGACCCGGGTTTCGGCGGCGCGCACGGCATTCTTGACCGCGCCACCCTGATAGATCGGCACGCCGAGATTGAGCCCGCCCCTGAACAACCGGTCGGGCGAGATGAAGCTTGCCTGGTTCTGCTGCAGGAATTCGGTGTAGGTGCCGTCAGCCGAGACATTTGGCCGGCCGGCGGCTTTTTCCACCGCCACCCCGGCATCGGTGGCGCGCAACTGGGCGCGGGCAGCCAGCAGGGTGGGGTTGTTCTCGTATGCCTCGGCCAGCGCCTCCTCCAGCGTGTCGGCCAAGGCCGGCACCGCAAGGAGCGCGGCGGCAAGCGCCAGCCCGCCTGCAACCCTGCCCACGCTTCGCCCCCCGGCCTGCATCAGAAGTTCCAGCGTGCGGGCCGGTCGAAGGCGGCTAGGCGCGGAATGCCCATTTCCGCCAGTGGCAAGAGGGCGATCCCCGTGCCGGAATGCCGCCCGGTGGCAAGCCGGGTGACCCCCCGCTCGACCACGCCGGTCACGATCCGCCCGTCGGGTTCGACGAGAGCGGCAAGATCGGCCGGCACCTGTTCGATCGCCCCGTCGACCAGGATGAGGGTGAAGGTCCCGTCCGAGTCTCCGGCCGCGCCGGAGCGGGGATCGACCACCGCGACCGTCTCGACCATCGGCCGGACCAGTTCGGCAAGGTAGCCGCTGCCCCCGTCCACCACCAGAACGCGGTCGTTCGCCCGGGGCCGGGCCTCGGCCAGCATCGCCCCGTGAAATACCGGCGCCGGCAGGAAGCGCCCTTCGCCCAGCGGCACGGCGCGGTCCATATAGGCAAAGCCGCGCGCCTCGGCCGGGACGAAATCCTCGCGCGGGACGACGGCCATGCGCGAAAGGACGAAAGCCTCGTTGACGCCGCTGGTGCGCAACTGGCTGTCGATCATGGCCTTGCGCGCGGCGGCGTGGTCGATCCGGGTCTCGTCAGTGAGGGTCATCATGCCTGCTGTGTTATACCAATAATACGCGGTTGCAAGTCAGCGATGCTATAGCGCAAGTCAAACCGCTTCCAAGTGCTTTGACCTGTGGCCGAATTCCTGCGTATCGGGGAGGGAAAATCTGCAACACGGGAACGCGCCGCGATGAGCGACATGACAGTCATCAAGGAAGAAGATCTGATCGAGAGCGTGGCCGACGCGCTGCAATATATCTCCTATTATCACCCGATGGATTACATCCGCGCGCTGGGCGATGCCTACGAGGCGGAACAGGGCCCGGCGGCCAAGGATGCGATTGCGCAGATCCTCACCAACAGCCGGATGTGCGCCGAAGGCCACCGGCCGATCTGCCAGGATACCGGCATCGTCAACGTCTTCGTGCGCTGGGGCATGGGCTGCCGGCTCGACACCATGCGTTCGCTTCAGGAGGTCGTCGATGAGGGGGTGCGCAAGGCGTATAACGATCCCGACAACAAGCTGCGCGCCTCGATCCTCGCCGATCCCGCCTTCACCCGTCGCAACACGCGCGACAACACGCCCTGCGTCCTGTCAGTAGAGATGGTGCCGGGCAACACGATCTCGATCGACGTCGCGGCCAAGGGCGGGGGGAGCGAGAACAAGTCCAAGTTCAAGATGATGAACCCGTCGGACAATATCGTCGACTGGGTGCTCGAACAGATCCCCTCGATGGGCGCGGGCTGGTGCCCGCCCGGCATGCTCGGCATCGGCATCGGCGGGACGGCGGAACATTGCCTCAAGCTCGCCAAACTGTCGCTGATGGAGCCGATCGACATGGGGCAGCTGAAACAGCGCGGCCCGCAAAGCGATATCGAGAAGCTGCGGGTCGACATTTTCGATGCGGTCAATGCCACCGGCGTCGGCGCGCAGGGGCTGGGAGGGCTGTCCACCGTGCTCGACGTCAAGATCCTCGATGCGCCCTGCCACGCGGCGGGCAAGCCGGTCGGCATGATCCCCAATTGCGCGGCGACGCGCCATGCGCATTTCACGCTCGATGGCAGCGGGCCTGCCTATCTCGAACCGCCCCGGATCGATCAGTATCCGCAGGTGACGTGGAAGCCCGATGCGGCGGCGCGGCGCGTCGATCTCGACCGGTTGACTCCGCAGGAGGTGGAAAGCTGGAAGGATGGCGACCGCCTGCTGCTTTCGGGCCGGATGCTCACCGGGCGCGATGCCGCGCACAAGCGCATTCACGACATGCTCGAAGCGGGCGAAGACCTGCCGGTCGATTTCCGGGGCCGCGCGATCTATTATGTCGGCCCGGTCGATCCGGTCATGGGCGAGGTCGTCGGCCCCGCCGGCCCGACCACCGCCACGCGGATGGACAAGTTCACCGAGATGATGCTCGACCTCGGCCTCCTCGCCATGATCGGCAAGGCGGAACGCGGGCAGGACGCGGTCGAGGTAATCAGCCGGTTCAAGGTTGCCTATTTGATGGCGACGGGCGGGGCGGCCTATCTCGTCAGCCGGGCGATCAAGAGCGCCCGGGTCGTCGCCTTCGAGGATCTCGGCATGGAAGCGATCTACGAATTCGAGGTGGAGGACATGCCGGTGACGGTCGCGGTGGATGCCCACGGCAACAACGTCCACAAGCTGGCGCCTGCGGAATGGAGCCGCCGGATCGCCG
Organism: uncultured Erythrobacter sp.; assembly: GCA_947501005.1. Taxonomy (GTDB): domain Bacteria; phylum Pseudomonadota; class Alphaproteobacteria; order Sphingomonadales; family Sphingomonadaceae; genus Qipengyuania. The sequence continues at coordinate 2,808,230 of CANMTU010000001.1, read as the reverse complement.
CGGGCGAAGTCGCGCCCGCGCAGTAGCGGTATCGACCAACGCCGCCACCCGCTCGACCGCCGCGCTGGCGCGGGGGCGACGACCGCGCCTACAGCTTTTGCCGTGGTTGCCGATTCCCTGACCCTGCCCGAAACCGACAGCGCCCGGGTTCCGCTGCGCACTGTCCTGCTGTCGATGGCGGGGTTGTGGCTGGCCTATTTCCTGCTGGTGACCCTGCGCGGCACCATCGTCGGGCTGGAATTGCAGGACGAGCTGCTCTGGCGCCGCGCGCTGGTGTGCTTGGGCGGGGTCGCCGTCACGGTCCTGCTGTGGCTCGCCATCCGGCTGTTCGAACGCTTCGCGATGTGGGTGCAGATCCTCGTCGCCTTCGTCGCGGCGCTGCCGGCGGCGGCCGCCATCGCCCAGATCAATGCGATGACCTTCGCTTCCATCGAGGAGCGGGTGGCGAAGAAGATCGGCGAGCGGGAAGGGGTCAATATCCGGCGCGACGAATCGGGCAACCTCCTGGTCGACATTCCCGGCATTCCGACGCCTGCGGAAACCGATGTTCCGGCGGCCACCACCATCATGCTTGCCCGCGCGCCCGAAGGGATGGAGCGCTGGCGCCAGTTCACCGACGTTGCCCTGGGGCGGTACTTCCTGCTGCTGGCCTGGGCCGCGCTCTATCTCGCGCTGGTCGCGGCGCGCGAAGCGCAACTGGCGGAGCGGCGGGGCGAGCGATTCCGCACCGCCGCCAAGGCCGCCGAACTGCGCAGCCTGCGCTATCAGGTGAACCCGCATTTCCTGTTCAACACCCTCAACTCGCTCTCGGCGTTGGTTCTGACCGGCAAGGAGGAACAGGCCGAGCAGATGATCCAGTCGCTCTCGCATTTCTATCGCCATTCGCTGGCGGACGATCCGACCGGCGATGTCTGCTTGGCCGACGAGTTCGATCTGCAGGCGCTGTATCTGGAAATCGAATCGGTCCGCTTTCCCAAGCGGCTGAAGGTCGCCATCGACCTGCCGCAGGACCTGCGCGATTGCCGCGTACCGGGCATGATCCTTCAGCCGCTGGTCGAGAACTCGGTCAAATACGGCGTTTCGGCATCCTCGCGACCGGTCACCATCGCCATTTCCGCGCGCGCAGTCGGCGATCGCCTCCTCCTGTGCGTCGCGGATGATGGGCCGGGCGCGCACAAGCCGGACGATCACGGCTTCGGCATCGGTCTCGCCAATGTGCGCGACCGGCTGGCGGCTCGGTTCGGCAATGCGGCATCGGTGCATTCCGGCCGGATCGAGGATGGCTACGAAACCCGATTGGCGCTACCCCTGCTGCGCCATGGTTGATCCAACCCGACCCTTGCGGACCCTGATCGTCGACGACGAGCCGCTGGCGGTGGAACGGATGGAAGTGATCTGCCGCAAGATCGCCGAACTCTCCGTCGTCGGCACGGCAAGCGACGGGGAAGAGGCGCTCGCCATGACGCGGCGATTGCAGCCCGATCTGCTGCTGCTCGACATGACGATGCCGGAACTCGACGGGCTGGGCGTCGCCCGGCGGCTCAGCCAGGAGGCGCTGCGCCCGGCGGTCATCTTCGTCACCGCGCACGACAATTTCGCGGTGGACGCGTTCGATCTGGACGCGGTCGATTACGTCCTCAAACCGGTGAAGCCGGAGCGGCTGCTGCGCGCGGTCGGGCGGGCCGTGGAACGCGCCGGGGCGCGGCGCGGCGATGACGGCGCAGGCGGAGACGGGAGTGCGAACAGCGACGGCGCCTGGCTGGAAGAGCTGTGGATTCCGCATCGCAGCGAGCTGGTGCGGATCGGCACCGCCGAAGTGGGCCGGATCGATGCGGAGCGCGATTACGTCAGGCTGCATGTGAACGCCGAGGATGGTTGGCGGTCCTACCTCCTGCTGCAGACGATCGCCGGGCTGGAGGAACGGCTGGACCCGGCGAAGTTCATCCGCATCCACCGCTCCACCATCCTGCGCAAGGACCGGATCGAACGGCTCCGCCATGACGGGCTGGGCGTGTGGTCGGTCGAACTGGACGATGGGGAGGCCTTGCGGATCGGGCGGACCTATCTGCCCAAGGTCAAGGCGATGGCCGGCCGGTAAGAGGGGCCGCCGTCCCGAACCGGGGCGCGGTGTGACGGCACGGGGAACCGGCGCGCGCTCCGCTCGCTAGGGGTCTATGAGCAGAGTCCCTGAGATATGGCTGCTGACCAATGCGCGAAGCGGCAGCAATAACGAGAACGCCCTCGAAGACCTGCTGAGCCATTGCAGCCGGTGCGACATGAAGGTCTCGCGAACCCTCCACTTTCCCGACGAGGATCTGCCGAGCGCTGCCGATCTCGACCGGGCCGGGATCGAGCGACTGGCCGTATTTACCGGCGACGGCACGTTGAACGCTGCGGTGACCGGGCTCTACGGGTGGGGCGGCGAAATCATGGTCCTGCCGGGTGGGACCAAGAACCTGTTGTCGAAACGGCTGCACGGCGATGTCGAGATGGGCGAGATCGTCCACCGCGTCAGCGAAGGGGCCGCGCGGCGCATCCGCCCGCTGATCGCGCGGTGCGAGAAGGGCGATGCGCTCGCCGGATTGCTCGCCGGGCCGGGAACGGCATGGAACAGTGTGCGCGAGGCCATGCGTGACCTCGATCTTGCCGAAATGGCACAGGGGGCGAGCGAGGCCATGACCAAATCCACCTCCGGCGCCATGATCCATTGCCGCGAACCGCAACGCGGCCGGGCCGAAGGCTACCCGCTGATCGAGATGACACCGAGCCATCGCGGCCTTCAGCTCGACGGTTTCCATGCCGAGGATGTGGGCGAATTCGTGCAGCAGGGCCTCGCCCTCATCCGCCGCAACTTCCGGGACGGCCCGCACACCCGGCTCGGCCTGTTCGAGGAGATGGTTCTGGAAAGCGCGGACGGAAGCGCGATCGGGGTGTTGATAGACGGCGAACCGGCGGAGCTTGCCCCGCGCGCGAAGTTCGAGGTGGCGCCCTGCGAAGTCGATCTACTAGCGACCGATCATGGCTTCTGACGACCGGCTGATCTTCCACCTCTCCGATATCCATTTCGGCCTCGAGAACAATCGCGCGCTCGACTGGGTGAAACAGGAAATCGCGGAGAAAGCGCCTGCCGCGGTCGCGATTACGGGCGATCTCACCATGCGCGCGCGGCACCGCGAATTCGCCGCCGCGACGCACTGGATCAATTCGCTCGACGCGCCGGTGACGGTCGAGGTGGGCAATCACGACATGCCCTATTTCAACCCGTTCGAGCGGTTCTTCACTCCCTACAAGCGGTTTCGCGGGATGGAGGGGAAGGTCGAATGCGAGCTCGATCTTGGCAGTCTGGCGATCGTGCCGCTGAAGACGGCGGTTCGCGCACAGCCGCGCTTCAACTGGTCGAAGGGCTGGGTCACCGATGCGGCGCTGAAGAAGTGCCTGAAGGCGATCGATGCCCTGCCGCAAGGAACCCAGGCGCTGGTGGCGGTGCATCACCCCTTGCGCGAAGTGGGCACGCAGGGCACCGCGCTGACCCGGCATGGGGACCGGGCCTTGCGCGAACTTGCCCGCAGGCCCGTCGCCGCGGTGCTGTCGGGGCATGTTCACGATGCCTTCGACATTCTCGAACAGACGCCCGAGGGTCCGATCCGGATGGTCGGGGCAGGCACCCTGTCGAAACGTACCCGCTCGACCCCTCCGAGTTTTAACGAGCTGCGATGGGTGGAGGGCAAGCTGTCGGTCAAGGTGCGCAACCTCGAAGACGTGCGCACCCGCGACATGCAGATCGACGATGTGCCGGAAGATGCACGCCCGCCGCGCCAGCCCGGCGAACCGGTCGCGCCCGTGCGGCAGGTGCCGCGCGTCGACCCGCCGGTGCACTGAGCGCCTCTCAAGACTTAAGGTCAGGCCCCGGCAGGCAATGCCAAAGAAAAAGGGCGACCCGCTTTGTGCGAGCCGCCCTCTTTGGTGATCCTTGAAGATCCGGTAAGCCGGGATCAGCGCTTCGAGAACTGGAAGCTGCGGCGGGCCTTGGCGCGGCCGTACTTCTTGCGTTCCACCACGCGGCTGTCGCGCGTGAGGAAGCCGGCGGCCTTGACCGTGCTGCGCAGCGCCGGTTCGTATTTGGTCAGCGCCTGGCTGATGCCGTGCTTCACCGCGCCCGCCTGGCCGGAAAGACCGCCGCCCGAAACCGTGGCGACGATGTCGTACTGGCCCTGGCGTTCGGTGATGGCGAAGGGCTGGTCGATGATCAGGCGCAGCGTCGGACGCGCGAAATAGACTTCCTGATCCTTGCCATTGACGGTGATCTTGCCGCTGCCGGGCTTGAGCCAGACGCGGGCGGTCGCATCCTTGCGGCGACCGGTGGCGTAGGCGCGGCCCTGCTTGTCGAGTTCCTGTTCGCGCAGCGGCACGTCGGCCGTGCGGGCGATTTCAGCCGAATCGCCCTGCGGTGCGTCGCCTGCGATATCCTTGAGGTCGGCAAGATCGGATACGGTGGTGTTGGTGTCGGCCATCATGCGGCAACCTTGTTCTTGCGGTTCATCGAAGCGACGTCGAGCGTCTCGGGCTGCTGGCCGTCATGCGGATGCGTCGTCCCGGCATAGATGTGGAGCGCCTTCATCTGCGCCCGGCCCAGCGGCCCGCGCGGGATCATGCGCTGCACGGCCTTTTCCAGCACGCGTTCGGGGAAGCGGCCTTCCAGCACCTTGGCGGGCGTGGTTTCCTTGATGCCGCCGATCCAGCCGGTATGCTTGTAATAGACCTTGTCGTTCATCTTCTTGCCGGTGAACTTCACCTTTTCGGCGTTAAGGATGATGACGTGATCGCCGCAATCGACATGCGGGGTGAAGCTGGGCTTGTGCTTGCCGCGCAGGATGTTGGCGACGATCGCGGCGAGCCGGCCGACGACGAGGCCGTCCGCATCGACGATGTGCCACTTCTTTTCCACCTCGGCCGGTTTGATCGACCGGGTGACCTTGCTGAGAGCCTTCATGGCTGATGTGTCCGTTTCTGATGTTGAGGCACCCCGAAGGCACCCGTTACCTTGGCGCGAATCCGGTTTCGATCCCGATCGCGAGCGGGGCGCAAATGGCGCGATATGCCGCGAAGGTCAAGCATTTGCAGGGATCAGCGCGGCGGTAAAATAATACCTCCGGCGCTTCACCGCGCCCGTATGGCAGCCTTGTCGCTCCGCCCGAGCAGGTGAACGGCCCACGCGAAGGCGGCGACGACCAGTGCGCCCACCACCTGATGGGCCACCGCGATCCACAGGGCGACTCCGGTGAGGACCGTCGCGATGCCGAGCAGGATCTGCGTGCCGATGGCGATATGCAGCGCGATCGATGCCTTGCGCTCGATCGGGCGGACCTTGCGCGCGAGGATAAGCAGAGCGGCAAGCGCCGCCCATGCCCACCAGCGATGGAGGAAATGGATCGCGAACGGGTCGTGGGTAAAGGCCCACAGCACGCCGTTCGCCGTCCCGATCTCGGGCACCAGCCGGCCCTGCATCAACGGCCAGCTATCGCTCGCCAGCCCGGCATTGAGGCCCGCCACCCACGCGCCGAGCAGCAATTGCACGAACAGCACCGCCCCCACCCATGTCGCCGTGCCGGTCCAGCGCGCCGCGTCGCGCCGGCCCTGGGCGTATCGCCGCAGGTCGAGCGCGGTCCAGACCAGCCCACCCAATGTGAACAGCGCGGTCAGCAGATGGATCGACAGCCAGAAATGGCTCACATCGGTCATCGTGCCGGCCAGCCCGCTTTTGACCATGAACCAGCCGAACACGCCTTGCAGCCCGCCCAGCGCGAGCAGCGCGACGAGGCGGTGGCGGTAGCCCGGCGGGATCGCGCCGCGCAGCCAGAACCACGCCAGCGGCAGTGCGAAGGCCAACCCGATCACCCGGCCGAGCAGACGATGGAACCACTCCCAGAAATAGATGAACTGGAATGCGCCGAGGTCCATCCCCGCTGGCCCGGTGACGTTGATATACTCGCCCGTCTGCCGGTAGAGGTCGAACTCTGCCTGCCACGCGGCTTGCGACAGTGGGGGGAGGGCGCCCGTGATGGGCTTCCATTCGGTGATCGAGAGACCGCTTTCCGTCAGCCGCGTGATCCCGCCGACCGACACCATCACCACGACCATGAAGGCAACCACGAACAGCCAGTTCGCCAGAGCAAAGGGGCGTAGGGTTCGTGGGTTGTGTTGCATGGCCATCTCAGTGGGAAGCGCGTCCGCGATAGGCAAGTGCTATCTTCGCTGCGAAACACCGTGCTTTTGCAACCCTCCGGTGCCGAAATGCGCATGAGGACTTGATCCTGGTGATAATGTCTCATATCTCCCATGACATGTTGCAACGCTCATTTTCAGCGATTCGTCAGAAGCTCGACCGGATCGGGATCGTTCTGTCGGCGCTTTGCGCGGTCCATTGCGTGGCGACGATCCTGCTCGTTTCGGCGATGGGTCTGGGCGGTTCGTTCCTGATGTCGCCGGAAATCCACCGCATCGGTCTGGTCGTGGCGACGCTGGTGGCCGCGGTCGCGATCGGCTGGGGGGCGATGCGCCACCGGGTCGCCGCGCCCTTCGTCATCGCGATGACCGGGCTGAGCTTCATGGGCGGGGCATTGGCCGCGCCGCATGGCTACAAGGAGGCGGTGCTGACCATTCTTGGCGTCGCGCTGGTGTCGCTGGGGCATGTTCTCAACGTCCGGCATATCCATTCCGCGGCTTGCAAGGCGCGTTGCGGGGATTAAGTGCAGGTCATCATGACCTCTTCCATTACCGTAACCGTCAACGGCGAGACCCGCCGGACCTCCACCGATACCGTCGCCGCGCTGGTGCGCGAACTCGAACTCGATCCGGCCAAGGTCGCGGTCGAGCATAACGGCGCCATCGCCCCGCGCAGCGAACTTGCCCAACGCACGATCGCCGATGGAGACGTGATGGAGATCGTCCATTTCGTCGGCGGTGGGTCGGGAACGGACACGGGCGCGGACACCTGGTCGGTCGCCGGGCGGACGTTTCGCAGCCGACTGATCGTCGGCACCGGGAAATACAAGGATTTCGAACAGAACGCCGCCGCGCTGGAAGCCAGCGGTGCCGAGATCGTCACCGTGGCCGTCCGCCGGGTCAACGTGAGCGACCCCAAGGCGCCGATGCTGACCGACTATATCGACCCGAAGAAGATCACCTACCTGCCCAACACCGCCGGCTGCTTCACCGCCAACGAGGCGATCCGCACCCTGCGACTGGCGCGCGAGGCGGGCGGCTGGGATCTGGTCAAGCTCGAGGTGCTGGGCGAGGCGCGCACGCTCTATCCCGACATGCGCGAGACGCTGAAGGCGACCGAGGTGCTGGCGAAGGAAGGCTTCCACCCGATGGTTTATTGCGTCGATGATCCCATCGCCGCGAAGCAGCTGGAAGAGGCGGGTGCGGTTGCCGTCATGCCGCTCGGTGCGCCCATCGGCAGCGGGCTCGGCATCCAGAACCGCGTGACCATCCGCCTGATCAAGGAAGGCGCGAGCGTGCCGGTGCTGGTCGATGCCGGGGTCGGCACGGCGAGCGATGCGGCGGTCGCGATGGAACTGGGCTGCGACGGGGTGCTGATGAACACCGCCATCGCCGAGGCGAAGGACCCGATCCGCATGGCCCGCGCCATGAAGCTGGCGGTGGAAGCTGGGCGCGACGCCTATCTGTCGGGCCGCATGGCGACGCGCAAATATGCCGATCCGTCGAGCCCGCTTGCCGGCCTGATCTGACGCGCAAAAACACTGGCGTAATTACCGGGCGTTAACCATCCTGCGCGATACTTCGAGTCGTCAGCAGGAGGAATGCAGGCCATGACGGTAACCAACAAGGCGTCGATGACGATTTCGGAGATGCGCGAGTTCGCCAGCTTCAGTGCGGCCGAACAACGCTACATCCGCCGCAGCCTCGATATCGGGCTGGGCCGGTGCGATGCGTTCCTCGTCTGGGGCCGCAATGCGAGCGAGAACGCCGCGATCCGCAGCCAGTACGTCACCTATCAGGATCTCAAACTGCTGCGTCAGGCGATCCCGGCCGAAACCGGCTTCGACATGATCGAGAGCTTCGTCGGCAAGCTGACCCGGGTTGCCGCCTTCGATCTGGCGCAGGAACGGCTCGACAGTTTTTCCGCCTTCCGGTTCCTGTACGAACGCCTGCTCGGCGCGGATGCCCGGCCGTGGCTGCCCAGCGCCTTCTGCGCCGCCGCCGCCCTGCCGCAGATCCGCCCGGAACGGCGCAAGATGCTGCTCCAGTCGCTGAGCGAGGCCGCCGCCACCGCCCCCGGATGGAGCGACCGGGCACCGACCTTCTTCCCCGAATATATCGAGGAAGTGGCGGCTTGAACGAACTGACGGCGCTTCCTGCGGGAAATGCCGTTGCGGTCGCGGTGCTCGACCCCCACCGCTGGATGGGGCTCGTCCTCGATCATTTCGCGCGGGCGGAGCAGGCGCTGGGCAAACTGACGATCGCGCTTGATCTGCCCATTACGAACGGCTCGCTGACGTCGCTTGCCGAGTTGCGGCGTCGGCTTGCCCAGTCGGACATCGCAAAAAGCAGGCTCCTGGAAAAGCGCATCGCGCGCTGGTCGGACAACCGGCCGGTCCGGCACTTGCTGGCACATGCGACTGTCACGACCCTGTTCGACACGGACCACGCGCCAGTTTACGGGACCCGGCACCTGCCCCGCGATCGCAGCGACGTGACGTCAGACCGGGTCTGGACGAATGCCGAATGCCGCGAAGTGCTTCGTCAGGTATCCAACGACAGCCGGTCGATCTGCGACCAGGTTCGCAATCTTCTCGCCAGCCCGGCAAATCTGGAGAAGGTCCGCAAGGGCTGATGCAGCGCCGGATCGCGGAACAGGTCGGCGGCGCGAAGGGTTAACAGGGATATCCGAGAAGGAGCATCCCTTGATTACGACCACCAATCCCGCGACCGGCGAAACCATTGCGGAATACGAAGAACTCGACCGGAACGCGATTGACGCCAAGCTGGAAACGGCAACGCGCGCCTATGCCGACTGGAAGGACAGCGCCATCGAGCGCCGCACCGACGTGCTGGCAAAGCTCGGCGATCTGTACCGCGCGAACAAGGAAGACCTTGCGCGGCTCGCCACCACGGAGATGGGCAAACCCATCACCCAGGCCCGGGCCGAGGTGGAGAAATGCGCCAGCCTGTTCACCTATTTCGCAGAACACGGCCCGCCCTTGCTCAAGTCCGAACAGTGGGATCTGGCGGATGGCGGCACGGCGGAAGGCCGCTGGCTGCCCCTGGGGCCGGTGCTGGCGGTGATGCCGTGGAACTTCCCCTATTGGCAGGCGGTGCGGTTCCTTGCGCCGACCATCCTGGCCGGCAATGTCGGCGTGCTGAAACATGCCAGCATCGTGCAGGGCGTCGCCGCGCGGATGGAGGAACTGGTGCTCGAGGCAGGGGCGCCGGAAGGCCTGTTCCAGAACCTGTGCGTCTCGTCCGATCCGATTGCCGACGTGATTGCCGATAGCCGGATCGTCGCCGCCACGCTGACCGGCAGCGAGGGCGCAGGCTCGGCGGTGGCGAGCCAGGCCGGCAAATACCTGAAGAAGGTCGTGCTGGAACTGGGTGGCTCCGATCCGTTCGTCGTCATGCCCTCGGCCGACATCGATCAGGCGGTCAAGGATGCGGTGACCGCGCGCGTTCAGAACAACGGCCAGTCCTGCATCTGCGGCAAGCGGACCATCGTCCATGCCGACATCTACGACGATTTCGCCGATCGCTTCGTCAAGGCGATGAAGGAGGTGAAGCTGGGCGATCCGATGGCGGACGATACCGAACTTGGCCCGATGTCCAGCACCCAGCAGCGCGACACCGTGCTCGATCAGGTCGCGAAGGCGAAGGAGGAAGGCTGCACGCTGATCTTCGGCGGCGAGAAGATCGAGCGGGACGGCGCGTGGATGACCGCCGGCCTGCTGACCGACGTGCCGCTGGGCGGGGAGACGGGGACCGACGAGATCTTCGGCCCGGTCGGCCAGCTCTACCGCGCGAAGGACCGCGATGAGGCGCTGACCATCGCCAATGCGATCCCCTTCGGCCTCGGCTCGGCCGTGTGGACGAGAGATGACGATGACAAGGAGTTCTTCGCCAACGGCATCGAGGCGGGGATGACCACCTTCAACGCCGTCAACGGTTCGAAGATCGAGGCACCCTTCGGCGGCATCAAGCGCTCGGGCCACGGGCGCGAGCTTTCGCGTTTCGGCCTGCACGAATTCATGAACCTCAAGACGCTGGTCCACCCGGCATAGGAGCTTACCCCATGGCACAGACAATTCTCATCGTCGGCGCATCGCGCGGCATCGGCCTCGGACTTGCAAAGGAGTTCAAGGATCGCGGCTGGGACGTGATCGCCACCGAACGCGATCGCAGCGACGATCTGCACGCGCTCGGCGGCATCCGGATCGAGACGATGGACGTGACCAAGCCCGAAACCTTCAATGATTTCGACACCGAGCTTGACGCCGTGATCATCAATGCCGGCATTCAGGGTGCCTCGCATCAGGACGCCGCCAAGGCGACGGCGGACGAGGTCGCCCATGTCATGATGACCAATGCATTCGGCCCGGCGCATCTGGCCAAAACCATCCTGCCGAAGATCAGGGACGGCGGCACGTTGGCCATGACGACGTCGCTGATGGGCTCGATCGAGGACAGTTCGGGCGGTTACGACCTCTACCGAACCAGCAAATGCACGCAGAACATGCTGGCCAAAGGGATCGCCGAACAGGATGCCAATTCGCGCGGCATCGCCGTGCTTTCGCTGCATCCCGGCTGGGTGCAGACCGACATGGGCGGACCCAACGCCAAGATCACGGTCGAGGAAAGCGCCAAGGGCCTGGCCGACGTGGTCGAGCAGGCCGATGGCGGTTACCGCTACGTCGATTATACCGGAAAGGACCTGCCGTTCTAGCTCAGGCCCCGATCAACCGACCACCCCGGCGCTCGCCAGCACGGCGAGCGTCAGGATGTCGGGTGCGATCGCCGTCATCGGGGCAATCTGGACCGGCTTTTCCATCCCGATCATCATCGGGCCGACCGTCGCCGCATCGCCCAGTTCGCGCAGCAGCTTGGCCGAGAGGTTGGCCGATTGCAGGCCGGGCATGATGAGGACGTTGGCCGGGCCGGACAGGCGGCTGAACGGGTAGAGTGCCATCACTGTGGGGTTGAGCGCGGCATCGGGCGCCATCTCGCCTTCATATTCGAAGCCCGGCTCCTCCGCATCGAGGATCGCCACCGCATCGCGGATATTGTCGAGCCACTGACCGCTGGGATTGCCGAAAGTTGAATAGGACAGGAAGGCGACGCGCGGCTCGTGCCCCATGCGGCGGGCGACGGCGGCGGTTTCCCGCGCGATATGCGCCAGTTCTTCCGAACTCGGCCGCTCGTTCATCGTGGTGTCGGCGAGGAAGGTGGTGTGGTTCTTGCCGATCAGCATGTGGATGCCGAAGGCCAGCCCGCCCGGTTTCTCGTCGAGCACCGTGCCGATTTCCCGCGCGGTCTGGGCAAAGGTGCGGGTCAGGCCCGAGATCATCCCGTCGCCATGGCCCAGCGCCACCAGCAGGGCGGCGAACACGTTGCGTTCCTGGTTGACCATGCGGGCGACGTCGCGCTCGGTATAGCCGCGGCGTTGCAGGCGCTGGTAAAGGTAATCGACCATTCCCGGCACCTTGTCCGACACGAGCGAGTTCTCGATGATCCAGTCGTCCGGATCCTCGACCGCCAGTTCGACCAGCTTCTCGCGCACCTTTTCCGTCCGCCCGACGAGGATCGGTTCGCCATAGCCGAAATCGCGGAACTGGATCGCGGCGCGCAGGGCCACGTCCTCTTCCGCCTCGGCGAAGACCATGCGCTTGGGATGTTTCTTCGCGATCTCGTAAATGCTGGTGAGCGCCGCCGTGGTCGGGTTGAGGCGCGCCTTCAGTCTCAGGCGGTAATCCTCGAAATCCGCGATCGGCGCCTGCGCGACGCCCGAGTCCATCGCCGCCTTCGCCACCGCGCTGGAGACGACCTCCATCAAACGCGGATCGAACGGGGCGGGGATGATGTAATCCGTCCCGAACTGGTGACTGACGCCGTAGGCCGCGGCGACTTCCTCGGGCACCCGCTCGCGCGCCAGTTCCGCGATGGCGCGGGCGGCGGCGATCTTCATCTCCTCGTTGATCGCGGTCGCCTGCACGTCGAGCGCGCCGCGGAAGATGAAGGGGAAGCCCAGCACGTTGTTGACCTGATTGGGATAGTCGCTGCGTCCGGTCGCGATGATTGCATCGGGGCGCACGGCCTTGGCGTCTTCCGGCATGATTTCGGGCGTGGGATTGGCCATCGCAAAGATGATCGGCCGCTCGGCCATGTTGGCTACCCATTCCGGCTTCAGCGCTCCTGCCGCTGACAGGCCGAGGAAGATATCCGCCCCGTTCAGTGCCTCTTCCAGGCTGCGCGCCTCGGTCGGCACGGCATGGGCGCTTTTCCACTGGTCGACATTGTCGCGCCCGGGATAGATCGGGCCGGACCGGTCGCACACGATCACGTTCTCGTGCGGCATGCCCATCGCCTTGACCAGCGCGGTACAGGCCAGCGCGCTGGCGCCCGCGCCGTTCACCACCATCCGGCAATTCTTGAGCTCGCGCCCGGTCAGGTGGCAGGCATTGATCAGCCCGGCGGCGGCGATGATCGCGGTGCCGTGCTGATCGTCGTGCATCACCGGAATGTTCATCTTCTCGCGCAGCGCCTGCTCGATGATGAAGCATTCGGGCGCGGCGATGTCTTCGAGGTTTATGCCGCCGAAGCTCGGCTCCATCAGCGCGACCGCGTTGATGAAGGCGTCGGGATCCTCGGTATCGAGTTCGAGATCGATCGAATCGACGTCGGCGAAGCGTTTGAACAACACCGCCTTGCCTTCCATCACCGGCTTCGAGGCCAGCGCGCCCAGATTGCCCAGGCCAAGAATTGCCGTCCCGTTCGAGATCACCGCCACGAGGTTGGAGCGGGCGGTGTATTTCGCCGCGTCCTGCGGATTGGCCGCGATCGCCTCGACCGGGGCGGCGACGCCGGGCGAATAGGCGAGGCTGAGATCGCGCTGGGTCGCCATGGGTTTCGACGCCACAATCTCGATCTTACCGGGGCGGATCGTCTCGTGATAGAACAGCGCCTCGCGGGTGGTGAAGGCGGTCGGTTTCTCGTCGGCCATGATCGTCCTTGTCTGCTGCAGCCCTCGCCCTAAGGACATTCGCGGCCAAGTCATAGGGGAAAGCGGCGCGGGCCATGCTTCCCGAATCGGGCGGGGCATGGCTACGGCTGGCGGGATGTCCGGCAAGCCCACCCCGATGATGGAACAGTATCACACGCTCAAGGCCGAGGCGGGCGACGCGCTGCTGTTCTACCGGATGGGCGATTTCTTCGAACTGTTCTTCGCCGATGCCGAGCGTGCCGCCGCGATCCTCGACATCGCGCTGACGACGCGGGGCGAGCATGACGGCCAGCCGGTGCCGATGTGCGGCGTGCCGGTCCACGCGGCGGAAGGATACTTGGCGCGGCTCATCAAGGGCGGCTGCCGCGTCGCTATCGCCGAACAGACCGAGACGCCGGACGAGGCCCGAAAGCGCGGCGGATCGAAGGCGCTGGTGGCGCGGGCGATCGTGCGCTTCGTCACCTCCGGCACGCTGACCGAAGACGCGCTGCTCGAACCGCGCCGCGCGAACCTGCTGGTCGCCGTGGCTCCGCTGCGGGGCGGGGTGGGCCTCGCGGCATGCGACATCTCGACCGGCGCGATGGTGCTGGAGGAATGCACGGCGGATGCGCTGGACGCGGCGCTGGCGCGGTTGGGGGCGGCCGAGATCGTGGTGCCCGACGATGCCGACCTCTCGCTGCCGGATGCGACGAGGCGGCCACGCGGCGAGTTCCGCAGCGAGGAGGGCGAGCGGCGGCTGAAGGAGATGCACGCCCTCGCGACGCTCGACGCGCTGGGGGATTTCACCCGGCCGATGCTGGCCGCCGCCGCCGGTCTGCTGGCCTATCTCGACCATGCCGGGCGGGGCAGCCTGCCGTTCCTCCAGCCGCCCGCCCTGCGCGTCTCGGCCGATCATATGGCGATGGACGCGGCGACGCGCGCCAGCCTCGAAATTCTGCAAGCGCAGGGCGGCGGGCGCGAGGGAAGCCTCATCGCCTGCGTCGACCGGTGCGTTACCGGGGCCGGCGCGCGGCAGCTGGCCGAAGACCTGTCGGCGCCGCTGGCGGCCATGGCGCCGATCGCTGCGCGCCTTTCGGCCGTGCGCCACTTTCACGGCGATCCCCTGCTCCGCGCCGATCTTCGCGCGATGCTGAAAAGCCTGCCCGATATCGGGCGGGCGCTGGGCAGGATCGTCGCCGGACGCGGCAGCCCACGCGATCTGGGGCAGGTGCGGGACGGGCTCGACCAGGCGCGGCGCATCCGCGAGACCGTGGGGGCGAGCGCCGATCTGCCGCCGCTGCTGCACCAGTGCTGCGAAGGGCTGGGCGGCCATGCCGAATTGACCGACCTGCTCGGCCGCGCGCTCGTGCCCTCTCCGCCGACCGAACGCGGCGGCGGGGGTTTCATCGCGGCAGGCTACGACCATGCGCTCGACGCGCTGCGCGAGACCAGCGGCAATGCGCGGCGGGCGATCGCCGCGCTCGAGGCGAAGTATCGCGCGGATACCGGCGTCGCCGCGCTCAAGATCAAGCACAACAAGGTGCTGGGCTATTTCATCGAGGTGTCGGCGCGGCACGGCGATGCGCTTATGGCGCCCGACAGCGGCTTCACCCACCGCCAGACGATGGCGGGTGCCGTGCGTTTCAATTCCCTCGGCCTGCATGAGGAAGCCAGCCGCATCGCGCAGGCCGGCGCCCATGCCCTCGCCGCGGAAGACGCGCATTTCGAGGATCTGTGCGCCGCAGTCGTCGAACGCCGCAATGCCATCGCCGCGACCGCCGCGGCGCTGGCGCGGATCGACGTCGCCGCTGCTCTGGCCGAACGCGCGGTCGAGGGCGACTGGGCGCGGCCCGAAATCCTCGACGAACCCTGCCTCGAGATTGCCGGCGGGCGCCACCCGGTCGTCGAACAGGCGCTGGCGCGGTCGGACCAGCGGTTTGTGGCGAACGATTGCACGCTGGGACCGGACGACCGGCTGTGGCTGATCGGCGGGCCGAACATGGGCGGCAAGTCGACCTTCCTGCGCCAGAACGCGCTGATCCTTTTGCTCGCTCAAGCCGGCAGCTTCGTTCCCGCGAGTTCGGCGCGGGTCGGGCTGGCCGATCGCATCTTCAGCCGCGTCGGGGCGAGCGACAATCTCGCCCGCGGCCGTTCCACCTTCATGGTCGAAATGGTCGAGACCGCCGCGATCCTGGCGCAAGCGACGGCGCGCAGCTTCGTGATCCTCGACGAGGTCGGACGCGGCACCTCGACCTATGACGGCATGGCGCTCGCCTGGGCGGTGGTCGAGGCGGTGCACGAGACGCTGCGGTGCCGCTGCCTGTTCGCCACCCATTACCACGAATTGAGCCGGCTGGCCGACACTTGCGAGGCGCTGAGCCTGCACCATGTCCGTGCGAAGGAATGGAAGGGCGACCTCATCCTGCTGCACGAACTGGCGCACGGGCCGGCCGATCGCAGCTACGGCCTGTCGGTCGCCCGGCTGGCGGGCGTGCCGCCGGCGGTCATCCGCCGGGCGCGGACCATTCTCGACAAGCTGGAGAAGGGCCGGGCGGAAACCGGCGGGCTCGCCGCGGGGCTGGGCGACCTGCCGCTGTTCGCCGCCAGCCTGGCGGCGGAAGAAAGCCGGAAGGACCCGCTGCACACTGCGCTCGCCGAAGCCGATCTCGACGCGATAACCCCGCGCGAGGCGCTCGACCTGCTCTATCGCCTCAAGTCCGAGGTGGACGAGAGCAAGGCATGACGGCGGTGCCCGCGCGCCTGCGATAGAGCAATCGCGGAACCGCCCCGGCGGTCGACCGCTGAAACCACATGGCCGAGATCGACGAAGAGAGCGAAGAAGACGAAAGCACCCAATGGGCGGAGTTCCGCACCGACCTGGCGGAAGATCGCAACATCATGGCGATGGAGCGGACCTTTGCTGGCTGGATGCGCACTTCATTCGCCGCGATCGGCATCGGACTGGGTTTTAAGGCGGTGTTCGGCGCGTTCGATCCGCCGTGGCTGGCCAAGGCCATCGCCACCATGTTCATCCTCGCCGGCGGCTGGCTCGCCATTACCGCACAGCGCCGCGCCTGCAAGACGCTGGCCCGCCTCAACACGCACGAGTTCGAGGCCATCTCGACCCCGAACTTTCGTGCGCTGGCCTATTCGGTCGCCGGGGGCGCCATCGTCCTCACCATCGGGCTGTGGCTGCTGGCCGATGGCTCCCTGCAGTCGGGTTGATCAGGCCCCGTCGGACGGCAGATCGTCGAGCTTGTTCGACTTGCCGTACTTGTCCTCGTTATCGTCCATATTGGGTTCGCCGCGATAGGCATCCATGTCGATCCGGCCCGAGCTTTCCATGTCGCGCATGTGATCGACCGTATCCTGTGTCGAATCGTTCATCAGGCCCGACTTGTTGTCGCCCTTGGTGCTTTCGGTCGGCGAACCGGTGCGCGGCGTCAATTGCTGCGCATCCTCGGCGATTTCCTGCGCCTGGCTGCGGTGATCGTCCTGCTCGTCATTGTGGGTTTCGGGTGCGAGATCGGCTTGCCGCGCTTCCTGGCTTTCGCCGACATCGGGCGTCTTGCGGTCGTCAGTCATGGGGAAATTCTCCTTTCCCCACCAACGTCGCGCGCGCCCGCCCCGTTCCCCTCAGCGCGTCGGCTG
The DNA here is from genome assembly GCA_947501005.1 of uncultured Erythrobacter sp. Taxonomy (GTDB): domain Bacteria; phylum Pseudomonadota; class Alphaproteobacteria; order Sphingomonadales; family Sphingomonadaceae; genus Qipengyuania. The sequence continues at coordinate 2,791,369 of CANMTU010000001.1, read as the reverse complement.
CGGCGTTTCGCCCGAATAATCGTAGAAGCCCCGGCCCGTCTTGCGGCCGAGCCAGCCCGCCTCGACATATTTCACCAGCAACGGGGCCGGGCGATACTTGCTGTCGCGCGTCGTCTTGTAGAGCACCATCAGGATGTCGAGACAGGTGTCGAGGCCGACGAAATCGGCGAGGCGCAGCGGCCCCATCGGGTGGTTGAGGCCGAGGCGGCAACCCTTGTCGATGTCCTCGATATCGGCAGTCCCCTGGCCGAGGACGAACACCGCCTCGTTGATCATCGGCAGCAGGATGCGATTGACGACGAAGCCGGGCTCGTCCTGGCTGAGGACCACTTCCTTGCCCAGGCTCTCGGCGAGCGACACCGTCTGCCGGGTCGTCGCCTCCGCCGTGGCGAGGCCGGGGATGACCTCGATCAGACCCATCACCGGCACCGGATTGAAGAAGTGCAGGCCCACGAACCGCGCCGGATCGGGCGAATAGTTCGCCATGCGGGTGATCGGGATGGAACTGGTGTTCGAGGCCATGATGCTGTCGTCGGCAAGCATCGGGCCGACCTTTTCGAAGATTGCCTGCTTGATCTCTTCCTTCTCGGTCGCCGCCTCGATGATGAAATCCGCCTCGCCCATGCGCGCGTAATCGCCGACCGGCGTGATGCGCTTCACTGCGGTTTCCGCCTCGGCAATCTCGATCTTGCCTTTGCCGACGAGCTTGCCGAGCGCCTTGTCGATCCCGGCGACCGATTTCTCGGCCACGTCGAGGCTGATATCGGCCAGCAGGACGTCGGCGCCATGCTGCGCGAAGGTCTGCGCGATGCCCGACCCCATCTGGCCCGCGCCGATGATCGCGATCGTCTTGTCCATGTGATGTTCGTCCCTTCGCAGATGCAGCAAAGACGCGTGCCTAGCGAGGGGAAAGGCGCTTGGCCAGCGCCAGCATCTCAGCGATTGGCGCCGGGCACCCATTTGACGTCGCGCGCGCCGCCGTCATTGGCGAGCCGGGCGGCGACGAAGAGATAGTCCGACAGGCGGTTGATATAGGCAAGCGCCTGCGGATTGATCCGCTCCCGCGCCGCCAGAGCGACCACCGACCGTTCCGCCCGCCGGGCCGACGCCCGCGCCACATGCAGCCGCGCGGCGAGTTCGCTGCCGCCGGGAAGGACGAAGCTGTTCAGCGGTTCGAGCGTCTCGTTCGCCTTGTCGATCGCCTGTTCGAGCCATGCGACCTGGGCGGGGACGATGCGCAGGGTCATTTCGCCAGGCGAGAAATCATCGTCGGCATCCGCCGGCGTCGCCAGATCGGCGCCCAGGTCGAACAGGTCGTTCTGGATGCGGAACAGGTCGTCGCGGTGCGCGTCCACGACCGCCGCCGCCACGCCGAGAATGCTGTTCGCCTCGTCGACCGCGCCGATCGCTTCCATGCGCGGCGCGTCCTTGGCGAGGCGCGAGCCGTCGACGAGGCCGGTGGTCCCGTCATCGCCGGTCCGCGTGTAGATCTTGTTGAGCTTGACCACGATCTAGCTGGCGAAGGCCATCAGGACCGCGAGGATGATGATGGCGAAGGCCTGCCATTTCACGCGCGCCATCATCGCCTTGTTCTGACGCAGCTGAAACTCGGTCGCATCCACCTGCTTGCCGCTCTGCAAATCCACCTTCGTGCTTTTCAAAAAGGCGATCACGCCGCGAACGAGGGAGACGACGACCATCACCATGGCCGCGAGCAGGATTATGACGAGGAACGTGTTCATGCCTCCTATCTAGGCGGTCGCCAGCGTAATTCCAGCAGGGAAACGCCCGGCCCGCATGCCATCGGCCAGCGCCCGCCCGTCTTCGCCGGCCCGCCGCCGCTCGGCCAAGCTGGGCGAATGGCGGCGTTTGGCAAGTTTCTGCCCCTGCTCGTCGAGCAGGATGGGATGGTGGTGCCACAGGGGCACGGGCAGGCCGAGCAGTTCCTGCAGCACGCGGTGGATATGGGTCGCATCGAACAGGTCCTCGCCCCGCGTCACCAGCGTCACCCCGTCCGCCGCATCGTCGAGCGTGGCGGCAAGGTGATAGCTGGCCGGCGCGTCCTTGCGCACCAGCACGACATCGCCGAAGCCGCGCGGATTGGCGATCTGCGTGCCGTCGACCTCGTCTTCCCAGAACAGTTCGCCGGTCTGCGCCAGCGCCGCCGCGACATCCAGCCGCAGCGCGACCGGCTTGGTGGGATCGAGCGCCTGCCCCTTGCAGGTTCCGGGATAGACCGCCCCTTCCGGACCAGAGCGCGGGTTCAGCGCCTCGATCTCCTTGCGGGTACAGGTGCAGGGATAGAGCAGCCCTTCGTGCAGCAGATACTGCGCGACCTGTTCGTAATCCTCCAGCCGGGTCGACTGGGCGGGCACCTCGTCCCATTCCAGCCCTAGCCATTCGAGATCGCGCCGGAACTCGTCGGCCTTTTCCGGCAGCGAGCGCACCCCGTCGATATCCTCGATCCGCAGCAGGAAGCGGCCGCCCCGCTGGCGGGCGATATCGTGCGCGGTGACGGCGGAATAGGCATGGCCGAGATGCAGCGAGCCATTGGGGCTCGGGGCGAAGCGCGTGACGACCATGGTCCTACTCCCGTGACGGCCTTGGTGGACAAGTATGTGGATAGCCTGTCTGTAACAGGCTTGACGCATCCACCTGCAAATGCATTCTCCATACCGGAAGGGAAGGACGCGCACCGTGTTGTACCCCGATGTTTAAGGCCGACCTGATCGAGCGGGCTGCCAGGTTCCGCAGCGCCGACGAGGATGCCTCGCGCAATCTGCAGTCGTGCCCCAGCCTCGTACTGAATGCCGATTTCACCCCGCTGTCCTATTATCCGCTCAGCCTGTGGCCGTGGCAGACCGCGATCAAGGCGATCTTCCTCGACCGGGTAGACGTGATCGAGACCTACGGCCGCGAGGTGCACTCGCCCAATCTCGACATGAAGATACCCAGCGTGATCGCGCTGAAACAATATGTCCGGCCGAGCGAGTTTCCCGCCTTCACCCGGTTCAACCTGTTCCTGCGCGATCGGTTCTCCTGCCAGTTCTGCGGCGCGATGCAGAACCTGACCTTCGATCACGTCCTGCCGCGCCGGCTGGGCGGGAAGACGACGTGGGAAAACATCGCCACCGCCTGCGCGCCGTGCAACATGAAGAAGGGCGGCCGCACGCCCAGGCAGGCCGGCATGCAGCTCTACGCCCAGCCGATCCGCCCGACCCACTGGCAATTGCAGCAACAGGGCCGGATGTTCCCGCCGAACTATCTGCACGAAACGTGGCGGGACTGGCTTTACTGGGACATCGAGCTGGAGGAGTAGGCGGCTACCAGTCGATGAAGCGCCAGAATTTATCGAGCACGACGAACAGGGCGAAAAGAATCATCGCCTTCCGCTCGTAGGGAAGCTTCGGTGTCGCGGTCGGTCCTACGCCCGGCGGCAGGCCCCCGCCGTTCTTCGCCACCATTGCCTCCCGATGCAGTTTCGCGATCTCGATGCCCGGGTCTCGAACCCGATTCTGTCGGCCGAACCCGGTTCCGAACCATGGGGAGCCGTAGAGCATCGGGACTTTCCGGCGCAGGTCCCGCTCCAACCCATCCGCGGATTTGCGCCTGTTCTTCAGCGACAGGGTGAATTGGTGCTGGCCTTGTTCGCGTTCGTATTGCTCCTTGCCCGTGCCTTTTCGCAATGTCGGGTCAGTCGGCCGCATCCCGCATTCGGGGCAGGGCTCGAAGATCTTCCAGACCTGCAATCCGCAATTCAGGCATGTTTTTCGCAAGACCCGTCCTCCGCCCCGGAGCCGGCTTAGCCATCAGGGGTTAAAGCGGGGTTTTGGCAGGCCTCACGTCACCGCCGCGCGTTTACGGAACTCGTCGCGCTGCCACTCGTCGCTCTCCAGCACCTCGGCCAGATGGCGTGCCGCTTCCGCCATGTCTTCGAAGCGGAGATAGGCGGGGGCGAAGCCGAGGCGCAGGATGTCGGGATCGCGGAAGTCGCCGATGACGCCGCGGGCGATCAGGGCCTGGCTGATCGCATGGGCGTGTTCATGGCGGAAGGAGAGCTGGCTGCCGCGCTGCGTCGGGTCGCTCGGGCTGACGAGGCCCAGTTCAACTTCGCGCTCGGCAAGGCACTGACGGAAGAATTCGGACAGTTTCTGCGACTTGGCGTAGAGCGGCTCGATCCCGATTTCCGCGATCAGGTCCACGCCCACTTCCAGCGCCGCCATGGCGAGGATCGGCGCCGTGCCGCACAACAGGCGGTCGACGCCGGGCGCGGGTGCATAGTCGTCGGTGAAGGCAAAGGGCCGGGCATGGCCCATCCAGCCGCTCAGGGGCTGTTGCACGGCGTCGTGATGCCGCTCGGCGACGAAGGCGTAAGCCGGCGCGCCTGGTCCGCCGTTCAGATATTTGTACCCGCAGCCGACGGCGAAATCCGCCTCGCATTCGTTCAGTTCGACCGGCAGCGCACCGCCCGAATGCGACAGGTCCCACAGGACCAGCGCCCCTGCCGCATGCGCGGCGCCGGTCAGCGCCGCCATGTCGAACACCTCGCCGGTCTTGTAATGCGCGTGGGTGAGCAAGAGGAGGGCGACATCCTCGTCCAGCGCCTCGGCAATCCTGCCGCGTTCGGCCAGCCGCTGCGTCGCGAGGCCCTGCTTCTCCAACCCCTCGATCATGTAGAGGTCGGTCGGGAAATTGCCCGGCTCGCTCAACACGGTCTTGCGGCCCGGTCGCATGGCGAGGGCGGCGGAAATCAGCTTGAACAGGTTTACCGAAACGCTGTCGGCCGCGATCACCTCGTGCGGCTCCGCCCCGATCAGGGGGGCGATCTTGCCGCCGATGCGCTGGGGCAGGCCGATCCAGTCGGCATCGTTCCAGCTGCGGATGAGGCCCTCGCCCCATTCGCCGCGCATGACCTGCTGCATCCGCTCCGGCGTCGCCCTCGGCAGGCAGCCGAGCGAATTGCCGTCGAGATAGATCACCCCGTCCGGCACCGCAAACCGCTCGCGATAGGTGGCCAGCGGATCGGCGGCATCCAGCGTCCTCGCCCGCTCAAGCATTGGCCAGCTCCCGCAAGATGGCGCGGCACAGTCCCGCATCCCCGCCGCCGACCTTCAGCGGCAGCGCAATCAGTTCGTAGCGCCCTTCCGGTACGTCATTCAACACCAGCCCTTCGAGGATGCGCATATCGTGTTTCAGCACCGCATTATGCGCCGCCATCTCCTTCGATTCCTGCGGGTCGAGCGAGGGGGCGTCGGTGCCGATCAGCTTGACGCCCTGCATCGCCAGCCATCCGATCGTCTCGGGCGCGATCGGCAGCCAGTCGCTGCGCCATTCCTCGTGCGGGAAGGAATCCCAGGTGCGGAATAGCACCCGGTCGGCGCTTTCGATAGGAGGCAGGTCGGCCACGTCCAACGCGCCCGACACGCCGCGCGCGTCCACAACCAGGCATTCGCCGATATAGGGGTCGAGTTCCATCTCCGCCGCGTCCAGCCCGTCCGCCGCATAATGGAGTGGCGCATCGGCATGGGTGCCGGAATGCGTGCTCATCGTCATCCGGCCGACATTGACGGGCGAACCGTCCTCCATCTTCCACGTCCGTTCGAAGCCGAACTCGGTATCGCCAGGCCATACGGGCAGATTGGGCCGCAGGGTCTGCGAAATGTCCCAGATGCGGCGGGGGCTGCGCCAATCGCTCATATCGCGGTCCTCACGCTCAGGAGTTCGGGGAAGAAGGCCTGTTCCAGCACCTTGCCGAGATAGGGCACGCCGGGCGTCCCCCCGGTGCCGCGTTTGAAGCCGATGATCCGCTCCACCGTCTTGAGATGGCCGAACCGCCAGCGCTGGAAATGGTATTCGAGGTCGACCAGCTTTTCCGCCAGCTCGTAGAGATCCCAGTACCGCTCCGGCTCGCGGTAGATGGCCGCCCACGCCGCCTCGACCGCGTCCGAACGGTCCCAGCTGTCACCATGGTCGCGCGCCAGCACGTCGGCCGGAATGGCGAAGCCGCGCCGGGCGAGCAGGCCAACGGTTTCGGCATAGATGCTCTTGCGGCCCAGTTCCTCGCGCAGGTCCCGCGCGACTTCGGGTGTCGCCTCGTGCATCGTCACCATATCGGGATTGCGGCCGCCCAGCAGGAATTCCATCATGCGGTACTGCGCACTCTGGAAACCGGACGATCCGCCCAGATGCGGGCGCACGGTCGAGTAATCATGCGGCGTCATGGTGCTCAGCACGTCCCAGCTCTGAATCAGCTGCCCCTGCGCCCGCGCCACCCGGGCGAGCATCTTGAAGGCGGGGCGCAAATCGTCCGCCACGATCCGTTCGCGCGCGGCGAACAATTCATGCAGGCACAGCTTGATCCACAATTCGCTCGCCTGATGGACGACGATGAACAGCAGCTCGTCATGCGCGCCCGACACCGGATGCTGCGCGCCGAGAATGCGGTCGAGATCGAGATAGGAGGAGTAGGTTACGCCCTGCGTCATGCCCCCGCCCTAGCGCAGCGGAAGCGTGCGGGAAACTACTGCTCGATCGTGCGGGTCTCGGGGTGGTGCTTGTCGAGGTGGCGCTTGATGGTTTTCAGGTTCTTGGTGTTCGAGCGATACACGACGTCGAACGCATCGCCCACCAGCGGGATCGCGCCGACGGCGGTGTCGAACCCGATCCGCCCCATCATCTGCCACAAGCGCCATTTCGGCAGGCCGAGATTGCGCGCTTCCCACACGATGTAGCTCCCCATCGCCGCGGCCACGAGATCGCCCACGACCGGAACCAGCCCGATGATTTGATCGAGCCCGACCCGCATATTGGTGCCGGGAATGGCGGCGCTGCGTTCGAGGAGGTGCTCCATCGCCTCGATCCGCCGGCGCACCGCGAGCGGCTCGCGGCCGAGCGGCATTTCGAACCGCATCCGGTCGGTCCCGGCGGAGGCCCGCTCGTCCTGCGGCGGGGGCATCGGCGTGAGGCGATCCTGGGTCATGGATTTCAGATGGGAGCGCCGGATAACGGGAACAAGGGATGAAACGCCCACGGATTCTCGGCAAATCCGGACACGTCCGAGCGGACCTGCGACCAGCGGATCGGCGCGCCCAGCGGGATGTAGAGATTGCGCTGGAGCAAGCGGGCCTCCGCCGTCGCCAGCAGCTGGGTCTGGATATCGCCGTCGCGGGCGAGGACGGCCAGCTGCACCAGTTCGTCCGCCTCGGGCGAACACTGGCGCGGTGCGATGGCGCAGTTGAACTGGTTGAGGAACCACCGCGCCCCGGCAAAGCGCGCCACGCTGTCGCGCAAGACAAGGTCGGCGGATCGTGCGTCCGGCGCCCGCACGAGGTCCAGGCCGACCAGCGCCAATTGCCGCGCCAACCCGGCGAGCAGGAGGTTCGCCCCCGGACCCTTTGGTAGGTAGAGCGCCAGCCGGGCCTCTGCACCCTGCTGCGCTTCCCAGCGCGCGATCCGGGCGGCGGCGATCGCCCGGCGCTCGTCGATCGACAGGTCGGCCCAGCGCTCCGTATCGCCAACCGGGGATTGCAGGGTTTCGGGCACGATCCGCGAAGTGGCCGACCAGCCGCCCAGCGAGAGCGGCTCGACAAGCGCCGGGCGATCGAGCGCCATCGCCACCGCCTCGCGGTTCGCGGGGTCTTCGAGGAAGCCTTGAGGGCGCACCACATCGAGCCCGAACAGGCCGATCGCGGGTTCGAGGCGCACCGTGCCGCGCGACAGGGGGCCGCCCGCCGCCAGCGGCAGGTCCTGCACCCGCCCGCCGAGGATGACGTCGAACCGGTCGTTGGCGAAACCTGCCACCGCCTCGCTGGCGGAGGTGCTGCGGAGGCTGACCGGCCGCGTCCGCTCGGCCCAGTCCTCCTGTGCCGGCAGGCCGCGCCGCTGCGGGGGGAGGGCGGTCAGCACGGTTTGCCCGCCTGCGTCGGCGGCGCTCATCAGGGCCGTGGCGTCGCCGTCGAATTCCAGCGCGAGTTCGGGCTGGGCCAGCAATTGCAGGAAACCGGGCATCGGGCTGCGCAGGCGGATCTCGATCACCCGCCCGGTCATCGCGCGAATGTCCGACATCTTTGCCAGGTCGAGCGCGAGGCCGCTTTTCCCGAGCCCGTCGATCGCTGCGACGAGTTTGCGCCGCACCCTTTTCGCCGTGAGCCGCGACCCGTCGGCGAATTCGTATTCGCGAATGCGGAAGATATAGCTCAGCCCGTCATCGGTCACGATCCAGCGTTCGGCAAGGCCGGGAACGACCTGCCCCGCCGGATCGAACCGGACCAGTCCCTGCCAGCGCGCGGACTGCACCAGCCGCGCCTCGGCATCGGTGCCGCCATCAGCCCGCGCATCGCCGATATAGGCGACGTCGACCATGCCGTCCTGTGCGGTATCGGCGCACCCTGCCAGCAGCAGGAGGGATAGGATCGGGACGGCGCGCCACATGGCCCTAGCACGTAGCACCCGGCGCGCGGCGTGCAACCGGGCGCTACGGCGCGCCCGGGGCGCCCGGGGCGCAGAAAATCAGATCTTGCGCAGGCGCGATGGGTCGACGGGGTCGGGTTCCGGATCGACCGCGGGGCGGGCATAGATCGGTGCCCGTTCCGATCCGTCGCCCAGCGGCACCCGGGCGCGCTTCGATTCGATCATCCGGTCGAACGCGATGCCGAAACGGTTGCCGCGCGTCCATGCGACCGTGCCGCCGACCGCGCCGATATTGCGCAGTTCGACCGTGACCTGTTTGCCCCGCGCAACGGCGACCGGGCCATCGCCCATCATGCCGGTATCGGACAGATTGCGCACCTTGACCCGCCCGGCCTCGCCCCCTTCGATGGAGATGTCCGCCATGAGGAACAGGCTATCGCGGGAGACCCCCCGTGTATCGATTGCCGACATTGCTGTTCCTCGCGCATGACCCTGAAATCCCGCCCGTGCTTACGGACAACGGATTTGGTAAGCCGAACTGCTAAACGGAACGTTACCGAATTCGGGAAATTTCCGAATGGAATCAATCGTCGCGCGAGATGCGCTCGCGCCGTTCGTGGGCTTCCTGCGCCTCCAGCGTCATCGTCGCCACGGGCCGCGCGATAAGGCGGCGCAGGCCGATGGGATCGCCGGTCTTGTCGCAATAGCCGTATTCGCCATCCTCGATCCGCCGCAGCGCCGCATCGATCTTGGAGATCAGCTTGCGCTGCCGGTCGCGGGTGCGCAGCTCGATGCCCCAATCGGTTTCTGACGAGGCGCGATCATTGAGGTCGGGTTCGCGCATCGGGCCGTCCTGCAGCGATTGCAGGGTCTGCCCGGCCGCGTCGTGGATCGATTTCTTCCAGTCGAGCAACAGCATGCGGAAGAAATCGAGCTGCTGGGAATTCATATACTCTTCGTCGTCCGAAGGCACGTAACCCGGATCGACGGCGGCTTTCGCCTGTTCGAGCTTCTCGCGGACATTCGATGCCGATTCGGCCATGTCGCTACCTTCCCTCCCCGTACGGAAAGGCATCTGCTGATCCTGACCCGAAGCTTTTCGGCACCTGGACGACCCTCCGTTCGGCGCGCCCTATAGGCATCGCGATACATGCGGGCAAGCCGCAATGCCGTAGCGCCGCGCGTATCATCCTTGCGCGCACATCATTGTTTCGGATGCAATCGACTTGGTCAGCGCCGCGTTAACCATTTTTTATGAGTGGATGGCGGATTGAAGGGACGAACGGCGAGGGGATGCCGTTGTTGCAAAGGGGAACGGTGATGGAACTGACAGCGATCCAGGGCGGGGCGGGCCGCATCGAGCAATCGGGCGCAGCGGAAGCGCTCGTCGCGCAGGCCATTGCGCAATTTGAAGGCGGCTGCGAGGAAGCGCTGTTCGGCCTCGGCGTGGCCTTTTCGACCGGCAGCCACGGCTGCACCTGCGACTTGGTCGAGGCGCACAAATGGTTCAACATCGCCGCCTCGATGGGGCACGAGGAAGCGGCTTGCTGTCGGGCCGAAATCGCCGACGAAATGACCGCGCGCGAAATCGCCGAGGCGCAGGGGCGCGCCCGCCGCTGGTTGCAGAAAGACGCGCGCAAGGTCGCCTGAGCGGCTCAGGCCTTGCGGAAGGGGGTCCGGGCGTTGAGGTAATTGCGGTCGCTGGCGATGCCCGCCCGCTCGCGCTCGAGGAAATCCGCGATCGCCTCGCGGAAGCCGGGATCGGCGATCCAGTGGGCGGAGACGGTTTCGACCGGTTCGTATCCGCGCGCCAGCTTGTGCCCGCCCTGCGCCCCGGCCTCGACTCGATCAAGCCCGAGTTCGATCGCGGCGTCGATCGCCTGGTAATAGCACAGCTCGAAATGCAGAAAGCGGACATCGCGCGTGCAGCCCCAATAGCGGCCATACAGCGCGTCCGGGCCGATGAAATTGAGCGCGCCCGCCACCGGCTCGCCGTTCTGATAGGCGAGCACCAGCAGGATCGCCTCGCCCATCCGTTCGCCGAGCAGATCGAACGCCGCACGGGTCAGATAGGGCCGCCCCCATTTGCGCGATCCGGTATCCTGGTAGAACACCCAGAACGCATCCCAGTGTTCGGGCCGGATATCGTCGCCGCGCAACCGCACGATCTCGACCTCGGCCTGCGCGGCGGCGCGTTCCTTGCGCAAATCCTTGCGCTTGCGCGAAGCGAGCGTGGCGAGGAAATCGTCGAAACCGCCGAAATCGTGGTTGTGCCAGTGGAACTGGATGTCCTTGCGCAGCAGCCAGCCTGCATTTTTGAAGATCGCCTGCTGGGCCGGTTCGACGAAGGTGGCATGCGCGCTGGAAAAGCCGTTCTGCAAACACAATTGTTCGGCAGCGGCGATCAGCGGGCGGGCATAAGCTTCGTCCGAGAGCAGCAGGCGCGGGCCGGTCGCCGGCGTGAACGGCGCGGCGATGAGGAGTTTGGGGTAGTAGTCGCCGCCCGCCCGCTCGAACGCATCGGCCCAGCTATGGTCGAAAACATATTCGCCTTGGCTGTGGCTCTTGAGATAGGCGGGCATGGCGGCGAGCGGGGGGCCGTCCTCCTCGCTCACGATCAGCGGGGCGGGCTGCCAGCCGGTGCCCGCGCCGACGCTGCCCGAATCCTCCATCGCGGTGAGGAATTCGTGGCGCATGAACGGGTTGTCGCTCCCGGCGAGGGCGTTCCAATCGGCTGCATCGAACGCGCCGACCGATCCGGCGATGCGGGCGGCAAGGCCTCCATCGCTCATGGCAGGCCGGCCCCTTCGGCCACCGGCGCATCGGCATGGCGGCGCGCGGTCTGCAGTCTGGCAGGCGAATCGACGGTCCAGCTCAGGATCGGCAGACCGTTTTCGCGCAAGCCGGCGACCATCGAGTTGGGCAGGGCCGCGACATGATAGGCGAGGAATTCGGGACGCGCGGCCCACAATGCGGCGCGGCGTTGCCACGCGTGTTGAGTATGGCCGAACTCGTCTTCCCGCATGACGAGGCCCTGCACGCTCGCGGGTGAATGCTTGCGGAACCAGCGGGATACGCGCGGATCGAAGCTCATCACGGCATGCAGCCCGGCATAGCCGCGCAGCGCATCGGCCACGCCCTGGCAGGACCGTTCGACATCGTAATCCCTGTGCGACTTGATCTCGATCAACAGCGGCACCTTGCCCGCCACCATTTCCAGCAGATCGGCCAGTGCGATAAGCGCGTCCTCGCCTTCCAGATAGCTCAGCTTGCGCCATTCGGCGGCGGTCAGTGCGGCGGTCTTGTCGGGCCGGCCGATCAGCCGGGCGAAGTCCCAGTCGTGGAACACCATCGGCACATCGTCGGCGCTGCGCTGGATATCGCATTCGATCCCCAGCCCCGCGTCGATCGCAGCCCGAAATGCGCAGCGCGAATTCTCCACCCGTCCGCCGCCATGCAAGCCGCGATGGGCGTAGGTCCATTCGCCCAGCCAGCCGGTCCGCGCCGGATCGGGCGCAGGCGCGAAGAACCGGTCAATCCGAGAGAGCAACGATTCCATCGACCTCGACCGCGGCACCCAGCGGCAGGGCCGGAACGCCGACCGCGGCGCGCGCATGGCGCCCCTTCTCGCCAAACACTTCCGACATGAGATCGCTCGCCCCGTTCACGACCTTGTGCTGCTCGACGAAATCGGGCGTGCTGGCGACGAACCCGCCGAGCTTGACCACCTGGCTGACCCGTTCGAGCAGACCGGCGGCGCGAAGCTGGGCCAAGATCATCAGCCCGCAGGCCCGCGCGATCTCGACGCCGCGTTCCACGTCGACATCCGCGCCCAGCCGCCCGGTGGCAAGCTCGCCATCCAGAAACGGCAGCTGGCCGGAGACGAACGCGGTGTTCCCATGCACCATCACCGGCACATAGCTGGCGAGCGCGGGGGATACCTCGGGCAGTTCGATGCCGAGTTCGGCGAGGCGGCTTTCGATAGTCATGCTCTCTGCGGTTCCTTGTCCTGAAGGCGGGCGAGCAGCCAGGGCAGCGCCTCGGCCCAATTGTCGATCCGGGCGTCGGCATCCCCGGCATCCAGCGCGCAGTCGATATGCGGCGCCAGTTCCGGCTCGCCGCACAGATGCAGCGTGGTGATGCCCGGGACCGTCTCCCTGGCGGAGCGGTGATGCTGCGGCAGATCGTCGATGAAGAAGGTGCGCGAGGGCCGGTATTCCGCGACGATCGCGGCGATGGCCGGACCCTTCGGCCCCTGATTGGTATAGACCGGCACATCGAGCCCATGGGTCCGCAACTGTTCGGCCCGGCTGTCGCGATGCGCGTCGATCAGATTGGTGAGGATCACCACGTCGGCATGGTCCTGCAGCGCGGCGATACTGTCGAGCGCGCCTTCGATCGCGTGCTGGCGATACATCTCGGTGTCGAAGAACTTGCGCAGCAGCCGCCAGATATCCTCCTGCTCCAGCAGACCGCCGCCGTCCTGCCAGCGCATCGCCTCGCCGAAATTGTTGCTGCCGATCGTGAAGTCCACGCCCTCGTTCTCCGCCAGCCATTCGCGGAACGGGCCGACCATGTGCAGCAGCACCTCGTCGCAATCGCAGACGATCAGGGGCCGGCTCATCGGGCCAGTTCCCGGTGCGCGGCGACCAGCGCCTCGGGCGTCGTGTCGAGCGCCACGGCCGCGGCGACGAGATCGGGTTCGTGCGCGGCGAGGAATTCCAGCACCGCGGCCTGCACTGCCGTATCGTCGATCCCGTGGCGCAGCCGTTCCGGCGTCAGCCCAGTGAGCGACAGCAGGCGTTCCGCCCGCCGCTCGTCGGTCAGCGCCCAGCCGAGCGCCTCCAGCGCCAGCACCTGCGCCGAACGGGTTTCCTGCGGTGTCGAAGTTTTCGCGCCCTGAATTGTCAGCCCTTTCGCTTGTCCCTATGCCGCCTGCCGGATGCAAGGAGGCCACGACCCCGTGACAAAGAGAATCCTCGTTGTCGAGGACAACGACCTCAATCGCAAGCTGTTCTGCGACGTTTTGAAGGCGAACGGTTACGAGGTGGTGCCGGTGGCCGACGGGAAGAACGTGCTGGCGACCGCGAAGAAGTTCGCCCCGCATCTGGTGATCATGGATATCCAGCTGCCCAATATCAGCGGGGTGGACCTGATCGCCGCCTTGAAGAAGGATGCGAGCCTGACCGATACGCCCGTGCTGGCCGTGACCGCCTATGCCGGCAAGGGCGACGAGGAACGCATTCGCGAAGCCGGTGCGCGGGACTACCTTGCCAAACCCGTTTCCATCGGCCCCTTCATGGCGGCCGTGCGCGCCCTTCTGGCCGACTGAGGCGGGCCGGCCCAAGACCCACCAACGAACCCCTCGCGCTCTTGCGCGCTATGCCCTAGATGGCTTGCCACGGCGCCGAGGCGCATATGCAGGAACTGGACGAACACATGGACCGATCGCAAGTCGACGAACGCATCCGCGAATTGGCACAGCCCTTCAACAAGAAGGGCATCGAGATCACCGACACCACGACATTCCAGAACGATCTGGAATTCGACAGCCTGACGGTGATGGATTTCGTCGCCGCGATCGAGGACGAGTTCGACATCATCATCTCGATGAACCAGCAGGCCGAGATCGAGACCTACGGCCAATTGGTCGACACGGTCCACAAGCTGCAGGTCAAGCCGTGAGCGAAGGCATCGCGCAGGCCGACCAGCCGCCCGCTCGCGAAGGCGAGGGGCGCGACCTGTTCTCCAAGTTCGACGATGTCATCGCGATGCGCGAAGGCCTGCTGTCGAAAGGGGTCGAGGATCCGTTCAACCTCGTGATGGAACAGGTGCTCTCGCCGACGCGGGCGATCTGCAACGGGCGCGAGACGATCCTGCTCGGCACCTACAATTACATGGGCATGACCTTCGACCCGGACGTGGTCGAGGCGGGCAAGCAGGCGCTCGCCGATTTCGGCAGCGGGACGACCGGCAGCCGGGTGCTGAACGGCACGTATCAGGGGCACAAGGATGTCGAGGATTCGCTGCGCGAATTCTACGCCATGGACCATGCGATGGTCTTTTCCACCGGCTACCAGGCCAATCTGGGGATCATCAGCACCATCGCCGGCAAGGGCGACTACATCCTCCTCGATATCGACAGCCATGCCAGCATCTGGGACGGCTGTGCGCTGGGCAATGCGGAAATCGTGCCGTTCAAGCACAACGATGTCGAGGCGCTGGAAAAACGCCTCAAACGCCTGCCCGAAGATGCGGGCAAGCTGGTCATCCTCGAAGGCGTCTATTCGATGCTCGGCGATATCGCGCCGCTCAAGGAGATGGTCGCCGTTTCGCGCAAATACGGCGCGATGATCCTGGTCGACGAAGCCCACTCGATGGGCTTCATCGGCGAGAACGGGCGCGGCGTGGCGGAACAGGCCGGGGTGATGAACGATGTCGATTTCATCATCGGTACCTTCTCCAAGAGCGTCGGCACGGTGGGCGGCTTCTGCGTCTCCAACCATCCGAAATTCGAGATCATGCGGCTGGTCTGCCGACCCTACGTGTTCACCGCCTCGCTGCCGCCATCGGTGGTGGCGACGGCTTGCGTCTCGATCCGCAAGCTCATGCATGGGGCGGAAAAGCGGGCGCATCTGTGGGAAAATTCGCGCATGCTGCACAAGGGGCTGCGCGAACTCGGCTTCACTCTCGGCACCGACGAGCCGCAGAGCGCGATCATCGCCGTCATCATGCCCGACCTCGAACAGGGCGCGGCGATGTGGGAGGCGCTGATCAAGAACGGCCTCTACGTCAATCTCGCCCGCCCGCCGGCAACCCCCGCCAACATGACCCTGCTGCGCTGTTCGCTGTGTGCGGAGCATAGCGAGGACGAGGTGCGGCAGATCCTCGAAATCTTCGAGACCGCGGGCAGGCAGGTCGGCATCATCTGAGCCGCAAGCCGTGAAAGCCGCGCTGGGATGGATCGGGCGTACCGGTCTGCTTTACCTGCTGCTGTGCGCCGCCATCGTCTTCTACCTGTTCGCCTGGCCCGCACTCTCAGCCGGCCTGTCGAACGCGGACTTCCGGCAGGATGCGCTGTCGATCGGGGCGGTTCGAAGCCAGCTGATAGAGGAACGCGCTGCGGCGCAAGCCGCTCTGGAGGCTCGGACCGCGTCGATCCGCTCAGCCGGGGCGGAAGCGATTGCCAACCGATTGAACGAAGCGCGGGCCGAACGCGGGGCACTGGCTGCCCAGCTCGGGCAAGGCGAGGGCTGGTTCGACCGCATCCGGCCTTCGCGGATTCTCGAACGCAAGCGCAGCGAATTGCAGCTGGCGGCGCTCGACGCGGAGATCGCCGCGCTCGTCACGGCGCGCGAGAGCCGGGCGCGCGAGGCCGCTCTGGTCCGCGCGCAGTCCCGGATGGCAACATATGCCCGCATCCCGACCGAGCGCGCGATTGCCACCTCCAATGCCCTGTGTGTGCAGGCCACGACGGCGGTCACGCAGTTCGACCGGCAGGAGCCGATCGAGCGAAACTTGCGCCTCATCTTCCTGCGCGAACGCGAATCGCTGGTGGACCGGCGCGACCAACGCTGTGCCGAAGCGAGCGAGCGCACCCGCCAGCGCCGGAACGGTCTTGCCGCGGCGCGCGGCGTGGCCGAGGCTCGCCAGCGGCTGGCCGCGCTCGAGCAGGTATCCGTCGCCACCCTGCCCGACCCGACTGCGGGCCTGTCCGATACCACGGTGCGCGATGTCATGGCGCGGGCGGCGCTTGCCCTGCTCGGCGTCCTGCTGTTGCCGTTCGTCATCCGCACGCTGTTCTATTTCGTGCTCGCGCCGATCGCCGAACGACGGCCGCCGATCCGGCTGATGACCGATGGCGAACCGGGGCCCGATTCAATCAAGGCAAGCGAGCGGTCCGCACCCTCGCTTCAGATCGCGCTCGACGAGGGCGAGGAACTGCTCGTGCGGCAGGGTTACCTCCAGTCCAGCCAGAGCGGCGCGGACATGCGGACCCGCTGGCTGCTGAGCTGGCGCAATCCGCTTACCAGCCTTGCCAGCGGGATGACCTTCCTCACCAGCGCGCGCGGCAGGGGCGCGGTGTTCGGCATTTCGGCGCGTGCCGATCCGTTCGCGGAAATCGCGCGGATCGACCTTGCTTCCGGCGCCGCGCTGGTGCTTCAGCCGCGCGCGCTGGCCGCGATCGTCCAGCCGATCGGCAAGCCGGTCCCGATCCGTAGCCGGTGGCGCCTGTTCAGCCTCCATGCCTGGCTGACCCTGCAATTCCGCTATCTCGTATTCCACGGCCCCGCCGCGCTGATCGTGCAGGGCGGGCGCGGGGTGAGGATCGAGCAGGCGCGGTCGGGCCGGGTGTTCGGGCAGGATCAGTTGCTCGGCTTTTCGGCGCGCACCGCTTATGCGATCCGCCGCAACGAGACCTTCCTGCCCTATTTCTTCGGCCGCGAACCGCTGTTCCGCGACCGGGTGGCCGATGCCGGAACGGGAACGGCTTCCGCACCCGGCGTCCTCGTGATCGAGGAAGCGCCGATGGCCGGGAAACGTGGCGGCGTGCGCGGCGGTCTGGAAAACGCCTTTGACGCCGGGCTCAAGGCGTTCGGCATCTGACGGAACGCGTATCGCGGTGAACCGTCTTTCGGGCGAACACCCACCCAAACGAAGGACACCAGATGAAGACCACCAACACCGCGCATGCCCGTTACGAAGGTCTCGGCAAAGGCGGCAAGGGCCATGTGTCCTCGCAATCGGGCGCGCTCGACCACCCCTATGGTTTCAACACTCGCTTCGAGGATGCGCCCGGCACCAATCCCGAGGAACTGATCGCCGCGGCCCATGCCGCCTGCTTCACCATGGCGCTGTCGATCCAGCTTGCCGGCGCGGGTTACGAGGACGGCACGCTCGACACCGATGCGAAGATCACGCTGGAGAAAGACGGCGACGGTTTCACCGTCACCCGATCCGACCTGACGCTCACCGGCAAGGTAGACGGGATCGACAAGGCGAAGTTCGAGGAACTGGCCAACAAGGCAAAGGCGAACTGCCCGATCTCGAAACTGCTCAATGCCGAGATTACGCTGGAGACGACGTTCGCGGGTTAGTCGAACGGCAGGCGGACCATGGCCGCCGTCGCCGGCCGGAGCGGCAGGATCCCGTCCAGCTGCCACGGGGCGGGGCGGCCCTGGCCGGCACCGAGCGTCCACGAAAACCGGGAATAGGGCCGGCCGATTGCCGGATGGGCCATGCCCTGTTCCGACCCGAACAGGGGCGATAGCGCAAGGGTGGGCCTCGGCATGGCGACATCCGCCTCGTCCGACAGGAAGGGAACCGCCGGCAGGGCCAGCGGGGTCGGCGTGAGCGCAGCCAGCTCCAGCGCGAGTGAGCCTTGCTCCACCACAACCGCATGGGCGAAGCGAGGCCGCATCTGCAGGCGTGACGGCAGGCGGTCCGGTAGCGGCAGTCCCGTCGCCGCCGCCAGTTCCGCGCCCGTCGGCCCGGTGAGCGTGCTTGCCGTGGCCAGCGCACGAGCCGCGTCGGTCTGTCCTTCCGAGAGGGCAATGCGGGCCGCGACATGGGCGGCGATCGGGCGGACCGTCTCGGCCTCCACCTGCGCGATCAGGGCGGCCCCCAGCGGGGTATGTGCAGTGGCCGCGTCGCGCGCGGCCGCCAGCCCCGCCTCGGCCTCGGCCACCATGAATTTCGCATATTCGACATGGCCCAGGACCGCATGGGCATAGGCCTGGCGCATGACCTGCGCATAGGTTCCGGTCCATTCGGCGGTGACCACTTCGCCCGACGGCCCCGCGAGCAGGGCCACGTTCGGCACGGCGCGGAACCGGGGCGGTTCGCCATCATCGTTCGCGACCATGTCCGCCCAGTTCGGCGCTTCGTCCTGCGGCACGATCAGCACGGCGGAGGATATGCCCGCCGCGGCGACTTCGGCCATACCGTCCGATTCGGCGCGGGCCGATTTCGCGGAAGCGGGCGATGCGAAGCCCGCAATCATCGCGGTTGCGATTGCCAGAACGAGAGTTGTCTGTCTCACCGGAGCGATCTTCCCTTTTCGATGGGAGGATCGCTATCCGGACAGGGTTAAGATCTGGTTGAGATCACGGCCGGGGATCGGCCTGAACCACCGTCGCGCCGGCGCATTTGTCGTTCGGGTCCGTTTCGTCTCCGCCGCCGAGCTGGGTGATCGCCAGCACGCCGCCGACCAGCAGCAGCACGAATACCGTCGTCACCGTGCCGAGATATTGGTCGATCACCCGCTTGATCGGGGCGCCGAACAGGCGGAACAGGATGCCGACGGTCATGAAGATCAGTCCGCGTCCGGCGATGCTCGCCAGCACGAAGGTGACGAGGTTCATGCCGATGAAGCCGGCGGTGATCGTCAGCAGCTTGAACGGCACCGGGGTGGCGCCGGCGATCAGGATCGCTTCGAAATCGTATTCGCGCAGATAGCACGCGGCGAATGGGAAACTTTCGGTAAGGCCGAGCGCGCCCAGCAGCCAGGCCCCGATCGTGTCGTACAACCCCCAGCCAATGGCATAGCCGAACAGCCCGCCCAGCACGGAGGCGGCGGTGCAGACGAAGGCGAAGCGCAGCGCCTTTCGCGGTTCGGCAAGGCACATCAAGCCGAGCAGCGGGTGGGGCGGGATCGGAAAGAAGCTCGATTCGACGAAGGCGAACAGGGCCAGCCACCACACCGCATGGGGATGCGCCGCCTTGTCCATCGTCCAATTGTACAGACCGCGCAGCATGTCCTGCGATTCCCCCGTCACCCCGATACCGCGCCTCTAACAGGCGGATCGGTCAGGGCAAGAAGGATTACTGCCGTAGCTAACCTATTTGGTTATTTATCATTGACATCGTCACGCTGTTTGGTTAGACAGCTTGAACATCGCGATAGTGTGATTCGCCAGCAGGGGCGGCCGAACGGGAAGGTTCGCCGCCCTTTTTCGTGCAAGCGTTGAAAATCGGGAGGGATCGATGGGGAGCAAGCGGACGCGGGGGTCGCGACCCCCGCAGAACTGGCGCGAGGTGTTCCTCGGCGAACTTGCGCAGACCTCGAACGTCGCCGGAGCGGCGCGCAAGGCCGGCGTCGATTCGAGCACGGTGTACAAGACCCGCCGGGGCGAACCGGACTTCTACCGGGCCTGGCAGGAAGCGCTCGCCGAAGGGTACGACAATCTCGAGATGGACCTGCTGCGCCGCCTGCGCATCGGCGAGATGACCGGCGGCGGCCCCACCAAGTCGCGCCGCAAATACGACAATGCCATCGCCTTCCGCCTGCTTTCCGCCCACCGCGAGTCGGTCGGCCGCCAGCGGGCCCTGCGCGCCAACGAGGACGAGGATGCGATCATCGCGTCGATCAATGAAAAACTGGAGAAGATGCGTCAGCGCCAGATCGCCATGCAGGCCGATCTGGGCGCCGACGGCGTCTACCGCGTGACCGCCGATGACGGCCGATGACCGATCGCAACGCATTGCTCAAATCGCTGCTCGACCTCGGCGAGGAAGACCGGCTGGCGGAACTCGCCGGGCTGACCCGGGCGGAAAAGGCGGAATTCCGCTATCACTGGCACTTGTGGGCGCGCCGGAACCAGCTCGCCCCGCCCGGCGACTGGCGCACCTGGCTGATCAGCGCGGGCCGCGGTTTCGGGAAGACCCGCGCGGGGGCGGAATGGATCCGCGACAAGGCGCGCCGCACGCCCGATGCCCGCATCGCCCTCGTCGGCGCGAGCCTGGCCGAAGTTCGCGCGGTCATGGTGGAGGGGGAAAGCGGGCTGATCGCCTGCTGCGCGCCGCACAACGCGCCGCTGTTCGAGCCGTCCTTGCGGCGGCTGGTCTGGCCCAACGGGGCGATGGCCTATCTCTATTCAGCGGCCGAACCCGAAGCCCTGCGCGGGCCGCAGCACCATTTCGCCTGGTGCGACGAGATCGCCAAATGGGACAATGCATCGGAGCGCGCGACCCGCGCGTGGGACAATCTCGCCATGGGCATGCGGTTGGGCGAAACGCCGCTGACCCTGGCCACCACCACGCCCCGGCCCGTGGCCTTGATGCGCCGGCTGTGCGCCGAGGAAGCGGGCGGCGACGTGGTCGTCACGCGGGGGGCAACCTATGACAATTTGCATAACCTGCCGCCCCGCTTCCTGCGCGACATGAAGCGGCAATTCGGCAAAACCGCGCTCGGCCGCCAGGAACTCGACGGGGTCCTGCTGGAAGACAATGACGGCGCGCTGTGGTCGCGCTCGCTGCTCGAACGCTGCCGTCACGAGGCGCTGGGCGATCCGCCGCTGCGCATCGTGGTCGGCGTCGATCCGCCGGCGAGCAATCGCGGCGACGAATGCGGCATCGTCGTCTGCGGCCTGGGCACGAGCGGCACCGGACTGGTCCTGGCCGACCTGTCGCTTGCCCGCCCGCGGCCCGAACGCTGGGCCCGCGCGGTGGCCGAGGCGGCGGCGGCCTGGAATGCCGACCGGGTGGTGGCCGAAGCCAATCAGGGCGGCCAGATGGTGGAAAGCGTGCTGCGCGCCGCCGACGTCTCGCTGCCGGTCAAACTGGTCCATGCCAGCCGCGGCAAGAGCGCGCGGGCCGAACCGGTCGCCGCGCTCTACGAGGCGGGGCGGGTGCATCACACCGCCATGTTCGCCCGGCTGGAAGACCAGCTGTGCGGCATCATGGCCGGCGGCGGCTACGAAGGGCCGGGCAGTTCGCCCGACCGCGCCGACGCGCTGGTCTGGGCGCTGAGCGAGTTGATGCTGGGCAAGACGGCGAGGCCGCGCATCCGGCAGGTGTAGCGCACCGGTCCGAAGTAAATTTGAACCACCGGCGCTGCCCGGTACGACGAGAGGTATCCCATGTCCTTCCTCACATCGCTTGCCGCCGCCTTCAAGGGCGGGGGCCAGTCGCGCGTGCCTTTGACGAGCGGCTATGTCTCGCCCTGGGCGACCGCGCTCGACAGTCCGGCCGTGGCCGGGGGCCATTTCGATTATGCCCGGCAGGTGCGCGAGGCGTATCTCGTCAATCCGGTGGCGCAGCGCGCGGTGCGGATCGTGGCCGAGGGCGTCGGCGGCGCGCCGCTCGCCTGCGAGGATACGCGGTTTCTGCGGCTGATTTCCTGCGCTTGCGGGGCGCAGCCCTTGCTCGAGACGCTGGCGGCGCAGCTTGCCCTGCATGGCAACGCCTATGTGCAGATCGTGAAGGACGGGGCCGGCGTGCCGGTCGACCTGCATCCCCTCCGGCCCGAACGGGTGCAGGTGATCGCGGGGCCGGACGGCTGGCCGAGCGCCTATCGCTACACCCTGACCGACGGGGCGCTGACCATTCCCCTCACCGACGAGGACGGTTGGCTTAATATCGTCCATCTCAAGGGCTTCCACCCGATCGATGATCATTACGGCGCGGGCTGCCTTTCCGCCGCTGCCGCATCGGTCGCGATCCACAATGCAGCGGCGGAATGGAACCGCGCGCTGCTCGCCAATGCTGCCCGGCCCTCGGGTGCGCTGGTCTATGACAGCGGGGATGCCGGCGGGCTGACGGCGGAGCAGTTCGCGCGATTAAAGGAGGAATTGCAGGCTGCGTTCCAGGGGCAGGGCAATGCCGGGCGGCCGATGCTGCTCGAAGGAGGGCTGGACTGGAAGGCGATGAGCCTTTCCCCGGCGGACATGGATTTCGCCACGCTGAAGGCCGCCGCCGCGCGCGACATCGCCTTGGCTTTCGGGGTGCCGCCGATGCTGCTCGGCCTGCCGGGGGACAATACCTATTCCAATTACCGCGAGGCCAACCGCGCCTTGTGGCGGCTGACCCTGCTGCCGCTGATCGCGAAGATCCTCGACGGCCTGCATTCCGGCCTCGCGGACTGGTTCACCGCCGCGCCGACGGTCGATCTCGACCGGGTGCCCGCGCTCGCCGAGGATCGCGAGAAGCTATGGAGCCAGGTCACCGCCGCCGACTTCCTCAGCCCTGCCGAGAAGCGCGAAATGCTCGGTCTCGCCCCACAGGAGAACAGCCAATGACCCGCGAAGACATGCTGGCGCGCCTGATCGCGCAAGCCGATGCGCAAGGCGGCGATCTCGTCACCCTGCGCGCCATCGTCGAGGAATCGACCGAACTGGGCGCGCGGCGCGTGCTCGACCGGCTGGGCCTGGGCGATGCCAATGCGCAGGACGATATCGACGAATTGCGCGAGCTGCTCTCCGCCTGGCGCGACGCCAAGGCGAGCGCGTGGAAGGCGGCGGTCGAATGGCTGACGCGCGGGCTGCTGGCGCTGCTCCTCGTCGGCATCGCGGTACGGCTGGGCGCGGGCGACATCCTGCGATGAGCGTGCCCGCAGACTTGCGCATCGCCGGCTATGCCGCCCTGTTCCATCGGGCGGACGGAGCGCGCGACACCATCCGCCCCGGCGCGTTCCGCCGCACGCTGGCCGAACGGCGCGCGCCCCTGCCGCTGTTCTGGCAGCACCGGCCCGACCAGCGGATCGGCTGGGTCGAGACAGTGGGCGAGGATGCGCGCGGCCTGCGCATCATCGCCACGATCGAGAACCCGGATGGCCGCGCGGCTAAGCTGCTGCGCGACAAGGCGGTGACCGGGCTCAGCTTCGGCTACCGCGCCCGCGCCTATCGCCGCACGCCCGGCGGCCGCGAACTGGTCGATGTCGACCTGTTCGAGGTCAGCGTCGTCAGCCATCCCCTGCAGCACGAGGCGCGTATCCACTTCATGACCTGATCCCCGCCAATACCCTGTTTTTCCCGCCGCCTTCCGGGCGGTTTTTTTGTGCTCCCAAGAAAGGTGAATACCCCGATGGACATGACCTTCAATCCCGCGACCCAAGCTGCCGCTGCCTCGGTGGACCCGGCCGCCGCAAGCTTCGATATCCTTGCCCGGCAGGACAAGGCCGAAGCCGACATCTCCGCCCTGCGCTCGGACGTGGAAGAAGTGAAACTGCGCGTCGACAAGATCGGCCGTGCCGCCGCGCGCCCCGCGCTTGCCGCAACCGCCGAGGCGGCTTCCGACACCACCGGCTTCGTCGACGGTTATCTGCGCACCGGATCGACCGCCGAGATCAAATCGATCAGCGGCGTCGTGCCGACCGATGGCGGCTATGCCGTACCGCGCCAGATCGATGCGATGATCGTCCGCGAACTGGTCGAGATCAGCCCGATCCGCGCCATCGCGCAGGTCGTGCAGACCGGCAGCGCGGGCTATCGCAAGCTCGTATCGACCGGGGCGACGGCCAGCGGCTGGGTGAGCGAGGCGGCGGGGCGGCCCGAAACCGCAACCCCGATCTTTGCCGAGATCGCCCCGCCGACCGGCGAGCTTTATGCCAACCCCGCCGCCAGCCAGGTCATGCTGGATGATGTCGGCTTCGATCTGGAAGCCTGGCTCGCCGGCGAAATCGCAATGGAATTCGCCCGCGCCGAAGGGGCCGCCTTCGTCAACGGCAGCGGCGTGAACCAGCCCGAGGGCTTTCTCAACGCGCCGGTTTCCACTCTGGCAGACGGCACCCGCCCGTTCGGCACGATGCAGTATGTCGGCTCGGGCGATGCGGACGGGTTCGACACCAATCCGGACGCGAAGATGATCGACCTCGTGCACACGCTGAAATCCGGCCATCGCCAAGGCGCGAGCTTCGTGATGAATTCCGCGACGCTGGCGGAAGTGCGCAAGCTCAAGACGGCGGACGGCGCGTTCCTGTGGCAGCCGGGCCTTGTCGAGGGGCAGCCCGATCGCCTGCTCGGCTATCCCGTGGTCGAGGCGGAAGACATGCCCGACATCGCGGCGGGCAGCTTCCCGATCGCCTTCGGCAATTTCCGCCACGGCTATCTGATCGCCGAACGCAGCGCGACGCAAGTGCTGCGCGATCCTTTCACCAACAAGCCCTTCGTCCACTTCTACGCCACCAAGCGCGTGGGTGGGCAGGTGCTCGATGCCAACGCGATCAAGCTCCTCAAGATCGAGGCCTGATCCAACCGGACCGGCGGCGGGCTTCCCCTGGCCCGTCGCCGGCCCCTTTCATCCGACCTTACCCTATCGCCGAGGAGGCCGCGCTTATGCGGGCAATCGAGATCCAGGCCACATACGCCGCCGCAGCGCTCGCCGAACTGAAGCAATGGCTGGCGATCAACACGACCCATGACGACCCGCTGCTGGCCGGTCTGCTCAAGAGCGCGCATGCGCTGTGCCAGCGCTTTACCGGCATCTTTCCCTTGCAGACCACGATCACGGAGACCGTGCCGGCCAGCAGCCAGTGGCGCGACCTGTCGGCCCGCCCGGTCATGATGATGCGCGCGGTGGTGGCCGTGAACGTCTACGGCGTGCCGCGCGTGCTCGACCCCGGCGATTTCGCGATCGAGCAGGCCAGCGGAGACGCGATGCGCTTTCGCCTGCTTCGCGCCTGCACCGAACCGCGGATCGAACTCAAATACGATGCTGGACTGGCCAGTGACTGGTCGCAGCTCGACGATGGCTTGCGGCACGGCATCGTCCGCTACGCCGCCGACCAGTATCGCCAGCGCGACCGGGCCGCTGACGACCGGCCGCCCGCCGCCGTTTCCGCCCTGTGGCGGCCGTGGCGCGAGATGCGGCTGTGACGCCCGCCGACGCCGGTTTCGCCGCGCTCGCCCGAAGCCTCAACCGCAAGGCCGAGCGGCTGGCGCGGGCGCAGGGCGAACTGCGCCGCCGCGCCCTTCGCGCCGATGGCGCGGGCTGGCGCAAGGCCGCGCTGTTGTGGCCCCTCTTTTCCGGAAGGACCGATTGATGGAAAGCGCCTTTCGCAGCGTCTTGCTCGACTGGCTTCGCGCCGACGCGACCCTGGCCGAAACCCTCAACGCCATGGCCGAGGACGGACCGCTGGCCGCGCCCGCGCCGCACCTCTCGATCGTCGCCAGTGCGGCGGCGGAGTGGGGCGGCAAGACCGAACGCGGACGCGAAGTGCGCGTCGCGCTGGAGATGGTCGACCGCAGCGACACGCCCGGCCCGACCGCTGCCCTCGCCGAGCGGATCGAACGCCGCATCGCCACGATGGCGCCGCAGCAGGACGGCTTCCGCATCGTCGTCACCCGCTTCCTGCGCAGCCGGGTCGAGCGGCGGCCGTGGTCGCTGCGTGCGATCCTGCTCGAATACAGTTTCCGCCTTCTCGAAACCGCCCCGGCCTGACCCGCCCCCAATTCACGGAGAAACCGACATGACCGCCCAATCCGGTGCCGCCTTTTTGCTCAAGATCGGCGACGGCGCCACCCCCGCCGCTTACGAGACCGTCGCGGGCCTGCGCACCACCCAGATGACCATCAACGGCGAGACCGTGGTGGTGACTCACAAGGAGAGCGGCGGCTGGCGCGAGCTGCTGTCCGGCGCCGGTACGCGCAGCGTATCAGTCAGCGCGTCGGGCATCTTCCTGGGTTCCGATGCCGAGAACCGGCTGCGTGCTCACGCCCTTTCCGGCACGCTCGATGCATACGAGCTGTCGTTCGAGGACGGCGCGAAGATGCGCGGCGCGTTCCTCGTCCAGCGGCTCGACTATTCCGGCGATTTCAACGGCGAGCGGACCTATTCCATGCAGCTCGAAAGCTCGGGCAAGGTAGTGCCGGCATGAGCAATCCGCTTCGCGGCGAGGCTGCCATCCATGTCGAGGGGCGCGAGATCCTCCTGCGCCCCAGTTTCGATGCCCTGGTCCGCGCCGAAGAGGAACTGGGCGCGCTGCTCGCGCTGGTGGAGCGGGCGGGGGAAGGCCGGCTCAAGCTGCAGGAGATCGCCGCCCTGTTCTGGCACTGCGCCGTTCCCGCCGACTGCGTCAGCCGCCAGGCTGACTGCGTCAGCCGCCAGGCGATCGGCCAGGCGGTCCTCGCCATGGGCCTCGCCCGGGCGGCCCGGCCGCTGCGCATCCTGCTCGGCGAAATCCTCAAGGGTTCGGAATGACGACGCGGTTTTCCGCGACCACGCGGAAGCTTGCCGGGCTTTCCGCCCGCTCGCTCGGCTGGTCGCCGGACACCTTCTGGAACGCGACCCCGTCCGAACTCGGCCTCGCGCTCAGGCCCGATGACGACGCGGCCGGCGAGCCGCCCACGCGCGAGCTGATCGCGGCGATGATCGAAAGGGATCGCAATGAATGACGATTTGGACGAGCTGATCGTGTCCGTCAGGGCGGATACGCGCAGTTTTGCGCAGGACATCGGCAAGATGAAGAGCGAGTTCGACGGCACCCTGCTGTCCGCGTTCGACAAGGCGGGGGGTGTCCTCGAAAAAGGCCTGCTTTCCGCCCTGCGCAAGGGCGGCGTCGGGTTCGACGATCTCAAGCGCATGGCACTCTCGACCATCGATTCGATTGCCAGCCAGGCACTGAATTCCGGGCTCGGCGATTTGCTGGGCGGGCTCGGGCTGGGCGGGCAGGGGAGCGGCGGCGGATCGCCGCTCGGCCTGCTTGGCGGGCTGGCTTCCTCGCTGCTGGGTCTGCCCGGCCGCGCGACCGGCGGGCTGGTCTCGCCCGATCGCCCCTATCTCGTCGGAGAGCGGGGGCCTGAATTGTTCGTCCCGACCAGTGCGGGCCGGGTCGAGGCCAACCGTGCGGGCGAGGGCGGGGTCCGCAATACCGTGCGCGTCGCCATCAATCTCGCGCAGCCGCGCGGGGTCGACGCGCCGGTCGCCCTGCAGCGATCCTCCCGCCAGGTCGCGAGCGCGGTGCGCCGCGCGCTGACGCGCTGAGCAACCGAACGAAGGATCCGACACATGGCATTCTGGCTCGCCACATCGCGGCGGGGGCAACGATCCGACTGGATACAGCGTTTCGATCCCCGCTTCTGGACCGTCAATTTCCCCCGCCCCATGATGGCGAGCGTGATCACCACCGGGCCGCAGAGCTTGCGCGTCGATTGCGAATTCCTCAAGCGCGACGATCTTGCCGGCCTGATCTGGGAGAGCGAGGATACGCTCGATCATCCCCTGCTCCGCTATGCGACGCAGCGGGACTATTCCCATTGCGTCCTGCGGTTTCGTTGGCGGTCCCAGGGTCTGATACCGCTCGATCAACCGCACGGCCCGACGTTGACGATCGAGGGGCGGGACGCCGCCGGCAATGCGCGGACCTGGTATGTCCGCTTGTGGAACTATGCTGCCGGGTCGCCCGAAGACGCGCGGATCACGCTGCCTTTCAGCGAACTGCAATCGGGCTATGCGCTGCCGGGGGAGCCGATCCGAGCGCAGGCGATCGATCGCATGTTCATCTCGCTGGTCGGCAAAGGTTATGCGCCGGGGGATGGCGGGGTGCTGGATCAACCGACCCCGGCGTGGGCCGAACTGGCCGACATCGATTGCGAAGGTGATCGCGCCATGCTCGGGATCGGGAACGTCATGCTGCCCGAACACGGCGAACGCATGGCGACCGCTTACGACGACTGCTTCAACCAGACGCCGGCGCGCCTGATCAGGACGGTCGAGTGCCTCGGCTATCGCGGGCGCATCGTCCATTATGTCGGGATGAGCCACTACTACCGGCTGCGCCCCAGCAGCATGGAAGTGGAATATGGGGGGGAACTATGCCGCCCGGCCGAGGCCTGGCATGCGGACTTTTTCGCCCGCGCGGTCGAGGCGGATTTCGCGCCCATCGTCTCCCTGTCCTACGAAATTCTGGCGCAGAACTGCCCGGCCTGGTGGCAGCAGCAAGCATCGGACGGCCGGTTTGCGCGGACCGGCTGGGATCCCCCCTCCGCCCTGGTCTCGCCCGCCAGTGAAGCGGCCATGGCGTTCCTCAAGGCGATCGCCTGCAAATTCGTCGTACTGCTCGAGGCGGCGGGCGGGGCGGCGCTGTTCCAGATCGGCGAGCCGTGGTGGTGGGTCATGCCCGACACGTTCGCGCCCTGCCTGTACGATCCACAGGCGAAACAGGCGCTCGGTGAAGCGCACGATCCGATCACCGACATGCGCAAACCGCTGGAGGAGACGCAGCTCGCCCTGCTCGACAGGGCCGGCGCATTGCTGGCGCGTTCGACCAGGGAACTGGCCGACGCGGTTCGCGACGCGGCGGCAGGGCCGGCGGAGATCCTCCTGCTGGCATTCACGCCGACGGTTCTCGACGAGCGGATGCCGGAACTGCACCGCGCGAACCTGCCGGCCGAGTGGCGTTATCCCGCGTTCGACCGGCTGCAAATGGAAGATTACGATTGGCTGGTTCGCGGCGCGGACGGCGCCCGACGGCGGGGTATCGGTTTCGCGACCGAGAAACTCGCTTATCCGATCGGACGGCAGGATTACTTCGCCGGCTTCGTCCTCGATACCGAGGACGCACACGGCTTCTGGCCGCTGATCGACCGCGCACTGGACGAGGCGCGGCAATGCGGGGTTTCCGACCGCTATGTCTGGGCGCTGCCGCAGGTCTGCCGCGACGGTTACACCCGCATGCCCCATCACGAGGACGACGACATGCAAGCTTTCGACGACGTGCGCTACCCGCTGGCGCTGGGCCGGGATACGGCGGTCAGCCCCCAATTCTCGACCGCGGTTTCGGTCACTTCCTCGGGTCACGAGCGGCGCAATGCCCTGTGGTCGGATGCGCGCATGCGTTACGATGTCGGGCCGGGCATCCGTTCCGAAAAGGAACTCACCGTTCTTCTGGCATTCTACCGCGCCCGCTTCGGCCCGGCGCGGGGGTTCCGGCTGCGCGATCCGTTCGATCACAGTTCGGCGCCGGTGGGCGAACTGCCCAAGCCGACCGATCAGGTCATCGCCCGGGCGGACGGGCTGCGCGATACCTTCGCCCTGACGAAAACCTATGAAACGCAGGCGCGTGTCATCACCCGCCCGGTCGAAGGAACGATAGCGATTGCGGTGGACGGCGTGCCGGTTTCCGGCTGGACCCATATCGGCGGCGGCAAGGTCCGCTTCGGCTCGGCGCCTTCGAGCGGTTCCGTGATCACTGCGGGATACATGTTCGACGTACCCGTGCGCTTCGCGGAGGACCGGCTGGATATCAGCGGGGTGTCGTTTGCTGCGGGCGAAGCGCCGTCGGTCCCTCTTATCGAGATCAGGGAAGACGTATGAGCCGCGTTTTCTTCGCCGAAGCGCTCGACACGGTGGCAAGTTGGTGGCGTATATACCGGGCAGATGGCGTCGCCCTTGCCTTCACGACGCATGATCGGGACCTGTGGTTCGAAGGCCATCTCCACCGCGCCGCCCCCGGCCTGCTCCCCTCCGCCATTCGCCGCACGAGCGAGCTGTCCGACGACGAGGCGGAGGTCAGCGGCGCCCTGTCGCACGACACCATAACCGAAGCGGATCTGAAGGCGGGTCGGTTCGCCGATGCGCGGATCGAGATGGGGCTGGTCGATTGGGACACGCTCGAACGGGCGAGCCTCTATTCGGGGTCGATTGCCGAAACCTCGCAGGATGGGGGCGGGTTTTCGGCGCGCTTGCGGTCCGCCAAGGCGGATCTCGACGTCGACGTGGTTCCCCGGACCAGCCCGTCCTGCCGCGCGCGTTTCTGCGGACCGGGATGCACGCTCTCGCCGCCGCGCTTCACTCGCCGCGCCACCGTGACGAGCGTTGACCGGGATGCGAGCAGTCTGCGCTTTTCCGTCGCGGATGCCGACAAATTCGTTCTGGGGGAGATCCACTGGCTGGACGGCCCTCATTGCGGGCAGGTCATGTCGATCCCTGCCGTGACCGATGGTCAATTCTTTCCGGACCGGGCGCTCTCGCCCGATCTGTTGCCCGGTTGCCGCGCATTCCTGCGCGAGGGGTGCGACAAGACCATCCGGACCTGCAGCGAGCGGTTCGCCAACGCGGTCAATTTCCAGGGGGAGCCTGATCTGCCCGGGAACGACCTGCTCGCCCAGTATCCGCAGACGAAATGACCGGCTTCCCCGTGCGCTTCGCGGCGGCCGCGGATCGCCTCGTCGGAACGCCCTACAGGTTGCATGGCCGGGATCCGGACAAGGGTGTGGATTGCGTCGGTCTCGTATTGTGCGCGATCGCGGCGGCCGGGCGGCAGCCTGCCGAATTGCCGGCATACGGGTTGCGCAATCTCGGTCTGGATCGGCTGCTTCCCTTCGCCGCGCGGAATGGCTTCGTCGAGGCCCCCGATGCCCAGAAAGAGGGCGATCTCATCCTCATCAATTCCGGTCCCGCCCAGCATCACCTCATGATCGCGCTGGACCGGTCGATTTACGTTCATGCCCATGCCGGTCGGCGCGAGGTCGTCCGGCAAAACGGGCTTCAGCAAGCCAGCGTCGTCCGTCACTGGCGCAGCACATGATCGGAACATGACATGGCAACTCTCGTACTCGGCGCCGTCGGCAGCGTGCTCGGGCCGATCGGCGGCGCTATCGGCGCGTTCGTGGGGCGAACGATCGACCAGTCGATCTTCGGCGGCGGCGGCGCCGAAGGACCGCGCCTCAAGGAACTGGCCGTTTCCGGCTCGAGTTACGGCACGCCGATCGCGCGTCATTACGGGGTCATGCGCGCGCCCGGCACCATCGTCTGGTCAACCGATCTGATCGAACACGAAAGCCGGGAGGGCGGCGGAAAGGGGAAGCCCAAGACGACGAGCTTCAGCTATTCAGTGTCTTTCGCGGTGTCCCTGTCGAGTCGTCCGATCGATCGCATCGGGCGAATATGGGCCGACGGCAATCTGTTGCGCGGCGCGGCGGGCGACCTGAAGACCGGCGGCGAGCTGCGCATATACCGGGGGCATGGCGACCAGGCCTGCGATCCCTTGCTGAAGGCGAAGCTCGGCAAGCAATGTCCCGCCTTTCGCGGCTGTGCCTATGTGGTCTTCGAACAACTCGATCTGACGGAGTTCGGCAATCGTATCCCCGCGCTCAGTTTCGAGATCTTCGCGGGCGAGGGGCCGGTCTTCGTCGAGACGATGATCAGGGAAGATGTGGGCGATGTCGCCGCATCGCTCGTCGTGCCGCAGATACGCGGCTTCAGTTACGATGGCGGTGCGGTGCGCAATGTCCTCGCGCTGGTGGACGGTCTTCGGCCCGTTTCACCGCGGCTCGGCGGCAAGAACCTCTCGATCGGTCAGCCCGAAACCCTGGCCGGGAACGCCCCGGTGCTGCCGCCCGCCGCCAGTTGGGATGACGGCGAGTTCGGTGCGCAGAGCGGGGCCGCGCATCTGCGCAAGAGCACCCGGAACGCGGCGTTCTATGCCTTGCGCTATTACGATATCGCACGCGACTACCAGCCCGGCTTGCAGCGGGCCGATGGATACGCGAGCGATCAGCGGGTCTTCGACTTTCCGGGCGCATTGCAGGCGGCGGACGCTCTGTCGCTCGTCCGCGATGCCCGGCAGCGTGGTAATCTGGACGGGGAGAGCCTCCTATGGCGCTGCGCCGCGCTGGACCCTGAGATCGGGCCGGGTTCGCTGGTCAAGGTTCCGGGCGAACACGGCTGGTGGCGCGTCGTCGTGTGGGAATGGTGCGAAAAGGGCGTCGAGCTCGAACTGACGCGCCATCGTACGATCCCGCAGGTCGCCGCTGTCGCGCATGCAGGCAGCGTATGGTCGGCACCGGACCAGCAGCCCGCCGCCATCGATCTGCAGGCGTTCGAAGTGCCTTGGGACGGGCTCGGGAGTTCCGGGGAACGATGCATCTTCGCTGCCGTCACGGTCGGCGAGGGGCGCTGGACAGGTACGAGTCTGTATGCCGTGCAGGACGATATCCTGATCGATACCGAACAATTCCTGACCGGGCGCGCCGCGACCGGTGAGTTGGCCGAGACTTTGCCAGGATCGACTTGCCTCCGGCTGGAAGGCGCGGCGTC
Source organism: uncultured Erythrobacter sp. (assembly GCA_947501005.1). Classification (GTDB taxonomy): domain Bacteria; phylum Pseudomonadota; class Alphaproteobacteria; order Sphingomonadales; family Sphingomonadaceae; genus Qipengyuania. Next base: position 2,759,206 of record CANMTU010000001.1, on the reverse strand, counting down.
GATCACGGTGCGGCTGAAGAGCGGCAAACCGGACGAGGGGCAATGCTCTGCAACCGGGTTGGCCCAGGGACGCAACCGCGTTTTGGTCGGCTCCGAAGTCCTGCAGTTCCTCAACGCACAACCAGTCGACGATACGCATTGGCGATTGTCGGGCCTGTTGCGCGGCCGGGGCGGAACCGAACCGTTTGCAACAGCCCATCCGGCCGGAACGCCGGTCGTCATGCTCGACAACCGCATCACGGAAATTTCCCAGCGTGCCGTCTCGATGGTCAGCGATGAAGGATTCGCCGCGCTTGGCCCTGCCGATCAACCAGCGGTCCGGGCGAGGGTCGAAAACGCCGGTTTCAGCCTCACCCCGCCCTCGCCGGTGCATGCGCGCGCCACGATCGGAGAGGATGGCAGCGTGCTCCTGCATTGGACCCGCCGCGCCCGCGGCGGGTGGCAATGGCGCGACGGGGTCGATCAGGCGCTGACCGAGGAAACGGAACTGTACGAAATCGGAAGCGGCCCGCCCTCTTCGCCGCTCTTCCTTAGGCAGGTTGCGACCAACAGCCTTCGACTGCAAGCCAGCGACTACGCCCACTTGGGTGAGGCAAACGGAACCCGGTTCTGGGTCCGCCAGGTCGGCACGTTCGCACGGTCGGCCCGAGCCTGGTTGATACCCGAAGAAACCCCTTCAGTTTGACAGGATACATCATGGACAACGCAATCGCTTTCGAAGACCGTTCGACCCGCTTCGGGCTTCCCTTCCTCTTTCCGGGTCAGGCCCAGCGGGAGTTCTACGTGAACGAAAGCCTGGCCCGGCTCGACATGCTGCTGCACCCGGCAATCGAGCGGACAATGGCAGAACCGCCGGCGGATCCCGCACCGGGGCAGACTTTCCTCGTGGCAGCCCCGGCGACCGGTGCGTGGCGAGGCAAGGAAAACCAGCTAACCTGCTGGGACGGCCAGCAATGGACTTTTTCCCCTCCCGTGGCGGGTATGCGGGCGTTCGACAAATCCACCGACCGGTTCCTGTTATGGCGCGATGGCTGGATCGCCGCAGCCGCCGTGGCTGAACCGACCGGAGGCGATACGGTCGACCATCAATCCCGTGCGGCACTTGGCCAGTTGATCGGGAGCTTGCGCGATGCCGGCATCCTTTGACCCCTGCGGTATCAGTTAGCAGACTGCGTTCTTCCGCAAACAGTAGGCACGGCAATCGCGACTTTTGTGCAACAGTTCCCAACCATTGTCTGCTTGCTGAATCCGGGGCAGGGATATAAATGTCGGTTCATTGGTATCTCCAATTCTCAATAAGGGGAAAGTAATAATGCGCAAATTCGTCATAGGAATGGCGATGGCCTCAACGGCCCTTGCATCGCCTGCCCTTGCCCGCGACGACGCCTGGTACGTCGGCGTCGAAGGCGGGGCCATGCTGGTGGAAGACCTCGACTTCGATGTCGCGATCGACGACGACGGCGGTGTCGATCAGCAGAGCATCGATTACGAATACGGCTACGATGTCGGTGGCTTTGTAGGCTACGACTTCGGCGCTTTCCGTCTCGAAGCGGAAGTGAGCTATCGCGAGGCCGATAACGACGCGATCGAAGTCGGAAACGCGGGTATTCCGATCGGTTCGGCTGACGGCCTGACCTTTCCTGCCGGCAACTACGAAGTTTCTGGCGGCGTCAACGCGCTGAGCTTCATGCTGAACGGCCTGTTCGACTTCGGTCCGGATGATGGCATGCAGGGCTACTTCGGTGGCGGTGCCGGCGTCGCGCGTACGAATGTCAGCGTGAACATCGATCCCTCGGCACCCGATGCGATCGACGACGCGAGCAGCGATTTCGCCTGGCAGCTTCTCGCCGGCGTTCGCGCTCCGATCACGAACAATGTCGATATCGGCCTGCGTTATCGCATGTTCACGGCAGAGAACGTGATGCCGATCGACTCGATCGGTCGTGAGCTGGACGGCCGTCTGCGGACGCATTCGCTGATGGCGACGCTGAGCTACAACTTCGGTGCCGCTCCGCCGCCGCCTCCCCCGCCGCCGCCCCCGCCCCCGCCGCCGCCGCCGCCTCCTCCGCCCCCGCCTCCGCCGCCGCCTACGCAGACGTGCCAGCAGGGTCCGTACATCGTCTTCTTCAACTGGGATGAATCGAATATCACCCCTGAAGCGGCGACCATTCTGGACAATGCGGTCTCGGCTTATGCGAACTGCGGTACCGCTGCGGTCATGCTGGCTGGTCATACCGATACGTCGGGTACGGCAAGCTACAACATGGGTCTTGCAGAGCGTCGGAACTCCTCGGTGCGTGACTACCTCACCGCTCGCGGTGTCCCGGGTGGCCGTATCGGTAGCGAGGCTTTCGGTGAAAACCAGCTGCGCGTTCCCACGGCCGACGGCGTTCGCGAACTGCAGAACCGTCGCGTGGAAATCACTTACGGTCCGGGTTCGGGCATGTAAGTCTGCTTTTGCAGCAAACAAATCGAAGGGGTCGGAGCAATCCGGCCCCTTTTTCGTTGGTTTCTTGCAACGCAATGCAAGGAACCGACCATGACACTCCGTTACACAGCTCTCGCCGTATCTTCCGCCTTAGCGCTCGCAGGATGCTCGACCATGTCGGGATCCGATATGACGACCGAACTGGCGCGCGCTCCAATGATCGACACGACCGGTAGATCGGTCGGAACTGTCATGCTTATGGATGAAGGCATGCAGCGGGTCATGCGCGTGAACCTTTCTGGGATCGCTCCGGGGACCCATGGTTTCCATCTGCACACCACCGGAACCTGCACCACGCCCGACTTCCAGTCGGCAGGTGGGCACCTCAATCCCACGAACAACGAGCATGGCAGCCTGAATCCACAGGGCAAGCACCTCGGTGACCTGCCCAATATCGAGGTCAACGCCAATGGCTCCGTCACGACCGAAGTCGCGATCGACCATTCCCGGGATGCGCTGATGACAGCGTTATTCGACAATGATGGCACCGCCGTCATGGTGCACTCGGGTGCCGACGATTACCGCACGAATCCGTCCGGCGATGCCGGCTCGCGGATTGCCTGCGGCGTTCTCACGCGCAGCTAAGCGTACAACCTTAAATAGGTTCTCCGGCAGCACGAGCGCGTTCGGTGATCGAACGCTCTGCTTCCGGAACGGTCCGGTAGGCAAGGTATAGCAATACGGCGCCTACCGGGGCCGCGAACACCATCGATAGCACGCCGTAGGAGAGGCTGCCGGTCAGCGTCGAAACCTGGCCGGCAGTATACGGGCCGAGGGCCAACCCGACCAACGTCGTCGCAAGAAAGAACGTCGCTGTGGCGGTTCCGCGCATGCGCGGGAGAACCAGATCCTGCGTCGTCGCGGCGGCCGCTCCCAAAGCCGAACTGCCGAACAGGGAGAGGATGAAGTTCAGAAAGTAGAACAGCGTCGTATTCTCGGTCGTGAACGCGATGATCAACGGCACGACCGGCGCGAGGACACCGAACGCGACAACGAGGATCCGCCCAGCCGGATTACGTTCGCGTAAATAGTCAGCGATCCGTCCGCCCAGGATCACGCCGAGGAACCCACCCAGGGCGCCGCCGCCGCCGATCCAGAAACCGGCGACGGATTTCGCTTCCCCCAGCACCCGTTCGGCATAGGGCGCGGCCCAGAAAGACACGGAATAGGATGCGAAGGCGACCATTCCATAGCCGAGGATGGTGTAGAGGAACGCCGGGCTTCCCCAGATCAGCCGGAAGGTCGGCGCGTCCCGTTCCCGCAGGGACATGACCCAGGAGAACACCGCGTAATAGCCAAGGCCGATCGCGCCCCATTGCTGATAGTTCTCGGTCACCGCACCCAGGGATATCGCGATTGCGACGATAGCCGCCCCGACGATGAGGTTCAGCGCAAGCGCTTTCATGCCCCGTTGAGCAGCACTGATCAGGGTAAGCGGCGGGATGACCGCGAGAAGCTCCTGCAGGAAGCCCCGGAACGGCCGATCGACCGCTTTCTGCGGCTGGCCTTCGATCGCGCCCCGCGTCGGCTCCCGTAAGGTGAACACCCACAGGGCCAGAAGCAGGCCCGGCACACCGACGGCAAGAAACGCCGCTTGCCAACCGACCAGACCCAACGGCCCCCCGTTCGGATAGGTCGCGTTCCAGTTCTCGACGATCAAACCGCCGATCAGCAGTGAGATACCGCCGCCAAGATACAGGCCCGCAGAGTAGATCGCGAGCGCCGTCGCCCGCATCTTCTTTGGAAACCAGTCGGAAATAAGGGAGTAGGCGGCAGGGCTAGCGCTCGCTTCGCCCACACCCACGCCGATACGCGCGGCGCTCAAGGTGAGGCGGTTGGTCGCGAACCCGGACAATGCGGTCATCATCGACCACAGGGCCAGGCCGAGGGTCATCAGGCGGATACGATGCCAGCTGTCGGCCAATCTGCCGAGCGGAATGCCGAACAGGGCGTAGAACACCCCGAACGCAGTACCGTAAAGAAAACCCAGATCCGCATCGGTAAGGCCGAGATCGGCCTTGATGTCGTTGGCGAGGATGGAGAGGATATTGCGATCGATGAAATTCAGAAGGTAGACCAGCACGAGGACGCTCAAGGCGTACCAGCTGTATGGCGGGACCTTCTCGGTCGCCTCGCCCGGGGGCGGGGCAACAGTCGATCTATCCAAATTCCCTCTCCCTATACGGCCGGCCTATATGGCTGGAGCACCCGGCGCATAAGCCGTGGTATCGCATACCCCCGCTTCAGCAAACCCCTTTCGGCGCAGGCGGCACGAATCGCACGCCCCGCAGGCAAGCCCTTCCGGTGTGGGATCGTAGCACGACCAGCTCCACGCGGGATCGAGGTCGAGCCGCGCCGTCTCGGTCGCGATTTCGGCCTTCGTCATATGCTGCAAGGGGGCGTGGATGGTGATCGGATCGCCCTCCACCCCGCGTTTCGTGCCCAAGCGCGCGGTTTCCGCGAAACTCGCGATGAATTCCGGCCGGCAATCGGGATACCCGGAATAATCCAGCGCGTTGACCCCGATGAACAGATCGCCGCTGCCGGCAGCCTCGGCAAAGGCCGTGGTAAGCGCGAGGAAAACGAGGTTGCGGGCCGGTACGTAGGTTACCGGAATATCCGATCCCACGCCGGACTTGGGCACGTCGATATCATCGGTCAGGGCGGAACCGCCAAACGCCCGAAGGTCCAGCGGAAGCTCCACATGCCGTGCGACGCCGAGTTCGGCCACGATCCGGCGCGCCGACTGCAATTCCCTTGCATGGCGCTGCCCGTAATCGATCGTCAACGCATGGACAGAGTACCCGCGTTCCTTTGCGATAGCCGTACAGACCATCGAATCGAGCCCGCCGGAGAGCAGGACCACGGCTATCTTGGTGGCGTTTCCATTAGCGTTCATGCAAACCCCGCTATCGCCCTGACGCGGGCCGGGCAACCGTCACCCGCAAGGGCCGGTGCGGCGTGCTTCGGCAGAGAACTGGAACGGACGCCCGCCTTTTATCCCCTGGCTGTCGATCTGGACGAGTTCGGCGCTCTCCCGGCGGATCGTGGTCCGCCCGTAGCCGTCGCCGCGGCAGGTATACTGCACCGTTACGCCGTCCCTGCTGTCTTCCACGACGAACCGGTTGCAATCGCCCCCGGGATGGCGGAGGCGGATGAATTCCCGGCCCGACCGCACACAGACGCGCCGACTTGCATGACCATTGCGATAAGTCAGCTCCCAGCTTCCTTTCGAAAGACTGTCCAGCATCGCCAGGGACGATTGGCCGGTCGAAGGCGTCGCCGCGAGGGCCCCCACCATACCGGTCGCAGCAATCGCGAGTTTGGGCCATAGTCGCATAATCAGGTCCTGTCGAAATCCACTACTTGTCCGTGGCGATGTGCTTATTGGCCAGTAAAGGCGGCGGCGAGCCTTCAAGCCGGGATCATGAATTTCCGGGAGCAGAATGCACAATCGACGGCAATGATCCCGTCCGCATCGCGCATATCGGCGCGGTCTTCTTCGGGGAACTGTTCCAGCACGGTTTCGTAATGCGCGCGCGAACAGCGGCAACCGCGAAAAACGTCCTGTCCCGCAACAATGCGAACTTCATCCTCTTCATGGAACAGGCGCCATACCATCGCATCCAGCGACAGGTCGCTGCTAAGCAATTCGTCATGGCGCAAAGAGCCGGCGAGGATGGCCGCGTGTTCCCATTCGGGATGATCCAGCCTGACATGCAGGCGCTCCCGCCCTTCCTCTCCCTCGGCGAGGTGTTGCAGCAGGAACCCCCCCGCGACACAGCGGCCGCCTTCGACCTTTACGGCGGTACGGATCAGCGTTGGCACCTGTTCGGACTGGGTGAAGTAGCTCTGGCACGCCTCCCCCAGGGTCTCCCCTTCCAGAGGTACGATGCCCTGATAGCGACCCTTGCCGACCATATCGAAAGTGATCCCCAGATACCCTTTCCCGAACAGAGCGAACAGCGAGGGATTGGCGCCGAGTTCCCGCAGCCGTTCCTCATCGAAATCGACATAGCCGCGCAGCGCCCCGGCCTTGAAGTCGCAGACGAGCAGCTTGACGATCCCGCCTTGGGTCTGCGCCTGCATGGTAAGCTGCGACTGGTCATCCTTGAGCAGGCTGCCCATCAGGGTGGCGAGCACCAGAGCCTCTGCAAGGAGCAGGGCGATCGGCGGCGGATAATCGTGTGCCGCCAGTATCTCGTCCAGCACGGTGTCGAGCCGCACCGCCCGCCCGCGAACGTTTCGCGCGGGAATGGTGAAGGAAAGCGGCTTGTTGGCGAAGGTCTCGGAAATTTCGGTGGTCTCTTGCATCACACCGATATGGTCACGCCCCCGCGATTTATGAAGAGTGCGTCAGGCGACCTTTCCCAGACACCATAGCAAGATCGCCTTCTGGGCATGGATGCGGTTTTCCGCTTCATCGAAGACGACCGATTGCGGACCTTCGAACACGTCTTGGGTCACTTCGTCGCCGACATGGGCCGGAAGACAGTGCAGGAACAGCGCGTCGTTTTTCGCATGGGCCATGAGATCGGCGTCGATCCGGTAAGGGCGCATCGCCGCGATCTTTTCATCGGCATGTGCCTGGCCCATCGAGACCCACGTATCGGTAACCATGACGTCGGCCCCTCGCGCCGCCTGGGCAGGATCGCGCAGGATATCGACCCGCGCGCCGTTGCTTTGGGCGGTTTTGATGAGCCGCGCATCCGGCTCGAACCCGGCGGGGCAGGCGACCCGAACATTGAACTGGAACAGTCCGGCGGCCTCGATGATGGAATTGAGGACGTTGTTGCTGTCCCCGAACCATGCCACCTCGAGACCGGGCAGCGCCTTGCCCTTCTCGATCAGGGTCAAGAGATCGGCGACGATCTGGCAGGGATGCGAAAGGTCGGTCAGGCCGTTGATCACGGGGACATCGGCATGCCGCGCCAGTTCCTCGGCCTTTGCGTGATCGTCGGTGCGGATCATGATGGCATCGACCATCCGGCTGAGAACCCGTGCGGTATCGGCGATGCTTTCGCCGCGGCCGATCTGCGACGTGCCTGCCTCGAGGATCAGGGCACTCCCCCCCAATTGCCGCATCGCGATGTCGAAACTGACGCGGGTGCGGGTCGAGTTCTTCTCGAAGATCATCCCGAGCACGAAGCCCGCCAGAGGCGCATCGCCGTCCGCCCGCCCTTTCGGCCAGCCCTGACGCGCGCGCTTGCGATCGAGAGCGTCGGCGAGGATGGCCGCTATTCCGTCACCGCCCGCATCGGCGAGGTTGAGGAAATGGCGCGGGGGCAGGGCGGTTTCGGGCGCGTCGCTCATGCGGCGGACGGGTCGTAACTGGCCGCGCCGGCCGACAGCTTTTCGAAGAATTCGTCGAACTCGGCGTCGCCCGCCACCAGGGGCGGCAGCACGCGCAGCGTCTGGTCGCCCGCCGCCACGGTCAGCAATTGGTGATTGTCGCGCAGGTGGACGAAGAACGGCCGGCTTTCCACCTTCATCCGCAGGCCGAGCATCAGGCCAAGACCGCGCACACGATCGAACAGCTCGGGATAATTGCCGATGAACTGTTCGAGCCGGGCGCGGAGACGCTCGCCCTTTTCGGTCACTTCAGCGAGGAACTCGTCGTTCGCGACCGCATCCATTACCGCGGTTCCCGCCGCCATCGCCAGGGGATTGCCGCCATAGGTCGACCCGTGGGCGCCGAAGCCCATGCCCCGCGCGGCCTTTTCCGTCGCCAGGCACGCGCCGAGCGGAAACCCGCCGCCGATACCCTTCGCCGACGCCATGACATCCGGCTTCACCCCGTAATGCTCATAGGCGTAAAGCTTGCCGGTCCGCGCGACGCCGCATTGCACCTCGTCGAACACCAGCATCAGGTCGTGTTCGTCGCACAAGGCGCGCAGGCCTTCGATGAATTGCTGCGACGCGGGGCGGATGCCGCCTTCGCCCTGGATCGGCTCGACCAGGAAGCCGGCGGTCCGGTCGCTCATCTGCGCTTTCGCGCTTTCGAGATCGTCGAACTCGGCATAGCGGAACCCGGGGAGGAGGGGCAGGAACCCCTTGTGCATCTTGTCCTGATTGGACGCGCTGATCGTGGCCATGGTCCGGCCGTGGAATGCGCTGGTAAAGGTGATCAGTTCGGTGCGCTGCGGATTGCCGTCCTCGTGCTGATGATACGCCCGCGCGGTCTTGATCGCGCATTCGACGGCTTCGGCGCCCGAATTGGTGAAGAAGACCGTGTCGGCGAAGGTCTTGTCGACCAGCCGCTGCGCCAGCGCCTCGCCCTGCGGGCTGCCATAGAGGTTGGAGACGTGCATCAATCTGGCGGCCTGCTGCTGGATCGCGCCGATCAGCCCGGGATGCGAATGGCCGAGCAGGTTGACCGCGATGCCGCTGGCAAAGTCGAGATACCGCGTGCCGTCCTCGTCGATCAGGTGACACTTATCGCCTTCTACCGGGCGAACGTCGCAGCGGGGATAGACGGGCATGAGGGGCGGAATCGACATGGCAGCTCCGAAAGTAGCGTGATTGTAAAACCAAATGGCGACCTCCGCAGGGGAGGTCGCCATTCGTAGCTTGGTCGACGATGTATGCCCTGCCGCCTTGCCGGTCAAACCGTCGGGGCAGGCGCCCTTGCGTTACTCCGCAGGGACGAGGTTCACCGCCGAATGCTTTCCGCGTCGGTCGACTTCGAGATCGAATTCGTACCGCTCGCCTTCGTTGAGGCTGCTGAGGCCCGAACGTTCCACCGCACTGATGTGCACGAACGCATCGGGCTGGCCATCGTCGCGCGTCAGGAAGCCGAAACCCTTCATGGAATTGAAGAATTTCACCGTACCCACCGCCTTTTCGCCGGTGAGTTCGCGGCGCGGGGCGCTCTCGCGATCCCTGCTGCCGCCGGCACCGCCGCCGCTGTCCTGCACCGGAACGACGTCGCCCACGACCTGGAGATCCTGGGCCGAGACCTTCCCGCCCCGATCAACCAGGTTGAATTCCAGTTCCTGGCCTTCGCCCAGACCTTCGAGGCCGGCGCGTTCGACCGCGCTGATATGGACGAAGATGTCTTCCCCGCCGCTATCCTGCTGGATGAAGCCGAAGCCCTTTTGCGCGTTGAAGAACTTGACCGTTCCCTTGCCGGTTCCGACGACCTGTGCAGGCATGCGGCTTCCGCCGCCGCCACCACCGCCGCCACGGTTGCCGCCACCGAACCCGCCACCGCGATTTCCGCCGCCGCCGAATCCGCCGCCGCCGCCACGGTTGCCGCCACCGAATCGGTCACCGCCGCCACCGCCGAAACGGTCGTTGCCGCCGCCGAAGCGATCACCGCCGCCGCCGAAGCCGCCCTGCGATTCGAAACCGCCGCCACCACCCGGACCGCCGAACGGATCGAAACTGTCTTCCCCAAAACCGTCGCGTTTGTCCCGTCCCCGACGGCGTCCTCTATCGTAACCCATAACTCGAATCGTACCTTGTCGCGCAGCCCGCTACCCCAGACCTGATGCACGAGCTGCATGGCGCGTCAGGTGCGAACAGGCGCCTGCAAAACACGCGGCCCGCCCATTTTCAGCGACAGGCATAACGCCAAACACCCGATTACGCGAACGTTTTAGTGTCCGCTTCGCAAATTGCGCGTGATTATCTGTCCGGCGCGGCGCCTGACATGCTTTCTCCATCTTGAATATGGGCCTGCGATTAGGCATCGCAGCGGCATGGATATCATCCCCCTTCTCAGCGATCCGTCCGCCTGGCTGGCATTGTTGACCCTGATCGCGCTCGAGGTGGTTCTGGGCGTCGACAATCTCATCTTCATCGCGATCCTGTCGAACAAGCTGCCCGAACAGCACCAGCAGAAAGCGCGGCGGATCGGGCTTTCGCTGGCCCTGATCATGCGCATCGGCTTGCTGATGCTGATCGGCTGGATCGTCACCCTGCAGCAGCCCCTGTTCGATCTCGGCCTGCGCGGCGCGCCGAACGAATACGGCAAGGCGAGCTTCGAGACGGCGTTCTCGGGCCGCGATCTCATCCTGCTCTGCGGCGGGCTGTTCCTGCTGTGGAAGGCGACCAAGGAAATTCACCATTCGATGGAGCCGGCGGACAATACCGGCGACCTGCTCGACAAGACGCCGGGTGCGGGTGCAGTGGCCAAGGCCAGTTTCGGCGCCGTCATCGCGCAGATCGTGGCGATCGATCTCGTCTTCTCGGTCGATTCGATCCTCACCGCGGTGGGCATGACCGACGAGATCCCGATCATGGTCGCCGCCGTGGTCATCACGGTCGGCATCATGATGGTCGCCGCCGATCCGCTGGCCCGCTTCATCGAGAAGAACCCGACGCTGGTGATGCTGGCGCTGGCCTTCCTGGTGATGATCGGCCTCGTCCTGATCGCGGACGGCTTCGGCTTCCATGTGCCCAAGGGGTACATCTACGTCGCGATGGGCTTTTCGGTCGGCGTCGAGATGCTCAACATGGTCCAGCGCAACAAGCATCCGCGCCCGTCCGCGACCACCAGCGGGGAAGGGCTAGTATGAGCGATTTTCGTGTCCTGTCCGATACGGTCCTCGCCAGTCCCCAGATCGCGGTGGAGGACCTTGCCGCCGCCAGGGGCGAAGGGGTCACCTGCCTCGTGAACAACCGGCCCGATGGCGAATCGCCCGATCAGCCGGAATCGGCCACGATGGCGCAGGCGGCAGAGGCGCTCGGGCTGCGCTATGTCCACATCCCGATCACCCATGCCGGCTTCAGCATCGCGCAGGTCGATGCGATGGTTGATGCGCTGGACGGGGCGGAGGGCAAGGTGCTCGCCTACTGCCGCTCCGGCACCCGTTCGACCCTGCTGTGGGCCTTGGCGCAGGCGAAGCGCGGCGAGAGCCCCGAAGCCATAGCGACGGCGGCGGCACAGGCCGGATACGACATCGGCCCGGTGCGCCCGGCGATCGACGCCCTGGCCGCCGAACGATCCTGAGCCTTCCGCCGCACAACCTTGTTGCCGGGCAGCCGGCCCCCTCCTAACCTCCCCAAAAAAACGGGAGAGGCGGAGATGGATGAATTCGATATCATCGTGATCGGCGGCGGCAGTGCCGGCAGCGCGGTTGCCGGGCGGCTGGCGCAGGCAGGCAAGAGCGTTTGCCTGCTGGAGGCGGGCGGGCGCAATGCCGGGGTCAAGGTGACGATGCCGGGTATGCTGGCCGTTCCCAACCCCGCTTCGAACTACATGTACGAAACGGTCCCGCAGAAGGGCCTGAACGGGCGTCCGGGCTATCAGCCGCGCGGCAAGGGGCTGGGCGGATCGTCGGCGATCAACGCGATGATCTATATCCGCGGCAACCGGTGGGATTACGACAATTGGGCCGCGCTCGGCTGCGATGGCTGGGCGTATGACGACGTGCTGCCCTATTTCCGAAAATCCGAACGCAATGTGCGCGGCGCCGATGCCTATCACGGCGGCGACGGCCCGCTGTGGGTATCGGACCAGAAATACCTCAACCCCGCCAGCTACGCCTTCGTCGAGGCTGCCGCCCAGCTGCAATTGCCACGCAACGCGGATTTCAACGACGACCGCCAGGACGGTTTCGGCATCTACCAGGTCACGCAGAAGGATGGCGAGCGCTGGTCCGCCTCGCGCGCCTATGTCGAGCCGCTGCGCAAATCCCGCTATCTCGACGTGCGCATCGGCGTGACCGTGCAGCGCATCGTGATCGAGAACGGCCGCGCGACCGGCGTGACTTATTCCGCCGAAGATCGCAGCCGCACGGTGACGGCGCGCGGCGGGGTGGTCCTGTCCGCCGGCGCGTTCAACTCGCCGCAGATCCTGATGCTGTCGGGCATCGGGCCGGCTGCCCACTTGCAGGATCACGGGATCGCGGTGCTGGCCGACAAGCCCGCCGTCGGCTCCGACCTGCAGGACCATATCGATTACGTGTCGAGCTGGAAGACGCAGAGCAAGGACCTCATCGGCAATTCGCTTACCGGGACGCTGCGCATGGTGAAGGGGATGCTCAAACACCGGCGCAGCAAGACCGGCGTGATGACCACGCCCTATGCTGAGGCGGGCGGCTTCTGGACGGTGATGGACGATGCGCCGGCGCCCGATGTGCAATGGCATTTCGTCCCCGCCATGCTGGAAGATCACGGGCGGACGAAGGTTTCGGGCCACGGCTTCTCGCTTCACGCCTGCGTGCTGCGTCCCGCAAGCCGGGGCACGGTGCGGCTTGACAGCCGCGATGCGAGCCATGCCCCGCGTATCGATCCCAACTTTCTGGCGGACGACCGCGACATGGCGGTGCTGCGCAAGGGGGTGCGCCTTTCGCACCGGATCGCCGCGTCGCCGTCGCTGGCGAAATACGATCCGCAGGACCGCTATCCCATTGATCTCGACGACGATGCCCAGCTCGACAAGCTGATCCGCAGCCGCGCCGACACCGTCTATCACCCGGTCGGCACGTGCCGCATGGGGGCGGACGATGCGGCGGTGGTCGACCCCCGCCTCAAGTCGCGCGAGGTCGCGGGGCTGTGGGTCGCCGATGCCAGCGTGATGCCGCGCCTGATATCGGGCAACACCAATGCGCCCGCGATCATGATCGGCGAACGCTGCGCCGAGTTCGTGAAGGCGGAACTCGCTGCCTGAAACCGGTCTGCGCGCCTGGGCGGGGCGGCTCCGGCGCGACGCGCTCGCGCTGTGGATCGCGGCGCGTGACCGGCGCACGCCGTTGGCCGCGCGGGCGATCGCCTTCGGTACGGCGGCCTATGCGTTCAGTCCGATCGACCTCATTCCGGACGTCATCCCGGTGCTCGGGCTGCTCGACGATCTGGTGATCGTGCCGTTCGGCCTGTGGCTTGCATTGCGGCTCATCCCGGCCGAACTGATGGCGGAATACCGTGCGCTGGCCGGTCGGCTGGCCAAGCGTCCGACATCGCGCGGCGCGGCGATCTTCGTCATCGCCCTCTGGCTTGCGGGGGCGGCGCTGGCCGGTTGGGTCATCCTGTAAAAAAAGGGGCCGAAGCGCACTGGCTCCGGCCCGTCAAAGGCGGTGTTCGCAGGAGGAACACGGGGTGGCGGCGGCACCGGGAGAGGAGAGAGAGGCGCCGCCGCCGAACTGGTTCAGTTGTAGGCGCGCTCCCCATGTTCGGAGATGTCGAGGCCGTTAACCTCTTCCTCTTCGGTGACGCGCAGGCCGGTGACGAGCTTGGCGATGAAACCGGCGACCCCCGTGCCGATCGCGGCCCAGATGATGGTGACGATCACGCCCTCGCCCTGGATGATGAACTGGGCGAGCGTTCCGGTCGAACCGTCGCCCGGGCCGCCGAGCCATGGCTGGTAGACGATCGCGGTGCCCAACGCGCCGACGATGCCGCCAACGCCATGGATGCCGAACGCATCGAGGCTGTCGTCGTAGCCGAACTTCGCCTTCACCTTGGCGACCATGAAGTAGCAGACCACCGAGGCGACGATGCCGAGCAGGATCGCCCCGAACGGCCCGCTATTGCCCGCCGCCGGCGTCACCGCGACGAGGCCGGCGATCACGCCCGAGCAGAAGCCCAGCGCGCTGCCCTTGTGGCCCGCCACCCGCTCCAGCACCATCCACGCCAACGCACCCGCCGCCGTGGCGACGAAGGTGTTGATCATCGCGAGACCGGCGACACCGTCCGCCTCGAGTTCCGACCCGGCGTTGAAGCCGAACCAGCCCACCCACAGCAACCCGGTGCCGATCATGGTCATCACCAGGCTGTGCGGTGGCATCGGTTCGGCCGGATAGCCGCGCCGCTTGCCGAGCATCAGCGCGAGCACCAGTCCGGATACGCCGGCATTGATGTGCACCACCGTGCCGCCGGCAAAATCGAGGGCGCCCGCATCGAACAGCAGCCCGCCGTCCCACCACACCATGTGCGCGATCGGGAAATAGACCAGCGTCAGCCAGATCGGTACGAACACCATCACGGCGGTGAACTTCATCCGCTCCGCCGTGGCGCCCAGGATCAGCGCGGCGGTGATGGCGGCGAAGGTCATCTGGAAGCTGATGAAGACGTATTCGCTGATGACCTCGTCGCTGAACGTCGCCGCCGTGCTGTCGGCCGTGGTGCCGGTCAGGAAGAGATTGCCCCAGCTGAAGAAGCTGTTGCCCTCCGGCCCGAAGGCGGTGGAATAGCCCCACATCACCCAAACCAGCATGGCCAGTGCAGCTGTCGCGCCGACCTGGGTAAGGGTCGAAAGCATGTTCCTGGAACGGGTGAGCCCGCCATAGAACAACGCCAGACCCGGCAGGATCATCAGCAGCACCAGAATGGTCGAGGTCATCATCCAGGCATTGTTGCCGGGATTGGCAAGTGCGGCGGCGGTTTCGGCGGTCGCCCCGGCGATCGGCGATCCGGTTTCGGCCGCGACCGCGGCGGCCTCCTGCGCGACCGCGGCGGTCGCGGCGGCGAAGGACGCGCCCAGCGCCGCGGTGCCGGAGCAGATGGTACGTGGTGTCATGATTCCCTCCTTGCCGCTCACAGCGCGGTGTCGCCGGTTTCGCCGGTGCGGATGCGGGTCGCGCCCGCGAGGTCAAAAACGAAGATCTTGCCGTCACCGATGGCGGCGGTGCTGGCGACTTGCTGAATGGTTTCCACCACTTGCATTGCCAGATCGTCGCTCGTCGCGATTTCCAGCTTCACCTTGGGCAGCATGTTGGTGGAGTATTCGGCCCCGCGATAGATTTCGGTCTGCCCCTTCTGGCGGCCGAAGCCCTTGACCTCGGTTACGGTCATGCCCGCCACGCCGATCGCGCCGAGTGCCTCGCGCACCTCGTCGAGTTTGAATGGCTTGATGACAGCGATGATGAATTTCACGGCTGAACCCCCCTTGTTGCACGCGCCGGTTCCCCGGCCTTTCGCTAGTGCAGCAAAAGCCGTGCCAGAATGTTACGAAAGGGTTACCGAGCGCCCTCGCGCGGTTCGAACCGCGAGGTATGCCTAATTATTGGGCAGGCGCCGCGCTTTTGCGCAGCGTGAGGGTCGCTACGATGGGCAGATGGTCGCTCGCAACGGCGGACAGAGCGGTGTGATGGACCGCATGGTCGATGCATTCCCAATGGGGGGTGGTGCAGATCCGGTCGAGGCTGGCGATCGGCTGGCGGCTGGGATAGCTCCTGCCGGGCGTGATGACCTGCCAGCCCCGGGCAAACTCGCGCATTGCCCCGGTCGCCCGGCCCCATTGGTTGAAATCGCCCATCAGCACGGTCGGCAGGTCGCGGCGGCAGGCATCGACCACCGCGATCAGCGAGCGGATCTGGTCGCGCCGCCGCAGGCCCGAAAGATCGAGATGGGTGCCGATGACGCGCAGGCGCGTCCCCGCGATCGTGATCTCGCCGCAGGCCGCCCCGCGTGGCTCCAGCGTCGGCAGGTCGAGCGGCTCGCCTTCGTGGACGTCGTAGCCGCGCCGCACGAGGAGCGCATTGCCATGCCAGCCGATGCTGCGCGGACGTCTGGCGACCTGCACCAATCGCCACGGGCTGTCGTCGATCTGCTTGCGGGGCAAGGTCGTCTCGCGCGCGCCGATCCGCCGGTCGACCTCCTGCAGGGCGATGACGTCCGCATCGATCTCGTGCAGCACCGCCATGATCCGTTCCGGATCGCGGCGCCGGTCCATCCCGACCGACTTGTGAATGTTGTAGCTGGCGAATCTGAGACGCACGCAGCGTTCAATGCGCGAGCCGCCCGCAATGTTTCGGCCCACGTCAGAGAAATTCGCGCAACGTCTCCATGAACCGGTCGAACTGGTCGTGGTGCAGCCAATGGCCCGCATTCTCGAACTCGATGACCCTGGCGGTCGAAAAATTCTCGAGCCGCCCGTCGCCTTCCGGGTTCGAAGCCCAGCTGTCGGCGCCGTAGAGCAGCAGGGTCGGCGCAGTGATCGCGGCCCAGGTCTGGCACAGGAACTCGTCGGCCACGTCCTCCACCGACCAGACGTTCAGATGCGGATCGAACTTCCAGCTATAGGTACCGTCCTCGTTCTTGTTGACGCCGTGGACGGTGAGATGCCGCGCCTGCGCCTCGGTGAGGTAGCTGTTCTCCTCGATCATCCGGCGGAAGGCGGCCTCGATGCTTTCGTATTTGCGCGGGCTGCGGCCCGACGCGCTGCGCTTCTTCTCGATCCACTGCGCCATGCGCTCGGGATAGGGGGTTTCGCGCAGTTCGGCCCGGCGTTTCGGGCTCGGCCCCAACCCTTCGATCGCGACGAGCTTGCGCACCATGTCGGGGCAGGTCCCGGCATAGCGCAGGGCAACGTTTCCGCCCATCGAATGGCTGACGATGGTGACCGGCCCCCGGTCCAGCTGGTGCACGAACTGCGCAAGGTCGTAGACCATGTCGGAGGCGAGGTAATTGCCATCGTTCACCCAGTCGCTGTCGCCATGGCCGCGATGATCGAAGGCAGTGACGTGCCAGTCCTCGCACAGGCTCTTCGCCACCCAGTCCCAGCTTCGCGCATGATCGCGGCCGCCATGCACGAGGACGAGTGGCGGCTTCTCGTTACCGGTAGCGTCCCGCTTGCCCCAATCGAGGTAGTTCAGGCGAAGGCGCTGCGAGATGAAGGTCTGCGATGTCGGTCCGTTGAGCATGCCTGTGTCAATGCCGCGCGACATTAGCGCCGACAAGCCGTAAAGCCTGCCCTACCCGACGGGGCGGACCGCCATGGCCGGATCGACGTCCAGCTCCCGGCCCAGCAAGGCCATGATCTGCCCCACGTTCAGCGTCATGCAGTGACCCGGCTCTTCGGAGCGGCATGCAGGTCGGCCGCCGCCATCGTCTCCCACGATCCAGATCTTGAAATATTCACCGGCCGAATGCGGCGAGCCTCCGTTGATACGCACCGTTTTCGCCTCGCCCTTCTGATCGAGGACGTGGAAGGTGCTGAAGCCTTTCTGCCGCATGATCTCCGCTGCCCGATAGACCGCCATGTCTCTTCCGAAGCCGCGCCGCACGACCCCGTTGGAGCGGCCGATCACGCGCCAGACGCCGGGTTCGACCTCTTTTTCGCTGAAGCCGCCGGTCATGTTCATCGTGCCATAGTCGGTATCCATCGATCGGGCGACGCCGCAGCCAGAAAGCATTGCGGATCCGATGATCATCACTGCGAAAGGTAGACGCACGGCACTTCTCCGGAACAGAAGACCGCTGATAAGGACTGCCGGTTAAGATACCTCTGACAGGCTCAGCGTTCCTTGGTGGCCGAGAAGGTCAGCTCCGGGTTCTTTTCCTGCTGGTAGCTGACGTCCCATGGGCTTTTCGCCATGAACACCAGGTCGCCGTCGCGGTCGCGCGCGAGGTTGGCGCGGTTGAAGCTTTCGAACTGGTCCAGCGCCTTGGCATCGCCCTTTAGCCAGCGCGCGGTGGCGAAGGGCGAGGGTTCGAGCGCCGCCTCAACCTTGTATTCCGCCGCCAGGCGCGAGACCAGCACTTCCAATTGCAACTGCCCGACCACGCCGACGATGTGCTGCGCGCCGATCTCGGGATAGAACACCTGAATCACGCCTTCTTCGCTCAAATCATCGAGCGCCTTGCGCAATTGCTTGGTCTTGGTCGGATCCATCAGCTGCACCCGGCGCAGGATTTCCGGCGCGAAATTGGGCAGGCCGGTAAAGCGCACCTCGTTCTTCTCGCTCAGCGTATCGCCCACGCGCAACGTGCCGTGATTGGGGATGCCGATGATGTCGCCGGGCAGGGCGGTGTCGGCGATCTCGCGGTCCTGCGCGAAGAACAGGATCGGCGAATGCACCGCGATCGGTTTGCCCAGCCCGCTCGGCGTCAGCTTCATCCCGCGTTTGAACGTCCCCGAAACCTGCCGCATGAAGGCGATGCGGTCGCGGTGATTGGGGTCCATATTGGCCTGCACCTTGAAAATGAAGCCGGTCACCTCGTCGCGGGTCGGCGCGATCTCGCCGTCCTCGGCGGGCTGGGGGCGCGGCGGGGGCGCGTATTTCGCGATAGCATCGATGATCGTCTCGACCCCGAATTCCTTCAGCGCGCTGCCGAAATAGACCGGGGTGAGATCGCCGTTGCGGTAAGCCTCGTAATCGAAATCGGCATAGGCTTCGCGCGCCAGCAAGCCGTTTTCCGCGATCCGCTCGATCCCGTCGGCGGACAGGTGCTCGGCCAGCTTCGGGTCCTGCGGCCCTTCCACCTTCACCGTCTTGCCGCGAAACTCCTTCGCATCGCCTTCGGGGAGATACAGTTCGTCCTCCTCGAAATCGTAGACCCCTTCGAACAGGCCGCCCATGCCGACCGGCCAGCTCATCGGCGCAGTGTCGAGCGCGAGCTTTTCCGCGATCTCGTCGAGCAGTTCGAACGGATCGCGCCCCTCGCGGTCGATCTTGTTGATGAGAGTGATGATCGGCACGCTGCGCAGGCGGCAGACCTCGAACAGCTTCAGCGTCTGCGCCTCGATCCCCGCCGCCGCGTCGAGCACCATGATCGCCGAATCGACCGCGGTCAGCGTGCGGTAGGTGTCTTCAGAGAAATCCTCGTGTCCCGGCGTATCGAGCAGGTTGAAGGTAATGCCGTCCCGCTCGAACGTCATCACGCTGGAGGTGACCGAGATGCCGCGCTGCTGCTCGATCTTCATCCAGTCGCTGCGCGCCCGCCGCGCCTGCCCCCGCGCCTTGACTTCGCCAGCGAGGTGGATCGCACCCCCGCGCAGCAGCAGCTTTTCGGTGAGCGTGGTCTTGCCCGCGTCGGGGTGCGAGATGATCGCGAAGGTGCGGCGGTTGGAGGTCATCGGTTCCGTTTCAGGCCCGCGCGACCCGGAAGCCGGCGAAATCCTGGCTCACCGGCATCAGTTCGAGGCGGTTAATATTGAGGTGCGGCGGCAATTGCGCGACCCACAAGATGGTGTTCGCGATATCCTCGCCGGTCATCGGGTCGGTGCCGCGATAGAGGTCGTCGCTCGCCTGCTGGCTGCCGGTGCGCACCACGGTGAACTCCGTCTCCACCATGCCCGGCTCGATGCTGGTCACGCGCACGCCGGTGCCGTGGAGGTCGGCGCGCAGGGCGAGGGTGAAGTGATTGGCGAAGGCCTTGGAGCCGGCATAGACGTTGCCGCCGGGATAGACGTAGCTGCCCGCGACCGAACCCAGCGTAATGATCGCGCCCTTGCGCGCAATCAGGCCGGGGAGCAGCTTGCGCGTCAGCCGCACCATCGCGGTGACATTGGTGTCGATCATGGTCTGCCAGTCATCCAGATCGGCATCCTGAGCGGGCGAGAGACCCTGGGCGAGACCGGCATTGTTGACCAGCAGGTCGATCGCGCGAAACGCCTCGGGCAGGCGGGCAAGCGCCTCGTCCATCGCCGCATCGTCGCGCACGTCGAACACCGCGGGGTGGACCTTGTCGTCGCCCAACTCACGCACCAGTGCATCGAGCCGCTCCTTGCGCCGCCCGGTGGCGACGCAGCGCCAGCCATTGGCGACCAGTGCGCGCACCGTCGCCTCGCCGATCCCGGCAGTGGCGCCGGTTACGAATGCCGTCTTCATGCTCTCAGCTCCGCATTCTGTTTGGCGGCGTTCGCCACGATCCGGTCCGAGATCGCCTTGATCTCGTCATCGGTGAAGCTCTTGTCGCCCGGTTGCAGGGTGACTTCCACCGCGACCGATTTCCGCCCTTCGGGTACGCCCTGCCCGGCGAACACGTCGAACACTTGCGCATCGACGATGGCCTTCTTGTCCGCCCCGCGCACCGCTTTCACAAGCTCGCCCGCGGCGAGGTCCACCGGCACGAGGAAGGCGAAATCGCGCGTGATCGCCTGCAGGGCGGGCGGAGCGTAGGCGGCGCGCGCGAAAACTGCCGTGCCCTTGCGGGCCGGTATGGCATCGAGGAAGATCTCGACCGCGACCACCGGCCCGTCCATATCGAACGCCTTCAATGTGCGGGGATGCAGCGCGCCGAAGCGGGCGAGGATGGTCTTGGGTCCAAGCCGGAGGGTGGCCGACTGGCCGGGATGGAACTGCTCGCCCGCCTCACCCATCACCATCAAATTGGCGACCGGCGCACCGGCGGCTTCGAGCAGCGCCATCGCCTCGGCCTTGGCGTCGAACGCGTCGAAGCCCTTGGCCTTGCCGTCCGCCCAGCCGCGCGCCGAACGATTTCCCGCCAGAACGATGCCGAGCGTCGGCTTCTCGTCGCTCGCGCCGTTCTGGACGCGGAAATAGCGGCGGCCGATCTCGAACAGCCGGCTGGAGGCAAAGCCGCGATCGGCATTGCGTTTTGCCGCGCCAAGCAGGCCGGGGATAAGCGATGGGCGCATCGCCTTCATGTCCTCGCTGATCGGGTTGTCGAGCACCCAAAGCGGCGCGCCGTCCGAGAAATGCTCGGCCTCGTCCGTCGGCAGGAAACTCCACGTCACCGCCTCGTTCAATCCCCGCGCGGCGGCGGAGCGGCGCAGCATGCGCTCGATCTTCTGCAGCGGGGAGGCTGTCGGCAGGGCGACGCCTTCGCGGCGGGGCAGGGGCACGCTTTGCACCTTGTCCAGTCCGTGGATGCGGACGACTTCCTCGACCAGATCGGCCGGCCCTTCGATATCGTGGCGCCGGGGCGGCACGGTGACCTGCCAGTCCGCATCGACCGCGAAACCGAGCGCTTCGAGGATGCGCTGCTGCTCGCCTTCCGCGATGTCGATCCCGCCGAGTCGCTTGGTCAGCGCCGGATCGAAGGTCAGCAGCTGCGGTGCGACCGGCGGCTCGCCCGCCCGCACGACCGCGCTTGCCTCGCCCCCGCAGATTGACTGGATCAGCGAGGTGAGGATCGCCAGCCCGTCGTCGAGGAATGCGGGATCGACCCCGCGCTCGAAGCGGGTCCGCGCATCGGTGGCGAGGCCAAGCCTGCGGCCTGTCACGCCGATGCGCTCGGGATCGAAATAGGCGATTTCGAGCAGCACATCGCTCGTGCCTGCGGTAACCGAGGAATGTTCGCCGCCCATGATTCCGGCGATGTCGTGCACGCCGGCATCGTCGGCGATGACCGTCATCGTCGGATCGAGCGTGTAGGTCTTCTCGTTCAGCGCCTCGACCGTCTCGTCTTCTTTCGCGCGGCGGGCGACCACCGGGCCGGACAGCCTGGCGAGATCGTAGGCATGGGCGGGCCGCCCGAAGGCGAGCATCACGTAATTGGTAATATCGACCACAGCACTGATCGGACGCTGCCCTGCGGCGAGCAGGCGGCGCTGGATCCATTGCGGGCTCGAGCCGTTCGCGATGCCGCGCACCGCCCGGCCGTAAAACGCCGGGCAGCCTGCGGGATCGTCGGTGCGGATCTCGACCGGGCATGAACCCTGCGGCGCGATGTCCGGCACCGCAATCGGTTTCAGCGTGCCGATGCCCGCCGCCGCCAGATCGCGCGCGATCCCGTAGACGCCCATGCAGTCGGGCCGGTTGGGCGTGATCGCCACGTCGAACACCGGCGAGGCATCATGATAGTCGGCAAAGCTCTGGCCGACCGGCGCATCCTCGGGCAGTTCGATGATGCCATCATGCTCGTCGCCCAGTTCCAGTTCGCGGACCGAGCACATCATGCCATTGGATTCGACGCCGCGGATCGCGCTCTTGCGCAATTCCATGCCATTCGCCGGAACGACCGCACCGGGCAGGCCCAGCACGCCCTTCATGCCCGCGCGCGCATTGGGCGCGCCGCAGACCACGGTGAGCGGTTCGCCTTCTCCGGTATCGACGGTGAGGACCTGCAGCTTGTCGGCATCCGGATGGGGCGCGGCGGTCAGCACGCTGGCCACGCGGAAGCCTTCGAGCTTGCGCGCGGGATCGTCCACCCCCTCGACTTCGTGGCCGATGCGGTTGAGCGCGGCGGCGATCTCCTCGGCCGAGGCGTCGGTTTCGAGAAATTCGGCCAGCCATTCGAGCGAGAACTTCATGCCTTTGCTCCCACGCCGGCGGAAAGGGTCGGCTGGTCGAAGGCGGAGAAGCCGTAATGCGCCAGCCAGCGATTGTCGCCGTCGAAGAAGGCGCGCAGATCGTCCATCCCGTATTTCAGCATGGCCAGCCGGTCGACGCCGAGGCCCCAGGCGAACCCCTGCCACTCGTCCGGATCGAGGCCGGCGAATTCGATCACCCGGCGGTTGACCATGCCGCTGCCGAGAAGTTCCATCCAGCCATGCCCGTCATCGTCCCCGCTACCGCCGAGCACGCGCCGCCCGTTCTCCACCGCGAATCCGACATCGACCTCGACGCTGGGTTCGGTGAAGGGGAAATAGCTCGGGCGCAGGCGCAACACGATGTCGTCCCGCTCGAAGAAGGCCTTGAGGAAGGTCTCCAGCGTCCATTTCAGATGGCCGAGATGGATATCGCGATCGATCACCAGCCCTTCGACTTGATGGAACATCGGCGTGTGCGTGGCGTCGCTGTCGCTGCGATAGACGCGGCCTGGCGCGATGATGCGAATGGGCGCGCCCTGTTCGACCAGCGAGCGGATCTGCACCGGGCTGGTGTGGGTGCGGAGCAGCATGCGTCTTTTTTCACCTACCGCTTCGCTACTTGAGGCGGGCACCGTCACAGAATCTTGATCCGGGAAGTAGAACGTGTCGTGCATCGCGCGGGCCGGATGGGTCTCGGCCATGTTGAGCGCGGTGAAATTGTGCCAGTCGTCCTCGATCTCCGGCCCGGTGGCGACCGAGAAGCCGAGATCGGCGAAGATTTCCGCCAGCTCGTCCATCACTTGGCTGACCGGGTGGACACTGCCCTTCGGTGCTTCGGGGGCGGGGAGGGTGAGATCCAGCCGCTCGCCGACAAGCTGCGCCGTCAGCGCCGCCTCTTCCAGCACGGCTTTCCGCTCGGCCAGTGCATCGGCCACCTGCGTGCGCAGCGCCTGGATGCGCGGTGCCTCGACCTGCCGTTCCTCCGGGCTCATCTTGCCGAGCGTCTTCATCAGCCCGCTCAGCCAGCCCTGCTTGCCCAGCGCCTCGATCCGGATGGCTTCGACGGCCTCGATCGTCCCGGCGCGGCCGAGCGCGTCGAGGGTTTCGGCGACCTTGTGTTCGTGTTCCTGGCTCATAACCCGTGCCCGATAATGGCGGCAAAGAAAAAGCGCCACCCCCGGCGGTCGGGAATGGCGCTCGCTGAATTCGAAACCTGTCGCCGGTTCAGGCGGGCAGAGCCCTTCGACAGGCTCGGGACAGGCGGCCCCCGGCCCGCTTACGCGGGCAGAGCGTCCTTCGCCTGCTTGATGATGGCGCTGAATGCGGCGCCCTCGTTCATGGCGAGATCGGCCATTACCTTGCGATCGAGCTCGATGCCGGCCAGCTTGGTGCCGTGCATGAACTGCGAATAGGTCAGGCCTTCCTGACGAACGGCGGCGTTGATGCGCTGAATCCACAGGGCGCGGAAATTGCGCTTCTTAACCTTGCGGTCGCGATAGGCGTACTGGCCGGCCTTCTCGACCGCCTGGCGCGCGACGCGGATGGTGTTCTTGCGGCGGCCGCGGTAACCCTTGGCCTGATCCAATAGCCGCTTGTGCTTCTGGCGCGTGGTAACGCCGCGTTTGATGCGAGGCATATCGTCTTCTCCTTAGCTCGGGGCGCTCAATCGAGGCCGTAGGGGGCCCATTTCTTGACCGCGGCCCAATCGGCCTTGGCCAGAACCTTGGTCCCGCGCTGTTGACGGATATACTTCGCATTGTGGCTGATCAGGCGGTGGCGCTTGCCGGCCACACCGTGCTTGACCTTGCCGGTCGCGGTGAGCTTGAAGCGTTTCTTCACGCCGCTCTTGGTCTTCAGTTTGGGCATTTTCGTCTCCTGTTCGGGGACACGCCGTACCAGCCCTGGCAGCCCTTACGGCCAGACCGGCAGATGAATCACGTGTCGGTGAAGCCGCGCGGGATACCGCCTGCCGCGCGAATTGCAAGTCAGAAGTGGGCGAGATAGCCGCCATCGACCGCGATCGTCTGCCCGGTGACGTAGCTTGCATCGCCCGATGCGAGGAAGGCCACCGCCCCGGCGATCTCGTGCGGTTCGCCCCACCGACCGAGCGAGGTGCGCCGGGCGAGATGCGCGCTCACCTCGGGGTCCGCGACCATATCGGCATTCGCCTCGGTCGCGAAATAGCCCGGCGCGACCGAGTTGACCGTGATGCCGTGCGGCCCGAGCTCGGCCGCCAGCGCGCGGGTCAGCGCCGCGAGCCCGCCCTTGCTCGCGGTGTAGAGGACATCGCCGCGCGCGATCTCGGCCGCGATCGAGGTGACGTTGACGATCCGCCCATAGCCTTTGGCCTGCATCAACCGCGCCGCCCGGCGCGCAAGGTCGAACGGGGCGACGAGGTTGGCATCGAGCAGGGCGGTCATGTCGCCGCGCTCAAGGGCATCCAAGCCGCGCCGGTCGCGCTGGCCGACATTGTTGATCAGGATGGCGAGCCCGCCATTGCTCGCGATCCAGTCGAACGCCGCGGCGCTCGACCCGTCGTCGGTGATGTCGAACGGCAGCGGCCGAACGTCGCCATCGATCCGTGCCGCCGCCTGTTCGAGCGTCGCCCGTTCCCGCCCGCCTAGCAGCACGCGCGCGCCGCCCCGCGCCAGCCGATCGGCGACGGCGAAGCCCAATCCGCGCGCCGCACCGGTGACCAATGCGACGCGCCCTTCCAGTCCGGCAGGTTCCATATCAATGTTCGTAGATCATCTTCACGGTCATGCCGCCATCGATGTTGAGATGCTGCCCCGTGGTGAAACCGGCACGATAGAAATATTCGACGCCTTCCGCGATGTCTTCTGGCCGGCCGACGCGGCCTGCCGGATGCTGGTCCCGGTCCTGCGGGCGGTGTTCGGGTTCCTCGCGGTCGCTCGCCTTTTGCCAGTCGCGGGTCTCGATCCAGCCGGGGCGGATGGCGTTCACCCTTATTTCCGGCCCGAGCGACACCGCCATCGCATGGGTCAGCGCGTCGATCCCGCCCTTGGACGCGGCATAGGCGAAGCTTTCCCGCTCGCTCATCACCGCGCGGGTGGAGGAGATGTTGACGATGGCCGCGCCGGCGCAGCGGCGCAGGAGCGGCACGGCGGCGCGGCTGACGAGGAAGGTCGCGGTCAGCGAGGCATCGAGCCAGCGCCGCCATTCCTCGAGCGCCAGATTCTCCAGCGGGCCGCAGTAGGGATCGGCGATGCCCGCATTGTTGACCACGAGGTCGAGGCCGTTGCCCTCCAGCCAGGCTTCGAGTTTGCCGAATGCGTCCGCAACCATCTCCTCGTTGCCGACGTCGCAGGGCAGGAACAGCGCATCGCCGCGCGGGATTGCGGCGGCCAGTTCCTCCAGCGCCTCCTCGTCGGTATCGAGACCGACGACGCGCCACCCGAGGCCGTGGAAATGCATGACGATGGCCCGGCCGATGCCGTTCCCTCCGCCGGTGACGAGCACTGTCTTTCGGTCTGTCATGCGGGTTGAACGACGCGGGGCGGAAGGAGTGCCGTGTCGAGGCGCGTATGGGCGGGGGGAGGGTGCATGGCCGATTGGTCTTTACGTGTCCAAGGCGGTCGAGGAAGAGGCCGCAACGGCAATCCCGCCATCGAACGCGCGATCCGCCCGGCGCACATGCCGCAACCGCTCGTTGGCCCGGTCGTGATCGGTAAACAGCTCCGCAGTACGGCGCGGGTTTCCCAATCTCCGATAATCCGGCTGGTCCGGTCAAGATGGAACAAGGATGCGATAGCGCGACAGCAACGCCTCGAAGCCTTAAGCTGCGGGAAAGCCCCGCACGCGCAAGAGGGGCGCGGAACCGAAAGGACGAGAATTGCCCAAACGTCACGCTCTGCTGCTTGCCGCCCCGCTGGCTTTCGTGGCCTCACCCGCTTTTGCGGACGAGATCTATGGCGGCGTCTATGCGCATGGGGTGGACACGCCGTTCACCTTCGACACCGGCGAGAGCGGGGTCGATCTGCAAGCCGGCTACCGCTTCGACGAGCTCGAGGGGCTGGACTTCCTCGGCGGGCCGCAGCCTTACGTGTTCGCCTCGGTCAATCTGTCGCGCGACACCAATTTCGCCGGCGCGGGGCTGAGCTGGAAGGCGGAACTGGGCGAGCGGTTCTATCTGCGGCCCGGCGTCGGCCTCGTTATCCACGACGCGCCCTCGGTTCGGGTCGATCCCGCGACCCGTATCCGCACCGATCTCGGCAGCCGCATCCTGTTCGAGCCGGAAATCGCGTTGGGCCTGGACCTCGGGCGCGGCGCTTCGGTGGAGGCGAGCTGGGTCCACATCAGCAATGCGCGCCTGTTCAACAGCGAGCAGAACCCCGGCATCGACACGATCGGCGTGCGGGTGAACCTGGCGCTTTAAAGCTTTGAACCGGACGCCCCGGCGGGGTCAGCCCATCGCTTCGAGCACGTCCTCCAGCCGGGCCGGTTCGCCCAGCGCGATGATGGTGCCGTCGCTCTTCGCGTCGAGCGGATTGCCCTGCCAGTCCGACACGAGGCCGCCCGCACCCTCCACGATGGGGACCAGCGCGGCGTAGTCGAACAGTTCGAGTCCCGCCTCGCACACGATGTCGATATGCCCGCCGGCGAGCAGGCCGTAATTGTAGCAATCCCCGCCATAGACGATCATGCCCTGCCGCTTGTTGCCGGCGACCTTCTGGGCCAGCGCCATATAGGCTTCGGCCTGGCTGGCGTCGAAATAATGAGGGCTACTGGTGGCCAGCGTCGCATCTTCCAGCGCGCGGCAGCGGCGGGTGCGGACGGGTTTGCCGTTCAGCGTGGTGGGCGCCCCGATCCGGCCGACCCAGCGTTCGCCGCTGATCGGCTGGTCGATAATGCCCAGCACCGGCCAGCCGTCTTCCAGCAGCGCGATCAGCGTGCCGAAGATCGGCCGCCCGGCCATGAAGCTGATCGTGCCGTCGATCGGATCGAGTACCCATTGCCGGCCCGAGCGCCCTTCGCTGATGCCGAATTCCTCGCCGACCACGCCATCCTGCGGCAGGTCCGCCTCGAGAATGCGGCGCATGGCCTGTTCCGCCGCCCGGTCCACCTCGGTCACGGGCGAGGCATCCCCCTTCGTCGTGCTTTCGAACTCGGCGCGGAAACGCGGGCGGATTTCCTCGCGCGCGGCATCGGCGAGACGCTGGGCAATGGCGATTTCGGTATCGAACTTCAAAACACGGCTTCCCTAGGAAAGATGGACACCAAAACAAACGACGGAGAGGGATAGGCCAATCGCACCGACGACCCGGAAGCGACGCATCGATGCACTGACTTTGTCTTCGGCGCCAAATGCTTTTGTCCGCTTGTCATGAGCCGATTGCAAATTCACGGTCGATCTTATCGGTTCTCGATCGGAAAGCCATGCATGCGTGAACGCTCTTAAATTCGAAAAACGGCGGTTAATTCTAGTCCAGCGAAGCGTTATCAGCCTTTCGTTGCTGCAATAACCGCAGGCGATCGAAACTAGGGCAAGACACATCGTGAGAACCAGCCAACAGATTGCTGGTCGGGCTTCGACGAAGAAAGTCAGCGCGCTCGCTACCACGGCGCCGCCGCCTAGGATCAAATATCTCCCTTGTTCCGTAGCGAGAATCAAAGCCTGTTCGTCGTCGGTCTCAATCCCCGCAAGATGTTGTTCGCGCAGGAACCGCAAAGCCTCGCGCATATCTTCGTTGAAAGGATCCTGATCGAACGGATCGAGGGATCGCATCAATCGAACAGGCTGGAGACGGAGCTTTCGTCGGCGATGCGGCGGACCGCCTCGCCGATCAGGGGGGCGATGGTGAGGATGCGGATGCGGTCCGAGGCCTTGGCATCGTCGGTCGGGCGGATCGAATCGGTGATGACCAGTTCCTTCAGCGCCGACTTGTCGACCCGCGCCACCGCGCCGCCCGACAGCACGCCGTGGGTGATATAGGCCGCAACGCTCGCCGCGCCCTGGTCGAGCAGGGCCTGGGCGGCGTTGCACAGGGTTCCGCCCGAATCGACGATGTCATCGATCAGGATGCAGTGCCGGCCCGAGACCTCGCCGATGATGTTCATGACTTCGGATTCGCCCGGCCGGTCGCGCCGCTTGTCGACGATGGCGAGCGGCGCGTTGTCGAGCCGCTTGGCCAGTGCGCGCGCGCGCACCACGCCGCCGACGTCAGGGGAGACGACCATCAGATCCTGATCGCCGTAACGCGCCTGAATGTCCGCCGCCATGACGGGCGCGGCATAGAGGTTGTCGGTCGGGATGTCGAAGAAGCCCTGGATTTGCCCTGCATGCAGGTCGACCGCCAGCACCCGGTCGGCACCCGCCTCGGTAATGAGGTTGGCGACCAGCTTGGCCGAGATCGGCGTGCGCGGGCCGGGCTTGCGGTCCTGCCGGGCATAGCCGAAGTAGGGCACCACCGCCGTGATCCGCCGCGCCGACGAGCGTTTGAGCGCGTCGATGCAGATCAGCAGCTCCATCAGATTGTCGTTCGCGGGATAGCTGGTCGACTGGACGACGAACACATCCTCGCCGCGCACGTTCTCGTGCACCTCGACGAAGATCTCCTCGTCCGCGAAGCGGCGCACGTCCGCATTGACCAGCGGCATCTCGAGATAGCCTGCAATCGCCCGGGCAAGCGGCAGGTTCGAATTGGCGGCCATGATCTTCATGCGGGGTGTATCCTCGATTATGCGGCGGATGCCCCGCCTGTCCTGCAGTCCTTAACGGCAGCCTGCGACCGCTGGCCGCGAGGCCTTAGTCGCGGCGGTGTTCGCCCTTGATCCAGCGCACCGTGCCCGAACTTGCCCGCATCACCACGCTTTCGGTCGTCATCGTGCCGTCGCGGCGGTATTTCACGCCTTCGAGCAGCGACCCTGAGGTCACGCCGGTGGCTGCGAAGATGCAGTCACCCTTCACCAGATCGTCGCGGGTGTAGATGCGGTCGAGATCCTCGATCCCCCATTTTGCCGCGCGCCCGCGCTCGTCATCATTGCGGAAGGTGAGGCGGCCGTTGAACTGCCCGCCGACGCAGCGCAGGGCGGCGGCGGCCAGCACCCCTTCGGGCGCCCCGCCCGAGCCCATATACATGTCGATCGTGGTGCTTTCGTCGGTGGTGGCGATCACGCCAGCCACGTCGCCGTCGCCGATCAGCACCACGCCGCAGCCGATCCCGCGCAGCTCCGCGATCAAATCCTCATGCCGCGGGCGGTCGAGCACGCAGACGATGATGTCCGACGGGGCGACGCCCTTCGCCTCGGCCACCGCCTTCACGTTCTCGGTCGGCGTCTTGTCGAGGCTGATGATGCCTTCGGGATAGCCGGGGCCGACGGCCAGCTTGTCCATATAGACGTCGGGCGCGTTGAGGAGGCAGCCCTGCGCGCTCGCCGCGAGGACGGCGAGCGAGTTGGGCCCCGCCTTGGCGGTGATAGTGGTGCCTTCCAGCGGATCGAGCGCGATGTCGATCTTGGGCCCGCGACCCGGCGCGCCGCCGACCTTCTCTCCGATGAACAGCATCGGCGCCTCGTCCCGCTCGCCCTCGCCGATCACCACCGTCCCGTCGATCTCGAGCGTGTCGAACGCCTTGCGCATCGCTTCGACCGCGGCGGCGTCGGCGGCCTTCTCGTCGCCCCGGCCGATCAGCTTGCTTGCCGCGACCGCCGCCGCTTCGGTGACCCGAACGAGTTCGAGGACGAGGACGCGGTCGAGCGGGTTTTCGGCAGGAGAGTTCATAGGGCGTTCAGTCCTCTGGCGGTTGAAGTCGGGGAGCATCGTGCTGCATTCGTGTTCGTGCCGCGCGATAGCCAGAGGAGCGGGGCATGTCGAGACGCGAGCTACGCACCTTCCCGTTCCTGGCCGGTCCGATGGTTTCGCCGCCTGTTCGAACGGTGCGGCGGCGGCGGAGCTTCGCGCGCCGGCAGGTTTCCCCCGCGTGATCCGCGCGTATCTCGCCGCAGGGATTCTGGGCGTTGTGATGGGAACCGCCGCGTCCGCCCAGGAACTCGAAGCGCAATCCGCCTCGCCCCCGCAAGTGATCGATATCCTGATCGACACCGCGCCCCAGGACGAGACGTTCGAGAATTGCAGCCCCGACGAGCAAGATGCCGCTACGATCAGCGGCGAGATTGTGGTCTGCCGCCGCAGCACGGGGGCCGAGAACCGGTTGTACAGCAAGGAAGACGCCGAACGGCGCTACGCCCGCGAGACGATGAACCAGGGGCTGATCGCGGCGCCCGACGTGGCCGGCGCGGGCATCTTTCGCGGACCGGCGACCATTTCGAGCCTGTGCTTCATCCCGCCATGTCCGACGCCGCCGGCCTATATGATCGACTTCTCTACCGTGCCTGAAGCGCCGCCGGGTTCGGATGCGGACCGGATCGCGCGCGGCCTGCCCGCGGGCGGTGGGCGGCAGGCTGCGCCGCTGGAAGAACTGGATCGGCCCGTGACGCTTACCCTGCCGGACCTCGATGCCGGGGCCGAACCCGGCGCGGTCAGTCCCCCAGGATCGGCATCACCAGCGGCGCCGCCGTCAGACTAGGCGAATCGTCTAGCAGGTCGAGCGCCATGGTGACGCAGCGCTGCGGCCCTTCATGCGTCACCATCGCCACCTGCACCTCGCCGCCCCCGGCAGAGCGACCCTGCTGAATCAGGCTTTCGATCGAGACGTCGGCATCGCGCATCGCGGCGGTGATCTCGGCCAGCACGCCGGGCCGGTCGGCCACGGTGAAGCGGATGTAGTGGCTTCCCGTCCGGTTGCCGGGATCGCCCGGCAGGCATTCGTCCAGCGCCGCGACCGGAACCGAGAAGGGCGCGCCCGACTGGCCGCGCGCGATGTCGATCAGATCGGCGACCACCGCGCTCGCCGTCGGCCGGTCGCCCGCGCCCGCGCCCTGGAACAGCAGGCGGCCGGAAAAGTCGCCCTCTGCCACCACGGCATTGGTTGGCCCGGTCACAGCGGCGAGGGGGTGACGAAAAGGGACGAGACAGGGGCGGACCCACTGGGACAATCGGCAGTCGTCCGCATCCTCGCCCAGCGAGGCGATGCCGACCAGCCGCACGACATAGCCCAGCGCATCAGCCTGCGCGATGTCGGAAGCGCGCACCTTGCCGATCCCCTCGGTGCGGACCGCGCCGAAATCGATGCGGGTGCCGAACCCGATGGCAGCCAGAATGGCGAGCTTGTGTGCGGCGTCGATGCCTTCGATGTCGAAAGTGGGATCGGCCTCGGCAAAACCCTTGGCCTGCGCCTCGGCCAGCATCGCGTCGAAATCGGCGCCGGTGCGCTCCATCTCGGAGAGGATGTAATTGCAGGTGCCGTTGAGGATGCCGTAGATCCGCGTCAGGGTGTTGGCCGCCGTACCTTCGCGCAGCCCTTTCACCACCGGGATGCCGCCGGCCACCGCCGCCTCGAAGGCGAAGGCGGCGCCGGTTGCCGCGGCCGTTTCCGCCAGTTCGAGCCCGTGATGGGCGACCATCGCCTTGTTCGCAGTCACCAGCCCCGTGCCCATGCGCAGGGCGGTGCGCGCGAGGGTGAGGGCCGGCCCGTCCGATCCGCCGACCAGTTCCACCACCACGTCGACATCGCGGCGCAGGGCCAGCTCGCGCATGTCGTCCACCCATTCATAGGGCGCCAGATCGACGCCCCGGTCGCGCCCGCGTTCGCGCGCCGTCACCGCGACGATCTTTACCGGGCGGCCGCAACGCGCGGCGATCATGTCGCCATTGGTCTCGATCAGGCGGATCACGCCCGTGCCGACGGTTCCCAGCCCGGCGAGAGCGATGCGCAGCGGTTCAGCCATGATCGGCCGTTGTTTTGCGGTCTGTCATGACCCGCGACCTAGCGCGGTCGTGCGCCGCGATGCACCCAGTTTGTCTAGCCGGCGGGCAAGCGCTCGTTCACACCCGGCTGCGTTCGCACGGGCCGAGCTGTTCGATCACGAAGGCGTAATCACGCTGGGCGAGCGCGCGGGCGGCACGATCTTCGGACAGGAAGGCATCCGCTGGCAATGTCGCCGGGAGCGTGCAGGCCAGGCGATACCAGGCGAGAGTGTTGCGCCGGGGCGCGGTGGCCGACTGGTCGACGATCTCGCTCCACGAGACGCCCCAGCGCGGTGCCTGCCCCGGCCGGCGGACGATCGAGATCGAGACCGGCCCGTTCTCCGCGGTATCGAGGAACAGCTGCGTCTCGGATTCGCCCACCAGCGTGCCGGGCACGGCCAGCGCCTCGGCCACGCCGGTGACGGGCGGCGGGGCGTCGGGTGCGATCAGTTCGGCAAGGATCGGGCGCAGCCGCACCTCGAGCGCCGGGTCGAACGGCACCTGCGCCTCTGAACTGTCGAGCTGGATTTCGCCGGGGCGTCCGGCAACCGGGCGGGCGAACAGGATGACCTCCTGCTTCTTCAGCTTGGGCACCTTGCCCTTGGCGGTCAGCGGAACGTCGACGAGATAGCGCAGGTTCTCGCCCACCGGCACGTTGCCGGCGATGAGAGAGAGCGTACGCGCTTCGAGGTAAAGGCGGGCATGGCCGGGTGCAAGACCGGGCGCGCGTTCCGCCTTGACCCGTGCCTGCTCGGTCACCTGCGCCCGGATGACGAGCGGCGCGCTTTCCGCCAGTTCGACGAGGTCGGGATAGGTCATGACGCTTGCCGGAACAGGGCGGGGGCCGGACTGCGCGTGAACGGGCGCGGCGAGGCAGAAAGCCAGCCCCAGCGAGGCGGAAAGGACCGAATTGCGAATCATGACTGGATGTCCCCGGCAAGAAATCTGGATCCGGCAAAGGCATGGGGCCGGCAGGAAAGTTGGGCGATGCGACTGGCGATCCAACCGGTTCGCCGCGCCGACGGTTCCTGACGGAAAAGCGGTGAATTGCCTCTTAACCGATGAAAGGGTTTGCGACGCACCGGTATCCTAGCTAATGGATTTACAGACAAAACGCATGATACAATGTTGCCTGTCCGCCGCCACCGGGGCTATTTTCGGTTAACAGCCATTGGTTATGATGGCGTTAATCGATGGTCCGGCGGGATAAGAGTAGGGCGCTAGGGATATGTGAAGACGTATCCAGGGTCGAATGGCGTCAGATTGGCCCGGGTCAAGCCGGGCGACGAATGGAGTGATGCAACCGAATGGCTTATGCTGATCAACAGATGAGCGGCAGTCGCATTGTCGCGATCATTATTGTTGCCCTCGTCCATATTGCTCTTGGTTACGCGCTCATCACCGGCTTGGCCTATGAGGCCGCTACCAAGCTGGTCGAGCGTGTGACCACGATCGATGTGGAAGAGCCGCCGCCCCCGCCGCCGCCGCCCGAGGAAGAGCCCCCGCCGCCCGAGCCGCAGCAGCAGCAAACCGCGCCGCCGCCGCCGGTCGCGCCGCCGCCGCCGATCAATATCGCGCCGGCACCGCCGCCGATCCGGACGCAGACGAATATTCCGCCGCCGGCCCCGCCCGCGCTGCGCATTCCTCCGCCGGCTCCGGTCGCGCCCCCTGCACCGCCCGCCCCTCCGCCGGCCCCACCCGCGCCTTCGAAGGCCCGTGGCGCGTCGCCGGACAATCAGGGCCGTTGGGCGCGCCAGATCCAGGATAACTACCCGCGCAGTGCCGAACGCGCCGGGGAAGAAGGATCGGTCGGTGTGCGTGTTACGATCGGGGCCGATGGTCGCGTATCCAATTGCACGGTCACCTCGTCCAGTGGATCCAGCGCTCTCGACAGCGGAGCTTGTGACGGTATGCGGCGTTACGCGCGCTTCAACCCCGCGCTGGACCGTGCAGGTAATCCGATTACCGATACGTATTCCACGCGCATCGTTTACCAACTCAACTAAGCGATTTGCCCGTTGGGGCGGAACGAAATACATCAAAGGGAAATTTCGCAATGACTCTCAATCTTCTAGCAGCGGCGGGCGGAGCTGCTCCGCAAAACCAGTTCGGCTTCCTCGAAGCCATGGAACAAGGCGGTATCATCGCCTGGTCGATCTTCGGCGTCCTCGTGATCATGTCGGTCGGTTCGTTCTACATCCTCTTCACCAAGCTGCTCGAGCAGCAGAAGGTGATGAACCAGTACAAGAACGTGCACAGCGGTTTCTGGCGCGCCAACAGCATCAAGGAAGGTGCCGGCAAGCTGGAAAAGAACAGCGCCTGGCGCCAACTGGTCGACGATGCCGTGAACGGCGAGGAGCAGCACTCGCGCATGAACGACAAGCTCGAAGCGCATGACTGGCTGCACGGCACGCTCGCCCGCTCGGAAGCGTCGGTCAACGCGAAGCTCGCCGGCGGCTTGCCCTTCCTCGCCTCGGTCGGTGCGACCGCGCCGTTCGTCGGCCTGCTGGGTACGGTTATCGGTATCTACCGCGCGCTGATCAACATCGGTCTCGCCGGCTCGGCCTCGATCGACAAGGTTGCCGGTCCGGTGGGCGAGGCCCTGATCATGACCGCGATCGGTCTGCTCGTCGCCGTTCCCGCCGTGCTGGCCTACAACTGGCTGCAGAGCCGCAACAAGCGCATCGCCGAAATGCTCTCGGGCTTCTCGACCGATCTGCTCGCCAACATCAATTCGGGCGGCTCGATCAAGCCGGCCGCGATGACGGCGGCTTCGACGCAGCAGGCGGGCAAGGCGGCAAGCACCGCCCCGGCAAGCGCGAAGGCCACCACCGGTGCGGCCGGCGCCAGCCGCACCACGACGACGTCGACCAGCCCGACCACGGGCACGACGACCTCGACCACGACGACCAAGCGCTGATCGGTTCCGGGGGCGGTCCGTCGGGATCGCCCCCGCCCTTGCGCGAACCATTACGTTTTTTCGGGAATAGGACCTAAGCAATGGCAATTTCGACCGGAGGAGGCGGCGCAGAGACGCCGATGTCCGACATCAACACCACGCCGCTCGTCGACGTGATGCTGGTGCTGCTCATCATCTTCCTCATCGCGGTTCCCGTCGCCATCCAGACGATCGATCAGCTCGAAATCCCGATCATCGAATCGACCGAATCGAAGGACAAGGTGGAAAACCTCCTGCTGACCGTGAGCACGACCGACGAGGCCGGGCGAAGCGCGGGCGAACCGGGGTTCACCGGGGCTTCGCGCAACGGCGAATGCCGGATCTACTTCAACAACCTCACCCCGGTGACGTCGGAAGAACTGTACGACCAGGCGTTCGAGCGGCTGGACGGCATCGTGCAGCGCGCCGGCGGTGCCGATGCGATCATGAACGATCCGGAAAAGATCCCGCAGGTCCATATTCGGGGCGACGTCAACGCGCCGTGGCAGTGCGTGGCGGGTGCGATCTACAACGTGCAGTCGGCCGGGTATCCCACCGTCGGCTTCATCTCCAACCCGGTCGATCCGAACGGCTGATCGCCGCGCGACAAACGAATATCTAGGAGACTTTCCTCATGGCAATGTCAGGCGGCAAAGACGACGGCAGCCCGATGATGGACATGAACACGACCCCGCTGATCGACGTCATGCTCGTTCTGCTGATCATGTTCATCATCACCATTCCGGTCGCGACCCACTCGGTCGATATCGATCTGCCGCAACCAAACCCGAACCCGCCGCCGGTGGACGTCGAGCCCGACAAGAACAAGCTCGTCATCACCCAGACCGACGAGCTGTTGTGGAACGGCGAGACGATTCAGGATGGCGATCTCGTCAACCTGCTGTTGCAGTCGCGCAAGATCGATCCGGAGCCGGAACTGCAGTTCGAACCCGATGCCCTGTCGAGCTACGAGCGTTCGGCGCGGGTGCTCGAGATCATCAAGGCGTCCGGCGTGACCAAGTTCGGCTTCGTCGGCAACGAGCGGTACCGGACCTTCGGCCGGTAGATCGAACACCATCGATGAAGCAGAGGGGCGGCTTCGGCTGCCCCTTTTTCGTTGCGCGGTCCGCGCGCTTGCAAGCCTGCACCTTCTCCTGTAATGTAACCACATAACATAAGAGGAGAGTGCCATGGCCGAAGCGCATGCCCCGTTCAGCGATATGAACACGACGCCCTTGATCGACGTCATGCTCGTACTGCTGATCATGTTCATCATCACTATCCCCGTCGTCACGCATACGATGGAAGTCGACCTGCCCGCGTGTAACGACTGCAAGGTTCCGCTGCCCGAACCGGATCGCAACAAGATCGTGATCGACGGCAGCGATCGCCTGCTGTGGAACGGGCAGGGGATCAGCGAGGCCGAGCTTGGGATCGCGCTGGCCCTGACACGGCAGATGCCGGTTGAGCCGGAACTGCAGTTCGAACCGGCCGCCCAGGCAAGCTACGACCGCACAGCCAAGACCCTGTCCCTCATCAAGGCGAGCGGCGTCACCAAATTCGGCTTCGTCGGCAATGAGCGCTATCGCACCTTCTGATGCCATGCCGGGGGCAAGCGCACTTTCCTGCGGGCCGATATGATCACGTGCAGCCGATCGCCAGAATGGATCGGCTGCCGATCGTCCTTTTCTTTTGCGCCCTCGTCCTAGTTAGCCTGGCGTTGCAGAAGCCACCTGCTCATTCGCTTTTGATCCAATTTCCCACATCGTTCGCCGACCCGGTCAGCGTCCCACCCGAACCGCCAACCCATCGCATCGCCATCGGCGCGGACGGCTTGGTCACCATCGACGGTGTGCGCGTGACCGATGCCCGATTGCCGATGATGCCTGTAAAATTGAAACGCGAGCAGGCGGAGCCACGGATCCAGTTCGATCCACATGCGCTGCTGCCCTATGGGCGGGTGCTGGAAGTCCTCGCTTTTGTCGAGAAGGCAGTGCTGGCCGATGGGTCGTTCTGCTTCGCCGCGCTGGCCCGATATCGCACGTTCGACAGGGACTGGAAGACCAGACCCATGTTTCTCACATTGGCCGAGCCCCCGCCGCCCGACGAACCGTTTAACCGGGTCGATCCGCCGCCGTGCGAGCTGTCCCCAGCGGCGTAGAAACCCGCGGCGCGCTTTGATAACTAATCCGGCAGCGCTTCCATCCGCATGGCTTCGCCCGCGAGGCTTTCCGCCTCGAGCAGCAATTCGTCGTCCACCTGCCCCTGCGGCGTCGCCTCGCGGCCGATCATTACCATCACCGGCACCGCCAGCGGGCTCACCCGGTCGAGTTCGACATGCACCAGCTCCGCCGCCGCCCGGTCGAGCAGGTCGCCCAGCCGGCCCACATCGGTCATCCGCGTGCGCGCATCGGCCCACGCTGCCTCCAGCAGCACATGGTCCGGCTCGTATTTGCGCAGCACGTCGTAGATGAGGTCGGTCGAGAAGGTGACCTGCTTGCCGGTCTTGCGCTTGCCGGGATGCTGGCGCTCGACCAGCCCGCCGATTACGGCCACCTCGCGAAAGGCGCGGCGCAGCAGGTGCGAGTTCTGCACCCAGTCGACGAATTCGTCCTGCAGGATATCGGGCGACAGCAGCGGCGCAGGGTCGCCCACCGGCTTCAGCCCCCAGACCGCCAGCGAGTAATCGTTCGCGACGAAGCCGCCCGGCATCAGCCCGCGATCCTCCATCCGCTTGGTGATCAGCATGCCGAGCGACTGGTTCGCGTTCCAGCCGATGAAGGTGTAGTAGACCGTGTAGTGCCGCTTCACATGCGGGAAGCTTTCAACCAGCAGTTGATGCGGGCCGGGCATGCGGCTGCGCCAGTCCTGCACTTCCAGCCATTCGCGCACATCGTCGGGAAAGCGTGCCCAGCCAGTGCGATCGACCAGCATCTCGCGCACCCGGTCGGCCAGATGCGTGGTCAGCGGCAGGCGCTGCCCGCCATAGCTCGGGATCATGGCGCTGGATTTGGACGCTTTCACGATCACTTCCATGTCCTGCAGCTTGACCACTTCGAGGCTGATCCCGGCAAAGGCGAAAGTATCACCGGGGCTCAGCGCGGCGGCGAACCGCTCCTCGATCTTGCCAAGGCTGCGCCCGCCCCGGCCGCGCCCCGAATTGATGCGCACCTCCAGCATTTCGGAATCGATGATGATCCCGGCGTTCATCCGGTGCCGCGCCGCCTGTTCGGGGTGGGAGAGGCGCCACACCCCGTCCGTGTCGCGCACGATGCGCTTGAACTTGTCGTAGGCGCGCAGGGCATAACCACCGGTGGCGACGAAGGTCAGCACCCGCTCCCACACCGCCTCGTCCACCCAGGCGTAGGGCAGGCACGAGCGGATTTCGGCCAGCAGCTCGGCTTCCTGAAACGGCGCGGCGCAGGCACAGGCCATCGCGTGCTGCGCCAGCACGTCGAGCCCGCCGGGGCGGAAATCCTCCCCGTCGCGCTGCCCTTCGTCGACCGCTTCCTTGGCCGCGGTCGCCTCGAGGAACTCGAAGCGATTGCCCGGTACGAGCAGGGCGCGGCTCGGCTGATCGAGCCGGTGGTTGGCCCGGCCGATCCGCTGAAGCAGCCGCGAGGAGCCCTTCGGCGCCCCCATCTGCACCACGAGGTCGATATCCCCCCAGTCCACCCCCAGATCGAGGCTGGCGGTGGCGACCAGCGCGCGCAATTCGCCGCGCGCCATCGCCCCCTCGACCTTGCGCCGCGCCTCGCGGCTCAAGGAGCCGTGATGCACACCGATCGGCAGATTGTCGTCGTTCACGTTCCACAGGTTCTGGAAGATGTATTCGGCGAGGAAGCGGGTGTTGGTGAAGATCAGCGTGGTGCGATTGGCGCGGATCTGCTCGTAAAGCTGGGGGATCGCCCAGGTCGCGGCGTGGCCGCCCCACGGCACGCGCTCCTCGATCGGCAACAGGATTTCGACCTCGGCCGGCGCGCCCGGTTCGCCCTCGACCAGCGCGACCGTGTCGAGATCGCCCCACGGCGCCAGCCATTCGCGAAACCCCTCGGGATCGGCCACCGTGGCCGACAGGGCAACGCGCTGCATCCGGGGCGCGATCGCCTGCAGCCGCGCCATAGCGAGCGCCAGGAGATCGCCGCGCTTGCCGGTGGCGAAGGCGTGGACCTCGTCGATCACGATCCTTTCCAGCCCGGCGAACAAGTCGATGCTGTCGGGAAAGGAAAGCAGCAGCGAAAGGCTTTCCGGCGTCGTCAGCAGGACATTGGGCGGCCGGGCGCGCTGGCGCTTCTTGCGGTCGGACGGCGTATCGCCGCTGCGGGTCTCCACCGTGATCGGCAGGCCCATCTCCTCGATCGGCGTGATGAGGTTGCGCTGCACATCGTGTGCCAGTGCCTTAAGCGGCGAGACGTAGAGCGTGTGCAGCCCCTCCGGCGCCGGGCCGTCGCCTCGCTGCGAGGGGCAGAAGGCCGCCAGCGTCGGCAGGAATCCGGCGAGCGTCTTGCCCGCGCCGGTATCGGCGACCAGCATCGCATGCCGCCCCGCCACGCTTTGTGCCAGCATATCGCTCTGGTGGCTGCGGATCCGCCAGCCGCGCTGCGCGAACCATGCTGCGATCTCGGGGGGAAGGGGGGTATCGGCCATCAACGCCCAAGCATTATGGCGCGCACCTTGCGAAATAGGAATAGGGCGCGACCCCCAAGCCTCCGGCGCGCGATCAAATGCGACAAACCGCACCGAGCGAGAGGCAAAAAGTGCAACCCAAACGGCCGAAAATCCGTTGATTTCATAACTATGCAAGGAAGCACGGTTGCTGCATCCCGCCATTGAGCCGGTACGGAATGCAGCTCTGCAAGACCGGCAACACACTGGAGAGCACAACATGGCAAATCGGTATGGACGTTCGCAATATGGCGACGATCAGCAGGATTACGGGCAACGGTCCGATCGCCAGTCGGAACAGTTCCAGCGCTATGGCGACGATCAGAATGATGGCGGTTACCGTTCGGGGTCGAGCGGCGGTGGATATCGCGATCAGGGCGGCTTCGGCGGCTATGAGAACCAGCAGCGGTCCAGCAACCGCTCCTACGATCGCCAGCGCGGCCAGATGGCGGACTACAACCAGGACAGCAATTACCGCGGCAGCAATTACGATTCCTTCGACGATTACGATCGGGCATCGGTGAGCCGGAGCTATTCCTCCAACCGCAACAACCAGGACCACCAGTATTTCCGCCCCGACGATTTCGGCGGCGAGGATTACACGCGCGGGTCGCGGGGCGGCTATGGCGATGGACGCCAGAGCGGCGGATATGGCGGCGGCAATACGGGCCGCGGCGGCTATTCCGGCGGTGGCGGTTATTCCGGCGGTGGCTCGTCATACAACCGCTTCGGCAACAATGACGGTGATCGCGGCTTCCTCGCCAAGGCCGGTGACGAGATCGCCAGCTGGTTCGGCGACGACGGTGCCGAGCGGCGGCGCGATCAGGACGCGGACCATCGCGGGCGCGGTCCCTCGAACTACACCCGCTCGAACGAGCGTCTGCTCGAGGATGCGTGCGAGCGCCTGACGCATGACCGCTACCTCAATGCGAGCAACATCAACGTCACCGCCGACGACAACGAGATCACGCTCGACGGCACGGTGGACAGCAGGATGGCCAAGCGCCGCGCGGAAGATTGCGTGCACGACATCACCGGCGTGAAGCACGTGCAGAACAATCTGCGGGTGGACGACAACATGCGCAATTCGTCGAACTATTCTTCGACGGGCGGCACGTCATCGGATTCCACGACATCGAGCTATTCGACGTCGGGCGACACCACGCGGACCGACAATACGAGCGACACGACGACCTCGTAAGCGCAAGCCATAGAAGAAAGGCAAGGGCTCCGGTTCGCCGGGGCCCTCGCTATATGTCGGTGGATGACGCGCGGTTCCAAGCGTCG
Source organism: uncultured Erythrobacter sp. (assembly GCA_947501005.1). GTDB lineage: Bacteria > Pseudomonadota > Alphaproteobacteria > Sphingomonadales > Sphingomonadaceae > Qipengyuania. The sequence continues at coordinate 2,718,117 of CANMTU010000001.1, read as the reverse complement.
GTATTAGCGGCAATCGATTCCAGCGCGGCGATGATTACGGCGCAGCGGTTGGGATCGGCCAAGTCTTCCAGGGCGCGTTGGATTATTTGGTCGATCGAGGGTGGTGGTCTCCACCACTTCGCGCATAACGGCAGATGGCAACGGAGTCGGCGGTTCCTCGTCAAGAGACGCGGCAGTACCCCATGGCGACGCGCCTGGGCGATTTAATATCCTGATGGCTTCAATGTCCGATCGCAGCGCGCGCGGGAAATCGTCGCCGGCCTTTCCCGCAAGGGGCCGATGTACCGCATCGAAATGGCCATGATGCCCGAGCCGACAAGTGCGAGGTAAAGCCTGATCCGTTCATAGCGATCCTGGACGGATCGAGGAAACCAGTTTTCGGCTCGGCATGTAGGCGCGGTTTTGGCGGCGCGTGTGCTTGGGCGGAAGACGAACCGGCGCAAGTTACCCGTTTCCATGACGGCGGTTCGGATTCGGGTAGCGGTTGGTCGGTAACCAACAAATGCAGGGCGGGTGAATCTTCCGGATCAAGCTGGGTGGCTTCCGTTTTGCATTGGGACGTATCCGAACCCCGGGACGGCGCGGCCCCCGGTTTCACTTCGCCCGCATTTCCGGCGCGAGGAACAGGGCCTTTCCCGGCGCTTCGGTCAGGCGCAAATAGGCCGACATCAGCAGCGCCACGTCGAGCTTCGCTTTCGAATGCGCACAGGCCGCGTGGGGCGCATCGCGGTCCGCCGTCGGGCAACGCCCAGGGCGGCTCATGGCCCGTCGCTTGCTTCGCCTCCCCTTATCCCGCCGCGCCGACGGTGTGCGCGGGATAAGGGTTCCGTTCAAGAGCTATGGCGGCGGGGCGGTCAGTGCCCGACGCTTTCCCCGCGTTCGAGGCCCGAGAGCTGCAATTGCTCGTCGATCTGGGCCATCAGGCGGTCGAGCCCTTCCTCGCTGTCGCTTTCGGCGCGGGCGACCAGCACGTCCTGCGTGTTCGAAGCGCGCAGCAACCACCAGCCATCCGCCGTGTTCACCCGCACACCGTCGGTCCCGTTCACATCCGCCTCGGTGCCGGACAGGCGCTGTTTCACTTCCTCGATCGCGGCGAACTTGCGGCTTTCATCGACCTGGAAGCGCATTTCCGGCGTGTTGATCATGGCCGGCATGTCGCCGCGCAATTGCGTGACCGACTTGCCCAGCCGCGCCGCCGCCGCGATCAGGCGCACCCCTGCGTAAAGCGCATCGTCATAGCCGTAATAATCGTCGGCGAAGAAGACGTGCCCGCTCATCTCGCCCGCCAGCGGCGAGCCCGTTTCCTTCATTTTGGACTTGATCAGCGAGTGACCGGTCTTCCACATCAGCGGCTCGCCGCCATGTTCGGCCACGCTGTCGAACAGGGCGCGGCTGGCCTTCACGTCGGCGATGATGGTCGCGCCGTCCCAGCGATCGCCGCGGGTCGTCAGCAGGTCCTCGGCATAGATCATCAGCAACTGGTCGCCCCAGATCACCCGGCCTTCGCCGTCGATCGCGCCGATCCGGTCGCCGTCGCCATCGAAGGCCACTCCGAAATCGAGGATCTTCTCTGCGACAAGCGCTTTTAGATCTTCCAGATTGGCCTCGACAGTGGGATCGGGATGATGATTGGGAAAATTGCCGTCGACTTCGGTGTAAAGCGTGTGATGCTCCCCCGGCAGGCGGGCGACCAGCTTTTCCAGTGCGGGGCCGGCGACCCCGTTGCCGGCGTCCCAGCCGACGCGCATCTGCGACAGGGCACCTTCGTCCACCCCGCCCAGCCCGGTCAGCAACCGGTCGATATAGGCGCCCATGACGTCGCGCTCTTCGACCTTGCCCGAACCGTCGCCCCACTCGCCCGCGGCGGCGCGGCGGCCGAGTTCCTGGATATCGTCCCCAAAGAACGGCCGGCCCTGAAACACCATCTTGAAGCCGTTGTAATTGGCGGGGTTGTGGCTGCCGGTTATCTGGATGCCGCCATCCATCTGATCGTCTGAGGCTTCGGCGTAATACAGCATCGGCGTCGGCCCCATGCCGACATTGACGACGTCGCAGCCCGCGCCCGTCAGCCCTTCGATCAGGGCATCGCACAGCATGGGCGAACTCACCCGACCGTCATACCCCACGGCGACGCGGCTGCCGCCCTGCTCGCGCAGCATCGAGCCGAAGGTGCGCCCGATGGCCCGCGCATCGTCCGGCCCGAGGGTTTCGCCAATGATCCCGCGAATGTCGTATTCGCGCAGGACGGTGGGGTCGAACGTGTGGCTCATTGATCGGTCTCCGGATCGTGGGGAGGAAGGTGTGCCAAGAGAAGGTCGCGCGCGGCGTTGAGTTCCTGAAGCGCCGCCGTGCTGCCTCCCCGGTCGGGATGGGCGATAGCGGCCTTGCGCCGATGCGCCTCGCGGATTTCGGCGGGCGTGGCATTTCGGGTCACCTCCAAAAGCCGCCGGGCCCCGTTCATCGCGCCAGTCGTTTTCCGGTCCCGCGCGGACAGGGACGAGAGATACGCCCACGGCCAGCGTCCCGTCAGCCAGCGCGCCACGAGGGCGACGAGGGCCAGCAGGACGAGCGCCTTGATCACGCGGCTTCGCCCGCGCTCGCACCCGCCCCCTGGGGCATTGGTGAGCCGGGCAGGTTCAGCCCCGCGACCAGCCCGCGCAATTCCTGCCGCGCGACGAGATGGCTGGTGCCGAGATCGCCCAACTGCCCCTTGTCGAGCAGGGTTAGGCCCGAGGGGAACAGTTCGCGGTAGATCACGCGTTCGGACAATCCCTTTGCAACGCGGAAGCCGACCCGCTTGCTCATTTCGTCGAGCGCCTTCTCGATCCGGGCCATGTTGCGCGCCTCGGTGAAGCCGGTGCGGTTGCGTACGACCACCCAGTCCATCTCGCGCCGCTGCTCCTCGATCTGGGCGCGGCTGCGGCGGATGCGCGCTTCCCAGATAAGCTCGGCGTAGAAGGACAGTTTCTTGACCTTGAAACTCTCCCCCTCGACCTGGCCGATGAGGTCGAAATCGACGAAGCTGTCGTTCATCGGCGTGACCAGCGTATCGGCGGTGGTGGCAGAATGGCGGGCGAGGGGATCGTCGCGCCCCGGCGTATCGATCACGACGAAATCCGCGCCGGCGGCCTCCCGTTCGATCAGCGCCTCGAACGCCTCGCCGTCCAGCCCCTCGACCGTGTGGCAGGCGGCGGTGGGCAGCTCGATGCCGCGCTTGGCAGCCGTCTCGCCCCGGTTTTCGAGATAGCGGCACATGGTCCGCTGGCGATGGTCCAGGTCGAACGCCACCACCTGGGCCCCGCGATAGGCCAGCGCCACCGCGACGTGGACGGCGGTGGTCGATTTGCCGGTGCCGCCCTTTTCGTTGGCGAAGACGATGCGGTGAGGAGACGTGCCCATGCGATACCCGGGTGATTGGTTCATGAAATCGCTAGCGGTCCTAGCCAAGCCGCCGCCATCCCGCAACGCGTCCCCACTGGACAATGCCCCGACTTGCGGCAAAGCCGCGCCGCATCCGCGCCAAGGGAGAGGAACCGTGCAGACCATTACCACTCTGGCGCAGCTGCGCCCCGCGATTGCGACGCTGCGCGAGCAGGGCCGCGTGGCGCTGGTGCCCACGATGGGGGCGCTGCACGAAGGGCATCTCACGCTGGTGCGCGCCGCGCGTGCGGCGGCGCCGAACGTGGTGGTCTCGATCTTCGTCAATCCCCGGCAATTCGGCGCGGGCGAGGACCTCGACGCCTATCCTCGCCAGATGGAACGCGATGCCGGATTGCTGGAGGCAGAAGGCGCGGCGCTGTTATGGGCGCCGCCGCCGGGCGAAGTCTATCCCGAAGGCTATGCCACGAACATCTCGGTCGCGGGGGTGAGCGAGGGGCTGTGCGGCGCTGATCGCCCCGGGCATTTCGACGGAGTGGCGACCGTCGTGTGCAAGCTGTTCAACCAGGTGATGCCCGACATGGCGTTGTTCGGCGAAAAGGACTGGCAGCAACTCGCCGTCATCCGCCGCATGGCGCGTGACCTCGACCTGACCCGGCCGGCGGTGGAGGCGATCCGGGGCGTGCCGATCGTGCGCGAGGCGGATGGGCTCGCGATGAGCAGCCGCAACGCCTATCTCTCGGCCGAGCAGCGCGTGCAGGCCGCCGCGCTGCCGCGCACCATGCGCGAGGCGATCGCCGCGCTGGGGCAAGGCGCCGAACCCGCGCACGCGCTGGCGGAGTTGCGCGATGCCCTGCGCAATGCCGGGTTCAGCCAGGTGGACTACGCCGAACTGCGCGATGCCGACACACTGGCCGCGCGCGATCCGGACGATGGCACCGATCGCGGCAATGTCCGCCTGTTCGTCGCCGCGCGGATCGGCACGACGCGGCTGATCGACAATATGGCGCTGGGCTGATCCGGCTTTTCCGCGGGGGCGGGGCGGTTCGCAGCCGCGCCTGCCGTGCGCGGCAAACGCCTGTTCCCTTTCGCTGCTGCACGTTTAAGACACGCTTTTAAGACCGATGGCGAACAATCCTTCTCCCAAACGCGCTACCGACAATGCGACCGATCCCTGCGTCCCGCGGATCGGCATGATCTACAATGCGCGCAGTCGCCGCAATCAGGGGCGTGACCTCAGAATCGCGTCGCGCCCCTGCCTCGACATCGCGCAGCCGACGACGAAGCCCGAGATCGCCGATGCGCTGCAACGCTTCGCGCGGGACGGGATCGACTATCTGATCATCAGCGGCGGCGACGGCACCGTGCGCGACGTGCTGACGATGGGCCATCGCGTGTTCGCAGAGGACTGGCCCGCGCTCGCCGTGCTGCCGCGCGGCAAGACCAATGCGCTCAACGCCGATGTCGCCGCGCCTGCCAACTGGCGGCTCGAGGAGGCGATCGGGGCGTTCGGCAGCGCGCGCCGCGTGGTCCGCCGCCCGATCGTCGTCCGCTCGCAGGGCGGGGAAGGGCCGCCGATCCTGGGGTTCATCCTGGGCGCAGGCATCTTCACCGAGGGGGTCCGCAGCGGGCAGGAGGCGCACCGCATGGGCCTGTTCGATTCGCTCGCCGTGGCGATGACTTCGTCATGGGGCATCGTGCAGACGGTGATCGGCGGCGGGTCGAGCAAGTGGCGCCGCGGCACCGCGATGCGCTTGCGGCGGCTGCCCGGCGGCACCGCGCTGCCGCATGCACCCGGCGGCGACCCCGGCCGTCGCAGCCTGTTGCTCGCCTCGACCCTGCGGCGCATGCCGCTCGGCATCCAGCTGTTCGGCAAGGGGCAGGAGGGGCTGCGTCTCGCCGTGCTCGACCGGCCGCGGCGGCGGGTGATGAGCTTCGTGCCGGCGATGCTGGCCGGCTGGCATCCGGCCTGGCTCGAACGGGCCGGCCTTCACCACCTGTCGGTCGAGGGGTTCGCGATGGAGATCGAGGACAGCTTCGTCCTCGACGGGGAGACGTTTCCGGCCGGCAGCTATACCGTCACCCAAGGCCCCCCATTGACCTTTCTCGCTCCATGACGCTCGCGTGATGACCGACCTTGCCGCCCATGTCGCCGGTTCGCTCGATCGCGCGGTCGATTCGCAGGTGCGCGCCTTCGCCCGCGAACTCGCGCGCGAGGCGGGCGCGTGCGGGGTGCTGTTCTACGGATCGAACCTGCGGACCGGGTCGCTTGACGGGGTGCTGGATTTCTACGTCCTCATGCCCGGCCCGTCGCGCGAGCGGATCTGGCCGCGCATCAGCTATCGCGAATGGCCGGGCGAGGCGCAGATGCTGCGGGCCAAGATCGCGACCCTGCCGCTGGCGACCTTCGCCGAGGCCGCCGCGGGGCGGACGCGCGACACCACGATCTGGACGCGCTTCGTCCAGCCGAGCGCGCTGGCATTCGTGCGGGACGATGCCGCCTATCTCGATATCGCGCAAGCCGTGGCCGGCGCCGCGATGACTGCCGCCCGCATCGCGGCGGCGCTCGGCCCGGTCAGCGGCCCGCCGCGCGCCTTCTGGCAAGGCCTGTTCCGCCAGACCTATCTGGCCGAGTTCCGGGTCGAGAAAGCGGGGCGCGAGGATACGATCCTGGCGAACGATCCCGCGCATTTCGAAGGTCTACTGGCGGCGGCGTGGACGGCGCAGGGCCTGCCCTACGAACGGCAAGGCGAACAACTCGCCCCGCGCCTGACCGCGCAGGAGCGTGCGGCGCTGGTCGGGCAGTGGCGAGCCTGGCGCCGGCTGGGCAAGCCGCTCAACATCCTGCGCCTTGCCAAGGCCGCCGGCACTTTCGAAGGTGCCGCCGACTATGCCGCGTGGAAGGTCGCGCGGCATACGGGCATCGCGCTTGCCGTCACGCCCTATCGCCGGCGGCATCCGGTGCTGGCGATGCCGGGCGCGGCGTGGGAGCTGTGGCGCGCGCGGCGCCGCAGCCCCGGGGATCAGCGATAGCGCATCTGTAGGGTCATGCTGGCGACCCCGTTGCCGACATCGAAGCGCGTCTTCTTGTAGCTCGGCTTGCCGAGATTGAAGATGTTGATGCTCGGATTGTTCGACATCGCGCCGCCATCGCCGAAAATGTCGGTGTCGCCATTGCCGTTGACGTCGTGGCGCACCGCGATCGCATAGGTGCCCGGACCCGGCAGGGGCATGCAGAAGCGCATCGTGCCCGCCTTCGCCGGTGCCTCGATGCGATTGATCCAGCGGCCCTTCTGCAGCCAGTCGGCATCGGTGCCGCGATAGGACTGGACGCGGATCGTGCCGCTGCTCTGCTTGATCCCGGCAAGGGTCACCCAGACGCCCGCCCTGTCGCCCGAGCAGCGGGCGGGATCGTGGCGGATCTTCTGGCCGTATTGCGCCAGCGCCGGGGCGCCCAGCCCGGTCAGCGCGAGGGCGGCGGTGGCCGCCGCGAGAATGGTATGCTTCATGAAAGGCCCCGTATCGGTTCGATGGCGACCTGTGCCGCCCGTATGCGAAGGGTTATGGCCCGGCGGCGCTGAATTGCCCCTGAATTCGCCGCGACCGCCCCGTTCAGCCCTGGCCCTCGATCTCGGGCATGGAGCAATGAAGCCGGGCGGTAAGAGCGGCAATCCGGCAGCATAAGCGACGAAGCGGGGCGATGACGCGGGGCACCGTGGAAAAGGGCCGCCGCCCCCATTGTTCTAGGCCCCCCCGCGCGCGTAGGAGCGGAAGGACTTTCTCCCAACGGTTTCGCTCCCCCATGTCCGCTCCCACGTCCGCACCGCTCATCTCGCCGTCCATCCTGTCAGCCGATTTCGCGCGGCTGGGCGAAGAGGTGCGCGCCATTGATGCCGCCGGGGCCGACTGGATCCATATCGACGTGATGGACGGGCATTTCGTACCCAACATCACCATCGGACCGGCGGTAGTGAAGGCGCTGCGCCCCCATACCGACAAGCCGTTCGACGTGCATCTGATGATCGCCCCGATCGATCCCTATCTGGAAGACTTCGCCGAGGCGGGGGCCGACATCATCACCGTCCATCCCGAGGCGGGGCCGCATATCCATCGCACGCTGCAGGCGATCGGCGCGCTCGGCAAGAAGGCCGGCGTGGTGCTCAACCCCGGAACCTCGCTCGACGCGCTCGACTACATTCTCGAGGATGTCGACCTCGTCCTGGTGATGAGCGTCAATCCCGGTTTCGGCGGGCAGAGCTTCATCGCCTCGCAACTGCGCAAGGTCGAGCATATTCGCGAGCGGATCGCCGCGCTGGGCAAGCCGATCCATCTTCAGGTCGATGGCGGGGTGAATGCGCAAACCGCGCGCCAGTGCGTCGATGCCGGGGCCGACGTGCTGGTCGCGGGCTCGGCCACCTTCAAGGGCGGGCCGGATCGCTATGCCGCGAACATCGCCGCGCTGAAGGGCGCTGCATGAACAAGGCGATCGGCGATCTCCTTTCGCGGCGCAGCGGCGTGCGCGATGCCGGGGAGCCCAGCGCCATGCCGCTGGACGACACTGCCGAGCCGCTGGTGGTCGAGCGTTCGGCGCGGCCGATCCTGTCCGATGCGGCCCCGCTCGATCCGTCGCGCGCGCTGGTCCTGTCCGATCTGAAGCCGCGCGATACCGGGCCGATCGACGCCGCGATCCGTTGGGCCTACCGCATGGGCGTGCCCGGTTCGGTGCTGAGCGCGCCGTTGCGCAAACCGGCCAAGCCCAAATTGCTTGGCACGGTCGACAGTCCGCTGGCGGGCGAGCGGGCGGCGGGCGTGGCACTGCGCGCCGGATCGCTGCTGGTGGCGGGCATGAAGGTTCCCGCCGCCAAGCTCGACTATCGCGCGGTCTCCGGGCTGACGCCGCCTTTCGTCTATGCCGTTCATGGTTTCACCTGGATGAGGGACCTCGCCTCCTGCGCGCCGCGGACCCAGTGCGCGGCGATCGCCGGGCGGCTGTTCGCGGCCTGGCACGCGCAGAACGCCGAACCGGGCAAGGGCGCGGCCTGGACGGTCGAACATGCGGGGCTGCGGGTCATGGCCTGGCTGGTGCAGGCGCCGCTGGTCCTTTCGGGCGACGGGGCGCGCCTCAAGGCGACCTATCTGGCGGCGCTGGAAACCAACGCCCGCTGGCTCGACCGCAAGGCGCCGGGCGAGGACGACCGGCTGGCCAAGGTGATCGGCTGGGCTGCGCTGGTCGCCGCCGGCCTGCTGCTGCCCGACGGCAAGCCGCGCCGCCTCTATGCCGAAACCGGGCTGCTGCGCGCGCTGGGCGAGCTGGTGTGCGACGATGGCGGGGTATTGTCGCGCAGCCCCTCGGGCCAGATCGCCGCGATCGAGGCGCTGGTGGACCTGCGCGCCTGTTACGAGGCGGTCGGGCGCGAACCGCTCGGCGCGATCGAGACCTTGCTGGGCCTGCTCGTCCCGGCGCTTCTCGCTCTTCGGATGGGGGATCGCGGGCTGGGCTGCTGGCAGGGCGCGGGTGCTGTCTCGGCCCAGCGGATCGACAATCTGGTGCAGGCCACCGGGGTCCGCGCCCGCGCGCTCAACGCGGGTGAGCAATGGGGGTATCAGCGGGTTCGCGCGCAGAAGGGCATCGTGGTCATGGATGCCGCCCCGCCCCCGCGCAACAAGCACGCGCGCCACGGCTGCGCCTCCACCCTGGCGTTCGAGTTCAGCCACGAGGCGCAGCGGATCGTCGTCAATTGCGGCGGGGCGGAATATTCCGGCGCACTGGTGCCCGCGCGGATCGAGCAGGGGCTGCGCGGCACCGCCGCCCATTCGACCCTGACGCTCGACGAGACCAATTCCACCGCCGTCCTCATCAAGGGCCAGATCGGCAAGGGGGTGGAGGAAGTGGACATCGCCCGCAGCCGGATCGAGAGCGGGGGGCGCAAGGCCGTCAGGCTGGATGCCGCGCATAACGGCTATGTCGCGCGGTTCGGTCTCGCGCACCGGCGGCGGCTGGTGCTGGCGGAAGACGGGCTGCAATTGCTGGGCGAGGACGTGCTGGAGCCGACGGGGCGCAGCGGCGGCAAGCGCGGCAAGATCGGTTTCGCGATCCGCTTCCATCTCGGCCCGGGGGTCGAGGCGGCGCTGGCGGACGATGCGCGCGGGGCGGTGCTGACCCTGCCCGACGGCGTGCGCTGGCAATTCCGTCTCGGCGGGGACGAGGGCGCCACGCTATCGGTGGAAGACAGTCTGTGGGTCGACGGCAGCGGCCGTCCCCATGGGACACGGCAACTCGTCGTCGAGGGACTGGCGGCGCGCAGCGGGGGCAAGTTCCCCTGGCTGTTCAAACGAATGGGATGATCTTTACGTGACCGATATCGCGATCCGGCGGGCGCTCCTGTCCGTCTCCGACAAGAGCGAGCTGGCCGAACTGGGCAAGGCGCTGGCCGCGCGCGGGGTGGAGCTTGTTTCCACCGGCGGCACGGCGAAGGCACTGCGCGACGCCGGGCTCGACGTGCGCGACGTGTCGGACCTCACCGGCTTTCCCGAGATGATGGACGGGCGGGTGAAGACGCTCCACCCGATGGTGCATGGCGGCCTCCTCGCCGTGCGCGACGATGCGGACCATGCCGCCGCCATGGCGGAGCACGGGATCGGCGCGATCGATCTCGTCGTCGTCAACCTCTACCCGTTCGAGCAGACCGTGGCCAAGGGCGCGGCGCGCGACGAGGTGATCGAGAACATCGATATCGGCGGCCCCTCCATGGTGCGCTCGGCAGCGAAGAACCACCGCTATGTGACGATCCTCACCGATCCGGCGGATTACGATACGCTGCTCGCCGAGCTGGACGGCTCGGACGGCGTGACATCGCTGGATTTCCGCGAGCGCATGGCGGCCAAGGCTTTCGCGGCGACGGCGGCCTACGATGCGGCGATCAGCCAGTGGTTCGCCCATGCCGATCAGGGCGAGACGTTCCCCGAACGCCGCGCCATGGCCTCGCACCTTCATTCGACCCTGCGCTATGGCGAGAACCCGCACCAGCAGGCGGCGCTGTATGTGCCGCAGCGGGTAACGGCCCCCGGGCTGCCGCAGGCCGAGCAGGTGCAGGGCAAGGAACTCAGTTACAACAATTACAACGATGCCAATGCCGCGCTCGAACTGGCGGGGGAATTCGCCGGGGGCGAGCCGGCGGTGGTGATCGTCAAGCACGCCAATCCGTGCGGCGTGGCACAGCGCGGCACCTTGCTCGAAGCCTGGAACGCGGCGCTGGAATGCGACAGTGTTTCGGCCTTCGGCGGGATCGTCGCCACCAACGTGCCGCTCGACGGGCCGACGGCGGAGGCGATCTGCCAGATCTTCACCGAGGTCGTCGTGGCGCCCGGGGCGGACGAGGCAGCGCGCGCGGCCTTCGCCAGGAAGAAGAATCTGCGCCTGCTCATCACCGATGGTCTGCCCGATCCACGCCGCCCCGGCCTCAGCCAAGTGGTGATCGCGGGCGGGCTGCTGGTGCAGACGCGGGACAATGGCGCGATCTCGGCGGAGGAGTTGCAGGTCGTCACCAAACGCCAGCCGAACGCGCAGGAGTTGAAGGACTGCCTGTTCGCCTGGACGGTCGCACGGCACGTCAAGTCCAACGCCATCGTCTATGCCAAGGACGGCGCGACTGCCGGCATCGGCGCGGGCCAGATGAACCGGCGCGACAGCTCGCGCATCGCCGCGATGAAGGCGGCCGAGGCGGCGCAGACCTATGGCTGGGACGCAGCCCGCACGGTCGGCAGTGCGGTCGCCTCGGATGCCTTCTTCCCCTTTGCCGATGGGCTGCTGGCCGCGGCGGAGGCGGGCGCCACTGCGATCATCCAGCCGGGCGGCTCGATCCGCGACGAAGAGGTGATCGCGGCGGCCGACGAACACGGCCTGGCGATGGTATTCACCGGAATGCGCCATTTCCTGCACTGACGGCGCGTTTGCGGCGTGGCGGGCTTAACCTGAGGCAACCTCGCCATCAGGCTGTTGCAACGCGCCATCCTCTACCCATCTGGTCGAATAGAACGAAAGACCGGAACCATGAGCCTCTTCACATCAGACCTCTATCGCAATTTCGGCGTTGGCTTCGCTGCCGGCGCGCTGGTCGTCGCGATGAACAGCGGGTCGGCGATCCTCGACGCCGTGCCGAACCTTATCGGTTCGATCCTGTGATGCGGATGCGTGCTCTTCTTGCCGCAGGATCGCTCGCGCTCGGCGCGGCGGCCTGCATGCAGCCGGCGATGGCGGCCGAACGTGTGGTCGCGGCGCCGATGGCCAAGCGGGTCGCCGACGAAGGCAAGGGCCTGAAGACGGCAATCTTCGCCGGCGGCTGTTTCTGGGGCGTCGAGGCGGTGTTCAGTCACACCAAGGGCGTGACCAGCGCGGTTTCGGGTTATCATGGCGGCACCGAACGCTCTGCGAAATACGACATCGTGTCGTCCGGCGTCACTGATCATGCCGAGGCGGTGAAGGTGACCTACGATCCGTCCGTCATCCGTTACGACCAGTTGCTGCGCATCTATTTCTCGGTGGTGGCGGACCCGACCCTGCTCAATCGTCAGGGCCCGGATACAGGGGCGCATTACCGGTCCGCCATCGTGCCGACCTCGCAGGAGCAGCTTGCGGTGGCGAAGGCCTATATCGCCCAGCTGAAGTCCGCGGGCCTGTGGGACAAGCCGATCGTCACGAAGATCGAGCGCGCGCAGGCGTTCTATCCGGCGGAAGCCTATCACCAGGATTTCGCGCAGAAGAACCCGCGCCATGCCTATATCGTACGGTGGGATGCGCCCAAGGTCGCGGCGTTGAAGCGGTTCTATCCCGGCGTCTACAGCGCCGGCTTCCAGCGCAACTGACGCCGCCTTGCACCCCGGGGCGCCGCGGCCTATCTCGTGCCGCATGGCTACCCACGCACATTCCCACCATGAACATTCCGGCACCGATCTGATCGAGGCGGCGCGCCACGCGCTGCTCGAATCCGGCGAGCAGTGGACGGGGATGCGCCAATCGGTGTTCGAGGAACTGGCCCAGCACGACAAACCGGCCTCGGCCTACGACATTGCCGACAATCTCTCGCAATCGCGCGGCAAGCGGGTGGCGCCCAACAGCGTCTACCGTATTCTCGACCTGTTCGTGCGCACCAACCTCGCCAACCGGATCGAGAGCGCGAACGCCTATCTGGTTAACACCCATCCCGGCTGCCGCCATGACTGCATCTTCCTGATTTGCGACGATTGCGGCAAGGCCACGCATCTCGATGACGAGCGCGTGACCGGCGCATTGCGCGATGCCGGCAAGGATGCCGGGTTCACCGATGTCCGTCCCGTGGTGGAACTGCGCGGCCTGTGCGACGATTGCGCCGCCTGAACGGGCGGACGAAACGCTTAATCGACAGCTTCGTGGAACCCGTGTAGGAGTGGACGGATGACTTCGCGCCCCGAAACCCCCCTTCTCGATACCGTCAATCTTCCGGCCGACCTGCGCAAGCTCGACAAGAGCCAGCTGCGCCAGTTTTCCGACGAGTTGCGTGCCGAAGTGATCGACGCGGTCGGCACGACCGGCGGGCATCTCGGCTCGGGGCTGGGCGTGGTCGAACTGACCACCGCGATCCACTACGTATTCGATACCCCGAACGACAAGCTGGTGTGGGATGTCGGCCACCAGTGCTATCCGCACAAGATCGTGACCGGGCGGCGCGACCGGATCCGCACCCTGCGCCAGGGCGGCGGGCTCAGCGGCTTCACCAAGCGCAGCGAAAGCGAATACGACCCCTTCGGCGCGGCGCACAGCTCCACTTCGATCAGCGCGGCGCTGGGCTTCGCGATGGCCAACAAGATGCAGGGCAAGCCCGGTCGCGGCATCGCGGTGATCGGCGACGGCGCGATGAGCGCGGGCATGGCCTACGAGGCAATGAACAATGCCGAGCAGGCCGGCAACCGCCTCGTCGTGATCCTCAACGACAACGACATGTCGATTGCGCCGCCGGTGGGCGGCCTGTCCGCCTATCTCGCGCGTATGGTGTCGAGCAGCGAATATCTCGGCCTGCGCTCGATGGCCTCCAAGATCGCCCGCAAGATGGGCCGCCGCGTGTGGGGCGGGCTCGAAAAGGCGGAGGAATACGCCCGCGGCATGGTGACCGGCGGGACCATGTTCGAGGAACTGGGCTTCTACTATGTCGGCCCGATCGACGGGCACAATCTCGATCACCTCGTCCCCGTGCTGGAAAACGTGCGCGACAGTGGGCAGGGGCCGGTGCTGGTCCACGTCGTGACCAAGAAGGGCAAGGGCTATGCCCCGGCCGAGGAAAGCGCCGACAAGTATCATGGCGTCGCCCGCTTCGATGTCGTCACCGGCGAACAGAAGAAATCGAAGGGCGGGCCGCCCGCCTACCAGAACGTGTTCGGCGATACGCTGGCAAAGCTGGCCGAGACGGACGAGCGAATCTGCGCCATCACCGCCGCCATGCCGAGCGGGACCGGGGTGGACCGGTTCGCCAAGGCCCATCCCCAGCGCGCTTTCGATGTCGGCATCGCCGAACAGCACGGAGTGACTTTCGCCGCCGGCCTCGCCGCGCAAGGCATGCGCCCGTTCGCGGCGATCTATTCGACCTTCTTGCAACGCGCCTACGACCAGGTAGTGCACGACGTCGCGATCCAGAATCTGCCGGTGCGTTTCGCGATCGACCGGGCCGGGCTGGTCGGCGCCGATGGCGCGACCCACGCGGGCAGCTTCGACATCACTTATCTCGCCACCCTGCCCAACATGGTGGTGATGGCCGCAGCGGACGAGGCGGAACTGGTCCACATGACCTACACCGCCGCCCTGCATGACAGCGGCCCGATCGCCTTCCGCTATCCGCGCGGCAACGGCACCGGCGTGGCCCTGCCCGAAACGCCGCAGGCACTGGAGATTGGCAAGGGCCGGATCGTGCGCGGCAACGACAAGGGCGGACGCAAGGTCGCGATCCTCTCGCTCGGCGGGCGGCTCGAGGAAGCGAAGAAGGCGGCCGATCAGCTGGAGGCCAAGGGCCTGTCGACCACGGTGGCCGATATGCGCTTCGCCAAGCCGCTCGACACCGAGTTGATCGAGCGGCTGATGCGCAGCCACGAAGTCGTGGTGACGATCGAGGAAGGCGCGATCGGCGGGCTGGGCGCCCATGTCCTTACCTTTGCCAGCGACACCGGGCTGACCGATACCGGCCTCAAGGTGCGCACCATGCGCCTGCCGGACGTGTTCCAGGATCAGGACGACCCGACGAAGCAGTATGACGAGGCCGGCCTCAACGCGCCGCAGATCGTCGACACCGTGCTGAACGCCCTGCGCCACAACAGCACGGGCGTGGAGGAAGCGCGGGCCTAGGCCGGCTTGGCGACGATGAGGCGCAGCGGACCGTCGAAGAAGGGCTGGCTGCGCAGGTGGCCGTATCGCGCGTCCCAGATGCCGTCGGCAAGGTCGCGGGACAGGGCGGCCTCGAACCGCGCGACGGTGGCGGGTGGGACGAGGCTCCAGCTCGAACAGGCAAGCCGCGCCGCTTCATCGAGGAATGCCTCGGGCCTGCCGTAATAGGCTTCGTTGAAACCGTCCTGGCAATCGAGCGGCACGGGAACGGGTAGAACCGCGATCCGGCCGCCCAATGCGCTGACGATGGGGATCGATCTTGGGAAAACGCCGCGCCTCGATCGCGCGCACTTCGGGGATATAGTCGTTGAGCCAGTAGTCGTGCATCAGGTCCGGATCGCAGACGAGAAGAACGACCGGCCCACGCGCGACCCGCCGCATCTCGGCCAGTCCCCGCGCCGACGTTGAGAACCGTCTTCGCATCGCCGAGAGCGGCGAGAATCTGATTGGCAATGAACGGATCGGGCCGACGATAGCGGGCATAGGTCGCGCCGATCTGCGCGTAATTCACATCGCCCGCGCTGCCGCCTTCCGCGCGCCCGGTCATCCCGCTACCCTATCCAGTGCCAGAGACCGGCCGCGATCCCGCCCGCCGGCAAGTGCCACCAGGTCATCGCCAGCCATGCTGCGATGCCGGCCAGCCAAACGCCCCGACCCGCCGAGCCAAGACGGGTCCAGCGCGGCCAGAAGTGGGTCCGCGCCTCCCACCCGGCCCAGTCCGCGCCCATCTGCACCGCTTTCCTGCGGTCCTGCAGATGCGCGCCGACCAGCGCCAGCACGAGGATGGCGAGCGCCACGATGGTCGTGCGCCAGCTCCACCACAGCACCAGATGCGCCAGCGCCCACAGCGCGAAACTCCACATCATCGGATGGCGGGTGACCCGGAACACGCCAATGGGGTCGCGCCGCACCAGCCGGGCGGCGCCGGGCGCGGGAAGGGCAGGGTTGCCGCGCAACGAACCGAAGAACAGGACCGGCGCCGGAAGGGTGAGAAGTGTGGCGATGGCCCAGCCGAAATCCCCGCTACCCGGCAGATCGAGGGCCGGTGCCGCTGTGAAGGCGAAATACATCCACACCATGCAGGCCAGCGCGACGAAGCTGTAGACACCGAGGAAGCCACGTTCGCCCAGTGTCTTTACCAGCGGCGCGCGCAGGGGATGGGAGAGGGCGAAATGCGTGCCGACGAGAGCGATCGACGCGGAAGCGAGGGATATCAGCGCCGATTGCACGAGCGGCGCCCCCGAAGCCCGCGATAAGCGACGGACCGGCTACAGCGCATGCCTGCGCCGTTCAGCCCGCCGGCTCGCCGATGGAGAGCAGCTTCACCTTGAATACGAGCGTCGCCCCGCCGGGGATCGGGCCCTTGCCCGTCGGGCCGTAGGCAAGGTCGGCCGGGGCGGCGATCTCGATCGTGTCGCCCACGCCCATTTGCGGGATTGCCATCTGCCAGGCCTTGACCAGGCGGCCGAGGGGGAAGGCCACCGGCTCGCCCCGGTCGAAGGAGCTGTCGAACGTCTGGCCGTCGATGAAAGTGCCGGCGTAATGCACCGTCACCGTGTCCGCCACGGTGGGGTGGGCGCCCCGCCCGTCGCCCTCGATCGGCCGCCAGTAGAGCCCGCCGGGCATGGCGCGCCAGCCGTCCTGCGGCTTCAACCCGGCGAGATAGGCTTGCTGCGCGCTCATCCAGACCATGTCCTGCGACCGGTCCGGCGGGCTCTCCTGCGCGATCGCAGCGAGGCCGACCGCGCCGGAGGCGGCGGTCAGTGCCGCCACCATGCCGCGCAGTTCGCGGGGGATCGTCACCAGTCGTAGGCCTTGGGCAGGTCGCTTTCGTCGAGATCGCGATAGCGTTCCCTGAGGCGGCTCTGGTGGTTGTCGAGCGGCTGCTCGACCCCGTCGATGAACACCCGCACCGGCATCGAGCCGAGTTCGAGCGGATCGCCGTTCCAGATCACCACGTCGCCCGCGGCGCCCGCCTGCAACGTACCCGCCCGACCCGACAGGCCGCTGATCTCCGCCGGGACCGAGCTGATCGCGGCGAAGGCCTGGCCCCAGGTAAGGCCGTCCGCCCCCGGTATCCGGCTCAATGCGACGAGATTGCCGGCATACTGGTTGAGATTGCGCGGGTTCTCCATGGCCGAGGCGTTGATGGCCACCTTGACGCCCGCCTTCACCAGCCGGCCGATATTGCTCTGTGTGGCGGCGAGTTCCTCGAAGTTCTGCGGCAGATCGTCGAGCCCGTCGGCGATCACCGGCACGCCGGCGGCGGCGATATCCTGCGCCACCAGCCAGCCTTCGCTCGCCCCGACCAGCACGAGGTCGAGGTTCGGAAACTCGCGCGTCAGGGCCAGCACGCTGCGAATGTCGGACGCGCGTTCGACCATGACGTAAAGCGGTTGCTCCCCGCGCACGACCGGCACCAGCGCCGCGGCATCGAACCGGGTCAGCAGGACATCGCCCGCCCGCTCGTTATCCTCGCCCGACAGGCGGGGATCGATCGGCAGATCGTCGCCCGTCCGCTCTTCCGGCGGGCGCGAGCTGCGCCCCGGGATGCGCGATCCCTCGCCCACCTGCGCCGCCTCGCGCAGGGCGTTGCGGAACAGCGTGTGCGCCGAGGCCCGGCTTCCGCCCGACAGGCGCGCGCCCATTTCGCCGAGCGCGACCACCTGGAAGGCGCGCGGGCGGGTGATGGCGTTCATGTCCGCCCCAAGATCGATGATCGCGCCCTGTCCGCCGAAGATCGAGGCGGACGGCATGATCGCGGTGGCGGCGCGGGTGATCCCGGCGGCACGGTGAACGAGGATGTGCTGCGAATTGGGATTGACGATCGGCGCGGCATCCAGCGCGGCGCTGAAGGGGGAACTGCGCGCGGCGGTATCGTTCGATTCCTCGACCGCGCCAACATCCCACAGGCCGAGCGAGGTGACACTGGCGACGAGGCCGGGCGTGACCCACATGCCGGTGCCGTCGATCCGCTCTCCCCCGGCGGGTGCGCCCGCCGTGCCGACCGAGACGACCCGGCCGCCGCGCACCACGAGGGTCGCGCCCTCGATCGGATCGCTGCCGTCGCCGGCGGCGATGGTGGCGTTCTCGATCGTGAAGTCCTGCGCATTCGCCTGATAGCCGATGGCGGCACCGGCAAGGCCGCAGAACATGCCCAAAGCGCCAAGCGGAGTGAGGCGTCTGTTCTTCGCGGGGCGGCTCATTTCACGTCTCCTTCGCCGGGCTGGCCAAGCTCGAAATCGCTCACCGGGCGGCGTTTGCGGTCGAGCGCGTCATACATCAGCGCGCCGTCGATCCAGACCTTTTCGGGCCGCGTGTACACGCTCAGCGGATCGCCGTTCCACAGCACCACGTCGGCCATCTTGCCGGCCTCGAGGCTGCCGGTCATCTCCGCGATGCCCATCGCCTTGGCGGCATTGTAGGTGAACCAGCCGACCACGTCGGCATCGGGAATGTCCATCCCCATCCGCTGCCCGGCCTTCTGTGCCTTGGCCGCTTCCTGGTTGAGGCGCTGGATGCCGTTCGCATCGTCGGAGTGGATGACGACGCAGGCGCCCGCCTTTTGCAGCAGGGCGGCGTTTTCCAGGATGCCGTCATAGGCTTCCATCTTGAAGCCGTACCAGTCGGCCCAGATCGCGCTGCACACGTCGTTTTCGCGCAGCAAATCGCCGATCTTGTAGCTTTCGACCGCGTGGTGGAAGGCGGTGACCTTGTAGCCCATCTCCTTCGCCATATCCATCACGAGCGCCATATCATCGGCGCGATAGCAGTGGTTGTGGACGAGGATGTCGCCATCCAGCACACCAGCCAGCGTCTCGTTCTTGAGGTCGCGCTTGCTGCGATCGCCATCGGCATATTCGCGTGCGTCGAGCCACATCTGCCGGTTCACCGCGAAATTGCCCATCCGGGTCGAGGGCTTCTGGCCCCGGCCGCCATAGACGCGCTTGGGATTCTCGCCGCAGGCCATCTTGAAGCCGTAGGGCGCGCCGGGAAACTTCATCCCCTGCACCGTGCGGCTGGGCACGTTCTTCAAGGTGGCGGCGCGGCCGCCCATCAGATTGGCCGAGCCGGGCAGGATCTGCAACGCCGTCACCCCGCCATTGGCGAGGGCGCGGGAGAAGCCGGGATCCTGCGGCCAGACGGAATGTTCGGCCCACACATCGGGCGTGGTCGGGCTGGTTGCTTCGTTGCCGTCCTCATGCGCCTGCACCGACGGGGTGGGATAGTCGCCCAGATGCGAGTGGATGTCGATCACCCCGGGGGTGACGAACTTGCCGCGCCCGTCGATCCGGTCGTAGCCGTCGGTGGAAAGCGAGGCATCGCCCACGCCGACGATGGCGCCGTCGCGGAACAGGACGGTGCCGTTCTCGATCCGCTGGCCGCGCCCGTCATATACGGTCGCGCCGACCAGCGCGGTGGGGCGCCCGGGATAGCGTTCGTAGGTGGAAGGGTAGGGGGCCTCGCCATTCGCCGCCAGCGGGGTGCCGGTGCGGGGCCGCGTTTCCTCGCCGGTCGAGGCGCAGGCGGTAAGCGCCAGCGCGGACAGTCCGGCGATCCAATGTCCCAACTTCATGTCGTCTCTTACTCCCTCAAAGCGAAAGGGCCGGATTGCGACCCGGCCCTTTCCCTGTCCGCTGTCAGCGGCGGTTTTCTTCGTGCTTGCCCAGTGCCTGCGGGCTGGTGGCGGGATGCATGCCGGCTTCCTGCGCCTCGACCCCGGCCTGCGCCTGGCCTTCGAGATCGTCGCCCACATTGTCGTCTCGCAGCGTGTCGAGATGCATCAGTTTCTTGATCAGCGGGCTGAGGACCATCACGCCGACCCCGATGGCGACCGCATACCAGCCGACCGTGGTGTAGACGTCCAGCACCACCTGCTTGCCCGCTTCCTCGCCCACGCCTTCCGCGCCGGTCGCCGCCGCGATCAGGCCGGCGGCGAAATTGCCGGTGGCCGAAGCGAAGAACCAGGTGCCCATGACGAGGCTGGCCATGTGCGCCGGGCTCAGCCGGTTCATTGCTGAAAGACCCACGGGGCTAAGGCACAGTTCGCCGGTCGTGTGCAGGAGGTAGATGAGGAAGATGAACACCACCGGCACGGCAACGTTCACGCCGACCGATTCCGCACCCCAGACCAGCACCAGGAAGCCGAGGCCCACCTGCACGATGCCGAGGCCGAACTTGAGCGGCGCCGAAGGCTCAAGCCCCCTGCGCGCAAGGGTCTGCCACACGATGGCGAAGATCGGGGCGAGCAGCACGATGTAGATCGCGTTGATCGACTGGAACATCGAGGCGTTGACGCCCTGCGTATCCACGTGCCGGTCGGTGAAGAGGTTGAGGCTCGACCCAGCCTGTTCGAACAGCGCCCAGAAGACGATCGAGGTGAGGATCAGGAACATCGCGGCGAAGATACGATCCCGCTCTTCGCTCGGCAGTTTGCTGACCGCGGTGTAGAGAACATAAAGCACCAGACCGCCGCCGAACGCGCCGAGAACGTAGCCGACCATTTCCTGATACTGGATAGCGAGCCAGCAAAGCGCGACCATGGCGAGGCCGGCGCCGTAGATGACCCATTCCTTGCCGCCGGCGATCTTCGCCGGGTCCTTGGGCTCGCCCCTGCCGAGCAGCAGCGGCTTGCCGAGGACGAAGATGACGAGGCCGATCAGCATGCCGAACCCGGCCAGCCCGAAGCCGTATTCCCAGCCATAGGTCTGGCCGAGATAGCCGCAGATGATCGACGCGGTCGCCGCGCCGACATTGATGCCCATGTAGAAGATCGTATAGGCCGGGTCGCGGCGCACATCGGTGCGCGAATAGAGCTGGCCGACGATGACCGAAATGTTGGCCTTCAGGAAACCCGAGCCCACGATGATCAGCGCGAGGGCCAGCCAGAAGACGTTGATCGTTGCGTCGGCCTGCCCGCCATCCCCCTCGAACGCCATGAAGAAGTGGCCCACAGTCAGCAGGACGGCGCCGAACAGGACCGCCTTGCGCTGCCCGATATACTGGTCGGCGAGATAGCCGCCGACGACCGGGGTGATGTAGACCAGCGCGGTATAGGCGCCGTAGATGATCGAGGCCTCGCTATCGGTGAACAGCCAGTGCTGCACCAGATAGAAGATCAGCAGCGCGCGCATGCCGTAATAGGAGAACCGCTCCCACATTTCGGCTAGGAACAGCAGGAACAGCCCCTTGGGGTGGCCCACCACCTCGGCCTGCGGGCGGGTGATGATGAAGATGCCGCCGAGCAGGAATGCCGCCAGGGCAATCGCCGCGACCCGGAAGGCCCACATCTCGAACGTCGAACCGAAAGTGAAGAAAAGACCCTCGACCATTGGAATCTCGTATCCCTGTATTATCCGGCCCGTCCTCCCGGGCCTTTTGTTCCGCGCACCCTAGCGTTTTCGATTGCCTTGTGAAGCCTTTGTTACGTTCGTAACCGCTGCGGGGCCATGCTTGCGCGCCGCGCTGTATTATGGCACTGACGCAGCAATGGCGAACGAACGGATCCGCAGCGATGGCTAACCAGGCCAAACCGGTCTATCTCAAACTGCGCGACCTGATCGCTGCGGCGATCATCGACGGGCGTTATCCCGAAGGGCAGATGTTGCCCTCGGTCCGGGCGCTGGCGGCGGAGCAGGGGGCCAATCCGCTGACCGTCGCGAAAGCCTATCAGCAGTTCCAGCTCGACGGGCTGGTCGAGGTGCAGCGCGGCGTGGGCATGTATGTCACCCCCGGGGCGGCGGCCAGGCTGCGGCGAGAGGAGCGGCGCATCTTCCTCGAACAGGACTGGCCGGAAATCCGCAAGCGGATCAAGCGGCTGGGCTTCGATCCCGCGGATCTGTTCGAGACGCAGTGACGGCACTGTCTCCTTTCGGGGCTTGTCGTTTCGAGGGAATTTCGCCAATATAGGATTTGTTATATTAAGGCGGTCTCTAGAGGCTGTCGCAAACAAGTGGGGCGAGCTGGTTCGGTCGCGCATGATCGGCTGTTACGGGATTTTTGGAAGATGATTCGATCGGAATTGCTGGCTGCCATCGCACAGGAAAACTCCGGCCTGCGGGCCGAAGAGGTCGAACAGGTCGTCGATGTGTTCTTCGAGGAAATCAGCGAGCGGCTGGCCGAGGGCGGCCGGGTCGAACTTCGCGGGTTCGGCGCGTTCTCGACCCGCGAACGCCAGGCGCGCACCGGGCGCAATCCGCGCACCGGCGAAAAGGTCGAGGTTCCGGCCAAGCGCGTCGCCTATTTCAAGCCCGGCAAGGAAATTCGCGAGCGCCTGAACGGGTGATGCCGATTGCGGGCTGGGCCCGCGCGGGCTAACACGCCAGGCCGCAAAGGCGGGTGTGGCGGAATGGTAGACGCCGGGGACTTAAAATCCCCTGATCTCTGATCGTGCGGGTTCGAGTCCCGCCACCCGTACCAGCCTCGTCTTCCCCCGTCCGCAACCGCAATTTACCAGATTTATCCTCGTGTTAACCCCCCGATCCTATCTTTGAACGGGTAGGGCGAACGGCGATACGAGTCGCGAATTGCCGGGCGTTCGATGTCATGGGGAACTGACGATCGATGGAATATACGGCGGGTCTTGGTCAGAACGAGGGGGTGAGCGGGGGCGGCCAGCGCGGGGCGCCGCGCTATCTCTCGCTCATCCGGGCGGCGAAGCTCGTCTGTGGCCAGGGGGAATTCCTGTGCGTCGTCCGCGACGTCTCAACCACCGGCGTCGGGTTGCGCACCTTCCACCGCCTGCCGACCGATCCGACGATCGCGCTCGAACTCCAGAACGGCGAGACCTACGAGCTCCGCGAAGTCCGCCGCGACGGTTTCGACGGCGCCTATCGCTTCCATCACCCGATCGAGGTCGAGCGGCTGATCCAGGAAAACCTGCGCTATCCCAAGCGCCAGCTGCGCCTCAACATCGCCGTGCCGCTGACGATCTCCGCGCTGACCCAGCGGGCCGAGGCCTGCACGCTCAATCTCTCGCAACAGGGGGCGCGGATCGAATGCGACGCGGTGTTCGCGATCGACCAGCCCGTGCGCGTCGAAGGCGCCGGCATTGCCGAGATCCGCGCCAAGGTCCGCTGGCGGCGCGATGCGAATTACGGGCTGGTGTTCGAAAACACCTTCAGCCTGCGTGAATTCGCGCAGCTCGCCGCCGCCCTGCAATGCCCGCCGATGCTGGAGGAAGGCGCCTAGGCCACCGGATCAGGCAGGCTTGAAGTCCATCGCCACGCCGTTGATGCAGTGGCGCTTGCCGGTCGGCTTCGGGCCGTCGTTGAAGATATGGCCCAGATGCCCGCCGCAACGCGCGCAGTGTACTTCGGTGCGGGCATAGCCCAGCTTGCGATCGGTGCTGGTGCCGACCCCGCCGGAAATCGCCTGCCAGAAGCTCGGCCAGCCGGTGCCCGATTCGAACTTGGTCTTCGAGGAATAGACCGCGTTGCCGCACCCGGCGCAGCTATAGATACCGGTGCGTTTCTCGGAATTGAGGGGGGAGGAATAGGGCCGCTCCGTCCCTTCCTGCCGCAGGATGCTGAATTCCGCTTTGGTCAGCGTCTGCTTCCATTGCGCCTCGGTCTTCGAGACCGGGAAGGTCTTCGCCTCGGCCCGGTTGGAACCGCAGCTTGCCAGCACGGCAACGCCGGTCCCCGCTCCGAGCCAGGAGAGAAGCGAGCGGCGGGTGGGTCGTGTATCGGTCATGTGCGCATCATAGGCCACGCCGCCTGAACCGGGGCTTAGAATTGCGTGACCTCGACCTCCAGCTTGCGGAAGCCGTGGACGAAATTGGCCCGCACCCGCTCCACATCGCCGGCGACATGCACCGCCATCCGGCGGCTGTGCATTTCCTCCAGCAGGATCTTCAATTGCAGCTCTGCCAGCCGCGCCCCGACGCAACGGTGGATGCCGTAGCCGAAGGCGAGGTGGCGCCGCGCATTCTCGCGCGCGATGTCGAGCGTGTCGGGATCGTCGAACACCTGCTCGTCGCGATTGGCGGAGAGATACCACAGCACGACCTTGTCGCCCGCCTTGATCTTCTGCCCGAACTGTTCCGTATCCTCGGTGCAGGTGCGCCGCATATGGGCTAGCGGGGTCTGGTAGCGGATGCATTCCTGCACCGCGTTGGGGATCAGGTCGGGCCGGGTTTCGAACAGTTTGCGCTGATCGGGGAACTTGTCGAACGCGTGGACGATGCCGCTCATCGTGTTGCGCGTGGTGTCGTTCCCGCCGACGATCAGCAGGACGAGATTGCCCATGAATTCCTGCGGGCTCTGCTGGTTCATCGCGTCCGAATGGATCATCATCGAGATGAGATCGCCGGTCGGCTCCTGCTGCGCCCGTTCGCCCCACAGCGACATGAAATACCCGGCCATCTCGTGCAGCATGCCGCGCCGGGTCTCGTCGAGATCGCGCACGCTGGCGAGTTCGGTATCGCCCGCCCAGTCCGACCAGAAGGTGAGCAGGCGGCGGTCCTCCCACGGAAAACCGAACAGGATGGCGAGCATACCTGTTGTGAGCTCGATCGAGACGGTATCGACCCAGTCGAACGTCCGCCCACGCGGCAACCGGTCGAGCACCTCGCCTGTGCGCGCGCGGATCGCGCTCTCCATGTCGGTCATCGCCGAGGGCGTGAACTTGGGCGCCACGGTGCGCCGCTGGCCGGTGTGCTTAGGCCGGTCCATCGCGATGAACATCGGCAGTTCGAAGCGCTCTTCCTCCGACACGTCGTCGCGCCGGTCGAGGATGGTGATGCCGCCATGCTCCCAGCTGGAGGAGAACAGTTCGGGCAAGGCCTCGATATGCTGGATCGCCTTATGCTGCACCACCGCCCAATAGGGGCCGAACGGGCTTTGTTCGATATAGTGCAGCGGCCCCGCCTCGCGCATGGAGCGGAAGATCGGCTGCCAGCGATCCTCGGCATAGATGTCGGACCGGCTGACGTCCCACTCGTGCGGGTGGACCAGGTGCGATTCGGGATGTTCGGTGAAATGCCGCTTCAACGCGTCATAGGCGGTGGGCGCGGTGCGGCATTGCGGGCGGGCGGCGAGGGTGGCCATCATGTCTCTCCTGACAGGCCCGTCTGGCGCGGGCCCCGGCGCATATCCTGCGCGATGGCGCGGCCAAGTCAAGGTCCGGTTGCAAAACCGAACCGATCGCGTGCATCAGGCCTTGACCGGGCGCCGGGCGGGGCCGGACTTCATCACCTTGCGCCGGAACAGCGTGGCTCCGGTGCGCACGAACAGCGCCACCCATGCCGCCTGCCACACCAGCGCGGCGAGATGCGGCCACAGCACCGCCGACTGCGCCGCCCGGGCGACCATCGCATAGGGCGAGGACAGCGGGAAGATCGCGGCGAACAGTTCGATCGGCGATCCCGGCGCATTCATCGCGAAGGTCGCGAGGAAGAACACGGCGAGTTGCAGGATCGTCGCCGGCATCGAGATCGTCTGCACGTCGCGCACGGTCGGCGCCATCGATCCGATGGTCAGGAAGACCGACCCGATCAGCAGGTAGGCCATCGAGAAATAGAGGACGAACAACGCCACGAACAGCGGCCAGCCGACCGCCGGCACCGGGAGGGGCGGCAGCGCGGCCCCGCCCAGCGCGACCGCGACCAGCACGAGCGAGCCCCACACCGCGATGCCGACGAAACTCAGCGCCAGCATGGCGAGCAGTTTGCCGAGGAACACCGCATCCATCGGAATGGCGGCGGCGAGGATCTCGATGATCTTGTTCGCCTTCTCCTCCACCAGATTGGACAGCACCATGCCAGCGAGCAGCATGGTCAGGAGGAACAACAGGGTGATCGCCCCGGTCGCGGTGGCGACCCGCGCGCTGCGCTGGGTGGCGACGCTGGTCTGCGTCGGTTCGAGCGTGATGGCGGGAATGGCCTCTTCCCGCCCGCCCCGCGCCTGGGCGATGATCAGCGCGACCTCGCCGCGCCAGCTCTCGAGGCGTTCCTGCGTTCCGGCAAGCCTCGGCGCGGCGAGCGATCCGCCCAGCACCGCGCCGAAATTGGCGGACGCGTCTGTAAGCAGGGCGGCGCTGTCATGCGTGCCATCCGAAGGCACGGTCTGGATCGGCGGCAGGCGCACCGCGTCCTCCAGATAGGCATGGGCGCGTTCGAACCGCGCCGCCTCCGCCGCCGGCAGGGCGACCGCGAGGCGGGCCGGGGCCGCACTGTCCGCCGCCTTCGCGCCGAGGGTTCCCGCCACCAGACTGATCGCGATGAAGAACAGCGGGCCGAGCAGGAACAGGATGAAGGCCTTGGAAAACAGGATCGCGTGGAAATCGCGCCGCGCCACGACATAGGCGGCGTTCCACAGGCCGAGGCGGGCGGTGTCGCGGCTCATGCGGGCACCGTGTCCTGCGCATCGGCGTCGAGCGCGCGGGCGGCGGCCTCGCCGGCGATTTCGACGAAGGCATCGTGCAGCCCCGCCCGCTCGACCGAGAAGGACAGCACGCCCGCCTCGCCCTCGATGAGGTCGCGCATCAGCCGTTCGATCCCGGTTTCGGGCAGGGGGAAATACCAGAAATGCCCACCGCCCGCCTTGCTTTCGCGCTCGGTCCCCGGGGGGAGGGCACGCAGCCATGCGCCGTCGCCGTCGCGCGTTTCCAGGCGGACCTGCGCCGGAATCCGGTCGCGCGCGGCATCGACCGATCCGGCATAGGGCACCTTGCCGTTCGCGATGATGGCGACATCGTTGCACAGGCGTTCGGCATGGTGGATCACATGGGTGGAGAAGATCACCGTCGTGCCGTTTTCGGCGAGGCGCCGGATCATCCGTTCGAGCTTGCCCTGATTGAGCGCGTCGAGCCCGCTGAACGGCTCGTCGAACACCACCAAGCGCGGATGGTGGACCAGCGTGCCGAGCAGCTGCACCGTCTGCGCCATGCCTTTCGACAGGGCGCGAATCTTGCGGTCCACCGCATGGCCGAGGCCGTGTTCCTCCAGCAATGCGCGCCCCCGGCGCTTGCCCTCAGCCAGCGGCAGGCCGCGCAGCGCGCCCATGAATGCGATCGCCTCGTCGCATCGCATCGAGGGGTAGAGGCCACGTTCCTCGGGCAGATAGCCGATCAGCCGGGCGATTTCGTGCGGGCGATCGTGCCCGAACACGCGGCGCACCCCCTCATCCGGATCGATGATGCCGAGCAGCATGCGCAGCGTCGTCGTCTTGCCGGCACCGTTCGGCCCGAGAATCCCGTAGATCGCACCTTCCGGCACGGCGATGTCGATCCCATCTACCGCCAGCGTATCGTCGAACCGCTTGACCAGGCCGCGCGCCTCGATTGCGAGCGGCGTGGAATCGACGGCAGGGGGTCGCGGCATGGCCGCTGCGTCGGTAAGCATGGCATCCGCGATACGCCGCATGCGTTAACAGGAGCAACAGCGAAAATTGGGTCAGCCCGCTTCAACCGATTTGCAGGCCGCCTTGCGCGCCGAGGCGGAAGCGCTGGGCTTCGCCGCCTGCGGCTTCACCGGCGCGGGCGGCGATCCTGTGCGCGCGCAGAGGCTGGAGCAGTGGCTGGGCGAAGGCGCGCATGGATCGATGGAATGGATGGAGACGCGCAAACAGCAACGCGTCAGCCCGCAAGGCCTGTGGCCCGAGGCGCGCAGCGTCATCGCGCTTGGCATGAGCTACGCCCCCGATGGCGATCCGCTGGCGCTGGCGAACGATCCCGAGGCGGCGCGAGTTTCGGTCTACGCCCGGGGGCGCGATTATCACGACGTGGTGAAGAAGGCGTTGAAGGCGCTCGCCCGCTGGCTGGTCGTGCAGCGGCCGGACAGCGAACTCAAGGTCTTCGTCGACACCGCGCCGGTGATGGAAAAGCCGCTCGGGGAAGTTGCCGGGATCGGCTGGCAGGGCAAGCACACCAATCTCGTCAGCACGGCGCATGGCAGCTGGCTGTTCCTCGGCGCAATCTACTCGACCCTGGATTTCGTGCCCGACGCGCCCCACCCCGACCGCTGCGGCACGTGCCGCCAGTGTCAGGATGCCTGCCCCACCGATGCGTTTCCCCAGCCCTACCGGCTCGATGCGCGGCGCTGCATTTCCTACCTGACGATCGAGCACAAGGGGCCGGTGCCGGAGGAATTCCGCGCCGCGCTGGGCAACCGCATCTATGGCTGTGACGATTGCCTGGCGGTGTGCCCGTGGAACAAGTTCGCCGACACCGCGCACCGGCACATGAAACTCGCCCCGCGCGAGGAATTGACCGCGCCGCGCCTCGCGCAGTTCCTCGCTTTCGACGATGCAGGCTTCCGCCAGTTCTTTTCCGGCTCGCCGATCAAGCGCATCGGGCGGGACCGGTTCGTGCGCAATTGCCTCTATGCGGCGGGCAATAGCGGATCGGCGGCCTTGGTGGAGCCGGTCGAGAAGCTGAGGGGCGACCCCGATCCGGTGGTGCGCGATGCGGCAGACTGGGCATCTGCCAGACTATCCGGTGCCCAAAATGTCCGTTCGCCCTGAGCCTGTCGAAGGGCTGCCCTTAGCTTCAAGAAAGGGCAGGGCTTCGACAAGCTCGGCCCGAACGGGGGTGGAGGTTCTCGCAATGGCTCACAGCATGTCCTTCAACGCGATTTCGCTGTCCGCCAGCCGCTCGCGTTCGATTACGGCCCGCACCTCGACCAGCTTGCGTCCCTGCGCGTAATCGCGCGTGTTGTTGACGCAGTCGAGCGCGATCACCCGGCCTTCGCGCAGATAGACGATGCTGAACTTGCGCAGCGCCGGATCGCCGCGCAGCACGGCATCGTCGTGGCCGTAGGATATGCCGACCGTCTGCAGCCTCAGATCGTACTGGTTCGACCAGAACCACGGGACCGCATCGTATTCGCGCTTGTCGCCCATGATCGCGCGGGCGGCGGTGTTGGCCATGTCGTTGGCGTTCTGGACCGATTCCAGCCGGATGACCGCCTGGTCCGCATAGGGGTTGGCATGGGCGGCGCAGTCACCGATGGCGTAGACATCGTCGAGCGAGGTGCGGCAATATTCGTCGACATCCACGCCGTTGCTGCCCGCAGCGCCCGCCGCGATCAGCGGGCCGACCGAGGGCACGATGCCGATGCCGACGATAACGACGTCGCACGCCAGCGTCTCGCCGGTTGAGAGGACGACACCCGAAACCCGGTCGCCCGTGCCGGCGATCTTCTCGACCGCCGTATCCAGCCGCAGGTCGACACCGTGGGCGCGGTGTTCTGCGGCATAGAAATCGGACAATTCCTCGCCCGCGACCCGCGCCATCACCCGGTCGAGCATTTCGATCACCGTCACCGTGCAGCCCAGCTTGCGCAGCGAGGCGGCGGCTTCCAGCCCGATATAGCCCGCGCCCACGATAACCGCGCGCCGTGCGGCTCCGTCCGATCCGGTTTCCAGATCGCCGCGCAGCAGGTCGACGTCGCGGCGGCTGCGGATGGTGTGGATACCGGCATAGTCGGCGCCGCTGCACGACAGGCGCCGGGGATCGCCCCCTGCCGCCCAGATCAGCTTGCGATAGGTGACCTGCCCGCCATCGCTGAGCGAGAGCACATGCGCATCGGGATCGACTTCGTTGACGTTGCAGCCGAGCCGCAGTTCGACGTCCCGCTCCGCCCAGAAGGCCTCGGGGCGCAGCATGATCCGCTCGAACGGCTTGTCGCCCGAGAGGTATTCCTTCGACAGGGGCGGGCGCTCATAGGGCGGATTGCGGTCACGGCTGACCATCAGGATCGGGGCTTCGTGGCCGGCCTGGCGCAAGGCGATGGCGGCCTGCGCCGCGCCATGACCCGATCCCACGATGACGACGTCGTAATGCTCCATAAGCGCGGGGGCTGGCCGGAAACGCGCGCCCGGTCAACCCGGGGCGGCGCGCGTCACCGGGCCAGCAGGTTGCGCGCCATGCTGGCGACCTGGGCCAGCATGGCCGGCGCAATCGGCGTCTGCCCCTGCGCCCGGCCGACCATCTGGCGGAACTGCCGGACGGCCAGTTCGTGATCGTCGAGCCAGTTCTCCACCACCGCCTGCATGTCGTCCCGCGCATTCTTGCGGCGCGAGAGGCGGCGCAGCAATTCCAGCCGCATTTGCTGAAAATCGCGGGCCAGCCCCGATACCAGCAGGCGTTCCCACACGTCCGACGGGTTCATCAGCGCCGCCGTGCTCTGCGCCCAGTCGATGCCGAGCCGGCCGCCGATCAGCGAGAAGGCGCAGGTCAGCGCTTCGGCGCCGATCCCGGTATCGTGGGCGAGCCGGGCGAGGCCGACCGACCCGTCGAGATCGAACAGGTGCGTCACCTTGCGGGCCAGCGCCTCGGTCGCGCCGGCATCGATGAAGCTTTGCTGCAGGCGGGTGGACTGGGCCTTGATCTCGGTGCTGAGCAATTCGCCGGTCGCCCCGCCAAGGGCGGCGACATTGGGGCCGAGTTCTTTCACCAGCGCGCTCGGAACCACGCGGCCGCCGGCGCTGCGCAGCACGTCGGACATGAGGTTGCCGATCGCGGCGGCCAGCCGGTCGAACATCAGGAGACGCGCGCGCTCCTCGATCCGGGCCGTGTCGAGATCGTGCCACAAGGCGCCGAGGTCGAGCAAATGCGCCACCGCGACGAAGGAAGCGGCGACCTGGGCAAGTTCGACGCCTTCCTCTTCCGCCAGTTCGAAGGCGTGGACCATGCCCAGCCGGTTGACCATCAGATTGGCCAGCCGGGTCGCGATGATCTCACGGCGCAGGCGATGGGTCTCGATCTGCTCGCGATACCTGGCGCGCATCGGCTCGGGGAAATTGTTGAGCAATGTCGCTTCGAGCAGGGGATCGTCGGGCAGGTCGCTCTGCTCGATCGCGTCCTGCAGGACGAGCTTGGTCGAGGACAGGAGCACGGCGAGTTCGGGCCGGGTCAGGCCGGTGCCGTCGGTGGCGCGGCGTTGCAGCGTCTGGCTTTCGGCGAGGCCTTCCGTGTGCCGGTCGAGATTGCCGCTCGCCTCCAGCGTGTCGATCAGCTGGATCTGCGAAGCGACCGCCGCCGCGCCGCCGATCTCGGCAATGGACAGGGCAAGCGCCTGCAAGCGGTTGTCTTCCAGCACGAGCGCGGCGACCTCGTCGGTCATGGCTTCCAGCAGTTCGACCCGCTTGGGTTCGGTGAGTTTGCCCGCCCGCTTCGCCGCGGCGAGCGCGATCTTGATGTTGACCTCGTTGTCCGAGCAGTCGACCCCGGCGGAATTGTCGATGAAGTCGGTGTTGATCCGCCCGCCTTCAAGCGCGAACTCGATCCGGCCTGCCTGCGTTACGCCCAAATTGGCGCCTTCCCCGATTGCCTTGACCCTGAGATCGCCGGCATCGACGCGCAGGGCATCGTTGGTGGGATCGCCGACCTGCACGTTGTTCTCGCCGGTGGCCTTGATGTAGGTGCCGATCCCGCCGAACCAGATCAGGTCGGCCGGCGCCTTGAGGATGGCTGAGATCAGGTCTTCAGGCTCGAACTCGCCTTGATCGACGCCAAGGGCCTTCTGCGCGGCCTTGGATATCTTGATGCTCTTCGCATCGCGCGGGAACACGCCGCCGCCGCGCGAGATCAGGCTGGCGTCGTAATCCTCCCAGCTCGATCGCGGCAGGTCGAACATGCGCTTGCGTTCCTTCCAGCTTTTCGCCGGATCGGGATCGGGATCGATGAAGATATGGCGGTGGTCGAACGCGGCGACCAGCTTGATCGTCTTCGACAGCAGCATGCCGTTGCCGAACACGTCGCCCGACATGTCGCCGCAGCCGACCACGCGGATGACGTCGGTCTGCACGTCCACGCCCATTTCGCGGAAGTGGCGCTGCACGCTGACCCAGGCACCCTTGGCGGTGATGCCCATGGCCTTGTGGTCATAACCCTTGGAGCCGCCGCTGGCGAAGGCATCGTCGAGCCAGAAATCGCGGCTCTCGGCGATGGCATTGGCAACGTCGGAGAAGCGCGCCGTGCCCTTGTCGGCCGCGACGACGAAATAGGGATCGTCGCCATCGGTGATCACCACCTGTTCGGGATGCACCACCTTGTCGTCGACAATATTGTCGGTGACCGACAGCAGCGTGCGGATGAAGGTCTCGTAGCTTGCCTGCCCTTCCGCCGCCCAGCCTTCGCGGTCGAGCGCGGGGTCGGGCAATTGCTTGGGATAGAAGCCGCCCTTCGCGCCGGTCGGCACGATCACGGCGTTCTTCACCCGCTGCGCTTTCATCAGGCCGAGGATCTCGGTGCGGAAATCGTCGCGCCGGTCGGACCAGCGCAGGCCGCCGCGCGCCACCGGGCCGGCGCGCAGGTGAATGCCCTCGACCTGCCGCGAATAGACGAAGATCTCGCGCCATGGCACCGGCTTGGGCAGGTTCGGCACCAGCTTGCTGTCGATCTTGAAGGCGACCGCCTCGTTGGCGGCGGGGGCGAAGGCGTTGGTGCGCAGGATCGCGTCGATCAATGCGTTATAGAGCCGCAGCAGGCGATCATCGTTGATCGCCTTCACATTGGCCAGACCGCGGCGGATCGCCTCACGCGCCTCCTCCATCGCCGTATCGCGCGCGCTCTGCGAACCGAAATCGGGATCGTGCCGGGCGGTGAACAGCGCGCACAGGGCGCGGGTGATCCCGGGCGCCTTGGCGAGGGCATCGACCACCGTATAGATGGTGAAGCCCATGCCGGTCTGTCGCAGATAGCGATAGAAGGCGCGCAGCCAGTTCGCCTCGCGCTCGCTCAACCGCGCTTCCGAGACCAGGCGGTTGAAGGGATCGTTCTCGGACACGCCGTTGATGACGCGGGCGACTGCTTCCTCGATCGCGTCGGCCCGGTCGGTCAACTCGTCCGCCTCCACGCCGGGCGCGAGTTCCAGGATGAAATCGTGGATCGTGCCCAGCCGGCCGTCGTCGAGCACGGTGGGGATTTCGGACTTCACGTGGAAGCCGAAATTCTCCAGCACCGGAACCGCATCCGACAGGGGCAGGGAACCCTCTTCCTGATAGAGCTTCAGGTGCAGGATCGAGGGGCCGTCCTTCTCGGTCCGGAACAGCCGGGCATCGCGGCGGCGCAGGGCGCGTTCGCCATCGTCGGCATGGGCGCGCAGGCCGCGCAGACAGGCAATGTCCATCGCCGCCTGCTTTGCCCCGAACATGGCACGGTAATCCGTCGGGAAGGCATCGGCGAAGCGCAGGGCGACGGCCGCGGCCCGGCCCGGCTCCTCGTATTCGGCAAGTTCGGTCTCGACCGCTTCGGTCCAGCCGCGCAGCATGATCTGCAATTCGTTTTCGAGCGCCCGTTCGTCGAATTCTCGATTGCCCTCGCGGATGTCGAGCACGAAGCGCAGCATGGCGAGATTGCCACCTTCGACCTCCAGGCTCCAGTCGAGCAATTTGGCATCCGCGCCGCGTTCGAGCATGTCCTGGATGCGCAGGCGCACCTGCGTCGCCAGCGAATCGCGCGGCATCCACACGAAGGCGAACAGGTGGCGGGCCAGCGCCGCCTCGACCAGCGAGAGGCGTGGGCGCGGGCGATCCACCAGGCTCATCATGGTGGAGGCGACCCGTTCAACGTCCTCAAGCGCGAAACCGATCATCAGGTCGTGCGGCAGGGTGGTGAGCGCATGAACCAGCGCCTTGCCGGCATGGCCGCCCTCGTCGAAATCGAAACGGTCGCGAATGATGTCGAGCCGCTGGCGCAGGATCGGCACGCTGCGCGGCGGCGAGGCGAGGGCGGCGCTGGTCCACACCCCGGCATGGGCCGAAAGCGCGACCAGCCGGCCGTTTTCGCGCAAGGGCACGATGAACAGGTCGAGCGGCACGCGGCGATGCACGCGGCTGACCAGATTGGCCTTCACGATCAGGGGTTCGCGGGTATGGCTCTCGTCGTCGAACCAGGCGAAGGCGCGTTCCCACGAAGCGTCCGCCATCAGCTCGGCGGCGCTGGTCCGGCAGACGCCGAGGGGGTTTTCCTGCTTGCCGTCGCGCCGGCGCACGACATGGCCGAGCTGGGTAAGCATGCCGCTGTTGAGCCATTGCAGCAGCTCGCGCCCTTCCTCGTCCGCGATCGCGGCGGCGTCCGCCTGCATCCGGTCGCGCAGTTTCGGCCAGTCGGCCACGGCGGCCCGCACGTCGGTCACCGCCTCGATTACGGCGGCCTCGATGGCGCGGCGCTGGCGCGCCTCGACCCGTTCGGCCTCGATATAGATCATCGATTCGTAATAGGTCATGCCCTTCTCGCCCTGGCGGATGGCGGTGAGGCGGCAATCGTCCGACCGCTCGACCGGGACGACCGGGTGCAGCAGGCGATCGATCGAGATGCCCTGCGCCGCAATGGCGGCGGCGATGGAATCGACCAGGAACGGCATGTCGCCATTCACCACGGCGAGCCGCGTCATCCGCCGGTCGCCGCCGACCGATTCGATCGCGATCGCGGGTTCGCCGAACTGCCGCTCGAACCCCGTTTCGAGCACGAACTGCGCCGCCTGCTCCAGCGGCTCGCCGGCGAAGGGCGTATCGGTCGGCAGCAGCGAGCTCTTCATGCGCTGTGCCAGACTGTCGCGCAGCGCGTCGGGAATGGCAGGTTTTTCGGGCTTGGCAGAGGCTTTGGCGGCCATCGATCTCTCTCGCTTATCGGCGTTCGAAAATTACGACGCCGGGAAATTATCGAGTCGCCTGGGCAGCGACCTTTCCCTGATCGCCTAGGCTCTGAAATCCCCTGCGGCAAGCCGTCGCGGTGCAGCCCCGGGGCATCACGCCGCTACGGCATCCATCGTCATTTCGAGCGAACGGATGCGCTTCTGCGGATCGAAGGTCGGTCCGGCGAAAACGATTTCGTCGGCCTGCGTGCGGGCGATGAATTGCTTGACCGTCTCCGCCACCTGCCCCGGCGTGCCGATCGCGCTCGCCTGCCCGATATGGCTGAGCATCGCCTGTGCTTGCGGGGGCAGGCTCTCGCGATAGCCGGCAATCGGCGGCTTCAGCCGGCCCGGCCGCCCGGTGCGCAGGGCGACGAAGGCCTGCAATTGCGAACTGGCGAGGGTCTGCGCCTCTTCCTCCGTCTCCGCCGCGAACAGGTTCATCGCGGCCATTGCGTGCGGTTTCTCGCAGGCCTCGGACGGCTGGAAATCGCGGCGGTAGAGCATCAGTGCATTGTCAAGATGGTCGGGCGCGAAATGGCTGGCGAAGGCATAGGGGAGGCCCAGCCGGGCGGCGAGCTGCGCGCCGAACAGGCTGGAGCCGAGCACCCACATCTGCGGATCGGCCCCGGCCCCCGGCGTCGCGCGCACTTCCGCCTCGCCCGCGAACAGGGCGCGCAATTCGGTCACGTCGTGGGGAAACATCTCGGCCGCGCGGTGAAGATCCTTGCGCAGCGCACGCTGCAATTCCGGCCCGGCGCCTGGCGCACGGCCCAGCCCCAGATCGATCCGCCCGGGGAACAGCGCGTCGAGCGTGCCGAACTGTTCGGCGATCTGGAACGGCGAGTGGTTGGGCAGCATGATGCCGCCCGAGCCGATGCGGATGCGGCTGGTGGCATTGCCGATATGCGCGAGCACGACGGATGTGGCGCCGCCCGCGATCCCCTCCATCGCGTGGTGTTCGGCCACCCAGAAGCGCTTGCAGCCCGCGTTTTCGGCCGCGACCGCGAGATCGCGTGCAGCCGCAAAGGCGCTGGTCAGGCTTTCGCCCTCGCGCACGGGGACGAGGTCGAGAACGGAGAAATCGGTCATCGCGAGGGGGGACTTTCGGTTTGCGGCACGGCGCCGCCGAGTTGTTCGAGATAGCCGCGGGCGCGCTCGGCCTCGTAGCTTTCGGGCGCCACCAGCAAAACCGACTGGAAGCTGCGGATCGCATCGGCCTCGCGGCCCGACAGCGCCGCGATCACGCCCGCCTCCAGCCCGACCGCCGGTTCGCGCGGGGCGAGCGCGCCCGCCCGCTCGATCTGCTGCTGCGCCTCGCCATAGCGTTTCATCCGGCGCGACAGTGTGGCCGACAGCAACCAGGCCTCGCCATTAGTCGCGTCGGCATCGCGCGCCTCGGCCAGCGCCTGCTCGGCATCGCCGTCATTGCCGAGCGCGACCAGCGTGCGCGCAAGATCGACGCGTAGCTGCGCCGCCAGCGGCTTGTCCTCGGCGGCGAGCGCCATGCCGCCGGCCCGGTCGATCAGCGGCAGGGCCTCGTCGGGCTTGCCGCGTGCCATCGCGGCATTGCCGGCCATGGCGGACAGCCGCGCGGCATAGGGCAGATTGTCGTCCGGCGCCTCCCCGGCGGCGAGGTCGAACACTTTCTGCGCCTCCTCCAGCCGGCCGAGCTGCACCATCGCCAGCCCGAGGCAATGGGCGGACTGGGCAAGATCGCGCGCGCTTTCCGACTGTTCGCGCCAGCGCTGCGCCATGTCGAGCGCGGCCTGAGGCCGTTCGCTCGCCAGCCGCAGGCAGCGGCCTAATGGGGCGTCCTGCGGCTGCTGTACCGCCACGTCGCGCGGAGGGCGGTTGGCGAGTTCCTCGGGCACGCCGGGCATTCCGCCCACCGCGGGATTGGGGCCGACCTGCGCCAAGGCGAGCGCGGCGATCTGGGCGAGGGCGGTGATCATGGGCGATGTCCCGGTTCGAGCAGTGAGGTGAGCGTGCGCAGCAGCAGGGCGATGTCCTGCGGGCGCGACAGACGATGGTCGCCATCCTTGACCAGCACGACTTGAACATCGCCCGAACGCAGCCGCTCCGCGAGGCGCAGCGCGATCTCCCACGGCACGTCGGCATCGCATTGCCCTTGGATCAGGCGCACCGGCGCATCCACCGCGATGGTGCCGCCGAGCCGCTCCAGCCCCTTTGCATCGGCGTAGAAACCGGGATGGGTGGGGGTGGGTTCGGGGCCGTAGGGATTGTCCTCGAACACCGTCTCGCCGCGTTCGAGCATGGCCTGGTGTTCCGATGACGTGCCCCATGCGGTGAAATCCGGCGCGGCGGCAATGCCGACCATCCCGGCAACCCGTTCGCCCAGCGCCTCGGCGACGAGCAGCATCAGCCAGCCGCCCATCGAGGAGCCGACCAGCACGACAGGGCCTGCGACCTGCGCCGCGATCAGCGCCAGCACCTCGTCCCGCCAGCGCGACAGCGTACCGTCGGCAAAATCGCCCTCGCTCTGTCCGCAGCCCGAATAATCGAGCAGCAGGCAGGCACGTTCCTGCCCCGCGCACCAGTCGAACAGCGCGCTCGCCTTGCTGCCCGCCATGTCGGACATGTAGCCGGGCAGGAACACCAGCGTGGGGCCACGCCCTTCGCAATGGCGGAAGGCGATGCGGCGGCCGTCGGGCGTGGTGTGGTGCGTCGCGTTCATGCGGCCCAAGCTGGAAACCCGGGCCGGGCTTTGCAAGCTCAGAAGAGATCGAACTCCTCGACGTCGGGATCGTCCGCGCACATCGATTTGAGCGCAGCGAATTCCCGGTCCGTCAGGGCGGGCCGGTAAGTGGCATCCGCGTCCACTGCCGCGCGGTAGGCGCGGGCACGTTCGCCGGGTGCGGGGTGGCTCGCCACCCAGTCGAACATTGAGCCTTCGTCAGACGCGGGTTTTTCGGGCTCTTTTCCGCCGCGCCCGCCGATTCGTTCGAAGAAGCTGGCCGCGCCGATCGGCGACACGTCGCTTTGCGCCATGCGGGCGCGGGCATATTCGTCCGCCTCGCGTTCGGCGTCGCGCGAATAGGTCATCGAGGCCAGGCCGAAGACCGTATCGCCGATGCCGGAATTGGCGCCCGACAGCAGGATCGACAGGCCGAACTGGCGCAGCATGGCGGTCATCACGTGCCGTTCGTGCACATGGCCAACTTCGTGGCCGAGCACGCCGGCAAGCTCCTCCGGGCTTTCGGCCTGCTGGATCAGCCCGTCGAACACGAGCACCTGCCCACCGGGCAGCGCCGCCGCATTGACCATGTCGGCATTGAAAACGCCGGCACGCACCGCTTGCCCCGCCGGATCGACCTTGCCCAGCAGCTTGGCGAGCGCCGCGTCACCGGCGGGCGTATGGCACAGCCGCCCGCCGAGATCGCCGACCATCGCATCGCCGATCCGCCGTTCCCAGCTCATCGGGATGCGCGGGCCAAGCCAGGTCGGCGCGGTCAGGA
The DNA here is from genome assembly GCA_947501005.1 of uncultured Erythrobacter sp. GTDB lineage: Bacteria > Pseudomonadota > Alphaproteobacteria > Sphingomonadales > Sphingomonadaceae > Qipengyuania. The sequence goes on along the minus strand of CANMTU010000001.1, from coordinate 2,680,277 downwards.
ACAGCGCGGCGAGCGAAGCGCTCACCACCGCGAAGATCAGCGCCGCCTTGCCGAAACCGAGCTTGTCGACCCAGGCGCCGTAATCGCTGCGCGCGGGCATCCGCGCGGCGAGATCGGGCGGCAAGACATGGGGCAGAGACAGGCGAAAGCCCGGATTGCTCGCCAGGCGATAGACGTCCGTCTGCCCCCGCCGCTCTCCATATGCGAGATCGCTGAAGGGAATGTCGAACCGGTCGTCCCCGTTGCGCAAGACGAGCGCCGGTCCGCCTTCCCACACGGCCTCGCCCTCGTGGCGGACGGCGCTGCGCCCGTCATACCAGCTTGCTTCGATGAGCAGGGGATCGCGCATCGGGTCAGACGGCGCCGATATCGAACGCATCGAGCAGGCCCTCGCCATGGCCCGCGACCCGCGTGGTCGATTGCGTCAGATTATCGAGCAGGATTTCCCCGCCGGCTTCCATATGCGTCATGAAGAACTTCCAGTGGCGATACTTGACGAAGGTGAACCCGATGCCGAGCGTGGCGACGACCAGCAGGAAATCGCCGAGATACAGCCGGATCCAGTCCATCGTCGATGCCTCGAACGCGAAGTTCAGGTCCGCCCATTCAGTCGCGCCGACGACTTCGCGATAATATTTGGCGTAGAACGCCGCGGCGACGAGGCCGAGCACGAAGAACCAGACGAAGAAGGCCAGGATCAGCATCCCGGTTATGCCAAGATCGGGAATAGCCTCGCCGCCCCTCGCCTGGTCGATCCCGTAGCCCGCGAAGGCGGCGACGGTCAGGCCGACGACCAGCACGATGGGGAGGAGGTAGAACAGCAGGAACCGCGCGAACAGATTGCCGCTGGCCGCATGCGCTTCGAACCGGTGCGGGCCGAAGCTCATCTTGCCGATCCGTTCGTTCCACAGGCTCGTCATCGACCATGGTACCAGCAGGCCGAGCGGCAGGTAGCCGACGAAGCTCTTCCAGGTATAGGAGACGCCGTAACCAAGGCCCTGATCGTCGCTTCCGCCGCGAATGCCGCGCCAGTGCGTGCGCGACAGGCGATAGCGCAGGCCACGAAACCGCGCGAGACCGGTGAAGTAATACACGCCGAGGAACAGCACGAACGTCAACCAGCCGGCCAGCGCCTCTTCGCCGCGCAGGGTCAGGCTCTGGATCAGGAGGTTGAGGCCGAACAGCGGCAGCAGGATTACCGCCGCCGCCAGCAGGAAACCGATGAACAGTTCGCGCCCCGTGCCCGACCATTCGAGCCGCTCGTCCACGAAGCGGCTGTGCGCCCAAAGATAACGGCGTTCGCGCGCGGTCGCCCAGAACCGGTAGATGCCGAGCGTAAGAATGGTGAGCATCTGGTTGGGCAGCGCGATTTTCGCGAAATCCTTCCAGTTGCCGTCGAACCCGAAGGCGCTGTCAGGCGTGACGTCCCGGCTTGGCGCCTGTCGATCCATTCGCATCTTCCCCCTTCCGATCCCGCAGCCATGCTGACGGTCCCGCAGCCCGAATGTCAATCACTTGCGCACAGTGCGCTGCAAACTGCGGCCATATCGCTTTCGCGCGATTGTCACAGCGCCGCCACGACGGCAGTGTAGGTTCGGGACAGTCACGAGGGGAACCGATCATGTTCGACACCGCACCGCCCGCCGCCGCCCGCCTGCCCGCGCTCGATCGGCGCAGTCTGTTCAGGGCCGGCGCGCAGGGGGCGGGGGTTCTGGGGGCGGGGGCGCTCGCCGCACCGCTGGCCGCGCAGGCCAACCAGCGCGGGTTCTCGCACGGCATCGCCAGCGGGGAACCTTCGGCCAGCGGAGTGCTGTTGTGGACCCGCTTCGTCGCGGCGCAGGATACCCCGCTCGAATGGCGCGTGACCGATCCGGCGACCGGGCGGGTGGCGGCGGCGGGCACGACCACCGCCTCTCCGGCGCGCGACTGGTGCGCCAAGGCGGAGGTTTCCGGTCTCGCGCCCGGCAGCTGGTACTATTACCGCTTCACCGCGCCCGGCGGTTCGCAATCCGATCTCGGCCGCACCCGCACCTTGCCGCAGGGGCCGGCCGCACGCTGGCGAATGGCCGTGTTCTCCTGTTCCAATATCGGCTTCGGCTGGTTCAACGCCTACCGCCATGCCGCCGAAACCAATGCGTTCGACATGGTCGCGCATCTCGGCGACTATCTCTACGAATACGAGTTCGGCAATTATCCTTCGCGCGCGCAGTTCGCGCCGGGCCGGGTGCTCACGCCGGAAACCGAGATCGTCGCGCTGGCCGATTACCGGCTGCGCCACGCCGACTACCGCCGCGATCCCGACCTGCAGCGCCTGACCCAGCTCTATCCCATGATCCTGGTGTGGGACGATCACGAAAGCGCGAACGATTCCTGGAAGGGCGGCGCGCAGAATCACCAGGACGACACCGAGGGGCCGTGGCCCGCGCGCAAGGCGGCGGCGATCCGCGCCTATCGCGAGTGGCTGCCGGTGTCGGACGCGCCGTACAAGAGCTATGAGATCGGCGATCTGGCGACGATCTTCGCCCTCGACACGCGCCTGCTCGGCCGGGACGAGCAGTTCGATTTCGGCGCCCTGATCGGCGGCGAGCGATCACCGGAACGGATCGCGCAGGCCTTCGCCGCGTTCCGCGACGGCACCTATGCCGATCCGGCCCGCCAATTGCTCGGCACGGCGCAGGAGGGGTGGCTGTTCGACGGGCTGAAAACCTCGCGCCGGGCGGGCAAGACGTGGCAGGTGCTCGCGCAGCAGGTGATCATGGGCAAGCTTGCGGCGCCTGCCGGCCTGCTCGAGAACCTGCCGGCCGACGTGCCCGATTATGTGCGGCGGCGGGTCGCCCTTGGCGCGGCGGCGGCGCGCGAGGAACTGCCGCTCAACATGGATGCGTGGGACGGGTATCCCGCCGCGCGCGACCGCTTGCTGGCCGCCGCACGTGAAGCGGATGCCGACCTCCTCGTCCTGTCGGGCGATTCGCATAATGGCTGGAGCTTCGATCTCGATCATGCGGGCGAGCGGGCCGGGGTCGAGTTCGCCGGCCATTCGGTCACCTCGCCGGGATATGAAAGCTACCTGCCGACCCTGCCGCCCGAGCGGCTGGCCCGCACCCTGCGTGAGGCCAATCCGCAGCTTGCCTGGGTCGATACGGCGCGGCGCGGTTACATGGCGCTGGAGCTGACGCCCGAGCGGGCGAGCAGCGAATACCGGTTCATCGGCACTATCCGCGACAAGACCTCGGGCGTCGCCGGAACGCAGCGGCTGACGACGCTGGCGGGGCAGCGCAAGCTCGCACTCGGTTGATCGGCGGCGCATTCGGGCGTATCCTGCCTGCCATGCCGACGCTCGACACCACGCGCACGACCACCAACCCGGCCTGCCGGGGGCGGGTGCGCGCGGGTTGACGCGAGCGCCCGCCGCCCGGTTTCGGGCGGTCGGTGTCCTCGCCCCGAAACCGGTATTTGCCCGCGACACCGCCCTTCCGGTGCGCGCCCCGTTGTGGCAGGGCGCGCCGGGACAAGACGGATGATGACGACATGACGCAATTGCTCAAGATCAGCCTGCCCGACGGTTCGGTGCGCGAGGTGGAACAAGGCGCCACCCCGGCGGACATTGCCGCCGCGATCGGCCCCGGCCTCGCCAAGGCAGCAATCGCCGCGCGGGTCGACGGCGAATTGCGCGACATCAACCGCCCGTTCGACGGCGATGCCGAGCTTGCGCTGGTGACGGCGCGCGACGAGGCCGATGCACTCGAACTTGCGCGCCACGATTTCGCCCATGTCCTGGCCGAGGCGGTGCAGTCGCTTTACCCCGGCACGCAGATCACTTTCGGCCCCGCGACCGACGACGGTTTCTATTACGACGTCAAGGCGCCCGAGAGCCGCGCCCCTTTCAGCGTGGACGACCTGCCCGCAATCGAGGAGGAGATGCGCCGCATCATCCGGGCCGACAAGCCGCTCCACCGCGAGGTCTGGAGCCGCGAAGCGCTGATCGAGAAATGGGAAGCCGACGGCGAGGTGTTCAAGGCCGAATGGGCGCGCGAACTGCCCGAAGACGAGGAACTGACCGTCTACTGGAGCGGCGGGCCGGGCGAGAAGGACGCCTGGCTCGACATGTGCCGCGGCCCGCATCTTGCCAGCACCGGCAAGCTCGATCCGCAGGCCTTCAAGCTGACGCGGGTGGCCGGCGCATACTGGCGCGGCGACCAGAACAATCCGCAATTGACGCGCATCTACGGCACTGGCTGGCTCAACAAGAAGCAGCTCCAAGCCCACCTCACCCGGCTGGAGGAAGCGGCCAAGCGCGATCACCGCAAGCTGGGCCGTGAGATGGACCTGTTCCACTTGCAGGAAGAGGCGCATGGCAGCGTCTTCTGGCACCCCAACGGCTTTCGCATCTGGCGTGAACTCGAAGCCTATATGCGCCGCAAGATGGACGCCGCCGGCTATCAGGAGATCAAGACCCCGCAGCTGATGGACGTGCGCCAGTGGGAGCAATCCGGCCACTGGGGCAAGTATGCCGAGAACATGTTCGCCGTGCCCGATATCGTGCCCGAGGTGGACGGGCTGGGTGACGACAATGACGGCCAGGGCGCCAATCCGCAGGTCGCTCCCGATGCGGACTGGATGGCGATCAAGCCGATGAACTGCCCGGCGCATGTGCTCGTCTTCAAGCAAGGCATCACATCGTATCGCGATCTCCCGATCAGGCTGGGCGAAATGGGCTGCTGCCACCGCAACGAGCCGCACGGCGCGCTGCACGGGCTGATGCGGGTGCGCCAGTTCACGCAGGACGACGCGCATATCTTCTGCACCGAGGATCAGGTGGTGAAGGAGGTCCGCGCGTTCTGCAAACTGGCGGACGAGGTCTATACAGATTTTGGCTTCACCTATGACGTCAAGCTCGCCCTGCGGCCCGAGAAACGCTTCGGCAGCGAGGCGGATTGGGACAAGGCCGAGCAGGAACTGCGCGATGCCGTGGCCGAAGCGGGCATGGCGAACGACGATTACGGCTGGGAGGAACTGCCGGGCGAAGGCGCGTTCTATGCGCCCAAGCTGGAATGGCACCTCACCGATGCGATCGGCCGCACCTGGCAGGTCGGCACGATCCAGGGCGATCGTGTGCTGCCCGACCGGCTCGATGCAAGCTATGTCGGCGAGGACGGCGAACGGCATCGCCCGGTCATGCTCCACCGCGCGATCTTCGGTTCGTACGAGCGCTTCATCGGAATTCTGATCGAGCATTTCGCCGGTCGCCTGCCGGTCTGGCTCGCCCCGGTGCAGGCGGTGGTTGCAACCATCGTCTCCGACGCGGACGAGTACGCGCACGACGCGGTGGCGAAGCTGGCGGCGGCGGGCATCCGGGTGGAAAGCGACCTGCGCAACGAGAAGATCAACTACAAGGTGCGCGAACACAGCCTCGCCAAGGTCCCGCATTTGCTCGTGATCGGCAAACGCGAGGCGGAGGAAGGCACCGTCGCCATCCGCACGCTGGGCGAGAAGGACCAGCGGGTCATGCCGCTCGACGAAGCGATCGCCATGCTGAAGGACGCCGCGACCCCGCCGGACTTGCGCCAGGGCTAGGGCCGACTCCATGGACCTTCTGGCCGGTTACGGCGTGCCAGCGATCATCGCCGCGCTGCTGGCCGCGTTCGGCTCGGCTTTCGTGCGCGGGTTGACCGGCTTCGGCATGGCGATCCTGCTGGTGCCGGTGCTGGCGCTGACCCTCACGCCGGTCGATGCGGTGCTGCTCACCAATTTCCTGTCGGTCTTCATCGGCCTCTCGGAAATCCGGCGGCTGCTGCGCGAGGCGGAGCGGTCGGCGTGGTTCATCATTGCCATGGTCGCGCTGACCACGCCGGTCGGGCTCTACCTCCTCAGCCTGACCACGCCCGCCCTTGCCCGCGTCGTGATCGCGTTCATCGCCCTGTCCGCCTTCGCTGCCATCCTCCTGCCGCGGCGTGGCGCGCTCGAACATCATCCGGCGACCACCGGTTCGGTCGGCATATTGAGCGGGTTGATGACCGGCTATGCCGGGATGCCAGGGCCGCCGGTCGTGCCCTATTACGTCGGGCGCGACATTCCGCGCGAGACGGCCAAGGCCTCTATGCTGCTGATCTTCACCTGCGCTTCGGCGACCGGCCTTGCGAGCGGAGCGGCGATCGGCCTGCTCGACTGGCGGTTGGCGCTGCTGGCTCTGGTGCTGTTTCCGGCCATTCTGCTCGGCAACCGGCTGGGCAATGCGGCGTCGGGCCGGATCGCGGACCGGAGCTGGCGGATCTGCGTCGGCGTGGTGCTGGGTGCGGCCGCAATGGCGGCGCTGGTCAAGGCGCTCGGTTAAAGCGGCAGGAGCGGGCCGGCCAACGCCAGCGCGATCCCGCAGCCGCCGACGATCGCAGCGCGGGTATAGTCCGCCATGCGGAGCGGTGCGATATGCGTACGAGCGAGTGCGACAGCCTTTGCCATAGCCCCCATTCTGCGCGCGAAATGCTAACGAAGGGTTAAACCCGCGCGCCCGCGCTCGGCATTTGCTGGCTGGCGCAATGGAAGCCGCCGCCGCCCGCCAGCACGGCATCGGCGGGAAGACCGATGGTCGCCCGGTCGGGAAACAGCGCGGCGATGGCGGCGACGCCTTCCTCGTCATGCACGCTGCCGAAGGTCGGCACGACGACGAGCTGGCTGGTGATGGCGAAATTGGCGTAGCTCGCCGGCTCCACCCGGTCGCCGCTGGTGACGAGACCGGGTGAGGGGATGTCCTTCACCGTCACCCCTTCCGCCTCTGCCATTGCCTTCGCATCGGCGTAGATCGCCGCGTTCGGATCGTTCTTGCCGGTCGCGCGCGGCAAAACGAGCGTGTTCGGCGCGACGAAGCGCGCCAGATTGTCGACATGCCCGTCGGTGTGGTCGTTGATCAGCCCCTGGCCCAGCCACAGGATGCGCGTGAAGCCGAGCGTGTCCGCCAGCCGGCGCTCGATCTCCGTGCGCGACAGTTCGGGATTGCGATTGGGGTTGAGGAGGCATTGTTCGGTCGTCACGGCCAGGCCGGTGCCGTCGCCATCGACCGCGCCGCCTTCGAGGATCCAGTCCGCGGTTTCGAGCGGCAGGCCTTCGTCCTGCGCCAACTGCGCGCCGACGGTCTGGTCGCCCTCCATCAGATACTTCCCGCCCCAGCCGTTGAAGGCGAAGCGCCGCGCCGCCCGTGCGCCTTGTCCATCGGCCACCACCAGCGGCCCGGTATCGCGCAGCCAGACATCGCCATAGGTTCGTCGTTCGAGCGCGACCGCGCCCGTCACCAGCGCCCTTGCCCGCGCCTCGTTCGCCGCATCGCGCACCAGCAGGCGAACTTCCTGCCCGCTTTCGGCCACCGCATTGGCGAAGGCGGCGATCTGCTCCTGCGCGCGGGGAAGGACTTCGGGCCATTCCTCGGCGTCGTGGGGAAAGCCGATCCACAGCCAGTCCTGCGGCACCCATTCAGGGGGCATGATGTAATTGCGGGGGGAGGTCATGGCGGGGCGGTTGGGGAAAACGGCAACTTTAATCAATGAGATTCCAAATTCCGCTCGCCCTTTGCCTGTCGAAGGGCCGTTCTTCCCCCTGCTGAGCGCAGGAAGAGGAACAACAGGGTTTCGACAGGTTTGATACGAACGGGTCGTGGTCGTTCCGCCGGGATCGATAACAAAGACTCTCTCTTGGTGCGCCTGACCCCAGGGATGGTCAGGCGTCGGCCGGATCGCCGCCCTCCTCGTCGAAGTCGTGATCGTATTCGACCGAGGGTTGCTGGCCCTTGCCGTTCGAGCCGAGCGCACGGCGTCCTTCCTTCGGTTCCCCGCGCTGTTCGCTCGCCTTCATCCCGCCGGCCTGCTCCGCCGGACCCTTGACCAGGCTGTTGAGCGAGGAGCCGTCGAGGCCGAGTTCCTTCATCAATCCGTCCAGCACCGGCGCCTGCGCGCGGTAGGCGAGCGCCGCGCTGACCGCGTCGGTGGCGAGATTGCCCGATCCGCCACCCGAACCGCCGGAACCGTTCGGCGCACCCTTGCCGCCGCCATTGGTGAGGCCGTCGACCTGCACGATCTTGATCGATTCGATGGCCTCCATCGGCTTGGCGCTTTCGCGCACCAGTTCGGGCAGGACCTTGAGCAAGGCGAGCTTGGTCTGCAGGCTGATCTGATCGGAGGAGAGGATGTTCGCCGCCTCGTTGATCGCCCGCTGGCCGGCCGCCTCGACTTCGAAGCGCACCCGCGCGGCTTCCGCCCGCAGCTTCTCGGCCTCGGCCTCGCCCTGCGCTTCCAGCCGGGCGGCTTCGGCGCGGTTCGAAGCGGCGTCGCGCTCGGCCTCGGCATCGACGCGGATCTTGATCGCGTCGCGCTCGGCCGATTTCGAGGCTTCGATCAGTTCGATCTTCTTCTGCCGCTCGGCCACCTCACTCTCACGGCTGGTCGCGACCTGTTCTTCGGCAGCGACCGCCTTGGCGCGGGCGGCATCGGCCTCGGCCTTTGCCTGGCTTTCCTCGCGGCTCTTGTTCTGGACCGCGATCTGCTGTTCCTGTCGGGCGATCTCGAGCGCGCGCATCTGGTCGATCCGGGCCTCTTCCACCAGCCGGTCGGCCTCGATCTGCTGCGCGTCGACCTGCTTCTTCGCCTCGATCCGCGCGGCATCGGCCTCGCGGCTGCGCTCCGCCTGTTCGCGGGCGATCTCGGACGCCTGTTTGGCGCGGCGGGTTTCCACCTCGCGCTCCTGCTCCAGGCGGGCATATTCGTTGTCGCGGCTGATCTCGAAGCTGCGCATGTCGGCCTCGAGGTTCTTGGTTTCCATCTGCACGCGGGTGTCCTGCTCGATGTCGTTGCGCAGTTTCTTGCGCGCCTCGATCTGCTCGGTCAGCTTGGTGAGGCCCTCGGCGTCGAAGGCGTTGTTGGCGTTGAAATGCTCGATACTCGTCTGGTCGAGGCCGGTGAGCGAGACCGATTCCAGTTCCAGACCATTCATGGCGAGATCGTTGGATGAGACCTGCTGCACCTTCTGCACGAAATCGGCGCGCTGCTCGTGCAGCTCGTTCATCGTCATGCCGGCCGCGACACTGCGCAGCGCGTCGACGAACTTGCCCTCGACCAGGTCTTTCAGCATTTCGGGCTGCATGGTCCGCTGGCCCAGCGTCTGCGCCGCCATCGCGATCGCCTCGGCATCGGGTTTCACGCGGACGTAAAATTCCGCTTTCACGTCGATCCGCAGGCGGTCGAGCGTGATCAGCGCCTCGCCGTCGCGGCGCACGACCGAGAGCACCAGCGTGTTCATGTTGACGGGCATGGTCTCGTGGAAGACGGGCAGCACCAGCGCGCCGCCATTCATCACCACCTTCTCGCCGCCGACGCCGGTGCGCACGAAGGCGGTTTCCTTGGCGGCACGGCGATAGAGCTTTGCGATGAACAGGCCGATTGCGATCAGCGCGACGAACGCCGCGACGATCAGCACCAGGCCGTTAGACAGAATATCCATGATCCCTCTCCCTCAAATCCCGAATTTCAATTCTTCAGCGGCGACAGGCGGCGCTCTGCCAGCGCGGTCGCAAAGAACGTGTTACTTTCGCGCCGGACGAGGATGATTTCGTCACCAGCGTGGAATTCGGATGCTTCCTCATGCGGTTCGACCATCACGTAATGGCTTTGTCCGTGCACGTCGCGCACCTGCGCCCGGGCGGGCGAACCGTTGCGCGCCACGCCCTCGGTAATCCGCGCCCGGCGGCCAAGCAGGGTTTCGGTGCTGACGGCGGTGGTCTCGTCCTGCGGCAGGATGCGGCCGACCGGGCGGGCGAGAACGCCCGTCACCGGCACCGCCGCGCCGGCGGCGATCAGCCCGGCGAGCCAGGCATCGAGCGGGCCGCCGGTCAAATTCGCGGCGAATTCCTGCACGCCCACCCCGATCCCGGCGAACAGCAGGAGGAAGATCACCAGCCACACGGTGAGCGGTATCCGCCCCAGCCCGAGCAGCGTCAGCAGCCCCTCGATCGGCCCGGCCGAAATCTCTGCATCGGCATCGGTATCGAGATCTAGGTCGATATCGAGAAAGCCGAGCAGCTGGATCACGAACAGCACCAGCATCAGGCCGAGCGCGATGGCGAACGGCATGTTGTACGGTTCGAGTAAAGTCATGCGCCCCCCTTCTTTCCGATACCGATGTTCCCGAAACGGGCACCCCGGATGCGGAAAGACGCGCTGTCAGCCGGAGCCGAAAGCGTATCGTCCTGCTGTTGTAACCATGTGGTTCACCTAGCAGAAAGGCGGCGATACGGGTAGGAAAATCGGCAGCGAAACCGCCGATTGGCGAAGAGTGAGGCAGGCTTTTCGCGCGTTGTTACACGGTTCGTTTGGTCGCTTCTTCGGCGCGGCGCGTATATTCGTCGCGCAACTCGCGCTTGTAGAGCTTGCCGTTCGCCTCGCGCGGCAATTCGGGGCGGAAGTCGAACAGTTTCGGCATCTTGATCCGCGCGAGTTCGGGCGCGAGATAGGCGCGCAGTTCCGCCTCCAGCCCCGCACCGGCATCGGCCATGTCGACCGGCTGCACCACGGCGACCACCTTCTCGCCGAAATCGGGGCAGGGCGCGCCGATCACGGCGGCATCCATCACCTTCTCATGCGCGACCAGCAGATTCTCGATTTCCTGCGGGTAGATGTTCACCCCGCCGGAGATGATCATGTGGCTCTTGCGGTCGGTGAGATAGAGATAGCCGTCATCATCCAGATGGCCGATATCGCCCAGCGTCATCCAGCCCTTCGGGTGCATGGCATCGGCGGTCTTCGCCGGATCGTTGTGATAGGTGGGGATCGTATCGTTCTCGAAGAACAGCAGCCCGTCCTCGCCCGGCGGCAATTCCTCGCCATCGGGGCCGCAGACATGGAGCGTGCCGTGGATCGCCCGGCCCACGCTGCCGGGGTGGGCGAGCCAGTCCTCGCTCTTGATCAGGGTCATCCCGATGCCTTCCGAGCCGGCGTAATATTCGATGATGATCGGCCCCCACCAGTCGATCATCGCGCGCTTGACCGGCACGGGGCAGGGCGCGGCGGCATGGATGGCCCGCTGGTGGCCCGACAGGTCATAGCGCGTGCGCAGCACCGGATCGAGCTTGAGCATCCGCACGAAATGCGTCGGCACCCACTGGCTGTCGGTCACGCGGTGGCGCTCGATCGCGGCCAGCGCGGCCTCGGGATCGAACTTCTCCATCACCACCACCGTCGCGCCCAGGCGATGCGCAGTGGTGCACCAGCCCAGCGGCGCGGCGTGATAGAGCGGCGCGGGCGAGAGATAGACCATCGACCCGTCCGTCGGCCAGCCCGCCCCCATCACCGCCAGCCCGACCAGCGGATTGGTCGCAAGGATATCGTCGCTTGCCGGCGGGGGAGGGCGGACGCCCTTGGGCCGGCCGGTCGTGCCGCTGGAATAGAGCATGTACTGGCCCGGCGCCTGGTCGGGGATGGGATCGCTGCCCTGCGCATCCAGCGCGGCGGCGTAATCCTCCGCCCCAGAGCCGCCGACGATCAACAGCGGGATGCCGGGGCAGGCCTGCCGGATATCGCGCAGCACATCGTCGAACGCGCGCGTCGCGATCAACAGCTTCACATCCGCATCCTCGAGGATGTAGCGGATCTCGGGCGCGGTCAGCCGGGTTGAGATCGGCACGATCATCGTGCCCGCCCGCTGCGATCCCCAGACGATCTGGAGATAGTCCTCCGTGTTTTCCATCAGCACCGCGACATGATCGCCGCGCGCCAGGCCGCGGGCGCGGATCAACTGGGCGAAGCGGTTGGCATAGGCGTCCATCTCGCCATAGGTCATCACCGCGCCGCTGCCGGCCATCACGATGGCGGGATGATCGCCGCGCGTCCGCGCATGGGTAATCGGATGCATGCTTCGCCTCTCCCCCCGGCGGCCTCGTTCGCGGGCCGTTTCGGGTCGCTGTTCGGTTGCGAAAGACTACGCATACCGGTGGCGCGGGCAAGAAAAAAGGCGCCGGAACGATGCCCGGCGCCCTTGGAACCTGTCTGATGCCCCCGTGGGGCGGCGTGGCTTACTCGCCGGTCGCCATCGCGAAGGCCTGCTGCGCCTGCGATTCGATCATGTAGGGAACCGGGTTCACCGCCTCGCCGTCGACCCGCACTTCGTAGTGCAGGTGCGGGCCGGTGGAGCGGCCGGTCGAACCGACATAGCCGATCAGCTCGCCCTTCTTGACCTTGGTGCCGGCCGCGACGGCAATGCGCGACATATGGGCATAGCGGGTCTGGATCTTGCCGCCATGTTCGATGGCGACATAATTGCCGTAGCTCGAATACGGGCCGGCGCGGCTGACCGTGCCGTCGGCCGTCGCATAGATCGGCGTGCCGGTGGGGGCGGCAAGATCGATGCCCTTGTGGCCCATCCGCCGGCCGAGCACCGGGTGGGTGCGGGTGCCGTAATCGCTGCTGAGGCGGGCATGTTCGACCGGCATGCGCGACGGCACGGTGACGATCGGACCGGTCAGGACCGTCGGCTTGGCCGGGTTTTCCCAGCGGGCGAACAATTCCTGGAACTGCGCATCGTCGCCCGGAGCCTGGCTTTCCGCGACCTTCGACAAGTCGATCGCGCCGGCCGCGGCGGTGGCCGTCGCCGCGCCGGGGCCGTCTTCGGCATGCGCCGGAGCCGCTGCGATGGCGAAGGTGGCCGTGATCGCCGCAAGGGTCAGCGAGGTGCGCTTCGTAACCATAAATTCCCGTCCAAACCGCGCGGTTTCCCGCGCTTCTGATGGTTGGGCGGCCGTTCCCGATTGGACCGCCCAACGTTTTTCACTCTAACCGGAACCCCCCGGCATGTCGTGAGTTTGGTTAGACGGGGAAATGGTAAATCAAACAATACCTGCGTAGAAACTGCGCGGCAAACCGGCCAACTCCCGCGCCGAGTCGTTGAACGGACCCTTCAGCGCCCCCGAAAAGTGCCGCGCGACCAAATCCTGCCATAATCTTTCAGGGCATTCATCTTCGCTGGCGCACGCCTCGTGGAAGTGCCGCGTTCCGATCCGGACATGGCGAATCTCGTCATCGAGGATTCGTTGCAGGATGCGGGCGCCGTCCGCGTCGCCCTGCTGCCTTACCCGGGCGAGCGTGGCGGACGTCACGTCCAGCCCCCGGGCTTCAAGAACCATCGGCACGATGGCGAGCCGCGCGCGCAGATCGTGCGCCGTATCGCGCGCCGCGCTCCACAAGCCGTCATGCACCGGCAAGGCGCCGTAATGCGAACCAAGGGACCGCAGCTTGCGTTCGAGCAGGGCGAAATGCATCGCCTCGTCCGCCGCGACCGAAAGGAAATCGGCGACGAAACCGGGCCCGGCTTCCGCACCGAATCGCCCCGCCATGTCGAGCGCGAGATCGATGGCGACGAACTCGATATGGGCCAGCGCATGCCACAGGGCCAACCGGCCCTCCGGCGATCCGCCCTTGCCGCGCCGGGGCAGATCGCGCGGCGCAGCCAATTGCAGCCCGGCCGGCCAGGCGGGCCGGGCCGGCATGACGCAGTCGAACCGCAAGGCGAGCCGGTCCAGCCGCCAGTCGCGCGCCACGCTGCGCGCGGCGAAGACCTTGGCCTTCGCCTCGCCGGTCAGCAGGGCGTCGCGGATGGCGCGGGAGAGGGAACGGGCGGTCATGCCCCGCGCGCGGCCTCCAGCACTTGGGCCGCGTGGCCCTTCACCCGCACTTTGGGCCAGACGAGGAGGATCGTGCCGTCGCTATCCAGCAGATAAGTGGTGCGGACCATCCCCATATAGGTGCGGCCGTAATTGCGCTTCTCGGTCCAGATGCCCAGCCGGTCGGACAGCCCGCCCTCCTGTGCATCGGTGGCGAGATCGACTGTGAGGTCATGCTTGGCGATGAAATTGCGATGCTTCTGCGGCGAATCCTTGCTCACCCCCAGCAGCGCGACCCCCAGTTCGGCGAATTCGGGCTTGAGCGAGGTGAAATCTATTGCCTCGCTCGTGCAGCCGGGCGTGTTGTCCTTGGGATAGAAGAAGATGACGGCCTTGCGCCCGGCAAGGTCGCTCTTCGTCAGGGTTCCGCCGTCCGGCGTTTCCAGTGCGAACTCGGGAAAGGCGTCTCCGGCCCGGTAGGCGCCGGCTTCGTCGGCATCGGTCATTCGTGTGGTTCCAGTTCCAGGTCTTGTCCGAACACGGTGCGCCATGCCGCGCCGACGGTTTGCCGCGCGGCGCCGAACGCGGCCATGAGGGCGGCGAAATCCTCGGCCCCGCACAATCGCGCCAGCAATTCGGCGGCATAATCGCCCGGCGGTTGCAGGTCGGGCGCAAGCAGGCGGGTAGAGACGAGCAGCCGGGTCATCAAGTCGTGCGCCTCGCCCAGCGCGCCCGGCAGCAGGCCGCGTTCGGCAAGCGCCGCGATCGCATCGCCCAGATCGGCGACCAGCGCGGCCCGGTTACGCAATTGCACCGCGTGGATCAGGAATTCCAGATCGACCAGCCCGCCGCGCATCAGCTTGGCGTCGAGCGGTCCTTGCGGCAGCTTGTGCCGCGCCATCTCGCCGCGCATGTCCTGCACCGCTTGCAACAGTTCGTCGCCGTCGCGCGGGGCCCGCAGGATCGCGTCGATCCGGGCGGACAGAGCCGCGCGGTCCTCTACCGGGCCGGTCAGGGGCCGGCCGCGAGTCAGGGCCATATGCTCCCACGTCCAGGCATCCTCGCGTTGATAGCGTTCGAAGCTTTCGACGCTGACGGCCAGCGGACCCTGCGCGCCTTGGGGCCGCAGCCTGGTATCGACCTCGTACAGCGCGCCTTCCGCAGTCGGCACCGAGAGGGCCGCGCTCACCCGCTGGGCGAGGCGATTGAAATAGAGCGTCGCGCCCAGCGGCCGCTCCCCATCCGATTCGCCGGTATGGGGGCCGGCGAACAGGTAGATCACGTCGAGGTCGGAGGCATGGGTGAGCATGCCGCCACCCAGCCGGCCGAGGCCGAGGACCAGCAGGGCGGTGCCCGCGATCCGGCCATGGCGCTGCGCGAACTCGTCCGCCGCCGCCGCCTGCGCCGCGCCGAGCGCCGCCTCCGCCACGCGCGACAGCGCCCGCCCTATGGCCAGCGGATCGTGCGCCCGTTCCAGCAATTGCACCCCGAGGGCGAAGCGCGTTTCCGCAGTCACGATGCGGATCCGGTCGAGCCCGTCCTCGTAGGTATCGCCGCGCTCGCGCTGCTGCATGCGCGCCATCAGGCTCTCGACATCGCCGGGCAGGTCGAGGGCGCTGCGATCGATCAGCGTGTCGAGCAGTTCGGGCCGCCGCGCCAGCGCGTCCGCCAGCGGGGCGGAAAGGGTGAGGATGTCGACCACCAACTGGAACAGGCCGGGCCGCGCCTCCAGCAGGCGAAACAGGTTGATGGCTGACGACGTGCGCGACAGCAGCGTCTCCCACCGGGTGATGGCGCGCGCCGGATCGCTCGACCGGGCAAGCGCGGTTTCGAGTTGTGGCCGCACGCTTTCGAACGCGGCAATGGCGGCGGGGCTGCGCAGCGGTTGGTAGCGGCCATCGGTCCAGCGATCGATCCGCGCATTGAGTTCGGGAGCGAGCGGGGCGTCCGGCGGGGTTTCGTCCGCCGCGATATGCGGGGCGCTCCGCGCGACCGAAATACGATCCTCGTCGAGCAGCGCGTCATAGGCATCGGCAACCGGCGCGGCGAGGCAGCGGACATGCGCGACCAGCGCCGCCCCGTCGGCGAGGCCGTGCAGGCGGGCGACGGTGTCGAGCGCAGCGCCCGCCGGCAGGGCGTGGGTCTGGCGGTCGTTGACCATCTGCAGGCGGTGTTCGATCACCCGCAACCCGTCGTAACTCGCGCCCAGCGCTTCGGCCGTCCCGCTCTCGATCCGGCCCGAGGCGGCCAGCGCATCGAGCGTCGCCCGCGTCCCGCGGCGGCGCAGGCTGCGGTCGCGCCCGCCATGGATCAGCTGATGCGTCTGGGCGAAGAATTCGACCTCGCGAATCCCGCCGCGCCCCAGTTTCAGGTCGTAGCCCGGTTCGGGCACGCGCGGCCCGGCGGTTTTCTCGCGGATGCGGTGGGTGAGGCGGCGCACCTCGTCGATCGCGCCGAAATCGAGGCTGCGGCGCCACACGAAAGGGCGGATATGGTCGAGGAAGGTTTCGCCCGCGGCGATATCTCCCGCGCAGGCGCGCGCGCGGATGAAGGCGGCGCGTTCCCACGCCAGGGCCGAGCTTTCGTAATGGGTGATCGCGCCGCCCAGGGGGATGGCGGGCGGGCTGATCTCGCTTGCGGGGCGCAGCCGCAGGTCGACGCGGAAGACGTATCCGTCCGCCGTCACGTCGGTCAGGGTGCGGACCGCCTCGCGGGCGTAACGCTGCGCCGCCGCGCCCGGCTCGTCCCGCTCCCGCCGGGCGAGCCGGTCAGGATCGTAGAGCAGGATGGGGTCGATGTCGGAGCTGTAATTGAGTTCCCCCGCCCCGTGCTTGCCCAGCGCCAGGGCGATGAAACCGTTGGCCCCGGCATCGGGCACCCGGCGGGCGATCGCCGTCTCGATCGCCCGGTGCAGCGCCCGGTCGGCGAACACCGAGAGCTCGCGCATGACCGTGTCGAGCGGGAAGAAGCCGGCAAGATCGCCGATGCCGAGCACGAGCGCGAGGGCGTTCTTTTCCAGCCGCAGGGCGCGCATCGCATCGGGCGCGCCGTCACCGGCATGCTTGGCGAGGCGTAGCGCCTCGTCGCCCGCTCCGCTCGCAAGCAGGGCGGCAAGCTCGGGAAACCGTTCGAGATTGCGGGCGAGGTAGGGCGCGAACTGCCGCGCCCTTTCCATCGCATCTGCCCAATCCGCCGCCATGCCCTGCGCTGTGCCGCGCAAGGGCCGGCGGCGCAAGCTCAGCGGGCCAGCAAGCGTTCCGCGATGGCACGGATATCGGCGCCCATATCGTCACGCTCAAGCGCGAGGGCGAGGGTCGCCTCGACGAAGCCGGCCTTGCTGCCGCAATCGTAGCGATTGCCGGCGAAGGTAACGGCGTGGAACGGCTGGTCGCCGATCATGCGGGCCATCGCGTCGGTCAGCTGGATCTCGCCGCCCGCGCCCTTGCCCTGGTTTTCCAGCACGCGCATGACTTCGGGCTGCAGGATGTAGCGGCCGGAAATGATCTTGTTCGACGGCGCTTCTGCCGCGGCCGGCTTTTCCACCAGTCCGGTGACTTCGGTCAGCGTGTCGCTCTTCGTTTCGCCCGGCGCGATCACGCCATAGCTCGACACCTCGTCCTGCGGCACTTCGAGGACCGAGATAAGATTGCCGCCGACCTCGTTATACGCCTCGACCATCTGCTTCATGCAGCCCGGCTCGCCGATCATCAGCTCGTCGGGCAGGAGGATGGCGAAGGGATCGTCGCCCACGATCGCCCGCGCGCACCAGATCGCATGGCCGAGCCCGAGCGGCACCTGCTGGCGCACGGTGATGATGTCGCCCGGCGTCGCGCGGGTGGGATCGAGCACGGAGAGGTCCTTGCCGCGCTGTTCCATCGTGGTTTCAAGCTCGAAGGCGATGTCGAAATGCTCGACGATGGCGGTCTTGCCGCGGCCGGTGACGAAGATGATCTGTTCGATCCCCGCCTCGCGCGCCTCGTCCACCGCATACTGGATCAGCGGGCGATCGACGATCGGGAGGAGTTCCTTGGGGATCGCCTTGGTGGCGGGCAGGAACCGCGTGCCGAGACCGGCGACGGGGAAGACGGCTTTCTTGATCGGTTTGTGTGTCATGGGCGAAGGCCTATGGCGCCGCCCATGCCCGGGTCAATCGGGAAGGCGGCGAAACCATCGAATGATGCGTTCGGTGGCCTCAAACGGGACAGACCGGCACCCTTGCCCTCTGGCTGCGTGCGGCTAAGAGATCGCAGCCATGGACAAGCTCATCATCAAGGGCGGCAATCGCCTTTCCGGCACGATTCCGATTTCGGGGGCGAAGAACGCCGCACTCACCCTCATCCCCTGCGCCCTGCTGACCGAGGAAGCGGTGACGCTGCGCAATCTGCCGCGCCTCGCTGATATCGACGGGTTCCAGCATCTGATGGGCCAGTTCGGCGTCAGCCATACGATCCCCGGCAAGCGGCCCGAGGAATTCGGGCGCAACGTCACGCTGGAAGCGATGCGGATCACCAGTTCGGTCGCGCCATACGATCTCGTGCGCAAGATGCGCGCCTCGATCCTCGTGCTCGGCCCGCTGCTGGCGCGCACCGGCGAGGCGACCGTCTCGCTGCCCGGCGGCTGCGCCATCGGCAATCGCCCGATCGACCTGCACCTGAAGGCGCTGGAGGCGTTCGGGGCCGAGATCGAACTGGCGCAAGGCTATGTCCGGGCCAGCGCGCCCGATGGCGGCCTGCCGGGCGGTTCGTTCGATTTCCCGGTGGTTTCCGTCGGCGCGACCGAGAACGCGCTGATGGCCGCCGTCCTGGCGAACGGCACCAGCCGGCTGACCAACGCCGCGCGCGAACCGGAAATCGTCGACCTGTGCAAACTGCTCACCGCGATGGGGGCTCAGATCGAGGGCATCGGGTCCTCCGACCTAACGATCCACGGCACGCGCAAGCTGCACGGCGCGACCTACCGCGTCATGCCCGACCGGATCGAGGCCGGCTCCTATGCCTGCGCCGCCGCCATCACGGGGGGCGAGGTGCGGCTGGAAGGCGCCGATGCCGACGACATGGCGTCCACCATCGACGCCCTCCGCCAGATCGGGGTGGGCGTGGAGGCGGACCGCAACGGCATGACCATCGCCGCGAATGGCAAGCTCAAGGCGCAGGACCTAACCACCGCGCCGTTCCCGGGCCTTGCGACCGACATGCAGGCCCAGTTGATGAGCCTGCTGTGCCTCGCCGAAGGCACCAGCGTGCTGACCGAGACGATCTTCGAGAACCGGTTCATGCACGTGCCCGAACTGGCGCGCATGGGGGCCGACATCGAAACCTCGGGCCGCACCGCCGTGGTGCGCGGGGTGGACGGACTCACCGGCGCCGAGGTCATGGCGACCGATCTGCGCGCCTCGATGAGCCTGGTCATCGCCGGCCTCGCGGCCCGGGGCGAGACGACCGTGCGCCGCCTCTACCACCTCGACCGGGGGTACGAGCGGCTGGAGGAAAAGCTGCAACTGGTCGGCGCGGATATCGAGCGGGTCGGCGACGATTAGGCGATTATCCACGGACCTTTCCGGGGGTTGCACCGTTCAGGGGGCACAGACTCGAAAGGACGCAGCATGCTTCTCAAACTCGCAACCCTCGGCGCCATCGGCTATGCCGGGTACAAGTATTACGAAAACTCGCAGAAGGACCGCAACGGCGTGGCCTTCGCCGACGGTCAGCCCAACGGCGCCTTCCGCGATGCCGGTGCCGCCGCCACCCGCACCAGCGGCGACACGATGAGCCGGACCGACGAGGCTCTGGACGAAACCTACCCGGCCAGCGACGCGACCGCGAAGTACTGACCGGACGGATAATGCCAGAAGATGCGGCGGCAGGAGCGATCCTGCCGCCGTTTTCATGTGCGGTTCGCAACCAGCCAGACGCGGATCGCGCTGGCGAGGCCGGGCGAGGTTGTGGCCCTGATACGCTCCGCATCGATCCGCGCGACCAGGGCGTTGCGCGCAATGCCCTCCGCCCGCGCGGCTTCCCCGAGCATGTCCCAGAACAATGGCTCCAGGCTGATCGAGGTGCGGTGCCCTTCGATGCGCACGGAATATTTGCGCGGCGGATGATAGGGTGGGGCCATGGGCGGGGCATGGCAAAGCAGCCACGGCGGTTCCACAAGTTTTTGGGGGTCGGAAGGGGGCGCCCGGGCGGTTAGGACCACGCGATGCCCGAAGGCTACGAAAACCTGACCGACAAGGAGAAGGAAGCGCTGCGGCTGCTTCTGCGCGGACATGATGCGAAATCGATGGCGCGCACCCTCGACCTGTCCGTCCACACGATCAACGACCGGCTGCGCACCGCACGGCGCAAGCTTTCCGTGACGAGCAGCAAGCAAGCGGCGCGCCTGCTGCTGACGGTCGAAGGCGCGCCCCCCGATAATCTTGCGGACGAGGATTTGGGGGGTGCCGATCTCGCGGGCCCGGCCGATGTTTCCGTTCAGCCCCAGGGGCCGCAACCCGCGGTGCAGGGCCGACGGCGAACCCTCGCCTGGAGCATTGGAGTTATGATCATGTTTTCGACCCTACTGGCCCTGGCCGTTGCAGGAGCGCTGCCGGGCAACGGTCCGGCGGCAGACACTGCCGCCGCGCAGGAATCGAACCGTGCGGCGGAAAACGCGGCGCGCGACTGGCTCGAACTGGGCGATGCCGAGGATTGGGCGACAAGCTACGCAGGGACCGCGGCGGCTTTCCGCGCGGCGAACACCTTGCAGGTGTGGACCGATATTTCGCGCAAAGTCCGCGTTCCGCTGGGCCAGGCGGTATCGCGCAGGCTGCGTTCAGTCGATGCGCCGCCTACCCCGCAGGACTATCGCATCGTGACGTTCGAGACCAACTTCGGAAACAGCGCCGACGCCAAGGTCGAGACTCTATCCATGATTCGGGAAGACGGCGCATGGAAGGTCGCCGGAATCTACATCGAATAGGCGCTGGTTCAGCCGGCGGAAGCGATGGTCGCTTCCGCCACTATGCCAGTCTCAATACATGTGCTGCCCGCCATTGATGCTCATCGTCGAACCGGTGACGAAGCCGGCATCCTCGCTGCACAGGAAGGCGACGCCGCGCGCGATCTCGTCCGCCTTGCCGAGTCGGCCGACCGGGATCTTGGCGACGATCTTTTCCAGCACCGGTTCGGGCACGGCGGCAACCATGTCGGTGTCGATATAGCCGGGTGCGATGGCGTTGACCGTGATGCCGAAGCGCGCGCCTTCTTGGGCCAGCGCCTTGGTGAAGCCGTGAATGCCGCTCTTTGCGGCGGCGTAGTTCACCTGCCCGTATTGCCCGGCCTGCCCGTTGATCGAGCCGATATTGACGATCCGGCCCCAGCCGCGCTCCTTCATGCCGGGGAACGCCGCCTTGGCCATGTTGAAGCACCCGCCGAGATTGATGCGCATGACCTCGTTCCAGTCGTCGAAATTCATGCGGAGCAGCGTGCCGTCGCGCGTGATGCCGGCATTGTTGACCAGCATGTCGATCCCGCCATGCTCGTCCTCGACCTGCTGGCAGCCCGCCACCGCCGCCTCGTGATCGCCGACGTCGAACTTGATCGTCCGGATACCGGTCTGGTCGGAAAAGGCCCGGGCCGCATCGTCATTGCCGGCGTAATTGGCAATGACGGTCGCGCCGAGCTCGTCGCGCAGCCTTTCGCAGATGGCGCGCCCGATGCCGCGCGTGCCGCCGGTGACGATGGCAACCTTACCCATGATCCTTCTCCGTTTTTTCGTCTCTTTCCCCTGCGTGTAGGCGACGGCCCGCGCGCACGACAAGGCGTTTCTTGGCCGCTATCGCAAGAGATCGCGGCGGAAGGTCGGGTATGTAAACGAAACGCGCGCCGCGGCCGGCCACGCGCAAGGTCAGAACTTTATCTGGGTTCCGACATAGACCGCCTGATCGTCTTCCACGCCATTGGTCAGCGGGGCGAGGCGGTCGCGTTCCTGCGAAAGCCGCACACCCGCCGTCAGGTCGAGATTGCGGCTGAGCCGATAGGACCCGCTGACGTCGATCCGCTGTTCGCCAGCCCCTTCGAGGGTACCGGGCGCCCGGCCGAGGCGCCCTTCCTGCTCGAGCGCGACGCGCGACTGGAACCGGCTCGGCTCGTCCTCGCGTTCGGACTTGAGGGTCTTGAGATCAGGCATGGAGAAATCGCGCAAGGCGACCTTCGGCGTCGCCCTGCCGACATCCATCGCCGGCTTGGCGAAGCCCTGATACCCGCGCGCGATACCAAGATTATAACGCGAGGAGGCGAGCGACGTTGCCGCCTCGCCGCCGGACGATATGGTCAGCACGGGTTCGACCGCCGGGCGCGCACCGATGGAGCGTGCAAGCTTGTCGTCCACCCGGACTGCGAAGGTCACCGTGCGATCGCGGTCGGGGCGCGGCTTGCTTGCCGGCGTGAACCGCAAGGCATCCTCGCCAACCAGCGCGGCCACTTTCTGCGCGAGATGCGGATCGGCCCCGGCGGGCGTGAACGGCAGGAAATCGAGCGTGGTTGCAACCGGTGCAGAAGCCGCGTTCTTCGACGCCACGGCCAGACCGGCGCCCGGCAGCCCGAGTGCAAGCGCGGCGCCAGCAAGCAGCGCCGGCGATAGCCGACCCGTGCGTTTGCCTTCCCGTGCCTTGCCCATCGAACGTCGCATCCTGTTTTCGCGCCAGTCCGACCATACTGCGTTCGTCGGACTGAATGGTTCCTGAGCCGCGCCGATGCCGCGACCCCGTTACCGCCAGAGGTAAGGCGCATATGCGCCATGCGCCACCCCATCCGCAAAGTCCCAGAGCGAAACATGACAGGTGTGTCCCGCGCCCCACACATGGTAATCGTTGATACCGGAATTAAGGCCGGGTTCACGGCAATTGGGCGCATGGGCCGGAAAAAGCGGGGTCCTTCCGGCCGACCTTGTTCGCGGCGGTACTTGGACTATAGAGCCGCACCTGACAGTTCACCGCTCCTTGTCGAAGGATCGAATATGCGTATGCCCAAGACCTATCACCGCCCCGCCGCTATCGCCGCGCTGGCTGCCGCGACCATCGGCCTCGCCGCCTGCGGGGGCGGGGAACGACCGCAGGCGGACCTTGCCGCCTCGCAGGTGTCGACCATCGGGGTGAACTCCTATCTGTGGCGCGCGGCGCTCGACACGGTGAGCTTTGCGCCGCTGCTGCAGGCCGACAGCGCCGGCGGCGTGATCGTGACCGACTGGTATTCGCGTGCCGATAATCCGAATGAGCGGGTGAAGATGACCGTGACCGTCCTCGACCGGGACCTGCGCGCCGACGCGGTGCGGGTGTCGGCCAGCCGGCAGGTCAATCAGGGCGGGCAATGGGCAGATGCGCCGGTGCAGGCGGCCACCGTGCAGAAGCTGGAGGACATCATCCTTACCAAGGCACGGCAGCTGCGCCGCGAAGCGATCGCCTCCTGACGGCGTGGCGCCTTTCTTTTATGCGCGAATTGCCTAAGGCATCGGCGCCATGAGCGACACCCGTTTCGATCCCGCCTCGGCCGACCCGCGCTGGCAGGCCGCGTGGGCGGATGCCCAGACCTTCCGCGCCGACAGCGACAGCACCAAGCCGAAAAGCTACGTGCTGGAGATGTTCCCCTATCCCAGCGGGCGCATCCATATCGGCCATGTCCGCAACTACACGATGGGCGACGTGCTGGCGCGCTACAAACGCGCGACCGGGCACGAGGTGCTGCACCCGATGGGGTGGGACGCCTTCGGCATGCCGGCGGAAAACGCGGCGATGGAAAAGGGCGTCCACCCCGGCGGCTGGACGCGCGACAACATCGAACACATGAAGGCGCAGTTGAAACGCCTCGGCTTCGCGCTCGACTGGAGCCGCGAGCTGGCGACCTGCGAGCCCGACTATTACGGCCACGAACAGGCGCTGTTCCTCGACCTCTACGAAGCCGGCCTCGTCTATCGCAAGGAGAGCGAGGTCAATTGGGACCCGGTCGACATGACCGTGCTCGCCAACGAGCAGGTGATCGACGGCAAGGGCTGGCGCAGCGGCGCCCCGGTCGAACGGCGCAAGCTGGCGCAGTGGTTCCTCAAGATTACCGACTTTGCCGAGGAACTGCTGGAAGGCTTGGGCGGCCTCGAGAACTGGCCGGACAAGGTCAAGCTGATGCAGGAGAACTGGATCGGCAAGTCGCGCGGCCTCGAATTCAGCTTCGATCTGTCGAACGGCGAAAAACTGCCGGTCTATACCACCCGGCCTGACACGATCTTCGGCGCGAGCTTTGTGGCGGTCGCCGCCGATCATCCAGTCGCCCAAGCGCTTGGCAGTGAGGCGGCGCGCGAGTTCATCGCGCTGTGCAAACGTGGCGGTACCACGGCGGCGGAGCTGGAAACCGCGGAGAAGCTCGGTTTCGATACCGGCATCACCGCGCGGCATCCCTTCACCGGCGCCGACCTGCCGGTCTATATCGCGAACTTCGTGCTGATGGATTACGGCACCGGCGCGATCATGGCCGTGCCGGGTCACGACCAGCGCGACTTCGAATTCGCCACCAAATACGGCCTGCCGATCCCCCGCGTGGTCGCGCCGAGCGCCGGGGACGCCGGTAAGCCCTTCCAGGGCGAAGCCGAAAGCGGCGAGGGCGTCATCGTCAATTCCGGTTTCCTTGACGGGATGAGCGTCGAGGATGCCAAGCGCGAGATCATCCGCCGCATCGAGGCGCAGGGTCTGGGCGAAGGCAAGACCGTCTGGCGCTTGCGCGACTGGGGCGTATCGCGCCAGCGCTATTGGGGCACGCCGATCCCGTTCATCCACTGCGAAAAGTGCGGTGTCGTCCCCGCGCCCAAAAGCAGCCTGCCGATCACGCTGCCCGAGGATGTCGATTTCAGGACGCCGGGCAATCCGCTCGAACGGCATCCGACGTGGAGCCGCGTCGATTGCCCGACTTGCGGCGAAGCAGCGCGGCGGGAAACCGACACGCTCGACACTTTCGCCGATTCCTCCTGGTATTTCCTGCGCTTCGCCAGCCAGCCTTCGGGCAAGCCGTTCGACCGCGAGGAGATCGCCAAGTGGCTGCCGGTCGATCAGTATATCGGCGGCGTCGAGCATGCGATCCTGCACCTGCTCTACGCCCGCTTCTGGACCCGTGCGCTCAACCGCATCGGGCTGGTCGACGTCAAGGAGCCCTTCGCTTCGCTGTTCACGCAGGGCATGGTGACGCACGAGACATACGAGCGCGCGGACGAGACCGGCCGGGTTCTTTATTTTTCGCCCGACGAGGTGGAGCGGCGGACCGACACCGCAACTTTGAAAGCCGACGGGGCGCCGCTCGCCATCGGCCGCGTCATCAAGATGTCGAAGTCGAAGAAGAACGTCGTCGATCCCGACACGATCATCGACCGCTACGGCGCGGATGCGGTGCGCTGGTTCATGCTCAGCGACAGCCCGCCCGAGCGCGATCTGCCGTGGTCGGACGCGGGGATCGAGGGCTGCTCGCGCTTCGTCCACCGGCTGTGGCGGCTGTTCTCCGCCTACGATCCGCAAGCGCAGGGCGAGGACAAGCCGCTCGACCGCCGCTCCCACCAGACCGTCGCCGCCGTCGCCGACGACATCGAATCGCTCGGCTTCAACAAGGCGGTGGCGCGGATCTACGAGCTGACCGGCGCGGTCGAGAAGGCCGCCCCCTCCGCCAGCCGCAGCGCCGCGATCCGCACGCTGGTGCAACTCGCCGCGCCGATGATGCCGCATCTGGCGGAAGAAGCCTGGGCGGCGCTGGGGGAGGGCGGGTTGGTCGCGGACGCGCCATGGCCCACCGTCGATCCCGCACTGCTGGTCGAGGACGAGGTCACTATCGCCGTGCAGCACAAGGGCAAGCTGCGCGATACGCTGACCGCGCCCAAGGGCGCCTCGAAGGAAACGCTCGAGGAGATGGCGCTGGCGAGCGAGAAGGTGCAGCGCAGCCTCGACGGGGCGGCGGTGCGCAAGGTGATCGTCGTGCCCGACCGCCTGGTGAATATCGTCACGTGATCGCTGGTCGGCACCCGGAACTCGGTTCAGGGTCCATCGGGTCAGGGCCGACAGAAGAGGATTGAGGGATGCTGGAACACGTTCGGCATGACGGTATGCGGATGGCCATGCGCGGTATTGTCGCCGCCTTCGCCCTGCTCGGCCTTTCGGCCTGCGGCCTCTCGCCCATGTATGCGGGCGGCGGCAACGGCGCGGTGGCGCGCGGTCTCGCGGCGGTCGAGGTCGCGCCGATCGCGGGGCGGGAAGGCTGGCTGCTGCGCAACGAACTGGTCGACCGGCTGGGCGCGGCCGGGGCCGAGGCCCCGCGCTACCGCCTCGACGTGCGGCTGGACGACGAGTTGGAGGCCCTCGGCATCCTCGCTGACGATACGGTGAGCCGCGAACGCCGCACCCTGCGCGCCCGCTACCAATTGGTCGATGTCTCCAGCGGCGAGATCCTGCTCGATGCGACCGACGGTATCGATGCCGGGATCGACGTGGTGGGCAGCGAATATGCCACCATCGCCGCCGAACAGACCGCGCTCGAGAACCTGTCGCGGGTTCTGGCGGACGAGATCGTCACCCGGCTTTCGCTGACGCTGCGCCGCGCGCAATGAAGCTGACCAGCCGCGACTATGCGGCAAAGATCCGCGGGGCGGCGGCGTCGTGCGGCATCTTCTTCTTCTGCGGGCAGGACGAGGCCGGCGCCGCCGCCGCCGCCGCCGATCTGGTCGCCCTGCTGCCCGATGCGGGCGAGCGGGTGGAGATGGGCGGCGCCGAACTGCGCAACGATCCCGCCAGGCTGGGCGACGAGGCACGTTCCACCTCGCTGTTCGGGGACAAGCGGCATATCTGGGTGCGCGCCACCGGAGACGAGGCGCTGGCGGCGCTGCAGATCCTCATCGAAACCGGCGATGCGGGCGCGGGTGCCGCCTGCCCGGTCATCGTCGTCGCCAGCGGGGCGACCGACAAGTCGCGGAGCGCGAAACTGCTGGAAAAGCGCAAGGACGCGCTGGTCGCGCTGTTCTATCCGCCCGATCTGCGTTCGGTCACGCAGGCCGTGCGCGCGATGGGCGATGCGGCCGGCGTGCGGCTCGACGGCGGGACCGCCGAACGGATCGCGCGCGGCGCCAATCTCGACGTGCGGCTGGCGCAGAGCGAGGTCACCAAGCTGTCGACCTATCTCGACGCCTCGCCACAATCGCCCAAGAGCGCGGGGCCGGACGATCTCGACGCCGTCGGCGCGATCAGCGAGGATGATGGCTTCATGCCGCTGGTCGATGCGGTGCTGGCGGGGCAGGGCGCGAAAGTCGGCACCGAGATCGCGCGGATGCGGCAGCTCGGCATGAACCCGGTCGGCACTTTGCTGGCGGTTGAGCGGCGGGCGGCGCAGCTTGCGCGGATCGGCGCGGCGCTGGGCAATCGGCGCTATGCCGATCTCGACAAGGGCGAGAAGGCGCGGCTCGGCATTTTCTGGAAGGAAGAGGCCGCGATCGGCGAACAGGTCCAGCGCTGGCGCGGCGAGCGGCTCGACCGGCTGACCCTCGGCCTGACCCGGCTGCACCGCGACATGCTGACCAACAGCCAGGCTTCGGAGATATTGCTGGCGCAGGGGCTGACCAATCTGGCGCAACTGGCCGGCGCGGGCCGCCGCTAGTCCGCCGGAGTGCGAGCAGCAGCGGACCGGGCTGCCGCCACGACGACCGCCGCCGGTCTCCCGGTCAATCGTTGCTGCCGGGAACCGAGAACGAACCGCTCACCCGCCCGCCCGAGTTCTGGCCGGAACCCGTAACCCCGCTCGTCCCGGCGGCGCTGCCGTCCACGCTGGACACGCCGCTCGCCAGGTCGATGACCAACCGCCCGCCGTTCAGCGTATCGCCGCCGCGATTGAGGCGGACATTGCCGGCCAGCGTGATGATCCGGCGGTTGAAATCATACACCGCCGTGTCGCCGCGCGCGCGTTCGTTGCCGCGTTGCACGTTGACGCCGCCGGTCGCCAGGATACGCTGGATGCGCAGCGAACCGGCATCGGTGTAGTTGACCACCGTGCGCGCCGCGTTGAGGGCAAGGCCCGCCTGCGTGATCCGCACGTCGCCCGACAGGACGACGCGGTTCTGCCGGTCCTGCAATTCGATCCGGTCCGCCTCGTAAGAGACGGGCGCGTTGGAATTGTGCCCGCCCAGCCCCTGCGCGTTCAAGGTGATGCCGGCCATCGCGGCCAGCGTGAGGGCGAACCCGCCCAGCGCCGAACGGATCATTACGGGAAGCTGCGTCGTCATCAGGGCATCCTCATCTTGCCGGGTTCCATCCGGAGCTTGGCATCGCCGGTCAGCGTTACCGTGCGCGCGGCGAGATCCGCATCGAGCCGGTCCGCCCGGAAGGTCCCGGCGGGCACCGCGCCCTCGACCCCGCCCGCGCCGGTCAGGTGCTTTTCCGCAAGGTCGAGCGAGACGCCGCGCGCCGTCATCCGGTACCCGTCGGCGGCGGTGAAGCGCATCGGACCGTCGAGCGACACCACGGCATCGTCGATATCGTATTGCCCGTCCTCGGCGGTCACTCGGGCGGGCCCTTCGGGCAGCAGGATGCGGGCAATCAATTCGTTCATCCGCACGATCCCTTCCGCGCTGGAGCGTTGCACCGCCTCGCCCGCCGTCAGCGAAAAGGGCCGGTCCTGGCTGTCCTGCCCGCGATAGAGCGCGTTATCGACTCGCAGCCGGTCCTGGATCATTGCCACCTTGTTGCGATCGAGGAGGAAGCTGATTTCGCCGCGCGGGCCGAGCGGCGTGATCAGCATCAGCGCGGCGACCACCCCGACCCCCATCGGCAGGATGCGGGCGAGCAGCGATACGAGCCGGTCGTGCCGTCCGCCGGGCGCGGCGAAGCGCTGGCGACGCGAGCGGAGCTGCTTCGCCTCCTGCGTTTCGATCCGGGCTTTGGCGAAGGGCATCTGCCCGCTATGCTCCCTTACGCCTTACGCGTGGCTGAAGATGTCGTGCTCGGCCCAGCCGGCGATGTCGAGCCGGGCGCGGGTGGGGAGGAAATCGAAACAGGCCTGCGCCATGTCCATCCGCCCCTCACGCTCCAGCCGGCGGTCGAGTTCCTCGCGCAGGCGGTGGAGGTAGCGCACGTCGCTCGCCGCGTAATCGCGCTGCGCCTCGCTGAGGACCGGGCCGCCCCAGTCGGAGCTTTGCTGCGCCTTGGAGATGTTCTGGCCGAGCAGTTCGTCCACCAGGTTCTTCAGCCCGTGGCGATCGGTATAGGTGCGCACCAGCTTGCTGGCGATCTTGGTGCAATAGCACGGGCTCGCCTCGACCCCGAGATAATACTGGATTGCGGCGAGATCGAACCGGGCGAAGTGGAACAGCTTGATCCGCGCCGCATCGGCCAGCACCGCACACAGATTGGGCGCGTCGTATTCGCTGCCCGGACCGAAGCGGACAAGATGCTCGTCGCCGCCCCCGTCGCTGATCTGGACGAGGCACAGCCGGTCGCGCGGCGTCACCAGACCCATGGTTTCGGTGTCGACCGCGACCGGGCCGGGCGCAAGCACGCCTTCGGGGAGGTCTTCTTCGTGGAAATACACTGCCATGCTCCCGGCCTTAGGCCGATTGGGGATAGGAGGGAAGGGCGCACTGGCGGGGCCGCGCGCGGGGGTGCATTGCGATGTCATGGTCCCCGATCTTCCCGCCGGCCTCGCGCAGGAATGGCGCGAAACGCTCGCGCCGGTGCTGGCAAGCGCCGGGGGCCGGGCGCTCGACCGGTTTCTGGCGGATGAGACGGCCGCGGGTAAGGCGATCTACCCCCCGGCCGGACGCCGTTTCCGCGCGCTGGAACTTACGCCGTTGACGGAGGTGAAGGCGGTGATTTTGGGCCAGGATCCCTATCACGGGCTGGGACAGGCGATGGGCCTTGCCTTCTCCGTACCCGAAGGCATGAAACTGCCGCCGAGCCTGCGGAATATCTACCGGGAACTGGCAAGCGATTGCGGCATCCCGCCTGCGCCGTCGGGCGACCTCACGCGGTGGGCGCGGCAGGGCGTGCTGCTGCTCAACACCTCGCTCAGCGTCGAAGCAGGCAAGGCGGGAAGCCACGCCAAACGCGGCTGGGAAGCGATAACCGATGCCTGCATCGCTGCCGTCGCGCGCCGCGCCGCGCCGACCGCCTTCATCCTGTGGGGCAGCCACGCGCAGGCCAAGGCGAAAGCCATCGAGGCGATCGGCGGCGGGCGGCACCTGCTGATCAAAAGCCCGCATCCCAGCCCGCTATCGGCCTATCGCGGCTTCTTCGGCTCGCGCCCGTTCAGCCACACCAACGCCTTCCTCGAAGCGCATGGCCGCGCCCCCATCGACTGGCGGACGGGCTGAGGCGGGGCTGGCATGGCTGCGCTCGGATGCGTCCTGCTGCTCGTTCTTCCGCTCATCGGCGCGGTCGCAGGGGCGTGGCTGGGCGGGACCGAAGGCATGACGATCGGTGCAGTATCGGGGTTGCTGATCGCCGTCGCCCTATGCGCGGTGCCGACCGTCGCCTTGCGCAAGGCCCGGCACCGCTAGGCGCGATCTATCGTGGCAGGTCGCTGTGGCCCATCAGCGACTCGTCCACCGCGCGGGCGGCCTGGCGGCCTTCGCGGATCGCCCAGACGACGAGGCTCTGCCCCCGGCGCATGTCGCCGCAGGCGAAGACGTTGGGTTCGCTGGTGGCGTAGCGTTGCTCGTCGGCCTTCACATTGCCGCGCTCGCACAATTCGACGCCCGCCCGGTCGAGCAGGCCGCGTTTGAGCGGGCCGGTGAAGCCCATCGCCAGAAGGATCAGTTCGGCGGGAAGAACGAAGGTGCTGCCCTCGATCTCGCGCATCTCGCGGCCCCCCCATTCGATCCGCACGCATTCCAGGCCGGCGACGTCGCCGTTTTCCTCGATCACGCGCTTGGCGAGCACGGCCCAGTCGCGCTCGGCCCCTTCCTCGTGGCTGGACGAGGTGCGCAGCTTCATCGGCCAGTCGGGCCAGGTCGCCAGCTTGTCCTCGCGCTCGGGCGGCCGGGGCATGATTTCCAGCTGGGTGACGCTTTTTGCACCCTGCCGGTTGCTGGTGCCGACGCAGTCGCTGCCGGTATCGCCGCCGCCGATCACGACCACATGCTTGCCGGTCGCGGTCAGGCTGCCGCGCGGCGCGGCGCGCACTTCGTCGTCGCCGGCATTGCGCTTGTTCTGCTGGGTAAGGAACTCCATCGCCAGCCGCACGCCGGGAAGCTCGGCGCCCGGCACGTCGAGCTTGCGCGGATCTTCCGCTCCACCCGCCAGCACGATCGCGTCGAAATTCTCGCGCAGCGCATCGAAGCCCACCTCGACCCCGACCTCGGCGCCGGTTTTGAACTGCACGCCTTCGGCCTCCATCTGCACCGCGCGGCGGTTGATGAGGTGCTTCTCCATCTTGAAGTCGGGAATGCCGTAGCGCAGCAGGCCGCCGATCCGGTCGGACTTCTCGAACACGGTCACTGCATGGCCGGCCCGGGCGAGCTGCTGGGCGCAGGCGAGGCCCGCCGGCCCGCTGCCGATCACCGCGACCGCCTTGCCGGTCGGGCGCTGTGCCGGTTGCGGCTTGACCCAGCCTTCCCTGAAGCCGCGGTCGATGATCGCGCATTCGATGCTCTTGATCGTCACCGGCGCATCGACGAGATTGAGCGTGCACGCCGCCTCGCACGGGGCGGGGCAGACCCGGCCGGTGAATTCGGGAAAATTGTTGGTGGAGTGCAGCACTTCCAGCGCATTGCGCCAGTCGTCCTCATAGACGAGGTGGTTCCAGTCCGGGATGATGTTGTTCACCGGGCAGCCGTTGTGGCAGTATGGAATGCCGCAATTCATGCACCGCGCCGCCTGCCTGCGCAGCGCGCCTTCATCGTGCGGGACGACGAATTCCTTGTAGTGCTTCAAACGCTCCTGCGGATCGGCATATGTGCGATCCTCGCGCTCGAATTCGAGGAAGCCGGTTTCCTTGCCCACGAGGTCAGATCTCCGATTTGGCCGAAGCCCCGGCGCAGGCCGGGGTCGGACCGAATTGATAGCGATCCCGGCCTGTGCCGGGATGACGGGTAAAGGCAGGCCTCATTCCGCCGCTTCCATCGCGGCGTCCTCACGCTCTTCCTCGAGCGCTTTGAGCGCCCGGGCATAGTCGCGCGGCATCACCTTCCGGAACTTGCCCAGCGCATTGCCCCAATCGTCGAGCAACGCCTTCGCCCGGGCCGAGCCGGTGTGCAAATGATGCCGTTCGACGAGGATGCGCAGCCGGGCGGCATCGTGATAGAGCGGATCGCCCATGCCCGCATCGTCGACCGATACCGGGCGCTGCTGCGGTTCGCCCCAGCTGCGTTCGGCGCCCGCATCGTCGCGCGGCGCGATCGGGAGCAGATCGACCTGCGCGGGATTGACGCGGCTCTCGAACGTTCCGTCGGGATCGTAGACATAGGCGATGCCCCCGCTCATCCCCGCGCCGAAATTGCGCCCGGTCCGTCCGAGCACGCAGACGACGCCGCCGGTCATGTATTCGCACGGATGGTCGCCCGTCCCCTCGACCACGGCGACCGCGCCCGAATTGCGCACCGCGAACCGCTCGCCCGCGACGCCGCTGAAATAGGCCTCGCCCGCGATCGCGCCGTAGAGCACGGTGTTGCCGACGATGATGTTCTCGGTCGGCTCGCGCGGGGCGGCCCTGGGCGGCTTGACGATGATGCGCCCGCCCGACAGCCCCTTGCCGACATAGTCGTTGGCATCCCCGGTAAGGTCGAGGACGAGGCCGTGCGCGGCCCAGGCGCCGAAGCTTTGCCCGGCGACGCCGGTGAATTCGATGCGGATGGTGTCGGGGGCGAGGCCCGCATGGCCTTTCGCCTCGGCGATCCGGCCCGACAGCATCGCGCCGACCGTGCGGTTCACGTTGCGGATCGCACGCTGGAGGACGACCGGCGTGCCGTTCTCGATCGCATCCTTCGCCGCCGCAATCAGTTCGACGTCCATCGCGCTTTCGAGGCCGTGTTCCTGGTCCTCACTGTGGCGCGGCAGCTGGCCTTCTTCCAGCGGGACCTGGTGGAGGATGCGGCCAAGATCCACGCCATGCGCCTTCCAGTGGCGATGCACGCGGCGGGTGTCGATCCGGTCGACCCGGCCGATCATCTCCTCCACCGTGCGGAAGCCCATTTCGGCCATGATGGCGCGCAATTCCTCGGCCACGAAGAAGAAGTAGTTGATGATGTGTTCGGGCGTGCCGACGAAGCGCTTGCGCAGCACCGGATCCTGCGTCGCCACGCCGACCGGGCAGGTGTTCAGATGGCACTTGCGCATCATGATGCAGCCCGCCGCGATCAGCGGGGCGGTGGCGAAACCGAACTCGTCCGCGCCGAGCAGCGCGCCGATGGCGACGTCCCGCCCGGTGCGCAGCCCGCCATCGACCTGCACCGCGATGCGGCTCCTGAGGTCGTTGAGGAGCAGGGTCTGCTGGGTTTCGGCGAGGCCGATTTCCCACGGGCTGCCCGCATGGGTCAGGCTCGTCAGCGGCGAGGCGCCGGTGCCGCCCTCATAACCCGAGATAGTGACATGATCGGCCCGCGCCTTGGACACGCCGGCGGCCACCGTGCCGACGCCGACCTCGCTCACCAGCTTCACCGAAATGCGGCTGGATGGCTTCACGTTCTTGAGGTCGTGGATGAGCTGCGCCAGATCCTCGATCGAGTAGATGTCATGATGCGGCGGCGGGGAAATGAGGCCGACGCCCGGCGTCGCATGGCGCACGGCGGCAATCGCCTTGTCGACCTTGTGGCCGGGCAGCTGGCCGCCCTCGCCGGGTTTCGCCCCTTGCGCCATCTTGATCTGGATATCGTCGGAATTGACGAGATATTCGGTGGTCACGCCGAACCGCCCGCTGGCGACCTGCTTGATCCGGCTGCGCATCGAATCGCCATTGGCCAGCGGCTGGAACCGGTCCGGCTGCTCGCCCCCTTCCCCGGTGTTGGAGCGGCCGCCGATGCGGTTCATCGCGATGGCGAGCGTGGTGTGCGCTTCGCGGGAGATCGAGCCGAAGCTCATCGCGCCGGTGCTGAACCGCTTGACGATCTCGGCGGCGGGTTCGACCTCGCTCAGGTCGAGCGCGCGGTCGGCCTGTTTCAGTTCCATCAGCCCGCGAATGGTCAGCAGCCGCTCCGACTGCTCGTTCACGCTGCGGGCGAACTCCTCGTAATTCTTCGCGCCGCCGTTTTCCGGCCCGCCGCGCACTGCGTGCTGCAGATTGGCGACGTTCTGCGGGGTCCAGGCGTGATCCTCGCCGCGCAGGCGGTACTGGTAGATGCCGCCGACATCGAGCATGCCCTTGTAGAGCGGACTGTCGCCATAGGCCTGGCCGTGGCGGCGCACTGCTTCCTCGGCGACTTCTGCGAGGCCGATACCCTCGATCGTGGTGGCGGTGCCGGTGAAATAGGTGTCGACAAAATCGCTCGACAGGCCGACCGCGTCGAAGATCTGCGCCCCGCAGTATGACTGGTAGGTCGAGATGCCCATCTTGGACATGACCTTGAGGATGCCCTTGCCGATCGCCTTGACGAAGTTCGCCTCGACCTTCGCCGGATCGAGTTCGGCAAACTTGCGCGCGCGCAAATCCTCCAGCGTTTCGAGCGCGAGATAGGGGTTCACCGCTTCCGCGCCGTACCCTGCCAGCGCGCAGAAGTGATGCACCTCGCGCGCCTCTCCGGTTTCGACCACCAGGCCGGTCTGCATGCGCAGGCCCTGGCGCACCAGCTGGTGATGCACCGCCGCCGTCGCCAGCAGGGCAGGCATCGCAATCCGCTCCGGCCCCTGCGCCCGGTCCGACAGGATGAGGATGTTGGCATCGCCCAGCACCGCCTCGGTCGCGGCCCAGCACATCTCCTTCAGCGCCATCGCCAAGCCGTCCGCCCCGCTGGCGGCATCCCAGGTGCAGTCGATGGTCGCGGTGCGGAACGCGCCGTCCAGCCCGATCTCGACCGAGCGAATCTTGGCCAGATCGTTGTTGGTGAGGATCGGCTGCTCCACCTCGAGGCGCTTGTGCTTGCCTCCGTCGCGCCCGAGCAGATTGGGCCGGGGGCCGATCATGGAAAGCAGGCTCATAACCAGTTCCTCGCGGATCGGATCGATCGGCGGGTTGGTGACCTGTGCGAAGTTCTGCTTGAAGTAATCGTAGAGCAGGCGGGCGCGCTGGCTCAGCACGGCGATCGGCGTATCGGTGCCCATCGAGCCGATCGGATCCTCGCCATCCGCCGCCATCGGTTCGAGGAAGCGGGTGATGTCCTCCTGCGTATAGCCAAAGGCCTGCTGGCGATTGAGCAGCGACCCTTCGCCGGCGGCCAAATCGGAGAATTCCGGTTCGAGATGGTCGAGATCGGCCAGCTTGTACTGCGCCTTCTCCAGCCACGCCTCGTAAGGCTCGGCAGCGGCGAGGTTGGTCTTCAGCTCCTCGTCCTCGACGATGCGGCCTTCTTCGAGATCGATCAGCAGCATCTTGCCCGGCTGCAGCCGCCATTTGCGGGTGATATCCTCCTCGGGAAACGGCAGCACGCCGCTTTCCGAGGCGAGCACGACGAGGTCGTCCTTGGTCACGCAGAAGCGCGCGGGCCTGAGGCCGTTGCGGTCGAGACAGGCGCCGATCTGCCGCCCGTCGGTGAAGGCGACCGCCGCCGGCCCGTCCCACGGCTCCATCAGCGCGGCGTGATATTCGTAGAAGGCGCGGCGGGCCGGATCCATCAGCGGGTTCTTCGCCCAGGCTTCCGGCATCAGCATCATCATCGCATGGGCGAGGCTGTAACCGCCCGTCACCAGCAGTTCGAGCGCATTGTCGAGGCACGCGGTGTCCGACTGGCCGTGCGGGATCAGCGGCCACATCTTGTCGAGATCGGCGCCCAGCAGCTCGCTTTCCATCGCGCGGCGACGCGCTTCCATCCAGTTCACATTGCCGCGCACCGTGTTGATCTCGCCATTATGCGCCATGAAGCGATAGGGATGGGCGAGCCGCCAGCTGGGGAAGGTGTTGGTGCTGAAACGCTGGTGCACGAGGCCGAGCGCCGAGATGCAATCGGGATCGCGCAGATCGTCGTAGAAACTGCCGACCTGGTTCGCCAGCAGCAGGCCCTTGTAGACGATGGTGCGGCTCGAAAAGCTCGGGATATAGGCCGTGGTGAGGCCCGGAATGCCGTGCTTCTCCTCCAGCGTGGCGAGCGGGTTGAGGGTCTGCTTGCGGATTACCACCAGCTTGCGGTCGAACGCGGCCTGGTCGGCGCAGGCCGGCCCGCGCGCGATGATGCACTGGCGGATGACCGGCATGGATGCGATCACCGCCTTGCCCAGCCCGTCCAGCGTGGTCGGCACGTCGCGCCAGCCGATAACCGCCTGCCCTTCCTTTTCCGCGAACCGTTCGAGCTGGCTTTCCACGAAGGCGCGGGCGTCTTCCTGCTGCGGCAGGAAGCACATCGCCACCGCGTAATGCCCGGGTTCGGGCAGGTCGCGCCCTTCGCCTTGCGCCCATTTGCGGATCAGCGGGTCGGGGATCTGCAGCAGGATGCCTGCCCCGTCGCCCAGCAGCGGATCGGCGCCGACCGCGCCGCGATGATCGAGATTGGCGAGGATTTCGAGCCCCTGGCGCACGATCGAATGGCTCTTCTCGCCCCGGATATGCGCGACGAGGCCGACGCCGCAGGCATCGTGCTCGTTGCGCGGATCGTACAGGCCCTGGGGGCGGGGGGCGGAAGAGCGCATCTCGTTCATCGTGATCCTGGCAACCTTTCAAACTCCACGGACCGGCAGGCGCCGGCGCATTCCGTTGGGCGGACAGGATGCAGCGCCGACCAACTCATGCCGAATATGTCGCGAAACCGCCTATTGAAAGCAGAAGCGGCAATTTGCAATCGCCTTGGCGCGAAGGAAAATTTCGTCGGCCCCAAGATCGGGCGTATTGGACGCGGTGCGGGTTCAGGGCCCGGGTTCAGGAGCGCGCGGCGAAGCCTTCCAGGCGGGCAAGCGCCTGCTCCACCGCCCGCCGCGCCTCTGCGTCGAGCAGCGGGCGATCGTCCTCGCCGGTCTCGGACCCTTCCTCGAGGGCGGGGGCGGGGGGATAGGTGCCGCGTTCCTTCGTGCTGCGTTCGAGGCGCACGATTGCCTGCGCCAGCCGATCCCCCAATTCCGTCAGGGTGGGCGGCTCGCTTACGGTTTCCGCCGGGTCGTTGGCGGTTTCCGGCAGGGGTTCGGCAGGTTCTGGAGCCTCGTCCCGCTCGAATGCGATCTCTCCATCGGCTCCCGACGCAGGCGCGAGGATTTCGCCGGTCTGATCGAGCCAGGCCTGCCGCAAAGCGCTGATCCCCGACAGCGCGGGGGGCGGGAGCGCTTCGTCCTCCTCGCGATCGGCGATCGGCTCCACGATATCGACGTGTTCAGCGTCGGCCTGTTCGGAGGCGGGCGGGGAATCGGCGATCTCCTCGACCGGTCGATCCTCGTGCGCCATCTCCGCCTCGCGCCGAGTGGCGGCAACCCCCGTCTTCCGGCGCTTCGATTCGCGAGGGCGGGCGAAGGTCAGAACGGCATAGGCCGCGACAAAGCCGCAGAGGGCCGCCGCGATGGCGAACACGGTGCGCGCGCCGCCATCGGACAGATTGGCCAGCCCGGCGCCATCCGCCATTCCGGCGATCAGCGCACGCCGCTG
This sequence comes from uncultured Erythrobacter sp., assembly GCA_947501005.1. GTDB lineage: Bacteria > Pseudomonadota > Alphaproteobacteria > Sphingomonadales > Sphingomonadaceae > Qipengyuania. The sequence goes on along the minus strand of CANMTU010000001.1, from coordinate 2,642,957 downwards.
CACCGCCACCACGCCGCCGCACAGCACCGCGACCCAGAGCGCGGCCGCGATGCGGAACCATGAGTGGCGAAACAGGTGGCGCAGCGTCGTGTGCATGTCCGCGCCCTTTTGCGCGCTCGGGGCGGAGCGGGCAAGGCAGGTGCGACCGATGGCCATCCCCGCCCCGCCGAACCGATTCGATTCCGCCGCAAAACACCGCACCTGCCGCGCGCAAACGGGATGGAGCCGTGCCGTAGCGGCATGGGCGAGGCTGTTGCGCGGGTGAAGCCCATGCGCCATGACGACCCTCTGTCTTGAAGTTACCACACGCAAGGAGATACGGATGAGCCCGCAGGAAATCGCCGAAAAGACCGGCCAGGACGTCGGCACCAGCGAATGGGTCGAAATGAGCCAGGAGCGCATCAACCAGTTCGCCGAAGCGACCGGCGATCACCAGTTCATCCATCTCGACGAGGAAAAAGCCAGGATGACGCCGTTCGGCGGCACCATCGCGCATGGCTTCCTGACGCTGTCGATGATCCCTTATCTCACCGCCAACAGCGACGTGCCCCGGGTCGACGGGATCAAGATGGCGGTGAACTACGGCGGCAACAAGACGCGATTCATCAGCCCGGTGCGGTCCGGCAAGCGCATCCGCGGCCACTGGAAAATGCTCGAGATGACGGAAAAGCGCGCCGGCCAGTGGCAGCAGACCATGGAAATCACGATCGAGATCGAAGGCGAGGACAAGCCCGCCCTGATCTGCGAATGGATGACGATGTATTTCGTCTGATCGCTTCCTCCTCCCCGGAAGATCGGACGCTTTTACCAAACGAAGGATACCATCATGTCACGTGACGCAGTTATCGTCTCCACCGCCCGCACCGCCATCGGCCGTGCCTACAAGGGCGGGTTCAACGACACCAGGGGCCCGACGCTCGGCGCCTATTCCCTCAAGCCCGCCATCGAGCGCGCCGGTATCGAACCGGGCGAGGTGGACGACGTGCTGTGGGGCAGCGCGCTCCAGCAGGGCACGCAGGCCGGCAACCTCGCCCGTCAGGTTGCGCTGCGCGCCGGGTGCCCGATCGGCACCAGCGGCATGACCATCGACCGCCAGTGCTCCAGCGGCCTGATGAGCATCGCCACCGCCGCCAAGCAGATCATCACCGACCGGATGGACGTGGTGGCGGCCGGCGGTCAGGAATCGATCAGTCTCGTGCAGACCAAGGAAATGCGCGTGATGCCCGATCCCGAACTGATGGGGATGCACGGCGCGATCTACATGCCGATGCTGCAGACCGCCGAAACGGTTGCCCAGCGTTACGGCATCAGCCGCGAACAGCAGGACGAATACGCCCTGCAATCGCAGCAGCGGGTCGCCAAGGCGCAGGAAGAAGGCCGGTTCGACGACGAGATCGTCTCCGTCTCCACCACCCACAAGGTGCAGGACAAGGAAACCGGCGCGATCTCCGATGTCGACATCACGATCGACAAGGACGAGGGCAATCGCCCGCAGACCACGCTGGAAGGGTTGAACAGCCTGAAGCCGGTGATGGGCGAAGGCACCACGATCACCGCCGGCAATGCCTCGCAGCTGTCGGACGGGTCGAGCGCCAGCGTGCTGATGGAAGCCAAGGTCGCCGAACAGCGCGGGCTCACCCCGCTCGGCCGCTATGTCGGCATGGCGGTCGCCGGGACCGAGCCTGACGAGATGGGCATCGGCCCGATCTTCGCCATCCCCAAGCTGCTCAAGCGCTTCGACCTCAATGTCGACGATATCGGCATCTGGGAACTCAACGAAGCCTTCGCGGTGCAGGTCCTTTACTGCCGTGACAAGCTCGGGATCGATAACGACAAGCTCAATGTCAGCGGCGGCTCGATCTCCATCGGCCACCCTTACGGCATGACCGGGGCGCGCTGCACCGGCCACGTCCTCCTCGAAGGCAAGCGCCGCGGTGCGAAATATGGCGTCGTGACGATGTGCGTCGGCGGCGGCATGGGCGCGGCGGGCCTGTTCGAAATCTTCTGAGCCACGCGCTTGGCGCATGAAAAGGGGGCGGTGCCGGTTCGCGGCGCCGCCCCTTTTTCTTTGGCCCGTATGATCCGGATGGTGGAACCGGGCGGCGATGCCGAACCTTCTAGTCGGGAAGCAGCAGTCCCGAGGTTTTCATGACATATCCCGCGCCGATCCGCTTTTCCGCAAAACTCGAGAACATCGAGCCGGAAAAGGAGGCGGAAACGATCCTCGACATGGACGACAGCTTCGATGAAATCCTCGAGACGACCTACGAAAATTCGGGCCACGCGATCCGCGCCGTGCACGCCAAGGCGCACGCCATCGCCAAGGGCCGGCTGACCGTGGAAAGCGGGCTGAAACCCGAACTGGAGCAAGGCCTTTTCGCGCAAGCCGGTGACCACGACGCCTACATCCGCATGTCGACCAATGCGGGCGACATCCTGCACGACAACATCCATCTGCCGCGCGGCTTCGCGCTCAAGGTGTGCGACGTGAAGGGCGCACGCCTGCCCGATGCGGATGGCGACACACAGGATTTCATCTTCTTGAACGCCCCCGCCTTTCCCGCGCCCGACGCACAGGCGTTTTCGAAGAATCTCGCGCTGACGGCGAAGACGACCGACAAGGCAGAACGGTTGAAGAAATTCGCCGCCGACACGTTCAAGCTTGCCAACGATGCGCGGCAGGCGGTGGGCCTTGACCCGGCCCCCTCGCTCGCCGCGCTGGGCGGGGTGCCGAACAGCGAGCCGATGGCGCTCGAATATTATTCCGCCACGCCGTTCCGCTACGGGCAATTCGTCGCGAAGTTCATGCTGCGCCCGGCGGCGGACTGGATGAAGGCGCTGGAAGGCGAGACGGTCGAGATCGGCGACGACCGGGATGCGCTGCGCCACCATGTGCGCGAGCAATTCATGCAGAACGACGCCGAATGGGATTTCTGCGTCCAACTGCTGCGCGATGCCGAAAAGCAGCCGGTTGAAGACGCATCGGTCGAATGGCCGCAGGACGTCTCACCGTTCGAGAAGGTAGCGACCCTCCGCATGCCGAAGCAGGATAGCTGGGACGAGCAATTGGTGCACGAGGTCAACGAGACCCTGCATTTCTCGCCCTGGACGGGGGTGATGGACCATTTGCCGATGGGCAACGTCAACCGCGCGCGGCAGGAAACCTATCGCCACTCGGTCCGCTTCCGGGCGGAGAAGAACGGCTGCCCGATCCACGAACCGGGCTGACGGCCTGCTGCGGCGGATCGTCTGAGCGGGGGCGCCTCTAGCTCCGGCTGAGTTGGAAGACCGCGAATTCCGCCAGCAGATTCGGCGCGGCGCTGCGCGGCTTCTCGCCGGTGAAAAACCACTCCCGCTGGATCCGGGCACCTTTTGCGCGGGCAAGTTCGCGAAAGTCGTCGATCGTCACGTGATGAATGTTGCGCGTCTCGTACCAGCTGACCGGCAGGGCGCGAGTCACCGGCATCCGCCCGCCCAGCAGCAGGGCCGCGCGGGTGCGCCAATGGGCGAAATTGGGAAAGCTGACGAAAGCCTGCCGCCCGACCCGCAGCAATTGGTCGAGCATCCAGTCGGGCCGGTCGGTGGTCTGCAGGGTCTGGCTGAGGATGGCATAGTCGAACCCCTTGTCGGGGTAGTCGGCAAGATCGCGATTGGCATCGCCCTGCACCACCGAAAGCCCCTGCGCCACGCAGCGTTCGACACAGGCGGCATCGAGTTCGAGCCCGCGGGCATCGACCTGCTTTTCCGCGCGCAGGGCCGCCAGCAAGGCCCCGTCGTCGCAGCCGATATCGAGCACGCGGGCCTGCGGCGCCACGGCATCGGCGATGGCGCGCAGATCGGGGCGCAGCCGGTTCATTCGAGGAAACCCTTCACCACCCGGTCGAGCGCGGGCACGTCGAGCAGGAAGCTGTCATGCCCGTAAGGCGCGCTGAGTTCGACGAAACTCACCGCCTTGCCCGCCGCGTTGAGCGCGCGCACCACGTGGCGGCTTTCGGCGGTGGGGTAGAGCCAGTCGCTATCGAAACTGACGAGGCAGAACCGCGCCTGCGATGCGGCGAAGGCATCGGCCAGCAAGCCGCCATGTTCTTCCGCGAGGTCGAAATAATCCATTGCGCGGGTGATGTAGAGGTAGGAGTTCGCATCGAACCGCCGGGTGAAGCCGCTGCCCTGATAGCGCAGATAGCTTTCCACCTGGAAATCGGCGTCGAAGCCGAAGCTCTTCGCCTCCCGGTCCTGCAGATTGCGGCCGAACTTCTTGGTTAGCGCGGCTTCGGAGAGATAGGTGATGTGCGCCGCCATCCGCGCCACGGCGAGGCCGGCATCGGGCTGCGTCTCGCCGGCGTAATAATTGCCGCCCGCCCAGGCCGGATCGGCCATGATCGCCTGCCGGCCGAGTTCGTGGAACGCAATGTTCTGCGCCGAGTGGCGACTGGTGGTGGCCACGGCGAGGACGCGCTGTGCCCGCTCGGGCCAGTTCGCCGCGAGGCTCAAGGCCTGCATCCCGCCCATCGATCCACCGACGACCGCGTGCAGCGTCCCGATCTCCAGCGCATCGAGCAGTCCGACCAGCCCGCGCACCATGTCGCGCACGGTGATGACCGGGAAGCGCATGGCATAGGGCCGCCCGTCGCTCGCCGTGCTGGCCGGGCCGCTCGATCCCATGCAGCTGCCGATGACGTTGGCGCAGATGACGAAATAGCGGTTCGTGTCGATCGGTTTGCCCGGTCCGACCATTCGCGCCCACCAGCCGGGCTTGCCGGTGACGGGATGCTCGCGCGCGACATACTGGTCGCCGGTCAGCGCATGGCACAGGAGGATGGCGTTGGCGCGATCGGGCGCGAGCGTGCCATAGGTCTCGTAGGCGATCCGCGCATCCACCAACTCGCCCCCGCCGTCGAGGAGCAGGGGTTGGGGCAGGGTGAGGGCGTTCGGGGCGGCGTTCACGGCAGGCGGGGCTTTGGAAGAAGGACGGTGCTTCGACAAGCGCAGCACGCACGGAAAAAGGGAACTTGCCCTCTAACCGTTCGCCCCGCGCTTGTCGAAGGGCTGCTTTTCTTTATTGGCACGAAGCACGATGGCCGACGCACCGCAGATGAAACCCTGGATCGAGGCGATCCATGCCTACACCCCCGGCCGCGCGACCGGGGCGGGGGGCAGGCCGCTGGTCAAGCTCTCGGCCAACGAGAACCCCCTGGGATGCAGCCCCGATGCGCTCGCCGCGCTGCATGCCGTGGGCGACCCGGCGCGCTATCCCGATCCGGATGCCGGCGCCCTGCGCGAGGCCATCGGCGCGGCGCACGGGATCGATCCGGCGCGGATCGTGTGCGGCGCAGGATCGGGTGAATTGCTGCAATGCGCGGTGCAGGCCTTTGCCGGGCCGGGCGATGCGGTGGTGTTCTCGCAATATTCCTTCTCGCTCTATCCGCTGCTGGCCCAAAAGGCCGGGGCGGAGCCGGTCGGAGCGCAGATGGACGATCATGTCGCCTCGGTCGATGCGCTGCTGGCGGCGGTGACCGAACGGACGCGGGTGGTGCTGCTCGACAATCCGAACAATCCCTGCGGGTCGTGGATCGACGCCGCGGCGGTGGCGCGCTTGCACAGCGGTCTGTCGGGCGATGTCCTGCTGGTGGTCGATCAGGCCTATGCCGAATATGTGGGGCAGGGGCTGGATGACGGCGCGCTCGACCTTGCGGCGCGGCACGACAACGTCCTCGTCACCCGCACCTTTTCCAAGGCCTACGGCCTCGCGGCCGAGCGGATCGGCTGGGCCACCGGGGCGCCCGCGCTGATCGGGGCGCTCAACCGGCTGCGGGGTGCCTTCAACGTATCCGCCACGGGGCAGCGCGCGGCGCTGGCCGGGCTGGGGGATGCGGCCTTCCTCGCCTACTCGCGGGAAGAGAACGCCGTCGCCCGTGCCGAGTTCGCCGCGGCCATCAACGCGCTCGGCAATCACGGCATCCGCGCGGTGCCGAGCGAGGCGAATTTCCTTCTCGTCCTGTTCGAAGGCGCGCTGTCGGCGACCACGGCGATGGCGGCGATCGAGGCCGGCGGATATGCGGTGCGGCATTTGCCGGGGCAAGGCCTGCCCCATGCGCTGCGCATCACCATCGGCACGCTGACGCAGATGGACGAGATCGCCGCCATCCTGCGCCGCGCGGCGGAGGGCGCGGCATGAGTTTCGCGCGGGTCGCGATCATCGGGCTGGGCCTGATCGGCGGATCGATTGGCCTCGCCTTGCGCGAACGCCTGCCGGACATCGCGACGACCGGGTGGGACGCCGATCCGGAAACCCGCCGCCGCGCCGCCGAACGCGGCCTTGCTGGCACGATCTGCGAGACGGCGGGAGAAGCGGTGGCCGGGGCACAATGCGTCATCCTGTGCGTGCCAGTCGGCGCGATGCAGGACGCCGCCGCCGCCATCGCGGACGCCCTGCCGCCGGGCGCGGTGGTCAGCGATGTCGGCTCGTCCAAGACCGGCATCGCGCAGACCCTGTCGGCCCTGCTGCCGCAGGCGCGGATCGTGCCCGCGCATCCCGTCGCCGGGACCGAGAGGAGCGGGCCGGACGCAGGCTTTGCCGAACTGTTCAGCCATCGCTGGTGCATCCTTACCCCGCAGGAAGGCGCCGATGCGGCGGCGGTGCGCGATCTGTCCGCCCTGTGGACCGGGCTGGGCGCGAAGGTGGAGATCATGGAGGCGGGCCATCACGACCGCGTGCTCGCCGTCACCAGCCATATCCCGCATTTGATCGCCTTCACCATCGTCGGCACTGCGTCGGACCTCGAGGAAGTGACGCAGGGCGAGGTAATCAAGTATTCCGCCGGCGGCTTTCGCGACTTCACCCGCATCGCGGCGAGCGATCCGACCATGTGGCGCGACGTGTTCCTTTCGAACCGCGCGGCGGTGCTGGAAATGCTCGGCCGCTTCACCGAGGACCTGACCGCGCTGCAGCGCGCGATCCGCGACGGCGACGGCGACACGCTGTTCGACCTGTTCGAGCGGACTCGCACGATCCGCCGGCAGGTGATCGAGCAGGGGCAGGACGACGGGCGGCCCGATTTCGGCCGCAAGGATCACTAGCCCTCAGTTCAGCGCGTTGATCGCATCCAGCACGCGCGCTTCGACTTCGGCGCGCGGCAGGCCCGGCGGGATCTCCTCCCCGAAACGATAGGTGATGGTGCCGCGGCGCTTCACCCCCCGATGGTAGATCGGCCCGCTGTCCACCGCCACCGGGATGACCGGCAGGCCAAGCATCTTATAAAGCCCGGCGAAGCCCGCCTGCAACCCGCCCCGCTGCCCGTGCGGCACGCGGGTGCCTTCGGGAAAGATCACCAGCGGGCGGCCATCGGCGATCGTCGCCTTCGCGGCGCGGATCATCGCCTTCAGCGTCCGCGCACCCTCGCCCCGCGCCACCGGAACCAGCCCGTAGGCGAGCGCCGCGCGGCCCCACAGGGGAATGTCGAACAATTCCTTCTTGGCGAACACCGCCGGCGTATCGAACAGGGTCGGCGCATCGATCGCCTCGAAGAAGCTTTCGTGCTTCACCGCATACAGTACCGCGCGCTGCACCGACTGGTTCTCGATCCGCACCTCGCAGCCCAGCAAATGGCGCACGCACCAGCGCTGCAACCCGCTCCAGTTTTCCACCCGGCGGCGGAAGGCGTCGCGCGAGATGGCGAGCGAGGCCAGCGCCGCCGTCGTCACGAAGACCGAGCCGAGGTAGAAGACGAGGTAGAAGGCGGCGTTGCGCAGGTAGATCATGCCCGCAAGCTCGGAAAGCCGCGGGTGACCTCGGATGCCAGCAGCTTGTTGTATTCGAGGAACAGCGTGCCGAGTTCGGGTTGCGAGCGCACGGCATCCTTCACCAGCCGCACGCCGGGGGGCATCGCCTCGGCGATTTCGGAAAAGGCGCGCGCCATATGCCAGTCGGTCGTCACCACGCGGGCCGAGGTGAAATCGTTATCGTTCATCCACTGGGCCGCCTCGCCCGCATTGCTGCGCGTATCGACGGCGAGATAGCCCAGTTCGACGCAGCATTCCATCTGGCGTGCCGGCACGTCGAACTCTTCGGCGAACTCCTGCGGCTTCACCTCGCGGTCCACGCCGGAGACGAACATTTCCCTGGCGAACCCGTCGTCCAGAACCTCCAGCCCGCGGGGGATCCGGTTCGGGCCGCCGGTCAGCACGATGACAGCATCGGTCGCCCCGCCGGCCATCGGGCGCGGCAAGGTCACCGCGAAGGCGAGGAAGCCGAGGATGTAGACGAGGACGACGGCGGCGAGGAAACGAAGGATCACAGGATGCGTCTCAGGGTGAACAGCACGGTCATCCGGGCCGTGTAGACCGCAATGACGGTGGCGCAAAGCGGCAGGATGGCGAGCAGGATCCAGTCGCCCGCCGTAAGCCCGCCGGCCGCCACCAGCCCCGAATCGAGCGCGGCGAACTGGCGTGCGAGCAGGGCCAGCGCCATTCCGCCAAGGACCAGCCCGACCGCCCCGCCGATCGCCGCATCGACGAGGATCGAACGCTGGAAGATGCTCGCGATCTGCGCGTCGCTTCCGCCCAACAGGTGCACGATTTCCAACGTGTCGCGATTGGTGCCCAGCGCGTTGCGCGCCGCCAGCCAGACGGCGGCGGCCGCCGTGAAGCCGAGCAGCAGGATCAGGCCGACCGCCATCCAGCGCAGCGTGGTGATGGCGGACAGGACGGGCGCCAGCCACACGCTTTGCGCATCGATCCGGGCGTTCGGCGCGATGTCGATGATTTTCGCCCGCAGCCGGGCGACCGCGCTGTCGTCCGCTTCGCCGGCAAGAGCTACGTCGATCAACGCGGGCAGGGGCACGACGTCGAAGCCGTCCCCGGTGCCGAGCCAGGGTTCCAGCAGCTCGGCAACCTCCGCCTGCGGCACGATGCGCGCGGAGACGACGTCGCGCTGCCGGCGCAGCATCGCGTCCAGCGCCTCGGTCTGGGCGGCGCGGGCGGCGGGATCGGGTTCGAGCACCTGGATCGTCGCCCGCGCGGCGAGTTCGCCGCCCGCCTGCCCCACAACGTTATTCAGCGCGAGCGCGGCGCCGGCGGCCAGCACGGTCAGCGCGACCATGATCGCCATCACCCACGGCATCGGCCCGCCGAGCCGCGTGCGGGGAAGGAGGGAGGATGCCCGCCGGCCGCGAAAGGGCGCAAGTCCGCGATCGATCGCGCGGCCAAGGGCCGGGGGGCGCTTCACTCGCCCGCCCGCATGCGCGGCGGATAGCGCAGTGCGCCGGTGGGATCGGACATCGTCCCCCGGTCCAGCCGCATGATCAGGCCATCGGGCACCTTGCGCAGCAATTGCATGTCGTGCGTCGCCACCAGCACGGTCGTGCCGAGGCGGTTGAGCGCCTCGAACAGGCGCATCAGCTTCATCGCCATTTCCGGGTCGACGTTTCCGGTCGGCTCGTCTGCCACGAGGAGGTCGGGCCGGGTGATGACCGCCCGCGCGATCGCGACGCGCTGTTGTTCGCCGCCCGACAGGGTGGCGGGGCGGGCGTCGGCCCGCTGGCCCAGGCCGACCCACTCGAGCATATCGTTCACCGGCTCCGCCAGATCGTCCTCGCGCACCCCGGCGACCCGCAGCGGCAAGGCGATATTGTCGTAGGCCGAGAGATGCGCGATCAGGCGGAAATCCTGGAACACCACCCCGATGCGGCGGCGAAAGGCGGGCAGATTGTCGCGCGCGACGGTGATCACGTCGCTGTCGAACATGGTGATTGCGCCGCGCGACGGGCGCTGCGCGAGATAGAGCAGGCGCAGGAGAGAGGTCTTGCCGGCGCCGCTCGCCCCGGTAAGGAAATAGAACCGCCCCGGAAACAGCGTGAACGAGATGTCGGAGAGGATTTCCTTGCCCGTTCCGTAGCGCAGGCCGACATTGTCGAACCGTACGATCCCCTCGTCGCCCGCATTCATGACGATGCGTCCTTCGCGTCTGCTCTGCTCGTGAGACCCATCATCGCCCTTTGGGCCGCCTATAACGACGCTTCGATGTGGAAAAAAGTGCTTTGAACCTTCCGCCGCACAGATGCGGCGCTTGTGACACCTTGCGGCGCGTCCTAAGCCGTCTTTCACCATGATTATCGCCTGCCCCGCCTGCCAAACGCGCTACGTCGTCCCCGACAGCGCGATCGGCATCGAAGGGCGCACGGTGCGCTGCGCGAAATGCAAGCATTCCTGGTTCCAGGAAGGCCCGGATGCACAGCGCCTGTCAGGGCGGGACGATATGGCGACGGGGCCGGTGTCGGACATTGGCGATCCCTTGAGCGACCGGCAAGACGATGACGCCGGTGAGGTGCAGGGCGCCGCGCCAGTCGAACCCGTCGACGCCGAGCAAGAGAGCGACCTCTCGCCTCCGACCGATGACGCGCCGGAAGACGCGGTTTCGCCTTCCGCGCCCGATGCATCAACCGGGCGTCCCGCGTCCGCTCCGACGAAGCCGACCAGGCAAACGGAGGACGTGCCGCCGCTGCGCGATTTCCACGAGACCGAGCCGCCCTCCTATGCGCGCGACGATCGCCCCCCTCTCCCGCCGGTCACAGCCGACGATGGCGGGGCCGCGGTGTCCCATTTCGATCACGCGCCCCCGTTCGGCCCGCGGCGTAACACGGTAAAGCTGTGGACCTGGGCGGCGGGGATCTTCGCCGTCCTGGCCCTGGGCCTTGTAGCGACGCTCAATTTCGTCGGCACGCCGGATTGGTGGCCCAGCCGCTCGTCGGAATGGGGCGAGGCGCAGCCCGATCTCGAACTGACCTTCCCGCCCGACCAGCAAAGCTGGCGCGAACTTTCGAATCGCACCCGCCTGTTCAGCGCGCGGGTCGTCATCAAGAACACCTCGCGCGAGGTTCGCCCGCTGCCGCCGGTGCTGATCAAGATGCTCGACGAGCGCGAGCGGCAGGTGTTCAGCTGGGTGGTGCAACCCCCGCAACCCCGCCTCGCCCCGGGCGAGACTGTGACGATAGACGAGGCCCGCACCGACGTGCCGCGCAACGCGGTGTTCGCGGATGTCGGCTGGGCGCCGCTCTAAGACGATTAAGGCGCTTGCGGGGGCGGGGCTGCGCTGCTACTGGCGCGCTCCTACCGGCGGGAGCGAAGCTTCCGATGCGGACTGTGTGCGGTCGTGGCGGAACTGGTAGACGCGCAACGTTGAGGTCGTTGTGGGCGAAAGCCCGTGGAAGTTCGAGTCTTCTCGACCGCACCATTTTGGGTCAAATGCGGCCCTGGCCCCGTGGGCCGCGCAATCGCGGAGGTGCGATGCGTTAGTAGCCGGGCCTGACCCTCGATTTGAACTCCAGCGCTGATGCGGATCCAGCCGATGATGGCGCGGGTGATCCGCCGTCGTTTTTTTATCGCATGTTGCAGGTGCTGGCGGTTCTTTGTTCGCCCTTTTTCAGCGTTATTGCGCTGGAGGCAGCTGAATAAAACGCTGGGGAGCAGTGAAGACGACCGTGAGTCCCCTCTCGGCCTGAAAAACTTTCCATGCCGGACCTGCCGGATGCTTGCCTTTCCCTTGGCCGCACAGATGGCACGACACTTCGATGTCCGTCCCCGCCTAGGGTAGAACGAGCGGCGCTTCCTTAGTGAAAAACCGCAACTTTCAGATCGCAACCACCCGTCACTCAGCCGAGTAATAAGGTGTCGCGCCGATATCACCGGGCCGCACTCCGCGCGCCCAGGCGGCGCGGCCGACCGTGAATTGTTCGTCGTCGGCATCGGTCGGTTTCAGCCCGGCTTTCTCGAATGCCGCGCGCATCGCGGTTCGCGCCTTTGCATCCAACACCGGGACCGCCCCTTCGGGTGCATGCGGGTCGATTGGCAGCAGGCCGCCATTACCGCCGCCGAGCCACTGGTAATACCGGTTGTGCTGCCACGGATGCGCGCCTTTGCGGATCACCGGCGCCTGCACCGCGAAAAAATGCGAGAGGACCGACTCGATCTCGATGGCCAGCGCATCGAGCCTGGCGAAATCGCCCGCCGCGGAGGCTGCAAGCATGGCGTTGCCGAGCTGGCGGCCGGGCGTCTGCACTGCCTCGGCGTTCCACTGTCCGCTCCACGAGATCGCGAACTGGCGAGCGAGCATGGGAAGGAAATCGAGGTTCACTGGTCCGATCGACAGCCGGTCGCCGACCCTTTGCGACAATTGCATCGTCGAGGTCAGCGAGACCGGCTGCGAAACCTTGACCGCGACGACATTCGGCAGGTCGGCCACCCGGTCGTACACGTCGAGCGGTTGCCCCGCGGGCCCCAGTGCCGGAAATGCCCGGCGCCCCGTCGCGGCATAGAGCATGATTGGCAGGTCGGTCGCCATCACCCGCCTGGCCATCAGGTCGTACAGGCCCGCCGCGTCGACCTCGCGCGGATAGGTGGAGGCGAGAAGGACGAGGTCCACCCCCATATCCTCCAGCTTGGCTAATTGCCGGATGTCGACCTCAGGATCGCCGCTCGCCACGATGCCGTGGAGAGGCAGCGAGCCACGCGCCTCGTCGAGAACGATGCGGTAGAACTGCTCCCATTTCGGATCGCCTGGCGGCGTCCAGTTGATCATGGGCATCGTGCCGGAAAAGCCCTGCGCTATCGCATGTCGCACATCGGCCTGGATCGCCTCCTCATCCAAAGTCGCCCCGTCCGGAAGGAACGTTGGCAGGAACAGGTTCATCATTCCCTTAAGATGCGTGGCCGCCCACTTGCGCTGACTGGTCGAGGTTTCGGGAGCAATCCGCATCAGGTTCGTATCCTTCGAATGGGTTGGCCGGCGATCGGCTTCATAGCGCAGGGATAGGGCGGTGATAATCGGGCTCGTGCCTGAGGCGGTGATTTGCCGGCGATTCTCTGCCTGCTCCTGGCCATTGACACAGGTTTGGTCGGCCCGCAGCATTTCGGCTTGCGGCGCAGCCGCCGGCTACCCGCCCTGATGCAAGACGCCAGTCTTACGGCCCTGCGCCGAAATCGCTTACCCCGCCTGTCCGACGGCCCAGAATCGTTCTACATCCCTGCACCCAGATCGCCGCGCGACAGGTCCACCTCGTCCGCCCGGACCACTTCGACATCGGGGCGGATCGCGCGCAGGCCTTCGAGGAATTCGGCCGCATTTCCGACCACCACGATCGTCGCCTTGTCGGCCGAGATGTATTTCGCCGCTGCGGCGCTCGCCGCTTCGGGTGTCACGCCTTGCAGATCGGCGGCATAATTGTCTGCTTCGCTCGGCTCGAGCCCGTACATCAACAGTTCGGCGACGATGCTGTTGAAGCCCGACGAGGTTTCCAGGCTGCGCCCGTAATCGCCCAGCAGATAAAGGCGCCGCGTGTCGATCAGATCGGCGGCGAAGGCTTCGCTCCCCAGTTTGTCGAATTCGTCGAGAAAGACCTGCACCACCTCTTCGGCAGTGGCGTTCTGCGTCTGCGAGCTGGCGATCAGGTAAGCGTCGTCGGCGCGCGCGGGCAGGCCGCTATAGGCCCCGTAGCTGATCGAGCGCTTCGTGCGCACCTCTTCGAACAACCGTCCGCTGGAGCCGCCACCCAGCACCGCATTGGCCAGTTCGAGCGCGAGATAGTCCTCGCCCGAACGCGCAGGCGCCCGGATCCCGGCATAGACCGCCGCCTGGCCCGCATCGGGCATGTCGATCACCACGGTGCGCACCGGCTGCGGATTGCCGGCGCCATCGTCGATCGCCGGCGGCACGGGGGCGGTGGACGTCCAATCCCCGAACAGGCCGTTTGCCAGGCTGACCGCCGCATCGGGCGCGATGCCGCCGCTCACGATGATCTTTGTCTGCTTCGGGTGCCACCAGGCGCGCCGATGCGCGAGCAAATCCTCGCGGGTGATCGCGGCCAGGCTTTCCTGCGTGCCGCCCGCAATCGTGCCATAGGGCGCATCGCCATAGAAGACCGGCTGGGCGACCATGCGCGCCAGTTCCCCCGGATCCTTCAGGCTGACTTCCAGCCCGTCGATCGCGCGCTTGCGTTCGCGCTGGAATTCTTCCGCCGGGTAATCCGCGCTGCGGATTATCGCCGCGAGTATCTCGCCCGCCTCTTCCATGTTCGCGGCAGGCGCGGTCAGGCTGAAGAAGCTGTTGTCGGTCCCCGCAGTGGCGCCGACGCTGGCCCCCAGGCTTTCGAGGCGTGCGGCGATTTCCTGCGCGCCCATGCCGCCGGCGCCCTTGTCCGCCAGCATGGCAGACAGATTGGCCACGCCGGCCTTGGCCCGATCGTCGGAGCGCGAGCCGCCCGGAACCAGCACGGTCATGGTCGCGAAAGGCACGTCGCCGGTCTGCGCCGCGACGACTTCGATGCCGTTCGGCAAGGTCCGCTCCACGATGGTCGGCGCCTCCACCACCGGCTTCACCCCCGGTTCGGGCAGCGGATCGCGCTCGCCCTCGGGGCGCACGGCCAGCGGCGTGCTCTTCGGTTCGGGAAGCGTGCGGAAAGTGGGAAACGGCGCGGGGTTGGCCCATTCCTCCGGGTTTTCCTCGCCCTGCTGATAGACCATGTCCACCCGCCCCTGCGGATCGAGCCATTTCGCCGCGGCACGCTGGACATCGGCAATCGTGGCCGCGGAAATCGCTTTGAGCCGCGCATCCGCCGCATCCGGATCGCCGGTGGATACCAGCGCCTCGCCCAGTTCGAAGGCCCGGCCGCGCGCAGTCTCGCGGCTTCGCAAGGCGCTCGACAGCAATTCGTTCTTGGCCTCGGCCAGTTCGGCGGCGCTGACCGGGGTGGACCTGACGCGCGCGAATTCCCCATCGAGGATTGTCTTGACCTCATCGGCGTCCGCGGTAGGATTGATGATGGCGTACCCCGCGATCATGCCCGCCTCTTCCCCGTCGCTGTAGTAGAAGCTCGCGTCGACGGCCTTTCCGCTGCGCACCAGCGCTTCGTTCAACCGGCTGTTGTCGCCGCGCGCCATGATCGCCGCGAGCACTTCCAGCGCGGCGGTATCCGCGGTGCCGGTCCTGGGGCCTTTCCACAAGGTGCCGCGCACCGGCAGCGGAACGTTGGGTGCCTGTGCCACGATGCTGCGCGGCTGGGTCCGGGCGACTTCCACGGCGTCAAGTTCCAGCGGCAAGGGGTTTTCGCGGCGCGGGATATCGGCGAAATATCGGTCGACCAGCGCGCGCAGATTGCTCTCGTCGAAATTGCCGGCCACGATCAGCGTCGCGGTGTCGGGTCCGTAATAGCTCTCGTGAAAGGCCAGCGCATCCTTGAGGGTGGCGGCGTCGAGTTCCTCGATCGAGCCGATGCCGGGGCGGCGATACGCGGTGGTATCGTAGGCGTTCTCCGGAATCACGAAGCGCTGGAAACGGCCATAGGGCGGCGCCAGAACGCGCTGACGCAATTCTTCCTTCACGACATCGCGTTCGCGGTTGAACACCTCGTCGTCGACCACGGGAAAGGCCATGCGTTCGCGGTGCGTCCACAGCATCCGTTCAAGATATTCGGCCGGGACGGTCTCGAAATAATTGGTGCGATCGGACCCGTTCGAGGCGTTGCGCGTGCCGCCGACATCGGCGGTGAGGCCGTAAATCTGGTTGTAGGGCATGTTCAGCGTCTTGCGGCTGAGAATGTGTTCGAACAGATGGGCAAACCCGCTCCGCCCTTCGGGGTCGAGCTTCGAGCCGACATCGTACCACATCGACGTGGTGACGCTGGCGGTCGTATCGTCCTCGATCGCGATGACCCGCAACCCGTTGTCGAGCGTCCACATCGTATAGTCGATCCGGGGCGCGGCGACCGCGTCGTTCGGGGCATCCTGCGCGGCCGAGGGAAGGGCGGTGCCGAGGGCGAGTGCGATGGCCGAGGCCGCAAGCAAACGGTGAAGCATGATGATCTGGTTCCCGAAACTGGGCGGGAACAGGTCGGTCTCTCCAGGCTCCCGCTATTGGTCTGCCCGGCGAGCCTACTGGGGCGCAGATCGAATGTCGAGGCAGCTCGCTTCGGCTTCCGCTGAGGATCGTACGGTTGCAAACCGAAGCTGTCGGAGGAGGATTTGGGCGAGGCGGAAAAGCCCCATAGAGAGCCGGCTTCGAAACCTAAGGATGCTGTTCGGGGACGAACTCTTTTGGCTATCAAAGGCGCTGACAGGGTGAGGGGCAGCCCCGCCCCTCAAGTCCAGTACAGCACCCGGGCGTGCGGCAGGTCGGCGGCGATGCGTTCCTCCATGTAGCGTCTGAGCGCGCGCATCGTATCGGTGTCATAGACCTGCTTCTCGCCGCCGAACTTGTTGCGCTTGGTCGCGCGGGCCGTCTCGCTCATGTCGAGGGCCGAACCCGGGTACCAGCTTTCGAGGACGGCTTTCGATCCGGCGGTAAAACGGTGGGTGATCAGTTCGATCGTCAGGTCTCCGCAGGCACCCCCGGCCAGCACCGTGCCGGCCTGCGCGATCAGTTCGGCATAGGCGCTTTCCCATCCTTCGGCCGCGATGATCGGCGCTATGGTCAGGCCGATGGGGTAGCCGGCATCCGCCATCCGCCGCAGCGCCGCCAGCCGGTTGCGCACCGGCGCCGTGCCGCCTTCGAAGCGCGCGAACGCCGCGGGGTTGACCGACGCACGCATGCGGGTGCGCCCGTTGTGCTTCAGATCGAGCAGGCCCTCGACCGTGTCGAACTTGGTCGTGAAGCGCAATTGCACGTCGGCGTCCCATCGCCCGAACCACGATATGGCTTCCGACAGCGAGCCGGTGACGGCCTCTATCCCCAGCGGATCGGTATAGCACGATGCCTCGTAGGTGGTGCCCTCGCTCGCCCGGGCGGCATTGCGCGAGGTGATCGTGCCGCGCCCGAGATAATCCGGCAGCACCGCGAAGATCTCGTCGATATTCGCATAGGCGCGGGTGATCGGAGGGCCTTTGAGCGAGCCTGCCAGATAACAGTAATTGCAATGGGCGGGGCACCCTTGCGCCAGATCGACGCGCCAGTCCGCGCTGGGCGAAATCGGCTGCAATTTGCGTTTCGACGGCGGCGCGACGACGACCGCCAGGGTCGCCTTGGCCTCGGCATAGGCGCGCCGGGGATCTTCGGGCAGGTCGAGTTTGACCCGGTCGCCCGGAAGCCCGATGACTTGCGCGCCCATGTCCTCCGCCCGGTCCCTGATGGTGCGAGCATGGGGATATGCGCGCGCGGACCGCGTGATCAGCACCTTGCGAGGTCGCCATACCTTGGCCGGCGGCGTTTCAAGGGGTGCGGGTGCGGAAGCCATTGCAGATCGAACGCACGGGCATGAAAGTCGTTCGCATGTTTTGTGGTTTCATGGCTAAGGCCAATGCAGGTTTGCTTCAAGGCAGCAGAAACCAAGCACTGGTATTTTAAATCACGAGAAAGGGTTAGCGATTGTCGGCGGCGCCCGATCTACAACGACCGTCTGCTTGAGGCCTAAAAATCCCGCATTTGCGTTCATTGCAAGCTGGAGAACAGGCCTTACCATCGTTTCATCGGCGCATCTTGACATGTGGTAGCTGCACACCTCTTTTTAGATTGAACCCTCTTCCAATCTCCACGAACGAAAAGCGTCTGTAGAACGCTACCGCCCCCAGCGTCGCGTTCACGAAGGTAAGCGCGGCCTCATCCTCACAAGCTTCGAAGAGAATGGAACCTATTCCGCTTCGCTGGTGAACGGGCGCTACGAATAATGACCGGAGTTCCTCGCCATACCAGTTAGCGAAACCAACAACCTTTCCGCCTATCTCCGCTACACGAAATGTCTCACCCTGGTTCGCGAAGTGCCAGTAGCCTTCGGGCGAACGCCCGGACATCCACGCTTCGAGAGCCTCTCGCGATTAGTCTTTGCGCAGTGTTGTCGTAAGGCAATCGGTGTGTATGCGATGAACATGCTTCGTATCCGCCTCCCGCATCTCACGCACGGTCGCCTCGGGCCTTGGATCATATTGCATGATAAGAATTTGTCCGGGGTCGGCCCTGTTCGCAATGGGGTCCTTTGCCGATAGTGCTTGGTGCCGTTTGATCAAAGCAGCCGACATTCAAATGTTATGTGTGATATCCCGATCCGCACGATCAAGGGCAACCATCGAAAACACGGAAAACCAATGACCAGCATTTCGCTCTACGGCATTCCCAATTGCGATACGGTTCGCAAGGCGCGCAAATGGCTGGAGGCGCAAGGCCTTGCGTATACCTTCCATGATTACAAGCGCGAAGGCGCCGATCCGGCGAAGCTTGATGCGTGGGCCGGTGCGGCGGGGTGGGAGGTCTTGCTTAATCGGCGGGGGACCACGTTTCGCAAGCTGAGCGATGGCGACAAGGCCGATCTCGATCGCGACAGGGCGCTGGCGTTGATGGCCGCGCAGCCGAGCCTTATCAAGCGGCCGGTGCTCGAACATGCGGACGGCCTCCTCGTCGGGTTCGACGAGAGCGCCTGGGACGCCGCGTTTGCCTAGCCGTCCTGCGGGCGCGGGCCGGGATCGTCGCCTGGCGCGGGCGGGGTCTCGTCGCCGAACTGTTCGGCCGCGTGTTCGCTCGGCATGAGGACGTCGTCGCCCAGCGTCGCGCGCGAATAGAGGGCAAGCCACGCGGTATAGGCCGCGATCGCCAGCGGCCCGGAAAAGAACAGGCCGAACGTGCCGAACACGTAACCCGCGCCCAGGATGAGGAAGATGTACCAGCCCGGCGGCACGGAAACGACGCGGCCGGTGATCCACGGGGTGACGATGTTCGCCTGCACCACGCGGGCCAGGGCATAGGTCGTCAACACCCCGGCAAACGATCCCTCGCCCGCGAAGCTCAGCAGGAGCGCGGGCATCATCGCGATGATCGGGCCGACATAGGGGATGAATTCCGCCAGCCCGCCGAGCACGCCGAGGGCGACATAGGCCGGCACGCCCGACAGCCACAGGCCGAGGGTGAACAGCGCCCCCATCACCAGCATCGAGAGGCTCTGCGTCACCAGCCACAGGCGCAGGGCCGTGCCGATCTCGCCCAGCGTGCGGTCGGTCAGCGCGCGGTATCGCTTGGGGCTGAGCATGGCGAGGCCCCGGCGGTAGCGGGCCGGGTCCGCCGCGAAGAAGACCGCGGCGCTCACCACGATCAACAGGTTGAACAGCGCGACCGCCGCCCCGCGCAGGATCGATTGCGCCTCGGCGGTAACGAAGGTCACCGTCTGGCGGTTCTGCACCGTATCGAGCAGGAGCCGCCCGATCACCCCCTGGCGCAAGGCCCGCTCGGTCTCGGCCCAGGCGCGGGGCAATTCGCGGGCAAGCAGCTCGCCCTGAAACGCGATCTCGGCATAGAACATGTAGCCGAGCATGCCGATGATGCCGAGCAGCAGGCAGGTCGAGATCGTCAGCCCCAAGCTGCGCGGCACGCCCAGCCGCCGCTCCAGAAACTCGGTGACGACGGCGAGCAACAGGCTGATCAGCAGCGATCCGAACGCCAGCAGCAGCAGATTGTGAGCAAGGACCAGAACAGTCAGCACCGCGCCGACCACGATCAGCAGGAACACCCGGCGAAGGAACCGCGCGTCCTCCTCGCCCGGTTGCAGTTCGGGGGGGATCGTCACGGCGGCAGTCAGGCCCGCCGCGCGGTCACGATGTAGTTCAGCGAGAGATCGCCCGACAGGTGGAGCCCCCTGCCGGGGCTGAAGGCGATACCCCTGGGCTCGCTCATCGAAAGGCCGGAGAAGCGCAGCAATTCGCGCAGTTCTTCCGGCGTGACGAAATCGTTCCAGTCATGCGTGCCGGCCGGGATCAGGCCGATCCGTTCCGCCGCGCCGACCATGAGCAGGCGCGATTGCGGCGTGCGGTTGGGGGTGGAAAGGATCAGCAGCCCGTTTTCTTCCAGATGCAGGACCAGTTCGCGCAGGAACACCGCCTTGTCGGCGACATGCTCCAGCACTTCCATCGCGGTGACAAGATCGAACCGCCCGAGATCGTGGCTGCCGAGTTCGCCGGCGAGATAGCGGATGTCGAGCCCGGCACGCGCCGCATGGGCCGCCGCCGCGCCGATATTTTCCGGCGCGGCGTCCACCCCGGTAGCATCCGCGCCCAGGCGGTGCAGCGGTTCGGTCAGCAGCCCCGCGCCGCAGCCGACATCGAGCGCGCTCTTGCCGGCGAGCGGCTTGGTGCTTTCCACGTCGCCGCCCCAATGCATGTCGATCGCGTCGCGAATGAAGCGCAGCCGCACCGGATTGAGGCGGTGCAGCATCGCGCTCGACCCCTTGGGATCCCACCACTCATGCGCCAGTTTGCCGAAATGGGCCGCCTCGCCGGGACGGATGGTTGCCCCGTGCGAAGTATTGCTTGGCGTGGCCGTGGTTGCATCGCTCATGCACGATGGCTAGCAGCCTCGCGGTGACCATTCCAGCTTGGAGATAGCGCGCGTGGCCCGGATCGTGATGAAATTCGGCGGCACCTCGATGGCCGGGACCGAGCGGATCCGGCGTGTCGCCAATATCGTGCGCAAGCAGCAGGCTGGCGGCGACGAGGTCGCCGTGGTCGTTTCCGCCATGGCGGGCGAGACCGACCGGCTGGTCAATTTCGCGCGCGAGGCGAACGCGCTCTACGATCCGGCGGAATACGATGTGGTCGTGGCAAGCGGCGAACAGGTGACGAGCGGCCTGCTTGCGCTGACCCTGCAATCGCTGGGGTGCAAGGCGCGCAGCTGGCTCGGCTGGCAGCTGCCGGTCCGCACGATCGAGGCGCATGCCAATGCGCGGATCGAGGGGATCGACGGCAGCGCGCTGAACGCGGCGATGGAACGCGGTGAGATCGCCGTAATTCCCGGTTTTCAGGGTGTTTCGAGCGAAGGACGGGTCACCACGATGGGCCGGGGCGGCTCGGATACCTCCGCCGTGGCCGTCGCCGCCGCGATCGGGGCGGACCGGTGCGACATCTACACCGATGTCGACGGGGTCTACACCACCGATCCGCGCATCGTCGCCAAGGCGCGCAAGCTGAAGGCGGTGACCTACGAGGAGATGCTGGAACTGGCGAGCGTCGGGGCCAAGGTTCTCCAGACCCGCTCGGTCGGCCTCGCCATGAAGGAGGGCGTGCGGGTGCAGGTCCTCTCCAGCTTCGTGGGCGACGATGCCGTTCCGGCCGACGAGATCCCCGGCACGCTGATCGTGTCGGAAGGGGAAATGAACGAATTGGTGGAGAAGGGCGAAATGGAACGCCAGCTTGTAACGGGGATCGCGCACGACAAGAACGAGGCGAAGATCATCCTGACCCGCGTGCCCGACAAGCCGGGCGCGGTCGCCAACATCTTCGAACCGCTTGCGGCGGCCTCGATCAATGTCGACATGATCATTCAGAACGTCGGCCGCGACAAGGGCGAGACGGACGTGACCTTCACCGTGCCGCAGGCCGACCTCGCGCGCGCGCAGGCGCTGCTCGACGACCGGCGCGACGAGATCGGCTTCAACCGCATCATCACCGACAGCCGGATCGCCAAGATCAGCGTGGTCGGCGTGGGAATGAAGAGCCATGCCGGCGTCGCCAGCACGATGTTCCGCGCCCTGTCGGATCGCGGGATCAACATTCAGGCGATCTCGACCTCCGAAATCAAGGTCAGCGTGATGATCGACGAGGACGAGACGGAGCTTGCCGTGCGCGTCCTCCACACCGCTTACGGCCTCGATGCGGAGGACGAGGCGGCCTGATTCCGGCCGGCCCCGTGTATCTTCAGCCGAACAGGAAGTGAATGGCGATGCAGGTCGCCAGCCCGACGATGATGTTCATCGGCACCCCGATCTTGAGGAAGTCCGCAAACCGGTAATTCGCCGCGCCGTAGACCAGCGTGTTGGTCTGGTACCCGATCGGGGTGGCGAAGCTGGCGCTCGCCCCGAACATCACCGCCACGGTCAATTCGCGCGGATCGGCCCCGACCGCGGTGGCCAGCCCGATCGCGATCGGTGTCAGGATCACCGCCACTGCATTGTTGGTGACGCTTTCCGTCAGCGTACTGGCCAGCGCATAGACCGCGATCAGGAGTACCAGCGGCGAGGCGCTGGCGAACAACGGCTCCAGCGCGGCAACCACCAGCTCGACCGTGCCGGCATTGGCCAACCCGGCGCCGAAGGCCAGCATGGCGAAGATCAGGACCAGCGTATTGCCGTCGATCGCGGACCATGCCTCTTCCGGTTCGAGGCAGCGGGTCGCCAGCACCACGCCCGCGCCCAGCAGGGCGAGCGCCTGGATCGGCAGGGAGAACACCGCCGCCACGATCACCACCGCCGCCAGCGTCGCGATGGCGATGGGCGCCTGCCGCCGGCGGAAGGCGCGCGCCGGTGCCTGGCTGACCGTGCCGAGCATGACGTTGCTCTGCAGGGCGAGCGCGGCGTCCGCCCCCGCGGCGATCAGCAGCCGGTCGCCCGCGCGCACGCGCACCTCGGCCAGTTCCGGCCCCGCATTGTGGCGCGGACGGCTCAACCCCAGGACGCGGACCTTGAGGCGCGAGAGCAGCGGGATGTCGGCCAGTCGCCGCCCGACGATAGGGTGCGAGGAGGAGACGATCGCCTCGACCAGCGCGAGGTCGCGCGGCCGGTCCGCCCCGGCGGTCGTCACCCCGCCGCCGACGCCGGTCAGCCCGGTGCGGAAATCGTGCGCCTCGGCCAGCGAGGCGAGTTCGGCGGGGCTGGCCGCGACCACCAGCTGGTCGCCCGCGCCCAGCACGTGGCCGCCGAACCCGCTGCGCACGATCTGGCCGCCGCGTTTGAGGCCGAGCAGCTTCACGCCCGGCCGCCGCGTCAGATTGATGTCCTCGACCCTCTGCCCGATCAACGGGCTGGTCGACAGGAGGACGAGGTGCGAGAGATAGGCGTCGCTCTCCGCCCCCTCGTCCAGCGCCCGGGGCGGGCGATCCGGCAGCAGGCGCGGGCCGAGCAGCGCCAGCGTCGCCACCCCGGCAAGCGCGGCGCACAGGCCGACGCCGGTGATCTCGAACAGGCCGAAGGGAGCCAGCCCTTCTTTCTGCGCCACGCCATCGACCAGCAGATTGGTCGAGGTGCCGATCAGGGTCAGCGTGCCGCCCAGGATGGTGAGGTAGGACAGCGGGATCAGCATCCGCGTCGCCGCGATGTTCAGCGCCTTGGCCAACCGCCGCACGATCGGGATCATCACCAGCACGACCGGCGTGTTGTTCATGAAGGCCGAGGCGGCCAGCGTGCCGACCCCGATCTCCGCCACCGCCAGTCTGGGCCGGCGCAGGGTCCGGCGCACGATCCAGCCGGACACTTCCTCCAGCGCGCCGGTTCGCAGCAAGGCGCCCGACAGGACGAACATCGCCGCGATCGTGATCGGCGCGGGGTTGGAGAACACGCCCAGCAGCTCGTCGACCGAGATAAAGCCGAACAGCAGCATGACCAGCGCGGAGACCACCGCCAGCACGACCGGCGGCAGCCGCTCCAGCGCGAAACAGACGAACACGGCAATCAGCAGGAACAGCCCGATCTGCGGATGATACGCGGCAAACGAATCGGGTAGCAGGCTGGGCATATGGTTCGCCAGCTAGCGCAATCCGTGCCGGCGCAAAGCAAAAGCGCGATTCATGTGTCTTGCCGGGTCGCTTGCCGCGGGGCGAAGGCGGGGATAAGCGCAATGGCCATGACAGATTTTCCCAAGACCGACCGGCTGATGCAGCGCGGGCGCGAATTCCTCGGATCGGATTACGCGATCCTGTGCGGCGCGATGAGCTGGGTTTCGGAACGCACCCTCGTTTCCGCGATCTCGAACGGCGGGGGCTTCGGCGTAATCGCCTGCGGCGCAATGACGCCCGACCTGCTCGATGCGGAAATCGCCGCGACCCGCGCCCTGACCGACCGGCCCTTCGGCGTGAACCTCATCACCATGCACCCGCAATTGTTCGACCTGATCGCGGTGTGCGAACGTCACGGCGTCACCCATGTCGTTCTGGCCGGCGGCATCCCGCCCAAGGGCAGCGTCGAGGCGATCAAGGGTGGCACGAATCCAGCCAGGGTAATCTGTTTCGCGCCGACGCTGGCGCTGGCCAAGAAGCTGCTGCGATCGGGTGCCGATGCGCTGGTGATCGAGGGCATGGAAGCCGGCGGCCATATCGGCCCCGTCTCCACCAGCGTGCTCGCGCAGGAAATGCTGCCGGAACTGGCCGGCGAGCATCTGGTGTTCGTGGCCGGCGGGATCGGGCGGGGCGAGGCGATCGCCGGTTACCTCGAGATGGGCGCGGCGGGCGTGCAGCTCGGCACGAGGTTCGCCTGCGCCACGGAAAGCATCGCCCACGCCAATTTCAAGAAGGCCCTGTTCCGCGCCAATGCCCGCGATGCCGTCACCAGCATGCAGGTGGACGAGCGGCTGCCGGTCATTCCCGTAAGGGCCTTGAAGAACAAGGGAACCGAAGAGTTCACGCGGAAACAAATCGAAGTAGCGGGCGTTCTGGACCGGAATGAAATCGCGATGGAAGAGGCGCAATTACAGATCGAGCACTACTGGGCCGGCTCACTCAAGAGAGCAGTAATCGATGGGGACATCGAGCGGGGCAGTCTTATGGCGGGCCAATCGGTAGGCATGGTGAAGGAAGAGGAACCGGCAGCGGACATCCTTGCCAAATTGATGGGGCAGAGCGAAGCGGCACTGCTTCGCCGCTAGGGGGCATTCGCTGGCTCGACGTGGATGTCTCGATCTATCGCGACCGCATCCAGATCAGACAACGCGGCGACACCCAGTTCGTCGATCAGCGGGCCGAATTCGCCTTCTCGTCCGACCAGACCCTCATCGCCCATCAGCGGTTCTTCGAGGATACGCTGGTGCGCGGCCTGCGCAAGATCCTGGAGGGCGGCTTTTCCCTGCGCTATCCCATCGCCCATATCGTGCGTTACGACGGCGACATGTCGGATGCCGATCGCACGGTCATCGAGGAATCGTTTCGCGAGGCCGGGATCGAGGATGTCCTGTTCGAACTCGGCGAAGATCTGTTCTGACGTCATCGCGGCCCTGAAACGCGGCCCGCCCCGCAAGTCGCGCCCGTTTTATAACCGGATAGAGGAGACGCATGATGTGCAATGAAAGCCAGTTGGCCCGATGGGGCCGGGCCGCCCTCTCGCGCAGGGCGTTCGGCGCCGGCGCCTTCGCCGGAACAATCGCTGCCTGCGCCCCGGTCGAGCGGGCGGCGGGCGCGGGCGATACCGGGCTGACCGAGAGGGCCGTTTCGTTCGCGACCGATGCCGGTACGATGGACGGCTTCTATGTTCACCCCGCAGAAGGCCGGCATGCGCCCGTCCTGCTGTGGCCCGATATCGCCGGCCTGCGCGAAGCGAAGCGGCAGATGGCCCGCCGCCTGGCGCGCGAAGGCTATGCGGTGTTGGTCGCCAACCCCTATTACCGCGACGTGACGGGCGAACAGTTCGCCGACTTCGCCACTTTCGCCGCGCAGGGCGGCTTCCAGAAAGTGAAACCCTGGCGCGACAAGCTGACGGCGGGCGCCATCGGTTCGGATGCGACGGCCGTGGCCCGATGGTTCGCCGGACAGTCCGCCGTCGACCCGGATCGCAAGATGGGCACGCAGGGTTATTGCATGGGCGGGCCCTTCACCATCTGGAGCGCCGCCGCCGTCCCGCGGATCGAGGCCGCGGCATCGTTCCATGGCGGCGGGCTGGTGCGCGATGGGGAGAACAGCCCACACCGCATGCTGCGCGAACCGGTGCATTACCTCATCGCCATCGCGCAGGACGACGATGCCGAGAACCCGGATGCCAAGACCGTGCTACGGCAGGCGGCGGAAAGGGTCGGCTGCCCGGCCGAGATCGAGGTGTATTCCGGCGATCACGGCTGGTGTGTGCCCGACAGCCCCGCCTATGACGAGCCGGAAGCCGAACGGGCATGGGCGAACCTGCTCGCGCTGTATTCCGAGGCGCTGTAGGCTGCGCGACCCCTGGTGGGGGCGTTGAAGTTTACGCGCGGCAGGTCAGGCGCTCAGGCGCTCCGCAAAGCGGCCGTGCTTGCGATAGCGGGTCATCCACCGGTCGAGGAACAGGCCGAGCGGGCGCGGTTCGATGCCGAGTTCCGCAAAGCCGGGCGATTGGCCTGACACGGTGTTTCCGCCCTTCAGCAGTTCCCACTGATCGCGCCCCATCGGCGTGCCGGGCAGGGCGGCGAACATGCCCGACAGCGCATCGGGAACCGGCAGGAAGGTCCGCTTGCGGCGCTGGGCCTGCGCGATCCGGCGATTGACGTCCATCATGCTGAGCCGTTCCGGACCGCCCAGTTCGAAGGTCTGCCCGCCGAACGCACCCGGTTCTTCAAGTGCGCGCGCGATGCCCTCGGCCACGTCGTCCACATAGACGAGCTGCAATTGCGCCTCGGGTCCGAATACCGGCAGGATCGGGAAGGTCTGGATCAGCTGGGCGAACATGTTGAGGAAATCGTCGTCCTTGCCGAACACGATGCTCGGCCGCACGATGGTGGCGTTGGGATAGGCCTCCCGCACGCGCTCCTCGCCCAATTGCTTGGCCGCGGCATATTCGATGACCTCGTCATCCTCGTCGCGGATCGCACCGGTCAGCGCGCTGACATGCACGAACGCTCCGGCGCCCGTCTCGCGGGCGGCCTCTGCCATCCAGCCCGGCGCCTCGCCCATCAACCGTTTGAGATTGCCGGAGAAACTGCCGACGAGGTTGACGACCGCATCGGCCCCCTCGACGCAGCGTTCGACGCTGTGCCGGTCGAGCGCGTTGCAGCGCGCGAATTGCAGCTGTCCCAGATTGGCGAGTGGTTTGAGGGTGTAGGCCTGCTCCGGATTACGGCTCGCGATACGGAGCCGCGCCCCGCGCCCGAGCAGGGCCTGCGCCACGTAATTGCCGACGAAGCCGCTTCCGCCCATCAGAACCACGAGCTTGCCGTTGAGGGGGCTGCTTGTCGCCGTCGCCATGGTCATATCCTTATGCGTTCCTGCGCGCGCTCCTTGCCGTATGCCATCCATCGCTGCAAGCGTCGCGGCAGTTGGCGCTTTCACGTTGACAACCGCCCCCCGCCTTCGCTATCGGCCCGCCCCTACCCGCGAACCGCGCCACGACGGCCGGTTCGCATAGTGTGCCCAGATGGCGGAATTGGTAGACGCACCGTCTTCAGGTGGCGGCGGGGGCAACCCCGTGGAGGTTCGAGTCCTCTTCTGGGCACCATTTGTTCTTCTCACGTTCTCCCAAATAATCTATAAAACCCGCAGAAATCCTAGGGATTTGGCCCTTGGATCGTTCCGGATCGTCCCGCCTGTTCTCGGGGGTTCCAGACACTTTTGTGGGCCTTTTGAGGCCGTTTCGCAAAGGCCCAGATGAAAAGGCCCCCACATGCCGCTGACAGATACTCGACTCCGAGCTCTCAAGCCCAAGGATAAGCCCTACAAGGTCACCGATGAGCGCGGCCTATATGTTGAGGTCACGCCCACCGGCGGCAAGCTTTGGCGATTCCGATACCGGATCGGCGGCGCGCAAAAGAAGCTCTGCATCGGCAGCTATCCAGACATCAGCCTCAAGCAAGCGCGAGACGAAGCCTACGAGGCACGACGAGCTGTTGCTTCAGGGGGCGACCCGGCCTTTGAGAAGCGGAAGCGGAAAATCCGCGCCGAGTTCCTTTCTGCACAGACGTTCGAGGCAGTCGCACGTGAGTATATTGAACAGATGATGGTCCAGAATGGCCGTGCCGATGGCACGATCGTCAAGGCCAATTATTTCCTCGACAAGCTTGCGCCTGCCATCGGGAACCGACCCATCGACGAGATCGAGCCGTTCGAAGTCCTGGCTCCCCTCAAACGGCTGGAAGCCACCGGTAAGCACGAGACTGCGAAGAAATGCCGCTCGTTCGCAGGCCGCGTGTTTCGCTACGGTGTTGCTACCACCCGCTGCAAATCCGATCCGACCAGTATGCTGAAGGGCGCTCTCGTAACGCCGAGAGCCACGCATTATGCAGCAATCCTCGAGCCCACCGAGCTAGGCGGGCTGTTGCGCGCAATCGACGACTTCACTGGCTACATGGTGACGAAGTTAGCTTTGCAGATAGCGCCGCATGTGTTCGTACGCCCCGGCGAACTCCGGCACGCCGAATGGCATGAGATCGACCTCGTCGATGGGGTCTGGAAGATCCCTGCCGGTAAAATGAAAGCGCGCCGAGCGCATGCCGTCCCGCTTTCCAAGCAGGTTAGAGGCTATCTCACTGATCTGGCCGAGATGCTCGGCCGCGAAGGATATGTTTTTCCATCTGCGCGCAGCTCCAAGCGTCCCATGAGTGAAAACACGCTCAATGCCGCATTCCGTCGCATGGGATACTCGAAAGAAGAAGTCACCGCGCACGGACTCCGTGCGACAGCATCGACATTCCTGAACGAGTCGGGCCTTTGGAATCCCGATGCGATCGAGCGTGCCCTGGCACATGGCGACAGCAATGTTGTGCGTGGCATCTACCATCGCGGCAAGCATTGGGACGAGCGCGTGCGAATGGCACAATGGTGGAGCGACTACCTCGATGAGCTGCGGACAGGAGGAAAGGTCATCATGGGGAAGTTTGCGAAGGGTTGATCGGGAGATCGAATTTCTTCTCAGCCAATGCAGGATTGAAGGCTCAGGACCAGCCCTATCAGGGACACTGACGCCAGCACGGCGAACTCAATTCTGATGCCCCAGATCCGAAGCCAATTCCGCATCGTGCCGAGCCTCAGTTCGTAGAGCTTTTGCAGCTAAGTTGATCGAAGCGCTCAGCAACAGTCTTCCACGTTGCTATGCCTGCCTCGTCCCGTTCGTTGGATAGCCGCTGGATTTGCTGCGCGATATATGCGGGTCCCTCTTCGCCATGGTTCTTTTCGACCCAGAGCGCGACGGCCCACAATTCCTGGTCGCGGTTCAGCACCATGGTTCACGTCTCCCGGTCCAGGTCCGCGCCAGCCCTTCGCTGACCAGCTGATCGCCAAGCGAGCGGCCTCCGCGCGTTACGACCCGCAATTTGCGACCGTACTGATCCTCATCTCTGCTTCCGATAGTCGTCAGTTCAAAGGGCCCGTCATTGAGCAATTCGACAAGGAGGTACGTCGCACGCATGCCGAGTTGGTACTCATAGTCGCAGCGAGGCTCGCTGATTTCGGGAGTGTCGATGTCGGCAATGCGGATCTTCACGCCATCAAGCCAGAAAGTATCTCCATCCACGACGCATGTGCGCCGGATGGATCCGCAGATGTCGAATTGTGGGGAGCTCGCTTGCTGGAATAAAGCCTGAGGCTGCTGATCGTCGTTAGCAAGGCTGGCATCATGGACTGGCCAGTTGAGTGCCAGCACCCCTCCAGCAAATACGATCGCGAATGCTCCCAAACCCAATGCGATCTCCTTTCTCAGCTTCCGGCGCTTTTGTGCCTTCAACGCCTTGCGAAAGTCGAACGGCTCACCGGGGGTCTCACTCACTAGCGTTGTCCGTCTTCATTCGGGCACATGATTTCAGACAATAGCCGAAAATCAGGCAGTTTCGTCAATTGTACGTACCAATTGCTTGCCAACGTCCCAACACAGACCGGACATATTGCGGCGTTTCACCATTGTTGGGAATGCCGCGTGATCGGGAGACGGCACCTGGGCCAGCATTGTAAGCTGCCAGGGCCAGGTGGACTGCGTCGAACCGGTCCAACATATCGCGAAGGTACCTGGCGCCACCGTCGATCGATGCAAGAGGGTCATGACGGTTCCGGACGCCCAGTTCTCTCGCCGTGGCCGGCATAAGCTGAGCCAGCCCGGCAGCACCGGCTGGACTAACAGCCATCGGATTGAAGCGAGACTCAGCCCAAATAAGAGCACGAAGCAGGTTGGTCGGAAGCCCGTAACGGCGTTCAGCCTCGGCTATCGCCGCCATATACAAGCCTTCCCGGTAGGATACGTTTGCTGGCTCGGCCTGGTAGATTGCAGGAAGATATTCCCTTGCCGGCTGCTGGTCCGTCTTCGGCGGAACGATCGCGTGCTCGAACAAGGTGAAATCCTGGGCGCGGACTTGCTGTAAGGAGGTCGCGATCATCCCCAGACAGGCGACCGCTATCGCGGTCCGACGATTGAGGTAGGTCATCTCGAGTGGTGCTCCATTGATTCGAATCGAGATAGAACATAAGTAGAACATATTCCTGTAGGAAAGCAGCTAATGCCTGCCTTCGGGAGAGGAGAGGAACGCTGATGAGGGGGCCACTTTGCATGCTGAGGAGTTCGCATGTCCCTGTCTGTCCAAACTCATCGCAACCGGTCGCTTGTCGAGACCGCCCGTCGCATTTGCGAATCGCGAGGGGGCAAATGGTCCGGCACAAAGGGCATGGCCTGTTGCCCCGCGCATGATGACCGCACGCCGTCACTTGGTGTGTCGCTCGGCCGACAGGCCATCCTCTTCCATTGTTTCGCGGGATGTGATCAGCAGAGCGTGCTGGCTGCTTTGGCGCGTGAAGGTTTCGAGGCACCGGCGCTTTTTTCACCTTCTGCGATCACCAACGAACCCGAGCCGACCAGCACCCGCAAACCCTCGGCGGCAGCGCTGAGGATCTGGCGCGATGCACAGCCACTGCGTGCCAGTCCGGCAAAAGCTTATCTGGAGAGTCGCGGCATCCTCGCCGCATCTCCGGCGCTCCGCTTTCATCCGCGAACGCCGCTTGGCCCGAAAGGATGGACCCGCTTTCTGCCCGCCATGATCGCGGCAGTCAGCATCGACGAGGGCCCGATCGCCATCCACCGCACGTTCCTGTGTACCGAGGCTTCAGGCAAGGCCGCTTTCAAAAAGCCGAAGCGCGCGCTCGGTGCGCTCGGTGAAGCTGCTGTTCGTCTCTTCGCTCCAGTTTCCGGCAAGCTTGGCCTTGCCGAGGGGGTCGAGAGCGCGATGTCGGCCTATGCTCTCACCGGCATTCCCGTCTGGGCGACCTTGGGCAATGAGCGCTTCGGTCTCGTCAGCGTGCCCGAGAGCGTCACCGAACTTCACCTCTTCGTCGATCACGATGCTGGCGGCGAGCTGGCCGCGTCGCGTGGCCTGGCCGCTTATGCCCGCGATGGGCGGACGATCCTCGTTCGCAAACCATCCTCACGCGACACCGACTGGAACGATGAACTTACAGAATGGCTGCGCCGCAAAGCGGCTCGGTAGAGGAGAGAGAGCTTCTCGAATTCCTGATCCGGCAGAGGGCGTGTCCCGATGCCTTCATCAGGAGGACGAATTGCCATGTTTCAATCAGACCTGTTTCCAGCTGGCGAGCAGTTGCCGTCAGAGCCCCTGGCCTATGCCACCGGCACCAGGATTGCCGCGCTTCTTGCCTCGGGGCGTCATCTTGCCCGTGCCGACATTTCCGGGCTGTTCGCCGAAGAGACCGGCGTCCAGGGCTGGGGAAGCGCCTGGACGATCGACGACTACAACAACGCCGTCGAGATCGGCGCTCTGCTCTGGCTTCGCGAGTCCTCGCGCATCGACCTGGCGACAAGCGTGCATGAAGCCGAAGCGCGGTTCGACTGGCTCGAAGCAGCCTTGCCGCCGCGGCACGTGCGCAGTGAAGGACAGGTCGAGCTCCAGCAATTCTCGACCCCGCCGATGCTGGCCTGGCTGATGGCGAAGGCCGCAGCTGTCTCGGCGCACGACACACTTCTCGAACCGTCCGCAGGCAATGGCGCCCTTGCTCTCTGGGGCAGCGTCCAGAACGCTTCGCTGCTCATCAACGAGATCGATCCGGCAAGACGAGACGGCCTGGCCCACGTCTTCCCTTCGGCCACGTTCACTGCGCATGACGGGGAACTGATCGCGGACCTGCATCGTGGCCCTGTTCCATCGGTCGTGCTGATGAACCCGCCATTCGCCCGCAGCCAGGAACGCGGCAAGGACGGCGAGACGGCGCAGCGCCACCTTCGTAGTGCAATCCGGGCCGCTGCCAATGGGGCGAGGATTGTTGCGATCATGCCCGACGGCTTCGATGCTTCCGCCTTCGCCAAGGCGCAGGGCGAAGCATCGCTGTTGCTCGATGTTCGCTTGCAGCAGGTGTTTCGCCGCACCGGGACGGGTATCGCCGTTCGCCTGGTCGTCATCGACAAAGCGCCTGCTGCGCCTGAACCAGCGATCACCGGAGATACCTGCGACCTGATCGAGCTCCACGAGCTTGTCACCGCGCTTCCGCCTCGCGTACAGACCTCCACCAACATCCATCGCTTGCCAGTCGGTAGGCCAGTATCCCTCGGGGGCAGGACCTCAACGCATCGCGCGCCGGTCCGGCCGGTGGCGCCGTTTGCAGCGACAACACCAGCCACAGCGAATGCGATCGATCTTACCTATTCGGTCTTGGCCGACCCCGCACCGGTGCCCGAACAGACCGGCATCTATCTGCCATACCGGCCCAGCCGCATCGCGTTCGAAGACGCGCCGGTCCATCCCACGCCGCTCGTGGAATCGGTCGCCATGGGTTCTGTCGCGGCGCCTCAGCCGGACGTCACACCGCGTCTTCCCGCTGGCTGGCAGGCCGATGGCCTTCTGTCCGAAGCGCAGTGCGAGACATTGGTCTATGCAGCCCAGGCATTTGCGCGCGACCTGCCGGGCCAGTTCAAGGTCAGCCAGGAAGGCACCGCGCTGGAACTCTCCGAGGACGGAAACTCCTACCGCCAAGGCTTCTTCCTCGGCGACGGAACAGGAGCGGGCAAAGGACGACAGATCGCCGCGGTCATCATGGACCGCTGGCTCGCCGGCGAGCGTCGCCATATCTGGATCACCAAGAACGAGGCGCTGCTCGAAGATGCACGCCGCGACTGGGAAGCACTTGGTGGGCTGCCGCTCGACATCCAGCCGCTCTCCCGCTGGAAACTTGACCACCCTGCAACGATGTCCGAAGGCATTTTCTTCGTCACCTATCCGACGCTGCGCTCGGGCCGCGCCGAGGATACGCGGCTCGACCAGATCCTTGCCTGGGCGGGCGAGGATTTCGATGGCGTGATCGCTTTCGACGAAGCCCACGCCATGGCCAATGCGCTCGGGGGCTCTTCAATCCGCGGCAAGGTCAAGGGCTCCGAACAAGGGATGGCGGGCCTCAGGCTGCAGAACCATCTCCCGCGCGCCCGCGTGCTCTACGCGTCTGCCACTGGCGCTTCGGATATCGCCAACCTCGGTTACACCTCACGGCTTGGTCTCTGGGGACCCGAGACCGCTTTTCCGACCCACGAGGCGTTCATGACCGAGATCCGCGCTGGCGGCGTCGCGGCGATGGAGCTTGTCGCCCGCGACCTAAAGGCTCAGGGTCTCTATCTCGCCCGTGCGCTGTCCTTCGCCGGGATAGAGTACGAGATCCTCGAACACAGCCTGACCGACGCGCAGGTGAAAATCTATGATGCCTATGCCGAGGCCTGGGCAATCATTCACCGCAACCTCGAAGCTGCACTCGAAGCAACCCGCGTGGTCGACGAGGACAGCGGCGACACGCTCAACCGCAACGCCAAGGCTGCGGCGCTCTCAATCTTCGAAGGTACCAAGCAGCGCTTCTTTGCCCAGCTCCTGCTCTCGATGAAATTGCCTAGCCTGATCCCTGCAATGGAAGCGGCGCTTGGCGAGGATCATTCGGTTGTCGTGCAGCTGGTCTCGACCGCCGAGGCCATGCTCGACCGGCGCCTTGCCGACCTTACCGTGGAAGAACGCGAAGCTCTCGATATCGATCTCTCACCGCGTGAATATGTCATCGACTATCTTGCGAAGAGCTTCCCGGTGCGCCTGATGCAGGTCTTCGCAGACGAGGACGGCAATCTCCACTCGGAGGCGATGAGCGACGAGGAGGGCAATCCCGTTTTCTGCCCGCGCGCCATTGCCGCGCGCGACGCGCTGATCGAACAGCTCTGCGCGCTGCCGCCCATCGCCACAGCACTTGACGCGATTATCGAGCACTTCGGAACCGAGGCTGTGGCCGAAGTCACGGGCCGGACCCGCAGGCTTGTCCTGGGCCGCGATGGTGAGCAGCGCCTCGAACGGCGTAGCCCCAGCGCCAATGTCGCCGAAGCCCAAAGCTTCATGGAAGGGACCAAGCGCATCCTGGTCTTCTCTGATGCGGGCGGCACGGGGCGTTCCTATCATGCCGACTTGGGCGCCAGGAACCAGCAGCGCCGGGTTCACTTCCTGCTTGAACCGGGATGGCGCGCCGACAACGCCATCCAGGGTCTTGGTCGCACGAACCGCACCAACCAGGCCTCGGCCCCGCTGTTCCGCCCGGTCACCACAGATGTAAAGGGCGAGCGCCGGTTCATCTCGACTATTGCGCGAAGGCTCGACGCTTTGGGCGCACTTACCCGCGGCCAGCGCCAGACGGGCGGACAGAACCTGTTCGACCCGGCAGACAATCTTGAAAGCGACTATGCGCGCGGCGCGCTCGGCCGCTGGTTCCAGCTCCTCTATGACGGCAAGCTTGAGGCCACGAGCTTCGCCAACTTCGTCGAGCGAACTGGCCTCCGGCTTGAAAGCCCCGATGGCGGGCTGACCGATAATCTCCCGACGATCCAGCGCTGGCTCAATCGCGTTCTCGCGCTACCGATCGCGCTTCAGAACGCGATCTTCGACGAATATCTCGGCGTCGTCGAAGCGCGGATTGAAGCCGCGCGCGAAGCCGGAACGCTCGATCAGGGCCTTGAGACCGTCAGGGTTGATTGTTTCACGGTCCTCGTCGATGAGCGCCTGCGCACAGACCCCGTGACCGGAGCAGAGACCCGCCTCGTCTCGCTCGAAGTGTCGAGGCACCTTCGGCCTCTACGCCTGCAGCGCCTCGTACGCATGCACGAGATTGGCAGCCTGCACGCGATACCGATGCGCAATGCGCGTTCGGGCAAGGTTGCGCTGTCGGTTCCTGCCCGGCGCCTCATTGCTGACGACGGGGCCGTGATCGAACGCCGCCGCCTGCTGCGCCCGCTCAAGTCCGCGAACTGGACACTTGAAGCACTCGGTGAGAGCCACTGGGAGGAAATTGGCGTCACCGCGTTCACGAGCACCTGGCGGGCCGAGGAAGCAGAGGCGGCCAAGTCACCGGTGACCGAGCGCGTCCATCTTGCCACCGGGCTGCTGCTGCCGGTCTGGAAGCGGCTGCCCGGCGATCATGTTCGGGTCACGCGGCTCGTTGCCGACGACGGCCAGTCGATCATCGGCCGCGAAGTGCTCGATGTCGACCTTGCCTCAATCGCCCAAACCTTTGGCCTCTCCGGCGTTGTCGGACCATCGGCAGATCAGATCGGCGACCTCGTCCTCGCCAGCGGCAAACCGCTGGGCCTTGCGAGTCACGATCCACTCACCGTGAAGCGATCGCTGGTCGGCGGCGAACAGCGCCTTGAACTGACCGGATTCTCGCCGGATCGCCTCGACTGGTACAAGAACAAGGGCTGCTTCACCGAGATCATTCGCTACCGCACGCGGCTGTTTGTCCCGACGCCGAGAGCAAGCGAGACCCTCCAAAGCATCGCAATCAAGTCTTGAACTTCTCATTTGCCCAAATCGGGTCTATATGGAGACCAAATTCAGCCCTAAGGTGTTCTATGAAACTGGACCAGCGCATCAAACCGATCAGCTATCTGAAGGCCCACAGTGCAGAAATTATCCGGGAGATCGGAGATGGCGCCGGGCCAATGGTCATCACGCAGAATGGCGAAGCCAAGGCAGTTCTGCAGGATGTCGCCAGCTACGAGCGCGCACAGGAAACGCTCGCTCTGCTAAAACTTCTGGCGCTCGGACAGGCCGATATTGCCGCCGGTCGGACCCGCCTGGTGGCAGGCCTTGCGGATCGCGTACGGGGTAAGTCAAACTGAATGATGACGGCCGCCGTAGCGATCGAGATCACCTCCGGTGCGGAGCGCGATCTCGCGGGTATCTGGCAGCGCCGCTTGACGCAGCGCGGGCCGGATGGCGACGATGGTGCGGACGCACTGCTGGATGACCTTGTCGCGTCTATCGGCTCCCTTGTGAACAATCCTGAGAAAGGACCGGTTCCACCGGAACTTGAGGCTCTCGGGATCACCGACTTTCGGCAATTGTCGCGCTTTCCGTTCCGCATAATCTACGGGTACCAGCCCGAGCCGGCACCCGGTCAGGTGACCGTGTTCGTAATCGCTGATGCGCGTCGGGATTTTCGGACGCTTCTCGAAGAGCGCTTGCTTAGCAGCGGATAGTCATAGGCTCCGCTGAAGAGGTCAGGGTCCGGATGAAGCTGAGCGCTGCCTCCGATTGCGCTTAGGTTTCCCCTTCTCTCCTCCCCTCCGTGTGTCTGAATGAACCGATAAGCTCCCGTGTCGCGTACGCCGGAGCCTGATCACGTCCTTCCTCAAGTCCGGGCGACTGATCTGCCTGTGCCCGCTGATGACGGGCTTGCGAATGGGTTCGCGCATCGAGAACAACTGCTCTCATGGACGGATCTCAGCCGATCCCTGATCGCCCCATCCCGGTAGCATAGATGGTCGCCACAGCCATTGAAGAGAGTGGAGGGAGCCCGTTGGGCTTGTGGGCCTCGTGATCCTCACCTGCGCCTTCATTCCATCAGGAGAACACCCATGATCCAGTCGATTCCCTTGAAGAAGCTCGTCCCGAGCCCGCGCAACGTTCGCAAGTCGAGCGATGTGCTGGCTGACCTCCAGCTGCGGGCAGACATTGGTGCGCGCGGTCTGCTGCAGAACCTCGTCGTGCGCAAAGGAAAGCGCGGCAAGTTCGAGGTCGAGGCCGGTGGTCGCCGCCTCGCCGCGCTGCAGGCGCTGGCAGAAGAGGGTACCTTGCCCGAAAACCACGAAGTTACCTGCCTCGTCATCGAAGGCGAGGAAAGCGAAGTGCGCGAGGCCAGCCTTGCCGAGAACTTCCAGCGTCTCGCGATGAACCCGGCCGACGAAGCGCAGGCTTTCGCGGCGATCATCGAGGCAGGCGCTACCACCGAAGACGTGGCGCGCCGCTTCGGCCTCACCGTCCGATTCGTCGAAGGGCGTCTGCGCTTAGCAAGTCTCGCACCCTGCGTCTTCGAAGCGCTCGCCGAAGGCACGATTACGCTCGACATGGCCAAAGCCTACGGCGCGATCTCCGACGTGGAGCGCCAAGCGCATGTCTATGCCGAGCTGCAGGACGCCTGGTACCAGATCACGCCTGACACGATCCGCCGCATGGTGCTCGACGCAACTGTTCGTGGCTCCGATCCGCGAGCGGTTCTCGTCGGACGCGATGCCTACCTCACTGCGGGTGGCCGGATCGAACGCGAACTGTTCGACGACGATGCCAGCGAAAGCTGGATCGATGTCGCGCTGCTCGAGGACCTCGCACACAAGGCCATGGAAGAAGCCGCAGAAAAGGTCGCGATCGAATATGGCCTTGCCTGGGTTCGGCCGACGCTTGGCACCTATGTCAGTCATGACCTTGTCGACGGCCTCAATCGCTTGCCCTGCGAGCCTGCGCCAATGACCGACCGGGAAGTGCAGGAGCTCGGCGAGCTCGAGGCCGACTACGACCGCGTCGCCGCCGTGCTCGAAGACGAGGACAGCGATGAGGACCAGGTCGCCAAGGCAGAACAGGAACTCGTCGTCATCGACCGCGCCATGCGCGCGATCAATGACCGGCCGCCGGTACTCGCCGACGAACTGAAACCGGAGGCCGGCGCCTTCCTCGTCCTCTCGCGCAATGGCGAGCCGACCTTGGTCCCACAGTACTACACCGAAACCGAAGTCATCGCTGACGAAGGCGTTGTCGAGGCCATCGAGGAAAGTGGCGCGGCAAAGCCCAAAGGAAGTTCGCTGTCGCAACGCCTACTCGACGAACTGGCCATGCAGCGCCGCGATATCCTGGCGATCCACCTCGCCAACGATCCGGCACTGGCGCTCGACTTCATGGTCTTCACGCTCGCAGATGCAGATGGACACGACTGGCGCGCCAAGAATGCGTCGACGCTGGTCGGATCGGTTGCGGCTGGGCCTGTCACCGGGTTCGAGGCCAAGGATGCACCGGCGAGCGCTGCCTTGGCCGAGTTCGCCGGGTCGCTCGATGAAAGCTGGCGTGCTGGTGAAAGCGATGTCGAGCGGTTTGCCAGGTTCCGGGCGCTTTCCGACGAGGCACGCTCGGACTGGCTTGGCCATGTCGTCTCGCGCACTCTGGTTGCCAGCCTTGCCTGCCAAGGGGAGCGCTCGGTGCCACTGCACGAGGAGCTGGGCTCACTGCTCGAAATCGAGACCGCACACTGGTGGCGTCCCACGGCGGCGAACTACTTCGATCGTGTGGCCAAGGCTCGCACGCTCGAGGCGCTCGATGCCGCCGGTGGTCCCGAACTCGTCAGTCGCTATGCCGCATCGAAGAAGGCCGAACTGGCGAGCGCTGCCGAGCGCATATTCTCCGGCAACTTCATCGGTGAGGCCGAGGTCAAGGAACGGGCACAGGCTTGGGTTCCGCCGATGATGCGTTTCGCCGGTTCCGAGCAGGTCGCACCGGTTGCCGCTGAAGGTGACGAGCCGGTCAGCGACGACGCGACTGACGAAATTGCCGAGCAGGCTGCCTGACCCCTCCTGACAGGTCTAGGTCACTCGGCGGGCGGTCCGTCCCAATCGGGACGGGCCGCCTTTTCCATGTCAAATTTTCGGCCGGTTGAAGACGGTCCGCTTTTAGGTGGCTGAATGCTGAAAGCTGCCGTTCGGCTAACGACCCTAAGCGCGGTTGTTTAACTTGAGCGGAAACTACCTCGAAAGCGGACGCCCGAAAATCAAATCAGCACCTTCTTGAGATAGTGCGAAGAGTGTCCCTTGGGTCGGTTGGAAAGGGTCGCCATGTGGTTGTAGCCGTTCTTTTCGTAGAATGGCCTTGCCTGCCAGCTGGTCGTTTCAACTAAAGCATTTTCGCAACCATTGTCGCGCGCAAAAGCCTCGGCTTTCTGTATCAGCTTACGCCCGATTCCACTGCCGCGCGCAGTCTCGGAAATCCAAAGAAGTTCGATGTGAAGGGTATTCCAATAGCATGTTGCGCGGATGCCACCTTGTAATGATCCCTCGTCATCTCGAGCCATCACGTGAAACCGCTTCTCTTCCTCGATCGGCTCGAGATCGCGAACGGTTTCTTCGTTGAATGACTTAATCCCGCGACTGAGCAGGTCCGCCTCAGCTTTCGAAGGGTTCCGCTCGATCTCGATGTTCACTGTAGGTTCTCAAAACTGACTGGTAGGTGTTTTTATGTCTGCTTTGACCAAAATAAACAACAAATTAGACATTCCGTTCCCCCCGTTTCAGACCTTTCCGCGTGTTGTCGGAGCGCCTCAAAGCTGATTGTCCGCTAATCGCACACGCACGATAAAAGCGGCCCGACTGCAAAAGCGGCCCGACTGCAAACGAGTCCTAATCGGACATTCGCGGTAATCATTACCGGAGCAAAGCTGCCGGGCCGCTTTCAGGCATCCGCAGGAAGCCTGAACGTCCCGAATTGAGGGCGCATTGCGGTCATCATTGAAGGAGAGAGGAGGGAGCTTTGCTCTTCCTGAGCCGGGACAACTCCGTTCCGGCGATCAGGAGATCTCCCATGACCAAGTCCCGCCGCACCGTTTCGACATCGCCTGCCCAGCGCATCTCCGCCGCGATCATCGAAAAGCTCGAGCAAGGCACAAAGCCCTGGGTCAAGCCGTGGCGCGGTGTGCCCGTCTCGCGGCCCTTGCGCTCCTGCGGGACGCCTTATCGCGGAATGAACACCTTTTGGCTCTGGATGGTGGCCGATGGCTGCGGTTTCGCTTCGCCGTACTGGATGACGTACCGCCAGTGCCAGAAGCTAGGCGGACAGGTCCGCAAGGGCGAGAAATCGACCATCGCGATCTTCTACAAGAGCTATACCAAGGAGGTCGAGAACGCCGAAGGCGACACGGACACCGAGAACCGGCGCGTGCTCAAGGCCTATGCCGTGTTCAACGCGGACCAGTGCGACGGCCTCCCCGCATTCTATCATCCCAAGCCGCTGGTTGCCGCGCTCGAGCCTGAAGGACGCGAAGACCGGCTCGATGCCTTCTTCGGTCAAGTCGGCGCAGACCTGCGCCATCATGGTGCCCAGGCCTACTACGAACCGCTGCGCGACCGCGTCACGATGCCGCCAGCCGAACTCTTCGAAGCCTATGACCACTACTACGCGACGCTTGCACACGAGCTGTCGCACTGGACGGGGCATTCCTCGCGGCTCGACCGCGATCTCAAGAACCGCTTCGGCAGCGACGCCTATGCTGCCGAAGAACTGATCGCCGAACTGTCCTCGGCCATCCTTGGGGCAGAACTGGGTCTGCCGGTCACCCACCTCGACCATCACGCCAGCTACATCGCGTCCTGGCTCAAGATCCTCAAATCGGATGAGCGCGCGATCCTGACCGCTGCGGCCAAGGCCGAGGAAGCGGCCAGCCTGTTGCTTGACCTTGGGGGTCACCAATCCAACGAAAGCGAGCCCGACATTGATCTCGCTGATGCAGCCTGAGGAGCAGTGAGATGGGACGTTCTGTCAGTTATCCGGCCGGATCCGTGGTTGCCTTTCGTCTGCTCGACGACGGCGAAGACGCAGATGTCGACTGGGCCTACGAGTGCCTCGTCGACGAGATCATCGATACTGCGAAGGCGACCTTTCCTTCCTTTGAACGCTTCGAAGGATGGCGCGGCCGCGAGGATTGCATCCTCCTGCGGAACGCCTTCGCCGATTGCGGCATATCGACATATTGCGGGCTCGCCGCGATCTGGCTCGCCGAGCGCGATGACGCTCGCTACTGGGAAGCCGATCTCTACAACCCGCGCGTGCCGAGGGCACGGCATTCGCTCGCCCAGGTGTCAGGAAGGTTCATCGACCTGTTCGGCGAGCTGCGCCTGGTAGGTCGGTTCTCGAATGGCGAAGCGATCTTCGAGCGCTCCTGCCCTGATAGCGACGTCGGGTCCTGATCCTGCCTCATCCCTGTCCGCCGGGAGAGGCCCTTGGGCCGGTCGGGGCGCGCCGCAACCTGCGGCCCGTCGGCCCGTGTTGCCCGCGCCAGCCTTAGGGCCGCAGGTTTCCCGCTACGCGGTGCGTCATGCCCCTTGTCCCGGCCCTGATCGGGCTCCGGCGGACAGGGCCGAGGCAATGGTGCCTCCTCTCCATGTCCGCGCGATCAGGAGACACCCCATGTACGACAGCTTCATTGATCAATTGAGCGGCCTTGACCTTTCAGGCCTCAGCATCAGGCCGGCCCCCTTCAACCAGACCGACTTTCCGTGCGAGGACGCGATCGAGCAGACGCTTGGCGCCGTATGGTCCGACCTCTTCGCGATCTTTTCCGACACGGCCCTGGAGGCGGATGCCGAGGATATCGCCTGGGGTTTCGTCAATCTCTTCCACCGTGCAGCAAGTCGGAAGTCTTCGCGGCTCGACCGCGCCAGCGACGAAATTCGAGCATTGCTAGCTTCTGCCGACGGCTCGGAAGTACACACGAGCAATCTGGAAGAGCAGGTCGAACGTGCCCAGGCCGCCGAAGCCAGCATGGTCGCATTCGAGAAAATGCGCGAAACCGCCGCTACGCTCTATCTTGAAGAGATCGGATCGTCCTGGCGTCCCACGACCGGTTCGCGTTCGAACCACGCTGCCCATATGACGTCCGCTGTCGTCAATGCACGTGACTTCCTGCGGGCTCGTGCAGAGCGCCGCCGGGATGCCAATACACCGCAAGGCACGCCAATCGTCTTTTCCGGTGGCCGGTCTTCGTTTGCCACCGCGGAAGACGCCAAGGCTTTCGCCTCCAAGGTCTGGTCAACGCTCGACAAGGTACGTGATCATGTGCCCGACATGTTTCTGGTGCACGGCGGCGACACCAAAGGCGTTGATCGGCTTGCGGCCAGCTGGGCCGAACGGCACGATATACAGCAATTGGTATTTTCACTCGACAGACGGCTGGGGGCACGAGCCGGGTTCAAGCGCAATGAGCAGATGCTTCAGATGAATCCGCGCTATGTGGTCGCGCTTCCCGGCAATGGCGTTCTTGAGCGTCTAGTGATTGACGCCAAGGCCCGGCGTATCACCGTCGTTGACCGGCGCAGCTTGGGTGCAAGCATCCCAAAACGATATGATTGAACGTCGAACTTGCTACGCGCCGGCGACGATTATGTCGCTGGCGCGCTAATTGGTTCTTGTTTCGTGCGGTAGGCCAGCTGCCTCTTGCAGTCCGATGCAAATTCGCCTGGCTTTACGCCCCCGCCGGGTCCTCCTTCGACAATATAAGAGCACTGGTGTTGTGTTATAGTATCACAATAATGGATCTACGCTGACAGAATATTACACTAGGCAGCTCGGTTTGTCTTTGCTAATGGCGGCCCAAATTCATGACTTACAGTTATCGCCGCCTTGTCCTCAACCCGCTCGTCGTCCTGCTCATGCTGGTCGCGATGATCTTTGCGACTGCGGCGGATGCAGCTGCCTGCGGCTCGGAAGTGGCTCCGGGCGATGCGGCGGCATGGATTGCAGCTGACGAGGGATCGGCAACCTCAGATGTCGATGGCGATCAGGGCGATCCCGAAGTGCCAGCCGATCAACACGGCGTTTGCGGTCATGGTCATTGTCATCACGGCGCGAGCTTTGCTGGCGGAATCCACAAAGAACAGGTTCCACTTGCGTCGGTCATTCTTGCAGCGCCTCCTGTTGCGGCATCCGTCTCGGATGTCAGTACCCGACTGAAACGTCCTCCTCGCGACTGACAATCGTCGTTGCGCTGCCCCGGTGCAGCGCCCGTTCGATTGTTAGCAGAGGAATTCTTCCAAAATGTCAGCCATTTATTGGCGAGACACCCTGATTGCAGGGTTGTTTCTCGTCGCAACAGCCACGTCCGTGGCCGCGCAGG
Organism: uncultured Erythrobacter sp.; assembly: GCA_947501005.1. Classification (GTDB taxonomy): domain Bacteria; phylum Pseudomonadota; class Alphaproteobacteria; order Sphingomonadales; family Sphingomonadaceae; genus Qipengyuania. The sequence goes on along the minus strand of CANMTU010000001.1, from coordinate 2,600,194 downwards.
AGCAGGAGCTTCTGACGCTTGAAGACGCGCTGAGCCGCTCAGGTGTAACGGGCGAAGTCGATGCAATCTCCGCGAACCCGCGTATGGTGGGACCGCGCGCCGAAGCGGATGCCGCTCGCTCGCTCGTCAGGCAGGCGCGTCTCCGACCGAACCCCGAAGTTTCGCTCGAGGTCGAGAATATCGCCGGAAGCGGCGCTTTTTCCGGACTGCGGGCTACCGAATACACGCTTGCGGTGGGGCAGCGCCTTGAACTTGGCAACAAGCGGGGGGCCCGGGTCGAAGCTGCCCGGGCGCAAGCACAGCTTGCAAACCTTCGCGCCGACCTGTCCGATGTCGAACTCGGCTACCTCGTCCGCGAGCGATATGTCGCAGCGGCGGCCGCTGCATCGCGCGTGGAACTGGCCCGCGATGTGGTCGAACGGAACGAAGAGCTCGCCCGCATTGCAGGACTGCTGGTCGAAGTAGGCCGTGAGCCACCTTTGCGCGCCTTGCGTGCAGAGGCGGCCCTGGCAGAGGCGCGCGCCGAATTGCAAGCGTCTCAAGCGGCCAGTCTCGCGACGCGCACTGCTCTCGCTTCTCTCTGGGGCGTTCAGGACGTGCCCCCTGTAGTCCCGGCGGACTTTCCGGACATCCGGCCACCTGGAGCTGCACTGGCTGCGGCGAGCGGGCTCCAGTTGCGGGTGGCGCGCGCTGAAAGCAGGGCTGCTGCGGCAGATATCGATCGTGAGCGCAGCTTGCGCGTTCCCGATCCGGTCGTCTCCGCCGGTGTGCGCCGTTTCGAAGAAAGCAACGACAGCGCATTCCTTGTAGGCGTCTCGATCCCGCTTCCGTTCAGCAATCGCAATCAGGGCAATATCGCGGCTGCAGAAGCGAGGCTTCGAGCCGCAAATGCACGCGAGGCCGTGGCACTGGCGGATTTTGAACAATCAGTAACCCGGGCGCGGGCGCAGTATCTCGCTGCTGAGGCGCGCGTCGAAACGCTTTCCCGGACATCGCTGCCCCAGGCCGAAGAGGCGCTGCGGCTTGTCCGCATCGGCTACCGCAACGGCCGCTTTCCGTTGATCGAGGTGTTGAGCGCTGCCGAAGCGCGCGATGCAATTCGTGAAGCCTTGATCGCTGCCCAGCAGGACCGGGGGCAGGCTGCTGCCGAATTGATCCGGCTGGCCGCACAATGAGGAATATTCAAATGAACCGCAAGAAACTGGCGATCATCGCCGGAATCGTCATTCTCGCTGCAGCTTTGCTGCTGATGCTCTGGCCTGACAGTGAAGTCGAAACCGGTGGCGTCGAAGAAGCAGCCGACACAGAATTGCCAGAGGGCCTCGTTCTGATCGGCGAAGAACAGATTCGGGCTGCCGAAATTGTAATCGGTACTGCACGTTATGGTGCATCCGTCGACCTGGTATTTCCGGCCACGATAGCCGCTAGTCCGACCGCAAGTGCGCGTATCGATGCGCGCGCATCGGGTGTGGTACGCACTGTGGGCAAGACGCTTGGTGATTATGTCCGCCAGGGCGAGACCGTTGCACGGATTGAAAGCGCCGATGCTGCTGCGCTCGCCTCGCAGCTCAGTGCAGCTCGTGCTCGCGTGACCGAACTGTCGTCGGCATTTGATCGTGAACGTCGCCTTTTCGAAGCGAATGTAACTGCCCGGCAGGATCTCGAAGCTGCCCGTGCCAACCTCGATGTTGCCCGTTCCGAGCTTAACCGGGCCCAGGCCGCGGTCAGCGCTGCCGGGGTAAGCGGTGACGGTCGGTCGCTCGCCGTCACTAGTCCCCTATCCGGACGCGTCACGGCTGCGCCGATCGTACTCGGCTCCTTCGTCGATGCCGGCGAGGAACTGTATCAGATCGTCAATCCGAACGGTCTCCAGGTCGAAGTCGCACTACCTTCGGAAGATGCCTCGCGCATCCAGCCCGGCGATGAGGCAGCACTGATTGTTGGCGATGGTCGCGAGATCGGCGCGCGCGTACGCTCTGTCACGCCTTCGCTCGATCCTGAAAGCCGAAGCGCGACAGCTGTTCTCAGCATCTCGCGCGCTGTTCCAGGTCTTCAGCCTGGCTCGTTCCTTCAGGCTCGTATCCGCCCTTCGGGAGAAGTGGATCAGACCCTTATCGCGGTTCCTGAAGATGCAGTGCAGGCGTTCGAGGGACGCGACGTCGTGTTTGTCCGAACGCGTCGCGGCTTCCAGGCGCGCGCGGTAGAAACTGGCAGCCGTTCCGCTGGAATGGTGACGATCCTGTCCGGGCTTGAGCCGGGCCAGCAGATCGCAACTGCCAACGCCTTCCTGCTGAAAGCCGAGCTCGAAAAGGAGGGCGCAGAACATGGCCATTGATCAAACGTCGTCCCATTCGGACGAGGGTAGCCACCACCATGGCCTGATCGGGATGATTCTCGATGTTGCCGTGCGATTCCGCTGGGCGATTATCGTCCTCACCATTTTCGCGGCAATCTATGGCGCATTCAATCTGTTGCGCCTGCCGATCGACGCGGTGCCGGATATCACCAACACACAGGTGCAGATCAATACCAGCGCGGCTGCGCTTTCGCCTTCGCAGGTGGAGACGCAGGTGACCTTTCCAATCGAAACCGGGCTTGCCGGGATCGAGGGATTGGAGATGACCCGATCGATTTCGCGCAACGGCTTCAGCCAGGTCACCGCCATCTTCGAGGAAGGCACCGACATCTACTTCGCTCGCCAACAGGTGAACGAACGTCTCGCGCCGATCGGCGCCTCGCTGCCTGAAGGGGCGGAGCCGACCATGGGGCCAATTTCCACCGGGCTTGGCGAAGTGCTCATGTATACGATCGAATACGAGCATCCCGGCGGCAAGGGAGCGACCACAGGCGGCCAGACTGGCTGGCAAAGAGATGGCAGCTTCATAACCGAGCGCGGCGACCGGCTGGAAAGCGAGGTCGCCAAGGCTGCCTATCTGCGCACTGTGCAGGACTGGGTCGTGGCACCCCTCATGCGCTCGATCGACGGCGTGGCCGGGGTCGATTCCATCGGTGGATTCGAGAAGCAATTCCTCGTTCAGCCCGACCCGGCACGGCTTACAGGCTACGGCCTGTCTTTCGACTCCCTGATCAATGCGCTCGAGGCCGCCAATCTCGCGGCGGGCGCCAATTTCGTGGACCGGGCCGATGAAGCCCTGCTCGTTCGCGTCGATGCCCGACTGGGCGGAATCGCCGATATCGAGGAGGCTGTCGTCGCGACGCGCGAGGGTGTACCCATCCGCATCGGCGATGTAGCGAATGTCGAAATCGGGGGCGATCTGCGCACGGGGGCTGCTTCGCTGAATGGCGAGGAAGCGGTCGTCGGCACTGTGTTGATGCGCAGCGGAGAGAACAGCCGCACCGTATCGGCTCAGGCGGCAGACCGACTGGAAGAGGTGCGCGCATCGCTACCCGACGGCGTGGTGGCAGAAATTGTCTATAACCGCTCTTCGCTTGTCGATGCCACGATCGCCACGGTCGAAAAAAACCTGGTCGAGGGCGCCTTGCTGGTTATCGCGGTGCTGTTCCTCCTGCTCGGCAATATCCGGGCCGCCATCATCGCGGCCCTGGTCATCCCGATCTCGATGCTGATGGCGGCCATCGGCATGAACAGGCTGGGCGTCTCGGGCAATTTGATGAGCCTCGGCGCGCTCGACTTCGGCCTGATCGTCGATGGCGCGGTAATCATCGTCGAGAACAGTGTCGCGCGGCTTGCCGCGCGCCAGCATCGCGAAGGCCGGCTGCTCAGCCTGGGCGAACGCCTTACCGAGACGCGCCTTGCCGCGCAGGAGATGATCAAGCCGACGGTCTACGGACAGGCAATCATTTTGCTGGTCTATGCGCCGCTGCTCACCTTCACCGGGGTCGAGGGCAAGACATTTTCGCCAATGGCGATTACGGTCATGCTCGCGCTGGCTTCGGCCTTTGTGCTGTCACTCACCTTCGTGCCCGCCATGATCGCGGTCCTGCTTAACAAGAAGCTGACCGAGAAGGAGGTGAAACCGATCCTTATGGCAAAGGATCGCTACGGTCCCGCTATTCGCAAGACCATTGCGCGCCCTTGGCCGGTTATCAGTGCTGGTGCTGGCCTGTTTGCTGTCGCGGCAATAATGTTCGGCTTTCTTGGCAGTGAGTTCACTCCCCAGCTCGACGAGCGCGACATAGCGGTGCAATCGCTTCGGATTCCTTCGACCTCACTCGAACGATCCTTGGCGATGCAGCGGCGGGTCGAAGACAGGCTCGAGGAGTTTCCGCAGGTCGAGCTGGTCTTCTCGCGAACCGGTACGGCAGAAGTCGCCAGCGATCCCATGCCGCCCAACGCATCGGATGCCTATGTCATTCTGAAACCGCGTGACGAGTGGCCTGACCCGGATCTGCCAAAGGATGAACTCGTTGGCGAGATGGAGAGTGCACTTGGCGGTCTTGTCGGGAACCTGTACGAGTTCAGCCAGCCTATCGAACTGCGTTTCAACGAACTGATCGCAGGCGTACGCGGCGATGTGGCGGTCAAGCTGTACGGCGACGATCTCAGCGCACTGACCGAAGCGGCGGGCGACGTTGCAGGCGTACTTCGCGCTGTCGAGGGTGCGGCCGATGTGAAGGTGCAGCAGGTGACGGGCTTTCCTACGCTCGACATCGCTTTCGATCGTCCCACAATCGCGCGGTACGGTCTCACGGTCGAAGACGTTGCGCAATCCGTTGCCATCGCGCTTGGCGGCCGACCGGCGGGCCTGGTGTTCGAAGGCGACCGCCGCTTCGATGTCGTCGTGCGCTTGGCAGACGCAACGCGCGACGATTTCGACCAGCTAGGAGCCCTGCCGATCGTCCTTGAGAACGGCGTCACGGTTCCGCTGCGAACGCTGGCCGATTTTGAGGTCGTTGATGGTCTCGCCGAAGTCCGGCGCGAACAGGGTCGCCGGCTCGTCATCGTTTCCGCCAACGTCCGCGAACGCGATCTCGGTTCCTTCGTCGAAGAAGCGCAGGAAGGTGTTTCGGCCCAGGTCGATCTGCCCCCTGCCTCCTTCATCGAGTGGGGCGGGCAGTATCAGAACCTGCAGGAAGCGCAGGCTCGGCTCGCGATCGTGGTGCCCATCTGCTTCGCCGTTGTCCTGCTCCTGCTGTACATGGCGCTTGGTGGATGGGTTCCGGCCCTGGCGGTGTTCAGCGCCATCCCGATGGCCTTAGCGGGCGGTGTGTTTGCCCTCGTGTTGAGAGGCATGCCCTTCTCGGTATCGGCGGCGGTCGGCTTCATTGCCCTGTCGGGTGTGGCTGTGCTCAACGGTCTCGTCATGATGACTGCGATCCGGCAGCGTCTTGAAAGCGGTATGCCGCTTGACGACGCGATCGCAGATGGCGCGCTCGCGCGCCTGCGACCGGTGTTGATGACCGCGCTGGTGGCCTCACTCGGCTTTGTACCCATGGCTCTTGCAACCGGAACAGGGGCCGAAGTGCAGCGTCCTTTGGCTACGGTCGTCATTGGCGGCCTGATCACGGCGACCGCACTCACGCTGTTCGTCCTTCCCGCGATCGCGCGGCTCGTACTGCACCGTTCCGACGACGGGCGGAGCTGGCGCGAGAAGTGGTGGGACCGTCTACGTCGCAATGTGACGAGCGATGAAGAGCGTGAGCTGAAGGACATCGCATGACCGATCGGGAAAGGAGAATACGGTGCTGGCACTGAAGGAAGAGAACGGACTGCTCTGGATACGCGCCGGAGGCAGGCTTGGGGATGAAGACTATGACCGCTTTGTTCCCCAATTCGAACGTATCGCAGAGCGCGAGGCCGGCACCGTCCCGATGGTAATCGAGCTCGCGCCTGACTTTTCGGGCTGGGACCTCGGAGGTCTCTGGCGCGATCTCAAGTTCGACGTCCGGCATAAGGACTGCTTCGGCCGGATCGCCATAATCGGCGACAGCAAATGGGAAGAGTGGGGCACGAAAATGTCATCCTCGCTCTTCCGCGCCGAAATGAAGTTCTTCCGGCCATCACAGCGTAGTCATGCGGAAAGCTGGGTACGAACCGGGGAGGACACAGCATGAGTGGCGGTCATGAGGTCGATGTCGGGTCGCCTGAAAAGCGCAAGACCCTGTGGGTGGTGCTATGGCTCAACGTGGCCATTGCGGTCGGCTTCTTCGCGGTCGGGTATTTTGCCGATTCCAACGCGCTGTTGGCAAACGGCCTCGATAATTCATCGGATGCAATCGTTTATGCGCTCAGCCTGCTTGCGCTAACCCGCTCGCGGACCTGGAAACGCGGGGCCGCGCGTTTCTCCGGCATCATGCTGCTGGTCTTCTCCGCTGGGGTCATTTTCGATGCTTACCGACGGTTCGTGGAAGGTTCCGATCCGGGCGGCATGCTGATGATGGCGATGGCGTTCGTCGCGGGACTGGTGAATCTCTATTGCCTGCGCCTGTTGCAGAAGGTGGAGAACAAGGACGTCAATATGCGGGCGGCGACAACCTTCAGCTTCAACGACTTCATCTCCAATGGCGGGATCATCATCGCCGGCATCGTTGTGCTGATTACCGGTGCCAACTGGCCCGATCTGGTGGTCGGAATAGCGGTCGCCTGCATAGCGCTTTACGGCGGAGTGCAGATCCTGCGCGATACGCATATGGATGTGCACGAAGAGGCGGGAACCGTCCACGGCGAGAAGAGGAATTGACGCTATTCGATACCTTGTTTGCCGCGCAGGACCTTTCGCGGGTCCTTGTCCTGGCGATGCTATCAGGCATCGGGGTCATGATTGGCGGCAGATTGGCAAAGGACAGTTGGAGCTTCCTGCATCCGCTCCTGCCAGGCGGCGTTTCCGGTGCCTTTGCCGCCCTTGCCGTCTTGCTAACTCTTCCGCTGGGACAATCCCCTCTCACCCGCTGGGCACTCACGGGTTGGATGCTGACGGGCGGGCTGCTACTTCTGATTTTCAACGAGCTTGGCCGATACGCAAAACCTAGACCGAGAGGTGACGGACCCGAGCGATGTTCCGATAGGCCGACCCTGGTACGTCGCATCTCGGTGTCGATTGCGTCCGATATCCTTCCTTACAGCGTTCTCTTGGGTGCTGCCGCTGCTGCATCCGCGACGACAGCAATGGCGGTGTCTGCAGCGCTTGTTTTTGCGAACCTGGAAATAGGACGACAAGCGATCGATAATTACCGATCCGCCCAAGTGAGCAGGATGGACCAGGTTGCACTACTGGTCCTCTTTTCCCTGCTTTTCATCGGCATCGCTCTCTCGATCTTTTGGGCGCTGCACGGATTCACCGACAGTGGGCGAGGTTGGCTAGCGGCTATTATCCCGGGCTTTCTTATAGTTGCATCGGCGCGCGCGCTGCTTCGCATGGGAACCGGATCGGTCGCCGCCAATCACATTACGCTCCCGGCATTCGTCGGAGGGTTCGCTCTGCTCGGCCTCGCGATCTCGGCGCTCGGAGAACTGTCGCGCGAACTCGATGTCTCGAACAGCACGTTCCAGCATTCCCCCGCACAGTCCGTTACGACGACCAAGAGAACAGAAAAAGGAGGCAGGTAGTGGCACAATCGGGCGGTCATGCCGGGCACAGTCACGGCGAAGAGAACATGAGCGACGGCCGCCTTGTATTGGCCGTCGCCCTCAACGTCCTGCTGACTGTCGCTCAGATCATCGGGGGGATATTGTCGGGTTCGCTCGCACTGATCGCCGATGCGCTGCACAACTTCAGCGACGCGGCATCGCTTGGACTGGCTCTGTTTGCGAGGCGGATCGGGCGCCGGCCAGCCGACAAGCTTATGACCTTCGGCTATGCTCGTGCGGAAGTCGTGGCGGCGCTCATCAATCTGACGACTTTGCTTATCATCGGCTTCTATCTGCTGGTCGAGGCGATCAACCGTTTCGCAGACCCTCAACCCGTTGAGGGGTGGACCGTAATCTGGGTCGCAGGGATAGCGCTGGTGATCGACGTGGTTACGGCGGTGATGGTCTACGCCAGCTCGAAGAACTCTCTCAACATGAAAGCCGCCTTTCTGCACAATGTGTCCGATGCGCTGGCTTCGGTCGGTGTGATCGTGGCTGGCATACTCATTCTGCGATACGAACTTTATATCGCCGATCTGATCATCACTGTGGTCATCGCTGCCTATGTGATCTGGCAGGGCGTCACTTTGTTGCCTCGCACGGTGCGGCTCTTGATGGGTGCGGTGCCGGACGAAAGCGAGTTCGATCGCATTGTGAGCGACCTGCGTGACACAGAAGGCGTGGCCGACGTCCATCACGTCCATGTCTGGAGCATCAGTGAGCATTATCGCGCGCTTGAGGCGCATATCGTTCCTGCCGAATCTTCGTTGCAGGCTTTCGAGGATGTGAAGGTGCGGGCTCGCGGTATGCTCGAGACGCAGCACGCCATCGCCCATGCAACGTTCGAAGCCTGTCTCGCTGCGGAGTGTGATCCGGACATGATCCCGGACCATCAGGTCGAGAAGAACCAGCACCACGACCATGACCACGACCATTGACAAGCGCGGCGATCGGGTCGGTCGCTGTGGGCAGGCAGCTTGGCAGCGCACGGCATGAACCGCCCTGCAACTCGTAAAATGAGGACCAACGAATGAAAGCTTCCGATCTTATGGTCGCCGCACTCGAGGCCGAGGGGGTCGAGTATGTTTTCGCCGTTCCAGGCGAAGAAAATCTGGATCTTCTGGAATCGCTGCGAACTTCCGCCATCACGCTGGTTCTGGCCCGTCACGAACAGGGCGCTGGCTTCATGGCGGCGACCTATGGCCGCCTGACCGGCAAGGCAGGTGTGTGCCTGGCAACGCTCGGGCCTGGTGCCACGAACCTGACCACACCGGCGGCCTATGCCGCGCTCGGGGCCTTTCCGCTCGTCATTATTACCGGGCAGAAACCGATCAAGACCTCGAAACAGGCCCAGTTCCAGATTGTCGACGTCGTTTCCCTGTTTACGCCGCTCTGCAAGGCTTCGACCCAGATCGTGAACGGCAATCGCATTCCCTCGCTCGTTCGCGAAGGGTTCCGTCTGGCGCAGGAAGAAAGACCCGGAGCCGTCCTCCTGGAACTGCCCGAAGATATCGCTGAAGAGGAAACGATCGAACCGGTCATACCGCCGCATGACAGGCGTTATGCGGTCGCCGGAGATGCTGCGCTCGACGAAGCGGCCCGGCGTATTCTTGCTGCGGAACGGCCCTTGCTATTGATCGGAGCTGGAGCGAACCGCCGCCGCGCTTCGAAAGCGTTGCGCAAATTCGTGTCTGATACCGGCTTTCCCTTCTTCGACACCCAGATGGGCAAGGGCGTGGTCGATGAAGATAGCGAGCTCTATCTGGGCACCGCAGCACTATCGTCGGGAGATTATGTTCACTGCGCGATCGAAAAGGCCGATCTGATCGTCAATATCGGTCACGACGTGGTGGAGAAGCCGCCCTTCTTCATGGAGCCGGACGGTCAGACCGTCATCCATATCAATTACAAGGCGGCTGAAGTCGATCAGGTCTACTTCCCGCAGCTCGAAGTCATCGGCGACATCGCCGGATCGGTCGAGCGGCTGGGAAGCCGCCTCGATGGCAAGCTGCAGTGCGACCGCAGCTATTATACCGCCCTGCATCACGAGATTGCTTCGCACATCTCCGAGACCAGCGACGACGAACGTTTTCCGATGGTCCCCCAGCGCGTGGTTGCCGACGTACGCAGCGTAATGGCGCGCGATGATATCGTTGCGCTCGACAACGGCATCTACAAGATCTGGTTCGCCAGAAACTACATCGCCCACGAGCCTGGCACCATCCTGCTCGACAATGCATTGGCGACGATGGGCGCGGGCCTTCCATCGGCCATGATGGCTGCGATGCTGGCGCCGGGGCGCAGAGTGCTCGCGGTATGCGGCGATGGCGGGTTCATGATGAACTCGCAGGAACTGGAAACGGCCGTCAGGCTTGGACTGAACCTTGTCGTTCTCGTTCTGAATGATGCAGCATACGGGATGATCCGCTGGAAGCAGGACCAGCTTGGCTTTCCGGACTACGGCCTGACCTTTTCCAATCCCGACTTTGTCACCTACGCACAAAGCTATGGAGCGACCGGCCACCGTGTCGAGCGAAGCGCGGATCTGGTTTCGGTCCTGAACGCCGCATTCGAGGCTGGCGGCGTGCACCTTGTCGACCTGCCCGTCGATTATTCCGAAAACAAGAAGGTGCTGATCGACGAACTCGGCGCAAAGGTGTGCGAGCTATGAAAACGATCGTTCACAATCCCTTCGACCGCTCGCCGATTGCAGAAGTAGCGCTTGTCGACTGGGCTCAAATCGATGAATGGCTGAATGAAGCGCAGTTGCTCCACCGCGACCGCCATGGCTGGCTTGCCGTGCACGAGCGTATCGCCATCCTCCGGCGGGCTGCGGATATCATGCGCGAACGAGCCGAGGATCTGGCTCTCCAGATCGTCAGGGAGGGCGGCAAACCCCTGGTCGATGCGCGCGTGGAAGCCAGTCGCGCAATCAACAGCGTCGACTTGTGCGTTCAGGCGCTCAGCGATGGCGGCGGTCACAAGATCCCCATGGACCTGACAGAAGCGGGTGCGGGAAGGACGGCATATACATTCCGCGAACCGATCGGTCCTGTCGTGGCGATCTCGGCATTCAATCACCCGCTCAACCTGATCGTCCATCAGGTTGGACCGGCGGTAGCAGCCGGGTGCCCCGTTCTCATCAAGCCTGCGCTGGAAACGCCTCTGTCATGCCAGAGCTTCGTGAGCATTCTTCATGAAGCCGGCCTGCCCGAGGCCTGGTGCCGGTTCGCACCTTGCGGCAACGATATTGCCGAAAGAATGGTAACCGATCCGCGCACGGAGTTCTTCTCATTCATCGGTTCTGCGAAGATCGGCTGGATGCTTCGCTCGAAGCTGGCGCCGGGAACCCGCATTGCTCTCGAGCACGGCGGCGCGGCGCCGGTAATCGTGGACAGCGGCGTGGAGCGCGCAGCAGTGATCGCCTCGTTGCTCAAAGGCGGGTTCTATCATTCGGGTCAGGTCTGCGTTTCCGTGCAGCGCGTGTACGTCCCTGCTGCAGAATTGAAAGACTTCGCCAATGACCTAGGGCGAGCTGCCGAAAAGCTGGTCGTGGGCGATCCCGCCGATGCTAAAACCCAATGCGGCCCCTTGATCCGGACGGAGGAAGTCGACCGCGTCGAACGCTGGGTCGATGAAGCCATTGCAGCAGGCGGCACCCTGGTGTGCGGGGGAAGCCGTCTGAGTGACACTCTTTTCTCCCCGACCGTCATTGTCGATCCTCCCGAAAGTGCCAAGGTATCCCAGGAAGAAATCTTCGGCCCCGTGATCTGCGTGTATGGCTATGACGATATCGACCTGGCTATCGAGCAGGCCAATGCCCTGCCTTACGCCTTTCAGGCCGCTGTATTCAGCGATCGGCTGTCAATCGCCAATCATTGCATACAGTCTCTGGCGGGATCGGCTGTGATGGTGAACGACCATACGGCATTCCGCGTGGACTGGATGCCTTTTGCAGGGCTGCGCCGCTCCGGGCTTGGCGTCGGCGGGATCCCCTACACGATGGCGGATATGAGCATTGAAAAAATGGCCGTCTGGAACTGGCCTGCGGCGGCATCATAGCCCGTTCGACAGACCCGGGATGGCGACACGGGCAGCTTCGCACTCGTCGGCCTTTCCCGAAGTTAAGTCTCTTATGGGCGGCCGACAAAAGCCGTGCATTGGCGAGCCTGACCGAACTGGCGCACGAGGCGCGGACATCAAGGCTCGGCGGTACCCGCAAGTGCATCGATGATGCGGCAATCGCCTACAGTGTCTTGCTCGCAGGCAGCGATCATACGCCCAAGTTCCGTCCGCAACGCCTCCAGGCTCGCGATCTTGCGCTCGACCTCGCCGAGATGGCTTCTGGCCAGAGCGTCGATGCCCGCGCAGGACCGGTCGGCATCATCGGAGAGATCGAGCAATTCCCTGATGCGTGCCATGGAGAAGCCGAGATCACGCGCGCGCCGTATGAAGTTAAGGCGCGCTTCCTCTGCTGGTCCATAATCGCGATAATTGGCCTGCGTGCGTGGAGGGGCAGCGAGGATACCCTCACGCTCGTAGAAGCGGATTGTTTCGGATTTGACGCCGGTTATCCGGGCAAGTTGACCAATTCTCATGACAAAGGCTCCTGTCGCTTGACCTTGTAGTTACTACAAGGTGCATAGGGCGGATTGACGCAAGGAGTCGAGTAAATGGGAAAGACCTGCTGCGGCCCCGATGAGGCCGGTGCAAACAACAACGATCCGACATGGCGGCGCATTCTGTGGATCGCACTGGGCCTTAATGCAATCATGTTCGGCGTGGAGATCGTGGCAGGCATTGCTGCGGATTCGCGCGCCTTGCAGGCCGACGCGCTCGACTTTCTCGGTGATGCGGCAAACTATGCTATCAGTCTCGGTGTAGCGGGGATGGCGCTCGTCTGGCGCGCGCGTGCGGCTCTCGTAAAGGCGGCGACCATGCTGGCTTTCGGCCTGTGGGTGCTCGGCTCGGCCATCTGGGGTTTCTTTGTCGGGGCGTCGCCCGACCCGGGAACGATGGGCGCCATCGGTTCTCTTGCTCTGGCGGTAAATCTCGCCGTCGCCGCGATGCTGTTCCGGTATCGCTCGGGCGATGCGAACATGCGCTCGGTGTGGATCTGTTCGCGCAACGACGCGATCGGTAATATCGCCGTGCTGGCGGCAGCGATTGGCGTTTTCGGCACCGGCCGTGCGTGGCCCGATCTGGTTGTGGCGAGCATCATGGCAGGACTGGCGGTGTGGGGAAGTGCCGAAGTCTCCAAACAGGCCCGTGGCGAACTGCGCTCTACCTAAACTCCAGAATATCCCCGCGATCGGGGGTTGGAGGAAATACATTTCCGTCTACACCCTGCTATTACGAATTAATTGCAACAGATATAGAGACCCCTCATGCATCGCATCGTCTCCGCCACCGTCCATCCGGCACTGCGGCTCATTCTGCTGGCGCTTGCGCTGTGTCTGTCCGTCACCGCGAACGCGGAAGAACCCGACGTGCGAACCACCTGGCGTCTGCTCGATTATATCGCGGTCGACTACGCCTCCGCCGTTTCCGAGGGACGTGTTGCCGACGAATTCGAATATCGCGAAATGGTGGAGTTTTCCGATGTCGTGGCGCGGCAGATCGCTGCATTGCCGGATACTAAAGACAATCAAGCACTCATCCGCCGATCGGACCAGCTGCGAGCTCTGATCGCCAATAAGGAACCCGCCGAGCGAGTTGGGCGCTTAACGCGCGCGCTGGCAGCCTCGTTGCTGACAGCCTACCCGGTTCCGCTTGCCCCTTCGCAAGCGCCCGACCTTGACCGCGCCCGCACTCTCTTCGCGCAGAACTGCGCCTCGTGTCACGGCGCCGCCGGAAGTGCGCCACCGGCCGCAATGCAGGCACTTGATCCCCCGCCGATCGACTTCACCGATATCGACCGGGCGCGGCAGCGCAGTGCGTTCGGGCTTTACCAGGTCATCACGCAAGGGCTGGAAGGAACGTCCATGGCCAGCTTCGCATCGCTGTCCGACGAGGATCGCTGGGCGCTTGCATTCCATGCCGGCAGCATTGCTTTTGAAGATGTGGCCAAGGGCGAGCGTATTTGGCGGGAAGATGATGGCATACGCCAGCTTGTCCCCGATCTCGAGACGCTCGCCGCGCTCACACCGGAAAGTCTGGCCGAGCAGATCGGCGAGGACCGTGCGCTCGCCGTCATGGCCTATCTTCGCGCCAATCCCGATGCGGTGGGACAGGCAAATGACGCAGGTTCGCTCGCCTTCGTTCGCGATACGCTCGATCGCAGCCTGTCAGCTTATCGGGCTGGCAACCGAGAGGAAGCGCGGCAGCTTGCCCTGTCTGCCTATCTCGACGGGTTTGAACCCCTGGAGGCCCTCCTGGCAACGCGCGATGGCGGTTTGATGCGGGAGGTAGAACAGGCGCTCGGGCAATTCCGGGCCGGAATAGAGTCCGGTGCGAATCCATCCGAACTACAGCAACTAAGGGCTCGCATCGATAGTCTGCTGGCAAGAGCCGAGGAAGCGTTGGCTCCTGAGGCGGCCAGCGAAATCTCGACCTTTCTCGGGGCGTTCACCATCCTGCTGCGCGAGGGGATCGAAGCACTTCTGGTTGTGATCGCCATGATCGCCTTTGTGAAAAAGTCGCAGCGCTCCGAGGTATTGCCCTATATCCATGGCGGGTGGATCGCTGCTCTTCTTGCAGGTGTCGCCACCTGGGTCCTGGCAACCTACTTTGTGAGCATCAGCGGTGCGAGCCGCGAGATGACCGAAGGGATCGGCGCGCTGCTTGCGGCTGTCATTCTCGTATCGGTCGGGATCTGGATGCATGGCAAATCCCAGGCCGAGGAATGGCGGCGCTATATCCAGGAAAAAATGGGCAAGGCGCTTTCGCGCGGATCGGCATGGTTTCTCTTTGGTCTTGCATTCGTGGTCGTCTACCGGGAAGCGTTCGAGACTATCCTGTTCTACGCTGCCCTGTGGAACCCGCAGAGCAGCGGCATCATACTGGCAGGTGCCTTGTCCGCAGTAGCGCTGCTGGCGCTCATTGCATGGGCCATGCTGCGCTACAGCCGCAAACTGCCGATCACCCAGTTCTTCCGCTACAGTGCTATCCTGATTGCGATCCTTGCGGTCATTCTCGCGGGCAAGGGCGTGGGCGCTTTCCAGGAGGCCGGAGTTCTTTCCGCCACTTTCATTGCCGGCTTGCCGCGCCTCGCCGAACTCGGCTTCTTCCCGACTGTCGAGACGATCGGCGCGCAATTGCTCACGCTGCTGGCCCTGATTGCCGGATTTCGGGTAAGTCGATCACCATCGGGACCGCAGCCGGCAGCTGTCGAGGGATAGGAGATCCCGGTTTGCGATCAGCGGGGTCCGGTGCCGAGACGGCGCGCGAGCCACAAGGTGGCCGTGGGAACCGCAACCCACATCACGATCGGTACCAGGCCGATTTTGGTCCCGGGCACAAGCGGCATGATTGCACTATAGGACCACCCCCAGTCGGCACCGACAGCCAGCACTTCGACCATGGCAGTAATGGCCAGGCCGATTCCCAGGAACACGACAAAACGCGAGATCGGCCAGTCTACGAGCCACGGCGTTTTACCACTGCCGACAGAGGCGCCGAGATAAGCGGCCACCATGATCCCGGCATCGCCGAACGAGGCCAGGCCGCAGCGACGTGCTGCCTCGGCAGGCGACAGACCTCCCGACTGGTAGAAAGGAAGCTGGAGCATCTCCCAGGCGAAAGCGATGAGAATTCCGAAGATGGCGATCCAGAGTGCGGGATGCGCACCGCGCCATTCGCGTTCAAATCCTGGAGGCTGACCTAGTGGCTCCGTCCTTCCATCCGACATTCCTGTCACATCGTTCCGGCCTGTATCACTCATGTCTCGAACCTGGGAAGCGTAACTCCACGCAGACGTAAGGCATTGCCAATGACCGAGACCGAAGAAAGGCTCATGGCTGCTGCGGCGATCATCGGGTTGAGGAGGAGCCCAGTCCACGGATAAAGAACACCTGCTGCGACCGGGATGCCGAGTGCGTTATAGGCAAAGGCGAAGAACAGGTTCTGCCTGATGTTGCGCATAGTGGCCCGCGAGAGGACGATGGCCTGAACCACTCCCACCAAATCACCCCGGACCAGTGTCACACCTGCACTTTCGATCGCGACATCGGTACCCGTTCCCATTGCGATGCCGACATGCGAAGCGGCGAGCGCGGGTGCGTCGTTTATGCCGTCGCCGGCCATTGCCACCCGGCGGCCCTCACCCTTCAACTGCTCGATCTTGCGATGCTTGTCCTCGGGCGAGACATTGGCCTCGACTTCATCGATGCCGACCTGGCTTGCTACCGCACGCGCGGTGGCTTCGCTGTCGCCGGTAAGCATCACGATCTTGATGCCGCGCTCATGCAGCGCGGCAATAGCGGTGCGGCTGGTTGCCTTGATCGGATCGGCGACAGCGATAAGGCCTGCCGGTGCCCCGTCCACGGCCACGAACATCACCGTCTGTCCAAGGCTTCGGCCTTCGTCCGCCGTTGACCGCCAGCCTTCTTCGAGCGCCCCTATACGCTCCATCATCTTTTCATTCCCGATCGCGACCCTGCGCTTGTCGACATTTGCCTGGATGCCTTCGCCGGTCACGGACTCGATATCGGACGCGTCGAGAATGGCAGCGCCCCTGTTTTGAGCCCCTTCCACGATCGCGTGGGCGAGCGGATGCTCGCTTCCTCTCTCAACGGCAGCGACAAGGCTCAGCAACTCCTGCTCGTCGAAATCTGACTGCGGTTTTACGTCGACAAGATCGGGCTTGCCCCGGGTCAGTGTGCCGGTCTTGTCGACAACCAGCGTATCGATCTTTTCCAGCGTTTCGAGCGCTTCGGCGTTCTTGATCAGGATGCCGTGCTGGGCTCCCTTGCCGGTGCCGGTCATGATCGACATTGGCGTCGCCAGTCCGAGCGCGCAGGGACAGGCGATGATCAGAACGGCGACCGCGTTGACGAGCGCGTAGGCAAGGGCCGGTGCCGGTCCCCAGATGGCCCAGACGACAAAACTCACGATAGCGACAAGGACGACGATGGGCACGAACCATCCGGTGACTTGGTCGGCGAGCCGCTGGATCGGTGCCCGGCTGCGCTGCGCCTCCGCCACCATCTGCACGATCTTCGAGAGCATGGTGTCCGCACCGACCTGCGTCGCGCGCATGGTGAAGCTGCCGGTCTGGTTGACAGTGCCCCCGATCACGGGATCGCCAGCGCTTTTCTTGACGGGAATGGGCTCGCCACTGATCATGGATTCGTCGATGGCACTGCTTCCATCCTCGAGCGTGCCATCGACGGGGACCTTGTCGCCCGGACGCACGCGCAGAAGGTCCCCAGACGTCAATTCGTCGAGCGGAACTTCGCGCTCGTCCCCGCGACCGAAGATCTTCATCGCGGTCGGGGGCGCGAGTTCGAGAAGCGCTCGCAAGGCACTCGATGTCGATCCGCGCGCCTTGAGTTCGAGCACCTGCCCGAGCAGCACCAAGGTCGTTATAACTGCAGCGGCCTCGTAATAGACGCCGACCCGGCCCGCATGATCGCGGAAAGCCTCGGGGAAGATGTCCGGGGCGAGGGTTGCCACAAGGCTGAACAGATAGGCGATGGCGACGCCGAAGCCGATCAGGGTGAACATGTTGAGGTTCATGGTCCGGACCGATTGCAGCGCGCGGGTGAAGAAGGGCCAGCCGCCCCAAAGCACCACCGGAGTGGCCAGCAGAAGCTGCAGCCACTGCGCGGAAGCGGGTTCGATGAGCTGATCGAACGGCCGCGACGGGATCATGTCGCCCATCGCGTAGGCAAAGAGCGGCAGCGTGAAGAGTGCGCTCCACCAGAACCGTCGCCGCATGTCGACGAGTTCAGGATCGGGGCCTTCATCGAGACTCACCGTTTCGGGTTCGAGCGCCATTCCGCAGATCGGACAGGAGCCCGGGCCTGGCTGGCGTATTTCAGGATGCATCGGGCAGGTATAGATTGCGCCTTTTGGAACATCTTCGACCGCATCGAGGTGCGCGTTCGAAAGGTAGAGCTCAGGATCGGCCCGAAATTTGTCAAGGCAGCGCGAGGAGCAGAAATAATGATGTGAGCCTTTGTGCTCGTGGACGAAGCTGGCGCCCTCGATTTCTACGCTCATGCCGCAGACCGGATCGACGGCAGTTCCGCTGGGGACCGGCTTGTCAGCCGTGTCGGAAAGAGTGTCGGTCATCTGTCATTCCCTATTAAGAGCGCGTCGTTCGAATACTCTGTCGAAGCACCAGGCGTTCCACAATGGCCGAATAGCTGATCCCGCCAGATGTTTGTCTGCAGACGCCACGAGGACAGCTCATGACTTGAGATATTTTATGAGTGCGAAGATCCCGAGTATTATTAAGCCCAGCAATCCAATCCAGACCGCACCCATGGCCAGCAACATCATGGGGTTCTGCATCATTCCATCGCAGGTCATCGTCATCTCCAGTATCAATGGTCAGGTCGGATTTCAGAAAGCTCGGAAGCCAGCGCCGCGCCCATCTCGGCACGGCGCTGTCTGATCCTTACTGCTTGGCAATCGCGGTCAGTTCGCCGCCGCCGCCTTCCGTGGTTTGAAATTCGAAGGTGACGCGATCGCCGACCGCGACCTTGTCCATGCTGTCCTCATCTGCGGAGAAGGCCATTGTCATCGCCGGCCAGCCAACCGCAGCGATCGGACCGTGATCGATCGTGATCTTGCCCTCGGCCTCGTTAATTTCCGTAACCGATCCTTCGCCGCTTCCGGCTTGTCCAGCTGCGGCGGAATCCATCATCGGCATGTCGTCCGACATCGGCATGGCATCGGCATCCGCCATGTCGTCGGACATCATCGTTCCAGGCTGTTCGGTTGTTTCGGCGGCATTGTCGCAAGCTGCCAATGCCAGCGGAGCTGCGAGCAAGATCATATAGGTTGTGGTACGCATTCTTCTTCTCCTTGGGGATTGACCGGTTTTTCCGGACGGGGCCGCCGCAACAGCAAATATGCGGCGGGAAGTACGAACATGGACAGGAGCGGCGCGGTAATCATACCGCCAATCATCGGTGCCGCGATCCGGCTCATCACCTCCGAGCCAGCTCCGGTTCCGATCAAGATCGGGAACAGACCCGCAAGGATCACCGCTACGGTCATCGCCTTGGGCCGGACACGCAAGAGCGCCCCTTCGCGGATCGCCTGATCCACTTCCTCGGCACTCAAATCACCACTTCGTTTCTCGAGGGCTGCCTTGAGATAGATCAGCATGATCACGCCGAACTCGGCCGATACACCGGCCAGGGCAATGAATCCGACGGCAGTTGCGACCGACTGGTTGTAGCCCATCAGATAGAGGAGCCAGTAGCCGCCTGACAGGGCGAATGGCAGCGTACCCATGATAAGCATTGCCTCGTCCCACCTTCTGAAGATCAGATAGAGCAGCAGGAAAATGATGACGAGCGTGGCGGGTACGACGATCTGCAGCCGTTCGTAGGCGCGGGTAAGGTACTCGAACTGACCCGCGTAGGACAGGCTGACGCCTGCCGGAAGATTGACGCCCGCGGCAACCGCTTCCTGGAGGTCGGCAACCACCGATGTAAGATCGCGGTCGCGCACATCCACATAGATGTAGCTGGTCAATCGTCCCTGCTCGCTCTTGAGCATGGGAGGGCCATCGCTGACGCCGATCCGTGCGACCGTGCCGAGCGTAATCTGTTGTCCCGACGGAGTCAGCAGAGGCAAGGTTCGCAATTCGTCCACGCTGTCACGAATTTCACGGGGGTAGCGCACATTGATCGGATAGCGCGCCAGGCCTTCGACAGTCCGCGCGACATTGGCCCCGCCTATAGCGCCCGAGACGATCTGCTGGACATCGGAGATGTTAAGGCCGTATCTCGCCGCCGCGGAACGATCGATATCGACATCGACATAGCGCCCGCCGGAAAGCCTCTCGGCCAGAGCCGAACTGACGCCGGGGATCGTCTTTGCCACACCCTCGACCTCGAGCGCCACCCGTTCGATCTCGGCAAGATCCTCGCCCGAGACCTTAACGCCGATCGGGCTCTTGATTCCGGTCGCAAGCATATCGATGCGATTACGGATAGGGGGTACCCAGACATTGGCGAGACCGGGCACTTGAACGACCCGGTCGAGTTCTTCGATCAGCGCATCGGTCGTCATGCCTTCGCGCCATTCCTCCCGCGGCCGGAACCGGATCGTGGTCTCGAACATGGTGAGCGGAGCCGGGTCGGTAGCCGTATCTGCACGGCCGGCCTTGCCGAAGACTGTTTCGACTTCCGGTACCGATTTGATGAGGCGGTCGGTCCGCTGCAGCAGCGCCGAGGCCTCGCCTGGCGATAGACCGGGAAGGGCGCTCGGCATGTAGAGCAGATCGCCCTCGTCGAGCGGCGGGAGAAACTCTCCGCCGAGCTGCGAGAAGGGGATCAGCGTGGTGAGGAAGATTGCGCCTGCAACCGCGAGCGTGGCTTTGGGCCAGCGCATCACCCAATTAAGCCCCGGTCGGTAAATCCTGGTCAGCCAGCGATTGAGGAAATTGGAGTCTTCTGACGGTATCTTACCCCTGATCAGCCAGCCCATCATCACCGGAACCAGCGTAACCGACAGCAGCGCAGCGGCCGCCATGGCATAGGTCTTGGTGAAGGCAAGCGGTGCAAACAACCGGCCTTCCTGGGCTTGCAGGGTAAACACGGGCAGGAACGACAAGGTTATGATCAGAAGGCTGAAAAACAGCGCGGGTCCGACCTCTTTCGAAGCATCGGCAATGATGCGCCAGCGCTCCTTGACCGAAAGCACCGTCTCGGGATTTTCATGCTCCCATCGCTCGAGATGCTTGTGCGCATTTTCGATCATCACAACGGCTGCATCGACCATGGCGCCGACCGCGATAGCGATCCCGCCCAGCGACATGATATTGGCATTCACCCCCTGGAAACGCATCACGATGAACGCCGCCAGCACGCCCAGGGGAAGGGTTATGATCGCGACCAGCGCTGAGCGCGCGTGCCACAGGAAAAGGGCGCATACGAGCGCGACGACGATGAACTCCTCGATCAGCTTGGTCGTCAAATTCTCCACCGAGGCGTCGATAAGCTGCGATCGGTCGTAGGTGGTGACGATCTCGACGCCCTCGGGAAGGCTCGCCTGCAATTCGTCCAGCTTTTCCTCGACCGCCTGGATTGCGCTGCGAGCGTCCGCGCCCTGTCTGAGAACGATAATGCCGCCGGCAACCTCTCCTTCCCCGTTGAGCTCGGCAATGCCGCGACGCAGTTCTGGTCCGACCTGGATTGTGGCGACATCTCCCACAGTGACAGGCACACCTCCTGCTGCGGCCCTGAGGGGGATCTGACGGAAGTCGTCGAGCGTCGTCAGATAGCCTGATGCGCGGACCATGTATTCGGCCTCACCCATCTCGACGATCGAACCGCCGGCCTCCTGGTTGGACGACTGGATGGCGTTTACGATCTCGGCATGCGTGACGCCGAACGATGCCATCCGGTAAGGTTCGAGCACGACCTGGTATTGTTTGACCATGCCGCCGACACTCGCCACTTCGGCGATGCCTGGAATGGTCTTGAGCTCGTATCGCAGGAACCAGTCCTGCAGGCTTCGCAGCCCCGCCAGATCATGTCCGCCGGTGCGGTCGACAAGCGCATATTCGTAAATCCACCCCACGCCCGTCGCATCCGGACCGAGCGTGCTCGTAACACCCTCGGGCAGGCGGTTCTGCACCTGATTGAGATATTCGAGCACCCGCGACCGTGCCCAGTAAAGGTCGGTACCGTCCTCGAAAATGATATAGACGTAGCTGTCGCCGAACATCGAGTAGCCGCGTACGGTCTTCGCTCCCGGCACCGACAGCATGGTCGTGGCCATCGGGTAGGTCACCTGGTCCTCGACAATCCGGGGCGCCTGGCCCGGATAGTTGGATCGGACGACAACCTGGACATCGGACAGATCGGGCAAAGCATCGACCGGAGTTGTGCGGACGGCCCAGAACCCGCCAAGGGTCACAGCTATGGCGGCGAGGACGATGAAAAGTCGATTGGCGATCGAGGCATCGATGATGCGTGCGATCATTGCCCGGCCCTCCTGATGGTCTCGATACGGGGGCCGGCGTCCTGCTGCGTGAAGGTAAAGCGCACTCTGTCGCCCTTCTCGAATCCGCTGGTCTGCGCTGCATTCTTCGTGCGGAAGGTCATCGTCATGGCAGGCCAGTCCAGCCGCGGGATGGGCCCGTGCCGCAGCGTGACAGAGGCCTCGGCAATCTTCTCAATCGTGCCTATGGCACTGAATGTCGCTGGCTCGTCTTCACCGTCTTGGTCTTGGTCCTGGCCTGTCTGTTCGATCGTACGAACATCGAGTCCTGCCAGGCTTGCCTCGGAATCGAGCAGGAACTGGCCCGAGGTCACGACTTCTTCGCCTTGCGAAAGGCCGGCCAGAACTTCGGTCCTGCCGCCAGCTTCGCGGCCGATCCGGACTTCGGCAGGCATGAACCCGCCCTCGTCCTGTTTGATCATCACGATGGTCCGGCGCCCGGTCCGGATCACCGCTTCGGAAGGCACCAGCAGAGCGCGCCTGGTGTCAGGGGTCAACGAGACCTGCGCGAACATGCCCGGCTTGAGCCGTCCGGAAGGATTGGGCAATTGCGCGCGGACGGTGATTGTCCGGCTCGCATCCTGTGCGCTCGGCAAGATCGCGATGATCGGTCCGGAAAATCTCTCATCGGGAAACGCGGTCAGGGTTGCACTGACAGGTTGGCCGACCCGGATATTCGCTGCTTGTGTTTCGGGCACCGATGCCTCGAGCCAGATCGGCGAGAATCCGGTTATTTCCGCCAGGGTCTGGCCTGCCATCACGGTCATGCCGGGTCGCACGCCGAGCATGGTGATGGCCCCGCCGGTCGGCGCGGTGACAGTGATCGTCGCCTGGGCGCGACCGGTCCGGCCCACCGAGGAAATCTGCCCATTCGACATGCCGAGCAGCCGCATCCGCTCGCGCATGGCCTGTGCAAGCTGCTCATCGCCGCTGTTCAGGACGGCCAGATATTCCTGCTGCGCTCCACCCCATTCGGGTACGAGAATATCGGCCAGCGGCGCGCCTCGGCCCACCACATCGTCTGGAGCACGCCCATAGGTGCGTTGTACAAAGCCGCCAGCCCTTGGCTGGACAATCGCAACGTCACGCCCGTTGTAAGCAAGAACACCGGTAACGGACACGTCCGGCTCAAGTACGCCGTATTCAGCCTCGGCGGTGCGGATGCCGAAGTTCTGGACAAGCCCTGCGTCGATCTGGACCCCGGAGGTAGCCTCCTCGCCGGCGCATTTAGGGACAAGTTCCATATCCATGAACGGCGACTTTCCAGGCTCGTCGAAGCGCTGTCCCGGCACCATCGGATCGTACCAGTAAAGCACGTCCTCACATTCGGCGCTGGATGATCCCCCATCGCCATTTGTCTGACTTCCGCCCTCACCCAGCTGCGATAACCCGTATCCTGCGGTGGCGCTGATCAGCGCGACCGTTGCCGCCATGGTCCAGGATTTCTGGCGCGGCGACAGTTTGCCCCACGCGGCTCCCATTTTCGCTCTCATGGCTGGAACTCCGTATAGGTCAGTCGCAAGGTCGTAGCGGCTTCGACTGTCGCCTCCTCACGCTCAAGGATCTCGATTTGTAGGAGCGCCAGGGCCTTGATCGCTTCGATGACGTCGAGCAGTTCGGCGCGGTTTGCCGCGAAGCTCGCACTTTCGAGATCAGCTCGGCTTTGGGCGAGGGGTAGCAACTCCTCCGTGGCCCGCTGCCACTGGCGGTATGCGCTGCGCCAGGCTGCAAGGTCGGCTTCGAATTGCGCTTGCAGTTCGCGCAACCGATCAAGCTGAATCGCTTGCGCTGCGCTTGCTTCGGCTTCAGCAGCGGCAATCCTCGGGTTCTGTCGCCTGCCCGCAAAGATGGGGAGCGTAATTGAGCCCATGACCGAGACGACATCGCCGAACATCGGATCGCGCCGGCCATAGCTGAGATTGATGCCGAAATCGGGCCGCTTCTCCGACCGGGCAAGATCGATCCTCGCATCTGCCTGTCGGACCTGTGCGATAGCGAGAATGATGTCGGGATTAAGCTCTAGGGTCGCCCGAAGTCGCTCGGCATCGACATCCGCCCCGGGGATCGCCCCGGTGGCAACTGCGTCTTGCACAGCAGCATATCGCGCCAACATGGCTTGTGCCGCGTCAAGGTCGCCTTCTAGGCGCGTCCGCACGTCCTCGACTTCCAGTACCGCACGGCGGATCTCGAGGCTCTCAGCCGGCCTGGCCGATCCCGCGGCAACAGCGCTCCGCGCCAGAGGCACCAGTCTTTCAATCTGCCTAAGTGCGTCATCGGTAACATTCAGGGCCTGTTGGGTGTAAGCGAGCGAGATCCAGGCCTCGCCTGCTCCAAGCCGAGCCATGAGCTGCGCGCGTGTCAGCTGCGCGGAAGCCAGATCTATATCGGCCGCTGCCACGCGCGCTCTCGCATGGCGCTCGGCGAGATTGGGGATGTCCTGCTCCACACCGACCTGGATCTGGGTGGGCAGCTGCCGGTCGATCTCGAAGGCTGCCGGGCCTGTCACCGGAAGGTTCTGAATTCCAGCGCGGAGCCGAGGATCAGGTAGTTCGTCAGCTGCGTCAGCGACGCTGCGACGTGCCTCGAGCTGCAACTCCCGCGCCCGCACCTGCGGCTGCTCGCTAACGGCCGCTCTCAAGGCCTCCTCGTAGCCGATCGACTGGGCGTAACTAGCTGGCGCCAAAGCCAGCAGGACCGGAAATGCGGTCCAGCAAATTTTCTGCATGAGTTCTAGATTCCGCTAGAGCGCACGACGTAAGCGCGGACGGAACAAACGACCATCGCTAGGCGCGACGGAAAATTCGTCCAGCTTCAGTATGCAGGGTAGTCCCTGGCAAAACTCAGAATCGCTATTGCGGAGGGGGCGGCTCGGGTCCTTGACCAACGAGAGCCAAAGAATAAGCGGCAAACGGGGTGAACAAGGGACGCGCAACAAGTGTTACACGCTCTCCTGATGGGGCTCCGGCCATCACCAGCGGAGCGATACAGCCGAGGGCTACAAGGCAATCCAGGCGAAGATTTTTGCACGGTCCGTGTTGGTCTTCCGGAGCGGTCGAAGAACCAGCCTCCATGCGCATCTCATCGCACGGCCCGTCGATCGTCGCCGGCGCCTGTGGAAGCGCCGAGGCATGAGCGGCCGACTGGACAAAGAGTCCGCAAGCAATCAGAAAAATTCCAAGAGAGCGCAGTAACCGCATCATCTTTCTCTACGAGCGCAAGCGAGTCTCGACAAGCCTTCGTGATCTGTCGTGGTAGCAATCATAAATATGGTTCGCTTGCATGGTACATGAGGTCGGCAGGATTTATCGATCGTTATTCGGACGAGGCCTGCCCCGTTCGGGTGTGCGGGGTAGGTTTTTGCGAAGGCAATCCGTCAAGGTGACGTGTGATGATCAGGATTACCCTGCTTCTTCATCTGACGTCTGTTCCTGTTTCATTCTCATCATTTCGCTGCAGTTGCGCATCATGTCCATCATTTGGGCGCGCATTTCCGGATCGTTCATCATCGCCATCATTTCAGCGCGCATCTCGGGATTGTTCATCATCGCCATCATGCCGGACATGTCACCATCCATGCCCCGCATGTCGCCTTCCAAGCCCGACATTTCGCCCTGCATTGTACCATGCTCATGGCTGCTCTCCTGACTTTGCGAACTCTCTTGCGGAGCGGGCTGATGATCAACTTGGGGTTGCGCGGCCGCAGCTGTTGCGAGACCGGCGGTTGCCAAGGCTCCGAGGGCGGCTAGTTTCAAACTATTCATCAAAGAGTTCCTTTCATTGTTCCGCTAAATTCAGTTTTGCGTCATCATGCGCAAGACTTGGAAGCGCGCGAACTTGCCGCTCAAGTTACCTGCCCAGGTTAGCTGCGCATATATGGCTTGCGTCTTTCCAGGGTGGTGCAGCGTCTGGGCATGTCGGCGCCAATGCGCGGGAGTGCGCTTTCTTCAAATCTTCCTCCGCGAATCAAACATCACCCGAAAGATAGGGCTTCCCATCATGGGAAGGTCAAGAGGGGCGTCAGAATAAATATTCCGGCGGCGGAGGTTATTTGCATTCCCATCGTGGGAAAGTTATCCAGCATGCATGAACCATCTACACACAATTGGTGAGGCCGCCGCAGACAGTGGCGTGTCGGCCAAGATGATCAGGCATTATGAGAAAATCGGTCTGATCGGAGCGGCCGAGCGCACCGAAGCTGGCTATCGGCTTTACGGCCCTGCCGAAATACATACGCTGCGGTTCATCCGCCGCGCCCGCAACCTAGGCTTCTCGGTAGATGATATCGGCGAATTGCTCGGTCTGTGGCACGACGAGAAAAGAGCCAGCAAGGATGTTCGGGAGGTTGCCGATGGACATCTGGGTGCTCTGCGCGCCAAGGCTGCAGAAATTCATTCCATGATCGACGCCCTCGAGCATCTTATCGAGGGTTGCACGAACGATGACAAGCCAGATTGTCCTATCCTCAAAGATCTGTCCGACGATGCCAATCCTGCCTTAGCAAAGGAAGTCGGTCACAAGTTCGGATACCAGCGGGTCTGCTAAAAACAGAGTTGGCACTGGTCTGTTGTCATGGTCAGCTTCATTTTTGGGTTGGACCAGCAATTGGTTCAGGACACGTCCGACATTTGACCGTCGAGAAACTTAAGACTCCTGGAGCGGGTTCGAAGGTGCTGCGTCGATGTCCGCAAGACCTCAAGCTTGGCCAGTTTCGCGATTGCAGTTTTTGGCCAAGGCGTGGTCAGCCCGCTTGCGAACATTGATTTGGGACTAATCCCGATATCAGCTCGATGTTGAGTGGGAGCTATCCATTCGCTGAGCCGATGTTTTTCCAAGCTCCCCGCCTTTACCGTTCAGCAAATTTGAGGGGCTTGAGCAGTTGGCTCGTACTGCAAGCGTGACCCATCAAAGAACCTCGCAAGAAAAGCACCTTCGCGACCACCTTGAGCGGTCCAGGTCGGCGGCGGAGACCCAATGCGCCGCAAGGAGGATGCTTGACCTTCCAACGATGGGAACCGTTACCTTATTACTTCCAATGATTCGAGCGAAGCAGCCCTGATGGGAAGTGCTTTCGCGCAGATCGACCAATGAAGGAGTAAAGCTATGCATGTTAAGGACATTATGACGAAGAATCCCGCCTGCTGCGACGAAAATGCGAGCGCACAGGACGCAGCGAAGCTCATGGTGGGAAATGACTGCGGAGAAATTCCAGTTGTTGATGGCGAAGGCGGTCTGGTGGGAGTGGTCACAGATCGAGACATTTGCTGTCGCGTCGTAGCTGAAGGCAAGTCGCCCGACACACCGGTGGGGGACATCATGACCCGGTCGGTTGTTACTGTCACGCCGGACACCGAGGTAGATGCATGTTGCTCCACGATGGAGAGCAACCAGGTCCGGCGCGTTCCCGTGATTGATGACGAAGGGAATTGCTGCGGTATGGTTTCCCAGGCCGATATTGCACGGTCCGGTGCTGATGCAAAAACTGCAGAACTCGTCGAGGAAATCTCCAAGCCATCTCAGGAAAAGGACTCATCGGGTTGTTGCTAGTCCGAGGGCCGCTGCAGGACCGTCTTCCTTTGAGGACGGTCCTGTCTTGAAGAGTAAACCCAAGAACAACGCGATGGAGTAGACAATGGCTGAAGGCGTCGTCCTGATAACCGGTGCAAGAGGATACATCGGACGCTCTTTGGTTGATCGATTAAGCGGTCAATATCGCATCATCGGCCTCGATCGCGCGGTCGCGGAAGACATCCCTGGGCTCGACGCCTCATACGCCGTTGACCTCGCGGACGACGCTTCGATTGCCGATGCCCTGGCCAGGGTGCGAGCCGCGCACGGCAACGCGATTGCGGCGTGTGTACACCTAGCTGCCTATTTCGACATCACGGGCGACCCGAACCCTCTGTACAATGACGTCAACGTTGAAGGGTCGCGCAGGCTGATCGCGGGGCTGCAGGACTTCGACGTTGAACAGTTCATCTATGCAAGCTCGATGCTTGTACACGAGCCCAAGCCGCTCCCCGACGAGCGTATCGACGAATCCAGTCCGCTCGGACCTACCTGGCCATACCCTCAGTCGAAAGCCGACGCCGAGCAGGTACTGCGCGAGAACCGTGGCGACATTCCGGTTGTGTTCCTGCGGTTCGCCGGAGTCTATGACGATAAGGGGCACTCCGCCTTTCTCGCCGAACAAATTGCCGGTGTCTATGAGCACCGCGTGTCGGCGCATCTGTATCCCGGCATGTTGTGCGCAGCGCAATCGGCACTGCACCTCGAAGATCTGACCAGAGCGGTAGAGCGTACAATTGCAAATCGCGCTGACCTCGAGGGCGAGACGCCGATTCTTGTCGGAGAGCCCGAAACGCTGGGCTATGCCGAAATTCAAGACATCGTTCATTGTCAGATCCATGGAGAAGAATGGACGACTGTCCGCATTCCAAAGAGCGTGGCGAAACTGGGCACGTGGATCGAGGAAGAAGTCCTTGGCCATGACGGCTTCGTCAAGCAATGGATGGTCGATGACGCCAATGCTCACTACATCCTTGATATCTCCCGGGCCCGGAACCTGCTGGGGTGGGAGCCAGAGCATTCGCTCCGCGACACGCTTCCGACCATCATCGACGCGTTGAAAGCCGACCCGCAGGACTGGTACGAAACGAACAAGCTAAATACCGCCAGGGTGGCCTGGCATCCGAAGCGTTCTGACGCATTGAAATCCGAACGGATGCAGCCTCAGTCGCATGACACCGATATGCCGCATAGCGGGCACCAGGTGGACGGGGAAATGCACGACATGGACGGACCCCAACGCGGTACCCGCTGGACGCAGTTTGCTGTCATCGGGCTCGGCCTGTGGCTTGCTGCAAGTCCGGGTGTCTATGACGTCGTATCCGCCGATACTGCCCGGGCTTCGGTCGTAGCGGTCACTCTCGAGCGGGGTTTGCCGTCGATCGAATGGCGGGCCAATGCTCTTGCCTTAAGCGATATGCTAAGCGGGATCGCGTTGATGATCTTCGGCGCCATGTCGCTTTCGAAGCGCACCGCCTGGTTCGGACAGTGGGCGACAGCCTTCATCGGCATCTGGCTGCTTTTCGCGCCCTTGTTCTTCTGGAGTCCGAGCGCGGCACAATATCTGACCAATCTGCTTGTCGGTACATTGGCAATCGCATTTTCGGTGCTAGTGCCCATGATGCCCGGCATGAGCATGGAAGGCATGATGGACAAGAAGTCCATCCCGCCCGGGTGGACCTACAGTCCCTCGACCGATGCCCAGCGTTTCCCGATCGTTGCGATGGGCATAATCGGCCTTTTGATATCGCGTATGCTCACCTCCTACCAGCTTGGTCATATCGATGTGGCGTGGGAACCGTTCTTCTCCGGATCGCTTGCCGATCCCAAGAACGGTACCGAGGAAATCATCACTTCGGATGTATCCAAGGCCTGGCCGATCCCCGATGCCGGGCTTGGAGCGGTCAGCTATGTGCTTGAAATCCTGATGGCGGTCATGGGAACCCGCGCGCGCTGGCGCACCATGCCGTGGATGGTCACCTTCTTCGGCATTCTGGTCATTCCACTGGGTGTGGTCAGTATCTATTTCGTGATCATTCAGCCGATCGTGATCGGAACGTGGAGCACGCCGGCGCTGATTGCTGCCCTTGCGATGCTCATCATGATCCCGTTCTCTCTCGATGAAGTCATCGCCATGGGGCAGTATCTCTACTGGTCGAGAAAGGAAGGCAAACCGCTTGTCCGTACCTTCTTCAAGGGCGGTGCAGTGGCACACGGCGAGATCGACGATACCGACTATATGACCGATGCGCGCTCGATCTGGAACAACACGGTGCGCGGCGTGACCTTCCCCTGGACCCTGATGGCCAGCACGGCTCTGGGAGCGTGGCTGATGCTAACAAGGATCACGCTTGGCAGCGAGGGGGCGATGGCCAACAGCGATCATGTGGTCGGCGCTTTGGTAATTACGGTTGCCATTATCGCGACTGCGGAAGTCGCGCGCGCCCTGCGCTTCCTCAACGCAGCATTTGGCGCCTGGCTTGTCGCATCGCCATTCCTCCTTGCGGGGGCGTCGTCTGCCGGAACGGTGGCATCGGTTGGGGTCGGACTGCTCTTGATCGGACTGAGCCTGCCTCAAGGCAAGCGTAGCCGTGAGCATTATGCGGGCTGGGACCGGTTCGTAATGTGAAGATCCGCAATCGCTCTAGCGAAGCCTGGCTGGTTTCAAATCGATCCGGCACGAGCCAATATGAAAGAGGACAAACACAGCTGGCATGAGCAAGGATCTACTCATCCCCCGTCGAGCGCTGATCAAAAGTGCAGGACTGGCAACGGCAGCCTTCACGGTTTTCCCTCTGACGGGATGCAAAGCGCAGAATACCTCGCTCTTGGGCAGCACCCGAGAGCCCATCCCCCTTTCCATACCGCCCTTGCGTAGAGGCGAGATTGATAAGGGTGAACGCGTTTTTCGCCTTTCCCTGACGCCAGGCGAGAAGGAGTTCGTCCCGGGGGTAGCTTCGCCTACGATCGGCATCGACGCGCCTTATCTCGGACCGACACTGGAGATGCGCCGTGGGGAAACTGTACGGTTCCATATCGATAACTCGCTGCCGGAGGGAGCGACCGTCCACTGGCACGGTTTCGAACTTCCTGCTGCGGCAGATGGTGGGCCGCATCAACTTATCGCTCCGGGCGAACGGTGGAGCCCGTCATTCGAGGTGCGCCAGCGCGCGTCGCTCTACTGGTACCATTCGCATCTGCATCGCGGGGCGGGCCCTCAGGTTTATGCCGGTCTGGCAGCCCCGATCTATGTCCGCGACGACGAGGAAGACCGCCTTGACTTGCCTAGCGAATACGGCGTCGATGACATACCCTTGATCGTTCAGGATCGCATGCTCGATAAATCCGGTCGCTTGATTTACCCCAGTGGGATGCATGCACAGATGATGGGCGTACGTGGTGATCACATGTTCGTGAACGGCACGCAAAATGCCGTGTTCGAGGCACAGAGCAGCCGATTGCGGCTACGTATCCTCAACGGATCGAACGCCCGTTTCTACAATTTCTCGCTCGAGGGAAATCGGCCGATGCAATTGATCGCGAGCGACGGCGGCTTGCTTGATCGCGCACATTCCATACGATCGCTCAAACTGGCTCCGGGCGAACGTGCCCAGGTCGTTCTTGATCTCTCAGAAGGGCGTCCGCTTCGCTTGATCGCCAATAGCCCTGAGAATGGCATGGGCATGATGGGCGGGGGCATGATGGGCGGGGGCATGATGGGCCGCCGTAACGATGCTGGCAGCTCCGAACAAACATCCAAAATTCTGGACATCAGGCCCGCAGGCTCGGCGAGCGCCTTGCCGCTACCCGCTCAACTGGCATCGCTTACTCCGCCCGACCCGTCGCTCGCGATCCGCACGCGCCGGTTCGTTCTCGACATGGGCATGATGGGCGGTGGCATGTCGATCAATGGCGCCACGATGGACATGAATGTGATCAACGAACGCGTGCCGGTCGGACAATGGGAGATCTGGGAAATTGCCAATGCCTCCATGATGGCGCACCCGTTCCACATCCATAACGTCCAGTTCCAGGTGCTAGACCGCGATGGTCAGGTTCCCCCGCCACTGGAAACTGGCTTCAAGGATACGATTGTCGTCAATCCGCGCGAACAGGTTCGCGTACTTCTGCGCTTCGAAGAAAATACCGATCCCGATCTGCCATACATGTATCACTGCCACATCCTCGAACATGAGGACGCAGGGATGATGGGGCAGTTCGTGGTCGTGTAAGGGAAGGCGGTGGTTGCGCGCTATCCTCGGTAACCAAGCTATCCCTGCGGGGATTTTCCGCCGATCTCATGCATGTGCTCGACAGCTTCTTCGACACAATCTCCGCAGTTCCGATTGGCAGGCACGGCCACGTCGATCTTCTTGGGATAAGGCAGATCAAGATCGGCCATGATTTGCTGGAATTCGGCAAGCGAGACATCGTCATTCAAGCGGGGGTTACGTGTGCGTTCCTGCATGATCGTCGAGACGCGGCGCCCTGAATAGTCATGCGCAGGATAGACCAGCGTGTCTTCCGGTAGGGCGAACAGTTTTTCGCGGACTGACCTGTAAAGGGTTTCTGAATCGCCGTTCTGGAAATCGGTGCGACCGCAGCCATCAATCAGCAGCGCGTCGCCCGTGAAGACCTGCGTATGGCCGCCGTGCTCTATCAGATAGCAGTGATGCTTGTCGGTGTGGCCAGGCGTGAACAGCGCGCGGATGGTCAGGTCACCTACCGCTAGGGGCGCCTCTTCGCTCACTTCCACATCCGCACATGAGATATTGTCATCGGCAGGGTAAGCGACCTTGCACCCTGTCAGACTGCGCAGTCGGCATGCACCCGTGATGTGGTCAGCGTGGATATGCGTGTCGAGCGTGAAGGACAGGTTGAGACCCAATGCCGCGACGGCTTTCAGATCCCTGTTGCACGTCTCGATGACGGGGTCGAGCAGAACCGCCTCACCCGTGTTCTCGCATCCGATCAGATAGGTATAGGTAGAGGACTCCCGCTCGATAAGCTGTCTGAAAATCACGCTTGGGCCTCGCTTTCTACGAGCATTGGCGACAGCTCGGCTTCGCTGATGTCCAAGCCCGATTCCCGCCCGCGATCCGCAGCGGCGGATGCACCGCAATTGTGCTGATGCGCCCACGATGCAAGCGCCATCAAGCTGGCCCGGCGGCCACTTGCACAATGAATGGCCACGGGACCGGGAAGCTGTTCGAGCCGAACTGCAAGACCCTTCGCCTTCGCCGCCGTCAGATCGGGCGGCGAGACGGGATAGTGAAGATATTCGAGGCCAGCTTCGCGCGCTTCTTCCGCTTCGGCCTGCGGGCTAAGCTTTTCCCCTTGCTCGCCTGCCTGTCTGAGATTGACGACAGTCTTGAAGCCAGCCTCTGCAAGATTTAGCATGTCGTGCGCTTCAGGCGGAAAATTCAGTACTGAAAGGTCATTGTCAATCTTGGCGCGATCCATGGTAGCTCTCCTCTGAGCGTTCTGGTTATATCTTTCGAACCTATGCCTCGCAGCCGGGTTCCACTTGCAATCAACTCCGCACAATCAGCTCATACAAACCGATCGCGAGGCCAGCGCCGACGAGGGCTCCGATCACAGACAGCACATGTGGCAGCCGCAAGGCAAAAAATGCATCGTCGACCCATGATGTGAACTTGAGCGCGAGAGGCTTGTGCTGCGGCTTAACTACTACTTCAGGCTCGAAGATTTTCGCAGCACGGCGACCACTTTCAACCGCTCCCTCAATGCTCCAGATATCTGCCTCTGTTTCCGTATGGGCACCCGCCAAGACAAGGTTTGGTATCGATGTCGCCTGACAGGGCCGATGGTCCCGGGTGTTCGTGGTGGTCACCCATTTGGGCTGCTCTGGCGTGATGCCGGAAGGGTCGAATTCCCATTCGTCCCAGACTTCGGCCTTAAGGATTGCAAACTCCTCAAGGCCGCGACCGCCATTCGCCCTTCGGATCATTCCGTCCAGCGCTTCCGATGCGCGTATCTGCGCGAGAACTTCGTCCATGAATTCGCTTTTGGTACAGTTGCGAAGCGGCTTGCCGTGGACAATGCCCGGAACGGTCGCGACACAGGCGGTGCACGTCCAGAGCGATTGCACCTCCTCGCCTAGATCATGTGGGAAGGCCAAGATTGCTCATTTGCGAAGAGCGTGATGTTGAAGGGAGAATCAGTCAGCGCGATTGCGGTCCGTTTGCGCGGCCAGGCCATGCGTTCAGCAAAGGCGATACGAAAGGAAACCTGAGTGTGCGGGCCGTCCTGGACTAGCGGGCCTCAGTTTCGCCAACTGGGGGTCAACCAACAAGACAGGCGTTCGCTCTACGATTTCAGAAGACGCGAACGGAGTGCTGGCCAAGACATAGATATCCGCACGCAATTCATCACCCGAAGATAGGCTTGCGCCAGCTATTTGGGCTCCATCGAAGTGCAACGTTTCGAGGGGCGACTGCCAATGAAACACCACGCCTCGATCTTCAAGATGCTCGACCCACCTGTCGAACCACACTTCATTGCTTGGCCCATTGAGAAGCGACCATCCTCCCACCGATCGGTGTTCCCAGGCAGGGCCGTCGTCATCAGCGGGATGCTTATGCGGAGGGCCGGACCTGATGTTTCGGCCAAAAAACAAACCCACGTGATGCAGCGATGCATATGGCCAGTCTGCCCCAATCCATGGACCAAACAGCGCTTTCCACGTTCTGTGTCCAGTCGGCGTCATCCGCGGTTGCCAGTAAGCTGCGGCGTTGGCGTGAGAATAGTTACGCTTCGACCGGTGATTGGCCGACCAGGCCTTGATTATCCCCCAGGCGAGTGAGATCTTGTCGTGTCCGTCGTCAGATAAATTGAGACACGCAGAGGCTTTGGTTTAGCGAGTGTTTGGTCTCATCAGGTTGGTGTATTTTAGGCGGCGAGCTTGTGGTGAAGCAAGCGCCGATGTTCGATTGTCTTTCGCTTGATCCTTTCTCTTCGTTGGATGATGGCTGTGGCTCTGCCGAAGTAGGCATCGGCCGGTGTGACGTTGTTGAGGCTCTCATGATAGCGCTGGTGGTTGTAATGCTCGACGAACGCCTCGATCTGCTGTTCGAGATCACCGGGTAGGAAGTAGTTCTCCAGCAGGACACGGTTCTTGAGCGTCTGGTGCCAGCGTTCGATCTTGCCCTGGGTTTGTGGATGGAAGGGCGCGCCGCGCACATGATCCATGCCGTTCTTGCCAAGATAATCCGCCAGCTCTTCGGCGATATAGCTGGGGCCGTTGTCTGATAGCAGGCGTGGCCGGTGCTTGACGTGAGCATGCTCGCAGCCCGAGGCGGTGAGAGCCATATCCAGCGTCTCGGTGACGTCCTCCGCCTTCATCGTCGTGCACAGCTTCCATGCAATGATGTAGCGCGAGTAATCATCGAGCACGGTGGAGAGGTACATCCATCCCCAACCGATGATCTTGAAGTAGGTAAAGTCCGTCTGCCACATCTCGTTCGGGCGGGTTGTCTGGGTGTGGAACGCGTCTGCGGCCTTGATCACGGTGTAAGCCGGACTGGTGATCAGATCATGGGCTTTTAACAGCCGATAGACGGAGGCCTCCGACACGAAGTAGCGCTTCTCATCCGTGAAGCGCACTGCCAGCTCTCTGGGCGATAGCTCGCTGTGTTCCAGCGCTATATCGATGATCTGCTGCTGGATAGTCTCAGGCACACGGTTCCATGCGCGATGTGGTCCTGGCTTTCGATCCTCTAGCGCCGCTTCGCCAAAGCGCTGATAGAGGTCGTACCAGCGGTAGAAGGTGGGACGGGCAATGCCCAACATATCCAGTGTCTTCTTCGCTGGCAGATGGGATCGCTCGACCAGCCTGATGATCTCCAGCTTCTGGGATGCAGGGTATCTCATTCTTCGTCTCCCCCATCCCCGAGCATGCTTTTTTTGAGCAGACGCAGCTCCACCGTCTGCTCAGCCACCACCTCCTTCAGATCACGCGCTTCGCGGCGCAGATCCTTCACCTCGTCGGTGGTCGCCGCACGCGAAGTATCGCCTGCAAGCCTACGCTTACCTGCCTCCATGAACTCCTTCGACCATGTGTAATACAGGCTCTGGGCAATGCCTTCCTTGCGGCATAGCTCGGCAATGCTGTCATCGCCCCGCAGCCCCTCCAGCACGATCCTTATCTTCTCTTCCGCTGAAAACTGACGCCGGGTCTTGCGCCGAATATCCTTTACCACCCGCTCGGCAGGCGCTTTGGAATTTGCTCGTTTTGATCTCATCTTCGTTCCTTACAGTCACTACGATGAGACCAAAACACTCCTCTATCTAACCACCTCAATCTGTCTCATGATCGCTGACGGGGGACACTTGTCGGATGCCGTCATGCGAAAGGCCGTGGGCTTTTCAAAGAAGTCGGCGGTCTCCTTATCACCTTCAACGCGGTTCGGGACAACGGCATATTCCATCGGGCGCGATAGTATGCGGTCGTACAGTGATGCCTCGTCATCGAAGGGTAGGCGATGTGTCGTTCACAGACTGAGCTTCCACTCGATTACCTCATTATAAAGTATGGCGATCCGTGCCGGGCCGACCGATATCATGCAGCGGGCACCGACGATCGTCGGCGCCCGCTGGTTCGCCTTTAGGCCTCGCTATTGCCGCAAGTCGTGTAGCCCCAGAACCCGAACTCGTCCTTCATCCCAGGGCCGGCAACGATAAGTTCCTGCATCTGAAGGCCCGCATCCCCTTCGTCTTCGAGTAAGCGCGTGCCGATGCGAAGCTCGCCGCTCGCATAATTTCCGGTCGCGCTTGCGGTGACGGGAATCAATTTGCCGTTAATCTTTATCGCGCCGCGACCGCTGTTATCATAAACGAATGAGGGGAAGGCGACTTCGGTCAAGCGGAACTGGCATGCGTTCTCCGCGCCGAGAGCGGCGATGTCCGCGTCGCTCATGGTCTCAGGCAGCATTAGGCCGGGGCTGAGATTGGCAAGAGCGTTCGCGGCACTCTCTATAGGAGCCGCGGTAGCCGGAGGATCGAGCTGCGCTTCGCGATCATTGCCGATTGAAGTGTTTGTGTTGCAGGCCGCCAGCGGGAGGGCTGCAAGCGTGAGAATTACGATCTTGTTCATTGCTGCATCTCCTGAGGCAGGCGTTCTTCGGTTCGCGGACCGTTCTGCTCAATGTCCTGGATGAGATATTTCATCTCAGCAATTTCACGGCGCTGGGCGACGATGATGGCCTGCGCGAGTTCGCGGACACGCGGATCTTTCAGGCTCGCCCTTTCGCTGGTCATGATCGCGATCGAATGGTGCGGGATCATGGCGGCCATGTATTCGGCGTCATCAACCGTAGTCTGGCTGCGCACGAGCCACAGCGCGAGCGCAAAGACAAACGCGCCGACCCCCAGAATGATGAAGTTCTTGGTCCGGTCCTTGTACATGCCCCACATGAAGAGCAGCATGACCACCATCATAATCGCGCCCATGACGAACATCATCCAGAAGCGCGTCTCGCTCCAGAAAACATCATCCATGTCGAAACTGTTGGCATACATCAGGAAGAACATGATCACGGTCGAGGTCGACACCATGGCCATAAACCGCCAATAGTTGCCGCCCCCGCCCCCGCCCCCGCCCCCGCCCGAGTGGGATGTCTTTTCAGTCATTCATCGTCTCCTTTCGTCATCATTTTCCAGAATAGCTGCGCCGAGCAGCTGATCAGCGCAAAACCAGCTAAGGCCTGGATGCCCGTAACCGCGCGCAGATGTTCAGTTGGATAGATGTCCCCGAGACCAAGCGTCGTCATGTTGACCAGGGAAAAGTAGAAATAATCCATCCAGCCCATCGACGGGATATCTTTAAATCCCCCCATTCCCCATTCACTGCCGAGCCAGAGACCGACGGCAAAGTAGATCGCAACCAGCAGGTGCGAGCATAATACAAGGAGTGAAATGCCCAGCTTGGCGAGCAGGTTTCGTCGACGCTCAAGTAGCGCAGTGCCGCCTTTGAGGAATACGAGGTGGGATGCTACCGATAATAAGAACAGGGCGGTCGCCAGAAGGAGCGCAGCGATCATGAGAACACCTTCGTGCCCATCCACAGACCCATCCCGATCATAAACAGATTTTCGGTTAGCGAGACGAAGCCGAGTGGAACATTGCTGCTCCCACCAGCGCACGCGCATTTGAGCTCGCGCTTGTCGATGTAGACAGCTTTGAAGACACTGGTTGCGCCGATTGTGCCGATAATCAACGCCAGAGGAGCCGAAAGCCA
Organism: uncultured Erythrobacter sp.; assembly: GCA_947501005.1. Classification (GTDB taxonomy): domain Bacteria; phylum Pseudomonadota; class Alphaproteobacteria; order Sphingomonadales; family Sphingomonadaceae; genus Qipengyuania. The sequence continues at coordinate 2,562,695 of CANMTU010000001.1, read as the reverse complement.
GGTAAGCGCGCCCGCCGTCATGAGAATACCGGCGGCGGCTTCTCCGAACGGATAGACGAAGCCGTACGGCACCCAGCGTTTGGCCAGCAGGTCGTAATTGAGAAACATCGTCGAAAAGCTGCGCACGTCTTGCAGCTTCTGGACAGCCAGGAGGGTCATCGACAGACTCACGAACCATTCCGCAGCGCGCACGGTAAAGAGGTTGTCAAGAAAGGCCCAGCTCAGCCCCAGCGCGAGAAGCAGCGCTACTGCAAAAATCGCGATGACCGGCTGGTAGCTGGTATCGCCATCCTTGGGCAAAGAGCGGCTTTTTCCCAAAAAACTCGCGAACGTCGTCATAGCCGCCGATACGCTCATCCTTGATAAAGGTCTGCGGCGTGGTTTCGACGTCGTGTCTTTCCTTGAAGGCGTCGGTCTCTTCCCTGCTGGTAAGATGGTGGTCGTTAACTTCGAAACCTTGCCGTTTGAGAAGGTCGATGGTCTTAAGCCCGTAGGGACAGACATGTTCGTCCATTACCATCCGGTAAACTGTCGCCGCTCGGCTCATGATAAACCGCTCCCTCGAGTTGGCTTGAAAATCATGACTGACGCCGACAACCAGGCATTGTCGCGGAATGAGCTCGCTTCAAAAGCTCCCCAACTGGAAAGAAAAATTGCGATCATCCCGCCTTTCCTGATTGATTGCTGTCGGGGGAAGCGGACGCTCCTGACTTGCGCGAAAGAAATATCCACTCGCCCACGAAGACGGCGGCGATGCCGATCACTGCGTAGATAACGACAGCAGGATCGCTGCGCAGCTTGGCGACAGTAAAGGCGACAAGGACAACGCCGTCTGCCGCGAGCGCTGCAAGGAGTATCGAGGCGCGCGCACCGACTTCCTCGCGCAGGTGCCGGAAGACGCCCCAATGGACCAGCATATCCATCACCAGATAGAAAAAGGCCCCCAGCGAGGCGATCCTCGACAGGTCGAACAGGACGGCGAGCGTGCCTGCGACGACAACGGTGTAAACCAGCATATGGCTGCGGATCCCGCCGCTCATGCCGAAATGGCTGTGCGGGATCATCTTCATGTCCGTCAGCATTGTAAGCATGCGTGACACGGCAAAAACGCTCGCGATCACACCCGAAGTGGTGGCAGCGATGGCGATCGCCACGGTGAAATAAAAGCCCAGTTCGCCCAGTGCCGGGCGCGCCGCTGCTGCCAGCGAGTAATCGCGGGCCACGACGATGTCGGAAATACTGAGGCTCGAGCCCACGGCTACCGCGACGAGCAGATAGACCACGATGCACACGGCGATCGAGATCATGATCGTGCGACCGACGTTCTTATGCGGAGCAACGATTTCGCTGCCGCTATTGGTGATCGTGGTGAAGCCTTTGAATGCTAGGATCGAAAAGGCAACTGAGGCCAGCAGAGCTTCCGCATTTGTGAGCGCTACAGGCCCCGAGAAAGCGCCTGACGAAAAGCCGCTGGCCCAGATCGCCGCGACTGCGAACACGGCGATGCCGCCGATCTTGATCGCCGACATGACAAGTGAAAACCCGCTTACCGATCTGTTGCCTGCCGCGTTGACGAAATAAGCGAAGATGATGAGCGCTAGCGCCGCTAGAGAAACAAGCCATCCGGTGCTCTCGAGGCTGAATGGACGCAGCGCATATGTCGCGAAAGTCCGGGCAACCAGGCTTTCATTGATTACCATCGAAAGGGCCATCAGCAGCGAGGCTGACGCCGCTATGACGCCGGGCCCGTATGCCTTTTGCAAAATCATCGCGATGCCGCCAGATGAAGGCCATTTATTCGACATCTTGATGTAGCTGTAAGCAGCCAGCGAAGTGACAAGCGCGCCGGCTATAAAAGAGAGCGGAAACAGGGGTCCAGCGAGTTCGGCGATTTGTCCGGTCAGGGCGAAGATCCCCGCGCCGATCATGACGCCGGTTCCCATCGCGACACCGCCCAGCAGTGTTATCGAGTCCGCACTCTCGCCGTGTTGATTGGCGCCATCTGTCTGCAAGTCGTTCCCCTGTCGACGTCCTCCCATCCGAGAAACATCATGCCAGACAGTACGCTGGGAAGCGGCCTATCCCTCAAAAAAATTTAGAGGGGCGCGAGCCTTCTTCGGGCGGGCTTTGTGACTAGAACATGCGATTTGCGACACAGGTTGCAACCAATCTCGCGTCGACGGCTACGACCAACTGCAGCACGAGAACCTCGAAGCACTACGAGAAATATCGAAAACCGTTTAGCGATCTTTATCGAATGGCGTGAAGACACATCAGGGTTAACCGGGAGTCCGGCTGCGGAGGTGCGCCTGCGCCTCGCGCACGTCGAGCTCTCGCGTGCTGTTGCCGACACGCAACATAAGGCGTGCGATGCCGCCCTCCACGAGATAGACGGGGTCGACACTCCGTTCGACGATAATCCTGCATACCGTCTTCTCGTCCACTTGATGAAACCGGCAATGGATCAAAGCACACGCGTGACCTCCGAACCCATCCTTCGCAAGGTCCATCAGGATGCGCTCGAAACCGTCCCGATTGGCATGCTTGAGCGTCTGCATATCCTCTTCGATGCCGGCGAAGCTTCAATCGTCGTCGACCCCGATAAGAAGCGTGCCTCCATGTCTTGAAAATCGCGTGGTCTCTTTCTTTAGTAATTCTGACAACCCGCCCAATTGGGTCAGCTTTCACTTGCTATGCATGCCTCTTTGTATGGGCGCGCTATGTTTGTATGGGCGCGCTATGCTCGATCAGGCCGAATTATGCATATCGATTCTGGAAAAACCGGTGAAGCGGAACCGCGATGAGAGCGATGTACCAGCCATAGAGAAAGCTACCCGCCGCGCCTGCGAGGAACCCCGACAGGGTCAGCCATTCGAACCACGGAAGGAGCGGCGCCCAGGCTTCATGCATGTGAAATCGCTCGGGCGCGAGCAGTCCGAAAGCGACGCAAAGGAGATAGCTGAGAAGCAGTAGCAGGCTGAGCGTCCAGCCCCATACGAGTATCGAACTCTTGATCGATCGTTGTTCCAACGTTTTTCTCCTCTTTCGCGATTGTCGCACAGTCACAAATTGAAGGGTCTGGGGCTGGTGGGGGCAGCCAACCCCAGGCCCGGCGGGATAATCGGCAGGCGTCGTTGCGCCCATCCCGGTCCACCCGGGTTTGTGTCGGTCCCCCGCAAGCAATCCGCTGCACATCGTTGGCGCGATGGTTCCTGAGACCTCCGTTGCAGGCTCCCCACAGTCACGGATAAGATGCAAAGACGCGCTGTCCCCCCGGGCCAAAGGCAATGACCTCGTAGGGCTGGTTCCGCCCTCCGGCCTCCATGCCGGGCGATCCCAATGGCATTCCCGGAACCGATAGGCCTGCAACACCGGCGGGACGTTCGCGCAGCAGCTTGGCAACGGCTTCGGTAGGCACGTGGCCTTCGATGATGTATCCGTCGACTTCCATCGTGTGGCATGACCACAACTCCTGGGGTACGCCCCGCGCGGTCTTGATTGCCGCCATGTCGTTGCTGTCGACCGATGCGACCTTGGCTTCCATACCTTCTTCAACATGGCCTGCCCAGCTGAGGCAGCAACCGCATCCGGGATCGCGGTACATCGTATAGGTCGCCGCCTGTGCCACGTTGGAACAGGCTGCCAGCACCAGCAGCGCCGCGACGGCGACCGGCCGCCGGAGCACCGAAGCCTTCCTTGAAATCATTGCGCAATTCCTTTCTTGTACCCGCGCCAGAGCGAGATTGCCCCGGTCACTGTGGGAATCCGGTCAAGCAACCGGGGCTCCGAGAAAATCTCGGCAAACAGTTTTTCGACTTCGCCGTCTGCGCTTGGTTGCGTGTCGCTGACACCATCGAGCGACTGGACCGTCGCCCTGAAGAGAGCGCGCATGAGGTGGCTGTCCTGTTTCATGTAATCTGCAATCAAGACTGTCCCGCCCGGCACGAGCAGGGTCTCGATGGTTTCGAGGATAGCCTGTTTCTCGCGCAAGGGGACCTGGTGGAGAACCAGGCTGCTCACGATCTTGTTGGGTCGCCATCCTTTGGGCAACTCGAGGTTGCCGAGAAAACCGTTGTGCCATTTGATGAGATCGGCTCCTGCGCCGAATTTGCGGCGGGCAATCGCGAGCGCAGCCGGGTCGGGTTCGACACCGATCAGCCCGGCTTCCGGACAATCCGTCATCAAGGCCTTGAGAAGGGTGCCGGTCCCGCTGCCCACATCGATGACCCGGTCGCCCGGCGCGAGATGCAGATGTTCGACGATCTTTTGTCGCCAGAGATTTTCGCGGGTGAATATACCGATTGCCCGGTCGTAGAGCGGCGTAAGGAAGCTCTTGCCCAGCAAAGGTGTGAAATCGCGGCGATTTTCGGGCGCGGCGGCATTATTCACGACTTGGCTCCCATTCATCCCGGATGCGCCCCGTTTCTGACAGACCCATCTCGATTACGTACGACTGCGGTCATTCCCTCAAAAAAAGGAGTTTAAGGGTTTGTGCAGACGAGCGCGTATAGGACAGGTGCAACCCACAGGAGTTTTTCGGATGCGTGACAATCAGTCTCTTGATGCGGTGCTCGGGTCGCTGTCCGCCACCGCTGCCAGCGAAGTCCCTGCTGACTTCATGGATGGTGTCTGGCAACGCGCCGGACAGCTCGGTGAAATTGCCGATCGCCGTCGGCGGGCGGCTTTGTTTGCCGGTCTTTTCGTCGTGGGGCTCGGGGCGGGCGCGGGAGCCAGCGAATGGCCCGGGGGCTTTGGTGCATCACCGGCGCCGTTCGGCGAGAGTCTGATCCTGGGCGAGCAGCTGTCGCCATCAGCGCTCCTCCACGTGGAGCCATAAGATTTGAAGACGACGCATATTATTCTAGCGGTGCTGCTGGCAGCACTCGCAGGGTGTCTCGGCGCTCTTGCCGCGGATCGCTGGGCCAATCACGAAGCTGGCTCTGGACTGCACGATTTTGTGCATGACGAGCTCGCTCTCACCGCCGATCAGGAGCAGCGTCTCGATGCGCTCGAAGCGCGTTTCGCTGTCGAGCGGGCGCGGCTTGAAGGATCGGCGCGCGCCGCAAATGCCCGGCTCGCCCAGGCTATGGAAAATGAGCATGAGTACGGCCCCGAGGTTTCGGCCGCGATCGACGAGGTGCATACGCGCATGGGCGACCTGCAGAAAGCGACCGTGCGCCACGTCTTCGATATGCGCGAGATTCTCGATCCAGACCAGCAACGCCAGTTCGACCGCAAGGTGTCCGAAGCCCTCACCCGCAACCCGCGCGACTGAAACGCGTGGCAGGGGCGGACGACAATCCTGATAAAGCCCTTGTTTCGCAGGCACGGGCCGGAAGCAAGCGGGCCTTCAGCCAGCTGGTCGAACACGAGACCGGGCGGCTGCTTGCGTTGGCGACACGCATGCTTTCCTCTCCTTCCCAGGCCGAGGACGTGGTTCAGGACAGTCTCGCATCGGTGTGGCTGACGCGCCATCGTCTTGACCCTGACAAGCCGATCGCACCCTATTTGACGACCGTGGTCCTCAACCGCTGCCGGGACCGTTTGCGCAGGCGCAAGGTCGCCGGCTTCTTCGGCTTCATGGGTAGCGATGAGCTTTACACCATTGCGGACGAGCATCCTGGACCTGAAGCGCTGGCCGTTTCCAGGGAGGAACTCAGTCTCGCCCTTGCCGAGATCGCGCGTATGCCGGTGCGCCTGCGCGAAGCGCTCGTGCTCGTGAGTATCGAGGGGCGCAGCCAGGCCGAGGCGGCCGACCTTCTCGGCACGACCGAAAAAGCGATCGAAACGCGCGTCTATCGCGCGCGCAACAGATTGAAAGAACGCTTCGAGAAACTTTGAGGGGTTGAGCGAGCGCGCGCGTAAGTAACGGTAAACGCCAAGTCAGGAGCCCTATATGATCGCCGTCAATCGACGCAAGTTTCTCGGAGCCGGAGCAGGAGGAATGGGTCTGCTCGGCCTTGCCGGGGCGATGCCTGCCTGGGCACGCGGTGCGGACATCCTCGCAGGTAACGCCCGCAAAGGGCTGGACGAGGTATCCGGACCGAATATCGATCTCACCGTTGCGCGCTCTGCTTTCGCGGCGGGCAACAGGCGCGGCGGAGCCATCGCCGTCAACGGCACGATCCCAGGACCGCTGTTGCGTTTGCAGGAAGGCACGACCGTCCGGCTCAATGTCCATAACCAGCTCGAGGAAGATACCTCAATCCACTGGCATGGACTGCTCGTGCCGTTCCAGCTCGACGGCGTGCCGGGCGTGAGCTTCCCGGGCGTCAAACCGGGAGAGACCTTCACCGCCGAATTCCCGGTTCGCCAGTCGGGCACATATTGGTGGCATTCGCATAGCGGCCTACAGGAACAGGCCGGGCATTACGGCGCGATCGTCGTCGATCCAGCTGGACCCGATCCAGTTCAGGCAGACCGCGAGTATATCGTGGTGCTGAGCGAGTTCAGCGAGATGTCCCCGCACACCATTTTCGACAAACTCAAGAAGGGCGAGGGCTACTTCAACTACAACCAGAACACCTGGACCGACGATTACCCGCTTTCGGGCGAGGACCGGCGCATGTGGGCGAAAATGCGCATGATGCCGACCGACATCCTCGATGTTTCGAGCGCGGCTTATACCTACCTTCTGAATGGCCACGGCCCGCTCGACAATCTGGAATACCTCTTCCGTCCAGGCGAACGCGTGCGGCTGCGCTTCATCAATGCCGGGGCCATGACATTCTTCAATATTCGCATTCCAGGCCTGCCGATGACCATCGTTCAGGCGGACGGGCAGAACGTCGAGCCGGTCGAGGTCGACGAGTTCCAGATCGGTGTGGCCGAAACCTATGACGTCGTCGTGACGCCGGGCGCGCAACAGGCCTACACGCTGGTCGCTGAGTCGATGGACCGCTCGGGCATGGGTATTGCCACGCTGGCGAGCGCGCCTGGCGCGCGCGCGGCCATTCCGCCGCTGCGCGATCCGCCGCTCCTAACCATGGCGGACATGGGCATGAGCGGCATGGACCACGGCTCGTCTGGCGATGCCGGCATGTCGGGCATGGACCACGGAAGTGGCGGCGACATGGCGGGGATGGATCATGGCCCATCCGCCGGCACCGAAATGGCCGGTATGGCCGGCATGTCGGGCATGCAGATGCGCGACACCTCGCTTCTGCCGTCCGATGTGAAGGTCGGGCCCGGTCTCGACATGGTCTCGATGAATCCGGTCGACCGTATGGGCGACCCCGGGATCGGTCTCGCCGATGTGCCCCACCGCACGCTTGACTATCGCAAGCTGCGTGCACTGACACCGCATACCCCAACACGAACCCCTTCGCGTCGTATGGAAATCCATCTCACCGGGAACATGGAACGCTACATGTGGTCGTTCGACGGCAAGAAGTTCTCCGCCGTCTCCGACGAGCCGATCCGTTTCGCCTATAATGAGCGCGTGCGCGTGAAGCTCGTCAACGACACGATGATGGCGCACCCGATTCACCTGCACGGTCATTTCTTCGAGCTGGTCAATGGCGCACCTGCCGACCGTCAACCGCTCAAGCACACGGTTATCCTGCAGCCGGGTGGCAGCGCGCAGTTCGACCTGACGGCGGACGAGCCGGGCGACTGGGCCTTCCACTGCCACCTTCTCTATCACATGCATGCCGGGATGTTTCAGATCGTCACGGTTGCCAACCCGGTCGGAGAAGGCGCATGAAGATAGTTATTTCCAGCCTGCTCGCCTCGGTCGCAGCCGGCTCGGTTCTCGCCTCTCCCGCCACGGCACAGCATGCCGGTCACTCGGCGGCGGAGCCGCAGCAGAGTGCCGAGGCGCAGGCTGATGTCAAGACAAAGTGCGAGGAGGAAGCCGAGCGCCATCGCGCGATGGGGCATCCGGTAACCGAAGGGGCATGCGAACCAGCGGCCCAATCTGAAACTGCCATGGACCATTCGACGATGGACCACTCCACCATGGATCACTCCGAGATGGATCAGGCGACCATGAATCATGGTTCGATGACCGAGGGTGATGCTCATGGGGGCATGACGATGCCGATGGAGGCTGCCGGCCAGGAGTCGTCGCTCGAAGGCCGCGGCGGAATGGATCATGGCTCGGTGCAGCAAGACAAGCCTGCCGAGGGCGCGATCGAACATTCGCAGATGAACCACGGGGAGATGGGGCAGGCAGAAGCCGGCAACCCGCCGATGGGCCCTGGACAAATCAATCACAGCCAGATGAACCATGGGCAGACTGGTTCGCAGGACATGCAGGGCATGGATCATTCGGCGATGCAGATGGGCTCGGACGATCATATTCCGCTGCTGCCGCCTCCTCCCGAGGCTGGAAGTGGTGCCGCCCGAGCGGCGGTCGCAATCTGGGGCGAGGAGGCCATGAACGAAGCGCGTCGCGAACTCATCCGCGAGACCGACGGCGGTATGCGTTTCTGGTTCCAGGGCGACCGGCTTGAATACCGCGCCCGCGAGGGTGCGGATGGATATCTGTGGGACATCCAGGGCTATTATGGCGGCGATATCGACAAATTCTGGTTCAAGTCCGAGGGTGAAGGCAGCTTCGGGGAGCCCGTCGAGGGCGCGGAGGTCCAGGCTCTCTGGAGCCGCGCCATCGCGCCCTTCTTCGATTTTCAAGCGGGTGTTCGCCAGGATTTGACCGGCCCCGAACGCACTCACGCGGTCATCGGTATTCAGGGCCTCATGCCGTACCGTTTCGAGGTCGATGCCGCAGCCTTTGTCTCCACCAAGGGGGATGTGACGGCGCGGATCGAAGGCGAACTTGACCAACGTATCACCCAGCGGTTGATCCTTCAGCCGCGTGCCGAAATCGCGCTTTCGGCACAGGACATTCCCGAACTGGGTATCGGCGCCGGCCTCGACCGGATCGAGGCAGGTCTGCGTCTTCGCTACGAGTTCGCACGCGAATTCGCGCCCTATGTCGGCGTTTCGCAGGAATGGCGCATCGGCGACAGCGCCGATTACGCGCGTGCCGCCGGAGAGGATCCGAGCGTCACCAACTATGTCGTCGGTGTGCGGTTCTGGTTCTGACTTTTGAGAAAAGGATTACAACAAAATGACCAAGACTTTTACACGTATTGCGTCGACCGCGCTCGCCCTTGCGTTGATACCTGCGCCCGCATGGGCCCAACAAATGGATCATTCATCCCATGCAGGCCATCAAATGCAGGACATAGCAGCCTCCGCCGATGACGTGGCGGGCGCGGAGAACGCCATCAAGGCCTATCGCACCGCTCTTGAAGCGCGCGATGCGCAAGCGATGGGCGCGCTCTTTGCCGAGGAATCGGCGATTTTCGAGAATGGTAAGGCCGAAGGCAGTTTTGCCAATTACATGGAGCACCACCTCGGGCCCGAGCTCGACGCGATCGTGAGCTTTACGTTCTCCGATCCTACCCTGACCGTCACGCGGATGGGACACATGGCCTATGCCTACGAGACTTACGGTTACCGCATCGAACTCGCCGATGGCCGGGTGGTCGAGCGCGACGGCGTGGCAACATCGGTCCTCGCTCACGATGCCGATGGCTGGAAGATCGTTCAGTACCATTCCTCGGCGCGCGCGCCCCGCAACTGAAGGCAAGTGACGAAGAGGTAGCACCGATTGGCAACGCCTTCACTGAAGCTGCGCCTGCATGTGCTGGGCAGCAAGATCCATAAGTGGCTGGCGATTTTCGTCGGTCTCCAGGTTCTCTTGTGGATGGGCACCGGTGCCCTCATGTCGTTTCTCGACCTGGAAGAGGTTCGCTCCGAACACGTCGTTTCGCGTACCTCGCAAGCGCTGCCCATCGACGCATCGCTCCCGGCCTGGGTCGAAAACAGGGGTTCCCTTGCTTCGGTGACTACGCGTTCGCTCGACGGCAAGGCGGTCACCGAAGTCCGAAAGGTCGACGGGACTGTTAGCCTTCACGATCCCTCGTCGGGACAAAAACTCTCTCCTATTTCGGCTGAAGCGGCCAAATCCATTGCCCTGCGCGCCTGGACCGGACCACGAACGACGATCGCGGCCGCGCGGATTATCGATGAGCCGGTCGGGACCGAGTTCCGCGGACCCTTTCCGGCCTGGCAGATCACTTATGGTGACGAGGCTTCGACGCGCATCTACATCGATGCTGCCAGCGGTACCCTCGGGGCGGCGCGCAGCGATACCTGGCGCCTGTTCGATTTCATCTGGGGCCTTCACATCATGGACTGGACCGAGCGCGACCGTATCAACAGCTGGTGGCTACTCTTGTTCGGCATCGGTGGTACAATCATCGCCCTCTCGGGCTTTGTGTTGCTCGCCAACCGGATGCCCCGGATCCGCCGCCGCGCAAAGCGGCGAAAAGCCGCCTGAACCTCACATCCTGCGAGTATAGGCAGAATTCATCTCGCTCCGCCACGCAAGCCGTGAAGACTCCTTTCCGGCGTTTGCCAGTTCTCGCGATGAGGTCCGATATGCGTGATCTGGCGGACGATCAGCTCGGACAACATATTGCCAAATAAATATGAGGGGCGGGAAGCTGCCGCGCGTATCAGGCACATAGGTCTTACTACAATTGCCGGGCCGGGAGACATACGAGACATGAAAGCCCCCTCATTTTTGGCGCTGCTCGCCGCCAGCCTGCTCTTCGTCGGACCCGTTCAGGCTCATGGCGACGAAAAGCACGGCGAAGAGACGAGCGCCGCGCCTGCTGCCACCAATGGCGATGCGCACGACCAGGCGGACATGGCGCAGATGGGTGAGACCGCAGTTGCTGGCGAACCCTCCGGCGCGCACGATGAAGCGAGTGGGGGTCATGACGAAGTCGGTGGCCATTCAGGTGAAGGCGAAACCGGCGTCATTGCCGTCCTGAAGAAGATGCACCCAGCTACCATCCACTTTCCGGTCGCCTTGTTTCTCATGGCTGCGGCCACCGAATTGTTCGTGATGCGCCGGAAAGGAGCGGGCCTGGAAAGTGCGGTGCGCGTACTCGTCTACGGCGGAGCGGCCGGTGCGGTGATAGCCGCACTGTTCGGATGGATCCACACCGGGCTGTGGTTCGGCGGCGATACCGTCATGCAGGTGCATCGATGGAACGGTATGCTGATCGCGGTTCTCGGTAGTGCGATGGCATACCTCGCGAGCAGGCCGAGCCAGAGCCGCGCATGGCTGCGTACGGCTATCTTCTCGATGGCGGCACTTATTCTGGTGCAGGGCTTCCTTGGCGGCGAGCTCGCGCATGGGCCAAACCATCTTGGAATTTCCTGGCTCTGAAGGAGTTGAAGAGCATGCGTACTTCCAGATTAAAAGCGGCGTTCGGGGTTCTCGCGATCGTCCCACTAGCGTCCGCTCTTGCTGCTTGCAACGAAGCGCAGGAGAGCACACCGACCTCAGAGGTGTCGCCGATGGGCGAAGCGACGGTGATGCCCGGCACGGCACCCGAGGGTGGTCTTGCAGACCCGGCAACCTCTCCCTCCGAAAGTGAGTCAGTGGCTGCGCGGCAGGACGCTCTTTCGACAGGCGATGCAGCCGCGCCCGCGTCACGGCGAGCCGCCTCACCGGCACCACGTGTAACTGCCACATCCGCCGCGCCGGCACCGCGCGCGCAACCCGAGAGCGAGGCGACCCCGCCCGCCGATCCCCATGCCAGCCATGACATGTCCTCTATGACCGATCACGATATGGAAGGCATGTAATCCGGCGCATGGCCCATCAGTCAGGATAGTCAGGAGATATCGTCTGCAAGCAATCGCGACGAAAATCCGGATATCAGAAAAGGACGGCCCCACCTCCCCCCCGGAACCCCTGCGGGTCGCAGGTGCCCATGGGGCCGTTCTGGAACCCCGCGTGAAGACCAACCCAACGCGCGGGGTTCCGTCTCTTCGCCTTCGTTGTCGTCGTGTCATACACGTTCAGGCATAGCTTCGTGCTATGCAAGCATTGCGCTGCCAATCGCCTGGTGGGACATGGAAAGGAACTGCCAATGACCGAAAAAAGAAAGGGCGGTGCGCTGTCGCGCTGGGAAGACGAAGGCGGTGCGCTCCCTTGCGGGCCCCAGGAAGCCCTCGCGGCCGATTGCGAGAAATGGGACATTCCTCCGCTCACTGATGCCGAAATCATCCAGCTACGCATAAGGGTGATCGCGCTCGAAAACATGGTGCTAGGCTTATTGTCCACGGCAAGCGATCATCAGCTCACTGCGATCGAACAACTGGCCGAGTTCATCTCCCCACGCGCCGACGCGACGCAGCATCCGCTAACCTTGCACGCTGCCACACAAATGGAGCACTTTGTCGAGCGCGCTCGACGGTTTCGCGAGGAACCTTCAGCCGATTGACCGGCCCTCGAACCCTGGCTCTCCTGCCTGCGGCTGGATCGCTGACCTGAAGAGACTGCGATGGATCTCGATACGCTCCTTGTCCGCTATTTCCGCACTGCCGATCTCGGAATGGTAGGCGCAGAGACATTGGCATCGGGGATCGAACGGTGCCAGGTCGATCTCGGTCTCGAGCAGGACCGGGGCAAGCGCTTTGCCTTGTGGGCCATGCTCTACCTGCTCGGGTCTGCCCCCGACCTCGAGGCCGTGTTCGACAAGGCAGATGATCGAGATTCAGCCCGCAATTTCATGGATCTCCTGGCGGCATCGGAAGGCGATGGGGTAGGTTGATTGCAGCAAGGTCCTGGCATCTTCAGACCCACGCCAGATACCCATCCGGCTTTTTTCGCGAACAGTCCTGAACCAGGTCAGCTGAGGGCAGCAACCCGTTCCTTTCCGGCCGTGTTGGCAGCTGCGCTGCCTGCCCGCACCACCCGTCACGAACAGGTTTCCCTTCGGCCCCCAAACGGGAGTTTGCGGGCCTGCGGTGCAGCCCTCCCATGACCTGTTTCTCATCGACGTTCGCAAGCCGGAAGTGGTTTCCGGTTTGAGAGCTGAAGGAGAAATACCATGACCAATCTCGTAATCCTCACCGGCCGCATCGCCCGCGATCCGGAGTCCCGCGAAACCCAGGGCGGCACCAGCGTTACAGGCATCACCGTGGTCACCGACCGCCCCGCGCGTGACAAGGACGGCAAGACCTACAAGGACGAAAGCGGATACACCGCCAAGGACAGCGAATTCCACCGCGTGACCTGCTTCAACGGTCTCGCCAAGACCGTCGGCCAGTATTGCTCCAAGGGTCAGCTGGTTTCGGTCCAGGGCCGCCTGCACTACACCCAGTGGGAAGACCAGGACGGCATCAAGCGGTACGGCTGCGAGGTTCTCGCCGACAAGGTCGACTTCCTCTCCCGCGCCGCTGGCGGCGACAACCAGGACGCTCCTCCGATCGACTGACCGACCGGACGTCCCCTCTCAGAGGCCCTGCCTTTAGCGGCAGGGCCTCTTTTTTCGTGATCCATCAGGTTCGAAATTTTGCAGCCGGATGAATGGACGGTCCCGCAGCTCGGCAGACCCTCGTTGAGCAACGACACCGGAAGCCCTGTTCCCAGTTCAGGTAGCGAGCAGAACACATCTGTTCTGGTCCGTTGGCGCTCCTTAGCTTCCCGATACGCGGCGCGTTGGTTCCTGACGCGAGGTGGGTGTGAGGTCCTGGCTCACGGCTATTCCAGCATGATGGCCCGGTTCCTTCCGCCTCAAGGACGTGCGGGGCCCCACCATTTTGCCCGCTGCCGGATCGTATCCGGCCGCGTACAAAATCGTTGCCCCCACCGCCGCTCGCACGGTCGCTCCTGCGGAGCGATCCTGTGACCCGAAAGGCCCCGGACCATCGGCCGACCTCCTGTCGTCTCACGACAGTTTCAGGAGGAATATCATGGCTTGTTCAACGCATTGCCCGCTGCCGTCTCGCAACTATTTCGAGGCTCTGGAAACCGCCGAGAAAAGGGCGCTTCACAGCTTCTTCGACCAGCATGTCGTCGAGGATGTGGAGCTGGGATACTTCGCGCTCGACGAAGGCGACTACAATGCGCTGCCCGCGCATCTGGCGTCGCGCGTGGTTCACACCGTTCATGGAGGCATGCTCGAGGATTACTGACTCTCGGCGGAGCGGGAACCGGCTAGCGGTTCCCGCTCCTTTCTTCGTGTTCGCCCCGAGTCTTCAGCCTGCCCGGACGCACCATGACCCCCGTCGGATCCGCAGTGAGGTCGGACGATCCAACCGGCTCCCGCGCAATTCGAGCGGGGCTTCGGACGCACTCTGTCCCGCGCATCTGGCGATGCGCTCCTGAGGGTGCGGCGTTTATCGGTCCCGGGGCCCCGCATGCACTTGCGAACCGCCGCCGGGTCGGACCGGCGCGAAGCCGCGGAAGCGACAGGCCCCGCTCCCTTGCTTCGCACGCGGACCTTGGCCGACGGCTTGTTCACAGGTGCAGTCCTTGTCTGGCCCGCGCGGCGGTAATCCTTCTCTGCCGGCGATCGGATGTGTCCGAAGTGCCGCGCGGAGGGGGCGACAAATACAAACCCGCGAATCTGTCGCTCCTCCCCCGACCCCCGCATGCGCCATCCCCCTCTGCAATCGGCGGCAGCTTGCCGCGGCCGCCCACGCCTTGCGGAGAATGTCCAATGCCAACTGTTCCCGACCCCGTCCGTCCCCGGTTTCTGCGCACACCCGATGCCGCGGTACATCTGGGGCTATCGCCCCGCACGCTCGAGAAGCACAGGTGCTATGGCACCGGCCCGATCTATCACAAGCTGGGCGGGCGCATCGTCTACCGGCGCGAGGATCTCGATGCATGGGCCGAGCAGGGCCTGCGTCGTTCGACCAGCGATCCCGGCCGGGGCATCGTCCATCCCGCCAAGCGGATCGACGGCTACACCGGCCCGGTCCGGCGCTGAGGCCCGATGCGTGCCCGCCGGACATTCGCCCGCGCCGCCGAGCAGCTCGACCTCTTCATGGGGGTCGGAGGCGACATCGCCGCGCGCGATGCGCAGGACCTGATGGCCTGGCCCTTCTTCAGCCTCGCCAAGTCGAAGCGAATCAGGCCGATCGACTTTCGCATGGGCGAGGTCTCGATCCTGGTTGAGGCGACGGCCGAGCACGGCATGGCGACCATCTGGGACGCCGACGTGCTGATCTGGGTGGCCAGCCAGATCGTCGAGGCGCGCGATACCGGCAGGCCGACCTCGCGGCTGATTGCCGCAAGCCCGCACGAGATACTCGCCTTTACCGGGCGCGGAACTGGCAAGGCCGGATATGAACGGCTGAGAGCAGCGCTCGACCGGCTGCAATCGACGAGCATCGCCACATCGATCCGCCAGCGCGGTGCGCGCCGGCGTCATCGCTTCTCCTGGATCAACGAGTGGCGCGAATGCCTCGATGGGAACGGCCGCGCCCTCGGCATCGAGATGATCGTGCCCGACTGGTTCTATGAGGGTGTGCTCGACCGGGCGCTCGTGCTGACGATCGACCCCGCCTACTTCCAGCTTACCGGCGGGCTCGAGCGCTGGCTGTACCGCATCGTGCGCAAGCATGGCGGCAGGCAGAAGGGCGGGTGGAGCTTCGATATCGCCCATCTGCATCTCAAATCGGGCGCGCTCTCGCCGCTGAAGCGGTTCGCCTTCGACA
The DNA here is from genome assembly GCA_947501005.1 of uncultured Erythrobacter sp. Lineage (GTDB taxonomy): Bacteria > Pseudomonadota > Alphaproteobacteria > Sphingomonadales > Sphingomonadaceae > Qipengyuania. The sequence goes on along the minus strand of CANMTU010000001.1, from coordinate 2,547,155 downwards.
TCCGCGAAATCGTCCGGCGACAACCGCTCCCGGGCTATCGGCTGGCGCTCGGCCATGAACTCGGCCGCGAACGCCTGAACTTCACTCCATTGCCGGTCGATCCCTTCGAAGCCGCCAAGCGCCGGATCGGCATGGCCCCTGTGGAAAAGTGCGGGTGATGTTCGGACTATCAGGAACCGCGCCGTTCGGACTATCGGGAACCGGAAGTTCGGACTATCGGGAACCGAAATCGTGCGCGAGGCCGCAGAATTGCTGGGCTTGCGCGCCCCTTAACTATCCTAACAAGGAATCCTATGGATTCCTGCTAACGGCGCGGGGCCTGTGCACCGGCGGCGGTTCGGCTCCGCCCGCGGCATGTGGCGGTGCGCATCGTGATGACCCACAACTGACCCACGTCACGCTGGTATGGCGAGAAGGGATACGCGAGGAGTGGCTGCGTTTCGGCAAACCGGTCGCCGAGCGCATCGTCGATCGCCGCACCCGCATCGAAAGCTATGCGCCGGGCCAGATCTTCGCCCTCGTTCGCTGGGCGGCGAACGATTACGGAACCGTGCGTTCGACCCTCGACATCGTGCGCGCGGTCGGTCGAAACGAGGCCTATACGACCGTGCCGCAGATCGATCCGGGCGGAGAACTGCTGCTCTCGGTGCGCGGGTGGACACGCGTTCGCCGCGTCCTTGCGCTGATCGATGCGGTCGAAGCGGCCGCCACCGACCCGTGCGAAGCCGCGCCCGATTACTGGCGCCATGTTCACAATCGCCTCGCAGCGGGTTTGCCGCCGCGCGGCTATGCGCCAGCACGGCATCGCGTCTGGCTCCGCCGCCGAAAGCTCTGGCCGTGAAGCGCGGAACGGCCCTTGTTGCTGGCATGGTCGCCGCGGCGGTTCTGCTGAGCGCCATCCTGCCGCTCTCGCGCGTGCTGGTGTGGAATGTGACGGCGAGCGTCCCGACCGGGCTTTATCATATCGGCGATGCAGCCGGACTGCAGATCGGCGAGCGGGTCGCGCTCGATCCTTCATCCCGTTTGCGCGAATATCTCGCCGAGCGCGGCTATCTTCCTGCCGGCGTGCCTCTCATCAAGGAGGTCGCGGCGCTGCCTGGCGACACCGTCTGCCGCGACGGCCTTGCGATCACGATCAATGGAAGTCGGGCGGGATCGGCGCGCGCACGCGACCGGAGGGGGCGCGGCCTGCCCGTCTGGCGCGGATGCCGGACCATCGCCGCGCAGGAAATATTCGTGATGAACCGCCGGGCGCCGGGCAGTTTCGATGGACGCTATTTCGGGCCGCTACCGCGCAATAGCGTCATCGGGCGGGCGCGCCCTGTCTGGACCGACGAGGCCGCTGACGGCGATCACGTCTGGTTCGCCAGGCTCCCGCGAAATTCCCACCCCACCGTAACTGAAGGAGATACTCCATGAACTGCATCGGCACCTTTGTCGCGACCCCGGATGGCTTCGAGGGGCGCTTGCGGACGCTCACGATCGACAGTGCGCTGACCTTCGTGGCGACCGAGCCCGGCGATGCCGACAACGCGCCGGATTACCGGATCATGTCCGGCGAAGGCGATGCGTCTCACGAGGTCGGGGCCGGCTGGAAACACGTGGGCGACAAGGCCGGACCCTTTGTCGCGGTCGTGATCGACGATCCGGCCCTGGTGCAGCCGCTGCGCGCCAATCTCTTCCGGTCCGATTCCAGTTCGCATGTCCTGATGTGGTCGCGGCCCGCGCGCCGCAAGGCGAAGGACTGAGCCCGTGCGCGGCTCACGGCGCATGCTCGCCGCCTTCGCGGTGGTCGTACTAAACTGCCCGACACTGGCATCCGCACAGGCGGATACCAGCGACCGGCGCGCGCAGCGCATCGACATCGCCATGCACGTGCGCGAGGCCGCGCAGCGCTTCGGCCTTCCCGAGCACTGGATCTATGCGGTCATCCGGATCGAAAGCGCCGGTCGCATCCGCGCGGTCTCTTCGGCCGGAGCGATGGGCCTAATGCAGCTGATGCCCGGAACCTGGGCGCGCCAGCGCGCCCGGTTCGCGCTCGGCAGCGATCCGTTCGATCCTCGCGACAATATTCTGGCGGGCACGTCCTACCTGCGCGAGATGTACGATCGCTACGGCAGCGAGGGTTTCCTCGCGGCGTACAATGCGGGTCCCGGTCGTTACGAGCAGTGGCTTTCTGGGCGACGTTCTCTCCCGCGCGAAACGCGCGATTATGTCGCGAGAATTGCTCCGCTCCTGCAAGCCGACCGCATTTTCCTGGCAGACGCAGTGCAGCCGGTGGGCGCGGTGCTTTTACCGCTCGAGCAGGTCGAAACCGATCTCCCGGCAAACCCCTTCGCCCGTCCGGCCGAGCCGACGCACGACCTGTTCGCACCTGTCTCGACGGCCAGCAACCGATGACGCCGGTTTGCGCAGCGTTACGCATGGTTTCGGTGATTGGCGAAAATTGGCGAACGACAGGCGGAACCATCGAAAAGGGAAAGGGAGGATGGCGAGATAAAAGCAGCGCCGTCTGGCGGACTGCAGGTGGTTGGTTTTCTTCGACATTCAGCGCCGTCAAGCCTCTGGCCCTGCCGTCGTCACACCGAAATTCCCTTGTGAATTCAGCGGCAAGTGCGCCGTCGCCCGGATGCGCTACTCATGCAAGGCGATGATTTCGATATCAGGCCGGGCCGTTCGCGCGACAGCGGAGCGGGCTCCTGGCGCAAGGCCAACTCGCTTGTCGGGCGCGTGCTTCATGTCTCGCGCCGGGCAGGCTTTACGCCGCTCGGACGCGGCAGAGCCGACCGGGGCACCGGGCATCGCGGACGCGGGGGGCGCGCCGCGCTCCGGTCCCGCCGCGACGCGTTTCGCAGGCGCGTCGTCATCAAGGCGCGGGTCGTGCGGCACCGCGGTGCCCGGTTTCGTTCGGCGCCGCTCGCCCGCCATGTCGCCTATCTCGAACGCGACGGAGTCACCCGCGATGGATCGTCAGGACAGATGTTCGATGCGCGGTCCGACCGCGCCGATGGCGACGCCTTCGCGCAGCGCTGCGAGGACGACCGGCACCACTTCCGCTTTATCGTCTCGCCGGAGGACGCGAACGATCTGGCCGATCTGCGCACTTTCGCCCGCGAGCTGATGGAGGACATGGCCAGCGACCTCGATACGCGCCTCGACTGGGTGGCGGTTGATCACTGGAACACCGACAACCCTCACATCCATGTCCTGGTCCGCGGGATAGCCGATGATGGGAAGGATCTCGTCATCGATCGTGGCTATATCAGCGAAGGGCTGCGCGCCCGCGCCGAGGAGCGCGCCACTATCGAGCTGGGTCCGCGCAGCGAGCGCGATATCAGACAAGCGCTTCGCCGCGAGGTCGACGCCGAGCGCTGGACCGGTCTCGACCGCCGTCTTCAGAAAGAGTGGGACGCGCACGGTGTCGTCGATCTCCGGCCCGAGGGCGAATCGGGCAAGCGCAAGGATCGCACATTCCTGTTGGGCCGTGCGCAGGTGCTCGAACGCATGGGGCTGGCCGAAAAAGTCGGAGCCGCCAGCTGGACGCTGGCGCATGACCTGGAGCCGACGCTTCGCGAGCTCGGCGATCGCGGAGACATCATCAGAACCATGCACCGGGCGATGGCTACACAGGAGCATGGCGGCGATGCTGGACGCTTCTCTGTGCACGCGCGATCCGGCGGCGAGCGCGTGACCGGAAGGCTGGTCGAACGCGGACTGCACGACGAGCTCACCGGCGAGGCCTATGCCATCGCCGAGGGGATCGACGGCCGCGCGCATCATCTGCGCTTTCCCGACTTCGAGCGGACCGGCGATGCCACACCCGGCGCGATCGTCGAGACCGGCACATGGACCGATCGCAAGGGACGACAGCAGGCCAGCCTGCTGACGCGGTCGGACCTCTCGATTGCCAGCCAGATCAGGGCGCGCGGCGCGACATGGCTCGACCGCCAGCTCGTCTCGCCTGAGCCGCATCCGCTGGCAGGCGGGTTCGGTTCGGAGGTTCGCAATGCCCTGGCCCGGCGCGCGGAAGTTCTGATCGATGAGGGGCTCGCCAGGCGACAGGGACAGCGCATCGTCTTTGCGCGAGGTCTCCTTGATACCCTGCGCGATCGCGAACTCGCGGAAACAGGGAAGGCCCTGGCCGCACGCCATGGTGGAGTCGCGCAGCCGACCGAGGCCGGTGATCATGTGGCCGGAATCTACCGCGAGCGCGTGTCCCTCGCTTCGGGCCGCTTCGCCATGATCGACAACGGCATGGGGTTCCAGCTCGTTCCCTGGCGGCAGGACCTCGAACGCCATCTGGGTCAGGAAGTGAGCGGCCGTATCAACCAACGCGGCGGCGTCGACTGGAGCTTTGCCCGCTCGCGAGGTCCAGCCCTTTGAGGATAGGTCCCAATAAGACAAACCTTGACAATGACACCATGTGATGCATATAAACGCATCAGGAGATGCGATATGGCCAGTGCAGCTTTTCAGCAAGTCGAAGCCCGGCGCGGACTGCAGACCTTTGCCGCCGATGACGATCGTCGCCGCCTGACCGGCGCCGCGGTAAAGGCCGTGCTTCGGCTCGTCGATGCCTGGGACGGCAGCAATGCGGAAGGCGCGGCATTGCTCGGTGTCTCCGAGAGCACGTGGGACCGGATGAAAGCGGGAACATGGGAAGGCACGCTCAGCCAAGACCAGCTGACCCGCGCCTCGGCGCTGATCGGCCTGTTCAAGGGGCTGCATCTCCTGTTCGCCGACGACATGGCGGATCGCTGGCCGAAGCTGGCGAACACAGCGCCGGTGTTCGACCGGCTTTCCCCGGTGCAGGCGATGATCGCCGGCGGCATCCCGCGCATGCTGGAAACCCGGCAGTATATCGACGCGCTTCGTGGCGGGCTCTGAGGAGCCGGCAAACCGGCCTCTCGCCGACCTTCCGACGATCCGCGAGGCCTTCGAGCGGACCATCAGGCTTGTGCCGAGCGCGCGGCTGCTCGCAGCGGTCATGGCACCCTTGGCCGACGATGATGACGATCTTGTCCTTCTGGCCGAGGTCGAGGGCGCGACCAGCGGGCGGCTGATTGCCGAGGAACGCGGGCTTGGGGCGTTGACCGCCGATGAGCTGGTTCACGGCGTGCCCCATGCCCGTTTCATCAATGCGAGCTTCGCCTATGCCAAACCGCGCGAGCCGGGCCGTTTCAATCCCGCCAATCGCGGTGCGTGGTACGCCGCCCTGGCCGTGGAAACCTGCATTGCCGAAGTTGGCCATCACCTGACGAGAGCCTTGGCCGATGCGGGCGATTTCCATGCCGTCGTCGAATATGGCGAGATGATCGCCAGCATGTCGGGCATGTTCGTCGACCTGCGCGGTATGCCCAATCATCCCGGCCTCGATCCGGATGTTGCGAAGGGCTATCCGGCGGGCAATGCTCTTGCGGCCCAGGCGCGCGGCGAAGGGCATAACGGGATCATCTATCCCTCGGTCCGCCATGCGGACGGAACCTGCATCGCCGCCCTGTGGCCCAATGTCGTGCAGTCTGTCGCCCAAGGAAACATGTATCGCCTGACATGGTCCGGGGAACCCGCGTTCGCCTGCGAAGCGCTCTAGCCGCCGGCTTCTTTACCTGCGCCAGACCGCGATTTGCCCGGCCTCGCGCTTGAAATACCGTTCCCGTTCGGCCTGCTGCTCCTCAAAACGGAGACACCATGTCCGCAACCCGAATCCTGTGGGGCCAGATCCTCGCCGTATTCACCCTGACGCTGGCCGGCATCTGGGCCGGTACGCAATGGACAGCTGCCGAGCTTGGATATCAGACCGAGCTTGGCCGGGCCTGGTTCACCGCCTTCGGCACGCCGGTCTACCCGCCCTATGCGATCTTCTGGTGGTGGTTCAGCTACGAGGCCTATGCCCCGCGCATATTCGAGACCGGCGGCATGATCGCAGCGTCGGGCGGGCTGATCTCGGTGGTGGTCGCGATCGCCATGTCGGTGTGGCGCGCCCGCGAACAGCGCAACAGCGCGACCTACGGCTCGGCGCGCTGGGCAACGCGCTCCGACATCGCCCATGCCGGCCTCCTCGCTGGCAAGGGCGTGGTGATCGGCCAGTGCGCCAATCTCTATCTGCGTCACGACGGGCCCGAACATGTGCTGTGCTTCGCGCCGACGCGCAGCGGCAAGGGCGTCGGCCTCGTCGTGCCGACCCTGCTGACCTGGCCGCACTCGGCGGTCGTGCACGACATCAAGGGCGAGAACTGGGAACTGACCGCCGGTTTTCGCTCCCGGTTCAGCCGCGTCCTCCTGTTCGACCCCACCAACGGGGCGTCGGCCGCCTTCAATCCTTTGATGGAAGTGCGGCGCGGCGTCGGCGAAGTGCGCGACGTGCAGAACATCGCCGACGTGCTGGTCGATCCCGAAGGTTCGCTCGAGCGGCGCAACCACTGGGAAAAGACCAGCCATGCGCTCCTGGTCGGCGCGATCCTCCACGTTCTCTATGCCGAAGAGGACAAGACGCTCGCAGGTGTCGCGTCCTTCCTTTCTGATCCGAAGCGGTCGATCGAGGCGACACTCGCCGCGATGATGCAAACGCCGCATCTGGGCGAGGATGGCGTACATCCGGTCGTGGCGAGCGCCGCGCGCGAACTGCTCAACAAATCGGAGAACGAGCGTTCGGGCGTGCTCTCGACCGCCATGTCGTTCCTAGGCCTGTACCGCGACCCCGTGATCGCCAGTGTTACACGGCAGTGCGACTGGCGCATTGCCGACCTCGTCGATCCGAAGCGCCCGGCGACGCTGTACCTCGTCGTTCCGCCGTCGGACATCAGCCGGACCAAACCGCTCGTTCGCCTGATCCTCAACCAGCTGGGACGCCGCCTCACCGAAGACCTCGACGAAGGATCGGATCGTCGGCGACTGCTCCTGATGCTCGATGAGTTTCCCGCTCTGGGCCGCCTCGATTTCTTTGAAAGCGCGCTCGCCTTCATGGCGGGCTACGGCATCAAGGCGTTCCTGATCGCGCAATCGCTCAACCAGATCGAAAAGGCCTACGGACAGAACAATGCCATCCTCGACAATTGTCATGTCCGCGTCTGCTTCGCCACCAACGACGAACGCACCGCCAAGCGCATCTCGGAGTCGCTCGGCACGGCCACCGAGCTGCGCGCGATGAAGAACTATGCGGGTCACCGCTTGTCCCCCTGGCTCGGGCACCTGATGGTATCCCGGACCGAAACCGCCCGGGCTCTGCTCACCCAGGGCGAGATCATGCAGCTGCCCGATACCGACGAGATCGTCATGCTCGCAGGTGCTCATCCGATCCGCGCGAAGAAGGCGCGCTATTATGCCGATCCGAGACTGAAGACTCGGATCGATCGGCCACCTGTCGTGAAGCAATCGGGCAACAGCACCCGGAGCGACGACTGGGGCGATGTAATCGCCTCGCCGAATGTCCGGCCCGATCCTGCGGCGGTGGTGGTCCCGGAAGAGGAGGAAGCATTAGACACCGCGGGCGAGGGCGGCATTCGCCGTGAGCCCGACTTGCCGGAACACGAGGACGTGTTGCCGCCCCGGTCACCGCCTCCCAACGAGTTTGATTTCACCGATCGGCGGGATGACGACGATGCCGTCAGAAACAGGCAGATTACGGACCGGATGCGCGCCAATGCGCGGCGGGCCGCGCTCGATCCCGGCGATGGGATCGATCTGTGAGAAAGGGCAACCGGATCAAGCACACCTTCCGGCTCCCGCCCGACCTGTCGCGGCAGCTGGCCGACTATGCGGGTCGCAAGCGGGTATCGCAGGCATCGGTGGTTGAAGCGGCGATCGCCTCGTTTCTTTCGCCTGACGGATCCGAGCGGATGGAGGCCGCATTCAGCCGGCGCCTCGACCGGATCACGCGGCAATTGCAGAAGCTCGATTATCATGTGGAAGTCGGCAACGAAGCCTTCGCGCTGTATCTTCGGACATGGCTCGCCGCCACGCCGCCGCCTGCAAGCCAGCCTTCGGCTGCGGTCCGGGCAGGCGTCGAGAAGCGGTTCGAGAATTTTGTCGAGGCGCTTGCCCGGCACATGGAGCGCGATACGCATCTGGCGGACGATCTGATACGGGTGGGCGAGCTTGGTGAGGACCATGGCTGAAGACGATCTCGGGACAGGAAAGATCGGTAGCGGCTTGGCGAAGTTCTCGTCGGCCGCGCCGTTTGAAGTTCCCGCTCGGCGGGTTTCGAAGAGCAGAGGGCGCTTGTTGGAGCCGGTCATCGCACCGTGCAGTATTGTAAGGGTGCAACCATTCCAGCAGCTTGCTAAGGATGAATCAATGCGCACCGATCTCGATCATCTTCCTCCCACCAAGCAGCGCGAACTGGAACGCGTCGTCGAGATTGTGTTCGACGAATTCGGCGATGCGCTGGCGCTTGCCAAACACGAGTGGAAGAAGAAGGCCCGGATCCTCAAGATCATCCTCTATGGCAGCTACGCGCGTGGGGGATGGGTCGACGAGCCCCACACCGCCAAGGGCTACCAGTCGGACTACGATCTGCTCATCATTGTCAACGACAAGCGGATCGCCGATCGCGTGGCCTATTGGCTCAAGCTCGAGGAGCGGCTCGACCGGGAACTGGCGATCACCGGTGCGCTGCGGACGCCTGTCAATTTCATCGTCCATACGCTGCAGGAAGTGAACGATGGCCTGGCGCATGGGCGCTACTTCTTCATGGATATCGCCAAGGACGGGATCGCGCTCTACCAGTGCGATGACACTGAACTCCACCAGCCCAAGCCCAAGACGCCCGAACAAGCGCTGGCGATGGCGCAGGAATATTTCGCCGAGTGGATGCCAGCTGCCCAGGGCAGAGTGAAGCTTGCTCTATACGCGATACAGGAAGGAATGAATAAACACGCTGCGTTCGAGTTTCATCAGGCAGTCGAGAGTCTGTATCACAGCGTCTTGCTGGTTTGTACCTTCTACACACCGCATAATCACAACCTCGGATTCCTGCGCACACAAGCCGAGCGCATCGATCCGCGCCTGACCTATATCTGGCCACGCGACACGAAGCGCGACCGCGCTCGCTTCGAGAAGCTCAAGGAAGCCTACGTCAAGGCACGCTACTCAAAGCACTACCGGATCACGAAGGAAGAACTCGAATGGCTGGGCAGGCAGGTCGAAGAACTCGGCCGCGTCGTTCACGAGATATGTTCGGAGCGCCTTGAGGCGCTACGCTGCGAGACGCTCTAGGGGTCTCTCTTCAAGGCTACATGTTGTCCGCTTTGCGCCCCAATCTCGGTCATTCGAAGAGTCGCCGACGCGACTTGAAAGCCGCCGTTCATCCAAATGGAGCGGACGGCAGCTTTTGGCCCGTGCTGCTCGCAGAGATGCGCATACCGAGCATCTGGATCAGCTTCAGGTCTTCATCGTCCGTTTCGAACTGTCAAAGCCCATCGGCGATGTTCACGGCTTGCTCGACCACGTCCGCATGCAGGCTAAAGCAGATCATGACTGGTCCGCAGCGGTCCGAAGCCTAGATGTCCCGTCCAGTGTGCTGCTTGATCAGCGCGGCATGGGTATGGGGCCGCTCCCGCATTGCCGATCCGAAAATTACCTCTTGAAGACACCTTGCCACGATGACCTCAAGATCGCGCGTCGCGTCTTCCTCATAGCGTTCGTAGTATCGATGATAGTCGCTGGACTCGTAGACATTCGGGGCACCCCCGTGGATGACGCTCGCCCGCAGGCCGAGCAAGAGCTTCAGCCGCTCATAATCGTAGGCCGGACCCATGATAGGCCCGACAGCATCAATGACGCTCTGCGTGGCCCTTCCGGCGTCCCCGTAGATGGCGTCGAGCGCTCCGAACAGCGTTGGAAAACGGCGCGTCGGATCGGGCACCCAAGCGCGGTAGAAATACTCCAGCGCTCGCATTTGGCGCTTGTCGACCTTCACCGGCGAGACGATCTTTTCGGCCAGCACGACCAACCACGCGTGATCTGCGCTTCCGATCACAACGTCCTCCGATAGTGCCGGAGTATGGGGGTCGCTGCTCGTCATGCTTAGTGAGCCGTTGAATGTGGAGAGGCCGCCGAACAGCTTCCGGCCGGTGAAGAGATAGCGTTCGAAGCGGTGAGGCAGGAGCGCGACCGCGCCTAAGATGGCCGCCCGGTTCCGCTTCGCCACCTCTAGGGTGCCTGCCCGCACGCCGAGCCATGACGCCGGAGAATTTCGAACACCATCCCAGCGCCGGAAGGGCGGGAAGCTCTCAACCTGTAGATCGGCATCGACATAGCCCGGTGGCAAGCGATCAAGCGTCAACCCTTCGGGTTTAACGAGGAGGAACTCCGGGCAGTCGAACTCCTGATCGACGCGCACGACCACCAATGGGAAAGCGAAGAGATGGCGAGGTTCGGTAAAGAGATCAGACGCAGATATCGCATCAGCCAGACGCTCCTTCGTGGGCTCTGTAACGAAAGTGGAGAAGGGTGCATCGCTTGCTTGGCCGAGCCCTAGAAAACAACCGTCCCATGCCTCATTGCCGATGATCCAGAAATTGTCGCTGATGAAGTCCGTGAGGGCGCGCTCGACGTCGCTCACAGACAGCGATCGGAGATGCGGTGCCGCGTTTCGACGCATGAAGAGTGCCGCCTGAAGCAGTCCGCGAATGTCGTAGTGCACCTCAAAGCCGGCACCGCCCATGAAGGGGGACCGTCCGGGCTGACTATACATGAAGCTGTGCTGCCGCCGATCGGCGTGGCGTTGGCAAAACATAGCGGCCAGCATTAGATCGATCGCGCGGCGGGGATTGGAGCTTGTCATAGCTCGGGCAATAGCGGATCGAGCGGGGAATGAGACCCCACCCCTACCTAGACCCGCCTACCGCAGCGATGATCCGCCTGGCGGAGCAGCGGCTACGACTGATGTTCAACGAGCCTTCTGAATATCATTCTCTCATCGCGAAGGGGCTCAGCTTCCGCCACCGGCCGAACTCAACCGAGAAGCTGAAGCTTTCCGAGCCCGGCTACTTCTCGCTTGAGCTGTTCGAAGCGCTCATCTGCGGTGGAGAGTCTTACAAGACGGGGCCGCTGAATTTCATCTGGCAGCGGCTAGTCGCCGCTCGCATCGTGCTGCCCGCCTTTGGCCACATGCCGGGTGCGTTCGTGGACCACGCGATCGATACTCCGACCTTGCTGGAGCACTTGCGGGGCGACACGTTCCAAAACCTCTTCGCACCGCCCGCCGCCCTCGCCGATCGCTACAGTGGCGCGCTTCTGGCGATCGACGTGCTGAAGGATGGTGAGCTGTATCGGGGGAGCGGATTCATCGCGCAGACCATCCACGAAGGCACCCCGTTCGTCGTCACCTGTCGTCACAATCTTGATCCGGCCGCGGGCATCGAGATGCAGACGATCACAACAGCTTCAGGCCAAACGGTAGTCACAGGAGAGCCGATCTTTTCTGACCGTTACGATCTCTGTCTGTTGCCGCTGGTCGACAGCGTGCCCGCTCCAACATTCAGGTTCAGCAGTTCAGTGGCCATGTTCGATGAAGTCTACACGCTGGGCTATCCGAACTTGCCCGGTGCATTGCCAGTCCTGATGGGCCACCGCGGCGAGGTGAATGCGGTTGCGGACCTTTATCTTCAGAAGTCGCCGGCGATCATTATCTCAAACTTGGTCGCGCCAGGCAGTAGCGGTTGCCCCGTGCTCCTATGTGACGGGCGCTGTGTAGGTATGACAATCTCTTGGCTGGAAGGAGAGGGTGACGGCGGCGCTAAAACCCGTTTCTCAGCAGCGTTGCCTGCGGAGAAAATCTTAGAATTCGCGACACATCGGGCTTAGCGAAATGCGCATTTGGGGTCTGTTTGCTGTCAGAAGTCGCGCTCCTTAAAGCCGCCTGTCAGCTACCGGCCCAGATCCTGATCGGCAGCAATGCGCCCTCATGTCGGTCATAGCGGACCGCCTGACGATCGCCTGAAAGCGGACATGCTTGTCAAAAGATCTCAAAGGCAGGTTCGTCTGGCACTCCGGACAGGCAGCTATTTTGGTTGAAGTGGCGGTAAATCGCCATCTGTTCAGTTTGCTTGACGGCTAACGACCCCGAGCAAACTTAGGGGTGTAGCTCTCGATCAACGCAGCCTCATCGTCTTCATCGTCGTCAGGGTCAACCGGAAGCTCTTCACTGGAAAAAACCGATAGTGTAAAACCGTAGCTCCCTAAGCCAGCGATTTCCTCATCCAGATCAATGCCCGCCGGACCGTCAAACCAACACTCGAGAGTTGTCTGCGAACAGAGCTGCCTGCCGGCGCTGACATTCTCGGGATCTGAATTGAAATCTCGTGTTGCGGTATTCGGTAACTTGGCGCCCTTCCTCGGGAACGACATACGACCCAGTTTTTTGAAACCATCTGAGAGGAACCCATAGCAGATGCTGTCCCCCTTACTGACGACGATCGCCATTGGGTAAGGGCTGCATTCGGCGGCTCTGATGGCGCATGCCGTCAACGAGCATTCAGACAAATCGCTGAGGGCAACTATTCCTGCCAAACCGATTTGCTGGGAATTTAAAGCTTGCGAGACCAGTCGCGATGGAAGGAGCAAGCCCGACGCGAAATGGTCTGCTTCAATTTCAATTGACGAACTACCTTCCGTAAATCCGGCTCTTGAAACGTGGATGGGCGCTGCGGAAAGTATTTGTTCGGGATGGCCTTCTAGGAAATAATGGCCGAGCTCATGGGCCACCGTGAAACGTTGAAATCCGTCATTGTCAATTTTTGTCGAATAGAAAATTCCGACGTTTTCATCGGAAAAAATGATGCCGCCGCTGACCCCGTCCATGTCAGGTGGTTTTGCCTCAACATGAATATCTTCCTTTGCAGCAATCGCAAAAGGATCGATTGGAAAGGTGGTGAAATCATACTCTGCAGCCTTCTGTTCGCCGCATCTCCTCGCCCAATTCAGCCGAAACTTGCTCATCCGTCCTTTTGCGCCTTCCGTTGATTCATGAGGTCAATCATCATCTGAATATGTTCGCGGTCGGCGTTGGTGAGCTTATCCTCATCACGAAACGCAGTGGTCGCTCCTTCGATGCTTTCTGATCGCCCAAGAAGATAGTCGGACGCAACGTTGAGCGCACGCGCCAATGCGCGTACATTGGCAAAGGACGGCTTTCGCCGGTCGCGTTCGAAATGTCCGATAGCGGCAGGCTGCAGGCCAGCCATTTTGGCCAACTCCGCTTGACTCAGCCCGCGCAACTCGCGTGCAGCGAAAAGCCGCTCCGCAAAAAGATTCTCCAACTCATCCATTCTTGACACTACCCCGGCAAGCATCTACTATATACGTTATCGTAGGGTCAAATGCGGCTGCTCAGGCGGCATTTTTTTGGCTCTCATTGCCTACGAATTAGTAGGTTTTTGTACGACGAATCGGAACTGTGGTCAACAACGATCGCGCATTGAGGTTCAGGGATTTTGGAGTAGATGATGGCCATAAACGTATTCCGTGGCGATGGGCGCCCGCGAGACCCCTTTGGCGACCCACTCGATGCAATTTTGGCCGAAATCGCGGTCAATCTTCAGCTTTCTCCCGGCCTACACGCCAAGGCCATCGACCGTTATGAGGCGGTCTGCCGCTACATTGATCGCCCAGGCAGCCCGCTCGAAGGGCGGGTGTCGAGCTTCTATCCTCAAGGCTCGATGGCGATCGACGCAACCATTTCCACCCGTGGCACCGACGATGAATATGACCTCGATGCGGTGGCCGAAATTCTGGGCGGTAATGAAGGTCCGGAAGCACTGCTCGACCTCCTTGAACAGGCGCTCAAGGACTATCCGGTATCGCGGATCGAACGGAAGACCCGCTGCATCACCCTTTATTATGCCGATGGCATGCACCTCGATGTGACGCCAGCTCGCCGCCGTTCTGTCAAGGAAAAGGAGGGAGTGATCGCTCACGCCAAACGGGGATGTCCGAACGAACATCGGTATGTACCGATGAACGCCTATGGCTTTTGCACCTGGTATAATAATCGCACCCCGATTGAAGAGCGATTTGCCATCGCGCTGAACCGTGAGCTCTATGCCAACCATGGCCTTGCCTTTGACGCTGCCGAGGTCGAGGAGGTGCCAGATCAGACTCCCCTCATCGTCAAGAGCGTCACGACGGTCGCGCTTCAGCTGATCAAGCGCCATCGCAACGTCCTATATGCAGATGCGGGCGGACGGATGCCCCCGTCAGTCATGTTGTCCTGTCATGCCGGCCATGCGGCGATGCCGGGCATGGGCCTAACCGACATGATTATGCGTCAGGCGCGTTGGACGGCACGGGCAATCGATCAGGCGGCACGCCAGAACAAGTTGCTCGATGTACCCAATCCTGAATTTTACGAGGAACGTTTCACTGACCGCTGGCCGGAGAACCTGTCCCAACAGCAGCATTACGCAAGCGCGCTCAATGCCTTGGCTGATGGCCTCCAGGCTACCCGCGAACGCGGCATGCAGTTGGAAGACCTTCAGGACTGGCTGCGCGAACAGTTCGGCCAGCGCGTCGTGACCCGCTCTGTCGATGCTTTCAACAAGCGGATTGGCCAGCAGGTGCAGGCCCGCCAGCAAGGCTATACCCGTACGGGAGGCCTCTTCACCCCAGCTGCGCCAGCGATCATCACCGGAGCAAGCACGCTCGCGTCGGTTGCAGCTCGCGCGCACACCAACATGGGCGAGCGGCGCTGACCATGGTGCTTGGCATCGACGCACAGATCGAGGCGATGCGGGCAATCTGGCCCGGGCTCGATTTGGTCGCACGCGAAGCCGAGACCGCCATGTGGGAGGGGCCAGTGCGACCGCTGCTTCAGACCTACCGTATTGGCATCCTCTACCGGGCACCGATGCTCATCGAAAATCTCGACGCCGGGCGCCTACAACCGCGCGTCTCGATCATCTCACCGACCCTGCGGCCACGTCGGGGCGATCCTGAAGGCCGGCTACCTCATGTCTATTACAGCGCCGATGGCGGCGTGACACTATGTCTCCTGGACCCTGAGGCGGGGGACTGGTCGCCGGCCGATCTTGTCGCGGAAACGACAGTGCCTTGGACCATTGAATGGCTGGCCGCCTATGAGGGCTGGCGCGCGACCGGAAAATGGACGGCAAGTGGCCGTCATGTGGAGGTGGCCCGTGGCTAAGACCAAAGCCCCACAGAAGGTGCAATCGGCGCTCTGGGCGCGCGCCGCGGGGCGCTGCCAGTATCGCGGCTGTAATCAGGATCTCGTCGGTGACCTGATCTCTGGCAATGACGACGCATTGTTCGGATTCATTGCCCATATCGTGGCTGACAGCGCAACAGGCCCGCGCGGCGACCTCGTCCGTTCGCCCAGGCTGGCCAAAAGGCTCGATAATCTGATGCTCCTGTGTTCGGTCCATCACAAGCTGATCGACGTCGATGATCTGGACGGCCATCCCGAACCGCTTCTGTTGGCGATGAAAGCCGAGCATGAGGCGCGGGTAGCGCTGCTGGCAGGGATCGACGAAGACCGCGCATCCCATGTTCTGCGGTTCGGCGCCAGTATCGGCACGAACGAAGCTCTGGTCTCCACGCGCGCCATTTTCACCGCAATGCCGCCCGATCATCACCCGGCCAGCCAGCAGACAATCGATCTGGAAATGACCGGCCATGCATTCACCGACGCCGACCCAGCTTTCTGGGCGATGCAGCAGGTCAATATGCAGCGCAATTTCGCAGCACGTGTCGGTGGCCGGATTGAGCGTCAGGAGGTTCGCCACCTGAGTGTCTTCGCGCTGGCGCCCCAGCCCTTGCTGATCGAACTCGGCCGGCTCCTGTGCGATATCGTCCCCATGGTTGTGCATCAGCGCCATCGTGAGCCCGCAACTTGGGCATGGCAGCGCGACTGCCCCACGATTCGCTACTTCACGGATGAACCCGCCAGGGATCGCACGGGCGCTGTGGCGCTGAAGCTCGGTGTCAGCGCGACCATCACCGATGACCGGATCAAGCGGGTGCTGGGAGAAGAGGCAGCGATCTGGAGCCTGCGTGCTGGCGCACCGCACAACGACATCGTGCGATGCCCGGAAGATCAAGCAGCTTACCGCAAGACACTTCGGTCCTTGTTCGATGCGATCAAGGCGCGTCACGGTGATACTGTAACGGTCCACGTTTTTCCCGCTTTGCCTGCGTCTCTGGCGGTGGAAACTGGTAGGGTATGGATGCCCAAAGCCGACCCGGAACTTCGCATCTACGATCAGCAGCGCGAGAAAGGCTTCGTTCCGGCACTCACGATCGGGGTTCTGAAATGAGCGTGAGGCCAGAAAATACGGTATATGCGCCAACGCAGCCATTCCTTGGCGAGAACCGCAAAATACGGGAGGTTCAGACATGCCCAAGAACATCGTGATCCTGCTGGACGGCACGTCGAACGAGATCGAGTGCGATCGCACCAATATCCTGCGTCTTTATGGCGTTCTCACCAAAGATGCGGAGCAGCTTGTCTATTATGATCCGGGCGTTGGGACGTTCGGCGCAGAAGGTGCTTGGTCGCGCTTCTGGCGCAAAACGCACGAAGTCTGGGGCCTCATGACCGGATGGGGGCTCGATCAGAATGTGAAGGAAGCCTACCGCTTCCTTGTTGAGAATTACGACAACGGCAAGCGCAAAGGTGCCGAACAGGTCGAACGCGACCGCATATTCATCTTCGGGTTCAGCCGCGGCGCCTATTCTGCGCGCGTGTTGGCCGGGTTCATCCATGCGGTGGGGCTGATCGAACCGCGCAACCTCAATCTGCTCGAATATGCGTATCGAGCCTACAAGTCGATCGGCGAAGATGAGAAGCAGGAAGCCTTTGCCGAAGTGCGTCTCTATGAACGCATTCTCAATCCCGACCGACCGCCGATCCGGATGCTGGGCTTGTTTGATACAGTCGGGTCGGTCATCGAGAGCGGACGAAATGGGTTACGACTGAAGTCGCACGCGTTCACGAGCAGGAATAGCAGCGTCGAATCGGTTTCACATGCTGTAGCGATTGATGAGAAACGAACGATGTTTCGGCCGCAGCTTTGGCCGGCCGATCAGCAATATTGGGGCAACCCTTTCAACAGTGCGGCAGCGCAGGCTCAGGACGTGAAGGAAGTCTGGTTCGCTGGCGGACATGGCGACGTAGGTGGCGGCTATCCCGAGGCGGACAGCGCATTGTGCAAAGTGCCGCTCCTATGGATGATCGAACGCGCCAAGCTATGTGGCCTTGGCTTCCGTCAACAGAGCGTCAACTCGATTGTCATGGGTTCCAAAGACGGAGCCAAATATGTTGCGCCGAACGTGCTGGATAGATCTCACGATACTATGACGTTTGGTTGGTCGATCCTCGAATTGTTGCCGCGTCGAAAACCTGAAGGCTCATTGCGTCCCTCATTGTTCGGCATTAGCCTTCCCCTGTTCGAACGACGACGCATTCCGCAGGGCGCACGGCTTCATGGTTCTGTGGTCGAGCGACAAAAGCAGCGTGGACTTTGGGCGCGAAACATCCCGGCCGAATATGAGGTGGAACCATGAACTGCAGCTTATGCCCGGTCAGCGGGGAAACTTACGACGCCGAGGTCGTGAAGCACCGCATGGGCGAACATAAGAGGCTGCGGCGTTCTGAGTGTGCTTGTGCGCTGGAAACCGCCGATTTACTCATGTTGCTTGGGGGAGCAGGAAATGGCTGATGCAAACGTTGTTAGCCAGGCCAATGACGGTGCCGCCAGTTTCCACAATGCCCTCACTCCTTATATTTCACTGACTCTCGCCAAAGCAGTTGGGGTGGCTGCTGCTGACCAGCTCAAGCGGTGTTTCGCTGATATCGAAGCCGTCTGCGAAGCTGAAGAGCAGCCCGCGACATCAGATTTCACGCGATCGCCTGAACTTAAGCGCGCCGGTGCTCGCTTGCAGGCTATGTGGTATAAACGCACGCTCAAGCCCGCCTGGACGGATGATACGAAGTTCATCGATGTCCAGCACCATCTAGTCATCGCGCTTGTACGTAAGGGCCATCTGGCGCTTCATATCAGCGACCCCAAGATCAAGGGACCGCTGCGTGCCGCCCTGATCGGGGAGGCCGACGCGGGCGAGCCCCTGACCTGGCTCTCGCCGATACCGCGTACAACCATGTCGGCGGCCTTTCTGCAAAATGGCCAGGCACGAACCTTGTGGCTCTCGGGCGTACACAGGAGAAGCGCGACCAAAGCCGACGCTAAGATCCTGGCCGGACAGGATCTGGACTATTCCCTCGATCCCTTTGACGACCAGAGCTTCTACTGGTCGGCTGCGCGCTCGCGGAATGCCGCGCTGGAGATCACCGTCGGTGTGTCACCCAAGGCGTCGCGGGTTTGGCTGGGCAAAGCAAAATCGATCGAAGGGTTCGCCGCTTCGACGGCGCTGCTGATCAATGCAGTCGCGGCCGCCAAGCAAGAAGCCGCCGAGCCGTTCCGCTTTCTCGCGACCCCGATGGAGGCGCTCGACCCTGCTAAGGTCTCCCGTGGATATGACCTTTCGATTTTACCTCCCGATATGCTCGACGTTGGCGATGAGGATGCGGAAGCTGTCAATGCCGACGCCGCGCTCGTCTTTACCACCAATCTCGTCGCTGAGCCCGCTGACGGTTCGAACCTGTCCGTAAGCATCGAGATCAACGGTAAAACCATCGGGACGCTTACCCTCGAGGTCGCCATCGGACGCGACGGCAAAGTGAAGTTCAAGGTCTCCGATCCGAAACCGGCGGGTATTAGTGACGAGGCCTTCAGTCGCGTTAAAGCCCTGCTCGGGCGCGGCGCTGGCGTGAACATCCGCTATGACAGCGGGCATAGCGTATCTGACCGACGGGTTTATGCAATGAGGATGCCTCGAATCCCTTTCTCGCACTTCGAGGCGGACGATTTCGGCGGTTATACGGTGAAGCAGGAAAAGCCGAATGATCTGACCAAAATCGGCGAGGAAAAGAGCTTGTTCTGTTGGGTTCAGAACACGCACAAGGGATGGCTTGCGTGCGATGATGGTGCAAATGAGAAGGCGGACTTCATTCATCTCGACGTCAGCGGCGCAAAACCAATTCTTTCACTTATCCATGTGAAAGGCGCAAAGAGCGACAAAGCCGGTCGTAAACTCTCTGTTGCGGCGTATGAGGTGGTTATTGGTCAGGCGATCAAAAATCTCCAATGGCTAGACAAGCAGGCTCTCGCAAAAGGCCTCTCCCAGGCGGTGCGCGCGACGAACTATTGGTGGAAGGATGGCCAGCCCGTTGCGAAAGAAGCGTTAGTGGATGCGATCGAAAATCTTGGCGACAATTATATCCGGCAAGTGATTGTCGTGCAGCCGCATGTTACTGAAGCCGCGTGGGCGAAGGCGCAGGCGGCCGAGAATGGTGTGAACCGCCTGCGCCTTGATCAGTTGAGCACATTACTCGCCAGTGCTTGGCGTAGCTGCAATGGGCTTGGTGCCGAGTTTAAGGTTATTTGGGCTAAATAGCCGTAACCTACCGCCATCCTAGCGGGTCCCACGTCCGGCGAGCAGCGAATAAGATAGCATGTATCTAGGCTCAGCAGCATGTGAAGGCGCGGCAGCTATGCACGATGATCTTCGGCGGATTTGTAAATTTCGGGACATTGTCATCCGGTTCATCCCGGTGAAGGTGACGAGATACACGCAATCGAAAAAGAACAAGCAAGCCGCATAATTGCAAGAGGGCAGAGCAGCGATGGCATCTCCCAATTTTGAGCACCTCAAAGCTCACATCCTTCCGTTATCCGTCGCATCGAATTTCGAGGCAGCGCGTCAGGAATGGGATCTGGTCGCTGTCGAAATTAGCGACGAGTGGGATAATTGCCCCTGCGGGCAGGACATCAAGGAGCATTGCTACATTCGCAACCGCCACAACGGCAACAGTACCTATGTCGGCAATGTCTGCATCAACCGCTTCATTCGGATCAGTACCGGAAACCTTTTCGACGGTCTGAGGCGCATTGCCCAAGATGAGACCGCGAATGCCAATAACGATTTGATCGAGCACGCCTATCGCATGGGCTACTTGTACAGCGAGAAAGAGTATCGCTTCCTTTTGCAGACTGCTCGCAAGCGCATTCTCTCGCAAGCCCAACTGGATTGGAAGCGCAAGATCAACCGCCGCATACTCGCGCAAACGATCGTGCAGCGCCGGACGAAACGCTAGGCAAGTACGCCGTTAGCGGATCATGAATGTATGTATGGCAGCTTTCGATGGGGTAAGATTTGCCAGTGGACGACGGCATTGTTGGCGACTGCAGGCTCGCTCATTGTTTCGCGCGAATGGCTCCTTTCCTACGTCTGGTGTCCTGAACCGGACAGGCAGCAACCGGCCCATTTACGGTCGCCGACATGTTGCAGTATGCTCAAAGCGTGGTTGATATCCTGGATCCGGCCTCGCGCTCCGTCCGAATGAGCAAGATCAAGGCGAAGGATACGAAACCCGAACTTCGGGTCCGCCGGTTGGTCCATCGCCTGGGTTATCGCTATCGTCTACATCGTAGATCACTTCCGGGCACCCCTGACCTTGTCTTCGGCCCTCGCAGGAAAGTCATCTTCGTTAATGGATGCTTTTGGCATCGGCACGACGATCCGGATTGCAAACTAGCGCGTCTTCCAAAGTCACGGCTGGATTTTTGGGTTCCCAAGCTGGAGGCCAACAAGGCACGAGATCGACGGAATGTGCTTGATCTGCGGAAACTTGGTTGGGATGTCTTGGTAATCTGGGAGTGCCAAACTAGGAACGATGACACGATGGAACGACTAATCACTCAGTTTCTGGACCACACGTCGTGAAGGCAATCGAGCTTTTCGCGGGCGCTGGTGGCCTTGGCATCGGTATCGGCCGGGCTGGATTCAGGCCCGAGCGCATTGTCGAGTGGGAGCCCAATTGTCAGCGGACCCTTCTGGCCAACCGACGCGCACGCCAGCGCGACACCAAGGGATGGCCATTGGATATCGAGAGCGATGTCCGTGACGCGGACTTCACCGCGCATGAGGGGAGAGTCGAGCTGATTTCCGGAGGGCCGCCCTGCCAACCTTTCTCCGTTGGAGGTCGCCATCTGGCGCAAGCCGACAGGCGCGACATGTTCCCGGAAGCGGTGAGGGCCGTGCGCGAGGCGAAGCCAAGAACCTTCATCTTCGAGAATGTGCGGGGCCTCACCCGGGAGCGGTTCAGCTCCTATTACGAGTACATCAAGCTGCAGATGCAATACCCTGAGCTCGTGGCGAAGGGTGATGAGGACTGGTCCGCCCATCTCCGCAGGCTGGAGCGGCACCATACCGGCTCTCGCGCGGACCGAGGCCTTGAGTACAGCCTTGTCGCCGAGGTGCTGAATGCGGCCGATTACGGTGTGCCCCAAAAGAGGCATCGAGTCTTCTTCGTGGGCTTCCGTAAGGACAAGGCGATCGAATGGTCGTTCCCGGAAGCGACGCATTCGCAAGATGCCTTGCTTTGGGAACAGGCGCATGGCCAGTATTTCGATCGCCATGGGGTTCCCAGGCGGGAAAGGTGGTGCAATGCCGAGCGCATTAGGGCGCGAGCGGAAAGAATGACCGAACGACCAACTGCCCTGCCGTGGGTCACAGTACGGGACGCGCTTGCCACCCTGCCCGATCCAGAACATGGAATTGGAGACAGTCCGAGGCTGACAGGGCATCGGTTCCAGCCAGGCGCCAAAAGCTACCCCGGACATACCGGCAGCCCCCTGGATGACGCCGCGAAGGCCTTGAAGGCGGGCGTGCACGGCGTCCCGGGTGGCGAGAACATGCTTGCGCGCGCGGATGGATCGGTACGATATTTCACGGTGCGGGAAAGTGCGCGCCTTCAGACCTTCCCCGACAGTTATCGGATCGAGGGCGTTTGGTCGGAAGCGATGCGGCAGCTTGGCAACGCGGTACCGGTCACCCTGGCCGAGCGTGTAGCTCGCAGCGTCGCCGTCGCGCTCGAAAACTCCGACACCACCAAGCAATAGACATGGCCCGCAATCCGTCCGTTACGAAGGCGAGCACCATACTCGCGGAGATCGAGGAACTGCTCGCCGCTACCGAGGCCGATGGTCTGACGAATCCCGCGCGCAGGCAGCTGGTTAACCGCGTCGATGACATGCGCGACCGGCTGGAGCGTTTGACGCGCAAGATCGACCCCAACGAGTTGCCCGACGCATTCTTCGATCCAGCGGAACCTAGCCTTATCGGCAACTTCGTGGCCCTCGCTCTTGTCGCTCAGGACAGGAAGAGTCTGGGTGAGCTGGGGCGCTTTTATGGCTCGGGTGTCTACGCGATCTACTACACGGGCGATAATTCGCTCTACGCGCCCATTAGCGGCAGCGAGACGCCCATCTATGTTGGCAAGGCGGACCCAAAGGGAAATCCGAAGACCGCGATCGATCAGGGCACGAAACTCGCCGATCGACTCAATGAGCATCGTCGCAACATCGAGAAGGTCGATGGTATCGCGATCGAGGACTTCGATTGCCGGGCGCTGGCGGTCCAGACAGGGTATCAGGCGGCCGCCGAGAGCCATCTCATCCGAATGTTTCGTCCCATCTGGAACAACGAGACTGGCATTCTTTACGGGCTCGGCAAGCACGGCGATGCGGCAACCACTCGGGCGAATAACAAATCACCGTTCGACACCGTCCATCCCGGTCGCAAATGGGCCGAGGGCAACCCAGAAAACCAGACTGTCGCGGAAATAGAGGAGAAGGTGCGCCAGCACTTCGCGGATGCGACGATTTTCTCCGACAGGAACGCCGTGCTGCAGGCATTCGTGGATAATATCCGGCGAGAGGATCGGCTCGACAGCGACGATGAGGCGGCACGTCCAGAACCGTCCGACTGAGATGGTGTTGAAGATTCGCACGAGCGGTCAAACTGCGGTTTCGCTCGGCGGACTGGGCGTTCAGTCATCACCCGGAGACTTGACCTTGTGCGTTTCCTTTCGTCATCTTCCCGCGAACACCTTTGCACAGGTTGTTTTCGAACTTTCCCTCATCCGCGAACCGGCCATGTCGCTATCAGATTATCGGGCTCCGAGGCGAACCAGGCGTAGCTGCCCCCAGCAAGCCTGCCCGTGGCTTCCCCGGGGAGAGCCTTTTCGCGATCAACAAAGGCCGCTACCAGAGCGACATTCCGCGACGCGAAACCTGCCTGGTCGGCGATCTTTATCAAGGCTGTCTCGCGCGCATCATCGATGGCCCTATCGGAAAGGCCGATATCCACGCATACGAGGAGCGGATGGGCCGGCCCAATATCGACCAGGATAATGTACGGCAGAGCTACGTCGGCTGGAAAAATCAGTCCTAGCGTTTTAAGGAGTTCCACGCCGTCGGTGATCGCCTCGTTGCAAGATTGTCTACAGAAAATGACGCTCGGCTTGGCAAGAAATGTGGGGGCAAAGGCCTCGATCACCGCCTTGGAGATATCGGTACGCGTGCCAGCGGTCATTCGCCGCGTCTCGCCGTTCGGGAACCTCACAAGTGTGTATGTCTGTTGAGGTGCATTGCAGGAGGCGGACGCCGATTTTCGTGTCAAACTTGATCGCAAAGTTCTCTCCTTACGCTTGTTTCTTGCGAGTGTGACGCAGTCAGGCACTGAACTACCTGTTGCCATTGTGTTCTCAATGCAATCCTGTTCTCATAGATAAAATGCAGCCGGGTTTCGGGAGGGCACGCACCTGGCGGGCCCGCCGGTCAGCCTTCTTGCGGTGGGGTCACCGGATGGGGCTCGCTACGCCCGGCTTATCTTTTCCGCGCTGCCGTTCGACACCTGCCAGTTCCTGTTGCGGTGCCCTGAAATCCTGTCTTCTTGATGTGCCTCAGAACGCGACCGGCCGTCGGTCGCGGTGTTCCGAGGCCTGGCATGAGCGTAGTTCCGATCCGATCCGAAGCATTGTCGCGCGGCGCGCGCATGCTGCGTACCGCTCTGGGCGGGGAGATCGCGGCCTGGCTTGAAGACCCGTCGGTGATCGAGGTCATGCTCAACCCGGACGGACGCCTCTGGATCGATCGGCTGGGCGAAGGCCTTGCGGCCACCGAGCGGACGATGAGCGCTGCCGACGGCGAGCGGATCGTCCGTCTGGTGGCGCACCATGTGGGAGCCGAAGTGCATGGCGGAGCGCCGCGCGTCTCCGCCGAATTGCCCGAAGGCGGAGAACGTTTCGAAGGTTTGCTGCCGCCCGTTGTGGCTGCGCCAAGCTTTGCCATTCGCAAGCCCGCTGTCGCCGTGTTCACGCTCGACGATTATGTCGCGGCGGGGGTGATGTCTTCCAGCCAAGCCGAGGCGCTTGCTGCCGCGGTTGCCGTGCGCAGGAATATCCTCGTCGCCGGTGGCACATCGACTGGCAAGACGACTCTCACGAACGCCCTGCTTGCCGAGGTCGCTTCCTCGACCGACCGCGTGGTCCTGATCGAGGACACGCGCGAGCTCCAGTGCGCTGCCCCCAATCTCGTGTCGCTGCGGACCAAGGACGGCGTGGCTTCGCTGTCCGATCTCGTTCGTTCGGCGCTGCGGTTGCGGCCCGATCGCATCCCCATCGGCGAGGTGCGCGGCGCGGAAGCACTCGATCTGCTGAAAGCATGGGGCACCGGTCATCCCGGCGGGATCGGCACGATCCACGCCGGAACCGCGCTCGGCACGCTGCGGCGGCTCGAGCAGCTGATCCAGGAGAGCGTGGTGACCGTGCCGCGCGCTCTCATCGCCGAGACCATCGACGTGATCGCGGTGCTGGTGCGCGACGGTACGGTACGGCGGCTTGCCGAACTGGCCGAGGTCCGTCCGCTCGATGCGCGGGGCAACTATGTGCTCGCGCCCCTTTGCCCAACCCAAGGAGATTCCCTGTGATCCGTGCTCTGTTCCGCGCGCGCCCGCGCCTGCCTGCCTTGATTGTCTGTGGCATTGTCGCACTGGCAGTCGCCGCTCCCGCGCACGCCGCCGGCTCGTCAATGCCATGGGAAGCGCCGCTGCAGGCGATCCTGGAATCGATCCAGGGACCGGTTGCCAAGATCGTCGCTGTGATCATCATTATCGCCACCGGGCTGGCGCTGGCCTTCGGCGATACCTCGGGCGGCTTCCGGCGGCTCATCCAAATCGTCTTTGGCCTGTCGATCGCCTTTGCCGCCTCGTCCTTCTTCCTGTCGTTCTTTTCGTTCGGCGGCGGAGCGCTGGTCTGATGGAACACAGTGCATCCGGCCTGCCGCACGGCTTCGCCGTCCCGGTCCACCGGGCCCTGACCGAGCATATCCTGCTCGGCGGAGCGCCGCGCGGGCTCGCCATCGCCAATGCGACCCTGGCAGGCGCGATCGGGCTCGGCTTGCAGCTGTGGGTGGCGGGCGTTGCCGTCTTCGCTGCCGGGCACGTGATCGCGGTCTGGGCCGCGCGGCGCGATCCGCAGTTCGTCGACGTCGCGCGGCGGCATCTGCGCTTTCCCGCACATTTCGAGGTCTGACGGATGCTCTCGCTTCGTGAATATCGGAACAAGGCCGACCGGCTCAGCGACTTCCTGCCCTGGGCCGCGCTGGTGGCGCCGGGCATCGTCCTCAACAAGGACGGCAGTTTCCAGCGCACCGCACGCTTCCGAGGCCCGGACCTCGACAGCGCAACCCCTGCCGAGCTCGTTGCCACGACTGCGCGGCTAAACAGCGCGCTGCGCCGGCTGGGATCGGGCTGGGCCATCTTCGTCGAGGCCGTGCGTCGTCCCGCGCTGGGCTATCCAGTGTGCGACTTTCCCGATCCGGCGTCCGCCCTCGTCGAGCGCGAGCGCGCGGAGCAGTTTGCCGAGGAAGGCGTGCATTTCGAAAGCCGCTATTTCCTTACATTCGTGTGGCTTCCGCCCGTCGAAGACGGCGCGCGCGCCGAAAGCTGGCTCTACGAAGGCAAGACGCACAAGGGCGTGAACCCGCGCGAACTGCGCGATGGATTTGCCGATCGCACCGACCGGCTGCTCCGGCTGTTCGAAGGGTTCTTTCCCGAGATAGCCTGGCTCGATGACGGCGAGACGCTGACCTATCTGCACGGCTGCATCTCGACGCGCGGGCAGGAGGTGCGCGTCCCCGAAACGCCGATGCATCTCGATGCGCTGCTCGCCGACGAGCCGCTTGCCGGTGGTCTGGAGCCGCGTCTTGGCACGGCGCATCTGCGCACCCTGACCGTGGTCGGCTTTCCGAGTGCCACCTTTCCCGGCCTGCTCGATGAATTGAACGCGCAAGGGTTTGCCTATCGCTGGTCGACCCGCGCGGTCATGCTCGACAAGACCGATGCCACGCGCCTGCTCGGCAAGATTCGCCGCCAATGGTTCGCCAAGCGCAAGTCGGTCGCCGCCATCCTCAAGGAGGTGATGACTAACGAGGCCTCGGTGCTGGTCGACAGCGATGCGGCCAACAAGGCCGAGGACGCCGATACCGCCTTGCAGGAACTGGGTGCCGATCATGTCGGCATGGCGCTGGTTACCGCGACGATCACGGTCTGGGACGAGAACGCTCGGCTCGCTGCCGAAAAGCTGCGCCTGGTCGAGAAGGTTGTTCAGGGCCGCGACTTCACCTGCGTCACCGAAGGCATGAATGCGATCGAGGCATGGCTCGGCTCGCTTCCCGGACACGTCTACGCGAACGTCCGGCAGCCGCCGCTCTCGACGCTCAATCTGGCGCATATGATCCCGCTATCCGCCATCTGGGCAGGCCCGGAGCGCGACGATCACTTCGACGCGCCGCCGCTGTTCTACGCGCGGACCGAGGGCACGACCCCGTTCCGCTTCGCGCTCCATGTCGGCGATGTCGGTCACGGCCTCGTCGTCGGCCCCACCGGTGCCGGCAAATCGGTGCTGCTCGCCTTCATGGCGATGCAGTTCCGCCGCTACACGGATGCGCAGATCTTCGCGTTCGATTTCGGCGGTTCCATCCGCGTCGCCGCGCTTGCCTGCGGCGGCGACTGGCAGGATCTGGGCTCAAGCCTTTCCGAAGAGGGCGATGAAGGCGTCTCGTTGCAGCCGCTGGCGCGCATCGACGAGCCGGCGGAGATGGCTTGGGCCGCGCAGTGGCTCCAGGCGATTCTCACATCCGAAGGCGTGTCGGTCGATCCTGCCACCAAGGAGCATCTATGGTCGGCGCTGACCTCGCTTGGCACCGCGCCTGTAGCCGAGCGCACGATGACCGGCCTTGCCGTTCTGCTCCAGTCGCAGCCGCTCAAGCAGGCGCTTGCGCCCTACTGCATCGGCGGACCGTTCGGGCGGCTGCTCGATGCCGAATGCGAGCGGCTTGGCGACGCGCGCTTCCAGGCCTTCGAGACCGAAGGTCTGACCGGTTCGGCTGCCGCGCCTGCGGTACTCTCCTATCTCTTCCACCGCATCGAGGGACGGCTAGACGGTTCGCCGACGCTGATCATCATCGACGAGGGCTGGCTTGTGCTCGACAGCCCCGGCTTCGCCGGTCAGCTGCGCGAGTGGCTCAAGACCCTGCGCAAGAAGAACGCGAGCGTCGTCTTCGCGACCCAGAGCCTCGCCGATGTCGAGAGTTCGGCGATTGCGCCGGCCATCATCGAGAGCTGTCCGACCCGCATTTTCCTGCCCAACGAGCGCGCGATCGAGCCGCAGATCCTCAGCATCTACCGGCGCTTCGGACTGAACGACCGGCAGATCGAGATCCTCAGCCGGGCGACGCCCAAGCGCGACTATTACTGCCAGTCGGCGCGCGGCAATCGTCTGTTCGAACTGGGACTGGGAGAGGTCGCGCTCGCCTTTGCCGGAGCATCCTCGAAAGGCGATCAGCTCGCCATTGCCCGCCTTGTCGAAAGCGAGGGCGCGGCCGGTTTCGCGGCCGCATGGCTGCGGCATCGCGGCCACGAATGGGCTGCGCAGCTGCTTGGCGCTGACGAACCATCCACCGTTCAACCCAGCCTCCCGGAAGGAGCAATCCCATGACCTTGCCCCGATCACTCAGAACCCTTGCCATGACGGCAGCGCTCGGCATCGCCGGTGCGACCGCGTTCGCATCGACGCCCGCACAGGCCCAGTTTGGCGGAATCGTCTACGATCCGTCCAACTACGCCCAGAACGTGCTCACCGCGGCGCGCACGCTCGAGCAGATCAACAACCAGATCCGGATGCTGCAGAACCAGGCGAATTCGCTGATCAACGAAGCGAAGAATCTCGAACGGCTGCCGACCGACATTATCCAGCCATTGCAGGACCAGATCCGGCAGACCCAGCAGCTTCTCAACCAGGCACAGCGCATCGCCTATGACGTGGGCGAGATCGAGGCGGCGTTCGAGGCCCAATACAGGAATGTCCCGCTGGGCGCTTCCCAGCAGGCCATGGTCGATGGTGCGGAAACGCGCTGGAAGAACAGTATTGCCGGCTTCGAGGACGCGCTGAAGGTGCAGGCGAGCGCGGTCGCCAATATCGAAGGCTCGCGCGAGGCGATCGGCACGCTGGTCGGCGCGAGCCAGTCCGCCGCGGGCGCGCTGCAAGCAGCCCAGGCCGGAAACCAGCTGCTCGCCCTGCAGGCGCGCCAGCTGGCCGATCTGACGGCAACGCTTGCGGCAGCGAGCCGGGCACAGGCGCTTGATGCGGCCGAGCGCGCGACAGCCAAGGCCCAGGCGCGCGAACAGCTAAGGCGCTTCCTAGCGACGCGGCCGCGTTACCTGCCCGGCGGATCGAGGTGATCCGCCATGGACGGCAAGCTCCTTGCGCGGATCGGTGCGGCCGTTTTCGTCGGTATCGCGGTCGCAATGACCCTCGTGCAGCTGCACGAGGAGCCTGAGCCGCGCGTGGAGGAGGCAGCAGCCATCTGGATTCCGGATGGCGATCCCTTGCCGGCCCAGCTCAGGGCCTGCGCCCGGCTGGGCGAGCTGGCGCTGTCCTCGTCCGATTGCCGGGCAGCCTGGGCAGAGAAGCGCCGCCGTTTCTTCGGTGTCGAATATCCCGACGCTCATTCCGAGCCGGTCCTTCCGGACCCACCGATGTCGAAGGAAAACTGAGATGGGCGGGACCGGCGTCGTCGATCGTTTCCTCGCGATCTTCTCGCAATATATCGACAGCGGCTTCGGGCTGCTGTCGGGCGAGGTCGCGTTCATAGCGACCACGCTGATTGTGATCGACGTGACGCTCGCCGCCCTGTTCTGGAGCTGGGGCGAGCAGGACGACATCATCGCCCGGCTCGTGAAGAAGACGCTTTTCGTCGGGATCTTCGCCTATATCATCGGCAACTGGAACGCGCTCGCCAACATCGTCTTCAACAGTTTCGCCGGTCTTGGCCTCAAGGCGAGCGGCTCCGGGCTTGGTGCCGCGGACCTCCTGCAGCCGGGCCGGGTCGCGCAGGTCGGTATCGATGCCGCCTGGCCACTGCTCGAGTCCATGCAGGATCTGCTCGGCTATGTGAGTTTCTTCGAGAACTTCCTGCAGATCGTCATCCTGCTCGTCGCATGGGCGGTGGTCATCATTGCGTTCTTCATCCTCGCGATCCAGCTGTTCGTCACACTCATCGAGTTCAAGCTTACGACGCTTGCAGGTTTCGTGCTCATTCCTTTCGGCCTGTTCGGCAAGACCGCCTTCATGGCCGAGCGCGTGCTCGGCAATGTGGTCTCCTCGGGGATCAAAGTGCTGGTGCTCGCCGTGATCATTGGCATCGGCTCGACCCTCTTCGCCGAGTTCACCAGCGCTATTCCGGGCGAGCCGACCATCGAGGATGCGCTCGCCATCGTGCTTGCCAGCCTGACCCTTCTCGGTCTCGGCATCTTCGGCCCCGGTATTGCCAACGGGATCGTCGCGGGCGGGCCGCAACTGGGTGCCGGCGCGGCAGCCGGAACTGCCCTTCTCGCAGGTGGTGCGGCGGTTGGCGGCGTCGCCGGGGCCAAACTGGCCGGCGGTGCGGTTGCCAACGCTGCCTCTTCGGTCTCGCGCGCTGCCGGCGGTGCGACCATGGCCTATGCCACGGGTTCGGCGGGCAGGAGCGGCGGAGCAGCTGTGGCGGGCGGCATGGCCGGTGTCGGGCGCGCCGCGGGCGGCGCGGCGATGTCCCCGCTGCGCGCCGCAACCGACAGTGCCCGAGGCAATTTCCGGGAGGGTGCGCGATCGGCGGTCGGTCACATGGGCGGGCGTATCGTGCCTGCCCCAGGTTCCCCGCCTTCCGATAGCGGACAGGCAGCGGGCAGCGAGGGCCCGCCATCCTGGGCCAGATCCATGAAGCAGCGCCAGAGCCTCGGCCACTCCGCCTCGCTCGCCGCGCACACCGTGCGCGCCGGTGACGGTCACGGTGCAGGATCATCCATAGACACACGAGAAAAGGACTGACGGGAAATGTTAAAACGCCCCTCCACGCGGTACGGCAAGACGCCGCAGGCAGAGTCGCCATACCAGCGCGCGGCGCAGGTCTGGGACGACCGCATCGGTTCGGCACGGGTGCAGGCGAAGAGCTGGCGCTATGCCTTTTTCGGCGCGCTCGGCTTGTCGGCGGCGCTGACCGGCGGTCTCATCTGGCAGAATGCGCGCGGGACCATTGTTCCCTGGGTGGTCGAGGTCGACAAGCTGGGCGAAGCGCGCAGCGTCGCGCCTGCCGATGCCGCCTTTCGTCCAACCGATTCGCAGATTGCTTTCCATATCGCGAGTTTCATCGAGAACGTCCGGTCCATTCCTGACGATGCCATCGTCGTGCGCGAGAACTGGCTGCGCGCGTACGACTTTACGAGCGATCGCGGCGCGCTCGCGCTTAACGAGTATGCGCGCGCCAACGATCCCTTCGCTGTGGTCGGCCGCGAACAGGTGGCGGTCGAGGTCACCAGCGTAATCCGTGCATCGGCGAAGAGTTTCCGCGTCGCCTGGGTAGAGCGGCGCTACCGCGACGGTGCGCTTGCCGAGACGAGCCGCTGGACGGCGATCCTCGGCATCGCCGTCCAGCCACCGCGCGATCCCGACGCGCTGACCCGCAATCCGCTCGGCATTTTCGTCACTTCCATCAACTGGTCAAAGGAGCTCGGCTGATGTCCCGCCCGCAAACACTCATTCGTTCCAGCCTCGTCGGCATTCTCTCGCTCGCAGTCGCCGCGCCCGCGTCGGCGACGCCTGCCCCCCAGTCGCGGGCGGCTGCGGCGGCAGTGCGCGCGATCGTGCAGATGCCGCCAAGCGCTGTCCTGTCATTCCTGGGCAAAGACTCCTCCCCATCGCGGCAGGCCTCCCCCACTGCCGCGCGCCGCTCCCCTGCCTCTGACCCCGAGGGGCATGTGGGGGCGGCGAACGATGCCGCCCGTATCCAGCCCGAGGATGCCGGTTTCCAGAACGCGATCCAGCGCTATGCCTATAGCGAAGGCGCATTGTTCCAGGTCTATGCCAAGCCGGGGCAGGTGACCGACATCGCCTTGCAGGAAGGCGAGACGCTGGTCGGCCCCGGGCCGGTCGCCGCAGGCGATACCTTGCGCTGGATGATCGGCGACACGATCAGCGGTCGCGGCGCGACTGCCAGGGTGCATATTCTCGTCAAGCCGACCCGGCCCGATATCGCGACCAACCTCGTGATCAACACCGACCGGCGCACCTACCATGTCGAGTTGCGCGCCAGTCCTCGCATCTACATGGCATCGGTCAGCTGGATCTATCCCCAGGACGAGCTGATCGCCCTGCGGCAGGCCGAAGCCGAGGCGGCGCGCGCCGCACCCGTGGCAGACGGCTTCACGCTCGAACGACTGAATTTTTCATACCGGATATCGGGCGACCGGCCCGAGTGGCGACCGCTCCGCGTGTTCGACGACGGGCAGCGCACGCTGATCGAATTTCCGCCTGACATCGCGCAGGGTGAAATGCCGCCGTTCTTCATAGTTGGCGAGAACGGCGAGGCCGAGCTCGCCAATTACCGTGTGTCCGGTCGCTACATCATCGTCGATCGCTTGTTCGAACGAGCGGAGTTGCGCCTTGGCGCCGGTCGCAGACAGGTGAAGGTCCAGATCAGCAATCGCGCGCGGTCCCGGTCATGACCGAGCAAACCGTCGATCACCATCCTGACGATGCCGAGAAGATCGTCCGCCTGCGCGGTGAAGGCCCGCGCGTCGTACGGCTCTCGCGCAAGGCCGTCGCCCTTGCCAGCGCCGCCGCACTGGCCCTTGTGGGCGCAGCCTTGCTTTTCGCGCTGCAACCAGCGTCGCAGGAGCAGGGCGAAGAGGTCTTCAACACTGCGGGCATCGCTATAGCCGACGGTCTCGCATCGGCACCGCAGGACTACTCGCAGGTGCCAAGGCTCGGGCCCCCGCTACCCGGCGATCTCGGCCGACCGATACTCGACGCGCAGGACCGGGGAGCCGTTGCCGCATTGCCGCCCGTGGGCGCCCAGCCACCTCCCCCGCCCCAAGCGATCAGCCCCGAAGAGGCTCGCCGCCAGCGTATCGAACAGGAGCGCGACGCGACCAGGGGCAGCCGCCTGTTTTTTGGCGGTAGCGCTCGTCCGGCCGCCCCTGGTCCCGCAGCCGCTGCGGAAACCGTAGCGGCAAGCGATCCATCGACGATCACGCCATCGGCACCGCCTGCCTTTCTCGATCGCCCGGCAGAGCAGCGCACGGCTTCCGCGCAGAGCCTCGTGCCGTCACCATCCACTGCTGTCTTGCAGGCCGGTTCGATGATACCGGCCGCGCTCATTACGGGAATTCGTTCCGACCAGCCCGGCCTGGTGACCGCGCAAGTGACCGAGAATGTTTACGATAGTCTTTCGGGGCGCCGCCTGCTGATCCCGCAGGGCGCGCGGCTGATCGGCGACTATGCGTCCGATGTCGGCTTCGGGCAGCGCCGCGTCCTGCTCGCCTGGAACCGCCTCATCCTGCCCGATGGTCGTTCCATCGTCCTGGAACGCCAACTCGCCGCCGATCCTTCGGGCTATGCCGGGCTCGAGGACGAAGTCGACTATCACTGGGGCGGGGTGGTCAAGGCCGCGCTCGTCTCGACATTGCTTGGTGTTGGCAGCGAACTCGGTTCGGGCGGCGACAGCGATCTCGTTCGCGCGCTGCGCCGCGGCAGCCAGGATAGCGTGAACCGTGCAGGCGAGCAGATCGTCGCGCGCGAGCTCGATATTCGCCCGACGCTCACCATCCGTCCCGGCTATCCGGTGCGGGTGCTGGTGACACGCGACATCGTCATGGAGATGGGAGCATGACCCGTTTGAAGCTGTCCGATATTACCGATGAAAAGCCGGTCAGGCTGTCGATCGAAATCCCTGCACGTCTCCATCGGCGACTGGTCGATTACGGCACCGTTCTGAACGGCGGAGTGACCAAGGATGCGCCGCAGCCAGCCGCGCTTGTCGCGCCCATGCTGGAACGGTTCATCGCCAGCGACCGTGAATTTTCAAAGGCAAGGCGGAAGGTGAGGTCGGCCGAAAACAGCAGCACCTGACCGGTCGCCGTCGCCGCGTCGACAGTCCCGTAGTGTTGGCTATTCCCCTGCGAATTAACGCAATATACAATGCAGCCGCGCGAGTGTTGCTGACGACCGGGTTTCGGTACGTATGTCCAGGCGGTTCGCTAAAGGTATCGATGTGCCTGCCAACAGGTGCTTTCATCGCCCGGTTTCGTGCTCGGGGCTCCGCGCCAACTTATAATGCGATTATAAGTTGGCGGTGTCCCTGGCGCCTCGCCACTCTTGCATTTGCGACTGATTGAGTCGCGAAACCAGCAAGAGGAATGAAAGATGAAAGAGTTCGAAGAAAACCACGATGAAGTCATCGACCTCGGCAAGGCCTCGGTCGAAACCAAGGGCGCCGTCGGCTTCTATATCGATGCCAGCGGCGGACAGTTGGCCAACAGCCCGGGTCTGCTCGACGACTGATCCCCCGGCGGGCTGTGGCGGCCAATCTTTACCGCCCAGCCCGCCGATCCGGGCTTTCAACCGATGGACCTCAACCGTGAAGGCCTCGCCTGGCGCGTGCTGGATGATCACATCATCTTTCTCGACGTGGCGAAGGACCGTTACTTTCGACTGTCCGAAAAGGACAATCGAAAATCTGTCGAACAACTCGGCCGGAATTCGAAAGAGCTTTGGCACCAGCCTGACTGCCTTGCACGGCCTGCGGACTGGAGTGCCCCGAGCCGGTCAAGTCCGGCGATCGGCCGGCACGATTTCAGTCTTCCTGCGATTGCGAAGGCGTTTTGGACCCAGCGCCGCGTCGAAGCGCGGCTCTCGAAGTTCCCTCTGGCGGTCGTTCTTTCTCAATTGCGTAGCGTGGTAGAAAGGAGGTCGGAGAAACGGACCGAGATCAGCGAGAAAGGTCTCCGATATATTGGCGCCTTCGAGGATGCACGGTTGTTGCGCACTGCGGCCGACCGCTGCCTCGCCCACTCGATCGCGCTCGCAGCTTGCCTCGCGGCATGCGGTGATCGGGCCCGGGTTGTTCTCGGCGTCCATTCGCCGCCT
Source organism: uncultured Erythrobacter sp. (assembly GCA_947501005.1). GTDB lineage: Bacteria > Pseudomonadota > Alphaproteobacteria > Sphingomonadales > Sphingomonadaceae > Qipengyuania. The sequence continues at coordinate 2,512,774 of CANMTU010000001.1, read as the reverse complement.
TTCGCTGCCCATTGCTGGGCGCAGCACGCGGACACCGTCCTGAACGACAATATCGAGGAAGTGCTGCGCTATCAGCCGATCCTGGTGGTATGAAACCGCTTCGGTTTGTCCTTGCCGTTCCCCGCCGCGCGGCAAACCTTGCCATGCCCTCGATTGTGGAAACCCCGGAACAGGTTTGTACCCCTGTTCCCGCCTTGTGGTGTGACAGCGAGACGCCTTGGCATTTCGCGAACGGGCGATGCTGCGTGATCGGCGTTGCATTTTCGCGAGGCACATTCCGCCGGCTCTCCTCAGTCGTCGAGCCGGTGCCGGATTGCGCCACTGCTGGCGCTACAGCCAGATATCTCGTCACCAAGGTTTGGGGTGGATACTTTGCGATAATCGAGGACCACAGCAAGGGGCACATCGGTTTGCTTGTCGATCCGTCCGGGCTGCTGCCGGTCTACCATCTCACCACGCCGGATCATGATCTGTACGCGAGCGACCCGCGCCTGTTTGCGCGAAGCGGTACGCCAGGTCCGCCGGTGTCATACCTCGCGCTACACGCTCATCTGCTCAAGCCTGAACTTCGCCGCCGCGTAACCTGCCTCGAAGGCATTGAAGAGCTCGCGCCTGGCGTGCTGCATTTTCCCGGCATGCCCGAAGAACCGCCTCAAGCGATCTGGCACGCAGCCGACTTTCTACCGAGCGCGCAAATCCTGGATTTTGAAGAGTATGCCGACCAGTTGAAGGGTCTGAGCACCGTGGTAATCCAATGCTGGAGCGAAAGCTTGGGCAAGGCCAGCGTGGCTGCATCGGGAGGGGTCGATTCGTCTCTCATCTGCGCGGCTCTGGCCCATGCGGAGCAGCGCTTCGATTGCGTGACCCTTGCGACTTTGGATCCTACGGGTGACGAGCGTATCTACGCCCGCCGCGTTGCGGACTGGTTCAAGGTTCGGTGCGCCGAACGGGTATATGACCCTGCACTCTATGATCCAAACCGATCAGCGTCTGAGGGTTTGCCAAGACCGGCTCGCCGGTCATTCCAGCAGGTTCTCGACATTTTGCTCCTCGATGCGACGACGGAACTCGGGGCCTCGACCATCTATGACGGCAATGGCGGCGACAATCTGTTCTGCTTTCTGCACTCCTCCGCACCGGTGGTCGACAGGTTGGCCGCGGAAGGTCTCGGCGCAGGTGCATGCCGCACCCTTGTCGACATGTGCCGCATTACTGGCTGCTCGATCCCAAGCATGGGCGCAGCCGCCTTTCGCAGGTATTTTCGCAAACGCAGGAAAGAAACCTGGCGCGACGATACGACCCTCCTGGTCCCTCAGACGGCAAAAGTTTCTGCGGAGGCCCTTATGCCCTGGCTGACCAATGCGCCGCAGGCGGTCTCGGGGAAGAGGGACCACCTTGCCCTGATCATGCGGGCTCAGAATCACATTCACGGTCTTTCCGCTGGTCTGCCTCGTTTCTCGCCGCTGGCCAGTCAGCCGCTTGTCGAATTCTGTCTCGGCGTCCCGACATGGATCTGGGCCAGTGGCGGGAAGAACCGCGCGCTGGCTCGCGCGGCCTTCGCCGACTGTCTCCCTCGTTCGGTGTTGGCGAGAACCTCGAAGGCCGGCCCCGACAGCTTTGTGCGACAGGCTTTTGCGCGGAACCGGACTGTGATTGGTGAGCGGCTGCTTGACGGGCTGCTTGCCGCGAATGGCCTGATCGACCGGAAAGCACTGACGGCCGCTCTGCGAACCGACGAAACTGACGATTCCAGCATGTTCGGACGCGTGCTCGACCTCCTCGAAGCCGAGAACTGGGCGCGCTCATGGATCGGCTGACACGGCGGCAGAACACAGCAACTGTTGTGCTGCCGGAGCGCCATCCATGGCCCTCCACCGGGCGTATTGCGGTTCGCGAGACGGATCGCAATACGCTCTGTTCATCAGCCAGAACTCGAACCATTCGGTCACGCGCTCGTACATCGCACGGCGATGCGCAGGCTGCCATTTGACGTGGGATTCGCCGGGAAAGACGTAGAGCTCGATTGCCTTGTCATTGTGTGAGAAGGTTTCGACCACATCGAGGCCTCCTTCGTACTCGCTGTCCGCTGCCTGGATCAGCAGCGGAACATCCACCTGATCCACATTGAGGATAAGCGACATGGGCTGCCAGAAGGTCTCTGCATCTGGCTCGAAGTAGCGATAACCCATGTCGCGGAGATAATCGGTGAATTGCGGGCCTGCTGCCAGGGCGAAGGAATAGAGATCCTCGCAGCACGATCCCATGGACGCGGCCTTGAAGAGATCGGAATTGATCAAGGCGAACTGCACTGTGGAACCGCCGTCGCTGAACCCGCTAATTCCCATTCGAGCCGGATCGACCGCTCCGGTCCCGATGGCATGCTGCACTGCCATTTCCAGAGCCGACTGCACCTGCCTGCGGTCCGCCCATGCATCCTCGCTCAGGGTTCGAAGTTCGGCTTCGCTGGTTGCCAGATACGCCTCGGGGGGGAAATCGGGGCGGTCGAAGCTCAGCACGGCGAACCCGCGCGCAGCAAGGGGCTGAATGGGGACCTCGTCTCCTGTTCCGCCGCGCAGAAAACCCCGGCTTCGGTATTGGACCACGATGAGGGGATGTTGTTCGCCCGAGCGATGATCCGGCGGCAGGACCAGATCGGCAAAACTCTCGACACCATTGGCCAAGCGCAATTGGAACCGCTGCACGGAACCATAGCGGATGTTCGCAAGATGGAGGTTGGGATCGTGAATGACGCGCTCTCGTCCCGTACGCATATCGATCGCGACCAGACGTCGGGGCCGCGTGGCACCCTCGCGTCCACATATGAGTTCATTGGCGTTGGCCGCGCAGCCTACGAAAACGTCGTCCGAAAGCAAGACTTCCTTCGGCGCGCTGTCGCCAATATCCCAGCGCAACAACGCTGTCTGGCTATCGGCCCAGCCTGTGCGCTGGACCATGAAGAGCGCACGCTCCGAAGACGACCAGAACAGGCTTCGAAGGCCATCGCACCGTGCGCTGTCACAGACCTCGCGGTGGCCGTCAGGAGCGCTGAGAACAAGCCGGTTCGGACTGAGGATGCGCGCCGGAAACTCTGGCTCAAGCCAGGCCGAATATCCGTCCGGTCCAGCCTGAAAGCCGAGCACATTCTCGGGCACTCCTGTCCCGCGCGGAGGAACGAGCAGCGCCGCCTCCTCCTCGGTCGCGGGCCGCGATGAACCATCCCGAAGCGAAACCCAACGATACTGAGGTGCTGCGCTTCCGGTCGGAATCGGGCGGTTGGCTGCCTGCGGCGCAAATCGGTCATCGAAGAGAAACCCGCGCTTTCCTTCGCTGGCGATTGCTTCGGCCGCGAGCCGGATGGAGGGCCGGGTGCTGAGTACGAGGCCCGAGCCATCCTCGCTCCATGCGAACGCATCGACGTCGTCCGGCAGATGAGACGATTGCACCGCCTTAGTCCGACCCGATGGGTCAGCCAGCCAGACCTGGGTTGTCCCGGCTTCGCGGCGCAGAAAAGCAATTTTCTTGCCATCGGGCGACCATTGCGGCGCATGTGTTTTTGGCCATCCGGCAAGAATAGCGGTGAAGACCCGGAGCGGAAAATCGTCGCGAATGAATTCACCACCGCGCGCCACCTCGATTGCAGGACCTTCGCCCATCATCGGCGCGACCAGCAATCTCAGGCAGTAGGCGTTCGCCGCAGGATTGGCGCGATGGACAATGAAAGCGATCTGGCTTTCATCGGGGGAGACACCGAACACGCTCTGATTGGGTGTGCCAACCGGTGCGCCGATATCCGTGATCGCGACCAGTTCGTCGGTGGTCCACACGCTTGGCCTGCTTTCTGGTTGGCTCACTCGAACCGGGAATGCGGTACACGGATCTTCGCTCGCCGAGGGCAGGTCGGCTGTGGGTACGATGGTTTGACCGAGCGCCAATGCCAGGAGGACCGACATCACCAGTGCCTCCGCACGCCGAAGGCAATGAAACGGCCGATTGGCGAATAGTTCGTTGAATCGTAGGGTGTAGCGGTCGGGCCTGTCTGTCCTATGATTTCCGGCTTGTCGTTGAACAGGTTCTGGACGGTCAGTGAGAACTCAAGTCCCGGATCGCGATCTTCGCCGCGAATTATTGCATAGCGCACGCCAAGATCGACCGTCGCACTCGGCGGCAGACGCTGCACTTCTGTCAGCCGCCTGTCGACCAAGGCTCCGGTGTAATTGACCGCTGCATTGGCGATGAAACCGCCGGCCTGATATCTTGCCGTTCCACGGGCGCGGTAGCGCGGCGGGTTGAAAGTAGTGCCGGCAAGCTGGACCTCGGCAAGTTCGGGTGTGATCGTCTGTCTGCTGCGCAGCCAACTGCCGTTGAAATCCAATCCTACCGACCGGTCACCGCCGAAATCGCGGTTCCATGCGATTCTGGCGTCCAATCCTTCCACGCGCCATGCCGCGACGTTAATATTGCGGTTGTCGAACAGGACAATCACGTCCGCCGGATCGAAGGGCCGGCCTGTAAAGTTCTCCAGGCCGAACTGCGCGCCCGCGATGAGGTTTGCCAGTTCCGCCGGATCGGGCGAAAAATCGATCAGGCTGGCATAGCCTGGATTGTTGATCGCGGCCGCGATCGATCCGGCAATGGGCGCGACGACGCGGTCATCGTACCGGATGTCGTACCAGGTCGCCGATAGCGTCAGCTCGGGGAAGGCAATGGGCTCGAATTCCACTCCCGCTGTCCAGCTGCGGGCGCGCTCGGGCTGGAGGTTGGGATTGCCGCCTCCGCTGAGAAACACGGTATCGGTGCCCGTTCCCGCTCCAAACGCTGCAGCGGGAACGAGAATGGCTTGTGAAAAGATGTTCTGCTGAAAAAGTGTGGGCGCCTTGAATGAGCGCGCCCAGCTTGCCCTGAAAAGCACGCCGGCGCCGGGCGAATAATTGAGCCCGATTCGCGGCGTCGCGAGTCGATCGAGCTCTTCATAGTCCTCGTAACGGACCGCCGCAGACAGCGTGAGCTGCGCGATACCGTCGATCGCGTTCAGGCGCGACACCAAAGGAAGATAGAGTTCCGCATAGGCAAAACGAGACCGTTGCGCTGCGTCGAATTCCGCATTCAGGGCAGCGCTTTCCAGTGAGTAGTCGAGGTCATTGTTGCGCAACCCTACGCCGACTGCGAGACGCGTATCTCCGCCTGGCAGCGTGAAGATCGGGCCTTCCGCTCCCATCTCGATCGACGTTATTTCGTGAAAGTAGCGCCCGGTGGAAACGCGGGACGGCCCGGTGCCCGGAATGAAACTGGTCTTGAAGCGCGTCCGGTCGCGCCCGAAAACACCTGCAAGATTGGCTTTCCAGCGCGGGCCGAGGTCGAACTCGAGTGAAGGAGACAGGGCATAGGATTCCACTTCGGGCTCGCGCAGGATTTGCTGGTCTGGGGTGGCGTCGAGCGAGGTTGAATCGCGGTGGGAATAAAGAGCATCGAGACTGGCTTCGACACCTGGTGTCAGGTTCTGGTGCGCGGAAAATGTGACCGCGTGACGCTGTAACGATGGATAAAGCAGGGTTTCCGGTTCAAGCGAGCCCGTATAGGAACGCTGGCCGGCTTCGATCCCGGAGTTGTTCGCGAAGTCGTAGGCGACGACGAATCCGCCGCTGTTCCATCTCTTCCCTGCGACGATATCGGCCTGCTGGCGGAAATTGCCCCCGTCGGTGCTTACTCCGAGTTGAGCCGATGTCGTCACACCCTCGAAGTCGCGGCGCAAAATCACGTTCACGACCCCTCCGACGGCGTCTGACCCGTACAGCGCCGAAGCACCATCGGGGACCACCTCGATCCGATCGACAATCGCGAGCGGGATGGCTGAGATATCCACCCCCTGCGATGACGAGCTGTATGGTAGCCGGTGCCCGTTGAGTAGTGTCAGTGTCGCGTCCGGGCCGAGTCCGCGCAAATTGGGCGTCGACGCCGAATTGACATTCTCATTCGCAATGCCGCCGCCCGAACCGACACCGGGATTTTGTCCACCGGAGAAGTTCTGCGGCAATGACCTGATGGCCTCACCAAGATCGACCTGACCGGTCTCGATGATTGCTTCGCGATCGATTGAGGTGACTTCGCCGATCACGCGGGCCCCCCGGATCCGTGTACCAGTGACGACGATGGCTTCGTTCTCGTCGCTTGCCTCGCCCGCTATCGGTTCGTCCTGACCAGCGTCTCCGCCTGCCGGCTCGGCGACCTGAGCAAGCGCTGGCGCGGAGCAGCCCACCAAAGCAGTTCCCGCGAGAAATCCCGAAAGGCCCGTCATCCCAAATTTCATTGTCGTCTCCCTGATCGCGGCGCACCTTGAGGTTTGCCGATGCAGGGGATGACGCACGGAATGGAGACCACCTTAGTTTCAAAAGAAATTAATTTTGTACGGAACCGTGAGGGAATTTGGAACCGATCAGTATCGATCATTTAACTCCGCGCGTAGAAGGGCGAGCGCTTTCATCATGTGATAATCGACTGTTTGCAAAGCGATTCCCAACTCGGCATGAATCTGCCGATAGGACTTCTGCTCGAACCGGTTCATCGCGAAAATCCGGGCTGTCCTTTCGGGCAGACCAGCCAGCAGCTTCTCAAGAAGATGGGCAGTTTCCTGAGCGTGGATCCGCTCTTCCTGTTCAGGGTCGCGGCAAGCATCGCTGTCTTCGAACAGTGGCTGCGTCCGGATCCGGCAATTCCGCCTGCGCGCGGCGTCAATGAGTAAATTGCGCGCGATGCGGCGAAGAAAGCCTCCGGGATTGCCGAGCTCGGCCAGCTGGGGGCTGGCCGCAGCGCGAAGGAACACTTCCTGTGCCACGTCTTTGGCCTGCTCTTTGCCAACCTTACTGGTAAGATAGGCAAGCAGGGGCCTTCGCTCTTCCCGATAGAGCACCTCGAATGCGGATCGGCGCGCGCAAGCCGGCTTATCCGGTGGTGTTCGAGCTTTCGAGATTCGCGTTGAAATAAGAGAAACGGGCCGGCAAGCGGTCGCTATATCGGTCATGCATCGATCTGGGCGGCGTGCACACCCGCAAGCTCGTCAGCGCGAGCCGAATACAGGTTCCAGGTCTGTGTCGCCGTTCAGGACGAAGTCTCGCCCCTTGCCCGGTGCGACCGCCGGGCCGCTGTCGGACCGGCGTGCATGATGTCTGGCGGAATTGTCCACGCGGCCTGCGCCAGCTTTCCGGTCCGCGCTCTACCAGTGTGCCCAAGAGAGAATCTGCATGCAAGAGGCAAATGTGTGCGGGGACGGGCCGCTTGATCCAGAGCTTGTACAATCCAATCTGAGGACAGAATCCGACCGCCCATATTTGATCGCCTTCCCATTACTGGGGATGCGGCACCCCAGGCCTTGGAATGCCGCCTTCCGGTCCGCTTCGCTAGCACGCCAAACCGGAAAGGAGGTGCTCCATGGACAGAAATGCGATCTCACAGGAGCGCTGTGCCGATTACGATTTTTCCGAGTTCGCGCAGGAATTCCTGCGGCGCAATAAGGTCTATCGTGAACAATTCGCCCACGCTCACCTGGAAACTGCCGGGAAGATGCAATCATTCGCCGCAAGGCGAATGGCCCGTTCGTGGGGCCTCGAATTTTCTTTTCGACCCCTGCCTGCCCACGACTCACTCGCCGGCTATCTGGCGCCATGAAGACAACCCCGGTGTCGTCGTCGTGCAAGCGCACGACGGCGATGCTTTGCTCGAAGCGACTTTGGGCAGACGCAAGATAATTGCCGAAGCGCAAACCGGGCGCGGACGTCATCTGGTGATTGCCGGTCCTCGCGCCCGCCACCGCGTACTAGTGGCGCAATGCGTTGTTCCCTCTCCTGCCGGCTATCTTGTCGCGGCTGACGGACCGCTGGAGCTGCGTCTGGCTGCACTGAGCGCCTTTCTTGTGCATCCGCCGCACTCGAGGGCCGTACTAGCGCGCGCAACGCTGAAGCCTACCGCCTACCAGGCCTATCGATTGCAGCTGCTGCTTGCGATCCTCGATCGGCTCGATCAGCCTTCTGGCGCGCAGCCGACAATAAGGCAGATCGCCTCGGACCTGATCTACCCCGGCACAAGCGGTGGTCGAGCGATCGACTGGAAAACGTCCTCGCATCGGCGACAGACCCAGCGCCTCATCGCGGAAGCCCGGCGCATGAGGGACGAAGGGTTCAGAACCCTGCTCATGGCAGCCTCTTCGACCATTGCCTCAAATGCCGATCGGTGAAATGCCGGCGCAGCAGAAGTGCGATGAACATCCTCCAAACCTTTCCCAAAGTTGCTGGGGTCGTTATGTTTTTGCGGCCGCATAATTTTTTGAAATTTGCAGCACGACTAAGGGCCGAACTTTTCAGGTCGCAACAGCAACTGTCGAGGCCGGAGGAATGAAACCGCCGGTCGGGACATCCAGCAGGCGATCACGCAGGGGCGTGTTGGATGGCGCCCTGCCGATCGAACAGGCGGGACTATGTATGCCAACTTCGCGGAGGAATTCGCTACCGAACTCATCAACGTACAATCGGACACTGAACTGAGCGACGCGCTTGCCGGGGTGTCACGGCGCCTCGGCTTCGACCATTTTGCTCTTAGCCTTGAATTGCGCTCGGGATCGCGCGAGGCGCCGGGTCTGCTGCTGCATGACTATCCGGACGAGTGGGCAAAGGTCTATGTGACCTTCGATCTGGCGGGCCAGGACCCGGTCAGGCGTGCCTGCGACAAGAGCTTCATCGGCTTCGCTTGGGAAATGCTGGAGCAGATGATTCCGCTAACCCGCGGGGACCGGCAGATGCTCACCGTCGGGAAGGAATGCGGTATTGGCACCGGCTATACCGTACCGCGACACCTGCCCGGGCTCGCGCGCGGAACTTGCACCTTTGCCGTCAGTCCGGACAAGGATCTGCCACGGTGCCGCCTCGCCCTTGCCGAGATCGTCGGCACGCTCGCGCTCAGTTGCGCCCTTGCCCTTGGTCCCTCTCGCGGAGCGGAAACTGTTCCCGTGCTCAGCGACCGCCAGCGCGAGTGTCTTGTGTGGACCGCGCGCGGCAAGACCGCCGCCGAGACCGCGATCATCCTGGGTATCGGCACCGAAACCGTCATCCAGCATCTCAAGATGGCCCGCGAACGCTATCAGGTTCATTGCAAGCAATCGCTCGTTGTCGCCGCGCTCTTCGACGGTCTGATCGGCTTTGCCGACATCATTCGCTGGCGAGACGCGGACTGAATTCTGCGCCCGTCAACCAAGACGCGTCTTCTCGAAAGGCTGCCATCCCCTGTTCTTGGTATGTCCGTACCGGTCCGGATCGGTCAGTTGGTGCCTGTCTTTTCAATCACAGGCGGCAACAATGCAGAACCAGACCAGTCCAGACGATCGGCTGCTTCGGACAATGTTCGAGGCTCGCAAGCGCGTCTTCGTCGATCTCCTCAAATGGGATGTCCCCGTGCTCGAAGGAGCTTACGAGATCGACCAGTTCGACACGCGTGAGGCGACCTATGTCATCCTTGTCGATGAAGAAGGCGACCACCGCGCATCCGCGCGGCTGCTGCGCACGGATCGCGCGCATATTCTCGGCGAACTCTTTGCGTGCCTTTGCGACGGTCCCGTGCCCGTGCGCGATGATTTTCGCGAGATTACCCGTTTCTGCATAGAACCGACCCTTCCCCGCAGCGAACGCCGCGCGGCGCGCGATGAGCTGGTCACAGCTCTTGCGGAGCATGCGCTCGTCAACGCGATCGCAGGTTACACCGCGGTCGCGACGCGAAGCTGGTACCGCCAGATTTCCGGTTTTGGCTGGCAGTGCCGGGTACTGGGGGGTGGCTGCCGGATCGGGGCGGACGATCTTGTCGCGCTTCAGATCGATATCGACCGCGAGACACCGGCCGCTCTCGCACGCGGCGGCATTTATCGCCAGACTTCCTGCCGCATCGCCAGTCAGGCGCTGGAAATCGCGGCATGACCGGCGCAGCGCATTCGCCGTGGTTGGACCGGATCAGGCAGGACGGCTACTGCATCATCCCCGATGCGCTGCCGCACGCGAGCGTCGAGGCGCTCGATGCGGACCTTTCGGGAGCTTACACGGCCGCTCCGTTCGGCAGTGGCGATTTCTACGGTTTCAGGACCAAGCGATTCGGCAGTCTCCTGCGCCGTTCGCGCTGGGCCGCCGACCTTGTGCTACAACCTGTCATCCTTGCCCTGGCGCGGGAAATCCTGGGCGATGCGTGCGAGCGCATCCAGCTCAATGTCGCGCAGGCGATCGCCATCCATCCCGGAGAGATCGCGCAGTTTCCGCATTGCGACCACGACATGTGGGCGGGCGAGAAGGGCGCTCACGAATATCTGCTCAACGTCATGTGGCCGCTGACCGAGTTTACAGCCGCAAACGGCGCCACGCGGATATATCCCGGTACGCACCGGCAGACGGTCGAGTCGCTCGACCAGCTCGGCGCGCCCATTGCCGCCGAATGCCAGCCGGGCGATGCGATCTGCTTTCTCGGCTCGACGGTTCACGGGGCTGGGCCAAATCAGACGCATGACGTGCGCCGTGCGGCCGTTATCGGCTACAGTCTTGGCTGGCTCAAACCGTACGAGAACCTCTGGCTTGCCTATCCGCCGGAAGTGGCGCGGGGATTTCCGGCAGAACTTGCCGAACTTGCTGGCTATTGCCAGCACCGGCCCAACCTCGGCAATTACGAAGGGCAATGCCCCTCGATCCTGCTGCGCGATGGTGTGTCCGAATTTCCGCAGGCGACCGATGCACTTCGCGACGATCAGAAAACGGCGGTGCGCGAGTTCGCCGAGGCGCAGCGCGGCAAGCGATGAGCCCCGCCCATGTCCTCGAACCAACCTATCGCCGTCTCAAACGTGCGCTGATGGAGGGTACCTGGCCGGACGGTGCAAAACTGGAGGCGATGCGGCTTGCCGACGATTTCGGGGTCAGCATGACCCCTGTGCGGGACAGCCTCAACCAGCTGGTCGGAGAGGGGTTGGTCCACCTCACCCCTGGTGAAGGGTTCAGAGTGCCTGTCCTGACCGAACAAGCCTTGCGCGACACACTGGAGGTCAATGCGGTCCTGCTCGAAGCAGCGATAGGTGACGAATGGTGTCTGCCCGGCGGGTCCGATACCGTTGCTAGTATGAACGGCTACGCCCATCGATTGGCCGGGGCGTTTTCGGCACTCGCAAGGGGATCCGGCAACCGGCTTCTCATCGACGCGATCAACTGGATCAGCGAACGGCTCCATGCGGTTCGTTCGCGCGAACCGCAGGTTCTGCCTGACGCGCAACACCTTCTGGAACGGATCGAGGCTAGTCTTCACGGTTCGCGAAACGAGCGCCGCAACGCTCTCAACCACTATCACGCGCAATGTCAGGACCAGGTGTCCCGGTTGGTCAATCATTTTCCTGACTAAGCGGCATGTCCAAGAGGTTTTGCCAGGCGGTCAACCCATCGAAACGAGGGAAAATTATCAGTCCTGCGCTTTTGCGGAAGCTGCGGCTTACGCCTTTCGGGACCTCTGGCGCGGCGTTCCGCCGGCTCTCCTTGCCCAGAAGCTCCAGGTCGCCAGGGAGCCGAGCAGTACCAGCGCCAGCCCTCCCGCGGTCATGAGTAGTCTCCAGGCAAGACCGCCCACCTTGGCGGCATGAACCGGGTAGAATTTTTCGGTCACTGCCGAAGCCAGATCCTGCATCGCGGGATCGCCCGTTCCTACGATGCTGGCGTCTGCTGGATCGAGCCAGATGTAGGTGCGACCGTTGGGCGTCCATTCGAAATCCTGCCGGAAACGCAGAGTAATCGGTGCTCCAGCTTTGCCGGGCAGCATGATCCTGCGCGGCACCGCATCGGGGAAGGCAGCTTGGGCTCTCGTCATGACCTGCGTCCAGTCGGTTTGCCTCGAATATCCGGCCAGATCGTCGGGCAGGACAATGTCCTGCGTGTCGCTTGCCAATGGCCAGAGCAGGACATTGGATATGGACGGGAATACCATCATCGCGCCGGTCAGCGCCGTCAGGATCAGGAGCGGCGATGCGACGGCCCCGAGATCTCGATGATGGCGTATCACGGCGCTCGTCGTGATACGCGCGGGCCAGAGGCGCAAGCGGAAGGTCTTTCGGGTGCGCCACCACAGGATCAGCCCGCTGATGCTGAAACCAAGGAGCAGCAGGCCAAGAATGCCGGTAGTAATCTTGCCTGTCTCGCCGACCAGCAAATAGTGGTGAAGGTCGAAAAGCCACAGCTCGGGCCTACCCCAGATGCTCGTCCAGCGATCGACGAGCGCGCCATCCTGCGCGAAATAGGCTCCGCTTCCATCCGCGTAAACGGCTTGGTGAAGGCCAATCTCGTCGCTGGCGAACGTAATCCGGGAGAGGCCCGGACCTTCCTCCAGCGCAGCCGAGACCGTCTCGCCAAGCCTTGCGGGATCGGTGATCGCGGGCTCGTCCGCGCCGCGTAGCAGGATCCAGCTATCTTCCCACAGCAGCACCGTCCCGGACAGGCCGAGAATGGCGAGCAGAAGCCCGGCGATCCCGCCTGTCCAGCGATGCAGCCACGAGAGCAGCTTCATCAGAATTCGCCGCGCCATGCCAGCGTGAAGGTGCGGCCGCGTCCCGCGAAGAAGCGGCTGTTATCCGCGACGCGCACGGTGTCGCTGTCGTAGGTTATGTAGAACGCATCGGTGAGGTTCTGCGCCGCGAGCGAGAATTCGCCGATGGCGGTCCGATAGGAGATGAAGGCATCGAGCAGTGTGTAGCCTTCGAAATCCGTCTGCGTCGCGATATCGTCGAACTCACGCGCCAGGTAGAAGCGGGCCTGTGCCCGGGCGCTGAATGGTCCGGTTGTGTAATCCGCGGCGAGATTGACCCGGTCGGGCGAAATGTTCGCCCCGTCGAGATCGTCATCGATCCGGCCATCACCGTCACCGTCCGTCCGACCGGACAGATTGGCATAGCCGCCGCTGAGCGACAGGCCCGGCACAGGTGTCTCCCAGTCGAGACTGGCTTCGAACCCTTCGATCTCGATCGGCTGGCGTTCCACCTCGAACACGCCGCCGCGAAGGACGAGCAGCGACCCGAAATCACTTGATGACCAGAAGTAGCTCGCCGACGCTTTCAAGGGCCCACGGTCCCATTCGAGGCCCAGTTCGCGATTGTTCGAGACGACCGGTTCGAGCGAGAGGAAATCGTCGATATCGACATCCGGCTGGGTGATGCCGCGCAGGATCCGACCGACATCGGCGATCGTGAAGCCTTCGGCATAACTGCCATAGGCGCGCAGGCCTTCAATCGGCTCGACGATAACCCCGGCGTTCCAGAGCAGGTCCTTGAAGGAGGGCGCGCCGCCATCGACCTGGACGGGGCCGTAACTTGCCAGGGTCTGGAAATCATCGACCGACAATTGCACGTTCTCGTAGCGCAGGCCGCCCGCCAGACGGAAAAGCCCGTCGGCAAGCGCAAGGTTACCCTGGACGAAGGGTGCCAGACTGCGAAAATCGCTGCGCGGCACCCACACCCGGTCGGTCTGGACCAGCGATTGTTCGGTGCGATCGAACAGCGCATCGAAGCCTGCTGTCAGGACAAGGTCTTCAATTCCGGGAACGACGCGTTCGTAACTGACCTTGCCGCCAAGCTTGCGCGAACGATTGGCCGACTGGTCGAACAGCGAGCCCGTCGGATCGATGGCAGGATCCTGGAATACGGGGAACACCCCGCCACCGAATACATCGTCGGTCCGGCTGTAAAATCCCTGGAGGACGAAGGTCCCTCCGGCAAGATCGGGATCGATGAGCGATGCGGACAGCAGTTCGGCTGTATTCGATGGTGGATCGCCTTGGGTTACCCCTCGTTCGCCGGTGGCCGGAATTCCGGCGGTCCGATCCCCCGGAATGAGTACATAGTTCGCGTTGCCTTGCAGTTCGTAGCGGTTGGCGACCAGCTCGAGCCGCGCACCGCTTGCCAGCTGGTAACCCAGCCGTCCGAACACCGACCAGCTGTCGCTGTCCTGGATTTCGCCTTGGGTGCCATCGACCCCGATCCGGTTGCCCGCCCCATCGAAGAAGGCGCCCCTGCGCTCCAGCGTCGCTCCGAAGCTCGCATCGAAGCGGCCCGTCCGGTAGCCGATAAGGGCGCCGGTCTTGGCGCCAATCCCTTCGCCGTCGAAGCCGTCCGGCACGGTTACTTGTGCAAGGGCCTGAACGGCCACGCCGTCTTCACGCGGGGCGCCGATCGTGACCTGGTTCACCACACCGCCAGTCGCGCCGATGCCCTGCAAGGCGTTGGAGCCGTAGATGACCTCGATTCGATCGATGAAGAAGGGATCGATGGTGTAGCCATCGCGGGAACCGTCGCGAACCGGTGTCGACTGCGGGATGCCGTTGATCGCGTAGAGCGGCGAGCGACCGCGCAGGCTTTCGCCTGCCCCGCTCAGTTTTTCGCGCGTGGGCGAAAAGGATGGAAGAAGTGCGGACACTGCATCGATTGTTGAGCCCGAAATCAGGACCTGCCGGTCAAGTGTCTCGCTATCGATAACATCGACGGTAAGGGGAAGGGCGCTAGCCGGTAGTTGCGATCGAGCGGCAGTGACGATGATCGCCACATCTTCGCTCGCATGCGGTACGCTTTCGTCGATTTCTGGCGTTGCGGTTTGAGCCAGTGCCGGCGTTGCGAGAACGAGTGAAATAACGCCGGTGAGGTGCCTATGCATGAACTTTCCTTCCATTTCTGATCGGCGCCATTAAGGCGCGTGCAAATAACTCGCAATAGCAAAAAGGAGATTTTAATCTGAGCGGGTCGGGGCGGTATTGAGATCAGAATCAGTCCGAAAGGCCACCCTTCGCTTGGCTCCGGTACCATTCACGAGGTTCGAATGGACGATTACCCTGATTGAGGTGCGTCGGAACCCGTAGCCACTCCAGCTTCGTTGAAGATACAGGAGAATGGATATGGAATTCGATTTGGTTGTTATCGGCACGGGCACAGCAGCCATGGTTTGCGCCATGCGCGTGGCGAAGGCGGGTTGGAAAGTCGCGGTTGT
This sequence comes from uncultured Erythrobacter sp., assembly GCA_947501005.1. GTDB lineage: Bacteria > Pseudomonadota > Alphaproteobacteria > Sphingomonadales > Sphingomonadaceae > Qipengyuania. The sequence goes on along the minus strand of CANMTU010000001.1, from coordinate 2,497,754 downwards.
CGACGAAAAGCCGTTCGGCGGCACCTGCGCGCTACGCGGCTGCGATCCCAAGAAGATGCTGGTAGCAGGCGCAGAAGCAATCGACGCGAAACAGCGAATGGCTCGTCACGGGGTAAAGGGGGATCTGCGCATCGATTGGCCCGACCTTATCCGCTTCAAGCGCAGCTTTACCGATCCGGTACCTGAAAAGCACGCGCGCCAGTATGAAAAGGAGGGCATCGTGACCTTGCATGGAACGGCAAAATTCACGGGTCCTGATCGGCTCTCCGTAGGCGACCAGGAAATCGAATACCGCAAAATCCTGATCGCGTCGGGAGCCAGACCGATACCGTTAGACATTCCGGGCGAAGAGCACCTGATCGATAATGAGGGCTTTCTCGAACTGCCTTCGCTGCCGAAGCGCATCGTTCTGGTCGGGGGTGGATATATCGCTGCCGAGTTTTCTCATATCGCCGCCCGTGCAGGAGCCGACGTCACGATCCTCCAGCGGGGACCGCGCATGTTGACGCAGTTCGAACCCGAACTGGTGAACTGGCTTATGGATGCTTTCGACCGGATCGGTGTTTGCGTGATCACCGATACGACTGTCGACTCAATTCGGGAACGGGGCGGAGCGTATGTGGTCCACGCGAGCGGTGAGGGCGAACCGATCGAGGTCGAAGCCGATCTCGTCGTCCACGCGGCTGGACGAGCTCCCGCCATCGAGCGGCTCGATCTCGAAAAGGGCGGTATCGCAGTCGAAAACGGAAAGCCGAAGCTCAACGAGTTTCTGCAAAGCGTGAGCAATCCGGCCGTCTATGCTGCCGGTGATGCTGCCGCGAACGGCCCCCCACTCACGCCGGTTTCCAGCCATGATGCAAAAGTCGTCGCGGCCAATCTTGTCGACGGCAATCACCGCAAGCCCGATTACAAAGGGGTGCCGAGCGTTGCCTTCACTCTTCCGCCTATCGCCCGGGTTGGTCTCACCGAGGCCGAAGCGAATAACGCGGGGTTGAAATTTCGTCTCAAGTGCGAGCGCGCCTCTGACTGGTTTACTGCCAGGCGGGTCGCCGAAGCTGTCTACGGCTTCAAGACACTGGTTGAGGAGGAGACAGGGAGGATACTAGGCGCGCATCTCGTCGGACCCGGCGCAGACCAGGCCATTAATATTTTCGGACTGGCGATTCGCCATGGGCTCACCGCTCACGATCTGAAGACTACAATGTTCGCCTATCCAACCGGTGCGTCTGACATCGGATACATGGTCTAGGGGTGGGGTTTAGGGCCGAGCGGACTCCAGCATGTCTATGACTGCGCAGTCGGGCACATGACCGCCCGAACACTGCTCGACGGTAGCGGACAGGTGCCGTTCCAGGCGAGTGAGATCGTCAATCTTGCGCCGCACGTCTTCGAGGTGATGAACTGCAATCTTGCGCACTTCGTCGCAGCATGCTTTGGCAGGACCGCCCAGGTCGAGAAGTGTCCGCACCTCTTTCGGCGCAAAACCCAGCTCGCGCGCCCGCTTGATGAATTTGAGCGTGCGGAGATGACTGTCGTCGAAAACCCGGTGTCCGCCTGCTGTGCGATCCGGCGCACCGAGCATTCCGATCTTCTCGAAGTACCGGATTGTCTCGATATGGACGCCCGTCTTGCGTGCCAATTCACCTATCGAAAGGCCGCCCATGCCGAATCTCCTTGAACCTGTATCCACTACAGGAAGTACATAGGGATCGAATCGAATAGAGGCAAAGATGACTGAGCACGCTATCCAATACGACGAGCCGAAAAGCGTGAGCGATCGCGGGGTTGCAGGCGTTGGAGTGCTGGCGAGTGCAGCGGCGCTACTCTCCGCGGCTGCTTGCTGCGTTCTGCCCTTGGTACTCGTTGCTGTCGGACTCGGCGCTGGAGGGCTGGCTTGGTTTGTTCCCTACCACTTGCCGCTCACAGTCGCAGCCTTCCTAATCGTGGCCTTTGGGTGGTTTCTCCACTTGCGCAAAGTACGTTTCTGCAGTGCCGATGGCTGTGAGAGGCCTGCTCGCAGCAGCACTGCGCGACTGACATTGCTGATGGCCACCGCGATGATCGTCCTGTCTGCGCTATGGGGCTTTATTGAACAACCATTGATGCGCGCGCTCGGAGGAGCCTGATGCAGACTGTCTCCACGATCACGTGCCCTCATTGCCAAGCGGCCACCACCGAAACCATGCCGACCAACGCATGCTGGTTTTTTTATGAATGCCAGCATTGCCAGAAAAGACTGCAGCCACTGCCAGGGGACTGTTGTGTCTTTTGCTCTTATGGTGATGTCCCGTGCCCGCCTATTCAGAAGGCGCGGGAAAATGGTGGCGGTACTACTTGCTGTCTACCGCAGTAGAGGGGGTCGCATCATGCAAAACGCAATCGAGATGCTTGTTCCAGTCATCAAGAGCATGGCGTTTCTCCTCTTTCCAATCGTGGCGCTGGTAAACTCCCGCCACGCCCGCACGTGAACCGCTTACATGATTCAATACCGCTTCGGTAACCTCGAACCTTACACCTAAACGCTGGAAATTCGTCGCGAGCGTTCGTCGCAAATCGTGAAGGCGCCAGGGAGGCAAAGGTTCGCCTTCGGTTTCCTCGATGGCGCTATCCAGCTTCATTTTGCCTTTATGGTAGCCTGCGAAGCCTGCCCCACTCGCGGTCGCAAACACTCTGCCATTGCGCGGCCATTTCTCTCCGCCAGCCAACCGATCAAGTTCGATCATGGCGAGTTGGTTCAATGGAATGGTGTTGAACTCGCTGTTTTTCGTGCGCTGGCCGGGCAGGGTCCATAGTCTTTCCGCTCTGTCGAGTTCCTGCCAGTGCATCCCGCAAACTTCTTCGCGGCGCTGTCCGGTCAAAATCAATAAGCGGACAATCGGCCCGAAACAGGGGTGGCATTCGGGCGTGGCATGCCAGATCAAGCGCAGCTCCTTGTCAGAAAGCCAGCGATCCCGCGGCCTTACCGGCGGCGGCGTCTCCATGCCCTCCATAGGGCTGCGTTCGAGATCGCCACGACTTACAGCCCAGCGGAATAGGCGCCGCATTACCGCAAAGACGTTCCGACGATTGGCGACCTGCTCTTCCGGCATCTGGTCGAGAACTGATACGATATCTGCCCTGGTGATCGAAGGCAGCGGCTTCTTGCGTAGAACTGGCTCAAGATGGAGCCTGATCACACGCTCGACCAGACGACGCCATCCCTCGCCTTTGCAGGAACGGGTGAAATGCCGCGCGTAATTGTCGAACGCCAGATCGATTGCCTCCCGACGCCTCTGTTTGTCAGCCTCCACAGGATCAATGCCCTGGCCGACGAGCAAGAGCAGACGTTCGGCTTCCGAGCGGGCGGTCGTAGGTGTCCATGGAGACCCATGTGAGCCGATCGTATAACGCCGTGCGATTGTCTCACGCCCTCCCATCCTGAATTGAAGGACGTAAGAGATGCTTCCTGAAGGCGTGATCTTGGCACCAAAACCTTTGAGATCAGTGTCCCATAAAAATTGGCTCGAGCTGCCAGCCTCAACCGCGTCTATCGATTTTTTCGTGATTTTTCCTGTTGCCATCCGAAACCTCGTGTCCCTTTTCTGGCAATCACCGGGTAATCACGCAAGCGGAAAAAGGAGCGAAATGGAGGCTATTCTGGCGTAAGCCGAGTCATCTAAGTACTTGGTAATACAAGAATATCGTACTCTAGCGTCGTCTAAATCGAAAGTACCACACCTCGTGCCCGAACACGTCGCGGGCCTTGCGCTCGTAACGGGTTTCGGGCCAGCCCGAGGGGCGTCGTTGCCAGTCCGCGCAGCTGTCCACCTGCCATTCGAACACGTCGGGGAACCGGCGCATCACCATGAGGGCGTGGCGCAGATAGACCGGATGGTCGGTGCCGAAGCGGAATTCGCCGCCCGGTTTCAACTTGTCGGCGAACAGGCGCAGCGGCCCCTCGTTCATCATGCGGCGCTTGGCATGCTTGTTCTTGGGCCACGGGTCTGGGTGCAAGAGGTAAAGCATGGTCAGGGCGCCGTCCGGCACGCGCCGCAACACTTCCAGCGCATCGCCGGCGTGCAGGCGGACATTGCCGAGGCTGCGGTCCCGCACATGGCCGAGCGCCTGGGCCACGCCGTTGATGAACGGTTCGGCGCCGATGAAACCGTGATCGGGCAGCAGGTCGGCGCGGTGGGCAAGATGCTCTCCGCCGCCGAACCCGATCTCGAAATGCAGCGGGCGGTCGTAACCGAACAGGCGTTCGGCCGTGATCGGGCCATCGGCCGGAACCGCGATCTGCGGCAGCAACCGCTCGACCAGATCCTGCTGCGCGGCGCGCAGGGGCTTGCCCTGACTGCGGCCATAGAGCCGCCCCAGCGTGGTGGGATCCCCTTCCTTGAATGCACTCATGGTGCGCGCAGCTAGGGGATCGGGCGAGCGATCTCAACCGCCAACCGGTAACGCGAACCCGCGGGTTATCTTCGCGGGCTCGGCGGATCGCGAAATATATCCGAACCTTTCCGGAACCATAACGGAATAGTTAACTATGGTTAACAGGGGAGAAGTTGTCGGCCGCGGGGGCGGCGGGCGTGGAACCACTGAAAGGGAAGACTATGTCGTTCATCAATCTCAATCCACCCGGTTTGAAAGCCGCCGGCATCGCCGCCGTCATGATAGCGGGCACCGCTGCCATTCCGGCGCAGGCCGCCATCTACGTCGTCAATTTCGAAACGCTCAACGACAGCGGCGTGACCGGGACCGCGACGCTCGACCACGACGAGGAGGCGCAGACCCTGCAGGTGCGGTTCGATGTCTCGGGTCTCGAACCCAACCAGACCCATGTCGCGCATATTCACGGCGCGTTCGACGATACCGGCAATCCGGTGAACTCGGTGTCGCCGACCATCGCGGACGATATGGATGGCGACGGGTTCGTAGAGCTTGGCGAAGGCGTGCCGCGTTACGGCCCCATCCTCATCGATTTCATGGACATCGGCGTGAATGCCGATGGAACCTCGATGTTCACGACGATGTTCGATCTGACTGATGCGGCAACGTTTGCCGAAGGGTTCTCGTTCGAGGATCTCATTCCGCTGACCTTCCGCGAAATCGTGATTCACGGCCTCACCGTTCCCCCGGGGCCGGGCGCCGGCACGACCGGCGAAGTGGACGGCACCAACGGCTATCTCACGGTGCTTCCGGTCGCATCGGGTCAGATCATGGCGGCAGGCGCGGTTCCCGAGCCCGGCACATGGGCGACGATGCTGCTCGGCTTCTTTGCGCTGGGCGGCCTCATGCGCCGTGCCAACGGCCGGCGGAAGGTCAATTTCGCCTTCTGATCGGACCGATTGCAGACAGATACGAAATGGCCCCGGGGTTTGCGCCCCGGGGCCATTTTTCTTGGGTTCAGTGCGCTCGGTTCAGGCCGCTTCGGCTTCCGTTTCGGCATCGCGCAGTACGTAGCCGCGGCCCCATACGGTCTCGATGTAGTTCTCGCCCCCGCAGGCATGGCTCAGTTTCTTGCGCAGCTTGCAGATGAACACGTCGATGATCTTGAGTTCGGGCTCGTCCATCCCGCCGTAAAGGTGGTTGAGGAACATTTCCTTCGTCAGAGTGGTGCCCTTGCGCAAGGATAGCAGCTCCAGCATGGCGTATTCCTTGCCGGTCAGGTGGACCCGTGCGCCGTCGACCTCGACCGTCTTGGCATCGAGGTTAACCGCCAGCTTGCCGGTGCGGATGATCGACTGGCTGTGGCCCTTCGATCGGCGCACGACCGCATGGATGCGGGCGATCAGTTCCTCGCGATGGAACGGCTTGGTGACGTAATCGTCGGCACCGAACCCGAAGCTCCTGATCTTGCTGTCCATCTCGGCGATGCCGGACAGGATCAGGACCGGCGTCTGCACCTTGGCGACGCGCAGTTTCTTGAGCACGTCGTAGCCGTGCATGTCCGGCAGGTTGAGATCGAGCAGGATGATGTCGTAATCATAGAGCTTGCCCAGATCGAGGCCTTCCTCGCCAAGATCGGTAGCATATACGTTGAACCCTTCGGTCGTGAGCATCAGCTCGATCGCCTTTGAGGTGGTCGGTTCGTCTTCGATCAGCAATACGCGCATAAACGCCCCCGTCGTCTGTTTCCCGTAAGTGTCTCGATGGACAGTCTCGTAATTCCTTAACCACACCGGGAATGAAGGAAAAAGGTTAACAGCGGGTAAAGCGCGTTAACAAATCTTTCCGCATGATTGACGGGGCATGCGTGATGCGGGCCGGGGGCTACAGCCCGCGCAGCTTCTTGTGCCGCCGACGCTGGGCGGACGAGCCGATGCCGATCGCCTCGCGATATTTGGCGACCGTGCGGCGGGCAAGATCGAACCCTTCCGCCTTCAGCAGATCCACCAGTTTCTGGTCGGACAGGACCCTGGCGGGCGGCTCCGCGTCGCACAGCGCCTTGATGCGGGCCTTGATCGCCTGCGAGCTGGCGCCTTCCCCGTCGGCGTGGGGAACGCCGCTGGAAAAGAAGTACTTCATCTCGAACGTGCCGCGCGGGCAGCACAGATACTTGTTGCTGGTCACCCGGCTGACGGTCGATTCGTGCATCTCGATCGATTCGGCCACTTCGCGCAGGGTCAACGGCTTCATCGCCGACACGCCTTCGCGAAAGAAGCCCTCCTGCCGCTTCACGATCTCGCTGGCGGTCTTGAGAATCGTCTTCTGCCTCTGGTCGAGCGCGCGGATCAGCCAGTCCGCCTCGCCCAGTTGTTCGTTGAGCCAGGCCTTAGTCCGTTTGTCGGGCGCGCCGCGATCGAGTTCGACGTAATAATGGCGGTTCACCACCAGCCGGGGCAGGGTTTCCTCGTTGATCCGGATGGTCCAGCCGCCTTTCGCCGCCGGCTCGACGATGACGTCGGGAACGATGGCCGCATGGTCCGACCGGCCGTAGCGGCAGCCGGGCTTGGGATCGTAGGCGCGCAGTTCGGCGAGCATTTCGGCGAAATCCTCGTCGTCCACATCGCACAGGCGCTTGAGTTTCGCGACTTCGCCGCCCGCGACGAGATCGAGATTGTCGATCAGCCGTGCCATGCACGGATCGTAGCGGTCCGCCTCCTTGGCCTGCAGCGCGAGGCATTCGCCCAAGGTACGTGCGCCCACGCCGGTCGGGTCGAGGCGCTGGACCAGTTCCAGGCCGCGCTCCACCTCGGCCAGCGGCGCGCCCAACTCGTCCGACAGCTGGCGGAGGTCGGCATGGAGATAGCCCGCATCGTCGAGTTCGGCGATGATGCGCTGCGCAACCAGCGCCTCGCGCCGGTCGCCTGCAAGACTGCCGAGCTGCGCCATGAGGTGTTCGGCCAGGGAAAGTTCGTCGTCGCTGCGGTTCTCGATCGAAGGCGCGTCCTCGCCGCTGGCCGTACCCGCCGCGCCGGACCAGTCGCCCCTGTCGCCCGGCGCGGCATCGGGGTCCAGCGCATGGTCCGCAATGTCGAGCGCTTCCCCGCCCCCGGGGCCGGGGCTCGAATCGTGTTCTCCGGGCGCGGGGGCGGTTGTGTCCATCGCCTCGCTCCGCGTCTCGCCGATTTCGAGCAAGGGGTTCGCCTCGAGCGCGTCGGCCACGAAACTCTCGATCTCGAGGTTTGACAGCGCCAAGAGCTTGATCGCCTGCTGCAATTGCGGCGTCATCACCAGCGATTGCGTCTGCCTGAGGTCGAGGCGGGGGGCGAGGGCCATCGGCCTTGGCCTATCCAGGGAATCGCGGCGGCACGATCCTCACAGCGTGAAGCTTTCGCCGAGATAGAGCCGCTTGACGTTTTCGTCCGCGACGAGGTCCTGCGGGGTGCCGGCGAACAGCACCTGGCCGCCATAGATGATGCAGGCCCGGTCGACGATTTCCAGCGTCTCGCGCACATTGTGATCGGTAATCAGCACTCCGATGCCCCGCGTCTTCAGATCGGCGACGAGATCGCGGATATCGCTGATCGAGAGGGGGTCGATCCCGGCAAAGGGCTCGTCGAGCAGCATGATCGAGGGTTTCGCCGCCAGCGCCCGGGCGATCTCCGCCCGCCGCCGTTCGCCGCCCGACAGCGCCATCGCCGGGCTGGTGCGCAGCCGTTGCAGTCCGAACTCGTCCAGCAGCCGGTCGAGTTCGGCGGCGCGGGTCTGCTTGTCCGGCTCGACCATTTCGAGCACGCAGGCAATGTTCTGTTCGACCGTCATGCCGCGAAAGATGCTGGTTTCCTGGGGCAGATAGCCCAACCCCAGGATCGCGCGGCGATACATCGGCAGCTTGGTCACATCTTCGCCGTCCATCAGGATGCGGCCGCTGTCGGGCCGCACCAGCCCCATGATCGAATAGAAACAGGTCGTCTTGCCTGCCCCGTTCGGCCCCAGCAGGCCCAGCACCTCGCCCTTGCCGACCGACAGCGAGATATCGGTCAGCACCGCGCGCTTGTCGTAGCTCTTGGCGATCGACACGACTTCCAGCCCGCCCTGCGGGATGGGCGGCGCGGCGTCGGCAGGCGGTGCGGCATCGGGGTGGAGAACAGGTTCGGCCATCCGCGCCAGCATAGCAGGAAGGGGGCGTGCGCAAACCCCGCTTGTGAGCCCGCTTGCCATCCTGCCCCGGTTTTGAGATGCTCCGCGTCGGGATAGAGGAAATGTCAGGAGAATGGCATGGCGAAGGTCATAGAGAATGTCGCGGCTGGGCGCACAGCATCCAAGCCGCATGATTGGCGCAAATCGATGAGCGACCATGTCGCGTTCGCTCTCATCGTCTATACCGCGCTGCAGATCTTCCTCACCGTGCACGCCTTGCAGGACGGTTTGCCGTCGATCCTGCCCTATGTCACGCTGGTGCTGCTGGTCGCCGCGATCATTCCGGCATGCCGCTGGTTCGAGCGGCGCTGGCGCGATCTGCCGGACGAGGCGGCAGCCGATATCGCGCTGCGCCCGGCCTTTCGCCGCGATATCCTCGCGCTGTGGCTGCTGGCGCTCGGCCTGCCGCCGCTGATCACCGCGCTGTTCCGCCTGGTCAGCCCCGCGACGTAAGGCCAGCGCCGGGGCCGATCGCCGCCTCGTCCTTGACGGGGGCCGGATCGCCCGTCAGGCGTTGCACCAGATATGATCGATACCGATACCGCGCTCGCGCGCTGCAACGACCTTATTGCGCTGGCACTTGCGAAGGGGGCGGACGCGGCCGATGCGGTCGCCAGCGCCCAGACATCCGAGAGCGTGACAGTCCGGCTGGGCAGACTGGAAGAGGTCGAGCGATCGGAGGGCGAGGAGATCGGTTTGCGCGTCTTCGTCGGCCGCCGCTCCGCCTCGATCAGCACCAGCGATTTCCTCCCCGAAAGCCTTGCCGCCCTGGCCCAGCGGGCGGTGGAGATGGCCCGGATCGCGCCGAAAGACCCGTTTGCGGGGCTCGCACCCGAAGATCGGCCGTTCGCCGGCCCCCTGCCCGATCTCGACCTGTGCGATCCGGCAGAACCGTCGCCCGCCGCCCTGCGCGAGGCGGCGACCGCCGTGGAAGACGCGGCGCGCGCCGTCGATGGCGTCACCAACAGCGACGGGGGCAGCGCGGCTGCCAGCCGGTCGGTCGCGGCCCTTGCCACCTCGAACGGCTTCGCCCGCGGCTATTCGGCAAGTGGCCATTCGCTGTCGGCCAGCATGATCGCTGGCGCGGGAAGCGGAATGCAGACCGACTATGCCATGCGCACCACGCGCCATCGCGGCGACCTGCCGGGCGCGGACGAGATCGGGCGCAAGGCGGGGGAGCGGGCGGTGGCCCGCCTCGATCCCGGCTCCATGCCCAGCCGCAAGCTGCCGGTCGTGTTCGATCCGCGCGTCGGCGCCGGGCTGGTCGGCCATCTGATCGGCGCCCTGTCGGCCCCGGCGGTCGCGCGCAAGGCGAGTTTTCTGCTCGGCCACGAGGACGAGGCGCTGTTCGATTCCGCGATTCGCATCGTCGAGGATCCGCTGCGCCGGCGCGGTCTGCGCTCGCGCGCCTTCGACGGTGAAGGCGTCGGCTGCGCGCCCCGAGCGCTGGTCGAGAACGGCCGCATCGGCGGCTGGCTGACCAATGTCGCCTCGGCCGGGCAACTCGGCCTCGGCCTCACCGGCAACGCCTCGCGCGGGGGCGCGGGATCGCCGGGCGTTTCGGCGAGCAATGTCCATCTGGAGGCGGGCGGCACCACCCCTGCCGAACTGATGCAGGATATCGAAGACGGGCTCTACGTCACCGCGCTGTTCGGGCAGGGCGTCAACCCGGTGACCGGGGATTACAGCCGCGGCGCGACCGGGATGCGCATCCGGGGCGGCGAGATCGCGGGCGCGGTCGCGGAGATCACGATTGCCGGCAATCTGCTCGACATGTTCCGCGCGCTGGTGCCGGCGAACGATCTGGAGATGCACCGGGCGGTCAACGTGCCGACCTTGCGGATCGACGGCATGATGGTGGCCGGGGAATGAGGCGCCTGCTGGCCCCCGCCGCGCTGCTTGCCGCCTGTGCGACGGCATTGCCCGTGGCGGCACCGGTTGCCGCGATGTTGCCGGCGGCCGCCCCGGCGGACACCGCCGCGCCCGAGCCGGAACCGCCCGCTCAGACCATCGACAACACCCAGAACGCGGGCGATGACACGCGCATCACGGAACGCATTCGCGGAATCTTCGCCGAACTGCCGGCCTTTCGCGGGGTGCGGGTTTCGGTGCGGCAGGGGGTGGTCACCCTTTCGGGCCAGGTTCCGCAGCAGGAAGACATCGCCCGGGCCGAGGCAATCGTCGGCCGGGTGGCGGGCGTCGTCACGATCGAGAACGGGCTGGAACGCGACACCTCGCTGTCGTCGCAGGCGGGCGGCATCGCCGCGCTGACCGGAAAGCTCGACGATTTCGTCGCCATGATTCCGTTGTTCGGCTTCGCCATCGTGGTGTGGGGCGTGATCGCGCTGATCGGTTACCTGATCGCCGGGCTCGGCGGGCTGTGGCGCCGGATCGCGCCCAACGGCTTCCTCGAAGAACTGATCGCCAGCGCCATCCGCTTCGTCTTCATCGTCGGCGGCCTGGTCATCGCGCTCGACATCGTGGGGGCGGGGGCGCTGCTGGGGGCGGTACTGGGCGGGGCGGGGGTGATCGGCCTGGCTCTGGGCTTCGCGCTGCGCGACACGATCGAGAACTATGTCGCCTCGCTCATGCTCAGCCTGCGCCAGCCGTTTCGCGGCAACGACCTGGTGAAGATCGACGATCTGGAAGGGCGGGTCATCCGACTGACCAGCCGCGCGACCGTGCTGATGACGCTCGACGGCAATCATCTGCGCGTGCCCAACAGCCAGGTGTTCAAGGCGGTCATCACCAATTACACCCGCAATCCCCAGCGCCGCTTCGCATTCGACCTCGGCGTCGATGCCGATGACGATGCGCTGGCGGCGCGCAATCTCGGGCGCGAGACGTTGCAGGCGTTGCCCTTCATCCTCGCCAAGCCGCCCGCCGAGGGGCGCATCGTCGAGGTCGGCGATTCCAATGTCGTGATCCGCTTTCTGGGCTGGATCGACCAGACCGAGACGGACTGGTTCAAGGCGCAGACGCGCGCCATCCCGGCGGTGAAGCAGGCGCTCGAGGAGGCAGGGTTCGGCCTGCCCGAACCGATCTACCGCCTGCGCTTCGATCCGCGCTCGGCCAATGTGCCGATCGGGGGGGCGGGGCCGTCAGAAGAGCGCAAGGCCCCCAAGAAGACCGTGCGCCAGGTTAGCCCCGTGCCCCACGAGGAGGACGTCCGCCCCGTCGCCGAGATCGAGGAGATGGTCGAGGACGAACGCCGCCAGAGCGGGGGCGAGCAGGACAAGGACCTGCTCGACCACGGCCGCCCGGTGGAGTGACCTAGCCGGCGTTCTTGCAGCGTTCGATCGATTCCAGCACGATCCGCTTGGCTTCGGCGGCATCGCCCCAGGCGCCGACGCGGACCCACTTTTCCTTCTCCAGATCCTTGTAGTGGGTGAAGAAGTGTTCGATCTGTGCGAAAATGATGCTCGGCAAGTCCTTGGTTTCGCCGACGTCCGAGTAATACGGGAAGGTCGTGTCGACGGGCACGCAGACCAGCTTCTCGTCCCCGCCATGCTCGTCTTCGAGGTTCAGCACGCCGATCGGGCGGGCACGCACGACGCAGCCGGGAATGAAGGGCGAACGGGCAATCACCAGCGCATCGAGCGGGTCGCCGTCCGGCGACAAAGTGTGCGGCACGAAACCGTAATTCGCGGGGTAGCGCATCGGCGTGTGCAGGATGCGATCGACGTAGAGCGCGCCCGATTCCTTGTCGAACTCGTATTTCACGGGCTCGCCGCCGGTCGGTACTTCGATAATGACGTTGAGGCTTTCCGGCGGATTGTCGCCGATGGGAATGAGATCGATACGCATGTGATGGTCTCTCGAATGGTTATCGGTCGCCCCTACCCGGAAGGACGTATGCCGGGCGCCGTAGCCAGAGCGTGGCGCAAGGGCAAGCGCCGCCGCACCGCCCCGTTCGACCGCGGGACGGTGCCAACATATTGACAGAATGCGCTTTCCCTCGGCCGGCGCCTTATTTCGTGCGCGGCGCCAGCAGCCGGTCGAGGCCCTGCGTGCCCTTGCCCGTCGGTTCGATCCAGGGATAGCGCAGGCCCCCGTGGTAATCGAGCGCGATCGTGTCGTACCGCTCCCCCCGCTTCACCAGCAATTCGATCGGCGCCTCGGTGCCTTTCGCGGCGGTAACCGCTTCGTTGATCGCCTCGCCCGAAAAGGCCGCGCCGTTCACCGCCACGATCTGCGCGCCGTTGACGATCCCGGCATCGAAGGCCGGCCCGTCATACAGGGTGCTCGTCACCGTGCCGTCGGAGGTCAGGTTGAAGCCCAGCGAATAGAACAGGTCGAGATATTTCGCATTGTCCATCCGCCCCTTGGCATAGGGGTTGGGCGTATCCTTCCACACCAGTTCGTAGCCCGCCACGTTCAGCCCGCGCAGGGGCGCCGGCTGGCCCGGCCGGCGCAGCCGCGTGTCGAGGAAATCCGCCCAGTCATAGGCGTAGACGCCGTTCAGGGTCCGCACGACCTCGCCGAAATCGTAGGTCAGCTGTCCGTAATCGCCATCGGTCTTGCCGAAGAACGCCTCGGCGAAATCGTCCAGCCCGCGTTTCCCGCCGGTTCCCTTGCGGATGATCTGGTCGGCTTCCAGCCAGATCAGTGCGCCCTCGACGTAATAGTCCTCGCTGCGCTGGAGGGAGCTGTAGGGCAGGGGGCGGCGCGAGCTGATGATCGGATCGTAGGTCGTGTCCTGCACGCTGCGCCATTCGCGGCCCGGCTGGCCTTCGGCATAGTTCGCTGCCGCCAGCGCGATCGTGCCCAGGATCGTGTCCTTCGTCTGCAGGCCGGAGCGTGCGGCGAGGATCCAGCCCCAGAACTGGGTCTGCCCTTCATAGACCCACAGGAGGCTGTCATCCATCGGCGTGCGATAATCGGGCGTCCACAGCCCTTCGGGGCGGCGGAACTTGCCGTTCCAGCTGTGCACGAGTTCGTGGCTGACGACATTGTGATCCCAGTCGTATTCGTCCCACTTTATCAAGGCTTCCGGCTCGTACTGGTTTTCCGCCGAACGATGGTGTTCGAGGCCGATGCCGCCCATCCGATCGGTCAGCGCCAGCAGGATGTCGTAATGGTCGAAATGCTGCGCCCCGAACAGGGCGTCGGCCTCGTTCACCAGCCGTTCGAAGCGGTCGAGATTGGCGGGCGCGATGTCGAGATATTTCGGCGCGTCGGCCACCGCGTCGAGCTTGACGTTCTCGCCCACGTCCCAGCGCTTGGCATATTTGCCGGCGAAGATCGGCGAATCGACCAGCGTCTCGTAATCGGTGGCATCCCAGGCGAGGGTGTTGCCGGTGCGGGTCTGCCCGTCGAGCGCGGTGAACACCTGCCAGCCCTCGGGCACCGTCACGGTCGGCTGCACCACGATCCGGCGCACGTAATGCCCTTCGGGATAAAGGCTCATCTTCTCCCATTGAAGGTTGAGCATCTCCTGCGTCATCGTGATGCGCCCCTCGCTGCCGGTGATGGGCGAGGTGTGAAGGTAGTTCGCCGTCACCTCGCGCGTGCCCTGCGGCACGTCGACGACGAAGCGGTAGACGTCGTACGGATCGCGCCGCCAGGTCAGCGGCTCGCCGTTCGCGGTGAAGCGGATGTTGGACAGCAGGTTGATCGGCCCGCGCGCCGCGTGGTTGCCGGGCAGCCATTCGGGCAGCAGCAGGCCGAGCTGCCGCATCCCGGCGGGCACGGGGATCGTCTGGGTGACGGAATAGATGCCGCGCTGCGTATCGGTCGCATCGATGTCCAGCCGGATCGGCCCGCCGGGCCACGGCGTGTCCTGCGGCAGCGGGGTCGCGTCGTTCAATTTCGGCGCGACCGGGGCGGAGGCCGTGTCGGGGCGGATCTGGGCCTGTGCCGGGTGGCTGGCGAGAACGAGGGCAAGGGCGAGCGGCGCGGTGCGTTTGATCATGGCGCCTGCCATGCTGCCCCGCCTGCGCGAAGGCAAGCTTTCGCTCGACGAGCGGCTTTTCCGTTCCCACCGAACGCGCTAGGGCGCAGCGCATCATGAGCAAGACCCCCTCCCGCAGCACCCCCCAAGCCATTCGCGGTACGCAGGACATCTTCGGCGCCGATGCCGAAGCCTTCGCCTTCGTCGTCGAAACCTTCGAACGCGTGCGCAAGCTCTATCGCTTTCGCCGGGTGGAAATGCCGGTGTTCGAGAAGACCGAGGTGTTCGCGCGCTCGATCGGCGAGACGACCGACATCGTGTCGAAGGAAATGTACACGTTCGAGGATCGCGGCGGCGACAGTCTGACCCTGCGGCCTGAATTCACCGCCGGCATCGCGCGCGCCTTCCTCACCAATGGCTGGCAGCAGCACGCGCCGCTCAAGCTGGCGACCCATGGCCCGATCTTCCGCTACGAACGCCCGCAGAAGGGCCGCTATCGCCAGTTCCACCAGATCGACGCCGAGATCGTCGGCGCGGCCGAACCGCAGGCGGACGTGGAACTGCTCGCCTTCGCCGATCAGTTGCTGAAGGAGCTGGGGATCGCGGGTGTGACGCTGCACCTCAACACGCTGGGCGACGGCGACAGCCGCGAGGCCTGGCGCGCCGCGCTGGTCGAGCATTTCCGCGCCGTGCGTGGTGAATTGAGCGAGGATTCGCAGGAGCGGCTGGAGAAGAACCCGCTGCGCATTCTCGATTCCAAGGACCGGCGCGACCGGGCGTTCGTGGCCGACGCGCCAAAAATCGACCAGTTCCTGTCTGACGATGCGCGCGCGTTCTTCGAGGCGGTGACGAGCGGGCTGGATGCGGCGGGGGTGAAGTGGACACGCGCCGATGGTCTGGTTCGCGGGCTGGATTATTACCGGCACACCGCGTTCGAGTTCATTCCGGACGAGGGCAGCGAGGCAGCGTCGAAGCTCGGCTCGCAGAGCACGGTGCTGGGCGGCGGGCGCTATGATGGGCTGATGGAATCGCTTGGCGGCGCGCCGACGCCGGCGGTCGGCTGGGCTGCGGGGATCGAGCGGCTGGCGATGCTGGTGGGGGAGCCGACGGAAAGCTCGAGCGATCTCATCGTCGTGGTCGAGGATGACACCCGCCTGACGGAAGCGTTCGGCTTGATGCGAAGCGTCCGCGAACAAGGGTTTTCAGCGGAATTGATCGCTGAAGGATCCAATCGGAAGCGCTTCGACAAAGCGAAGAAGAAGCCGCATGACGTGATCGTTTCCTTGCAACAGAACATGGGGCACAGTGTGTCGCACGAGAATTCAGATGCTCCGGTGTTGCAAGCCATAAAGCCTTACGCATAAGTTTCGATGCAACCCGTCACCTTGAACTTGTTTCAGGGTCCATCTTTCCTCACTTGGCTTCATCGAAGGCTGAGAACTGGATGCTGAACCAGGATCAGCATGACGTGTAAGAGAATGACCGAATGACCATCCCCGCCGAACGCCTCCAACAGATCGCCCATCGCTTCGCCGAACTCGAGGCGCGGATGGCATCCGGCCAGCTCGAGGGGGATGCCTTCGTTCAGGCCTCACGCGATTATGCCGAGCTGGAACCGGTCGCCCTCGTCGCAGCTCGGGTCAGGGCTGCGCGCGAAGAGATGGGCGAGCTGGAAGACATGCTCGCCGATCCGGAAATGCGCGCGATGGCGGAAGAAGAGCTGGAAAGCCTGCGCAAGGCGCTGCCAGAAATGGAACGCGCGCTGTCGCTCGCGATGTTGCCGCGTGACAGTGCCGATGCCAAGCCCGCCATGCTCGAAATCCGGGCCGGCACCGGCGGCGACGAGGCGGCGCTGTTCGCCGGCGACCTTTATCGCATGTACGAACGTTTCGCCGCCGAACAGGGCTGGCAGGTCGAGCCGGTCAGCATGAATGCCAGCGAAGTCGGCGGCTTCAAGGAAATCGTCGCCAACGTCGCCGGCAAGGGCGTGTTCGCGAAGCTGAAATTCGAAAGCGGTGTCCACCGGGTGCAGCGTGTGCCGGAAACCGAAAGCGGGGGGCGCATCCACACCTCGGCCGCGACGGTCGCCGTCCTGCCCGAGCCGGACGAGGTCGACGTGCAGATCGATGCCGGCGACCTCAAGATCGACACCTATCGCTCGAGCGGGGCGGGCGGCCAGCACGTCAACACGACCGACAGCGCGATCCGCATCACCCACCTTCCCACCGGCACGGTGGTCACCTGCCAGGACGGGCGCAGCCAGCACAAGAACCGCGAAAAGGCGATGCAGGTCCTGCGCGCCCGGCTCTACGAAGCGGAGCGCGAGGCGACGCAGGGCGCAGAGGCCGAGGCGCGCCGCGCCATGGTCGGCAGCGGCGACCGCTCCGAACGCATCCGCACCTACAATTACCCGCAAGGTCGGGTGACCGATCATCGCATCGGCCTGACCTTGCACAAGCTGCCCGAAATCATCGCCGGACCTGGGCTGGGCGAGCTGGTTGACGCGCTGATCGCAGAAGACGAGGCGAAGCGGCTGGCGGCGCTGGAGGATTAAGGTGGTGACGGTCGGCAGGGCGCTGCGCCATGCGACGGAGCGCCTGTCGCACACCAGCGACACCCCCCGCCTCGATGCCGAACTGCTGATGGCCCATGCTTTGGGTGCCAGCCGGTCGCACCTGTTGCTGCACATAATGCGCGATCCGGTACCCGCGCGGTTCGAGGCATTGATCGAACGACGCATGGGGCGCGAACCCGTGGCGCATATCGTCGGGCATCAGGAATTCTACGGCCTCGATTTCGAAGTGACGCCCGCCACGCTGATCCCGCGGGGCGACAGCGAGACGCTGATCGACGCCGCCCGCGCGCTGTTCCCCGATCGCGCCCCGCCGCGCCGGATCCTCGATCTCGGCACCGGGACCGGGGCGCTGCTGCTGGTCGCGCTCGATCTGTGGCCCGATGCGCAGGGCGTGGCCCTCGATGCCAGCGAGGGCGCGGTCGCCGTGGCGCGGCGCAATGCGGCGCGTCTCGGCCTGGCGGACCGGGCGAAGATCGAATTGGGCGACTGGACGCTGCCGGGGTGGCGCGATCATCTCGGATTGTTCGACCTCGTGCTCTGCAATCCCCCCTATGTCGAAAGCGGCGCTGCGCTCGATCCCGACGTGGCGGACCACGAACCGCATTCGGCGCTGTTCGCGGGCGCCGAGGGCCTCGACGATTATCGCCGCCTCGCCCCCCAAATCCGCGCTTTGATGAGACCGGGCGGGGCGGCGGTGTTCGAGATCGGGGCCGGGCAGGCCGAGGCGGTGACCGCGCTGTTCGCCCTTCAGGGGTTCGCCGTCGCCCTGCGCCGCGATCTGGCCGGGCGGCCTCGTGCGCTGGTGCTTTCATGAAGGGCCGCGCATAAAGGGGTTGGCAAATGGATCGGGTGCGATTACCTCTCGTTCAAGACTTGCGGGATATGGATCGTATTTCCGCAGGGTCGTGCTCCGACATTGCAGTTCAGGTGCGCCGCCAGAAGGCAGCGCATACCTTGTAGGAAAGCGGAGCTGGCGCATGGTCGTACCATGCGCGCGAGGGGGAACGCGGCCAGATGCGAACCGGTGGTTCGCGCCGCGCCATGAATGAGGATCGATACCCTTGAACAACAATCGCAATAACCGTCGTCGCGGACGCGGTAACCGCAATCAGGGCGGCGGCAATTCGGGCAACCGGATCGACAGCCGCGCCCGGGGCAACGCGCCCCAGATGCTCGACAAGTACAAGAAGCTGGCGCAGGACGCCCAGCATCACGGCGACCGGGTGCAGGCGGAATACTATCTGCAATTCGCGGACCACTATTTCCGGGTCCTGGCCGACAACAAGGTCCGGCAGGACGAAGGCCGCCCCCGGCGCGACGACGATCGCCAGTCCAGCGACGATCGCCAGTACAACAACGATCGCCAGTACAACGACCGGCAGGACAATGACGACGACGGCGACGAGGACGAGAACGACCGTCGCCCCGCGCGCCAGCCGCGCGCGCGCCGCGCCGACAGCGACGGTGGGGAGGAGCGGCAACCGGCCCGCACCCGCACCTCTCGCTCCAGGCCCGAGGCGAATGGCGGCGAAACCGGCGATGCGTTCGAGGCCGCCGACAACCCCTTCGTGAAATCCGCCGAGGAACCCAAGAAGCGCCGCGCCCCGCGCAAACCGCGCAAGGCCGACGATGCGCAATCCGCTGCCGCCTCCGGTGCGGCCGGCGAGATCGACGCTGCGGCCCTGCCGCCGCCGATCGGCAAGGGCGAAGACGAGGAAAAGCCCGCCCCGCGTCGCCGCCGCCGCAAGCAGGAGGATGACGCCGAGGTCGGCGTCGCCGGTTAGGACCCTTCGCCGGATGCACGGTCTGTCGTCCCGCACGAAAGACGAAGCGTCGCAGGGCAATGCCGTCGCATGGCCGCTGCGGCACCCGCGCTGGTCGTCGCTGCTGCTCGGCGGACTGGCAGCCCTTGGGTTCCAGCCCCTGCATCTGTGGCCCGTGGCGCTCGCCGCGATGGGGGCCTTCGTATGGCTCGCCTGGCGCAGCGCGAGCGGGAAGGTAGCGTTCCTCAACGGGTGGCTGTTCGGGGTCGCCCTGTTCACGGTCACCAACAACTGGATCGCCACGGCGTTCACCTATCAGGCCAACATGCCCGCCGTGCTGGGATGGGCGGCCGTGCCGCTGCTGTCGTGCTACCTCGCGGTATGGCCCGCTTTCGCCACATTGGCCGCGTGGCTGATCGCCCGCCGGGGCGGGCTGACCCCCTTCGCTCTCGCATTCGGCGCATGCTGGATCGCGGCCGAGTGGTTCCGCAGCTGGGTCTTCACCGGCTATGCCTGGGGGCCGTTCTCGCTCGCGATTCTGGGGCCGTGGGACCGGCCGGGCTTCGGACGCATTCTTCCCTACCTCGGAACCTATGCCCTTTCCGGCCTGCTCGTGGCGCTGTGCGGCATCCTCGTCGCCCTGCTGATGCGACGGCGGTTCCTGCCTGTCGGCGCTATCTGCATCGCGCTTGCCGCCATGGTCTACTGGCCGGCCGGGGCGGGGCGGCAGGGCGCCCTCCCGCTCACGCTGGTGCAGCCGAATTTCCAGCAGGCGGAGATGGACGATCCCGCGCTGTACGAGGAACAGTTCCAGCGGATCGGCGGGCTCAGCCTGCCGGGGCGGCAGCTTGACCGCCGCCTCGTGCTCTGGCCCGAAAGCGGCGTGCCCGATTATTTGCGCGACGGGTATCCCCAGCGCTATTATGACATGATGACCGCCGGCGGCGATCCCGCCTTCGCCCGCTTCCGCATCGGCAAGGTGATCGGCGAGGGAAGCCTGCTGCTAACCGGCACGCAGGATCTGGAAATCGGCATGCGGGATGGCAGGGCGGCGGCGGTCGGCGCCTACAACGTCGTTACCCCGATCTCGGCCGACGGCACGCTGGGCGAACGGTATGCCAAGGCGCATCTGGTTCCCTACGGCGAGTACCTGCCGATGCGCGGCCTGCTCGAACCGGTCGGGCTGTCGCGCCTCGTGCCCGGGGCGTTCGATTTCATCCCCGGCGCGGGGCCGCGCACGATCGACCTCGGACCATGGGGCAAGGTGGGCACACAGATCTGTTACGAGATCGTGTTCTCGGGCGAGGTGACCGAACGGGCCAACCGGCCGGACTACATCTTCAATCCCTCGAACGACGGGTGGTTCGGCGAATTCGGCCCGCCCCAGCATCTCGCCCAGGCCCGCATGCGCGCGGCGGAAGAGGGGCTGCCGGTGCTGCGTGCCACCACGACCGGGATCAGCGCGGTGATCGATGCGCGCGGCGTGGTGCGCGAATATATCGGCCGTAATGCAGCCGCGCGGATCGATACGCTGGTGCCGCCTGCCGCCGCGACCACGCCGTTCGCCCAGCTCGGCCATTGGCTCACGCTGATCTGGGGCACGGTGCTGATGGCGGCATCACTGGTTGCCTTGCGCCTCATGGGTCGTTACCAGTCCCGCAACACATAAAGCTTTCTTTATATTTCCATATCTGCGGGGTTTCGATGCGCACCAATTACCTGTTCACGTCCGAAAGCGTTTCCGAAGGCCATCCTGACAAGGTGTCGGACCAGATCAGCGATGCGATCGTCGACCTGATGCTGGCGAAGGACCCGGAATCGCGCATCGCGTGCGAAACCATGACGACGACCCAGCGCGTCGTCCTGTCCGGCGAAATCCGCTGCAAGCCGATGTACGATCGCGAGCGTGAGGACTGGAAGTTCAACCATTACTGGGCGCCCGGCGCGCGTGACGAAATTGAAAGCGCGGTGCGCCGCACGGTGAAGGACATCGGGTACGAGCAAAGCGGCTTCCACTGGGAAACGCTAACCTTCGAGAATCACCTGCACGGCCAGTCGGTCGAGATCGCGCAGGGCGTCGATGCCGGTGCCGAAGGCTCGAACAAGGACGAAGGTGCGGGCGACCAGGGCATCATGTTCGGCTTCGCCTGCGACGAGACGCCCGACCTGATGCCGGCGACACTGGATTACAGCCACAAGATCCTCGAACGGCTGGCGGCCGACCGCAAGAGCGGGGCGGCGCCGTTCCTGGAGCCTGACGCCAAGAGCCAGCTTTCGCTGCGCTACGAGAACGGCAAGCCGGTCGAATGCACGGCCATCGTCGTCTCGACCCAGCACGGGCAAGGCTATCACGAGGGTGAGAAGGAAGCCGAGCTCAAGGACTATGTTCAGGGCGTGGTGCGCGAGATCCTGCCCGATGGGTGGGTCAGCGAGGCGACCGAATGGCACATCAATCCCACCGGTGCCTTCGAGATCGGCGGGCCGGACGGTGATGCCGGCCTGACCGGGCGCAAGATCATTGTCGACACCTATGGCGGCGCGGCTCCGCATGGCGGCGGCGCGTTCAGCGGCAAGGATCCGACCAAGGTCGATCGCAGCGCGGCCTACATCACCCGCTATCTGGCCAAGAACATCGTCGCAGCCGGCCTCGCCCGGCGCTGCACGATCCAGCTGTCCTACGCCATCGGCGTGTCGAAGCCGCTCTCGCTCTATGTCGATACGCATGGCACGGCGGCGGACGGCGTGACCGACGAGGGGCTGGAGAAGGCCATTCGCGGGATCGAGAAGCTCGGCGGGCTGACCCCGCGCGCGATCCGCACCCATCTCGAACTGAACAAGCCGATCTACCGCGAAACCGCCGCCTACGGCCATTTCGGGCGGCAGGCGGAAGGCGACCGTTTCCCGTGGGAGCGGACCGATCTGGTCGATGATCTCAAGGCGGCGGTCGGCTGACACGAAAAGGGCGGCTCGCAAGGGCCGCCCTTTCTGGTTTGTCGGTCCGCGCTCAGCGCAGGACGACGTTTCGTGCCGCTTCTTCCTGCGGATTGCCGAAGGCGTCCTCGCGCAGCCACTGGCCGACCTTGCGTCCGAACTTGGCGATGGCATTCATGTTGAAGAAGTGCATCGCGCCCAGCACCACGACGACGAGGCCGATCTTGCTGGAGAGGAAGCGGATCGTGTCGGCCACGCTTTCCGGCGCGCGCCCGAACCGCAAGGTCAGCAATATCCAGCCAAGATTGACGAGATAGAAGCCGACGACCAGCAGGTGGTTGGTGGACCGGGCAAGCATGTCGTCATGCCCGAAGCATTCCTTCAGAAAGACGATGCCGTTCCGGGACAGCGTGCGCGCGACCCAGATGGTAAGGCCGACGCTGACGAGCAGATAGACGATGTATGCGGGAACGAGATACATGATGTTTCTCCTGTTTCGGTAATTACAGAAATAGGCAGTCGCATTTCGGGTCGGTCAGCGGCGATCTCCTTTCAGTTGCTCAGGGCTTGGAGCCGGGCAGGAAGCGGGTGATCCTGCTGCCAAGCTTCATCAGGGTGACGAGTGTCGCCTTGGGCAGGCGGCGGATATCGGCGTACCAATCGGCGAGCGTGCCGATAAAATCGTGCATACGCCCGATCCGCTCGCGGATGTGCGCCGGCACATCGGCGCGCCCTTCGAGACTGTCGGCCAGCTCGCCGAGCAGCTGGATGGTCGGGTCGATTTCGCGCCGTTTGCGTTCGGCGGCGATCTTGAGCAGCATGTCCCACAGATCCGTCTCGGCGGTGAAATGATCGCGCCGGTCGCCTTCCACGTGAACACGGCGCACGATCGCATAGGACTGCAATTCCTTCAGCCCGTTCGAGACGTTGGAACGCGCGAGGCCGAGTTTCTCGCAGATATCCTCGGCATGGCGCGGACGATCGGAAAGGTAGAGGAGCGCGTGAACCTGCGCCACCGAACGGTTGACCCCCCACTGACTGCCCATCTCCCCCCAGTGGAGGATGAAGGCGCGCGCTTCGGGGATGTCCATGATGTCGGCCAAGGGATCGGCTCCATTTCTTGAATTTCTGTCTATACAGAAAAGAGCGAAGCGTCAAGCGTAGATGATTATTCGGCGTGCTTCCCATGCCGGGGGGACGGTGCATCGAGCGCCAGCGCCGCGTCCGAAAAGCGGAACGGGCTGCGCAGGCCTGGAACGCCGTCCAAGTCGATCGCCATACCCCGCGCCTGCGTCTGCGGGTCCGTCATGACCTGGTCGAGATCGTTGATCGGCCCGGCGGGGATACCGGCTTCGGCGCACGCATCCAGCAGGGTCTGCCGCGACCAACCGGCGGTTTCGCCGGCGATGATCCCGTCGATCAGCGCACGGTGGGCGATGCGGCCCTCATTGATGGCAAATCGGGTATCGTCGAGCAGGTCGCCGCGCGCCAGCACCTTTAGCAGCTTGCGGAACAGGCCATCGTTCGCCGGGGCCAGCACCACCGGCCCGTCCTGCGTCGGGAACACGCCATAGGCGCTGACCTGCGCATGGGCATTGCCCATCCGGGGTGGATTGGCGCCGCTGGCGAAATAGGTCATCGCTTGATTGGCCAGCAGGCCGACCGAGCAATCGAACAGGCTCATGTCGATCCATTGCCCCGTGCCGGTGCGCTGCCGCATCAACAGCGCCGCCTGAATGGCATTGGCCGACCACAGGGCACAGGACAGGTCGCTGATCGACAGCCCGTGCTTCATCGGCTCGCCATCCGGTTCCCCGGTCAGCGACATCATCCCGCTCATCGCCTGCACGACGAAATCGTAGCCCGGCTCGTCCCGCCTCGGCCCGGTCTGCCCGAAACCGGTAATCGAGCAATAGACGAGGGCGGGATTGGTCTGGGCCAGTTGCGCGTAACCCAGGCCGAACCGGTCCAGCGTGCCCGGCTTGAAATTCTCGAGCACCACGTCCGCCCCCGCGGCCAGCGCCATCACCCGCTCCAGATCGGCGGCTTGGCGGAAATCGGCGACGATGCCGCGTTTGCCGCGATTGCAGGCATGGTAATAGGCGGCGGTCCGTTCGCCATCATGCGTGATGAAGGGCGGCCCCCATTGCCGCGTCTGATCGCCGTCCGGGCTTTCGACCTTGATAACGTCCGCCCCGAGATCGGCGAGGATCTGCCCGCAGAACGGCCCCGCCAGCACGCGCGCCAGATCCAGCACCCGCATCCCGGCCAGCGGCGCGTGCGGATTGCGCGGGATCTCCAGCCAGTCGGCCATCGGCGCCGTCAGCCCAGCGCCACCTCGTAGCGCGCGGTGGTCTGCCGGGCGACATCCTCGGCCGAAACGCCGGGGGCGAGTTCGATCAAGCGGAAATCGCTGTGATGGTCGGGCCGCTGGAACACGGCGAGATTGGTGACGATCATGTCCACCACGCCGGTCCCGGTCAGCGGCAGCGTGCATTCGGGAAGAAATTTCGGGCTGCCGTCCTTCGCCGTATGGTCCATCACCACGATGATCTTCTTCACCCCGGCGACCAGATCCATCGCGCCGCCCATGCCCTTGATCATCTTGCCCGGGATCATCCAGTTGGCGATGTCGCCGTTCTGCGCCACTTCCATTGCGCCGAGCACGGTCAGATCGATATGGCCGCCGCGGATCATGGCGAAACTTTGCGCGCTGTCGAAATAGGCGCTGTGCGGCAATTCGCTGATCGTCTGCTTGCCGGCATTGATAAGGTCGGCATCCTCCTCGCCCTCATAGGGGAAGGGGCCGATGCCGAGCATGCCGTTCTCGCTCTGCAGGGTGACCTGCATGCCTTCGGGAATGTGATTGGCGACCAGCGTCGGGATACCGATGCCCAGATTGACGTAATACCCGTCTTCCAGCTCGCGCGCGGCGCGAGCGGCCATCTGGTTACGGTCCCAGCCGATCGTGTCTGCAGTATCGCTCATTTCGTGCCTTCGTTCAAAGTTGCAGGCGCCGCGCCCGGTGTGGGGCTCCACCGCGCGTCGGGAGGGAAAACCTCGTCCAGGGTTCCGCGATCGAACGCGCCATAAACCGGGTTGGCCAGGAGGAACCAGCCATTGCCCCACAGCTGCGCATATTCGCCGCGCCCGGCCAGGCGCCGCCGTTCCTGTATGCCCAGTTCGCGCGCGTTGAAGGCGTCGGCGAAGTCGCCCAGATTGTCGCCCACCAGCGCAATGACGCAGAACCGTTCGGCAATCCGGGCGCGCCGGGCGTCCTTGTTGCTGCCGGTTGAATCCATGCCGCGCAGGAACAGGTCCTCGCCCACCACCGTCTCGCCGAAACCGGCAGCGGCCAGCGCCGCGATCGTGCCCTTGGCGTTCTCGATCGAGCGGTTGGTGTTGTAGATCGGCGTAATGCCTGCCGCGCGCAGGGCGCGGACCGTGTTCAGCGCACCGGGCACGGGGGCGACCTGCGTGATCCCGTCGCGTTCCCATTGCGACCAGCTATCGGCCGAAAACGGTGCCCCGGTGCCCGAACGCCAGTATTCGTGGCCCCGGTTGAGCAACACGGTTTCATCGGCGTCGAACACCACGGCGAGCGGCTTGCGCCCGCCATCGCGGGTGCGGCACGAGGCGGTGCCGACACCTTCCTCCACATCCGGCATCCCCATGGCCACCGATTGCGCGGGCGGCGTCGCCGCGGCACGCGCGCCGTAATCTGCAAGTTGCCGGTAGGTCTGGATCGAAGCCGCCGCACTCTCGCCCGAACCATAGAGCCAGCGCACGGCTGGCGATGGCTCCGCATTCATCGCGGTGGGGGCGGGAGCCGCCTCTTGTACCGGGGGCAGGGTGAAGACCGGCTGCTGTTGCTGCACGCCTACCGCCTGGCGTTGCAGCGCGCGATCGAGCACCGGCGCCATCGTCCGGTCGGCTAGCACCGCACCGGTCGCACAGCCCCCCAGCGAAAGCGCGGCGAGGAGCGCCGGCAAGGCCTGCGTAAGGCGCAGGCTCACGCCGCCTCTCGCGGCCGCGTCGTGACGAATTCGATCTTCTTGTCGTAGGGGGCGCCCACGATCATGCGCTGGACGTAGACGCCAGGCAGGTGGATGCAGTCGGGATCGAGGCTGCCGGCCGGGACCACTTCCTCCACCTCGACCACGCAGACCTTGCCGCAGGTCGCTGCCGGCTGGTTGAAATTGCGCGCGGTCTTGCGGAAGACGAGATTGCCCGTCTCGTCCGCCTTCCAGGCCTTCACGATGGCCAGATCGGCGAAGATGCCGTGTTCGAGGATGTAGTCCTCGCCATCGAACGACTTCACCTCCTTGCCTTCGGCCACCTGCGTGCCGACGCCGGTCTTGGTGTAGAAGCCCGGAATGCCCGCTCCGCCCGCACGCATCCGTTCGGCCAGCGTGCCTTGGGGGCAGAACTCCACCTCCAGCTCGCCGGAAAGAAACTGCCGTTCGAATTCCTTGTTCTCGCCCACATAGGACGAGATCATCTTGCGCACCTGCCGGGTGCGCAGCAGCATGCCGATGCCTTCATTGTCGATCCCGGCATTGTTGCTGGCGAAGGTAAGGCCGGTGACCCCGCTGTCGCGAATCGCGCCGAGCAGTCGTTCCGGGATGCCGGACAGGCCGAACCCGCCGCTGGCAATCAGGATGTCGTTCGTCAGAAGGCCGTCGAGCGCGGCTGCGGCGTCGGGGTATAGCTTGTTCATCGGTCCTCCGTGTTGGCCACCGTCTAAGACCCTGCCGAACCCCTGTCACCCCCTTTGCCGCTGGGATATTGGGGTTCGAAATTCGCACGAATAAGGTGCTTGCGAACACCTTGGTTGCAAAATCTGCAAGACCGCTTGAACGTTTCGCACTTGCACAATAACGTGCTGCAGCGCACATAGGGCGGGCCTTTCAGGCATCCTCTCCCAAGACTTTCAAGCCCGGTTGGTTCGTCCAGCCGGGCTTTTTTCTTGTGTCCGATCAATTCCCTGCGGACCTCTCGCATCCTTCGTTCATTGCAGAACCAGGCCCGCTCCCCATTTCGGGCCCTCAGATCGATGCGAAGGAGTTTGCCCTATGGCCGATGCGGATGGTGAGACGGCGACGGACGAGAAGACGGTCAGGTTGCAGGTCGCCGCCGCGCGGCAGGAGGAAAGCGGGCAGGGGATCGCGCGCATTCCGCGTTCGGCTTTCCAGGCGCTCGGCATTACCGAAGGCGACGTGGTGCAGGTCACCGGCAAGCGCGACACGGTGGCCATCGCCATGTCCGCCTATGACGAGGACCAGTCGCTGTCCGTCATCCGGCTCGACGGCCTGCAGCGTGGCAATGCCGAAGTGGGTTCGGGCGAGCATGTGAAGGTCGCCGCCGCCGAATCGCGCGCCGCGACCCGGGTGGTCTTCGCCCCGGCCAATCGCGAGATGCGGCTGCAAGGGCCGACGCAGGCGTTGAAGCGCAATTTCTTCCGCAAGCCCCTGATGGCCGGCGATCTGGTCGCGACGACCGGGCAGCAGCCGGTGCAGAACATGCCCCCCGAAGTGCGCCGGATGTTCAACGCGCCGGCCTATGCCCTCACCCAGATCCGCCTCAGCGTCGTCGCGACCAGCCCCAAGGGCATCGTCCATATCGACGAGAACACCGAGGTCGAGCTGCGCGCCGAATTCGAGGAGCCGCGCGATGCCCGCGCCGTCGTCAATTACGACGATGTCGGCGGCATGGGTGATACCATTCAGCAACTGCGCGAAATGGTGGAACTGCCGCTGCGCTATCCCGAACTGTTCACCCGCCTCGGCGTCGATCCGCCCAAGGGCGTGCTGCTCCACGGCCCGCCCGGAACCGGCAAGACCCGGCTGGCGCAGGCGGTCGCCAATGAAAGCGACGCCAATTTCTTCGCCATCAACGGGCCGGAAATCATGGGCTCGGGCTATGGCGAAAGCGAGAAGGCGCTGCGCCAGGTGTTCGAGGAAGCGGCCAAATCCGCCCCCGCCATCGTCTTCATCGACGAGATCGATTCGATCGCCCCCAAGCGCGACCGTGTGCCGGGCGAGGCGGAAAAGCGCCTCGTCGCTCAATTGCTCACGCTGATGGACGGGCTGGAGGCGCGTTCCAACCTCGTGGTGATTGCGGCCACCAACCGCCCCGACGCGATCGACGAGGCGCTGCGCCGCCCCGGCCGGTTCGATCGCGAAATCGTCATTGGCGTGCCCGACGAGAGCGGCCGGCGCGAAATCCTCGGCATCCATACGCGCGGCATGCCGCTGGGCGACAAGGTCGATCTGCGCGAACTGGCCAAGGCGACCTACGGCTTCGTCGGCGCCGATATCGCGGCGCTCGCCCGCGAGGCGGCGATCGACGCGGTGCGGCGGATCATGCCCAAGCTCGACCTCGACGAGCGGACCATTCCCCCCGAGGTGCTGGACGAACTGTTCGTCAGCCGCGAGGATTTCCTTTCGGCGCTGAAGCGCATCCAGCCTTCCGCCATGCGTGAGGTGATGGTGCAGGTGCCGCGCACCGGCTGGTCGGATATCGGCGGCGTGGGCGAGGCGATCGAGAAGCTGAAGGAAGGCATCGAACTGCCGCTGCGCAATCCCGACGCCTTCCACCGGCTAGGCATTCGCCCGGCCAAGGGCTTCCTCCTGTTCGGCCCTCCGGGAACCGGCAAGACCCTGCTGGCCAAGGCCGTCGCCAAGGAAGCCGAGGCGAATTTCATCTCGATGAAATCGAGCGATCTCCTATCAAAATGGTATGGCGAGAGCGAGCAGCAGATCGCCAAGATGTTCAAGCGCGCCCGCTCGGTCGCGCCCTGCGTCATCTTCATCGACGAGATCGACAGCCTGGTTCCGGCGCGCGGCAGCGGCGCGGGCGAACCCGAGGTGACGGGGCGGGTGGTCAACACCATCCTCGCCGAGATGGACGGGCTGGAGGAACTCCAATCCGTCGTCGTCATCGGGGCGACCAATCGCCCGACGCTGGTAGACCCGGCCCTGCTGCGACCGGGCCGGTTCGACGAACTCGTCTATGTCGGCACGCCCGACAAGGCGGGGCGCCAGCAGATCCTCGGCATCCATACCGAAACCATGCCGCTGGCCGCCGATGTCGACCTTGCCGATGTCGCGGAGAAGACCGAGCGGTTCACCGGCGCCGATCTGGAAGACGTGGTGCGCCGCGCGGGCCTCAGCGCCCTCAAGCGCGGGGGCGGCGACGTGCAGCAGGTGACCGGCGCGGATTTCGCCGCCGCACTGGACGACAGCCGGGCCACCGTGACGCAGCGCATGGAAGAGGAATACAAGAAGATCCGGGGCGAGTTGAAGAAGCGCGCCGCCGAAGCGCAGCCGATCGGCTTCCTCACCGAGGACATGCTGCAACCGACGCGCGAGAAGAAACACGGCTGACCGGACGGGGCCAGCCGGCGGGCGCGGGCGGGATCAGCCGCCCGTCGCCCGCTGGTTGGCTGCCTCCACCTCGAGCCGGTGGCGGATCAGCGCCCCTTCCATGTTCTGCCGCAGCCAGGCGACCATGTGTTCGCGCACGTCGCAGCGCAGGGTGAACAGGTCGCCGATCGTCTCCGCGCTCATCGAGAGGCGGAGTTCGATGCTTTCGGGATAGGCCTCGGTCATGACGAGCGCCAGATTGCGCTTGTCCCACAGGGGGTGTGCTTTCACGAACCGTTCGAACTCCTCGCGGATCGGTTCGACCTTGGTGAGCGGATCGAGGTGCAGCATGACCGGGCCGGTAAGGCTCTCGCTCACCCGCGACCAGTTCTCGAACGTGTTGTCGAGAAAGCGGCTGGTCGGCACCACCAGCACGCGTTCGTCCCAGGTGCGGACCGTGACGAAGCTCATGCGAATTTCCTCGACCCGCCCCGCCTGCCCGTCGATCTTGACGAGGTCGCCGATCCGCAGCGGCTGGGTCAACGCCATCTGCAGCCCGGCGATCAGCGATTTGAGCGCCGGCTGGGCCGCCGCGCCCACCGCCAGAGCGGCGAGACCGGCGGAAGCGAGCATGGTCGTGCCGACATCGCGCACGCCCGGTATGTTGAACAGGATCAGCGCGACGGTGATGATGATGATCGCGACGCGCGCGGTGCGCGACAGGATCGCGATCCGCGTCCGGTGCGAGCGCAGCGCGACCTCGTCGCCCGACAATGCGACCTGTTCCTCGTATCCCATCGCCACGCCCTTGACGGCGGCGAAGAAGAACCAGCCGAGTACGGCGGGGTTGAGGAAGCTGGCGAGAATGTCCCAGCCGGGGCCGATCAGGGCATCGTTTTCCGCCAGCACCGAAATGGCCAGCGCCACCATCGCCCAGCGCAGCGGGCGATAGACCATGCGCAACACCACGTCATCGACCCGCCCGCTGGAAACGCGGACCACCCGGCCGAGGATCGCCATGACGATCCAGTGCAGGATGAAGGCCGTCACAAGGGCGATGCCCAGCACCACCAGCGTATCGAGACCGGCTTCGTAGCTTACCGGCCAGTTTTCGGGTTTCAGACGCTCGAGCATGATCAGCCCGCCGTATGGCCTGCGTCGCGCGGTTTCAACCGCCGCGCAGTCATTCGTCGGACGGAATCTCGATCACGACCTCGATTCCGTCGTCGAGGAAGCGGCGTTCCACCGTCCCGCCGAACTGGCGCGCCGCGCTGGTCATCAGCATGCTGCCGAAACCGGTGCTGGCCGGTTCGCGCACTCCTTGCCCGCCATGTTCCCGCCAGACGAAGCGGATCGTGCGATCGTCCCGGTAATCCCACGTCACGTCGATCGTGCCGTCATGCGCCCAGGCGCCGTACTTGACGGCATTGGTGGTCAATTCGTGCAGCACGAGGCCGAGCGGGGTCACGCGCTTGGCCGGAAGCTCCACCTCGGGGCCTTCGACCCGCGCCTTCTTGGTGCGCGATTCGTAAGGGGCAAGCGTCGTGCGGACCAGCGCGGAGAGGGAGGCGACCTGCCGGTCGAGTTCGCCCTGGCTGACCTCGTGCGCGGTCAGCAGCGCGCGGATGCGCTGCGCGATGCTCTCGGTGACCTCCTTGGCCTCGGGCTTGTCGCGCGCGCTCATCTGCACGATGGCGAGGACGACCGCGAACAGGTTCTTGACCCGGTGATTGAGTTCGCGCGCCAGCAGGTCCGCACGGTCGCGCGCTTCGCCGATCATCGTCGCCTGCGCCGCGTCGGCTTCGGCCCGCGCCGCTCGCGAAACGAGCCGCGCACCGAAGATGATCGCGAACAGCAGCAGGAGTAGCAACATGCCGAGCAGCGGCAGCACCCGGCCTTCCGCCCGCGCGGTCTCGGCAAGCTGCTCCGCGAAGATCGAGCGTTCGATATCCTCCATCTCGCGGATCGCGCGGCGCAGGCGTTCCATCACCTCCTGCCCTTCGTCGGACAGGATGGCGCGGCGCACCTCGATCAGGTCGCCGTTCTGCGCGCGCGTGATCGAGCTGTCGAGTTCGGCGAACTTCGCCTGGGCCAGCGCGTCGATCTGGTCGAGCAGTTCGGATTGGCGGCGGGTGCTGTCCCCCTCGACCTGTCGGCGCAGCCGGCCGAGCGCGGGTTCGATCTGCTCCTGCCCCAGCTCGTATGCCTCGAGATACCGCCGGTCGAGCGTGAGGAGATAGCCGCGCTGGCCGGTCTCCGCATTGAGCGCGGCGGTGTGAACGTTCCGCAATTCGAGCATGATCTCGTCGGTCTCGCGGCTCTGCTCGCGGGTCAGACGCTCCGATTCGAGCGTTCGCCAGACGAGGAAGATGAGCGCGAACATCATCCCGCCGATCATCAGCAGGATGATGACGTTGGGCCAGCGCCGGCCGAGGCGCGTGAAGGGCAGCGCCGCGATCAATGCGCGGTACCCCAGCTGTGGCCATGGCCGATCTCGACGCCGAGCGGGACCGACAGGTCCACGCTCGGCCCGGCGGCCCCTGCCATCACCCGTTCGATGACCGGCGACGCCGCCGCGACATCGCCTTCCGGCAGTTCGAACACGAGTTCGTCATGCACCTGCAGCAGCATCCTTACCTGCGGCAGGCCGGCTTCGGCCAGGGCCGGCTTCATGCGCGCCATCGCCCGCTTGATGATGTCGGCGCTGGTGCCCTGGATCGGCGCGTTGATCGCCGCCCGTTCGGAGCCGGAGCGTTCGTTGGGGTTCTTGGAATTGATCCGCGGAAACCACGTCTTGCGGCCGAACAGCGTCTCGGAATAGCCGCGCTCGCGCACCTGTTCGAGCGTGTTGACGATATAGCGCTGGATGCCGGGGAAACGCTGGAAATAGGTGTCGATCATGTCCTGCGCCACGTCCGCTTCCACATCGAGACGGCCTGCCAGCCCCCAGCGCGAAATGCCGTAGAGGATGGCGAAGTTGATCGTCTTCGCCTGCGCCCGCGTGTCGCGGGTGACGTCGCCGAACATCTCTCTGGCGGTGCGGGCGTGGATGTCCTCGCCCTTCTCGAACGCATCCTTCAACGGGCCGACATCGGCCATGTGCGCGGCAAGGCGCAGTTCGATCTGCGAATAGTCGGCGGCGAGGAGGATATGGCCCTCCTCCGCTACGAACGCATCGCGGATTTGGCGGCCGATCTCGGTGCGGATCGGGATGTTCTGCAAGTTCGGGTCGGTCGAGGACAGGCGCCCGGTCTGCGCGCCGACCAGGCTGTAGCTGGTATGCACCCGGTCGGTGAACGGATTGATCGCGGTCTGCAAGGCATCGGTATAGGTGGACTTCAGCTTGCTTAGCTGGCGCCATTCCAGCACCTTGCCCGGTACCTTGGCGCCGCCGGCGGCGAGCCGTTCCAGCACGGACTGGTCGGTCGAATACTGTCCGCTCTTGCCCTTTTTCCCGCCCTTGTAGCCGAGCTTGTCGAACAGGATCTCGCCCAGCTGCTTGGGGCTGCCGATGGTGAATTCCTGCCCCGCGATCTCGTGGATCTCGGCCTCGAGCCGGGCGGTTTCGGCGGCGAACTCCTCCGATAGGCGGGCAAGCTGCGCCCGGTCGACCTTGATGCCGTGGCGTTCCATGTCGGCGATAACCGGAATGGTCGGCCGGTCGACCCGCTCGTACACCCGCGTGCCGCCTTCGATGGCAAGACGGGGTTTCAAGTGCTTGTACAGCCGCCAGGTGACGTCGGCATCCTCGGCCGCATATTCGGTTGCCTTGTCGAGCGGGACCTCGCCGAACGGGATCGCCTTCTTCCCGGTGCCGCAGACCTCCTTGTAGGCGAGGCATTTGTGGCCGAGATGACGCTCGGCCAACTCGTCCATCCCGTGCCCGCCGCCGATGCCCTGCTCGCTGCGGCCTGCGTCGAGGGCGAAGCTCATGATCATCGTATCCTCGATCGGCGCGACATGGATGCCGTTGCGGGCCAGCACGTTGAGGTCGTATTTGCCGTTCTGGAAGATCTTCAGCACGCTGCCGGCTTCGAGCAGCGGCTTGAGCGCGGCGAGGGCGCCGTCCATCGGCACCTGCGCGGGCCGGTCGGCGAACATGTCGCTCCCACCATGAGCCAGCGGGATATAGCAGGCGTCGTTCGGCCCGAGGGCCAGGCTGACCCCGACCAGATCGCACTGCATGCAGTCAAGCGAGCTCGTCTCCGTGTCGACCGCCACCAGCCGCGCGGCGAAGGCCCGTTCGATCCAGGCATTCAGGCGCTCTTCGCTCTGGACGCATTCATAGGCGGTGCGGTCCACCGCCGGCATTTCGGGCAGGGCTTGCACATTCGCACCCTCGACCGCGTGCGCGGCGGCGGTCACCTGCTTGGCCGGGTTAAGGTCGGTCCTGCGGCCCGGGCTGCCCGTCCCCGCCTCCAGCCGGCGGGAAAGGCTGGTGAAGCCATGCTGTTCGAGAAACGCCGCCAGCGGTTCGGGCGGCGTCCCGTCGAGCTTCATGTCCTCGATCGGGATGGGCAGGTCGCAATCCTCCTTCAGCGTCACCAGCACCCGGCTGAGTTCCGCCATCTCGCGCCCCTCGATCAGCCGTTCCCGCAGTTTCGATTTCTTCATGTTCGGCGCGGAATCGAGCGCGGCGGTAAGCGAGCCGTGTTCGGCGATCAGCTTGGACGCGGTCTTCGGACCGACGCCGTAGATGCCCGGCACATTGTCGACCGAATCGCCCATCAGCGCGAGGACGTCGCCAACCAGATGCGGGGGGACGCCGAATTTCTCCTCGACCTCGGCCGGACCGATGCGGGCGTTCTTCATCGTATCGAGCATGTCGATACAGCCGCCTTTCTCGACGCCCGGCTCCAGATCCTCCTTCGCGCAATCGCCGACGACCTGCATCAAATCCTTGTCGGACGAGACGATCGTCACGTCCCACCCCTTGCGCGTCGCGGTGCGGGCATAGGACGCGATGAGATCGTCCGCTTCCAGCCCGTCTTCCTCGATGCAAGGCAGGGAGAAGGCGCGGGTCGCATCGCGGATCAGCGGGAACTGCGGCACCAGATCCTCTGGCGGGGCGGGGCGGTGCGCCTTGTATTCGGGGTAGAGGTCGTTGCGAAAGCTGGTCGACCCCTTGTCGAGAATGACCGCGAGGTGGGTCGGCCCATCCGCCTTGTCGAGATCCTCCGCCAGCTTCCACAGCATGGTCGTGTAGCCATACACCGCGCCGACCGGCGTACCCTGCGGATTGGTCAACGGGGGAAGGCGATGGTAGGCGCGGAAGATATAGGCCGACCCGTCGACGAGGTAGAGATGGTTCTTGTCTGACATCGCCCGCCTTCTAGCAGCGCCGGGCTGCGAAAGGGAGCCGAAACCGGTGTGCGATTACCCGACACCGGATTTGCAAGAGGCGGTCGGAGGGAAATAAGGCACATTGTGGCGAAAGCACTTGCAATGCCACATTATCGCCATTATTTGAGTCGTCGTGGGGGCCGAGAGGCTTTCGCGTGGCGCCGGGTCGGACTGGATCGGCGCCGCACTCGAACTGATTTTTGAGGATTATCATTATGCGCAAGATCGCTCTTCTGGCCGCTTCGGCTGTCGCTCTCTCGCTCGCTGCGTGCTCGGAAGAAACGCAGGACGCCGCTTCGACGACTGCTGACAGCGCCGCTGCCGACACCGAAGCCAATTTCGAAGCCGCCGGCACCGAGCTCGAGCAGGCTGGCGACGAAGTTGCCGCCACCGCCGACAACGCCGCTGCCGAAGCCGATCAGGCTGCTGCCAACGTCGAAGCCGACGCGCAGGACGAAACCGCGACCGACGCTCAGGTCGACTGATCCGGGCGCAACGCCTCGCGTTGACGAACAATAGGGCAGTGCCGGATGGCGCTGCCCTTTTTCGTTGCCCTTGGTTTCAGCGTTCGAAGCCGCGTTCAACCGCGTAACGGAACGCGCCTACTGGCCGCCATTATGGGTGGCGCCGGTGAAATTGCGCTGCGCCTTCTGCGCCGCGTAGCCATCGTGAAGCGCGCGGGCGATCTGCGCAATCTTCGCCTCGCGATTGAGCCGCGATCCCTGCCCGGTCACGTAGATCGCCACGGCGACCGCGCGCCCGTCCGGCATTTCGAGTATTCCGATATCGCTCGACGTGTTGTTCAGCGACCCCGTCTTGTGGCTGACCCGGACGCCCGCCGGCATCAGCGCCGGGATACGCCGCGTGCCGGTTCGCGTCCGGCTCATCGCACCCAGCAGCACACGCCGCGATTCGGCGGACAGGAACTTGCCCTGGTAGAGGCCCGTCAGCAGGTCGAGCATCGCATTGGGGGTGGCGCTGTCGCGCTTGTCGATATGGCTCGCCGGATCGAATTCGCCGTCGTCTCGCACCAGCGTGGCGATATCGCGGTCGATGCTGAAATCGCGGATGCCGGCGCGCCGCGTCCACGCGGTGACTTCCTTTGGCCCGCCGACAACGCGCAATAGAGCATCGGTGGCGGGGTTGCTCGACCGGGTTATCATGATCTCGATGAGGTCGGCCGCCTTCATGTGCTGGCCTTCATAGACCGGCGCAACCTTGCCCGAGAACGGGCTGGACCGCCGGGACAGCAACAGGGGGAACTCGCTCGTCAGCGACCAGCGCCCCTTTTCCACCCCTTCGAGAAAGGTCGCCGCCACGGCGATCTTGCTGGTGCTGGCCATCGGGAAATACTGATCGCCGAGGACCGAGATCTGCTGACCGGTCGAAAGATCCACCGCCGCCACGCCGATCCGGCCCTTGGCCCCGTTCGCCAATTCGGCGATTCGTTGCTCGAAGGCATTTTCGTAGATCGCGTGGAAGGTCTGCGGGGCGCGCGGCTGGGTGCCGAGCGTCGTGTCGAACTGCGCCTGGAAGTCCCGCGCCTGTGCCTGGACCGGCGATTGGGCACGGGCTTGCGACGTGGCTTGCGACTGGGCTTGCGCCGTCGCGGGCATGGCCCACGCGAGCAAGCCCGCCACAACGAAATGTCCGAAATTTCTGATCTGCATGCCGCCCAGTGTACAAAACCGTGATTATTCAGAAATTAACGGTTTGCACGCGGTTGGCAAGCCCGCCCTTGGCCGAGCGGTCGCAGCGCCAGGACCGGGCGGGCAGGGGATCAGGCGGCGGCGATGGCCTTTTCGATCTTGGCGGTCGGCTCGCCCGTCATCGTCTTGGCGATCTCGCCGACCAGCCGCTTTTCCAGTTCGCCATGATAATGCCGCCGCATTTCGCCCAGCGTCTTCGGGTCGGCGATCACGAGAAGATCGCCGATCTCGTTGGCAATGACCTTGGCGTTCAGCCAGCTCGCGGCGGCTGCGGCGTGGGCCAGTTCCTCGAGATCGGTGCTGCCCATGCGCTGCCCGGCGTCGTCCTGATGCTTGACCCCGGCGCTGTAATTGCTGGCGGTCAGGTCGGGCTTCTGCGCGCCTTCCAGCTTGGGTTCGAACGGCTGTCCGGAATTGTGCATCAGCACGAAATTCTCGCCATCAACGATTGCGACATGGGCCTTGTGCGGCAGTTTCATGGAGTTCTCCTTGTTGTGTCCTGGTGGGACATCAACGGATCAACCCGGCGCAAGGTCCGCCGCTGGACCTTGTGATGACGATATTTCGCAGCGGTTACGGATGCCGAGTGCGCCGCGCTCAGACCTGACCCGCGTTCGACCCGATCAGGGCCAGCCGGTCCCGCGCGCCGACCGATGCCACCATCTGGGTCAGAAAATTCCCCAGATTGGCTGCCTGGGGTGCGCCGGTAGAGCGGACCTGCGACGCTCGAACGAGAATTCCGTCGGGTATGTAGCCGCGCAGCGCGAGGTTCAATTTCTCGCTCCGCTGCGCCCCGTTGGATTGCGGGAAGCTGTTGCCCATCCGGCTCCAGTAAAGAATATCCTCGGCCCGACCGGGCGCCTCGGCGGTCAGCGCGACGGCGGATACCGAGCGGCCGCCCAATTGCAGCTCCACCGGATTGCGCGAGGTGATCGCCATGCCGACCGCGGGATAGCAGGTTTCGGGCCGGTGCAATTGCAGGTCGTCGGTCTGCAACCCGCCATAGGCCGCCAGCAGCATGATCTGCTCCCCGGTCTCGGTATTGCGGTACCGGCGGGTGATCAGATCCTCATACAGGCGATCGGTCAGGCTGCCTTCGGTCGGCGGGACCACGAGGTTGGGATCGAATTGCGACACCCACGGCCCGAACCGTTCGGGAATGACATCCGCGAGAGTCGCATCCTTGAGGTAGCGCATCTGGGTGCGCGGGGTGAGCCACGCCGCCGCACCGAACGCCGCGGCGAAGGTGCCGCCCAGAAGCAGGGACCGGCGATCGAGCGTGCTCATTGCAGGCGTTCTCCCAGAACCTTGCGCAAGCCGGCATCGATCAGGAACATCAGGGCGAGCGCGACCGCGAACAACGCGACCCCGGCGGTGTTGTGGAACACGCCCTGCGCCACCGCGTCGCCGTAGTGATACGTCACGAGGATGAGGGTGATCACGCGCAGGAAATTGACGAAGACGGCGATCGGCAGGATCAGCGCGATCAGCAGGACCGCGTAACGCCAGCTCGATCCGTGCAGCAGGTAGATGTAGAACAGGGTAACGGCAGTCAGTCCGACGATCGAGTTCATGCCCGAACACGCCTGCTCCACCAGCAAGCGGTACTGCGCGACTTCGATCGCCACGCCGCTCCGCTGGACGGGATAGTCGAACCAGCGCAGCAATTCGGTCGACGAGTACGAGATGAAATGTTGCAGCGGCGCAGTCACCGCGTCGATCACCCAGCCCGGCGGCGGGATAAGGAACGCCAGGTAAAGCAGCGGAAAGGCATTGCGCCAGACGGTCCGCAATCCGGCCGTCAGAACGAGGACGCCGAGAAACGCCGCGTAGAGACCGGCCGCTTCCAGCGCGAGGAAATCATAGGCCCGCCCGAACACGTAGACGGCCAGCGCGCCGATCACCGCGATCCAGGCGCCGACATCGATCAATCGGCTGTTGCCTGGCGCGCCCTCGCCGCTCCAGTCGCAGCGCGAGAGGAGCCAAAGGCCCGTCGCCAGCACGATCGGCCCGTGCGCGCCGATCTCCAGCGTCCACGAATCCTCCGCCAGCCGAACGATCGTCGGTATGGCGAAGGCAACGCAGATAAGCAGCAACGGCCAATAGCCGAGCAGCCGGTCGATATTGCGACGCTGGACCGTTGGCTGTGCGGGCGCAGCCGATCTCGGAAGGACGGCCTCAGTAGGCATTCAGGAAGGTGCCGAGGATTTCGCCGCGGTTTTGCCGGATATCGGCAGCCAGCTTCTTGATGTCGTTAACGTAGGTCCGGTCCTTGCGCGCCACGATCAGGGCGTAACGAAGGATGTTGGACACCCGCACCGCATCGGAACTGCGATTGGCCGGCGCCGTGTCGACGATCGTGCAGGCATAATCGCGCAGGCACTCCGAAAAGACGTCCTTCGCCCGGGTCGAAGCGAGAAGCCCCGCATCGCTCGAGACGCCGCCAGAATAAAGGACCGACAGATTGGGAATGACCTCGTGATGGACCACTTCGCCAAGCCCGATGCGCTCATCGCCCAGGCATTGGAGCAAGCCGCCCTGATCCCGGTGTGGCGTGATGAAGGTCTGGATCGCCGGATCCCGCATGTTCGCATCGACGAGGATCGTGCGGATCCCCGACAGCGCCATGGCGACCGCGATGTTCGCCGCCATGTAGCTGCATCCGGCATCTTTCGCGGCGCCGCAAAAGGTGATCCCCCGCCGCGCATGCTGTACATGCCGCGAAAGCAGTTCCGACAGGAGCAGCGATATCGTTTCCGCATCGAGCGTTTCGCGCCCCGAAAGCAGAGCAAGCTTGTCGGAGAAAGTGTAATCGCTGCGGGCGGCGCCGAAATCTTGCGTCTCGTCAGCGAAACCCATCGGGGGTTCGTCAGCAAGACGATCGTCGTCATGCACGTGTTCGACCATATCCATCATGTCGCGTATCTTTCCCCCCGGAAGCGTGAAAAGGAGAACACGCTTTCGTTATTCGACTTCGGCGTCGTGTGCATCGCGCCCAGTACCGGTGCGTCGACGAGCCGCAATTCCTCCACGCCGCGCACGCGCCGCCGGAACAGTTCGAGCAGCAAGGCCAGCAACAGCCCCAGGCCGAGACCGCCCGCGAACGCCAAGCCGGCGATGCTCGGATAGTGCGGGAACTC
The DNA here is from genome assembly GCA_947501005.1 of uncultured Erythrobacter sp. Classification (GTDB taxonomy): domain Bacteria; phylum Pseudomonadota; class Alphaproteobacteria; order Sphingomonadales; family Sphingomonadaceae; genus Qipengyuania. The sequence continues at coordinate 2,458,468 of CANMTU010000001.1, read as the reverse complement.
GCGGGTCTGCGGCACGATCGCGTCGTTCAGCAGCGTCAACCCGCTTTCGTTGGACTGGGCTTCCTGCTCGAGCTGCGCGGCACGCTGAGCGGTCGCCTGATACTGGTTGCGCAGGACCAGCACGTCCGTCGCGAGACGGCGTGCCTCGTTGGTGGCACCGGCCTTGGCCAGGACCCGTTGCTGTTGCGCATTGTACAGCGATTCGAGCGAAGGACCGGTCGTCACGACCTGCGGCTGGGCAGCCGATTCCTGTGCGACGGAACTCGCCAACGCCGCGCGTTGCTGACGCAATTGCTGCAGATTGGGGTGATTCGGCCCAAGCGTCCGCGAAGCGGCCGCGATCGTGGCATCGATCTGAGCCAGCCGGCCGGCCGAAGGCGCGAGCCCGCCGCCTTGAGTCGTTTGCGTCTGCGATGCCGGTGCGGTGCCCGCAAGGGCTGCAAGGCGCGTGGATTCGGTGCTGATCATGTCATCGGTCAGAATGACGCCATTTTCACGCTCGAAATTTGTCTTGCGCTGCTGTGCTTCGGCGAGCCGTGCTTGCAGTTCCTTCGTCTGTCCCTCGAACCATTCCGCATTACGCTGTGCCGCAAGGCGCCGGAACTCCAGCGTGTGATCGACATAGGCATCGCGCACCAGATCGGCGAACTTTGCCGCCGGTTCGGGGGAAGTGCTATCGAAGGTAATCTCGAGAATGTTGCTGCCAGGGGCCATCCCCGCCGTGGTATGCTCCACGATCCGCTGAGCCAGCCAGCGGCGGTATTCCATGGTCTCGGCCTGACCACTTTCCTGGTATTGCCGCTGTAGGATTGGCGAGTCCATCCACCCCAATTGCTCTACGACACGATCGGCAACGCGTTCATCGTTAACGAGCTGAGTTTGGGTATTGACGTAGGCTCGCGCCCATTGCGACTGGATGACCTCCCCGGTCACCGGATCGGGCTGAACGATATCGAGCATGAGGCGCGACGTCGCTTCGTAGCGGGGCGGCATGAGCCAGGCCACGAACAACGCAAGAACGACGGCGCCGACCGTCGTGGCAGTGATGAGAAGCCGCCACGACCACAGAATCCGGAAAAATTGATTGATGCTCATGTAATCGGTCCGCCCTGTACGGGATTAGAAGAAGCGTTCGCCAACCTTCAGCACGTCGCCTTCGAGCACGTTCTGGTTAAGGCTCATCCGTCCGATATCACGGCCGTTACGATACACGTCGATTTTCTTTTCCGAGCCGAGCTCGCTCAGGCCGCCGGCGCGCGCCAGCGCCATGCGCAGAGACATGCTATCGCCCACCGGATAACAACCGGCAGAGCGGACCGCGCCATAGATGCAGTAAGTTGCCTGCTCGGCTTCGTTGACTCGGTCGACAAAAATCTTGTCGCCTGCCGCGACGTAAGGATCCTGATCGTCACCGCCGGTCGCCATGTCTTCAAGGGTCACGTTCAGCTTCTCGCCGCTCGCGCGCGTCAGAACGACAGTTTCGGAACCGTTGGCGCCGATGCCGCCGACCCGCGCGATCACTTCGGACAAACGGTAATTCCGGTCGATCGGCAGCAATCCGGGCGAGCCGACCTGGCCGAGAACCACGACGTAGCGGCTGGCATAACCGGCGACGATCACGTTCACCACCGGATCGGTATAGTAACCGCCGCTGCGCAGCCGCGAGGCGATCTCGGTCTGCAACTGGGCGACGGTCATGTCTTCGGCCTGCACGTCGCGAATAAAAGGAAGCTGGACCGTGCCATCGACCTGGACCTGGACGCGAGACTTGTATTCGTCCTGACCGGCGACGGAGACTTCGATGATGTCGCCCGAACCCAGGATATAGCCAGCGGCCAGCGGCATGCTCGAGGCGTTGCTTTCCTCAGAGGTTGTCTCGGCTTCGTCGGACTGCGCGGTGCCGCCCTGCTGGAAAGCGGACATCTGGGCGGCGAGAGGCGACGACAGCATGGCGGCCGCGGCAAGCGGAGCAAGCCATCGAACCTTCGAACCGAGCATAAGGGAACCAATCTTCATAATGCGTATCCTAGCGACGGATCAGGTACTTCACCGTTATGCCCGCATAATACCCGTCATAATTGAACAAGGTGTTATTCGCAGACCGATTTTCGTACCCGCCGTATAGAGAGAAACTCAAAGGGCTGCCCGTGTTATAGGTCGCGGATACTGTCGCGAGGTTGAACTGCTCTTCCAGCAGGTTGAATTCCGTGCTCGGCGGCAGGGCCTCGCTGTAAACGTATTCGCGATCCTGCATGGAGTAGGCGGCGCCCAAGTTCCATCGTTGATTCAATGCGTAATTGGCCGTCACGCCGTAGCGCGTCTGCGTTGTATACAGCGAATCATTGTTAAGTACGGGCTGAACGTCCTTTCCGAATTGCAAACCGACCTGCAACCGGGGCGGAAAGGTGCCGTTGACGCCAATGTTCCAGCCGACGCCACTATAGTTTTCGCCGACGACGGAGGGGGCATCGACATCCACGAAGAACACGCCCGCCTGGGCGTTCCAGCGTGCGCCGATATCGCGTGAGAAGGTCCCGCCGTACCGGCTGACCGCGTACTCGTCGAGCTCACCTTCGATGATGCGATTCTTGTATTCGGTTTCCTCCCTCGAAGCGAACAGGTCGAGCTTGCCGATCGAGGGCTGCTGGTAGCCGAGACCGCCGTAATAGGTGAAGCTGTCGTAATCGCTGAGTTGCCGAAATTCGCTGTCGTTGCGGCCGCTGGCGACGCTCGTTCCCCCGATCACGCGAATGCCGACGCCCCGGCCGCATGCGGCATCCAGCTTGTATGACTGCACGGTCTGCACGCTGTCGACATCGACGCCGGGGTCGATGATGAGGCCGCGATCGCCCAGGCGCGCCTGACGCCGCTGATAGCTTGCGCCCGGACGCAGTTGGCAAATGGCGAGGTTGACCAGGCCATCGACGTTAACGCCGATCCGCTCGCTGTTGAGCCGGTCGTTTTGCAGGTAGAAATCGTAGCCGGCCACGACCGCCGCACGTACCGCGTGACGGCCCAACGACTTGTTGACGGCCGCGGTCAGCGCCGGGCTGATGATCTGGTCGGACCCGTCGAAACCCGTATCGTCGGCCCATTCGCGCGATCCCCGGACGACATTGCTGTCGTGGCGCAGATCGACCTCGACGCCGAATTCGAGGAAATCGTCCCCCACGGTTTGCGCGGCCGCGCCGGGCGCAAGGCTGCCGACGCCGAACGCCGACGCGATTGCGACGAGCGCCGCTCCTTCGCGAATGAATTTGGCCATCGATGATCTCCCCTTGCGGATGGCTCCCGCGGATAGGCGGGATCGTGTGTAGTTAGCCAATACTATCTTAAATCCGTCCCTGAACAATACGCCGCATTGTTCCCGCGAATTCCTTGATTCGTATGATGATCGGCTCGCGCCGCGCCGCCGCCGCGACGCGCAGGCCGGCGGTTCGCGTAACCGGCCGCAGCGCCGCGCGGCAGGCCGCCATGCGCGCGGATATGCGGCGCTTGCGGCGGGCCTGGGCCGGCTGCATCAGGTCGATTTCGCGAATATCGAGCCCCTCGGTCGCGATGACGCCCGCGGCACGCGCACTGTCGAGCAGGCGTTCGCCGGCCGCCGTGCGCACCATGACGAGGCTGCGACCCTCGGCTTCATCGAATTGCGGATAACCGGTTTCCCCGCCATACCATGCATCGGCGCAGGCGATGTCCGCCACGCCGCCGACCGGGTCGGGGCAAATCTTGCAGCGGAACTGGACCTTGCCGGAAAGGTGCTTGCCCCAGCTCTGCTCGTAGCTCATTTCGCCGGACCGCCCCTCGTCGTCTTCGGCGACCGTTAGACCGGGCCAGCCATTCCCGCGATAACGGAAGTTAACCACGCGGTCCGGCTCCATCCCCATCTCGCGAACGATGGTCTCCGCGCCCTTCTCGCTGGGAATACCGCCGCAGAAGAAGGAGAGTTTCACCGGGAACACGGTGTCGACCCGCTCGTCATGGCGCGCGAGCCGGCGCAGGGCCGATACGTCGCACGGCTTCGCGATGAACAGGGTGGGGACACCGGCATCGAGGAACGCCGCGATGTCCGCCAGCGGCGAGGAAGGAGCATAGCGCGACCCCGCCGCCTGCAGGATTTCCTCGCGCGAACGGCTGACCGTGAGGCGATTGCCCAGCGGCCGGTCGGGATCGGCGATGACCTGCAGAACCTGCGCGACGATTCCGGTTTCCAGCGCATGGATGGCGAGGGCGGAGATGGCCCCGCCCGAGGATCCGGTATGCCGCGTTTCGCTCTCGACCGCGTGACCCGTGAGGCACTGGCGGTACGGACCCCAATAGGTATCGATGGCCGCGCCGGGCGCGAAACCTTCCCATGGCTCCACCTTCAGGGCGGGGCATGCATCGGCGAAGACACGCTCGCCGGCAGGCGCGAGCGGACGGGTCTGCCGCGGGCGAGCGAAGCCGGCCTCGTCGATCTGCATGGCGATGGCATCCGCCGAGATGCCTGCGCACAGCCCGCAGCCCGCGCACAGCGAACCCTTGCGAACCTTCGCCAGAGAGGGGGACATCGTCAATTTCGCGAACCGTCGATGCGGGCGAATTCGCGCCGCAGCACATCGCGGTAGGTATCGAGCTTGCGGTCCACCGTGGTCAGCGCACGCTGCTCGTTTTCTTGCAGACTGGCGCGCCGTTCGAATCCGTCGAGGATGAAGGCGAACGCCTCATCCTGTGTGATGCCGGATACCGGAGTGTAGTGCGGATATTCCAGCAGGCCGAACAGGCCGGAGAACTTGCGGCTGTAAGCCGTGGGGACGACCGGCGTGGCCGAGGAAAACGCCGCGATACAGGCGTGCATCCGCCCCGCGACGACGAAATCCATGCTCGAAATGTAGCTTTTCGCCTCTGAAGGGCCCTCGAAGTTCGGCACGCGGATAGCTTCGGGAAACTCCGCCTTCAACCGGTCCGCCCAGGCGCCGTCGTCGTCGCCCTGATCGCCGATCGAGTTGGCGTGGATGACGAGATGCACCTCGCAATCCTCGCGTCCGGTAAAATGTTCGATCAGGCGGCGATGCAGCGCGAGATAGTCGTAGGAGAGGCCGAACCGGTTTTCGCCGCTTTCGGCCTGCTTGCACAATAGGCCCGAGGCGTTGATGCCGATTCGCTTGATGCCGCTTCCCCCACGCTCGGCGGAGCGATCCCGGAACGGCAGCTTGAAAGCGACGTCGACCGAAAGGTGCGCATCGGCCGCAGGCGCAAGTTCGCGAATCGCGGCAAGCGATTGTTCGTCGCGCGCCACGACGGCGGCCGCCTTGCGCATCACCGAGGCGGCGAAAGGGCGATAGAGCGGCCGGGTGAACGGGCCGATCGTCTGGGGGGCAAGGATGAGGGGGACGTTCTGCGATATCGTCCATTGCTTGGACAGCCACATGAACCCGAAGCGCTTCTTGCCGTAGATATCGGCGAAGCTGTCGCCCGCCCCGATATCGATGACGCAATCGAGCTCGCCCACCGTGGCGCGATAGCCCGAGGGAAGCAGCATCGCCTTGGTATCGATCTCGTATTGCGCGACGCCTTCCGCGATGGGCCGGGTCGAACTCTCGCGCATCGAGAGGACGACGAACTCGATCTCGCGGCCCATCTCCTCCGCCACTTCGCGGATAATGGCCATATTGCCCAGCGTCAGGGCACCGACGCCGAGATTTCCGGCCCTGAGCGAATGCCAGAGCAGTCCTATACGTAAAGGCTTCACGATACCCTCGATTGCGTTCCGCCGGTTCGCGGCGGGTGGCTTGTTATTGCGTCGTGCCACCTGCGCGGGCGGGCGCGGCCGCACCTGCGGCGGCAGAAGGCGCGCCGGGCGCGTTCGGGCGGGCCGGTGCCTTGTACTGATCGGCGTAGCGGACGTTCTGCTTCTTCTCTTCGATGACCGACTGGAACACGCTCTGCACCTGACCCTGCGAGCGTTGCTGCGCCAACATTTCGCGTGCGAGGTTGATCGATTGCTCGCCCGAGATCGGATAGGTCTTCTTGGATACGATCGCGTTGATCCGCGCGCCATTGCCCTGCGGAAGGACATAGACCTCGCCAACGCCGAGATCGACCAGCTGGCGCGCGACATTGGGCGCCACCGTCAGCGAATCGACGCTGCCCATCGTGGTCTGGTACTGCACATTGTTGCGATCGAGCAGGGCGCGGATCCCGTCCAGCGTGTCGATCGGGCCCATCTGCTGCAGCAATTGCGGGTTGATCTGCGGCACGACGATCTGTTCGACCACGGTAACGAAACGGTCGGCGAACATCCCCGGATTGGCGGAGATGAACTGGCGCGCCTCATCGTCGGACGGGCGGGGCGATTGCGACTGCAATTCGCGGCGCAGCATGTCGACCAGCGCCGATTCCTCTGCCCGTTCGATCGCCAGTGCGCCATTGGGCGTCTTGTCCAGCCCGCGCTCGCGCGCCTCGTTCGCCAGGATCTTGCGGTTGATCGCCGCATCCAGGGCGCTGTTGGCGAGTTCGGGGTTCGCCTGATCCTGCGGCACGCCCAGGGCCGACAGTTCCGAGCCGACCTGGCTAACCGTGATCTCTTCCCCGTCGAGGGTGGCTGCGACCTGCCCGCTCGGCGCGTCGGAGGAATCGCAACCGGCCAGCGCGAGCGCCCCCACAGCAACAAAAACCTTTACGGAATTCCTGATCATCCTTAACTCCGGCAACAGTGAGCCCCCCGATGGCAATCCATGTGCCAGCGCGAAGGGGGTGCGATAACACACTCGAAAATTCGTTAAAGGGAAAAGGTTTCAGGTGTTTCAATCTCGCAAATGTGCGAATTGAACGGCAGAAGCCTTTAACAAATGTGTCGTAATCATTCCGAGTGAGGGAGTCTCTCTAGCCATGGCCGAGCAGACACGCCGACTGCGCGTGTGCCTTGCTGCGTCCGGCGGTGGGCACGTTCGCCAGCTGCTCGATCTCGAGCCGCTGTGGAGCCGGCACGACAGTTTCTTCGTGACCGAGGAATCGGCCCTTGGCCGCTCGATCGCGCAGACCCAGGAAACCTATTTCGTCCCACATGTCGCGCTTGGCCAGGCCAAGCTCGGCAATCCCCTGGCCATGTTACGCGGGGCGCTGGTCAGCCTGCGCCGGTCGCTCCAGATTATCCGCAAGACGCGGCCTGACGTGGTGCTGACCACAGGAGCGGGGTCGATGGCGTTGCTCGTCATCTGGGCGCGGTTGCACGGTGCGCGGATCGCCCTGATCGATTCCTTCGCCCGCTTCGAAAGGCCGTCCTCCTTCGCCAGATTGATCGGCCCCTTCGCGCATCTGCGTATCGCCCAGGCGGAAAAGCTCGCGCAGAACTGGAAGGGGTCGATCGTGTTCGATCCGTTTCGCACGATCGAGGAACCGCGCCCGCCCAAGGATGCCCTGATGTTCGGCACGGTCGGCGCGACGCTACCCTTTCCACGCCTGGTCGAACTGGTCACTGCGGCCTATCGCGACGGGGTGATCAAGGGCCGCGTGGTGCTGCAGGTCGGCGACGGTGCCACGGTCGATCACGAGGGCATCGAGTGGGCGGAAAGCTATTCCTTCGGCGATATTCAGGACATGCTTTCCCGGGCCGACTATGTCGTGTGCCATGGCGGCACCGGCTCGCTCATTACCGCATTGCGCGCCGGATGCCGGGTGATCGCGGTGCCGCGCCGTTACGAACTGGGCGAGCATTACGACAATCACCAGGCCGAGATCACCGAGAACTTTCGCAAGCGCGGCCTGATCGAGGTGGCGGACACGCCCGAGGAGTTCGCCCAGGCGGTAGAGCGGCTGAGCCAGCGCGACCCGGTCCGGGCGACGACCAATTATGCGGAGCTGATGACCTATCTCGACGGCTGGATGAGCGACGCCAAACGCAGTTGAGGCGATGGCCCTGTTTGCCGCGCTGCCCGGTTCGTACCTACGGTGGACGAACCATCCCGGAATGGCGCACGGCTAATGGAAAGGGAGCCGAGGCGGATGGTCGGGGTCTAGGACCGGCCCGAGCCCCGTTTGCGGTTGGTGAACGACGGCACCACCCCTAGATGGCGCGAAACAGAGTAGGAAACCGGTTTGTCGCACGCTGCATCGTCCCCCGCCGTCGAAGACGATACGATCGCTGTCGTCGCGGTTAATTATCGCAGTGCGCAGGATACCATCGAATGTCTGCACTCGCTGTTTTCCGGCGACCGAGTGCCATTCGTGATCGTTGCCGACAACGATTCGCGCGACGGGTCGATTGAAGCGATCTGCGAGTGGGCGAGGGGCGAGCGGGTGGCAGGTGCCGCCCATCCATTTCACGAACAGTCCGTCGCGCGGCCGGTCGCCTTTCCGATCGACTTCGAGGTGCGCACGGCGGACGATCTGACCCGCCCGGTCGAAAAGCGGCTGACGATCATCGACACCGGGGGCAATCTCGGTTTTGCCGGCGGGAACAATCGCGGGCTCGAGATTGCGCGCCTGCATCCGGCAATCGACCTTTTCTGGCTTCTCAACAACGATACGACGGTGGGGCCGCAGACCGTCTCCGCCGTCAAACAGGCGTTCGCCGCCCATCCGACGTGGGGCATGGCGGGAACGCCTATCCGGCTGTATCACGAGCCGTCCCGCTATCAGCTTTTGAACGGCATGCATTTCAGCAAATGGACCGGCGCAGCGGGCGGGATCGCCGGGGGCAGTTCGGTCGAGCAGGCCTATGACGCAGCGGAGGTGACGGCGAAGACCGATTTCGTCTGCGGCGCATCCCTCATCATGACCCGCGCGTTCCTCGAGGATGTGGGCCTGCTGGAGGAACGCTTCTTCCTCTACTACGAGGAAATCGATCTCGCCCTGCGTGGCAAGGGACGGCATCGGACCGGCTTCGTTACCGATGCCGTCGTCTATCACAAGGAAGGGGCGTCGGCGGGATCGGCCAGCAAGCTCTCGCACCGAGCGCGGTCGCCCCTGTCGGAATACCACCACATCCGCAGCAAGATGATCTTCGCGCGCAAGCACTACCCTCTGCTGGTGCCTCTCTATTTCGCGCAGAACCTGATTATCGTCGCGCGGCGGATAATTCGCAGACAACCCGCGCAAGCCCGCGCGACCGCGCGGGCGACGTTCGGACTGCCATTGCGCTGACTGTTTGCACGGCTTTGCGGCTGTGTCGGAGGGCCGTCGGTTAGACAGCTCCGGCCAATGCCGCAATTTACAGGGTTGGGGGAGGTTCTGGCGGCGAGAGCGGGCCATTCGTTGCCTAAGAGCGAGGTGACATCGGGGATCCACGTCCTTTCTGTCATACGCGAACTCGCAAGAGCGTTTCCTTGTCTCAACCTGGTAGCCGCTGGCGCGTTTAGCGCGATCGGCAAAGCGCATCTGCTGCTCTCCCCGATCAACTCGTGTCGTTTCCAATAAGCTGCGCGTGGCAGTTACGGCGCGTTTCGTTTCAATTGATGAAACCCCCGCTCTCATCGTCGCTAAATCTGCCCGACGTATCGCGGGGTTAATGCGGCGCCGGGGGAATTGCGCCTTAGCCGCGAAAGAGTCGTTCCCCCACTCGGGATGCTTTCAGGATCGGAAAGCCGGCTCGAAATTCGGATTTGTCAGGAGACGGGACTTGATACGGAATAACCTTAAAAAAGGTTCATACTTCTTTTATTTAACTGCATGCGTAGCGGCGTTGACGACGTCTCATCTCGCCCACGCCATTCCTGGAAGCGCGCCCTCCACCATCGAGCGGTCGCAAGTTACGGTATCGTCGCTTTCGCAGCTCAATCAGGCCTTGCGCAACGTCAACGGGGCGACCGCGATACTCGTCGCTCCCGGGCGCTATCACGGCTTGTCGATCAAGAATCTGATCGTTCCCTACGGCACGGTCATCAGGTCCGCCGTGCCGAACCGGCCGGCGGTGTTCGATGGATTGTATCTTTCCGGGGTGAGAGGGTTGTCGATCAAGAACATCGACATCAACCCGCCCGCAGGGGGGTCGGTCGGCGGCCATTATGGCGCGATCGTTCTCAGCAGCCGGAACGTAAAAATCGAACACGTGCGAATTGTCGGGCCGGGCCGTACGTTCAGCCGCAAGATCAATACCGCGATCATGCTCCGTTCGAGTTCGAATATCACCGTTTCCCGTTCGTATTTCACGAACTTCAAACATGGTATGGCGGTCCTCAACCTGGAGAATTCGCTTATCGAGGCCAACGAGTTCGAGAACCTTCAGACCGACGCGATCCGCGGTGGCGGCACTCAGGATACGGCGATCCGCTCCAACGTGATAACCAATCTCAGTCCGGCGCGCTACGACCATCCCGATGGCATCCAGCTCTGGTCGAACAATCAGAGCGAACCCGGTCGCAACATCACGATCGCGGACAATCTCATCATTCGTGGCCGCGGCAGTCCGATCCAGGGCATCTTTGTGCGGGATACGCATCTGAAACTGCCGTTCGAGAATCTCGTGATCGAAGGCAATCTGGTTGTCGGGGGCATGTATAACGGCATCTCGGTCGGCGGGGCCAACGGCGTCAGGATTATTGATAATTCGGTCATCCCGCGGACCGATCAGAAAAGCTGGATCCGGCTCGAAAACGTTCGCCGGGCATCGACGGTAAACAACACCGCCGGGGCATACATCTTCAGGAAAAATCGCGAAGAGCCCAGCTCGAGGGGCAATACGAAGATCGAGGCGACGGATCGCAACATGGCGCGCACGATCAGTCAGTGGGCGCGGGAAAAGCGGGTGTTCGCTTCCCACCGCGGGGCGGTTTTGCTGAGATTGATGAAAACGGGCGCTTGAATAAGCGTCTGTGAAGATGGGCGTCGCAGCCTGGTCAGGCTGCGGCGTCCTTACGCCGACGCTAGCCCTAGAACGGGCATTTCGAGATGCCGCAAGTCCTCGTTCGATTTCACGCGATGCTGGGTGAAAGAGAAAAGCAGACCAAGCAGGCTGGCCAGCAAGGCACCAAATCCTGCCGCGCCGGCGACGGCGAAAGTTTTGCGTGGATAGTAGACCTCTCCCAGAGGAACGACCGCGCCCTCGCTGGAGGCAGTTGGCCTGAGCGACGCACTATCGAGAGCGAAAGCCTGCCGTCGCTGGCTGAACCTGGCGAATTGCGCCTCCAGGGCGGCCAGCTCATCGGCATAACGCTTGGCCGTCTGAATAACCTCGGCCTTGGCCAAATATTTGGCTTCAATGTCCTGTTGAGTGGGTCCGGTTGGGGTGACCGGAGCCTGGACGGTCTCCGGCGTCGTTCGCGCGATTATACTCGCCATCTCCGATCTTTCCGCCTGCAGCGTCTTCAAGCGTGGGTGGTTAGGACCCATTGTCGTCGACAGACGCGCAATTTCGGCGTCGATCTCCTCAAGTTCCCCATCAAGAGGATGGGGAATGCTTTGCGCAGGCTGCGTCGGAAACTGGTTTTCCGCGATGACTGCGTAAGGTGCACCGCGCAACTCCATCTCGGTCTGCGAGATACCGTTGGCATCAAGAATCACGTCGTTTGCAAGTCCGAAATCGGAATTTCGCTTTTCTAGAACGCTCATTTGCCGCCGTAATGCAGCTAGTTGATCATCGAACCATCTTTGGTTCTTGGCAGCATCGCCCCTCGCGCGCTCCACCGTAAAATCGATATAGGCCTGGCGAACCAAATCCACCATCGTACTCGCTTCTTCTCGGGACAGCCCGATATATCCGACAGTAAAAGTAGGACTGTCATCTTCGAACGTCAGCACGATCCTGTCGGCAACCGAATTTCCCAACCAGGTCCGAAAATCGACCCCGGTCTGCGCGCCAGACTGATTGTATTCCTGCGCGAGCGAGTAGGAATTCGTCCAGCCAAGCTGGTCAACCACCCGCCCGGTCACCGAAATATCCTTGATGATTGCGGCTTGCGATCGAACGAACGTATCGATCTGCCTTCTTCCTACCGAGTACCTGTCCGTCGCGTTCTCGAATCGCGTGTCGAGCTGGATCGTGGCGCTCGCAAAATACCTGTTCGCCATGGACATCGTGGCCAACATCGCAACGATCGCACACAGGACCGCCGAGGCGAGGATAAAGAACTTCAGATGCCAGAGGCGGATAAGGACAGATTGGAAGTTCACAGTGTACTGCCTTTTCCTTCATTCTTAATGCGCCAACACATCGCGCAGATCGCGGCGACACTCATATACACGAGCGTGTGATTTTCCTGCTGCGCAAAGACATACTTTTCAATGACGAAGATCGAAACGAGTATGAGGCATGGAATGATTAAAAGATGTTCGGTCGTATTGGCCTTGAACAGGTAATACGCTCCATAAAGGAGGCATGTAACGAAAATCATCGCATAGATGATGAAGGTTACGATCCCGAAGTCCAGCAATGCGGCAAGATAGTGGCTATCGATGGTAAGGGCCCCTGCCGGGTTGCGGTAGTTCAATACCTGCCCGCCTTGGCCCATTCCGTAACCCCAAGGCTGGGCGAGCAATTTGGGTATTCCCCCATCCCACTGGGCTTCGCGAGCCATGGTGCTGAAGGATTGCGCACCGGTACCCCATACCATGTTGCGCAACCGCCCTACGAAAAACGTCGAAACCAGGAAGCCTACGGCAACGATCGGGTAGGATAAGGTTATCGCCGGTCCGAAAATGCTTTCCTTGCGCTGCATCCAGCGAACCACACCCCATGCGACCAGGAAGAACAGGAAGGAAAGGAAGAAGCCCGTAGCGCCCAAACGGGAGTCGGTCCGCAGGATCGATAGGAAAACAAGGGGCAGGGTCGCAAGCCCAGCAAACTTCGTAACGTAGTTGCGGCTAAATACGATAAAGTAAATGATGAATGGCGTCGTAAAAGCAAGAAACTCTGCAAAAGAAAGCGGAGTGAAAAATTTGCTTTTCAATCTGTAGATACCAAGCGTTGATCTCACTGTTGCAGAGAGAATCGTCGCGATTACCGGATCTTCGATCGTGAGGAACGACGGGATACTCCCGGCCCAAGGGATCGCTTGCAGGCGCCATTCCTGAAGCCCCACCAAGCTTGTCAGTACCGCGAAAATCCACATTAAATAGGCGAATGTCCGAATCGTTCCGGGCTTCGAAAAGACCCACACGGAAACATAGAACACCACGAACCAGTACATGATCGCGACAACGAACTTGTTGGCTGAATCCCCCGGAGACCGGGAATAAAGCACGCTCAACGCGGCCGCAGCGATGAATATCAGCAGGAACCTGTTCGTCAGGTATGTCGGCTGGAGTATCGCCTTCAGCTCGGCTCTGAACGTCTTTGAAACCGAAAGGGATATGAAAAACGTTGCCGCCAGAGGCACGGCGAACAACCGCATGGCGGTAATCCAGGGCAATCCCGGGAAGTCGAACGCGAGATAGTCCGGCCAGAACAGGAACGCGACCAGGAAGCCGAAGAACAGGCGCCGCATCCAGCGCAGCGGCGGATTGTTGCTTTCGGGCAGAACCCAAACAATCAGCATCGCGATGACCGCAAGCAAGCCGGACACCGGCATGAGAATATTCGTGCCGTAGACCGCGAAAGACACGCCCGCTGCGATCAGCACGAGGACATAGAGAAGGCCGAACAGCACGACGCTTCGCTGCCAGAACGCGCCACGCGAATAGCCTTGCAGCACCTCGGGCAAGGGCCGGAATATCAAAGGCCGTATCCTCGATAACATCGTCATTTTTGCCCACATGCCCGCGTTTCAGGTCGATCTAACGGCAGATAGCATGCTCTTCAGTTAACATCACAAAAATGATCGCAAAAAAGCTCGGCCCGCCCCATTGCGATGGGGCGAGCCGGCAGTCTTTAGTAGGATGGGTTCCGTGCGCTTTACACGATCTCGGGTGTCATTCCGAGATGCGTCAGTTCGCCGCGACCGCTCAAGCCGAAGCCAACGAACCCGGTATCCGCGAACCGCGAAGTCGAGCCGGCATTGTCCGCCAGATGCGTCGGTTCGCTCGTCTGGAAGATCGTGTCGATCGCGGTCGGCGCCGGCCGTGCATCGACGGCGCCGTGCGCCTGCACCGAGGAAAAGATCTGATCGATCCGGCCGAGGCCGCGTCCGGACCCTTGGGTCGCCTGGTTCGCGTGGAGATTGAGCATTTCGTCAAGCATGATGTTCTGGCCTTGCAGCGTGATACCGACCGCTTCCGAGGGACCTGCTCGATGCGCATGCCCGAACAGACGGGAGGACCCGGGGTTCGACGCCGGACCGAAATCCAGAGGCACATCATCGCCGAACCGCGCGAGGAACCTGTCGATGAACGCCTGGCTTCCGTTGCCCCGCGTCGGTTCCTGCGGAGCCGGGGCCACTTCCGGCTCTGCCGCTACCGGAACTGCCGGAACTTCCGGAGCGGTCGGCGCATCGCCCGTCGCCGGGTCGATCGACAGGTCCGTCTCCACGATCGAAACGACCGGGGTAGGACTCTCGGTTCCCGTCGGTGCTGGTGCGGGTGCGGGTACCGGGGCCGGTGCGGGCTCGCTGGGAACCGGAGCTTCGGGCTGCTCCTCCTGCGGGGCCGGGGCGACTTCCGGCTCTGCCGTGGCCGGAACTGCCGGAACGTCCGGGATCACTTCCGGAGCAGTCGGCGCATCGCCCGGCGCGGGGGTGATCGACAGTTCCGTCTCAACGATCGAAACGACCGGGGTAGGATCCTCGGTTCCCGTCGGTGCTGGTGCGGGTGCGGGTATCGGGGCCGGTGCGGGCTCGCTGGGCGCGGGAGCTTCGGGCTGCACCTCGCTCGTCGGGGTTTCGACCGGATCGGTTGCCGGGGCGTCGTCACCGGAGGAACCTGCTTCGGGAGCGGAGGTTTCGGTCGGCTCCACAACGATGATGGGCAGGGGCGCCGTATCGACCGGCTCCGAGACCTGCGGCCGGTAATCGCCGACGAGGATGTCCTGAAGATCACCGATCAGCGAGGATCCGGATGCAATCCAGGTGCGAAGCGCCTCGTTGACGATGAGCGTTCCGCCCGGAATCGTGAGGTTGGATGCATCGTAAGGCGTGTCGCGGTTGTAAGCGGAATAGTGCGACGCGAAATTGTCCTCGATAACGAAGTCCGTGTCGGCGCTCACCCGGATCCACGATTTCTGCCCATCCATGCCGATCACGATGTTGTCGACCAGCTGACCCCCGTTCACGCCGCCGACGCTGATTGCATTGTACAGGCCGCCGAGCACGACGTTGCCGCTGATCGTGAGGTCTTCGAAGGGCATCTCGCTGTAGGTATCGCGGATAAAGATGCCCTGCATCGGCAGGCCATTTCCGCGGTAGATCAGATTGTCGGAGATGGTGATGTTCCGGCCCGGTTCGTCCTGGTTGTTCGACCAAAACTGGATGGCATCGGGGTGATCGCCCGACCCCCCCGTGTTGAGCGGGTAGAAATCGGTGAAAACGTTGTTGGTGATGAGCGCATTCGACACGCCGCCGCCGGCGACCCCATCGCAGCGAATATCGTGGAAGCTGTTGCCCGAAATTTCGATCCCGTCGATATCCAGCAACATCAGTGCGTTCTTTACGTCATAAAATTCGGATCCGGTAACCGAGACGTTCGTGCTCGACCGGATGAAGAAAGGCGTAACCTCGGCGCCCGAGCCCATATTGTCCGGCCCATGCATGACGATATTCGAAAAGTGAACGTCGTCTGCCCCGGTGACGAGGAACGAATGCAGCACGCCCGCCGGCGCCGAAAAGACCAGTCCCTCGAACGTCACGCCGCTCGATCCGCTCATGCGCAGACCGGTAAGAATGGCCGGATCGCTTTCATCGAGCGAGGCGATCTTGATGTCGAGCGTTCCCTGGCTCTTGATCCAGACAGTATTATACGTGCCGCCGGCCAGGTAAATCGTGTCGCCCGCCGAAGCGTTGGCGATGAAGCTGCTGAGCTCCTCGTTATTGCGTGCGTAATGTTCCGCCATAATGTTCCCTTCCGTCCCTGTCCGCAGCTGGTTCTTGCAAACCATGACTGCGGGTTACGGATTGGGATTAGCGGAGGAGATTCTAGGATCGTCTCAACGGTAAGGGTTAAGTGCTCGGGCCCGCCGCGGCCGTATTTAAGGTCCAATTAACCAATCAAACCATCGTATTTAAGCGCAGAATTGCATTTACCTCAGGTTAGGGAAGGTTGCGGCCACTTTCGCAACCTTCCGGAATGCCAATTTTTTAACCGGAGATCAGCGCCACGCGGTGTGCTGATCGGCCGAGAGGTTGATGTAGAGGAAGTCTCTCGCGGCGGATTGCGACTTGAGAGCGCTCACACCGTGATAGCTGTTATTCGAGCAGGGGAAGAAGACGCCCAGGTTCTCCGTCGGCCGTAAGGTCGCGACTGTTTCGACGTCGTCGGGCCTTGGGTGCCGCTCGTGCTGGACCGGATCGACCTTCGACTTGTGCCGGAAAAGGCTGAGGTCGCCGCCTTGCACGCCCTCGGCCTCAAGATCGGTGAAGTAGATGATCAGCGAGCACAGCCGGTTCTTGCGATCGCAATGCGGCGGCTTGAGATAACCGCCGACACTGCGTTCGATGTCGAGGCGACTGAAGATTTCGACAGCCTGGCCGGATTTGCCGGGCATGAACTTCCGCGTCAGGTTCCTGGCCTTGTCGGCCAGGGTCTGCTTCTCGGTAAGGAGTTCGCGCCCTTCGACATTGCTGCGCTCGTAAGCCTCGGGATCGACCGAGACCACGCACCCCAGGCGATCGAGGTCATCTCCGAAGATCTCGTTGAACTTGGCGACGAACGCCGGCGAATTGATCCAGGCATCGAATTCGCGCCATGCACTCGACCGCTCCAGCAGCGCTTCGTAGGCATCGTCGCCGCGATAGATATCGAACCCGGTGCCCTTGCCGACGCGGCTCCCCGCCGATCCCGACTGCTCGGTCTGATCGGCAAAGCTCTGCTGGGTCGGAAACTCGGCCCGCAGGCGCTGGTACAATTCCGCATCGATGATCCCCTGTTTAACGACATGGGGAAACGGGTCCTGGGTTACGTCGGCACGCGAAACATTGAGCATTTGTATGTCCTTACGCTACGCACAGTCACAGGGATGAGGATTGCAGGCGTAGTTTGAAACTCGATCCAACCTCGATAAAGCACTGTTAGCGTAAAGTTTCCAAGCTTTTCGCGACCATCCCATTGTCGAACAACTATGCAGCCTGACGACCGTCGCACGGGCGGGAGTTCGTGCTTGTCGGAAGTCGTCCTTGGGGGGTAGGCGGCAAAGGCACAGACAAGCACAGGGCACCGGATGGCCGAAGAAAGAAGCTTCGAAAAGGCGAAAGGGAATGCCCGGTTCTTCGCGCGCGGCGCCGATGCCCGGTTCGCCGGGTTCTTCCTTCTCGCGCTTGTCGATCTCGCCTCGTTATGGGCGGGGTGCTTGGTGGCCTTCGAACTTGCCGGGCGGCAGGACGACCGCGCCGCCGGCTTCGCGGTCCTTGCGCTGACCTATCTGGCGGTGGGTGCGCTGGCCGGGACGTTCAGCCGCCGGGCCTTGCTGTCGCCGGTCGTGTCGATCGGTACCGCGGCCAAGGCGGCGATCTTCTCGATCGCGGCCGTCTGGGCCGTGGCCAGCATGAAAGGGGTGTGGGACAGTTCCGCATCCGGGGGGGGGGCGCTCGCTGCGGCGGTGGTCGCGGTCCTGATCGCGGCGGGCCGCATCTCGCTCGCCGTCCTGTCCAATCTGGCGGCCGCCAGCTTCAGCACCGACTTTCTGATCGTCGACGATGTCGAACCGAACGTGGTCCCGGCGAACTATTCCCTGATCGACGCCAAGGCGCTGGGCGTGGGGACGGAATCGCAGATCAGCGCGATCGGCTTTTCGCGCCTTACCCGCCTTGCCGGAAAGGCGGACCGCATCCTGATCTCGTGCAGCATGCCGCGCTCCCGCTTCTGGACCGAGGTCTGCGACGCCCTCGGCCTCGATGCCGCGGTGATCGTCACCGAACTCGCCCGCGAAGGCATGTTCGATAGCGAGTTCGAGACCGACCTGCCGATCCTGCGCATCAATCGCGGGCCCCTCAGCCTGCGCCAGCGGATTCACAAGCGCCTGTTCGATCTGACGATCGCGGTTCCGGCCTTCATCGCGCTGACGCCCGTTTTCGCGGTGATCTGGATCGCGCTGGCGGTCAGTTTGCAGCGGCGCAAGGTCATTCGGACGCGCGATATTCTGGGCCTGAAGAACCAGCCTTTCCGGCTGGTGTGGTTCGCGGCCGACCCGTCGACCAAAATCGGACGCCTGCTCGAGGGTAGCAAACTTGCCAAAGGCCCGGCGCTGCTCGCCATCATCCTTGGCCGGATGAGCATGATCGGGCCGGCACCCGTCGAAGCCGGCGTCAAGACGAGCGAGGCCAAACGCCTGCGCAATCTGAAGCCCGGCCTGTTCCGCCCGCGCGCGGGGCGGCCCGGCTCATCCTACCGCGAGGGCTGGACCGTGTGGCGCGACGTCGCCAGCCTCGTGCGGTTCGATCCCTGGCCCTGGCCCGGATAAGAACCGGCGGTCCGCGTCATTTCCCGGGGGGAAGAAGCGGGCGCCACCAGCTCTCGTTCTGGAGGTACCAGTCGAGCGTCTGCGCCAGGCCCGTTTCGAAATCGCGGCTGGGTTCGTAGCCCAGGCATTCGCGCGCCTTGCGTTCGTCGATCGCATAGCGCCGATCGTGCCCGGCCCGGTCTTCGACGAAGGTCTTGAGACTGGCGGAGTTTTTGCCGGACGCCGCCGGCGCATCGGGAAACCGTTCGGCAAGGGCAGGGTCGCTTGCGAAGGCGCGGTCCACCGCCTCGCAGATCCGGTCGATGATGACGAGGTTGGGCACCTCCTCCCCGCCGCCGATATTGTAGGTTTCGCCCGGTTCGCCGACTTCCAGCACCTTCTCGATGCCGCGACAGTGATCCTCGACATGCAGCCAGTCGCGCACGTTCATGCCGTCGCCGTAGATCGGCAAGGGCCGGCCGTGGAGGCAATTGATGAGAAACAGCGGAATGAGTTTCTCGGGAAATTGATACGGCCCGTAATTGTTCGAGCAATTGCTGGTCGTCACATCCAGCCCGTAAGTATGGTGATAGGCTCGCACCAGATGGTCCGATGCCGCCTTTGACGCGGAATAGGGCGAGTTGGGCGCATAGGGGGTCGTCTCGCTGAAAGCAGGATCCTCCGGCTCGAGCGAGCCGTAGACCTCGTCGGTCGAGACGTGGTGGAACCGGTGTCCGCGCCCGTCGCCGCCGAGCCAGACGGTACGCGCCGCCTTGAGCAAACTGTGAGTGCCGATGACATTGGTTGAGACGAATGCGTCAGGCCCGCTTATCGAGCGATCGACATGGCTTTCCGCCGCGAAATGGACGAGGGTCCGCACATCCTCGTCGCGCAGCAGGCGCTCGACCAGATCGGTGTCGCGGATGTCGCCCTCGACCAGGGTTACCCCGTCCAGCCCGGCGACATTGGCGGCGACCCCGGCATAGGTCAGCGCATCGAGCACGATGATCCGGTCGTCGCCGTGATGCCTGCGCCAGTAATGCACGAAGTTCGTGCCGATGAAGCCGGCGCCGCCGGTGACAAGCAGGGTCTGCATCTAGTCGGTATCCTTGAAGATCGAGCGCAGCGCGCTGCGCCAGTGACGGGCGGGCGCGCCGAGTTTCCCGTAGGTCCTGCTGCAATCCAGAACAGAGTAGGATGGTCGGCGTGCCGGAGTGGGAAAATCCTGCGTGCGGATCGGGCGGACCGGAACCTGCCGGGTCAGCCTACCCGCGGCGAGCGCTTCTTCCTGGATCGCGACGGCGAAGTCGTACCAGCTGGCGACGCCGCTATTGGTATAGTGCAGGGTGCCGGTCTCGCCTGCCTCCGCGAGCGTCCACAGCGCGCCGGCGAGATCGCTCGCCAGGGTCGGCGTGCCGATCTGGTCGGCCACGACCGCCAATTCGTCGCGCTCGGCCATGAGGCGCAGCATGGTGTTGACGAAATTGGCGCCCTCGCGCGCATAGACCCAGGCGGTGCGGACGATCAGCGATCCGTTACCGGCCAATCCTTCGCCCGCCAGTTTCGTCTCGCCATACATGCCGAGCGGTGCGGTCGGGCTTTCGGGGGTATAGGGCCGTCCGGCATCGCCGGGAAACACGAAATCGGTCGACACATGCACCAAGCGCGCGCCGGCATTGCGGGCCGCGTCCGCCAGATAGCCGACGGCATCCGCATTGATCGCGCGGGCAGCGTCCGGCTCGCTCTCCGCCTTGTCGACTGCGGTGTAGGCGGCGGCGTTGAACACGATGTCCGCTCCGCTGGCTCCGACCGCGGCATTGACGGCGGCAGCATCCGCGATGTCCAGATCTTCGCGGCTGAGCGCCACGACATCCGCACCCGCAGGGGCGGTTTCGACCAGGGCGCGGCCAAGCTGGCCCGCCGCACCGACCACCAGGGCTTTCATGCGAACAGTTCGGCCTGGGCCAGCGGAACGCCCGCCGCGTCCTTTTGCGACAGGCGCGGCTCCATCCCGCCCAGCGGCCAGTCGAGGCCGAGTTCGGGATCGTTCCACAGCAGGCTGTGCTCGTTCGCGGGGTCGTAGGGCGCGGTGCATTTATAAAGGAAGTCGGTCCCGTCCTCGAGAGTCAGGAAACCGTGCGCCAGCCCTTCCGGCACCCACAGCATGCGCTTGTTCGCGGCCGAGAGTTCGAAGCCCGCGCTCTTGCCGAAGCTCGGCGAGGAGCGGCGCAGATCGACCACCGCGTCGTACACCGCGCCCGCCACCACGCGGACCAGCTTACCCTGTGGCCCCGGCTTCTGGTAATGCATGCCGCGCAGCACCCCGCGTGCTGAGCGGCTGTGATTGTCCTGCACGAAGGTCAGGTCCAGCCCGGCTTCGGCAAAGGCACGCGCGTTCCAGCTTTCGAGGAAGAAGCCTCGTTCGTCGCCGAACACTTTCGGTTCGATCAGGACGCACCCTTCGATCCCGGTTTCGATCAGTTCCAATTCGCCGTCCTGTCGAGAAGGCCGATGAGATAGTCGCCGTAACCGGATTTCTTCAGCGGCGTCGCGATGCGTTCGAGCTGCTCGTCGTCAATGAAGCCCATGCGCCAGGCGATCTCCTCGGGGCAGCTGATCTTCAGCCCCTGGCGTTCCTCGGTGATCCGCACGTAATCCGCCGCCTCCAGCAGCGAGGCATGCGTCCCGGTATCGAGCCAGGCATAGCCGCGGCCCATGATCTCGACCGAGAGGTTGCCCGCATCGAGATAAAGACGGTTGAGGTCGGTTATCTCGAGTTCGCCGCGCGGAGAGGGCTTGAGGTCGCGCGCCAGTTCGACCGCCTTGCCGTCGTAGAAATAGAGTCCGGTCACCGCGTAATTCGATTCGGGGCGTTCGGGCTTTTCCTCGATCTTCGTCGCCTGCCCGGCATCGTCGAAGGTGACGACCCCGTACCGTTCCGGATCCCGGACGTAATAGCCGAACACCGTGGCACCCTGTTCGCGGGAGGCGGCATTGAGCAGAAGCTGGCTGAGACCGTGGCCGTAGAAGATGTTGTCGCCCAGGACGAGGGCGGACGGCCGGTCGCCCACGAAATCGGCCCCGATATGGTAGGCCTGCGCGAGGCCTTCCGGCTTCGGCTGCACGGCGTATTCCAGCGACAGGCCCCAATCCGACCCGTCGCCCAGCAACAGCTTGAACATTGCCTGTTCGTGGGGCGTCGTGATGATCAGCACTTCGCGGATTCCGGCCAGCATCAGCACCGACAGGGGATAGTAGATCATCGGCTTATCGTACACCGGCATCAACTGCTTGGAGACGGCTTTCGTCAGCGGCCAGAGCCGGGTGCCGGATCCGCCGGCAAGGATGATCCCCTTACGATGCAATCGATATCTCCGCTAATTCGTGTGCCGTGCGGCGTTTGGCGACAGGCCGGTGGTATTGCAACCTTCGGAATGGTGCATCGCGCCAACCGGGGACGGTTTGTCCAGATGTGTAGCGATTCGGAACCCTCCCTCGCTTAAACCTTTTCATTCTGGTAGAGACTTAATAGCCAGTTAAGACCTAGAAAAAGGCAGTCCCATGGGTTCTCGCTTCGCAATCCTGCAACGGAAAGCCGTTTCCATTCCGGCGGCCTTCGCCGTTATGACGGGCGGCGCCTTCGGCTATGGCATATTGGGCCCGCAGGACAGTGCGACCGCGCGCCTCTATCAGCAGGCTTCGTCGGCGCTGGACGATTATCTCAACCGCTCGCCGGGCGAGCGTGACGAGACCGCGCTGCTGAAGGGCAAGGGAAAAGGCAAGGGCAAGGACGGTACGATGCTCAGCCGGGCGGTCCCCGCTGGCGAACCCGAGCAGGAGGCGCTGGGCAAGGTCTTCGATTTGCCCGAGACGCTGCCTGATACTCTGCCGGACGCCGTGCCGGCCGCGCTCGTCCTGCCCGAATTCGCCGCAAGCCAGGCGCCCAGTCTGTTGAGCCCGGGCGGGCTTTTCCCCTTTGCGCCCGGCAGCGGTGGCGGTGGCGGCGGTGTGATCGGCGGGGGCGGCCCCGGTGGCGGCGGGCCGGGCGGCGGCAATCCGGGCGGTGGCGGCGGCCCCGGGCCGGTCGGCCCCGTCCCCGAACCGTCCGCATGGGCGATGATGCTGCTCGGCTTCTTCTTCACCGGATCCGCCATGCGCCGCGCGAAACACAGGCGGGTTTCGGTTTCCAATGCGTAAGATCCTCTTTCTCGTACCGATTTGTCTGGCCGCGACCGCCGGCGTCGTCGCGGCGACGGCTGTACCCGCATCGCAAGGCGCGGTGCCGGCAAGGGCGGAGCCTGCGGCGGAGGTTGCGCCGTCGCCTGCACGGTTGAAACTGAGTACCGAACTCGCGGCGCAGGGGGTGGAGAAGAACCTCATGCCGCGCGGGGTCAAGACCCTGCTCAAAGTGCCGCGCACGCTCGAGCATGGGGACTATGTGTGGGATGACGAGGGCGTCCCCGCCGGGAAACTGGCTATCTTCGTGGATATGCGGCGCCAGATGGTTTCCGTCTTCCGGGGCGGTCACGAGATCGGGACGGCGGTGATTGTCTATGGCGGCAACGGGCACGAATCGCCGACGGGGCGCTTCCCCATCCTGCGCATGCACCGCGACTACCATTCCCGCAGCTACGACGCGCCGATGCCCTATACCATGTTCGTGACGAATGACGGCGTCGCCTTGCACGGCAGCCCGATGGCGGCCGATCGCGCCACCCATGGCTGCATCGGCCTGCCGATCAGTTTCGCCCGTTTGCTGTTCGAGCAGGCGGCCAAGGGGGATGTCGTCGAGATCGTTCGATCGGATCCAGTCTGACGCCTTTCGATCGGCGAATGGGTAGCGGCCACCCCGCAATCGCAACTTTTTCTTAACCATTTCTCCTCATTCTTCTGGCGCTCGTCAGGAGAAGAGGCATGGCAGACATATCGGGAAGGTGCGCGAAGATCGGGTTGCTCTGCGCGGCTCTGACTCTCCTTCCGGGCGCGCAGGGCCGCCTTACCAATTTCGAGGATCGCCTGCTCAACAGCCACAATCGCGAACGCGCCTTGCATCATATCCCCCGATTGCAATGGGACGCCGCCCTGGCATCGCGTGCCCGTGCATGGGCACGGCATCTCGCGGCAACGGGCAAGTTCGAGCACTCGCCGAACCTCCCCTCCCAGCCGGTCGAGGGGGAGAATATCTGGGGCGGAAGCCGTGCCGCCTTCGGGCCCGAATCGATGGTCGATCTGTGGGTGACCGAAAAACGCTACTTCAAGCCAGGCATCTTCCCGAACAACAGCACGACGGGTCGGGTCGAGGATGTGAGCCATTTCACCCAGATCGTATGGCGCGACACCGGAAAAGTCGGTTGCGGCCTCGCCAGGAATGGTGTGAGGGACATTCTGGTGTGCCGCTACAGTTCCCCCGGCAATATTTATGGACGCAGGGTGCTTAAACGGGGAGCCTAGCGCCACGGCTTCAGATAGGTGTGAGGGAGCGCGAACAGGCGAGGATGCGCTGCAGCGCCGCCGAAGCGTTCGATCAACAACGAATTGCCATGGTTCAATCTTTCGCCTGCGGAACGGGTGTATACTGGTTGCCACCGGTTCCGTTAAAGGAAGACAGGGTAAAACGATGACAAGCCTCTCGACGCCGGAACATCGGGTTGCCGACACAAATCGAACGCTTCTAGGACTGGCTAAAGCGCCGAACGGTTTCAACACGATCAGGCTGATCGCCGCGATCATCGTGTTGTTCTCGCATTCTTTCCCGCTGACGGGCGCGGCCGAGCCTTTGCAAATGCTCACGAACCAGACGACTTTCGGCGAATTGTCGGTGGCAGTGTTCTTTGCAATCAGCGGGTATCTCATTCCCATGAGCTACGATCGCAGTAGCCTTGGCCAGTATGCGGTGAAGCGTACGCAACGCCTGCTGCCGGCGCTCGCCGTGGCGGTTCTGGTGTGTGCCCTGATCCTTGGGCCCGTGGTGACCGATTTGTCTGTCGGACGATATTTCACGAGCTTTGGGACGTACAAATTTCTCGGCAACGCCGTCTTCCTGCCCGTGGGATACGATCTTCCCGGCGTTTTCACCGCCAACCCCATGGCCAGTGTCAACGGAAGTCTGTGGAGTTTGAAATTCGAAGTGGCATGCTACGTCTTCGTGGTCGTGGCCTTCGTCATCAAGCCGTGGCGAAAAAAGGCAGTCCTGGCCGCCTGGATATTGTCGTTCCTGATTGTCCAGATAATTCCCGAGCCGGTCAGCGGACTGAAGTACTACGTGCGGCAGATGGCCGAACTATTCCGCTTTTTCGGTACGGGAATGATCCTGTATCTGTATGCCGATAAAATCCCGGTCAGCAAATTCTATGGGTGGGCAGCGTTGGCGATATCCATCGCAGCGATCATTACCCCGCTGTTCCTGATCTGTGCAAGCACGTTCGGCGTCTATGCCCTGTTCGTGTTTTCCTACAATTGCCCCGAATGGTTCAGGGATCTCACCAGAAAGGGCGACATCTCCTACGGGGTGTACGTTTATGCTTTCCCCGTGCAGCAATTGCTCGTGCCTGTTTCCCTGGCATTGGCTGCAAGGTTTCTGGTTCCGGCGCCCTATCTCAATTCTCTACTCTCGCTTGTGCCGGTTCTGATCCTGGGGGCACTTTCCTGGGTATTGGTGGAGAAGCCGTTCCTGTCGCGCACCAAGCGGCGTCTGGTCGGTGTGGCCGCGACCGATTTGCCGAGGCGGGCCGCGCAGGGATCCGACGTTCAACGCCCCTGAACGAGGCTGACAATCCGCGTTCGCGCCGGAACCTAAAAATGAAAAAAATGTTACACCCTCTGGCTTTTCGCGCAGGCCGGGATTAACAGCTTGTTTACGGGAGACAGCATAGCCTGTTGGGGAAGGAGAAGTCCCATGACTGGCAAGAACCTGAAACGGGTCGCCACGACGGAAGAGAAATTCGAATCAGCCGGGGTCTACGAGGCTGACAAATTCGTGGCCGGGGGCGCGGTCGGGCAGCTTCACGATCGGCTGCAGCGCGAACTCGGCATGGATTGGGACGATCCAATCGTCTACGCGCCGGGCGAGACGGCGATCTCGCATCGCGTCGAACGCAAGTTTTCTGCTGCCATGGGCATCGTCGCGCTCGGTGCCGGCTATGCCGCGGTTGCCAAACTTATCTTCTAGTTCCCGCTTTGGGTCGGCTGTAAGGTCGCCCTGTCTTTCGGGAAAGTGAAGGTCTAGTCCCGCTTGATTGCGCCGGCCGACGCACGGTATGCGCGCATTCGACTGTTCATGAAGCGCAAGCAGGGCTTTGCAATGGAAACACCGTACGACTGGTTGACGGTCCTGATCTTCGCGGGGCTCATAACGCTGTTCCTGCAACGATCCTCGATGGACGAGCCACCCGATACGATCTGGCACTACATGCCGCCGGCTATCGGCTGCGCCTTGGCGAATTACCTCGGGAACGAGGGGATGGACGTGCTCGCCATCGCGGCGATCGTCGCGGTAATCGGTTATATCTTCGTCATTCTGAAGCCGATCCAGCGGGCCTGACCGCGAATCTCGAACTGTCTGGGCGGAACTTACTTCTGCGCGCTCGCTTGAATGGTGTCGGGGGCTATATGCTGCGCTAAGTCCCGCATCGCTAACCTTGCATTAGAAGGTTGCATGCGATTGGGTGTGGTGTCCGACAAATTTGGATTATCGATGAACGAAAGCCAGAACAGAGGTTTCTTCGCCCGCATGTTCCGCAAGGACGGCGCACCGGATCGGTCCGAGCTGGACGATACGGGCGGGCTGCCGGATGCGCCGCGGCAGGAGGAAGGCATGTCCGATGCCTCGCGGATCGCGCGCGACAGCCGCCTGCGCAACATCGAGGCGCATCGCGCGGAAAAGAGCCTGCCGCAATTCAGTCGCGCGGCCGGGCGCGATCCCGATACGGCGCGTCAGGCCGGGCGGTTCAACCGCTTGCGCGATGCGTTCACGCCCTCGCACCCCATCGCCCACGCGCAGAAATTCGCCGGACGGCGCGACTTGCTTGGCCAGTTGATCCATCTGATCGAAGATCAGCAATTGCACGTCGTGCTGTATGGCGACCGGGGTATAGGCAAGACCTCGATCCTGCGTATCGTCGCCAATCTCGCCCGCGACGCGGAGTATCACGTATCCTACGCCTCGTGCGGTTCGGATACCTCGTTCGACAGTCTGTTCCGGCAATTCGCGCGGGAATTGTCGCTGCTGTTCCACGCCGATTACCCGCCCACACACGAGGACGTCGAGGCCGGACGCACCTTCGCGGACCTAATGGGCGCGAAGGATCTAACTGTCGCCGATGTGACCGCCCTGTTCGAAAAGGTCCAAGGGACACAGGTTCTACTGATCGTCGACGAATTCGACCGCGTCGCCTCCCTGCGCATGCGCGAGCAGATCGCGGAGGTCATCAAGAACCTGTCAGACAGGGGGGCGCCGATCCAGTTCTTCATCGCCGGCGTGGCGTCCAATCTGACCGCCTTGGTTTCGCACATCCCCTCGATCCGCCGCAATCTGATCGGCCTGCCCGTCAGCCCGCTCGACAAGGAGGAAACCGCGCAGATCCTTGAGGCAGGCGCGCGGCAGAGCGGCCTTGCTTTCGAGCATGAGGCGACCGACGCCATCGGCGTGCTGTCGCGCGGCCTGCCCTATCTGACCCAGCTTCTGGGTCTGCACGCCAGCTTCAACGCGGCCAAGCGGGGCGCCGACTCGGTGACGCGCGAGGATGTCACATTCGCTTCCGGCCGGGCTGAGGAAGAAATTGGCCTCCGCCTGTCCGAAATGGGCCGGCGGGCTGCACATACCGCTGGCCAGCAGGCCGGGTGGGGCGCGCTGCGATCCCTGGCCGAGCAGGCGATGATCGCGAACGGCCGGCTCTCGGAACAGGAAACGAGCGTGCTCGACCAACGATCGAGGGATCTCCTGCTCGAACCGCTCGACGATGGTTCGGACGATGGCTGGCAGTTTCGAGAAGAGGCGACGATTCCGTATATCTGGCTCAAGACGCGGGATACTGAAGCCGCGTGACCGGTAAGGCAAATCTGCGCGTATCCACCGGGATGGCACGGTTCGCGCCAGCGGCGTTTTGTTCGTGCTGAAGCGTGCCGTCGAAAAGGCGAAGATCTGGCGCTGGTCACGCGACCAGGCCTTCTCGAAGCCGCTGCGCGAATATTTTCGCGAGCATCACCGTATCGATGTCGGCATGTATTCCTACGGGTGCTTCGATCAATGGCGCATGACCGGCCCCATCAAGGTCGGCCGCTACTGCTCGATTGCAAAAACCGTGCGGTCGGTGCCGATCAATCACCCCTATTCCGCGCTGACGACCCATCCGGCGCTCTATGAAAGCCAGTTCGGGGTCGTGGACGAGAGCATCCATTGGGACGACGTCCTGACGATCGAGGATGATGTCTGGATCGGTCACTATGCGGTGATCCTGCCGGGCTGCAAGTTCATCGGCCGGGGGGCAATTGTCGGGGCGGGCGCGATCGTGACCCGCGACGTCGCGCCCTATACGATCGTTGCCGGTAACCCCGCACGCAAGCTCAAGGACCGCTTCGACCCCGAACTCGTGGCGGCAATCGAGAAAACGCGCTGGTGGGAAATGTCGATCGCGGAGTTGCGCGACGCAGTTCACAGGGATCGCGAGGCCATTTTCGCGCCCAGCGTCGCCAATCTCGCGCATCTCGCCTCGCCTATCGCGAACCGCTGATCACCATGAACCAAGGCCGCGATGTCAGCGTAATCGTTCCGCATTACAACGATCTGGCCGGGCTCGATCGTTGCCTCGCCGCCCTTACGAAGCAAGAGGGCTTGGACGGTCTCGACTGCGAGATCGTGGTGGCTGACAACAACTCGCCGGTCTCCGCAAAGGAGTTGGAAGCCGCCATCGCGGGCCGTGCGCGGCTCGTTGTCGAGCCGGAAAAAGGGGCCGGGCCGGCTCGCAATGCCGGCGTCCGTGCGGCGCAAGGCCAGAGATTGGCATTCACTGACAGCGACTGTATTCCCGAATCCGGATGGCTTGCCGCAGGACTGCGCGCGCTCGATCATGCGGACCTTGTCGGCGGGCGGATGCGCGTGCTGGTCGAGGACGAAGCCCGGTTGAACGGTGTCGAGGGTTTGGAAAAGGTCTTCGCGTTCGACAACGAGACCTACGTCAAGCAGAAGGGATTCACCGTTACCGCGAACCTCTTTTGCAGTGCGGCGACGTTTGCCGATGTCGGGCCGTTCAAGACCGAGGTTTCCGAAGATCTCGAATGGTGCCGCCGGGCGCAGGCCAAGGGGTATCGGCTGATCTACGAAGCCGACGCCGTAGTCGGCCACCCCGCGCGCGCAGACTGGGATGGCCTGCTTGCGAAATGGCGGCGGATCAATCGCGAGACCTATGCTTTCAACCGATCGCAAGGCCAGTCAGACCTGCACTGGCTGGCGCGAACGTGGCTCTTGCCCCTGTCGATCTTGCCGCACGCCGTGAAGGCGGCACGTTCTTCGGAACTGCCGGGCACTGCGACGCGGGTTCGCACGGTCGGAACCCTGGTCCGACACCGGATTTGGCGGTTCATCGATTCACATAGATTGCTTGTTTCTAGGCGATAAAGGCCGTTCAAGCCCGTTATTTGTCCCGTTATGGTGCAGTTGCGAAAAACCGCCCGTCTAGAGGGGCTTTGCGGAACCGCGACGGTTGTCAAATGGTTACCGGTTCGTTAACACCTTTTCATCGGTGTGAAGCAAACATTCAGTTCACCGCCAGCCATGGCTGGTATAAATCCCAGCCGGGAAGAATAGGAATTAACGATATGAAAACTCTCGCACTTGCGTTGGCCGGAAGCGCAGCTTTCGCCATTGCAGCGCCCGCCAGCGCTGCGGTCATCGTTCTCGAAGAAGACGGCAGCGATACGATGACCGGTACGTTCACCGGTTCGCTCCGCACTGCTGGTGAATTCACGCGTGAATACACCTTCACCCTGCCGAGCGCAGGCCTGACCGCGGCGACCATCACGACCGCGGCGATCAATGGCGTCGGCAACATCGACTTCACGTCGGTCACGCTTAACGGCCAGTCGTTCACCCTGTCGCCGACCGGCCAGTTCGAATTCGGCAGCATCGAGCTCGCCACGGCTTCGGGCCTGCAGACCCTGATCGTGAACGGCGTTGCCGGCGCGAACTCGGCCTTCAGCGGCGTCGTGACCTTCTCGCCGAGCGGCGGTGCGGTTCCCGAGCCGGGCATGTGGGCTCTCATGATCCTCGGCTTCGGCTTCATCGGCGGTGCGCTTCGTTCGCGTCGCAACACTGCGGTGAAGACGAACTTCGACTTCGCCTAAGAGACGATCGGTTTCGAATAAGGAGGGGGCGGCTTCGGCTGCCCCCTTTTTTGTGTGTCACGCAAATGGGGCGGACATTGGTGCCAAACAGTTAGCGACCGACTTTTGGTCGTAGCCGAGGCTGATGCGCTGGCGCCTCGCGGCTCGGATGCGGAGTATGCCTTGCTTTGAGGGCTTGGTGGGAGGCGTACGGACAGGCAAGGCTGTTTGCTTAGATCGACGCCTACGGTTCCGCTCAAACCCGATGTTGGAGTACAAAGCTAGGCTCGCATAGAGGCTGACTGGATGCGCGACGTCCGACTGCTTACCCTGATTGCGAATCGGGCGATCGTTACCCATCCTCACGTTCGGCGCTTTCCCCGACCCAAGCCGCACAGCCAACTTGATCCGGCGTAAGAAACGCGCTTATTCAACCGCCGCCGGCTTGCAAGAAAGCCTTCCCAATCAAAGCCCCCCCCTGCCGTTACGAGGTGACCCGATGAGCGAGAAAATCCGGTCCTGGCTGTTCGCGCCGGGCGACAGCGACCGCAAGATGACCAAGGCCATCGAAGGGGCGGCCGACAGGGTCATTCTCGACCTGGAAGATGCCGTCGCGGAGGCGAACAAGGCGCAGGGTCGGCAGCTCGTGCACGGCGCCTTGCAATCTCATGTCGCCGATCGGTCGCGGCTGTATGTCAGGGTCAACCCGCTCGACGGGCCGCATACGCTGGACGACCTCGTCGCGGTCATGCCGGGGCGTCCGGGGGGAATCGTGTTGCCCAAGGTCTATGGCCGCGAGGATGTCGAAACGCTGGACAAGTATCTGGCGGCGCTCGAAGTTGCCAACGGCATCGAACGGGGGGCAACCGAGGTCCTGGTCCTCGTCACCGAAACCGCCCAGAGCATGTTCCATTGCGGCGACTTCAAGGGCGCCCCGCGTCTCGCCGGAATGACGTGGGGGGCCGAGGATCTGGCCGATTCGGTCGGGGCGCGGACGAACACGCAGGCGGATGGCAGCTACCGCCCGACCTACGAACTTGCGCGCAGCCTTTGCCTTCTCGGCGCCGCCACCGCCGGCGCCGCCGCGATCGAGACGATCGAAGCGGATTTCCGCGATCTGGCCAAGGTGCAGCACCGCGCCGAACGCGTGCGGCAGGACGGGTTCCGAGGCATGCTCGCCATTCACCCGGCGCAAGTGGACGTCATCAATCGCGCCTTTACGCCGAGCGAAGACGAGATCGCGGAGGCGCGCGAGATCGTGGCCCTGTTCGCGGCCAATCCCGGCGCCGGAACGATCGGTTTTCGCGGGTCCATGCTGGATCGACCGCATCTCTCGCGCGCTCGATACCTCCTCGCTCAGGTCGAGGAGTAGTCTTCGCCACGCAGATTGCTGCGGGCATCGTTCTCTCAACCGGAAGTGAACCGCGGCGAAGCGAAAATGTCCCGGTTTGCTGTTGCCCCAACCGGTCCGGTCTGGTCTGACGGGCCGATATCGTTTCACAGGAGAGGCTGAATGCGCCAGGTAGATCACTTCATCGCAGGAGGGGCGGCAGGCTCCGCCCCCCGCACGCACAAGATCTGGAACCCCTCGACGGGTGAAGTGCAGGCGGAGGTGCCGCTGGGCGATGCGGCGTTGCTGCAGAAGGCGGTCGAAGCGGCGAAGGCGGTGCAGCCCGAATGGGCGGCGACCAATCCCCAGCGCCGGGCCCGGGTGATGTTCGAGTTCAAGCGTCTGGTCGAGAACGAGAAGCAGGCGCTGGCCGAATTGCTGTCGAGCGAACACGGCAAGGTGGTCGACGATGCGCATGGCGATGTGCAGCGCGGCCTCGAGGTGATCGAGTATGCCTGCGGCATCCCGCAGGCGCTGAAGGGTGAGTACACGCAAGGCGCCGGGCCGGGGATCGACGTCTATTCGATGCGCCAGCCGCTCGGCATCGGGGCCGGCATCACGCCGTTCAACTTCCCCGCCATGATCCCGATGTGGATGTTCGGCATGGCGATCGCGGCGGGCAATGCCTTCATTCTCAAGCCGAGCGAGCGCGATCCCAGCGTTCCCGTGCGCCTGGCCCAGCTGTTCCTCGAGGCAGGCGCGCCCGAAGGATTGCTGCAGGTGGTGCATGGCGACAAGGAGATGGTCGACGCCATCATCGACAATGCGGACATCGCGGCGATCAGCTTCGTCGGTTCGTCCGACATCGCGCAGTACATCTATTCGCGCGGAACCGCGAACGGCAAGCGGGTGCAGGCGTTCGGCGGGGCGAAGAACCACGGCATCGTGATGCCCGACGCCGATCTCGACCAGGTGGTGAACGATCTGGCCGGTGCCGCCTTCGGCTCGGCGGGCGAGCGCTGCATGGCGCTGCCCGTGGTCGTGCCGGTGGGCGAACAGACCGCGGATAATCTGCGCGAGAAGCTCATCCCGGCCATTCATGCCCTGCGCGTCGGCGTCGCGACTGACAAGGATGCGCATTACGGCCCGGTCGTGACCCCGGAACACAAGAGCCGCATCGAACAGTGGATCGACACGGCCGAGAAGGAAGGCGCCGAGGTCGTGATCGACGGACGCGGCTTCTCGTTGCAGGGGCACGAGAACGGCTTCTTCGTCGGCCCGACCCTGCTCGACCGGGTCACGCCGAAGATGGAAAGCTACCGCGAAGAGATCTTCGGCCCGGTCCTCC
The DNA here is from genome assembly GCA_947501005.1 of uncultured Erythrobacter sp. Lineage (GTDB taxonomy): Bacteria > Pseudomonadota > Alphaproteobacteria > Sphingomonadales > Sphingomonadaceae > Qipengyuania. Next base: position 2,426,038 of record CANMTU010000001.1, on the reverse strand, counting down.
AGATCGTGCGCGCCAAGGATTTCGAGGAAGCGGTTCGCCTGCCGAGCGAGCATCAATACGGCAACGGCGTCGCCATCTTCACCCGCAACGGCCACGCGGCGCGCGAATTTGCGCACCGGGTGAATGTTGGCATGGTCGGCATCAACGTGCCGATCCCGGTGCCGGTCAGCTATCACAGCTTCGGCGGCTGGAAACGTTCCGGCTTCGGCGATACCGACCAGTACGGGCAGGAAGGCCTGCGCTTCTGGACCAAGGCCAAGAAGGTCACCCAGCGCTGGCCCGACGGCATGGCCGATGCCGACAACAAGGACGCGTTCATCATTCCCACCATGGGCTGACGAACCCGCCCCCCGCGCCGAGGAGAGAAGAGTGGCCGAAACCAGCGAAGCGGCGCAAACCCAATCCGGCAGCGGTCCGCTGTCGGGCCTGCGGGTGATCGAGATGGCGAGCATCGGGCCGGGTCCGCATTGCGGGATGCTGCTGTCCGATCTCGGCGCCGAGATCATCCGGGTGGAGCGGGAGGGCGGAATCGGCCGGCCCAATCCCATCGTCGACCGGGGGCGGGCAAGGATCACGCGCGACATCACGACGCCCGCGGGGCGGGACTGGTGTCTCGACGCGATCGAGCATGCCGACGTGCTGATCGAGGGTATGCGCCCTGGCGTGATGGAGCGGTTGGGCCTGGGGCCGGAGGAATGCCAGGCCCGCAACCCCGCCCTGATCTACGGCCGGATGACCGGGTGGGGGCAGGACGGGCCGATGGCGCAGATGGCCGGGCACGACATCAATTATATTGGCCTCACCGGCGCGCTGGCGGCGATCGGCAAACCGGGCGAGCCGGCGTCGATCCCGCTCAACCTCGTCGGGGATTTCGGCGGCGGGTCGCTGTATCTCGTACTCGGCATCCTCGCCGCCCTGTTCGAGCGGCAGCGGACCGGGCGCGGGCAGGTGATCGATGCGGCGATCGTCGACGGGACGGCGTCGCTGATGACGTTCTTCTACGGTCTGACGCAGACCGGCGGGATGAACCTCGAACGGGGCAGGAACCTGCTTGGCGGCGCCGCGCCGTTCTACCGCACCTATCTGTGCGCGGACGGGCGGGAGATCGCGGTCGGCGCGCTCGAGCCGAAGTTCTTCCGCGAACTCGTTACCCGGCTGGGCCGGTCCGAACTGGTCGAGCGGCAATACGATACCGGCTTCTGGCCCGAAATGATGGCGATTTTCGAGCGTATCTTCGCCGCCGAACCGCGCGATCACTGGGCGGCAATGTTCGCCGGAACCGACGCCTGCCTCACGCCCGTGCTCGACCATTCCGAAGTGGCCGACGATCCGCAGATGAAGAGCCGCGGGCTGCGCGGAAACGAGAAAGGGGTGAGCGACGTGCCCCCGATGCCGCGCTTCTCCGGCTTCGATGCCGACCGCCGCCCGGCGGCCGCGCAGGATGCAGAGGCGCTGCTCGGGGAATGGAAGCGGGCGGGGCGGACCGGCTGAGCGCCCCCGCATAGCCCAGCTGCCGGTCGCGCGTGGGCGTTATTGACGGTAGTCGTCGCGCCGCTGGAACCCGCATCGAACAAGCCGACCCATTCCCAGCCGCCCGACCGCGACCGATGCTCTCGATGCGGCGACGGGCGTCGTCATTGCCATTGTGCAACGCTGGACGCCCGCCGCCCGCAAACCGCAGCCCCTCACCCTGCGCGAAGCGACGTCCGGCAATCCAATGCCTTACGCACCGCGCAATTTCGTGTACGGTTAACGGAACGCAGGAAATGGAGCCCACCGGGTCATGCAGGACAAAGGCATCTTCAACCTCTCCCGCCGGGGAATGCTGGCCGGCAGCGCGGCATCCGTCGCGGTGAGCCAGGGGACGATCGCGTCGGCACAGGCCTCGCAGGCTTCGTCCTCGCCGCCCGCACGCATGGCGGTGAACCTCACCGTCAACGGCAAGCCGCACCGGCTCGAACTCGATACGCGCATGACGCTGCTCGATACGCTTCGCGAACATCTGCAGCTGACGGGTTCGAAGAAGGGCTGCGACCATGGGCAGTGCGGCGCCTGCACGGTCATGGTCAACGGCGAGCGGGTCAACAGTTGCCTCAGCCTCGCCGTCATGCACGAGGGCGACGAGGTGACGACCATCGAGGGGCTCGGCTCGCCCGACGATCTGCACCCGATGCAGGCGGCCTTCGTCAAGCATGACGGCTATCAGTGCGGTTATTGCACGCCGGGCCAGATCTGCTCCGCCGTCGCGACGCTGGAGGAAATCCGCAAGGGCATCCCGAGCCACGTGACCGAGATTCTGACCGGCAGGATGCGGCCGACCAACATGGAAATGCGCGAGCGGATGAGCGGCAATATCTGCCGCTGCGGCGCCTATTCCAACATCGTCGACGCGATGACCGACGTGGCGAGGGGCTGAGCCGATGCGCAGTTTCACCTACGAACGGGCCGCCACGCCGGCCGATGCCGCCCGCGCGGTGGCGAGCCATCCCAATGCAAAGTTCATCGCCGGCGGCACCAACCTGCTCGACCTCATGAAGCTGGAGATCGAGACGCCCGCGCATCTGATCGATGTCGGCCAGCTCGGGCTCGACCGGATCGAGAAGGCGGGCGACGGCATCCGCATCGGCACCCTCGTCAGCAACACCGCGCTGTCGGCGCATGAGCGGGTGCGCGAGGACTACCCCGTCCTCACCCGCGCGATCCAGGCGGGCGCCAGCGGGCAATTGCGCAACAAGGCGACCACCGGGGGCAATCTGCTCCAGCGGACGCGGTGCATCTATTTCTACGACACCAACATGCCCTGCAACAAGCGCGCGCCCGGCAGCGGCTGTGCCGCGATCGGCGGGATTTCGCGCCAGCTCGGCGTGATCGGCACGTCGGATGCCTGCATCGCGACCTATCCGGGCGACATGGCGGTGGCGATGCGCGTGCTCGACGCGGCGGTCGAGACGATCAGGCCCGACGGCACGATGCGCAGCATCCCGATCGCCGATTTCCATCGCCTGTGGGGCGACACGCCGCATATCGAAACCGTGCTGGAGCCGGGCGAGCTCATCACCCATGTCTATCTGCCCAAGCCGCTGGGCGGAAAACAGTTCTACGCCAAGGTTCGCGACCGCAGGTCCTATGCCTTCGCGCTCGTCTCGGTCGCGGCGGTGATCCAGCCCGACGGCACGGGCTGGGTCGCGTTCGGCGGGGTGGCGCCCAAGCCGTGGCGGGTGCCCGAAGCGGACGCGATGCTGCCGCACGGCGCAAAGGCAGTCGTCGATCGCGCCTTTGCCGATGCCCGCCCGACCGAGGACAATGCCTTCAAGATCCCGCTCGCCCGGCGCACCCTTGCCGGCGTGCTGGCCGACGCGAAAGCCTGAGCAGGAACAGAGCCATGAAATTCGAAGAACCCGCCGGCCAGAACCTGTTCGATCGAGCGAAGATCGTCGGCAAGTCGACGCCGCGCATCGACGGCCCGCTCAAGGTTTCGGGCCGCGCGCCCTATGCCTACGAACGGCATGACGTCGCGCCGAACCAGGCTTATGGCTGGATCGTCGGCTCGGCCATCGCCAAGGGCCGCATCACCGCGATGAACCTCGCCGATGCGCGCCGGGCGCCGGGCGTTCTCGGCATCGTCGCCGCGACCGAGCACAAGCCGGTGGGGACCAGCAGGTTCAATCACGCCCCGCTGTTCGGCGGAACCGAGATCGCGCATTACCACCAGGCCATCGCGGTCGTGGTGGCTGAAACCTTCGAACAGGCGCGCGCCGCCGCTGGCCTGATCCGCACCGAATATGCCGATGGGGAGGGGTCGTTCGATCTCGCCAAGGTAGCCCCCGGCGCTCCGCTCGCCAGCGAGAAATTGCCCGATTACAACCGGCTGGGCGATTTTCAGGCCGCCTTCGCCAGCGCGCCGGTAACGGTCGACCAGCGCTACACCACGCCGGACGAGGCCCATGCGATGATGGAGCCTTTCGCCACCATCGCTGCATGGGAGGGCGATGCGCTCACCATATGGACCTCAAACCAGATGGTCGCCTGGTCGAAGCGCGCGCTCGCCTCGATTCTCGGCATGCCGGCGGATAAGATCCGGGTCGATTCGCCCTATGTCGGCGGAGGGTTCGGCGGAAAGCTGTTCATTCGCGCCGATGCGGTCATGGCGGCGCTCGCGGCCAAGGCGGTGAACCGCCCGGTCAAGCTCGCCATGCAGCGACCGTTGATGTTCAACAATTCCACCCACCGCCCGGCGACGATCCAGCGGGTTCGGCTGGGGGCGGGGCGCGACGGGCGGATCACCGCGATCGCGCACGAGAACTGGTCGGGCAATATCACTGGCGAGGATGGCGAGAACGCCACTCTGCAGACGCCCAAGCTCTATACCGGTGCGAACCGCTTGCTGGAAAACCGCACTGCGCAGCTCGACCTGCCCGAAGGCAATGCGATGCGCGCGCCGGGCGAGGCACCGGGGCACATGGCGCTCGAAGTGGCGATGGACGAGCTGGCCGAGGCGCTGGGGATGGACCCGGTGGAGCTGCGGATCGTCAACGATGCCAAGGGCAATCTTCCCGGCGAACCGGAAATGAAGATCTCCGACCGCAATCTCGAACGCTGCCTGCGGACCGGGGCGGAGCGGTTCGGCTGGTCCGCCCGCAAAGCCGCCCCGGCGCAGATGCGCGAGGGGCGCAAGCTGGTCGGCCTCGGCGTCGCGGCAGGCTATCGCGCCGCGCCGACGCAGAAATCCGCCGCCCGGGTTTCCCTTGGCGCGGACGGGACGATCGCGGTCGAAACCGACATGACCGACATCGGCACCGGCAGTTACACCATCATCGCCCAGACCGCCGCCGAGGCGATGGGCGTGCCGCTGAACCGGGTGCGGGTGGACCTGGGCGATTCGCTCAGCCCGGTTTCGGCGGGATCGGGCGGGCAATGGGGCGCGGCGAGTTCGACCGCCGGGGTCTATGCCGCCTGCGTCAATCTGCGCCGCATGATCGGCGAGAAACTCGGCTTCGACGGCGATGCCGCAACCTTCGCCAACGGCCACGCGACACTCGGCGAGCAGAGTCATGCGCTGAGCGATGCGGGCGCGCTGTCCGCGACGGGCGAGATGGAGTTCGGCGCCTTTCAGAAGGAGTACGACATCGGCACCTACGCCGCGCATTTCGCCGAGGTCGCGGTCGACGCCTATACCGGCGAGACGAGCATCCGCCGCATGCTGTCAGTGTGCGATGCGGGGCGGATCATCAATCCGCTCTCGGCTCGCAGCCAGGTGATCGGCGCGATGGTGATGGCCGCCGGCGCCACGCTGACCGAGGACCTGCATGTTGACAAGCGGTTCGGTTATTTCGCCAATCACGATCTGGCGAGCTACGAAGTGCCGGTCCATGCCGACATCCCGTCGCAGGAATGCATCTTCCTCGACACGCTCGATCCGATGATCTCGCCCCTGAAGGCGAAGGGCGTGGGGGAGCTGGGGATTTGCGGCCCCGGCGCGGCGATCGCCAATGCAGTCTACAACGCGACCGGCATCCGCATGCGCGACTATCCGCTGACGCTCGACAAATATCTCGACCGGTTGCCCGCCATCGCATGAGCGCGAGGGGGCGCGGCTCGCCCCCATCGCGCTTGGTCCGAATGCATTGCCTCTTGGTAGATCGCTTGCCCGCGAGACGGCGGGCGGGGGCGATTGGGCTTGACCCAGGGGGTAGGGCACCGTCTAGTCGGCGGGGAACATTCGGGGAATTCTACCATGATCAGTCCGCTTCGCACCCTGGCCACCGGCCTGCTGCTGTCCACCGCCTCCGCCGCTCTCGCGCAGGAAGCGCCGATCGTGCTGCCCGGCGCGCCCGGCGCGCAGCCGACGGTGATCGGGGAGGCGCAGGCCATCGCCCTGTCCGACACGCGCTATTCCCCGGCGGACGTCTCGTTCATGCAAGGCATGATCATGCACCACAAGCAGGCGGTGGACATGGCGATGCTCGCGCCCGAGCGGACCAATAACGACGCCATCCTCAAGACCGCCGACCGCATCCGCGCCGGGCAGGCGGACGAGATGAAGTTCATGCGCGAATGGCTTGCCAGCCACGGCGAGAAGGAAATGGCGGCGATGGCGATGGGCGGCCATGCCGGGCACAATGCCGCACATCTGATGAAGGGCATGGCGACGCCGGCGCAGATGGCCGAGCTTGCCGCATCCACCGGCACCGCGTTCGACCGGCTGTTTCTCCAGCTGATGGTTGGCCATCACAAGGGCGCGGTCGACATGGTGGATGTTCTGCTGGCATCCCCCGGCAGCGCCTACGATCCGGTGATGTACGAGTTCGCCAACGACGTGGTGAGCGACCAGAACGCCGAGATCGGGCGGATGAACGGCGTCCTCGCCGGCCTCTCCACCGATCCGCGCGTGGCGCTTGCGCCGGGCTTTCAGGATGCGGGCGAGGCGATCTCGAACATGCGCCACGTGGCCTACATGCCCAAGCCCGCCGGGTTCTTCGATCCGAAGAATCCCGCACAGCTGCAGCCGCTGATCGGAAGCGACGAGAAAGAGACGGACAGCGCCAAGCGGACCAAGGGCGAGGAAGACAGCGAACCCAATTTCGGCAAGCGCGGGTCGCTGCTCGACTTCGCGAACACTGATCTTGCCTTTTCCGGCGACCTGATGGTGGCGGGCAATTACCACGGCTTCAACGCCTATCGCCTGGGCGAGGACGGCATGCCGAGCCTCGTCTCCTCCACCGTCTGCCCCGGCGGGCAGGGCGACGTCTCGATCGTCGGCAAGCTTCTCATCATGAGCGTGCAGGACAGCCGCGCGCGGATCGATTGCGGTCTCCAGGGCGTGGAAGGCCGGGTCAGCGAGGACCGGTTCCGCGGCATCCGCATCTTCGACATTTCCGACATCACCCGCCCGCGTCAGGTCGGGCAGGTGCAGACCTGCCGGGGCAGCCACACCCACTCCATCGTCTCCGCGGACGAGCGGCGCATCGTGCTTTACAATTCGGGCACGTCCTATGTCCGCGCCGACAGCGAGCTCGAAGGTTGCTTCGATACTGGCGGCGACAACACCGCCCTGTTCAGCATCGACGTGATCGAGGTGCCGGTGGCCAATCCGGGGCAGGCACGCATCGTCGACCGGCCGCGCATCTTCGCGACCGATGGGCAGATCGCGGGCCTGTGGCGCGGCGGCGATCACGGCGAGGGCACGCAGGACACCCGCACGACCGACCAGTGCCACGACATCACCGTCTTCCCGGCCAAGAACATCGCGGCCGGCGCCTGTTCGGGCAACGGCATCCTGCTCGACATTTCCGACCCGCTCAAACCGGTGCGGATCGACGACGTGACCGACAAGGGTTTCGCCTACTGGCACTCGGCCACGTTCAACAATGACGGCAGCAAGATCCTCTTCACCGACGAGTGGGGCGGGGGCGGCCGGCCGCGCTGCCAGGCCGGCGATCCCACCAATTGGGGTGCCGACGCGATCTACTCGGTCGAAGGCCGCGAACTGACCTTCCAGAGCCTCTACAAGCTGCCCGCGCCGCAGACCGACAAGGAAAACTGCGTCGCGCATAACGGCTCGATCATCCCGGTGCCCGGGCGCGATATCTTCGTGCAAGCATGGTATCAGGGCGGCATTTCGGTAATCGATTTCACCGATGCGAAGAATCCGGTCGAGATCGCCTATTTCGATCGCGGCCCGGTCGATGAGGATCAGCTGGTGACCGGCGGCTACTGGTCGGCCTACTGGTACAAGGGCCGCATCTACGCGACCGAGATCACTCGCGGCCTCGATATCTTCGCCCTTGAGCCGAGCGAGTTCCTCACCGCCGAGGAAATCGCGGCGGCCGAACAGGCGCAATATCCGGGCGGCGTGTTCAATCCGCAGACCCAAACGCAGGTGACCTGGCCCCAGGCTGCGGTTGACGCGGCGAAGGCCAGCCGCAAGGGCGGCTGAGGCCGCGCCTTCGCGGTCTTTTGCAAGAAGGGCCGCGCGTGAAGACTATCGGATGGAAGGGCTGGGCGTTCGTCGCGCTCGGCCTCGTCATGGCGGCGCTGGCGCTGATATCGCTATGGCCGACCAATCGCGGCATCGTGCGCGTGCTCGATTTCGTGCGCGAGCCGGCGATCTACCTCGCCGCGCTGCTCGCGGTGCTGGCGCTGCTGTTCGCAGGGCGGGGCAAGTGGATCGCGATCGGCCTGCTGGCGCTTTCGGCGCTGGTGAACTTCGCGCGGATCTGGCCCTATTCCTTCCTCGCCCCAGCCACCCTGGCCCTTGCTCCGGCGCAGGAGGGGCAATGCCTCAAGGTCCTGTCGTTCAACGTGAAGCAGGCGAACCACCAGTACGACCGGACCGCAGCGCTGATCCGCGCGGTCGATCCGGACGTCCTGTTCCTGACCGAGACGAACAAGGCCTGGCTCGACGCGCTGCAGGACACGTTGAGCCGTTACCCCAATGTCCGCAGCATGCCGCTCGACAATCGTTACGGCAAGATTTTCGCCACCCGCCTCGATCTCGAGAGTGCGCGCATGATCGCGAATACCAGCGCGAACACGCCGACACTGTATGCGACGCTGCGCCTGCCGAACGATGCGCGGTTCGAACTGGTCGGCCTGCACCCGCGCCCGCCGCGCCCCGGCGAAAGCAGCGAGAGCCGCGACGAGAATATTGCCCGCGCCGGATCGCGCACGCCCGACGGGCTGGAGAACGTGCTGGTGATCGGCGATTTCAACGACGTGCCTTGGTCGCGCACCACCACTCGCTTCCGCGAGCAGGGCGACTTCCTCGATCCGCGCACCGGGCGCGGCACCTTCGCGACCTTTCCCGCGCCCTATACGGTGCTGGGCTGGCCGCTCGACCAGTTGCTGGTCCGCAGCGGCGTCAATGTCGCGGCGTTCGAGCGCGGGCCGGATGTCGGCTCCGACCATCTGCCGCTGATCGCGACCGTCTGCGTGAAGGCGCCGACGCCTTAGCGCGCCGTCTGGGGCAGGGCGGTCTCTTCCGCCGGGCGGGAAAGATCGGTGTCCGCCACCTCGTCGGTATGGACGTGGAAGCCCGCCAGCGAGGCGGCCCCGAATTGCGTGGTCAACGCCGCGTCGGTCGCATCGCGTCCCCGCGCCATGACGATCCGACCGATCCGGGGTGTGTTGTGGCGCGCGTCGAACGTGTACCATCGCCCGCCGAGATAGGCTTCGAACCAAGCGGAGAAGTCCATCGGGTAGTCCACCGGATCGATGCCGATATCGCCGAGATAGCCGGTGCAATAGCGCGCCGGGATGTTGGCTGCGCGGCAGAGCGTTATGGCCAGATGCGCAAAGTCGCGGCACACGCCGAAGCGTTGCTCGTAGACCGAGCGGGCGCTGTGTTCGGTGCTGGCCTTCTGGTAATCGAACTCGATCCTCTCATGCGCCGCGCTCACCAGCGCCTGTGCCCGCGCCCAGCCGGGTGGGTGTTTTGCGGCGATGGCCCAGGCCTCGTCGATCAGCTTGCTGACCTCGCAATAGCGTGAGCTGAGGAGGAATTGCATCACGTCGTCGGGCAGGTCCTCGACCGGATGCTGCTCTGCATTCTCGGCGACCGGGTCCGGTTCGCCGCTATCCTCGATCACGAAATCCGCCGACAGGGTGACGCCCCCGGCCGGCACCACGAAGCGGCTGCAGATATTGCCGAACGTGTCGGCATATTGATGGACCGGGATGGGCGGATCGGTCTTCAGCGCCTCGGGCGTGCGCAGATCGCCGTGGCGTTCGGGGCGGACATTCAGCAGCGCCAGCATGGGCACGGGTGCCTCGCATTCGAAGCGCAGATCGTAACCGGTGCGGATCAGCATGGCGTCGGCTCCTCTGCCGGTGTTTCGGGATGGCTTGTCGCCAGGTCGAGCTGTTTGATGCGCACGTCCACTTCCATGTCGATATGGCTTCCTTTCATGCCGACCCAAGTTCCCGACAGCGGGATCGCCTGTTCGGGGTCGCGCGCCACCGCCACCCGGATGAGGCCGCGATTGCCGACGATGCCGTTCGTGGGGTCGAACTCGATCCAGCCCGAACCGGGCAGGAACACGCGCAGCCAGGCATGGGTCGAATGGCCGCCGATGCGCGCCCGCTCGTTATCCGGCTGGTAGAGGTAGCCCGAGACGAAGCGCGCCGCCAGGCCCAGGGCGCGCACGGCCTCCATCATCAGCACGGCATAGTCGCGGCAGGTGCCGGTCTTCTGGGCCAGCGTGTGCAGCGGGTTCTGGATGCCCTTGTCGTAGCGCGGTTCGTAATCGAACCCGGTGTGGATCGCCTCGGTCATCCGCCGCAGCAGGGCCAGCGTGCCCGTCTCGCCTTCGTCGAGGAAGCTGCGCGCCCAGCTGTCGATGCGGCGCCCGGCATCGGGATATTCGCGTTCGATCGAGCGCAGAAGGTCGGGCATGTCCTCGGCCGAATAGGTGAAGGGGTAGTTCGCGGCATAGGGTTCGACCGCGATATCCTCGGCGGCGAGCGGCAGATGCTCGACCTCCGCGGTGCCGCGGATTTCCAGTTCGTCCGCCCGCTCGTCGAAGGTGGCGATGGCGACCGCGTTGCCGAACACGTCCTGCAGCCAGCGCAGCGCGCGCGGTTCGGGCGAGATTTCCAACGACGCCTCGAGCACGCGCTGATCGTAGCTCTCACGCGGGCGCACGAGGATCCGGTGCTCGCCGAACGCCACGTCGCGGCGATAGCGGTAGCGGGTGACATGGTTGATCGATACGGTGGGCATAACGGTGCGCTGCGGCGCGCGGGTGACCCCTTCCTATTGGCTATCGATGGAATTTACATGCTGCTCAACGAACAAGACGGCGATCCGGTCCGCACCAACGGGATCGAGATCACGCGCAGCCCCTTTCTGCTGATCGGCGACCATTCCGGAAGGGCGATCCCGGAGGCGCTGGGCGACATGGGGCTGAGCGAGGACGCGCGCGACCGGCACATCGCGGTCGACCTCGGGGTGCGCGAGCTGGGGCTGATGGTGGGCGAGCGGCTGCAGGCGCCGTTCCTCGCCCAGCATTTCTCGCGGCTGGTGTGCGATTGCAACCGCGACCCCGCCGCATCGGACTGGGCGGCGAGCGAGAGCGACGGCATCGCCGTCCCGGCCAATCGCGACCTGTCGGCGGACGAGCGGCAAGCCCGGCGCGACGAGATCTTCGAGCCTTACCATCAGGCGATCGAACAGGCGCTGGAAGCCCGGCGGGTCTACGGCATGGGGACGAAGCTCGTATCGCTGCACAGCTTCACGCCCCGCATGAACGGCGCGGACCGGCCGTGGGAGATCGGCATCCTTCACGATGGGCGCGAGGATGCGCTGGCGCTGGCGATGCTCGAGACGTTGCAACAGGAGAAGGGGCTGACCGTCGGCGACAACCAGCCCTACCGGATGGACGCGACCGATTACACGGTGCCGCGCCACGCCTATCCGCGCAACCTGCCCTATGTCGAAGTGGAGGTGCGCCAGGATTGCCTGGCCGACGAAGCCGGCATCTCGCGCATGGCTGATATTCTCGCCCGCGTCCTCGCAGGCTGACGCCCTTAGCCTGACGCCGTTTCGTACTGGCGGGGCGCACGAAAAAGCCCGGCAAGATCACTCCTGCCGGGCCTCGTCGTGTTCGGTAGAACGTTGGGTGAGGCTTAGAAGCCCATGCCGCCCATGCCGCCCATTCCGCCCATGTCGGGCATACCACCACCGGCATTCGCCTTGTCTTCCGGCTTGTCGACCACGGCAGCTTCCGTGGTGATCAGCAGGCCGGCAACCGAGGCCGCGTTCTGCAGCGCGGTACGCACGACCTTGGTCGGGTCGATCACGCCGGCGGAAACGAGGTTCTCGTAGGTGTCGGTCGCGGCGTTGAAGCCGAGGTTCTCGTCCTTGCCGTCGATCAGCTTGCCCGCGACCACCGCACCGTCATGGCCGGCGTTCTGGGCGATCTGGCGAACCGGAGCCTGAAGACCGCGACGGACGATGTCGATACCGCGGGTCTGGTCGTCATTCGCACCGCTCATGCCTTCGAGGGCCTGCGCGGCATAGAGCAGCGCGGTACCGCCGCCCGGAACGATGCCTTCTTCCACCGCGGCGCGGGTCGCGTGGAGAGCGTCGTCGACGCGGTCCTTGCGTTCCTTCACTTCGACTTCCGTCGCACCGCCGACCTTGATCACCGCAACACCGCCGGCGAGCTTCGCCAGACGTTCCTGCAGCTTTTCACGGTCGTAATCGGACGAGGTGTTGTCGATCTGCGTGCGGATTTCCGAGACGCGGGCCTTGATGTCGCCCTCGTCACCGGCACCGTCGACGATGGTGGTGTTGTCCTTGTCGATGGTGACGCGCTTGGCTTCGCCGAGCATGCCGAGTGTGACGTTTTCGAGCTTGATGCCGAGGTCTTCGGAAATCATCTCGCCCTTGGTCAGGATCGCGATGTCCTGCAGCATCGCCTTGCGGCGATCGCCGAAGCCCGGTGCCTTGACCGCCGCGACCTTGAGGCCGCCGCGCAGCTTGTTGACCACGAGCGTGGCCAGCGCCTCGCCCTCGATGTCTTCCGCGATGATCAGCAGCGGACGGCCGGACTGGACGGCCGCTTCGAGCACCGGCAGCATCGCCTGCAGGTTCGACAGCTTCTTCTCGTGAATCAGGATGTACGGATTGTCGAGCTCAACCGTCATCTTGTCGGGGTTGGTGATGAAGTAGGGGCTGAGATAGCCGCGATCGAACTGCATGCCTTCGACGGTTTCGAGCTCGAATTCGAGGCCCTTGCTCTCGTCGACGGTGATCACGCCTTCCTTGCCGACCTTGTCCATGGCTTCGGCGATCTTCTCGCCGACTTCACGGTCGCCGTTGGCGGAGATGATGCCGACCTGGGCGATCTCGCTCGAACCCGACACGTCCTTGGAACGGCTCTTGAGGTTCTCGACGACCTTTTCGACCGCCATGTCGATGCCGCGCTTCAGGTCCATCGGGTTCATGCCGGCCGCGACCGACTTCATGCCTTCGGTGACGATCGACTGGGCCAGAACGGTGGCGGTGGTGGTGCCGTCACCCGCCGCGTCGTTCGACTTGGATGCCACTTCCTTCAGCATCTGCGCGCCCATGTTCTCGAACTTGTCCTTGAGTTCGATTTCCTTGGCGACGGTGACGCCGTCCTTGGTGATGCGCGGTGCGCCGAAGCTCTTGTCGAGCACGACGTTACGACCCTTGGGGCCGAGCGTGACCTTGACGGCATTGGCGAGGGTATCGACGCCGCGCTGGATGCCTTCGCGGGCTTCGCGGCCGAACTTCACGTCCTTGGCTGCCATGTGTGTTTCTCCTGGATTAGGTTATGAGTGTGTAGAAGGTCGGCAGGGGTCGGCTCAGCCGATGATCCCCATGATGTCGCTTTCCTTCATGATGAGCAGATCTTCACCGTCGATCTTGACTTCGGTGCCCGACCACTTGCCGAACAGGACGCGGTCGCCCTGCTTGACGTCCATCGGGGTGATCTTGCCATCTTCCGAACGGGCGCCGGTGCCGACGGAGACGATCTCGCCTTCGCTCGGCTTTTCCTTGGCGCTGTCGGGAATGATGATCCCGCCGGCGGTCTTCTCTTCGGCTTCGATGCGACGGACCAGCACGCGGTCGTGCAGCGGACGAAATGCCATGATAGAACCTCTTCGATAGAGTAGAATGAGTGCGATTGGCACTCACATCCAAGAGTGCCAACGGGGCGCATATGTGAACGCCAGCCGATCAAGTCAACGGCGCGAACAGGAAAAAACCGCTGGACCGTGCGAGGGCGGCGGCCCGTCCGCACTGCTCGCAAGCTACCGGGGGGAAGGGGTAGCCGTGATGCCCAGCGCCTCGCGCCGCGACCATCGCCAGACGAGCAGCGCGGCGGCGACTGTCAGGCCGGTGGCGAGACCGATCCAGATGCCGGTCCCCTCGAGCGGGGTGGCGAAGCCCAGCACCAGCGCGGTGCCGATCCCCGGCACCCAGTAGGCGAAGGCCGCGATCCACATGGGAATGCGCGTATCCTGCAACCCGCGCAGCGCGCCGGCGGTGACCGCCTGCATGCCGTCCACCAGCTGGAACGCGGCGGCAATGACGATGTATTGCAGCGCGAACCCGACCAGCACGGCGTTGGCGGGTGCCCACGGATCGACATACAGTGCCAGCAGATAGCGCGGTATGGTCAGCATGAGGATCGCTGTCAGGGCCATGAAACCGGTTCCAAGGATGATGGCGCACCAGCCCGCGCGGGCGATGCCGACCGGATCGCGCGCCCCGTGGAAATAGCCGACCCGGATCGTCGCCGCCTGCCCGACGCCGAACGGCACTTGGAAGGCGAGCGCGGCGATCTGCAAGGCCACGGTATGCGCAGCCAGCTGGCTCGCGCCGATCCGCCCCATCAGGAACGCCGCCGCGCCGAAGATGCCGGCCTCGGCCGTAATAGTCAGCGCGATCGGGGTGCCGATGCGCGCGATCGCAATGAAGCGGGGCCAGTCCGGCGCCCACCAGCGCCCGAATATGTGATAGCGATGCAACCGCCGGTCGAGGCGGATGACCAGGATATAGGCCCCCAGCGTTGCGATCGCGGTCAGGATCGTGGCGATGCCCGCCCCGCGCAGCCCCAGTTCGGGCGCCCCCAGATTGCCGAAGATGAAGGCGTAGTTGGCCAACGCGTTCACCCCGATTCCGCCCGCCGTGATCACCGTCGCCAGCACCGGCCGATCGAGCGCGGAGATGAAATTGCGCAGGACATTGTTGGCCAGCATGGGAACGAGCGAGAAGACGACCACCAGATTGTATTCGCTGGCCAGTGCGCGAATGGCGGGCGTCTGCCCGGTGACGCGCATCAGCGGATCGAGCAGGAGGCACAGCCCCATTCCGCCGACGCCCGACAACACGCTCAACCACAGGGCCATGCGAACCCCGCGGCGGACCGGGCGCAGGGCCGGTGCCCGCTTGCCGAGTTCGGCCGCGATGACCGGCGCGACCGCCCCCGTAAGCCCGCTCAGCGCCCACAGCACGAGGCCGAACAGCGCCACCGTCAGGGCCGAGGCGGCCAGCTGCTCCTCGCCAAGCCGGGCGATGAAAATCACGTCGACCGCATAGGTCAGCATTTGCAGCAGGTTGGCGGCGGCCAGCGGCCAGCTCAGGCGGAACGTGGCACGCATTTCCCCCGGCCAGGAACGGCGCGTTACGAGTTCATCATATGTTGGAGGAGCAAGTGCCATCGGATGAGGCCGATAGCCGCATCTTGCGCACATGGTAAGCCGCTCGCGTCCAATTTTCGCTAGGGAATCAGCGATTAACGGGTAAATCCGACATTGCGTTTGCTATCGGTAAGGCCTAGGCTAAGAACATACATAAGATAATAAAGGTCGTTACAATGCCCTCACCTTCGTCCCCGACGGGACGCGGTATTACGGTAGTAGCCAGCGGTACCCTCGACCACGCGGCCGAGGCTGGATCGCGGCGAAAGGAGCCGCGCCGGAAACTGGTGCTGGCGACGACCGCGCGGCAACAGCATCTGGGGCCTGCGGTCGATATCCTGAACATCTCGTCGCGCGGCATGCTGCTACGGACGGCATGCGAGCTCGATATTCGCGAGATGCTGACGATCGTTCTTCCCGAAGCGGGCGAGAAAACCGCGCAGATCGTATGGAATTCCGGCGATCTTTTCGGCTGCCGGTTCTCCGAGCCCCTCAGCCAGGGCGAATTGAGCGCCGTGCAGTTGAAAGCGCAACCGGACAGCAAAACGAACGAGCCGAACAAGCCCCGCGAAATGACTGAAGAGACTTTCGGACAACGCCTCAAACGGCTCCGCATGGCGTCGAGCTATTCCATGGTCAGCCTGGCCAAGGCGACCGGCGTGACCAAGCCGACCTTGTGGAAATGGGAAACCGAGC
Organism: uncultured Erythrobacter sp.; assembly: GCA_947501005.1. GTDB lineage: Bacteria > Pseudomonadota > Alphaproteobacteria > Sphingomonadales > Sphingomonadaceae > Qipengyuania. Next base: position 2,410,168 of record CANMTU010000001.1, on the reverse strand, counting down.
GCGTCCGCCCCCGCCAGAAAGCGCTGGCGATGCTGGCCGGGCTGCTCGGCGTCAGCGAATCCTACCTGCTGTTCGGGATCGGCGAGGGCGAGGAACAGGTGCCGGACCAGGCGCCGGGCAATCTGGCGGAAACCATTTCCGCCAGCCGCTCGGTCATCGCCGATCTGGCGGGGGTCTCGACCGACAAGGTGACGATCGACATCGATTTCGGCTAGGCGCGGGCGCCGATCGGCGCCGTCATGCCGGACACGAAAAAGGGCGGCGCCGCGCGGCACCGCCCCCGTTTGTTGCGAGCAACAGCCCGAACGAAGCTTACTTGAGCTCGACGGTACCGCCGGCTGCTTCGATCTTGCTCTTGACCTCTTCGGCTTCCGCCTTGTTGACGCCTTCCTTGAGCGGCTTGGGCGTGCCTTCGACCAGCGCCTTGGCTTCGGTAAGGCCGAGGCCGGTGATGGCACGGACTTCCTTGATGACCTGGATCTTCTTGCCACCGTCACCGGTGAGGATCACGTCGAATTCGGTCTGCTCTTCGGCAGCCGCACCCGCATCGCCGCCACCGGCGGGGCCGGCTACGGCAACGGCTGCGGCGGCGGAAACGCCCCACTCTTCTTCCAGCGCCTTGGCAAGCTCGGCGGCTTCCATGACGGTCAGTTTGCTCAGTTCTTCAACCAGCTTGGCGATGTCTGCCATGATACTTCACTCCAATATAAGGGCCGGGGCGGTATGTCTGATGCCCCGTTGAATACGTGCTTGCGATAAACAGTCGCGTTCGGTGGCTTATGCCGCTTCCTTGGCGCCATAGGCGCCGAAGACGCGAGCAAGCATCGAAGTGGGTTCCTTGATCGTGCGGACGACCTTCGTCGCCGGCGCGTTGAGGAGGCCCACGATCGTGCCACGAAGTTCGTCGAGGCTGGGCATAGAGGCCAGCGACCGCACCCCCGCTTCGTCGAGCTTCTGCGCGCCCATCGAACCACCGACGATTTCAAGTCTGTCGGTCGTCTTGGCGAACTCCACCGCGGCCTTCGCCGCGGCGACCGGATCCTCGGAATATCCAAGAGCGGTCGGACCGGTCAGGAATTCATCGATTCCCTCGTAGTCGGTGTCCTTCAGGGCGAGCTTGGCGAGACTGTTCTTCGCAACCTTGAACGATGCACCGGCTTCCCGCATCTTCGCGCGCAGTTCGGTCGACTGTGCGACCGAAAGGCCCAGGTTGCGGGTGACAACCACCACGCCCGCCCGGTTGAAGACATCGTTGAGCTCGGCGACCGCATCGGTTTTCTGCGAACGATCCATGCCATACTCCTTCACTATGGCCGTGCCGGGATGGCTCCCGATACGGCCGGCTCCATGTGTCCGCGCAAGGGTGCCGATAGGCTCCTGCACGGGCGAGTCCGTCGATCGAGGAAGGAGGTGCGCCATTGGCGCGGTGGGCGAAATTTCCGCCCGAGTAATCTCTTTTCCCCGTCTGGGCCGGAAATTAAGACAAGGATTGCTCCTCGCCGCCGACTGTCTTGGACGGATGACCGACACATAACTCGCACAGGGCGAGACCGCGCCGGTCAAGCGCGGGCCTTTAGCTGCTCGGGCGAACCAGTCAAGCCTCGAAGGCGGACCTGCGGCAGCGTATGCTGCCCTGCCGGCGCCATCCAACAGGAGCGCAGGCAAAGAAAAAGGCCCGCCGCAATGCGACGAGCCTTCTGATCGTATCGATATCGACAGGCGAGTCGCCTGCCGAAGACGATTACATCGGGGTTTCGGTCGCAGCCGGGGTTTCGGTCGCCATCGGATCGGCAGCCGTCGTGTCGGTCGCCATCGGATCAGCGGCCATCGTGTCGGTCGCCATCGGATCGGCAGCCATCGTGTCGGTCGCCATCGGGTCAGCAGCCATCGGATCGGCAGCCATCGTGTCGGTCGCCATCGGTTCTTCGACGGCAGTTTCAGCCGAGTTGTCGCAAGCTACGACGCCGAGAGCGAGGGGAAGGGCGAGGAGAGCAAACTTTTTCATGATCTATTCCTTTGTGCCTCAAATGTGGCCGCCTTAAAATGGCCGCATTGTTGCTCGGATGCAAACACAATTATCGTTTCGCTCAAGTTTTTTTAACCGAACCGCTTTAGGCCGAACCCCTGCTGGGCGGAACCGATCTTCGCCGTCGCAGTTTCAGCCCGGTTTATTGACAGGGCGCCGCATATATCCTACATGCCCTGGCAACCGCACGCTTCGAGCGAATCCGATCCATGCGCGGGGATCGGATACAGGATGGAAGCGGCGTTTCCATATCGCGACGCTTATCAAGCTGCAGCTGCTACCGCTACGGGTGTGCTTTCGCTGCGGCTTTTTCGCGTCGCATTGGTCCTTTCCCGCACGAGACAGCGAATTTCCGCCCGTTGGCCCCATGCGGCTGGCCGGGCGCACGGCACACGAAAAAGAGGCACAGCTCCTTTATGGCTACCAAGGCGAAGGCACCCCGCGAACTGGCTTCGGGTACGGCGAAGCGTCGCATCCGCAAGATCTTCGGCGACATCCACGAAGTGGTGGACATGCCGAATCTCATCGAGGTGCAGCGGGAAAGCTACGAGCAATTCCTGCGCTCGGACAAGGAGACGGGGTACGTTTCCGGCCTGGAAAAGACCCTGCGCTCGGTCTTCCCGCTGCGTGATTTCGCCGGCACGGCCGAGCTCGATTTCGTGCATTACGAACTCGAATCGCCGAAATACGACATCGTCGAATGCCGTCAGCGCGGGATTACCTATGCCGCGCCGATGAAGGTGACGCTGCGCCTCATCGTGTTCGAAGTGGATCAGGAGACCGAAACCCGCTCGGTCCTCGATATTAAGGAGCAGGACGTGTACATGGGCGACATGCCGCTCATGACCGAGAACGGCACCTTCGTCATCAACGGCACCGAACGCGTCATCGTCAGTCAGATGCACCGTTCGCCCGGCGTTCTGTTCGACCACGATCGCGGCAAGACGCACTCTTCGGGCAAGCTGCTGTTCGCGGCACGAATCATTCCGTATCGGGGTAGCTGGCTCGATTTCGAATTCGACGCGAAGGACATCGTCAACGTCCGGATCGACCGCAAGCGCAAGATGCCGGTCACCTCGCTGCTGTTCGCGCTCGGCCTCGATAGCGAGGATATTCTAGCCCACTTCTACGACACCGTGACGTGGAGCCGTGCGAAGGATGGTTGGCAGATCCCGTTCGTGCCCGAAAACTGGCGCGGCCAGAAGCCGGCCTTCCCGCTGATCGACGCCAAGACCGGCGAGGAAGTGTTCGCCGCCGGCCACAAGATCAGCCCGCGCGCCGCCAACAAGGCGAAGAAGGACGGGCTCGAGACGCTGCTGCTGCCGAGCGAGGAAATCTTCGGTCGCTACGCCGCGCACGACATGATCGACGAAGGCACCGGCCGCATCTACATCGAGGCGGGCGAGGAAGTTTCGGGCGAGAACCTCGAAGTGCTCGACAAAGCGGGCGTCGACGGGATCGAGCTGCTCGATATCGATCACATCAACACCGGCGCCTGGATGCGCAACACGCTGCAGGTCGACAAGGCGGAGAACCGTGACGAAGGCCTCGAGGCGATCTACAAGGTGATGCGTCCCGGCGAACCGCCGACCAAGGAAACCGCCGAGGCCCTGTTCGAAGGCCTGTTCTTCGATGCCGAGCGTTACGACCTGTCCGCCGTCGGCCGCGTCAAGCTCAACATGCGCCTCGAACTCGATGCCGAGGACACGGTGACCACGCTGCGCAAGGAAGACATCCTTGCCGTGGTCAAGGAACTGGTCGACCTGAAGGACGGCAAGGGCGAAGTCGACGACATCGACAACCTCGGCAACCGCCGCGTGCGTTCTGTGGGCGAGCTGTTGGAAAACCAGTACCGCGTCGGCCTGCTGCGTATGGAGCGTGCGGTGAAGGAGCGGATGTCCAGCGTGGATGTCAGCACCGTAATGCCGAACGACCTCATCAATGCGAAGCCTGCGGTCGCCGCCGTGCGCGAGTTCTTCGGCTCCAGCCAGCTTTCGCAGTTCATGGACCAGACCAACCCGCTCTCGGAAGTGACGCACAAGCGCCGCGTGTCCGCCCTCGGGCCCGGCGGCCTGACGCGTGAGCGTGCAGGCTTCGAAGTGCGCGACGTTCACCCCACGCACTATGGCCGTATCTGCCCGATCGAAACGCCGGAAGGCCCGAACATCGGCCTGATCAACTCGCTCAGCACCTTTGCGCGGGTCAACAAGTACGGCTTCATCGAAACGCCCTACCGCCAGATCAAGGACGGCAAGGTCACCAGCGACGTGATCTACCTCTCCGCGATGGAAGAGCAGAAGCACACCGTGGCGCAGGCTTCCGCCGAGCTGACCGACGATGGCAGCTTCGTGGAAGAACTGGTCTCCGCGCGTCACAATGGCGACAACCTGATGGCCCCGCGCGAGCAGATCACGCTGATGGACGTCAGCCCCAAGCAGCTCGTCTCGGTCGCCGCATCGCTCATTCCGTTCCTGGAAAACGATGACGCCAACCGCGCGCTGATGGGTTCCAACATGCAGCGCCAGGCCGTGCCCCTGGTCAAGGCCGAGGCGCCGTTCGTCGGCACCGGCATGGAAGAAACCGTGGCGCGCGATTCGGGCGCGGCGATCACCGCCAAGCGCGGCGGTATCGTCGACCAGGTCGATGCGACCCGGATCGTGATCCGCGCGATCGGCGATGTCGAGGCCGGCCAGTCCGGCGTCGACATCTACACGCTGCAGAAGTTCCAGCGTTCCAACCAGAACACCTGCATCAACCAGCGTCCGCTGGTGAAGGTGGGCGAGAGCGTGGAGCCGGGCGACGTCATTGCTGACGGTCCCTCGACCGATCTCGGCGAACTGGCGCTGGGCCGCAACAGCCTCGTCGCGTTCATGCCCTGGAACGGCTACAACTACGAGGACTCGATCCTCATTTCCGAGCGCATCGTGAAGGACGACGTCTTCACCTCGATCCACATCGAGGAATTCGAAGTGATGGCGCGCGACACGAAGCTCGGGCCGGAAGACATCACCCGCGACATTCCCAATGTCGGCGAGGAAGCGCTGCGCAACCTCGACGAGGCGGGCATCGTCTATATCGGGGCCGAAGTGCATCCGGGCGACATTCTCGCGGGCAAGATCACGCCCAAGGGCGAATCTCCGATGACGCCGGAGGAAAAGCTCCTGCGCGCGATCTTCGGCGAAAAGGCGAGTGACGTGCGCGACACCTCGCTGCGGCTGCCGCCGGGTGTTGCCGGCACGGTGGTCGAGGTGCGGGTGTTCAACCGCCACGGCATCGAGATCGACGACCGTACCCGGGCGATCCAGAACGACGAGATCGAGCGGCTGCGCAAGGATGCCGCCGACGAACGCGCCATCCTCAACCGGGCGACCTACAATCGCCTGCGCGACATGCTGACCGGGCAGACCGCTTCCGCCGCGCCCAAGGGCGTCAAGAAGGGTGCGGAAATCACCGAAGAGATGCTCGACGGGATCGATCGGCACGAATGGTTCAAGTTCGCGGTGGCGGACGACGGCCGGCAGGCGCAGATCGAGGCGGTGAAGTCGCAATACGACGAAGCCGTGAAGATCATCGACGACAAGTTCGAGGATCGCCGCGAGAAGCTCGAACGGGGCGACGAACTTGCACCGGGCGTGCTCAAGATGGTCAAGGTGTTCGTCGCGGTGAAGCGCAAGCTGCAGCCGGGCGACAAGATGGCCGGCCGGCACGGCAACAAGGGCGTCATCAGCCGTATCCTGCCGGTCGAGGACATGCCGTTCCTCGAAGACGGGACGCCGGTCGATATCGTGCTCAACCCCCTGGGCGTGCCCAGCCGCATGAACGTCGGGCAGATCTTCGAGACCCATCTCGGCATGGCGGCGCGCAATCTGGGCCACCAGATCGCGGGCGCGCTGGAAGAGTGGAAGGACGCCAACCCGAACGCCGCCGACGACTATGCCAGCGCCAAGCCCCCCGAAGCCGTGATCGAGCGGTTGAAGGATGCCTATGGCGAGCAATATCACGGTGCGATCGACGGCCGTTCGACCGAGGAGATCGTGGAACTCGCCGGCAATCTGCGGACGGGCGTACCGATGGGCACCCCGGTGTTCGACGGCGCGCGCGAAGGCGACGTGACGGTGGAACTCGAGAAAGCCGGTCTGCATGCCTCGGGTCAGTCGATCCTCTATGACGGGCGCTCGGGCGAGCCGTTCGACCGCCGGGTGACGGTGGGCATCATCTACATGCTGAAGCTTCACCACCTGGTCGACGACAAGATCCACGCCCGGTCCATCGGCCCCTACAGCCTCGTCACCCAGCAGCCGCTGGGCGGTAAGGCGCAGTTCGGCGGCCAGCGCTTCGGTGAGATGGAGGTCTGGGCGCTCCAGGCCTACGGCGCGGCGTATACCTTGCAGGAAATCCTCACCGTGAAGTCGGACGACGTGATCGGGCGGACCAAGGTCTACGAAGCCATCGTCAAGGGCGACGACACGTTCGAGGCGGGTATTCCGGAAAGCTTCAACGTGCTCGTCAAGGAAATGCGCAGCCTCGGCCTGAACGTCGAACTGAAGGACCACGCCGACGACGAGGACGACGACGGCCTGGCGATCGCGGCGGAGTAATCGAACCGACGCTCAATCTACCCTTCGACCTGAGACGACGACTATTCGTCACATCTCAGGTCGCAGGGACTTACTGGTTTTGAACCCATCATTGGGAACACGAAAATGAACGAACTCACCAAATTCACGAACCAGCTCGCGAAGCCCGAAACCTTCGACGAGATTCAGATCGGCATCGCCAGCCCCGAGCGTATCCGCTCGTGGAGCTTCGGTGAGATCAAGAAGCCCGAGACGATCAACTACCGCACGTTCAAGCCGGAACGTGACGGGTTGTTCTGCGCGCGCATCTTTGGTCCGGTGAAGGACTACGAGTGCCTGTGCGGCAAGTACAAGCGCATGAAATACAAGGGCGTCGTGTGCGAGAAGTGCGGCGTCGAAGTCACCGTGACCAAGGTCCGCCGTGAACGCATGGGCCATATCGAACTGGCCGCCCCGGTCGCGCATATCTGGTTCCTGAAGTCGTTGCCGAGCCGCATCGGCCTGCTGCTCGACATGCAGTTGAAGCAGCTCGAGCGCGTGCTGTATTTCGAAAGCTACATCGTCACCGAGCCGGGCCTGACCCCGCTGGAGAAGTTCCAGCTGCTCGGCGAGGATGAGCTGCTCGAAGCGCAGGACGAATATGGCGAGGACGCGTTCAGCGCCGGCATCGGCGCCGAAGCGGTCAAGTTCATGCTGATGGATCTCGATCTCGAACAGGAGAAGACGGATCTGCTGGAAGAGCTCGCGACCACCAAGTCCAAGCTCAAGCCCGCCAAGATCATCAAGCGTTTGAAGGTCGTCGAGAGCTTCATCGAGAGCGGCAACCGCCCCGAATGGATGATCCTCGAAGTCGTGCCGGTCATCCCGCCGGAACTGCGCCCGCTGGTCCCGCTCGACGGCGGCCGGTTCGCGACGTCCGACTTGAACGACCTTTATCGCCGCGTGATCAACCGCAACAACCGGTTGAAGCGCCTGATGGAACTGCGCGCGCCCGACATCATCGTGCGTAACGAGAAGCGCATGCTGCAGGAAGCGGTCGACGCCCTGTTCGACAACGGCCGCCGTGGCCGCGTGATCACGGGTGCCAACAAGCGTCCGCTGAAGTCGCTGTCCGACATGCTCAAGGGCAAGCAGGGCCGGTTCCGCCAGAACCTGCTCGGCAAGCGCGTTGACTATTCGGGCCGTTCGGTCATCGTGACCGGGCCGGAATTGAAGCTGCACCAGTGCGGCCTGCCCAAGAAGATGGCGCTCGAACTGTTCAAGCCGTTCATCTACGCCCGCCTCGACGCCAAGGGTCTGTCGATGACCCTCAAGCAGGCGAAGAAGTGGGTCGAGAAGGAGCGCAAGGAAGTCTGGGACATCCTCGACGAGGTGATCCGCGAGCATCCCGTGCTGCTGAACCGTGCGCCGACACTGCATCGCCTCGGCATCCAGGCGTTCGAGCCCGTCCTGATCGAGGGCAAGGCGATCCAGCTTCATCCTCTGGTCTGCGCCGCGTTCAACGCCGACTTCGACGGCGACCAGATGGCCGTGCACGTCCCGCTTTCGCTGGAAGCGCAGCTCGAGGCACGCGTGCTGATGATGAGCACGAACAACATCCTCTCGCCCGCCAACGGCAAGCCGATCATCGTGCCTTCGCAGGACATGGTTCTGGGCCTTTATTACCTGTCGATGGAACGGCAGGAAAAGACGCCCGAATTCGTCGAGAACGAAAAGGGTGAGCAGGTCGAGAAACTGCCCATGTTCTCCGACATGGCCGAGGTTCACCAGGCACTGGAGACGAAGCAGGTTTCGCTCCACACCAAGATTCTCGCCCGGGTTCCGCAGGCCGACGAGAAGGGCAACATCTCGATGCAGCGCTTCGAGACGACTGCGGGCCGCATGCTCATCGGCGAATGTCTGCCGAAGAACTTCAAGGTGCCGTTCGACATCGTCAACCGGCTGCTGACGAAGAAGGACATCGCCGACGTCATCGACGAGGTCTATCGCCACACCGGCCAGAAGGACACGGTGCTGTTCGCCGACGCGATCATGAGCCTGGGATTCCGCCACGCGTTCAAGGCCGGCATCTCGTTCGGCAAGGACGACATGATCATTCCCGAATCCAAGGAAGGGATGGTCGAGGCAACCAAGAACCTCGTCGCCGATTACGAGCAGCAGTATCAGGACGGCCTGATCACGCAGCAGGAGAAGTACAACAAGGTCATCGACGCCTGGAGCCAGTGCGGCGACCGGGTGGCCGATGCCATGATGGAAGAGATCAAGGCCCGCCCGATCGACAAGGACGGCAAGCAGGCCGAAATCAACTCGATCTACATGATGAGCCACTCCGGTGCGCGTGGTTCGCCCGCGCAGATGAAGCAGCTTGCCGGCATGCGCGGCCTGATGGCCAAGCCGTCGGGCGAGATCATCGAGAACCCGATCATCTCGAACTTCAAGGAAGGGCTGAACGTCCTCGAATACTTCAACTCCACCCACGGCGCCCGCAAGGGTCTTGCCGATACGGCGTTGAAGACGGCGAACTCGGGTTACCTTACCCGCCGGCTCGTCGACGTGTCGCAGGATTGCGTCATCGTCGAGGAGAACTGCAAGACCGATAACGCGCTGGAAATGCGCGCCATCGTGCAGGGCGGCAGCGTCATCGCTTCGCTGGGCGAGCGTATCCTGGGCCGCACCGTGGCCGAGGACATCGTCAATGCGGCGACCAGCGAGGTCATCGCGAAGGCGGGCACGCTGATCGACGAACCGATGATGAAGACCATCGAGGACGCCGAGGTCCAGGTCGCCAAGATCCGTTCGCCGCTGGTCTGCGAAGCCAAGCAGGGCGTTTGCGCGACCTGCTACGGCCGCGATCTTGCGCGCGGTACGCCGGTCAATATCGGCGAGGCGGTCGGCGTCATCGCCGCCCAGTCGATCGGCGAACCGGGCACTCAGCTTACCATGCGGACCTTCCACATCGGCGGCGCGGCGCAGCTCAACGAGACGAGCCACCTGGAATCCATTTCGGACGGCAAGGTCGTGTATCGCGACATGCCCACGATCGTGGACAAGAAGGGCCGTATCCTCAGCCTCGCCCGCAATGGCGAGCTGGCGGTGATCGATGCCGCGGGTCGCGAGCGCGAGATCCACAAGGTGCCTTACGGTACGGTGCTGATGCACAAGGACGGCGAAGAGGTTAAGGAAGGCGACCGGCTGGCGGAATGGGATCCGTTCTCGCTGCCGATCATCACCGAAACCAGCGGCACCGTGCGCTATCAGGACCTGATCGACGGCACCTCGATGGAAGAGCGGGTCGACGATGCGACCGGTATTGCGCAGCGTGTGGTGACGGAAATCCGCACCGCGGGCCGCAAGAAGGACGATCTGCGTCCGCGCCTCACCCTGCTTGGCGAAGGCCAGAGCGACGAGACGGAAGCTGCGCGCTACCTGCTCGCGCCCGGTACCGCCCTGTCGGTGGAGGACGGCCAGCAGGTCGAGGCGGGCGACATCCTCGCCCGTGCCAGCCGCGAAGCCGCCAAGACCCGTGACATCACCGGTGGTCTGCCGCGTGTCGCCGAACTGTTCGAGGCCCGCGTGCCGAAGGACAATGCGATCATCGCCAAGATTTCCGGCAAGATCGAATTCGTCCGCGAATACAAGGCCAAGCGCAAGATCGCGATCGTTCCGGAAGAGGGCGATCCGGTGGAGTACCTGGTGCCCAAGACCAAGATCATCGACGTCCAGGAAGGCGACTTCGTCAAGAAGGGCGATACGCTGATCTCGGGCTCGCCCAACCCGCACGACATCCTCGATGTCCTCGGGGTGGAGGCACTGGCCGAGTATCTCTGCACCGAGATCCAGGAGGTCTATCGTTTGCAGGGCGTGAAGATCAACGACAAGCACATCGAGACGATCGTTCGTCAGATGCTGCAGAAGGTCGAGATCACGGAAAGCGGCGATACCGTGCTGCTGCCCGGCGAACAGGTCGATCTGGAAGAGCTGAACGAAACCAATGCGAAGCTCGGCCGGGGCAAGGATCCCGCCAAGGGCAATCCGATCCTGCTCGGCATCACAAAAGCTTCGCTGCAGACGCGTTCGTTCATCTCTGCCGCCTCGTTCCAGGAAACCACCCGCGTGCTCACGCAGGCGGCGGTCGAGGGGAAGAAGGACACGCTCGTCGGCCTGAAGGAGAACGTGATCGTGGGCCGTCTCATCCCCGCCGGCACCGGCGCGGGCATGAACCGGATGCGCATCACCGCCACCAGCCGCGATGCCGCCCTGCGCGCCTCGTGGAAGAAGACCCAGGAAGCCCTCGTCGCCGCGCAGACGGCCGAGGAAGAGCACGAGGCCGAACTCGCGCAGGGTCCGGAAGCGGCGATCGGCGACGATCCGCTGGCGACGATGGAAGGCGAGACGCACGGCACCGATGCGGATGCTGGCGAATACCTCAACGAGGACGCTGCCGACGGCGAATAAGCCCGGCGCGGTTTCGCCCCGCCCGAACGAAATGGCCCCGCCGATGCGAATCGGCGGGGCTTTTTCGTTTGCCGCCGAAGCGCGCACAACCGCCTGGTTTTGATCGTTCGAACCCGGGCGCCTGCGCCTTCCGACCTGCCCGGTCCGATGCATCGAGGCCGCACCGAGCCCGAAATCCCGATGAAGCAAGGATTAACTATACTTTTCCCCGGATGTTTGTTTTACATACGTGAAGATCATCCCGGGGAAGGGTGACAGGGGACGTACATGACCGATCGCAGGGGCGACGCTGGAACTACAACGGTCTCCGTGAAAGCGCGGCGGCTCGACATCATCGTCCGCAGCGCGCCTCTCGCGGTGGCTTCTTCGCTCGCTTCCATCGTGATCATGCTGATCGCCTTCCGGCATTCGCAGTATTACTCGGCGATACTCATCTGGGGCGCTGGTGCCGCGGCGGTTTCGCTGGCGGGCCTGGGAAGCCTGATCGCGCGGACCGACGAACGCTGTTCGTCCGCAGATCTCGGCCGGTTGGTGCGGATCAGCCAGGCCTTCCTCGCCCTGTCGAGCCTCGTCTGGGCCATCGGGATCCTCGGCGTGTCGCAAGTTGCCGAGGGGGTCGAGATCGCGGTCGTCGGCGTGGTGGGCACGGCGATCTATGTCGGCGTCCTGCTGGTCCACCGGGCGATGCCGCCGCTGGCCTATTTCCACATCGCGCTGCTGGGCGCGGTCCTGGCGGCGAGTGCGTGGACGACCATGGGCCTCGATGCCTATCCGGTCATCCTGCTGCTGGCGATCTACGCCCTCACGCTGACGGCGGCGGTGGCGCGGATGGAGCGGGCGCTGAACGATCTCGTCCATGTCGAGGCCGAACGGACCGAGGCGTCGGAAACCGTGCGCATGCTGCTCGACGATTACGAGGAACATTCGTCCGACTGGCTATGGACCGTGGATGCGCAAGGCCGGCTGCGCGAAGTGAGCGAACGTTTCGGCGACGCCTGCGAACGTCCGGCAAGCGAGCTGGAGGGTACCGCGCTGACCGCGCTCCTGTCGGCGGATGACGGGCGGGCCAAGCTGGAACAGGCCATCGCCGGGAGCCGGGCGTTTCGCGACCTTATCGTGTCCCTGACTGTCGGCGGCGTGGTGAGGGAGTGGAAGCTTTCCGCCCGCACCCATTCCGACGGCCGTTTGAGCGGCGTCGCCCGCGACATAACCACCGACCGTCGCAATGAAGAGCGGGTCGCCTTCATGGCCCATTTCGACAATCTGACGGGTCTGGCGAACCGCTATCTCTTCAACGAACGCCTGCGCAAGAGCCTGTCGGCCGGGAGCCAGCTCAACGGCAACGTCGTGATGTTCTATCTCGACCTCGACGATTTCAAGGCGATCAACGACACGCGCGGCCATCTGGTAGGCGACAGCCTGCTGCGCGAGGTCGGCACGAGGCTTGAAAGCGAAGTGCGTAGCGGCGACACCGTGGCCCGGCTGGGGGGCGACGAGTTCGCCATCCTGATGGAAACCCGCGCCGGCGACGGGTTGCTGATCGAACGCGCCCACCGGTTCCTTTCGATCGTTCGTCAGCCCTACCTGATCGACGGCCAGACCTACCGCATTTCGACCAGCGTCGGCGTCGCGCGCTGCGCCGATGGAGAATGCGATGCCGACGAATTGATGCGGCGGGCCGACCTTGCCCTGTATGCGGCGAAATCCAAGGGCCGCGACAATTTCGCCATGTTCGAGGCGCAGCTGGACCGCGCCGCGCGTTCGCGCCGGGAAATGGAGATCGATCTGGCGGAGGCGCTCGCCAACGGCGAGTTCCGCCTGCACTACCAACCTATCGTCGACCTTGCGACCGGTCAGGTCACCGCCATCGAGGCGCTGCTGCGCTGGCATCATCCCCGGCGCGGGCTGGTTTCGCCGGCCAATTTCCTCCCAGTGGCAGAGAGCACCGGTCTGATCGTACCAATCGGGGAATGGGTGATCCGCCAGGCCCTGCTCGAAATGTCGATGCGGGATGCGAATATCCGCCTGTCAATCAATCTCTCGCCCACTCAGGTCAAGGATCCGGGCCTGCTCGGCATCATCGCGCAGATGCTGCACACCACCAACATCAACCCCAAACAGGTCGAGTTCGAGATCACCGAGAACGTCCTGATGGAGGCGGGCGAAGCCAATCTCGCGATCCTGCAGCAATTGCATGAACTGGGCGTCGGCATCGCGCTCGACGATTTCGGAACCGGCTATTCCTCGCTCAGCTATCTGCGGCGTTTCCCGTTCGACCGACTCAAGATCGACCGGCATTTCGTTGAACATGTCGATACCGATGCCGATGCCCGCGCGATCGTCGCCAGCGTGGCGCAACTGGCGCAGACGCTGGGCATGGAGACCACCGCCGAGGGGGTGGAGCGGCTCGATCAGCTCGACGCCTTGCGCGAACTGGGGATCGACGAGGCGCAGGGCTTCTTCATCAGCAAGCCGGAACCGGGCGACCGGATCGACCTTGCCGCGATCGAGGATTCACGCGGGCGCGAGGGGATGAGCGGGGTGCTCGACTACCGCCGGGCGCGGGCCAAGGCACTGCGCCGCCGCGGCCAGTCCGCCAGCGCCTGACGCGCCTCTCGCCATCGTTCGACCGCTGCGCTATCGGCGCGGCACCATGACCACGATCACGCGCTTCGCCCCGTCGCCCACCGGGCGCCTTCATGTCGGCAATATCCGCACCGCGCTGCATAACTGGCTGCTGGCGCGAAAGAGCGGCGGCACATTCATCCTGCGGATCGACGACACCGACGCCGAGCGCAGCCGGGAAGAGTATGTCGAGGCGATCCGCGCCGATCTTGCCTGGCTGGGCCTCGCACCGGATGCCGAAGCGCGGCAGTCGGCACGGCTGGAAACCTACGAGGCGGCGTTCGCGGCCTTGCGCGCGGCCGGGAGGGTCTATCCTGCCTTCGAGACGGCGCAGGAACTCGATCTCAAGCGCAAGATCGCGCTCGGGCGAGGCCTCCCCCCGATCTACGACCGCGCTGCCCTGTCCCTGAGCGAGGACGAGATCGCCGCGAAACAGGCGGAGGGCATCGCCCCGCACTGGCGGTTCAGGCTCGACCATGCGGAGCGGATCGAATGGGACGACGGGGTGCGCGGCAGGCAGGTGTTCGACGCCGCCCAATTGTCGGACCCGGTCGTGCGGCGGGCCGATGGCAGCTGGCTCTACATGCTGCCGAGCGCGGTCGACGATCTCGACATGGGCGTTACCGACGTCCTTCGTGGAGAAGACCATGTCTCGAACACCGCCGTGCAAAGCCAGATCTTCACCGCCCTGATCGCCGCGCGCTATCCCGATGGTCGCACGCCCCGTTTCGCGCACGAGGCGCTGCTGGTGGGGCGCGAGGGGAAGCTGTCCAAACGGCTGGGCTCGCTGGGATGCGATGCGTTTCGCGAGCGCGGGATCGAGCCCGAGGCGCTGCTCGCCCTCCTGGCACGGCTCGGCACCTCGCAGCCGATCGAACCGATTGCGGACCGCGCGACCTTGGTCAAGACCTTCGATCTCGGCACTTTCGGGCGCGCGCCGGCCAAGTTCGACGATACCGAACTCGATCGCCTCAATGCCGGGATCGTTCATCAGCTCGACTATGCGGATGTCGCGCCGCGCCTGCCTGAGGGGATGGACGAGGCCGGTTGGCACGCCATTCGCCCGAACCTTGCGACAGTGGGCGAGGCGCAGGAGTGGTGGCGGCTCGTCACTGGCCCGGTCGAGACGCCGCCCTTCGCTCCCGAGGATGCCGCCTATCTGGAGGAAGCACACACGACGCTTGCCGATCTCGACTGGTCGGGCGACATCTGGCGCGACCTGACCGCCGCCTTGAAAGAGCGCACGGGCCGCAAGGGCAAGCCGCTGTTCCTGCCGCTGCGCCAGGCGCTGACGGGGCGCGACCATGGGCCGGACATGGGCGAACTGCTGCCCCTGATCGGCCGGGAACGCGCCATGCGGCGGCTGGCCCGGGCGGCCGGCTAGAGGAAGACCCGGCCCAGCAGGATCAGCGCCATGGCCCCGAGGATGCTGGAGAGGCAGCCGGCCCGGTGCACGCCGGGCCGCCCGCGATGCACCACCAGCCCCGCCAGCAGCGAACCGCCGACACCCAGCAGGATGGTCGTGAGGAAGTCCATCTCGACCGCGCCGGGATAGAAAAAGCGGGCGAGCGCCCCCACGATCAGTCCGGCGATGATCGCCCCGATGATATTGAACATGCGTGCCTTTCCGTGTTCGCGATCCCGTCCTTGCACAACCTGCGGGCCGGGCAATCGTGCCGGACGGATGGACAGGTCCCGGGCGGCCATGCTTTGATGCGCGCATAAGAGGGAGAGCGACATGCCGAAGGTCAAGGCGAACGGGATCGACATTCATTACGAGGAAGCGGGCGATCCCGATGCGCCCGCCATGCTGCTGGTCATGGGCTTCGGGGCGCAACTGACCCTGTGGCCCGACGAACTGGTCGATGCGCTGGCGGGCGAAGGCTTCCGCGTAATCCGCTACGACAATCGCGATATCGGGTTGAGCGAAAAATTCGACGGCGTGAAGACGCCCGGCCCGGTCAAGCTGACACTGCTGTCGAAGATCGGCCTCACGCCCAAGGTCCCCTATACGCTGGCGGATATGGCGGAGGATGGGCTTGGCCTGCTCGACGCGCTCGGCATCGGGCAGGCGCATATCGTCGGCGCGAGCATGGGCGGCATGATCGCGCAACATATGGCGGCCAGGCATCCCGAGCGTTGCCTGAGTTTCACGCAGGTCTTTTCCACCACCGGCAATCCGAAACTTCCGCCAGCGCGCAAGGCTGCGCTGAACGCGCTGGTGACGCGGCCGAAAGGCGACGACGAGGCGGCGCTGATCGATCACGGCATGATGCTGTCGCGCACCATCGGCAGTCCCGCCTATCCCACCGAGGAGGAGCGGCTGCGCGAGCGGGTGCAGGCAACGATCCGCCGCAGCTACTATCCCGAAGGGCCGACCCGGCATCTCGCCGCAATCGTAGCCGACGGCGATCGCAGCGCGATGGTGCGCGGCATCATCGTGCCGACGCTGGTGCTGCATGGCGAGGACGATCCGCTGGTTCCGTGCGAGGGCGGCCGCGATACGGCGGCCTGCATTCCCGGCGCGAGGATCAGGACCATTCCGGGCTGGGGTCACGACCTGCCGCTCGAACTGGTCGACGAACTGACAGGCGAGATCGCAGCCCATGCCAGGGCCAGCGCAGGGCAGGCAGCCAACGGCTGAGCAGGCGGAAATCGAACGCCGGCTCGGTTGCAATCGAATTGCGGCGTTGTCCAGTACAAGTTTGACTTTTACCCGAACCGGGCAGATAATTGCCACGTCGAGTCGCCCGCAGACCGGCTCGACCGCGATCGACTGAAGACCGTTATCGCTGTCTTATTTAGTCGCAACCATGCGATACTCTCTGCGGCCGATCATCCTTTTTGGTGGAAAGGTTGATCTCATGTTCAAATCAATAGTCTTGTTGTTAGCTTTGGCAGCCAGTGCCGCGGTGCTCGCCGTGCCGTTGGCCCCGCTTGCCAGTGCGGCGCCAGGGATCGTCGTGACCGGGCGCCCGATGGACGTCTTTACCCGCGACGTTACTCGTGATCTGCAGACGCAGATAGCGAGAACGCACCTGCCCTATCGGTTCGACCGGTCCGGCATGGTGTCGGTCCGGTTTCATGCGACGCCCACGGGCGGGACACGCGATCTGACGATCTACCGGTCGTCGGGCACGAACGTCCTCGACCGGACGGCACAGCGCGCGGTGCTGCGCCTGTCGAGCCTTGCGCCGTTGCCGTCCGGCATTCGGGAAAACAATGTCTTCCAAGCGAACATCGTTTTCGCGAACAGCGAACGCGAGGGCGACCGGTTGCAGCGCCGGTTCCAGCAGCTGGAGGCCGAGCGCCTCCGCACTGCCGGAACGCAGGGCCGCGCCGTTCTGACGTTCGGAGCGACCAGCGCTGCGGCTTCCCGGCCGTAGCAGGATTTGGCCGCCTCGACGTCGGGGCGCAACCAGTCTGCGGGTTACACCCGTATGTCGTGTCCTGGCCAGACGGGGGCTCCGCTGAAAGGCGGGGCCCCTTGTTCGCGCCTCTCGATCCCACGCCGACGCGCCCGCATTTGGCGCGGCAAAACTTATCCCCAAATCGAAATTCGGGCTTGCGGTCATGGGAAAGCCAGCTTGGTCCACGCGTCGCGGGGCGCGGCGCCGACGAGGCAGCCCGCCACATCCTTCCGCAACCCGGTTAAGAGCCGTAAACCCTCTTGCGTGCACGCCGCCGCTTATACACTATAGTGGGGAGGTCTGCGCAAGCGGACCACAAGACCTAGCGTTTGCGCAGAAAAGGCCCATCTTCCTGAAGGGGCATATTCGGCAACGCCTGTGGGCAAAAGGGTGGAGAAGTTTTCGCCCCCTGGGCCTGCAACACTGGTAGGCAAGCGGTCGGGCCGCGAGTCGAACACAACTGGAACATCCAAGCGTGCGAAACGCTTGGCAGAACGGAAAGAGCGGCGGACGGCATGATGGATTTCAAGAGCGGAGACGATACGGCGATGGCATTCGAACTCGAAACCGAAAGCGATATCGCCGATGCGGCCCCCGCGCCCGCATCGCGCAAGCGGTCCGGCAAGGCGGCGAAGCCGGACACATCCGACGCTGGTGGCGCCGACCTCGTCGGCGAGACGGCCGATGCCGCGCTCGCCGGGGCGATGAGCCAGGTGCTCAAGGCCAAGACCGAGGAGCCCGACAGCAAGAAGATCCTCGATCGCCGGTTCGACGTGCGGACCGACGAGGCACGCGATGCCCTGCTGACCGAATTCGGCAAGGAAACCCTGACCGACCGCTATCTGCTGCCCGGCGAAAGCTACCAGGACCTGTTCGCCCGCGTCGCCGATTACTATGCCGACGATGCGGCCCATGCGCAGCGGCTCTACGACTATATCTCGAAGTTGTGGTTCATGCCGGCGACCCCGGTGCTGTCGAACGGCGGCACCAATCGCGGCCTGCCCATCTCGTGCTATCTGAACTCGGTTGACGACAGCCTGGAAGGCATCGTCAATACCTGGAACGAGAATGTCTGGCTGGCCAGCAAGGGCGGCGGCATCGGCACTTATTGGGGCAATGTGCGCGGCATCGGCGAACCGGTCGGCCTCAACGGCAAGACCAGCGGCATCATCCCCTTCGTGCGGGTGATGGACAGCCTGACGCTGGCGATCAGCCAGGGTTCGCTGCGCCGCGGATCGGCGGCCTGCTATCTCGACGTCAGCCATCCGGAAATCGAGGAATTCCTCGAGATCCGCAAGCCAAGCGGCGATTTCAACCGCAAGGCGCTGAACCTCCATCACGGCGTGCTGCTGTCCGACGAATTCATGGAAAAGGTGCGCAATGGCGAGGATTTCGACCTCGTCAGCCCACGCGATGGCAGCGTGCGCAAGACGGTGGACGCGCGCAGCCTGTTCCAGAAGCTGGTCGAGACGCGTCTCGCGACGGGCGAACCCTATATCGTGTTCTCCGACACGGTGAACCGCATGATGCCCAAGCACCACCGCGAACTGGGCCTCAAGGTGTCGACCTCGAACCTGTGCAGCGAGATCACCCTGCCGACGGGCCGCGACCACCTCGGCAACGACCGGACGGCGGTGTGCTGCCTCTCCTCGCTCAACCTCGAACGGTGGGACGAGTGGAGCGGCGAGAAGCAGTTCGTGGAAGACATCATGCGCTTCCTCGACAACGTGCTGCAGGATTATATCGACCGCGCGCCCGACGAAATGGCGCGCGCCAAGTATTCCGCCATGCGCGAACGCTCGGTCGGCCTCGGTGTGATGGGCTTCCACTCTTTCCTTCAGGCGAAGAATATCGGCTTCGAAAGCCCGATGGCGAAGGTGTGGAACCTGAAGATGTTCAAGCACATCCAGTCACGCGCCAGCGAGGCCTCGATGCTGCTCGCGCAGGAACGCGGCGCCTGCCCCGACGCCGAGGAAATGGGCGCGATGGAGCGGTTCAGCTGCAAGATGGCGATCGCCCCGACCGCGTCGATCAGCATCATCTGCGGCGGCACCAGCGCCTGCATCGAACCGATCCCGGCGAACATCTACACCCACAAGACCCTGTCGGGCAGCTTCGTGGTCAAGAACCCGTATCTGGAAAAGCTGCTGCGCAAGAAGAGCAAGGATTCCACCAATGTGTGGAACTCGATCCTGGAGAAGGGCGGCAGCGTCCAGCACCTCGATTTCCTCACCCCGGACGAGAAGGCGACCTTCAAGACCAGTTTCGAGATCGACCAGCGCTGGCTCCTCGAATTCGCCGCCGACCGGACGCCCTATATCGACCAGGCCCAGAGCCTGAACCTCTTCATCCCCGCCGATGTCGACAAGTGGGACCTGATGATGCTGCACTTCCAGGCGTGGGAGAAGGGTATCAAGTCGCTTTACTACCTCCGCTCCAAGTCGGTGCAGCGCGCCGGTTTCGCCGGCGGCGTGGAGGCAGACAACACCAAGGACGCGACCAAGTTCGAACTGTCGGCCAATGCGGGCGAGCAGACCGATTACGAGGAATGCCTCGCCTGCCAGTAAGGGCGGCGGGGCGCCCCGCGCAGACAAGGCCGGCCCATACGAAAAAGGCCCGCCGGTGCGATACCGGCGGGCCTTTTTGTTTAGAAGCGGGCGGCTTAGTTGGCGCCGGCCCCGCTGGGAATGGCTGCGCCGGCCTTCAGATAGATCCGGTTGTCGTCGATCCGGTCGACCGCGTCGAGCGGGATGTAGTGGTGCGTGCCGTCCGAACTGTCGGTCTTGGTCAGCTTGATCCGATCGTCCTCGGTATCGTCGACCGTACCCACGTGCTGGCCGTTGGCATCGGCGATTTCCATGTGTTCCTTGATGCGCATCTTCTCGAACATAAGCGTTCTCCTGTTATGAGGTGTATGGTTTCGTAACGGTAGCCGGCCCGGCTCGTTCCGCCGCCGTCCACGGCTGGCCGCCAAGACGGGTCAACCGACCGCCGGTCTCTAACCAGCAAGGTTTTTTCGCGATCGTACGTGTAAGGCTTGAACGCGAGCCGCGCTTGTGCTTCCGCAATTGCAAATCAATCGCAATTGAGGGGGCGCGTATGCGCAAATGGCATCGCTGGCTGTCGGTTTTCTTCGGGGTATTCCTGCTCTTCATCGCCCTGACCGGGCTCGCCAGCCAATGGGCGGTGTTGTGGCCGATCGCCGAACCGAGCGCAGCCGAACTCGCGGCGCAGGAGCCGCCTGCCGGCTTCGTCTGCCCGGAAGGCTGGCGCTGTTCCCCACCGCGCCCGACCAGCGGACCGCGCAGTCTGGTGGGCTGGTTCCATCATCTTCATTCAGGCGAGGAGTTCGGCCCGATCGGCATTGCCATCTCGATCGCCTCGGGCCTCGCTATGGTCTTCTTCGCCTTTTCGGGCCTGTGGCTCTATATCCGCATGTGGGCTGACCGCCGCCGGCGCGGTGCGCGCCAGCGGTGGTTCTGGAAATAGCCTAGCGCTCAGTCCTTGCCGAGCGGGCGGGCGGCATCGCCCATCGCCCGTTCGTCCTCGCGGTTGGAGGTCTGGGCGGGGCGGGCCTGCTGCTCACCGCTGTCGGCCACGTCCTGCTCGCTCGTGCCCTGTTCGTTCTGGGCATTGCCGTAGCCGCCCTGTGCCTTGCCGCCGTCCTTCTGTCCGGCGCCGTCCTGCGGCCGTTCCTTCTCGCGCCATGTCTCGTGGTCGTTGCCGACGTCGCCCGATTCCTGGCCCTGATGCACCTTGCGGCTGTCTTCCGGTTCGTACTCGCCCATGATCGTTCTCCGTTGTGTGTGGAAAGGATACGGACGGCGCGCACATCGCGTTCCTGCATCCACCGCTTATCCCCGCCGAATCACCGTGTTCCGCCTTCGTTTTCCTGCCCCCGTTCCCTATATGAGTCGTTCGCGCCAAACCGGAGATACACAAGATGTCGTTGCTCGAAGCCCGCAAGACCTACAAGCCGTTCGAATATCCGTGGGCCTACGAGTTCTGGAAACGGCAGCAGCAGGTCCACTGGCTGCCCGAGGAAGTGCCGCTGGGCGAGGATTGCCGCGACTGGGCGCAGAAGCTGTCCGAGCATGAGCGCAACCTCCTCACGCAGATCTTCCGCTTCTTCACCCAGGCCGACATCGAGGTGCAGGATTGCTACCACGAGAAATACGGCCGCGTGTTCAAGCCGACCGAGGTCAAGATGATGCTGACCTCCTTCTCCAACATGGAGACGGTGCACATCGCCGCCTATTCGCACCTGCTCGACACGATCGGCATGCCGGAAAGCGAATACTCGGCCTTCCTCGAATATGAGGAGATGGCGGAGAAGCACAATTACATGCAGCAGTTCGGCGTCGACAGCGACGAGGACATCGCCCGCACGCTCGCCATGTTCGGGGCGTTCACCGAAGGCATGCAGCTGTTCGCCAGCTTCGCGATGCTGATGAACTTTCCGCGCTTCAACAAGATGAAGGGCATGGGCCAGATCGTCAGCTGGTCGGTGCGCGACGAATCGCTGCATTGCGAGGGCATCATCCGCATGTTCCACGAATTCGTGCGCGAGCGCGACTGCCTCACCAAGGCGGTCAAGGAAGACATCATCGACATCTGCCAGAAGACGGTGCGGCTGGAGGACAACTTCATCGACCTCGCCTTCGAGATGGGTCCGGTGAGCGGGATGACGCCCAAGGACATCAAGAAATACATCCGCTACATTGCCGACTGGCGGCTGGGCCAGCTCGGCTTCCAGCCGCTCTACATGATCGACGACCACCCGCTGCCCTGGCTCGCCCCGCTGCTCAACGGCGTGGAGCATGCCAACTTCTTCGAACAGCGCGCCACCGAATACTCCAAGGGCGCGACCAAGGGCGACTGGAACACCGTCTGGTCGAGCTTCGACAAGCGCCGCAACGCCAAGCCCGCGAACGAGGAAGTGGCAGAGGTCGAAGGGCCGGGACTGTTCGGGGATGTTGAGGCTGCGGAGTAGGGCAAGGTTGATGACAATGGGATAGCTTCAGCCGAGTCCGGCAACGCGCCTCGGCAGGCTATTTCAGAAAATTTCTCAGCCACTGCTACCTTGGAAAAGCAGAAGCTGGCTTTTGGAAAAACTAACCCGGGCCTCGCGGACAAATCACTCTTAGGTCGTCTTCATGATTTGGGTCCTGGCAGTTTATTCGGCCCCGCGTTTCCGCTTTCGTCAACCCCATCCGAGGGTTGGTAGTAAGCAATGGTTCTTCGCTCCGCGTGCTTTCGGGCAAGCGGTCGGCTTGTTGTCGAATGGGCTTGTGCGAGTGTCGTGCTCTCTACGCTAAACGCGGAAGGGCGTTTCTGCGGCTCTCTGCTTCTGCTTCTGATCCCTTCCCCCTCAATCCCAACGATAAACCATACTTCTCGGAACGATGCCTTCCGGCGATCACTGGTTAACCATTGGTCGCCGGGACCCGCCGTACAGGGCGGCGGGCCGGCTTCCGTCACGAGGAACCGATATGGCAAACATTCCCGTCGAGAAGAAATCCTCCACCAGCTGGATCTGGTGGCTGCTGCTGATCCTGGGCATCATCGCCCTGCTCTGGTGGCTGTTCGCCTCGAACGACGACGAGGCGCAATACGTCGCAGCCGATAACGAACCGGTCGTAGCCGAGACGGCCGCCGTCGAACCGGCTGCAGGCGCCGATGCAGGGGCCATCACCGCGCTTTCCGCCCTGTCCGGCGGCGCCGCGCTGGTCGGGCGCGAAGTCCGGCTCGATAACGTGCCCGTCAACCAGGTGGTGGGTGACGAAGGCTTCACCATCGGCGAAGGCGCGAACCAGACGCTGGTGATGTTCGACGAATATCCCACCCCCGATACGCCCATCGAAGGTCAGGTCGACGTCGATCCCGGCTCGCGCGTCTCGATCGAAGGGACGGTCGAGAACTACGAAGGCGACGTCCCCGCATCGGTCAGCCGCGAGGTGAGCGAGAACGCGCAGATCAAGATCCGCGCATCCAGCGTCAACGTCGTAAACTGAAGAGGATCCATCATGACCCATCACGATCATCACACCAACGACCCGCTTCACGACAGCGATCGCTTCGGCAAGCTGGAAAGCCTGTCCGACTGGCAGCTCGTCAATGAGGAGCAGGACATTCGCGGCTATCCCGTCCGCTCCGCCAGCGGAGAGGATTACGGCAAGATCGACGACATGCTGGTCGACAAGGAGGGCGAACACGTCCTCGCCGTCCGCCTGACCGACGGGCGCATGGTCGCGGTCGAGAACATCGACATCGCCGCCGACCATGTCGTCTATCGCGACACGGCGGGCGCTTCCCCGGCAAGCTACACCAAGGTCCACCGCCGGCGGACCTGATCCTGCCGACAAGCGCAAGCGAAGGGGGCGCCGGGCGATCCGGCGCCCCTTTTCGTGTCCGCTTGGTGTGTCGGCCTGGCGAGGGCGGGGGTAGTGCGGGTTTAACCTTTTCGCGCTAGGGGAGGCGGTCCGTCACAACCGGTCGTGTGCCCGATGCAGCCGCTCGAACTCGTCATATACTACCTGATCGCGATTAACTTCGCTGCCTTCGCCGCCTTCGGGCTGGACAAGGCGCGGGCGGAGGCCGGCGCATGGCGGATCAGGGAAAGCACGCTGCACTCGCTCGCCCTGTTCGGCGGTCTGCCCGGTGCCTATGCCGGGCGGGCGGCCTTCCGGCACAAGACGCGCAAGAAGGCTTTTACGCAGGGACTGCACCTGATCGGCGCGTTCCAGCTCGGGCTGGGCGGGCTGTACCTGTTCGGTGTGCTCGACCTCTTCGTGCCGCGAGACCCGCAGGCCGAGCCGCCTTCGTTCGCTGCCTCCGACTATCCCGGCGCGTTCGAGAATTGAGAGGCGCCGCGACCTGCGAAATCCCGCGCCGGGGCGCTAGCTTTTCATGCCGCCCTTCTTGCCCAGTTCCGCCTGCGCGGCGCTCGACTTGCGGGGATTGTCCTCGCCGTCCTTCGCGGCCTTGGCATTCGCCTTCTGCGCGGTATCGCTGCCCTTGCCCTTTTTCTCGGTCATGTCGGCTCTCCATCAGGCCCGTCCGGCAGGGATAACGCACGGCGCGCTGGAAAGGCCCGCACCTGCGCGCTAGGGCGGCGCGGATCGTAACGAAAGCCCTTGCCTCATGACCACCGGCTCGCCCCCCGATATCCATGCCCCCGACATTCATGCCCCCGATATTCATGCCAAAGCGGAAACGCTGATCGAGGCGCTGCCTTACTTCCAGCGCTATGCCGGGCGCACTTTCGTGGTGAAATACGGCGGCAACGCCATGGGCGACGATCAGGCAGCACGCGAATTCGCCGAGGACGTGGTGCTGTTGAAGGCCGTCGGCATCAACCCGGTGGTGGTGCATGGCGGCGGGCCGCAGATCGGCGCGATGCTGGGCAAGCTCGGCATCGAGAGCCGCTTCGTCGACGGCCTCAGGGTGACCGACAAGGCGACCGCCGAGATCGCGGAGATGGTCCTGTCGGGCGCGATCAACAAGGCGATCGTCGGCTCCATCGCCAGCGCCGGGGGCAAGGCGGTCGGCCTGTCGGGCAAGGATGCGGGGCTGGTGATGGCGCGCAAGCTGTCGCGCACGGTCCGGCGCGAGGACAGCGCGATCGAGGAGGTGCTGGACCTCGGCTTCGTCGGCGAACCCAGCGCGGTGGACGTGACCGTGCTGGAGACGACGGCGGCGGCGGGCATGATCCCGGTGGTCGCCCCGATCGGTGCGGGCGAGGACGGCCACACCTACAACATCAATGCCGACACGATGGCGGGCGCGATCGCCGCCGCGATCGGGGCGGCGCGCCTGCTGTTGCTGACCGATGTCAGCGGCGTGCTGGATGCGCAGGGCGAACTGCTCACCGACCTGACCCCTGCGGCCATTGCGAAACTGAGCCGCGAGGGCACGATCACCGGCGGGATGATCCCCAAGCTCGAAACCTGCGTGCAGGCGGTCGAGGCGGGGTGCGAAGCGGCGGTCGTGCTCGACGGGCGGGTACCCCATGCCATGCTGCTCGAATTCTTCACCGCCAGCGGGGCGGGCACGCTGATCCGGGCGGACTGACGTTCATTCGGGGTTGGCGCGAGGCGTGCTACACGTGTAGGACGCTCGGACTTTCATTCATGCAGGACGGAAACGGGTAGGGCTCATGCAAGCGCTCGTCGCAATCTATCAAATCGTGGAAATGATCGTGAACGTGGTGATCATGCTGATCATCATCCAGTTCGTGATCGGCTTGCTGTTCGCGTTCAACGTGGTCGGCCGCAACGAATTCCTCACCAGCTTCTACGACGGCATCAATCGCCTGCTCGATCCGTTGTTGCGCCCGATCCGGCGCTTCCTGCCCAATACCGGGGCGATCGACTTCTCGCCGATCGTGCTGATCCTGTTGCTCAACGTCATCCTCATCGTCCTCTCCAGCATCATCCGGGGCGCATGAGCGCCGAGATCATCGACGGGAAAGCCTTCGCCGCGCGCCTGCGCGAGCGGGTGGGCGAACAGGCGGCGGCGTTCACGCAGGAGGTCGGCCGGAAGGCCGGGCTTGCCGTGGTGCTGGTGGGCGAGGATCCGGCGAGCGAGGTATATGTCCGCTCCAAGCACCGGGCGACGGTGGCCGCGGGCATGGAAAGCTTCGAACATCGCCTGCCGGCCGACACGGGCGAAGGCGATCTGCTGGCGCTGGTCGACCGGCTGAACGCCGACGACGCGGTGGACGGTATCCTCGTGCAACTGCCCCTGCCTTCCGGGATCGACGAGCAGGCGGTGATCGCCGCGATCAGTCCCGACAAGGATGTGGACGGGTTCCATGTCATCAATGCCGGCCGGCTGGCCGTGGGGCAGAGCGGCTTCGTGCCCTGCACCCCGCTCGGCTGCATGATGCTGTTGACCGACCGGCTGGGCGATCTGTCTGGTCTGGAGGCGGTGGTGATCGGCCGCTCCAACATCGTCGGCAAGCCGATGGCGCAATTGCTGCTCGATGCGAATGCGACCGTCACGATCGCCCACAGCCGGACGAAGGATCTGCCGGCGGTCGTCGGGCGGGCCGATATCGTCGTCGCCGCCGTGGGCCGGGCCGAGATGGTCAAGGCCGACTGGCTGAAAGACGGCGCGACCGTGATCGATGTCGGCATCAACCGCCTGCCGGCCGCCGAGGGCGAGGAAAAGGGCCGGCTGGTCGGCGATGTCGACTATGCCGGGGCACGGGCGCGGGCAGGGGCCATCACGCCGGTGCCGGGCGGGGTCGGGCCGATGACCATCGCGGTGCTTTTGCGCAACACGCTGGTCGCCGCATACCGCAACGAAGGGATGGAGCCGCCGGTCGCGCTGTAATCCGATCGCCCGCGCCGGAACCGCAAGCGGGCTTCCCGCGCTACATCCCTATCAGAACGCTGTCCGCCGGTGGGGCCGGGCGAACGGAGACCCAATGATGAAATCCCTGACCTGCATCCTGCTGACCGCCACCACCCTGTCGCTTGCCGCCTGTGCCGGGCCGAGCGACAGCCCGTTCGACCGGCAGGGCCGCTACCTCACCACGCTGGCCCAGCCGGGCAGGCTGGTGGCGACCGATATCGCCTTCTCCCGCGCCGCGCGCGACGATGGCCAGTGGACCGCATACCGCCAGTATGCGAGCGACGATGCGGTGATGTTCGTGCCGCAAGCGGTGCAGGCTAAGGACTGGCTCGCCCAGCAGCAGAACCCGGCCGAGCCGCTGCAATGGCAACCGCACCAGGTCTGGTCGAGCTGCGACGGCACGCTGGCGGTGACGCAGGGCGCATGGCAGATCGGGCAGAGCCGCAACGGCAAGTATCTCACCGTCTGGCGGCGGCAGGAGGATGGCGGCTACAAATGGGTGCAGACCCAGGCCGATGCGACGCCGCAGCCGCTGGTCGCGCCCGACATGGTGCAGACCGAGGTTGCCGACTGCGCGACCGGAACCGAGGAGCCGAGCCTGGCAGTGCAGGCCGCCAACGTTTCCGCGCGCGACGACCGGATGAAGGGGGCCGGGCAGTTCTACGACAACTCCTCACGCGACAACACGCTGTACCTCAACATGTTCGCCGAAACGGACATGGACCGCCACTGGGGGCTGTACATCATGAAGGACGGCACGTTGACGCAGGTCCTGACGGGCGACCTTTCCGCACCGTCGAACTGAGGCCGCATGTCGCAACTGTTCCTCTCCGCCTTCATCACCCTGTTCGTGGTGATCGATCCGCCCGGCTGCGCCCCGATCTATGCCGGGCTGACCAAGGGGGCGGATGCGGCGCAGCGGCGCAACATGGCCATCCGCGCCACCCTGATCGCGGCGGCCATCCTGCTGGTGTTCGCACTGTTCGGCGAGGAATTACTGGGCGCCTTGCATATCGAGCTCGACAGCTTCCGCATTGCGGGCGGCCTCATGCTTTTCTGGATCGCGTTCGAGATGGTTTTCGAAAAGCGCACCCAGCGGCGCGAGGAACGCGCCGAGCGGGTGGCTGCCACGCCCGAGGTCGAGGATGTCTCGGTCTTTCCGATGGCGATCCCGATGCTGGCCGGGCCGGGCGCCATCGCCGCGATCATGCTGCTGATGAACGAAGCCCAGGGGCTGAACGGCAAGATCATGGTTCTCGGCGCGCTGTCGAGCGTGCTGGTGATCACCATGCTCGCCCTGATCGCCGCGGGGCCGATCATGCGCCTGTTCGGCGATCAGGTGGAAGCGGCGATCACCCGCGTGCTCGGCGTGCTGCTGGCGGCGCTGGCGGCGCAATATGTGATCGACGGGTTGAAGGGCAGCTTCGACCTCTAGCAAGCCGCGCGGCGGTTATCGACGCGGCCGGCGGACGAGACCGATGACGAACAGCGACCAGCCGGCAATCATCAGGATGCTCGACAGACCGACCAGCAGCGTCACCATGCGCTCGGCCGTCTCCTCCGCGCCGTAACCGGCGCCGGCCATGGGAAGTTCTTCGTTCGCGCCGGTCAGCGCCGCGAGGGTGAGCGCAAGCCACAGGCCGAACATCGATAGCGCGAGGGCCAGCCGGGTCGCGGCCTGCCATCGCGGCCCGAGGTTGACGAGCGGCCAGACGGCGCCCGCCACCATCAGCGCGGTGCCGCTCTGCACGGCGGTCAGATGGGCGGAGAGGGCCATGCGCGGATTGAGATGCAGCTGGACGACGCCGCCCTGCAACAGTCCCAGCAAAAACAGCACCGCCCCTGATATTACAAGCGAACGTGCCAACGCGGCTCCCCCTCTTTTCCGGCGCCGCGCCGGCAATCTCAAGCGCGGGGCGGCTGGCGTCTGTAGCTCAGGGCCTCGGCCACGTGAATACGGCCTACCGCCTCGGCGCCCGCGAGGTCGGCGATGGTGCGCGCGACCCGCAAGGTGCGCGTATAGCCGCGGGCCGAGAGCCGCATCGCGCCTGCCGCCTGCATCAGCAGCGCCCGCCCCGCCTCGTCGGGACCGGCGTAGGTTTCGAGCGCTTCTCCGTCGAGTTCGGCATTGGTGCGTGCGCCGCTCGCCCCGACCCGCCCGGTCTGCACCGCGCGCGCATTGGCGACCCGGGCGCGAACTTGCGCGCTGCCCTCGGCTGGCGGCGGCAAAGCGAGGTCGGCGGCGCTGACCGGATCGACCTCGACATGCAAATCGATCCGGTCGAGCAGCGGGCCGGACACCTTGCTTTGATAGTCGGCGGCACATTTGGGCGCGCGGCTGCATGCCAGCGCCGCATCGCCGAGATGGCCGCAACGGCACGGATTCATCGCCGCGACCAGCTGGACGTTGGCCGGAAAGCTGACATGGGCGTTGGCCCGCGCGACATCGACCTTGTTCGTCTCGAGCGGCTGACGCAGCGAATCGAGCACGGCGCGCTGGAATTCGGGAAGCTCGTCGAGGAACAGGACGCCGAGATGCGCCAGGCTGACCTCGCCCGGCTTGACCTTCAATCCGCCGCCGGTCAGCGCCGCCATGCTGGCCGAATGGTGGGGCGCGCGGAACGGGCGGGCACGGCTGATCCGCCCATCCTCCAGCAGCCCGGCGACCGACTGCACCATGCTCACCTCGAGCGCTTCGGCGGGCGAGAGCGGCGGCAGGATCCCCGGCAGACAGCTGGCGAGCAGCGACTTGCCGGCGCCCGGCGGGCCGATCATCAGCAGGTTCGATATACCTACACCCAGAGGTATGAATCCTGTGGATACGAAGATCAGAGCGGCGGGAATGACCGGAGTTGGGCCGGAAGCGGAAAGGCAGCTTTTATATCTTTGAGCGGATTAAGCGGACAGCGACTGCTGACCGAATCGCAAGCCGGTGCATTAGAGAATGGTCTGGAGAAACCCCTCTTGGCATAGACTTTTGCCGTCGTTGAAACGCCCCTGCAGGACAGCCAACACGGAGCCGAGAGCCACAAACTAAATCGGTTTACTATTTAGCGCGCCTTTCCTACCATCCGGAGATGGCGAGAGAAACCTTTACGATTGAGGGCGCAGGCGCGATTTCTCTTACAGCCGAGGCTGAGGGGGATGCCTACGCTAAACCCGTCCTTCTTGCGCACGGCGGCGGGCAGACACGGCGCGCGTGGAGAAGGGTGGTCAGCGAGCTGGCTCAAGCCGGCTTTCGCGCAATCGCCTTCGACATGCGCGGTCACGGAGACAGCGATTGGTCGCCATGCGGAGCTTATGAAATGCGCGACTTCGCGGCGGATCTGGTCGCTGCAGCGTCGCGCCTGGACCAGAAGCCAGCGCTGGTCGGCGCTTCACTGGGCGGGCTCGCTGGACTGATTGCCGCAGGGGAGCTTGCTCCAGGTAGCTTTGCTTCACTCACATTGGTCGACATTGCCCCGCGCATGGAGCCCAGCGGTGTGATGCGCGTGGTTGGTTTCATGGAAGAGCATGTCGATAGCGGCTTCGCCTCACCAGAGGAGGCGGCCGACGTGATCGCTCGCTACATGCCGCATCGTCCCAAGCGGGGCGCGAGCGATGGTCTGAAAAACTATCTGCGGCAGAAGTCGGATGGGCGCTTCTATTGGCACTGGGACCCAGTGTTTATCCGTAATATAATGGCGGCCAGACAAGGCGACCCAGACAGCCAAGAACGTCAATCGGCAATGCTGAGCCAAGCTGCGGCGAAACTCACGCTTCCGCTTCACCTCATCCGAGGCGCCTCTAGCGATCTTGTTTCCGAAGAGGCCGTTTTGCATCTGCGGCAACTCGCCCCCCATGCAGAATACACGGACATCGCCGATGCCACGCATATGGTCGTGGGCGATGCGAACGACGCCTTTTCCGCCGCTATCGTCGATTTCCTAGGGCGCCATCACTCATCCGATACGACTCACCCACATGGGACGAGGGAGCTATGATCGATCGAGAGCGCTTGCAGGAAATGCTGCATATCGCGCCGTTTCACCGATGGCTTGGGCTGGAGATTGCGACATGCTCCGACCAAGGAATCGCGATCACCATGCCATGGCGCGAAGAGATCGTGTCGAACCCTATGATTGGGTCGGCGCATGGAGGGATCCTGGCTTCACTGGTCGACCTCACCGGGCTTTATACTCTGCTTGCCGGGGGCGTCGCGGCGAGAGCGACGGCCGATCTGCATGTCGATTACCACCGTCCTGCAACCTCAGGACCTCTCACTGCTCACGGACAGATCGTGAAGGTCGGGCGACAGATTTCGGTGGCGGAAACCCGGGTTCTCGAGCCCGACGAAAAGTTGGTCGCCAGCGGCAGGGGCGCCTACTTCTCGTCAACCGGATCACTTGATCAGCGCGGCGGGACTATTGATCTCGAACAGGCTCTTGCCACCCAAGGCCCAGCGACTTCTGCAGCGCGATCCACGCCAGCGTAAGGGCACCTTTTGCCCGGACGAGGTCTGCTGAGGCCTGCTGCTGTTCTCGCAGGGCCCGGTTGAGGTCAGCCTTCGAGATCGCTCCTGCGGCAAAACGTTGGCGGTTCAGGTCCGCCGCGCCGTCAGCCTGCTTCTTGATTTGCATACTGGCAGCGAGCGCCACACGCTGCTGGCCGAAGCGAGCCAAGGCACGTTCGGCGTCTTGCAGTGCCAGAAGCACCGTCTGCTGGTAATTGGCGACTGCTTCGTTGCGCGCCGCCCCGGCTTGGTCGATCGCAGCGTCTACCCTGCCGAAATCCAGAAAATTCCACTGGAGGCGCGGGATCGCGAGTGCGGAGAAATCGCCGACATCGACAACGTCGTCCAACGAGGATCCGCCGAGGCCCAGGATCCCCGTGAAGGACAATTTCGGGAACCGCGCCGCCTCGGCCACCCCGATCCGCGCCGTCGACGCGGCAAGAGACCGTTCGGCCGCCCTTATGTCAGGCCGACGCGCCACCAGGCTTGCCGGATCGCCGATCGCGACCTGCTCTGGCGGCATGGGAATGGAATGCGCAGTCGTGAGCGCTGCATCAACTGATCCCGGCACCTGTCCGGTCAGTATAGCGAGTGCATCAGACAGGACTGCGATATCCGCTTCAGCTTCGGCAAGTTGTGACTTGAGCATCTCCAGTTCGGCATTCGCGGTGCCTACCGGGAAAAGCGGCAATGCACCGCGCTGATAGCGTTGGTATGTCAGCGCCAGGATCTCTTCCTGCAACGAAGTCTGCGCCTCAAATTGCTCTGCGCGGAATTGGGCCTCCCGCAAATTGACGTAGGTGCTGGCCACTTGGGCAGTCAACTGGACCTTTGCGTCCTCTGCATTGGCCACCGTTGCAGCAGCTTGGGCATTGCTGGCTTCAATGCGCCTGCGCGAGCCACCGGCGAACTCCAGCTCCCAGTTGGCGTTAAGGCCCACATTGAAAAAGCTGAGCGAGTCATCGATTTCTGCGTCGGAATTGGTTTGCTCTGACGGGGGGGGCGCCCCGCCTTGAATGTCGAGACCAGGAAGCCGGCCCTGCACGGTGCTGGCCTGTGCCCCAAGCGATGGCATTCGACCCGCACGGTCTTGCCTGATGGATTCCCGTGCCTGGGCAATGCGCGCCTGCGCTGCGGCGAGCGAAGGGTTGCCGGACAGCGCAGCCTCCACCAGCCGCGTCAACTCGGGATCGCCGAGCAGCAGCCACCATTGAGCGACAACCGGATCAGATGCGCTCACATCACTGCCAGCGCGCACAAAGCGAGTGCCCGTGTCTGCTGACACAACTTCCGGGGGGCCTGCATAATCGGGCCCTGCCGTGCATCCAGCTAGCAAGGCGATAGTGATAATCGGAGGTAGCAAGTGGCGCATAATCTCGGGCTCAGTGCATCGAAAGGGAGACATTTTCCGGAAGCGGCTTGAGGAACAGAACAAGCGGGACCGTCGCGAGTGTGAGAAGTCCCATCACCAGAAAGACATCATTGTAGGTCATGATGAACGCTTCGCGCTGGAGAGTGCCGCCGAGTGCCGCCATCGCCCGTTCCATATCGCCCAAGCTTCGCGCCAGTCCGTCGAGATAGGTCTGCAGCGAAACGCTGTTCGCATTCAGCGTTTCTTCCATGCGCCTCGTATGGTGCCAAATTCGCTGGTCCTGGAACGAAGCGAGGGCCGAGAGGGCGAATGATCCGCCAAGATTGCGGGCCGCGTTGAAAATGCCCGAGGCATCGCCCGCGTCTTCCTTGGCCACCGACGCAACCGTTGCCTGATTCAGGAACATCATCGCAAGTATCATTCCGGCCCCGCGGATAAGCTGACTTTCAGTGAAGACAGCGCCGCCGGATTCGGCGGTCAGACTCGTGCTGACAAAGCAGCTGATCGCCATCAGCAGCATTCCGGTGCCGACGGCAATGCGGATGTCCACCTTGCGGATCATCAGGGGCAGAACCGGCATCAGGAGAAAGGCCGGGACACCCATCCAGAAGATGACCAGTCCCGTCTGAAAAGCATTATAGTCAGAGATGATCGCCAGAAACTGCGGAATGACATAGGTCGAACCATACATCACCATGCCCAGGGCGAGCGCCATGATCGCGACGCTGGCGAACTGTCGATTGAACAGGAGCTGCAACTTCAAGACTGGCTTGCGTGCCTTCACCTGTCCGTAAATCAAACAGGCAAAGCCGATAATGGTCACCACCGTTAGCCAGCGAATGAGTGAGGACTCGAACCATTCCTCACGGTGCCCTTCCTCGAGTACAACAGTCAGACCGCCCAGTCCGAGGATCAGCCCGAGAATGCCAGCCCAATCGGCGTCCGTGAGATATTCCCACTTGGGCTTTTCGTGAGGCAGCCCGATAAACAGCAAGAGCAGCAGGATTGCGCAGACTGGCACATTGACGAAAAAGGCATAGTGCCAGCTCAGGTTCTCGGTCAGCCAGCCGCCGATCAATGGCCCCATCACGGGGCCAAGAACCACAGTCATGCCGAACAGGGCCATTCCGATTGGCTGTTGGTGCGGCGGTAATCGTTTAGCCACAATAGTCATTGCGGTCGGAATGAGGACTCCGCCCGTGAATCCCTGACCCGTTCGGCCGATGATCATGGTCGTAAGGTCGGTTGCAATCCCGCATAGCACCGAAAATGCGGTGAACGCGCTAACCGCGATGATGAGGAGGGTTCGCAGACCGAACAGCCGTTCGAGCCAAGCGCTCAGCGGAATGACGACGATTTCAGCAACGAGAAATGACGTAGCAATCCAGGTGCCTTCGGCGCCTGTGGCACCGATCTCGCCCTGAATGACGGGGAGTGCGGAATTGACGATTGATATGTCCAGCGTCGCGAGCATGGCGCCAAGCGCGCCCGCGGCCACAGCGACCCAGGCAGTCACGTCTGCGTTCTTTCGGCCCCCGGCCGGCCCGATCGAAGTGTCCTGCGCTGCCAGTATCTCGGTCATTGAGTCCGACTCGAGATCTCTTCCAATTCGCCGGCAGCATTCCGGGTGTCGACCGTAGCCACTACCGACATGCCGGGAACGAGCAGACGCCGCACTTCAGGGGGAGCATCGATACCGATGCGGACGGGTATCCGTTGAACGATCTTGGTAAAGTTGCCGGTGGCATTTTCGGGGGGGAGGATGGAAAATTCCGCGCCCGTTCCCGGCGATATGCTGACCACTCGTCCCGCGATCTCAAGGTCGGGTAGGGCGTCAACTTCGAGCCTGACGCTTTGGCCGGCCCGGATCAGGCCGACCTGCGTTTCCTTGAAGTTTGCCGTCACGTAGATCGCCCTCACCGGAACCACCGTCATCAAACGTTGACCCGGTTGCACGAACTGGCCCACCCTCACCGAGAGATCGCCGACGCGTCCGGCCTTGCTGGCGCGCAGCAAGGTCGATTCAACCGTAAGGTCGGCTGTTTCCAGCTGAGCGCGAGCAGCGTCCGCCTGCGCCTGGGTCTGGTTGATCTGCTCGAACAGGGTCCCTCGGCGCGCGGTCGCGGCAGCCACCGCCGCCTGCGCGGCGACGAGTTCGGCCCGCGCTTGCCGCGCCTGCGCCTCATACTGGTCTAGCTTTTCCCGCGGTTCGGCTCCTGTCGCGGCAAGGGGCCGATATCGCGCCACCTGGTCGTTCGCGAGGTCCAGTGCTGCGCGCGCGGCGGCGAGTTGGCCCCGCGCCTGGCGAATGGCTGCATCCTGTTCGGCTACCTGAGAACGGATTGTGTCGGCACCGGCCAGGGTCGCAGCGATCTGTGCGCGCGCCTGTTGCGCTTGCGCCTGATAATCCCGCAGATCCAGTTGTACGAGGGCTCCGCCGCGAGCAACCTGCTCGTTCTCCCCCACGAAGACCTCTTCGACGTATCCCGCTACCTTGGAAGAGATAACGACGCTGTCGGCAGCGACATAGGCGTTATCGGTCGTCTGCATGTACTGTCCGTAGGTTACGTGCCGGTAGTACCACCAGATCCCGCCAAGCAGCACGGCAAGACCAACGATGATTAGCACGATGCGCAAGCCACGCCGCGATTGCGGTTTCGTTGGGGTTGTGCCCTCCTGCTCCGGTTGGTTGGAGTTATCGGTCATCTGACTCTTTCGGCAGCCTCAGTAAAAGGTGAACGCGTCTCGCGCCCTATGAGCCGTGAGTCAGATAGTAAAGGCATTTAGCAGTTTGCATTTGGGCATCCGAGGCTATCCGACTACACAGCGCTATGGATGAAAAACCAGATACCATGTCACGGTCTCAGCGTCGGCAGAAGGTCATCACCGATGATGACCGCATTCTCTATCTTATGGACGAGATCAGTCGCGGCGCGCGCAGAGTGTACGATGCGAGGGTCGCCAGGATCGGTCTCAATCAGACACAGTGGAGGATCATCGGACAACTTCTTCGCGATCCTGCCCTTACGCAGGCTGAAATCGCCAAGAAACTGGAACTGGAATCGGCGACCATCGGCCAGGCGGTTGCAGGTCTTTGCGCACGCGGGCTGATGAAAAGGCTTCGAGCTGAGACGGATCGGCGAGCGTGGCAGCTCATCCTCACGGAGCAGCTTGACGATCTGCTGCCCGAACTGAGAGGCTCCGCGGATAGGCTTCATGGTCTGCTTTGGCGCGACATTGCCGCCGACGAGAAGCAAACGTTGCAGCAGATTCTTGCAAGGGTATCGGAAAATCTGGACCAACTCCGGGCCGAGGCTGAGTAAAATCATGGCATCGCCCCCGGAAAAGCCTATCAGCAGCATCGCTCGCGCCGCGGAGATCGGCCAAATCCTAATGAGGCACGGCGCGAAGAATCTCGCCGGAGCCCTCGGATTTATTCCCTCTTCGAGCAATGTCATCGATCCTCGCGAATTTCGTCCGGCTGCAGTTGTGGCGTTCCTCCGTGACATCGGGCCAGTCGGCATAAAGCTGGGGCAACTCCTCGCCACCCGAAGCGATCTGTTTACCGAACACTGGATCACGGCATTCTCAACCCTGCACGATCAGGTGTCGTCAGTGCCCTTCGCAGATATCGAGCCCGTACTTGCTTCAAGCTGGGGTGAGGACTGGCGGAGCGACTTTGCGCAGTTCGACGAAAAGCCTTTGGCCTCTGCCTCCATAGCGCAAACCTATTCCGCCAGACTGCGGGACGGAAGCGAGGTCATCGTGAAGGTTCGGCGGCCAGGCACTGCCGCTCGGATGGAGGCTGATGTGCGCCTCCTTATACGCCTTGCCGGGATCGTGGAAGCACGGTCGCCGGATATCGCGCGTTACCGGCCAGTCGAGTTTCTGCGGACCTTCGGCCGCAATCTTGCCTGGGAGATGGACCTCGCTGCGGAATCCCGAGCCTGCGAGCGGATCGGCGCATATCTCGATACCATCGGCGTCAGGACCCCGGCCATCCATTGGGAACTGACCGGGCTGCGGGTGAACGTTCAGGAACGCCTGTACGGCAGGCCCGCGTCTTCGCTGGGCAGCCCATCGGGCGACCCGCGGGTGGCGGCTTTCGCTAAAAGCTATGCCAACGCTGTCCTGCGGATGATCATTCTAAACGGCGAATTTCACGGCGACCCCCATCCCGGCAATGTTTTCCTGATCGGCGAGCAGGATGTCGGCTTCATCGACTTCGGATCGGTCGGGACGCTCACCAAGGCCAGGCGCGACGAGATCGTCCGCCTCGTGCTTGCGATTGCTGGTGAGGAAACCAGCGATGTCGCGGATGTCCTGCTCGCATGGGCGGGGGAGCCGAAGGTGGATCGCGATGCGCTCGCGGTGGATCTGGATCAGTTGATTGGAGAGTTCAGGGGGACCGTGCTATCTGGCATCGAGTTCTCGCAGATTTTTTCCCGCGTTTTCGATCTGTTGCGGGATTATCGACTGGTTCTGCCACCTGATCTGGCCATTCTTCTGCGTACCTTGTTGACTGCAGAGGGCTTCGTCCGATCGCTGGCACCGGACTACAACATCGCCGAAGAGACCCGGCCGATCATGACGGAGCTTCTCGCCGAGCGGTTCTCGCTCGGCAGCGCTCGGTCGGGTTTGAAGAGACTTCGCGGTCAGCTGCTGGGTTTGTCGGCGTCCTTGCCCGACATACTTGCCACTGCGAACTCGATCGCAAAGTCAGGATATGTGCCGGTTCAGCTCGATCCGCTCAGTATCGAGCAGCTCGCTGGACTTCGCAATGAGCGTCAGTCCTTGAAAGGCCCTCTAGCTGCCGCATTGATCATAGCTAGCGCGTTGCTTGTCGATCAATCCTGGCTTCTGGCTGGCGGCGCGCTTGTGATTGCTGGGGTGGTGCTCATCCGAAAGTCATAATGAAGGAGCAACTTAATTCGTGCACGGTCACGATACGGCAAAGCCGAACTTAACGAGGATTTCATGCGCCTCACTTCAGCGACCAAGACGCATCGCGAAGAAAATTTTTCGACCTATTGCGATTGAAGGCTTATTTTCCTCAATCAGACGAAACTTTGGGACAGCAGCTTTCAGGTTTGTCCTCGCCTGACTTTATGGCTGCTATTAGGGCGCAAAGCGGACGCGGCTGCGCGAGTAGACTTTTAGAACGAAAGGAGGTGGCTCTCTGGAAGAGAGCGGAAAAGGGCACGCGATCCCCGCGGCCTATGGAGACTTGAGATGACTGAGATCGAACAACAGAAGCGCATCGCCAACTACCTCGCCGCCGTTGCACACCTGCTGGGCGGCCGGCCCGGACGCTTCACTGAATTCCGAGACAAGGTGGACATTATGCTGAGCGGGTCGGCTCCCCACGCTTTCGGCCTCATGCAGTTCACTTCCCGGGTACAGACAACCGGCCGCCCGCTCCTCTGGGTTCATCAGTCTGCAGAGTGCCCGACGGTTCCGCAAATCGGCTTGGTCGCACAGATGGGAGAGGGGATGCACTACATTGAGAGCTGCATGCTCTGCCTGACTTGCGAAGACGACCGCGCGACCCTTGTACCAGACGGCTTCAATCTGGGCGCGTACCGGTTCGACCATGCGCTTAATCTGCACCACATCACCGATGCACCAGCATCGAGTTTCGAAGCGGCAGATGGCGACATGGTGAGGGCCTACAACCGACTTATCGCGATCCAGGCCGACCAATGGGAGCGGGGTGACATCTTCGACCTGCCTCATCTCGCCCAGGCGGCCTAAATTTCATGATGCGCCGGATCGTCCATAGGCGATCCGGCGTCGCCACGAGGAGCTATCTTCGTTGGTCGAACGCCCTGAGCATAACGGTTTTGGCGCGAATAACTTAACGCTTCGTCACAGGCAAAGGTTAATGGCAGTTACTGATCTGTTGGTATTTGCCAGATTGTAAATTATGCAACGGGCGGTCCATCGAATGAGAGCAGGTTCGATACCCCTACACCCAATCGACCGAATGCTGTGGAAATCGCTTTCTGATGGCCGGATTAGGTCGTCGGCGGCTAGTCTCCCCTACGAGTTTAGCTCAGCTCGGGTTGGTCGGACCCATCGTCAGATTCACCTTCCTCCAGCTCGTATCCACCGTCCCCTTCGCCATCCTCCATGTGTGGGAAATGCCGCTCTACAGCCGATGTTGCGGCTTGATATGCTACCGTGCGTAGCGCATCTTCGGAGTTCAGCGGTTCGAACGAAGCAGCTGCGAGGACCTCCTTCAGTGCCGCGACCGCCTTGTCCGACCATCCGGCCAAAGTCTCTTCATCGGGTCGCTCGGCCATCCGGTCAGGCGAGAGCGAGGATGCGTAAGCGGCGACGGATTGCTTCACCTTGTTCTGGACGAAAAGAACATCGGGGTTACGGGCGGAGATCGTCGCTGTGCTAAAGAACTCTTTGTCGGCACAGCGGCCCTGGATGGCTCGCAGGATGATGTTGCGGTTCACAGGCCAAAGCTTCGGCATGAGCTCAGGCGCGATCATAGCCTTGTAATCGGACAGCAGCACTATCCATTGGTCCGCCGTTATCTCCTGGAGCGCAGCCACGTACCGTTCGACTGCGCCCCATCCTTCGTCCTCTGTGCTGCAGAAAACGTGGGCTGCCATAAGGAGCGCTGTTACCCCAGCGCGAGACTTGTAGGAGCGATACGCGGTCGTGACCCTATCCTCGACATCTCGGGAGAAGAGTTCAGCGCGTGTCTTGACGAACTCGCTCTCGATCTCCGTGATGGCCTTCCTATAGTTTGTCGCGCGCGCGCCAACTTTCTCGTCGTCCTCGGTCGTACGCCGACGGAAACCGCCGTAGAGGCCCTCGCCGCCGCGAAAAACCTTGTCCCAGACTTCCACGATCATCGCCGCCTGATTGCCAATCCATTCGTCGAGCAATCGCGAAGCCTCGATGTGGCGTAGCGAAAGTGGGTGTTTCTCCAAGATGCTGAGGAGCCGCGGCGCGACAGACTGCTCGAGCGCCTTGGCCACGGCTTCGAACGCTGAACGGTCGCCGCCTTCCGCAGCTCTGAACTTTCCTTCGTCAACGTCGCCAGATATCCGCCGGATGCGTGCGTAATTGCTGGTATATCTGAACCAATCCGCGCTGATCGTGTGCGAGAGGTCGTCGACCTCGTCGCGGCCGAACGCGGCATAGGCCATTGCGTAGTTGGCGATGGATGGCAAAAGCAGGGCGAACTCATGCGCCTCGCCCTCCTCGCAGTCGAAACCAGCGTGGAGCAGGGAAAGGCGATCGGCATCGAATGCGCGATCAGCGAGGAGACGGTAGACACTGCCGGTGACGATCGAGGCCCGCTTCCTGTCGTCGAGTAGGATATTGCGCGATTCACTGACTGGCTTGGCCTGGGTGTTGACGTCGACGAAGAGCTTGCGAGAGATCAGTCGCGGTTCGATCGGTTCCTCGGACTCGAACCACACGATGGTCACCGGTAGCTGGGCATCAAAGTCCTCTGGCGGTTCAACGCCTTCGTAGAACGCGTTGTAAATCGAGTCTCCCTGCTGGACCACGTCGAACGTCCGCGTCGCGAACCGGAAGGCGTTGGCGCGATGCTGTCCGTCGAGCACTATGAGATCCGTAGTCTTCGGGTCGATTTCCAGACGGCCGAGGGACACGGGGTCGCCGTCGAGCTCGAACCGATGCGTCGACCAGAAATCTCCGAATTTTCGTACGGACTCACCATCGGCGGAACTGACCTCGCCCGGTCGCGGATATTCGGCGTGGGCCTCCGATCGCAGGAAACCGTTAGGGACCAGGGCGACCAGGATGCCAGGGAAAAAGCCGACGGGCGAACTGTCGCCCTTCAGGTACGGGACGAGCTCCGTCGCCACCCGCCGATCGTCCAGCTCGCGCTGAAGCAGGCTCGAGAGATCTCGAAGGTCCGAGACATGCACACGCTCCCGCATCGGCTTGAGTTCGCGAAGGAGCGAAAGGGAGTTCCCAGCGGATTCCGAGTCCGATCCGGACGCAACGGTGCTGAAGTAATTCACGACGACCCGATTGGGGTCGGGCGTCGCCACGGTGAATCTACCGAACATTCCGAAGACCTTGATCTTCGGATCGGTGATCGATGAACCTTTCAGGGGCATATTCTATCTTCTCCCGAAAACAGGATGGAAAAGGGTGTTGCACGTCGTCTCGGCGGCGCGCAGGTCGGACATGACCTCCTCACGACCGCGTCCGTCGTCCAGATCGGTTGTTATGTATTTCACGTAGAGCCACTCGGTCTCGAAGTAACGCGCGCTCCTGAAGACCTCTCCGACCCGTAGGCCGAAGCACGCTGATTCCCCGTCGGTGTCCGACGGCTGCGAACTCCACGGAAACGCAGGGATCTTGTCTTTGTAGAGCTCCAGCTGCTCCTTGTGGGTCTTGAGCCTCGTTCGAAGGTCGACGCTTATCCCGATGTAGAGCGGATACGCGACTGCGAAGAAGGCCGCGCCGAGCGCAGCCGAAAGACCATGTTCGAATGCATTCGTGTCCGATCGAAGCGTACCACTCCAGCGCTGACGCATGTTGGCACGAACGGACACCTCGAGCTCCTCCGTCTGAAACAGGGAGGAGAGGAAAGGCACCGCCTCCTCAGCCCGCTCCCGCGGAAGCCTGAAGTGCCAGCTGTAGAGTCCTGGCCGAGATGGAACCTCTGTTTCGATGGCGCGGTAAGGGACCACGGCGTGGCCGTATCGCTCGCCGAAACCAAAGTCGAAGTGGTGATCGAACTTTCCGCTCATCGACTCACGCTAACGCGCGTACTGCTTATCGTGAAGCGCGGTCATGCCCTTTTCCAGTGAAGAGCCTTCGCGACTTAAGCTATTCGACTGCCAAACGCTGTCGGGCCCCCGTTAAAAGCGGATTGGTTATGTCCGCGTCGTACGAACAACATTCACGGGAAGACGCCCGACTAGCAGAAAATGGGCCGGAAGCTGAAAATCCGCTTTGGTCACGACAATTCAAAAAAGCTGTCATTCTGCGTTGGGTTTGAGTCCGCTGAAAAAGCCTACTGGTCCCACTGCTCAGCATGAGCATGTTGCCCTGCGAGAGCTTCACCCACGAGATCACCAGTTTCCCGCTTCGCAACGGCAATCGCTTCGTTGACCTCATCAATGTTCGCGAGACGTATCTGAGCTCGCTTGGCAGGAATATCGTCAAGATCGAGGTTCATACGCTTGATGAAATAATAAGCCATGGAAAGGCGGACAGAGACTTCCCTCATACCATTCTTCATGTTGTAGTCGCACTGAATCGCTTCGGTTTGTTGAGCGTCCAGATCTGGGTGCGGGCAAAGCTTGAGAACCACTTTTCTATGCCACTCCAAATCGTGTTCAGGCGAAAATGAAGCAGGCCCCGACTTCCGCATTCCCCGTATCCGGCTAAGAACGAAGTCACGAAAATCGTTTCGGTCGGGAGACCACGCTCGCAGGTGCCAGCG
The DNA here is from genome assembly GCA_947501005.1 of uncultured Erythrobacter sp. Taxonomy (GTDB): domain Bacteria; phylum Pseudomonadota; class Alphaproteobacteria; order Sphingomonadales; family Sphingomonadaceae; genus Qipengyuania. Next base: position 2,368,400 of record CANMTU010000001.1, on the reverse strand, counting down.
ATAGCCGTCGAATGCGAGTGCGTGCGGTGCGATCGTGCGCCACTTGCATTTCGTAAGAGACTGGTACTCGATTTCGATCTGGCGCTTTCTTCTGATGGCGGACAAGACTCTCTTAAGCCTCCTTGGATCGATATCCCGTACTATGTCTGGGGCCATGTCCACCGGCGGAATCTCTCGAAACCAGACATCCTTTCTTCCCAACGCATTTATGAGATAGGCGCGTAGTTGAAGCAGAAGACGATCCGCGGAGATCGTCAGAAACTTCGGCTTGAAGGATTTTGCGGGAAGGTAGGCTTTCTGGCCGCTGTCATATTCGAAGTTTTCGCCAGCCAGTTCGCGATACAGCTTGATATCCGTTGATGCTTGCGGGGTCGAGACCTCGAACTGCTCTTCGATATCGCTCCGGTTTAATCGTCGCTCCCAATAAAGCTTCCACTCGATGAATTCGAGGCGGCGTCTCTGGATGTAAGATTTCGGAGGGCTGACGGACATGATGCGTAGGGTTCCTTGACGGGTAGAGTTACTATACCCATATAGTTTTAATGCCTGTAGCCGAATCGCCTATCCAGCGGTCTTGGTCAAGGGCTCCTGCGTTCAATCCCTTCGTCGATGCGGTCGGCGACGACTGCTCTAGGTAAAAAATTATGACGAAGCTGACTTTCTTCCCTCTCGGAAACGCCGACACGACCCTCGCAGAGCTGCAAGACGGTCGTCGAATTCTTTTCGACTACGCCGATGTCGCCACCGGCGAGGAGGGGGATAAGCGGTGCGACCTGCCCAAGCTGTTGCGCGACGACATGAAGCAGGCCGACCTGTCTTCCTACGCAGTCGTAGCCTATACCCACCTCGATACCGACCACTGTGCGGGTTCATCAGACTTCTTCTGGTTCGAACATGCGACAAAGTACCAGGGCGACGATCGGTATAAGATCGATACGCTTTGGGTCCCGGCTGCAGCGATCACTGAAGAGGGGCTCGATGACTGCGCGCGGGTCATTCGACAGGAAGCCAGGTACCGCCTGAAGAGCGGGAAGGGCATCAAGGTTTTTTCCCGCCCGGAGCGATTGAAGGAGTGGCTGAAGGAGAACGGCCTAACGATCGAGAGCCGAAAGTCCTGTTTCGTCGACGCCGGCCAGTTGGTGCCTGAGTTTTCCCTCGACGATGACGCTGTTGAGTTCTTTGTGCATTCGCCACACGCGAAGCGCACCGACGACCGCGGCGTCGTGGATCGCAACGGCGATTCCATTATGTTGCAGATGCGGTTCGTCGAGGAAGGCCATCACACCGACCTTCTGATTACAGGGGACATGCCGCACGAATGCATCGGCGAAATCGTAGATATCACTCGCAAGAAGAAGAATGACGATCGCCTGCACTGGGACGTTTACCATCTTCCTCACCACTGTTCGTACAAATCCATCGGACCTGAGAAGGGCGAGAATAAGACCGCGCCGACGGATCAGGTCGCTTGGCTGTGTGAGACCGCTGGAGAGGAAAATGGCTTCATCATCTCGGCGAGCAAACCCATTCCCTACAAAGGATCCAAGGAAGACGAGGATGTGCAGCCACCGCATCGCCAGGCAGCCAATTATTACAAGGAAGACGTGCTGGCAGACACCCGGCAGTTCCTCGTCACGATGGCTGAACCATCTTCGACCAATCCCAAACCCCTCGTTTTGCTGATTACCCGCGACGGCGCGGTGAAAGACACTAGCGGTGGCAGCAGTATCGCGGCAGGTGCCGCCGGGGTGGCGCCTCGTGCGGGATGATGATCAGGGGTCGCTGCTAGAGCAGTTCTTTCCTCTCCGTTGTGATCCGTCCGAGCTCTGCACGTCCGGTGCGAAATCCATGCTGCAATGGATCGACCGAGGCGAGCATTGTGGAGCCCGTTTGCTTTGGTGCCGCAAACAAGAAGAAGCCGATCGCGAGGTCATCGCCCTAGAAGTTGAAGTGCCATTAGGTCAGCGCACGACAGTGCATCCGATAGAACGGTACGAACCGATCGCATTTATCTTCGGGGACGGTATTGTCCCTTGCGCCTATCCCATCCGCGTCGGATTCCCGTTCGAGCTTCCTCATATCAACCTGGCTGTCGACCAGCATCCCAAATCTCTTTGTCTGTTTGATCTCGATCCGGACGAGATTCGCAGGATCCTGTCCCCGGCTCTCCTCCTCGAACGAACGAAGTGGTGGCTGTGCGAGGCGGCCTACGGACGGCTTCACGGCCCCGATCAGCCCCTCGATCCCATTTTTGGCGGCTATGCGGTCCCACTTCTTTTTCTGTCACCCCAGGCTCAGCATGACGGAGCTGCGCTTGCTGGTTTTAGGCGAGCCGATACTGCAGATGCGCCCATCCTTGTCGATCTGGAAGACCGGATGCAGCATGACCAAGCGGAAAACAAAGGCCTAACCGTACTCAATCTCGTGACTGCCCCGGTCTCCCACGGTCGGATTCGTTCGCTGCCTCGGACGGTCGGTCAGCTGCTTGAAGTCTACCGGGATCTTGGTGTTGACCTCTTGGCGTTACTTCAGGAACGCTTCCGGGCGTGGTGCGTCGCAGGAAGCTACGAAGCGAAATTCCGCAAGGCTGGCATACTCATCATCTCTACGCCGCTCTTGCGTGAGGAAGGGGTGATCGACGGCATCTCGCGTAAAGCATTTGCCTTCGGGGAAACGATGGGAGACCTTGCCGAAGCTACTGGAGTACTCGGTCGCGAAGGCGATGGGATTGGCCCTCTTATCGGGCCGCCGGTATCCTCAGAAGAAGCGTTAGCGCAAATTCAGATCGATCCCGCGACGGTCTACGATGCGTTCGATCGAAAGCTCGCAGCGGTGGCGTCCGGCGCTGAACCGACCGATGAGCCAATGAAGGTACTCTTGGTCGGATGCGGAGCGCTAGGATCGCAATTGGCGTTGGCCGCGGCTCGAAGCGGCCATGGTCAGTGGACCTGTGTCGATCCAGATCACTTACTGCCTCACAATTTGGCCCGGCATCAGTTGTCGCCCCAATACCTTGGTGCTCCTAAGGTGGAGGGCTTGGCTCATTCGATCTGCGGTTTGCTCGGCGACGGATCGGCAGTTGGCCATCCCACTACTATCCAAGACTACCTGAAGTATCCCTCGAACGGAGATAGCGCCGAGCTCCTTATCGATACGAGCGCATCCGTGCCGGTTAGCCGCGAGCTCGCAGCGAACAAGCATTTGAAGACGCCGATTGTTTCCGCGTTTCTAAATCCAACCGGCACCGATCTTGTAGTGATGCGAGAGGGTGAAGAGCGCAACACGCGTCTCGATCATCTGGAGATGGATTATTATTGGCATCTGGTCACCAACGAGAGCCTGCACAATCATCTCAGCGTCGCTGGAGAGTTCATGCCGGCGGGCGGGTGTCGGCACCCCAGTGCCGTAATTTCGCAGGCCGATGTGATGAGAGCCGCGGGTGAAGCAACGAATGAAATTTTTGGCAGAGACGGCTTAGCGTCAGGCATGGTTGCGATCCATGCTTCGACTGGTGATATCCGAGCAACGACCCGCCTAGCCGGAAACTACTACACCGAATGCAATGTCGCTGGTTGGACAATCGCCATCTGCGCAAGGGTCTTGTCGAGCGTGCAACGCGCGCGCGCGGAAGCTGAGCCCAATGAAACAGGCGGCATCGTTGTGGGTGCGTGGGACCGCCGGATTCGCAAGGGCTATCTCGTGGCACTGCTGGATCCGCCACCCGACAGTGTGCAATCGCCAACGGGCTTCGTGCGCGGCGCGGTGGGCGTCTTCCACGAACTGGAAGCCATTGGACACGCCACTGCGCAGAACCTGAACTATGTGGGCGAGTGGCACACCCACCCGCCAAAAGTGCAGAGCACGCCGAGCAGCGACGATCGATTGCTTATGCAATGGATCGATGACGAGGTCACTATGAGCGACGTGCCGGCCATCATGCTAATCGGAGGCGAAGACGGCGTCCGTCTTTGTGTGGGAACGACGTCCGAAAATTGTGTGATTGGACATAGCGAAGCGACAACAAAGCCGAATTCGGTGCCCGATAGAGGGGCAGCGTGACAATAGCCAAGACCTCATCAGATGCTGAAACATTCGGGCTCGCGCTGTCTGGCGGCGGCTCGCGCGCGATCGCATTTCATCTCGGCTGTCTTCGGGGCCTTCACAAGCTCGGCCTGCTGGATCGCGTCACAACAATGTCGTCGGTTTCTGGGGGCAGTGTTATCGCAGCGCTTTATTGCTCGCACGAGGGCGATTTCGAAACCTTTGAAGATGAGGTCCGCAAAAGACTGCGCCAAGGCTTTCTCTGGCCATCTGTCTACGAAGCGATCTTTAGTTTCGAGGGTCTCAAGGCGGTCATCACGTCCGTAGTCATCTCGCTGGATCGATTGGTCGCGCTCCCCACGAAACTCGCATTCTCGCTACTACCGTTAGTTTCTCGCCGAGATCGATGGCCATACCGCCCAGTGCTGCACCGCAAAGCAAGTAGAACATCGATTCTACGGCGTGTTTTCGACAAAATCTTCGGATCAAAAAACCTGTCCGCACTGCGTGACGATCGACCGAAGCTCATCATCGTCGCCTGCGAGTTGCGGGCAAAAGCCGCGTTCTATTTCACGAAGGAGAAACTGCACTGTTGGCGATATGGCTCAGCGAGCTCACAAGCCACAAGCTTAGCGCATGCAGTTACTGCGTCAGCCGCATATCCGCTGGCGCTCCCAGTCCTGGACGCCACAATTGAATTCGAACGTGACGGCTCGGTGCGCGCGGAGCGTATTACCCTTACCGATGGAGGGATATATGACAATCTCGGCCTGATGCCGTTTTGGCCGGATCGCGATCACGCGATTAGTTTGGAGGTCGATCCGGTCGACAAACTGATTGCGTGTCGTGCCGGGTACTCGTTGGATGTTGGTGAGCCTTCTTCATTCATGTTCGCGCGCATGTCAGCGGTTTTCGAAAGCATTTTCGCGAGAGCCCAGAATGCGTCCACCACCCGCCTATTCGATCTTCAAAATGCCGGCAAAATCGGCGGATTCATTATGCCATATTTGGGACAAAACGACGCTCGGCTATCGAAACAGCCGGATGATCTTGTGTCCGGCGATGATGTCGCGGGCTATGGCACCAACTTTTCAGCGATGAACGATGAATGGATCGATCGCCTATCTCTGAGAGGTGAGCAGTTGGTAGCTTCTCTGGTCGGCGAACATTGGCCAGGGGTTCTTGCCAGCGATTAGCGAACGAAAGACTTTCGCCGTTTGCCCGAACGAATACAGGACTGATGTCGATTGCAACGCGACGCGATCTCGACGCTCCTATTTCGGTCAGTGACGACTGCTTCCGGGAATATGACAGTCGGCGTGCTATGTCGGATTGGGGGCGCCTAGCCGACGTTGCTCAACGATCGGTGAGTTGCGGTGGCGCGCCAAATATTAGGTTGGACGGACCTGCAGATGATGGCTGCTAGGATCATCTTCTTCTATTATTCGCGTAGCCGGGTCTAAGCGCGAATGATGTGGCAACCCGACTCCTTCCTCGCCCTTCCTGAAGACGTAATCGCATTCGCGTGGTCGGCACCTATGCGCGATCTCGCGAAGACGATCGGGATCAGCGACGTCGGCCTGAAGAAGCTGCTCCGAACACACGACATCGTCACTCCGCCCCAAGGGCATTGGAACCGGGTCCGCGCAGGTCGCTCTGTGTCAGCGCCACCCGGACCCCCGGCCCGAGGTCCTGGGGCAAGCGGGCGGGTACGCCTTGACCAGCGCTTCCGCGGCCACGTACCCGAAGCGGCCCCCATCGCAGAGACGGGCCCGTTCCTTACCCCGCTCGTTCCCGAAGATCTCGCTGAGCTTCGTCAGCTGGAGCTGGAGAGTTTGGGCAGGGTCGGCGTCCCTCGCGATCTTTCTCGACCGCCCGCAGGGATGGCGAAGCTCCTACGCAAGGAGGCAGAACGACGGGAGAAGGCAGCTACATCGCGCTGGTCATCGGATGAACCGCATTTCGATGGCCCGCTTGCGCAGCGCCAGCTGCGCCTTCTCGCTGGTCTGCTCAGAACCGTCGTGAAGCGCGGGCATAGTGGCGAGGTATGGGAGGACACCTACGCGCTCCGCGTTCGATGCAAGATCGGGGACGAAACGCTCGGGCTAAGGTTTGAGATACTCGGACGTCATCGCACCGAGTTGCGCGCCGGCTTCGAGCGTCCTGCACCCGACCTTCCCGCTAGAACGCCGCTGCAGTTGAAACTCGATCGGGCTCTTCGCACCCCATTGGTGACGAGTTGGCAGGATACTCTGGACCGGGCGCTCGAAACGCAGATGGCGGAGATCACCGCGGACCTAGTCGTCGCTGCGGAGGCTTCCTTCCGCCAGGGACTGGTCGAAGCACGCGAGCGCGAGGAAGAACACAGGCGATGGTTGGAGGAGCGCCGACAGGAGCGGCTCAGACAGCTGTCCGACAAGAGACTCGCCGATCTGCGAACCAGCGGCGAGCTCCTGCGACGAGCGGATGAGATCCGGACCCTCGTCGCTCGGGTCGAAAAGGCAGTCCTTGAGGGTGAGAAGTCGGACGTGCCCCCGGAAAAGCTGGCCCGCTGGAAGGAATGGGCGCTCAGGCAAGCCGATACCATCGATCCCGTGGTCTCCGGCCAGGTGATGGAGCACCTCTATGTTTCGGATCTCGACGACGCCGAGGGAAACCTGCCGTAACGCATCTAGATCGCACCGACTGGCCTGGTTAAACTCCACCGATGGCGAAGGTGACGGTCGATCAGATCAGGCAGCGGCTGGACGCCATCGACGGTCGTCGCCGTCATTATGAGCAAAAATCGAGGGAGCCAGGGCGGCTTCGTCTGCACGAGGTCTGGCGCCACACCTACCTTGCCCATCCATACTTACTCGGCGCTCCCGATGAGCGGGTCGCAGAGCGGTTCAAGTCCATCTTCATGAACGTGAATGAGCTTTCCGGCGAGGGTAAGCTAAGTCTCGTTCCGATGGAGGTGACGGACGAATACATGCAGGTCTTCACCCACCTGCTCGAGGAGTACGGAACCAGACGGAACGGCCACCCTCCGGACGAGGTGATCGCGGAGGCCCGCCTGCCGCTTCTAAAGTATTTTGAGGACGGGACGCCGCTTGGTGTCAGAATGTTCGAAGGCTACGACCTCCCTAACACCCCGATCCTCGTGAAGTATGGCCAACGGCAGTTCATGGAGCCGATGTTCGAACGCGGCGAACTGCGTGTCGCGAATGCAGGCCTCTACAACGATGCGGGCTTTCTCGACGCCGTCCGCGACGACGAGACGAGCCGGACCTTCTTCATTCCCACATTCCGGGAGCGTCTGGCGGGCGAAACGCACCTCGAGATCGCGGGGCACCGCCAGCCGTTCGATGACGACGACATCGTCCTTCCATTGGTCTTCGACGACTACTTCCTCTTCAGTCTCTGCGAACACGTCCACTACCGGATGCCGACCGACTTTCGCGCCGATGCGGCGATCGTCATAAGGGATCCCGAATTGTTCAAGCAGAGGCTCATCAGCGCGTTCCTGGCGAGGCATTCCGATTGGAAGCCGATGGCAGGGAGTGTCATCTATTACGACCCATATCGCGACTACACCAAGTTCCGGGTTCCAGAGATGGCGAAGCACTTCGGATATGCGTATCAGAAGGAGGTGAGGATCGTGTTTCGCTCCCCGCGGAAGCTTCTTTCCCCGTTGGAGCCGGTCAATCTCACCATCGGCCCGATGAAGGACTACGCTGATCTGGTAGCGGTTCCGAGATAGTGGATTGCTCCTGAAGCATTTCTACGATGCTGTGATTTCTCCGCGCGTATTCCCGCGACTGTGCAAAATCGATCGCGAAGTTGCGCTGGCTTTTCGAAATTGCATATACACCCTAGAGGTGCCTATCACAGTCGCTCGGACGCTCGCTCCATGCGAGCATGAGGCTGGCGGAGAGGTGGCGGATCGTTCGGGAGCAGGGTTGTCAATGATTGTGAAATATCTCTCGACGTATGTCGAAGTTCACTTATATGTGAACTCGACGCAAACGGTCGAGCCATGAAGATTCCCTCCGGATACACCATCCGCTTTCCTCGCGAAGGTGGTCCGCCGGGGGAGCATGGCTCAGTCGCGTTCAACGGCAGGTACTGGAAGATGTTCAACAAGGTCGATGCCAAAGCGAGAGCGCAGCTCGAGGCCGCGATGAGAACCTGGTGTCGCTTCGGACCGATGGACATGCCTGATTCCAAGTTCAAGTTTGAGGGACGTCACAGGAAGGGTGGAAAAAACATCCGGATCGATACGTTCAAGGGTTGGCAGGTCAGGTTCTACGGAACGACAGTCGAAGTGAAGGGAAAAGCCATGTTCCTCGTCACGGAGGCGGATCTCGCCAAGAAACAAAAGGCTGCAGATGAAACCAAGCTGCAACATGCCGCCGAGGTGGCAGCCGAGTTGATAAAGGAAGCCGAGAAATGACCAACCACACCGATATGACCGCGCACGAGCGCGAGGAGCGGAACTACGAGATGATGGTGGCCGAGGAGGAGTTGATCCTCCACGCGCAGATACTGATCAAGCGCGCCATGCGTGAACGCGGGGTCTCCCAGAAAGCGCTCGCAGAGCGTCTCGGTGTCGGCGCCTCCTACATCAGCCAGATGCTCGGATCCTCCGGACGCAACCTCACCCTGCGCACCATCGCGCGCGTCATGCACGTGCTCGAGCAGAAGGCGACCGTCGTCATCGATGAGTACGAAACCCAGCTCGATGCGGGCAGTGAGGAGACAACGAATTCTGCCAGCTCGTCGCTGGCTGACCTGATCGCGGGATCGCGACCGTCGAGCGTCTGGGGGAATGTGGTCTCCCTGCCGCCTCGCACGGGGAAGGGCCGACGCAAAGGCGAAGCCAAGGCCTTCGCAGAGTTCGAAGCCCACGAGCAGGAAGTCGCAATTGCCGCCTGAAGAAGCAGAGAGCAGCTCAGGAAAGCCGGCGAAGGTCGATCCGAAGAGCTACAATCAGGTCGTGTCTCACGCGACGATAGCCGACGTGCGTCTCGTGGCGACGAAGTTCGATCTTAAACCTGATGTCGACATCGCTGCCAACCCGGCTTGGCAGTTCAAGCTCTCGGACCAGCTCGAGGACTGGACCTGCGACAACGAGAAGGGGGAGCTCTCCGGGATCTTCACCTATACCGCATCCTGTGTGGACGGGCGAAAGAAGCTCCTCACGATCACGTGCCGGTACATTTCGATCTACAGGCTCTCGGACCTCTGCGATGAGGAAGCCGGTCGGCAGTTCCTCGCCCGCGTCGGACGTTTCGCCGCCTATCCCTACTTCAGGTCCATCTTCGCGACCCTCACCCAGCAGAGCGGTATGCTCCTGCCTCCCTTGCCGGTCATTTCCGACGGCCCCCGGTGGGTGAACCCTCCTACGAGTACGGGGGACTCCGCAGCAGCCGGGAGGAAAGGAAGAACCAAGAACGCCAAGCCGGCCGGGGCCCGTGACAATAAAGATGGAGGCGATTGATCCCCCGCCGGGTTGGGTAGCTACTCATTTCACTTCCACAGCGCTTTCGCCAACGCCTTGCCGCGGCGGATCCGCATCTTGCGGTCCGACCGCATGTGTGCGGAAACGAGCTGTGCAATCCGGTGCGTGCCGTAAGCCCCCATCATTCCGCCTACGGTGACGACCTGGACTCCCTTGGCATCGAGACGACCGCTAAGTGCCGTGAAATCGGTGACTGGGCTGCACAGCCTGTCGAGGCTCTCGCAGGCAAGGTAGTCCACACCGCCTTCTTCGATCAGATCGAGCAAGGCTCTGAATTCCGGACCCTGCGAGGGTCGGCAGCCGCAGGAAAGCTCGGCATGGACCGCCACAACTGTTCCGCCCACTTCCTCCACGTAGATCCCACAGTTCCTTATCTGCCGCTGGAGGGAATGACGAATTTCTTCCTCCCCCGCGCGGGCGTAGATAGCGAACGACTTGCCCGCCATATCATTCTCATTCTTCATTCTAAGGACTCCTTCTCGCCCTCCAATCGGCGGGCGAATTCTCTTGCGGATTGTCTGGCAACAGGTCGCACGAGCGCGCGCACGGCCGTGTCCCTTTCGGAGGAGGCCGGCTTCAGCGCGACTTCGGGATTGCTCCGGTCAGAATGGCTCGGGATGGAGCGCATACCGAGTTTTGGGACAAATTCCGGCAGATCCTAGCGATTTCTCGCGCAAGGTCGTTTTCTTCGCCCGGCGAGTCCTCCTCACATCCGGACTGCGTCTGATCCTGCTCTTCAGAAATTCTTGAGATTGCAGGGCTTACGAACGCCCATCGGCGTGACGGTAGCCTGCTGGTGATCCTTCGTCGTGAAGGGAAAAGAAGCAGGAACAGTCTCATGAACATGATGAATATCGGGGAGTTCGACACCGGCGCACGGATCGAAACCGCTGGAGCTATCGAAAACGAAAGAGCGCAAGTCCTTCTGGCCGGTCTCCAGCCTTCCATATGGGGCAACGCGGGGAGCGGCGCGAGGGCGATCGGCGTCGTCTGGAACGGGGTCAGTGACCTCGCTGTCGAGGACGATGTCGTCAAGGCGAGGGACGTGCGTGCGCTTCTCAATCGCATCCGCGATATCCTGGCCCACAAGGATGACGCGGGTATCGAACTGCCGACCGACACGTCTGTCCGGTCGGCGGAATCGAGCGTCGGGCACGGCTTCTATTGCATCGTCGATGTGAAGATCGATGGCGTCCATGTACCCTTCGGCTTTTCCGGCTACGCCATGACCAGGAAGGAACGAGGCTGGCTGGGCGAGCTCGAGGCAGGCTTCGTCGAGCACCTGGAATGCTTCCTCAAGCACCGCGCGAAGATGGTCGCCCGCGAGATCGCGATGCGAAAGGCGTACACGAGCCTCCTCGAGAGGATCGGCGGCGAATGCAGGTCAGCCTGGTTGCGTATGGCGACCATAGACTGCTGGGGCGACGCCTGGTTCGATTCCCGACCATACGAATATGCAATGCTCATTCTCGACGAGAAGTTGGACATGACGCTCGAAGGACACCGGGTGATGAATGCGCGCGAACTGCGCGGCCTCGCCCCTCTCTACCGGAGGGCGCAGCGCAAGCGTGCCGAGCGGCGTCGTGAGATCGTCGAGGCTCGGGCGACAGGACTCATCGAAACGGTCGCAGAGGCCCTGATCCGACATCATGGCCGTGAGCCACATGAGGTCATGCAGGAATGCATGAAACTCGGCCGGGAATGCATCCACGCCCATGTCGATCTCGCGGCTCCTGACGAGCCCACCCGGGGCATCTGGTTCCGGGACGGAGTTCTCCACTGCGCCATCGATTTCAAGGGAGGGGCCTATTCCAGCGGAGATCTCATGCTGGACCAAGAACTTCCGGAATCATACATGGCGGCGAAGAAGGGGCGTTCCCTCCACGAGCTTGTCGACCATCCGGCGTTCGCCTCCTGCAAGCCGCGCATCACCAGCGTCAAGCGCTACGAGACGAGCACCAACATTCGCCACGCGATGAAGAGCCGCCTCGTCTATCCCGAAGTACTTGAAGTTCCCGCGATGCGCTGATGCCGACCTCCTGAGACCAGCCGGTCAGCGCCCTTGAACTTTCACGAAAGTATACTAATTAGTATACCGAAAGGATGAGGGCATGAACACAGGGCGGAATCCGCAAAGCATTCGGACAGGCAGTCGATCGCTGATAGCGATGCTCGATCTCGAAGAAGAGAGGACGACAGAAACGATCTCGGCGATGCTCGCCAGCCTGCACATGGTGAAGGCTGGCGCAGGAAGGCCGGACTTGTTGCTCGGTGCCGCGATGGACCGACTTGAGGCGCAACTCGGTGCCATGCGGCTGACCTCCAACACGCCGGCCTGCGAGGACATTGCCGAAGCGCTGCCGCACCTCTGCCGTTACGTCCTCATCGGCCGCGAAGATCATCGGCGGATGAGCTGCGCTCTTACCGACACGTCTCTTGTGCTGGATCGCCGGAAGGCGCGGCTCGTCCTGCGCATCGCACGCGAGTTGGTAGAGGTGGCGCTCGAATGCTCCGAATACGACGATGATGTCAGAGTGCTCCTAGCGAGGCGACCGGGCGGTATCCTGCTGCAGATCGAGCATCCGGCACCGCGCTCGATGCCTCCTCGCGGTGCTCGTCGGCGTCTGCGCTTCGCCCGCCGGCTCGCTGAGCCCGAACAGGGTGTCATCCGGGTAAAGGACAAGGGCGAAAAGGCGCTCTTGCTTCTGTCGATGCCCTTGCAGAGCCACAGCCAAGCGAGTGCTGCCTAGCTCATCTTTCGGGAAGCTCCACGCCTTCGAGAAGCTCGGACAGGCTAATTTCGAGCGCCTTCGCGAACCTTGCAGCTGTCCGCAGGCTCGGCAATGTCTTGCCTTGTTCGACCCGCCAGACGTAGGCTTTCTTCATTCCAGCCCGATCTCCGAGCTCAACGGAACTGAGGCCCTGCTCTTCCCGAACCGCTGTGAGGCGTCGGCCGAAAGAAATCGCGAGCGGATCGTCGGAGGAATCAGCGGTCTGCGCCATGGAAGCAGGTTAGCGAGACGTGAGAAGAGAGTCATTCGCTGCCGTTTGGAATTCCACCGGCAGATAATTATCGAACGGAAGGCACCGCGCCGGCTCGACCTACCAAGCCTCCCATCCATCAACTTCGCTTTGCTCGACCAGTGCCGAAGCGCGAGCAGCCTGCAGCGCGCTGATCTCTTCACGCAAATCCAGAATGGTCTGGACGATGATCGGATTGGATTCTCGATACAGTGTTTTCGCTCGCGGATCAGAGTCCTCCGGCGCACGACCGAAGTAGTCGAAGCGTCCGCCCCAGGTCGTAACATAAGGCGGGCGATATAGCGTTCGGGAAGAGATCGGCCCGCCCAGCTCTTTCGCTACCTCTGCTACGATATGCTCGGGCAGGGGCAGCGGCTCCCGGTTCTTGTAGTAGCGCTTACGGACCTTGTGCAGCGCGGTGAGCGTGGCAGCGGTAGTCTGCTTCTGGAGTTCCTGGATGCCGCTCATCCTGGGGAGGATATCGGGTTCGAATAGCGGCTGAGCCAAACCTTTCGTTTCATCCCGGAGGCGGTCGCGGATGCGAGAGAGGCGCACGGCATGACGCACTTTCTCAAGCTTCGTCTTGCCAGCAATCCAAGACGGTCCGACGACTCCTCGCTTTGGACCCTTCCGGCTTCTCTTATATCTAGCGCTTCGAAAACGACCGTCTCTTTCGCGCTTCTGCTCCTTCGCCGCCGACCCTCGTCGGGGACGCCGCGTGTCGTCCGGCGTGCCGGACCTGAAGGCATCCTCAAACCCTTCGTAGCTCATGCTAACTTACCCATGATTCCGGCAGATTTCAGTTCTCGGCGGATTTCTTCGATTTCCTCATTCGAAAGATACTCGGAGAGATCGTAGACCTCAGCCTCCCTGGAACCGGGCGCGTGATGAAGGACGCTGCCAGTTTCGTCGACGTCATACCCAAGCACGCTCATGATGGTCGCAATGACGTAACGGCCGTCATGGCTTTTCATATCGACGAGACCGAAGAGCAGCACATTGATGAAAATCGCTAGGTGGCCCCCACTCACTGCCCGCTTCTCATTCCGCAAAATGAATTTCCCGTCGGGGATGTTCTGGCGCCCTCGGTTGCCGTAGCGCACCACCGGCAGATCGATTTCGCCGTTTTGATAGCATTGGGGGAACCATCTCGAATGCGCCAACCGAACGATCCGCCGAATTAGGGTTCTGATCTCGGGATCGGTTTCAAAGATCGTCGCGGTGTGCGCGCCTTTGGGTATCAGTCGTAGAATATGTACGGCTCGCCCTTCTCTCACATCTTCATCCATACAGTCGGGCCCAAGGCGTACCTGCATTGTCTCACCTATTCGCGCTCCGAACCGAAGCGCGTATAAGATTACCAATGCAGCCATCAGCATGGCGTGATAGAATTCGATGATTGGAACTAATGCGATACCCACCCTCGATGCCTTACGAGCGAGCTTGCGATCAGGTCGCTCGAAATCAAGAAGGCCAGAAGGGGATGAGCGACCCGCGGGAAGCGCACCTGCATGGATCATCTGCTGCCTCTGCTCATCCAACTCCGCAATACCTGACGGCTGACTAGCGATAGCCCGCGTCCGCATCAGTTGGGCGAACCAAGCATCGTCGGGATGGGGGTCCTGCGATATGCTTAAGTACGTCTTTTCTGGTGGCGGCTCGGGCATACCCCTGCGCCACCCGGGGACAGCACCACTGACTAGCTCATCGTAGAGCATATTGGAGTGAATGAACGAGAAAGGAGCTCTGCGGGGCCTTCCTTCTGAGCCGTCAATGTTCGCGCTACCTTCGAGCTCTACCGAAAAGGTGCCACGACTCTGGTGGCAGTGTTCTCGAAGCGAACGAAATTTGTTCGCAACCCTCTCTAGTTCCTCGATACGCTCACGGACCGAGTAAATTATCTGTGGCGCGACCCGAAGTAGGGTCAGTCGCCTCTGCACCTCTGGGGGGCGCTTGTCAGGATTTGAGCGAAGGTCTCTCGACTGACGTACTGTGCCTTCCATCAGCTCGTTAGCTAGTTCAGCCTTGATATGAGGACGGATGACTTCGGGTTTGGAAATGCGAATGACGAGGCCGGGAAATTCATCGTCCAGCGTTCTCCCGATCTTCGGTCCGACCTGCGTGGCAAGTCGCCGAAGCCAAGCAATGGTATCGGGCATCTCGCTGCGAATTTTTGCGTTGTCACCGAGGATTCTGCGCCCCTCAAGGTAATCCAGCAGCAGGGCATTCCGAGCATTGCTACTCGAAGCGCCATCTATAATGCGATCAATTCGTTTGATCGCAGTGATGATTTTCTGCCGGTGAGCGTGCGATCGCCGATGAAGGCATGATGAAAGTAATGCAAGGGCGCCGAGAATTCTTACCCCGGGGGTCTTAAGTGCGCATATCTGCCCGATCTGGGTGGCGGACAGCTTGGGAATGGCAGGAAGCGTTTTGGTCGCAAGGGCCCTGAGTAGATCGCCTTTCATACTAGCGGGCAGAAGCGCTAGAAGCTGCTCGAGATCTCCGGTTCTGATAGGCCCCGGAAGGCTCTTCGTCTCGCCGGTGAGAACGCGAATCCGAGCTTTCCTCTTCTGCTCGGAAGCTTGTCCTCCAAGCCGCTGGGTCAGGACGGCCATAGGCACGTTGGGGCCGAACTCCCTTACGAGGAGGAGGAGTACAGAATCAGGAACTTCCTCGTTCTGCGCACCGATGCTGCGTCTCGCCTTCTTGTAGCGAGAGAATGAACTGACATCAGCGAAGGCTGGATGCATCTCAGTGTCGATGTGGCGAAGCAAAGCTCCAGCAGTTCCATCGCCGGGAAATACGAATCTTTTATTGATCTTCGGGAATGCGCCGAGAGAGTGCAGATGGGCTAGGGTCCCTGGATCCTTGGCGACATCGCGAAGAGGTAGGGTGGCGACGTAGCGGGACATCAGTTCATGCTCCAACCATGATCGTCGGCTGAGGCGTCGAGGTGCCTCCCGTCCAGGAAATCAGCATGCTCGGACGCTGCCAATGCCCCCACCTTGATTTGATGATGGCGAGAATACCAATCGATCATCTTGCTGTGGCGGCTCCAGCCCATCTGATCCCTGAGCTTCTGGTACTCCGTCGCGCGAGCGGTCGCAGGCTTCTTGATGATGCGGTCAAGCCGCTCATGCACGAACTCGTGACGCAGGTAGTGGAAGGTCACGTATCGTCTGACGCCGGTCTCCAGGAATGTCTCATCCTCGAAATAGAGATCGGCGAATTCGGCAGCCTTGCGGTACACCTTGTAGAGACGATCATAGCTTATCGGGGATCGACCGCATTCCGTGAGAAGCGGCATGCTCTTGAGGAGCTTCCTACCTTCCGCGTCGGCCGCTAGCGCCGTAAGGTCTTCCATCGAGAATCCGGTTCTTTTGAACCGATCGTTCCTCACGAAGGACATCAGCCTTTTCCAGACGAACTTGGGCAACCTCACTGGTAGATCATGCTTGCCACGGTTACCCTTGCGGCCGACCATCAATGTACGCCCTTCTTTCGGCGACACCAGTAGATCCCAAAGCGTCGCTTCGAGCACTTGGAAGGCGCGAGGACCTCCGAAGCGAGCAATCTCTCCAGCAATGATGAGCGCTTCATCTGCTCCAGTCGCCTTCAGAGCAGCACTCCACCGTTGCCAGAACCTCGGATCCTCGACGCGCGGGGCACCGCGTGTGGGAGCTGCAACGCGAAAGAGGTTGCCCACGTCATACTTGTCCTGGATGGGCACGGCGAGGCGAGCACTGGGGTCGATCCCGTCGTAGACGTGGTCTGCTAGGATGCCGGCTAACTGCCCCATCGCGGCGATGGCAGTCTTGATGAACGCGTAGAGTTCAGTCGAAGGCTTAACCCATACCACTCCTCCGCGATCCTCCGAGTGAACCCCGAAGGCTGAGAGGCCCATCCAACAAACCTCTCGAAAACCTTTCCAGTCCTGGAGCATCAACGCAAGAGGATCCGGCGTTGCATTGACGGTGCCGCTCAGGAACCGAGCGATGGAGTGGACATCGCGGCGTCCCTCCTCGGTAGTCTTCGCCGTCTCTTCGAGCTTCGTGAGGGCACAACAAATCGGTTCAATCTGGCGACCGGCTGGATCAACCATGCGTACCGACACGGCATGCGGAACACGCTCGACGCGGTAGTGGAGATATGAACGAGGGATCACCATAAGGAGCTATATAGCACCTCAAGGTGTTAAATGACAACTAACCCGCGAAGTTAGTGTTTCTTCTCCCGGGATCGTGCTGGCTCAAAGCAATATAAAGAGTTGAAATTGTTATAGAATGTTTTTTGACACCTGTGCGCTTGGCGGAAAAGGTAGCTTAGCTGGGATCAGACCGTTCCGAACATAACCTTCCGATCAATGACGACGGTGAAGAGCGATTTCGCCTAGAGAATCTGCGGTTTTTACGTGTGTCGAAGGTAGGAAAACACGCCGGTCCCAGCGGAAAAGTACTCTTCCGTCCGGTCAGTAGGGATGGGTGCCCTTTCCCTTTGCCCAGTGGCTCATTTCTGCCTCCAAGGCTCTCGATCCGCGGAAGGGAAGAAGCGGCGGCGTCTCGTAAACATCCTTGAGCAAGTTCATCAGATCGATGCCTATGCCCGAGCGGATCTCAACTTCCTCGAAATCGCCCAGCGGTCGGAAGATCTCAAAGTGCATCTCGGGTCGGGTGTCTGGCTCCTCATCGGCGTCAGCCTCCTCGGCCTCGTCAGCATCCGGCTGGCTGCCGGCCACTGTATCGACCTTTCCGTGGGTGGGTCGCCTCAGTGCCGTGGGACCAATCCAGACAGTTGTGTCTATGCCGGCGTCGGGGTCATCAGCATAGATCCCGTATGTCAGCCCCACCGCCTTCGCGAGTTCGGCCCACAAGCTTTCTATCACCAACATCGCATCGGCGGGCGACATCCAATTGCGAAGCAATTCGAATGCGAGCACCAACTGCCATATCGAGCTCTGATCATATCCACGCCGATATCCGGGCCCCTTCGGTCCGAAATGCTCTGGGAAGCCGTTGCGCTGGAAATACTTGTAGCGCGCGGTGATCGTCTCCCCAGGAACGTCCGGGAACGTCTCCTGGAGCAATTGTAAGAGCTCGCCTGAACCAATCTCGCGCATGCCTCCCGTGTAGGCGACTACGCGGGAAAATCGCAACGTTTCGACAGACGTCAGGCTCAGTTATCCGCGAAGCGAAAGGTTCATCCGAATAATTTGGGCGGGCGCCCGCGCCGTGTCGGTCTGCCAGTTCCATAGGCCTCATCAGCAGCACCGCGCCACGGTCCGGGCTCTTGGCCGAGAAGACTGTCCGATCCCAGACGCGCCAGATGCGGAAGACCCGCACAGTTTTTGCGGAGGAAGTCGCCGAGCGTCCGCAGGTTGGCCTCGAGGGCCTCGCCGCCATCGCGTTCAGCACGCGTGTAAAGGTACAAGATGGCGGTTCCTATCACATCGCATTCGCACTTCCTGCGCTGCTGAGGAACGGGATTGGTCCCGGCGACCTCGATGGGTCCGTGGATTGCATAGCCGAGCATCGCACAGCAGTCTTGCAAGCTGGGCGGCTTTCCCAAGGGGCCGGGAAACGCGATCATCATGTCTCGATGGTGAGAGCGTGCGTCCTGAAGGCTCACCAAATCATCCGAACTCTGCGTCCACCATCGCAGCATGCGTAGGCGCAGCAGCGGGAGATCATAGCGGGTGCCATTGTAGGTTACGATGTCGCCGCCCGAAGCGATGGACGATCGAAGCTTCAAAGCGACATTCGCAACGATGTCGGTCTCCGGGTAATCATCGACATGGTACGAAGACAGCGCGAGGTCGTCGATCAGCCCTGACGGGGACATCGTGAAAACCAGTGTGCTTGCGTTGACGACCTCTATTAGAAGCGGGCTGCGGGAAACCCGCTTCTCCGATGCGATCATACGCGCGAACCGATCGGGCCGCGTCTCGATATCGAGGACCACGCACTGAATAGGACGCGTCATGGGCAATCGATCTCGGACCGCAGAACATCGCGCAAGGTCGCGATCATCCTGGGGTCCTTCAGCATCGCAGCCAGCGGGGACTGCCTTGAAAGGCCGGCGTTCGGCGCGCGCATCCACGTCGGAGCCGTGTCACCGAAGAGCCAGAGCGCCAGGGTAATCAATTCCAGAAACCGCCGCAGCCTCGCCTCAGCCTCCGCATCCGCCGAGCGTTTGTCGAAAGGCCACGAGCCAAGGAGAGCTTTGAGTTCTCCATCGGAAATCCTGCAATCTGCGGACTTCCCACGCACCTCGGTGATCAAGAGGTCCAACTCGTTGAACATGGGCACACCTCCTAGTATACTAATTAGTATACTCTGTATATTCGAAGCATGCAAGAGTGCTGGCGGAGAGGTGCTGGTAAGCTCGTCAAAGCCCTGCTCAGCAGGATCAGATTGCTCCTAATCCATCGGCCGGCGCGGCCGCAGCCATTTCATGGTGCCGATGCAAAGGGCTCTAAGTGCCTGGACTAGCTCTTAGCGAAGTCCGTGCAAGCGCGGGCCTGGAGATCGAGCGGGTCCACAAGCAGCAAGGGTGTCCGGCCTTGGTCGATTACCAGAGGGAGTTCTGTGCATGCGGTGATTACGGCTTCGCATCCAGAGCGGTGATACCGGTCAAGCAAGCCGGAAAAGTAACGGGGGGATTCATCGTTCATCTCTCCGCTCGCCAATCTGGTCTGGATGGCCTGGATCCTGTCTCTCTCCTCAGGTTCGGGAACGAGGACCTCCAACCCGGCTTCGCGGAGCGGCTTTGCGAAGAAACCGTCCTCCATGGTGAACTTCGTGCCGAACAGGAGAACTCTCTTAGTCCCGAGCTCGACCAAGCGTGCGCGGGTGAGCCGCACCGCGTGGAAAAAGGGCACGTGCGCAGATAGCTCCCCTGCTATCATGTCGTATGCCCGATGGAGGGTGTTGTTTGCGATCATCCAGCAATCGGGACGACGACTGAGCAATTCCTCGGCTTCCCGCTTCAACAATGCAGGTATCTCGTCCCAACCATGATGATAGCGACTTTTGATCGCATGGTGTTCGATGCTGTAGAGCAGTAGTCGCGCCGAATGAGGGTGCCCCAAACGATCCTGCACAAGTTCGTTGAATCTACGATACAGCAACAGCGTCGATGGCCAGCTCGTCCCTCCGAGGACACCTATAAGCTTCATTATTCAGGCTCCCCAAGCCGTCTGTCTCCTCCAACGAGATCTGTCGCACGGCATTCCGGGTAGATCCCCGGGATCATATCCGATCGAAGACCGATCCCATCCGCGGACTAAACAAGCGATCATAGGTCCGGAGCAGAAAGGCGTCGGTCATGCCTGCGATGTGGTCGCAGATCACCCGGGTCGGTTCGGAAGAGTCGCGATACCGGTTGTAAGTGGATCGCGGCAGCAGCAGAGCCGGGTCGCTGACCAAGGCCTCGAAGACGGCGAGAACCATGTTCTGGCCCTTGAACTCCAAATGCTGGACGCCTGGACTCAGAATGACGCATCTCGCAACAGCGTTCTTCAGCGCTTCGACGAACTTCCTCGGCCGCGCCGGCAGCGTTGCCTCGTAGCGGAGCAGCGGCTCGTCGAAGGCGTCCCTCGTTTCAATCCCGACGTTGGTGATGAAGTGATGCACCATGCGGTTGATGAAGCGCTTTCTGCGCTTGGGATCGGCGAGGGCCTGGATGAAGCCTTCATAAACGTTGTTGCCGAACTCCTCCGGATACTTCTCCTTCAGCACGTCGAGAAAGCTCGCGCAGGCCTCCTCCTTGATCTGCTCTCGCAAGTCAGCCTCTGTCATCAGATCGAGCGCGAGCGCGTCCTCGAGATCGTGAACTCCGTATGCGATGTCATCGGCGACATCCATGATGCTGCAGTCGAAGGACTTGTAGCGGCTCTTGCCGTGCTTTCCTGGTACCGCGTCAAAGGCCTGAAATTGTCTGCGATCCTCGCCAGAAAGAGGTTGCAGTATCCATTCGACCACATCGCTTTCGCTATCGAGATAGCATTTCGGGGGCTTTGAAGCCGAACGATCGAGAAGATGGACCACCGATGTTCCCGCCGCGAGCGCAGGAAAAAGATCCGGGTTGGCGACAGCAGAATAGGGCACCGGATACTTGAGGACGCCGAGCAGCGTCCGGCGCGTGAGGTTCGATCCGGCCCCGTCCGAAAAATTCTCCAGCTTCGCCAGGATGCGCAGGGTCTGGCCGTTGCCCTCGAACCCGCCATCCTTCCGCATGCAATAATTCAGCGCCACTTCGCCGCCGTGCCCGAACGGGGGATGCCCCAGATCGTGCGTCGCCCCGATCGCCTGGATCATGGTGAGATCGGGAATCCATCGTTGGGCAGGGTGGTCGGCAAAATCCTTCTGAAGCTGACGTGCGATCCCGCCGGCGATCTGCGCGACCTCGAGCGAGTGCGTGAGGCGGTTACGATAGAAGTCGCTGTCGCCGAGATTGAGGATCTGCGTCTTGCCCTGCAGCCGCCGAAACGACGAGGAGTGGATTACGCGCGCATAGTCGACAGCGGCTTCGTCGCGAGCGTCCTCCGACTGCGCCTTCCAGACCTCGCGGCGTTCCTCCCACGTGTTCTTCACCGCTTCAGAGACCAATTCGCTTCCTCACTTCAATTCGCGCCCGTCGAGATGAGCTCACTCGAAATTATGCTGTTGTATGACCAGCATCATACTCGCAGGGCAAGGTGCTGCGGTGGACAGTCACCAGGCATAACGGCTCAGTCCGGACGCTCCCACGATGTACCTAGCTAGATCGTCCAGGCTCAGCGCTTGCGCACCGAACACGAGAAACGCTCCTTCGGGTGCGTAGTACTCGTAGCGATCACCCTTGTAGTTGGCGACGCAGCGTGACGGCACGGGCCGGACGAGCTTCAGGAGAGACTTGCGATCGAGGATGCCTCCGTTCTCGATCTTCTCGAGCGGCTCGAGAAGCTTCGAAGCGGCGGCGGACACGTAGGTCGAGATCTCGAAGCTGTTGGCCCCGAATTCGATCGCCCAGGCTTCTCCGCTCTTTTCGATGCGGCTTGCATGCCTGGGTGCACGAACTGGCGAACCGGACGAATGGGTGAGCCACCAGGCAGACTCGCTGACGACCGCTCTGGCGACACTCAGCGGGATGCGCCTCAGTCTCCATGCCTTGAGGCGTTCTCTCGCTCTGGTGCAATGGGCGGTGCGCTCGGCAGCGTACTTGTTCTGCGACTCTTCGGCGGAAATCCGCGCTTGTTCTATTTCAGCGTCGAGGAAGGTCATCGCAGCCTTTCGCACGGACGGCGAAATGAATTTCTCGAATTCTGCTCGGAGGTCCCTTCGCATAAGGGCTTTGGCAAGCGCATTGGCCTGCAAATACCTCTGCCTGATCGTCATCAACTGCTGGAACTCGTCCATCCTTCCCCCATCACATTCATCGTGTCCTCTGCTTTATCTCTTTCAGAAATGCGCGGGAGATCAAGCACCTCGTCGCAAGCGAACTACGAGTGATATGCTAATATCACTTTCCTGTTGACACCCGAGATCCGGTGAGTGATATGGAGATATCACAACGGAGCGGATGCGATGGAATTACCCACTCTTGAAGAGACCGATGCAAACCTGCGGAATTGCCTGCTTCTGAAGGCGGATGATCTCTATTTCACCTTGGCGAATCCGTTCGGAGAGCAGCTGAGGAACGAGTTCCTTGGTGTTCCCGTGGAGGGTCTCGCGGACGAGAATTTGTCGTCCGAACAGGTGGCGTCGATCGATCTTTCGCGCTTCGCGATCGCTGACACGGTCCACCGGCTGCATTCGATGCTGGAGGGACGCCAGCTTTCGCTTCTTTCCAGCAGTGAACCAGACTCCGATTACGCGCGGCAGGACGCGCTCGACTTTCTCGAGCACTTCCTATCGACCCTTCCCGAAGTGGCACTCGGTGGCACCGATCTCACCGCGGCGGGATACGGAAGCGTGCGCCGGATCTACAATCTGGCCTTTGCCTGGCTCAATCTGATCGAGACGATCGAAGAGGCGTTCGAGGGACAGACCGAGTCCGCGCTCGCCGTGACCGATCTCGCGCTCCTGTCCGGCCTTGATCAGAGGACCGTTCGCAATCGATGCGGGCCGAAGAAAGAGATCAGGACCAGCTCGGACCGATCTTCGCGGGATCGCGCGAGCGCGTCGCCAGCATTCGTGCGCCTGCACTCGCTCGATGCCGTCAACTGGCTGAAGGAGCGCAAGACCTTTCGGATCGAGGCTATCGATCCAGCATGGATCGCCAGTCGTCTCGATGGCCTCGATGGCGCTCAGGCAGCCCGGGGACTGCTGCTCGCCAGCGTCGTGAACGAGGGACCGCTGACGTCTCTGGCCGGTTCCATCGGCTCCACGCCGGAGCAGCTGCGCCATTGGTTCGACGATGGCACCGCCCTTCCGGCCGATGCGCTCGACGCTCTTACCTCGCTTCTCGAAATCTAGAATCCACCCATCCAAGGAGAATACTCGTGGACCACACAAAAGGCCTCGCCAAGCAGACCGCTGAACTGCACTCGATGCTCCTGAGCGACAAGCGCATCGAAGCTCATCCCGCAGGACACAGTGCAAAAGTCCTGCGATACCGCACCCGTTGCGGACAGGAGATCGCGGTGGAGAAGCGGGTTGGCGCACCCGTACTCTATTTCACCCGTTCCGCTGCTGAAGGCCGGATCGACGATCTCTCTCCGGACTGGCTGCCTGCCGGTCGTAGCGGCCGGAACAGCAACCTCAATGTCCTCGAGACCTTCAGGGATCGACCACTTGCTCGCCTGCGTATCACCACGCTCGAAACCGCACGCAAGGCGCTCGACGCCTGCGTGAGGCGGTAACACGCGGCGAGCAAAGCCCCGAGCGGGCGTGCGCAGCCGGCGGTCGCAAAAAACACCGGTAGATCGGACGGCTGGAGTTTCACCTTTCCTCCAGCAAGCCGATCACCCCGACGTCGGGTCAGACGTGACAGCACGGAGAGACGGCACCTCTACGCAGGACAGACAGTGCGGGCAGTGCGAACCGACTTCTGCCTCATCCAGAAAGCTGGAACGCTCGGGTCGTGAGATCGGCAGAGTAACGGGGGCTCTGCTCGATCAGTGTTGAATGCTTGAATTAGCCTATTTACCAGATCGATAGATTAGTGACAGATGTAGCGGCAAGACCGCTTTGGGGGGAATGACAGGCAATGCAGGGTGGCGATGCGCCTGAGGCGCAATCAAGTGCAGGCGAAGATCTCGAGAACCGCGTGATCGCGGAGATCGTGGAACTGCAACGCGAGTTCTACTTCGAAAATCGGAACAAGGACAGCGAGCGACGTCGACGGCTTCGTGACATCATTGATCGTGCCACTCCGCTGGGGGGCAACTGATCATGTGGCTCGACGAAATCACCCTCAAGGATTTCCGCTGCTTCTACGGTGAGCACACCATCGAATTCTCGATGGATCCTGATGAGAACGTCACCCTCATCCATGCAGAGAACGGGGTCGGGAAAACCACGCTTCTCAACGCCATGCTCTGGTGTTTCTATGGCACGACCACCGCGAAGTTCGAGCGCAAACAGGATCTCGTCAATCACGATGCCAAGGCGGCTGGACGGGACTCCTGCTTTGTCGAGGTTCTGTTCGAACACAACGACAAGCGCTATCGGGCGCGGCGCTTCCATGGAAACGGAACCATGGGAGACCGGGCATTCTCCATCATGCGGATCGATGAGGGACACAGCGTCTCGATCGACAACCCCGACAGCTTCATCAACACCGTCATTCCCAAGACGATGGCGGGGCATTTCCTCTTCGATGGCGAACATGCCGAGGTATTCCTGGGCGAAGAGAACCGTCGCGGTATCCGCAAAGCAGTGCAGGACATCCTCGGCTGCAATCTGATCGAAACGGCGGTCGAGGATCTAGAGGAGACGGCTGCCTATTATCGGCGCCAGATGCCCAAGGCCAAGGCCACCGATCAGATCGACGTCATCTCCAAGGAGATCGACCGGCTCACCGACCAGTTGAAGAGCGGCAGGGAAGCGCTCGATGGACTCAAGGGCCAGGCCGAACAGAAGCATCAGCAGATCGCCGACATCGAGGCCAAGCTCCGCAATTCGGCTGCCGCCCGAGAGCTGCAGTCCAGTCGCGACCGGGCGCACAACGCACACAAACGCGCGATAGCAAGAGCGGCGAGCGCACAGGATGAGCTGCTGAAGTGGTTGGGGGACAACGGTAGATATCTCGTGTCGTCGCGGATCACCGAGAAGACCTTCGACCACCTCGAAGCCCAGGACGTGAAAGGCCGCATTCCTTCGCCCTACAACGAAGAGTTCGTGCAGGACATTCTCGAGATGGAGGAATGCATCTGCGGAACCGAGCTGAAGGAAGGCTCTAAGGAGTTCGAGAAGGTCAGGAGCCTCTTGCAGAAGGCAGCGAACAAGACGCTGCGCAGCAGGCTGTCGAGCGTCCGCAGCACCCTCAAGGAACTCAAGCGGGAGAGAGAGAAGGCGCCGGGTCGGCTGGATACCGCGAACAAGAGACTGGCTGAAGCACGCCAGGACATCAGCGCCATCGAAGCGGAACTCGGCGAGATCTCGGACAAGCTCTCGGGTATCGATTTCGATGAGATCGCCGAACGCGAGCGACGCCGGAACGAGCTGCGAGGCGAGCTCGATGGCATCAACCGCCAGATCGGCGCTCTCGAGAACAATCTCCGTAGTTCCGAGGCGTCCAAGGCGAACAAGGAACGTGAACTCAACAAGCTGCTCGAGAACGACGAGGATGCGAGAATCTTCGTCAGGCGGCACGAGCTGTGCGAACGACTCAAGGAGCGGCTCGAAGCCGAACTCGTCGAAGAAGAGGAAGACGCTCGGAAAATCCTCCGCTCACAGATCAGCAAGGTACTTCAGGCCACCACCCGGAAGAGCTTCAAGCTGAGACTGACCGACGAATACGCAGTGGCTCTGGTCAATGAGGAAGGAACGCAGCTTCCCAAGTCCAGTGGCGAGAACCAGCTGCTCGGTCTCGCATTCACAGCCGCTCTGGTCGAGTACGCCCGCCTTCGTCAGAACGCGCAGGACCACCGACTGCTGCGTGGCACGGTCGCACCCCTCGTTCTGGACTCGCCCTTCGGCCAGCTCGATGACAGCTATCGCGAGACGACCGGTGAGCATGTGCCACGCATGGCCAGCCAGGTGGTACTCATGGTTTCCGGATCGCAGGCCAACAAGGCAGTGATCGACGTGCTGCGCGAAAGGGTCGGGAAGGAATACGTCCTCGTCCGGACCAACCGCGCTTCCGGAGAAGGGAGGAAGGGCGAGACCCGCCAGTTCAACGGAAAGGACTATGCGGTGGCCCTGTTCGACCAAGAGGCCGATGGCACCCGGATCGAGGAGATCGTTCGATGACCGCCAGAGCGCCAAACATCAACCGCTCCAAGATCTATGAGGAGTATGTCCAGAAGCTGGCGGCCATGCCGCTTCCGGGTTCTGACCGGAGGCTCTTTCCGACCATCCGTGAGCTGCTCTGCTTCGCAGCACTTCTAGGGTTTTCGGAGAAGCGCCGTCTCCCACTCGATCGCTCGCAAGGTGTCGAGGACGTCTCCTATCAGCAGTTCGAGCGAGGTGACGCGGAGAACCTCATCTATCTGATCGCGCTCGCCGAGACAGAAGATCCGGACATCCTCCGTGAGGGCGAAGAAGGGCGCTGCGCCGAGATCTTCGAAGAGTATGCCAACGGAGGGCTTGCCATCATCAAGGACCACCTGCTGCGTGAAGGCGGGGAATATCCCGACAGGGCTCTGATGAGCATGCTTCGGGAAAGAGGCTATCTCGTGCCCGCCCAGGCGGAGCCGGATCTCGCAGCCATTTCCTTCTGAGGCGCTCGATGGCGCTAAGGGACATCCAGGCCAAAGGGGTCTACAAATCCGACCGGGACAACATCCTGGAGGATTTCTATTTCCCCGCGCTGTCGGCAGCGGTTCGATACGACCGGGCGGTGGGCTTCTTCTCGAGCTCGACGATCACCTATGCCGCGCAGGCGCTCAGCACCTTCACCGCGAACGGTGGGAGAATGCGCCTCATCGTCGGAGCGTTCACCGATGCTCGCGACATCGCCGCCATAAAGCGAGGCGAAGACAAGAAGCGGATCTCTCAACAGATCGGCGAACAGTTCCTCGCCGCACTCGAGGAGGCGCAAGGGGAGATCTTCGAACAGCGCTTCCAGACCCTTGCCTGGCTGGTGGCCAAGGGGAGGCTGGACATACGCGTGGCGCTTAGGCCTCACGGAATGTACCATGACAAGGTCGGGATCATCACCGATGAAGCGGGCGACGCCTTCGTCTTCGCCGGGTCGGCCAATGAGAGCGCTCAAGCCCTGCTTCCGACGCACAATTACGAATCCATCGACGTCTTTCCGACCTGGAAGCTCGAACTCGAGCCCTACTTCTCCGAACACCAGGCGGCATTCGAAAGGTTGTGGGAGAACAAGAGCCGCGGCACGGCGGTCATCGACGTCCCGACCGCTCTGGAGGACCGCCTTCTCGAAGTCGCGGAGCGAATGGAGGCCCCGCCTGATCCCGCGCGTGAACTCGCCATCCTGAAACGGCTCAAGAGCCAGGAAGACGAATTCGACGAAACTCCCAAAGAAAGAGGTCCGAGGCTTCCCGAGACGATCGGCGGCAACAAGTTCGAGATACGCGACCATCAAAGGGACGCACTAAATGCCTGGCGCGAGAAAGGCGCATTCGTGGGCGTCTTCGATCTAGCCACCGGCGCGGGCAAGACGATAACCGCCTGCTACGCGGTCGTGCAGCTGGCGAAGAGCATTCCCGGTCTGACCGTCGTCATCGCCGTGCCCTACCAGAACCTCGCCGACCAATGGTGCGAGATTTTGGAACTCTTCGGCATCGAGCCGATCCGCTGCTACGTCTCGAAGACGGAATGGGAAGACGATCTTCGCCAAACCATCCACGATGTGGAGATGGCGGCGATCAACTTTGCAGCCATCGTAGTCGTGAACCGCACGATGAAGTCCCCAGAATTCCAGAGCGCAATCTCCAGGATTCCGGAAAACCGGTTCCTATGGATCGGCGATGAGTGCCACCACCACTCCTCCGAGAGCTACGCGGGCTCCTTGCCGCAGAACGCGAAATATCGCATCGGTCTCTCGGCCACTCCTCACCACTATCTTGATGAAGAGCGCAATCGGCGCCTCACGGAATACTATGGCGACATAGTCTTCAGTTACACATTGCGGCAGGCGATCGAAGACGACGTTCTCACCCCGTACGAGTACCACCCACACATCGTGGAACTCACGCTGGATGAAGCGAACGAGTTCGCCGACCTCTCCAATGAAATCGCTCGGCATTTCGCGCGGGAGAAGTCGGCGGGATCCAAGCCGAGCCAGGGCCTCACGGCTCTCTTGATGCGCAGAGCCCGTGTCATAGCGTCCGCGGCGAACAAGCTACCGGCTCTCGAAAGCGTACTGGCAGGCAAGCGGCCGCAGAACCATACGCTGTTCTACTGCGGAGACGGCACGGTCGAGACCGATCCGGCGGATGAAGAGGACGAGATTCTCGAAGGGCGCCAGATCGAAGTCGTCAGCCAACAACTCGATCGGCTCGGATGGCGCATCTCGCGCTTCACTTCGAGAGAACCGCGTCGGGAGCGAGAGTCGATCCTCACGAACTTCAAGTTCGGCCTGATCGATGCGATGGTCGCGATCAAGTGCCTCGACGAGGGCATCGATGTGCCCGCATGCAGCACAGCCTACATCCTCGCGAGCTCCCGGGACCCCCGGCAGTTCATCCAGCGGCGGGGGCGCATCCTGCGCAAGTCACCCGGCAAGGACAGCGCCACCATTCACGACTTCATCGTCGTCCTTCCCGATGGCTACGAAGATGCCGCGGGCCATGCGCGCAAGCTGGTGAAATCCGAACTCAAGCGGGTAGCGGAATTCTCGAACCTCTCGCTGAACAGCACGGAAGCCTATCAGACCCTGCGACCGATCCTGACGGCCTACGATCTTGAGCACGTGATCTAGCCGTCTGGCACCGCCGTGCGACATGCGGAGAAGTAGTCTCCGGCCCCTCCTACTTGTGGCAGGCCAGGCAAACCTTCGCCTGCCCGTAGAGCTCGTCGAGATCGATTTCGCTGTCGTCCGAGCGTAGCGGATTGCGGACACGCTTCGCCTTCGCCCTTTCAAGCCGCTTTCGGTGTTCCTCACGGATCTGCTCCACGCGCTCCGGCCGGGCGAGTTCCTCCAGGGATTCCCCCTGGCTCCAGGTGAAGGGGGAACCGTGTTCGATCGCATTCTTCTCGTAGGACTTCGCCTCCTCGAAGCTCTCTGGATGACGCTCCATCAGACGGACCCATTCGATCTTCTGCTGGAAGAAGCAGAAGGTACAGCCCGAACGTGATCGCCACTCGTAGTAGCTAGGGAGCCCCAGACCGCTTGCCTCGAGGATGTCGATCACGCCTGCCTTGTCGATGCCCTCCTCCCTGAAGGGAAGCGAGACGGAGAGGTTGGGATGAGTGGAGGAATAGCCTTCACGATAGTTCTCGTCAGATCTGATGGCGACGTAGCTCACGACCTCGTCGCCCTCGTCGAGGGCAGGCCATAGCCATTGTTCGAAGGGGCGGATCTTCAATTGCCTCGTGCACCACCGGGTCCGCGGGCTTGGCAGGAACGACTTGTACTGCCGAAGCCAGAAATCGAAGTCGCGATCGGGATTGAGCCGCTCGATCGGCTTTCCGAGAAAACCCTCCAGACGGCCGAGGTATTCGTAGACCTCGGGCAGTTCCTTGCCGGTGTCCGTGAAGAAGTACTCCAGTTCGATGTCGGGCCGCGTCTGGGCCATGTGGACAGCGAGTGCAGCGCTATCGCGGCCTCCTGAGAGGCCAAGGACGTGTCGTTGCCTGCTCACGAAACTCCTCCCGTCGCTACGATCGGAGAATTCGTCTCCAGTTCAGCCACCTCGTCTTCCTGCGCCAAGAGTGAAGCCAGTTCGGCAGCAGCCGCTATCGCCACATCCCTGGAAACGCCTGCAGAAATCCTTTCGCGAAGACTACTGGCGATCGCGCGGGCCTCATCGAGCTCCCCAGCATCGAGTTCGACCTCCGGACTTATGACACCGGCCCCTTTCGGATCGGACATGAAGATGGCGAGCGCAAAACGCGATTGCTCGCGACCAGCCACATGGGCAAGCCCTTCCGCACGCAGGAAATCACGGGCCAGGGCAGCCAGTTCGATCCGAGCGGCATCCACGTCCCGGTCGACCCAGTCCCGCGGCGGCTTGTTCGCCGCCAGACTGGCCAGTCCTTCGAGGACGTCCACGCTGCCGTCGAAAGAAGAGAGTCGGGTCGCGAAGGCATCAAGCCGGAAGTTGCCTGTTATACCCGTGACCCTCTCCGCCCTCGCACGCAGGTTGGCGAGGCCTTGCTTACCCTGGACGCGCAGCTCCCTCAGGAGGTCCTTCTCCAATGAGGCCAGCATTTCCGGGTAGGCTTCGGAGATCTCGTTGAGACCTTCCTTCAACACGCGAGCGACCTGGTCCGGCTTTCCCGCCGAACTCACCAATGACGGAATGTCGTCGAGCATGAACTTGTTCGGATCGTGTGCTGCCATCGCGAGATCGCGGACCTTCCGGGCCGAAGGGGAGAGGCGCGCAGTCCGCCTTACCCAGCCCGGTGTTTCCATGACGAGCGAGACGAGCTTCCTTCCGACCAACAGCGGCTCTGCCGCAACGATCTCTTCGCCGGTCAGCTCTTCTATGACGCTCGCCACTTCCTTCAGAATGGCTGCATCGCGCTTGGATATCTCGCTGTACCGCAGCCGCACGCTGGAGGCTTCCTGAAGCAGCCTGTCGACGAACAGATCGCTTATGTCCGAGCAGAAGCTTTCGTCGAGGTAGAGTGCGAGAGTGTCACGCCGCGTGAGCAGATAGGCGAGCCCGAAAATGGGCAGGAGACCATCCTTGGTGCCGAAGGGTCGGGCCTGCCACCCTTCGAAGAGCTTCTCTAGACCGATACCATCTGTTCCCGCCTGCTCCACAAGCCGGTCGGCCTCTTCCCAGAGTGCATGAAGGTTGGCAGGATCGTTCTTCGGTTCGCTTAAGGACAGCGCACCACCTCGATCTGCAGCGTGCAGCCCCGTGGTTTCGAGAAGGGAGACATACAGTCCCTTCTCGGGCGGATACTTCTGAATGCCAAGGCTGGGTTCGTCCGCTGCCGAGATCATCGCGTTCATCAGGGCGCGCGTTGCCGCGACCGCGTTTGAAGATGGCTTCGCGCGGTTGACGAGTTCATTGCGGATGCGCGGCGCCTTCGAATACAGCTCGGCTGCCAGGCGAGATGCGATGACGGAGAGATCCTTGATCTCTCCAGCAATACCGATCTCATCGGAAGCCAGCGCCGGAA
Organism: uncultured Erythrobacter sp.; assembly: GCA_947501005.1. Classification (GTDB taxonomy): domain Bacteria; phylum Pseudomonadota; class Alphaproteobacteria; order Sphingomonadales; family Sphingomonadaceae; genus Qipengyuania. The sequence continues at coordinate 2,337,425 of CANMTU010000001.1, read as the reverse complement.
TCCGCCAGGAAATGGTCGAGAAGCCATGACGGATCCGGTCCTCCAGTTCTCCGGCAACCCGCACGAGCCTACTCGCGACCTCCCTGCGTGCGACCGCGTCTCCCTTCAGTTCGGGGCGAGACGCCTGGACCCGTTCGAGAGCAATGAGCTCCCGGCTCAGTTCGCGAAGCATATAGCTGTCACTCGAGAGGCCGATTGCGATGGGACGATCGCCAACTTCCTTTTCCAGCCCGTCGAGCGTCCGCCGCACCTGAGCTGGACCTTCGCCGTCTTCGTTCACAAGGAGCAGGAACAACCCCGATGAGCCTCGCCCCTCCTGATAACTCGAGATCCGCTTCTGCGCATCGGCAAGCGTCGCAATGTCCACCTCGAACCAGCGCATCGCACCGGTCTCGTGATATTCGCGCTTGGCAAGGATGGGAGCCAGAACACCGCTTCCGCGAAGCTTGGAAAAATCGCAGCCAACAGCTTCTCCGAGCGCCTCCTCCAAGGCTTGCTCGACATCGAAATCCGAGCCGGCATAGAGCGTAAAGCCGCCGAGGTGCCTACGGAAGATCACGACCGACCTCCTCTTCAGCTCCTCTAACGCAGAAGCAACTTCTTCGTCCGTCAGATCGGGCAGGGCGGTCGCAAGAATCTCGGAGGACGCAACCAGACCCGAGCGGTCTCGAAAGAGATCCAGGAGCGCGACGGCACGCAGGACGGAGAGTTCGGACTTGCTTGCGCCGGCCACTTCCGAACGTTCGATGGCGTCGAGCGCGAGGGACCATCGATGCGAGTCCGGAGACGCCATGATCGAAGGCTCGAGGTTGGCTCTGAGATAGCCCCACAACCAGTCGCAGTCGTAGGCCGCCGCTCCCTTTACCGGTGTCGAGCCGAGAAAGTCCTGAAATCCATAAGGTTCGGCGGAGCCGAGGAAGCCGAAGAGACTTCGTTGGTTCTGCCCGAACCGGCGCCTCGACAGCGGCCCGAGAAGGCACGCGACCACCGGCCCGAGCGGCCAGCATGACGCGAGACGCCGCTTCGCCGCATCAGCACCGCCACGTGCACCGCTGATCGCTTTCGCGACATCCGATATGCCCGCGATCGCCTTGGGCGGCGCGTCGCATTCTATCGCGCGGGACAGCAGTTCGATCTGCTCTTCGCCCGTCGGATTAAGCGGCACGTCGACATACCGGCCCTGTATCTTGAGCCAGTCCTCGCGCGTCTCGCGTGCAAGCCGATAGGCGTAGTCATCGAAGGCCTGATGCAGCACACCGACGACAACCAGGCGGCCATCCGAGCGCGACGCGGCTTCCGCCAATTCCTGGAAGAAGAATGCGTCACCTCCTTCGGAGGCGGCATGTTCGAGCAGTTTGCCCATCTCGTCGATGACGAGCAGGGTCCCGATACCGCGCTTGGCTTCGGCGACAAGGCGTTCGATCGGTCCGCGGCCCTTCTTGATTCCTGCCTCGTCGAGCGCAGAAGTAAGGACCGAGGACGTATCCGAGCGTGAGCCGACGACAGAAATGGTGGTCCACCCTTGCGGCTCCCATCCCATCTTCTCGAGGATCTGCTCCCGGAGCTCTTCGGGCAGCACGCCAAGAGCTTCGTCGCGAGCCGGCCCATCCGGGCCCAGCAGAGCCGCGAGTACGACCGCAAGGCTCGATTTCCCGCAGCCATAGGGGCCGGTCCAGGTAAACGCCCCATGACCGAACGCGGAGACGTGTTCGATGGTCGTTTCGAGCGCCTGCGCAGCAGTGGCCGTGCAGATGAACCCTGCAGCGGCACTAGCATCGTCACCCAAGCGAATGGAGCGTTGAAACCGGCGACGAACACGGGTGATATCCGAGAGTGTCTTGGTCATGCCGCCTTCTCCAGCGTGTCGTATAGTGGGCCGAGAAGGCCGTCGGCATCGATCCGGTCGAGCTCCTTGCGGCGAGACACCTGTCGCAACCCGCCGCCTTCGTCCCAGACCAACGAACCGGAGGTATATTCTTCAATGCGTTCAAGACGTTCGACGAGGGAATCCTCGTCGAGAAGGAATGCCCGCCCAGGAGAGCCAGGGTCGTGAGCGATAGTCTCCAGGGATAGCGAGCCGCGGGTGGAAAATTGCGAGCGCCAGAACTCGACGAGAGCGAATGCGAAGACCTCATCGGGCAGCGAGGGCTTCGGACCCCGGCGGAACTGCAATGCGCCCCCCGCCATCGATGCGATCAGACCGAGCTCGGCAAACGGGCTCTCGAGTCCATCCTCGATCGTTCCGCGCCGCGAAGTCTTGGTCACATAGGTGCGAACGAAGCATTCGGCGTCCCTGTCGACCGTGTTTTTGGCTATCCGGCTGTTCGCCAGTCGCCCTGTTTCACGCAACTCCTCCAGTCTCGCCCAGAGACGCGAGGCCAGGGTGTCCTTCGTGAAGATCGCGTCGTTGAATTCGTTGAAGGCATAGTACCAGGTCGTGGCCCGACCAGGAGTCGCGACCAGGCGCCAGTGAAGGAGCCATAGAGAGGAGGGAAGCTCAAGATAGGGATCGCCGCTACCGAAGATCCTGTGGCCAAGCGAAGTAGGCTCCAACAATTCGAGACGACCAACGCGCTCTCCTTGCGGCGCGAGAACTCCGCAAGCGAGCGCCCAATGTCGCATCGAAGCGACCATGTTCTTGCCGACGCCGAATTTCCCGATACCTGCATTTGGGGAAAACGCATGCTGCTGATCTTCATCTTCGGCGGCCAATTCTTCACATACTGCGTCGTAGGACTTCTTCAGCCAACCGTACCGGCAGGGAAACGTCTCATGCCCCGCCACCTGAAGTTTAACTCCTTCACGGTCCAAAAGACTTCGCATCCAACTCGCTTCCCTATCACTGGACAAATTCACCAGCGATGATAGCGAGGGATATGACTGGTGACAATCACCAGTGGCAGCGCGCTTGTGTATTTCACGCGCGGAACGCAAAGTGAACGGCGGAGGCGATCGTGATCTATCTAGACCATCAGGCATCCACTCCGACCCATCCGCAGGTCGTGGCAGCCATGCAGCCCTATTACGCCGATTTCTATGCCAACCCCCACGCAGGAGATCATGCCGCTGGCTGGTCTGCCGCCGATGCGATCGAGACGGCCCGCTCCGCTGTGGCCGAAGCGATCAACGCGGACAAGGATGAGATCATCTTCACGTCCGGCGCTACTGAAGCGAACAATCTCGCAATCCTGGGACTGACCCGAGCAGACCCGAAGCGGACGAAGATCGTGGTGACCGCCATCGAGCACAAGGCGGTGCTGGCGCCCGCCCGAGCAAGAGCTCGGGACGGAGTCGAGCTCGTCGTAGCTCCGGTGGACCGCAAGGGAAGGATCGATCTGGATCGGCTCTCCGACCTGGTGGACGAGGAGACCCTCCTCGTCTCGGCCATGCTCGTGAACAACGAAATGGGCGCTGTGCAGCCAATCAGTGACGTTTCGCGGATCTGTCAGGCAGCCGGAGCCTACCTCCATACCGACGCTGCGCAGGCGCTCCCGTGGATGCCGATCGACGTTCTCGATCTCGGCGTCGATTTCATGAGCCTGTCCGGACACAAGGCTGCAGGGCCGAAAGGTATCGGCGCTCTCTTTGTAAGCAGAGATGTGAAGCACCATCTGGAACCGCTCATACATGGAGGCGATCAGGAGGGCGGCCTTAGGGCAGGGACGCTCCCAACTCCGCTTTGCGTGGGCCTGGGCGAAGCATGTCGACTTCTGCCAGAGGAAAGCGCTGTGATGGCATGGAAGGCCGTTACCGCGACCTTGATGAAAGGCTTGACGCGCTTGTTTCCGCAGATGGAGATCATCGGTGATGCGGACATGCGCCACCCAGGCAATTTGTGTGTAAGAATACCCGGTATCGATGCAGAGAGGCTCGTTGCACTCCTCCAGCCGGACGTCGCGCTTGCACGAGGTTCGGCTTGCACCTCAGGAATCCCAGAACCCAGTCACGTACTGCGCGCGATGGGCCTCACTGCGCATGAAGCGTCGGAAGTCGTACGCTTGAGCACTTCGGCAAGCACCACCGATGAGGAGATCGCCGGCGCTCTTCGATGCTTTGCAGATGTCGTGGATCGCTTGAAGCTCGCCGCCTGAGCGGCTGCGGGGGACGGTTAGAGTATTTGACGTTGGTGCCTGGTTCAGTCGCCGTCGCGGAGGTGACGGGCTGAAAACCTTCCCAATCTCCAGAGCAAGAGGCTCATCATGGCTACGAGGTAGACGCCAACTGCATCCGTCGTCGCAACTTCGAATGCCTGAGCTTGGGACGCCACTTCGATGAAATGAACGATCGCCCGAGCGCATAGCCAACAAGAAGCCAGCCTCCACAAGGCGGGGCGTTCGGATGGACGCGTGAGGCTTCGACCAAACAATGTGGCCGCAAGCGCGTTCGCGGCACCGACCGAACGGATCAGATACGGGTTGAACCCACCTTGCGCGGCAAGACCCGGTCCGGACTGATGCCACCCCGAAGGATCCAGGACCATCAGCAGCCCGCTGCCCATGAGAAAGACGCAAAGCGCAGCGGTGATGCTGACTGCGGCCCGATCCCGAACTGCCAACCACTCCGGATAATTCACCTGTACTCTCCCTTGCATAAAAGAGAGTGCATAGCATTTCAACCGTCATATAAAAGGCGTTGAATGGGTAATTGGACTATCTCGTAGGTCAACGATTGCCGACGGAGTCCGCTACTCGCCCCACCCGGCATGGGATAACGACAATGCCCCGGAACGCGCGCCTTCGATGATCCGCGCCGCGAGCTTCTGATCGACGGTGACGCGAGCGAGCTGGACGGCACCCATCATGAGGGAGAAAATTGCATGTGCCTTTTCAAGTCGCTGCTCTGCACCTCCGCCAGGCGGGAGTAATTCGGAAATGTATTCAACGATCCGCTCAATTCCCGCCGTGAAGCGACGGCGGGTATCTTCGCCCTCTCTAGCGATTTCGGGAGCCAACGCTGCTCCAGCGCAGCCGAAGGCCATGTCCTCGTAATGCTGCGGACTGAGATATCCGTTCACGAAGGCTTCGAGCTTGCGATCCCCGTCAGCGTTCGAGCTGATGTCACGAAGCAGAGCCAGGGTTCTCTTCAGCGCCTCCTCCGCGGCCTCGGCCACGAGCGATTCCCTTGAACTGAAGTGCGCATAGAAACCGCCATGGGTCAGGCCTGCATCGCTCATGAGCGACTTGATCCCCACGGCGTTGATCCCGTCCCGACGAAACCTCTCGGAGGCCTTCTCGAGAATTGCCTGGCGAGTCTCTTCCTTGTGGCCCTTGGCGTACCGCACTCCGGCCTCCTGTCATACTCATGCGATTTCGAGCATCATATTAAGGATGAGGAAATTGCACAAGTGATCCTGTCAGCTATCATCGGAAGGATGTGGGCCAAGCCATTCAACGCACCGCTCCCAAGCCAATTCAGCCAAGCGCCGCGAACGACGACGGATGAAGTCTCCGTCCCAATCGCCATCGTAATCGGCGATCGGCTGGCACAGCCGCAATTCCTGACCTCCATTCCGGACGATCCTGCTGATCGCCGCCGATTCCGTAAGGCCAAGCCGGCGAGCCTCTTCGAGGCGATTCTCCGCCTCCCGACCCGACTGCGCAGCGAAAATCGCGAACAGGGCTCGTTTGTGGGTCCAATCCCTATCGGCAATGACGTCATTCTCGAAAGCCGGGAGAAGGGTGAGGTTGCCGAGCTGATGGACCATACGGGAGTCGTCGTCGTAAATCGCTTCTGCCCAGCGACCGCTCGTATTCGATTCCGGAGCAACGTGCTCGATGGTTGCAATGCTTTCGTCATGCCAGAGCGTTGGATTGAGAAGGGACAGATTGCCTCTCCCATCACCATTCACCAGGCCGGGCGCATCGGGGTCAGGAGCGCTGTTGTGCAGCGCGGTCATGAGGATGAAGCGCGCGACCTTGGCATTATCTGAGTAGATTGGCTGCTGGGAAGCGGCGTTCACCCAAGCTTCCTTCTCGTCGAGACCGACGCGGGTCTGGCCGAGAAGGTGCCACAACGATCTCTTAAGGGCACTCAATCCAGGCATTTCCAATGCTGCGCCACTATCAGGGTCGCGCATTCGGAACGCTGCCTCAACCCTGCGTTGGCCGGACATGATCGCACGATATTGCGCATCCACATTTGTAGTCCCGCCGCGGGCTGCTCGCCAAAGCATCGAAAAGGCGGCGATCGCCTTGATGGCGTCCTCATAATCCGAATAGGCCTGATCGGTCTTTGTTTCGGCAGCCTCAGCGTAGAAGCGGACGAGTGGAGCTATCACGATGTCGTGGTTCAGCGAGCGGAGGGCTTCGAAGCAGAATCCCGCCGCCGGATCGGAAAGTGCCGCGGGCCCGGGCCGGGGAAGAGGATCTCTTCCGCGAGGCACGTCCCATCCTTCCCGGAGGAACGCGCCCATCATGCCCAGCTTCCCCGTAAATTCGCGCTTGGCCTGCATGTCCGGCAAACGATCGTATACCAGCCGAAGATATTTGCGCTGTTCGCTCAGGCCGCCCGGCAGTCTCGTACCGGTGTCAAGCAGCGCGAACGGGATGAGAAGCGATGACGTTGCGCGCTGCCTATCCTCGGCCTTCTTGAACCGTTCGAGATAGCGCTCAATCTCACGCATATGCTGGTTTGAAGGGCTCGAATAATAATCCGATTGTCCTTCGGCTTCCACGACCTTGGGCCGAAATGTCTCGAAAGCCGTGAGTGGCTGGCCGGTCGTGTTCAATGCTTCAAACATGTCGAAGGCGTAGTCCTCAGCCGAGGTGGTCACGAGCGTGATGGCCATGCGGGTATTGAGGTAGCGACCGAACGCCATGAGACGGACTATCTGGTGCACTTCATCCGACGCCGAATTGATGAAGGACACGACATCATCAGGAAACGCGTAGGGCCAAAAGCCCGAGGATTGCAGATCTGCGGAGAGCAACTGTCCTACCGGTGGGAAGGCAATGTCCTCGAACTCAGCGGCGGCGACGTCTTCGAGAGCCGCTGTTGCATAATCAGATACGGTCGTGAGTGCAGGGCTATCCGCGTCCTCGCCCTGCGGAAAAGAGGGAGTGAACCCACCGTCGGTGCCTTCCTCTAAATGTTCGACATAGCTCCAGATAAGTCTGGTGACCGGTGACTCGTATCGAGCGTTCGATCGGCTCCGCGACCACTGATCACGATAGGCACGGATGAGCCGAGGATAATAGCGGTAGACCGTCTCCTGTCCTCGCCCAAGGAAGCGGAATGTCTTGGCGAGATCATCCAGGTTGTCTTCCACTATCTGCGTAAAATCGGCGGTCTCAGCATTAGTGCCGAGCGTATTCAGGCGCGTTCTCAGGGCATTGTGGAGCAGCACGTTGACGACCATCAAGGTGGAGAGCCGCTGCTGGCCATCGATGATCGTCATCACGAGATTGGGAAGATCCCTATCCATGGGAGGATCGACCGGAACGACGTCCTTGTCGTCCACGGCGATCACGGTTCCGAGAAACCGCAACGAACTCTCCTGAAGCACGACCTTCCGAACGCCGTCCACGACATCCTCGAACAGGCGCGCGACGTCCTTTTCGTCCCAACTGTAGGCGCGCTGGTAGGGTGGAATGAAGCAGCCCTGGTCGTTGGTGCTCAGGAACTCCGCCAAGCTGCGCGGCTCGGCAGTGAAGATCTTCCCGATGTCGCTCATTCGGTTTCTTTCTTTTCAATTCGGCTGGGCGGGAGGCGGTGAGAACTGCTTAAGGAGGAAAAAATGAATATCAAATCAGGGTCATCTCGCCCGCGCAAGTCCAAGAGCGATGTCACCATCAGACCAATGGGGCTCAACCGGTACGAAGTCTGGCGAGACGACAAGATGGTCGCGGAAGCATTCTTCAGCCGTAGCCGGGCCCGCAAAGGGGTCGTCACCGAGTGTGCCGTCAAGCCGGCTGGAGGTGAATGGGAGACATGGCATTGTGCCTACTTCCAAGATCTAGTGAGAAAGATCAGGCGAGCGTACGGCCGTGCAAACGGAGAGCCCGAATGACTACCCTTCAGAAACAAGGTGGCCGACCTTCATCGGCCGGCATATGGAACGCCGTCCTTGTGGGTGAATGTCCATCGCCCTTCCTCATCCAGCCGCGCCGCTAGATCGTCCTCAGGATACTCGACCCGGTCGCCAGCCGACCTGTCACCGACTTCCAGTACCGTCGCATCCTCGGTGCCTTCATTGACGAGATGGTGCGCATCGCCGCCAGCGGGGAAGCCATAACAGTCGCCTCGTTCCAAATGATGGGTGCAAGATCCGACATGAAGAGTCAGCCTGCCTGAGACCACGTAGACGAACTCGTCCTGCCGGCTGTGACTGTGGTGAAGCGCCGAGCGACTGCCCGGAGGGAGCGTCGTCAGGTTCACCCCGAAGTTCTCAAGTCCGAAAAGATCCCCGAGCGGGCGTTTCACCCGCCCTTCCATCATGCTCGCGAACGGCTCCGGGTAGGACGAGCGCACCCGGCGCGGTGGGGCGTCGGCGGCACGTACGGGTCTGTCATCTTCGATCTTGCTGCTCATTGGCTCTCTCATCAGAGGGTTCATGCGGGAGCAGCGGTAAGGGATGTCCGCGCGTAGCTGCGTGCCCAGCACAGCCCATTCACCAGCTCCATCTCTTCGATCGTGCGGCAGGGAATCTCGAGCAACCGCGGATTCGCGAAGATCACCGCCAGACAGCGCGCTCGGCTGATCGCGACATTGAGACGATTGCGGCTGTAGAGAAACTCGATGTTCCGTGGCAGATCATCTCCGCTGGACGTCGCCATCGAGATCAGCACGACCGGAGCTTCCTGCCCCTGGAACTTGTCGACGGTCCCCACCCGCGCTCCTTCCGGCAGCGTCCGCTTCAGCAACTCGACCTGCATGTTGTACGGACTGACCACAAGGATCTCTTCCGTGCCTATCTCATGGGTTCGACCGGCCGCATCCTGCCAATCCTTGCCGAGGAGTTCACGATAGGTCTGGGCCAGCCGATCCGCCTCGGGCTTCGAACGCTGCGTGCAACCGGAACTGTCCACATCGATGAACCGCAGACCGGTCGGAGTGACCGCCTCGTCATCACACGCATCAACCAGCAGGCGTTGATGTCCGGTCCCCTGGGCCGAGCGGAGCCTGCGGTCGTAGACGGCGGCCGAAATGAAGCCGCACAGATGCGGATGCATCCTTCGTGTCTCCGAGAGGAAAACCCCCATTTCCGGGGGGACGGTCGCATGCTCCTGCAGAAGATGTTCGAGAGCGGAAACGCCGCTTCCATCCGGGTGAGTGCCCTGGATGGGCTGGGAGAGCTGCATCTGGTCACCGACCAGCACTATGTTACGGGCAGAGACACCGGTGGCGACGATGTTTGCCAGACCGACCTGGCCTGCTTCGTCGATGAACAGATAGTCGAAGGCTTGATCATGCTCAGGCCTCGCGAAAAGCCACGGAGTGCCAGCGACCAACTGATGCGAGCCCGTGACCGCCTCGTTGTCGAATGTCTCCTCGATCCAGCCGTCGGTGCCGAGCATCTGCTCTTCCCGGCTGCTCTTCTTGACGCCCCTGAAATGCAGACCACGGCTGGTCGCTACCCTCTCGACCTCGGTCAGGAGCTGGTTGATCGCCTTATGGCCATTCGACGAGACGCCCACCCTGGCACCGGCTTCGAGCAGAGCCACAATGGCGTGGGATGCGTTGTAGGTCTTTCCGGCTCCTGGTGGCCCCTGGATGAGAAGATGGCTCTCCTCCAATGATGACAGGGCTTCGATCGTGGATCCCAGGACGTCGCTCTCATCACGAACGATGGCCTCCCCCGGCTCTCTGCCTCGCAAAGCGGGAAGATCGCGGCGGAGGATCGAGCGAACTGCCGAATAGTCGCCGCTCTTGCCATCACGAACGGCCTCGGCGAACCTGTAGACGGCTTCCCGGAGCACCTTGTCACCGATCGGGCCCGAGGGGATCAGCGATGTGCCCGGTTCAATCGGGCTGCGGGACGGTCCCAGCTTGAGAGCGATGCGGCGCTCGTCCTCGTCGATCTGAACAACCTCGCCCGCTGGTTCCAGCGTACCAGCACGTTTGGGCGTGTCGCCGACCTTGAGTTTGAAGTCCTGCGGCGGGAAGCGAAAGGTGTGAACGACGGATCGCTTTTCTGCATAGGGAGCGACATCGGGATCCTCTTCGAGACCGGCGAGACACTCCGCATCATCGAGAAGCTCTGGATAAGGGAGATCCTGCCGAGAGAAGACCGCCCACCAGGCAGGTTTGCTCTCGCGCCGATGGAACTCGAGCAGGTCGACCAGAAGCCGCCGCCATGGTTCCTCGCCTTCGTCGCAATCCAACAGGTCGCTGGCCATCTGGGCCATGCGCTGTTCTGCTTCCGTGCGCTCCTTGTCTCCGCGTTCGTCGCTTTCGCGCTCATGTTCGAACCACGCATGGTCCTCGCCGCGCATGCCGACGAGCCAGTCGCGGCAATGCAACGTGGAACTGCAGTCCACCCGATTGTACTCGGCGATGTCCTCGAGCAATCCGTCTTCGCCTGTCTGCCGCCACCTCTCGTACATGACGATGCTGTCACCGGCAGTCGTGACCTCGCCCTGGCGCTGATCGGCGAGATAGAACTTCTCCATGTTCTTGATCGAATAAGCGGGCTCGGAGGTCCTGATGGATTCGCGCACGACCCGGTAGAGATCGACCAGCTTTCTGTTCCGAAGGAGATCGTCGACTTCGGCCTCGCGCGTGCCGTGGAACATGGCGAGCCGCTTCAGGGCGGTCTCCTCGTAGAGAGCGTAGTGATAGATATGGGCAGCCGGATGACAGCGTAGCCGCTCAACGGCGAAATCCATGAAATTCTGGAACGCGCGCTTCTCTTCTTCACGGTCATGGGCCCAGAAGGTGTGGAACCGCTCTTCGCCTCCCTCGAGTGTAACGGCACCGAAGAGATATTCGAGCCCGCCATCGAAAAGCGGGTCACCTTCCATGTCGAAGAAAATGTCGCCTTCATCCGGACGCGGAAGCCTGTTCAGCCCCTTGCTCGGTTGGACCGGAAGATCCTCGTAGATCCTCTCACCGCTTGTACGGTAATGCTGCTGAAGGCGAGCCTGATGAACCAACCTCGTCAGAGCCTCATCGCCGATGCCTGGAATCGTGCTCGGGGCCGGTAGTCGTGCGAGCGATGGGATGTCCCCAACGCCAGCTGTTTCGAGCGTCCCGGCCTGGGTGCGGGTGAGGCCGGCGACCAGGCTGAGATGGTCGGCCTCTTCCCATTCGTCCTTGCAGGTGGTGGACCATCGACAAAGCTTGCAATGCCCGCATGGAGCACTTCGCGTTGCGACGCTGCCATCACCGACGAAATCCAGGAACCTCGTCCGCGCGTTCTCGAAATAGTGCGAGATCCCGTCGACGGAAAAGCTCGCGACGCTGCCATCTCCGAGCACCACATGCATCTTCTCGCAAGGATGCGCCTGCTCGTCCTCGAGCATCTGCGAATAAAGGCACATCTGCAGCAGGTGCTTCGGACGCGCCGCTCGCGACAGCTTGGTGTCAGCCACCTCGTAGTGGTGATCGCCGAGGTTTGACCGACCATCGCGTCTCAGGAGGAAGTCGGCGTAGCCCTGCCACCTCTCGTCCACGAAGGCGGCCTGGTAGATGACGTCGTACCCCTCGGCCATCGCGCTGCGGGTCCGCTCGGCCTTGGCGTAGATGTCACCCTCGTTCTCGATCTCCGCAACCCGAAGCCCTTGCGCCTTCAGTCGCTCGAGATAGCTGACTTCATGATCGATGCCCTTCTCCTGCAGCAGGCGGGCTTGCTCGTCGTCCTCGGGGAGTTCGACCGGGTCCGTCAGCTGGCGAAGGTCGAGGGTCGTCGCGTGCGCGCACCCCATGAAATTGATCAGATCACTAGCCGAATATAGGCATCTGTCCCCGCGAAGCTGCAATGCATCGTCCTCGTATAAATTCAGCGAAGACAACACGCGGCCCCGCCCATCCGCAATCACCGTATATCGCCGCATTTCTCTTCCAAAGAGTAATCATTCTTCTCCCGGGTCTGATGAAGTGGCGGCGCTTGCTGGGCTGGGATCAGTACTCCCTGACGTCGTTCACCTCGAGAGCGCGAACCAACATGGCGTCCCGGTCCAGCCCGACCGCCTCTGCCTGAGCTGCGAAGTTCTTCACGATCGTCTCGATGCAGGAACGGCGATGGTATGCCGCGAAGGGATCCGCACTGCGGGCCGGGTGGCACACGATGTAGGCGGCCTCGGCTACCCTGTCGCGCAACTCTTCCTGTCCGGCTTCCGTCGCAAGATCGATATCGCTGAACTTGATTTCAGCCGCACGCTTGTCGACCCTCGTGATGGAAGGCGTTGACGGCGTCGCGCATGCGACAACCGCGAGCGAAAGCGCAGCGGCGCCCAGGGTTCTGATCTTGATCATATCGGCACTCCTCAGGGTAACTTGCCAAACATCTATGGTGCATATACACGTGCATATACACCGTGTCCAGCAGGCTTGGGTGAACAGGGAGAATGAGATGACTGGATTCCGCCACTCGGTACTTGCCGTGCCGCTCCTCTTCGCGGCATCTGTCGCGTCAGCTCAAGTTGCTGAGTCAGCCGACCAGCCGCGCGAGCAGCAGGAGGACGCGACGCTCAACGCGACTGATGCGTTCAATACGATCGTCGTTACCGGGACCAAGAAGCGCGAGGGCGAGGCGGTGCAGGACGTCGCGCTCGCGGTCACCGCGCTCGACGGAGAGTCGCTCGACGCACTGAACGTTACCGACATTTCCAGCCTCAGCTACACGGCACCCAACGTTGCGCTGGAAGACGTCGGTACATCGAAAGGCGCAGCCAACTTTTCCATCCGTGGGCTGGGGATCAACTCTTCCATCCCGTCCATCGATCCGACGGTCGGTGTGTTCGTCGACGGGGTCTACATCGGCATCAACAACGGCCTGGTGCTCGACACCTTCGACCTGCAGTCGGCGGAGATCCTTCGGGGGCCGCAGGGCATCCTCTTCGGCCGCAACACAACCGGAGGCGCGGTCCTCCTGAACACGTCCGATCCTACGCCATATTGGAGCGGGGAAGTACGTGCGAGCCTGGAAGGTCCGGTGGATGATGGAAGAGGAGGGCCGAGCAAGACGGTCCATGCCATTCTTAGCGGCCCGATCCTCGACGATCTTCTGAGCTTCAAACTGGCGGGATACTTCAACGACGACGACGGCTATTTCGAGAACTCCGTTGATGGAGAGAACCTGGGGGCGTCGGAGACTTCGATTCTGCGCGGTGCACTTGGGTTCACCCCATCGACCAATCTAACCCTGGTTGCCAAGTACGAGCGTCTCGAAACCGATGCGGATGGGCCTGCGGCGGTCAATCACGCCCTGGCGGAGCGTGGAACGTTCGACATCTCGATCGATGAAACCGGACTCTTCGCTAACAAGGGCGAGCTCGTTTCTGTCCGTCTTGATTGGGACGTGGGTAACGGAACCATCACCAACATCTTCGGCTACCGCGACTTCTTCCAGGAGACCGTGGGGGACATCGACGCGACGCCGATGTTCCTCTTCCATTCGGACTCGGAGCTCGCACAGGATCAGATATCGAACGAGCTGCGGTACAGCGGTGAGTTCGGTCCCGTGGTGCTCGGCGCAGGCCTCTACTACTTCCGGCAGGACATCGCCTATACCGAGCGCCGCAGACTACCGACCATCACTCCTGCAGAGTTCAATGGCGGTGGGCACCAGGACCACGAGGTCTACGGCGCTTTCATGCAGATCGACTACGAGATGATTCCCGATCTCAAGCTGATTGCCGGCCTGCGCTATACTGAGGAAAAAAGGACGTGGGTGTCACCTACGTGCGCCCGAGGCCGCATTGCAGTGTGGTCGATGGGATCTGCCCCACCAGCGGTACCAATCCCTTCGTGCCGGGCGAACCCAACGGCTTCACCGACGAGGACAACTGGTCGAACTGGACGCCCAAGTTCGGACTGCAGTACTTCGCCGGTGACAGTCAGTTCTACGCGACCTACTCGAAGGGAGTCCGGTCCGGTGGCTATAACTTCCGCGTCACCACACCGGCGGCCTTCCTCGCACAGGTCGCGGAGACCGGATCCTACTCATTCGACGAGGAGAATGTCGATGCATTCGAACTCGGCGCCAAGATCCAGGCATTCGATCAGCGATTGACCCTCAACTCCGCGGTGTTCCTCACCAAGATTGCCGACATGCAGCGTGAGGTGAACTTCGCTTCCGCGACGGCGGGGGTGGCGCAGTCCATCCTCAATACGGCCGATGCCGAGATCCTCGGCTTCGAGGTCGAGGGTCGCTTCTCGGTGACCGACGATCTCCTGCTCCTGGCCAATCTGGGGATACTGGATGCGGACTCTGAGGAAGTGCGCTACGACATCTCAGGTGACGGAGTGGTGGACGAGGCCGATCTCGAGCTCGCCCTGCCGCGCGTCCCCGAGGCTACCTATGGGGTCGGGCTGATCCACGATCTCGATCTCGGCAACGCAGGCAAGATCGCATCCACCATAAACTTCCAGCATCGCGACAGAGTGGCATTCACCGACAGCAATCTCGGTTGGGTGAGCCCGAGCGATCAACTCGATGCGAACATCACCTGGACGACCCCGGTGGAGGGGTTGGAGCTGTCGCTCTTCGGCAAGAACCTCCTCGATGAAGCGATCTCGCACAACGACACCCAGACCCCGTTCCCGGGCCCGCTGTCGACCGGAGTGCCGGTTCCGTTCGGTCCATATCCCACCGCCGGGACCTTCTCCCCGGTCGCAGAAGGCCGACGGATCGGTGTCGAGCTTCGGTATTCCTTCTGATCTCTCCAGCCTGCGGGTGGCATGTCCTCGGGCATGCCACCCGGCTCTTTATCTTGCATATACACTTTCGCATGTGATATTCAGTCGTTCTCCCGCCCACCGAACAAGGACTACCCTGCAGGGCACATCATGACATCAGTCCAGCCAGAGACCGAGATGCTCAATGACATCATGGGGCGCTGTGTCGCTGCACGAACGCTGCGTGCCGCAAGGGTTGTCACCAGACAATACGATCAGGCTCTGAGCGAGCATGGCATCACCATCACGCAGTTCACGCTCATGGTCGCCATCGGACGCCATAATCCCGACTCTCTGACGAAGCTCGCCGATGGCCTGGATATCGAGCGAAGCACACTTTCGAGGAACATCGCCAAGCTCAAGATCGGCGGGTTCGTCGAAACCACGGCCTCGGCCGGCCGCGCCCAGGAACTCAATCTCACGGCGAAAGGACGCGATACCCTCAAAGCCGTCTATCCCAAATGGCGTGCCGTGCAGGAGGACATCGAGGAAAAACTCGGGGATCCCGGAATGGGAAAGCTCAGGGAAGCCCTCAAGGATCTTCAACAAATCTAGAATCCCTTCCGGATCACGGTCCCACCCCCTACTTTTCAACGAGATTTCCTATCCATGAGCGAGACCATGCGTGCAGTGATCCTGCGCAACTTCGGCAGTGTCGAATGCTTCGAGGAGACCGTCACAGGGCGGCCCGATCCAAAGGCCGACGAGGTACGGGTGAGGATCGAGGCAGCATCCTTCAATCCTATCGACGCCTTATGGAGGAATGGGCGTATTTCCCCTTCGCTTCCCGTCATCCTGGGCCGCGATTTCAGCGGCACGGTCGACGCGGTGGGAAGTGACGTCGAGGATCTCGCGGTCGGCGACGAAGTGTTCGGCGTCCACGGAGGGCTCGCAAGCAATGGCAGCTATGCGGAATATCTGTGCGTCCATCAGCTCCTGGTCGCTCGCAAACCACGAAGCCTTTCTCATGCCGTTTCTGCGGGTGTCAGGTCCCCGAAGAGCAGGAGAGCCCATCATGACGAAGGAAAAGCGGTACGGTCTGGTAGGCAAGTGCCTATGCGGGGCCGTCGGCGTCGAAGTCGAGACCGATCAGATCACGATTTCGGTATGCCATTGCGAGATGTGCCGCCGTTGGAGCGGAATGGCCTTCGCCGGGCTGGCCGCGAATGAGTATGCGGTGACCGGATCTGGCGAAACGGCGATCTATCGCTCTTCCGAATGGGCCGAGAGGGCCTTCTGCGCGAATTGCGGCGCGAACCTGTGGTATCGCTTCCTACCGGATGATCGATACGTGTTCATGGCCGGCTTGTTCGACCTGCCGGCAGAGGCTGAAATCCACGAACAGATTTTTGTGGATCACAAGGCCGATTGGTACGAGGTCCACCCACTTTCGCGCCAGGTAACCGGCGAGGAAGCAATGAAGGACGAGAGACGCAGCGCTGCGCGCCTCGGCTGGCCGGGCAACGAAACCGCGTCATATTGAGATGATTTCCGGGTCATTCTTCGTATTTCGCAGCGAAGTTCTCACCGGTGGCGCGACTTAAGCCAAGGTTGGTGAGGGTCAGCCAAGGCGGCGTTCTCGCCCGTCACATCAATAGAAAACATCGCAAGAAGCGCATGATCGCTGACTTCCCGATACTTTCGGCGTTAGATCCGAGGCATCCGAGAAACTGTCTACCTTGCTGAATAAACCCAGCCTCGCGTTCAAGTTCGCGAGAGCACGCAATCGACTGCTCGAGAACGCTCGCCAGGCCGGCTCTCAAGGCGCAGCCGAGCAGGGGGTCCACCATTTGAACAGGCAGCTGATCGAGTATTTCTAGCGCGAGCTCGCCAGCATCCAAGCCACCCAGGCCCGCAATCGGTGTCTCGAATATCAACCGCCCTTCGTGCTCGACGTTCAACCAGAGAGAGCCTTGTTCATCTCGGACGAAGCGGACATCGAGCGTTACCTCCTCCGGCTCTCGTTCGGCTTCTCCGATATCACGCACCGAGCTGCGGATCTGAAATGATGCCTCACCTTGCTCCGCGAAGGCGTCGGCATTCCATTCGAGATCGAGAGAGTATTGTCTGCCCTCGTGCGGGATGGATATGTTCGTGAGACTAACCAAGGAACTCTCCCGTGAGCCAAGACAGGGACCCTATCGATTTCGGACCTCTTACCGAAGGTGCGCGAAAATGGGCGATCAGCGGCTTTCCCGCTCTTCTGCTGTGCGAACCGGGCAGCGATCAGACAACAGCTCTCTATAGGCAAGCTTCGCGGGAGTTGAGTTTGCTGGACCTCCCCGAGCGAGCCCAAAGGCTGTTCCTGCACGCTATGGCAGCGCGGATCTGGTTGGATGATCCATCTCTCCTATCGCCGCCCAAATCGATGATAGACCAAGCGTCGAGCGATGGCTTCTGCCGGACGAACATCCGCCCGCACCTCGCTAGGATAAAGGATGACTTCCCGCCTCTTTTCGCGACCACCATTTATGCGCCCGATAGGACGCCCGTTTCGGTTCTCAGCCTTTCCCAAGATGAGCTTGCGGATTTCATCGCGAGAAAGGCTCTTCACTGGGAGGTGATCTGTGTCATCGAGGCGCTCCGCCGCTCCGGCAAACCCCCGTTGCGACGCAGGTGAGCCTAGCGACTGCGCCTGCGGATCACCAATTTCCGATCGCCACAGAGCGAGCATTCTCCACGCGCACGTTCGAAGCCCGCTTGGCCGGCCAGCTCTCGGCTCTTGTGGTTTGCGTGTTGTCGAACAGTAAGATCGAGGCGCTCGGTGATGCAGTCGTCACAGATCGCTTCGGGAGATAGCCTTTCGATCAGCGCCTTTACGCGCTCGAAAACCGTCACCGCTGCCATTCACCCCACTCCCTTCGATCCTTCGCCCTGGCTAGCGGAAAAATGGCAGATTCGCACGTCACCTTATCTCCACGGAGACATCGAGACCTTCACCGTGCAACGAATAGCGAAGCAGTCGGACGTCGTTCCTTTTCAAGGCATCGAGGCAATCGAGGGGCATCTCGGCATCCTGCGGCATGACCAGGGTCATCCTGGTTCGGGGTTCGGCCGCATGGGTCATCAGCTGGCCCAAGCCCGCATAGAACGATTGTCTGCTCGCCTCGGTCTTGATCTCGAAGACCTCGTCCAGACGTTCACCGCGCCATACTCCGAGGTCGATCAGGCTCGTCCGCGATGCGCGCTCGTCCCCGCGCAGGTTTGGCTGAACCCAATTCTTCAGGGCTTGGTACACTAGTCCGTGATAGGACACGTAATCGAGTTCGCCGACGCGACGGCCCTTCCGCCTCCCCCAGACTTCATCCCGAAGCAGCTCCTGCTCAGTGCCGGAATGGTCGGACGAGCCGCTTCGGACCGAACGTTTGAACGCTGCCGCCTGTTCGACGTAGTTCCAGATCAGAGCAGGTAAACGAGGGTCTTTCACATTGCCGAGCAGAATACCGCTACGCTGCCTCCCCTGGCCTTGAACCGTCTCGAGTTGGGGCCCCAGAAAAGAGCGAAAGCCTCTCCCACTCACACCAGCCGTTCCCCCGCCGACCTTACCGGAATGCAGAAGATAGACGGCCCCATCGACCGGGTCGCGAGCGAACATCCCCTGCACACGTCCGTCGTCACCCTGCTCAGGTACGCTGATCTCCACGGTGATCTCCAGCGAGCCCTCGGCTCGATAGATCCCGAAGGAATTCACATAGCGACGGATGGAGTGGTGATCAGCGGGCTTGCTGAGGCCCCAGTACATCTGTCCCGGTCCGGCGGCATAGATCTCATAGTCATGATTGCCGGACGGGTACCCGACATTGCGTCGGCCGATCCGGCCCAGAGCCGATTTCAGGAGTTTCTCGAGATTCCCCTGGGCATATCGAATGTCCCGTTTCGAGGTAAGTACTTCCAGCATTCAGACCCCCGTGCGCTCCATGGCATGTGACAATCACGCGCCGGACAATTCTTGCGAGAATAGATCCGTGAAGCTTGTGCGTCGAGCTGTATTGCATATACACTAAGGAGATTCTTCAATCTCCTAGGAGGCTCGACGCACATGGCTGATCTGACATTGGTGAGCCATCACCTCTGCCCCTATGTGCAGCGGGCGGCCATCGCCCTGACCGAGAAGGGGACGGGCTTCGATCGCAGCTACATCGACCTTGCCCAGAAGCCCGACTGGTTCACAGAGATATCGCCTCTCGGCAAGGTGCCTCTGCTTCTGGTCAAGCAGGGCGAAGATCGTCACGTAATCTTCGAATCCGCGGTCATCCTCGAATATCTGGATGACACGGTGGCCCCGAAACTTCATCCTGCCGATCCTCTGGAACGAGCACGCCATCGCTCATGGATCGAATTCGGGTCTTCCATACTCGGAGCGATCAGCCGTTTCTACAATGCTCGGGACAGAGACGCGCTGGCTGCAGGCGCGAAGGAGCTGAGAAGCATGTTTGTCCGAGTGGAAAATGAATTGACCGACGGCCCCTGGTTCGCCGGCGATACCTTCTCTCTAGTGGATGCAGTGTACGCTCCAATCTTCCGCTATTTCGATGTCTTCGACGTCATTGAGGATTTCGGCGTCCTGAAGGATCTGAGGAGGATCGACGCTTGGCGAGTGAATCTGTCTCAGCGTCCATCCGTCCTCGACGCAGTCCAACCCGGTTACGAAGTTCGGCTCCGGAGATTTCTGCAAGAACGCGGAAGCGCCATCTCGGATATGATCTTGGTGGAGCAAGGCTCCTGAGCACGGTGCCAAATCTCGCGAAAACGAGGCGGGGGCATGGGGAAGTCCGCTCGGCTTTCCACAGGCTCTGGCGCATGCGTCATTCGCCCAAACACGTTCACCTGTATCGTAGGGCGTTCGATTGGCTCGGCGCAGATGCGCAAATCTGGATCCGCGAATTCGCTGAGGAGGACCTCGCGGCCGATCAGGAGCGTTGGGAAGAGACAAGGAACCTTCGCGGACGGATCAAGAGAGCCTCCCCGCTGTTTTTAAGCTTCTGTAAAGCAGAGGGTCTGGATCCCGTCGCAATGGCGTATGGCATCCTCCCCATTTGTCATGTCCCCTTCGATGGAGACGGACCGCCATGGACAACGAGTGGCAACGCAGTCGTCCCCCAGACACCCTCAATGGCTCATGCGCTCCCCAGGAAGCGCCGACGAGCTGCATGGCTTCGCTCCGCGTCTCATGAGCTGGGGCCCGTGGTCGTCAGACTCTGCCGAGGCACCATCGATTTCGATGCGCGGACGGGTCTCTTCTCCGTCAGGTCGAACGGCATGCGCGGCTCCCTCAAGCTGATGGCGGACCTGCCAGAAGCGCCCTTGATCTCCGCGAAAGGCAAGTCGCTCCACCAGCTGATCGATCATCCGTATCTGAGTGCCGACGAACTCAAGATCACATCCGCTTCGAAAGATAAGGAAGCGGTAAGGATCCATTTCGATTGCCGACCTGTACCTTTCAGTCTCGAAGACAGCGCGTATTCCGCTGAGAAGCCGCAACAACAGGTCGGGCGCGATCTCACGCTTCCCACCGAAGTAGAAGAGGTGAATCTGGCGATCCGCTGCATTGAGCATATGCGAAGGAACCGACTTCCGATCTCAGTCTCAAGCGTGCTCGATCTCTTGGATACGCACGTGCGTACACTGAATCTGATGCGGCCGCCTTGGGTCGAGCCTCTCCAGCCGCCGCGCGCGTCAGTGATGGAGGCCGCTGGCGGGCGTCTAGACGTGTTTCGCTAGAAGCGCTGGCAGCCTGAAATCAGGAGCTCACCGGAAAAATCACAGCGATTCCTCACGCGTATAGCGCTCTGTCAACTCCCGCAATCCGTGCCACTCATGGGCCGGCGGTCCGAACGCGAGATTATCAGCCTTCGTCCGATGACTGGTTCCATTACAAGGTGGAGCAAGGGCCCGGATCAGGCGATTCTCGATTTCTCCGAGGTAGTTCTTGAGCTGTTGATAGCTAATGGCTGGATCGTAGGCGTCCGGGGAAAGGCGCCCGTAGCAGAATGTGAAATTGTCCAGCACGGCTGGGTCGTTTTCGATCCGACTTATCTCATTCCAATGCCTCATCGCGAAAGCGACTTTGCGCGGGTAGCTCTTAACCGCGCCGTTGCCATCTAGAACTCCATTCTGGCGGATGCTTTCGACCAGAGGGTGGTCCGCCATCTCGCAGACCAGCCTATAGTTGTTCGGCGTAAAGCCCACCGAGCGGCCGCGCATGGTCTGCGCCTCGAGATGCTTCCAGAAACGCTCCTCGGCGACATTGCCACCGAACTTAGTCTTCGCCTTGCCGGTCAGGATGCCGACGTAGAGCAGCTCTCCGCGGTAGTGGACCGCATAAATTCCGCCTCCTCGCAGCAGGGCATCGTCGACGCCGTTGTACCTGAATTCGAGATTGAAGATCTCAGAGGCGGTCTCGCCTGTGTCCTTCCGCGTACGGGGCTCACGAAGCTCGATACGAAATAGCTCGCCAGCCTTCCATGCCCCTGTCTGCAGTAGCGCTGTCATCTTTTTCCATTTTCCCTGAGGAGCCCGAGACCGGAGTGGTCTCGGACTTGCATCGACATCTGAAGATCACGCTCGAATCGGCGCTTTCGTTATGCGCGTTCAGGTAAGCCACTCTTCCTAAAGAAGAGTGATCTGATCAGCGGCCGTTCAACAATTTCTCGATCGCTGGCCCCGCCTCGTTTCCCGGTGCTCGGCTGGTTTGGACATCTGGCTCCCTGGGCGACCTTGGAGATCAGGCTCCCTCCGGGGAAGTCGCGCGATCGAGGATGGCGAAATATCCTGGGAGGCACGCTTCAAGTTTTTCCTGTCCTGCCCTCGTTAGCGCCACTTCTCGCGATCGCGCATCGCGGGAGGAAGAAGATACGTCGATGAGGGCCGCCTCTTCGAGAGCGCGCATGGTCCTCGTTACAACCGGTTTCGAGACGTCGAGCCGATCCGCGATCTCACCGGCCGTCAGAGAGGCACGTTCGGGTTCCCGGTCGATGATGACGAGTACGAGGAAGCGTAGCTGCGAGAGATCATGGCCGGCGAAGTAAGCCTCGAGTTCGCGTATGAGGAGGCTGGCTCTGCGCATCAATCCCAGCGCCTCCATCACCTTCTCGGCGTCGACGCCCGAGTACCTGTCTGAATAGCCTTCCACCATCTTCGTGGTTGGAAGGACTTTGAGGAAGAACATGGATTTCTATCCCACCGGGCGGAGATGCAAGATTTCCGGTTCTTCGGCGAGCCAGGATTCATAGGCCTTGAAGACCGAAGACGTGTAAGACTTGGCATGATGCTCGGCCAGCGCGGCCTCGTCCCGCCATTCCTCATAGAGGTGGAGGGTTCCGGATTGCGGATCCTCGCTCAGGCGAAACTCGATACAGCCGGCCTCGGCCCTGGTGCGATCGACGATATCGCAGATCGCGGAACGTGCCTCCTCGAAGTGCTCCGATCGCGGGACGATCTTTGCGATAACGTTCAATTGCGTCATGGACATCTCCTTTAGTTATCATGCTAACTATATTACCAGAGCTCGCCGCGCAAGGGCCATGGACGCATCTTCGCATCAAACTTCCCGCTACAGGCGGTAGAGGGCTCCTCGCCTGTCGATCTGATAATTTGCTCCGGCCGCGATCCTGCACTTCGAAGGGTTAGGCGTCGCCCCTGCTCTCCAAAGGTCAGAAGAAGTGTCTCTCTGAAGAGAGCGGAAAAAGGCATGCGATCCCCGCAGCCGACGGAGACCTACACATGATCAAGCAAGAACAGCAGAACCGCGTGAACAGCTACTTCGAAGCCTATGCTCGACTCCTCGTCGGGTCGAGCGGACGGCAAAGAGAGTTCCTCAAGAACGTACCGATCATCGTTTCCGGAGCGCCACCGCAAGCAATCCACCTCCTTCAATTCTCCAAATGCGTGAGGGCCTCAGGCAACCCCGTGCTGTGGGTCCACCACAGCCGGGACATGCCGCAACTGCCACAGATCGGCCTCGTCGCTCACGGCGGCGACCAGGTGTACTTCATCGAGAGCTGCATGCTCTGGATGTCGCCCAAGGAAGACCGCGCCAGCTTGATCCCTGACAGCTTCGAGATGGGCGCATTCCGGTTCGACGATCAGCTGCAACTTCACCACACGCCGAAGGCGCCGGCCCGAAGTTTCAAGGCCGCGGAGGCCGCCATGGCCCGCGCATATCGAAAGCTTCATTCGATCGCATTGGAGATTGAGCAGCACGGGGCGGAAGCGTCGCGCCTTCACCAAGCGGTGGCCGCTTAGCGGAACAACAGCAGCACCGGGTCGCCTTCGCGCCCCGGCTGCTCGCACAGCCTTCTCCGTTTCGCTGTCCGATTGCCCTAGCGTAACGTTTATCTCACGAACTTCTCGACGCCCAATTTCGAAGGCTGGTGAACGATATCTCTCTTCTTGCTAATCATATTCGCGCAGCGGATAATGAAATGGGACCGACGGACCGACCCCGCGACGAGTGAACCTTTCTCTCGGCACAAGCACCTCACCACATTCCGCACTAGCTTCGATATCCCGATGCATTCGCTTCTCACTCTGGGTCGCCGGCATCGAGATCATGCATCGACCAGTCGGTCCCGCCATTGAGTTCGTCGTAGTGGATCGAGATGAGCCGTTCCTTCGCGACCTCGACCTCCACCCCCAGCGGTTCGGGACCGAAAAAGGCCAGCCGGCTCACCAAAGCATGGATCGCGGATTGGACTTTGGTTCGCGCTTCGAACCTCACCGTTTCGTCTTCATGGTTTAGATCGAAGCGCAGGCGTTCCAACCTCGACCACTGCTCTTCCAGACTCGGCGTATGGGCGGAGATGATCAGCCGCGACCGGGCGTCATCGAGCGCATCGTTGGCGACATCGCATTCCGCTGCCAGATCCGTCCAGATGACCTGAGCTTCGGGGCGGCCGGTTTCCACCGCAATGCGTAGCGCATTGTCCGCCCGCGACTTGGCGATATGCCAGGCCCGCTCTAGTCGTGCGATCTCAATCTCGAGATCCCGAACCTCGGACTGAGAAACGGGACGGTCCTTCGCGAAGGCCTCGAAGATGATGGGATCGAGTATCCCCTCTTCCCACGTCGCATAGTTGTAGTGGACGTTGTTGTCGCAGCCCTTGCCTCGCTGGTAGCCGTCGCAGACGAGGTAGTCCTCGTTGACCCAGGTTCCATCCGCACGCTGTTTGCGTCCCTTGCCGCGGAAGGTCATCTTGTTTCCGCAATTGCCGCAGACGGCGAGTCCCGAGAAGAGGTTTACCAGCCGCCTGCCCCGGCCAGTGAACTTGCGCGAGCGCTCTGCCATCGCAGCCAAGGCACGTCGATGGAGGTCGGCATCGACCACCGCCGGATAGTAGTCGACCACGACGTCCCCTGTCATCGCTCGCCTCGCGCCGCGTGCCTTTCGGGCAGGGTGGAGCTCGCCGATCACCGCTGGGTTCCGCAACACCTTCTGAATGTAGGAGGCGTGCCAGCCATCCGCCCGTCCGAAGGTTGGGATGCCCTCGAGGTTTAGATTACGGGCGATGTGGTGCTTCCCATAGCCGGCAACCGTCTCCTCGAAAATGCGGCGGACGATCGCCGCGCGCTCCGGGATCGGAATGAAGGTCGGAGGGCTGCCCACGACCTCGAGCCACGCTGGTGCGCGGCGAGTCATCACGAACTTCTCGCCGCTGTTGAGACGACGTCGCTTCACAGCCCAAGCGGAACTGAGGCGCTGGCTCTTCTTCTCGGATTCCTCATGGCTCAGCTGAGCTTTCACGACGACCTCGATGATCGAAGCCATGTCGAAATTGCCCTTGGAGTAGCGCCGAGAACCATCGACCGTGGCCACGACGACGCCGGCCTCGGTGAGGTTCATCATCCACATGAAGACCCGTCCGGGCTCCTGACGCGACAACCGATCGAGCTTTTCGCAGAGGAGAATGACGCCTTCAGGATAGCGGCCGTCTTCTACATCCTGTACGAACCGCCCGAGAGCTCCAGACGTGGCGTGCTGCCCCTTGAAGGCGCTGATACCGTCATCAACGAGCTCATCGACGATCCGCCATCCGGCTTCGTCTGCATGCCTGCGGCAATCCTCGCGCTGGCGTTCCAGACTCGAGCCCTTGCCCTGCTCAGCGCTCGACCAGCGCATATAGATGACGCAATCCATCATATCGGATTATCGATTCTCTCGATGAAGGTGTAGGGGTATCTTACCTGACTAGGTTGTGGCCTCCGGCGGCGGCGATCTCGAGCGCGCGCTTGGCGGTTTCCTGACCCTTCACCTGCATAAGGTCTGGCCCGGGCGCCGCCTCCGCCACCGTGCCGCGCGGTGGCAGCGGCAATTGCCGGTCGCCCTTCAGATGCGCGAGCAGGGCGGTGAGGTCGGGCGCGGCGATGATCGGAACATCGCTCGCCCACTGGGCTTCCGATCCCTGCGCGGCGGGGCAGATCAGGCCGCATTCCGCCTCGCTGGCATGGAGCGCGGCCAGCAGCACGCCGGGCGAGGGACCGATCCGCGCGTCGAGCGACAATTCCCCCACCGCGATCCAGTCGCCCAGCTGCTCGGCATCGGTCAGTCCCATCGCCGCCAGAACGGCCAGCGCGATCGGCAGGTCGTAATGCGAACCTTCCTTGGGCAGATCGGCAGGCGAGAGATTGATGGTGATGCGCTTGGGCGGCAAAGCGAGACCCATGGAGGACAGCGCGGCGCGCACCCGCTCCTTGCTTTCGCCCACCGCCTTGTCGGCGAGGCCGACGATGCCGAAATTGGGGAGGCCGGGCGCCATCGCGCATTGCACCTCGACGGCGCGCGCCTCCAGCCCGAGATAGGCGACTGTGCGAACGGTGGAAACCAAGTGAGCGACCCTGCTATGAAACGAGTGCCCGCTGCCTAGCGGCAAGCTCTTAACAAACCGGGCAGGGCGGAAAGCCCTTGACCCCGGCAGCCGGCCTGCCTATTCGCCCTGCCTTGCAGGCGGTCGCCCAGGCGGCGGCCCCTTTTCGTTGCTGCGAATCGCCATGGCATTTCGCGCCGCGAGAAACCGGATTTTTGATTAGAGGAACGCGCCATGAAGCGGACATTCCAGCCTTCCAATCTCGTGCGCGCCCGGCGCCACGGATTTTTCGCCCGCAAGGCAAGCCCCGGTGGCCGCAAGGTCCTGCGGGCCCGCCGCGCACGCGGCCGCAAGAAGCTCTGCGCCTGATCCGGTGAGCCGGAGCCGGGCGGGCGCGTGCCGCTTGCCCGATCCGGCGCGAACCGCGATCGACGCCAAGGCGAACGATGATGCGGGCTCCCATTCGGGGGCCCGTTGTCGTATGATCTTCCCGTGAGCGAACCGGTATCCGTAATCCGGCGGCGGGCCGATTTCCTGGCCGCCAATCGCGGCCTTCGGGTTGCGCGGCCCGGCTTCGTCCTGCTGGCCCATCCCAATGGCGGGCAGGGCCGGCGCTTCGGCATCACCGTTACGAAGAAGATCGGCAATGCGGTGGTGCGCAACCGGATGAAACGCCGCTTTCGCGAATTGTTGCGCGCGCAATTGCCCGAGGCGGGCTTGCCCGATCACGATCACGTGCTGATCGGGCGCGAAGGCGGGGTGGAGCGGGATTTCGCCAGGCTCGGCGAGGAATTGGCGGCCGCCCTCTCGCGCGCCGCGCAGGGCAAGGGCGATCCGCCCCGCCGCCGCCCGCACAAGCACCGCAGCCGCCGGGCATGACGCAGCTGCTCGTCCTGATCGCGCGGCTGTGGCAATGGGGGCCGAGCCGGGTTCTGCCGCCCTCCTGCCGCTTCCAGCCCTCGTGCAGCCACTACGCTATCGACGCGTTGCAGAAATACGGCACGATCAAGGGTGGATGGCTGGCGTTCAAGCGGCTAATGCGCTGCCACCCGTGGGGTGGCTGCGGGCACGACCCAGTGCCGTGAACATAATTCGAAAGGTGTCTTGACCGTGTATGACACCTTGCTCATCTAGATCAGGTTATCCAGGGACCGACCTTGCAAGACCATCGCAACATCCTTCTCGCCATCCTGCTGTCGGTGCTCCTGCTGTTCGGCTGGGACGCGGCGATGCAGTATCTCTATCCGCAGCCCGAAGAGGTCGCGCGCACGGCGGAGAAGGTCGATACGCCGGCCGAACAGGTCGCGGCCGAGCATTCGCGCACCGGCGGCCTCGTCGATCCGGCGGAACGCGCGCGCGAGAAGGTCGACGTCGCGCAAGCGCTCGCCTCGCCCGCGCGGGTGCGGATCGATTCGCCCAAGGTCGGCGGTTCGATCAATCTGCGCGGCGCGGTGATCGACGACATCGTCCTGAAGGATTACGCCGACAGCACTGACGAGGATAGCGGGCCGGTGCGCCTGTTCAGCCCGCGCGGCACGCCGGCGCAGCAATTCGCGCAGTTCGGCTGGGTCGGCTCGAACGTGGCGGTTCCCGATGCCGATACCGTGTGGCAGGCCGATGGCGGGGTCCTGCGGCAAGGCAGCCCGGTCACGCTGCGGCACGATAACGGGCAGGGGCAGCAATTCGCCATCCGCCTCTCGATCGACGAGAATTACATGATCACCGCCGAGCAGAGCGTGGCGAATACCGGCAGCGCGCCGGTGGTGATGCAGCCCTTCGGCCTGATCAACCGCACCAGCCGCACGGCGAGCGAGGATCTGTGGGTCGCCCATTCGGGCCCGATCGGGGTGTTTGGCGACGCGGCCAATTACGACATCGATTACAGCGCGCTCGACGAAGACGGGCGCGCCATTCCGGATGGCCGGCCGAGCTGGCTCGGCTTTACCGACATCTACTGGCTGTCGGCCCTCGTGCCGCAGCAGGGCACCTCGCCCGATGCGACGTTCCGCGCGCTTGGCGGGGAAACCTACCGGTCCGACATGATCTACGAGCCGGTCACGGTTCCCGCCGGCAGCAGCCTCACCACGACCTCGCGCCTCTATGCGGGCGCGAAGGACAGCGCGGTGCTCGATTCCTACGAGGATGCGGGCCTGCCCAAATTCGGGCTGGCGATCGATTGGGGCTGGTTCCGCTGGTTCGAGAAGCCGTTCCTGTGGTTGCTCAAGAACATCTTCGCCGTGGTCGGAAATTTCGGGGTGGCGATCATCCTGCTGACGCTGATCGTGCGCGGGGTGATGTTCCCCATCGCGCAGAAGCAGTTCGCCAGCATGGCCGCGATGAAGGCGATCCAGCCGAAGATGAAGGCGCTGCAGGAAAAGTACAAGGACGACCGGCAGAAGCAGCAGCAGGAGATCATGGCGCTCTACAAGCGGGAGAAGGTCAACCCCGTCGCCGGCTGCCTGCCGATGATCCTGCAGATCCCGATCTTCTTCGCGCTGTACAAGGTGCTGATCCTGGCGATCGAGATGCGCCATCGCGAATTTCTCTGGATCAAGGATCTCTCCGCCCCCGATCCGGCGACGATCCTCAACCTGTTCGGCGTGCTGCCGTTCGATCCGCCCGGCTTCCTCGCCATCGGCGTGCTCGCGCTGTTGCTCGGCTTCACCATGTGGCTGACCTTCAAGCTCAACCCGAACATGGGCGATCCGGTGCAGCAGCAGATCTTCAACATCATGCCGTGGATCCTCATGTTCGTGATGGCACCGTTCGCCGCCGGGCTGCTGCTCTACTGGGTGACCTCCAACGTCCTCACGCTGGCGCAGCAGAAATATCTCTACTCCAAGCACCCGCAATTGCGCGCGCAGGCGGAAAAGGATCAGGCGGAGAAAGCCGCGGCCAGGGCGTGACGATGGAGGCGACGGAAGGACAGGCGCAGGCCTTCAGCGAACGGCAGGCGGAAAAGCTGTTTTCCGGCCGCGTCGATTTCCTGCTGTCGGCCCCGGAACTGAAGTTCCTGCCCGAACCCACGGTGCCGGAAATCGCGTTCTGCGGCCGCTCCAACGTGGGCAAGAGCACGCTGCTCAACGCGCTGACCCTGCGCCGCAACATCGCGCGCGCATCGGTGACGCCGGGCCGCACGCAGGAACTCAACTTCTTCGAAGTCGGCGAGCCGACGCGGCTGCGGCTGGTCGACATGCCCGGCTACGGCTTCGCCAAGGCGCCGGTGAAGGTGGTCGAGAAGTGGAAGCAACTGGTGCGGACCTATCTGCGCGGCCGGCAGGTTCTCGTGCGCAACCTCGTGCTGGTCGACAGCCGGCACGGGTTGAAGGACGTCGACCGCGAGATGATGAAGATGCTCGACGAGGCGGCGGTGGGCTACCGCGTCGTCCTGACCAAGGCGGACAAGATCAAGGCCAGCGAACTCGCCAAGGTGACGGCGGCAACGGAGGCCGAGGCCAAGAAGCACATCGCCGCCTTCCCCGTGCTGCACGTCACGAGCGCAGAAAAAGGCATGGGGATCGCGGAATTGCGCGCCGCCATCCTGGCTGACGCGGGCCTTTAGCGCGCCGTTCGGGTGACAGGCCCCGGTCTGCCCCGGCCGTCAATTCGCCGCATTCCGGGCTCGTGTTAACCTTAAGGCCGCGCTGGTTGCCAGGCGCGTTCATCCCGCCGAAATCTCATTCCCTGCTTTGCCGTCCTTCGTTTTGCGGTGCCGGCGTTCTGCCGCGCATCATCGAGTAAGGTTCAAGGGCGTGTCCCGACCTCCGGCCCTCTTGCGGAGGACCGCGGAACCGAAATCGGGTTCGACGGTCGGATGACGATCAAGGAGTATGATGATGAAGACTAATCTGAAAAGCACGAGCGGCCTCGCCGCGATCGCGATGCTGGCGACCCCGCTCGCCACCGCCACCCTGTCGGCCCAGGACACCTATTCGCAGGACACCTATTCACAAGACACGTCGATGGAGTCCAATGGCGACATCGAGGTGACCGGCAACGTCCCGACCGATCTTTCGGGCATGCCCGAAGGCCCCAAGTTCGAAGGCTTCATTTCTGGCCGCGATGCCAACCGCCTCCGCGTGACGACCGCCGAGGGGCAGAGCCAGATCTTCGCCATGAGCCCGGCGACCGAAATCCGTTCCACCGGCGGCTTCCTCGGTCTGGACAAGGATCGGCTCGAGCCTGCTTCGCTGATGAGCGGTCTGCCGGTCGAGATCGAGACGGTGCAGTGGGGCAGCAATCTCGTCGCCTCGAAGGTCGCGCTCAAGAGCAAGGACCTCAAGACCGCCGCGATGATCCACAACGGCACTAATGAGCGGTTCGAGGAACAGGCTGCCGCCACCGAAGCGCTGCGCGGCCGGGTCGGCGATATCGACAAGTACAACATCAAGGGCACGACCAACGTGTTCTTCGATACGAACAAGTACAATCTGTCGGCCGCTGCCGAGCGCGACCTGTGCGCTATCGCCTCGGAAGCCAATGCGACCGAGAACGCGCTCCTGCTGGTCGTCGGCTACACCGATTCCACCGGCAATTACGACATTAACCAGGAACTCAGCGAAAAGCGCGCGAGCCGGGTGGTGAACTACCTCCAGCAGCAGTGCGACTGGGCGCCCTACCGCATGCTCACCCCCACCGGCATGGCGACCGCCGATCCGATGGCGAGCAATGACACGGAGGAAGGCAAGGCGCAGAACCGCCGCGTTGCCGTTAACATCCTCGTCAGCAAGAGCGTCGACGGGTTCTAGGCGAGCCGGGCGGGCATCCCCCGCCGGTCTGTAGACATCTGAAGAGGCCGGCCGTTGTGCCGGCCTCTTTCAGTTTTGCGGCAGGGCTTCGGGTCGGACCAGAGGCAACAGGTGCCCGACATAGTCCGCCTTGCCCAGCGCGACGCCGCGGTGGCGCAGGATCGCGTAGGCGGTCATCACGTGGAAATAGAACTGGCCGATCGCCCAGTCCCGCGCATAGGTGGCGGCGGTGAAGTCGAACACCATGCCGTTGGGCAGCGCATGGGCAAG
This sequence comes from uncultured Erythrobacter sp., assembly GCA_947501005.1. Lineage (GTDB taxonomy): Bacteria > Pseudomonadota > Alphaproteobacteria > Sphingomonadales > Sphingomonadaceae > Qipengyuania. The sequence continues at coordinate 2,306,767 of CANMTU010000001.1, read as the reverse complement.
CGGGCGCTGCGGATCGGTTTCGCCGGTCTGGCAAGCCATGCTCGCGACAGTCTGCAGGGTTTCGGCGATCCGGCGCTGCGCGTCGGCGATCCTGCCCGGCCGGTCCCCCGCCTCGCGGCCTTCTTCGAGCAGGATATTCACGGCATCGGGCAAGTCCGCGCCTTTAAGCCGATGCATGCCCTCCAGCGCCTGGACGCAGGCAAACCGCACCTGGGTGGCGAGGGGGAACATGTCCGGTGCGAGCCGCGCAGCCAAAAGATCGTCCGCTGTATCGGAGAATTGCCCGGCGGCCTTGCCGAGCCAGGCGGACAGCGCGCCGAGCATCTGCGTATAGGTCGGCGCGAGAAGATCTTCGGGCGTCATGGCGGCGTCGTCCTTCGGGGTGGCTTCGATTGTCATTCAAGCAGGCCTAGCGGGCGAACAGCATCGCATCGTCGGCAAACGCCTTCATCTCCAGCGCATTGCCGCTGGGGTCGCGGAAGAACATGGTCGCCTGTTCGCCGGGCTTGCCCTTGAAGCGGATGGTGGGCGGGATCGCGAAATCGGTGCCGGCCTCGGTCAGCCGGTCGGCCAGCGCCTGCCAGTCCGCCATGGTCAGCACGACGCCGAAATGCGGCACCGGCACGTCGTGCCCGTCGACCGGATTGGCCGCCCGGTCGCCCGCCGCGCCGCCGAGATGGGCGACGATCTGATGGCCGTAGAAGTCGAAATCGATCCACTCCTCGGACGAGCGCCCTTCCGGACAGCCGAGGACTTCGCCGTAGAAGGCGCGGGCTTCGGCCAGATCGCGGACCGGAAAGGCGAGGTGAAAGGGGCGCACTGTCATGCGACATCCTGTAGGCCGCCCGCCCCCGTTTTCCTATCCCGAACCGATCGGCGTCGACAGCGCGGCGGCAAGCCCCTAAGCGCCGGGGGCGGCAAGAAGGTGGGCAGCGCATGAAACTGATCGTCGGCAACAAGAACTATTCCAGCTGGTCGCTGCGCGGCTGGCTCGCCGCCAAGCAATCCGGCCTGTCGTTCGAGGAAATCACCGTGCCGATGTTCGGCGACGAGTGGCAGGAACTGAAGGAAGACGACGGCGGCACCCAGCCGTCATCGGGCAAGGTCCCGATCCTGTGGGACGGCGAAACCGTCGTGTGGGACAGCATCGCCATTCTCGATTACCTCGCCGACAAGGTCGGGCGCGACCGGTTCTGGCCGAAGGACGATACCGCGCGCGGGATGGCGCGTTCCATGGTGGCGGAAATGCACTCGTCCTACCTCGCGCTGCGCCGCGAATGCCCGATGAACATGCGCAAGCGGGTGGAAGGTCTGCAGCCGTCGACCGAATGTCGGCGCGACATCGTGCGCATCCTCGGCCTATGGGCCGAGGCGCGTGCCCGGTTCGGGGCGGGCGGGCCGTTCCTGTTCGGCACCTTCGGTGCGGCGGACGTGTTCTATGCGCCCGTGGTCAGCCGTTTCACCACGTATCAGATCCCCATGCCCGGCTTCGCCGCCGCCTATATGCAGGCGGTGTGGGAGCATGAATGGATGCAGGGCTGGATCAAATCGGCCGAGGACGAAGAATGGGTTATCGAGCAATACGAACAAGTTGGCTGAGTGCGCTTGCCGCGCTGGCGGCGCTGCTGGCGCCGGCCTCGGCGCAGGCGTGGGGCTTCTATGCTCACCGCACCACGGCGGAGATCGCCGAGGCCAATATCCGCCCCGACACCCGGGCGGGGATCGCGAAACTGCTGAAGGCCGCGCCGCTGCTGGGCACGCCGGAGTGCTCGCTCGCGGACCTGAAAGACGCGAGCGTCTGGCCCGATTGCCTGCGGGGGGAGGGCTGGCGCTGGGGCTATACCTTTGCCTGGCATTACCAGACCGAACCCATCGGCGAGCCGTATGACGTGCGCAAGAATTGCGGCGGCGGCGCCTGTGTCAGCGCGCAGGTGGAACGCAATGCGCGCATTCTTGCCGATGAGAGCCTGCCCGATCCGGTGCGGCTGGAAGCGCTGGCCTTCCTCGTCCATTTCGCGGGCGATATCCACATGCCGCTCCATTCCGGGGACCATGACGATCGTGGCGGGAACGACCGCGAGACGACCTACGGCACCGCACCGGGCCTGAACCTGCATTGGGTATGGGACGGCCCGCTGGCCGAACGGGCGATCGACAGTGCGCGGCCCTCGCTCGTGCGGCGCTACGGCGCGGCGGAACGGGCGGCGCTTGGCGGCGGCGAGGCGGCCGACTGGGGTCGGGAAAGCTGGGAGACCTCGCGCGACTTCGTCTATCCCAACGCTTTCGACTGCGATCCGTGCGACGGTGAGTTGCCCGACGCGACGACGCTGACGCAGGAGGACATCGCCGCCGCCATCCCCGTGGCGGAACGGCGCGTGACGCAGGCGGGTCTGCGGATTGCGGAGTATCTTGACAAGGCGTTCGCGCCAGGGCCGTGGGCGGACACTTCGGATTGACCGAAACCGTCCGTTCGTCCTGAGCTTATCGAAGGGTCCTCCTTAACTCTTCGAATTATCCCCGAGGGAGGACGATGCTTAGACGGGCTCAGCACGAACGGGGTCAGGTCACGCAGGCCGCTTCGTTGCATAGGGCGTGCCGTCCCGCTTCGCATAGCCTTCCGGGCCGAACACCATGTCGATATCGGAATAGCCGCCGCTGTCCTCCTCCTTGCTGCCGCCCGAGATCGCGAGGAACACGCAGTCCCGGGCCGACCGGTTGTGCAGCCGGTGCCCGTTGCGCGTCCCGGCCGCGAAGGTCAGCACATCGCCCGGCCCGACCGGTGTTTCGCCCTCGTCCTCGATCAGCACGGCCTCGCCTTCGAGCATGACGACCAGCTCGTCCTGCCCCTCGTGCCAGTGCCGTTGCGAGGAATAGGCGCCCGGCTTCAGCGTCACGTGGCTCGCGCCCAGTTTGGCGAAGCCCGCCACCGGAGCGAGGCGGCGATACCAGCGGCCCTCGACATCGGCATCGAAGGGCGGCGGGTAGCCGGTGAGGTTGGTCTGGGGAACGGCATCGAGATCGAGCTTGGGCATTTCGCGGCTCTCCTGCTAGCGCACGCAGAATGACGCAGGTTCTCGAATTCGCCAAGCGCCTGATGGCGGCGCCCAGTGTAACCCCCGCCACCGGCACGGTGTTCGACGAGATGGAGGCTATGCTCGCCCCGCTCGGCTTCCAAGTTACCCGCTTCACGCGCGGCGAGGGGGAGCGGGGAACGCCGGAAGAACCGGTCGAGAACCTGTTCGCCATCCGCCATGGTCCGGCCGGCAGCCGCCATTTCGCCTTCGCCGGCCATCTCGACGTCGTGCCGCCGGGCGGCGGCTGGACCAGCGCGGCCTTCGCGCCCGAAATTCGCGGCGACCTCCTCTACGGGCGCGGCGCGGTCGACATGAAGGGCGCGATCGCCTGCATGGCCGATGCCGCCGCAGCCGTGCCGCAGGATGCGGGAACGCTCAGTTTCATCATCACCGGCGACGAGGAAGGCCCGGCGCTGCACGGCACCCGCGCCCTGATCGATTTCATGCAAGAGCAGGGGCACCGGCCGGACCTGTGCCTCGTCGGCGAACCGACCAGCGTCGACCGGCTGGGCGACATGATGAAGATCGGCCGGCGCGGCTCGCTCAACATCTGGTTGGAGGTGGAGGGGACGCAGGGCCATGTCGCCTATCCCCATCTCGCCGACAATCCGATCCCCAGGCTGATCGCGATGCTCGCCGAACTGGACGCGCTGGTGCTCGACGAGGGGACCGACTGGTTCCAGCCTTCCAACCTCGAGATTACCGAGATCGACATTCCGAACAACGCGCACAACGTGATCCCGGCAATGGCCAAGGCGCGCATCTCGATCCGCTTCAACGATACCCATTCCGGCGCCTCGCTGTCCGAGGCGATCGGCGCAATCGCCGCAAGGCATGGCGGTACGGCGTTGCCGATCATTTCGGGCGAGCCGTTCCTGACCCAACCGGGCGTCTTCTCCGACATTCTCGCGCAGGCGATCGAGACGGAAACCGGCGTGGTGCCCGAACCCTCCACCACCGGCGGCACGTCCGATGCGCGGTTCCTGCGCGACGTCTGCCCGGTGATCGAATTCGGCCTCGTCAACGCGACCATGCACAAGCGCGACGAAGCTGTGGCCATCGACGACCTTTCCGCGCTAAGCCGCATCTATGCGGCGGTCGCGCGGGCGGCGCTGGACGTGTGAGGGGTTCGACACAATGAAGACGTGGTTCGCCATTCCGCTGTGGCAGCGGGTGATCGCGGCGCTGGTGCTGGGCGTGATCGTCGGGCGCCTGTGGGGGCCGGGGGCGGAAAGCATCAAGATCATCGGCGACATTTTCATCGCCGCGATCAAGATGCTGGTCGTGCCGCTGATCTTCTTCAGCCTCGTCGCCGGTGTTGCGGCGATCGGCGATCTGCGGAAACTGGGTGCGGTCGGCGGGCGGGCGATGCTGCTGTTCGTCGTGACCGGCCAGATCGCCGTGTGGCTCGGCCTGTTTCTCGGCACGGTGCTGGCGCCGGGCACGGGCGTCGATACCAGCGCGATCGAACTGGGCGCCGTGCCCGAGCCGACCGAAACCTCGTGGCGGCAGATGGTGCTGGAAATCGTGCCGCAGAGCCCGGTTCAGGTAATGGCCGACGTCAACGTGCTGCCGCTGATCGTGTTCAGCGTGCTGCTCGGCATCGGCATCCTGATGGCGCAGGATGAGGGCGGGCCGGTTCAGAAGGTGTTCGATTCGGGCGCCATCGTGATGCAGAAAGTCACGATGATCGTCATGGAGCTGACCCCGTTCGGCGTTTTCGCGCTGATGGCCTGGGTCGCCGGCACGCTGGGATTCGATGCCTTGATCGCCCTGTCGAAACTGGTCGCGCTGAATTACCTGGGCTGCCTGCTGATCATTTTCGTGATGTATTCGGCGATGATCAAGTTCCTCGCCAGGCTGCCGGTGCGCGATTTCTTCCGCGGCATCATCGATGCGATGGCGGTGAGCTATTCCACCGCGTCCTCCAACGCGACGCTGCCGGTGACCTTGCGCTGTGCGGAGCGCAATCTCGGCGTCTCGAACTCGGTGGCGAGCTTCGTGATCGCGCTTGGCGCCACGATCAATATGAACGGCACAGCCATGTATCTCGGCCTTGCCACGCTGTTCGGCGCGCAGATCTTCGGGGTGGAGCTGAGCTGGGCGCAGTATTTCCTGATCTCGATCCTCGCCACGCTGGGCGCGGTCGGGGCGGCGGGCATTCCGGGCGCGGGGCTCATCATGATGGCGCTGGTGTTCGGGGCAGTCGGCGTGCCGCTGGAAACCATCGCCTTCGTCGCCGGGGTCGACCGGATCATGGACATGATGCGCACCACCACCAATGTCAGCGGCGATGCCGCCGTGGCCACCACCGTCGCCGTGATGACCGGCGAGATCGACCGGGGCGAAATGATTTCGGCCGATGATGTATGACCGACCGCACAAGGAGAATTCGATGCGCCTGAAGATCATCGCCCTGCTGGCGGCATGCACGGCCCTTTCGGCCTGTGCGACCGTGGTCGAAAACCGGGTGGAGAGCGGGCTGGTGGATGCCGGCGTCTCCCCGCCCATGGCGAAGTGCATGGCGGAAATCTGGGCGGACGACCTCTCCGTCAGCCAGATCCGCGGGATCTCGCGCTTCGCCGATGCGGTGCGCGAAGACGGCGGCGGGCTCACCGTCGGGCGCCTGATCGGCCATGTCCGCGAATGGAACGATCCGGAAGCACTGGGCGTCGTCACGACCTCGGCCGCGCGCTGCGCCATCCGCTGACGGGTCAGGCCCGGCCCTTGGGCTTTTCGAGCACCTTCTTGCGGTAACTGCACAGATCAACCACCGGGCAGCGCCAGCATTCCGGTGTGCGCGCCTTGCAGACATAGCGGCCGTGCAGGATCAGCCAGTGATGCGCGCCGAGGCGAAAGGGGGCGGGAACGCGCTTCTCCAGCTTAGCCTCGACCTGTTCGGGCGTCTTGCCCCGCGCAAGGCCGGTGCGGTTGCCGACCCGCAGGATATGCGTATCGACCGCGAAGGTCTCCTGCCCGAACCAGCAGTTCAGCACGACATTCGCGGTCTTGCGGCCGACGCCCGGCAGCCGGACGAGGTCCTCCCGCCTGTCGGGCACTTCGCCGCCATAGTCCTCGACCAGCATTCGCGAGAGCGCGATGACGTTCTTGGCCTTGGAATTGAACAGGCCGATCGTCTTGATATGCGCCTTCAGCCCGTCCTCGCCCAGATCGAGCATCTGCTGCGGGGTCTCCACCTGCGCGAACAGGGCGCGGGTCGCCTTGTTCACCCCGACATCGGTCGCCTGCGCGGAAAGGGCGACGGAGACGACCAGTTGATAGGCATTGCCGTATTCCAGCTCGGTTTCGGGCGCGGGGTTGTCGTCCGCGAGCCGGCGGAAGAATTCGAAGATCTGGTCTTTCGTCATGCCCGCATCACAGGTCGAGCACGTCGGCCATGCCGTAACGACCTGGTTCGCGCCCGATCAGCCACTCCGCCGCAAGCAGAGCGCCCCGGGCGAAGATGGTGCGGTTCTCGGCGCTGTGCGACAGCGTCAGCCGCTCCTGCTCGCCGGCGAAGATCACCGAATGCTCGCCCGCCACCGTGCCGCCGCGCAGCGCGGCGAAGCCGATCGCGCCCTGTTCGCGCGCCCCGGTCTGCCCGTCGCGCCCGCTCTCGCGATTGGCGGCGAGATCGATGCCGCGCCCTCCGGCCGCCGCCTCGCCCAGCAGCAAGGCCGTGCCGCTCGGTGCGTCGACCTTGCGGCGGTGGTGCATTTCGAGGATTTCGACATCCCAGTCCGGCCCCAGCCGCGCCGCCGCCTCGCGCACCAGATGGGCCAGCAGCGTAACGCCGAGCGAGGTGTTGCCGGTCTGGAGGACGGGGATATGGCGGGCCGCCGCGTCGATCAGGCGATGGTCGTCATCCGCCAGCCCCGTGGTGCCGACCACGATGGGTAAGCCGGCCTCGCGCGCGGCGGCGAGGTTGGCTTCCAGTGCCTGCGGAGCGGAGAAGTCGATCAGCACGTCGGCCTTGCCGGCAAGGTCCGCAACGGCGTCGTCCCTGTCCGCGCCGCCCGCATAGTCGTGCGCGCTTCCCTCGATCACGTCCCGCAGCGCGGCGCCCATCGCGCCCTTGCTGCCGATTACCGCCAATCTTGCCATGCTTACCCCCGTTCGTCCCGCGCTTGTCGAAGGCCCGTCTTTCTTTCTACCATGCGGCAAATGCAAGGGCGGCGCCGTGAGAGGCCCGGCCCGAACGGAGAATTGATGTGGACGAGACCCCGAAGAACATCGTCATCCTCACCGGTGCGGGCATTTCCGCCGAAAGCGGGATCGACACCTTCCGCGACGCGGGTGGCCTGTGGGAACAGCACCGGGTGGAGGATGTCGCCACGCCGGAAGGGTTCGCGGCCAACCCCGATCTCGTGCAACGGTTCTACGACGCGCGGCGGGCTGCGGTGCAGACGGTAGAACCGAACGGGGCGCACGAGGCGCTGGCCCGGCTCGACCGCGCATGGAAGGGTGAATTGCTGATCGTCACTCAGAATGTCGACGACCTTCACGAACGTGCCGGGGCGAAACGCGTGCTGCACATGCATGGCGAGTTGCTGAGCGCCCTTTGCGCGCGCTGCGAAACCCGCCATCGGTGGAGCGCCCCGCTGTTCGACCGGCCGCCCTGTCACGGCTGCGGGGAACAGGCGCTACGTCCCGATGTCGTCTGGTTCGGCGAGATGCCCTATGCGATGGACCGGATCTACGCCGCCCTGCGCGCGGCGGACCTCTTCGCCTCGATCGGCACCAGCGGCGCGGTCTATCCGGCGGCCGGGTTCGTGCGCGATGCCCGCGAGTTGGGCGCCCGCACGATCGAGCTCAACCTCGAGCGCAGCGAAGGCTCGCACTGGTTCGACGAGGCGCGGCACGGCCCGGCGGGGCAGCTCGTCCCGCACTGGGTGGACGAGCTGCTGGCCGGGGCCGATCAGGCGTAGGCGACGCGGACCTGGCGGCGCTGGGCATTGGCGCGGCGCATCGCCGCCCCGGCAAAGCCGAAGCCGAGGATCATCAACGCCCAGGTGCCGGGTTCCGGCACGGCGCCGCCCGCCGCCGCGAAGCCGAACTGGCTCTGGATATCCCGGTAAGCGGCGGCCTGCACGGCGGCGGTCGGGTGGACTCCGTCGAACGAGAAGTAGCCCGTGCAGTCGGGCAGGGCCTGCGCCTCGCGGCAGGTCGTCGTGAAGTCGAGGTCGGATGGCAGGCCGAACCCCGCCGGGTCGGCGGCGAGGCGGGCGAAGAAATCGAGATAGTCGAAGAAATTGACGTTCACGTTATCCGCCAGGGGCAAGGCGCCGAGCGCGCTGAACAGATAGGCGTTGGCCTCCACCGACTGCGGCACGGGATTGGGGAAGCCGGTGATGAGGAAATTGGTCGCGCCCAGATTGGCGAGCGCCAGCACGCCTTGCGCATAGGTGTCGGCCGCCGCCATCAGGAAGGCGCTATCGCTGGCGAAGCCGGCGGGTGCCCCGTCTCCCATTGCGGCGAAGATGTCATTGCCGCCGAAATTGAGGACGTAGAGCCCGGTCGGATCGACCTGGCCCCCAGCGGCGAGATAGCCCTGAAAGAGGCCGAGCTGTTCGGTGAGATCGGGCACGGCCGTGGTCGTGGTCGCCCGCGCGCCGCCGAAGGCGAAATTGGTCCCCCCTTCGAGCGAGGCCGTGGTCGGCATGTCGAACAGCGCCAGGCTGAGCAGATCGGTATAGTCGTAGCCATTGGTAAAACGGCCGTCGAAATAGCCGTCCGCCGAACTGGCGCGCGAGGGGAGGAGGAAATTGAGGTTACCGGCATCCACCAGCGAATCGCCGAACACGGTGATCGAGGTCACGTTCTGGTTGGCGGCGGACACATCCTGCGCGAAGGCGGGCGCGGCGATGGACGTGACGGCAAGAACGGCCGCACAAGCGGTGGCTTTCAGCATATCTCTCTCCTCGGTTTTTATCGTTAACCGGGGAAGACTACGCCTTTCCGCAAGGGGCGCAATAGGGCGCGCGCCGTGGTTAAGGCTGGTCCGCCCTCAGCGGCGCAGAGCCGCAGGCGCGGCATTCGGGATCCTTGGCGATGGTGAAATTGCGCAGGGCCGGCGCCAGCCCGTCGAGCAGGTGGACCACGCTCCATTGCGGGGCGCCCAGCCCGCCGGTCTGGCTGACGAGGACGCGGACCGCCTGAAGCGCGGCGAAGGTGCCGACCCAGCCGGACATGGCGCCGAGCATTCCTTCTTCCGCGCAGGTGTCGCAATCCTCGGCATCGAAGGCATCGCCGACGAAGCAGCGATAGCAGGCCTGATGCGGCAGGTGCCCGGCAAAGGCGCCGACCTGCCCCTGGAACCGTCCGACTGCGGCGGAGAGCAGCGGCACGCGTTCCGCTACGCAGGCATCGGAGATAGCGAGGCGGGTGGCGAAATTGTCGGTCCCGTCGAGGACGAGGTCCGCCCCTTCAACCAGCAGAGCAGCGCGTTCGGCATCGATCCGCCGGTCGCTGATCTCGACATTCAGTGCGGGGTCGAAGCCGGTGATCCAGCGCTTGGCCGCGACTGCCTTGCCGTGGCCGATATCGCGCTCGGAATACAGCGTCTGGCGTTGCAGATTGCTTGCATCGACCCGGTCGTCATCGACCAGGGTCAGCCGGCCGATCCCGGCGGCGGCAAGATACTGGAGCGCCGGCGAACCGATCCCGCCGAGCCCGATCAGAACGAGATGCTTCTCCGCCAGCGCGACCTGCCCCGCGCCGCCGATCTCGGGCAGCACGATATGACGGGCGAACCGGTCGAGGCGATCGGGGGACAAGGGCATGGACAGCCTGTTGGCAGGCTGTGGATGCCATGTCGATAGGGCGTGTGGGACGGCTCGGGAAGCCGGGGCGGGGCGGGTAGCGACCCGCCGCCGTCCGGTCAGCTTTCGAGCTGGCGCAGCAGGCTGCGCACGTCGCCGTCCATATCGGCGTCACGCTCGCGCAAGTCCTCGATCAGGCGGACCGCGTGGATCACGGTAGAATGGTCGCGCCCGCCGAACTTGCGCCCGATTTCGGGATAGCTGCGCGGGGTCAGCACCTTGGACAGGTACATCGCCACCTGCCGCGGGCGGACCACGGCGCGCGCGCGCCGCTTGCTCGACATCTCGCTGCGGTCGATGCGGTAGAACTGGCAGACGGTGCGCTGGATCTCGTCGATCGTGATGCGGCGGCGATTGGCCGAGAGGATATCGGTCAGCTGTTCCTCGGCCAGCTGGAGCGAGACCTCCTGCCCGGTCAGTTGCGCATAGGCGATCAGCTTGTTGAGGCCGCCGACCAGTTCGCGGATGTTGCGCGTGATCGTGCGGGCGAGGAAATCGAGCACGTCGTCCGGCACGGCCAGCGGTGCGAAGCGTGTAAGCTTGGATTGCAGGATCTTCTTGCGCAGCTCGATATCGGCCGGCTGGATATCCGCGACGAGACCCATCGACAGGCGGCTGAGCAGGCGCGGTTCCACCCCGTCGAGCGCCTGCGGCGCACGGTCGGCGGCGAACACCAGCCGCTTGCCCTCGGCCAGCAACGCGTCGATCGTGTAGAGCAGTTCCTCCTGCGCGGAGGCCTTGCCGATGATGAACTGGATATCGTCGACCAGCAGCAGGTCGAAACTGCGCAGCCGGGCCTTGAACTCCATCATCCGCCCGGCCTTCAGCGCCTGGACGAACTCGACCATGAAGCGTTCGGCGCTGCAATAGAAGATGCGGCTGCTCCGGTGCACCTGCAGGAAGGCATGGCCGATCGAATGGAGCAGGTGGGTCTTGCCCTGTCCGGTCGCCGCCTTGAGGTAGAGCGGCGAGAATTGCGGCTTCTCGTTCGCCGACATGCGCTGCGCCGCGTTGAAGGCGAGCACGTTGGCCTGGCCGGTCACGAAGGCGGCGAAGGTCAGCGAGGCATCGAGGCCGACGCTGGAGGTGAACCCGCTCTCGCCGATCGTGTCGGCCCCGATGGCGGACGTGGTGCCCGCATCGTTGGCCGGCCGGCGGCTGTCGGCGCCCAGCCGCAATTCGGAGACCTGGCGGCGGCCGGGATGGACCGCGATGCGCACCTGGCGCACTTCGCTGCGGGCGATCTTCCAGGCGAGGCTGAGCCGGTCGGCGAAGCGGTCCTTCACCCAGTTGGCGCTGAATTCGGTCGGCAGGAACAGGTCGAGCGTGCCCGTCTCGCCGTCGATCCGGCCCAGCTGGATCGGCTTGATCCACTGGCTGTGAAGCTGCTGGCCGAGATCCTTGCGCAGACCCTGGCTGATATCCGCCCAGTCCGCCGCGAGATTGACTGCGTCCAGATCCTCCATATCGTTATCGGCCTTGCGTTTGATGCCAGCGATTTTCGTACCCTCGACCATTATCCAACCCTCAACCCGCTACGGGCCCTGTTCTGCGTCGGGAGACGACCCGGCAAAGCTTCGCCATGCCCTGGAATCGCCGATCCGGCGATCGGTCCCAAAGGTAGCTGCAAATGTGATGGCCCAGGCTGTCCCTTCCCGGGCGGTGCGCAGTTAGTAGGTCGCGATCGCGATGAGTCGCAAGGGTGGAGAACGCAAAAAATTTGAAATAAACTTGTTGACCGCACAAAGCCGCGGCACCCCGTTCAAGCCCTTGTCGCACAACGAAATTTGGGTTTCCCGGCAAACGAATCAAACAAAAACAAAGGTTTTGCAAAGCGCCCGATAAGCCCCCTTGCAATGGCGGCCAGGCGGGGGGCGAACGGACATGAAAAAGGCCGCCTCCGCCCAAGCGGAAGCGACCTTTCGATCGGTTGCCGATCCTTGCCGCGCCGGCGCCGGCGCGACCGCGATCAGAGCGCGGAGACGCGCTTCGACAGGCGGCTCATCTTGCGCGACGCGGTGTTCTTGTGCAGCACGCCGCGGGCCACGCCGCGCGCGAGTTCGGGCTGCGCCGCCTTGAGCGCGTTCTGGGCCTGCTCCTTGTCACCGGACTCAATCGCGCTCTCGACGCGCTTGAGATGGGTGCGGATGCGGCTGACCCGCGCGCCGTTGATCACGGCACGGGCATTGTTGCGACGGATGCGCTTCTTGGCTTGCGGCGTATTGGCCATGTTTGTCCTCGGTCGGGCCACGCGGGCGGCGCGGCGAAAAACTCGTCTCTGGTCGAAAAAGGCGGACGGACCGCCGGAAAGCGGCGCACTTAGCCATCCCGCCGCCGATCGTCAAGAAAAAGCGCGACCCGGCGGGCCGGCGTGCGCGGAACCCTTGCCGGGCGATCCGGTTGATCGAGCATACCCCGGAAACATCGCGAAAGCATCCCATGACCCAGAAGACCACCCTGTCCGACGCCGAATGGCGCGAGAAACTCTCGCCCGAGCAATATCACGTCCTGCGCGAAGGCGGGACCGAACGCGCCTTCACCGGGAAATACGACAAGAACAAGCAAGCCGGCGAATATCACTGCGCCGCCTGCGGCCAGGTCGTGTTCGAAAGCGGCGATAAATACGACAGCGGATCGGGCTGGCCCAGCTTCACCGATCCCGCCGAGGGCGATTCGGTGGAAACCCGGCAGGACACGAGCCACGGCATGGTCCGCACCGAAGTGCTGTGCGGCGCGTGCGAAAGCCACCTCGGCCACGTCTTTCCCGACGGGCCGGGCGAGAACGGCCTGCGCTATTGCATCAATTCCGCCGCGCTCGAATTCGAACCCGAGGACGCGGACTGATCCGGACTGGTCGAGCCGGGCGACGTTCACTCGTCGTTACGGCTCGCCATGCGACACCCCCGCCTCTATAGGGTTCGGGAACGTTTCGGGGTAGTCGCAGGGAAATGGACAAGAGAGGCGATCGGCGCAAACGATCGGCGGGCCAGGGTCGCGCCGGCGGCGCGGCCGAGGCACCCAGGGGCGGCGCGTTCGGCAAATGGCTCAGGCGGTTGTTCGTGGGCGGGCTGGCGATCTGCCTGCTCGGCCTGCTGTTTCTCGGCATCGCGGTCGCCTTCGCGGCGCGGTCTTTGCCAAGCTTCTACCAGCTCAAGGCCACCCAGAACGCGCAGACCATCGTCGTGCGCGCGCGCGACGGGAGCGAGATCGTGGAGATCGGCCCCAGCTATGGCCAATGGCTGAGCGCGGAGGAAATTCCCGAGGTGATGAAGGACGCGATGATCGCGGTGGAGGACCGCCGCTATTATTCGCATCCCGGCGTCGATCCCTACGGCCTTGCCCGCGCGCTCTACACCGCCGTGTCCGACGATCGGCGGGTGTCGGCCACCTCGACCATCACCCAGCAGCTGGCGCGCAACGTCTTCCTCAATTCCAACCGCTCGCTCGACCGCAAGCTGCGCGAGGGCGTCCTGTCGCTGGCGCTGGAATGGAAGTTCTCCAAAGAGCAGATCCTCGAGCTGTATCTCAACAAGGTCTATTTCGGCGGCGGCGCCTACGGGATCGACAGTGCGAGCCGGAAGTTCTTCAGCCACCCCGGCACCGAGCTTTCGATTGCCGAATCCGCCATCATCGCCGGGCTGGTCAAGGCGCCGAGCCGGTATTCGCCGACCGCCGATGTCGATGCCGCGGTGGGGCGCGCGGGCGTGGTCCTGCGCCTGATGGAAGAACAGGGCTATATCACCCCGGCGCAGGCTTCGGTCGATGTGTCCAACGTCAAGCTGAAGGAAGAGCCGGGGCAGAACTCGGTCCGCTATTTCACCGACTGGGTGTTACCGCAGCTCGATCTCCTCCTGCCCGAGACGTTCGAGCCGATCGAGGTGTGGACCACGCTCGACCCCGGGATGCAGGCGGCGGCCACCACCGCCGTCAAGGCCAATGCCCCGAAGGGCGCGCAGGGCGCGCTCGTCAGCCTCGACCGGGACGGCGCGATCCTCGCGCTGGTCGGCGGGACCGACTATGTCGAGACGAACTACAACCGCGCCACCAGCGCGCTGCGCCAGCCCGGGTCGGCGTGGAAGCTGTTCGTCTATCTCGCCGCGCTGGAAGCCGGCTACACGCCCGATGACCGGGTAGTGGATACGCCGGTGACGATCGGCGGCTGGAGCCCGCGCAATTCCAGCGGGCGCAATATCGGCGAGACGAACCTGCGCACTGCCTTCGCCTATTCGATCAACACCGTGGCGGCGCAGCTCGGCAACGAGGTCGGCTTCGGCACCGTCGCCTCGATGGCGAAGCGTTTCGGCGTCACCACGCCGATCACGACCTATCCCTCGATGGTGCTGGGCTCGAACGAAACGCGGTTGATCGACATGACCCGCGCCTTCGCCGCGATCTCCGCCGGCGGCCAGTCGGTCGAGCCTTACGGTATCGTCAAGGTGACGACCTCGGATGGCGAGCTGTTGTACGAGCACGAGGAGCACCGGGCGCTGCAGCTCGTTCCGGACTATGTCACCGCCGGCATCACCGACCTGCTGCAGGCCGGCGTCCAGACCGGCACCGGCAGCGCGGCGCAGATCGGACGGCCCGTGGCCGGCAAGACGGGGACGACCAGTTCGAACAAGGACGGGTATTTCGTGGGCTTCTCGTCCGGCATCACCACCGGCGTGTGGATGGGGCGGGACGACAATCGCGCGGTCGGCGGCCTGCAGGGCGGGCGCGCGCCGGCCGAGGCGTTCGCAGCCTATATGCGCTATGCCGTGAAGGATCGCCCGGTCGAGGAGTTCGTGACCGAATTGAAACTGCCCGAGTGGCAGCTGGAGCCGGACGAGGAGTATCTCTACGGCGATCCCGACGATTACTACTATATCGACGAACAGGGCAATCTGATCGAACCCGGCCGCAGCGAGGGACTGGTCGAGCAGCCCTATCCCGCAGACCCATACGGCAACGCTCCGCAGGACGGAACGACGCCCCGCCCGCCGATCCCGCCGCCCGCTCGCCGGGTGCCGGTGCCGTCGCAGCAGCCGCCCCCCGGACGCGCCGCGGACGGGGCACCGCAGGCGGTGGGCGACGATTTTCTCGACCGCGCCCTGGGGCGCACGCGGGACCCGGGGCCGCAACCCTCGCCATCGCCTTCGCCCAACCGGCCCTGAGCGCGTTCGGGAAAGAAAAAACCCTCCCGGCAATCTGCCGGGAGGGTCGGTCTTTTCGGCAAAGCCGGCCGTCTAGTTGAAGCGCACCGCGACATATTGGGCAGGGCCACCGCGGCGTTGCACGCGGAGCAGTACGGCGCTGCGGTTCTCTGCCTGCGCCGCCGCGATGGCGCGTTCCAGATCGGCCGTTCCGCTGACCGGCTGATAGTTCGCGCTGAGGATCAGGTCGCCCCGGCGCAGACCCTTGCGGGCCGCGTCGGAATTGGGGTTCACCCCGCCGACGACCACGCCCTGCGTATCGGCCGACACGCCGAGCTGCCGGGCAATCTGCGGGGTCAGGGCCAGCACTTGCAGGCCCAGACGCTCCGCCACGACCTCGCTGCCTTGCTCGGGCTGCTGGTCCTCCGGTTCCTCGGCCTCGGGATCGAACATCTGGCTTTGCGCCAGCTCTTCCTCGGTAGGCCGCTTGCCCACCGTGACGGTCAGCTTGCGCCGTGCGCCGTCGCGGATCAGTTCGACGGGGATGCGCGTACCCGGTTCGATATTGGCCACCAGGAACGACAGCGTCTGATCCGGCGTCACTTCCTCGTTGTTCACGCTGAGCACGATGTCGCCCGCCTGGATGCCGGCCTGTTCGGCGGCTTCGCCGGGCTGCACGGTCTGCACGATTTCACCGCGCCGGGCTCTGATGCCGAGCGAGGCGGCCAGATCGTCGGTCACCGGCTGGATGCCGACGCCCAGATACCCGCGCTCGATCTCCACGCCGCGCCGCAGCTTGTCGACGATCGGGGCGGCGGTTTCGGCGGGAATCGCGAACCCGATGCCCACGCTGCCGCCCGACGGCGAGAGGATGGCGTTGTTGATGCCGATCACATTGCCCTGCATGTCGAACAGCGGGCCGCCCGAATTGCCGCGATTGATCGAAGCGTCGGTCTGGAGGTACCGGTCGTAGGCGCCGCCCGACCCGGTGTTGCGATACACTGCCGAGACGATGCCGCTCGTCACCGTGCCGCCGAGGCCGAAGGGATTGCCGATCGCGACCACCCAGTCGCCCACGCGGGCCTGCGACGAATCGCCGAACCGCACGAAGGGAAAGGCCCGGTCGCGTGCGATCTTCAGCACGGCGAGGTCCGAGGCGGCATCGGTGCCGACCAGTTCCGCCGGATATTCGGTGCCGTCGGGCATGGTGACGGTGATTTCCTCGACCGTGCCGCGCCCTGTCGGGCTGACGACATGGTTGTTCGTCACGACATAGCCATCGGCCGACATGATGAAGCCCGAGCCGAGGGACTGGCCCTCGCGATATTGCGGCTCCTGCTGCTGGCCGCCATTGCGGCGGTTGAACAGGTCCTCGAACGGGGTGCCGGCGAAGGGATTGCCGCCCGACTGCACCTCGACCCGCTGGCGGGTGGAGATATTGACTACCGCCGGCTGCAGCTGCGCGGTGAGATCGGCAAAGCTCGCCGGGGCGCCGGCGCGCGGCACCATCCGGGCCATCTCGGCATCGTCGTTCTGCGCGACCTGCGCACCGGCGGGATACCCGGCGAGGGACAGGGCGGCGCCGCCGGCAAGCAGGGCGGCAGTTACGGAATAGGCATAACGCACAGGTGTGTCCTTTATCATGCTGAGATTGTCATGGCGCAGGCGATGCGAGAACAACTCCCCAGAAAACCGCGCCGTTTGGGCCACTCTCGCTCCGCGCGCTGAATAGCGTTTGAACAAGGGCGAGGGGTTCGACCAACCGTCAACGCTGCCCGCGGAACTGCCTCAGATACTCGTTATCGGGCGACAGGATGATGTTGCTCGCCGCATTGCCGTTCTCGGGCGAGAAGGTCGCGTCGTAGCTTTGCATCGCCCGATAGAAATCGTAGAAATCCGCATCCTTCCCGAATGCTTCGGCATAGATGCGGGCGGCTTCGGCATCGGCGTCGGCGCGGATGATGCGCGCATCGCGCCCGCCCTGCGCGCGGATGGTGCGCGCTTCGCGTTCGCGGTCGGATTCCATCCGGCGGAAGGCCGATTGCAGCGGGGCGTCGGGCAGGTCGGTCCGCTTGATCTGCACGTCGACCACCTCTGCCCCGTATTGCCTTGCCTGCCGGTCGAGATTGGCGCGGACATTGGCGAGCGCGGTCCCGCGTTCGGCGGTCAGCATCGCCTGGAAGGTCCGCCGGCCGAGTTCCTGCCGCAGGACGGAGTTGAGGATCGGCTCGAGCGCGTTGCGCACCCCTTCGGTCGATCCGGCACGTTCGACCATGCGGACCGGGTCGGTGATGCGGAACCGGGCGAAGGCGTTGACGAGCAGGCGCTGCTGATCGTTCGAAAGGACTTCCTCGTCGCTCATTTCGAGATCGAGCAGGCGCTTTTCCACCCGCACGACCCGATCGATGAACGGCAGCCGCAGATAGGCCCCGGCGCGCGATTCGCCCTCGGCCGTGTTGACCGTGTAGGTCGGTTCGCCCGTCCGCACGACCACGGCCTGCTCTTCTTCCGGCACGACGTAGACGCTCATCATCAGGAGGATGAGCAGCACCGCGACCACGATGATCGACAGCTTGTGATCCTGCCAGATCCGTTCGACGTTCACGGCCATCTTACTGCCCTTCCTGCGGCGTCGGCGCCGTCACGGTCTGCTGCGCGCGGTTGCGGATTTCGGGCAGGGGCAGATAGGGGGTGACGCCCGGCGCCTCGACGATGGTCTTGTCGGTCTTGGACAGGACACGCTCCATGGTTTCGTAATACAGGCGGCGGCGGGTCACTTCGGGGGCGAGGCGGTATTCCTCGTACACCTTGTCGAACGCCTCGGCCTCGCCCTGCGACTGCGCGAGGATCTGCTGGGCATAGCCCTGTGCCTGGTTGCGAGCGGCATCGGCGTTCTGTTCGGCGACCTGCACGTCGCGGAAGGCGTCGACCACTTCGGCCGGCGGATCGGCTTTCTCGATCTCGACGCCGAGCACGCGGATGCCCGCCTCATAGGCGTCGAGCGTGCGCTGCATGCGTTCGCGCACGTCCTGCTCGATCGCGGCGCGGCCCTGGCCCGAGAACGTTTCGTCAAGATTGGTTTCGGCCACGGCGGCGCGCATCGCGGCCTCGGCCACTTCGTTCACCGTTTCGACCGGTTCGACGAGGCGGAACTTGAAATCCGCCAGGTCCTTGATGTTCCAGCGCACGATATAGCTCAGATCGACGAGGTTCTGATCGCCGGTGAGGATGAGGCGCACCTGCTGGTCGCTGCCCGGAATGCGCAGGGTGCGCACGCCCTGCACATCCTCGACATCGACCGTCTCGATCGGGAAGGGGGCGGAAAACTTCAGGCCGGAATTCATGGTGCGCGTGTAATTGCCGAAGGTCTTGACCACGGCCTGCTGCTGCGGGCCGATCAGGTGGATGGAACTCAGCAGCAAGGTGATCAGGATCACCGCGACGATGATCAGCGGCAGCCAGCTCTTGCCGTTCGGCCGCTGGGGCATGCGGAAGCTGGGCCCGCCGGGGCCGCCGGTGCGGCGCGGGCCTTCGGGGCCGCGGTTCTTGAAGATATCCTCGATATTCGGGCCACGACGGCCTTCATTGCCGGGATTGCCGCCCGACGGCGGAAGCCAGGGATTGCGCGGCCCGCTGGGCTTGTCGGACTTCGGCTTGTCCCCCCGGGGGCGTTCGCCATAGCCGTCGCCGCTCTTCCCGCCCCACGGATTGTTGTTGCCGGCCATCGCCAGGCGAATTCCGTTCGATAGCCCGTCCAAAAGTTTCATACTCGTCTTATAGGTGCGCTTCGTCGGAAAAACAGGGGTTGCCGCGCGCTTTTCGATGATACAGCAGCGCGCGACATGGCTGGCACCGATCCGAAGAAATTCCTGCAGGACCAATTGCAGGGCGAAGAAGCGCGGCGGGTAAGCGCCGTCGTCGTCAACGAACGGCGGGCGACGGCGGTCCTCGACGTGACCGGGCTGGCGGACGGGGCGCGCGTCGCGCTCGAGGAAAAGGTGCAGGCGATCCTCTCGCGCGAAGCAGGCATCGATCAGGTCCGCATCGCCGCCACCGCGCAGAAGACCGCCCGTACGATCATCGCCGTGGGATCGGGCAAGGGCGGGGTGGGCAAGTCCACCCTCACCGCCAATCTCGCGGTCGCGCTCGCCCGGCGGGGGATGCGGGTCGGGCTGGTGGACGCCGATATCTACGGTCCCTCGCAGCCGCTGATTTTCGGCACGCAGAACGAAAAGCCGGAGACGCGCGAAGAGAAGCTCGTCCCGATCGAGACCCGCTTCGGCGTCCGGCTGCTGTCGATGGGCCACCTCGTCGCGCCGGG
Organism: uncultured Erythrobacter sp.; assembly: GCA_947501005.1. Classification (GTDB taxonomy): domain Bacteria; phylum Pseudomonadota; class Alphaproteobacteria; order Sphingomonadales; family Sphingomonadaceae; genus Qipengyuania. The sequence continues at coordinate 2,287,419 of CANMTU010000001.1, read as the reverse complement.
CAAGGCGCTGGCCTGGCGCGGGCCGATGGCGGGCGGGGCGCTGACCCAGCTGATGGACGCCGCCTGGGGCGACACCGAGGTGCTGCTGGTCGACCTGCCGCCGGGGACCGGAGACGTGCAGTTGACCATGCTGCAGAAGTTCAAGCCGGCGGGTGCTATCCTCGTCTCGACCCCGCAGGATCTGGCGCTGATCGATGCGGCGCGCGCCGGGCAGCTGTTCGATGCGGGCGGGGTGCCGGTGATCGGGCTGGTTGAGAACATGGCCGGCTACGCCTGCCCGCATTGCGGCGAGATATCGGACCCGTTCGGCGCCGGCGGGGTGGAGGCGGCGGCCGGGCGGCTCGAACTGCCTTTCCTCGGGCGCATCCCGCTCCATCTCGCGATCCGGCAGGGCGGCGACAGCGGGCAGCCCCCGGCGGCGGGTGACGCGGACATCGCGGCGCCGTTCGCCCATATCGCAGACGCATTGCGCGAATGGCTGAGCGCGCGCGGATAGGTCCGCGCCTGCCCGTCTCGCGTCGCGGCCTGCTGGTGGGCGCCGCGGCTGCGGGCGGGCTGGTCGTCGCCTGGACGCTGTGGCCTCGGCATTACGGCGCCCCGCTCGCCGCCGGCGCGGGCGAGTTCGCGTTCGGCGGCTGGCTGACCATCGGGCGCGACGGGGTGGTCACCGTCTCGATTCCGCAACTCGAAATGGGGCAGGGGGTGACGAGCGTGCTGGCGCAGGTCGTCGCCGTCGAACTGGGGGCGGACTGGCGCCAGATCGCGGTCGAACCCGCGCCGCCCGCCGGGCTCTATGCCAATCTCCCCCTGGCGGCGGAATGGGCCGAGTTGTGGGCGCTCCTCCCCGCGCTGGCCGATGAGGCGGACGATGTGCTGGTGGAACGCTTCGCACGGGCCGAGGCCTTCGGCGCGACGGCGGCGGGGACCTCGCTCGCCGCCTACGAGACGCCGCTGCGCGAAGCCGCCGCCAGCGCGCGCGACATGCTGACCCGCGCCGCCGCCGAACGCTTCGATGTCGCGCCCGAGGAATGCGTGGTGGAAAACGGCCTCATCGCGCATGGCGGACGCGCGCTGCCGTTCGGGGCGCTGGTCGATGCGGCGGCGGATTTCGATCCGCCCGACCCTGCTCCCCTGCGCCCGATGCCCGCCTTCGAGGAGCCGACCTTCGGAGAGGGCGAGACGCCGACCGCCTTCCCCCGGCTCGACCTGCCGGCCAAGATCGACGGCAGCTTCCTGTTCGCCGGCGACGTGCGCCTGCCGGGCATGCTCCATGCCTCGATCCGGCACGGGCCCTGGGGCCTGCCTGAACTCTATCGCTTCGATGTCGAAGCGGTGGCTGGGATGCGCGGGCTGGTTCGGGTCGTGCAATCGAAGCGCTGGCTGGCGGCGGTGGCGACGAGCTGGTGGATCGCGGACCGGGCGCTGGCTCTCATGCGCGCGCATTTCACCGGGCCGGGCGCGGTCGATCACGCATGGCTTGACACGCTCCTCGAAACCGGGCTGGGCGAGGCGGAGGATCGCGCCGAACGCATCGCGGCAGTCGGCGATCCCGACGATGCGCTGGGTGCGAACCCATTCGTGCGCCGCTATGCCATCGCGCCCGCCGTTCACGCGCCGGTCGAAACTGCCTCGGCGACGGCGCGGCTGGAAGGGGGGCGGCTGGAATTGTGGATGGCCGCGCAGGCGCCCGAGGCGGCGCGCCGGGCGGCGGCGAAGGCGGTCGGCCTTTCGGCGCAGGACGTCGTGCTCTATCCGATGGCGGCGGGCGGCAGTTTCGATGCGCGGCTGGAAAAACAGCACGCCATCGAAGTCGCGCAGATCGCGGCCGAAACGGGCCGGCCGGTGCAACTAACCTGGTCGCGCGCGCAGGATCTGCAGGCCGTGCCGCCGCGCCAGCCGATCCGCGCCGAACTCGCCGCCGCCGTGATGGGAGAGGGGGAGCCGGCCGCCTGGCGCGCGCGCCTCGCCATGCCTTCGACCATGCGCGAGATGGGCCGCCGCCTGTTCGCCAACGCGACGCCCGAAGCCGCCATCGCCGCGAGCGCGGGAGAGGCGGACCCGCTTGCCTGCGATGGCGCGGTTCCGCCCTATGCGATCCCGCACGTCGCCGTCGATCACATCCCGGTGCGCCTTCCCCTGCCGACCACGCGGATGCGCGGCGGCAGCGCGGCCTACACCGCCTTCTTCACCGAAAGCTTCATCGACGAACTGGCGGTGGATGCGGGCCGCGATCCGTTCCTCTACCGCATGGCCCTGCTGGGCGGGGCGCCGCGCATGGCCGAATGCCTGCGCCGCGCGACCCGGCTGGCGAACTGGGACGGCGGGCGGCAGGGCAGCGGGCAGGGCCTCGCGCTGGTGCGAATGGGCCGCGATCCAGCCACCGCCGGGCACATCGCCTGTGTCGCAGAAGCCGCGCCGGGGCCGGGCGGCGTTTTGGTGAGCCGGCTGACGGTCGCCTGCGATATCGGGCGGATCGTCAACCTCGACATTGCCCGCCAGCAGATCGAGGGCGGGCTGATCTTCGGCCTGTCCCACGCGCTCGGCGGGAGCGTGCGCTTCGAAAGCGGGCGCCCGGTGCCGCGCACGATGGGCGCGCTCAATCTGCCGGTGCTGGCCAATTCGCCGGACATCGTGCTCGATTTCCTCGCCAGCGAGGCGGCGCCGTTCGATCCCGGCGAACTGGGTGTCGCCGTGGTCCCGGCCGCCATCGCGAATGCGATGTTCGCGGCGACGGGACAGCGCTATCGCACCCTCCCGCTGACATTGGAGACAGCATGACCTGGCAGCCGCAATCCCTCCCCGCCCAGCATCCCCCGGTCGCGAGCGGCAAGGTCGGGGTGCTGCTATGCAATCTCGGCACGCCCGATTCCGCCGAGCCCAAGGCGGTGAAGCGGTATCTGCGCGAATTCCTGTCGGACCGGCGCGTGGTCGAAATTCCGCCGATCGCGTGGCAGCCGATCCTGCGCGGCATCATCCTCAACACCCGGCCGAAGAAAAGCGCACATGCCTATTCGCAAGTGTGGACCGAGGAAGGCTCGCCGCTGGCGGTGATCACGCGCGATCAGGCCGAGGCGATGCAGAAACGGCTGGGCAACGGCGTCATGGTCGAATGGGGCATGCGCTACGGCACCCCTGCCATCGGCGACCGGATCGACAAGCTGATGCGGGCGGGATGCGAGCGGATCCTGCTGGCCCCGCTCTACCCGCAATATAGCGGGGCGACCATGGCGACGGTTGTGGACAAGGCTGCGGACAAGCTGCGGACGATGCGTTGGCAACCGACCCTGCGCACCCTGCCGCCCTATCACGACGATCCGCTATATATTGATGCGTTGGCGAGCGATCTTGTGCGCCAGATCGATGCCCTGCCGTTCGCGCCGGAAGTCCTGCTGCTGAGTTTTCACGGCATGCCGCAGCGCACGCTGGAACTGGGCGATCCGTATCACTGCCACTGCCAGAAGACCTCGCGCCTGTTGCAGGCCAGGCTGGCGCGCCCGGGCCTGCGGTTTCGCACCACCTTCCAGTCGCGCTTCGGGCGGGCCAAGTGGCTCGAACCGGCGACCGATGCGGTGCTGGCGGAAGAGGCGCGCGGCGGCACCCGGCGGCTGGCCATCGCCGCGCCGGGCTTTTCCGCGGACTGCCTCGAAACGCTGGAGGAACTGGCGATGCAGGGCCGCGATCAGTTCACCGAGGCCGGGGGGAAGGAATTCGCCACGCTTTCCTGCCTCAACACCTCGCCCGCCGGGCTCGACATGCTGGAGGGCATGCTGCGCCGCGAACTGGGAGGATGGATTTAACCGGCGAATCCATTTACAGCAATGTAAGTAGCAAAGCGCAATCCATTCCACGGGAGAGACGAATGGCGACTGCGGCAGCCGATATGGCCAAGGGTTCCGAAACCCCGCCCGCCCATTTCAGCGAAGGCAGGGTGCAGATGCGCGATCTGGCGCATATTCCGGGCGAGGCGGGGCCGCCGGTCGTCGGCAACACCTTCCGCCTGCTCGCCGATCCGCATGCCTTTGCGCGGCGCATGTTCGAGACCTACGGCAAGGTCTACCGGAACCGCGCCTTCGGCGGCTGGCACGTCGCCCTGATCGGGGCCGAGGCGAACGAGCTCATCCTGATGGACCGGCACAAGAATTTCAGCTCCGAACAGGGCTGGGGGCCGACGCTGCACAAGCTGTTCCCACGCGGGCTGATGCTGATGGATTTCGACCATCACCGGATCGACCGGCGCGCCCTGTCGATCGCCTTCAAGCCGGGGCCGATGCGCCATTATGCCGGCGCGCTCGATGCCGGGATCGCGCGCACGGTGCGCGGCTGGGGCGGCGAGCTGCTGTTCTACCCCGCGATCAAGCAATTGACGCTCGACCTCGCGGCGGAAAGCTTCCTCGGCATTCCGTTTGGGCCGGAGTCCGTGAAGATCAATCAGGCCTTCGTCGACATGGTGCAGGCCTCGGTCGCGCCGGTCCGCAAGCCCTTGCCGTTCACCGCGATGAAGCGCGGAGTGGACGGGCGCGCCTATCTTGTCGACCTATTCACGCGCGAGACCCACAAGCGGCGGGCCGAGGGCGGCGGGCAGGACATGTTCAGCCAGTTCGCCAATGCGACGCGCGAGGACGGCACGCTCATTCCGGTCGATCAGGTGGTCGATCACATGAACTTCCTGATGATGGCGGCGCATGACACGATCACCTCGTCGGCCACCGCGCTGGTGTGGCAACTGGCGCAGCACCCCGATTGGCAGGAAAAGCTGCGCCAAGAGATCGTGGCGGTAACCGGCGGGCCCGATGCACAAGGCGAGGCGCGCGGTGTCGCCTATGACCAACTCGGCAAGCTCGACCTCACCGACATGGCGTTCAAGGAATCGCTGCGGATGATCCCGCCGGTGCCGTCCCTGCCGCGTCGGGCGCTTCGTAGCTTCGAGTTCAATGGCTATCACATTCCGGCTGGAACCCAGGTGGGCTTCAACGTCCACCTGACCCACCACATGGAGGAATACTGGGACGCGCCCTACGCCTTCGATCCGCTGCGCTTCACGCCGGAGCAGGTGAAGGCGCGGCACAAATATGCCTGGCTGCCCTTCGGCGGCGGGGCGCATATGTGCCTGGGGCTGCACTTCGCCTATATGCAGGTCAAGATCCTGATGGCGCAGCTATTGCAGCGCTATCAGATCGAGATCGCCGAGGGATACGAGCCGGAGTGGCAGCCCTGGCCGATCCCCAAGCCGAAGGACGGCCTGCGGATCACGCTCAAACCGCTCTAGAAATCGATGGCGATGCCGTCCTTCACCCAGTCGCCATAGCGGGTCGGGCTGAGGTCTTCGTCGACCTCGCCCCGTTTCGGCTGGGGCGGGGGATCGTCCGTCCAGTTCTCGGGCTTCTCGAAGGGTTCGGGCCGCTTGGTCGCGCGCTGGGTCATGCCAGGTAAAATGCGCATGCTGGCGCATGGTTTCAAGCGCGGCTAGGGCGCTGCGATGGCTGACCCATCAGGAATCCACGCACGCAAGGCGGCGCTGCGGCTGCTCGACGCCGTTCTGCGCCGGGGCGAGACGCTCGATCAGGCCTTCGGCGCGGCGACGCAGGACGTGCGCCGGTTCGAGGACAAGGCGCTGGCCCGCGCGATTACCAGCGAGACGCTGCGCTGGCTGGTCGATCTCGACGCGGCAATCGACAGCGCGACGAAACAACGCCTGCCGGATGATGCGAAAGTGCGCACGGTGCTGCGTTCGATGCTTGCCCAGCTGTGGCGGCTGGGCACGCCGCCGCACGCCGTCATCGCGACGGGCCTGCCGCTGCTGGCCGGCGGGCCGCGCCGACTGGCGCATGGGGTGTTCTCGACTTTGGCGAAGCGGGACGAGGCTATGCCCCACGCGCCGACCCTGCCGGAGGGGGTTGCGGCGCGCTGGGGCGCGCGTTCCGTAGCGATCGCTCGCGGTCTTGCCGAACCCCCGCCGCTCGACCTCAGCCTGCGCGATGCGGGCGAGACGCAGCATTGGCGCAACCTGCTCGCCGCCGACAGTTTCGCGCCCGGTCATCTGCGGCTGGCGCGGGGCGAGAATATCGAGAAGCTGCCCGGTTTTGCCGAAGGGGCATGGTGGGTGCAGGATTTCGCCGCCACGCTGCCCGCACGCCTGCTGGGCGAGGGGGCGGGTCGCAGCATTCTCGACCTGTGTGCCGCGCCGGGGGGCAAGACCCTGCAGCTGGCCGCGGCGGGCTGGGCAGTCACCGCGCTCGACATGTCAAAGCGGCGGCTCGACCTGCTCAAGGCGAACCTGAAACGCACCGACCTTGCCGCCTCATCGGTTCGCGCCGACGCCTTGCAGTGGGAGCCGAAGCACCGGTTCGATGCGATCCTGCTCGACGCGCCCTGCACCGCGACCGGCACCGCGCGCCGCCATCCCGACGTGCTGCACCGGATCGGCGCGCGCCAGATCGCGGAGGCGTCGGAATTGCAGGCTTCCCTGCTCGAACGCGCGGCGGGCTGGCTCAAGCCCGGCGGGAGATTGCTCTACGCGGTGTGTTCCATCGAGGCGGAGGAGGGGCCGGCCATCGTGCAAGCCTCTTCGCTGCAGACCGATCCGATCATGTCGGCCGAACTGCCGGCGGATCTTGCCCCCGACGAGCATGGCTGGCTGCGCACCGATCCCGGCATGATGCACGAGCAGGGCGGTCTCGACGGGTTCTTCATCGCCCGGCTGCGCGCGCCGGATTGATCCTCAGGGCGCGGAGAAGCGCTCGATATCCTCGATCCGGCCCGAGACGACCAGCTCGTCGCCGGGAAAGATGATCGTGTCGGGCACGGCATGGATGAAGTCCTCGCCCGTACGCTTCACGCCGACGACCGTCACATTGTATCGCTTGCGGCACTGGCTCGTCACCAGCGGGAGGCCAACGATCGCCTGCGGGGCGGTGAGCTTGGCAATGGCGAACTCGTCGTCGAACTGGATGAAATCGGTCAGCCGCTCGTTGAGGAGATGCGCCACCCGTTCGCCCATGCGCTGTTCGGGGAAGACCACGTGATCCGCCCCGGTCCGCTCCAGAATGCGGGCGTGCCGGTCGTTGGTCGCCTTGGCCCAGATATTCTCGAACCCCAGATCGGTCAGCGCCAGCACGGTCAGCACGCTCGCCTCGATATCGGTGCCGATGGCGACCACCGCCGCCTCGAACCCCTGGATGCCGAGCCGTTTCAGCGTTTCTGGATCGGTGCAATCCGCCTCCACCACGCGGGCAAGGCCGGGGGCGAATTCCTGCACCAGCGCCGGATCGAGATCGACGCCGAGCACCTCGTGTCCCATCCGCTCCAGCGTCAGGGCGACGGCGCCGCCGAACCGGCCGAGGCCGACCACCAGGATGGGTTTGCGTGATCTAGCCGACAATCAGATCCTCCTCGGGATAACGATAGGGCCGCTCGTGCCTGCCCAGGGCGAGCGCGGTGGCGATGGTGATGGTTCCCACCCGCCCGATGAACATCAGCGCCATGATGATCAGCAACCCGCCCGGCGGCAGGTCGGCCGTGATCCCGGTCGACATGCCGACGGTGGAGAAAGCGGAGATGCATTCGAACAGGATATCGTCGAGCGGAAGCGGGCTGATGGCCGCGATCCAGGTCGTCGCCACGAAGATCAATGCTGCGCCCAGCACGGTGACAGAGAGGGCCTGCCGCTGAACCTGCGGTGCGAACCTGCGGTGGAACATGGTGGTGTCGCGCCGCCCCAGTATTTCGGACAGGACGATGGCGAACAGCACGAAGAACGTCGTGACCTTGATGCCGCCCGCCGTGCCCGCGCTGCCCCCGCCGATGAACATCAGCAGGTAGTTGGCCATGATCGTCTCGTCGTGGAAGCCGCCGACATCAAGGCTGTTGAACCCGGCAGTGCGCGGCATCACCGAATGGAACGCCGCGTTCAGCGCCTTCACCCCGACCGCCATCGGGCCGAGGGTTTCAGGATTGCTCCATTCCATCAGCAAGATCGCGACGAACCCGGCGGTGAGCAGGCCGATGGAGCCCACGACAGTAACCTTCGAATGCAGCGACCACCGCCGCCACGCGAGGCCGTTGGCGCGGATATCCTGCATCACCGGAAAGCCGAGTGCGGCGAGGACGACCGACAGCGCGATCGGACCGAGGACGACCGGATCGCCCTGAAAGCCCATCACGCTGTCCGAAAAGCTGGAGAAGCCCGCATTGTTGAACGCGCTCACCGAATGGAACAGCCCGTGCCACGCCGCGGCCAGCGGCGGGAAACCGTAGCCGAAGGCAAAGCGCAGGCCGAGGACGATGGCGACGACCCCCTCGACCGCCACCGTGACCGCGAACACCAGCCGCAGGACCGAGGGAACGTCCCCGGTTTCGAGCCGCCCCCGCTCCACCTGCGTCCGCGCATGGTCGCGCACGCCGAACCCGCGACCGCCCATGAGGCCGAACAGGGTGGCGGCGGTCATGATGCCGAAGCCGCCGATCTGGAACATGATCAGGATGGCGGCCTGCCCGAACGGCGACCAGTAGACCGGCGTATCCACCACGATCAGCCCGGTGACCGCCACCGCCGAGGTCGCGGTGAACAATGCGGTGAGGAACGGGGCGCGCTCGCCGGAGGCGGTCGCAAACGGCAGGCTGAGGATCAGCGCGCCCAGAAGGATCGCGCCGGCGAACAGCAACGGGATCAGCAGGATCGGATCGCGCAGGCGCAGCATCGCCGCGGCCTCTGCGCCAAGCCCGCGCCCTCGTAAAGCGCGATTATGCCAAGCGCCCACGGACCGGACATCGCCGGACCGCGGGCGGCCTGGAAGCGATCAGGCGTCCTGCTTGACCTTGTTCTGAAAACTCTTGCGCAGCTTCATCAGCTTGGGCGGGATGACCGCCATGCAATAGGGATTGCGCTGGCCTTCGCCCTCCCAGTATTCCTGGTGATAGTCCTCGGCCGGATACCACTGCGCCGGACCTTCGATGGTAGTGACCGCCGTACCGCCGTTCCCGGCATTCCAGCGTTCGATGGCAGCCTGCGCCTCGTCGCGCTGGGCGTCGTCTGTCGGGAAGATCGCACTGCGATACTGGGTGCCGACATCGTTGCCCTGGCGGTTGAGCTGACTCGGATCATGGGTGCCCATGAACACGTCGAGGATTTCTGGCAGCGAGATCGTCTCGTCGTCGAAGGTCACGCGCACCGCCTCGGCATGGCCGGTATTGCCCGAGCAGACCTCCTTGTAGGTCGGGTCCGCCTTGTCGCCGCCGATATAGCCGCTTTCCACTTCGCTGACGCCGATCACGTCTTTCATCACCGCCTCGGTGCACCAGAAGCAGCCGCCGGCCACGATTACCTGTTGCTGTGCCATAGTCTTCAGTCTCCTTGCTTGGAAAGGGAGATAGGAAGCGCGGGCGCGCTTGTCATGGGGGGCGGGTGGGGTAGAAGAGACGGCAACGAACCCAAGGGAGACGAACCATGCGCCTTTTCTCGATCCTCGCCGCCGGCTGCGCGCTGGCCGCTGCCATCCCCGCCGCCGCCCAGCAGCATGCGGACAGGCACGCGAATACGGCGGCGAACACGCCCGCGATGCAGCAGGCGCTCGCAGCGGACAATCGCGCCGAGGACCGTGCGCGCGACGCATGGCGCCACCCGGCCGAAACCCTCGCCTTCTTTCAGGTGGAGCCGGGGATGACGGTGGCGGATTACATGCCGGCGGGCGGCTGGTACACGCGCGTGCTGGTCCCCTATCTCGGGGCGCAAGGGCGCTATATCGGGCTCACCCCCGATCCCGCCGCGGCCGACAGCGAGCGGTTCGGGGAATATTTCGGCAAGCTGTCCGGCCAGTTAGAGGACGCGCGCGGCGGCTGGAACCTCAATGGTGCGCCGGTCTCGGTCCACGCCTCACAGGATCTTCCCGAGGCGCTGAAGGGCAGCGCCGACCGCGTGTTGATCTTCCGCGAGATGCACAATCTGCTGCGGTCGGGCGCGATGTATACGGAGCTTACCCGAATGCGCGATCTGCTGAAGGACGACGGCATGCTCGGCATCGTGCAGCACCGCGCCAAGGCCGATGCGCCCGCATCCTACACCACCGGCGCCAACGGCTATCTGCGGGAGGACGACGTCGTCGCGCTGGTCGAGGCGCATGGTTTCGAACTCGTCGGCAAGAGCGAGATCAACGCCAATCCGAAGGACAGCGCCGATCACGAAGGCGGCGTATGGCAGTTGCCGCCCAGCCTTTCGGGCAAGAACGAGGCCCTGCGCGCGGTCGGCGAAAGCGACCGGATGACGCTGCTGTTCCGCAAGCGGGCGTAACGGGGGAGAGCATTGCACCGGACGGCAGGGCTGCTCCGGTGCCGCTATCACGCGTTGTGCCGTCCATTCGCGGGTGGACTTCGCGTTGCAGCGTACATATTTCGCCTGGCGCCATGAGACAGCTTCGCCTCGCCATCCTGCAACTCGCACTCGCCCGCCCGGACGAGGGGGACAATATCGCCGCCGTCGCCGCCCTGGTGGAGCAGGCGGCGGGCAAGGGCGCGCAGGTCGTGCTGCCGCCCGAACTCTTCGCGGGCGAGTATTTCTGCCGGATGGAGGAGGAAGAGCTGTTCGCCCGCGCGCGGCCGACCGCCGAACATCCCAGCGTGCGCGCCATGCAGGAGCTTGCCGCGAAGCATCGCATCGTCATCCCCACCAGCTTCTTCGAGCGTGACGGGCATCACTACTATAACACGCTTGCCATAATCGGGCCGGACGGCGCGCTGATGGGCACCTATCGCAAGAGCCACATCCCCGATGGCCCAGGCTACGAGGAAAAATACTATTTCCGCCCGGGGAATGACGGGTTCAAGGTGTGGGACGTCCCCTGCGACGGCGGCACCGCACGTATAGGCGTTGGCGTTTGCTGGGACCAGTGGTATCCCGAATGCGCGCGGGTCATGGCCCTCAAGGGGGCGGAGGTTCTGCTCTACCCCACCGCCATCGGGTCCGAACCCTATGACGCCGATCTCGACACCAGCCGCATGTGGCGACGCGCGATGATCGGCCATGCCGTGTCCAATTGCATGCCGGTCGCCGCCGCCAACCGCATCGGCCACGAAGGCCCGGCGGACCGGCCGCAGAAATTCTACGGCCACAGCTTCATCAGCGACGAATGGGGCGACCTCGTCGAACAATACGGTCGCGACGACGAGGGCGTGCTGATCGCCACGCTCGACCTCGACCAGGCGGCAAAGCACCGGGCCGGCATGGGCTTCTTCCGCGACCGGCGCCCGCAACTCTACGGCCGGATTTGCGAGGACATCTAGGGCTGCGCGGGGCGGGGCGCACATACCCCCACGCCTACCTCATCGCGCTCGGCTCGAACATGCGCGCGGGCGGCCTGGCACCGTACGCGGTCATCGCGGCGAGCATGGAGGCGGTCGCCGAGAAGGGATGGGCGATCAGGGCCGTGTCACCCATCATGCGCTCCGCCCCCGTCGGCCCGTCGCAGCGGCTCTATGCCAATGCCGCGGCTGTGATCGAAGGCGAGAAGCCGCCCGAAGCCGCCCTGGCCGATCTGCAGGCCGTCGAACGCGCCTTCGGCCGGCAGCGGCGCGGGCAAAGATGGCGCGCGCGCCCGCTCGATCTCGATATCGTATTGTGGAGCGGCGGCATCTTTGCCTCGAACAGGCTGGCCATTCCCCACCCCTTGTTCCGCCAACGCGATTTCGTCCTGCGCCCCGCCGCCGTCATCGCGCCGGATTGGCGCGACCCCGTTACCGGCCTGAGCGTTCGCCAGCTCGCCGCTCGGCTTCGTCATCCGCGCGCGGTTTCACCAGCACGAAGCGCCCCATGACCAGCGCGTCGAGATCGGTCCGCAAATAGCAGTCGAGCGCCTGCGCCGGGGTATCGACCACCGGCTCGTTCTCGTTGAAACTGGTGTTGAGCAGCATGCCGTGGCCCGTGCGCCGCTTCACCGCGTGAAGCAGCGCGTGGTAGAGCGGGTTGTTCGCCGCCTCCACGCTTTGCAGCCGCCCGGTCCCGTCGACATGGGTGACCGCCGGGAACGCGCTGCGCCATTCGGGGCGGAATTTCACGACATGCATCATGAACGGACTGGCGATGTCCTGCTCGAAATAGCGTGCGACATCCTCGCGCAGCACGCTGGGCGCGAAGGGGCGGAAGCTCTCGCGCCGTTTGATCTTACGGTTGATGCGCTCTTTCATGTCCGGCACCGCCGGGTTCGCCAGGATCGACCGGTTGCCCAGCGCCCGCGGCCCCCACTCGCTGCGTCCCTGATACCAGCCGATCACCGCACCGCCCGCGATGAGATCGGCCGCGTGCTCGGCCGCCGCATGCTCGTCGGCATATTCGCGTGCATTCACGCCCCGGGCGGCGAGCGCGGTGCGGATCGCGGCGTCGGAATGTTCCGGCCCCCAGAAGGCATGCTCCATGACGAAGCGCTGGCTTCTACCGAGCGAATTGTGCCAGCAATGAAGGGCCGCGCCGATCGCGGTTCCGTCGTCGGAGGCGGCGGCCTGGAGGTAGGCGTGTTCGATCGGATGTTCGCGCAAGGCCCGCGCATTCATCACCCCGTTGAGAGCGCAGCCCCCCGCCATCGCCAGCCGCTCGATCGGCATGCGCTGCGCCAGACTGGTCAGGCACTGGCCCACCGCCCGCTCGAACATGGCCTGGGTCGAGCGGGCCAGGTCCATCTCGCGCCGGGTCAGGGGATCGCCGCGCCGCCGGGGCGGGCCGAACAGGTCGGCCATCCCTTTCGCATAGATCGTGCCGAGCCTAAGCTGCCCGTCCGCATTCACCTCCGACGCCGCGAGCCCGTTCCACACGTCGAGATAGCGCGGCTCGATCCCGTACCACGGCGTGCCGTCGAGCTTTACGATCGCTGCCATCTCACGCGCGAAGCGGTCCTCGCCATAGGGGGCGAGGCCCATCACCTTGTATTCCTCGCCGAACAGGTCGAAGCCGATGAACTGGCACAGCGCGGTGTAGAAATGCCCGAGACTGGCGGGCAGCGGCACCCGGTCCAGCACGGCAACCCGGGTGCCTTCACAGCGCGCCGCCATGCCCGAGACAAAATCGCCCGACCCGTCGATGGAAAAGCCCGCCGCACTATCGAATGGCGAGCAGTAATAGGCGCTGGCGATATGAGCGACGTGATGCTCGACCAGATGGGTCTGCGCCCTGATGGCGGCGGGATCGACATCGAGCGTGTCCGCCAGGGTCCGGGTCAGCGAAAGCGTCCGGCCACGCCGCGTCAGCGCGGAGCGCACGGCATTCGCCGCATTGCCGGGCCGGCCCGCGAGATAGCGCAGCTTGGCCGCGCGATTGGCCGACGGCAGCCGCCCCATCGCCACATGCGTGAGGTCGGCCGGCGAAATTCCCGCATGATCCAGCACGCTGCGCACCGCGTTGACGGGAAAGTCGCCGGTATGCTTGCGCCGCGCCCCCAGGCGTTCCTCTGCCACGGCGGCGACCAGCTTGCCGTCGATCACGAGGCAGGCGGCCGCATCGGGGTGAAAGGCGTTGAGGCCGAGAATGGCAGCCATGTCCGAACCCTTGTTTTTCCCGCCAAGCCAGCCCGCCGCCGCTAGCAAGCACGGCCCGCCTGTCAATCGGCCCCGCCCCAAAACCTGTGTTGACCCGCCGCCCATGCCCCCTTAGGTGGCAGCCGTGGTCGGGCCCTTAGCTCAGTCGGTAGAGCAACTGACTTTTAATCAGTAGGTCGCTGGTTCGAACCCAGCAGGGCTCACCACGTTTTCTTCGCCAGACATCGCAACTCCGCTGTTGTTGGCTCCGGTTGGCATTGGCACAACTCTAGCGCCGGCCATTGGCGCAATCTCGCGTCTTGGGGGCACCAACCGTAGGAGTGAGCTTATGGGGTGGGAAGCGGACAGACAGCTTTGAACTACCTGGCTGGCTGGGCTGGCGTTAAAAATACGGCTCTACGCTCAATCGCTCAGAAACCCACCAGATGTTTCCGGATGGATCGCGGACGCCTCCCTGCCTGTCGCCATATGGCATATTTTCAGCGTCCATTATCTTCTCGGCGCCCGCTTTAACTGCTCTTTCCATCGATGCGTCGGCGTCTTCAACGTAGAGATAAAAAGCACTCGAACTTGCGGGAAACTGTTCCGACGCCTCACTTACCATGATCGTCGCGGTGTCAAACCTCAACTGACAGTTAGCGATGCGTCCATCGGGAGCCATACTTCTGCCGATCTCGATCGCGTTGAACGCAGCTTGGAGAAAGTCGACATACTTTTCGCCATCGACGAAGATATACGGAGTTACGACCGCAAAGCCTTTTGGAACATGCATATCGCCTCTCCTTGATAAGATGGTGCTCCCGTCGGTCTTTACGATCAAGGCACTATATTATGATCGTCCGCAATGGGGTCGTTTGCTGACAGTCCGATTATAACACAGCGACCGCGATAGCAGCCTGTCCGGCTCTAGGCGCCACTTAGCAGCCCGCGAATGTCTGTTTATGGGGTGGTTTTGCGACCGTCTGCTTTCGGGGACGTCGGCAGCGAAGTCGCCGCCCAAGTCAACCCTTCGATGGATGACCTTCGAATTGCTTGGCGTGATCGCAGATTTCATACCACGATGGCTTTTCCGCTACGAACTCGTGAAAACCGTTTTGGACTTCGGGATCGTCATCGAGTGCGTTCACTGCAATCGGAAACGTGAGTTCGTCTGAAAGGATTTCACCCAATGCCGTTCCGCATGTTCTGCAGAAGCATCGAGCATACTTGTAAGCAGCTTCGGGCTCATAGCGTTGAACCAAATCACGGCCCGAAATCCAGACCAGATCCTCCGAACTCACGAAGACAAAAGTGCTGGCCCCTACTTTGCGGCAACGTGAGCAATGGAACGTGCCCATCATACTCGGTGGCGAAGTCAATTCGAAGCGAACGCCGCCACAGCAGCAACTGCCCTTCATTTTGACCTCCTGAAACGCGATGAAACATGCTGCGAATATTTGGTTGTGTCAATGTCCGCAATGGGGTCGTTACCTGCTGGTCCGGTTTTCGGCAGATAGTCGTGATAGCGGCCAGCATGACTGCTCCACAAAAAGCAGTCTTGAATCAGAAGTCAGGCCGTTAGGGAATCCCTTTTGTCAACAGGGCCTAATGAACCGATTGCGTAGTAACTTGTCACTCGATCGATGGGGGCGGCCCGATCCTTTGACATCGTCATTTTGAGGGGCTCCCCTCGCACCTTCTCGAGTCGTTGCTGCATTCGCCAACGTAGTAAGGAATCTTGGATCGGCCGCATGGATTTGCATTGGACAGAGCGGCTTGGATGTCATCCGACGATCGTTGAAGCAGGCAATCGACTATGTCTCCCCTCACTCGAATTCGGATATTCCCTTTGCGATAGCATCGGCTCGATAAATCCTCAGACACTCGGACGACAAACGCCCGTCTCCGTAGTTGCCGCCCTTGCGTGCGAGAGGTTTTTCGACGTTCCATACCGCAACCCGAGGAGCATTCTGCGAAGATTCCCCGAACGCTCTCCGTTCATCGTCCTTCATTCTGCGGAGCCCTTCCCGGAAAGAACTGTTGACGATCAGCAGGACACCGACCTGAAAGTCAAGACCGCCGCCTTCCGGCCGATGAGGGCGGGTATGGAATTCGAGCTTCTGCATGTCGCGAAGCAGGTCCGAGCCGTCGATCCGGGAACTCGTCTTGATTTCAATGGCCAGCAGATTTTTCGTAAGCTCATCTCGGTGGTGGATCACGAGGTCGGGGATCAACGTCTCCGTCCGCTCGAGTTCCGGGATAGCCCTCAACCCTTTCTGGAACTCCCCGTCCACGTAATGGGAAAGGGGAAAGCGTAGGCGCATCTGGTGGTAGAGCTCATAGGCGAATACCCTTTCGCCATATCGTCGTCGACCATCCGGGTCCGCGTAGTTGAAGTAATCGGGTGAAACGGCAAGAAGCGCATCCTGCAGGTTGCGGACCGTATGCTCTTTCATTGGCGGAGGTAACATTGCGGTGATCTCCTAGAAGGTTATCATGTTGCGACGCGGTCGAGAATGGTTTCGCGATCATCGTAATGGATCTGCCGCCATTCCTCGGCGTCGTTGAAGCTCATGATCCGCCTGTTCCACTCAGGACCGGTCGCTTTAATCAGCAGCGCCTCGAAGTCCCCGATCGTCGTGCTCGTATCTTCGGTCACATCGAAGGCCGGGTCGCCTAAAACCTCAAGCCGTGATCGGACGAGGTTGGATCAATGGGCGGAATCCGAACCACCTGGCAGCAAACGACCGCATTGCGGACGTTCTCTGCAAGTAAGATAATCCGCCCGTGCGGCCCGCACTCTTGATCCTCTATCTTATCGAACTAACAGGCTGCGCTTCGAGTCAACTCGGAAGCCCTGAAGCGCTGATTGACGAAATCGAGAGCTCCATAGCCTTGCCTCCGGGAGCGCTGCTCGTCCAACGCTATGCCGCTACTACACGAAGCATGCCGGATCAGTCCACGGAGCTTACACAACCGAAGTAGAAGAACGGATTCCATCGATAACGGTTGTGAAGAGGTTCAATTGGACAGCACTTCGAAGTCCGTTCGTTGTCCGGCCTTAGCCGACGTTCGGCCGGGAAATTGCGAGGCCTTGGTTTTTAGCATACTCGCTCGAATGTGCACCGCGCTCGAATGTCGACCTCGCGATCTGCTCGACCAAGCTTTCTTCGAGAACGATCTCAATCCGCGCGCCAAGCAGGGGATATGACTGATCTGCCATTCCCTCGCCTAAAGCGGACAGTCGGGACGCGAAAGGTTTATCCAACCGCGCACAGCACCTGCCGTGCGGTATGCTCCAATGATTCGCGGTCCAACCTCGAAGACAACGCGCTGGCCTGCAAGAGCCGGTCCGACAGATATTGATCGAACTTCTCGAACCGAAGATTAGTATCGTCAGCGAACAGATCGAAATCACGTCCGGCGGCTACCATTTCCAGCGTTTCAATCAGATCCGGGCCGTCTTCGTCCGCGCCAATTTCAAGCAAGCCATCATGGACTTCTACCGCGAATCCAGCGGCACGGAGCGCCAAGGCGAGAGTGTTGGTGGCGATCGTCCCGCGCCGCGTGAATACCATCGCCCCATGTTCCCCAATTCTCGACAGTCCACGCCGGTCGAACAGGAGCGAGCGGAAATTGGCTCTGGCCTCGCCAATCAAAGCTACCGCCCCAGCATCGAGGTAGACCGGAACGCGATCGGTCTCTAGCAATTCGAACATGCGACCGACCACTTCGTCGTGAATGATCCCCGGATCGCCTCCGAAAACTGGCGGCACGCCAGCTGCCGAAGCAGTCACCAGGATAACCCGCTCGCCATCGCGAACTTCGGTCACGTTCCATCGGCGGCCGGAGAAGATGATCATCATTCCCGGCGCAAGCACACTGTCGACCGGCACGGTGCCCAATTCCTTGCCGTTTGCGATGATGCGGTATTCGTCACTGGTTTCGAAAACGGCATAGAAACTGTAATGTTCGACAAGGCGTTCCCCCTTACCCCCAAGCATCAGCAAGCCGTGCGCAGATTGCTCGATCAATGCGGTCTCGGGGTCGCCGAGGCACCGCAGCACATCGGCGAACATCGCGGGTGTGACGGTTTTGAAGGGACCTCGCACGCAAAGGATCTTAAACAGCGTCTCTGCCCGGGCGCCACCCGCCGAAGCAATTACCGACAGTATCTGATGGGCCAGGGTGGAAAGGTGCAAGGCGCTGGTGTGGGGAGGCTCGCACCATCCTTCTAGGAGCAGTTCGATCATCGCGACCGCTCGAAGGAGGCCCAGCCTCAACCGGTCGGCCGTATGCGATCCTGTGTCGAGCGCACTCTCGATCACATATTGACGCAGGATGGACGGCTGACCCTCCCGTCTGCCCGAGCGCCCAAGCCGCTGGCGCAAGGAAGCTACGCTGAAGGGCGCACCTATTTGTGCGACCGACTTCACGTCACCGATGTCTATGCCCAGCTCCAACGTGGACGTGCAGATCGCGCTCGTCGGAAGCTTGCCGTCCTTCAGCCGCTTCTCGATGAACTGTCGACGCTCTTTGGCGATGCTGGCGTGATGCGCGAAGAATTCTTGCGGGAGGCTGCCTGCTTCGCACAGCTGGCGCAGCTTGTCGGAGTAAATCTCGACCGTATTGCGAGAACCCGCGAACACGAGGTTGTCGGATCCGCGCAGATGCTGGAACAGGTGTGAACTGATGGCACCGACAACTGAGGCGCCGGGCCGCCCAGCGTCGTCAACCGATCCATCGGCATTGCCATCATCCCGGTCCTCGTCGTGGTGGCGGCCTTGGACATGTCCTAAAACCTGCATGCGCAGTTCCGCTCCTCCGCCGCCTGTAGCTTCGATCAGTTCGACACTGCTACCATCATCCTGAGCCAATGCGGCACCCGCCAGTCCCATATCGCCTAACGTAGCGGAAAGTCCGATGCGGCGCGGCCGGCGACCGATCGCCAATTCGATACGCGCCATCAGAGATTGAAGCTGCATGCCGCGCTCGGTTCCGAGCATCGTATGGAGTTCATCAATGACGATTGCGCGCGTCGTTCCGAAAAGCCTCGCGATGTCCGCACCGCGCCTAACGAACAATGCCTCCAGAGACTCGGGCGTTATCAGCAAGATACCAAACGGCGCCTTCAGCGCCTTCGCTTTAACCGACGCGGACACGTCTCCGTGCCACGGAACGACTGGCAGACCATTGTCGGCACACATATCGAGCAATCTGCGAGCCTGATCAGAAATCAGGGCTTTCAGCGGACCTATGTAAAGGACGTCGAAGCCCACTGGTGAGGCCGCGCCCTCCCGCTCGCCCTTGCGCTCCTCCAATGCTTGAGAGATCAGTGGCAGGAATGCCGCCTCCGTCTTACCGCCAGCCGTGTTCGCAGCGATGATCACATCGCGATCCGTTTCTAGGATGGCTTCGATACCGCGCACCTGGATGTCGCGAAGCGTCGACCAGCCTTCTGTGCGGACCCACTTCCGCACTGGCAGCGCGAGCCGCTCGAAGGCGCTGGTCACGCCCGTTCACTCATAGCTTGAAAGTGCTCAACCCGTTGTCATCCGCAGCAAGCTGCGAAGCTTGTTTAGCTCCGGAAGCGCCCGCGACCAGTTCATCAATGTCGCTCATGTCGTCGCCATGATCGACGGCAATCTCCGTCCTTCCGATCAGATCGGACCACTGCGTGCCGGGGTTCTGTTGCAAGATGGCGATCATATTCACGAAGGCAGTGACAGTGTTGCGGGGCGTTCTGAAATAGGACTCTCCGATCCGCTTCGAGCAATGGTCCATGAAGGAAGTCAGCGCCTTGTCGGGAAGCGCATCGTCGTCGTCCTGCATGACAGCACGGATGTTCTGCAGCAGCACGAACATATCCTCCGGAGTCAGATTGGCCAAGCGGATCACCGGCCCCGACATATCGACTAGGCCGCCCTGTGCGAAGGTGTTCTGCGCCAATCGGGACTGCAGGGCCTCATAGCTGAAAAGGCCGCGCCTGGTGTCCATCAAGAATTCGGGTGTGCCGCCCTTCAGAAAACCCATATTGCTGGCACTGCCCTGCAGCACGTCATTCAGTATCCGTAGGATCTGCTCGTAGTTCGACTTCCTTGCTTGCGCTGATGAGAGTTTGAATAGGTTGACCATCTCGTCCATTCCGATGAGCAGTCCGTTATACCCGGCTGCAACGCAGAACGCGGCCATGAGCTTCAAATGGTCGTAAACACTGGCATCATCGACGATGGTGCGAACACCTAAAGCAGTGCGGGCATCGGTCTTCGTCGAAAACTCGCCGCGCAGCCACCTCAGGGCCGAAGAGCGGAGCTGGTCGTCGCCGGTATTAAAACCTTGCCAGTATTGGCGTATGACTTGCGCGAAATCGTATCCTCCCGTTAGCTCTTCCAGATCGCCCAAGCGATCGGCGATCACCTCGTCGACACTGCGGTCGGACGCTGTAGCATCCTGCTGCGCTTTGCCGACGAAGCGCTCCAAGATGTTGGGCAAACCGCCGCCGTCCGGCTTAGTGCGTGTCGAAAGGTTCCGGGCGAGTTCGGCGTAGAGTGCACGCGCTTGGCCACCGGACGCGTGTAAACGACGATCGGGAGCTAGATCAGCGAACATCGTCACCAGCCCCTTCTCAAGCGCAATAAGCCTAGCGAGGTTCATGAAGAAAGTCTTGCCTGATCCATATTCGCCAATGACGAACCTGATCGTTGAGCCGCCGTCCGCGATCCGGTCGATGTCCTTCACCATCTCACCAATTTCGTCGGCGCGTCCTACCTGAATATGTTCCAGTCCCAGTTTAGGCACAACACCCGCACGCAGCGCCTGAACTATCCCATCGCGTTCCCTTGGTCTCAACCGTGCCATATCACTCCGCCCCCTTCATTGTCTTCCTGATGGCGTCGGCGGTTTCGCCGATTACCTCATAGCCTTCGTAATCATCGACCAGCATCTCATTATGCCGATCGAACGACCACTCGTTTACAGTCTCCAACATGCCAGAAAGAGGTAAACCAGCGACAGCCGCGAGCCGATTCATTTCGTCTTCCGTCCATCCGGACTTGGTCAACAATTCGCCAACGAATGCCGCATGGATATCGTCGAGACCGGCGAAGGCTTCATCGTCCTTCGTTCCGCTTTGCGATGCACCGTCTGAAGAACCGTCAGGTTCGGACCAATCATGCGCTCCCTCTCCGTTATCTTCGCCTGCACTGAATATACCGGCTAGAACGGACGAGACCCTCTGCGTGTCAGACCGGATCGCCGCGATCCGGGCCTCGTCCAATCCAGGATGGTCCATGGCCTTATCCGGAACGATGGTCTCTCCACCTTGTTCGGCAACAGCGCTTCGGACGCTTACCGGCCCGTCAGCGGGTCCACCCGCATGAAGGTCGGCATAGACGAGAGATCGATCCAACCCGAGCGACTGGTAAATCCTTTCAATTCCCGCGACCTCTTCAGGCACCACCGCCAGATCGGCGTGCGCCATTGCGATGGCAGCCGAACGCAGGACCATTACGTCGTCCTGACCCGCCTTCTTCAAAGACGTGCGAAGCATCGCGATGTCTGGCTTGACCGCTTCGAACCAGACCCGGTTAGCCTGCAACCGACGCCGTTCCCCCTCGTTCGCAACCGGTGCGGTCTCGGCACGCTCGACCAGCCGTTCGCGCTCCGCCTCCACCATTGTGCCGTCAGCATGGGCGACCAGCGTTCCCAAGGCCATTTCCAAGAGGACCCGCTTGTAACTATCCGATACGTCATCGCCGAACTGCGCTTCAGCGCTCAGATCAAAAAGCACTACTGGTTCATCGAGCTTCGGTGCCCGCAACCCGAATTTTGGATCGGGAGCCATGGCGAAGCCTACAGAGGAAAGAACCTGTGCGGCTTCTGTCAACCGCTTCTTCATGGTGCTGCTCGGCGTCGAACCATTTAGGCGGTCCAACAATTCAATAACTGGAACGAGCCCCCCCGCATCGATCACTTTGCGCACCCATTTGGAGAGTTCTTCCTTCGCTGCACAGGGGAACTCAGCGATGATCTTGTAAGGCAGAAGCGCATGTGCCTCAAGCGAGCCCCCGGCATCGGGGTTACGTCCCAAATAACGGCTGTATGCGTCCAAAGCATCGCACGCTGCAGCGGCCAGTTTGTCAGCCTGCTTCAATGGGCCCCCCAAGGCCGCAATATCTGGCACCGGCTCACCATCGACCAGCAATGGCAACCGCTTCTCAAATTCGCGGGAAGCCGCTTGGTAGGTATGCGTCAACGACGCCTTGGGCTTACGAACCTTCAAACCCTTGGAATGCTTTTCATCGAACAGTGCCGAGAACATCGCCTTGAACTCATCGGGACACCTCCGGACGGGCGTGCGCAAGCTGTATTGGTTGGAGCAAATGAACCAACTCAGCAGCCATTCCGCGCTAAGCCGTTGGTCATCGCGGATCATGACGCCGATCCTCACGCGCAAGCTTAGCGGCAACTCCCAGCTGTTCCAATCGAAGAACGGTTCGACATCACTGGTCTGGCCCGCGATGAAGGTGGCCGCTTCGATGAACTCGCCCAAATAGCGATTGACCGAATGATGCCCGCCGTAGACCAAACGGAGCCTCTTCACTTCCTCGATCAAAGCGACCTTCTCATCGGCGCTGCAATCATCCACGAACATCCGGCGCTCGAGTCCATAGAAGTAAAGGAAAACGAACCCAACGTTAGCTTGAGGTTCCTCTGCTCCCGCTGCGAGCCAATCGAGATACGCGGCACGGCACGAAGGCGATATTCTCGAGTAATCCGGCCAATAGCCGAGATCTTCCGAACGACAATATTCGTGGGTCGCACCTACCGGAAGGGAAGGGATGATGTATGCTCTGCAGGTCATGTGATAGTAGTCTTCACCTAACCTCGGGGGTGTTCCTACGTAGACCATGCCCGGTATGGTCCGACCAGCCACCTCGACCGAGCAGCCCGCCGGGTTCCAACCTGAACTTTTCAAGGCCGTTGAGGACGCTTCGGCAGCTTGTCCGCCAGCGACGAAGGTCGTTCCCTGAACTTCTTGAGTCCCAGTCACCTCGATCGCGGGATGCTTGGCATATTTTCGTGCCGCACGTTCGAGGTCCGAACGTGCGGCCTGCCCCGCTGCAACCAACGCCCTGTTGTCCTGTCTCGGCTGATAAGTTTTAATGTCCGCTCGTATAGGTGTTTTCGGCTCCTCAAGCACTGCAGGAATGGCTGTTGGGGCATCCTGCGTCGCAGACTGCCACAGGCGCGGCGTCGGCTGCTCCGCCTTTTGCATTGAACGGCTCGCTGCAATCTCGAGGGGGTGCTTCATAGTTGTAGCGTTTCTGCCAACTGGCGAAGCCAAAGTCCTTTCGGGTTTCGCATATTTCTGCGCAGCCTTCGCCAAATCGTTCCGGGCCTTGCGCCCGGCCGCGATCAACACCGCGTTGTTCTGCTTTGGTTTGTATGGCAAAGGAGTAGCACCGTTCAATCGTGGTGTTTGCCGCTCTCGTGGCTGAGGTAGGCTAGAAAGGGGCAGAGATCGCTCTGCTTCACTGCGTTTGTCAGTCTTGCGCGAGGTTCGACCAGCATGTTCGCGTGAAACCGCAAGACCGCGAGCGATCCGTTGTTCGCCGATCGACAGGATGCTTTCGCCGGTCGAATTTCGCAAAGCCCTGTCGGTATTATCTTCATTTAACGGTTCGATCGCGGCGTCCGAGGCAACCTCGCATGTGTCAGCTTTCGCTGCTCGCATTGCACGTCTCCGCTTGTTCAACCATCCGACGATTATCACGGGGGCCGTGAACATCATCAGCACCTCCCAAACATCGGGGAGCGCCTCCAACATCAACCGCACCACGAAGACGGAGATGAAAAAACAAACGACATAGAGCAAGAAGGACCGCAGGAATTCCATGAACACTCATTGCTGGAATAGTCGTCTTTGCGCAATAACGCTCGTCTCGCCCCTCTCCGCGAAGCGCGCGTCCTTCCGGTCCGTTACTAAACCTGAGGACACTGCGACTATCTCGTTATCCAAACCGCTGTATAGTCGTGGCTGGATGAGCGCGGCTCTGTGGGGGCTTTGCTAAGATTGAGCAGCTCCGGCAGAGGACGAACCTTTCAAGGTCTTGCGGTAGTAACGCGTGCAACCACACTACTGAGGTGCGGGAAGCAAGGAAGCATCGGCTGAAGAAGCCTGCCAACTGCACGCTGATTTTGCACGATGTTTTCAATATGGATGAGGAAGGTAGGAGGCAGATCTTCTCGATCAGAAGCGGGACGATATTTGCCCATAAGCGCAGCTTTAACTCGAGCCGATGCTCATCGTGCGTGCCATGGCCGCCCACGTCATGGGCGCTTCAGTCTGGGCTTGCCATGATTACAGGACAGTTTGGGTTCTAACCGACAAGCTGCGGGAAGTCATGTTTCTTGACCAAGAGGACGTCCAACTGGTCGACCAAGTTGAGATTATCGGCGCCTATCTCGTTGGTTATCTCACCCACCAATGTAAAACAAATTCATCGGTATTTTCCACCGATCCGATGCTGCCCGGATCGGTTCGTCCGATCCAGAGCGCAGTATTTACCGAAAATTTGGAGTTAGGGAATTATATAAAGGAATGGTAAAATGGAAATCTCAATGGCAAAACGCCACCTAACCGCAAACGACGTAGCGGATTGGTTCATCAACCGCGTCGATGAAAACAAGCTCGAAACAATTACATTCCGCCAGGTCATGAACCTGGTGTATTTCGCGCAGGCTTGGCACGTCACTCATACCGGTCGTAAGCTTTTCGAAGAACAAATTGAAGCATGGGCGCTCGGGCCAGCTCTGCCTTCGCTCTACGAACGGTTTGCCAACATGGCCGCCGCCAGCATCGCCAAGTTCGATGTCCAAGTTGTAATCAAAGACCGCAAACTGGAAATCCTGGAGCTCGTCGCTCAGGAATACAGCGGTTTCACGCCTGATGAACTAACGCGACTCGCAACTGTGAAGGATGGTCCCTGGGCAAAGAGCCGCGATGGTCTGTCCGCGGAGTCATCCAGTCACCGCACTATTGATGTCGATATTATGAAGAACTATTACGGACAGAAAATTGGCAAAGTCTAAGCGTCAAACACCTCGCTACCAGATAGCTGCCGGTTCTCCTGGGTCCGAAGCGAGTTCGGAGGGCGAAAGAGCAGAAAAGGACAAAGAAGCACTTTCAATCAGTCTCAAGCACTATAACGAAAAACATCAGTGTTTTGGTAGTTGGAAACCTGAGGACATGAAGCGGTTCAGTTCGACAATACGCCAAATGAGGACATTGACCCGTAACGACTTAAATCGCACGAACATCATATCGAAGGTAAGAAACCAAAATGGGTGGCAGCTCAACAAACCCAAATCCGTCGATAGAGAGTTACCCATCTACGAATTGCGAATAGGCAAAAGCAGCAACCTACGAGCCTTCGGTGTGATGCCGGAAAGTGTGTTCTACTTGATCTGGCTTGACCGTTCCCATGGCGTTTTCTGAACTGAATAAAGCTAGAGACGAACGGTGAGTCTGGGTATAACGTGAATGTAGGATTCCCACCAGCTGATCCATTGCCGCTAGTCATGGCACCCGCAAGAATTTTTAAAGCGATTGACCGCACCGTTCGTCAAATCGTCCAACAGTTCTCAGCTGAGCTACGGCGAATCGAGAACAAGAATTGAAAGCCCATGTGCGTAGCGCTCAACCGTTCAGGCACAATCGGCGATAATTGCTGTCACCGGCACCGATGACAAGCGTTTATCAATGAGCGATATCGCCTGCATGGCACTGCATCTTCCAGGTAAGGTATCCCGCCTCATAAGCGACTTCTCGACGCTTTGCGCATTGATCGAACTGATCCCATACGAGCTGGAGAAGCGAATAGTAGCTCGGCATTGCACGATTAAACTCGATGCGCTCTCTAAGCTGCTGCCACGGCTGAAGAACAAACTCGCGTCCAGCGATGCGCCAAGCGTGCTGGCCCTGACGGAAAGAATTAGATGCTTCAGAAATGATTACGAAGGCAGTCAGCTCGAAGCCTGCCGCGATGCGATGTCAGCCCATTCCTTACAGAGACCGGCGGTGGACATGGTCACCACGTGGCTTGACCTCAATTCGACGATTATCACCATCCTGAACGATGACGTGAAGGAGATCGACCGCCTTTTGCTCGCCATCGATCCGAATTACCCGGCCAGCACCGTCCATCCCTTCGATGTGTCTTGGCCCGCCATGTGGAAGGATGAAGGTCTACTTGGCGATCCGAACTCATTCCGTTTCGCTTCGCACCCCGCCGGAATGGCTTCGGCAGACATCATGTCGATGGTCCCCGGTGGCCATCCGGTCCAGGATGCGACGTTGAGGGTCAGCGGCATCATGACCTCCCTTCGCCAGATCGACCGGGTGTCCTTCCCGATGACCGGGCATCCCAATTGCCTGCGCCTGATGGCCGAGATTATGTTGATCGACTATTGTGCGCTCTGGGAAGCTTTGTTCGACGGTGCATTCCGAAACGACTACGGTCTGGCAGAACCGGGTCTGGCAAGCATGTGGGCACAGGACGGCTGGAAAGGAGCCCAGGTGCTGGCCGAACTTGCGGAGAACCCACATCCGAACCTCGATCAATGGAAACGACAACGGAACCAGAGTGCCGCCCATCTCGATGCTGACATGCCTATCCAAGACATCGACCTGGACCGATGGCCGTTGACATTCGAAGAACTGAAGGTGGAAGCCTATCGAGTGATGAACATAACCTATTGCGCCGCACTGCTGGACATACGGTCGCAAATCGCAATGATGCCACCGACACAACTTGAAAAGACCCTCGGTCTATCGGGTAAGGAGGGGACGCGCTTCGACGGTCGGTAAACCGCGATTTCTCTACGACATCTGCATCGTCGCAACAGTCATCTTCTGGTTCAATCAATGAGTCCTGAGCCTAGATTCTCGCGACCGAGTTCGATCAAGCGATCAAGGGTATTATACAAGATTTCGCGCTGCCAATCGAGCGCGTCCGCTCGCGTGTCGAACCGTGGCGTAGCATTGAGGTCATCTTCGAGCTCGGTTAGGATCAGTTGTGCGCGAGACGGAAGAATCAACCTCCCAACAGCGCTAACCTCATTCAATTTCAGCTTCGCTTCCTTGAAGCGTAGCGAACGGTCATTTTGGGTTTCGTCATCTGTGTTGCTTAACGATGCGCGGCGCCATTCTCTGTTTAGGCGCAGCATCTCACCCAATGCAGCGACGACATCTGCGTAACTACCGAGCCGCTTTTCCCAAATTTTCTCCTTTTTATAACGATCAAGGGCCCAATTTACAGCTAGTCGTGCCACCATGAGCGCACCAACCAGCTGAGTAATGAGGCGAGCAATTTCGAAGGTCAGGTTCATCGTGTTGTCAACTTACGGCAGCGCTTTTACTGGTGCGATATTGCGATTGGAGGAATAGGTCAAAACACAAGATCTGGATACGGATCTCGAGCCGCAATATTCCGAATTACGGCCTATACGCTAGGTAGTGTAGACAAAGGACTTCAGACAATCTTCGTCCATTACCCAAGCGCAATGCCGGACGGGTCGGACTACACTCTGCCATCCATCAAGATAGAAAGCGGTGCACGCAGTGCGACCCTACCTGCCCACGAGCATGAGATAAGGCCATATGTCGCAGACATACTGGACAACGAGGAGCTTCGGACACCGGGCATAACGACCATCGACGCCGAGCGAACCTTTCTCGACAAACTCGTCATCCTCCACGGCCGGCATTGCCACTTCAGGGACCGGGGGAGGTGTATCGCAATGCGAACCGCGAGTCCCGCCACTACTACGATCTTGCCATGATGGAGGAGGGCGTCGGTGGCGCTGGGATGGCGGACGCCAATCTTTTGGCGGACGTGATAGAACATGCACGGATGAGTTTCCCCAGCAAGTGGCTGAAACTCGACGAAGCCGCAGATGGCAATCTCCTCATCAAGCCACACGAGGCCGTGGAGAGCGCCATGAGGCAGGACTACGAAAAGATGAGTGGCATGATCCTGGGTGATATCCCATCATTCGAAAGCATCATGGAGGCTATCGGAAGGATCGATCAGGCTTACCAGCAAACACGCCAGCGCTGATCTACCTTCGATGTCCCGCCTTGCGAGCACTCGAGCGTCTGCGGCCCGCCTGAATGCGTTGAGGGCTTCGCGATCCGACAGCTCGACCAAGACCAGCTCGCCCATTGAGACATGTCGATCGCTAACGATACCATCGACTTGGAATGTATTTACATGCCCCCACGCCGAACGTCTGCGTCAACGACGGGCGGACATTTCGTTATCGGAAATCAAGAAGATGCTCGGTCATGGGATTGCACGTGTCGCACGCTCGCAGAAATCGGAAGGGGTGGACCCCTTCAGCTCGTTCAGAATGATCGCAAACAGTCCGAAATTCATGGAAGCGGTCGAGCCCACGTCATCGATGGGATCATGACCGCAAGCCTGCAGATCATGGATGTCCTGCGATGCCTTGGAGATCATGTCGTTCAGTCTGGTGACCTGCTGTCCCTCGTCAGCATCAATGGCACAGAAGTGAGGTTGTGAATTAAGGAGGATTGGGGCTTCGTCGTAGTGACGAAGGAACGAAGATGAAGCCTCAATCCTTCTTAAAAAAATCGCCGGTGAAGGCCCCTGCCGTCCGGCACCGCTCGCAGGCACTCTCTGGTCACATCGTCGACGATGCCCACGCACGCGGAACCGTCGCCCAGACGCCATCTGATCGTGAACGGACTCGGAGCGAAGCGTAGAGGGGCGCGCAGCGCCCAACTCCAGGCTCCGGCGCTGGTTCGGGAGAGCAAGCACCGGAGCCGGTGCTTTGGTGTGGACCGCACGCTTATGACTGCGTCGCCGCCAGCCCTTCCTCCTGATAGATGCGCTGGGTCTTCTTGCGGTTGATCATCACGCCCTCCGCAGCAACCGCTTCAGCTTCGCGTTCTCGCTCTCCAGCTCGTTGGCTTCGCCGCCCTTCGGGTCAGCCGACGGGCTTCGGAGACTTCCAGCCCGCCATACTTCGACTTCCAGTTGTAAATCGTCGCTTCCGACACGCCGTGCCGCCGGGCCAAGTCAGCGGTCTTTGCACCCGCCTCAGCCTCCTTGAGCACCCCGATGATCTGTTCCTCCGTAAACCTCGTTCTCTTCATCTCGTCCGTCCTTCTATCAGGGCCGGACTCTAATCGAGACTGGAGGAAAAGCAGGGGGTCACGTCAGCAGGTGGAAGCTTGGTGAACACCAAGAATTTGGCGACGACCTTCGGCGCAGACCCGCTCAAGGTAAGTGGCGGAGTGGTGGCGAGCTACCTCCTCATCGATTCTTCCACGGGAGCAGCCACAAGTGGTGGGGTCCTCACCTGCAACACGACACTGGCGTCCATACGCTCGGTGCAGGAGCGCAAATGGCGCAACAAAGCGCCCATGTGTGTCGATCTCCTCGCCCCCCCTCCCGCTCAAGAGTAGGAGACGCCCTTGGATTAGCTCATGCTCTGGCCACGTTGAGTCGAAGTCTTGGCAGTCGCCGAAGGGCGAAACAGCGTTTTCGATGCGCTGATCTCGAAACCACGGCAATTCTCGCTGTCTCCCTAACAAGCTGCCTAAAGAAGCAGTGCAGGAAGGCATGGCCAAGTTCGATCGATCGCCATGCTGCCAAGGTTAGGATGCTACCGCTTTCGGGTCGACCGGTTGAGAAGAACGCCCGGCAAAGATAGCAAGTGTCAATCCTCCCTGTCGTGCTACGGCAAGCCCATGAGGTTTCTAGATACTGAATCAACGCTTCTTCTTATCGGCGTGCTGCTTCTGGCAACCGTTATTGCCGGAAGTCTTTCAAGCCGTTTTGGGCTCCCTGCACTCATCGGTTTTCTCGGCCTCGGTATGCTTGCGGGCGTGGATGGTCCCGGCGGAATCACCTTCGACAACTTCGGTCTCGCTCAAGCCATTGGCATGGCATCGCTTATTTTTATCCTGTTTTCAGGCGGACTGGATACCGATTGGCGCGACGTGAAGAGGGTGGCGGGGCCCGCTCTTGCTATGGCAACCGTGGGCGTCTTGCTGAGCGCAGGTGTGGTGGCAGTATCGGCCGTCTTGCTTTTGAATGTAACTCCGGCTCAGGCAGCACTTTTGGGCGCGATCATCGCTTCTACGGATGCTGCGGCCGTGTTCGCCATCTTGCGTTCCACCGGGCTGGATCTGCACGGAGATGTGCCCGCACTGATCGAGGTGGAATCCGGGTCGAACGATCCGATGGCCATCTTTCTCGTCGGGGCTGTGCTTCTGTTCATGTCCAATCCCGGCGCTTCGCCATTCGCACTCGCACCCGAATTCGTGGTTCAGATGGCAATGGGAGGCCTGTCAGGCGTGGGGATCGGCTTCGCCATGCCCGAGATCCTTAAGAGGGGCGGTTACCGCCAAGGTGGCCTGGCATTTGTAATTTCGATCGCGGCTGCCCTGATTGCGTTTGGTGCCGCCGAACTGTTATCGGGAAACGGCTTTCTCGCGGCCTACCTGGCTGGTCTCGTTGCCGGTAACCGCCCCTATGCAGCCAAGCGCACCGTCTCCACCTTTCAGGACGGCATGGCATGGCTTGCCCAGGTTGCCATGTTCCTGACTTTGGGACTTCTGGTGACACCCTCGCAACTGGGTCCGGTCATCGTTCCGGGTCTTGCAATTACAGCCATCCTAATGCTCGTGGCACGCCCGATCAGCGTCTTTGTATGCCTCGCGCCTTTCCGGCAGTTCGGATGGAGAGCAAAACTATTCGTATCCTGGGCTGGATTGCGCGGCGCGGTCCCGATCGTGCTTGCGACGTTCCCGATTGTCGCGGGCGTGGATGGAGCGTTCGCAATTTTCAACGTGGTCTTTTTCGTCGTTCTTCTGTCTAGCATTATTCAGGGACCTACAATCAAATGGGTCGCCGAAAAACTTGCCATAGCCGAGCACGATGATCGAGCGGTGGCACGGCAAAGCGCCCTGGAGGGGGAACATTGAAGCCGTCAGGATTTGCATGTTTGCTGGCCTTTCTGATCTCAAGCTGCGTCCCCGACGGCGATGACAGCGGAGCCGAGAAGTCCCATGTGTCATCAGCTCCCGAGCCTGAGGTGGTGCAGCAAACGGCTGTTTATGAATTCCAGCTGGGCAATCGGGACTATACGATTCCGGCAGAATACATCCCTTCGATACGCGTTGGCGGCGAGAATGATTTTGTCCGGATCAAATTTCCTGAATTTGCGGCAGAGATCGTGCTCGACGAGAAGTCTGCAGGAACATCGGATAAAACCGAGAGGCCTCGGATATTTTCGATTACCGACCATGACTATCCTGGGATCGCTTATTCCGAACGAGCGAATGGCGACGCTGTAGCCTGCCGGAGCGGCATGGTGGCGCAATCGGGTTGTGGCACCATTTTCGAATACGCCGGAGTAGAGTGGACGCTTTTATTCGCGATAGCACGCCGTGACGAGGTTGAAGGGCTGGTGCGCAAGGCCACACTTTTGCTGGAGCAGCATTCGGAAGGAACACCCCAAGAGGGACCTTAGGTCCAATAGCCTTCGCCCACGCGCGCCTGACGCGATGCAGGGGTTTCAAGGCCTACTGCAGCCAAGCCTAATCATACTCCGCTCATAGCAACAATCGTCGCTGGTCTAGTCGTCGCTTTTGCGATGGGGCCCTTGCGTATCGCCACCGCATATCTCCGGTCGCAGCGTAACATACGCGGGTTTGCGCCTATTCCTGCAACCGGAATATGCGGGAATTTCAGCGGCGATTCGGCGCGAGGGGCGGCAACGCTTCAATCGCCAGGGGTCGGCCCGGTCGCATAGATCCAGTGCAGCGCAAACGCCGACTTCAGCAGAACGCCGACGAACGCGAGAGCCAATGCACGCTTGGAAACCAGTGCATCCCTGATACCTGTATTGAGTATCACGGCTCAAACTACCATCGTGGCAAGCGTCAACAGCGACACAGCGAAGCCTCCTGCAAATTTCGTCAACAATATGTCCGATTTCATAGTCACTCCTTCCGCAGCAACGTTGCCGACGGATGGAATTCAATCATGTCGAGTAATCGAATTCGACGATTCTATTTCGTCTCGAGCGTAATGTTCTGAACGTTGTTAAAGGCGCTGCACTCCCAAGCGGCGAACAACCCAACCACCCAAAATTAAGGAGCTTTAACTATGCGATTCGCATGGGCATCCGAATTATACCTACCGTCATCGGGGGCCGCATCACGATTGCAGTCGTGCGCGTCATGACGACGCTCAACATTGAACGGGCGACCGAAGCATCTGGCAACGACACCATCCTGCTGGACATATGGCAGAAGACTGGTTCCTCGACTACATCTTCGATCCGGCAGGCGCTTGGATGGTATGGTTCTTTCTCGGCCTCGCAGCCGGCAGCTTCCTTTACAACTACGGGCGCAGCTTCGAGGACAGGATGCGTGGCCGTTTGGGAGGTCCACCGTTCTGGTATCTCAG
The DNA here is from genome assembly GCA_947501005.1 of uncultured Erythrobacter sp. GTDB lineage: Bacteria > Pseudomonadota > Alphaproteobacteria > Sphingomonadales > Sphingomonadaceae > Qipengyuania. The sequence goes on along the minus strand of CANMTU010000001.1, from coordinate 2,255,419 downwards.
GATCCAGGCACATCTGGTGCGGTTCGGCATACGGTTCCGCTGGTTTCAGCGCCTCAACCGAGATCTGGACGCAAACTTGGAAAACCTGTCGCGAATTCTCACCGAGTTACATGGCCTCCCGAAGTTGCCAGCGACCCATTTTGGGGAAGGTGAGGACCAACTTCGACTGACAGGCGAATATCTCAGGCTTATCACGCCCAACCTCACAGCCATCCACATTGATGAGGCAAAGGCAGCTGCAAACCGGTTTACGAGAGAGCCCAAAGAGCAACGGCTCAAAAAGTTGAACTGGTAGTCGCCCATCACTCATCGAACCTTCGGACATGATCCGGGGCTAGAGAATGAAAAATGCAGCATTTTTGCGCAGAGATGACGACTGGCACGCCCTCCCCTTGAGGGGGGGAAAAATCTCGCACATCCGCCGTCGCCTGTTAGCGAAACTAACGCGATTGTTTTTAACGGCACGCGATAGCCGCAAGCCTAGGCGTCTCGATGGAGCATGCAGGAGCGCGGTCGCGGATCGATCATCTGCGTCAGGCCCCGGCGGCCGTCCGTTTCCTTTCGGTGGAGCCCTTGATCGGTCCCACTGGCCCCCTCGATCTCGACGGGATCCATTGGGTCATCGTCGGCGGCGAGAGCGGACCGGGTTGCCGACCGATGGAAGCCGACTGGGTCCGGGAAGTCCGCGACGAATGCGTCAGTCAGGGTGTCGCCTTCTTCTTTAAGCAATGGGGAGGCATCCGTCCGAAATCCGGCGGCCGGACCCTCGATGATCGTCTCTGGAACGAGATGCCAGGGACTGCCTGAGAAACAGTGCGATCAGCGATCGTCATTCCTGTCCAGCCGAGGGTCGAACAGGAAAGATACGCGTTCATCGATCCTCGCTTCGACAAGAGCGCGATACTGCATGACGAGGTCATGTCTTACGCCTCATCATCGGCAAGGTTCTCGGGCTCGACCGACAGCGTCGCCTCGAGGTCGGGTTCCTTCGAAGTGACCTCCACATGGCGCCGCCAGTATCCTTCATCGTGCGCGATAGGATTTCCCAGCAAACCGGTCAGGATCGACTTGAACCGTTCCGTCCAGGTATGCGCTCGGTCAGAAGGCTCCGACTGATTAGGACAAGAATGAGTTACCGGTCACTCTTGCTCATTTCCTCTCGAAGGCTGAATTATCTTCAACTCGACACATCAATGGAACTTAAGGCTTAGGAAAAGTGAGGCATATTGATTTGCGAAAATAGATACACAACGGTGTGTCCGTTTGGTGTATTTGTAAAGGAGTTGGAAAATGAATAAGCACGTAAATATCGATACTGAGCATGCCGGATCAACGTTCCGGCACGATGGGGAAACAAAAAGCAACACCATCGACCAAGAACTACTCACGTTCGCCAACCAGCTTCGTGATTTGGGTGACATAGAATTAATGGATGCGGTGGAAATGCTTGGGGACCTGAAAGTCCCGGACGGATACCAGCACCTGCGTTTGACGATCTTCGAGACCATCGGTCGCGATATCGATGGTAAGCCCGTTCTGGGCGATGGTGTCGACGGGGGCGCGATGTTCGATACCTGGGAACAGCAGCTCGACCTTTCCGAAATCGTTCTGCTCTGCCAAAGCGCAGCCAGCATGCAAACGTATCATACGGGGTGCGAGACCGTCTGGGTTGAAACCATTGCATTGCAAACCAAGGATCCTGGCTTCCTGGAACTCGGTCTGGTCTTTGAGCAGCGACCCTGACCGGTCTGACGGACACGCTTATAAGCATGCTTGCGGAGTGCTTCCGGCGAACCGAAAGTCCGGCCATCGATGGTATGCGGCATCGTGATCAAGGTGATCGTCACAACCGGCAGGAGCCTTGCCATCGACAAGCACAGGTCACGTGCATCAGTCAAAGCGTCAGTTCCGCAACGCTTATTGCCGACGAGTTGATCGTAGATCAGTTTGGATGGTGTAGTGATCTCGACCGAGCGGGTGCGCTTTTTCATCGCATGATCAAGCGCTGTAGCCACGGCATCATACACGCCTCGATGGTTGGTGCCCGGACGTTGCTTGATACGCAAGAAACGGCGGCCGTCCCAGACAACCGGCGATTGAATGCCATCTTTCGGCTTGCAACCGGCGTCACAGTAGAAAATGTATCTATGCCTGAAGACCTTCGGCGGGTCCCCGACGATGGTTGTGCTCTCCTGGCGATGGGTCGTGACGATCTTGGTTGTCATGAGTTCATCGATTATAGGTCGATGCTTAAACACCCGTTACCGCCATGCAAATTCATCCCAGTCGAAAAGCGTATAAGGCTTCCGACACTCGTTTCCAAAGCGTTCGTCGACGCGATTGCGCCTTGGCCTCTTAAAATGACTCCGGATCGGTTTAACTGCAGCAATACGTTGGCAAAAAGGGATCGTCGTCCAGCTTGATGGTGCTTACCAATCGCACCGCCGACGGACCCTACCCCACCCAATAACTCGATCCCGTAAAGCTCGTATCCAATGGACGAATGCTCGGTAAGCCTACGTGCCTGGTGCTGCTGACTGGCCCCGAGGGGGTCAAGCGGGATGGTGTAGCCGGCTCCGCTCCGATCGAAATGTCCATTTACGACCTTATTCTGCCATGAACGGAACAAACATCCAGAACAGCAGCGAGGCTGCGATCAGCAGCGGCAGGACAACGACCAGACCTTTTCGCAACGCGCGTTCCCTTCGAGCTTGGTTGCGATGTATCGAGCGGATTTTCGGAAGCACCAGCCTTCCCCTAAGGGCGGAACAATGAACCTTGTCTGCGATAAAATTCTGACGTGACCCCCTAGTTTTCCTCATCTTCATTAAGTTCGCTCTTGATGGAAAGGGTGAGGTGAAGAGAACGAAGTTCACCGAAGATCGGACCTCGGCGTGTCGAAGGCGGGTGAGGTTGGCACGAAGATCGGCGACCCGGCCCAACAGCACGGGGTGTCGGAAGCGACGATCTACAACTGGAAGTCCAAGTATGGCGGGCTGGGGGTCTGCGATGCCCCGGCTGAGGGCGCTCGAGAGTTAGAACGCGAAGCGCAAGCCTCCTGTCCCAGCTGCGATAACAATGTCTGCAATCGCTTGTCGCTACCGCACAATTTTCGATATCTGCCAACTAAAACGAGGGGAATGGCGTCCTCCTGTTTCGTTAAATCTGCTCAATCTCCCTTTCAGAAGAATACGATCGGTTAATGCCTTTCCGCTACGGACGGCGGGATGGACATGGCAGCGCATCCTACATTCTTCGAAGAGAGTGAGCGTCTTGCCGCCTTGGCGAATCTTGCGATTCTGGACAGCGGAGCCGAACGCGAGTTCGATGCAGTCACGAAGATGCTCGCTTCCTTCCTAGGTGTCCGTAGTGCAGCGGTGAGCTTCATCGATCAAGAGCGTCAATGGTTCAAAGCACGCCACCGCATCGATCTGAACGTGCTGCCGAGGGACATCGCAATCTGCGATCACGTCGTCAGGCGACGCAATCCGCTTGTGGTCCTTGATGCGCGGGAACACGACTCGTTTCGCGGTAATCCTCTCGTCACAGGTGACCCGCACATCCGCTTCTACGCCGGCGTCCCGATCTACCCCCCAACAGGCCATTGCGTGGGTAGCCTCTGTGCGTTGGATGACAAGCCGCGCGCTGAATTCACGGACTTCGAACTGCGCCATCTGCAGGAGTTCGCGAAAATGGTGAGCGAACTGATCGAAGCGCGCCGCGCACGCCTGCAATCAGGTATAGCCGCAAAGGTGGTCGCTTCGACACCTGACGCCGTGCTTGCCACGAACCGATCCGCTGAAATAGTCTTCTGGAACCAGGCCTCGGTGCGTCTTTTCGGTCACGAAGCCGCTGAGGCGATTGGCCAAAACGTAAAATTGATTATTCCCTCACGTTTCCATTCCGACGACCGGGAAAGTTTCGAGACTGCCTCGAACGGTGGCCCGACCAGGTTAGTCGGTAAACTGATCGAGCTCGAAGCGCGACGGAAGGACGGTTCGATCTTTCCCATCGAGTTGTCGCTCGCTCCATGGGGTGATGAGGTTCATGGCGGTTTTGCTGCCGTAATCCGTGACATTACAGATCGCAAACAGCTTCAGGCCGAGCGAGATAGCGGCAAGAAGTTTCTGAATGCGATCGTCACCAACCTCCCGTCGATGCTGTTCGTCAAGGACGCAGAAACCCATCGCTATCTTCTGGTCAATAAGAAGGTTGAAGACATAATAGGCCAGCCGGCTGCCGACGTGCTCGGGAAGGATGACAGCGAACTGTTTTCCTCTCGTGGAACCGCATTCAAGCAGAACGACCTTGTAGCAATCGCCAGTGGAAATCCCGAGTGCGTCGAATCCGTCTTCGAGCGAAATGATGGGGTCAAGTTCAATATAAAGACTACGCGTGTCCTAATTGATGGTCCAGATCGATCGAACCAATATCTCCTGGGACTTTCGGAAGACATCACCGAAATACGCCAGTCGGAAGCCGAACGCTGGAAACTGGCGCGATACGATACGCTGACTGGACTTCTAAACCGAGCCAGCTTCCTTGAGCGGGTTGGCACTCTCATCGAAGACGAGGCGCCATTTGCCATCCTCAACATCGATCTGGATCGCTTCAAATCCGTAAACGACCATTTCGGCCATGTCGTCGGTGACGAGGTGCTCAGATCGCTCGGCGAGAGACTTGGCGTCTCAGTAGACGACGGAACGTTGATTGCACGTTTAGGTGGGGATGAGTTCATCTGTCTGCTGACCGGCGAGGATTTGCGGTCCCGCGCTCGCACCGTAGCCTTTGACATGCTCCAGATCATATGTGCACCGGTTCAGGTGGGCGGCGTAACTGCGAATGTAGGTGCCTCTATTGGTGTTGCCGTCTACCCCGATGACGGGGAAAGTATTGAGGTCCTCCGCCAGAATGCGGATCTGGCAATGTATCGCGCCAAGCTGGAAGGAGGACGAGAGCCATGCTTCTTCGATGCTCGGATGGATGCAGCGGAACGCGATCGCCGGGTTTTGGAGACGGAACTGCGCGCAGCGGTTGAGGCAGAACTCTTCGACGTGGTCTATCAGCCGATCGTTCGAGCATCGAGTGGAGCGGTTACCGGTTTCGAAGCCCTCGCACGATGGACGGAACCTGCGAGAGGCCCCGTTCCGCCGGACCTGTTCATTTCCCTCGCCGAAAATTGCGGACTGGTCGACGCCCTAGGCGAACAGATACTGCGCCGCGCGTGCCGCGACGCCGCGCAATGGCCGAACGATCTCCAGGTCGCTGTGAACCTCTCTCCGCGGCAGTTCTATTCCGGTCAATTAGTCGGCAAGGTCCTTCAGGTTCTTCGAGAAACCGGCCTACCTTCGCGACGCCTTCAGCTTGAGGTCACCGAGAACCTCGTCATCCAGAATTCGACCGATGCGTTCGCCCAACTCGAAGAACTGAGACGGCACGGCATCGAAACCTCCCTAGATGACTTCGGAATCGGGTATTCGTCGCTGAGCTATTTTCAAAAATTCCGGTTCGACAAGGTCAAGATCGACAAGTCTTTCGTTCTTGAAATTGAGAAGTCGCAAGCAGCCAAGGCCATCGTGAGAGCCGTGGTGGGGCTGGCTGACCAGCTTTCTATGGCGGTAGTCGCGGAGGGCGTCGAGACCGCTCAGCAGCGCAAGTTGCTGGAAGGGCTCGGGTGCAGCCATCTGCAGGGCTTCCTCTTCAGCAAACCGCTTGCCCATGAACACCTCTTGTCGATCTTTGATCGCGGTGAAGCGTTCGGCGAACTCCCGCAATGGCAATGGGATGTCTCGTCGCCGTTTGGTAATCTGTCTTAAGGCGGGCCTACTGCAAGTAGATCAAGCCTGCTCGCAGCATAGAATGCGCCGAAAGAATGAGTGCCGCCGCCGGCATACAACTCTTTCCCAGTGTCTCTTCCAACACGCAAGCGCCCGGGAGGCCTCCGATGATGCGTCGAGGCGACGTGGCGGAAGGGGGCATACCTGAATGGATTCGGCGCCAAGAAGGGCGGCAGGCGGAACTTCAAGATGCTCTGAATTGTCGCTGGCTACTCAGCAGCGGGGGGCGTCTGCAACTTTCGACGATCGCATGAAGGCGTCCCAATTTGCCGGGCGTCATGCAAAAACCGTCGCATGTGGTATAGTCATAATGTGATGGAAGAAGAAGGATGCAACTCATGACTCTTCATGACGTCCTCGTCGCATGGCGGGCTGAAGGATCGGCTACGGAAAGGCTTGAAACTCAATCAGATCGATACGCTTGGCGAACTGTATGAGGCACTTGATGCTGCCGCGCCTAGAACAAGAAGGTTTGGAGCCTGCGTGATCTGGCAGACGATCGTCATTCCAAAGGACTTCCCTCTTATCTTTCGCGCGCGCTTATGTGTTGGAATTGGAAAAATTAATGGCAACCGAAGATCATCCCGGTATCAAACACCGCGCCAAGCCACCTGTTGGCGCAGGCCGACAGGCAATCGAAGGTAACCCGCTTACGGACGACGAGATCGAAATGTTCGCCATGTTCGAGCGCGAGCGATGGACACCCGAGCAGCGTCGAGATCACATCCTGTCCATCTGTGCTGACCGGCAATCAGGGAAATGAGTTTCGACCCATATGTCATCCCGGGGTTAAATGTTCTTCGAAACAGACTGGGGCTAACAAACCAGATCGAGCTGGACCAAGCGGAACGGCTCCTTGTCGTTCAACGGACCATCGAAGGAGCCCCCACCGGCAATTTCGACCTCAATCATTTGCGGTGTATCCACCGTCATCTCTTTCAAGATGTCTACGATTGGGCCGGCGAGGTGCGCAGGGTTGAAATTGCCAAGAATGGCCATGCTTTTCAATTCCGGCGGTTTATCGAGACCGGAATGGCCGACATCCGCCGTAGGCTGAAAGCTAGTTCCTATCTCAAAGGCCTAGAGGCGGAACCTTTCTCCAAGAAAGCTGCCGAAATCATCGGAGACGTGAATTTCGTTCACCCGTTCCGGGAAGGCAACGGGCGCACCCAACTGGAATACCTGAAGCAACTGGCTGACAGATCAGGTCACGACTTCGATCCTGACCGACTCGATCGCGAAACTTGGCAGAAAGCGTCCCGAACTTCCTATGACGGCGATTACAGCTTAATGGCCGAGGCGATCCTCCAACAAGGAATCAGAGGATCCGGTGATTCTGCGCGACAGAAGACACTTAAACAAACCGCGGCTTGGCAAGAATGGCAAATGGGTCGTGACTTTTGGCCGTTTCCCTGCCGAAAGCATGCGAGAGCGCTGAAACGACTGCCCACCAAAAAAATCGGCATTGCAACTCATGCAATAGACGGACCCAGTCACGCACTTAGCCAAGGTATTGCTGCGACCCTATTGGTAGATGCCGGCAATTTGCGTGTCAGCAGGCGTTTAGCCAGATCCATACTGTGGAGTAGGGCGAACTGACGGAACTGAGCAGACAGGGCCGGAGGTAAGTGTTCTTCCTTTCCATCACAGCCGCAACTCAAAATGGTAATGGCCGAGCACGCTCAATCGCACTCCACGTTTGATATGCGGCGAAAAGGCTATCGCAGACCTTTCGTCCTGCGTGAGCATCAATATAGCCAAGCCAAAGCAACTGAACGCGCTCAGATGCCAAATCGGCTGCCTCCAGAGACCTGGTTTTTGAGGTAAGGCCAAGCTTCATCCGCTCAGCGATTTTGCTCAGCGGCAAACCAGGCAAGCTCAGCACGGACATCCCCGACGGTTGCAAATGCTCGTATGCGCAAATGGATGAGACGAAAAGAGAGCCAGTCGATAGCATGTCCTCCCAATCCCAGAAATCACCGTGGATTGCAGGCTGGCCCAGGATAACGTGCCGATCGGCTGATAGCTGCGCCAAGCGCTCGCACAGAACTTGCGAACCTCCCAGCCCCAATGCTGAAAGATGGTGTTCGCGGAATTCCGGCTGACCACCGCGCATAACAACTTCAAGCGCGGCGAAGCAGGTTAAGGATCGTTCTTGCATCCCGACGTCTTCCACCATGACGACCGAAAGCATCTCTCGAGGGAGGCTTCCTATATGAAGCATTGAGACCTGCGCGATCCTAGTGAGAAGCGCAACGCTCAGGCCTCAGAGGCAGTAGCGCCAGCGGCCCCTGCAAACCGGTCGGCAAAGGCCATCTTCATCAGATGCTCGGTCAGTGCCCGTGTGCCTTGCCGCTCAACCATCTCGGTCCAGTCATCCCAGCGATCAATGCGCTCGAGCAGCCAAAGGTAGAAGCAGTCGCGCGCATGGCGATCGCCATTCTCCCACGACATCGACCAGATGGTGCTGCGAAGCGGTATCTCATTCGTAATCTGGAAGCTGATCAGTTTCACAACCGGACAATCATCGATGTGATCGGCAGCGAACCTGTTCTTCATGCGCGACGCCGCTATCTCGCGCTCTGCGACCATGTCGGCAGCTTTCCTACGCTCCTGGTGCGAGACGAAAGAACGGTTTGCGCTGATCCAGTCCAGACCGACATCGTCGTGACTATCATCTTCCGAACGCGTAGCGATCAGCATGAGAAGCACCGCGTGACCCTCGCCGGTCAGTCCCTGGTTACTTTCCATGAAGCCGGCCGTGACCATGAAAACGAGGAAGAACTGTTCGAGGTGGCCATCGCCCAGGAAAATATCCTGAATGCGTTCTTCCTGCTGAATGAACCTGCGGTCGTGAACTGCGAGGTAAGACATCATAAAGCCCAAAACAGCTTTGGCCCATCGATAGTGAAAATCGGGGAAGCCCAATCGCCCGCACCAGAAGGCCTCGCGCACGGAACTCCATTGCTTTCCGTCCTCGTCGACAAGAGGTGGCTCGCCATGCACGTCCCCTATCGAGGTAAGCCAATAACCCCAGGGTAGATCAGGATGCCTGCCGTCACCGTATTCTTTGCCGTCCCAACGCAGGTTCGCGCCAAAGTAGGTTCGCACCATCACCGCTCCTCCGCGGCTGGAGGAAGGAGTGTCTGGTCCGCAGGTATTTCACGGGTGGCAACCTTGCGATCGGCAACCTCCTTCAGCCGTTTAGCAAGAGCAATGCAGTTTTTATAAACATAGGCTTGGTCGCGGTAGATTTCGCCTTTGCGCGGGGTGTGATACTCGTCGTTAGGGCGAAGATCGCCGACATGGTTCGTATCGAAGCCTAGCCACCACAGGTCTTCGTGCCCGAATTTGTCTTCGGTCGTCTGCACATCTTCGTAATCCTGGACCCATCTCGTTCGCGTCACATGGCAGACGGTATAACGCTCTTTGCGCGGCTTGCCCTTGGCTCGAAGCTCCGTGCGATTGACCTCGCATGCCTTGCCATACGTAATCCCGCCATGGACGACGGAAGATACGCCAAGAAGCACCGCTACAGCCTCAAAACCATAGAGCGGATGATCAGGACCGACGCCGACGTAACCAGATAACGTGCCGTCTTCCTGGCGAAGCATGATGCAGCCAAGGCCGGTTTCGGAATCGACCCAAGCAACCTTGTCACCCTCGTTATTCCATGGGCCGTCGCCGGACGGCTTGCGATCAGGGTTATGATACACCTGCAACGCAGTAATACTGGTTCCTGCGACCGGGTAAGCAACCGGCGCCTCGTTCATCAAGCCGTCTGGCAAGGAAGCCTTCTCCATTTCCTTACCGACTGTCTTTTTACGGATCGGCTTTCTCGACATTATCGATCTCCTGATTTTGTGGCTGAAGACAAGGTCGGCCCCTCATGCGTCGCCGCCTCACCGGTAGCGACTGAAAGCGTCCCGGCGCGTCAGCCGCGGCCCCAGGGCTTTTGCCCCCTTGCCACTCGCGTAGACCTCACTTGCCAACCACGTCTGTTCAGCAACAAGATGATGATCCATGACCTCACGCCACCAGACCTGATCCTTCGGGTTCCAGCGGTAGCCGCGCATCCGCAGCGCGTCCTTGGTGGGGAAAGCCGAGCCAACCGCCTCGATAAGGAAGCTGTCGCGTGAAGAGCTGCCATCGAGCTCGTAAAGAAGCGGGCGACCATCGGTCCGTTCATGCCGCAAGAGCTGGATCAAGGCGTCCACGTCGCCTTGCGCTCGGTGCGCATCGTAGAACCATCCGGCCTGAGCGCATAGCCATCCAAGCGACCGGCCCTCGAAACCTGCAGCGGCCCAATTGATCTCGACGCAGGAACACGCCCATTGCATTGTCGGTAACGCAGTAAGGCGCTTTTCCACCATCGGGCGGTCGAAGGCAGCGTTATGAGCAATGACGACATCGGCCGAAGCTATGATGTTCGTTGCCATCCGGTCGTCGATCCGTCGTCCGATCAGATCCTGATCCGTAATGCCGGTGATCCGCACGATGTCTTCGGACAACGGCATGCCCGGATCCTCTCGCCAGCACCACGCCCGACCGATCTCGGTAATGTGGCCGCCGGAATCATATTGGAAACGGCGCACCGCCAGTTCGATGACCCTATCAACTTCCAGATCAAGTCCGGTCGTCTCCACGTCCAGGACGGCCGCGACACGCTGGGGGTCTTCGGGATCGCCGAAGCCCGTCTCACCGACATGAAGGTCGACGCGTCGTAGCTGCCGGGTATCGGAGCGCGAGATGTCACCCATCATCGTCGCTCGCATTGGAGCACGAGGAAACCTCGAAGAGCATTCGCTCCATCGCTTCAGGATCGACGTCGAGATCCAGGCCCAAGCCATGCAGCAGGATCGCTTTCGAGCACGCATCCTTGTCCATGCAAGCCTCGATCGGCGGCCGTCCCTCGAAGAGGGCATTCGGTAAGACCATCCAGCCGACCGGATCAACCGCAAGTCCTTCGCGTTGCAGACGGGCACCCGTCTCGGCAGCCACGCAAGCAATACGAACCAGCGCAACGCGGCGCACTGCCAACATTCCCCCACTATCGTCCTCAAGCGGATCGAGCACCCAATCCATCGGGCTCCCCTCGAAGTAGGGGTCAAATTCGTAAATCGCGGTATCGCTCATCGCACCGCTCCCCACGTTCCGCACCGGACCTACCGGCGCCTTGTAGAACGGCACATAGCACGAACGAAATATAATTCAATAGATATTGAACCATTGAATTAACTTGCTGGTAACGATCGCAGGGGCTATCTGCAGGAGAATGGAAAAGATGGACGCCGTCGCGAAACTCAGTGCTCTTGCTCAACCAACCCGGCTGGAGATATTTCTCGCGATAGCGCGAGCGCCGAACGGCATCACCTCGACTGAGGTTGCCGAGCAGACGGACACAATGCCTAACAACACTTCGGTGCACCTGTCGGTGCTGCGCAACGCCGGCCTCGTGTCATCAACCAAGGAGGGTCGTTCAGTGACGTATAGGGCAGAACCCGGGGCATTGCGCAGACTGACAGCCTTCCTGTCAGAAGCTGCAGCGTAGCGGCCTTTCAAGCTGCTCGATCTCTAGCGTTTGCTGGCCAGGGATCCGCATCTTCATCCGGCGGTCCTCGAACCTCTAGGGAATCTGACTTAGCTAGATTGGCCCTTTATATACTCAAGAAACATGCCCTCTTATTCCGACGGCCGAACTTAATTGACAACTGTGACCCCTGTAAACAGAAGTTGTGATCAGCGTTCACAGGGTGCTTCGAATTGCCGCTTAACGAACAAGCAGACCTCGTTGGCATAAACGAGATCGCCACGATGGCCGGGGTTTCACGCCAAGCGGTTGCGAACTGGCGAGCGCGTTTCCGCGATTTTCCTGAACCGCTGGTTGAACTCAAGGCCGGACCCGTATTCAAAGTCCGTCCGATTAAAGCGTGGTTACGCAGAAGGAAGGTTCCAATGGCTCGAGTAGTATCGTTGATCAATCTTAAAGGAGGGGTCGCAAAGACCACGACGACCGTGGCGTTGGCCGAGACGCTGTCGTCGCAGTCCGGCAAAAAGGTGCTCGTCATCGACCTCGACCCGCAGACGAACGCTACTACCATGCTGATCGGCGAGAAGAAGTGGAACGCACTTAACAAAAAGGGCCACACGCTCGCCACGCTTTTCAAGGACGCCCTAGACCCTGACAATCGGACGTTCGATCTCGACAAGACACTGCAGAAGGGGGTCTCCGACGTGAAAGGGGCCAATACAATCGACCTCCTACCGTCCAGCCTTGATCTCATTGACGTGCAGGACCGTCTGGCTGGAGCTCCGTCCGGCCAGTTCTATGCACAGACGCCAATTGACCTGCTGCGTCTGGCGGTGAAGCCGATCATCGACGACTATGACATTGTGCTTATCGACTGTCCTCCCAATCTGGGCATCATTACGCTTAACGGTCTCCGCATCTCCGAAGGCTATATCATCCCGACCGTTCCTGACGTGCTCTCTACCTACGGCATTCCGCAGATCGTCAAGCGCGTAGGCAATTTTTCCAAGGACGTGGGCGAAGACATCCAGCCGCTTGGAATCCTGATCACCAAGTATCAGGAGAACAGCACGATCCACTACAACGTCTCACGCGACCTAAGAGGGCGCGGTGACCCGCCCGTTTTCGAGACAGTCATCCGGCAAGCTAACCAGATCGCAGCGGCGGCCGAAAACCAGCCGAGCGGACGCACACTCAAGCAGAAATACGGCTACGGTGATCTGGCGGAACGCTACATCGACCTGGCCACCGAGTTCCTCGAAACCCTGGAGGATTAATGAAACTCAAGACAAGGCTCACGCGCATTGCGGCGCTCGTCGTCGCAGAAGCCGAACGCAACCCGGAGTTCGCGGGCAAGCTGGAGGAGCTGCTTGGCAACCCGTCGGAGTCGCCAACAAACTCGGCAAAGAGACGACAGGAACCTGCCGCAGTTAATAGAGGGCCGGGTGGGCACAGAGGCAGGCGTGCCCCGGCCGTGCTCGATCCTGTAGCACTCGCACGAGAAAGCGAAGCGGTGCTTCGCGAGAGGCTTTCTGAACTCGATCATGAGCATCTGCTCGATGTCGTCGCGGAATACGGCATGGACTCAGGCAAGCTGGTCATGAAGTGGAAGGACGATGCCCGGATCATCGACCGCATCATAGAACTGGCGTTGGCACGGGCGACGAAGGGCGATGCATTCAGGGCTGACTAAAAGCTACCGGGACGGCCAAGAAGAGAACCCATGAGCTCGCATGGGATGCAATTTGAAAGATGGGCCTGATGTGAGGTCGCTAGAACGGATGAAAAATTGAGTTTGCGCGACCATGCCTGAGAATGGGAGAACACGATGGAGCGAATGACGGACAGGATCGAGCGTCTGAAGGCTGAACTTGCGGCATTGCGCCCGCATGGAGCCGACCTGCTCCCGCCGGACCTGCAACGCTCCAAAGATATCGAACTTACCTACACTTCCAACGCGATCGAAGGCAATAGCCTCTCGCTCGACGAGACAGCTGACATCATCGAGCACGGGATCACCGTCGGCGGTAAGCGCGTTTCTGAATTATTCGAAGCAGTCGACCATTACGAAGCCTTGCAATGGATGCGTGGCTTCGCCTCGTCCAAAAACCCGCTTAATGAGGAAACCGTCACCGAGCTACATCGTCGGGTGATGCTCAACAGTCGCAAGGACATCGCCGGAATTTATAGCCAGAACGCCAGAAGGATCTACGGATCAGACGTCGTGTTCCCGAACCCCGTGAAGATACCTGCGCTGATGGACGCCTTCGGTAGACGGCTAACAAGAACCGACGACACCCCGCGCTTCGCATTCGAAGCGCATTACCGGCTCGTGACAATTCATCCGTTCGATGACGGCAATGGTCGGACAGCGCGTTTGCTAACGAACCTTATTCTTCTTCGCGGAGGTTACGTGCCCGTCTCGATCGGGCCAGACGATCGCAAGGAACACCTGGAAACCATCAGGGCGGCGCAACTCTCAGAAGATGAGGAGGCACCAGCCTTTCAGGCTCTGATGCATCGCAAGCTAGTCGAAGCCATGGAGGAGACGGTAGGTGATCTTCGCCAAGGTGTGGGGGTGCGCGAAGGGTCCAGAAGAGATCCTTGACGACAGAAGAAATTGCCTATCTCCAACGGTTGCAGGACAAGGGCATTTGATTCCAAGCCGTTCAAATTCTAGCCTGGCCGGTTGCCGCGGCCCGAAGAACTTGCACTTCCAGCGATAGCACGGGGCGTTGGCCGTCAGCGGGTCAGAGCGTCCCGGATCTGAAAACGGACATACCTGCATGCGTTGTCCATCCATCGCCGCACCTCCTCAAGCGATTGAGGCCCGGTTACGTGAGGGAGGGGTCTCTCATCGCTCCATTCCTCCGACATCCAGCGAGCAGACGCAGCCATGTGAAGCTTGGAAGACCAAGCGAGATCCGGTCCGCTCGATGTTTTGGGAACGCTCAAAAGAATTTCGTCAGACGGCGGCCGCGCCGGTTGAACGTCGAAGTCGGCGAGATCCATTTGCCAGTGAGGGTGTGCAATGACACCGTTCAAGTTCTGCATTTCGTTACCATCCAAAGCTTCCCATTCGAGACGAAGCAACTGACGAGGCGGAGACTGGTCGCCGAGGACTTGCAGAAAGACTATGACCTGGCAGTCCACGAACGCGAGCAGTCCTTTCCCGCGACTGCTCCACGTAGTTGAGGCACCGGCAAGAGCCTGCCAGCCTTTGCCCCTAGCGATTTCATGAACAAGCTTCTGTAAGCCCCTGCGATCCTGAACCGCTTGTCCATGCAGTCCCTGCAATTCGAACGTTGCCTGACGACCCCCGGGAAGGGCAAGCCGGGAAAAACGCACTTGGCCATCAAGAGGCAGGCCGAACGACTTTGCCACCGCGACCTGCAGACCAAAGTGAAGGGTGGCCACGTCCCGATTGCGTGCCGAAAGCGAATGCAGCATACCGTCAGTAAGCGCGGTCAAAGCCATAGCAAATGGCGGCGAAACGGTTGCGCTGTTCAAGTTCTGGAAAATTGGAGCCCCAGACGGTCATCTCATCGATCAGGTGCGGACGATCGCGCATAACGGTGGGCAGCAGGGGAAGCGGAACGTTGTTGAGATACTTCTGCTGAAGGGCGATTTGCCCACCGGCCGCGCTCGTCGAGTATTCCCGGCATACACGAAAGAATACGTCAGAGCTCATCATTATCGCATACAGGCGAAGCACTTCCTCCATGTCTACCGCAAGCCCGGAGGTCGCAAGCGCGCGTCGCAACGGCTCCTTGGGAAACCAAGCAAACCCCTGGACGACCGCATAGGTGCCGTCTGTGTCGACGGCGAAGCCATCGTCGCGAAACCATTGACGACTGACGATCCTTGGCTCTTTTCGATCCTTCCAGCTGTTTCTGGGTTCGGAATGAAGCCACCACCGTTCTCCGGCCCGGTTGCGCCGAGAAAGCTCCTCTTTCCATGGTTTCAGATAACGGCTGTAGTAGGTCGGGAAGCGGCTCTGTAGATCGACTTCGCTGTCGACACTTTCGCCGGCGGAAAAGAGCATATGGGTCGGAGCGATGGCGCCTCCCGCGATTGCCTGCTTCTCGGCGACAGGCCTGAAACCAGCACGCTCCTTCGCCGGCAGTGCCGCGAAGTCCGTGCTCTCAAGCAAGAACGCCTTGCGTTCGCCAGCGCGCACTCCGGTATACACGCGGAAGAGATCCGAGACGACATGCTCGAGTCCAGTAAGTGCCGCACGCTCGGACGATGACACCAGCCCTGGCGCGGGCAGCCAACTGGGTTTCAGAGCGAGGGTTTCAGAAGGAGTCGAATACAAGTTCCAATCGACCGTCTCGGTGCCGCCTGACTGTTCGATAATGCTTGAACCGCGACGCCCCTTTCTCAAGGTTCTAAGTGCTTGGGAGGCCGCCCCGGTTCGTTCGGACGACCACACCATCTGAACGTCTATGTTGGCCTGAGCCACATCGCTCGATGCGGTCGCACCCTTGTCCAGCACCAATGCGGAAACCGACACGGTTGCGAAGCGGAAAAGCGAGTGATCTCCGAAGGTCGCTATCATGGCCGGGGCGGCACGTTCGGCAAGCGCCTCACGCCAAGGTCTAGCGCCGTCGCCCGAAACTACGCCGACGGGAAGTATTACACCGAGAACGGCTTCCGGGCCGGCTATCTCGACGGCTCGTTGAACGAAGGCCATGCTCTTGTCCGGCCGACCTCTGTAGCTTCTTCCGAGAATGGAACGAACAAGTTCGCGTTCCTTCGTTTCCATATCCGGCCAAGCCCTGAAAGGCGGATTCATCAGCACGACGTCCGGCTGTAAGGCTGGCAGTCCACCTGCAAGGAAGTCAGCCTCAATGAATTCGCTTTTCACTTCGAACGGCGAGTTCAGCATCGTAGCACAGGCGACCGCGAAGCGAGCCGTTGCGAGGGCACGCGATGAAATATCAACGCCGACCAGTTTCACCGGAGAACGCCAACCCACTCGTTCGAGAGCGGCCAGCGCCTCGACGAGAAACGAGCCGGATCCACATGCCGGATCCATGATGATGAGCTCGCGTCCAGGGTAAGGCGAGGCTTGGAATAGGACTTGCTCGGCGATGCTGCGTGCAAGTCCCACCGGAGTGTAGGCGACCTCCTTGAGACTGTGCGGACGTATCCGGATTGGCCCGCCTCCCAGTCCCCAGAATTCATTCTGGCGACGGGCTACCGGGGGAGCCAGATGCGCGGCCTGAAACAGCTCGGCTCCGGCGTGTCTGATCGTGAGATCGACGATCAGTTCACGGCCAGTGCGCCGATCAACCGAAAGATGCTCGTAGAAACTCTGGACCAGCGACGCCGGCAGTTCCCGCGCCAATCCAACGGCGTCCTCGTCAACCCCGAACTCAGAAGCGTTCCATGTTGCCCCGTGTCCGAGCGAGTGCAGGTCGGCGATGGACACGTCAGGGTTCGCCAGGCGGTTCGCCAAGAGCGCTAGAAACACATCCAGATGCTGTTGTTCAGGAACGTCCATGCTGGATCGCAGCGCCTGGAACGTTGAGATGACATGGTCCACCACGTCGAACGCTTGCTGTCCGTTTCCTTCCAGATACCTGAGGAAACCTTCAAGATCATTCTCTACCGCGCTCAACGCAATGCGGTCGGTCTGCCCACCCGTGGACGGCGATACCCTCACTGTATCTCCATCCACAAGAACGTGGTTGCGCATCATGGCCGACCACGAGAGATCGCGAAAGTCAGGCGCATAATCCTGCTGATCGTGCGACAGCACGAAGCTTCCCGCGACACCGTCGAGCATGGCGGTATGGCCCGCAGTTTCACCGGACCGCCCGAAGAGCGGGGTAACGGCCAAACCGAGCCTAGACGCCCACTGGTTCTCGAACATTGCGCAACACCTCGGAAAGCTCTTGACTCCCGACTACATGGCGAGTCGCGCGACTACAAGGAAAATAATAGGGAGAACATATGCGGAACATACCCTACGCGCAAGTCGTCATGGCGGCTGCTTAAGAATGATGTTGCGATCTACTCATGCATTTGGCTTCCAGATGAGCAATTTTGATAGCGACCTGATGGTGCAGGCCTGGCAAGAAACGGGGGACGCGGCTCGAATGGACGGAAACGATAAAGCGTTTGGTTTCCGACGCTATAGCACCGCGAGCGTCCGGAAGATGCGGTTACCGCTGTTGCCCAGAGCGTAAGACCAGCAGAAGGAAACAAAGCCGCAATAGATCGCAAAAGTCTATATATTAAAGGCCAATTACGCGGATGAGTCCCATCGCCATCAGAACGAGCGTTCCAAGCGACAAAACCACTGTAAGACTGACACATGGCCCCGCACTCGCGAGTGAACGGATATCAACGCCGAGGCCAAGCGCCGCCATGGAAAGCACGGTCAACATCGTCGCGGCAGTAGTAACGGGTTCTATGACTGCCTCGGGGACCAATCCCGAAGAGCGGACAGCAGCGAGCACCAGAAATCCAACTATGAACCAAGGGAGCAGGTTCGAAACCGCAATTCGAGACGCACTTTCACTCAGACCTCTGCGCCGCCGTGCCATCAGCAAAGACAAAGCAATGCAAACCGGGCCGAGCATCAATACGCGCACGAGCTTTATCAGCGTGCCAAACTGAATTGCCGTGAGGCCCATAGGTGCTGCTGCGGCGATTACCTGCGGAACGGCGTAGACCGTCAGACCGGCAAGCGCACCATATTGCAGCGATGAATACCCGATCGCTGTTCCCAACAGGGGAAGGGCCAGCACGACGACGACCCCAAAAGTCGCAGTGAAGGCTATCGCTGACGCCACATCTTCTTTTTCGGCTGCAATAACTGGAGCAATCGCCGCAATCGCAGAATTTCCGCAAATCGCGTTCCCGCAGGCGACCAAACATGCCATCCTCCAGGGCAGTCCGTGCACACGACCGATGGTTAAACCCACTACGATGGCGATACACACCAATAGCGCGATGCCCGATACCAAAGCCAAGCCCGCGGCGGCGATCATGCCGGCGCTCACCGACAGGCCAAGCAGCATCACGGCGAATTCGAGAATGCGATGCGCAGTGAAATCAATGCCTGCATCGAACAGTGGCGGCGGTGCCCATATGCTACGGACGATCGTGCCGAAAATTATGGCGAGGACAAGCGGTTCGAGCCAGGCTTCCGCAAACAGATACAGTTCGAACATCGCGGTCGCGAAGGCAACGGCGCTCACCAAAATGGAGAGTGCACCACCCGGGAGCACCGACCGATCGGGAAATGCGCGCGACAGTCGTGCCAACATCGTCATAGGCTGCTTCTCAACCTAGCTGTCGGTTTCTATTCACACAACGAAATCAAGTCAGGTTGGCATGTCCGCAGCTTGTCGTGACCCCCCCGCCAATAACGTTCCTAAGACGAGCTGACCGGAACACCGACCCATCCCTTGATCCGACGCATGACGGCGACCGTTCTCACAGTCTCGATCTTGAGTTCGCCATCGGCCAGTTCGTCCGCAAGGTTGGTCCAGAACTCCATGTCCGGGACCAGGAAACGAACAAGGAAGTCGTAGCTGCCGCTTACCTGGTAGGCTTCTACTGCTTCAGGAATTTCGGCCAGCGCCTGCTTAATCTTGCGAGTGCTTCCAAGATCGTGCGCGGAGGCAACGATTTCCGCGAACACGGTAAGGTTCGGGCCGAGCTTTGCTGCATCGACCTGCGCCTTGTAGCCCGTGATGACTTCTTCTTTCTCCAGTCTGCGCAATCGCGCGAGACATGCGCTGGGCGACAGGGAAACTGCCTCCGAAAGACGCTGGTTGGAAATGCGACCATCGCGCTGAACGATGTCCAGGATTTTTCGATCAATACGATCAAGGAGCGGTTTCTGCGGCAATTACGGCCTCCCTACCGCAGGATCTATCGGTGGGTCTCAGAACTTCGATGAAACTTACGGCTTGGAACGGCCTATATCCAAGTCTGGAGCGCCGCAATATTTGCGGTGCCGGTTGTTTGGCATAAGCGAGAAAAGAAGGCGGCATGCAGGCACTTCGCATCTCCCGTCTGGCTGTTCCGGAACTCGCGCTGCTGGTTGCATCGGTGCTGTGGGGCGCGAGCTTTCTGGCCACCAAGATTGGCATGGAGTATACAGGGCCGCTCGGTTTCGTGGCTCTGCGCTACCTGATGGCAACGGTTGTTTTTGCCTTGGTCCTGCCGCGCGCAACGCGCGGCATCAATTGGACAGAACTTATTGCCGGAATCGTTGTCGCTGCTACCGCGTGCATCGCCTACGGTGCGCAAGCTTATGCCTTGCAAACCACGGACACGGCGCGCGTGGCCTTTCTTTCGGCGCTCTACGTTCCTCTCGTTCCCGTGCTTCAGCTATTGCTGCTGCGCCAGCAAGCTTCACTCGGCATCTGGATGGGCGTCGTGCTGGCTTGTATCGGCGTTACAATCATGTCGGGATTGTCGCCGGTCGACCTCACGCTCGATCATGGCGATGCGCTTTCGATCATTGGCGCGGTCGCCATCGCGTTCGAAGTCGTCATCCTCGGATATTTCGTCCGGCGGGCTGATCCACTGCGGATCGCATTTGTGATGATGGCAGCGACAACCGTTTTATGCGCTATTTTCTCCGTGTCGACCCATGAGCCTGTGCCGGTAGCTTCCCCAACCCTTCTTATGGTTGTCGTGGTATACGGCATCGCTACCGCCTACATCCAGTTCGCGATGAGTTGGGCCCAGGCGCGCGTCGATTCATCGCGCGCCGCTATGATCTACGCACTCGAACCGGTTTTTGGTGGTCTGTTCGGCTATGCTGTCGGCGAAGTTTTCGACCTGTCCGACGTGGTCGGCGCACTGGTGATCCTCGCTGGCGTTATCATCGCCTCGCTCCCGCGCCATGTAGATAAGGTGTTGAGGCGCTGCGCGTCCTGGAAGGCCTTCGTGCTAACCAGCGGTCTTGGGGAGAAGTGACGTGACGAAAACATCCACCGTAATCGCGTCAACGCTTGTCCTGTCGGCGTGTGCCAGTGTTCCGACACCAGGACATGCACTGGCCGGAACGTGGGCGATCGAGGATGTCTCAGGACGCGGCATCATCGACTATTCGCGGATCGAACTGATTTTCGCGAAAGATGGACGGCTGTCGGGTTTCACAGGCTGCAACCGCCTGTCGGCCAGCTATCGCGTCGAGGAACGAAGCGTTGTGATCGATGATGCCGTGGCAACGACGCGTAAGGCGTGCGTCGAAGCCCTGATGAATCAGGAACGGGCATTCGTAGACATTATTCGTTCGATCGATAGCTACGACTTCGATCAAACCGGTGCGCTCCTGCTGAAAGAAAATGATGAGATCCGCCTGATTGCTCGAAAGGCAGGGGGCTGATCATGAGCAAGCGCTTATCGCTTCTTTCCATGCTGCGTGCGTTAGCCCCTGCGATTGCGGCTCTTACCCTTTCGGTCGCAGCGATCCCCGCCAACGCCCAATTCGTTCCTCCTGCGGCATCGGAAACCGCGCAAGCTGTAATTCCGTCCGATCCGCTTGAGAGACAAACACCACGCTCAAGCGTCACCGGGTTGATAAATGCCTTATCCGCGGGAAATTATGAGCTGGCAGCACGCTACCTCGTCGGCACCCCCGATCCGATTGTTCTGACCGAAAGCGAGGCACAGTCCGCGCCGCTTCAGGATGCAGACGAGCTCGCAATCCGGGCTGAGCTTGCACGCAAATTGGAGATCGCGCTCGACCGCGGAGGCATGCTGAGTGCCTTTGCGGTGTTGTCAAATTCTGCCGATGGTAATCTGGAAGACGGCCTCGATCCTTCGCTCGAGCAAGTTGGCACGCTGCAGCTCGATGAAGAACAGCATCCGGTGCTGCTCCAGCGCATCAGCGTGGGCGACCCGGAAAGTCTGCAATGGCGTGTTTCTGCCGAAACGATAGAAGTTTTGGAAAACTGGCAGGTGCCGGACCGGATCGAAGCGCAGAACGACGAGAAAGTCATGGTGGCAGGCGCGCCACTGACTGACTGGTTCGTGCTCATTGGCGTGGCCATTGCCCTGTTCGCGGCCCTACGCCTGCTGGCAGCGGCGATCCTGGGGGTCCTGCGCCGGATCATAGCCGATCATAGCAGCAACACCTTTTTCAGGATCGTTCATGCCGCGTTGCCGCCACTTGCTCTCTACGGTGCGACAGTAGCATTTTTCTTGATTGCCGGCCGGATGGACGCGTCCATCGTTGCGCGTCAGATGCTACTGCGCGGGGCGGGCATCTTGGCGTGGCTATCGCTTGGCTGGTTCCTTTTCCGACTGGTCGACGCGCTGGCGCGGATGGCGAGCGAGCGGATGAACAGAGCCGAGCGTCGTCAGGCCGCTTCGGTCATCACCCTGCTGCGGCGCGTGGCCAAACTAACGTTGCTGGTCATTATCTTTATCGCTGTGCTCGATACGTTCGGCGTCGATGTTACGACAGGCATTGCCGCGCTCGGTATCGGCGGTCTTGCCTTGGCACTGGGCGCGCAAAAGACGATCGAAAATCTCGTAGGTTCTGTAACGATTATCGGCGACCATCCGGTGCAGGTCGGTGACGCTGCCCAGATCGGCGATACGTTCGGCACGGTCGAGGATATCGGCATGCGCTCAACGCGGGTGCGCACGGTCAACCGGACTCTGGTCACCATTCCCAATGGGTTCCTCGCCGGCGAGAAGATCGAAAATTTCTCCGCTCGCGATCAGTTCCTTTTTAAGCACGTGATCGGCGTCAGCTACGAAACGGATGCCGAGAAGATGAGCGAAGTGCTGGACGCATTTCGAACAATCCTCGCCGAGAACGAACACGTTATCGACGAGGATGCCCGTGTCCGGTTGATCGGCTTTGGCGAAAGCGCGCTCAACATCGAGATCTTCGCATATTTCAGAACGGCGTCGTTCGCGGTGTCGCTTGAGATGCAGGAGGAACTGCTTCTGGCGCTAATGCGTAAACTCCAACAATTGGGCGTAGAAATCGCCTTTCCCACCCGCACGCTGCACATCAATGCACAAGGCATGGCCAAGAGGCTTCCTGCAGAGACCGCAGAGGACGTCAGCGAACGGGACGGCAACGAGGAGAACTAAAATGAATCGCAAACTGTTGTTCGCATCAGCTGCCTTGGCAATGAGCCTTGGTGCCTGCGCCACCATTCCGTCCGACACAGGAACCAGCGAGATCGCCATGATAGAAACGATCACCGGAACCCTGTCCTATCGCGAGCGTATTGCGCTGCCGCCTGGCGCGCAGATCGAAATCGTTGTCTCCGACATCACAATAGGGCGCGATCAGGAACTCATCCTTTCGCGCGAACTCGATACGATTGGACAGGCGTCGCCGCCCATACCCTTCTCAATCAACATATCGAAGCTGAACCTGAGCGATGGTCCGCTTTACGGCCTGCGAGCTTTCATCCGCGAGCCTGATGGCACGATCCTGTTCCGCACAAGCCAACCGTTCCTGCTCAACCTGCGCAGCGATACCGTCGATGTCGGCGATATCGTGGTGTCGATGACCTCGCCCGACGATCCCGGCGTTGGAGGTATCCCCGGTGTGCAAGACGGCGAATGGCGAGTGACGCAAATTGGCGGCGATGTAGTTCCGGAAACCTCTGCTCCGACATTGACGTTCGCTGTTGATGGTCGCGTCTACGGTTCGACTAGCTGTAACCGCTTTAACAGCTCATATAGCCTGGACGGCGACACCCTCGAAGTTGGCAATCTCGCGGTCACGAAGCGCGCCTGCGATCCAGGTCTGATGCAGCAGGAGCGGCGCTTCCTCGACGCCATTTCCCTCATCGAAAACGCGTCGCTTGAACAGGGGGGGTTCCTCGTCCTGTCTGGCATTGGCCAGCGTCTCGTTGCCGTCCGCAACCAAGGATGACCTCATGAGCAAAAGACTACTCGTTTCCGCCGGCATTGCATCCCTTCTAAGCGTGGCTCCTGTCCACGCAGCCGAGATATCCACCCATGTCCTTGATATTTCGCGGGGCGAAGGCGGTGCCGGTGTCCCTGTTACGCTTTCGAAGCAAAGTGCCGATGGTTCCTGGCAGGCCGTGGCTACCAGTCGAACTCAGCCCAATGGGAGGGCGGAAAACTTCGGCGAACCTGAAAACCTGACCCCCGGCGTCTATCTCCTCACCTTCGATGTCGAAGACTACTATGCCGGGAAATCCGAAACCTTCTTCCCGTCATCACCGTAGTGTTCAACGTGACTAAGCAAGACAGCCACTATCACGTCCCCGTTCTCCTCAGCGCTTACGGGTATTCGACCTACAAGGGCAATTGATTGCTCTCCCTCAAAAGCCGCGGGGACTGTCTTGCCCCGACAGTCCGGTCATAATCAGCACGAGAAACAAGAATGTTCGATAGCCAATCCTTCAAGCTCGATGGTCACGTTGCCTTGGTAACCGGCAGCGCTGCCGGGATTGGTTTCGCCATTGCCCGGACATTTGCTTCCGCTGGCGCCTGCGTCATGGTCAGCGATCTCGATCTGGCAGCAGCCGAAGATGCAGCCGCAAAGATCATTGAAGAGGGAGGCAATGCTGCGGCCATCGCTTGCGACGTGACCAAGGAAGATGACCTCGAACGGGTGGTTGATGCGACGCAGTCCGAGTTCGGAGGAATCACCTTGCTCGTGAGCAATGCCGGTGGCGGAGGGCCAAAGCCTTTCGATATGCCGATGAGTGATTTCAAACGGGCATTCGATCTCAACCTGTTTTCACTGTTTCGTCTAGCCCAGCTCTCGGCACCAATCATCGAGGAATCAGGTGGTGGTGCGATGCTGGCGATCACATCGATGGCAGGGGAAAACAAACACGAGCAAATGGCTTCCTACGCTTCGTCCAAAGCCGCGACCAATCATCTTATCCGCAACATCGCGTTCGATCTCGGCCCCAAAAACATCCGGATCAACGGTATCGCGCCTGGCGCCATTCGCACACATGCGCTGGAGACAGTGCTGACCGACGAAATTGAAGAAGCGATGCTGGCCCACACTCCAATCCATCGGCTCGGTCAGCCGCAGGACATTGCCAATGCCGCACTGTTTCTATGCAGCGAAGCGTCGAGCTGGATAAGCGGCCAAATTTTGACAGTTTCTGGCGGCGGTATACAGGAATTGAATGCATAGTTCGATGCAACGTCCAGAACATCAGGATTGAGCAAAACACAAACCGTGCCGACCGATCGGACGATCGTTAGGAGCGCGATTGCAGCCGCTGTTGCAAGCGGCTGCAATCGCGAAATTCAACTCGTGCTTTGAAAGATGATTTGCTGCCGTTGGTGCATATCAAGCAGTCGGTGGTGCTTAGGCCGTGTTGACAAAGGCCTTGAGACATAGGCGCGCGGCGGCGAAGTTGAGAAAGCTTTCGAACGACAGGACGGTCTTGTCGTAGCGGGTAGCGATACGGCGCTGCTGCTTGAGCTTGCCGAACATGCGCTCGACGCGGTTGCGGTCCCGATAGCGGCGATAGTTGGGATGTTCGGGCGCCTTGCGGTTCGCGCGGGGCGGGATGATCGGCAGGATGCCCCGGATCAGCAGACTTTCGCGGAAGCGGTCGCCATCATAGCCTTTGTCCGCCAGCAGTGCTTTGGGCGTCGCGACGGGGATCGCTATTAGCGGCTCGGCGGCGGTGTAATCGGAAGCCTCACCGCCGGTCAGGATGAAGCCGACAGGCAGTCCTTGATTGTCGCAGCGGGCGTGGATCTTACTCGTAAAGCCGCCGCGTGATCGACCAAGAGCATTCGCACAAGCCCCCCTTTTCCGCCCGCCGCCGAGACGGGGCCGCGAACGCTGGTGCTGTCGATCATGTGTTGCCAGTCTTCGGTCAGCCCCAGATCGACCAGCGTTTGCAGGAGAGCATCCCACACACCCTGTTCCGCCCAGCGCCGGAACCGGACATAGACCGAGTTCCACTTGCCATACCGCTCGTGCAGGTGGGCTTTGCCCAGCTTCGCTTTCGCGCCAAGGGCAGCCGACCCGCGGCATGTGGATCACCCCATTAAGAAAGCGCCGATTATCGCCTGCTGGCTGCCCATGACGACCACGCCCAGACGGAAGCAGCGGCCCAATCAACTCCCACTCCGCATCCGACAAATCCCCGCGACCCATGAATGCTCCACAAAGGAGCCCTGAATCAGACAGATGCGAGTTTGGAAATCCCTTTTTGCCAACACGACCTAGTATTTGCTTGGATGTGACGAGCCTAAATCACAGTTCCGGGATGAGGAGTGTCTGATCCTAACTCCGGAACCAGATCTTCAATACCAAGGCTAGAGAGATGCGGTCTTGATTTTGCTAGGTGTCAATCAAGGTGCCACGATAAAATCGTAGGGCCTTCCTAACTCTCTAAACGATTTTGACGATGTATAATATAAGTCCCAAGTCGTCTCATTGTAACCATGGATCCAGCCCGCCGCATAGTCCCCCCGATAAACCGGTCCGCCGCTATTCTATCCTCCGTCATTAACTATCGAACGAACATAAACATTTTCGCCATTACACTTAATGTTTTGATTAGTAAGCTTGGGGTAAAATTCAAGTATAAAGTTATAATTCTTTCCCAACCTTATTCGATCCGAATTCGATAGAACCAAACTATCTGCTTTTTCTGAAGCTATCGTATCGGTGGGGAAAAAGGCAACATAGCGCCTGTTTCGATCTTCGACGTAGAGACAGCCATCTAGACTCTCGATTCTGGCAGATCGAACGGCTCCAGTTACAATATCACCACCGTCATATCGCTGAATTTGGTCAACCAAGTTGCCCGTCGATGAAATGCCGGTCGTTGACGCGCAGGCTCCGATGAAAAGAAAGATACCTATGACACTAAGTTTGGCAAATTGCATTATGATACCCCTTTTGGGAATCAACACAGAAAGAGCGTCTCACGCAAGACAAGATATATCGATGAAGGTCCGGAAGCATTCTCGAAATGATAACCATCAACAATTTTCTCGTCGATAATTAGCAAGCGTTCCAGCTGCTGATCGGTTTCCGCACCACGCAATTTGGCGGCAGCCGCTGCAAAGATGGCTGTGGGATCGTTTTGTGGTCTCAAGTCAGCCGGTCCAAAGCCTATCGCCTGCTGGCCGCCCATGACGACCACGCTCAGATGGCAGCAGCGTCCCGATCAACTCCCACTCCGCATTCGACAAATCCCCGCATCCCATGACTGCTCTTCGAAAAGCAGTCGTGAATCAGACAGATGCGAGTTTGGGAATCCTTTTTTGTCAAGACGGCCTAGACCCTGTTGCGCGAGTCTCGTATTACCGAACAACTGCGAAGACATTAAACTGTTAACGGTCTATACCATGTATTGTTGTTCATTACAGCAGCCATTGAATCGGTAACCAACCAATCACCGTTACCGCAAAGCGCGAGCCTCGCGAGGTATTGGGATCATGTGCGTAAACGATCTCTGATCCATCTGGCGTGCGGTCGCTCCATTGAATGTTGCCATCGTCGTCGAGCGACAAGGCATAGGCCATGTCGTGAATGTCGGTGTCGAACTTGTCATGAATATCGCCTGCGATGCGCTCGCTCGAAATCAGGAAGCCCATCTCGGTATTGAGCGTGACTGAGCGGGGGTCGAAATTGAACGAGCCGACATAGGCACGACTGCGATCCACGGCGAATGTCTTTGCATGTAGGCTCGCGCTGCTCGAACCGACGAGCCCAACGTCGGATTTCTTCGTTTCGGGTGCTCTTTCCGCCTTCAATTCGTAAAGTTCGACCCCAGCTTTCAGTAGTCGCTTGCGGTATTTGGCGTAGCCGGCATGAACAGGGATGACGTCGGTCGCCTCTTGAGAATTGGTCAGGATGCGAACACGAACCCCGCTTTTGGCAAGCTGAGCGAGATGGGAGGCACCACGTTCTCCAGGCACGAAGTAGGGCGATACGATGTCGAGCTGGGTTTCGATGTCATCAAGTAGCTGCGTAAGCTGTCCGGCAAGTATGTCCTTCTCGCTCGCTGTGCCTCTGGTCTCGTTCGGGGGATCGCTGACAAGGTCCGCTTTGGCCCATTCGAATTGAAGCGCCCCGTCAACCATGCGCGAGACTGTTTCATTTTCTTCAATCCGGGCACGGTAATCAGGCAGACGGGGATCGTCTGCTACATTGTCTAACGCCTTTTGCAGCACGGATAACGTCTCGTTATGGCGATCGACAATTGTCTCGAGGGGATAAGCGGATTGGCTATTCCAATATTTCGCATAAACGTCCGACACATCCTGCACGACCTCACCGACAACCAGTGCGTCGAGATCGACATAGTTCGATGCATCGGCGGTGCCAAAATACTCGTCGCCGATGTTCCGGCCCCCGCCTATCGTAGCCACGCCATTGACCGTGAACGACTTGTTGTGCATCCGATGGTCGAGGCGAAAGAAACTGAAGCCATATCCCGAGCGCTTGAAGTCACGCACCGTGAAGGGGTTGTAGAGCCGGATCGCAATGTTCGGATGGTTATTCATTTCTGCAAGGATTGGGTCGAGGCTATCGATGCCGTTGTCATCCAACAAAAAGCGGACCTTTACACCGCGATCAGCAGCCTTGCGCAGTTCCGCAAGCAGCAGAAGTCCCGTCAGGTCATGGTGCCAAATGTAATACTGGACATCGATCGTAGCGGCAGCTTCCCGTGCCAGCAGGATGCGCGCTGCAAACGCTACGTCGCCCTGCGGCAAAAGGTGTATTCCGCTCAGGTTAGCGTGCTTACTTGCAAGATTGCTCGTCCGTTCCGACAATAAACCTTGCGATGCTGGCGCGGCCGCATCTCCAGCCACTCGATCGGCCCGCGATGGCAACGGGAAAGCAGTCCTCGCGATGACGATCGCAACGGCTATAACCCCGATACCGATAGCCAGGATTTGCAGCTTGGAAACCTTTTGTTCTCCTGGATGATCAGGGATTTTGTCTTTAGCAGAATGTTGCAACCAAGTGGCTTCGCTGCAAGGAAAAGAAAAAGGAAAATCTTAGTCTGCTGCTGATTTCAATTGCCAGTTTTCTCTTCGCCCTCGTTGCGCGGCATTGATACCACAATCATCGCCGCACCGATGGTGTTTCTGGCGCTGGGCGCCAACGCCGTGTGGGCACGCGCTATCCTGCATGAAGTCACTTCGGCACCGCTATCATGGTCCCGGAGTGATGGCTCCGGCCGCCAGCGACACCGCACGCCCTATGCCATTGTGTCGATATGAAGAAGTGGCTTACCGCGAAAACCGGGCGAAGTCGCGCCAGCAGGATCAAGAAACCCGTTCGAGCAGTTCGCCAGATGAAACGATTTCGTAGAGATTGCTGCCTAGGGGTTTGACTGGCTCACCGGGGGCCGTCTTCCAGCCTTGCGCACCGGGACGTTCACGCAAACCGCCCTCGGTTTTCTCCATCGCTAGGAACCGAAACCGTATGACCGGGACTTCGCCACCCGCGCCGTTCCGACACAGAATTTCTTCCAACAGTTCTTGTCGAACGCCGTCCATGCCAGGCGTCGAAACTCAGTTCACCTGCGCGTCCGGCAGAGCAGCGATATCCTCCATGGTCATCGAGGTCGAAAGATCGGTATCGTTGCCGCGGCTGATAGCTTCGAGACCTTCGACCGGTATGGTCACGTAGCGATCGGGATTGCTGTCCTCGACCTCAATGAGCAGTTCGGTGGCATTGCCACTGGCATCCTTGGTTACCGACTCGATATCGCCGAGTTCGGTTCCATCCGGTGTGAGCAAATTGGCATCGAGAAGCTGGCGTTCGGTCAGGCCCAATGCGACCGGCGTGTCGCCTGCTGCGCGGGCGCTCTCTTCAGCGGCTTGCTCGATCCTGTCCTCGGTTCGATCTGCGGCCTGCTCCTCGGCACTGTCGCACGCGGACAGCATAATGGCGGAGACCAGCAATATCGGAGCAAACGTCTTCATCGCAAATTCCTTTCGTTTTGCGTCGACCGAACAATGAGCGACGAATGGCGTCCGTTCCGACATGCTCATCCTGCGACCATGAGGTGGATGGTCTGATTGGGCCGCATTTAGTTTTCCATCAGCCGCTGGAGCCCCCTTGCAACGCAGCCCGAAGCGTCTTCGGCCACTGTTACAGAAACACCGCACTCGCGCTCGATCGCATCGGCCAGGAAATTCGCGCACATCCCGCCCCCGGTAGCTATGATCCGCTCGTCGAGTAGATCGGCTGCAAGATCCGGCGACAATTCCCCGAGCACCACCCGCGTAGCCTCGGCGAACCTGCCGAAGTGCTTCTCGAACACTGGATCGAACGTCGATGACTGCAGGGTAAGCATACCAGGCAGTCCTGTCCGTAGGTCACGCCCTTTCACTTCCACTACGTCTTCAGTCGGCGAGAGTTTGCTGGTCCGGGCCGAAAGCTCTCGCTTGAGGTTTTCCGCCGTCAACCTGCCGATCAGGAAATGATGCTTCGTCTGCAAATATTCGAGCAGGGCTTCGTCGAGACTCTGACCGCCCAGACGCACCGAACGCGTTTTGCATTGTCCGTCGATCGAGAAAACTGCGATCTCGGTCGTGCCCGCACCACATTCGACAATCATCGATGCTCGAGCTTCGCCCACAGGCAGTCCGGCTCCAATCGCTGCGGCGAAGGGTTCGCGGATCAATTCGATCCGGCCGAGTCCGGCATCATCGGCGGCAGCGAGCAAGGCATTCGCTTCCGCCTTGGTGGCGTCGGCGGGAAGACCGATCAGAGCGCGGGGGCGGGATCGACGAGTTCTCCCCAAGATTGAAGCAAGACCGTGTGCCAGCAGCGCGCTGGTCGCTTCGATATCCTGAAGGACACCCCTCGCCAGAGGACGACGAACACTGAACGTCTTGGGCATTCGGTCCACCATCGCCAGGACTGCCTGTCCTGCAGCCACGAACTGAGAACGCCCGTCAGTATCTTGAAAATAGCAGAGTGACGGTTCGTCGAAAACGCACCCCTCACCGGGGATCACCATGCGCATGTTGGCAGTTCCCAGATCGATAGCCAGATCCGGCTTTTGCCGCCGCGCGAAAGAATGAAGATTGAACATTCCAGGATAATAGCCCCCTGAGACGCGAATGTCGCTGGCATTTATCCGAGTAGGCGAAGCTTCACCCATCATTTGACGATGCCGAAATTTTGGCGCACATATCGAGAATGGTCTTTTCGCGTTGCCAGAAGCGCCACTTCGCTCATGCAGGCCAGCTGCCCGCACGGGCGCGCGCCTCGTCTCGATCGCAATAGGCGGGTTCGGGACGAGGCTCCCGAACCTTCATCGGCCCCGGTCGCGCCATCTTGGTGGGCCTTATTGCGAGATTTCACCATGTCGAATTCAATCGCCGGCAAAAGGCCGGAAATTCATCTTGTCGATAGCGAAGCTGATGCCTTGTCGGAACTGGCGATGGCTTCTGAGGCCTGTTCCCCTGACGTGACTACAAAGCTTTTCGAAGAGATCGATCGCGCGGTTATTCACAGGCGTGATGCGCTTCCCACACATATCGTGACCATGGGCTCCCTCGTCGAATTCATCGACGAAGGCTCCGGCGCCAGTCGGACCGTCGAACTAGTCTGGCCACGTCAAGCCAACCTCGAAGAAAATCGCTTGTCCGTCATGACTTTAGTCGGAGCGGGCCTGATCGGCATGCAAGAGGGCACTTCGATCGAGTGGCCGGACAGGGCCGGTCACGTCCGAGCGTTGCGGATCGCTAAAGTGAGTCAGCCTGTCCAAAGCGAAGCGGCTGCGTAAATCTTAATGGAAGAAAGCGGTTGGGCGCGCGCTGACCTCGTTTGCCGCGGCACCTCCGCAACCGCACGCCGAAACGATCTAGGAAGGGAAGCGTGATAAGTATCTCCGGACTTCTAGAAAATACTGACAAAGGCAAGTTATGGCACAGCCGCGGACCCGCGCTCTCAGCGAAGTTCTCAATCAACTAGAAAATGCGGTTGATGGCGACTCTATTTCCGTTCGTGATGTTGTGGAACAGCTCGGCCGGAAATCGTTCGCTTCCCTAATGCTGGTCTTTTCATTGATATCGACATCGCCAGCCAGCGCCATTCCGGGTGTCACGGCAGTGGTAGCGGCGCTCGTTTTTACCTTGGTAATCCAAATGATTATTGGGAGAAAGACGGTATGGCTACCCGAGTTCGTAGGCCGGAAAAGCCTCTCGACCAGCAAACTCTGCAAGAAAGTCCGCTGGCTGCGCGATCCGGTGCATTTTCTCGAGCGGTTTCTGAAGCCTCGCCTCACGATCTTGCTTCATCGGCCTTGGATTTTTCTACCGCTCTGTCTTATACTTGCGCTTACCTTGTTCATGCCCTTCATGGAGATCGTGCCAACCTCCGGCTCGATCGCGTCAGCAGTCATCGCGCTTTTTGCAGCGGGTCTGTTGACGCGAGACGGTGCGCTTATTTTGCTCGCTTTGCTTCTGTTATCTGGAATACCACTGGCAGCCTGGCATTTCGGACTCGTGCCATGACCGAGAGTAGTCCGGCTTCAAGCGAACTCCCTCCTACAATTCTTGGTGAGCTTCCTGGGAGCGCTGTGGTTAGCTCTTTCTCTCAGTGCAAAATGTGATTGATGACAGAAGCCTTGGCTTCCAAACGCAGCTTTCTGAAACGTGGGTTCGTGTGGGAATGGCAGGATGATGGGTGCATTCCGGTCCAGATGGAACTGGGCTGATTGCGGACTGGCGGATTCAGAATGGAAAAAAGACTGTGTTTTACAGGCCGTGATCATTTGAGGTAAATCAACATGACGCGTCGAGGTTTAGTTTAGGGATCGATCAGCCCGCATTGGAGATCTCCCTAAAAATGCCGGCCAATACAGAACGTCTCGAACTTCGCCGGAAGCGCATGGCGGAAAGCCCGGCTTTCCTGCGCGGTGGTTTCCGACCTTTTTTCGTCGGTGCCGCCCTCTGGGCCGTTTTCGCTCTCGCTGCTTGGCTTGCATTCCTATTCGGGTTGGTTCCCCAAACATTTATTGACGATCCACTAGCTTGGCATCGGCACGAAATGCTGTTCGGTTTCGTCGGCGCAGCGATTGCAGGTTTCGCGCTTACCGCGGTGCCGAACTGGACCGGTCGGCTTCCTATCGCTGGCTGGCCACTCGCTGCGTTATTTGGGGTCTGGTCAGCGGGTCGAATCCTTCCGTTTGTTTTAGCGAACGAGAACGTCGTTCTGATTGCACTCGATGGCGGCTTTTACATCCTGCTAGCGGTCCTCCTAGGACGCGAGATCGCCAAGAGCCGCAATCGTAACCTCCCTGTCGTCGCGGTGATCGCTCTGTTCGGCGTGGCTGATCTGCTCGATCGCGCGGCAATGGCAGGCAACGCCGAGATCGGTTCGCTCGGGTGGCGAAGCGGCCTGGCATTGGTCATCTTTCTCATATCGGTAATCGGGGGGCGCATTGTCCCGAGTTTCACCCGTAACTGGTTGGCAGCGCACGGCGCCAACGAACCACTACCGACCCAGCCCGGCTCGCTGGACAAGCTTATGCTTGTTCTAACCTCCATTGCCTTGCTGCTATGGCTCGTCGCACCTTCATCGCTTTTGGCCGGAACGGTTCTGTCGTTCGCAGCGATCGGACATCTCGTCCGGTTGTTCAGATGGCAGGGCTGGAGATGCCGGCCGAACGCACTTCTGATAATTCTTCATGTTGGCTATCTCTGGGTGCCAATTGGGCTTCTCCTTCTGGGCCTCGCTCAACTGGTCGTGGTCCCCGAATCTGCCGCAATCCATGCATTGTCGACCGGTGCGGCGGCCACGATGATCCTGGCAGTCATGAGCCGCGCCAGCCTGGGCCATACCGGACGGCCGCTTGAAGCGAGCCGAGCTACCGCCGCCTCCTACGTTCTAGTGACCGTAGCAGCGGCCGCACGAGTATTGGCTGGCTTTGTGATTGGCGAGCAGCAGACGATGCTTGCCGTCGCAGGAGCGGCGTGGTTCGCAGCGTTCGGACTGTTCCTGCTTCAGTATGTCCCGATACTCTGTTCGGCGAGAAACGATGGGACAGGCGAGAACAAGTCATGACACCCTCCGGTCGCCACTTGTGCATTATAGTGCTCGCCGCTTCAGCGTTCGCCACCCTGTTCTCGCTCTCTTTTGTGGCAACGCCCGTCAAATTTCTGGCACCGGATGTGCCGATCGCACATCTGCTTGCGGTGGGACGGGTTACCTTTCGGGCTTCACTGGCCGTGGAGAGCGCCCTGTTGACTGCCCTTCTGATGACAACGCGGGGAAGGCTGCGATGGCTGGTCTTCGGGACAGGGGCAATCCTGCTCGTCCAATGGCTCATCCTTATGCCGCGATTGGACGAGCGCACGCTGGCCCGCATGGCAGGCACCATTCTGGAACCGTCCTCACTCCATTATTGGTGGATCGTTCTAGATATCGGGCGTCTCGGAATCTATGCGCTCATTCTGCGCAAAGGCTTACTTGGTGTGCGGCGGACGCATTCGAACGAGCGCTTGGAAAGCTGAGAAGCGAAGCCTACGTGTGGATAATGGAAGCATCCGCACCCGAAGACGAGCTGAATTTCTGCCAAGCCTGCTCGGTCCGAAACCGGGCGATTTGCGCCGATCTCGAAGACGACGAGGTAGCCTTGCTGAATAGGATCGGTCGGAGGAAGCGTCTGGAGGCCGGCGAAACGCTTTTGTGGGAAGGCGATGAGGCCGTGTTCGTTGCCAACGTCGTATCCGGTGTCATGAAGCTCTCCACCCAAACGAGCGACGGCCGCGAGCAGATACTTGGACTTGCCTATCCGTCCGACTTCCTCGGCCGGCCCTTCGGCGATACGACTCCCTACAACGCCGAGGCCATTTCCGACACCGTGGTCTGCGTGTTCCTGCGTTCCGATTTCGAGCGCTTTGCGCTCGATCACTCGAGGCTCGAGCACAAGCTTCTCGAGCGCACCCTGGGCGAACTCGACCGGACCCGACGCTGGATGTTGCTCCTTGGCCGGATGAATGCTGAGGAGAGACTGGCGACCCTGCTCTTGGAAATCGGCGAGCGTTCTGTCGCTTCGACTTGCAACAACTTCATCCAGACCGATCCGGACCGGTTTGACCTTCCGATGTCACGCCAGCAGATCGCGGACATCCTTGGCCTTACCATCGAGACCGTCAGTCGACAGTTCACCAAAATGCGGGAGGACGGCGTCATCGAAATGCGCGGTCGAAGGGATATCGCCATCTGCAAGCGAGAAGTGCTGGAAGGTTTGGCAGCGTAGTGGCCAGACCGCGACCCAGCGCTCAATAATTCAGGGCATTTTTCGAGCCTGAGACTGCCTTTTGACTTGAATCAATGAGTTAACTCAGTCCGACTGCAATTGGGATCCCGAATAAATTTTTCGGGATGTCAATTTATGTCGCAAGCCGACCCGTTCAAGCATTTCTCAAAGGCGCTGCTGCCCGCCGATCTACAAGTATCGTCGCTGGCACGTCTGCAATCGCTGGGGCGACTCCACGAGGTAGAGCGAGGAGAACTGGCACAACTAAACGGACATGGATGCAGATGGGTCGTCTTTCTTTCGAAGGGTGCCGCCAAACTGGTCGCTCATGTCGGGGCAGATCGCGAACAGATCGTCTGTTTCGCTTTTGGCGGAGATCTCCTCGCGCTGTCACCGGCCTCGCAAGCTCAATTTGCGCTTCAGGCTCTGACACAATGCCGTCTGATCGCTTTTCCGGCACAAGAATTCATGCAGGCCGCAACTGAAAGCGGTGAAGCAGCATGCATGATCTTCGAAAGGTCACTACTGGCGCTGGATCGAGCCCGCGAAAAATCGGTTCTTCTCGGCAGAAAGACGGCGCATGAGCGAATGGCCAGCTTCCTGCTTTCGATGGCAGGCAGGATCGGTAAGCCTCAAGGCGAGATCATCTCGCTGAACCTTCCCATGTCCCGCCGCGAAATCGCCGACAGCCTTGGGCTGACCATTGAAACGGTCAGTCGCCAGCTTACCGAACTACGCAATCACGGCATCATCCGCACCCAAGGAAGGTCGGAAGTCATCATCCTAGATAGGGTTCGGTTAAGCAAGTCAGCTGCGCTAGCATCATGTATTGGTTGATTATTTTGTCAATTTGATCTGAGTCAATGCAGATTCGTCGAGGGCCGCATAAAGACGCTGGAAAGTCATTCGGAGTCTCTGATGCAAGCGGAAGCAGCCCTCGGGCGGGTGGGCCTATGGTTCGGCGTCCTCATAATCTCGTTGATACTCGCTGCGACGGCGCGCGACACCGGCTTCGCCGCCCATGCGACGATCATCGCTATCGTCGCATTCGTCCTCATGTGGATGTCGGCTGCCCGCTTCGATCCCATGAAAAAGGCGCAAGGGTTCTTCCGCATGCCAGAAGGACTCTCGCGATACGACGACGACCCGGTCAGATGGGGCGTGTTGGCGACCATGTTCTGGGCAATCGTCGGCCTTCTCGCGGGGGTCTTCATTGCCTCGCAGCTGGCCTTTCCGCAGCTCAACTTCCAACCCTATTTCAACTTTGGCCGAGTCCGACCGCTTCATACGTCCGCCGTGATCTTCGCCTTCGGCGGCAATATTTTGATCGCGAGCAGCTTCTACGTCGTGCAGCGCACCTGCCGCGCGCAGCTCGCCTTTCCTTCGCTGGCACGCTTCGTCTTCTGGGGTTACCAACTTTTCATTGTCCTTGCCGCCTCGGGCTACCTCTTCGGTGTGACGCAGAGCCGCGAATACGCCGAGCCCGAATGGTATGTGGACCTATGGCTGACGATCGTCTGGGTGGCATACCTGATCGTCTTCGTCGGCACGCTGGCGCGCAGGACCGAGCCGCACATCTATGTGGCAAACTGGTTCTACCTGTCCTTCATCATCACCATCGCGATGCTGCACATCATCAACAACCTGGCAGTTCCGGTCGCCCTGAACGGCTCGCTGTCCTTCTCCGCATTCGCGGGCGTGCAGGATGCGCTGACGCAGTGGTGGTATGGTCACAACGCCGTCGCGTTCTTCCTGACCGTGCCGTTCCTGGCGATGATGTATTACTTCGTGCCTAAGCAAGCGGAACGGCCCGTCTATAGCTACCGGCTCTCCATTATCCACTTCTGGTCGCTGATCTTCCTCTATATCTGGGCGGGGCCGCACCACCTGCATTACACGGCACTGCCCGACTGGGCGCAGACGCTCGGCATGGTGTTCTCGGTGATCCTGTGGATGCCGAGCTGGGGCGGCATGATCAACGGGTTGATGACGCTCAACGGCGCCTGGGACAAGGTTCGCGCCGATCCGATCATCCGCATGATGGTCATGGCCCTCGCCTTCTACGGCATGGCTACCTTTGAAGGGCCGATGCTGTCGATCAAGGCCGTGAACTCGCTGTCGCATTATACCGACTGGACGATCGGTCACGTTCATTCCGGGGCGCTTGGCTGGAACGGACTGATCAGCTTCGCCGCGGTCTACTTCCTCGTCCCCCGACTGTGGGGACGAGAGCGGATGTATTCGCTGCGGATGATCAACTGGCACTTCTGGCTCGCGACGCTTGGTATCGTGTTCTACGCGGCCAGCATGTGGGTGGCAGGGATCACCCAGGGGCTGATGTGGCGCGAATACGGGCTGGACGGCTACCTCGTGAACAGCTTTGCAGAGACTGTCGCAGCGCTCCACGAACTTTACATTATCCGGGCTGTCGGCGGCGTCATGTATCTCAGCGGCGCCCTCATCATGGGCTACAATGTCTGGATGACGATCGCGGGCAAGCTGCGCGAGGAAGCACCAATGGGTGCCATGCCCGATTACGATCCCGACAAGGACCGACCCATCGTGCGCCCCGCAACCCCCGAACCAGCCGAATAGGATAGATCGTCATGGGTCTCGCCTCCCAGCACAAGAAGCTCGAAAAGAATATCAACCTGCTTGCGATCGGGTCGTTCATCGCTGTAGCGATCGGCGGCATCGTCGAGATCGCCCCGTTGTTCTGGATCGACAACACGATCGAGGAAGTCGAGGGAATGCGTCCCTATACGCCGCTCGAGCAGGCGGGACGCAACATCTACGTGCGCGAAGGCTGCTATGCCTGCCACAGCCAGATGATCCGGCCGTTCCGTGACGAAGTGGAGCGCTACGGACATTACAGTCTGGCGGCGGAAAGCATGTATGATCACCCGTTCCAATGGGGCTCGAAGCGAACCGGCCCCGACCTCGCGCGCGTCGGTGGCCGCTATTCCGATGAATGGCACGTCCAGCATCTGAAGGATCCGCAAAGCGTAGTGCCCGAAAGCATCATGCCCCAGTATTCCTTCCTCGGCGATACTCCGCTTGAAATGGATAATGCCTCCGACATGCTGATCGCGCTGCGCAGGGTCGGCGTTCCCTATTCGGACCGCGATGTCGGGCAGGCGATGGCCGACATGATCCTGCAGGCCAACCCTGACAGCGGCGGTGACGTCGAGGATTTCCAGCAACGGTATCCCAAGGTGCAGGTCCGCGACTTCGATGGCGATCCCGGCACGGTAACCGAAATGGATGCGCTCGTGGCATATCTGCAAATGCTCGGAACGCTGGTCGATGTCGACAGCGCGGCGGCGCAGGAAGCGCTGGCGGAGGAAAAAGGGCGATGAACCTCTACGATCAGTTTCGGCATTTCGCGGACAGCTACGGTCTGGTCGCGCTTCTTGTTCTCTTCCTAGGTCTGTGCCTGTGGGTGTTCCGACCCGGTGCCAAGCAGCAAAACCGGGAGGTCGCACGCTCGATCTTGAAGGACGAAGAAATAGAGGGGCGCGGCGATGATCAATAAGCGGATCGATGGGCCAACCGGCACCGAAACCGTCGGCCACGAATGGGATGGTATCGAAGAGCTCGATACTCCGATGCCGCGCTGGTGGCTTTGGACGCTCTATCTCACCATCGTGTGGGGCGTGGTCTACGTCATTCTCTATCCTGCCTGGCCGCTGATCGACAAGGCAACCGAAGGCGTCCTCGGCTGGAGCAGCCGCGGCGAATTGGCCGAAGAGATGAGCGTCGTCGATCAGGCGCGGGTCACCGTGCGCGAGGAGTTGTCGCGCATTCCGATCGAGCGCCTGCCGGAAAACAGCGGACTGTTCGCTCAGGCAGTGGCTGGCGGCCGGTCGGCATTTCAGGTTCACTGCTCGCAGTGCCACGGATCGGGGGCCGCCGGGAGCCAAACCCTGGGCTATCCCAACCTCAACGACGACGACTGGCTTTGGGGCGGCGACCTCAAGGCCATCGAATACACATTGGTCAACGGCATTCGCGCTCCGGGCGTAGAAGACACCCGGGCAAGCGTCATGCCGCCGTTCGAAGGGGCTTTCGATGCTGCACAGTTGGATGCTTTGGTCGATCACGTGCTTTCGTTGGGCGGGAAGGAAACGCGTAACCCTGCGGGCGCGCAGACCTTTCAGGACAACTGTTCCGCCTGTCACGGCCCTGTTGGCGAAGGAAACCGCGAACTTGGCGCGCCGCGTCTTAACGATGCGATCTGGCTTTACGGTGGTTCGCGCGAGCAGGTGCGCGAGCAGATCCTGAACCCCAAGATGGGCCGGATGCCGCACTGGAGCGGTCGACTTGATCCAGTGACGATCAAGATGCTCTCGGCCTATGTCTGGTCGCTCGGCGGCGGCGAGGAATTCGTCGAAGTCGCTGAGGATCCTGCGGTGGAGGTCGATGAAGAACCGTGATCCCGGCCGTGCGTCGAGCGCACCTCCTCGCCGTGAAGGCGAGAACCGCGACTGGTCGGTCGTAGTCGAGGACGGACGCGCGAAGACCAACGAGCCGGTATCCGGCGCCGTAGCCGCGCCGGAAACAACCACACTTCGACACGAGCCGCATGAGCCACCCCGGCAGCATCTGCCGACCAAACTGTTCGAGAAGCGGACCAAGGTTCACAACAAGCGCATCGACGGTCCCTTCCGCCGCTTCAAGTGGTTCGTCATGTTCGTGACACTGGCGATCTATTACGGCACGCCGTGGATCCGCTGGGACCGCGGACCCTACGCGCCAGATCAGGCGGTGCTGGTCGACATCGCCAATCGCCGGTTTTACATGTTCGGTATCGAGATCTGGCCGCACGAATTCTACTATGTCGCGGGTCTCCTCATCATGGCCGCCATTGGTCTGTTTCTCGTCACCAGTGCGGTGGGCCGGGCATGGTGCGGATACGCTTGTCCGCAGACGGTCTGGACCGACCTGTTCCAGCATGTCGACCGCTTCGTCGATGGGGATCGGAACGCCCGCATCAAATTGGACGCTGCGCCGCTCGGACCGAAGAAGATCGCAAAACGCGCCTATAAATACACCATCTACTTGGTCATCGCGTTCTGGACCGGCGGCGCGTGGATCATGTATTTTGCCGACGCGCCCACGCTCGTGCGAGACTTCTGGGCGGGCGAAGCGGCACCCGCCGCCTACATCACCGTCGCCATCCTGACGCTGACGACGTTCACCCTCGGCGGCTTCATGCGCGAACAGGTGTGCATCTACATGTGCCCCTGGCCGCGCATCCAGACGGCGATGATGGACGAGAAGGCGCTCCTCGTGACCTACAAGGACTGGCGCGGCGAGCCACGCGGCAGCGTCAAAAAAGCGAAGAAGAACCCCGAAAAGTTCGGCGATTGTATTGATTGCCTGCAGTGCGTGGCGGTCTGTCCGACAGGTATCGACATCCGCGAAGGACCCCAGGTCGGTTGCATCACCTGCGCCCTGTGCATCGATGCCTGCGACAAGGTGATGGCGGAAGTGGGACGACCGCGCGGCCTGATCGACTACGCAACGCTCGAGGATTGCGAGAAGGAAGCAAACGGGGAAGCGACGCGTCCGCCGTGGAAGGCCCTGCTGCGACCAAGAACGATCGCCTATTTCCTGATTTGGGGAAGCATTGGGCTTGCCATGCTGTTCGCGCTCGGCGCGCGTAGCCACGTGGGCCTGTCGGTCTTGCCCGACCGCAATCCGCCCTACATTCTCATGAGCGATGGATCGGTGCGCAATTCCTACACGCTCAAGCTGCGCAACATGGAAAGCCGGCCACGCGAGATGGAGATTGCACTTCAGGGGCTTCCGGGTGCAGTCATGTGGACCGACGCCACCGGGCGCGATGCAGCCGCGCGCGCGCAGATCAAAGCGGTTCCGGCGGATCAGGTGCTTGCTGTTCGCGCCTATGTCATAGCGCCCGAAGGCGCGGCCACGCAGGAATTCAGTTTCCGTCTGATATCACGCGACGAACAGCGGGAAAGCGTTGAAACCGAAGCGCGCTTCGACGCGCCAGGAGGCGGCGAATGAAAAGCGAATTCACCGGCAAGCACATGGCCGTGATCATCGTGTCCGGCTTTGCCATTATCATTGCAGTAAACCTATTCATGGCCACACTGGCCGTTCGCGGGTTCGGGGGTGTGGTTGTCCAGAACTCCTATGTTGCGAGCCAGGAATTCAACGGCTGGCTCGAGGCTGCGAAGCGCCAGGAAGCACTGGGTTGGACAGTGGAGATGACGCGCAGCGATAACGGCCATCTCGTTGTCCAAACCAGCTCAGTGCCTGACGACGCGACCGTCGTCGCGGTCGCCCGCAGGCCGCTCGGTAAGCCGGAAACCGCCGAGCTTCGCTTCATCGAGGCAACATCCGGCAATTACGTATCGCTGGAGCCGTTGGAGCCTGGGCGCTGGATAGTCCGAGTGACCATCGCTTCCCCCGACAGTCGGACCTGGTCGGCGGAAGAGCACATGCAGTGAATGCCCCGATTGCCCTTGATGCGATCCAACGCCCAGTATTCACAGACAGCCGCTTCACGGTGCCGGGTATGCGCTGCGCCGGTTGCATCGCCAAGATCGAGCGAGGCATGCAAAATGTCGAGGGCGTAGAAGCGGCGCGCGTCAATTTCTCCGCGAAGCGGGTTGCTGTTCGGCATGACCAGGCGCTGGATGCGGACGCATTGGTTGCCGCACTCGGAAGACTTGGCTTCGAAGCACAGGCCGCCGAGACCAACCCGCTCGGGCAGGATGACGCCGAGAGCCGCATCCTCCTGCGCTCTCTCGCCGTCGCAGGGTTCGGCATGATGAATATCATGCTGCTTTCGGTCAGCGTCTGGTCGGGGGCAGGCGGTGTTACCCGCGAACTGTTCCACTGGCTCTCGGCGCTGATCGCGCTACCGGTGGTTGCCTATGCCGGGCGTCCGTTCTTTTCGAGCGCGGCAATGGCGCTGCGGCATCGCCGGACGAACATGGATGTGCCGATCTCCATCGGTGTCCTACTTGCTACGGGACTGAGCGTCTACGAAACTGCGACGGGCGGCGACCACGCCTATTTCGACAGCGCGGTCATGCTGCTGTTCTTCCTTTTGGCCGGCCGCGCGCTCGATGCCACCATGCGCAACAAGACGCGCGCGGGGATCGGTGCGTTGCTGTCGCGGATGGGCCGGTCCGCGCGCGTTCTGGCAGCGGATGGATCGACAAGAACGGTTGCCGCGGAAGATCTCGAGCCCGGCATGCTGATGCTCGTCGCGGCTGGCGAGGCGCTCGCGGCCGACGGCGTGATCGAAGACGGTCGAAGCACGATCGACAATGCCATGCTAACGGGCGAGAGCACGCCGCAATCCGTTGCTCAGGACGATCTGGTCCATGCTGGGGCTATAAACCTAGCCAAACCCATCCGGGTTCGCGTCACTGCCGCTGCCTCTGATACAGCCATAGCCGAAATCGCTCGGATGATGGACGAAGCCGGACAGTCGCGCAGCCACTACGTCCGCATTGCCGACCGCGCTTCGCGTCTCTACGCACCAGCGGTCCATACCCTGGCTCTGTTGGCTTTCGCCGGGTGGATGATTGCAGGCGTCGGATTACACCAGTCGCTGGTCATCGCGATCGCAGTTCTTATCATCACCTGTCCCTGCGCCATGGGATTGGCAGTCCCCGCAGCACAGGTAGTGGCATCGGGTGCTCTTGCGAAACGGGGTCTGCTGGTGAAAGACGGAAGCGCGCTCGAACGGCTCGCGGAAGTCGATACTGCATTTTTCGACAAGACCGGCACGTTGACGATGGGAGAGCCGACGCCACAGATCGATCACTTGTCGAGCGAACAGAAATCCGTCGCCTTCGCGCTGGCGCAAGCCAGTCGTCATCCGCTGAGCAGGGGTCTTGCAACCGCGCTTGAGGCCGAAGGCGTCACGCCAGTTGCGGTTGGTTCGCTATCCGAAGCGGGCGGGGAGGGCATCAGCGGTGATTGGGCCGGGACCCGGGTTGCCCTGGAGCAGACCGACATTGTCGGCAGTGGACTGTCCACTACTCTCCGGCTCGGGGAAGGCTTGGTCGCCATTCCATTTGTAGATCCAATGCGGCCAGATGTCGCCGAAACCCTCGCGGCTTTACACGCCAGCGGCATCGACAGCCGCATCGTCTCCGGTGATCGGCAGACACCCGTAGGAGCGCTGGCGAATGAACTTGGTATCGTCGGCGACGCAGAGATGCGTCCGGATAGCAAGCTTGCCCTGCTCAA
Source organism: uncultured Erythrobacter sp. (assembly GCA_947501005.1). GTDB lineage: Bacteria > Pseudomonadota > Alphaproteobacteria > Sphingomonadales > Sphingomonadaceae > Qipengyuania. The sequence goes on along the minus strand of CANMTU010000001.1, from coordinate 2,212,616 downwards.
TGCGCTGAAAGCGCAAGGGCGCCGTCCGCTGATGGTCGGCGACGGGATCAACGACGGTCCTGCGCTGGCCGCCGCCCATGCATCGATCGCGCCCGGCAGTGCGAGCGACGTCAGCCAGCAGGCCGCGGATGCGGTGTTCCTCGGCCGGGCGCTCATGCCGGTCGCGATCGCGGTTGCGGTAGCACGCCGAACAATGCGCATCGTCCGCCAAAACTTCGGCTTCGCCATCGGCTACAACGTGTTGGCGGTGCCTCTGGCGCTCGCAGGCCTGGCGACGCCCCTGATTGCCGCTATCGCAATGTCGCTCAGCTCACTGGTTGTCGTAGGCAATTCGCTTCGCCTGGCGCGCGCCACGAATGACCTGCCGGGATGAGCGTTCTTGTATATCTGATCCCCGTGGCTCTCGCATTAGGCGGCGCGGGTCTTGCGCTGTTCTTCTGGGCCATGCGCAACGGCCAGTTCGAGGATCTCGACGGGGCCGCAAACCGCATCCTAATCGACGATGAGGACGACAAGGCAGGCGCGGACGCCAATGAACATGAGGCTGACCGGTGAAAAGGAACTCGCTCGCGCTCTTCGCCATAATTCCGGCTCTGATTGGGCCACTCCCTGCAACGGCGAAAACGATCAAGGCTCGCTTGTGCGGAGGAGGTGTCATCGTCATCCCGATCCCCTTTAATGGGGGCCAACTTTCGATACGATCGCAAAGATTGCCCTATTCCCGAACGATCGCTGACAGCTTCGATGCGTATCGCTGCCAATCCGCGCGCCGGTTCGGCTCGGCCGTCTGAACCTACCTGGAAAAAGGATTCATCGCCATGCCACTGTGGTTTCTCCCCGCGTTAATTGCTCTCTTTGCCGTCGTCAGTCTCGCAGCCGGGATATGGCTCTTGCTACACCTCCGCGATGTAGCGCGGGTTTTTAGGGGCGATAGACCTGGAGAAATGGTGCGTGGACCCGGGCGACGAACAGCGTCATCGGCAGCGGTATGGACAGCGTTGGTCATATTCAACACTGGCTGGATCGCCTGCATTGTCATCTGGATCTTTGTTCTAAATGGTGAAGCCAACACGGTTGTGGACGCCAAAAGTTAGTTTCAGTTTTTCTATATAGAGCGAAAACATGCCGGAAGTGCCGGTCGGATACACCCGCCCTGAACTCGCAGTCTACATACTCAACGCCTGCGGCTATGACGGTTCGCAAAAGATGCTGGATCCGGCTTGCGGATCCGGGACGTTCCTCGTCGAGGCCTTCGAGGCAACGAGGAAGCGGAAGGACGATGCCGGCGTCGAGTTCGACGATGATGACATCGTGGAAACTCTTTCAAAGCTGCGCGGGATGGACGTCAATTGGTTCCACAGCGCCATAATGCCGGTTCTATCGTAGCTTCCCACTGTGCTTTGCGGGTGGCTTTGGGGTTTTGCGAGGATCCACTTCGGTCTTGGGAGTGCCGTGCTTTTGCACGCTGCCTACAATGTCCCTGCCGTTGCGGGAATGCTCGCTTTCATGACGCTACAGAGCGCGTAATTGCGGCTTAGCTCCGAACTGCATCCAGAAGCGGACATTCGCCAAGCTACCCAGTTCGCGCCGTTGCCGTGGATGGTTCCCGACCCATGACCGGTCAGGCGGCTTCAGGCCGGATTTTGCAAAGATCGCAATTTCTCGCGCTGGCCTAGAAGCCGCCTTGGCCGCCAGGGGGGCGTATGATCGGCGGGCAAGGTGACGATGCGCGGCAGGACTTCCTGGGTCCCTGCAGAAGCGGTCAACGGCCGCAAGCCTGGCGCTACGGTGGAAAGATTTACCGCGTCGCGCGCATCGAACTCTTCACATAGCGCAACTTCGATGGCGCTTCAACAACGTCCCTGGATAGCGGGCCTAAGGTCTCCCCTTTTGCGTGCCTTTCCGGCGGCACCGTAGCACAAGACGCTGCCGCAACTGGCAGGACGGTGCCCCTGCCGGAGAAACCGATCGAGCGCGAGGCATTTTCCATTCTTTGCCCGGCCCGCTGACATGCCAGCTGTGATTGCGCTTAGGGCGGGGAATAAATACCAGATCATCGTAGTCACTCTCGCTGGCGCCGAAAATCCGAACTTGTCATTCAGAATCCAATGCATTCGAGACTGTCAATGTGGCTAGATCACCCAGGTCGCGACCTTCCCGATCCGAGCAGGTCGCGTTTGGATCACCATAGCGATAATGCAGGTAGTATCTCATCAGCGAACCTCGCATGGTTAGAACCTGATAGCGATGATGATGCGATGCATTCTCGGGTCAGGCATCCGCGCCTTGAGACTTGCCGAAGGGGCCGATGAGCCGGCGGTGTTCCGCTTCTGCCATCCCGTAGCTGTCGCCGGCGAGATTTTCCAGCTTGGCGCGGTCGAGGATGGTGACCCTTCCCCGCCCCGCGCGGATCATGCCGGTTCCCTCGAGCACGTGCAGGGCGACCGTCACGCCGCTGCGCTGGGCTCCGATCATCATCCCCATGAACTCGTGAGTGAGCGCGATCTCATCACCGTCGACGCGGTCGTGGCACATGAGCAGCCAGCGGGCCAGACGGCCTTCGATCTGATGCCGGGCGTTGCCGACAGTGCTCTGGCTCATCTGGACGACCATCGTCTGGACATAGCGCAGCAGCAGTTCGCGCAGCGTCCGGCTTGTGTCGATGGCGTCCTGGAACTGCGCCGCTTCGATGCGCAGCGCATGGGAATGATCGACCTGGATGAAGGTTTCGTGCGGCGAACGGTCGGCGCCCAGCAAAAGCGATGTTCCCGACATGCCCTCGCGCCCGAAGATACCGACTTCGGTCCGGCCGCCCTCTTCCGACAGGGACGTGATCGACGCGATGCCGCCTTCGAGGAAATAGACGTGCTTGATCCGCTCGCCCGGCGCGACAAGCACCATCTCCCGCTCGAGCGGCACGCGTTCGAGAAATGGCAAAAGCAGGCCGCGATCGGCCTCCGACAAGGCGGCAAGTAGCAGATTGCGGACGAAAGAAGGCTGGTCCTGAGACATGGTCGCCCTGATTGTTCGGGGCGAAAGCGCAGCACATCCTTCAGCCGCTCGCGCCCTGGTCGTGAGCGAGCGATGCAGGTCACATAAGCCGATTGTGCAGGATAAGAAGGCTCTGTGCGATATCGCACATAGCGGTGCTGACTATATCAATGGTTACGCTGCCGTCCTAACGCTCGAGTCACGCTGAAAGCAAATGTAGCGGTGTATAACGCGTTTTGTGTTATGTTGGACAAACTACCGCAAAGGGTTCCCGACAATCGAAAAATGTGAACGTCCTTACAGCTATCGCAAGGGGGAATCCTTATGGGCATCGAAAGCGAGCGGATCCAAGGCAGCGCTTACATACCTAGCATTTCGTCGTGTAACAGTGAAGATGACTTAGCAAAGACCCAATTTCTGACCAGTTTTGCAGAAGGCTGGCCGCGCAGGGCACTTGAAGCGGCGCTTTCACCCCCGCGCACAATCGAAGCCGGTAAGGACGTATTGTGCGAAGACGAAGTGTGTGATCACCTGCATATTCTCATCAGCGGCTGGGCTGTCCGCTACAAGACCACATCCGATGGCAGCCGGCAAATCATAAGCTTCGTTTTGCCCGGCGAATTGGCCAACCTCGATGCTTACCTGTTTTGCAACCCCGGTTTCAGTGTCCGCGTCCTGACGTCAGCGCGCGTCGTCTCTCTGCCTTGCGAGATCGCGCTCGACCTAGCGCAGCGCAGTTCGGGAATCGCGGCCGGCTTCGCGCAACTCGCCATTTGTGAGAACGCGATCCTCAGCCAGTGGGCGCTCTGCATGGGCCGGATGACTGCCCTTCAGCGGCTTGCGCACCTGTTCTGCGAGCTCGCGGTGAGGCTATCGGTCGACGCGGGGGAGGGCAACGTGACGTTCGAAGCGCCCGTCACGCAAGAACTCCTGGCAGATACAGTCGGTCTCACGACGGTGCACCTAAATCGAACCCTCAAGCAGCTTCGCGAGGCCGGGTTGGTTGAGGTGCGCCGCTACCGGATCGCTATTCCCGATATCGCACGTCTGCGAAGCTTCGCCGATTTCGACGAAACATACCTCCATCGTCACAATGACGGAATGCGGGAGAAATTTCCCTTAACGGCAAGTAGGCAAGGGGTAGAAACATGCGAAACCCGATGATCAGTGATCCTGCTGAAATATACGATTTGCAACTACGCGAAACCAACCACCGGTGCAGCAACGACCTGCAACTCATCGTCAGCCTGCTCGCCATGCAGAGCCGCAGGACGACGAACGAGGAAGCGCGCGCGGCGCTCGACGATGTGACGTCGCGGGTGGCGATACTAGCCCGGGCAAGAACCGAACTCGGCCATGGTCGCCAGCCGAACCTGACCACCGCGTTGCGACAGGCGTGCGAGGCGCTGCACAGCCAGGCAGAACCGCGCGGCATCCTGGTTTCGCTGACCATGGAAAGCGAGGTGGACGGCCTTTCCCCGAACGACATCGTGCCCCTCGTCCTGTGCGTGAACGAACTGGCGACCAATGCGATCAAGCACGCGTTTGCAGAAGACCGGACCGGGCGGATCGACATTATCGTCCATCAGGCGACCAATGGCGATGTCGTCATCGTCGTCGATGACGATGGTTTGCCGATGCCGGACTCTCTCAAGGCGGAAAAAGGCGGGCTGGGCATTGGGCTGGTCACGCGATTGATCGCTTCGATCGGCGGCACGCTCACACCGCCCGCCAACGGGAGCAAGCAGTTCGAGATGCGGGTTCCGACCGACTAGTCAAGAGGCCGAGAGAAGGGAAGGCGAGCGTCATTCCTTGGAAACAAGGGATCAGCGCGTGGTCTCACTCCGGAGAGATAAGAAGATGTGGCATCTTTCCCGTTGTTTGGGCATGCATAATGCCCGCAGGGGAACTGGGGGAACAAGATGACTGAAACGATACTCATCGTCGAAGACGATGCAATGATTGCCATGTTGATGGAAGATATCCTGGACGCTCTCGGCAAGAAGCCACTCGGCCCTGCCTCTTCGGTGGAACAGGCTCTGTCGATACTTGCAAACCAGCAGCCCAATGCCGCAATCCTGGATCTCAAACTGGGCAATCAAAAAAGTTATCCCGTTATGGACCGGCTGCGCGATCTGGATATCCCTTTCGCAATAGCTAGCGGATACGGCGCGGACATCGACAGATCGCATTGCGGTGACGATGTCATCACGATCCCCAAACCATTCGTGATGAAGGACGTGGAAGCAGCCTTGAACAAGCTTCTTGTCTAGGCGTCGCCCGGCTCCTTGTGATTGCATCGAACCTTCAGTCGGCGCAGGAGCGCTGTAACTTCCGACGGCCTGTTCGGGGTCGGAGCGACTGCGAGACAACGATCCTCCAAATGGCGCAACCGCTCCCAGTCTTCCGACAGGACCAGCACAGGTAGATCCTCGGCGCGGCTACGCAAGGCGATGATCGTTTTTTCCAAGTCGGCTCGATGCAAACGATCATCAACCACGACGCAATCGAAGCGACCTCGTGCATGACGGATCTTGTCCTGCAGCTCCCTTGCCGTATGAACCACATCGACCTCATATCCCGAGGATCCAAGGGCATCCCTTGCAGGACCATTGCCGCGCCCTTCATCTACGAGAGCAACGGCGCGTCCGGCACAGCCGAGTTCGAGCACGTCTCGAAGTTTTCTTGCAAGTTCGCCGAAATTGAAGGGCTTGGGAAGAAGCGCGACGCCGCGCTGCAAACGGCCTGAGTGCATAATGGCATCGCGCGTATAGCCAGATGCATACAGGACCTTGAGATCAGGTCGATCTTTGCGAAGAGCAATCGCAAGCTCTTCGCCGTTCATTCCCGGCATGACGACATCGGTGAACAAAAGATCGATAACTTCCTCACTCCTATGGAGCAGTTCCATCGCGTCCTCACCGGAATTCGCTTCAAGCACCCTGTAGCCCAATTCTCGTAAACAATCCGAGGTGTAGGTGCGCACGTCCTCATCGTCCTCGACGAGTAATATCAGTTCCTCCTGATGGCTTTTCTCAGGTTCGTCTTCTGCCCTTGGTTCCTCAATCGCGGCCTCGCCGTCGTGGAAGCGTGGAAGATAAATTTTGACCGTCGTGCCCAAGCCCTGCTCGCTGTAGATCTTCACATGACCGCCGGACTGTTTGACAAGACCGTAGACCATGCTGAGACCAAGCCCCGTTCCTTTTCCTACTTCCTTGGTCGTGAAGAACGGTTCGAACACCTTGTCGAGCAGATCAGACGGCATGCCGCCGCCGGTATCGCTGATCGCGAGCATGACATATTGCCCCGCTGCAACTTCCGCATGTTCCGCAGCATAAGCCTCATCCAGTCGGCTATTGCTGACCTCGATCGTCAACTTACCGCCATCGGGCATGGCATCGCGGGCATTGACGGCAAGGTTGACGATCGCGGACTCAAGTTCGTGGGGATCGACCTCGACCTTCCATAATCCGGGGGACCCAACGAATTCGACCTCAACGCGTTCGCCCAAGGATCTATCGAGAAGATCGGACATCCCACGGATAAGGCGATCGACCAAAATCGGTTTGGGATTGAGCGGCTGGCGCCGCGCGAAAGCCAGGAGACGCTGGGTTAACGCGGCAGCTCGCTGCGCTCCTTTCTGAGCTCCATCCAGAGCGCGCATCACTCGGGGGTTGGCATCGCCGGCGCTCTCGACCGCTCTTGTCGCCATGTCGATGTTTCCGGCAATCACGGTGAGAAGGTTGTTGAAGTCATGTGCGATACCACCAGTCAATTGACCGACAGCTTCCATCTTTTGAGCCTGACGAAGCGCATCCTCCGCTCTGGAGCGCAATGTAATCTCCTCCTCGACCCTTTCCTCCAGGGTGTCGGTCAACTCTCTCAGATCGCGCTCGACGCGGCGGCGCTCGTTCAATTCATCCTGCGCCGAACGATAGAGACGGGCGTTGTCAATCGCGACCGAAGCATGTGCAGCGATTCCTGTCACCAGTCGTTCATGCTGCCTGGTGAAACGGCCCGCTTCTGGATGCCCGAACAGCATCGCCCCAATTCCTTCGTTCTTTCGCCCAATAACCGGAACCGCAAGATAGCTTCGAACCGGTAGATGACCCTTGGGCATTCCGGCGTGCGGCGAATTCCTGCCGTATCGCGGATCCTTCGTCACGTCGTCCGACCGGATCGCTCCCTCGCCGCTGAAGGTGGGGCGGAAGATATCCGTTATGCGAGGACGCCCCAGCTTTTCGAAGTCCGAGCGGTCCGCGCCGGAAAGGGTATAAAGGTGATAGTTTTCGTCGCCATCTGCGCTGTTGTAAAAGAAGGCGCCGAACTGCGCATCGGTCAGCGCAACCCCCGCGTCGGTGACTTTCTGAATAAGCGTTTCCAACTCGAGCTCTGCTGACAGCTCGGCGCCGACGCGCTGCAGCGTTTCGAGCCGAGCCGTCTCTGCCGCGAGCGCCTCCGTCGCTTGGCGGCGATCATGAACATCAGCGGCGACGCCTATCCAATTGGTGACTTTGCCATCCTCACCCTTCGCAGGCCGGCTGCGGATATGATGCCAGCGCCAGCTGTCATCGCTTCCTCGGCGAAGCGGTAGCTCGACAGACCATTCGATACCCGCCCGGCTCCCATGAACCCAAGCGCCGGCCAGAGCGGCGCGATAGTCGGGATGAATTGCCTCGACCCATCCTCGATGAGCAGAACTGTCGCGCGACAGGCCGCTGTAATCGAACCAGCGCTGATTAGCATAGGTAAGGGTTCCGTCGACGTCGGCCATCCAGACAATCTGCGGGGATACCTCGGTCAGTGCCCAATAGCGCTCTTCATTCGCTGCCAGTGTGCGCTTTACTTCCCGCAACTCGCTCAGGTCGAGCACGGCACCGATCATACGAAGGGGCTTGCCTGTCGCATCGCGAACTATGCTGCCCCGGTCATAGACATCGGCGTAGGTTCCATTGCCGCGCCGGAAGCGGTATCCCGCTTCCCATTCTATCGACTCACCCTCGATCACCGAGTGGATATCCTGGTCAACCCTTTCGCGGTCGCCGGGATGGATCTGATCGAGCCACCATTCGCCGGTCGGCTCGACCTTGTCTCGGTCATGACTGAATACCGAATAGAGCGCCTCGCTCCAGCGGACCTGGTTCTGCACCAGATCCCAGTCCCAGATCGCATCGTTCGTTGCTTCAAGGACCATGCGATAGCGGCTCTCGGTTTTTTTGAGTTCCGCTTCGGTCGCTCGGATTTCACTGATGTCGATGATCGCGCCCGCGAACCGGATTGCTTGCTTGCTACCGTCGCGTTCATCGAAGAACGCCCGGCCAGTCACTGTCACATGCCGAAGCTTGCCGTTTTCAAGGCCGGTGACGCGAAAGGCAGCATGGTATCGACCGGAACCGGACGGGTCGAGCGCTTGCTGGACCGCTTGATCGACATACTCCCTATCCTCAGGGTGTATGCCTTGCAAAAACGTGTCGTAATCAACATCGGACGAGGACAAGACGCCGAATAGCTCTCGGCAACGGTCGTCCCAATCGAGTTGTCCGGATCGAGGGTCGAAGTCCCAAGTGCCTATGCCCGCCGCCTCCGCGGCAGTCTCGAGGCGGTCGTCGGACGAGGTCTTCTCTGAGTTTCCGATCAAATGCATCAAGTTCGAATTCGACATGGCAGCGGCAATGTCAACGTAAGCTGTCAAATCGAGAAGAATTGCACGTCGCTAAAATTCCTTCGCGCCCCGGACTCATACGCTGCCGCAACAAGCATGCGGTGGCCATGGATTGGCGAAAGTCTCCAAACATGGACGAGTCGATCGCGTCAGATCCCGTCATGGCTTCGTCGGTTTATTTTGATCTACAGATTGCCGCACAACCAAAGTTAGGCCCCCTCCGCCGATCCGGTCGCGAGGACGCGCTGATGGCAATCAAAGCAAGATGCTTCAAAGAAAAAGGGCTCCGATGTCCTAACACCGAAGGCCGTAACAAATGATTCTGGCTCAAGATCAGCTATAGCTGACCTTCATAGAAGCGGGACTGGAGCGACGCATTGCGAGGCCCATGCCGAAGAACCCCAGTAGCATCATGGCCCAGGTTGCCGGTTCAGGAATGGCTCCAGTTGCTTGCGAAATCGTAAGCGTGCCTCCTGCTGGGTTAAGAGCGCCGGCGGTCAAAGCAAACGAACCCAAATTGAACTGGGGGTTATTGCGTGAGCCATTGAACAGATCCGGCCCCCCAAATGTCCCCGAGAAGTTGATCCCGCCAATTTGAAGAGTGCTCAGAAAGCCGGTTCCGAACGATACGTTGGCAAACGCATCTGTCCCGTTCGCTCCCACGAACGTGCCGGCAACATTGTCAAATTCCACTCTGGTAGCAGAACCGAACGAAACACCGCCGTCCGGGGCTCGGGTATCATCCAGCGTGAAATTAAAACTCCTGTCGTCATCACCATCGAAATCAAATACCAACGTCGCCGCGCTCACGCTCGTCGGCAACGCAAAAGCGGCAAGGCTAGCCGCTGCTAAGGTGTAAGTCTTTAAATTCATGATGATACTCCAGTATCTATTTCTGACATTTAGCATAATCGCATTAACCAAGTTTTTTTGTCAATGACATTTGATTATTTCACCGACCGTAGAACTTTTGAAAAAGCTGTGCTAATAAAAGGCACCTTCCCTTTCAGCATCTGCTTCTTGAAGTGGTTGGCCGTCATTCCCCGGCCCGCGCGTAGCCGGATACGTAGGAATCCATATTCGCTGACCAATCTGGTGGGCCGTCGTCTCGATCAGCGGGGAGATCGGGCTTTTTGTCTAACTAAGCCAAAACGCGTCGATCCTTGATTGGGGTAGCAAGTCTTGTGCTCGGTAGCCTGCCCGATTAGCCCGTTTCGAATGACCCAAATCAGTTCCGAGAAGCAACCGCGCAGCTATCAGCGGCTGAAACTGCAACTTCCAGCCGAAATGATCACACTGGGAGGGCGAGAAGAAGTCTTGCTTCTCGATCTATCCCAGGTTGGTGCACGATTAGCTTGCCGCATGCCACCGGCCTTCAACAAAGGCGTGCTGTGCTGGATGGGCTTCGAGACTTACGGGGAGAAGGTCTGGCAAAAAGACAGGATGTGCGGCCTACGCTTCGACGAGGAACTGGACCTTAGCGTGGTGGTGCGGACCCGCCGCGATGTTCGGGAAGAGTGGGTGCGCTATTCCGACGATCTGGCATCAGCAGCCCGGCTTTGGGCGCAAGGCCGGTAAGACTCCCTTGCAGGACATTGAAATCTTTATGGGACTAGAGAAATAGGTCGACGCCAATATAGGGGCGGGCTCGGTGAGGGTGCCAAGTTTGCCTAAAGTCAGGGGCGTTGCAATTCCACCGCGCAATCCCCCAAGAAGGCGGCACACCCTGCAGTTCCTAGAGAACTGACGGTATCAGCCGGTCGTCAGCGTCGGCAGCGAGCGGCCAATTTCCGAAGCGCCGTTACGCCGGGACAATTGCTCGACGGCCTCTGCAAATGGAGCCGCGACGCCATTGCATGAAACCTGAAGCAACTCGTTCAGTCCGTTGGCGCTGGTGAGGTGAATGCTCTCATAGAGGCACACCGGGATCTGGTAATTATTCGCAAACCGCCGATCCGGCCCGCCGCTTTTGTTGGGATGTTTCCAGGTGTGGAAAAGCACAGTCGTGTCGTCCGGCACCGCGCCCTCCTCGATGAAACTGGAATCCTGCCAACGGACCGACAGTTGATCGTAAGCCACCGCTCCGATGTTATCGTCGTGAACGACCAGCAGGAAGTCGGGAAGAAAGAAGAGCGTTTCCTTTCCCACCTTCAGGGAAGGCGGGGTCACGTTGCTCTTCAAAATGGTCGGCAGACCGTAACCAAGAGCGGTTGGCCGCTTATCCAGGATGTGGCTCGCTCCGGCATTGCGCTTCCACGTCGTAAGGTCGTTAACCGCACCGCCCGCATCGACATGCCATATGCCATGGCAGGCCGCGATCCGGTCGAATGCCGCCGTCAAACCCTCATACGCATTAGCGGCGGCGTCCTCGAGATCATACATCAGCACCACCGAACGCCGGCTTTGGTCCAGCCACGAACCGAGCCATCGTCCTCCGAACGCAATGACCGCGCCGAGGAGAAAGCCGATTACACCCCAGCCGATCGTAGCGAGCGCTGCGATCGCGATGCCGATCCACATGAAGACCGTTCCAAGCCGTGCTGATCGCTGTTTCTCGTCCATCTCGGCAAGAACATCGGCGAAGCGCGCATTCTCCATCTTGGCGACGACTCCGGAGGACACAGGAACCATATCAACGCCCGCTCCGGCATGAGCCTCTGGTCCGGCCGGTTTCGGCGCGTCCCTCGGCGCTCGCCTCTCGCTTTTTCCATCCGGTGACGATCCATTCAGCGTCTTGCGGTAATACAGCCCGCCATGACCTGCGTGGACGTAATGGCCGCGCGGGCCTGTCCCCAGACGAAAGCCCCGCACACCGACGGAGAGTCCAACACCTCCCTTGGAGAAGTTGAAGCGGAACGGCCCAGCGCTAACCGACTTTCGGATGTAGAACGGCATGGCCTACTCGCAGGCTACGTCGTCGCGATCAAGATGGTTGGCATATCCCGGGTCACCATTCTGATGGGGGCCGCCCCAGTGGAATGAGCGGCCACGTAATTTGCATAGTAGATCGGCCTTGGCGGACTGTCGCTCGCGTGACTGCGAAGCCGGACTGTGGTGGCAAGCCGTCCACCGTTCTTACGGTTGTAGTGGCATCCGTCAAACGCGAGACCTTCAGGATGGGCGGAAGCAGCAGTCGGCCCTGATGAGTGAGGATACGGCAATTAGCAACGAAATTACCACCAGCGAGGCAACAACACCGAACTCCAGTTTGATCAGCCAGCTACGTCCATCGTCTGCCCGGTCGCTCCAGCTACTTAACGACATTCGTAATTCTCCCCAGTAGCAGTCCCAGCAGGCTGCCCATCCACCGCGGACCATAGCACAGGATATAACGCAAAGTTCGGCGAGATGCGCCAAGCACCGATGTGATCACCGCCGGTAGATGCGGTCGAGACGCCCCTCATCGTGGGGCCTTCCACGAGAACGTGACCATTGCGGTCTTCACCGGTGGGCCGACTGACAAGTTCGACTAGAGCGTTGCGCGCTTGTAAAGTTTCCGCCTTGGGGCAGAGGTGTCCAGCGGAACAGGACCTGTCGAGCTCCCATGCCGCAATGCCGGAAAGCCGGATGTGCGGCCCTTCAATGCACCAAATGGGTTCGTCTCCGTCCCAGACCGCCTCGGATGTGAAGGCGAACACCTTACGCTACCGATTAAGGATGCCGGCATGCTAGAGCTTGCCCTTGTGGTCGAACCCCGCGAGATCAATGACGGTTCCGAACGGGCGAGGATCCAGGCCGCAATTAGACTTGCGCAGGCGCGAAATGCGAGGAGGCAGTCGGCGCGGTGCGAGGCCGAAACCTAGCCAAGACGTGGTCACGCAATTTGCCGCGCGTCCTGAAGTCATCGCCGCCAAGCGTGAATGGCTCTGCAACAAGGACAAGACGGACAGGAGCTACCGGATCGGCGAGTGTGAACGTGAAATCGTGTAACTGCTCGAGGTCGCGGTTCCTGCAATATCCTCTTGTCGAAAGCCGCCGGTAAACCAGATCCGAGGTCAGCCGGAACTCGGATCTGTGTTGCCTCACGCCGCGCGGGATCTTCCAGCGCCATTCGCACCGCGTGATAGGCGGCGCGGTGATTGGTCCCTTGGACCTTATCGATCAAATCGCGGCGGCTTTGTTTTCGTCGGACCTGCTGCTGCGCGGCGTAACTTCTCGGCACCTCTCGATACGCTGACCTTCAGGTCACGCAGCAACGCGTCATCATAGGCTTCATGCGCTTGGGTAGGGTTGCCAAGCATTTCGCGGCGGTTTCGGCAAGCGGGTTGATACCGCGAAATCTCGCCTTCGGAGGCACATGTCCGGCGTAATTTTACATTCCATCATTGGGACAGAGAATGGAACAAAACATGAATACAGAAGGGAAAAGGCACGGTATTATGGATATAATCGAACCGGTCCGGCTGGCGACCATCAAAAAGCGAGCAAGCGTTCTTGCAGCGTATTGCGCGATTACCGACCCTACAGAGCGCGATACGGCGGCGCACGCCGCGGCACTCGGAGTGGGCACTCATCGTTTTCTCATAATGGCGAGAGCTTGGCGAGTTCGGCCCCAAGCTGAGCAGATCGATGGTGCAACCGTAAAGGTCGATCGCGTCCCCAAGATCCCTGAAGCCGTTTTGACGATTTTGCAGGAGGTTACGCAGGAACTGGGACCTTCTGCATCTTTCTCAGAAATCGACGCGCTCGTCAGGAAGCGTTGTGCGGCCAAGCCTATCCCAGCACCTTCGCCAGCCGCCATCCACTACCGCATCATGAAGCTTCGATCTGCGCAGGAACTTCCACGAGACCTCGATGGATATGTTGTTTTCCAGTGCCGCCCACAGATTCCGGTCCGCGTAGGCAGCAAGATCTACTCGCCTTGGCTGACTGGAGGGATCGCACTGCCCTCAAAGCGGCTTGTGCATCCGATCGTGACAATTGGTGAGCCTGAGGATGTGACGGCTATCGTCGAGCACCTGATCGACAGTCGCAAAAGCGTTTCGGAGGATATGCGGATATTCGTTGGCACTACGAGATATCACGCACTTCCGGCAAAAATGAGGAAGAAAGTCGAACCGGCGGGAAAAGCGCTTACAGCTTCCATTCTGCTGGGCAGACGGCTTGGCACAATCAACGTCCTCCATCGAGCCCATCCCGATATGGACGCGAAACTCGCCCGTCGGTTGGAGGGTCAAATGAACGCTGCGCTCGAACCTGACGAAGCAAGAGAGGTAATTTTGAATGCCGTCGAGGCGCACAATGCTAACTGCAAGAAAGGGTAATCTTCATTCGATTGAAGTTGCGGCCTCACCGATGCGTGCAAGCACATCGAGTAATCGGCGCGGCGGTGCGTTCCGATCGGATCTTGACCTTACCAGCGTTCCGCAAACTTCAGTAGCGTTGTGTTCGTGCAGCTCGCTCTCGACGACTTCAGCGACCCACTCGATAGAACGGATATCTACCTCACCATTCACTAACGGCATTGCAGCATCGACTCGCAGCCCCGGTTCCATATCGGCTCCAAAACCTGTGGACTTTGGCGCAAATACAACTCGTCCGACGCGCGGCCCAAGCAACTCGAGCACATATCGGCCAAACCGCTTTTCTGTCGATGCCAATTTGGCAGAAACGGAAAATTCCTGCTCAAGATTATGCGACAGCCGGTCATAGGGTCCACGCCTAGTGCCTACGACCATTTGCATACCAAGCATGTCGTGGGACCAAGGCAGATTGAAGTTGCTCACGTTGTCCAATGCAGCCGACGCAGCGGACGCGTGGCCCGTAATTCCGTCGTCGAACAGCCCAATGTGATGCCCCAGGATCGCTCTCGTGCCGCGATCAATTACGAGATACAGACAAAACGGCTGCGTGGGAGAAGAAGCCCATGTGATCGCACAACAATCAAAAGCGATCTGGTTGCCAGCCTTCGCCAGCGCCGTGCTTCGCCTCTTCTCGGATTCGACTATTTCTCTCAACTTCATCGGCGAGGGAAGGGGCCTTACGGGCCGCCACTCCTGAACGCCTGATTCCGCTATCATAAGCCGGACCAAATGCGACACGCTGGCGTCCTCGTTTCGAGCTACGACCTTGGCGACGACAGCCTGCAAAGCGTTAACGACCTCCGGATCAAGCTTGGATCGGCGCTTACCCTGCCGCGCCCGAATCGTGCCCAAGGCCTCAAAATTTCCGGTTGCCCGCCAGTCGGATGCCATCTTGTAAAAACGGCTCAAGCCCAAATCCAGCCGGCGTGCCGCATCCTTCGCGGTCAAATGGCCTTCCTTGGCCTCCCACTCCTGAATGACCTTCAACCGATCGTAGGTCAGTTTCTGCGTGCTAACATCCATATTCTCCCACGCCTCGCGCTGCTCCGCGCTGGCGGCACCGCCCAGAAGATCGATCGGAAATTCCATCACCAAGCCGTTTCGATCATAAGTGAACCAAAACGGCACTGATCAGGCCAAGTCAACCAAGTTTCTAAATAGTCGTGTAAAAAAACATTGACTCATCAATTCCATTCTATATTCCATGATTTCTAGATAGAGAAGGAATCAAGATGGAAACGAATGAAGATCCCCCGCGATTGGTGCTCAAGGATGCGTTGCTGACGCTGCCGCCTCGCGACGTCGGTGCGCGCTACTCAACAGCGCATTTCCACCCTGCCGTGAACGAGCTTGTCATCGCGAATGACAACGATATCGATCCCCCGCGACCCGATTGGATAGCCGCCACGGTAACATCGCGACCGAATGGTCAATTGGCGACGTATCATGAGACAAAGGCGACCTTCACCGCGTTCAGCCGAAAAACGCGCAGGTTGGTGAGCGAGGAAAGCTATTGGGAACGCCTTTACCGCGTCATGTGGAACCTCGACCCCGACGTAGGTGACTTCGAAATGCAGGGCCTGGAGATCGATATGCTCAGAGAGAACGGGCAGGAGTCGTTTTACACTCTGGATGCCGTGATTGGTCGTGGTTCCAAGATAGAGGCTAAAGAAATCAAGGCATCGGGAAGCCACCTTCTCGAACGTGAAACACGGCAGCTAATGGCCAACGCACATGATATACTCGCTCGGGCCAGTATCCTGTTCATGCCGATTACCGGCAATGCCCTGCTTGAGAACCGTCGTCTTCTAATGAATTTGTCTTACGGGCACATTCACAAAGACGACGCGGTTCCGCAGGAAGAGCGCGAAAGCGTCGTTGAGGCCATTGCGGGGGGAGCATCCACCTTTGCCGAACTCCTTCCTATTATCGGGTCGTGCCCCTTGATAAGCAAAGCCAAAGCTTTCTCGCTTCTGGCTTCCGGCGCACTTTGGTTCGATCTCAGCAAGGAATTGCGTGCGGAAAGTCTCGTTAGGGCGCCGCTTCGAGCGTCCCACGCGAACATCCGCACGATCAGCCGGAGGTTCGTGCGATGAGCGGCCCATTCAAGAGGAGCAATAGGGTTGAGAGTGTCGAACCTTGCCAGCTTCCATTTCAAGGTAACGACGACGCCACGACCGAGCAGCCAGAGTGGCAAAACGCGCTTCGCGATCGCGCGTTCGATCCTCTCATTGGCCAGTGGATGATCATTAACGACCGAAAAGTTTTAATCGAAGATGTCGTGGGTAGCGCTCCAAGACTTGTCTACAAACACGGCGGGACCCCGTTACGTATCAAGACAATGGATGGCAATGTCGAACCCGACATCGAATGGCTCCGCTCCAAATATGCCCGCGGCGAGGCGCGCGCTCTTACCATGCCGACCGATCCTGAAACGATCTCGGCGTTCGCGGAACTCTTTGACCCACTCGCCATTCTCGAAGCCAACCCGAGAGCGCGCGCCTTATGGCATCTGGGCACGCGAGCGTTGCAGGACGGGATCGCTCTTAGCCACAACAACCTTGAGCAATGGCTCGATCGCAAGTTCGGTGGCGGCCACTACGATTACGAGATCAAACGGCCATCCACGCGAACTATGATCCGCGTGATGGGCAAGGTAAAAAACGGCGCGACCGTCGCCGATCTCGCCGACAGAGGCGGGCGAAAGCAAGGCGGCACGCCTTTCCCCGAAGCGACCGACAGGATCATCCATCGCTGTGCGCTGGCTTATTGGGCTGTCGAAGCTCGCACCAAGCAGGATGCCTTTGAAGATCTCAGGATACAGATCGCCAATGAGAACCGAAGGCTTCAACCTGGCGCCATCAAGCATGATTTGATGAGCAGATCCGCTTTCTTCGAACGCATTGACAAGCTCGAGTGTGAAGAAACGGTTCGAACGAAGTTTGGCGATGAAGAAGCCAAACGGCGCTTTTCAGGAGCAGGTGAAGCTGTCGATCCAAACTATTGCTTCGAATACGGATATGTCGATGCCACTCGCTTGGACAACGTCATCGTGTTCGATGACAAAAACCGGCTTCCGTTTCTCAAACCATGGGTGACGGCCATCATGGATGCTAAGTCCGGCGCAATTCTTTCCTGCTTGGTGCACGCCGGTGATCCTCGCCGCGAGACGACCCTGCAGGCTCTTGTTGAGTCACTTACCCCAAGCATGCGGAACGCATGCCCCTCTGATTGGGCCGCATGAAACGAAGATAGTGAACAACGAGGGTTATATTATGTCCAAATCGATCAAGCAAAAGACGGCCAAAGCCAGTGATGCCACAAAAGATCAATATTGCGACGCCGTGAACGATAATGCGACAGGTGAAGTGCTGTTTGATGAAGACGCGACCAACCTGCAAGTGGACCTAGCTTACGGACCTTGCGCCACTTACATTCCTGACAACGCAAAGAGCCTCTTTGGGCCATCTGTAGCACCTAGCCTCACAGAATGCGGGATCGAGATAGCTCTCCCACCTGTCGCGATGCCGACGGCAAAGGCAAAAATCGAGCGCTTTTTCGGCACCCTCAAATCCCAGCTGCTTCAGCAGCCCTTGGCTTTAGTCGATATGCGCCGCGCCGAGGAGTTTGGCTACGATGTCGGACAGTATGCAATACTAATGACCCAGTTGCAGGATCTGGTAGATCAAGCGGTCGCGCACCACAATAATGGCCCGTCAGGTGAATTTAGCAAGCGCAGTCCTAACCAACAACTCGAGCAGGACGCAAAGCAGAACGCACGCTCGCTGTTCCATGATGTCGAACGCATCGAGCACCATATCGGAGTTACGGACCAAGCTGTCTTGGATCGTAACGGTGTGCGAAAATACGGTCTTCGCTGGCGCCATAAACACAAAGTGAAATCGATGCTCAAAGAGATGAAGCGGCTGCTGCCACCCGACCGCATCAAGCGCAGGAAAGACGGAGCAATCGCGGTAACCGTCAAGGTCTGGTATAACCCCGGCGACTTGTCGTCTTTCAAAGTCTATGATGACGCTTCGAAAAAATGGGTCCGGCTCGAAAGCACTGAGCCGGAGTATACGCACCGCCTCAGCATGGGCGCGCATCGCCTTTTTGAACGTCGTCGCCAACAGCGCAACGAAACCCTGAAGACGGAAGGTGACCGCCTAGCAAGCGTTGCCCGCACTCGCCGCGAAATGGACGAGATGGTTCCTGATTTGTCGTTCCAGCAGCGCCGGAAATATGCTGCGCTTTTTGAAAGCGAGGAAGTGCGCCGCGTCTCAAAACGCAATTACGCCTCACCTTCGTCAACGAGTCTCGACCGAAATTTTGGTGACATCGAGCGCGAAGATAACGGCCTGCCGGGCGATCATCCTTTCTCCTTCGAGAAGGCCGAGCGCGATCGCGGCGATCATTTTGAGGATTCCGATTGTCAGTCAACCGACCGTTTCGTGCTTTTTGAAGACGACGACGCCGAGGATGTTAATTTCGACGAAATCAAGCCGGTGTCCGGAATACGAATCGATCCGGAGGATGGCAGTGAATAATCAGAGGCATGATAAATGGCCGTTGGATCCTGCCGCGAGGGTGGGGGCGATACTCGACGCATTTGAGTCGATCTATATTCCGACTCCGTCGCATCAAGCGATTCACAAGGAATGCGACATCCTGCGGCACACCAGCCGAAACCGCAAAGGCAAGGCGATGAACGCACTTCGCCTTGCACAGCTTTCCAGTGCCAGCAAGACGGCATGCTTTGAGAATTATTGCCAGAATGCTGTCGCCGCACACGCCGAGGTCACAGGCGAAAGAAATCCCTACGTCGTGCTTTACCTGTCGCTACTGAGCTGCACGAGCCCCAAGGCTCTTTGCCAAGAAATATGCCGACTGCTTGGTGATGAAAACTGGCAAATCGGAACGGCAAACGATCTTATTTACCGAATGCGGGCGTTCATCACACGAGCCGGCGTCGAGCTGATCATCATTGATGAAGTTCAAGAACTGAAGGGCCAAAGGAACGATCGAAAGGACGTTACCAATCTGCTGAAAAGCCTTCTCAACCTAGGCATTGCTCCGCTTGTCCTTGTTGGCGATGAGACATCCAAAGAGATGTTCAAAGACAACATACACCTTGCCAACCGGGCGGGTGCTGAACTGAAGCTCGAACCGTTCAGTCTCGACGATATGAGCAGGCTTGGAGAATTCAAAGGGTTCTGCCTGGACCTAGAGGCGGAAATGCTTCGACAGCAGCTCGTGAAGCGCGAGGGGGTTCTTTCCGACGGCAAGCAGCAAAAAGTTCTTCTCAGATGGTCGGGCGGCCATATCGGACGTGTTTGTAGAATTATGGCGCAGGCGCTCCAGCATTCGGTCCTTCGCTGCGCGACTGCCGTCGAAGAAGAGGATTTGCGCTACGCGCTCGAGAACTTTGCTATTCCAAACGGCTACCGGAACGTCTGAAATGGCGCAGGGAGCCGTTCTGCCGCCCGGCGTGAAGCTACATCCCTTGCGCTGGCCAGGAAGCGCCCTTGCGAACGAATCTCTTTTGGGTTTGGTAACCCGGCGGGGGTCAGAGCACTTTCTGGGATCGAATCGGATCATCCTCAAGTCATGTGGCATCGATTTGCGCCATCAAGGTGATGCTACTGTTTATGCGACGCAGCAGGACATGCAGGAACTCTCACGCATTCTCCGCATCGATGAGGGGGAAATTAGGAAGAGGGCGTGCATCCCGGTCGGAGAGGACCATTCTGGGAGGTTGGTCGAATGGGGAGGGCGTTCGATGCGCCTTCGTGATCTCGAGCTGCGCTACCGCCGTATCTCGCCGCAGTCGCTCCGACAGTCCGATCATCATCGACAGTCCTGGTTACTACGTCTGCTCCCCTACTGTCCCGAAAGCTTCGAAGAGCTCACCGACAGCTGCCCGAAATGCGAAGGCAAGCTGAGATGGTCGCTGGCCAGGCCCATCGCGCGGTGCGACCGCGACGACTGCGTGCTGGCGAACGATGCTATTCCCGCAGCAGAAAGCCATCTGCCAAAGCAGATGCGCTCATCCTATGCATTCTTCGCAGCACTTCTTTCCGCGGATGAGGGAGAGGCGGAGGACGCGCGCTCGAAGCTTCATTGCGACATTCAAAATATCGACACTCCGACACTCGCCGACCTGATCTATCTACTTGCCGACATTGATCGGCCCTCAGGCGAGAAGGCAAACATGTCCACGGGCCGAGACGAGAACTCCGTTGAAATTGCAAGGCGAATAACCAAAGGCACAGAAGCTCTCGCGGGATGGCCGGGTAGCCTCGAACGCCTTGCCGCCCGAGCGATTAACAACCGCAAATCTGAGCGTCACTTATGGTCGAGACTTAAGCTGGCGGCGAAAAGCCACCCCAATCCCAAAGTCCGAGAGCTCGTCATATCGGGAGCGCCTGTGATCGCGGAAGGGCTTAGACGAGCGGTCGCGCCCAACAGTTCTCCGATAATGCTGCAGAGCGAACTGGTTCGAACAACGGGCATCTCGACAGAGCAGGGAGCCTTTCTCAGCAAGGGTGATTATATGCGTCCATCAGGAGTAATCGGTGACGCTGGTTCGTCTAAGCTCGACCGGGCGCTGTGCGAGGAATTCATCGCACAGCGCGAAGCATCGAAGAGGAATGAGGCGGTCGCCGCGCGACTGATGCTGCCTACTTATGCAATCATTCAGATGCAGGCGTTGGGCATCCTCGAAAGACCCACCAATTCCGGCTTAAACGCCCTTGAGCCAGAGACATGGATCCTGAACGCCTCGGTCGATAGACTGGTCGCCGAACTCGCTTCGTTGGACCAGGTGGCGGACGGGACGGAGGGGACCCTATCTCTCCGGGCCGCATCGCGCATCATCGGCGGAGGATTGAAGCCTTGGGCAAGCATCATGAATGCGATTTTGCGTAGGCAACTGCCCTGCTTCCGCGCGAAGGACGATCAGGCACCCACGACACGTTCCCTCTTGGTTCGGCGAAAAGATCTCGGCATCCTTGCGGAGATGACGACGGTTTCTGATGGCGGTATCGACCAACCAGGGATTGCCTCGCAGCAGGACACTATGGAGATACTGAACGCCACCTTCGATCAAGTTGCCGCGCTGGGCAAACAGGGAGAAGTAACTTTCGAGCAAGCGCATCGGAAACTCGCCTGCTCAATGAGTGAGGTGCTCGCAATCGCCGCGTTACGCATATTCAGCGCTGAAGTGTCCTTGAGGACCGGTATCGCCCCAAGCAAGCTGAAGGAATGGTGCGGTTCGAAAGGCCTGGTAGAACAGTTTGAAGGCGCCTTTTCCCGCAGCCAATTCGACAGCAAAATTTTAGCCCGTCACGTTCGGGAAACACGGCGATAACAAGTGAAGATATCTTCGCATCGGTTCAGATCATTGGGCGGCTGGACGGTCCGAGCCGAGGGATATCATTGGCGCGATGAGCATAACGGACAGCAAATCGCTCAACGTTGGCTCGGTTAATTCAAGTCAGAGCACGTCCCCGTCGTTAATTGACCGTCTGGTTTTAGCGCAAAGACTGCGATAGCAGCCTGTCCGCTGTCGGGCGTTGTCCAGTAACCTGCGTATGCCTGATTATGGGGTGGGAAGCGGACTGGGGGATTTCGGCTCGGCAGGTCGTCATAATTGCCGCAGAGAGCAGATAGATCATGACTTAACAGATCCTCGACCCGAACGTCGGCCCAAGCCGGATGTGCCGTGATGCCTGGAAAAAAGGCTGCTGACGCTTGCACCCCAACGACATTGCCGCTGATCGACCATTCGCGCATACAGTGCAGCGGTCATCGCTTCAGTGTATGCCAGTTTCCTCGTTCAATCGGATTAAATCGGGTAGGTCCTGTCGCCTAGTGCCATGGTTAGCAGGACCTACTTAAACCGGACTCCGACACGTTTGCGTTGTGTTTCGTGTCAATGCCAAAAGACCCCTACAGCTGCCTTGCCAATTCGCGCGGCTGAGTTTGTCGAAAACGCCCCGAGCCCGACGGCGCCCCTCATTCATCCCACCAGCTTCGCGACCTGCTGCACGGCGAGCACGATGAACAGGATCGCCGATCCCGCCAGCGTGATATTCGCGACCACGCCGTTGCGGGCTTCGGGTGGCAGGCGGTCCGAGTTGTTCAGCATCAGCAGGGTGATGGCGAGAAATGGCATGAACAGGGCACCGAAGGCCCCGTAGATGATCACCAGCAGGAACGGCCGGTCCGCGAACAGCAGGACCATCGGCGGAAAGGTCAGCCAGGCGAGGTAGAGGCGATAGGCGTTGCTGCCTTCGTGCCCGCCCTCGCCGTGTCCTCGCAGCTGATACCACCAGTCCGAGAAGAACAGGCTCATGCCCTGCCATACGCCGAGTAGCGACGAGACGGAGGTCGCCGCGAAGCCGATCAGGAACAGGGCGGCGATCATCGCACCGAACCGCGCCTCCAGCACGTCCGACAGGCCGAGCAGGCCGCGGTCGCTGTCTTCCAAGGCGATCCCGGCGGAATACAGCAGTTCCGCCCCCACGATCAGCATGGCGACCACGAAGATGCCGGTGACGATATAGGCCACCGAATTGTCGACCCGCATCATCGGCAGCCACGGCGTGCCGCGCCAGCCTTTCGCCTGCGTCCAGTAACCATAGGCGGCGGTGGTGATCGTGCCGCCGACCCCGCCGATCAGGCCGAGCGTGTAGAACAGCGAGCCTTCGGGCAGGATGAAGGTCATGCCGCCGGCCAGATCGGGCAGACTGGGGGCGACGAGGATGGCGAGCCCCACCATGATCACGAACATCGTGCCGACGAGGATCTTCATCACCGCTTCGAACGTCTCGTAGCGGTTGAACCAGACGAAGACGAAGCCGAACACGCCCGCGATCATCGCCCAGCTTCTCAAGGAAAGGCCGGGGAACAGCGCGGTGAGAGGCAGGGCGGTCGCGCTCATCGCGGTGGCGCCGTAGATGAACCCCCAGATGATGACGTAGACGCCGAAATACCAGCTCGTCCAGCGGCCGAGCGAACGCCAGCCGGCAAGGATGGTCGATCCGGTGGCGAGGTGATACCGGGCCGACCCTTCGGATAGCGCGATCTTGACGATGCAGCCGATGACGGCGGCCCAGAGCAGCGCATAGCCGAAGCGCGATCCCGCGATCAGCGTCGCGACCAGGTCCCCGGCGCCGACCCCGGTCGCCGCGACGACGATGCCGGGGCCAAGATGCCGCCACATCCTGCTGCGGGCCGGCGGAGGCGCGCCGATGGCGCGGGGGTCGGTCGCAGGGGCGTGGCGCTCGATCTTGCCGGTCTTGCTCATGATCTTTTGTTCTCCCGTAGGTGTCGTTACAGCCCGCCGGTCAGAACCGGAAGCTGAGCCAGGCCGTGGCGAAGAAGCTATCGACATATCCGGCGCGGTCGAAAACCTCGCGCGCGATCAGATATTCGGTCCGCGTGCCGAGGAAAGGCGCGGCGTGATCGTCCAGCGGGTCTGGATACGCGGCAGATCGGCGACCCGCCTGCCACCCACGGCATCCGTTCCGGCATAGGGGCGGTTGACCCTCGGCCTCGAAGCAGGGACCGGCGTCCCGGGCGGACGGGCGCAATCTGGCGGAGAAGGTCGACACGTTCGAGCGCCTGCAGATCGTCGGGGCGCTTACCGCGTCGGGCGGCAATGGATGGACGCCATCGAACGGCTGGGTCTGGCGCGCGAGACGTTCTACTACAAGACGAAGCAGAGGCGAACGATCGCCTCGGTCGCTTGCCTCTGGCCGGCTAACCGCCAGCCCACCGGCGGCCGAAGCACTCCGGCGAACCGGACGCTTCGGCCTCCAGGCCGGGACTAGCACAAGCTACCCGTCAGGGCTTGATCCCCAGGCGCGCCATTATACGGCCGTCGGTCCGGGGTCCGGTCGTTCCGCCCAGGTCCAGTCCGATGCTGAGCGGCTTGTCTGGCAGGATGCGACGCTCGTAACTCACGGTGAACTGGTTCTGCATGAAGCCGTCAATCGCTTCGAGGCGTGCCTCGCCCCGAAGCGAGGATCGCAGCGTGGGGGCAATCTGGAACCTCAGCCCCAACTGGTACCCGCAATCGCTCGACGAGGTGTCGGCGCTCGTATCCTGGCACACCAGACCCGGGCTCACGTCCAAGCGGGTCGCATTCCGCCCGTCGAGCGGGTGATCGAAGACCAGCGGCACATGCACCGGCACGCTGAGCCGCGAAATGTCGACCTGCCCCAGCGCGAAGCCGATATCGGCGCGGGATTCCCCGCCGGCGCTGGCATCGAGCCGTGCTGAACCGAGTTCCTCGACCGCCTTCGTGTAGACCGCATCCGTGGTGATCGTCGTGCCCGCCAGCCGGACATCGCCCGATAGTGCGGCACCGACGAGGTAGCGCTTGCCGGTCGCTTCTCCGGTCAGTTCGAGCCCGTCATTTTCCAGATCGAATGAATACCAGGCGCGGCCATATCCGGCGAACGCGGCAGCGCGAAGGCTGCTCGACAGCATGGTCCGGCCATAGGCGTTCACCTGGAAGCTACGATCCTTCACATCGGCGCGCTCGAACCCGGGAAGGCTATCGCTTCCCGCCGTGCCGAGCGCGGCGATGCCCAGCGTGGCTCGATCGCCCACGCGTCGTTCAACGCGCGCCGATGCTAGGGCGCGGGCCGTCCAGTTGCCGTCCACCCGGGTCAGGCCCACCCCCGCCATCGACGTAGAAACGGGTCCGGCTGTTGCAGGCGGACAGCTCGCGGGCGTATTGCAGGCCGGCCTCCTGCCGTTCTTCATCGGCATCGACGCCGCCCGAAACGGGCTTGCGCCGGCCGGTATCAGTGCAGCCCTCGTCAAGTCCGAGCAGGTTCTCGTTGAACGAGACCATGGTGGCGAGACTGGCGAAGGCATGGTTGCGCAATCCGCTGCGAAGGGCAGGCGAAATCGCCTCGATCTTCCGGCCGATCTCGTCAACATTGGTGACGGTGATGGTGATCGACTGGAACGCGGTGCTGCCGTCGTCTGCCTGAGCCTGCACGACGATCAGATAGGCATTGTTCCGGTCCCGGTCGGTCGGCGCTTCGAAGTCGGGCGCGGTGCGGAAGGAGATCGTCCCGTTTTCGTCGATCGCGAACTGGTCGCGGTCATCTCCGTCGACGATCGCCCATTCGACAGCAACATCGGCGGACAGCCGGGTGACGAGGGTGAGCGCCTCCTCGATCGTTACCATCGCGGACGCCGCCCCGGGTTCCCCGCTCGGACCGGTGATGACCGGCGCGGTATCCGGCAGGGCGTTCACGATCACGGTAAGCGTCTGCTGCGTCCGGTTCCCGTCCGCATCGACCCCTTCGATCACGAGGACGTAGATGTTGTCGCCATCGCTGTCGACCGGCTCGTCGAAATCCGGCGCGACGGTGAAGCTGATCACTCCGGATGCATCGATCGCGAAGCGGCCCTTATCGTTACCGCCGGTGATCGACCAGGCGCTGATGGGAACGTTGGCGGTCAACCGGGTGACGACGAGCGTCCCCTCATCGACCGAGATCCGGTCGGGCGCCTTCGTCATGCCGTCGGATCCCAGAATGACCGGCGGGCTATCGGCCACGTCGGTGACGGTGACCGATACGGTGTGCGTTACGCGATTGCCCGCTTCATCGACCGCCTCGACGGTGAGGACATAGACATTGTCGCCATCGCTATCGGTCGGCGCTTCGAAATCCGGAGCGGCGACGAAGGTGATTTGGCCCTCGCCATCGATCGCGAACAGCCCCTTGTCGTTGCCGCCGACGATGGCCCAGCGGGCAATGGCCACATCGGCCGAAAGCGCCGCCACGGTCGAAGTCCCCTCGGGTACGCTGGTCGCGGATACGGCGCCGGTGCTGCCATCGGGGCCGGTAATGACCGGCGGGCTATCCTGGAGATCGGCGACGGTCACGGTCACTAACTGGGTCGCGGTCAGTCCGTTGGCATCCGTCGCCGTCACGCTCAGCGTATAGACATTGTCGGCATCGCTGTCCGCCGGCGCGTCGAAGTCCGGCGCGGCATTGAAAGTAATCGTTCCCTCGTTCGAGATTGCGAACAGGCCCCGATCGTCACCAGCCGTGATAGCCCACGAGGCCACGGGCATATTCGCCGAAAGGCGAGCTACCGCCGTGGCTCCTTCGTCGACCGTGATCGCGACCGAGGAGGGGGCAGCCTTTCCGTCCGGCCCCAGGATGACCGGCGGGGTGTCGGCCACGTCGGTGACGGTGACCGATACGGTCTGCATTACGCGATTGCCTGCTTCATCGACCGCCTCGACGGTGAGCACATAGACATTGTCGCCATCACTATCGGTCGGCGTTTCGAAATCCGGAGCGGCGACGAAGGTGATTTGGCCCCCGGCATCGATCGCGAACAGGCCCTTGTCGTTGCCGCCGACGATGGCCCAGCGGGCGATGGACACATCGGCCGAGAGCGTCGCCACGGTCGAGGTCCCCTCGGGTACGCTGGTCGCGGATACGGCGCCGGTGCTGCCATCGGGGCCGGTGATGACCGGCGGGGTGTCGGCCACGTCCGTGACCGTAACCGTCAGCGTCTGCGTAACGCGGCCGCCGTTGGCGCCGATCGCCTCGACCGTGAGAATATAGGTGTTGTTGCCATCTGCGTCGGATGGTGCCTCAAAGTCGGGAGGCAGGACGAAGGTGATCCGGCCTTCGGCGTCGATCTCGAAGCGGCCCTTGTCGTTACCGCCGATGATCGCCCAGGACGATACGGGTATGTCGGTGGTCAGAGTGGCGACAATCGTCGTTCCCTCCGACACGCTCACCGTGGACTGGTCCCCGGTCGAACCGTCGGGTCCGGTGATCACGGGGGCATTGTCGACGATGTCGGTCACCGCGAGGGTCACGTCGGCAGGCTTTGACCAATTGCCGGCCGCATCGCGCGCGCCGACCTGGTAGGTGAAGCTGTTGGGTGCGATCTCGAAATCGTTGGTCGCGGCACCCGCCGCCGCGCCTTGCGGGGTGAGGGTGATCGCGCCGCTGGCGTCGATAGCGAAGAACCCGTCGGCGCTGGTCTGGGTACCGGTGGCGGAGAAGCGGAAGCCGGTGACCCCGACCTCATCGCTTGCCGCCACGGTGCCGACACGCGCGCCCGCTGTCTGATTCTCGGCATAGGCGAAACTCTGGTTCGCCAGCAGCGGCGCCGTGTCGTCGAGGTCGAGCACGGTGACCGCGATGGACTGGCTTGCGGTGTTGCCGTTACCGTCGGTCGCGCGCACGGTGACGAGATAGACATTGTTCGCATCGGCATCGACCGGCGTCTCGAAATCGGGCGCGGCGTTGAACGTGATCGCACCGTTTGCGCCGATCGAGAAGCGGGCCGCATCCGCGCCGCCGGTTATCGCCCAGCTCACCGCCTTGTCCGCCGAAAGCGTTGTCACGGCGCTCTGGTTCTCATTGACCGAGACGGCCGAGGAAGACGATCCGGTTCCGCCCGGAGGCCCGGTAATCACCGGCGGCGTGGCGTTGGGAAAGTTCTGGTTGAGCGCACTCAGCGCCGCGCCGGTATTGGCACTTCCATCGAGGCCGTTCGGCAGGAGCGACGACAAATTGAGCGTGCTCTTGGGAAACTGCAGGACGTAGGTCTTCAAGTAACCCGCGGAGGGCGTGTAGCCGTCCTTCACGACTGCGCCGGACGCGATCGTCAGCCCGACCCAGTCGAAACTGCCGCTACCTGCGTTCTTCACCCAGTTGATCGCCGCAGGGAAGCTGGTCGAAGTGCCGTCGCTGAACATGATTGTCGCGGTCACGGCGGTATCGTTGCCTTGCGTGCCACCCCATTGCCCATTCGCGGACGACTGCGTGATCGTGAAGCCGGTGATATTCAGAGTAGAGAACAGGATACCGCGGTCGGTCCCGTTGGGATTGTTGGTGTATTCGGCAATCGCCCCGCGACTGAATTCGGCTCTCACGATGCCTTGCGCTTGCACAGGCGCTTCGCACATCAGCGCCGCGACGCTGACCGTCGCCAGACATTTCACAGCCATCGGCAGGCCGCGCGCGAAGGACGTGTGCAGCGAATACAGAAACGAAGCGCGTGCTGGCGCTTCGCGGAACTTGTGTAACATGAAATGAGACCCCGTACCTGATGGGTTCAGCTATAATCCTGCCTGGTAAACGATGTGATAACCGTAACCCGGAAAACACAGCAGTACGGAGAGCAAAAGCGAGCGTTGGTCGGGCAATCCTGCGTTCCCCTGGTCGCCTTTTGCCGAAACTGCCGAACGACAATCTAGGTAGTATTCATGTTGAAGCGTCGCCGTAAGGAAAGCCGACACCGTTCGAAGGGCTTCGCATCTATTGCAACCCGCCATTCTCGGTTGACTGCCAATGTCGTCGCCTTTCAAATGGGACAAGAAGCGCATTACGGCCTGTAGTTGACGTGCCAAGACATTGTGTAACTTAAATTAATCGATTTCGGCTTCCATGATCGTAAAGATAGGATTAAGTGAGTCTTGTCTTTCGGTAACTTGGCGTAATACTTTCGCAGGAGGAAGTAATGGCTGCGACTAATTTTGACGATGACCTGGAAACGTCCTACGACGGCGAAATCCTGCGGGGTCTCGCGGGCGACGACCGGTTGAGCAGCGCGTTCAATCGCACGACCCTGATCGGCGACGCGGGCGACGATATTATCGTAACCGACCTCTTTTCGGAAGCGGACGAAACCGTCGCCGCGCAATACGGCAATGACGGGAACGATATTCTTTCCGCGATCGTCCAGGCGGGCGGTTCCCGGATCGAACTCTTGCAAGACGGCGGCGATGGTGACGACCAGATCACGGGCCGCGCTGTCCTGGGCACGTACGACTTCTTCCAAGGCAAATCGATCTCGAACTCGGCATCCGGCGGAGCCGGAAACGATACGATCCAACTTTCAGCTATCCTCAACGTCGATTCCGGTGCGGCCCGCAACGAGGCATCGGGAGGGAGTGGAGACGACCGCATATTCGCTTATGCGTCGACAAATTTCTACGGAACGCAGTCGATCGCGTTCAACCGGATCGACGGGGGCGACGGGAACGATCAAATAACGGCATCGGCCAGCGGCTCGAGCAATTTCGGCGATATCGTAACGAACGAACTCACTGGCGGTGCCGGTGACGACATTATTCGTGGGTACGTCTTCGCCGACTCGAACTCGAGCGATGCTTATGGTCGAAATGTACTGGAGGGCGGCGAAGGAAACGATCTTCTCCAGGCGTTTAACGAGACCGACGGGGAGAATACCTATACAGAGGTAGAGAGCGTTCTCGACGGTGGGAATGGAGACGACGAACTCACCGCAAGATCGATCGCATTGTCGGACATCGGTCTTGATGGCGTTACTGTCGCATCGCATCAATTGTCGGGCGGTAACGGTGTCGATATCCTGACATCTTCCATCGTCGCCGAAGCGGCAACGGCCCGTATCGAGGCACAATTGACGGGCGGCCAGGGGGACGACCGTCTTTCCTGCACCATCGAAATCGAACTTGGTTCTATCTCCGGAACCCCCGACGCCGCCACCATAGTCAACCGGCTCGACGGCGGGGCAGGGAACGACATTCTCGACGTCCGCGTCTCCGTTGCGCTGTACCAGTACGGGTACGACGACGTGGTTGCGAGCCCGAGCGTTACCAACGAACTACACGGCGGCGAGGGCGACGATACCAT
Source organism: uncultured Erythrobacter sp. (assembly GCA_947501005.1). GTDB lineage: Bacteria > Pseudomonadota > Alphaproteobacteria > Sphingomonadales > Sphingomonadaceae > Qipengyuania. The sequence continues at coordinate 2,182,983 of CANMTU010000001.1, read as the reverse complement.
TTCCGCGATCATTGAAAGCGTATCCGACAATCCCGAAACGACTGTCGCAGGCTCCAGCCTTCTGTTCGGCGGCGGTGGGGAAGACATCATCCGGGTCGAGGGCGGGGACGGCAATATCCTGAACGGCGGGGCGGGGGATGACCGGCTGATCGGCGGTTCGGGATCGGATACGTTCGTTTTCGCTTTCGCGGTGAGCCCGGGCGAATTGCAGACGGTCACTTTCCGCAATGGCCAGACACCCAGCAAAAACGCCAACGCCCGTGCATGGGAGAACTATGTCGAGCAGCTTTCCGCCTGGCGGTCCGACCTGCAGGGATATGGCGGCGATCTCGACGATCGACTGTCTTCCGTCACCCTGAGGGGCAAGCGTGGATCGATGGGAGAAACCTTCTCCTTCGACAATACCTACACATTCTCGACCGGGGCGGTGGTTGCGGGCGAAGGTTTCGACAACATCGAAGGTTTCTCCGGTGACGACATGCTCCAGCTGAACGGTGTCACCCAGACGGAGTTCTCCGACCTGTTCGCGCTGAGCGTGGAGGATTTCGACGGCAATGGCACGCTGGATACCGTTCTCACCTGGAACGAGGAAGGCGGCGGCATCGTCTTGCTCGATGCCCAATACGAAAATCTGGACGACCTGACGCTTGCGGGCGTCGTGACGTTCGGCTGATTTCCTGCCGCAGCCGCGAGGCGAAGGTCTCGGGCTGCGCGTATTGTCAGGCTCGATGGTAGTCGCTCGTCCAACCCGGACAGCCACGACCGCCCGCGTTATTCAGCGGGCGGATCGTGCGCCGGGTTCGGGATTTCGACTCGCCCCCATACGCCCGGCCCAGCCCGTTATTGCGAACGCCCTTCGGACAGCAGCCGTTGCAGCAGTTCGCGTTCCGCCTTGTCGGGGTCGACGACCACTTCGGGGTCGGTGTCGAAAATCATCGTCGCCCGGTTCGCCTGCGTATAGCGCGGCCATTGCGGCAGGCTGGCGGTGTTGGGGTTGCCGGTCTTTGCGAAGGCAATCCAGGCGTCGGACATCAGGTCGGCCAGCCGCTGCTGTTCCGGCCCCGAAGCGGTGTAGGAAGTCGAGCGCGCGACATTGTCGAACACGAACGCGATGTCGAGCGCGTGCGGCGACTTTAACCTGCCCCCTTCGACCGGCGTCTCCCAGTCGAGCCGGTACATGTAGACCGGTGCCTCGTTCTGCGCGCTCTTGCGTTCGGCCTGGCGCAGCGCGGTCCCGCGATAATTCTGGAAGGTGGCGGTCTGGAAGTAGATCTCGCTGGCATCGGCCTGCGGATATGCGGCCCGCATCCCGGCAATGATCTGGTCGACATCCGCATCCCCGACAACACCCTTCAGCTTCTCGGGCAGTTGCTCCCATGTGAGCGAAAAGTTCGCCGGGTCGGCCAGCCCGCCCTGCAGCCGCATTTCGGTGCGATTGGTGCCGACGAGCAGCGGGATATCGGCCGACAGCGGCGTCGCATCGGGCGAGAAGGGCTGGCGCGTCAGCGAACTGCCGTCCACCACCGGGCGGAAGAACGCCGCGCGCGTGCGCGAGCGCATCAGCACGTCGACATAGTCCTTCATCGGCAGCGCGGCGAGGCCCGCGACGTCGCCCGGTTCCAGCCCGGCGGTGGTGAAGATGTCCTTCGTCAGCGCATTGGCGAGGCGCGGTTCGAACCCGGCAAGCGACATCGAGCCCGACTGGGCGATGGCCCGATCGAACAGGCCGTCGGCCTGCTCCATCGCCATCAGGGTCGAGACCTTGGCCGCGCCGCCCGACTCGCCGAAGATGGTCACATTGTCCGGATCGCCGCCGATTGCCGCTGCATTGGCGCGCACCCATTCGAGGGCCTTGACCGCATCGAGGCTGCCGAGATTGCCGGCATGGGCGTATTTCGGATCGTCCGAAACACCGCCGAGATAGAGGTAGCCGAACCCGTTCAGCCGATGGTTGACGGTCACCACGACGACGTCGCCCCGCTGCGCCAGGCGGGTTCCGTCGTAACCGTGGCTGGATCCCGAGCCGGTCACATAGCCGCCGCCATGCAGCCAGACCATGATCGGGCGCTTCTTCCCGTCATTCGTGCCGCGCGTCCAGACGTTGAGGAACAGGCAGTCCTCGCTTTGCGGCTGGTCGTTGGCCCACGAGGCGAAGACGGGCACGTCGCCGCTGGGGCGCTGCGGGCAATCGGCCCCGAACTGGGTGGCGTCGCGCGGGCTGCTCCACGAAGCGGGGTCGGCCGCTTCCTGAAAGCGCTTGCCTTCGGTCGACGCGGCGTAGCGGATGCCGCGGAAGATCCGCACGTCGCCGCCTTCGCTGGTCGTGCCGCGGACCGGGCCGAAATTGGTCTCGAGGATCGGGGCCGGAGTGATCGTTCCAACATCGGGTGTGCTGCCACCTGTCGTCGCGCAGCCGGCGAGGGCCAGCCCTAGGGCCGCAGTAACCAGATAGCCGCGTTTTGCCGCCTTGCGCGCTTCGATCGCCATTTCTCGTATTCCCTTTCCCGTTCGCGACGGGCGTTTGCGCCTCGTCCATCGAGAGGAATGTCTAAACCGGAAATTACCGACAGTCACGCTTGTTTTAAAAATGAAGATCGGGTACGCCGAACGCGGATCTGGCGAAAGCCTTACCGAAATTTGGGAGAGTATCGAGATGGCAGCGTTCTTTTCGCCTTCCCGGCGGGGATTTCTTGGCGCGGCGATGACCGGCGGCCTGCTGGCCTCGGCCGGGCCGCTGCTGGGCGCCGGCATCTTTCCGGTCGTCGAGACGGCCAATGGCCGCCTGCGCGGCATGATGGCCGGCGGCATCGCCAAGTTCGTCGGCATCCGGTACGGCGCGCCGACGTCGGGCGCGAACCGCTTCATGCCGCCCCAGCCGGTGGAGAAATGGTCCGGCGTGCGCGACGCGCTGCAGTATTCGGACACGGCCCCGCAGGTTCCGGGCGACCGGCGGCACGATTATGCCGACCTCATCATGTTCGACAATCAACCGTCCGGCCCGGGGGAAGACAATCTCGCGCTGAACCTGTGGTCGCCGGCGCTTGCGAACACGGCGAAGAAACCGGTCATCGTCGTTCTGCATGGCGGCGGGTTCTATGGTGGGTCGGGCAATGCGATCGGCATGGATGGCGAGGCGATGGCCCGTTTTTCCGACAGCGTGGTGATTTCCGTCACCCACCGGCTCGGCGCGCTGGGCTTCCTCCACCTGGCAGAGTTCGGGGGCGAGCGTTTCGCATCCTCGGGCACGGCCGGCATGCAGGACATCGTCGCCGCGCTGGAATGGGTGCGCGACAATGCGGCGATGTTCGGAGGCGATCCGGGCCGCGTGCTGGTATACGGCCAGTCCGGGGGCGGCGCGAAGACCAGCACCCTGATGGCCATGCCGAGCGGGAAGGGCCTGTTCCACCGGGCTGGCGTGATGAGCGGATCGGCCCTGCGCATGATGCCCGAGGAGATCGCCAACGCGAATGCGGCGCGGCTGCTGAAGGCGCTGAATATCGGGGCCGGTGACGTGAAGGCGTTGCAGGCGGTTCCCTGGACGACCCTGCTCGAAACCCAGGCCGGGCTGGAAGCCGCCGCGCGGGCGCAGGGCGAGGCGCCCAGTTCCTTCGCGCCGGTCGTGGATGGCACGGTCCTGCCGCGGCACCCCTTTGCCCCCGATGCGCCCGAGGTGAGCAAGGACGTGCCACTGATCGTCTCGACCGCTTTGGACGAGCGCAGCTATCGCATGGGCAATTTCGACATGACCGAGGCCCAATTGCTTGCATTCGCGCAAGAGAGGGCGGGCGAGCGGGCGAAGGAGGTGGTCGACCTCTACCGCGACGAAAGCCCGGAAGAAACGCCGTTCCTCCTCGCCGCGCGGATGGACAGCGATATCTGGTTCCGCAAGGGCGCCTTCGCCCAGGCCGAACTGAAGGCAAGGCAGGGCGGGGCGCCGGTCTGGTCCTATCTGTGGACCTGGCCCAGCCCGGCCTATGGCGGGCGTTACGGCGCGGTGCACGGGATCGACGTTGCGCCCAGCCTGCACAGCGTTCGCGGCGCGCTCAACGGGCCGAGCGCCGAGAGCGTCGCGATGGCGGACCGGATCGCGGGAAGCTGGGCGGCCTTCGCGGCGACCGGCAATCCCGAGAACGAATACGTGCCCGACTGGCCCGCCTATGACAGCACGAGCCGGGCGACGATGATCTTCTCGCAGGATCCCCATGTCGTGAACGATCCCCGATCCCGGTTCCGCGAGATCTGGGCCGAAATCGGCGCGACGCGGCCTTCCGCCGCGCAAGCCGAATAGCATCACGGGCCGGGCAGACCGGCCCGCCGGCGCAGCACGCCGCCTCAGCACAAAACATCTCGGGAGATTTGATATGCGCTCTATCCGCAAGATAGCCTTGTGTGGAACCAGTCTGGCGATGCTGGCGCATCCCATTCAAGCCCAGGACGTATCGCCAGCCCAGCCGGCGGACGAGATCGGGCTGGACGAGGAACCCACGGCGCAGGGCGAGCCGATCGTCGTCACCGGGTCGCGCATCGTGCGGCGCGACTACACCGCCGAAAGCCCGATCACGACGGTCGACGACGAGTTCATCCAGAACGCGGGCCCGGCCACGCTCGAACAATCGCTCAACGCGCTGCCGCAATTCCAGGCCACGCAAGGCTCGCAGACCAGCGCCATCGCCGGCGGTTCGGGCGGCCGGGCCAATGCGAACCTGCGTGGCCTTGGTTCCGAACGCACGCTGATCCTGTTCGATGGCCGCCGCCTGCAACCGTCCGACACTTCGGGCGCGATCGACCTCAACACGGTGCCCTCGGCGCTGGTCTCCTCGGTCGAGGTGATCACCGGCGGCGCCTCGGCGGTGTATGGCTCGGACGCCATCGCGGGGGTGGTGAACTTCAAGTTCAACAACCGCTTCCGGGGCCTGGAGCTGGAGGCCGATGCCGGCCTGTCGGAACTGGGCGACGCGGCGACATACAGCGCCGCGGCCACCTATGGCGGCAGCTTCGCCGACGACCGGGCGCGGGTGTTCGTGTCCGGGTCGTATCTGGAACGCGACACCGCCTCGCAGGACGCCCGGCCCTTTTTCGACAATCAGGACGGCACATCCTCGCCCACCAGCGGCCTGATCATCCAGTCGGGACGGAACCCCTTCGGTTTCGGTTCTCCGGCGAACGTGGCCGCCTTCCGGAGCCTGTTCCGCGACACCTACGGAACGCAGGTTCCCGGGCTCGCCAGCAGCTACGCCCTCAATTCCGACGGGACGGTGATCGGGCGTGACGGCGCGCTCAACCTGCGCGATACCGCCACCACCGGCTATATCGTGTCGGACGGGGTGCTGCGGCAACGATCGCTGTTCGATTCCACGGTGCAGCTGCCGATCGAACGCTACACCGCCTTCGGGCGCGGCGAATACGACATCTCCGACACGCTGACGGCTTACGCCCAGATCAATTACGCGACTTACACCGCGCGGCAGCAATCGGGGTCCGGCGTCCTGCAATCCGTGGTCGAGCCGATCCTGGTCCCGGCCACCAACCCCTTCATCACGCCCGATCTGCGCACCCTGCTCAATGCAAGGCCCGCCCCCACTGCGCCGTTCTCCTACTATTTTACCGGAACGCGGATCGGCCGGCTCGAAGTTGAGGAACAATACGACGTCTATCAGGCGCTCGTCGGGATCGAGGGGGAGATCGGTTCGGCGCTGAATTTCGATCTCTACGCGACCCAGGGGCGGACCACGCGGGATTCGACCACGTTCAACCAGGTCAGCCGGTCGCGCTTCAATCAGGTTATCCGCGCGCCCGATGGCGGGGCCAGCCTGTGCGCGGGCGGGTACGACCCGTTCGGCTTCGCGCCGACGTCGCAGGCCTGCTCCGATTTCCTCACCTTCGATACGGTGGATCGCTCGGTCTTCGAACAGACGGTGGTGCAGGGCAATTTGACCGGCACCTTGCTCACCTTGCCGGCCGGTCCGCTGGGCTTCGCGGTGGGCGCGGAATATCGCCGCAACGATTACGAGGCGACCATCGACCCGCGCCGCAGCCCGACGCCCACCGCGACGCCGGGCGTGACGACCGCGCCCGAGGCGCTGGGCACGTCGGGGGCGTTCTCGTCCGGCGGCGACGTTTCGGTGGCGGAGATCTACGGCGAACTGCTCGTGCCCGTAATTGCCGGGTTGGAGGTCAATCTCGCCTACCGCTATTCCGACTACGATACGATCGGCGGCGTCAGCACCTACAAGGCAGGCGCGAACTACACGCCGTTCCGGGGGTTCACGCTTCGCGGCGGCTATTCGCGAGCGATCCGGGCGCCGAGCCTGGGCAATCTGTTCTCGCCCCGTGAAGGCGCCATCGGCATCATCCGGCGGGCCGCGGCGGGCGGCGGCGATCCGTGTGACGTGAGCGGTTCCGCGCGCCAGGGCGAGATTGCGGGCGTCGATCCGGCGCAGGTCCGGGCGCTGTGCATCGCGCAGGGCGTCCCGGTCGCGCTGGTGGATGGCTACACTTATTCGGGCAGCGCCAACGCGGCCTTCCGGATCGGCAATCCCGACCTGCAGGAGGAAACGGCCGATAGCTACACCATCGGGGCGGTCATCCAGCCGGTCTTCCTGGATGATGTCTTCGCCGACTTTTCCGCGTCGGTCGATTATTACAACATCAGCGTGGACGATGCGATCGGTTACCTGACCAGTCCGCTCGCGCTCAATCAGTGTTTCAACTTCACCGGGCAGAACCCGGATTACGATCCCGCCAACGTCAATTGCCAGCTGATCTCGCGCGATGCGTCCGGTCTCATCGCGGAAATCGCGGAGCCGCTGTTCAATCTGGCGAGCTACCAGACCTCGGGCGTGGATTTCCAGATCGATGCCGCTCTCGCACTTGGCGGCGTCGGGCGGCTCTTCCTCAACAGCGCGGTGACCCATGTGATCGACTACAAGATCCAGTCGACCGCCAGCGATCCGGTGTTCGATTACGCGGGAACGGTGGGCAATGCCCAGATCGACGGGTTCTCCTCCACCCACCCGGCGTGGAAACACGTGACGACGCTGGGCCTGGCGGGCGACACCGGGTCGGTCTCGGTGAGGTGGCGCTATATCGGGGAGCAGGACAATTCGGCCATCGTCACGGACCCCGGAACCGAGGCCGAAGGCGTCCCGGCGGTGAGCTATTTCGATCTCATCGGGCGGCTCGTCGTGACCGATGCGTTCGAATTCCGCATGGGCGTCAACAATCTGTTCGACGAGCAGCCGCCCGAATTCGGCGGCCGATCGGTGACGCCGACCTCGACCTACGACGTGATCGGCCGGCGGTTCTTCGTCGGCGCGACCGCGCGGTTCTGACCGGCGGGAACGGGCCGGCCGCCTGCAGGTGAGGGCCGGCCCGGTCTCGCATACTTGTCCGGCGGGGGCATCACCCTTAGGACGTCTGCCAGAATGACCAAGACAGCAGCAGCTCCATCCGATGACGCCGCCCCGCGCGGGAAGGGCGCGAAGGTCCGCCGAACCCAGGCCGAGCGGACCTCGCTCTCGCGCCGCCGGGCGATCGACGCGGCGATCCTCAACCTGGCGGAAGAAGGCTATGCGGCGACCACGGTGATCCGGGTCGCGCAGCGCGCCGGGATCAGCCGGGGGGGCATCCTGCACCATTTTTCCGGCAAGGCGGAATTGATGGAAGCGGTCGGGTTCCAGGCCGTCGAACGGTTGCAGCAGAAGCGGCGGGAATCGCTTCGCGGGACCGCCCCCGGGGTCGAGCGATTTCTTGCGCTGACTCACGCCTCGTGGGAAACCATTCGCGAGCCGGAATCGATCGCGCTTCTGGAAATGCTGATCGGATCGCGCGGAGATTCCCAACTGGCCGAGATAATGCCCCGGTTCCTGCACCAGCTCGATCAAAGCGATCTTACCAAGACGAAAAAGCTCGCGAAGGAGGCCGGGATCGAGAACGATGAGATCCTCTACGCGATGAACAAGCTGCATATGGCGGCGATGCGCGGCTTGCTGCTGGAATCCATCTTCGCCGACTCGTCGGACACGATCGAGGAATCGGTCAAGCTCCTCGAATGGTACAAGAAAAAGCTGACCGAACGGCTCGTCGCCGAGAACGCCGGGACCTAGACCTGCGCCGTCACCCCGCCGCCGCGGGCCGGCCGGAAAAGCGCATCACGTCGATGATCGGCTCGACGGTTTCCAGGCCGTCGAGACCGTCGCACAGGGCGATCAGCCGCGCCGCGCCCGCTGCGCCGAGGACCGGTTCCACCAGCTCGCGCGCCTTGGTTTCGACCTCGTCCTTGCTCAGGGGGTGCGTCGGGAAGCCCGGCACGTAGGGCACATAGCGCGACTTTTGCGTGCCGTCGGTCATCGTCAGGGTGACGCGGGCGCTTTCGGTGCGGTCCTCGCCCTCGCCCGTTTCCTGTGCCGGATCGGCCACCACCTCCACTTTTTCCGCGAAGGCCCGCACCGCCGTATCGTTTGCCATCCGCTCGAGCGATTGCGCGGCGACGAAATCGAGCCGGCCGTCCAGCATGATGATGGCGGCGAGATAAGGGATGTTGAGCGCCGGCATGTTGGCCCTGCGGAACGTGTCCGCCGAACCCGGCATCTCCACCCGGATGGACGCGATCCGCCGGGCATCGACGCTTTGCTGCAGGTCGAGCAGAGCGCGCACGGCGGGCTGGGTGGGGCCGCCCACCGGATAGCGTTTCATCGCCGCGAGCGAGAGCTCAAAATCCGTGCCCAGCCCGGCGATCAGGCGGCCCGGGTCCGACCCCTCGCCGGTCAGGGCGGGCCAGCGGAACCACGCGCCTTGCGTGTCGAGACTTTCGGGCACGCCGGTGAAGCCCAGATCGGCCATTATGGCGGCTTGCATGCCGTTGCGCGCGCCCATCCCGGCAAAGACGAACGCCTTCTCGACATGACGCACATCGAGCATCCACTGCCACGATCCGGACGCCTGCTGCGCACAATAGGCGAGCATGTGGTTGCATTGCAGCGCATCCAGCCCGAGCATGGCGGCGCTGGCGGCGGCCGTGCCGAAAACGGGGCCGACCCCGTGATTGGCAAGCCCGGCCAGCCACAGATTGCGCGTGCCGATCGCCTTGGGCACGCGTCCGGCCAGCTCGTATCCCGCCACCACAGCGTTGACGAGATCGTGCCCGCTGCGGGCGTTGCTGCGGGCCTGCTCCAGCGCGGCGCTGACGATCGAGGGGCCGGGCTGGACATAGGCCGACGGGATGAAATCGTTGATCTCGGCCGCATGGGCCGTCATCGCATTGGCGAACACCGCATCGATCGGACTGGCCGTGGCGCGCGAGGTGAAGACCGGACTGCCGCCGCCATCGCTCATGGCATGGGCATAGGCCCGGCCGAGCTTCGACGCCTCGAGCGAATGGCACGCCACGATCGAAGCCAGCGTGTCGAGAACGTGCAGACGCGTCCGCTCGCGAATGGGGGCCGGAACCGCTGCCGTACGGGCGCCCGCGAGATAGGCGGTGAGCGCGGGCATGACCGCGACGAACCCCGGATCGCCGGGTGCGGGCGGCGGGGCAGGGGAACCGGCTTGCGATGCGCTGGCCCGTGCATCGGCCTTCGTGCCGGCGAGGACCGCCATCATGCCCGCGCCCACCATTGCCCCGCGCCGTGACAGCATGAACCGGTCATCCATCGTTCTCTCCCTCGTTTTCTTGCCCAGAGCCTACACGGTGAAACGGTAAAAACAATCGCCACTGTTCGTAAGTTGCCAACCGGGCAAAGCTGGTGCATCCTGCCGGGTAGACACGATGGGTGGCAGCCGGGTTTCAGCTGCGAAAACCGTCGGAAAACAGAGGATGATCCACGGCGCGGTGCTTGCGAACGGCAAGTCCCGCGCCGGTCCGGCCACGATCGGACGCGAACAGGAAAGGCACCGTATGACACTTCGCTTTGCCGCCCAGCTGCTTGCCGCCGCACTTGTCGGTGCCTGCACCACTTCGGCGAGCGATCCCGCTCCGCTTTCCAGGAATGGTGCAGCCGTGACGACGCCTTCGACCGGTGCAGCTGCCGCCCTCTACAGCGAAGTAGACAAATGGCTGTGCCTTCCCGGGCGCGAGGATACGTGCGACCAGGATCTCACGACGACGGTGGTCGCCGCCGATGGCACCACCAGCCGGGAGACGTTCGATCCGCCGTCCGACCCGCCGGTCGACTGTTTCTACATCTATCCCACCCTGTCGCTCGACAAAGGCGCGAATGCCGACTGGGAGGAAGGGCCGGAAGAAGCGCGGGTGCTTCACCAGCAAATCGCGCGCTTCGCCGATGTCTGCCGGGTCTATGCTCCGAAATATCGCCAGATCACCCTGCTCGGCACGTCGGGGCGCCTGCCGCGCGAAGAAGTTCGTGCGGCTTTCGGCACAGCCTATGGCGACGTGGCGGAGGCGTGGGACTATTACCTTCAGCACCACAATCGCGGTCGCGGGGTGATCCTGATCGGTCACTCGCAGGGTTCGCGGATGATGACCAACCTGATCAAGAACGAGATCGACGGCAAGCCGGCGCAGGACCGCATCGTCGCCGCCTATCTCAACGGCACCAGCGTGCTCGTCTCGGAAGGCAAGCGCGTCGGCGGGGATTTCAAATCCATGCCGCTGTGCACCAGCGCCGACGAGGCGGGTTGCGTCGTTGCCTATCGCAGCTTTCGCGACACGATCGGCCCGGTCAACGATTACGCGGCGACGGACCGCCCCGGCATGGAGATAGCCTGCGTCAACCCCGCCGCGCCCGGAGGCGGGGAGGCGCCCTTGCATGCCTATCTGACGACGCAGGCGATCATGCGCGGCCCGGTACCTCAATGGACGACCGACGGACGCACAATCGACACACCCTTCGCCTCGGTACCGGGCCTGCTGACGGGCGAGTGCGTGTCGAACGAGCGGGGGCAATACCTGACGATACGTGTCGAGGCCGACCCCGCCGATCCGCGGACCGACGACATTACGGGCGACATCTATACCGACGGCAAGATCAACCCGGCCATGGGCCTGCACCTAATCGACATGAACCTGGTAATGGGCAATCTGCTCGACCTCGCCCGGTCGCAGAGCGCGGCGTGGCTGGCGCGAACGCCGCGTTGATGGCGGTTTTTAGGTGTCTTGGTTGGTCGGACCGGAGGAACTTTTAGTGCAAGAATTACAGGCGTTTCGTTATTATTAGCGAAGTAGAGTAGGGGAAGGTGGGCTCGAAAGTCGAACGTCGGCGACATTGAGTTTGAAATCTTGCGACACGATCTTGCCGGTGCGCGAACTGGCGACAGAACGAGAGTGTGACCTTCGGAAAATTCCGAAAGTCCGGAAGCCTGGCAGGGCATAGAGGAGCAAGGTCGCCCTGCCTGCATCAGGCGCCTTCATAAGCCGCAGATCGAACCGCTTCCCACCTTAATCGCTCGAAGCCATCAGCAGCGGCCGGTCTGTCGGAATCGAAGGCGGCGCCACCCCCATCGGGATGGCACCGCCCTCAGGTGGTCGAGATTGACCGAGTCAATGCTAATACCCGCCGACGTAGATAATTTCCCGTTAAGGCGAACCCGCGTGTCAGAACGATACGGGCGCCCCGAACCCCGCTCGGCGGCGGGAACCCGATCCGAAAACCATGCGAGCGCCTTCGGGGCCTTTTACAGGGTTCGTTGGGGTCGCCATTGCGTAATCGCCATTTACGCCAAATGACCGGGTGATTGAACCCCTGCCGGTGCGGACCAACGCCGGGTCGCGGAAAGATCGAGGGTGGCCCGGGTTTTCTGCTATCGCTCGCAACGCTACGCCAGCAAGAGGGCGCGTGCCGCGCAGCAAGGGGAGGGAAAGGGATGCAGAAACGCAACGGGTTCGGCAGCGATCGGCAAGGGCGGCATCCGCTTTTCCTTCCGGCGGCGGGATAAATCCGGTCGCTCGTTCCATCCGCCTCTCGATCTTCGCGCGTCTGCCCGTTCCGGGGCAGGTGAAGACGCGTCTGATCCCCGCTCTCGGCGCGGAGGGTGCGGCGCGGCTTTATGCGCGGTTGCTGGCGGATACGGTGCTGGCGGCACGCGAGAGCGGTCTCGATTTCGAGCTGCGGGTCACCGGCGGCGAGCCTGCGCTGTTTCACGCGGTCTACGGCGCGGATCTGTCGGTCGTCCCGCAGGGCGAGGGCGATCTGGGCCAGCGGATGGCGCGGGTCGAAGCGCCCGGCCTCATCATAGGGAGCGATTGCCCCGCCATGTCCGCCGCCTTGTTGCAAGCGGCGGCAAGCGCGCTGGACGATCGCGACGTCGTGCTCGGCCCGGCGGCGGACGGGGGATACTACCTCGTCGGGTTCAATCGCCCGATGCCCTTCCTGTTCGACGCGATGGAATGGAGCACGGCGCGCGTCCTGTCCGAAACGCTGGCCCGCCTGGCCCGGCGGCGGATCGGTCCGGCCATCCTGCCGGAACTCGCCGATATCGACACCGCCGAGGATCTAGCCGCCTGGCCTGAACTGCAATGACCGTCACCATCCTGATACCCACGCTGGACGAGGAGAAGGCGCTGCCCGGCCTGATCGCGCGGATGGCGGTTCTGGCGCCGCGACCCGCGCAGATCTTGCTGGTCGACGGCGGCAGTGCGGACGAAACGGTGGTCCTGGCCAGGGCAGCGGGCTGGGACGTGCTCCTGTCCGAAGGCGGAAGGGCGCGGCAGATCAATGCCGGCGTGGCGGCGGCGCGGGGCGAGATCGTGTGCGTGCTTCACGCCGATACCCTGCCGCCAGCCGACATGGTCGCCGTGATCGAACGGACGCTGGCGAACCGGCGGATCGCACTGGCCAGCTTCACCCCGCTGATCCGCGGGCCGCAGCGCATGCGGTGGGGCACGACGCTGCACAATTGGGCGAAGACCTGGTACGCCCCGCTCCTCACGCGGCCGCATCTGTTCGTGCGCGGCGTGCGGCTGCTGTTCGGCGATCACGCGATGTTCTTCCGCCGGGCCGATTTCCTCGCCGTGGGCGGCTGCACCCCGGGCGATGCGGTGATGGAAGAGGCGGATCTGTGCGTCAAATTCGCGGCGCTGGGGCGGGTGAAGATAGTGCCGCGTTTCGTCGAAACGTCGGATCGGCGGATCGCGGCTTGGGGCGTGCTCAAGGCGAACTGGATCTATTTCAAGGTCGGCATGCTGTGGGCGTTCGGCCTGCGCCACCGGATGGCGCGGCATTATCCCGATATCCGCTAGGCCTCGGCCAGGAAGCCGGCGGCGATGCAGTATCCGATCAGTCGGCGGATATAGTCAGGGCCGGTCGGCGGGCAGGTCCGGCCGAACAGTTGCGCCGCCGCGCTGTCGTCGAAATGCGGATCGCGGCTGAAATAGCTAGAGTAAAGGCCGGCGATGCGGGTGTAGAGCCGCCGTTCCAAAGGGGGCAGGGCGGCCGGATCGAAATGCTCGGGCGCAATCAGGTCGGGCGCGCGGAATTGCGGGAACGCCCCGATGGCGGAAGCGAAGGCGGTGACCGGAAGGGGCTGGCCCGAGACGAGATGCACCGTGGCGCCTCGCGCCCGATCGCTTTCGGCAAGCGCGGCGATACCCCCCGCCACATAATCGATAGGCACGAAATCGAGGCTCGCCCCGGCGCGGGCAGGCATTGCGCGCACGCGCCCCTCGGCGATCAGCTTGAAGGCGGCATAGGTCGTGTCGAACGTGCGGATCGCGCCGCTGGCGTATTCGCCGACGACGATGGACGGGCGGGCGATGGTCCAGTCGAGCCCGCTCGCCCGCACCAGCCGCTCGCCCGCCGCCTTGCTCGCTTCGTAGCCGTTGGCGAAGCCGCTTTCCGGCAGGGGCTCGTTCTCGCGGATCGGGCCGTCGCGCGCGCCGCAGACATAGGCGGTGGAGACGTGCAGGAACCGCATCCCGCCTGCCTTGGCCAGCGCCAAGGCGTGGCGCACCCCGTCGACGTTTACCGGGCGGCAGTCCTCCTCCGCAAGGTCGAACCGCACCCGCGCCGCGCAATGGACGATAAGGTCGTGCGCGTCCGCCACCGCCCGCCATTGCCCTTCGTCCCAACCGAACCGGGGGAGAGAGACATCGCCCGACAGAACCGCGACCGGTACCGGCGCGCCGTTATTCGCGCATACATCGGGGTTCTGCCGCACGAGGCCCGTGACCCGGTGCCCCGCCGCCAGCAGGCGCGCGCAGACCTCCCCGCCAAGTAGGCCGGCGGCTCCGGTGACGAGGACGTTCAGCAACAGGCGGCGCTGGGCTGGTCGCTCGCGCTGCTATCCGCCCCGAACGGCATCGCCACGCCGCAATCGGGAAACACGCCGTAATGGGTCGAGAAATCCCCGAAGAACTCGAAATGCGAGGCAAAACGCGTGTCGGCCAGCATCTTCCAGCTATTGCCGCAGATCGGGAACATGCGCCCCGCCTCGATCCGGTGATGTCCGTCGAGGAGGAAGGCGCGTTCTTCGCCGACGACGGTGCCTTTGTAACGCACCGCCTGCCCGTAATCCTCGCACTGGCTTTCGAGGTCGGGCAGCTTGAACAGGCGATAGGTCGCGGAGTGGAAGGCGATGCCGTCGAGCTTTTCGGCCAGTTCGCCATTCTCGATCCCGAGCGGGCGGCTGGTGACGAGGCGCGGATCGGCGAAGCCGGCCGCCCTGGCGAGCGCGAGGAAGTCGCCCCAGTAGAGCGCGCCCGACAGGCATTCGCCGTGCAGCACCGGATCGTTCAGCAGATGGCCCGGCACCCGGCGTTCGGCATAGACGTCGGAGAAATACAGCTCGCCGCCGTTTTTCAGCAGGCGGAACGCGGCTTCGAATACGGCGCGCTTGTCGGCCACGAGATTGATGACGCAATTGGAGACGATGACGTCGAAGCTGCCTTCGGCCAGATTGAGGTCGCCCAGCTTCTCAATATCGCCTTCGAGGAAGCGGGTGTTGGCCCGGGCATAGCCGAAGCGGTCGCGGTGCCAGTCCTGATGGGCGCGCGCCACGGCGAGCTGTTCAGGCGTCGCGTCCACCCCGGTCACGCTGCCGCCTTCGCCGACCATCTGGGCGAGCAGATAGGCATCCTGCCCGCTGCCCGAGCCGAGATCGAGGATATCGCATCCCTCGATCGCTTGCGGCGCGACGAGGCCGCAGCCGTAATAGCGCGCGCGAACCTCCTCGTGGACGTTGCGCAGCGCCGCCATGACGGCAGGCGGCGGCGCTTCGGCGGTGCAGCATGCGTCGGTCTTCAGGTCCGCCGAGCCGGTCAGCACCTTGCCGTAATAGTCCTGCGAGTTCTGGAGATTCATGACGTGGGAAGTCCGTAGCGGTTCGGGAAAGCGAGCGGTTCGCATACAACGCAAACTCGGCTACGGGGCAAGCGATGAAATTCACCCATGACGTTATCGTGATCGGCGCCGGCGCGGCCGGGCTGACGGCGGCCGGCGGCTGCGCGCTGTTCGGGCTCGAGGTCGCCTTGATCGAGGCGCGTAAGATGGGCGGCGAATGTCTCAACGATGGCTGCGTGCCGTCGAAGGCCCTGCTGGCGGCGGCGGCGCGCGCGGCCGAGGGGCGGACCGCGGACCGGTTCGGGGTGACGCTGGGTGAGCCCGAGGTCGATTGGGCGGGGGTCAAGGCGCATATCCGCTGCGTGATCGCCGCGATCGAGCCGCATGATTCGCAGGAAACCTTCGAGGAGATGGGCTGCGAGGTCCTGCGGGGCTGGGCCAAGGTCACCGGGCGCCAGAGCGTCACGGTGGACGGCCGCGAACTTCGTGCGCCGCGCATCGTCATCGCCACCGGATCCAAACCCGCGATCCCGCCGATCGAGGGGATCGCGGAGGTTCCCTACCTGACCAACGAGACGATCTTCGACGTGCCCGACCTGCCGCGCCATCTGCTGATCGTGGGCGGCGGCAATATCGGGATGGAGATGGCGCAGGCCTTCCGCCGGCTGGGCAGCAAGGTTACGCTGGTGGAGCCGGGCGAAGTCCTGTCGCGCGACGATGCCGGCAATGCAGCGGTGGTGAAGGCGGCGCTGGAAGCCGAAGGCGTGCGCTTCGTGACGGGGAAGGCCGAAGCCGTCGAATGCGCGGACGGAGGCGTGGCTCTGACCGCCGGGGGCGAGCGGATCGAAGGCTCGCACCTGTTGATCGCGGCGGGGCGCAAGGCCAATTGCGCCGGCTTCGGGCTCGAGCAGATCGGCGTCGCCATGGGTGACAACGGCATCACGGTCGACAAGCGGCGGCGGACTTCGGTGAAGGGCATCTACGCCATCGGTGATTGCCGCGAGGGGCCGCGCCTCACCCATGTCTCGGGCTATGAAGGGTCGAACGTGGCGCTGGAAATCACCCTCGGCATTCCGACAAAAGTCGACTGGTCGGCGCTGCCGTGGTGCACCTATACCGCGCCGGAGATCGGGCAGGTCGGGCTGACGGAAAGCCAGGCGCGCGAGCGGCATGGCGATGCGATCACCGTCGTAACCGAAGGGTTCGACGACAACGAACGCGCGCTGACCGAGGAGGCCACGAAAGGCCGGCTCAAGCTGATCCTCAAGGGCAAGAAGGTGCTCGGCGCCAGTATCGTCGGGCGCCATGCGGGCGAATTGCTGCTGCCTTTCAGCCAGGCGATCACCGGCAAATCCTCGACCTTCGCGCTCGGCAGCGCGATTGTCGCCTATCCGACCCGCAGCGAGATCGCCAAGGCGGCCGCGTTCAGCGCGTGGGAGCCGACCGTGTTCGGCCCGATACCCAAACGTTACGCGAAGTTCATCGCCGCCATGCGAAGGCGGTTCGCGTGACCACGGCCCGCACGAAATCCCGCAACGCGCCGTCCGGCCGCTCGCCCTTCGCGATCGAGGCCGCGGCGCTTCCGACCGAAAAGTTCAGCGATCCAACCGTCACCGCGAAGGGCGAGCCGCGCGCCCATGTGCCGCTGACCGCGCTCGACACGCTGTGGCTGAACACCGGCACGCTGTGCAATCTGGCCTGCGCCAGCTGCTATATCGAGAGCAGCCCGACCAACGATGCGCTTGTCTATCTCTCGCTGCCCCATGCGGCACGCTTCATGGCCGAGGCGCAGGCGATGGGCACGCGCGAGATCGGGCTGACCGGCGGCGAACCCTTCATGAACCCGGAGATCATTCCCATGCTGTCGGCCGCGCTGGCGCAGGGGTTCGACGTGCTGGTCCTGACCAATGCGATGAAGCCGATGCGGCGGCACGCGGACGCGCTGCTGGCCTTGCGCGAAGAGGCGGGCGACCGGCTGACCCTGCGCGTCAGTCTCGATCATCATACCATGGCCGTCCACGAGGCCGAACGCGGCGCGCGCAGCTGGGATGCGGCGATGGACGGGCTGCGCTGGCTGTCAGCTGGCGGCTTCTCGCTCGCGGTGGCCGGGCGCCTGCTGCCGGGCGAGGGTGAGGCGGAAGCGCGCGATGCCTATGCCGCCCTGTTTGCGCGCGAAGGCATCGCCGTCGCCGCGCATGATCCCGCGCGCCTCGTCCTGTTTCCCGAGATGGACGAAAGCAAGGACGTGGCGGAGATCACCACCGCCTGCTGGGGCATTCTGGACAAACGGCCGCAGGACATCATGTGCGCCACCAGCCGCATGGTCGTCCACCGCAAGGGCGAGCCTGCCCCGCGCGTCGTCTCCTGCACGCTCCTGCCTTATGCCGAGGGCTTCGACCTTGGCGACACGCTGGGCGAGGCGGCCGGCGACGTCGCCCTCAACCATCCGCATTGCGCCCGCTTCTGCGTGCTCGGCGGGGCGAGCTGTTCGGCCTGATTCCGGATTGGTCGGGCTCAAGCGGCCGCATCATGCGTTGATGCCGAAACGCCAGACCCGGGACCTTTCATGTTTTTTGCCGATCCGACCGCCGATATCCTTGCGCGCGGCGCGCTGCTTTCCGCCATCACGCTGATCTATATCGTCGTCGTGATCCGGATCGTAGGGCTGCGCTCGCTGTCGAAGATGACGACCTTCGATTTCGTCATGACCATTGCCCTGGGTTCGCTGCTCGCGGGCGCCGGCCAGGCGACCGAGTGGAGCGCTATCGCCCAGATCGCGGTGGCGATCGCGACGTTGTTCGCGGTGCAGGTCACCGCCGCGCTGATCCGGCGCAGCTCCGACAAGGCCGAGGCGGTCATGCAGAACACCCCCGTCTTCCTTATGTGGGAAGGCGTGATCGACGAGGAAGCGCTGGCGAAGACCCGTGTCGCGCGCAGCGACCTCATCGCCAAGCTGCGCGAGGCCAATGCGCTGGAAATGTCCAAGGTGCGCGCGGTGGTGCTGGAATCGACCGGCGACGTCTCCGTCCTTCACGGCGACGTGCTGGAGCCGGAACTGGTGGAAGGCGTGACGAAAGCCTAGCTCCCGGCATCCAGCCGCCGCGCGAGCCAGACCCCGCCGGTGATGAGGAACGGCACCAGTACGAAGCTCAGCGTGACCTTGGCCAGCACCTGGCCGATCATCAGCGGCGCAATGTCGAACTCGCCGTAGAAGGCCAGCGTCACGAAGATCACCGAATCGATCGCCTGGCTCAGCGCGCTGGCGATCGCGCCACGCGCCATCAGGCCGAGCGTGTTGCCCTCGCCCGATCCGCGCAGCCGCGAGAAGATCCAGACGTTGAGCGTAAGCGAGATGATATAGGCCGCCGGCCCGGCCGCCATGATCCGCGGGGTCTGCGCGAGGACGGTGTTGAACGCATCGAGGTCCGCCCCCCGGAACGCAACCATCTCGGAAGAAGGCGGCAGCGCGAGGATCAGCAGGATCAGCGCCGCGGATACTGCCAGCGGCAAAAACCCCCACCACACCAGCCGCCGCGCCAGCGCCTCGCCATATAGCTGCGCGATGGTGCTGGAGATCACGACGAGGCCGAGAAAGGCGAAGATCCCCGATTCGACCGCCAGATCGGTCGGCCACAGGCGCACCTGCTTGAACGCCAGCACGCCGGCCACCACGGTCAGCCCGCCATACAGCAGGAGGAACACGAACAGCCCGCGCGGGATGGGGGCAAGACTGCGGGCCTGTTCGGCCGGTTGGTCGGGCATCGGGATCGCGTGGTCCTCAAGTTCGGGGGAAACTGGTGACAGCACATGCTGGCAGTGCGGGCAGAAATTGACTAAGCGGCGTCTCCGCGCAAGGTAGCGGCCGATTTCTTTCCGCAACTAGTCGCATCGCGCGAGGGTCTTCAATGCCGCCGTTTCTTGTCAATGTCGCCGGCATTCTGGTGATCCTGCTTATCGCGTTCCTGCTTTCGACCGGCAAGCGGCGCATCAGCCTGCGCATCACCGGCGCCGCCTTTGCGCTGCAGGCACTGATGGCATTCCTCGTCCTGGCGACGGGTTGGGGCCGGGCGACGATCCAGGCCATGTCTAACGGAGTTGCGGCGCTCCTGTCCTATGCCGGTCAGGGGACGCAGTTCCTGTTCGGCCCGAACGAGACCAATCCGCTGGCCAACACCTTTGCGCTGGGCGCGTTGCCGGTGATCATCTTCTTCGCCGCGCTCGTCTCGATCCTCTATCACCTCGGCATCATGCAGAAGGTCGTGCGCTGGGTCGGCGGGGCGATCGGTTGGCTGACGGGCATTTCCAAGGTCGAATCGCTGGGCGCGGCGGCGAACATCTTCGTCGGCCAGTCGGAAAGCCCGCTGGTGGTGCGGCCCTATCTCGCAGCGCTCGCGCCCAGCCGGCTGTTCACCCTGATGAGCGTGGGCATGGCGGGCGTCGCCGGCACGATACTCGCGGCCTATGCCGGGCTGCTCGGCAACGAATACCTGCCCTTCCTGCTTGCGGCGGCGTTCATGTCGGCGCCGGGCGGCATCCTGATGGCCAAGATCATCATGCCCGACGACGGCGAACCCTCGCCAGAGGCGGAGGGCGAGCTTGCCCTCCCGCGCGGTCGGATCAGCACGGAAGGCCCGGCCGCGCTGACCGAGGGGGACAAGGCGCACGAGGTCGAGGTCGCCGAAACCTTCGAGGACGGCGAGCGCCCGGCCAATCTAATCGAGGCCGCCGCGCAAGGCGCGCAGACGGGCGTGAAGCTTGCCGTCGCGGTCGGGGCGATGGTGCTGGCCTTCGTCGCGCTGGTGGCGCTGGCCAACGGGTTGCTCGGCTGGGTCGGCGGGCTGTTCGATCATCCCGAACTGAGCTTCCAGATGGTGCTGGGCGCGGTGTTCGCGCCGGTCATGTTCCTGCTCGGCATTCCGTGGGAGCAGGCGGGCCTTGCCGGCGGGCTGTTCGGCACCAAGATCGTGCTCAACGAATTCGTCGCCTTCATCGAACTGGGCGCAATCGATCCGGCCGCCCTGTCGCAGCGCAGCCGCGCCATCGTCACCTTCGCGCTTTGCGGCTTTGCCAACTTCAGCTCGATCGCGATCCAGATGGCGGTGACCGGCGGGCTTGCGCCCAACCAGCGGCCGGTTATCGCCCGGCTCGGCCTGCGCGCGCTTGCCGCCGGCTCTCTGGCCAACCTGATGAGCGCGGCGCTTGCCGGCCTGTTCCTGCCTTATTGAGATCCTGCCCATGTCCGATATCGCCACCGTATCCCTTGCTCGCCCGCTCGAAGACGTTGCCGACGAACTCGGTCGCAGCTTCGAGGAATACGGTTTCGCCGTCGTGCGCGATCATGGCATCCCGCAAGATCTGATCGACCGGGCGGAGGCTTTGTCCAAGGCCTTCTTCGCCCTGCCGGACGAGGCCAAGCGCGCCTACCATATCCCCGGCGGCGGCGGGGCGCGGGGCTATACCCCGTTCGGCACCGAAAAGGCGAAGGACGCGAAGGTCCACGACCTGAAGGAATTCTGGCATGTGGGGCGCGAACTGCCCGAAGGCCATGAACTGTCGCGCTACATGGCGGACAATGTCTGGCCCGCCGAACTGCCCGAATTTCGTGAAACCTTCCTCGAACTCTACGACGCGTTCGACGAGGCGGGCGGCCGCGTGCTCGAGGCGATCGCCCTGCACCTAGGCCTCGCCCGCGATTTCTTCGCGCCGACCGTGGCAGAGGGCAATTCGGTCATGCGCCTGCTGCGCTATCCCCCGATCGCGGGCGCGGAAGCCGAGGGCGCGATCCGCGCCGCCGCGCATGGCGATATCAACACCATCACTCTCCTGCTCGGCGCCGAGGAAGCAGGCCTCGAATTGCTGACCGCGCAGGGCGAATGGAAGGCGATCGCGGTGCCGGAAGGCGCGCTGGTCATCAATGTCGGCGACATGCTCGACCGGCTGACGGCGGGCAAGCTGCGTTCGACCAAACACCGCGTGGTCAATCCGCGCGGCGAGGCGGCCTACCGCGCACGCTACTCGATGCCGTTCTTCCTCCACTTCCGCCCGGATTACGTGATCGAGCAGATCCCGTCCTGCGTCGAGGATCGCCCGGCGGAGGACCGGCAACCGCCGATCACGAGCCACGACTACCTGATGCAGCGCCTGCGCGAGATCAATCTGGCGTGAATGGTGCAATGCAGCGAACGGTGCTGGCGATTCGGCCGTTAAGCAAATAGTTCCCGCGTGTGGCGATTCTGCCACGCGGCTAAACCTGCGAAAAGCAGTCGTTTTCCAGGCTATGGTGCATCGCAGCAGAATGGCGGCATCCTGCTGTCTTGACTATGTAACAAAACGTCCGCTTTGCGAATTTCGAACCGGCTAACGGGGCCGGCGCCCGGCACGCGGGCAGGACAAGCATTCTCCAAGGGGTCTCATAACCATGAAGTGTAAATATCTTCTGGCTGCATCGGTGGTCAGCCTCGCTGCGACGGGCACCATGTACTCTGCGCCGGTTGCCGCGCAGCAGATCACCACTTCGATCGAAGGCAACGTCTCCGACGAAGCGGGCAACGCGATCACCGGCGCAAATGTCGTCGTGACCGATACCCGTACCGGCGCGTCGCGTTCCGTCACCACCGGGCCGAGCGGGACCTTCCTGGTTCCCAACCTCACGACCGGCGGCCCTTACACGGTCAGCGTGGATGCCGACGGCTTCGAGGGTCAGTCGGTCCAGGACGTGAACACCAGCCTCCAGGGTCCCACCTCCCTCACGTTCAATCTTTCGAGCGGTGCCGGTGTCATCATCGTCACCGGCGCGCGCGTTCAGGCGACACAGCTGGCCGTCGGGCCGGGAACCAGCTTCTCTGCCGAAGTTCTCGAGAACGCGCCCACGTTCAACCGCGACGTTCGCGATATCATCCGGATCGACCCCCGTGTCAGCCTTGATCGCGACGATGGCGGTTCGGGCCAAGACCGCATCAGCTGCCTCGGCGGCAATGATCGTGGCAACGCCTTCACCGTGGACGGCATCAGCCAAGGCGACGTCTACGGCCTGAACGATACCGGCTTCTCTTCGCGGTCCTCCACTCCGGTTCCCTACGACGCGATCCGCGAGGCGCAGGTCCAGTTCGCGCCGTTCGACGTGGATTACGGCAATTTCACCGGCTGTGCGATCAACGTCGTCACCAAGTCGGGCAGCAACGAATACACCTTCGGCGGGTTCTTCGAATATTCCGACAATGACCTGCGAGGCGATACCGTCGCCGGCGAGCCGGTTGCGCCGATCGAGCCCGAGAAGCGCTGGGGCGCCTATCTCGGCGGCCCGATCATCCGGGACCGGCTGTTCTTCTTCGGCGCTTACGAGCATCAGGAAGCAGCGTTCTCGCAGGACGAAGGTCCGGTCGGCGCCGGCTTCCCCAACGAGCAGAACGGCATCACCGTCGACCAGTTCAACGAGATCAGCGACGTGCTGAGTTCTGTCTACGGTATCGAAACCGGTCCGCTGGTCACCAGCCGTCCGTTCGAGAACGATCGCTATTTCGCGCGACTCGACTGGCAAATCACCGACGACCATCGTCTGGAGACGACCTACCAGCGGCTCGAGGAAGGTTCGGTCCGCCCCGACGACCTTTTCACCGGCTCTTCGCCGCAGGCTGTCGGGCGCAACACGTTCCTGACGAGCGGTACGAAGTCGGACTATTATTCCGGTCGTCTCTATTCCCAGTGGTCGGACAATTTCTCGACCGAACTTCGGTACTCGCGGTCCGACGTGCAGGATCTCCAGGATCCGATCGGCGGCGGCGAAGCGCAATCCGCCAATCCCATCCCGCGCATCATCGTCGGGATCGACAATCCAACCGGCATCGATGGGACGGTGCTGGCAGGGCCGGGCAACTCGCGTTCGGCCAATGACCTGCGCACCAGGATCGATCAGTATCGCGTTGCGGCGAACCTCAAGGCAGGGGCGCACAATTTCAAGATCGGCGCCGAACTCAACAAGGCGGACCTGTTCAACCTGTTCGTCCAGAATGCGACGGGGACACTGGTCTTCCGCAATATCGACGATCTGCGCGCCGGCCTGCTGTCGCCGGGAACGGGCAGTAACGAAACGAATACCCGTCCGGGCAGCGTCGTCTCCGGCGCGACCGAAGGCGCGTTCGGCAACTTCTCGGCAACCGGCGATGTGAACGATGCCGCTGCCGAGTTCGACCGGACGATCTATTCCGTGTTCGCGCAGGACGACTGGCAGGCGACAGACCAGCTGAACGTCGTGCTTGGCGTGCGGATGGACTGGTACGATGGCGGAAACCCGCGCTACAATCCCCAGTTCGCCTCGCGCTACGGCTTCTCCAACGCGGTCGGTTTCAGCAGCCTCGACCCGGTCATCATGCCCCGTGTCGCACTCTCCTACGACGTCGACGACTTCGGCGTTTTCAACCGCATGAACATCCGTGGCGGCGTCGGCATCTTCTCCGGCGGCGACCCGGTGGTGTGGTTCGGCAATGCCTTCCAGAACGACGGGCGCGGTTTTGCCACTGGCTCGACGCAGGATGCAGCCTGCGGTCTTGCTCCTGGTCAGCAGCTCGACGTGGTTGCGAACGGCCAGTTCACCGGCCTGCCGGCGTGCTTCCAGCAATCGGCCTCGGCACAGGCGGCGCGGGGTCTCGGCGATACCCAGTCGATCAGCCCCGATATCGAGCAACCCTCTGTGGTTCGTGCGAATATCGGCCTTGCGACTGGTCTGGACTTTGCGGAAACCGGCTTCCTCAGCGGGTGGAATCTCAATCTCGACTACATCTACAGCCATTACCGCAATCCGCTGACCCTCGTCGATCTGTCGCAGACGGTCGATGGGCGACTGGGCAATAACGGCTTCACCGTGGATGGTCGCCCCATCTACCGGGCGATCGATCCCAACGTCGTCGGCTGCACGGCCGAACTCGTCGATCTCAACCCGGGGCCGGTGTACCAGAACGTCAACAATGTCTGCTTCAACACCAGCCGCGACGACGAACTGCAACTGACCAATGCGGGCAGCTTCGACGGGCACGTGGCTTCGGTCATCCTGTCGAAGTACTTCGATGGCGGTCTGTTCAGTCAGGGGGGCGGCATCGATTTCAATCTCGGCTACGCCTACACCGACACGCAGGACCGGCGGAACATGTACAATTCCACCGCAGGTTCGAACTACGACCTGTCGGCGGCGTTCGACCGGCAGAACCCGGATGCATCGCGCAGCTTCTTCTCGAGCAAGCACAACATTTCGACGCGCCTCGCCTTCCGTGAGGAATTCGTGTCCGACCTTGCGACGAGTTTTGCGCTGACTTTCGTTGCGCGTTCGGGCCGTCCGTACAGCTTGACGTTTGCCGGCGGCGGGGTGTTCAACGATTCCGCTTCGGGTAACGACAACGCACTCGTCTACATTCCGACCGGGGCGGGCGATCCGAATGTCTCTCCGCTATCGAACGCGAGTGCAGTCGATGGATTGGCCGCTTACGCAGCAAGCCTTGACTGTGCACGCGATTACATCGGTCGGTCGATCGAGCGGAATACCTGCTCGAATGACTGGTACTACGATCTCGATCTTTCGCTTTCGCAGGAAATTCCCGGACCTGGACGACTGTTCGGTCGGGACGACCGGCTCCGGCTTTACGCGACGATGGATAACTTCCTCAATTTCCTCGATAGCGACTGGAACGTCCAGCGCCGCCGGAATTTCTCGGGATTGCAGGACGTTGCGTCGATCAGCGGTGTCGACGCTGAGGGCCGCTACATAATCTCCGGCTTCAACGGAGTGGACCAGATCGCGGACGATAACGATGTCAACGTCAGCTCGTCGGTCTGGCGCTTGAAAGTCGGCATCAGCTACGACTTCTAATTTTGGCAAACCGAACAACGAAAGCGGCGGTCCCTCGGGGCCGCCGTTTTTCGTTGCCGTGCTGTCTTGCTAAATAGTGCACCACTGGGGTGTGCGGATCCGGAACGGGCCGGCACCGATTGCCGTTTCACGCCTCGTGAATGACGCCCGCCTACGTTTCGGTTCTGCGAAGACCTGCCCCAACCCCTGGGTCATCCTCGCCATCGTGCTGATCCACCTCGCGATCTTCTATGTCCTCGTGCGCAGTCTGGCGCCGTCGGCAGTCGCAAGTGTCGAGCGCGAGGTGATCGCGGTGTTCGACGTCTCGCAGCCGACGCCGGCAGTGCCGCCCCCTCCGGTCGAACCCCGTGCGGACGAAGGGGCCGAAGGCGATCCGGGACGCGAGGCCGTGCCGCGGCCGGTCACCGCGCCGCAGCCGCCGCGCGTGCTGCGCGATGACATGCCTGCCCCGCGCGCGTCCTCGACCGGAGCGGCTAACTCGTCCGGCGCGACCGATAGCGGCAGCGGCACGGGGGCCGGCGGCAACGGGCTAGGTACCGGAGCGGGCGGTTCCGGCGGCGGGCAGGGCGGCGGCGCGCTGACCAAGCCGCGCTTGCTGCGCGACATCCGCGATGCGAGTGCATTTCCAATTCCCCCCGGCGGGCGCGAGGCGCGGATCGGTAAGTCGGTGATCGTGAAGCTACAAGTCTCCGCCGAAGGGCGCGCGACCGCCTGCCAAGTCTATCGCCCGAGCCCCTTTCCCGAAACCGATGCCGCGGTCTGCCGGCTGGCGATCGAGCAGACCCGTTTCGAACCCGCCCGCGACGCGAATGGCGACCCCGTCGCCGCCCCGTTCTACTACCATCAACGGTTCTTCAACTGAGAGCGTCGTGCGACCGGCTTGACCTTGTAACCATCTCGGCTTCTAGACACGGATCATGAGCGATCTCGAATGCATTTATCCGGTGATCCTGTGCGGCGGCAATGGCACGCGGTTGTGGCCGCGCAGCCGCCGCAGCAAACCCAAGCCCTTCCTGCGCCTGCTGGGCGAGCGCACGCTGTTTCAGATGGCGCTCGACCGGGTGAGCGACGAAACGATGTTCGCTGCGCCGACGATCGTGGCGGGCGGCGCCCACGTGCCCCACGTCGCCCAACAGGCCGGCGCGCATTCCCTGATCGTCGAACCTGCGGCCAGGAACACAGCGCCCGCGATCGCGCTTGCCGCCCACCGCCTGCCGGCCGAGGCCGTGATGCTGGTCTGCCCGAGCGATCATCACATCGGCAATATCGATGCGTTCCGCGACGGGGTGCGGCGCGGCGCGGCGCTGGCGCGGCAAGGCTATCTCGTCTCGTTCGGGATCGACCCGACTAGGGCGGAGATCGGCTATGGCTACATCCAGAAGGGCGCGGAGCTTGGCGGCGGGTTCGCCGTCGAACGGTTCGTGGAAAAGCCCGACCTCGAACGGGCCGAGCAGTTCCTCGCCGACGGACGGTTCGTGTGGAACGGCGGCATCTTCCTGTTCCGCGCAGGCGATTACCTCGCCGAACTGGCACGGCATCGCGGCGCGATGGCCGCCGCCGTCGCGGCGGCAGCGGATGCGGGCGAGGACCGCGACGGCGCATTTCACCCCGATGCGGACCGGTTCTGTGCGATCGACGGCGAATCGGTCGATTTCGCGGTGATGGAGAACACGTCCCGCGCGGCAATCGTCTCGGCCGACATGGGTTGGTCCGATATCGGAGACTGGACCGCCCTGATGGACGCACGTGAGGTGTGGGACCGACGCAACTGGTCGAATGCGCGCGGCGACGTGTTGCAGGGCGAGAACGTGATGATCGACAGCGACGGGCCGCGTGTCTCCGTCATCGGGCTCGACGATGTGATCGTGGTCGTGGACGGGGGGGAAGTCCTCGTCATTCACAAGGACGCGGCGCAACTCGTGGGCAAACTGCCGGGAGCAAGCGGACAATGAGCACCATCCTGCCGACCAAGCGTGTCGAAAAGCCCTGGGGGGTCGCACGGCTTCCCGCTCCGTTCGGCAATACGGGCGACGGGCGGCAGATCGGCGAGATCTGGTTCGAACCGGGGGCAGGCACGGAAAGGCTGCTGGCGAAATACCTGTTCACCTCAGAAAAGCTTTCGGTTCAGGTCCACCCCTCGGATGAGACCAGCCCCACCGGGCGGGGCAAGGACGAATGCTGGCTGGTCCTCGACGCGGAACCCGATGCGCGGCTCGCGATCGGGTTCGAGGAGCCGGTTTCGGGCGAGCGCCTGCGCAGCGCGGCGGAGGACGGATCGATCGAAGGCCTGCTATCGTGGTATCCGGTTACGGCGGGCGATTTCGTGTATCTGCCCTCTGGCACCGTTCATGCGATCGGGGCGGGGCTGACGCTTCTCGAAGTGCAGCAGAACACCGACATCACCTATCGCCTGTTCGACTACGGCCGGCCGCGCGAGCTTCATCTCGACAGCGGTATCGCGGTCGCGAGGCTGGGCCGCCATCCGCAGGAATGCTGGCGCAAGCTGGAGCTCGAACGGACGCAGATCCTGGTGGATGGGCCGAAATTCCGCCTTGCCCATGTCGCGGGCGACAATCTCGAACCGCTTGCGGCGGATTTCACCGGCGATCTGCTGGTCCTGCCGCTAGAAGGCGCGATGACGGTGTGCGGAAAGCGAATCGAACCCGGCGCCGCCGCCGAATGTCGCGCCCTGTCGGACCTGGCCGTGCCGGACGGTGCGCGGTGCGTCGTCGCCAGCCCGATCGGCTAGGACGTCAGTTCAACTCGTCGATCACCTTGGCCAGTTCTTCCTTGCCGTAAGGCTTGGTCAAAAGGCCCCGCGCGCCCAGCCGTTCGAGCCGATCGGCCATTTCGCCATACCCGGTGGCGAGCCAGAACGGCACGTTCCGTTCCTGCAACACTTCGGCCACGCGCTCGCTGTTTTCCTTGCCGAGATTGTAATCGAGGATGGCGAAGGCCGGCGTCGACTTTTCGAGCGCCGCCAGCGCGGCCGCGACCGAACTCTGGACCTGCACAGCCTTGACGCCGAGTTCGCGCAAACTGTCTTCCGTGTCGAGCGCGATGATCATGCTGTCTTCCACCAGCAGCACCGATTCCGGAACGTTCTGATTAGCCGACAGTGTCTTCTCCGAAGGTTTGCGCCGGTCGCCTGACCGGGTCTTGGTTTTTGCCCAGGTGACGTAGCGGGCCGGCACGCAGAATTGCGCCTCGACCCCGCTCAGCTTGTATTCGATATTCGCGTCGCCCGAGAGTTCGAAGGGGATCGAACGCTCGATGATGGTGCTGCCGAAGCCGCGCCGCTTGGGCGGTTTGACCGGCGGCCCGCCGCGTTCGACCCATTCGATCAGCAACGCATCATCCTTGTCGCGGGCGACCGTGATGACGAGATTGCCGCTCGAATCGGCGAGCGATCCATATTTGGCGGAATTGGTGATCATCTCGTGAATGACCAGCGCGAGAACGGTATAGGCCTCGGGGCTGACCATCGCCTCGGGCCCTTCGATGCTCACCCGGTCGCGATTGCCGGACGAATAGGCATCGGCCTCGGTATCGATCAGGTCGTGGAGCGAGGCGGAGGACCAATTGCCCTTGGTGATGTTGTCGTGCGCGGATGCGAGCGAGGAAATGCGTCCGCCGACGATCTCCGCGAAATTCTCGATACTGTCCGCCTCGCCGCGTGACTGGTTGATCAGACCGCGAATGAGGTTGAGGATATTGCGGACCCGGTGGTTCAGTTCCGCGATGAGCAATTCCTGCTGCTGCTGCGCCTTGGCGCGTTCCTGCACGGCCTCGTCGGTCAGGCGCAGGATGATCTCGAGCAGGGTGACGCGCAATTGTTCGGCGATATTGACCTCGCCCTCGGTCCACGGAGCGCTGCGCCCTTCGACCGATTGCTGCCAGGCTTCGAAGCTCTTGCGCGGGGTCAGCCGCACGCCGTTCGGACCGATCTCTACCGGCTTTTCGGGATTGCCGCCCCAGGTCACCACCTGGGTAAGCGGTTTGCGCCACAGGATCAGATAATCGCGCGGCATGCGCGAAACCGGCACGACCAGCGCGCCCACCGCCCGGTCTTCGAAGGCATGGGCGCGCGGCATGCGTTCCGCCAGCGCATCGACCGCGAGAACCCGGCTGGTCGCCGCGCTGTTCAGCGAAGGGAGCAGCGCCCGAAACTCTTCCTCGTTCGGAGTGCGTCCGCGCGTCTGGTAGACGTCTTCGATGAAGATGCTTGCCCCGTCATGCGGGATGACGCTCTGGATCACCGGATCGAGCGTCGGCAGACTGTCGATTAGGGGCGTGCCGGCCGCGATGTCGCGCATCAGCCGGTCATGCACTTCGCGCCCGGTATCGCGCAGGGCCTGCTGCTCGTCCGCCAGCACCCGGCCCAGCACGAGCGAGAACAGTTCGGAAAACAGCTCCGCCGCGGTGCGCTGCGAGAACGGGAGGGTCTTGGGCGAATAGTGGTGGCAGGCGAACAGGCCCCACAGCTTGCCGTTGATCACGATCGAGATCGACAGCGACGCCGCGACCCCCATGTTGCGCAGATATTCGATGTGAATTGGCGAGACCGCGCGCAGCACGCTGAGCGACAGGTCCATTTCCTCGCCCTCGATCGTGACGCCCGGCTCGATCGCGATGGGTTCGGCGTTCACGTCGCTGACGATGCGGAACCGGTTGCGGACATAGAGTTCGCGGGCCTGCGCGGGGATATCCGTCTTGGGATAGCGCAGGCCGTGGAAGGCCTCGAGATCGTCGTTGCGCGCCTCGGCAAGAACCTCGCCGGAAAGGTCGCCGTGAAACTTGTACACCATCACCCGGTCGATGCCGAGCGTCATCCGCAGCTGCCGGGCGGCATCCTCGGTCAGAGAGACGACGTCCTTATGACTGCCCAGGCGATTGACGATCGGTTTGAGGATGGACATCTGCCGGGTGACGTCGCCATCCTCGTGCCGCTCGATCTCGATGACCGAATACTGCCCTGAATAATGCAGCGCGCAGTCGAACAGCCTGCCATCGCCGAGCAGGTCGATGCCGAACATACGCTCCGTCTCG
Organism: uncultured Erythrobacter sp.; assembly: GCA_947501005.1. Taxonomy (GTDB): domain Bacteria; phylum Pseudomonadota; class Alphaproteobacteria; order Sphingomonadales; family Sphingomonadaceae; genus Qipengyuania. The sequence continues at coordinate 2,152,845 of CANMTU010000001.1, read as the reverse complement.
TTCCGACCGAACAGGGCGGCGACCCCGTTCCGCAGCATGCTGACCGCTTCGCTCGACAATACGCTCCCCAGGCGGGCGCCGAGTTCGACGCGCTTCTCGATCCCGAGGATCGCCTCAAGGTTGGTCGAGCGCTGGGAAATGAACCAGTCGTTGTTGACCGCGATCAGCGCGCCGAATGGCTGGATCTTGCCCAGCTTGTGGATCGGTTCGCGGTCGCAATTGGTCAGGTCGACCCGCATGTCGGCAACGCTCATCGGGCGTCCTCCGCCAGGGCGTGCGCGGCTTCCCGTTCGAACAGGGAGAACACGGCACGCGCCCCCGCGACCGCCGCGTCGCTCTGCGCCGGTGCATGGGCGCGGTTCATCGTTGCAAGCAGGTGTCTGAAAAAGTCGGGCATGGCGGAACAGGAGAGAAACCGCGTCGGTCCGTCAAGCCCTGCCTTCCTCCGCTGTTTCAGAAGTGTCCGATTTCCGAGCGACGAGCCCGCCAGCACCCATGCGACCCCGAGGTCAGAACCCTCGGGCGCCGCGAATGATGCGTCGCCTTCCGGCACCGGCGCGCCGAGTTCGGCGAGATCTGCCGCGAGGGCGGGGCATTGCGGCGGCGGCGTCAGCGCGCTTTCGGCGTTTTGCGCCAGCCATGCCTCGACCGGTTGCCGGGCACGATACTGGATTGCCAGGAAACGCCGGTAGTCTTCGTCGTCGCCCATCGGCATGTCCGCCATCATAGCATCGAGGCGATCGTGCTGGGCGCGGGTTTCCCGTCGCAACGTTTCGCGTAAGTCCGCCCTGCCTTGCGTCAAATGCGCGATCCCAACTTCGGTTTGCGACACCGGCATGCGGCGTTCGCAACCACCGCCCCGCCTTTCCATGCCCGTCTAGAGCCGTTTCAGATCGGAATTAGGCCGGAAATGTCAATCCCGGGTGGTCGGAGCGAGCAGCTTTTGCCCCTTGCTCTCGATCGCGCCGCGGATCATCGGCTCGACGAAGGATAGCGCCAGCGGCAGGTCGACCTCGAACACCACTTGCCGCTCCTCGATCAGGACGCGGCCGGCCACCGACTGGCCCATCGCCTTCACGACGAGGGTCATGCAATCCTCGTTGGGCCACGCGGTCGTCACATCGGCCACGCCGCCGGGCACCGCGTCCTTGATTTCGGGGCTGCGCGTGCGGAGGCGGTGGCGCACCTCCTCCTTGGACAGGCTATGCTGGATCGGTACGCGCATCGTCGGGGCCCTTCAGTTGCGGTGCGCCGTCCTGGGCGGAGCCGAACTTGTAATCGAGAAAACGGTGGCGGATCGCCAGATCGTCGAGCGAGCCTTCGGCCAGCTGGCGGGTGATCGAATCGATCTCGCCGCTGATCGTGCCGAGGCTGCGGGTGAGCTGCTCGTCTGGCGAGCCTTCGCCGCGTTTTTCGCCGCGCAGATGCGCGGGAATGCGGCGATAACTATCGATCATCTCGGGCAGTTGCTCGCCCACCAGGCTGCGCACCTCGCGCGCCTTGGGGTGGTTCTGGTCGAGCCCCGCCAGTTGCAGGCCGAGCGCGTCGAGCTGGACGCCCATATCGTCCACGATGCGGGCGGCGGGGGCGGGCAGAGCGGGGCGTTGCGCTTCCAGCCACAATTCGGTGCGGGTCACCATCTGGCCGACATCGCCCTTGTTGAGGTCCGCCCGCCTCGGCGTCGCCATCCTGGGATAGTTCGCCAGTAGCGCCACGGCGACGATGCTGGCGACGATCAGCGCCATGACCCCGACGAAGCCGATCCCGTCGAGAATGATGCCGAGGACACCGGTCGCGACCCAGATCGCGAACAGCGCGATCACGATGTTGCGCCCGCGCTTCATCCACAGCTTGCGCCGCGCATCGGCCGAATGCTTCCCGATCGACTTGCCGGTGCGTCGGTGCCGGCCGCCCGCGCGGTTGTCGTCTCGCACGAGGCGTGCGTCCTGCATGATCCGGTCGCTGTCGCGGGTGAGGTCGGCCATCGTCAGCCTTCGATGCTCAACAGGCCGCTGTCGGCAACCTGGCGATCGGCCCGCGCCTGCCCTTCGGCGCGTGCGATATAGCCCTTCGATTTCTCGACCTCGTTCGACAGGACGCCAACCGTCTGCTTCATGGAATCGAGCGCGCGCAGCTTGAACGAATCCACCTCGTCCATCGTGTCGTAGATGTTCTGGAAGGCGCGTTGCAACGTCTCCATGGGGATCGTGCTGGACGCGGCCTGCTCGTGGATCTTCGCGGTCTGGTCGCGCAGCAAAGCGCCGGTGCTGTCGATGATGCCGGCGGTGGTGTCGTTGAGCGCGGTGATCTGGCCAAGTACGAGGCGCTGATTGGTCATCGCCTCGGCCACAGTCACCGCCGTGCGCAGCGCGCTGACCGTGGTGGTGCTGGCCCGGTCGACGCCCTTGACCAGCTCGACATTGTTCTTCTTGACCAGATCGAGCGCGAGATAGCCCTGCACGCTGACCGCCATCTGGGTGAGCAGATCCTGCGTGCGCTGGCGGATGTAGAACAGCGCGGTCTCGCGCAGCGCCTTCGCCTTGGCCGGATCGGTCATGTCGAGTTCGGCGGCCTTCTCCTCCAGCCGCGCGTCCAGCGTCTTGGAGATGTGGATCATCTGTTCCAGATTGCCCATCGCCTCCCACAGCTTCTGCCGCTCGACGTCGATCGCGGCATTGTCCATCAGCAATTCGTCGCGGCCGCTGGCAAGGTTGCCGAGGATCGACTGGATGTGCGTCTGCGCGCTTTGATAGCTGCGGAAGTAATTGTTCAGCTTGTTGCCGAAGGGAATGATGCCGAGGATCTTGCGCGTCCCCGACAGCTTGCCGCGCTTGCCCGGGTCGAGATCCTCGACCACGCGGCGCAGTTCGGCCAGATCGGAGCCGACGCCCTCGTCCTTGTCCATCGCGCGCACCGGGCGGTCGAGGAAGCGGTTCGACATGCCGGCGGCCGCCGCGATCTCCTTGCGGCCCATATTGGTGAGCTGGTCGACCTTCTTGCCGAATTCGGGCGAATTGGAATCCTGCGCCACCAGATCGTCGACGAAACCGTCGACCTTGGCATCCAGCTTGCTTTTCACCTCATCGCTCACCGGCACGAGCCCGGCGGCCTTTTCCGGCGCAACCGTGGGCACCGGATCGGGTGGCGTGAGGTCGAAATCGGTCGCCGTGGCGGTCTGCGTCTGGTTCTGGCTCATCGGGTTCCCTCGCGTCGGTGTGCGGAGGCCGGCACCGCATCACTCTGTATTAGGGCGATAAGACAGGGCTTTCAAGTCGCCAGTCGTGCCCTCAGGCGGCCAGTTCGAGCGGCTGTAGTTCGCCCGAAAGATACAGCCGCTTGGCCTTGGCCCGGCTGAGTTTGCCAGAGCTGGTGCGCGGCAGGCTGCGCGGGGGCACGAGTTCGATGACGCAGCTCATGCCGGTGACGCCGCGCACCTTGTCAGCGATCTGATCGCGCAGCTTGATGCGCTCCTCGGGGTCGGAGACGCGGCAATGGACGAGCACGGCGGGGGCTTCCTCCCCGTCATCCGCCTCGATGGCGAAGGCGGCGATGTCGCCGTGGTTGAAGCCGGGCAATTGCTCCACCGCCCACTCGATATCCTGCGGCCAGAGGTTCTTGCCGTTGATGATGATCATGTCCTTCGCCCGGCCGACGATGAACAGATAGCCGTTGGCCATGTATCCCATGTCGCCCGTGTCGAGCCAGCCGTCGACGAGGCAGGCCTCGGTCGCTTCCGTGTTGCGGAAGTAGGAATGCATGACGCTTTCCCCCCGGCACCATACCGTGCCGATCTGGTGGTCGGCCTTGGCATCGCCCTGCTCGTCGCGGATCTCGACCTCCATGCCGGGCAGCGCCTTGCCGCAATTGACGATGGCACGATAGCGGGCCGGGCGGGCGAGATTGCGCGGCGCGCCCGACAGGCGCTCCTCCTCGACCAGTTCGACGCGGATGCCTTCGCCCGGCGGCATCACGGTGACCGCCAGCGTCGCTTCGGCCAGCCCGTAGCTCGGCGTGAAGGCGGAGGCCTTGAACCCTGCCGAAGCGAAGGCGTTGACGAAGCTCTGCATCACGTCGGGCCGGATCATGTCGGCCCCGTTGCCTGCCGTGCGCCAGCGCGACAGGTCGAACCGGTCGGCCACGCTGCTCTGGCTGGAGATGCGGCGCGCGCAGATATCGTAGCCGAAGGTTGGCGAATAGCTGAGCGTATTGCCCTTGTTGCGGCTGATGAGATCGAGCCAGGCGAGCGGGCGGCGCGCGAAATGTTCGGTCTTCAGATAATCGACCGACGCCTGGTTGGCGATCGGCGACAGGAAGCACCCGACCAGCCCCATGTCGTGATACCAGGGCAGCCAGCTCACCACCCGGTCGTTCTTGCCCAGATCGACCCCGGCGGCATGACCATGAAGATTGTGCAGCAGCGCCTTGTGCGTCACCGCGACGCCGGTGGGAAACCGGGTCGAGCCGCTGGAATATTGGAGGTAGCAGATATCGTCGGGCTGCGCCTGCGGCAGGTCGCAATCGGGGGCGGGGCGCTGCGCGAAATCCTCCCAGCTCGAACCTTCGCAGCCCTGCCGGTCGGCCGCGGCCTGCGCCATCTCCGCGATATCGCCGGGATAGATGAGGATCCTGGGATCGCTGCTTTCGAGCTGGACCGAAAGCTGGTCGATATAGCTTTCCTTGCCGCCGAATGTCGTCGGCAGGGGCAGGGGAACCGGCCAGGCGCCCGCATAGACGCAGCCGCAGAACAGGGCGGCGAATTCAGGGCAGGTTTCCGCGATCAGGGCGACCCGATCGCCTTTCACGATTCCCGAGGCGTGAAGCTGCCGGGCGAATTTCAGCGCATCGTCGCGCAGTTCGCCGAACGGGTAGGGGCGGGCGAGATCGCCGCGCATATCGTGGAAGTTGAGACCCTTCACGCTTTGCGCTGCATAATCCACCGCTTCGTTCAAAGTGGCGAAATCGGACCTGCGCCGGGGCAGGTTGCAATCGTTCGGCGTCGGCGTCAAAGCGGCGTCGGTCATAAAATTACCTGCAAAATACGTGGGATTCAAAGGCCTTGCGGCATTTTCCGGTACGGTATTCGCCATCACTCCCAAAGCGAAGTGTCATCAATCTTTCCCATTTCATAAGGACTATGGCAGGATTAAGGCCGATGGGTGAACCGCGCACAACATATGCAAATAGAAAGCGTGCGCCCAAACCGCTCGACCGGGTGCGGCTGAACGATCTCGCCCTGTCCTACGTCGCCCGTTTCGCGACGACCGCCGCCAAGCTCGAACGCTATCTCAAACGCAAACTGGGCGAGCGCGGCTGGGACGGCGAGGGCGAGCCCGACGTGCCGGCGCTGGTCGCGCAATTCGTCGAGAAGGGTTATGTCGACGATGCGGTGTACGGGCGCGCCAAGGCCGGCGGGCTGATGGCGCGTGGCTATGGCCAGCGCCGGGTCGAGCAGGTGCTGCGCGCCGACGGGCTGGACGAAAGCCTGCGCGCACGTTTCGCGCCCGGTGAATACGAGGCGCGCGGCGCGGTCCTGCACCTCGCCCGGCGGCGCCGGTTCGGGCCGTTCGCCGGCCCGCGCGCCGCGCTCGACCGGGAGGCGGCCGCCAAGCTGCACGAAAAGCAGCTTGCCGCGATGATCCGTGCCGGTCATAATTTCGAGATGGCGCGGCACGTGCTCGATGCCGCTACCGAAGAGGAGTTGGAAGAATGGGTCGCCGAAGCATCGGAACTGGACTGAGCGCGCTTCTGCTCGCGCTCGCCGCCTGTTCGCCGCAGGAGCAGACGGCGAATGCCGCGCAATCCTCGACCGCGCCCGCCCAGGCGTCCGTCCACCCGGTCAGCGGGTTGAAGGTCGTGCCCGTAACCGTGACCAGCGGGAACACGGTGCACCGTTTCCAGGCCGAGCTTGCCGATACACCCGCCGCCCAGCAGCGCGGCCTGATGTTCCGCACCGAACTCGGGCCGAACGAGGCGATGATCTTTCCCAGCGTGCCGCAGGCGGAGCGCAGCTTCTGGATGAAGAACACCCCCTTGCCGCTCGACATCATCTTCATCGGGCCGGACCGCCGCATCCTCAACATTGCCGCCGAGACGCCGCCCTATACCACGGATAACGTCAGCTCCGACGGCGTGACCAGTGCCGTTCTCGAACTGATCGGCGGGCGCGCGGCGGAACTCGGGCTCGAACCGGGCGACAGGGTCGAGTGGTAGGTGCGCGCCGCCACGCGATTCATCCGCTTGGCCCGCGGCGCGTAATCGGCTAACCGGCGGCGCATGAGCGTTTTCGGCAAGATATTTACCTGGTGGGACGGCGCCACCATCGGCACGATGCTGTGGAGCTGGCGCAAGGGCGAGCATGTCGGCACCGATGCGGCGGGCAACAAGTATTACCGCGCGAAGAACCGGCGCGGCAATCTGCCGACCGCCGGTTCCTATACCGGGGCCGAACGCCGCTGGGTGATCTACGAGGGCGCCAACGATGCCAGCCGGGTGCCGGCGGAATGGCACGGCTGGCTGCACGGCGCGGGCGAGGATGTGCCCGAGAGCTTCCTCCCCCCGCCGCGCATCTGGGAGGCGGATTACTCGCCCAACGCGACCGGCACCGATATCGCCTATCTGCCGCAGGGCGCCCTGCAACGCGGCGGCAACCGGGCGCGCGCGGTCGGCGACTACGAAGCCTGGACGCCGGACGCCTGATCATGCGCCGCGCCGCCGCGCTCATCCTGCCGCTCGCGGCCCTGGCCGGGTGCGACGCGGAGGCGCCGCCCCCCCAGCCGACCGAGGCGGCGACCGCCATCCCCGAAGACCTGCGCGCGGTCGAAATGCCGGAGATCCCGGCAGAAGAAGCCGGCATCGGCACCCCATTGGAAGAACGGGTGGCGACGCTCGGCATCCTCAACAAGCGCAACAATCTGAGCGAGGACATCAAGCTCAGCCCTGGCCAGTCGCGCCGGGTGGGCGACGTGATCGTGCGCCTGCAATCATGCGAACGCACTGCGCCGTGGGAAATGCCCAAGGAAACCGGCGCCTTCGTGCAGGTGCTGGCCAAGCAGCGCGGGACCGAGAACAGCTTCCGCAAGATATTTTCAGGCTGGTTGTTCAAGAATTCGCCCAGCCTCAACGTGGTCGAACACCCGATCTACGATGTCTGGGTCAAGGACTGCGCGATGGAATTTCCCGGCGAGGAGTGAGCGTTGAACGCCGCGACCGCCTGCGGAATGCTGATCCGCGGCGGTGCGCGCAAATCCATCAGCCTCGCGACATAGGCGGCTTGCGGCAGGGCCACCGCCCCCAGCGAGGCGAGATGGTCGGTCATGAACTGGCAGTCGAGCAGGGCGTAGCCCGCTTCCCGCATTGCCGCCACCAGCCACGCCAGCGCCACCTTGCTGGCATTGTCCGCCCGGCTGAACATGCTCTCGCCGCAGAACACCCGGTCGAACGCGACGCCATACAGCCCGCCGACCAGCGCACCGTCCCGCCGCACCTCGATCGAATGGGCGTGGCCCTGTTCGTGCAAGGCGATATAGCTCGCCTCGATCTGGCGGCTGATCCAGCTTTCGGCATGATCCTCGCGCGGGGCGGCGCATTCGGCGATGATCGCCGGAAAATCCGCATCGCAGATCACCGAGAAGCGATCCTGCCGGAGCACCTTGCGCAGCGAGCGCGACAGGCGGAACCCGTCGAGCGGAAGGATCGCCCGTTCCTTCGGTTCGACCCAGTAGACCTCGCGGTCGTCACGGAAATCGGCCATCGGGAAAATCCCGCTGCGATAGGCGCGCAGCAGCAGATCGGCCGGTATCGGAGGAGGGTGGGGCGGCGCGTGCATCGTTATGCCATAGCGCAACCCGACCTGGGACGCATCCCGCTTGCAAAGCCCGCCGCACCGGACTAATGCGGCGCGCGCTGCAGGGGTGTAGCTCAGCTGGTAGAGCATCGGTCTCCAAAACCGAGGGCCACGGGTTCGAATCCTGTCACCCCTGCCATTTTTTCCGGAACGGTCGAGCGCGTGGAAAGGCCTGGGTTTCCCTGCGAGCCAAGACCGCGTGGCGGCCTGTCGTGGCACTTGGTTTCTGTTTTGTCTGCGTATCACATATCGTAGCGCTTCTCGGTTCAATACCTGCGCTCGCGCGGCCGGTCGGCCATTCCTTAACAAGGGATCCTATCCTGCCGCTGATCGTGTGCAGCCACGATAACTGACTGGCATCTAGTTCGAAGTTTTGGAACCGACCGTGCTGATCACCTGCGCAGCAACGAGGTCGCCGACCACGTTCAGCGCGGTGCGGCACATGTCGAGGAACCGATCGACCCCAAGGATCAGCCCGATCGCGGCCGGATCGACGCCGACGCTCCCGAGGATCAGCGCGATCACCGGGAGGGAACCGCCTGGAACACCTGCCGTACCGATGCCGGCAAGAATGCAGATCAGCATGACGAACAGCTGGTCTGCCAGTCCGAGGTCCACTCCGAAGAACTGGGCAAGGAACAGCACGGTCACGCCCTCGAACATCGCGGTCCCGTTTTGATTGGCGGTGGCGCCGATGGTCAGCACGAACCGCGCGATCTGCGGCGGTAGCTTCAGCTCCGTATCGGCTACGCGCAGGGCGGTGGGCAAGGTCGCATTGGAACTGGCGGTCGAGAAGGCGAGGATACTCGCCTCGCGGGTCTGCACGAAGAAATCGCGCGGGCTCTTTCCGGCGAGGAATTTGAGCAGCAGCGGAAAGACCCCGAACATCTGGATCGCCAGGGCGAGCATTACGACGCCAACGTAAGCGGCAAGCTTGACGAGAAGATCCCAGCCGAATTGCGCGGCGAGATTGAACATGAAGCAGAACACGGCAATCGGCGCGAGGCGGATCACGAGACCGATGAGCCGCATGGAGACCGCGAACACCCCCTCGAAACCCTGCTTGAGCACGTGGGTGCTCGAATTCTGGACCAGCAGAAGACCGATTCCGAAAAACAACGCGAAGAACATCACTGCGAGGATGTCGTTCTCGGACATTGCAGAAACCACGTTGGTCGGGACGATCGCCAGCAATTGCGCCATGCCGCTTTCGCTCTCGGCGGATGCGGCCACGATACCGGCAGCACCATCGCGCCCTTCCGCGAGCATCGCGTCGGCCGTCGCGCGCTCGACCCCGTCGCCGGGGCGCAGCAGATTCACCAGGGCAAGAGAAATCGCGACGGCGATCGACGAGACGACAACCGTGTAGGCCAGGGTGCGCAACCCGATCCGGCCGAGGGACCTTGCCTCGCCCATTTCCGCAATCCCCACCACGAGGGCCGAGAACAGCAGCGGAATAACGAGCATGAACAGCAGGCGCAGGAATACCTGCCCGACAGGTCCGGTGACATAGGTGACGACGGCCTCGACCCAGTCACTGCCGCCCGCAAAGGTGTAGGCGAGGAGACCGGCTGCAAGACCGCCGGCGAAGCCCATCGCAATCTGCCATTGCAAACGGGAATCGGCTTGCGTTTCCGGGTTGGTGGTCGAATCGGCGCTCGCGTTCATGTATCGTTCCTGCGCTCAGGGAGCCTGCCGGGTAGCCACCTTGCCTTGCCCTTCGCCGATATTCGCTGACGACGGAAGCGTCATTCGAAAGCCGTGGTGAAACTTTCGGCTGACGCCCTGGGCCTGGCCGGGCTGTCGCTCCGCATCTGAGCATCCGCACCGCAGTGGATCACGGAGCGTCACTTACGGACGATGCTCGGTTACTCGTACGGGTGCCGAAGGCTTTGGTGAGACCGCATGCGCGGGGCAACATGCCGGCGAACGGCGGAAGGCGTTTTCCCGAAGCGCGCTATAAGGGCCCTACTGAAATGCGCGCTGTCGGCAAAGCCAAGGGAATGCGCGATTTCGGCGCATGTCTCACTGCCCTGGCGGATGCGAACCCGCGCGGCATCGAGCCGGACGGAACGATGGTAGGAGGCGGGCGGCTCGCCGAAAGCCTGCGCGAGGAGCCGCGTCAGTTGCAATCGTGACATGCCGGACCATCGGACGAGTTCGGCATGGTTCGCTTCCCGGACCTGTTGGGGCAGATGGCGGTCACCATTCAAGGCCACCTTGCGCTCGACCTCCTGGAGAAAAACAATGTCGAGCTAATCAAGGGCGTCGACCGTGCATCGACGACGACCATCTCGGCCTTGCGGACCGCCGTGAAGGTGGCCCACCATATGTTCGATCGGGAACGCCGAATAAGCGACTTGAGTAGAGCGTGCGATTACAGGCGTCCGACCGGGCTGCTTTTTGCAGAAATCGTAACGTCGTCATCCACGCAGGCTTCGAAATCAGCCCCCAAAATATCGGACATTTCACCGGCCCCACGCGTAGTGGCGATGTGAACAAATCGATATTGATAGCCGAGAGCGGCACCCCGGTAGATCGTGCCGAGCGGCGCGGCGATGTGGGGAAGAGTTCGGGCGAAACCTATGCGGCAACGCTGACGCAACTCATGCCGGGTGCCCAGATCGATATCGCCCGGCCGTCGGACGAGGATGCCGCCGAACTGTCCGCCGACGATATCGTCCGCTACGACGCGGTCTTCATCACTGGATCGCCGATGCACGTCTATAACGACACGCCGCCGGTCCAGCGGCAGCTTCGCTTCATGCGGGCGGTGTTCGCCTCGGGCGTGCCATCCTTCGGATCGTGCGCGGGGTTGCAGGTCGCAGTCGCCGCCGCGGGCGGGACGGTGCGCAAGATGCCGGAGCGGCTGGAAGCAGGCATTTCGCGCCGCATCGTGCGGACCGCGGCGGGGGAAAGGCACCCGCTGCTGGAAGGCAGGCCCGCGGTGTGGGACGCCCCGGCGCTTCACGGCGACGAGGCAGAACACCTGCCGGAAAACGCGACCCTGCTTGCCGGCAACAGGATTACACCGATACAGGCGGCCGAGATACGGCACGATCGGGGGATCTTCTGGGGCGTTCAGTATCACCCGGAACTCGCGATCGGCGAAATCGCGGCCGCCTTGCGGCGCGAGGCCGAATCGCTGGTCGATGCAGGGCTGGGGCGGGGGAAAGACGATGTCGGCGCCATGGCGGACCGGCTCGACCGCCTGCATCGCGAACCGACCTGCCGGGCCCATCAATGGCAGTTGGGGGTGGACGAAGAGTTCGCCAACGAAGCCAGGCGGCGGACGGAATTGCTGAACTTCATTCGGGCGATCCCCTCGCTCGACCGTCGCCCGGGGCGGGCAGCCTAAAGGGCAGCCTAAAGGGCAGCCTGACGCTCTTTAAGAATGTCGGCCAGAGTTCCGCCCGCCACTACCGTTTCTTCCTGCTTGTCGTGCGCCGAGTGCGCCCCTATCGCGCCGGGATGAACGACATTCCCGACCATCCCCACGGTGACCGCGATCTGGCGGACCGCAAGTTCTATCCGGCCGAAGAAGAAGCCGAGTTCGAGAAAAGCCAGCCCAAGCAGACGCCGCAAACACTGCACCCGGCCTATCGCCTGGCGTTTCAGGACACCGATTTCCTGTTGCGTGAGGAATTGCGCCCGGTGCGCTTCCAGCTGGAATTGCTGAAGCCCGAAATGCTGCTCGACGAGGCGGGCGTCGGCTCGACGCTGGTGATCTACGGGTCCGCTCGCATTCCCCCGCCCGAGGCGGTCGCAACCGCGCTGGACGGCGCGAAGGACCTGCCCGAGGACGAGCGCATCGTCGTCGAGAAGCTTGCCGAGAAGGCGAAATACTACGCCGAAGCCTATAATCTGGCGCGGCTGGCGAGCGAGCGTTCGATCGTCGAGAACGGCAAGCGGCAATTCGTCGTGTGTTCGGGCGGCGGCCCTTCGATCATGGAAGCGGCCAACAAGGGGGCGAGCGATGCGGGCGCCGAGAGCGTCGGCCTCAACATCATCCTGCCGCACGAACAGGCGCCCAACCAGTATGTGACGCCTTATCTCTCGCTCAACTTCCACTATTTCGCCCTGCGCAAGATGCACTTCCTGCTGCGCGCCAAGGCGGTGGCGGTGTTCCCCGGCGGGTTCGGCACGTTCGACGAATTCTTCGAACTGCTCACCCTGATCCAGACCGGCAAGATGAAGCCGATGCCGATCCTCCTGTTCGGCAAGGATTTCTGGACCCGCGTGGTGGATTTCGACGCCCTGGCCGAGGAAGGCACGATCTCGCGCAAGGACCTCGACCTGTTCCGCTGGTGCGAGACGGCGGACGAGGCGTGGGACCATATCTCCCGCTTCTACGACCTGAAGCCGTAGCTTCCCAAGCCGTCAGCCGGGCGACCGCACCGCCTGATGGCCCAGCGGACCGGCCCCGGCGCCATACCCCGGCGCCCGCTCGATCGCCTGGCGGGTAAAGCGGCGGGCCAGCCGCACCGAATGTTCGAGCGGCAATTTGTAGCCGAGCATCGTGGCAAGCGCGGCCGACACGGTGCAGCCGGTGCCATGGGTATGCCGCGTCTCGATCCGGGGGTCGGAAAAGCTGGCGAGCCGTCCCTCGGGATCGAACAGCCGATCGGTCACGATATCCCCCTCGGCATGGCCGCCCTTGGCGAGGACGGCGCAGCCATGCCGCGCCACCAGGGCTTCGGCCGCGCGCGAAATCGCCTCTTCGGTGTCGCACGCGATCCCGGTGAGGGCGGCGAGTTCGGGCAGGTTCGGCGTCACGACGCGGCAGGCCGACATCAGATCGCCGAAAACGCGCACGGTCGCTTCGTCGGCAAGCACCGATCCGCTGGTCGCGACCATGACGGGATCGAACACGACCGGGGCGTCGATCCCCGTGAGGGCGTTTTCGACCGCCTCGGCATTGGCGGCGCTGCCGATCATGCCGATCTTGATCGCATCCACCCCAATGTCGGAGACGCAGGCCGCGATCTGGGCGGCGATGAAATCGGGCGTCATCGCCTCGACCGCGCTGACCCCGGTGGTGTTCTGCACGGTGAGGGCAGTGATCGCGGTCATCCCGTAGCCGCCCAGCATGGTGATGGTCTTGAGGTCCGCCTGGATGCCGGCCCCGCCCGAACTGTCCGACCCCGCGATCGAGAGGATGCGCGGCGGCGCTCTGCGCGTTGCCGGATCGTCGCTCATGCCGCCGCCCGCACCGCGTCGCAGATGCGGTCGACCACCCGTTCCACCTGCGCCGCATCGTCGCCTTCGGCCATTACGCGGATTACCGGCTCGGTGCCGGACGGACGGATGACCAGCCGCCCGGACCCGGCCAGCTCGCTTTCCGCATCGGCGATGCAGGCCTTGACGTTTTTGTCCTCCAGCGGCTTGCCGCCCGAAAAGCGCACGTTCTTGAGCAATTGCGGGACCGGATCGAACACGTCGAGCAGTTCGCTCGCCGGGCGGCCCGACCGCACGAGGCTGGCGAGCACCCGCATCGCGGCAATGGTGCCGTCGCCCGTGGTCGCATGGTCGAGCAGGATCATGTGGCCCGACTGCTCGCCGCCGACATTGAAGCCGCCTTCCTTCATGCGTTCCAGCACGTAGCGATCGCCGACCTTGGTCCGCTCCAGCGTCAGGCCTTCGCCCTGGAGGTAGCGTTCGAGGCCGAGATTGCTCATTACCGTCGCGACCACGCCGCCGCCGGTCAGCGCCTCGCGCGCTTTCAGCCTTGTGGCGATGAGGGCCATGATCTGGTCGCCATCGACCGGTTTGCCCTTCTCGTCGATCACGATCAGCCGGTCGGCATCGCCATCCAGTGCGATGCCGATATCCGCCCCTTCCTCGACCACGCGAGTGCAGATCGCATCGAGCGCGGTCGAGCCGACCTCGTGGTTGATGTTCGTGCCATCGGGTTCGACCCCCATGGCGACCACATCCGCACCCAGTTCCCAGATCGCGGCAGGGGCGACCTGATAGGCGGCGCCATGCGCGCAATCGACCACGACCTTCAGGCCGTCGAACCGGACGTCGCTCGAAACCGATTGCTTGACCGCGTGGATATAGCGCCCGCGCGCATCGTCGATCCGGCGGGCACGGCCGATTCGCGATGCCTCGACCAGCAACGGCTCCTGCTCCAGCAGCAATTCTATGGCGGTCTCCGCCTCGTCGGACAGTTTAAAGCCGTCCGGGCCGAACAGCTTGATACCGTTATCCTCGAACAGATTGTGGCTGGCGGAGATCATCACTCCGAGATCGGCGCGCATCTCGCGCGTCAGCATGGCGATCGCAGGGGTCGGCAGTGGACCGGTCATCACGACGTCCATGCCGACACTGGTGAAGCCGGCGACCAGTGCGCTTTCCATCATGTAGCCCGACAGGCGGGTATCCTTGCCGATCACGACCCGGTGGCGGTGCCCGCCGCGCAGGAAATGCGTGCCTGCCGCCTGCCCGACCTTCATCGCCATCGCCGCGGTCATCACGCCTTCATTGGTGCGCCCGCGAATACCGTCCGTCCCGAAAAACTTGCGTGCCATGCCTGCTCCATGCGATCTTCACTCAGTGGTCTCTGCCGCGCCACGAGAGGGATGAAAAGGGGTGCGGTCGCTCTTTTCGTGCGCCTTGTCGGCCCGGATGCAACCGTTGCGCATCCCGCCCGTTGGTTTATCGAACCACGTCATTATCAATTCACAACCGTCAGGGGACCATATCATGGCATTCGCACTCATCGATCTTCCATACGAAGACACCGCTCTCGAACCGGCCGTCTCGGCAGAAACCTTGAGCTATCACCACGGCAAGCACCACAAGGCCTATATCGACAAGACCAATGCGGCCCTCGAAGGCAGCGACAAGGCGGACCAGTCCTTGATCGAAGTCGTCGCCTCGGCGCGCGGCAGCGACCAGGGCCTGTTCAACAATTCGGCGCAGAGCTGGAACCACGGCTTCTACTGGCATTCGCTGGCCGAAACCGAGACCTCGCCGTCCGACGAACTCGCCTCGATGATCAAGAGCGCGTTCGGCTCGGCGGACGAGTTGAAGGACAAGCTGAAAGAGCGCGGCGCGGGCCACTTCGCCAGCGGCTGGGTCTGGCTGGCGGAAAAGAACGGCGAGCTGACCATCATGGAAACCCATGACGGCGATACGCTGGCCGATCAGGAGGGCGTGAACCCCCTGCTGACGATCGACCTGTGGGAACACGCCTATTATCTCGACCATCAGAATGCCCGCCCGAAATATCTCGAGGCCGTGATGGACAAGCTCAACTGGAGCTTCGCGAGCGAGAACCTTGCGCGTGGCACGACCTGGAAATATCCCGGCTAAGCGCCGATATGATCGGATGATACGACACGCCCGTCGCCCTAACCGGCGGCGGGCGTAATCATTCCGGCTCGGCGTTTTCCTCGCCCAGTTCCTCGAGATATTCGGCGGGAAACAGCGGTTCGCCGAAGATGAAACCGACGAGGTTGGGCCGCCCGATGTGATCGAACAGGGCGGTGAGGATCAGCAGGATCGGGACCGACAGCAGCGCCCCCAAAACGCCCCAGATCCAGGTGAAATAGGACAGCGCGATCAGGATCATCACCGGGTTCATGGTGAACCGCTTGCCGAGGATCGACGGGGTGAACACATTCGCCTCGACCGCATGCAACCCGAGATAGGCGAGCGCCGGCAATAGGCCGAGCAGCACCGTCTCGCTGGTTCCGATGCCGAACAGGGCCAACAGGCCGATCATCACCGTGGGTCCGATATAGGGCAGGAAGTTGAGGATCGTCGCGAGGCCGCCCCACATGATCGGCGCCTCGATCCGCATCGCCCAGGCACCGATCGTCACGATGATCCCCACCAGCACGTTGATCCAGCCGACCGTGAGAATATACGCCGCGACCCGGTCCTGCACTTCGCGCAGGACGCGGGCGGCCTTGATGCTGGTGCCGAAATTGGTCCGCCCGAGCAGCAGTTTCTGGCGGAGGCGGACGCGAGCCTCGATCATGAAGAACGCCATCAGCAGGGTGAGGATGGATTCGATCACCACGCTGGGCGTCGCGAAGGCCAGTTCCTCCAGAAAGCTCGGCGTGGCGAGGACGACCTCGCGCGTGTCCGAGCTGTTGGTGATCTCGCCCAATTGCTGATTGATCTGACCGATCCAGGCGAACTGGTCGCGCAACTGGCTGAACCGCGATCCCACCTGATCCAGCAATTGGGGCAGACCGTCGAACAGGGCGATCGCCGGCTGGAGGATGAGGCCGAGCGCTGCGACGAGAATGGCGAAGAAGGTCAGCAGCGCGATCAGCGATGCGAGCGCATTGGGAACGCCCCAGCCATGCAGCTTGTCCGCCAGGGGGGACAGGATGACGGTCAGAATGACCGCGGTGACGACGGGCAGGAAGACGACCGAGCCGATCGACAGCACGAACGGCGTCGCCAGGAACAGGCCCATGCCGATCAGCACGACGAGCACGGACATCAGCCGATGCTCCTGCTGCGCAAGGCGCAGGGGCATGTCCGCCTCCGCCCGGTCCGGCGCGTCCTCGCCCTCGGGCGGGCGCGGCTCGTTCATGGACGGCCGGGGGCCGGCTGTCGGGTCAACGAGGGGAGGGCGGGCACCGCCGGGTGCCGCCTAGCTGCGCGAGGCGGCGCCATTGCCGGCCGCGACATCGTCCAGCTCCTCGAGGATGGCGCGATGTGCCGCCGCATCGTCAACCGAGCGTTGCGGGATGCTGCCGTCCGTGAGCATGGCGTTGAGCGCGGCCCGCGCGCGGCCCACCCGGCTCTTGATCGTGCCGACCGCGCAGCCGCAGATATTCGCCGCCTCTTCGTAGGAAAAGCCGCCCGCACCCACCAGCAACAACGCCTCGCGCCGTTCGGGCGGAAGGGTGAGCAACGCACGGTGCATGTCTGACAGGTGGATCGGTTCCTCCTGGCCCGCCGGCGCGGTCAGGACGCGTTCGGCCACGGTCTCGTCATAGTCGCCGCGGAAGCGGTTGCGCCGCATATCGGTGAGATAGGCGTTGCGCAGGATCACGAAGGTCCACGCCCGCATGCTGGTGCCGGGCTGGAAGCGTTCCTGCGCGGCCCACGCCTTGAGCAACGTTTCCTGCACGAGATCGTCCGCCATGTCGGCACGGCCGCACAAGCCGCGCGCGAAGGCACGCAGATGCGGGACGACGTCGGTCAGTTCCTTCTTGAAATCGGCTTTCTCGGAAGCCGTCCTCGTCTCAGCCTCCATCAGGTCCGACTATCCAGTTGGGAAAGGAGATCCCTGAATTGATCCGGCAGCGGTTCCTCGACCACCGAATCGTATAATTGCCGCAGTCCATTGGCCCATTCCGGGTTTTTCTTAGCCGCATTTCCCGCGTCATTTCTTCCAGCGGGCTTGCGCGCGCTGTCAGAACTTTTTCGATCGGTCATATTCGCAAAAGCGTCCTTCAATCTGGTCCCGAAGCGCATCATCGGCATATCCGGTCCAAAAATTTCGATCCCACAAGTTAGCTTCCAACGCAAACCGTCCCATAAGGTTCCAGCGCCTGTTTCGCACACCCCGGACCCATGGAACTAACCGGCAGGTCATTGTTACTAACGAAACACGCGCACAACTCCAAGCGAGAGGCAAGCTGGTTCATTCAGATACACAAAGGCGGGCACGCGGCAAGCGCTGGCTTGTGGAATATCCACGCGCCGTGCCGCTGCTGATCTTCTTGCTGATAACCGCGATAACGATCCTGAGCGTGTTCGCCATCGAACGCAGCGAACGGATGCAGGAAGCGGCCGAATTGAACCGCAAGGCCCAGTCGATCTCGGACGCTATCGAGCGCCGGGTGTTCTCGAACTCCGCCTATCTGCGCGCCGGGGCCGCCCTGTTCGGCGCCCAGCAGGAGGTGACGCCCGAACTGTTCCGCCGCTTCGTATCCGAACTGCGCCTCGATGCCGATTACCGCGGAGCGGAAGGCATTGGCTGGGCGCCCGCGATCACCGCGGGCGAAGTCCCGCAACTCGAACGGCAGCTCAATGCCGGGCGGGTGGGAGTGCAGCGCATTGCGCCTTCCCTTGCGGCCGTCCCGCGCCAGAACCTGTTGCCGGTCCTGTATCTGTATCCAAACACGACCCGGAACCGGCGGATGCTGGGCTTCGACCTTGCAAGCGACCCGTCGCGACGCCAGGCGATAGAGCGGGCCGAGCGCGACAACCGCCCCACGGCGAGCGGGATCGTCGACCGCAAGCAGGAAAATGCGGGCGGGGCGTCGGGCTTCAGCATCTACATGCCGGTCTTCGCCGGGCAGGGCGGTCAGCGGCAGTTGAAGGGGTTCATCTACAGTCCGTTCGATGCCGCGCAGTTCATCTCGATGGCGACCGAGGCGGAAGACGGGGAAAGCCTGTCGATCCGTCTGTTCGACCGGATGGGCGAGGGCAGCCAGTTGATGGCACAGCAAGGCAGATGGCGCGATACCGGCGCGACCGTGTCGCGCGAACTCGATCTCGCCAACCATTCGGTGCTTCTCGTGGTGCAGAGCAGCCGCAATGCGGCCCTGTCTCCCCTGTCGCTGATTACGCTGCTGTTCGGGCTGGCCGTCGCCAGCCTGCTGACGCTGGTCGCGCGGCTACTGACGAGGCAGGCGGAAGAGGATCACCGCTCGCTGCAATGGTTCGCCGAGCAGAACTCGATCCGCAATTCGCTGACCCGCGAGCTCAACCACCGGGTGAAGAATACCCTGGCCAATGTCCTCTCGATCGTATCGATGACCCGCCGGCGCGCGAAATCGCTCGACGAGTTCGCCGAGGGGATCGACAACCGGATACGCGCCCTGTCCGCGACCCACGATCTGCTGACCCAGTCGGACTGGGGGACGACGCCGCTGCGCTCGATCGTGGAGGTCGAACTGTCGCCCTATGCGCGCGAGGACGATCAGGAGATCGTGCTGGAAGGCCCGCATGTGGAACTGGCGCCCAACGATGCCCTGTCGCTCGGCCTGGCCATCCACGAACTCGCCACCAATGCGACCAAGTATGGCGCGCTGAGCGTTCCGAACGGACGCGTGGAGGTGAAGTGGGACATGCGTAGCGAGACGCTGGCGATGATCGACTGGCGCGAGAGCGGCGGTCCCGAAGTCGTCAAGCCGACCAGCCGGGGCTTCGGTACCGACCTCATCGAAAAGATCGTCGCCCACGAGTTGCGCCACCCCGTCGAACTCGATTTCGATCCGAGCGGGGTGCATTGCGCCCTGCTGGTCCCCGTGCGCGAATATGGCGAGTTCGCCCTGCGCAGCAAAAAGCAATAGGATGTGGCATTGCGCAGGGTCGCCTAGCGCGACCGATTGCGAGCACATGAGATTGCCCGCCTAGGCACCGCCAAACGAAAAGGCCGCCCGATCTGCACTGGGCGGCCTTTTGCTTTTGCTTGGCGGGACGGCTCAGCTCAGCGGACGGCTCGATCCGAAGAACAGTGCCTGGCTGATGGCGGCGCGAACCGTCTGTTCCTGAAACGGCTTGGTGACCAGATAGGTCGGCTCCGGACGGTCGCCGGTCAGCAGGCGTTCGGGATAGGCGGTGATGAAGATCACCGGCACGCTGTCGATCGCGAGGATGTCGTCGACCGCATCCAGGCCCGAGGACCCGTCGGCCAGCTGGATATCTGCCAGGACGAGGCCCGGCGTCTTCTCTGCGACGACTTCCTGCGCCTGGGTCCGCGTGGCGGCGGTGCCGCACACTTCGTGCCCCAACTGCGTCACCAGGTCTTCCAGCTGCATCGAGATCAGCGGCTCGTCCTCGATGATGAGGACACTGGTGGAGGATTCGCGATCGATTTCCTGCACCGCTTCCTGAACGAGGCTTTCGATCTCGGACGGATCGAGGTCCATGATCTCGCCCGCCTGATCGACCGAGAAATCCTCGAGCGTGGTCAGGAGCAGCGCCTGGCGGTTGAGCGGGGTAATCGACTTGAGGCGATCCTGCGCCGCGGTTTCGTGCGAACCTTCGGTGCGGCTTTCCGGCACGTCCAGATAGGCGCTCGCCCAGACCTTGTTGAACGCGCGGTACAGCGGCACCCGGCCCCCTTCGAGCGAGGACTTCAGCTTTTCGTCCGCGAGGGCGGCTTCGAGCGTCGCCCGGACGAATGCATCGCCGGTTGCCTGTGATCCGGTCAGCGCCCGCGCATAGCGGCGCAGGTAAGGCAAGTTTCTGGCTATCTGGTCACCGAGTGACATAAGACCCCTTCCGTAGTTTCGTGGCAAAAAACGTGTTTTGCCATTTTCGGTTCCGCACCCTCTTAATTCGGCACGCGAATTTGACAAATGGTCTCGGCGCGGCGGCGTACAAGGTGAGGAGGCGTCAGGGCTTGCCGTAGCGACAGGGGAGGGGCAGTCCGGATGGCTTCGCGCCGTTCGGGATGCGGTGACGGGTTTGCAAGGACGCCAAGATGCGGCCGATCAGGGTGGTCGGACAGGACGGCCGAATAAAAATTCCAGCGTCTCGATTTTTTTTCTCAAAATGGCGGGAACCCCATTCCGGCCCGGCCATTATCCCTATGTCACCGCCGAGACCCCCCCTCCCGTCCAAGCGGCTGGTGATACGATCCCGAAAGGCCTTCGCTCAACAAAGAGCGAAGGCCTTTTTTCTATGGGGCATCGTATTCGCATCCATGCGTTAAATAGCAGGGGGGCCTGGTTGCCGCTTACCGCAGCACGTTGCGCAGGCGCGAGAACAGGCCCCGCGCCTTGGGTTCGCGCAGCGCCTCGATCAGGGTTTCCGGCGCATAAGGCTTCTCCAGCACCACGCCGATCGCCGCGATCTCTTCGGGAATGTCCTTCGGCGCGCCGGTCGAGAAGATCACCTGCGGCCGGTCCGGGCCGAGCGTTTCGACCAGTTCGGCGATGGCCCAGCCATCGTCGCGATCGGCCAGGTGAACGTCGAGCACAATGGCATCGGGCGCCCCCGTCCGCAACGCCGCCAGGGCGTCGTCGGTGGTGGAGGAGATGACGACCGTCTCCACCCCGGCATCGAGCAGGGCGGCTTCCATCGCCATCGCCAGCAGGGCGTCGTCTTCCACGATCAGGATATTGCTGGGCAGGGGCGCGCCGCCGGCAGCCTTTGCAGTCACTAAAACCTCCCCAGGAAAGACCGGTCCGATTCTGAATTCCTGCGCGAAGAACGAAAGGGGACCGCTCGCGGTTCCCCCCCCCCTCGTGCGCCTATGCAGGCCGACGGCTATTTAGGCGTAAGAGTTTTCTCGTAGATGACGTATTCACGGTTAACGCGGCTTTCTATCGCGTCCGCAATCGCCATCATGCCCTTGTTGTCGTCGAGGATCCAGCCGATCTCGGCCCGCTCGCTTTCGAATATCGTATGCGCATTGTCGCGGATGCGGCTGATCAGCATGAAGGCGAGCTGGCTGGCGAGGCGGCTGTTCTGCAATTCGCGCAGCACCCCCATCAGCGGCACGCGCATCCCCATGCCGCGCGGCTTGCGCAGCCAGCGCAGCAATTTCGCCCAGCCGAAGGGGAACAGCCGGCCGTCGATCCGGCCCAGCAAGTCGTTGATATCGGGCAGGGTCAGCATGAAGGCCACCGGCCGCCCGTCGAGCTCGGCGATCATGTTGAGATCCTCGAAGATCACCGGTTTCAGCTTTTTGCCCGCATAGGCGATTTCCGCTTCGGTAAAGGGGACGAAGCCCCAGTTCTTCGACCACGCATCGTTGAGGATCGACAGGATAATCGCGACCTCCTCGGTCCAGCGTGTGGTATCCACCGGGCGCACGGTAATGCGTGCATTGCGCTCGCCCGACTGCACGATCCGGCGGACGATGGGGGGAAACTCGCGCGCGATGCTGATCTCGTAGGTCAGCAGGCGCTTGCTCTCGGCATAGCCCTGCGCCGCGATCCAGCCGGCATAATGGGCGGGGTGGTGGCCCATCATGATCATCGGGGCATGGTCCTGCCCCTTGACCAGCAGGCCGGGTTCCTCCCAGATCGACAGGGAAATCGGGCCGAGGACGCGCGTCATCCCCTCGGCGCGGAGCCAGTCTTCCGCGGCGCGCAGCAGGGCATTGGCGACTGCCTCGTCCTCGGCATCGAAATAGCCGAACATGCCCGTTCCCGGCCCCATCCCCTGTTCGCGCGGCAGTTCGAGCGCCAACCGGTCGATATGCGCCGCGATCCGCCCCACGGCGGCCCCGCCGCGACGGGCGATGAACATCTGCACCTTCGCATGGCCAAAGAACGGATTTTTCGCGGGATCGACCAGTTCGAGCTGTTCGGAACGCAATTGCGGCACCCAATGCGGCTCGCGCGCGGAAAAGGCGCGGCCGAGATCGACGAAGGCGGCACGGTCCTTCTTGCTGCGTACCGTATGTATCACTATTTCGGGATCGGACACGAATTGAGACCTCGTTCAGGGCGGGTTCGCTCTGCATGAGCGAGGGGCATTGTCAAGGAAGCGGTTCCAAGCGGCGGGGGCGGTCGAAGGAGCGCTCGATAGGTTCGCGGGAATGGTGTATCGCGTGCCCGACAGGACCAGGATATGAACGCACACTACACGATTCAGCCCGAGATGGCGCTTCACCGGGGCACGGCGGATCGCGGCTGGCATTCGCAGATCGCCGACGACAAGGCGATGCTGCGCGGCGCGCGCGATCTGACCAAGGATATCGCCGAGGCGCGGCCGGGCATCTACTGGGCGGACATGACCGTTTCGGCGGCGATCGGCTATGCCGCGATGGTCGGTGCGATCCTCGTCGCCAGTCCGCTCGCCGCGATCGCGCTCGGGCTGGTCTCGGCGCTGGCCTTGTATCGTGCGCTGCTGTTCATCCACGAGATCTCGCATATCCGCCGGGGTTCGCTGCCGGGTTTTCGCCTCGGCTGGAACGCGATGGTGGGCATCCCTCTGCTGACGCCGTCCTTCATGTATGAAGGCGTCCACACCCTGCATCATAAGCGCACGCAATACGGCACGAAGGAAGATCCCGAATACCTCCCGCTGGCCCTGATGAAGCCGTGGAGCCTGCCGGTCTTCGTCCTGATCGCGCTGCTCGCGCCGGTCGCGCTGCTGTTCCGGTTCGCCGTCCTCGTGCCGCTGGGCGCGGTGATCCCCGCTGTGCGCCAGCTGACGTGGCAGCGGTTCTCGGCCCTCGCGATTAATCCCGATTTCCGCCGCCGCCCGCCGGAAGACGAATTGAAACCACGCGTCTTCTGGCAGGAACTGGCCGGCTTCGTCTGGGCCTGGGTCGTGATCGGCGGCGGGTTCGCGCTTGGCTGGCGGCCCCTGCTGATCGCGCTGGGGATCGTTTCGTTCACCGCCACGCTCAACCAACTACGCACGCTGGTCGCGCATCTGTGGGAGAACGAGGGGGAAGCGATGACGGTGACGGCGCAGTTCCTCGATTCGGTCAACGTCCCGCCGCCCGGTTTGGTCGCGGAAGTCTGGGCGCCGGTTGGCTTGCGCTACCACGCCCTGCATCACCTGATGCCCTCGATGCCGTATCACGCCCTGCCCGAGGCGCATCGGAGGCTGGTGCGGGAACTGGGTGCGGAATCGACCTATCACGGCGCGAACCACCCCGGCATGGGCATGCTGGTCGCACGCATCGCGCGCAGCACGATGGGGCGCAAACCCGACCGCTGAACCGGCGAAGCACCGGGCGGAAGCGGCAGGAGGCCGCCCCCATCGGTGCAGGGGGGCGGCCTCTCCCATGATCCGTTCCGGCCGAGGCCGGTTACGACATAGTGGCGACCGGATATGAATCCGGCCCTTGCCCATGCGTAGGGCGATATGCGCCGCGCTGACCACCGCCGCCTGCCCCCTGCGCCTGATTGGCACACACCTGATTGAGACGCAGGGGCGGAAACGTTCCGGTCATTCCTCGGTTCGAATGAGAACCGTCTCGCCGATCAGCAGGAACAGGATGAAGGGCGACCATGCGGCGAGGAACGGCGGATAGCCGCCGAAGCTGCCCATCGCCAGGGCCGCGTTGTCGACCACGAAATAGGCGAAGCCCAAAGCCATGCCGATTACCGCGCGCACGAACAACTGGCCGGACCGCGCCAGCCCGAACGCGGCGACCGCCCCCAGCAAAGGCATCAGGAACGCCGACAGCGGGCCGGACACCTTGTGCCACCATTTCGCCCGCAGTTCGCTCGTCCGGCGGCCCGCTTCCTCGTAGGCGGCGATCGAGGGGCCAAGTTCCCAGAAGGGCACGGCGTCGGGTTTGATCTGGGCGAGTTCGAACTGGCTCAGCGCAAGGTCCGGCGCGACCACGATCGCATCCGTCCGACTGGTCGTCGCGGTGGCGACATCGAACCGTTTCGCATTCTCCAGCCGCCAGCCCGGACCGGCATAGCGCGCGCTTTCGGCATCGATCTGTTCCGACAGGCTGCCCTGATCGCTGCGGCGATAGAAGGTCACGCCGCGCAGCACGAGATCGCGCCCTTGCCCGATCGCCTGCCGCGCCATCAACACGTTGCGCCCGTCCATCACATAGACGTTCGCTTCCACCCCGGAATCGGGCGGGATCGGGCCGAACTCTGCCGCCTCCCATGCAGAGAGCGTCGCCGTGGCACGGGTCACCACCCGTTCGTTGAACAGGAAGCTCAGGCCCGAGAGAATCAGCGCGGTCAGCAGCAGGGGCGCCAGCACCTGATGGGCGGACAGCCCGGCCGCTTTCATCGCCACCACCTCGCTGTTCTGATTGAGCGTCACCAGCGTGATCAGGGTCGCCAGCAGCACCGAATAGGGCAGGAAACGCTGCACCAGTTGCGGGATGCGCAGGCCGGCATAGGTCAGCAATTCGCCCTGTCCGTTGCCCTCTACAGCAAGGATGTCGCCGCTGCTCGACAACAGGTCGAGCATCATCAGCACGAGGACCAGCATGACCAGCACCGCGAAGATCCGGACCGTGAACAGCTTCGCCAGATAGACGGTGAGCGTGCGCGAGGGGAAGAAATCGAACTGCATGGCCCGCGCTACTCCGCTGCCGCCAGATCGCGGTCGGTTTCCAGCGGCGCGGGGTTCCGCTTGCGGCGGAACAGGCGCCCCACCCGCGAGACGAGTTTGGAGAACCACGTTTCCAGCGCGCCGATGGCCTGGCCGCCGGGCACGAACGCGACCCGCCAGTACATCCAGAAGATCAGGCCCGCGAATACGAAGAACGGCCCCCACAAGGCCAACAGCGGATCGATCCGCCCGAGCGTCGCCACGTCCTCCCCGTACTGGTTGACCTTGTGATAGGCGACCACCATCACGATCGACAGGAACACGCCGAGCGCACTGGTCGATCGCTTGGGCGGAATGCCCAGCGCCACGGCGAGCAGCGGCATCAGGGCCATCATCACCACTTCGACGAGGCGGAAATTGAAGCTCGCCTGGCTGGCGTCGCGCACGTCGGACGGTTGTTCGCGCGACCAGCCGATCTGCAGCAGTTCGGGCAGGATGAACTCGCGGGTCTCGTCGCCGCGCGCGCGAAACCGCTCCATCGCGGGAAGATCGATGGGCAGGTCGTGGCGGGTGAAGGTGAGGACGCGCGGCGTGGTGCGGCCATTGTCCTGCACGATGGTGCCTTCGGTCAGCCGCAGGATGATCGTATCGGGATTGTCCTGTGTCGCCAGGAAGGCGCCATGCTGCGCCGCGATCGACAGGACTTCGCCGCCCTTGGTGCCGACGCGGGCGAAGATGCCGTTCAATTGCCGGCCATTGTCCTCGCTTTCGTCGATCCGCAGCGCCATCTGGTCGCCCAGCGTGGTAAACTCGCCAACCTTGATCGAGGCGCCCAGCGCACCCGATCGCAGTTCGTAATCCAGCCGCTCGTAAGTGTAGCGGGAGATCGGCTGGATGAAGAACACCAGCAACACGTTCAGCGCCATCAGCACGGCGGTGATGACATACGGCACCCGCAGCAGCCGGCCATAGCTCATGCCGACCGCCCGGAACACATCGAGTTCGCTGGAAGTCGCCAGCTTGCGAAAGGCGAGCAGCACGCCCAGCAGCAGGCCGAGCGGAATGGCGAGGCTGGCATATTCGGGCAGCATCGTCGCCAGCATCTTGAAGACCACGCCGATCGGCCCGCCTTCGACCGCGACGAAATCGAGCAGGCGCAACATCTTGTCGAGCAGGAGCAGCGAGGCGGCGATCGCGAACACGCCCAGCATCGGCACGATCACCAGCCGGAAGATGTACCGGTCTATTGCGGGAAGAAAATTGAACACGAACGGTCCGCTTGCAGGATGCTGTTGAATGCAGCCCCAACCGCTGGCGCGGCTGGCGTCATGCGGCGACCGGAGACATCACGCCTTTTCGAGCGTGCATTGCAGCGGGTGCTGGTTCTCGCGCGCGAAATCCATCACCTGGGTCACCTTGGTTTCGGCGACCTCGTAGGGAAAGATGCCGCATACGCCGACGCCCTTCTGGTGAACGTGCAGCATCACGCGGGTCGCCTCTTCCATGTCCATGCGGAAGAAGCGCTTGAGCACGATGACCACAAATTCCATCGGCGTGTAATCGTCGTTCAGCAGCAGGACCTTGTACTGGCTGGGCTTCTTCGGCTTGGTGCGCGTCTTGGTGGCGATGCTGATCTGGCCGCCATCGCCCGGACCCCCGTCACCCGGATATCCGTCGCCCGGATCTCCCTCACCGGGTCCGGCTGCGGTAACGCGAAAATTGGGCATGCGTGTCGTCATCGTGGGTCGCATTATCGTATCGGGAGGGAATTGGGCAAGCGGGGATAGGCATATGATGGCGTGCGGCGGATAAGCAATCAACCAAATCGCCCGCTCGCAACGCGAAAAGGGCCGAACGGTTGCCCGTCCGGCCCCATCGGTGCCTCGCTTGCTGCCCGCCGGGGCGGGTAGCGGCGGATCAGGCGGCCTTGGAAACCTTTTCCGCGGCCAAGCTCATCCGGTTCGACATCGGCGCGAACGCTTCGTTGGCGAGCTTGATCATGCTTTCGGTGTTCTTCGAGGCAGCGGCGACCATCGCATCGAAATTGCGACGCGCGATCTCGCCCTGCAGCTGGAACAGTTCGGTGGGCGACTTCACTGCGGCCATCTTCTTCACATCGTCCTGCATGGTTTCGGCGGCGCTGCGCGCTTCCTCGACAT
Source organism: uncultured Erythrobacter sp. (assembly GCA_947501005.1). Taxonomy (GTDB): domain Bacteria; phylum Pseudomonadota; class Alphaproteobacteria; order Sphingomonadales; family Sphingomonadaceae; genus Qipengyuania. The sequence goes on along the minus strand of CANMTU010000001.1, from coordinate 2,125,926 downwards.
AGGTGCGGCCCATGTCCTGCATGCCCGAGACGAAGATGCGGCTCGATTCGACCATCGCCTCGACATTGCCCTTCTGGAAATCGACGGCTTCGGAGCTCATTGCGGTGCCCTTTTCATAGACGTTCTTCATGCGGCTCTGCGCATCTTCGGCCACGTTGGTGGCGGTATCGGTGAACTGCGTTGCGGTATCGGAATTGGTAGCCATGGGTTTTTCCTCAGGTGTAGTCGGTTTGAACTGTTGCTGCGCGACGGATGCGGAAGGTTCGGCCCGGTCGGTCGCGTCGTCGCGAACCGGTGCCGGCTTCGGGGATTTTGCCGAAGCAGCGGCCGTTCGCCCTGCATTCTTCTTCGTCGGCTTGGGAGAAGGAGCCGGGCTCGGGGCGGGGCTGGCCATGGGGGCCGGCTTCGCCTGATCCTCGTCCGATGTGTCAGACGCAACCGCATCGGCCACGTCGTCTTCCTTGATCGAAGCGTGATCTTCCGCCGCGATCGCATCGGCAATGGCGTCCAGATTGACGGTTTCGCCCGTCTTGCCGGGGGCGTCCTTCACCTTGTTCGGTTTGCTGTCGGCCATATCGTCCTCTTTGTTGCACTGCACAAATATGCACTATCGCGATGAAGTCAAGCGATATTGTGCAGTGCAACAAAAGGCAATTCGTATCGGCGGCCGCTGCGCTATCGCGCGATGACGTAGCGTCCCGGCGCGTTCTCGATCACTGTATCGCCGTCGCCGCCGGGCATGCGCTTGCCCGCCGCCTCGACCGTATCGGGTGCCTGCTCGCGCAGCCACTCGATCCAGTCCGGCCACCAGCTGCCCGCATGTTCTTCCGCGCCCTGGCGAAATTCCTCGAGCGAGCGGGGCGAGCCGTCATTGGTCCAATACTGGTATTTCTTCGCGTCCGGCGGATTGACGACGCCGGCGATATGGCCCGACCCGGCCAGCACGAATTTCACCGGCCCCGCGAAGTGGTCGGTGATCGACCATACGCTTTCGGCCGGTGCGATATGGTCTTCCTTGCCCGCCTGCACATAGGTCGGCGTCTGGACGTTGCCGAGGTCGATCTCGTCCCCGTCGACCCTCAGCGCGCCGGCCTGCACCAGCTTGTTGTCGCGGTAGAGATCGCGCAGATATTGCTGGTGCCACTTGGCCGGCAGGTTGGTGACGTCGCCGTTCCAGTGCAGCAGGTCGAAGGCAGGATAATCCTCGCCCAGCAGGTAATTGTTGACGACGTAGTTCCAGATGAGGTCGGTCCCGCGCAGCATGTTGAACGTCGCCGCCATGTACCGCCCGTCGAGATAGCCGTCGGGGCTCATCGCCTCGACCGCCATCAGCTGCTGATCGTCCACGAAGTTGAGCAGTTCGCCCGCCTTGGCGAAATCGACCTGCGCGGTGAAGAAGGTCGCGCTCTTCACCCTGTCCGCCTCGCCCCGCTTGTGCAGCAGCGAAAGCGTCGCGGCGAGGGTGGTTCCGGCGACGCAATAGCCGATGGCGTGGGCGCTCGGCACATCCAGCCGGTCGCGCACGAGATCGATCGCCTCGATCTGGGCGCGGACGTAATCGTCCCACACCACGTCCTTCATTTCGGCGTCGGCGGATTTCCAGCTGACCATGAACACGGAGACGCCCTGCGCCACGGCCCAGCGCACGAAGCTCTTCTTCTCGTTGAGGTCGAGGATATAGAAACGGTTGATCCACGGCGGAAAGATCACGAGCGGGGTTTCGAGGACATTCTCGGTCGTCGGCGTGTACTGGATCAGCTGGTAGAGCGGCGTTTCGTGCACCACCTTGCCGGGCGTGGTCGCGATGTTCTCGCCCAGCTTGAACGCGCTCGCATCGGTGTGGCTGAGCTGCCCACGGCGCAGATCGGCCAGCAGATGCTCCATCCCCTTGACGAGGTTCTCGCCCTTCGTCTCGATCGTGCGTTCGAGCACGACCGGGTTGAGCATGGGGAAGTTCGCCGGGCTCGCCGCCTCGGTCACGGTGCGGGTGGTAAAGCGCAACTGCTCGCGCTGCTGATCGGTCAGGCCTTCCATGTGCTCGACCATTTCGCCGACCCGTTCGGCCAGAAACAGATAGGTCTGGTGAATCAGCGCGAAGGCGGGGTGGGTGCGCCAGCGTTCGTCGGCGAAGCGGCGATCCTTGCGCGGCAGATCGGGTTCGCCTTCGCTCTTCTCGGCCGCCTTGGGGCCGAGGCCATACTGGCCGAGCACCTCTTCCCACAGGCGGAAGCCTTCTTCCCACAATGCCTGCTGCCGCTCCACCTGCGCGATCGGCATCTGGCGGTACCAGTTCGAGGCGAGCGCCATCCAGCGCGCCGGATCGAAATAGGGAACCAGCGCCTTGGGATCGGCCAGCCGTTCCGCCTGATACTGCATCCACATGGTCTGCAATTTGGTGCCGACCTCGGCCCATTGCTGCATGTCGGCCGGCGCCGCGCCGGGCGCGGGCAGGGCGCCGGATATCGGCGCGAACAGGGCCTGGCTCATCTTCATCTGGTCTTCGAACATCTTGCGCATCTGGTCGGCAGGCTCGGTCATGGTTGGTTCCTCTTGGCAGGCGGTTCGCTGGCAAGGCCGCCTTTGCTCTTCCGTAGAAGATACGCGCGGGCTTTGCACTCGTGCCGTTGCATGGCCAATGTGATGGGCTATCACGGCGCGCAGCAACCCAGCGGGAGGGACGATGTCCGAGGAATTCTACCGTATCAAGCGCCTGCCGCCCTATGTCATCGCGGAAGTCAACGCGATGCGGCACGCGGCGCGCCAATCGGGGCGCGACATCATCGATCTCGGAATGGGCAATCCCGACCAGCCGCCGCCCGCCCATGTGATCGACAAGCTGCGCGAGGTGGCCGGCAAGCCGAGCGCACATGGCTATTCCCAGTCCAAGGGCATTCCCGGGCTGCGCCGCGCACAGGCGACGTATTATGCCCGGCGCTTCGGGGTCGATCTCGATCCCGAACGCGAGGTCGTGGTCACGATGGGGTCGAAGGAGGGGCTGTCTTCCATGGCGACGGCGATCACCGCGCCGGGCGATGTGGTGCTGGCGCCCAGTCCGACCTATCCGATCCACACCTTCGGCTTCATCATCGCCGGCGCCACCATCCGCAGCGTGCCGACCACGCCGGACGAGCGGTACTGGAAGGCGCTCGACAATGCGATGGCGTTCACCGTGCCGCGCCCCACCGTGCTGGTGGTGAATTATCCCAGCAACCCCACCGCCGAGGTGGTGGATGCCGCCTTCTACCAGAAGCTGGTCGACTGGGCGCGCGAGAACAAGGTCTGGATCCTTTCCGACCTTGCCTATTCCGAGCTGTATTACGACGGCAAGCCGACCCCCTCGATCCTTCAGGCCGACGGGGCGAAGGACGTCGCGGTCGAGTTCACTTCGATGTCGAAAACCTATTCCATGGCCGGCTGGCGGATGGGCTTCGCCGTTGGCAATCGCGAATTGATCGCGGCGCTGACGCGGGTGAAAAGCTACCTCGACTACGGCGCTTTCACTCCGATCCAGGCCGCCGCCTGCGCCGCGTTGAACGGCCCGCAGGACGTGGTCGAACAGAACCGCCAACGCTATCAGCACCGGCGCGACGTGATGGTGGAAAGCTTCACCCGCGCCGGCTGGCCGATCCCGACGCCAGCGGCCAGCATGTTCGCTTGGGCGCCGCTGCCCAAGGGGTTCGAGCAGATGGGCAGCCTGGAATTCTCCAAGCGCCTGCTGGAAAGGGCGGATGTCGCGGTGGCGGCCGGCGTCGGTTATGGCGAGGAGGGCGAAGGCTATGTTCGCATTGCCATGGTCGAAAACGAGCAGCGCATCCGCCAGGCGGCGCGTAACGTGAAACGCTTCCTCGCCGAGGCGGCACCACAGGCAGGAGAAGGCTGATGAGCGAATTTTCGAGCGAACGGGTCGCGATCGAGGTGAGCGATGGCGGAGTCGCGCAGGTGCGCTTCACTCGCGGCGAGAAGATGAACGCGCTCGACCCCGCCATGTTCGATGCGATCATCGCGGCGGGCGAGCATGTCGCGCGCCGCAAGGATGTGCGCGCGGTCGTGCTGTCGGGTGAGGGGCGGTCGTTCTGTGCCGGGCTCGACACTTCGAGCCTTGGCGGCGCGCCGACCGGCGAGAGCCGCCCGCTTGCCGCTCGTACGCATGGCAATGCCAACCGCGCACAATACGCCGCGACCGTGTGGCGCGAATGCCCCGCGCCAGTGATCGCGGCGGTGCACGGCGTGTGCTTCGGCGGTGGCCTGCAGATCGCCAGCGGGGCCGACATCCGCATCGTCCACCCCGAAGCGCGCATGGCAATCATGGAGATGAAATGGGGGCTGGTGCCCGATATGGGCGGCTATGCCCTTTGGCGCGGGCTGGTGCGCGACGACGTGCTGCGCGAACTGGTCTATACCAATCGCGAATTCACCGGCGCGGAGGCGCGCGAACTCGGCCTTGCGACGTTCGTCGAGGACGATCCGCTCGGTCGCGCCACCGCCATGGCGGAGGCGATCGCGATGAAGAACCCCCATGCCATTCGCGGTGCCAAACGCCTGTTCAAGGCGATGCACGACCGGGATGGCGATGCGATCCTGCTCGCCGAAAGCGAGGAGCAGGATCAGGTCATTCGCAAGCCCAACCAGGTCGAGGCGGTGATGGCGGCGATGCAGAAACGCGCCCCGGTCTTCCCCGAGGACTGATCCCTCAGCCGAAGATCGCGGCGCTCTGCATCCCGTCGAGGATCTGCTTGCCGTCGGTGTTCCACAACCGCAGCCGTTCCGAGGAATAGCCATCGTCGGCATGCTGGCAGGCAGCTTCCGCCAGCCACCAGCCGTCGCTTGTCTGCGGGTGCGTGTCGAGCAGGTTGAAGCCCCAGTTGATCGAGCTCAAGGGCCCCTGGCGCTGCATCGCGCGCATGGCGCCGGGCGGCAGCACATCGCCCATCAGGATGATCTGCGAGACCGGGTCGAGTTCGCCGCGATCGGTCAGCCGCGCCCAGCGCCGCACCACCGGCTCGCCCGGGCCGCGCGTCTCCTGCGCTCGGCGGATCTCGAAATTCTCGGTGATGAAGGCCGGGCCCTTGCCCGACATTGCATCTTCGGCCTCGCCGGGCGGGCCGGGCCAGTCGCCGGGCCGTTCGGCGTCGTGTAGCGCGTTGGCCTCACGGCTGTCGCCGAACAACCACAGCGCGGTGAGGAGGACGCCCTTGTCGCCGAACAACTCGCTGCGCACCTGCGTGACGTTGCGCCCCTGCCGCACGATCTCGCGCCGGATGGAAAAACTTTCGCCCACCGGCCCGACGAAGCCGATCTGTGCCGCCCGCAGCGGCGGCAGGTCGGTGAAGGCGCGCCGGACCGCGGTATAGGCGACCAGGGCGGACGCGCCGCCATAGAGCGTGCGGCCCTGCATCCACTTGTCGGCATCGGGGATGGTGGTCGGGCCGCCCTCGGCAGCGACGGGATCGATCAGCGAAGCGATGTTCATGCCGCGATGCTTGGCCAATCGCCGCGCCATCGTCCAGCCCCCAAAGTCGATTGCATTCGCGGGGCAGAGCCGCTAACCCGCCGATTCTTGCGCATCGAGGCCCGATGGCGGAGTGGTTACGCAGAGGACTGCAAATCCTTGCACGCCGGTTCGATTCCGGCTCGGGCCTCCAGTCTTCGAGTCGTTTCGGCGCGAAACGATTGGGGGCGGATGGTTTTGCCGTTGCGGGCAAGGCCTGCACCCGCTAAGTGCGCGCCCGTTGCCGCTTTAGCTCAGTTGGTAGAGCACATCATTCGTAATGATGGGGTCAGGTGTTCGAGTCACCTAAGCGGCACCACTTCCTTTCAAACGGCAAACGGGTAGTTCGCGCGCTGCTGCGCGACGATGGCGATCGTCGAATCGATCCGTAGGTTTCGAACGAACTACGGCAAAAAACCGCAGGCTCCGCCAACCATCCCTAAATCACTCCCCACGCACCCAGTGCGCTGAACAGGCTCGTGGCGGTGAGGACGATCGCGACCATGAACAGGAGCCAGCGGGCGTCGATCCGGCTGGCCAGGATCGCCCCAAGCGGCGCGGCGAGCACGCCGCCAACGATCAGGCCGACCACGGCGATCGAGAATGCCGCGAAGCCGAGCGTTGCGATGAAGGTTGCCGAGATCGCCAGCGTCAGCAGGAACTCGGCGGAGTTCACGGTTCCGATCGTGGTGCGCGGATCGCCGCCCTGCACCAGCAGGTTCGAAGTCACCACCGGGCCCCATCCGCCGCCGCCGGCCGCGTCGAGGAAGCCTCCGATGAAAGCGAGCGGGCGGGTCACCTTGGGATCCCTGAACTTCGGGCCGTCGCCGAACGTCGCCGCCTTGTAGAACAGGAACAGGCCGATCAGGGCGAGATAGACCATTACGAACGGTTTCGCATCCGACGCGTCCACGTTGGAGAGCAGATAGGCACCGATCACGCCCGCGATAACGCCTGCGGGCACCAGCCTCCGAAACAGCGCCCAGTCGATATTGCGCCTCCAGATATGGCTGATGCCGGAGGTGCCGGTCGTGAAGACCTCCACGATGTGAACGCTGGCCGATGCCGTGGCGGGCGGAACGCCCATCGCGCTCACCAGCAGGGTCTGGGTGATGACGCCGAACGCCATGCCCAGGGCGCCATCGACGATCTGCGCGGCGAAGCCGATCAGGACGAAGGGCAGGAGGTCGGATATGGTGAAGCCGGCGAATTCGAGCATTGATGGAACCCTCGAAGGCCGCGGTTGTCTCCGGGCCTTGGCGCGCTCGATCTATCGCCCGCTTCGTGGGCGAGTAAGATCGTTTTGCATTGCGAACGAAAAGCAAATCGATGCGACAGGGCGCGTCCACGGCGGCGGTGGCGAGAGATTGACCGACGGTCAGGCGGCGGTGGCAGCCGCAAGCGCCCGGTTCAGCGCGTTCGCTTCCTTGCGCCGTTCCGCGCGGTGGTAGCGCAATTGGTCGAACAGGTTCTCGGCCATGGCGAACCGCTCGTCCAGCATGCGGTCCCGTTCCGCCAACTGCTTGCGCAACCGGGCGATGTCGTCCGGGTTTCCGGGCCGCTCCGCCCAAGGTTTTTCCGGCATCGCTGGGGAAGGCAGGTCGGCCATCGGCTCGTCGCCACCCGGCGCAGGGCTTTCCGGATCGGGATCGGTCGGTTCTGCCGGGAACGTCACGACCGGCGGCTCGGCCGCCTCGGTCAAGTCTGCCAGCAACCCGCATTCGATCGACGGCGGCTTCGGCCAGTCCTTCACGATCGCCTGGGTATTCAGGGCTTCGTCGACGTCGCCGATGAACGCCTCCGCGCTGTTTCGCGCGACGGTGACGGCCGGGGCGCAGCGATCGACCCGCAGCCACGAATGCTTGTCGACCAGCGTGCCGGCGGCGTCGCGCGCCGAGATAATCATGTTGTCCACGATCTCGCCCGCGTTCACGCCCGACAGCGAGATCCCGTTGTACAGCGTGCCGAGAAAGACGTTGCGGCGCATGTTCACCTCGCCGAACTGCGGGCGGTAGGGCACGCCGTCCTTCTCGTAGACCCCGCGCACGAAACCGCCCTGCACCGGCAGACCGTCACCGCGCTCGAAGTAATTATCCTCGATATTGATGAAGCTGTTGTCCGAGCCGTAGAGCGGCCAGAACTGGATGAAGTCGGGATGGTCGCCGGCACCGCCGGTGTTGATCGGCGAGAAATTTGTGCCGTAATTGCGCAGCACGTCCACCCGGCGCGATCCGCCGGAGGTGAAGGCGTCCTTGCGGATGTTGGTGAAGTGCGAATCCTGCAGCACGAAGCCGTCGCACTGGTTGAGCGTCATGCCGCTGCTCAGCCCGTGCGCGAACATGCGCGAGACCGCCATGTCGCGGCAGCGGTTGAACATGAAGCCGCTCGAGGTGCGATCACGGCCGCGCAGTTCGATATGCTCGAACAGGATGCCGCGGCAATTGTCGAACCGGAAGGCGCGCGGCGTGTCGCTGCCGGCATCGAGGACCGCGTTGCGGATCGTGATCGGCGGGTCGAACACGTGGCCCCGCTCGTAGCAGGGGCCGACGATTGCGCCCCCGAGATCGATCACTTCGCCCGGTTCAGCGTCGTTCAGAATGTCGGACAGGGTCATTCGCTTCTTATTCCTTCCCGGCACAGGCGGCGCGGTAGCGGGCGTTATGCGCCTGGATTTCGGTCACGGTCGCATCGCTGTCGAGCGTGTTGGCGGGGTCGGGCCAGTCCGACCCGTCGGCATTGGCGTAGGACAGGGGCCCATCCCCCTGGCACCAGCTACTGCGTGAGCGGTCGGTAGCGTTCGCAGGCCGGTTTGCGCCGACTGTCGCGCAAGCACTCAGCATGGCGAGCAGCAGAGCGCTCGCCATCGGCTTCCAGTTCACGTTCGGCATGGTTCGCGTCTCCAAGTTGGTCGAGGGTTCGGTTGTGGCCGTCCACAGTGGCCTTCGACGCGCCGGCCTGCTCGGCGGTTTCGATCAGGCGTTCGTCGCGGTTATTGGCAATGCGGACGACGGCGGCCACGCCCGCGATCAGCAGGGCAAGCGCGCCGATGACGAGCCAGCCCTTCGGCGCGAGGCTGGCGACGCAGTTCGCGATTGCGGCAAACCTCCGGCGCATCATTCGTTCTCTACGAAGACCGGGTCATCCCGCTCGCCGGTCGGGCGATGGGCGAGCATTTCGGTTTTCTGCGCGCTGCTTTCGGAGGTGCCGAAGAAGAAGCTGTAGGCCGTCCCGCCCCAGGCTAGGACGAGACCCAGGGCGAGCATCAGCGGTTCGCGATTGCCTTCGGGGATCGGCCAGAAGATCAGGGCCGAGACGATCAGGCCGCCAAGCACGATGGCGATGACGGCGAGGACGAAGCGGGTCTTCGCGCGGGTCATGCCATGGCCCTGCGCAAATGTTCGGCGATGTCGATCTGCACCGCCTCGGCGAAGTTCGGCCGGTAGGATGGCTTGCGCACCGGGATGACGCTGGCGAGATCGTCCTGCGACCACGTGCCCTCGAAGAACAGGGCGACTTCCTTCTCGCGCCGCGGGATGATCGATACGGGTTTGCGCCAGGAGAGGAAGCTGGCCCGCGCCTCGTCGATCTTCCCGAGCTTCCACAGGTTGGGCCATGATGCGCTGCCGATGGCGCCGGTGTTGTAGTTGAACGAGAGCGCCGCGGCGAATTGCGCCTCGGTCAGCTGGTAGCCTTCGAACTCGCGCAGGACCGGCGGCACATAGACATTCTCGAGCAGCCAGACGAAGATCTCGAACACCCGCTCGATGGTCGACGGCGCATCCTTGTAACGCCCGACGAGGTGGCCGGAGCGGTCCGTGACGCCGATCCCCCAGGTCCATACGCAGGCGCTGTCGCGATAGGCTTCCAGAACGATCCCTTCGTGTTCGATCAGCTCCTGACAGACGCGGATCGTGAGGGGGCTGGCGGTCTGGGCCTGAGCCGGTTCGACCAGCGCCAGGGCCCGTTCCAGCAACGCGCGCAATTCGGTTTCGTGCTTCATCCTCGATTTCTCTCGCAGGTCGTTTTGATCTGGTGCCTCGTCGGCGCCTTGCGGTTTGGACGATTTTGGTGGCGTGGCGCTCCGCTGTGAGCAGGGCGGGCTGCAGGGGTCGCCGCACGATCAGAACGTGCGCAGCCGATCGCCTCTATCCGCGTTACCGGGGGCTGTTATGCAGATAGGGGAGGGCGCGTATCGAGCGGGGCCAGCCGCCCTGGCCAGGTCGATCCGGACGGTGTTGGCAGCGCGAACGGTATAACCGGCCATTCCGAGGCCTGACACACAGCGATGATAGGCAATTTAATTCTCGTTTTGTTCTCGTCTCGGGAGCGTCGTTCGAGAATATTTTTGCCGAGTAGGAAACCGAAAAATCGCAGATAGCCGAGGGTTAGGAGCCAAGCGTTGGACCTGGCTCGGGCTTATCCTACCCGGTATTGCAAGGCTTTACCCAAAAGCCCCGACCTTCTTAACCGCCAGTCACGCTCATATGCCGGGCGACGGCCGGCTCGGCGCGGGCGATGTCGAACTCGTGGCGTTCGGGTTTGCCCGCCAGCAGCCGGTCCAGCGCCGCGTTCAGCGCATCCTCGCCGCCTTCGCGCATGACGTCGCGCAGCTCGACCTTCTGATCGTGGCCGAGGCAGCCGTAGACCGTGCCGGTCGCCGCGATCCGGATGCGGTTGCACGCGGCGCAGAAATTGTTGCTCAGCGGCGAGATGAAGCCGACGCGGCTGCCGGTCTGGCCAAGCTCGAAATAGCGCGACGGGCCGCCGGTGCGGTGGGTCGAGGGGACGAGGTCGAAGCGCGCCTCGAGCGCATCGCGGGCGGCGGCGACGGGCAGGTAGGTATCGCTGCGTTCCCCCTCCACCTCGCCCAGCGGCATGGTCTCGATGATCGAAAGGTCGTGCCCGCGCGCCGCGCACCACGCTGCCATCTCGGCGAATTCGTGGTCGTTGACGCCCTTCATGGCGACCATGTTGAGCTTGACCTTCAGCCCGGCGGCGGCGGCGGCGGCAATGCCGCGCAGGACCGTATCGAGCTCGCCGCGCCGGGTGATCTGCGCGAATCGCGCCGCGTCCAGCGTATCGAGGCTGACATTGACGCGGGCCACCCCGGCCGCCGCCAGATCGCCGGCCAGCTTGGGCAGCTCGGTCCCGTTCGTGGTCAGCGTGACCTCGTCGAGCCCGTGGCCGATCAGGGCGCCGAGATTGCGGAACAGGTCGAGGATGCCCCGCCGCACCAGCGGCTCGCCCCCGGTCACGCGGATGCGGCGGACCCCGCGCCGGACAAGGTGGCGCGAGAGGTCGGCCAGTTCTTCCAGGGTCAGCAGATCGCGGCGGGGCAGAAACACCATGTCCTCCGCCATGCAATAGCGGCACCGCAGATTGCACCGATCGGTCACCGACAGCCGGACATAGTCGATCTTGCGACCGAACCCGTCAACGAGGGGTTGGACTTTCGATTTCACCGGCATGCCCTCACAGCTAGGCGTTCCCCGGGACGAGCGCAATGACAGCCGCCTAGAAGTCGAGGCACGGCACCGCCTCGCCTTGCGCGATGCCATCCGATCCGCCCGCTTGCCGGATCAGCAGGTCCGCCAGGGCTAGGCTGCTTTGCGAACTCGATTGCTGGTTGGTGAGGGGAAGGGCTTGGCCGTTCTCGTGTCGCGCACGGGCGAAATGTTCGCGTTCGCCAGGGGCAGGAAGCGATCGCGCGAGCGGCACCGTCCGCCACTGCAAGCCATCCGCATAGGCACCGCCGGCTAGCGCGCGCAGGAGCGGGGCGAGGAACAGCCGGGCGGTGACCATTGCCGATGTCGGATTGCCGGGCAGCCCGACGACGAACCTGCCACGTGTGTTCCGCGCCGCCCAGACCGGCTTGCCAGGCCGGATTGCCGCCTTGGCGAACAGCAATTCGAAATCGCCCCCGGCGAGGGCGGAATGGGCGAAATCACGCTCGCCCACCGATGCGCCGCCGATCATCACGAGAACATCGCACGCCTGCAAGGCTTCGCCCGCGATCCGGGCGATGGCGGCGGGATCGTCCTTGACGCTTTGGCGCAGCACCACCGCGCCGCCCCACTGCCGCGCCAGCGCCGCCACGCCGAAGCTGACGCTTTCGGGCAAGCTGCCCGGGGTTTCGACCGCGCTGCCCGGCGCGGCGAGTTCGTCGCCGGTCGAGAGTACGGCGACACGCGGCCGGCGCCACACCGGGACCGTGGCCCGATCGGCCCCGGCAAGCAGGACCAGCGACCGGTGATCGATGCGCGTGCCCTTGGCGAGCAAGGTGTCGCCCGCCGCATAGTCGGACCCCCGCCGCCGGATATGCCGGTTCGCGCCGTACTCGCCCGAGAGGCGCACCGCGTCTCCCTCGCGCGTCACGATTTCCTGCACCAGCACGCGGTCGGCGCCGGGGGGAAGATGCGCCCCAGTGAAGATGCGCATCGCCTCGCCAGCCTCGATCTCGCCGCCGCCCACCGACCCGGCGGAGGACACGCCGGCCAGCCGGAACGGGCCGGGCAGATCGGCCTCGCGCACGGCATAGCCGTCCATCGCCGATACGTCGGCGCGGGGAGAATCGATCCGCGCCGTGACGTCGCCGGCAAGAACGAGCCCGTGGGCGTCGGCCACCGGAACCTCGATCGTTTCGATCGGGCGCGCGGCGTCGCGCAGGATGGCACTGGCTTGGTCGAAGGAGAGCATGGATGCGAAATGTCTTGGATTGCATTTCGCTCCCTGTAGGGTGCGGCGCGATGATCGAACTCGCCACCACGCATGTGTCGCGCCTCGATTTCGCCACCGGGTCCGCCGCGCCGGGCGAACGTGCCTTGGCGCAGGAAGCGCCGGTGGCACTCGAATATAACGGGCTCGCCTATGCGGTGATGATGGCGACCCCCCGCGACCTTGCGGACTACGCCGTCGGCTTCACCCTTGCGGAAGGGCTGGTGGAGACGGCGGATGACGTTCTGTCGATCGACATCGCACCGCTCGATCGCGGAACGGTCGTGCGGATCACGCTGTCGGAACCCCATGCCGCGCCCCTGCGCAATCGGCTGCGTCTGCGGCTGGTCGAGGGGAGCTGCGGCTTATGCGGGCTCGAAAGCATCGGGGAGGTGCTGCGCCCGCTCGAACCGCTTGCCGCCGCGCCGCGCATTTCGCCTGCCGGCATCGACCGGGCGCTGACGGCCTTGCGCGATCACCAGCCGGCGGGCCGGGCGACCGGCGCGATGCACGCGGCTGCCTTCTGCGACGAGGGCGGAGCGATCCTCGTCGCGCGCGAGGATATCGGGCGGCACAACGCGCTCGACAAGCTGACCGGCCATCTCGCGCGTGCGGACATCGATCCGGCATCCGGCTTCGTCCTGCTGTCGGCCCGCTGCTCCTACGAACTTGTCGAGAAGACGGTTCGCGCCGGCTGCCCGGCCCTGGTGACGATTTCCGCCGCCAGCGACCTGGCGCTTAACCGGGCGAAAGCGGCGAACCTGACCCTCGTATCGCTCGCCCGCTCCGATGCGGCACTGGTGATGCACGATCCCCATGGGAGGCTTGGCTGATGCGGGTGCTGGGCGCGGTTCTGGCGGGCGGCATGGCGTCGCGCTTCGGCAGCGACAAGGCGCTGGCCAAGATCGGAGACGAAACCCTGCTCGACCGGGCGGTGGCGAGCCTGCGCGAGCAATGCAGCGCCGTATGCGTGGTGGGACGAAGAGCCGCGCCGGTACAAGTCGTCGCCGATTGGCCGCGTCCCGGGTTGGGGCCGCTCGGCGGGATTGCCGGCGCCCTGCGCCTCGCGCGTGATCTCAACCTGCCCCATGTCCTGACCGTAGCCGTCGATATTCCCGCCTTGCCGCGCGATCTGGTCGGGCAATTGGTGCCGGCGCCGGCCTGCGTCGCCGCGCAGCCGGTCGTCGGCCTGTGGCGGACGAGCGACATCGCCATGATCGACGCCATCCTGGCAAGCCACACCCCGCATTCGATCAAGGCCTTCGCCGATGCCTGCGGGGCGCGCCGCGTGACGCTCAACCGCAAGCTCGGCAATATCAACACGCCCGACGATCTCAAAGAGATCGGAAACGGGGGAACGGGCGAAGGCCCGAACCTTTGACCTAACGCATATCCGGTTTTCCACCCAACAGCAGGTAAGGCGCATGGCTGACGATCTCCCGCAACCCAAACGATACGCTCAGGCCGCGGGGGGCTGGGGATCGCTCAAGGGGCTTGCCCAATCGGAAATGTCGGCCCGCGCGGCGCCCGATGCCCTGCTGACGCTGAAGGACCAGAACAAGCCGGGCGGCATGATGTGCACCTCGTGCGCGTGGACGAAGCCCGAAGACCCGCACGCGCTCGAATTCTGCGAGAACGGCGCCAAGGCGACGCTGTGGGATTTGACGACCGCGCGGTGCGAGCCGGAATTTTTCGCGCAGCATACCGTGTCGGACCTGCTGACCTGGGGCGATTACCGGCTTGAGAAGGAAGGGCGGCTGACCGAACCGCTCAAGTACAATCCGGCGACCGACAAGTACGAACGGACCGACTGGCAGACCGCGTTCGACGAGATCGGGGGGGAACTGCGCAAGCTCGACCCCAAGGCGGTGACTTTCTACGCCAGCGGCAAGGCGGCGCTGGAACCGTCCTATCTCTACGCCCTGTTCGCCCGCGCCTACGGCAACAACAACCTGCCCGACAGTTCCAACATGTGCCACGAGACCACCTCGGTCGGTTTGAAGAAGGTCATCGGCTCATCCGTCGGCACCTGCCAGATGGACGATTTCGACCATGTCGACGTCATCTTCTATCTCGGCCAGAACCCCGGGACCAATTCCCCCCGGATCCTGCGCACCTTGCAGCATGCGGTGCAGCGCGGGTGCAAGATCATCGTGTTCAACCCGCTGAAGGAAAAGGGCCTGCGCGAATTCGTCGATCCGCAAAGCCCGATCCAGATGACGGTCGGCAAGTCGACCAAGCTCGATCACATGTATTGCCAGGTGCGTCCGGGCGGCGACATCGCGGCGCTGATGGGCGTGTGCAAACGCGTGATCGAGGCCGACAAGGAGGCGCAGGCGTCGGGCAAGGCCCGCGTGCTCGACACCGCCTTCATCGAACAACACACGCACGGCTTCGATGCGTTCATCGCCAAGATCGAGGCGACCGGGTGGAAGGACCTCGAACAGGCCAGCGGCCTGTCGCGTGCCGAGATGGAAGTCGCGGGCGACTATTATGCCGAGGCGGACAACGTCATGGGCATTTACGGCATGGGCATCACGCAGCATGTACACGGATCGCAGGGCATCGGCCTGCTGGTCAACCTGCTGCTGCTGGGCGGCAATATCGGGCGCCAGGGCGCCGGCTGTTCGCCCATTCGTGGCCATTCCAACGTGCAGGGCCAGCGCACGGTCGGAATCACGGAGAAGACCGAACTCGCCCCGGTCGACAAGTATCGCGCGCTGTTCGACCTCGAAACGCCGGAGGAGGATGGGCACAACACGGTCGAATTCCTCGAAGCGGTGATCGACGGATCGAACAAGGGTTATATCGGCCTTGGCGGCAACCTTTCGAACGCGGTGCCCGATCACGAGCGGGTGCACGAGGCGTGGCGCGACATGGCGCTGACGGTGCATGTCGCGACCAAGCTCAATTCCACCCATTGCCGCCCCGGCAAGGCCAGCTGGGTGCTGCCCTGCCTCGTCCGCTCGGAAGAGGACTGGCAGGAGAGCGGCAACCAGTTCGTCACCATCGAGGACAGCTTCAGCCACATCTATGGCAGCCGCGGCCACCGCACGCCCGCCGGACCGCATCTGAAAAGCGAAACCGCGATCGTCGCCGGCCTTGCTCAAGCGACACTGCAGGGCAGCCACCCCAAGCTGACCTGGGACGAGTGGGCGCGCGACTATTCGAAGATCCGCGATTGCATCGCCGCGACCTATCCCGATCAGTTTCACGACATGAACGGCCGGATGAACACGCCGGGTGGCTTCTTCCGCGGCAATTCTGCGCGCGAGCGGATATGGAAGACCGACAGCGGCAAGGCCGAGTTCACCGATCCCAGCGTGCTGAACGCCTGCGGGATCGGCGATGCGGAGGGGCGGTTCCATCTCGTCACCCTGCGGTCGAACGACCAGTTCAACACCACGATCTACGGCCATGAAGACCGGCTTCGCGGCCTGTCGGGCAGTCGCAGGATCGTGATGATGCGGCCGCAGGACATGCAGACGCGGGGTCTGCATGAGGACGACGAAGTCGCCCTCGTCACCGATCTGGCCGAGGCGCCGGAAGGCGCGGACTTGGCCCGGCGCGCCGTGACCGGGCTGAAGGTCAAGCCCTACGACCTGCCGCCGGGCACGCTGGCGGGCTATTTCCCCGAACTCAATCCGCTGGTCCCGCTGTGGTATCACGACAAGCTGTCGAAAACCCCTGCGAGCAAGGGGATACCGGTGCGTCTGGAACTGAAAACGCCTGCAAGTCCGTGAGCCGCGCTTAACCGGAATTTAAGGTTACTGCGCGATTTTCCCCTGCTATTGGCATGTGCCGTAACGGGACGAATGGGGATCAATGCGGCGCAGAGTGTATCTCGCGATGTGGGCGGCGGGCGTGGTTTCGCCGGTGATCGGAAGCGCTCTCGGGGCGCAGACGATCACGCCCGACGTATCGATCCTCAACCAGGACGCGCCGCCGCTGAACCCGGTGGACACGGCGCCCGGCCCGCAATCCCCGCTCGACCGGCCGCAATCGCCGCTCGATCGCCCGAATACCGCGCCCGCTCCGGTCACCGCCGCGCCGACCACGCCCTCCGCCTCGGTCAGTGTTCCAGAGCCGGTGCGGCCGCAGGTCGTCCCGCGCACGACGACGCAGACACCGGCGAGAATTCTGCCAGCGCCGGTCCAGGGCCCCGAACTCGATCCCGCCCTGCAGGCGCAATCGCTGACCGAGCTGCCCGAACCGGTCAGCGATCCGCTTGCCATCGATTTCGCCGACGATCCGGTCCTTGCCCTTGCACGCTCGACGGCCGATGCCGAGACCTTCCGCACCATCGTCGTCTCCGCACTGGAAGACAGCCCGACGACGCGCGAAGCCCTCGCTCTCGAGGCGGCGGCGGATGCGCGGGTGGACGAGGCGCGCAGCGGCCTCCTGCCCGTGCTCGACATGAACGTTGCCAGCTTCCGCACGTTCGACCGGGCGTTCACCAACGATCCGCAGAACCTGATCGAACGGTCGCGCCCGCGCAACCGCACCGACTTCACCTTGCAGCTGGTCCAGCCGATCTGGGATTTCGGCGGCGCGCTGGCGAACACGCGGGCGGCGGCGGCACGGTTGCGCGCAGCCGGGTTCCAGCGCGAGGCGCGCACCGGCCAGGTCGCGGGGGAAATGGTCGTCGCCTGGACCCAGGTGTTCGGTTACCAGGCGCTCGAGCGACTGTACGAAGGCTTCCTCGCCGCGCAGGACGGTCTCGACGACGCGATCGACCGGCGGATCAAGCTGGGCGTTTCGGCGGAGGGGGACCGTTCGCGGGTCGCATCCCTGCGCGCGCAGGGGGCGGTGCAACTCGCCCAGGCGCGCCGCCAGCTTTCGGGCGCGGAAGCCCGGTTCGAGGTGTTGAGCGGTTTCGCGCCGCCCGCCCGGCTGATGCGGCCGCCGCTGCTGGAACGGGCCGGCCTCTCGCTCGACGCCGCACAGGCCGCCGCGCAGGACGTGCCCGAGGTCAGGACCTACGAGGAACTCGCCAAGGCGCGCCAGCAGGAAGCCCGCGCGGCGGATGCGCGCAAGCTGCCCAATATTACCGGGCGCGTCGATTACGGGCGCTACGGCTTTCTGGAAGACCGGGCCGATTACGATCTGCGCGGCACGATCAATATCGGCTGGCGCTTTTTCGGCGGCGGGGTCTGGGCGCGGGCCCGGGCGGCCGATGCCGATGCCGCCGCCGCCGACGCGGTGGCCGACCGCGTCCGGGAGGAAGCGGCGCGCGACGCGGCGGTCGCCTGGTCCGACGTGCAGGCGCTCGAAGCCGAAGTCGCCGCGCTCGAACAGGCCTATCGCGCCGCCCGCCAGTCGCGCGATATCGTGGTGGCGCGGTTCGGCGCCCTGCGCGGGACATTGTTCGACGTCGCCGATTCGCAGAGCATCTATCTCAACGCCGCCAGCTCCTACATCCGCTCGCTCGCGGAACTCGATGCGGCGCGCTACATCCTCATCCTGCGCACCGGCCGGATGACCGAAATCCTCAACATCCCTGATACGGAGATACCGTCGTGAGCGACCAGACCCTCGTCGCCATGCCCGACAAGCGCATCGCCGACTGGCTGATGGTGCCCATCCGGCGCAATTGGTCAACCTACGGCAAGGTCGCGCTCGCGGCGGTGCTGATCAACCTGCTCGGCCTCGCCAGCGCGCTGTTCACCATGACGGTCTACGACCGGGTGGTGCCCAACGCTGCCTATGGCTCGCTGCTGGCTCTTTCGATCGGGCTGGGCGTGATCATCGTCTTCGACTTCATCCTCAAGCTGCTGCGTTCCTATTTCGTCGATTATGCCGGGGCCAGGATCGACCAGGACGTGGGCGAGGACGTGTTCGATCGGCTGCTCTCGATGCGGCTCGAACTGCGCAAGGGATCGACCGGCCAGTTGACCGGCATGATGCGCGAACTCGAAACGATCCGCGATTTCTTCGCCTCCGCCACGCTGATCGCGGTGGTGGACGTGCCGTTCATCCTCATCACGCTGACCGTGGTTGCGATCATCGGCGGCTGGGTCGCGCTGGTGCCCGCCCTGATGATCCCGCTCGTAATCGGCGTCGGCCTCGCCGCGCAGCCGGCGCTGGAACGGGTCGCCGCGAACACGCTGGGGCAGGGTCTGCTCAAGCAATCGGTCCTGTTCGAGGCGGTCGGCAGCATCGAGCATGTGAAGGTTTCCGGCGCGGACCGGATGCTCAAGCGCCGCTGGGCTGGCGCCGTGCAGGAACATGCGCGCAGCAATATGCGCCAGCGCCTGATCTCCTCGATCGGCACGACCTTCGCAGGCACCGCCGGCACGCTGAGCTATGCCGGGGTGGTCGTGGTCGGCGTGTTCGCGGTGGCCGCCAACAACCTGACGCTGGGCGGCCTGATCGCCTGTTCCATCCTTGCCGGCCGGGCCATCGCGCCGCTGGCGCAGATCTCGCAGCTGGTGGGGCGCATCACCGCCACCCGCACAGCCTATCGTCAGGTCCGCATTCTGATGGAAAAGCCGCTCGAAGGCCCGGCATCCGAACCCATTCGCCTGGGATCGACCAAGGGCGCGATCGAACTGCGCAATGTGAGCTTCACCTATCCCGGGGCGAGCGCACCCGCGCTTGACAAGGTCAGCCTGCGGATCGAACCGGGGCAGCACGTCGCCCTGCTCGGCCGGGTGGGTTCGGGCAAGTCGACCGTGGCGCGCATGATCCTCGGCCTCTATCCGCCGCAGGAAGGCATGGTGCTGGTGGACGGGATCGACATCGCCCAGTTCGATCCCGCGTCGCTGCGCGCCAAGATCGGCTCGGTGTTGCAGGAGCCGGCGCTGTTTTCCGGATCGATCCGCGAGAACATCGTCCTCGAACGGCCGAACGTGGACGATGACGAGATGCTGCGCGCGGCGCGCGTTTCGGGCGCCGACCTGTTCGTCTCGAACATCGCCAACGGCTACGATCTCAAGCTGGTCGATCGGGGCGACGGGCTGTCCGGCGGCCAGCGCCAATCGGTCGCCATTGCCCGCGCGCTTGCCGGCAGGCCGCCGATCATGGTGATGGACGAACCCTCGAGCGCGATGGACGCGCAGTCCGAAGGCGACCTCATCGCGCGGCTCGACGGCGAGTTGCAAGGCCGCACGATGGTGGTGGTCACCCACCGCCAGCCCTTGCTGCGGTTGGTCGACCGGATCGTCATCATGGAACACGGCAAGGTCGTGGCCGACGGGCCGCGCGACGAAATCCTCGCCAAGCTGAATCACGGCTCTCAACCGATAAGGCGCCAGGCATGAACGCCCCCAACGAATTCCCGCTCGACACCCAGATCCGCCACGATCACGAGGAGCGGCATATCGAGGACCGGTTCGACGAACTCGATCCGACCCGGCTCTCGCGGCTGCTGTTCTGGGGCATCACGATCTTCTTCGTCGTCCTGTTCCTGTGGGCGGCCTTCGCCGAGATCGACCGGACGGTGCGCGGGCAGGGGCGGGTGATTTCCAGCTCGCAGCTGCAGGTCGTGACCAGCCTGGAAGGCGGCGTGCTCGAGGATATCCTGGTCCAGCCGGGCGAACAGGTGCAGGCCGGCGAGGTGCTCGTGCGGCTCGATCCGACGCAGAGCGGCGCCGATCTCGGCAGCACATCGGCCACCGCGGTGGCGCTCGACATGAAGATCGCCCGCCTGCGTGCCGAGGTGGCCGGCCGCGCGCCGAGCTATCCGGCCCCCTCCACCACCGACGCGGCCTCGCAATTGCAGGTCGAGAAATCGCTCTACGCCTCGCGTCAGGCGGGCCTGCGCAGTGCGCTGTCGGCCGGGCAGGCGCAGATCGAACGGGCGCGGCAGGGCGTCGCGCAGGCCCAGGCCGCGGTGCAGGCACGCCAGTCGGCCCTGTCGCAGGCGCAGAACGAGGTGAACGCGGTGCGCCCGCTGGTCGAAAACGGCATCGAACCGCGCATGACGCTTACCCGCGCCGAATCGCAGGCCGCCACCGCGCAGAGTGATCTCGCATCGGCCCGCGCCGGGATTTCGCAGGCCAGCGCGCAGGTGGCGGAAGCCGCCGCCAACCTCGCCCGCATCCGCCAGGACTGGCGCGAGCAGGCGGCGAACGAACTGGCGCTGGCCCAGGCCGATTACGAGGCGCGGGCCAGCACGCTGCCCGCCCTGCAGGAGCGGGTCGACCGCACGACCCTGCGCGCACCCACCAGCGGGCAGGTCAGCCGCGTGCTGGTCTCGACGCGGGGCAGCGCGGTCTCGCCGGGCGAACCGGTGGTCGAACTGGTGTCGAACAACGATACGCTGCTGATCGAGGCGCGGGTCCGCCCGCAGGATATCGGTTCGGTGCGGATCGGGCAGAAGGCCAAGGTGGGCATCACGGCCTACGATCAGGCGGTCTACGGCACGCTCGACGGGCAGGTGCAGACGATCTCGCCCGATTCGATCGTCGATCCGCAGACGGGCGAGACCTACTATCTCGTCCGGGTGACGACGCAGGCGAACGGCCTGCGCGGGCCGAGCGGCCGGGAACTGGAGATCGGCGCCGGCATGGTCGCGGATATCAGCCTCCTGGGCGACAAGCGGACGGTGCTGCAATACATCCTTACCCCGATCACGCGCCTGAGCGAGACGGCATTCCGGGAGTAGGCCAGCAAAATAAGTCGCGGAAGTGGCAGGGGTTTGGTAGCGGGCGTGCCATGAACACCCGCCTCCTTGCCCTTCCGTTGCTGCTGACTTCGGCTTCTGCCTTCGCCCAAAACGATCAACCGGTGATCGTGGTGACGGGGCAGGGGCTGGAAGATACGCCCGCCGCCCCCGCCTACGATACGCAGGTGATCGAACGCGACATCCTGCTGAGCGAACCGTCGGGCCGGGTGGAGAACGCGCTGGCCACCGTCGCGGGGATCCAGCAGTTCCGCCGGTCGGACAGTCGCTCGGCCAATCCCTCGGCGCAGGGGGTGACGCTGCGCGCGCTGGGAGGGAACGCCACCAGCCGCACCCTCGTCCTGCTCGATGGGGTGCCGCTGACCGATCCGTTCTTCGGCTACGTTCCGTTCAACGCGCTCGCGCCCGAACGGCTGAACGAGATCCGGGTCACGCGCGGCGGCGGCTCCGGTCCGTTCGGGGCGGGCGCCCTGTCCGGCACGATCGAACTCGTCAGCGCGGCGCCATCCGCCCTGCCCCTGTTCGAGGGGGCGGCCCTGATCGACGACCGGGCGGAGACGGAGGTGTCGGGCACGTTCTCGATCCCGCGCGGCGCCGGTTTCGCCGTTGTCTCGGGCCGATGGGACCGGGGGCAGGGCTTCTATACCACGCCGGAAGACCAGCGTGTGCCGGCCAGCGTGCGCGCGGGTTACGAGAACTGGTCGATCGATCTTCGCGGCGCCGTGCCGGTCGCTCCCGATATCGAATTGCAGGCGCGCATGCTGGTGTACCGGGACGAGCGCGAGCTGCGTTTTCGCGGCGCGCGCAGCCGCTCCGAAGCGCAGGATGCGAGCCTGCGCCTGACCGGCCGGGGCGCCTGGCAGTTCGACGCCATCGCCTATCTACAGGTGCGCAATTTTGCCAACCGCGTGATCAGTTCCACCCGCTTCGTCCCCGTGCTGGACCAGCGCAACACCCCCTCCACCGGCCTCGGCGGCAAGTTCGAGGTGCGGCCCCCGGTCGGCGACGCGCATGTCCTGCGGCTGGGCGTGGATTACCGGCGATCGGATGGCGAATTGTTCGAGGATGCGATCAGCGCCTTTTCCGGACAGGTCACCGAACGCCGCAATGCCGGCGGAACGAACACCGATCTCGGCGTCTTCATCGAGGATGACTGGACCCTCGGTGCCCTGACCCTCACCGCCGGGGTGCGGGCGGATCGCTATACCATTCGCGGCGGCTTCTTCCGTTCGCGTGATCCGGCGGGCGGGGAGGGGGAGGATATCCGCTATGCCGACCGGGCGGGGTGGCAGGGATCGTTCCGGGGCGGCGCGCTGTATCGCCTGTCGCCTTTCCTCAGTCTGCGCGCCGCAGCCTATACCGGCCTGCGCCTGCCCACGCTCAACGAGTTGTACCGCCCCTTCGTGGTGTTCCCGGTCGAGACGCTGGCGAACCCCGATCTGCGCAACGAGACCCTGCGCGGCGCGGAAGGCGGGGCAACGTTCGACGATGGCACGCTGCGCGTCTCGCTCACCGCTTTCGCCAACCGGTTGGAGGATGCCATCGCCAATGTGACGATCGGCGAGAACCTGCGGCAACGGCGCAATATCGAAGCCATCGAGGCGCTTGGGCTGGAGGCGAGCGGGGGCGTGCAATTGGATGCCTTCTCGTTCGATGCCTCGCTCGCGCTGACCGACGCCGAAACCAGCGATGCGGGCGGCATGAACTCGCTCGACGGCAATCGTCCGGCGCAGACGCCGCGCTTCGCGGCGAGCGGGCGGGTGGCGTGGCAGCCGGGCCCGCGTACCGTGCTCGCCCTGTCGCTCCAGCATGTCGGCGCGCAATTCGAGGACGATCTGGAGACCGATCGGCTGCCCGCCTTCACCACTCTCGGCGCCTATGCGCGGGTGCCGTTGACCCGGCGCTTTTCCGTGATCGTGCGGGGCGAGAACCTGACCGACAGCAGGGTCGTCACCCGCAACAGTGGCGGCTCGATCGATCTCGGCATTCCGCGCACCGTCTGGGCGGGGGTGGCCGTCGAACTCTAGCGCGGGATGGCGTTGGCGCTGGCCATCGCCGCCAGGTCGGCGACCGTATCGACATCGCCGGCCGAAAACGCGTCGAGCGGGACGAGGTCGATGGCGTCCGTATCTTCGAGGACCGAAAGAATTCCGCCATCGCCGGTCATGTCCTCGATGTTCGCGAAGGCGGATCGCGGAATGTAGGCGGGGGGCATGGGGCGGCCATCCACTTGCGTAAAGACGGGCCGACCGGTCTTGCCGGCTTGCTCCAGCAATCGCAGCAGATGCGGGCGGCGGATATTGGGCATGTCGCCCAGCAGGATCAGCGCGCCCTCGATCCGGTCGTCCTTCCGCAATTCTCGGATTGCGAGGCGCAGCGATGTCGCCTTGCCGTGATGCGGCTCGGGGTTCTCGATCGCCGTCCATCCCGCCTGCTCCAGAATGGCGCGGCGTTCCGTGGCCCCGGGAGGGACGATCCCCACGCCCCGCGCGAAGGGGGCGCCATGGCGGTGCTGCGCGGTCCGCTGGAGGATCGGCGCGCCGCAATAGGATGCCAGGAGCTTGTCGCCATCGCGGAACCGCTCGCCCGAACCGGCCGCCATCACGACGATGCCGGTCGTGCGCGCGGTTCGCATTGCAAGGGATCCGGTTTCCTTCAGGATTTCCGCGAAGGCCGAGATCGCCAACTTGCTGGCATCGCGCTGCGAGGGGACCAGGCCGATCGGGCCGTGGATGCGGTCGATCCCGGGTTCCAGCCCTTTCTCGGCCAGCGCCCGGCGCCGCCGGTCCTGCGTGCGCGGACTGCCGACCGCCCCGATATAGCAGGCCGGCCCGGCGAGCGCCTCGGCCAGCAATTCGCCTTCCCACTCGGTATCGTGGAATGCGAGGACGAAGGCGGTCCACCGGTCGTCCGTCATGCTGCGCGGCGAGGAGGGGCTGAGCAATCGCTCGCACACGAAGCCGTCCTCCTCCGCCTCCTGCAGATCGATTTCGTCCACCAATTGCAGGAGGACCTCGAATTGCCCGAACCGCGCCAGACGCGCCAGTGCCAGCGCATCCGCCCCGCGGCCCGCGATGCGCAGGCGCAGTTCGGGTTCGTAGACGCAATCTGACAAGTCGACGCCCTCCAGCAGGTCGGGCGCCAGATCTTCCAGCGCATCGGCGAGCGAGAGCATTTCGCGCACCGCCAGTTTCTCGGTCAGCCGGGCCGGCACGGCGGTCTGGCGGAAGGGCAGGATCGCGATGTCGATCGCGCCGCCACATGGCAGGGGCATGTCGATGAACGGGCTGCCCAAGCCATAGGATATACGCGTGGCGACCCCACTGGTGAGGGACTGGCGGGCATGGGCCGCGATATCCTCGTCGATGCACCCGCCCGACATATATCCCGAGCGCCGCCCCTGTTCGTCGACCAGCATCAGGGCACCGGGCGCCCGCACCGCGCCGCCGCGTGTTGCCACCACCACGCACAGGGCAAGCGGCCCGTCCGCCAGCCGCGCGAACAGGTGGGACAGGATGCGGCGGGGCGATTCCGCGTAGCGATCGGTGGACGTCATGCCTGCTTAGTTGGGCAAGGCCGCCGCGCGCGCAAGGCTTGCGCCTTTCTGATCGCGATGAACGATGAACGCGGAAAATTCGATGGCCGATGCCTTTCTGCCCCTCCGTGCGTTGGGGAGTCATGGACTTGAAAGATCGTCGCGCGCAGTTGTCTCACGCCCTGACATCGGTGGCCGATGGCGATCGCGATGCCCTGAAGACGGTCTATCACCTGACCTCCTCCAAGCTGTTCACCACCATCGTGCGCATCGTGCGCGGGAAAGAGCGGTCGGAGGATCTGCTGCAGGAGGTCTTCGTGAAGGTCTGGCAAAGGGCAGGGCGGTTCGATCCTTCGCAAGGCAGCCCGATCACCTGGCTCTGCACCATTGCCCGCAATACCGCGCTCAACGATATCCGCCGCAACCACAGGCAGCACGAACTCGCGCGCGACGAATTGCCGGAAGTGGAGGATACGCGGCTGCAACCCGCTGACGACTGGCTGTGCGCGGAGGAGGACAGCGCGAAACTTTCAGCCTGTCTCGACACGCTCAAACCCGATCATCGCCAGTCGATCAGCATGGCGTTCTACGAAGGCTACACGCACAGCGAATTGGCGGAACTGGTCGACGTGCCGCTGGGCACGATGAAAAGCTGGATCCGGCGCGGGCTGGCCGGGCTGAAGGGATGCCTCGATGCCTGAGGCGACCGATCGCGGCGACGCCGATCCCTTCATCCGGGCGGGGGAATATGCACTGGGCGTGCTGGAGGGCGACGAACTGTCCGACGCGCGCCGCGCGGTCCTGTCCGATCCCCAATTCGCCCGCGCCGTGGAATGGTGGGAACGCCGGCTCGGCGCGATGGCTGAGGCGGGCGAGGTCCTGCACCCGTCCGACAATCTCTGGCGGGGGATCGAGGCTCGTATCGCGCAGGCTGACGCTGCCGGGGCGCACACCTTGGATCGCGCGACGGCGCCCTCGGTCGCGCAGCGTTGGGGCAAGGCGTCCTTCGTTTCAGGCCTGTTGATGGCGGCGGCATCGGTGGTCCTGTTCCTGGTGGTGACGACGCGTGACGACACGCCGCTCGCACCGCCGCCGCCGCCGGCCGCGCCCGCGGCGGCGACCCCGCTCCTCGTCGCGCAGCTCAGCAATGCGGAGAGCGACCAGCGGCTGGCGAGCGTGATCGATCCGCAAAGGCAGCGCCTGGCGCTGGCGATCGACGGCCTCGATGCGGAGCCGGGCCGCACGCCCGAACTGTGGGTCATCCCCGAAGGGGCGGACCCCGTCTCGCTCGGCGCGATCCCCGAAGGCGGGCGGTTCGAGCGGGAGCTTCTGCCGCGCGAACTGGCGCTGCTAGACGAGAATGCCTCGCTGGCGGTCACGTTCGAGGATGCCGACGGCACCCGGCACGCCGCGCCCCAACCGCCGATCCTGCTGGTGGGCGGGCTCGACCGGATCTGACCCTTCGGCACCTTCGATAAAAATTAATTTTCGCTGAAGTGCATCCGCTTCGCCGCCGCAGGGGTAGCTGCGAGCGCCTTCCTCGTGGGAGGCGCCGAAACCCGTCGGTCAATGGGGGCAGCAAGGCCACAGTCTGCTGCGATGAGAGAATGACCTGCGTCGATCGGCTTTTCTGGTCCGAATGAACAAGGAAAAGCAAGATGATGAATTTGAAACCCAACCGCCTCGCGGCGACCCTTCTCGCCGGCTCGGCGATGCTCGCCATCGCCGGCACTGCGCAGGCGGACGAAACGCCTGAATGCAACGACGCCGCCGGCGCCAATACCACCGAATGCGGCACCGATGCCGCCGCTACCGCCGCCGGCGCGACCGCGGTCGGCAATGGCGCGAACGCCGACGGCGTCGATGCCGTCGCCATCGGCAGCGACGATGCCGGCGCGGCTCCGGCCACGGCCACCGGCCCCTCGACGACCGCGGTCGGCGGTGAAAGCCTCGCGACCGGTCCCGGCGCAACCGCGATCGGCTGGCAGTCGGGTGCGACCGCCGAACGGGCGACCGCGCTCGGCCATCTGGCGACGGCCCAGGGCACGCGCTCGCTCGCAGTTGGCGAGAACGCCGATGCGCAAACCGCCAACGCGACCGCCATCGGCAACGAATCCGTCGCCAACGGCACCGACGCGCTCGCGATCGGTGACGAGGCCAGCGCCATGGGCAATTCCACCACGGCGGTCGGCGGCGAAAGCGTCGCGATGAACCCCGGCTCCAGCGCCTTCGGCTGGCAGGCCGAGGCAACCGGCGAACGTTCGACCGCCATCGGCCATTTGAGCCAGGCCGGCGGCTTCGGCTCGACTTCGATGGGTGAGGCAGCGGCCGCGCTCGGCCGCGGCGGGATCGCGATCGGCGGCAATGTCGACGGCGGCAGCTTCGGCGCGCTGGCGACCGACGATGCGGGCATTGCGCTCGGCGCGGATGCCGAAGCACGGCAGGTCGGTGCGATCGCCATCGGCAGCGATGCGGACGGCGACGGTGACGGCCCGGTCGCGAACGGCGTGGATGCGCTGGCCCTTGGCGCGGATGCCATGGCGACCGGCAATTCGACCACCGCGATCGGCGGCGAAAGCATGGCGACGACCCCCGGCTCGACGGCACTCGGCTGGCAGGCACGGGCGACCGGCATGATGGGCACGGCCGTCGGCCACCAGTCCACCGCATCGGGCGACCAGAGCTTTGCGGGTGGTGAGGATTCCGTCGCCTCGGGCGTCAACGCCATCGCCATCGGCAACACCGCGCAGGCCACCGGCGGCGATTCCATCGCTATCGGCGGCAACCGCGATGGCGATGCCGGGTTCTCGACCGTCGCGCAGGGCGCCTCGACCACCGTGGTCGGCGGCCAGTCCTCCGCGATCGGTGCCGGCGCGACCGCCTATGGCTGGCGTGCCAATGCGACGGCGGAACGGGCCACCGCGCTCGGCCACCTGTCGGAAGCATCGGGCGTGCGCTCCGTCGCGGTCGGCGAAGCGGCGGCGGCAACGGGTGACGGCGCGATCGCGATGGGCAATCAGGCCACCGCTTCGGGCACCAATTCGGTCGCCATCGGCAATGGTGCGGTTGCGGAGAATGACGGGCAGGTCGTGATCGCCTCGCTCGACACCAGCTCGACGTCGCAGGTTGGGCCGATCGCCTTCGTTACGGCGGACGCGAACGGCACGCTGGGCGTCAGCGCGGCGAACGGGATGAGCAATCTCGCCAGCTTCTCGGACGTGCAGGCGAACAGCATGATGATCGCCGATCTGGGCACAAGGTCCTCCGCGAACAGCATGATGATCGGCCAGAACTCGGCTGCCATCCTCGATTTGCAGGATCAGCAGTCGATGCTGTTCGACCTTGCGGACGAGAACCGGCGCGAGACGCGCAAGGCCAGCGAGGGTGTCGCCATGGCGCTCGCGATGGAATCCCCGATCATCATGCCGGGCAAGACCATGGGCGTCGCCGGCGGGTTCGGCTATTATAACGAGCGGGTCGCAGGCTCGGCCTCGGTCGGCTTCCGGATCAGCGAGAGCACATCGGTCAGCGGCGGTGTCGGCGTCGGGTTCGATTCCGGTGAAGTCGGCGCGCGTGCGGGGTTCCAGGCTTCCTGGTAATGCCGCGGCGCTCCTGATCTGCGATCTTCCTGCGGACCAGGAACGAGGGGGCGGGGCGTTTCGGCGCTCCGCCCTTTCCTCATGTCAGGGGGTGGGCGTTCCTGCGGGGCAGGAACGTGCCAGCCCTTACTGGCCTTTCGGCGGACGCGGCGGTTTTCCCTTGCCCTTGAACGGCTTGGGCTTGCCCGGCTTGAAGGGTTTGCCGCCCGGGCCCTTGCGGAAGGGCTTGGGGCCGGCATGCGGGGCGCCCTGCTTGCGGTTGGTGCGCGCCTCGATCCGCGGGCCTTCGGCCGATTCCTCGATCAGGATGGCGTCCTGCTCGTCATCGCCGGAGGCGGTGCGCTTGAGAGCGTCAGCGAATTTGGGGGCGATGGCGCGGGGGATCTGAAACCAGCTCTCGTGCTGCCCGATGCGGATCGCCCCGATCTCGTTGCGGGTGATATGCCCGCGCCGGCACAGCAGCGGCAGGACCCAGCGCGGTTCGGCGTTCTGGCGCCGACCAATGCCGATCTTGAACCAGACGACGTCCTCGAAACCGGGGCGGTGCCGGTCGGCCTTGTCCTTCTCGCGGCCCTCGGGCGTGTTGGCGAGCAACTCCTCCGCCTGCGGCATGCGCGAGCGGTGAGTCTGCACCAGCGCGGCGGCGATATCCTCGGGCGCCATGCGGTCCATCAACTCGCGCGCCACGGCGCGGTCGTCATCGTCGTAATCGGTCGGCTCGGTCAGCTTGGCCATCAGCCGGGCATGGTCCTTGGCACGGATCGCGTCGGGCGAGGGGGCGTCCATCCACTCCGCCGCGATCTTCGCGCCGCGCAGCATGCTTTCCACCCGCTTGCGGCGGTTGTAGGGCACGATAATCGCGGCGGTGCCCTTCTTGCCCGCCCGCCCGGTGCGGCCCGAGCGGTGCTGCAGCGTTTCGGCATCGCGCGGGATCTCGACATGGATCACCAGGCTGAGCGTTGGCAGGTCGAGCCCGCGCGCCGCGACATCGGTGGCGACGCAGACCCGCGCGCGCCGATCGCGCAGCGCCTGCAAGGCCTGGTTCCGCTCCGACTGGGAATGTTCGCCCGACAGGGCCACCACGCCGAAGCCCCGGTTCTGCAAGGTCGCGTGCAGCCGGCGCACGCTGTCGCGCGTGGCGCAGAAACAGATTGCCGTCTCCGCCTCATGGAAGCGCAGCAGGTTGACGACCGCGTTCTCGATCTCCGAAGGGGCGACCGTGATCGCCTGGTAGGCGATATCGCCATGCCCCCGGTCCTGCCCGGCGAGCGAAAGGCGCAGCGCATCGGTCTGATAGCGTTCAGCCAGCCGCACGATGGGCTGCGGCAAGGTGGCGGAAAACAGCAGGGTGCGGCGGCGCCCCGGCGTCGCGTCGAGGATTTCCTCCAGATCGTCGCGAAAGCCCATGTCCAGCATCTCGTCCGCCTCGTCGAGGACAACGCCGATCAGGCCCGACAGGTCGAGCGCACCACGCTCCAGGTGATCGCGCAGCCGGCCGGGCGTGCCGACGACGATCGCCGGCCCACCGCGCAGGGCGCGCCGTTCCTTGCTGGCATCCATTCCGCCGACGCAGGTGGCGATCTGCAGGCCGGCCTTGGCATAGAGCCAGCCGAGTTCCCGGCTGACCTGCAAGGCCAGTTCGCGCGTCGGCGCGATCACCAGCGCGAGCGGCTTTTCGGCCAGCGGCGTGCCGCCGATCTCGCCCAGCAATTCATCGGCCAGCGCGATCCCGAAGGCGACCGTCTTGCCCGAACCGGTCTGCGCGGAGACGATCAGGTCGCGCCCCTTGGCATCGGGAGCGGTGACAGCGGCCTGGACCGGGGTGAGGGCGGAATAGCCGCGTTCGGCCAGCGCTTCGCCGAGGATCGGCGGCAGATTTTCGAAAGACATACAAACTCGCAAGGGTGGCAGCGCCACGCCGATTTCCGACGGGGAGAACCTGGGGGGGAAAGAAATCGCGCTTCTGGCGCAGGATCCGCCGCGAGCGAGCGAATGCTTCGCCGGCGCCGTCCGGAACGCGGTATAGCCGCAATCGCCGACAAAAGCCCGCGAAATTTTGCGCGCATGCGGCCGGGGGCCGGCAAGCGTTGCCGATCCCCCCTGCCTATCGCCCGTTCAACCGCCCCGAACCGAGGCGGGTGGCCGGCTCAATACTCTTCCGGTTCTTCCCGGGTTTCGGCGGTGTGGGTCTTGCCCGCATTCCGCTCGCCGCGCGCCAGTTTGAACACCACGCCCGAAAGCAGCGCCAGCGCGAGCAGGTTGGGCAGGGCCATCGTCGCATTGGAGATATCGCCCAGCCGCCAGACCAGCTGCGAAGGCTGCGTCGCGCCGATATAGATCGCGATGCACCAGATGACCCGCCAGAGAATGTGCAGCACCTTCTCGCCCCCACGGGTCGAGCCGGGCACGCGATCGTAGATGAAAGTGATCGCTCGCTCGCCGTAATAGCTCCAGGTGAGCAGGGTGGTGAAGACGAACAGGATCAGCGCCACGCTGGCGATCAGCGTGCCGAGCGGGATGCCGGCGATCTGGAACGGGAAGGCGGCTGCGAACGCGCCGCTGGTGGTGACGAAACCGCTCATCTCGGTGGTGCCGAGATCGGACTGCCAGACATGGCGCACCGCCTCGCCCTGATAGGTGAAGTCGCCCTCCACCGTCAGGATCACCAGCGCCGTCATCGTGCAGATCACCAGCGTATCGATGAACGTGCCGAGCATTGCCATCCGGCCCTGTTGCTCGGGATCGTCGGTCTGCGCGACGGCGTGCGCGATCGGGGTCGAGCCCTGCCCGCTCTCGTTGGAGAACAGGCCGCGCGCCACGCCCGCCCGCAGCGCGATGATGATCGCTGCTCCGGCGAATCCGCCGACCGCGCTCTGCGGATTGAACGCGCCGTAGAAAATGCGCCCGAAGGTTTCCGGCAGGTCCGCAAAATTGAGGATCAACGCGATGAAGGCCATGACGATGTAGGTTGCCGCCATGAACGGAACGACTTTTTCCGCCACGTTGCCGATCGACTTGATGCCGCCGATGATGACGACGAACACCGCGATCGCCACCACGAGGCCGCCGAACCAGCGCTCCCACCCGAACAGTTCGTTGAGGCCGCTGGCGACCTCGTTCGCCTGGATCGAATTGCCCGTGACCAGTGCGGAAAACAGCGTGCCGAGGCAGAACAGGATGGCAAGCCAGGTCCATTTCGGCCCCAGGCCCATCATGATGTAGCTCATCGGCCCGCCGCGATAGACGCCGTCGCTGGTCTTCTCGCGATATCGGATGGCGAGGCTGCCTTCCGCAAAGCCCAGTGCCATGCCGAACACCGCGGTCACCCACATCCAGAACACCGCGCCCGGTCCGCCAAGCGCGATGGCCGTCGCCACCCCGGCGAGGTTGCCGGTGCCGACCTGCCCTGAAAGCGCGGTCGACAGGGCGGCGAAGGGCGAGATCTCGCCCGCGCCCGCACCCTTGCGGCCCTTGAACAGACCGGCGAACGCGCTGCCCAGCTTGACGATCGGGTAGAACCGCAGGCCGATCATGATCCACAGCCCGATGCCCAGCAGCACCAGCGTCATCGGCGGGAAGGGCAGCACTTCCTGCCCGTTCCACGTGCCGACCCAGATGAAATCGGAAATGTTGGTTACGCGATCGATCAGCGTCGGCGACGCCGCCGTGTCTGGTAGTGCCATGGAACCCCTCGATTATTCGTCCCGCTCTTGTGGCCGGCACGCTAGGGGCATCGGCGCGGCTTGCAAAGGGCAGGGTTGCGAAAGTTCGCCCGCTTGCCTTTTCGCCCCCACCCGCCTACATGCCCAGCCGTCTTCCGACATCGGAGCATTGCCTTGCCCCTCCCGAAGCTTGCATCGGGGCGGCGATCATCCCATCGCCGGAAAACGACGGACATTCATCTGGCAGCAGCGATCAGGAACGATGGCGGAAAAGACGAACAAGACCTCGCCCGCGGAATTCATCCGCCAGGTTCAGACCGAAGGCCGCAAGGTCGTCTGGCCGAGCCGCGAGGAAACGGTCCGCACCGCGATCTTCGTGTTCATCATGATGCTGATCCTCTCGCTGTTCTTCCTCGGCGTGGATTCGCTGTTCAGCACGGTCGTCCGCTGGCTGCTGACGATCGCCTGATCGGGCCGCGCCGAACCGCACATATTTCGACAGGGTAAGACGACAAGACATGGCACGCTGGTACATCATCCACGCCTATTCCGGGTTCGAGAACAAGGTTCGCGATTCGATCATTTCCGAAGCGGAACGGCTCGGCCTGTCCGAAGGGGTCGAGGAAGTCGAAGTCCCGACCGAGACGGTGACCGAGATCAAGCGCGGCAAGAAGGTCCAGACCGAACGCAAGTTCATGCCCGGCTACGTGCTGGCCAAGCTCAACATGACCGACGACATCTATCACCTCGTCAAGAACACGTCGAAGGTGACCGGCTTCCTCGGCAACAACAACAAGCCGCAGGCGATCTCGGAAAAAGAGGCCGCGCGCTATTTCGGCGGTGTGGAAGAGGCGAAATCCGCGCCCAAGCAGCAGGTCGACGTCGATTACGAGATCGGCGATCAGGTCAAGGTGCTCGACGGCCCCTTCGCCAGCTTCAACGGCCTGGTGGAAGAGCTCGATTTCGACAAGCAGAAGGTCAAGGTCAGCGTCTCGATCTTCGGCCGCGCGACCCCGGTGGAACTCGATTTCGAGCAGGTCGAACTCAGCAAGTAAGGGCTACTGCCCCGTCCGGACCAACGGGTAGGGCAAATGCCGCCTGAACCGTTGTAGCGGCTTTTCCAGAACCAGCCACGAAACCGTCGCGACGACGATCGTGACCGGCGCCATGATGGCAAAGGTGGT
The DNA here is from genome assembly GCA_947501005.1 of uncultured Erythrobacter sp. Lineage (GTDB taxonomy): Bacteria > Pseudomonadota > Alphaproteobacteria > Sphingomonadales > Sphingomonadaceae > Qipengyuania. The sequence goes on along the minus strand of CANMTU010000001.1, from coordinate 2,093,118 downwards.
CAGGCCCGAAGGCCCGACGAGTGGCATGAGTGACGCCGGCGCAAGCTCGTGCGCCGCCAACCACAGCGGCAGGTGCAGCAGATAGATTCCGAGGCTGATCCGCCCAAGAAAAACCAGCGGGGGCCATTCGAGCAGGACCGCGACGCGCCCCAATCGATCGTCGAACGCAAGCAGGGTGAGAATGCCGAGCGGGACCAGCAGGAGCGTTGGCAGGATGACGAACTGAACATAAGGATGCCCATATTCGTTCAGGACCGCGCACAGAACCGCCAGAATAGCGATGGTCAGTCCCGGTCTGGAAAGCTGCACCTTTCCTTCCAAGACCGCCAATAACGAGCCAATCGCAAGCGCATCGAACGAAGCAAAGGGAAGAACGTAGGCTGCAAGATCGTCTTCGCGTCCGTCCCACAGCATGACTCCCCGGAACACGACCGCGACGGTGATCATCCCGATGAGGAACACCATCCGCCTGCTGCCTAGTGCGAGGAATAGAGCTGGCCAAAAAAGGTAGAATTGTTCCTGAACGCATAGCGTCCAAACATGTACGAGGTAGCCCGGCACGTCCCAGTCGTTCATGTACGCCTGTGCGAAATTGGTGAGAAATAACGCATTCACCCACAGCCATTTCCACGAAATATAGCCTGTCACGAGAAGGACCAGCAGGATCGCATAGTACAGTGGCCATATCCGCAGGGCCCTGCGTCCATAGAAGCTTCGAAGGGCCGTCCGGTAAGTCGCCCAATCCGCCCCGTCGAAGCGCAACAGCGTCCGCGTGATCAGAAAGCCACTGAGCAGTAGGAAGAACCGCACGCTGATGCTGCCGAGGTGCACCGACACCGGTTCGACATAATGATCGAAAAGAACCGCCATGATGGCGAACAGGCGCATGGTATCAAGCGCGCCCCGGCGACGGTTCGCGTCGGCCGGCGCCGTTTCGGGCAGCGCCGCCAGTTCCATCTGATCGGCCGGTTCGCGAACCGGCTGCGATACCGAACGTCTCATTCGCTGGTCCCCCGGCCCCTGTCGGACAGGTTCTATCGAAGACATGGCGAGCGACTGCAATGAAGAACCGCGGGACTGTCTCACGAGGAACCACGCAGCTTGCAAATCGGGCGCAAACCGCTATGTGCGCGGCTTCCCTGGCAAGAGCATCGGGATTCGTGCGGAAGGTCAGCTTGGGGTTGGCCGCTCGACCGCTTATCATGACCCCTTCGGCAGGCTCCATAACGAGCAGGTTCGAAGGCGGAACAGTGTGAAAGGAGGCCCTCGTGGCCAAGAAGATTACCGGTTACATCAAGTTGCAGGTGCCCGCCGGCACCGCCAACCCCTCGCCCCCGATCGGCCCGGCACTGGGTCAGCGCGGCGTGAACATCATGGAATTCTGTAAGGCGTTCAATGCCGCCACGCAGGACCTCGAAAAGAGCGCGCCGATCCCGACGGTCATCACCGTCTATGCCGATCGCTCGTTCACCTTCGTCACCAAGACGCCGCCCGCTTCGTTCTACCTGAAGAAGGCCGCCAAGCTGAAGTCAGGCTCGAAGGAGCCGGGCAAGGTTTCGGCCGGAACCATCAAGGCCAGCCAGGTGAAGGAAATCGCGGAGGCCAAGATGGCCGATCTCAACGCGAACGATGTCGATCAGGCCATGAAGATCATCGCCGGGTCCGCCCGTTCGATGGGCCTCGAAGTGGTGGAGGGCTGAGACGATGGTCAAGCAGACGAAAAAAGAACAGGTCCGCAGCCAGCTCGATAACGAGAAGCTGTACACGGTCGACGAAGCGCTCGCCATGCTGCGCGAGCACAAGTCGAAGTTCGATGAGACGGTCGAGGTCGCGATGAACCTCGGCGTCGATCCGCGCCACGCCGATCAGCAGGTGCGCGGCATGGTCTCGCTGCCGAGCGGCACGGGCAAGGACGTGAAGGTCGCGGTGTTCGCGCGCGGCGACAATGCCGAGAAGGCGACCGCCGCCGGGGCCGACAAGGTCGGCGCCGAAGACCTCATGGAAGACATGCAGAACGGCAATGTCGATTACGACCGCATCATCGCCACCCCGGACATGATGGGCGTTGTCGGCCGTCTGGGCAAGCTGCTCGGCCCCAAGGGCCTGATGCCGAACCCCAAGCTCGGCACGGTGACCCCGAATGTCGAGCAGGCGGTGAAGGATGCCAAGGCTGGCCAGGTGGAGTTCCGTGTGGAAAAGCAGGGCATCATCCATTCGGGCCTCGGCAAGCTGAGCTTCGACGATGCGGCGATCAAGGCGAACTTCAAGGCGCTGACCGACGCAGTAGTGAAGGCCAAGCCGACCGGTTCGAAGGGCAAGTATGTTCGCAAGATCACGCTGACGAGTTCGATGGGGCCGGGCCTCAAGCTCGATCTCGCGGAGGTCGAAGGCGCCTGAAGTCTTTTACAACCGAAAAACGCGAAGGGCCGGCGGGAAACCGTCGGCCCTTTGTGCATGGATGTGCAGTCGCGGCGGAAAGATGCGCCGTCCCGGGCGTTGATGGAGCAAGAACCCGAAGGGATTACCGCAAATGGACGACCTAGTACCGATCCTCTACATTCTTGGCCCCGCTTTGCTGATCGCGGCGATCGTGTGGGCATTGGCGCGCAATCGCGGCACCAGCACGACGACCGACCGCGAGGCGGAGCAGGGTGCGCGTGACCTGCGCCGGGACATCGAGACCGATCATCACGGCAATATGGACCTCTAGGCGACGGTGCGGCCCCTTAATTGGCAAGAGTAGAACCAGCCGATCGCGATCAGGCTGACTCCGTGCGCGATGAGGACCTGTCCTTCCAGCCCCGCCAGCTCGAACGAGACCTTCATGGTTAGGCTCAGGGCGAGCGATCCGAGCCGCCATCTAACAGCGGCATCGCGATAGGCCTGGTCACGCGGCGTGGCTTCGAGTTCGCCAATCCTCGCCTTGGCTTTCTTCAGCCGGCCATGAAGGGTTTAGGAGAACGCACCCAGCAGAAATGCCATCCGATCCCCACGGCAACCGGGGCCGGCTTCACGGCATTACGCCTTAACTAAGGAGCGCCTTAGATGCCGCCCTCGGTATAGGCGTATCCCGCGTCCCGCAGGCCGTCGCACAGATCGGCCATGCACGCATCGAGTGCGCCCCGTTCGGTCGAACGGACGACGAAGTTCGCGCCCACCTTGCCTTCGCGGAAGAAGGGATAGCTGCCGATCTGGCAGTCCGCATGCCGCTTCTCGCACTCGCGCAGCAGGGTGGAGATCTCGCTTTCGGGGATGAACCCGCCGACCGTTTCGGACAGGAGCGGCGCGCCGCCTTCCAGCGTGCCGGTCAGTGCGTCGAGCATGCCGGCGGTGATGTGCGGCACCCCGGCCATGAGGTGCAGATTGCCGATCCTGATGCCGGGCGCCCCGCTCATCCGGTTGGGGATCAGTTCGGCGCCTTCGGGCACGCGGGCCATGCGCAGCCGCCCTTCGTTCACGCCGCCCTTGTCGGCATAGTAGCGTTCGAGGATCGCGCGCGCTTCGGGATGGACGACCACTGGCACGCCAAGCGCCTTGGCGACCGCGTCCACCGTGATGTCGTCATGCGTCGGGCCGATGCCGCCGGTGGTGAAGAGATAATCGTTCGCCGCGCGCAAGGCGTTGACCGCCTCGACGATGCGGTCCTCCACGTCGGCCACGACGCGCACCTCGGCCAGGCGGATGCCCTGCACCTGCAACCAGCTGGCGACCTGGGCGATGTTCCGGTCGTGCGTGCGGCCGGACAGGATTTCATCGCCGATGACGATAAGGCCGGCGGTGTAGATGCGTTGCGGATTGCTCATGGAAAAGCGTTAGATCGCGCGGCGCCGGAAAGCTACAGCGCAGCCTGCCGCTGGCGATCCTCGCGTTCCTCGGCGCGGGAGGCGGGGCGTAGTTCGAGGATGCCGTCATCCACCGGATCGGCGCGCAGGCGCTTGCGATCGACCACGTATTCCTGGTTGAGCCGCCAGGGGTAACGCATCGCGCTTTTCGGCATGATATGCTTGGCCCGCTGTATATAGCCGGACGAGAAATCGAAGATGTCGTCCTCTTCCAGCCCGTGATCCTCGGCCAGCACCGGCACCGCGATATCGGCCCCGCGCCGTTTCATCTCGCGCAGGACGCGGCAGACGTAATCCGAATTGAGATCCGCGCGCAGGGTCCAGCTGGCATTGAGATATCCAAACACCACCGCAAGGTTCGGAATGTTCGAGAACATGCAGCCCTTGTAGTAGAAATGCTCGGAGAAATCGACCGGGCGCCCTTCCATCGACACGGCGATCTTGCCGGCGACCGCCAGTTTCAGCCCGGTCGCCGTGACGACGATATCGGCGGGCAGGAACCCCCCGTCCTTCAGCCGCACGCCGCCCTTCTCGAACGCGGCGATATGGCCGGTCTTGATATCTGCCCGGCCCTGTCTGATCGCCTCGAACAGATCGTCGTCCGGCACGAGGCACAGGCGCTGATCCCACGGATCGTAGGGCGGGGTGAAGGCGGCACGGTCGTAATCCGGGCCGAGGGCGTTCTCGATATGCTTGTAGAGCGCCTCCTTGATCTTGTCGGGCTTGGTCCGCGCGCGTTTGAACGTGAAGTCCTGCATCTTCACGTTCTTCCAGCGGGTGATGCGGTAGGCCAGTTCCTCGGGCAGAATCTTGCGCAGGAAATTGGCGATTTTGTCCTTGGCGGGGCGGCCGAACATCCAGGTCGGCGTGCGCTGCAGCATGGTGACCTTCGCGGCCTTGTCCGCCATCGACGGCACGATCGTCACCGCGGTGGCGCCAGATCCGATCACCACGACCTGCTTGCCCGCGTAATCGAGATCGTCCGGCCAGAATTGCGGATGAACCACCTGCCCCTCGAACGCGCCGAAATCGAAGCCGGGATCGTAGGCCTCGTCATAGTCGTAATAGCCCGAGCCCAGATAGAGGAACCGCGCCGTCAGCAGCTTGCGTTCCCCTTCCGCGTTTTCGAGGGTGACGTGCCAGCGCGCATCCGCCTCGCGCCAGTCGGCGGCGATGACCTTGTGGGAGAAACGGATGTGCCGGCGGATGTCGCGTTCATCGACGATACGTTCGAGATATTCGAGGATCGCTTCCCCGTCGGCGATGGACTTCTCGTGCTTCCAGGGTTCGAATTCGAAGCCCAGCGTGTGCATGTCGCTGTCGGAGCGGACGCCGGGATAACGGAACAGGTCCCACGTGCCGCCAAGGTCGGCGCGCCGTTCGGCGACGGCGTAGCTGCAATCGGGGACCTTGCTGGTCAGATGGGCGGCCATGCCGATACCCGAAATCCCCGCCCCCACGATCAGGACATCGTAATCGGTCGCCTGTGAACGCATCTGCTTCCTCTCTCTTTTGCTCCATGCCTACAGCAAGGCGGGTGCGGGTGCCAGTGTTCCGTTTTCCTGTGCAACCGATTTTCGCTTAAGGCATGCGCGCGGCCAGGGCACGACGCCGGTCGGCGGGGGTGGTGCCGATTGCATGGCCGAAGTCGCCGGGCGCGTGGCCCACTCTGCCTGCGCGGGCGAAGACGGCGACGAGCAGCAGCGGCCCGAAATAGAACGGCACCAGCCGCAGCAGGGTCAGCAGCGTCCCGTCGCGAAACCCGATCAGCGAAATGCCCATCGCCAGCGCATAACCGATCCGTGCCATCGGCCCGCCCCGGTTCACCAGCAGGGCGCGATAGGCGAACCCGAAGATCAGCGCGAAGATCGCCGCCTGGATCGCGACGCCGGGATAGCCCAGGCTCATCCAGCCCATGCCGGGCATCGAGGCGGTCATGCCGTTCGGTTTGCCGTAATCCCATAGCGAGAACATCTGTACCGGCGATCCCGTTGGCTTGCCCGGCCACAGGGCGCGCGGCACGGGTTCGGTCAATATCTGAAGCATATGGGCGAAGTAATCGTACGTGCCGGTGCGCTGCGGCACGGCGTATACGATGTATTCGAAATACTCCATGTTCGCGAAGTCCATATGCTCCAGCGGGTCGAGGTCCTCTTCGGCCATGGCTATTGGTTCCGCCTCCCCGGTCACGAAGGCCCGCACCGCGCTCCCCCGGTCGATCACGATCTGGTTGAAGGCGATCGCGGCGACGAGGCCGAGAGCGACGGCGCGCCAGTCGAACCAGCGCCGCCCGCGTTCGAGCAGGAAGGTGATGCCGACCGCGGCGACTGCGAAGATGATCGCCTGCCGCGTGCCCGTTCCCGCCTGCAGGACAGCGAACACGGCGAAACAGGCCCAGCCCCACCAGCGATAGCGCGAGAGCCAGACCAGCAGCACCGCGATCGGCGCCAACATCAACGCACTGTCGGTGAACCAGCCATTGCTTTCCAGGTTGATCATGTTGCCCGACGCCGCATCGCGGATCATGCCGGTAAAATTGCCGACCCGCCGGTCCCAGTTGGCGAGCTGGGAATAAAGCGCCAGCGGGCTGAGCAGCCCGGCAGTCAGAACGATCGGCCAGAACAGGGTCCGCCGCGCATCCTCGTCCTGCCGTTCCGGCCGCGATGCGACGGGCCGGCGGGCGAGGGCAAGGCTTACACCGACGAAGACCAGCATCGCCAGATTGGCGGCGAGGATCACGGTGATCCTGTCGGTTGGCGAGGGCTGGAACTCGTACAGCCGATAGACGAAATCGAACCCGTACCAGCGGGCGACCAAGGGTCGGATCACGAACACGAAGCCGTGAAACACCAGATAGACGGTCGCCGGGTGATACAGGCTGGCCGCTTTCCTGCGCACGAGAATGAGCGAGACCGCGCCGAACAGCACGCAGGAGGCGGCAAGAATGAAATCGTACACGGCAAGAATCCGGCGGCGGCAATGGCGGGCGCGCCTTGCGGTTATCCTACCTTGCCCCCGGCGGGCAAGCGCCTAACGGCGCAGCAACAGGCGCGCCATCGCGGCCAGATCGGCGAGCCGTTCGCGCGAACGGAGCGAGCGGAGGAACGCCCGCAAATCCAGATCGAGGTCGCGCAGGGCGGCGCGCATCGCCGCGACCAGCTGGCTCGCCTCGGCCAGCACGAGGCCGACGAGGCAGACCGCAAGCGCCGCCCCCGCCGCCGACAAGGCAAGAGCGGCGCCCAGCGACAGCGTCGTTGCCGCAAGATAGATCGAGATGACCCGGGCATGCCGGTTCTCCGCCGCGATCGCCGCCACCGGCGCCGAGGCGAAGGCCCGCAAGGCCGCAGCACACAGCAGGATGAAGGCGACCAGCGGATCGAACCGCGTCTCGCCGAGGGTGTAGATCGTTTGCAACCACCCGCCGAGCGCAAGCAGCAGGGCAGAAAAGACGAGGGACACGATCCCCGCCACCAATGTCATCGTCGCCAGGATCCGGCGCTGCATAGCCCGCCGATCCCCGTCGAGATAGCCGCTCTCGTAATACTGCACGCCGAAAGTGAGATTGGCGAACAGGTCGAGCAGCCTAGTGAGCGCCCGGGTCGCCGCGAACGCCGCCGCCGCTGCCGCGCCGTAACGCGCGCCGACGAGCAGCAGATAGCCTTGCAGGTTGATCCCGAAGATCACCGGCATCGCCATGAAGGCAATCGCCGGCCGGGCCAACGCGCGAATATGCGACCCGACCCCGCCGGGCACGCGCGCGAACAGCCACGGGCAAACTCTGCGCGCATAGAGGAGAATGACGGCGGCCAGAACGCAGCGCGCCAGCGCGAGCGCCATTGCGAGGTCGCTCAGCGCATCGGACAGTGCGACGGCCACGGCAACGATCGCGATCTCGGCGAGATTGGCGAGGCTCGCCAGCACGATATGCGTGGGATAGCGCGCGGCGACGCGGAACGGGATGTCGGCCATCGCCATCTGGCTCGAGGCGAGGATATAGAGCGCCAGCCAGCCGAGCGCGCCGGTAACGTCTTGCCGCGCGGCTCCTGCCATATTCGCGCCGAGCCATCTGGCAAGCTGTTCCCCGGCGAGGAAGAAGACGCCCGCAAGCACCGCCGTGCCCGCCGCCGTCACCACCCATGCGGCGGCGAAGGTGTCGCGCGCATCCGCCCGGTCGCCGCGCCGGGCTGCCGTCATGCTCGCGCTCCCGCCGGCACCGGCAAAGCCCGTTCCGATGATCGCGACATAAGCGGGGAGGGCGAAGATCAGCAGCCATACGCCGACCTGCCCGGCATCCCAGTGCGCGAACAACAGCGGAAGGGTCGCGAATTGCACCGCGATGCGCGTCGCGATGCTCAGCATGTTGGCGCCGATGCCGCGCATCAGGCGGGCGCCGTTCATTCCTCGTATCCGCGCCGCAGGAGGGTTCGAGCGACTGCCTTCGCGCTGTCGAGCGCAGCCTGCGCCGCGCCCGTGAGATGGCCGCGAACCGCCTCTCTCCCCCGGTTCGCCGCCCATTCGCGGTATCGCCGCGCGATCGGCCCTTCGCAATTCGCCACCCACTCGCGAATGATGGCTTTCGCCGTGAAGCCGGCGACCTGCCGCCGCCCCGCCGCCACCATTCGGTCGCGCAGGTCCGCACCGTCGCGCAGGCGGATCAGGGCCGCCACCGCCTCGTCAAGGCTCGCCGCGCGAAGGTAATCCACCTCCGGCGTGCCGACCTGGCGAAAGGCGGAATCCGTGCCGCCGACGAACGGCACCCCGGCGAGCCATGCGTTGAGAAGCTTGTTGGGCGGCTTGGAGGAATGGGGCCGGCGCGAGAAATCGCGGATGCCCAGCGCGATGTCGATATCGGAAAAGTCGTGCCATCGCTCGGGCGGGCGGGCCACGAACTCCAACCCATGGCCGGCCAGCAGGCGCGTCCATTCCCCCTCGCCTAGCGCGAGGTTGCCGCCCACCTTGCCGAGAAACCCGACCCGCCGGACCGCGCGCCGCGCGGGATCGCGCGGAAGGATGGCAGCTTGCGGCCAAAGCGTTTGATAGGCGCCGTTCGGCCCCACCAGGTCGCGGTTCTGTTGCAAGTGGAATTGCGCCCACGCTATCCGGGGGTAATCGGCCTGGATGGAAACGGCGAAGCAATCGCGCGGCCGGCCGAGCCGCGACCACACCTTGCTCTTCGCCAGATTGATACGGCCCGGGGCCGGGCGCGCCGCCAGCTCGATCCCGCCATAGCCTGCCCCGCGCAGGCGGCACCAGGTCTGCACCGTCCACAACAGGTCGCCGCCCAGCGCGAAGGCGGTGCGCGCGGCCGGGTCGGCCTGCATCAATTCGTCGAAATCCTCTGCCGCGACCGCTTCACGCCAGCCCGGCCGTTCCATGTGCACGAAGCGCAGGGGAACCGGCAGATCGAGCGCCTTCGGCCCGCGCGACACCGTCACGTCGCCTGTTGCCGAGCGCCCGGTCTGCAAGGTCGATCCCATCGGCGCGCTGTTTCACGATCCGCCGCCGCGTGCAAGCGGCCCCGGGTTGGCCGAACAGTCGGCTCGTCGCGCTCCCGCCAATATCCCACAAAGGGGAAATCCACCGCCATGTGCCGGGGCATCTGGCCGAGCGGGCTGGCCTGCGCTAACCGGCAGACAATTCGCGTTCAGGAGAGAGAGCCACCATGAAAACCAGCATCGCATCCGCCCTTGCCCTGGTGCTTGCCGCGGGCACCGCCCATGCGCAAAGTCAGGAACCCCAGCCGAGCCCCAATCCGGTCGAGGAGCAGGAGGTCGATGCCTCGCAGGACGAACTGCCGCCGGAAGGCGGGGGGCAGGCCGTCGATGCGGCGCCCGCGACCGTGCCGATCACCGGCGACGGCGCGAAGGACGAAAGCTGGGACGTCTCCGCCCCGCGCGGCGCGCAGTTGAAGCAGGTGCCGATCCGCACCGACGAGGGGACGTGGATCGATGTCGACGTCTCGCCCGACGGGCGCACCGTCGCCTTCGCGCTGCTGGGCGATATCTACACGATGCCGATCACGGGCGGCACGCCGACCCGTATCGCGGAAGGCCTCGCCTGGGAAGTGCAGCCCGATTTCTCGCCCGACGGCAGCCGGATCGCCTTCACCTCGGACCGGGCGGGCGGCGACAATATCTGGATCATGAACGCCGACGGTTCGAACAAGCAGCAGGTGACCAAGGAGGACTTCCGCCTCCTCAACCAGCCGAGCTGGTCGCCCGATGGGCGCTACATCGTCGCCAAGAAGCAGTTCACCACCGAACGCAGCCTCGGCACGGGTGAAGTGTGGCTTTATCACGTGTCGGGCGGCGGCGGCGTCCAGCTGGTCAAGCGTGCCAGCGAGGTGTTGCAGAAGGAACTGGGCGAACCGGTCTATGCGCCCGACGGCAACGCCATCTACTATACTCGCAACATCACCGGCGGCCCGATCTTCGAATATGCGCAGGATTCCAACGCCGGCATCTTCAACATCGAGAAATACGACATCGACACCGGCGAGGTGACGACGGCGGTGGGCGGCTATGGCGGCGCGGTGCGCCCGACGCCGTCGCCCGACGGCAAGACCCTCGCCTTCGTCCGGCGCGACAAGGACCAGTCGCAGCTGTGGGTGAAGGACGTCGCCTCGGGCGAGGAGCGGATGGTCTACGGCCAGCTCGACCTCGACATGCAGGAAACCTGGGCGGTCTACGGTGTCTATCCGATGATGGACTGGACGCCGGACGGTCGCTCGATCGTGTTCTGGGCCGGCGGCAAGATCCGCCGGGTGAACGCGGACGGGTCGGGCCTCGCCGAGATCCCCTTCCGCATCGACGACACTCGCGCCGTCGCGGATGCACCGCACCCGCAGATCACGGTCGCACCCGACAGCTTCACCGCCAAGATCCCGCGTTTCGCCAGCATCTCGCCCGATGGCCGCACGGTGGTGTTCGAAAGCCTCGGCAAGCTCTACGTGAAGCCGGTCGGCGGAAATGGCGAGGCGCGGCGGCTGACCGCGAACGAGGAAAGCCTCGAACTGTGGCCGACCTGGTCGCGTGACGGCAACCGCATCGCCTTCGTCCGCTGGAACGACGACGAACTCGGCCGGATCGTCACGGTCGATACGCGCGGCCGCAACGAACGGCAGGTCACGCGCCAGCCGGGCCATTACGCGGTGCCGCAATTCTCGCCCGACGGGCAGACCATCGTGTTCGAGAAACGCGGCGGCGGTTATCTCACCGCACCCGAATACAGCGAGAACGAAGGCGTCTACAGCGTCGCCGCCGGTGGCGGGACGCCGCGCCTGATCGCGCGCGATGCTGCCAATCCGCAATTCGGCGCGGATGGCGACCGGTTGTTCATGATCGCCCGCAATAACGGCAAGCTGCAATTGCTCTCCAGCGACATGAACGGCGAGGCGCGCCGCGTGCATGCCGAGGGCGAGCTGGCGAACGATTTCAAGGTCAGCCCGCGCGGCGACTATGTCGCCTTCCGCCAAAATTACGAGGTGTTCGCCATGCCGCTCTTGCCGGGCGGGCAGGCGGTGACGGTGGGCGAGAAGGCCAGCTCGCTGCCCGTCACCCGGGTGAGTCGGGGCGGGGCGGACTATATCGGCTGGGCCGAGGACGGGCGCACGCTGCACTGGTCGATGGGGCCGACGCTGTATCGCGCGACCACCGCCGCCCTCACGCCGCGCGCCCCGCAGGCAGCGGACGCCGCGCCGCAATTCTCGCCGCCCGACAGCGGCACCTCGCTCGCCCGCACCATCCGGGCGGACAAGGCGAGGGGCACGGTCGCGATCACCGGCGCGCGCATCCACACGATGACGGGCGAGGGCGCCGGCACGATCGAGAACGGCGTGATCGTGATCGAGGGCGACCGGATCGCGGCGGTCGGACCGGCCTCCAGCGTCACGGTGCCCTCGGGCGCCACCCGGATCGATGCGGGCGGCCGCACGATCATTCCCGGTCTCGTCGATGCGCATGCCCACGGGCCGCAGGGCGTGGGCGATCTGGTGCCGCAGCAGAACTGGTCGCTGCTCCAGAACCTCGCGCTCGGCACCACGACGCTGCACGATCCCTCGTCCTCGGCGAGCATGATCTACAACGCGGCGGAACGGCAGCAGGCGGGCACGCTGCTCGCCCCGCGCATCTTCTCCACCGGCGAGATCGTGTACGGCGCGAAATCGCCCGGCGTCTATGCCCGGATCGACAGCTATGACGATGCGCTGGCCCATGTGCAGCGGATCAAGGCGCAGGGCGGCATCTCGATCAAGAACTACAACCAGCCGCGCCGCGAACAGCGCCAGCAGGTCGTTGCCGCCGCGCGCGCCGAGAATATGCTGGTGGTGGCCGAGGGCGGCTCGCTGTTCGGGATGGACATGAACATCGTCGCCGACGGCAATTCGACCCTCGAACACAACATCCCGCTCGCCGTGATGTACGAGGACGTGCTGCAGATGTTTGGACAGTCGGATACGAACTACACGCCCACGCTGGTCGTCACCTATGGCGGGCTGGCGGCCGATCCCTACTGGCGCCAAGCGACCGACGTGTTCGACAATCCGCTGCTGGTCCACACGCCGCCGCGCATGCTGCTCGCCGAAACCGCGCGCCGTACCAAGGCGCCGGACTGGGCCTTCGTCGATGACGAATCCGCGCGTGAGGCGAAGAAGCTGGCGGATCGCGGTGTGAAGGTCAGCATCGGCGCGCATGGCCAGCAAGCGGGCATCGCGGCGCATTGGGAGCTGTGGAGCTTCGTGCGCGGCGGGATGAGCCCGGTCGAATCGCTGCGGGCCGGCACCATCGAACCGGCCCGCTCGCTCGGTATGGAACGCGATATCGGCAGCCTCGAGGTGGGCAAGCTGGCCGACCTCCTGATCCTCACCGCCGACCCGGCGCAAGACATCCGCAATTCAGATGACATCGCGCAGGTCATGCTCGGCGGGCGGCTCTACGATGCAAGCACGATGAACGAGGTCGAGACGGGAGACGCCCGGCGCCTGCCCTATTGGTGGGAATGAGGCGCCGGGGTCAGCCGCGCCGCCGGTCAGGCGGCGCGGATATGGCCTAGGAAATCCGCTACCTTGCTGCGCAGGGTCGATGCCTGGATTTCGAGGTCGCCGGCTGAACTCAGCACTTGCGAGGCGGCGCTGCCGGTCGCGAGATTGGCTCCGCGCAGTTGCTCGACATGGGCGCCGACCTCATCGCTGCTGCGCGCGGCGAGGTCGATGCTGCGCGCCAGATCCTGCCCGGCGACCGATTGCTGATCGACCGCGCTGGCGATGGAGATGGCGGTGGTCTCGAGCTGGCCGATCTGTTCGCCCACGGCACGCAGGGCGCGCACGCTCGCATTGGTCGAGTTCTGCATTGCCCGGATCTGTTCGGCCACTTCCTCGGTCGCGCGGCTGGTCTGCGCGGCGAGTTCCTTGACCTCGCTCGCCACCACGGCGAAACCGCGGCCCGCCTCGCCGCCGCGCGCGGCCTCGATTGAGGCATTGAGGGCCAGCAGATTGGTGCGCTGGGCGATGGTCTGGATAAGCTCCACGATCTGGCCGACCTGTTCGGCGGAGGTCGAAAGGGCGGAGATCGTTCCATCGGCCCCGCGTGCCTCGTCCGATGCCTTGCGCGCGAGTTCGGCGGAATGGGCGGCCTGCCGGCTGATCTCCCCGATCGACATGGCAAATTCGTCCGACGCCGAAGCCGCCGAGGTCACGCCGCCGGCCGCCTTGTCCATTGCCCGGGCCAGGGCCGAGGCCTCGTTCGAGGCGGTATCGGCCGAGGCGGACATGGTCGAGGCGGTATCGTTGAGCTGGCTGGATGCCGCGGCCACCCCATTGACGACCTCGCCGATGCGGCTTTCAAAATCGGCGGCCAGCGCCAGCAGCTGTTCGCGGTTCTTCCGGTCGCTCGCCTTGCGGGCGGCATACAATTCATCGAGCTTGAGGCTGGCCTGAAGGAACCGTTCGAGCGCGCGAGCCAGATCGCCGACCTCGTCCGGGCGATCGGTCCCGACGACACTGATGTCGCGCTTGCCCTCGGCCAGGGTCTGCATGGCGGTCTTGACCCGTTCGAACGGCGCGATCAGATCGTTTTGCAGCGCGCGGACGGTCCAGAAACGGGTCAGCACGGCAAGCAAGGCCCCGGCGATGACGCCGACCTTGGCGGCACCCGCGAATGCGGGGAAAACCAGGCCGAGCAATGCAATGACCGCCAGCATGACCGAAAAACCGGAAAACAGCGTGCCGACGGTCCTGACCTTCTCGAACAAAGGCAGGTTGAGGAACCACTCGCGCACGCGATTGCCCCGTTTGCGGTCGCCCGCGCGGGCGATCTCGATGGCCTTGATCTCGGCGCCGAGCTGCTCGTTGATGTCGATGGCTATGCTACTCATGGCATCGTTTCCGTGTTGGGTTCGCGTGAAAACAGGTCAGGCAACTCTGGCCGTCAGGGCGGCGGCGACCGGGCTGGCCGTGATCGTCTTGCCCAGATGCTGGGCGATCTCCGCCGCCGGCAACGCCCTGAAATAGAGCCAGCCCTGCAAATGATCGCAACCGGCGGCGCGAACCATCGCGGCCTGCTCCTCGGTCTCGATCCCCTCGGCGGTGACGCCCATCTGCATGGCACGGGCGACCGCGATGCTCGACAGCATCATGGCGCGGCTGCCCTCGTCGCTGCCGGCCTGCACCACCAGGCTGCGGTCGATCTTCAGCTTCTCGAAGCGGAACTGCCTGAGGAACCCGATCGAGGCATAGCCGGTGCCGAAATCGTCGAGCGCGATGCGCACGCCGAACTTGCGAATGAGATCGAGGCTGCGTTCGGCCAATGTGGGATCGAACACCAGGCAGGTCTCGGTCACCTCGAGTTCGAGGCGGCGGGGATCGAACCCGGTCTCTTCGAGGATCTGCCCGATCAGGATGGGGAATTCGGGATTGCGCAATTGCGCCGCCGAAATGTTGACCGACAGGATGATGTCGTCCCATTGCAGCGCATCGGTGCAGGCCTGCCGCAGGACCCATAGGCCGATCGCGTTGATGAAGCCCGATTCCTCCGCCGCCGGAATGAACACGTGCGGGCCGATCTGCTGCCCGTCCGGCCGGTCCCACCGCAGCAGGCATTCCACGGCGACGACCTTGCGCTCGTCGCTGGATACCAGCGGCTGATAGGCCAGGCGGAATTCGCCGCCGGCGAGCGCGCCGCGCAATTCCTCGTCCAGCTGGCGTTTGTCCTCCCGCTTGCGATCGAAGGATTCGGAGAACCAGGTGCAACGCATCCGGCCGCCCTTCTTCGAGGCTGACATGGCGACATCGGCCCGGCGCAGCAATTCGGAGCTGGCGCAGGCATTGTGCGTGCTGCAACTTGCCAGCCCGATGCTTGCCCCCAGCATCAGTCGCCGGTCGCCCACCGAGATGGGCTTGGCCAGATGCTCCATCACCCGGCGGCTCTGCCCCTCGAGGAACGTGCCTGCGAGCGCGCCGCTCATCATGAGGCAGAAATCGTCTCCGCCCAGCCGATAGACCCAGGTTTCCGCACCGCAGACGCGTTTGAGAAGGCGTCCCGCTTCGATCAGCGCGGCATCGCCGACCTGATGGCCGTAATGATCGTTGACCAGCCGGAACCCGTCGAAATTGAGCAGCGCGATGCCGACCTCGCCATGAAGGTGGATCTGCTTGGTGAAATCGAGGTGCAGCGCGCGGCGATTGGGCAGGCTGGTCAGACTGTCGCGCAGGCCGAGTCGCTCGAGCCCGCGAAAATAGCGCAGCGCAAGGATGCCCAGCACGCAAGCGGCACCCACGAAGACGCAGAACCCGATAAAGGCGACATGCGCCGGCCGGCCGGTATCGCTGGCGGCCACCTGCGCCGCGACCATCGTGGTGACGGCGAAGATCGCACTGAGAAGACCGAGCGATCCGAGCACGACGAAGCGGGCGAATTGCCTGCTGTTGGTCATCCTCATCGTGATCACATGGGCCCCCGTCTCTCCGGCAATTCGGAATCGGCAATCAGGGTTTAGGGGGGACTTGGCTAAGAAACGGTAAACCTTGTGGTTAACCGGTTCAGGCCGCTTGCTGCCGGCTCGACGGGCCGGGTTTCGACAGCTGGTACAGGGACGCCCCGCACGCTGTGGGCGCGAACCGGGCGGTCTGCCCGACGACCGTCTCGCCCGAGCCGAGCATCAGCCAGCCATCCTCGGCCGTGGCCTTGGCCAGTCGTTCGAAGGCGCGCTCGCGAGTCTCGATATCGAAATAGAGGAGGACGTTGCGGCACAGGACCAGATCGAACCGGCCGGGCGCGGGCGGAACGTCGAGGATCGAGTGCTGCTCGAACCGGCTCGTGCGGCGGATGCCGTCGTTCGCCTGCCAGCCCGCCGGGGTTTCGGTAAAATGCGCGAGCATTTGCGAGACGCCGATGCCGCGCTGGATTTCGAACTGGGTGTAGCACGCGCTGCGGGCCTGCGCGATCGCCCGGGCGGACACGTCCGTCCCGAGGATCTCGACGTCCCACCCGGCGAGTTCCGCACCGCGCGCGTCGAGGATCATCGCGAGCGTCAGCGCCTCCTGCCCGGTCGAACACCCGGCCGACCAGATGCGCAGCCTGCGCGTCGCGGCCCGCCGCTCGAGCAGGCGGGGGAGGATCTCGTTCGCCACCGTCTCGAAATAGACGTGATCGCGGAAGAAATAGGTCTCGTGGTTGAGCAGGGCCTCGACCACGCGCGTCGCCAAGCGGAATTCGCCCGGTCGCTCGAGCAGGCAGGCGAGCTGGTCGATGTTCTCGATCCCCAACTCGCGGAACAGGCCCGACAGCGCGGTGGATACGCGCCAGCGCCGGCTTTCGGTCAATTGCTGCCCGGTCCGCGCGGTGAGAAGATCGGCGATGATCTGGTACGAGGCGTTCTGTTCGCTCACACCGATATGCCGGCGCTTTGCGCGACCCGGGCGGCCAGTTCGGCCGGCGGGCAGACGGCGACGGCGATGCCGGTTTCCGTGACGGCGCGGGGCATGCCCCACACGGCGCAGCTCTGTGCGTCCTGCGCGAAAACCTGTCCGCCGCTTTCGTGGATGGCGAGCGCGCCGTCGGTCCCGTCGCGGCCCATGCCCGACAGGAGGACGCCCGCGACCCGGCCGTCATACGCCTTCGCCAGGCTTGCAAACATCGGGTCGACCGAAGGCATGCAGCCGCTCTGAACCGGTTCGTAGGCGAGCGCGCCGAACCGGCGGGCGCCCGACCGGCTGACTTTCACATGGCCGTGACCCGGCGCGATATAGAGCTTGCCGCGGGTGATCTCGGTCCCATCGCCAACCAGCACCGCCTCGCGCGCGGCCGCGACTTCCATCTGCCTGGCGAAGACGGGGATGAAGCTTGGGGGGAGATGCTGGGTAATGAAGATCGGCAGGTCGAGCCGGGGGGGGATCGCCTTGAGAAACAGGTTGAGGGCATGGATACCCCCGGTCGAGGCGCCGATCGCGATCACCTCCGGGCAATGCGGCGCGGCAGTTCGCCGCGGGATGGGTGCGGGCGCAGCGGCGACGTTCTCGACCTGCTTGAGCGCGCGGATCTTGCCCAGAAGCTGGGTCCGGTAATCCTCGTTGAAGCCGCCGGGCCGGGGTTTGAGCATGGTGTCGGCCGCGCCGGTGCGCAGGGCGGCCACGGTATGCTCCGCCCCTTCGGCGGTCAGGGAGGAGATGACCAGCACCCGCGTCGTCGGCGAAGTGGCGAGGATCTTGGGCAACGCTTCGAGCCCGCCCATGCCGGGCATTTCGAGGTCGAGCAGCACCACGTCGATCGGGCTGCGCGCCAGTTCGCGAATGCCAAGTTCCGCCGTGCCGACACCGGCGACCACCGCCATGTCGTCCTCGTGCGAGATCATGCGCGAGAAGACCGTGCGCACCGTCAGCGAATCGTCGATCAGCAGGACGCGGACCGTATCCGCAGCGAGCGATGCACCGGGGCGTGGGCCGGGCTGGGGTTGCAACATGGCAGCCATCGTCAACCCGCCGCGCTCAGACCATGCCGACAAGCTGGAGCTTGATCTGGAGGGTTTCGTGATCGAACGGCTTCATCACATATTCGTCCGCCCCGGCGCTGATCGCCTCGCGGATATGGGCGACATCGTTCTCCGTCGTGCAGAAAACGACCTTGGGCGTATCGCCGCCCGGCCGCTGGCGCAGCTGGGTGATGAACTCGATGCCCGTCATCACCGGCATGTTCCAGTCGAGCAGGATCACGTCCGGCATGGTTTCGGCGCAACGATCCAGCCCTTCCTTGCCGTTCTCCGCTTCCTCGACCGCGAAATCGAGCGATTCGAGTATATGGCGCGACACTTTGCGGATCACGCGGGAGTCGTCGATGATGAGACAATTTTTCATTGCGTACCCTTTTGCCTGCGACGCCGACTGAATATCCTGCGAACGTAATGATTTGCTTAAGCCGCCACACTCTGCGGTCCGGCGATGAGGGCCTCGATGTCGAGCAGCAGGGCCGGTTCGTCCCCGGTTTCGACCATGCCGCGGGCGACCCGGCGCCAGGTCTCGCCGAAGCCGCCGGTGACCGGCATCGGCGGGCCCAGCGGTTCGCACACGTCCTCCGCCCCGTCGAGGAGCAGGGCATAGAGATAGCCGCCGGTCTCGACCACGGCGGCACGCGGGTTCGCGCCATGCGGCGCGGCCGGCAGCCCGATCGCAAGCGCGCTGTCGATCACGGTCAGGGCCTGGCTGCGCAGCGCGGTCAGCCCGGCAACGAAGGGCGGGGTGCCGGGGATGGGGGTGATGGACGAAACTTCGACCACCGATTGCACGCGCAGCGCGGGCAGGGCGGCGCGCTGGCCCGCGATGGTGCACAGCAGCAGCAGATCGGTCATGCGGCCTTCTCCCGGCGGACCCGTTGCAGCATCCCGAGCAGCGCCTCGCGGTCGTAACGGTACACGGTGTCTTCTCCGGTGTGGTCGGGGTCGTTGCTGAGATGGATGACGTGCCGCGCCCTGCCGGGGGCGTCGTTTGCCGAAAGGCGGATGGCGAGGTCGGCTTCGGCCTCTCCATCCTCCGCGATCCGGTATCCCGCCTGGTCGAGCAGGGGCTTCAATATCGCGTCCGCCCAGTCGCCGTTTTCCGGCAGGTGACAGGTCAGCGGTTCGCGCGGCCGAACATTCGCATGGCGGGCGAACAGGCCGTAACCGTCCAGCAATGCGACGATCCTGCCATCGAGCAGCAGCGTGCCCTCGATGCCGCCACCGCCGGTCGATGGCACTGGATCGCCGTGCATCTCCGCCGTATCGAGAACCTCGCGGACCGCGTAGGCGATCTCGGCGTCGCCGTCGGTCAGGCGCAGCATCCGGCACACGCCTTGCGGCAGGGCGCCGCTCTCGTGCCCGGCAAGCGGCAGGATCCGCCCGTCGATCACCACCTGGCTGGTCGCCCCTTCGAGCGTGATGTCGGCGACCGGCACCGTGTCGATCCGGCGGACCAGATCGAGGCGGACCGCGCATCTGCGCCCGTCGAGCGCGGCGAACATCATCAGCGGCGCGCCCGGCCGCTCGCGCGGTCTGTCCTGCGTCTCGCGGATGGAACCGGCGCGCAGCTCCCCGCTCAGATCGTTGCGGGCGGCGATGCTGGGTATGTCGAGCAGCATCATCGGGCGGCCATCGTCGAGCAGGGTGGTGCCCGCATACAGCCGCGTGTCCATGATTGCCGGGGCGATCGGCTTGATCACCACATCCTCGTGGTCGAGCACGCTGTCGACGGCGAGCGCGAACACCTCGTTGTTGGCGAGCCGCAGCAGGGCCAGCGTCTTGCTGCGCCACGCCACCGCTTCGCCGCTATCCTGGCCGAGGATGCGGTTGAGAGACAGGCAGGGCACCCGGCGGCCGCGGAACGTCACCAGCGTACGTTCGCCGGCGGCGGCGAATTCAAGGTGTTCGGACCGGCCGAAGACGATTTCCTCGACATAGCTTTGCGGCACGGCGAAGGTTTGCCCGCCCGAGGTCACGGTCAGCGCGGCGATGATGCTGAGGGTGAGGGGCAGCCGCAGTTCGATGACGGTTCCCTCGCCCGGCCGGCTGGTCACCCCGATGGAGCCGCCGATCTTCTCGATATTGGCGCGGACCACGTCCATCCCCACGCCGCGCCCGGATATCGCGCTGACCGCGTCGGCGGTCGAGAGGCCGGGTTCGAAGATCAGCTGCTGCTTCTGCTCGAGGCTCATCGCGCCGAGTTCGGCCTGCGTGTGCAGCCCGCTCGCCATAGCCTTGGCGGCCAGCTTGGCGGTATCGAGGCCGCGGCCATCGTCGGTCACCGCGAGGTGGATCTGGTTGCCCGACTGGCGCGCGGTAAAGCGCAACAGGCCGATCTCGCGCTTGCCCCGGGCGAGCCGGTCCGACGGCCGCTCGATCCCGTGATCGATGGCGTTGCGGATGATATGGGTCAGCGGATCGCGCACCATCTCGACCATCTCGCGGTCGAGTTCGACATCGCCGCCCTCGCAATCGACCATCACCTGCTTGCCGAGTTCGTTCGACAGGTCGCGCACCAGCCGGGGGAGCGAGCCGAACAGATGCTCCAGCCGCTGCATCCGCATGCGCGAGATCGATCCGCGCACATCGGCGAGGATGGCGGACAAGCGTTCGAACGGACCGTCGATAGTGGGCTGCTCGCCCGCCTCGCGCAGGCGCCGGGCAAGGTCGTTGCGCGCCAGCACCATATCCGAAACGCCCTTCATCACCTCGTCCAGCAGGTCGACCGGCAGGCGAATGGAACGCTGTACGACCGGCCGCATGGGGCCGGCGGGATCGGTCTCGCCTGCACCGGGGCCGGATGTGAGGTCCGCCGCTTCGCCGGGGATGGGAGTGATTGCGGGGGCGGGGGCGAGCGAAGCGGAGGGTTCGACCAGATCGCCATCAGGCGCGAGGGCAGCGATCAGGCGGGCGTCGTGCTGGTCGTCGGCATCGCTGGCCTCGCCCCGCTCGATCGCGTCGGTCATCTCGCCGATCCGGTCGATGATCGCCAGCACGGCCGAAACGAGAGCCCGGTCAGCCTCACGGCGGCCGGCGCGGCATTCGGCCAGCGCATCTTCCGCCGCATGGCTGAGCCGTTCGAGCGCGGGAAAGTCGAAGAACCCGCAATTGCCCTTCACGGTGTGGACGAAGCGGAAGATCGTATCGATTCGCGCGCGGTCCGCCGGATCGGCTTCCCAGGCGACCAGTTCGCTGCCGCTCGCCTCCAGCATTTCGCGGGTTTCGGCGATAAAATCCGCCAGCAGATCGTCCATCGTGTCCACCCCTTTCGGCCGGGGTTATGGGCGCGGATGGTTAATGCTTGGTTTTCGCCTGCCCGCTTTTCGGATCGCGGGTCAGGATCCGCCACACGATGAACGTGGCGGCGGCCCCGCCGACGATATTGGCGACGAGTTCGGCGCCGTAGATCGCTTCAGCGCCCCAGACGCCGCGCAGCAGCCAGCCGAAGGGCAGCATCACCAGAAACACCCGCGCCGCGCTCTGCACCAGCGCCCAGCCGGCCCTGTCGACCGCATTGAGCGCGCCGTTCGCGGTGATCAGCAGGCCGAAGCCGGCATAGCCCCAGACCGCGATGGCGAGATAGCGCGAGAACTGGTCTACCACCGCCGGGTCTTCGGTAAAAAAGCGCGCGAACCAGTCGCCGGTGAAGAACAGCACGACCGCCATGATTAGCCCGTAGCCGACGCAGAACAGCGCCGCCTCGAACATGGCGCGGCGCGCGCGGTCATACGCCTGTGCGCCCCAGTTCTGCCCGACGATGGCGCCGATCGAGCCGGACAGGCCGAGCAGCGGCACGGTGGCGAAGCTCTGCAACCGGCCGGCCGCGCCGAACCCGGCGACCGCCGCCTCCCCCTGGCTGGCGAGAAGGGCGGTAAGGACCGAAAGCCCGATCGGGTTGATCGCGTTGGAAAATGCGGCGGGGCCGGCGACGCGCAGGATGGCGGCGCTCGAATCGCCGAAATTGATATGGCGGATGGTGGCCGGATTGATCGACAGCTGCGACGTGTGGATCAGGAACAGGGCGACGAGCACGGCGATGGCGAAGCCCAGCACCGTCGCATAGGCCGCGCCGGCGATCCCGAACCCCTCGAACCCGAACGCCCCGGTGATCAGCAGGGGGTCGAGCACCCAGTTCGCCGCCGCATAGGTAAGGGAGACGAGCGAGGTCTTGCGCGCCTCGCCCTGGCCGCGCAGCACCCCGTTCAGCCCCATCTGCAACAGCAGCACCGGCAGGCCGAGCGCATAGGGCCGCATATAGTCGCGGATCAGCGGCAGCAGCGCGTCCGATGCCTGCATCAGCCGGAACAGCGGGTCGAGCAGGAGGTACAGCGCCGCGCCCATCAGGATGCCGGTGGCCAGCGCGAACACCGCGCCGAAATTCGCCCGCCGCTCCGCCCGGGCGACGTCGCCTTCGCCCAGCGCGCGGGCGATCACCGAATTGATCCCGACCATCACCCCGACGCCGAGGCTGGAGAGCGCGATGGTGATGGGAAAGATGAAAGCGACCGCCGCCAGTTCCCGCGCGCCCAATTGCCCGATGAAATAGGCATCGATCAACCCGACCGACATGATCGCAGCGACGCCGAGCACCATCGGCGCGGTCTGGGTGACAAGATGGCCGCGAATGCTTCCGCGCGTAAGTTTGGCCGTCTCGCTCATTTCTCGCGGGCGCTAGCGGGACGCGGCTGCCTTGCCTAGCGCCGAGTGACAGGGCGATCCGGCTCTCCAATGAGGCAGGGGGCGGTTGGCGGACAGACCGACGCACAGCGTCGGTAACGGGAGCGGTATCTTGCGATATTGCGGTTTAACAAATTACAAACTTCGTTTAACGCGCGCATATCCTGGAGGTGTTGATGTTGAAGGCCGTGCGCCGCGGTGCGCTGAAGATTGCCTATCGTGTTTCGAAGAGGCGTTACCTCGAACTGTTGCTGCTGCTTGAAGATCGCCGTATCCCGAGCCTCAAGAATCCGCGGACCTTCAACGAGAAGCTCAACGCCTACAAGCTGGCCACGGTAGGCGATCCCCTGATGGTGCAACTGGCGGACAAGATCGAAGTCAAATCCTTCGTGGCTGATCGCATCGGCGCGGAGCATCTGATACCGACCCTGTGGTGCGGCGATACCCTGCCCCCGCGCGAGGACCGCAACTGGCCGCGCCCCTATGTCATCAAATCGAGCCACGGGTCGGGTCACACCATCTTCGTGCGCGACGAGGATCCCGACTGGGACGAGATCGAAGCGACCACGGATGCCTGGCTGCGGCAGAAGTTCGGCCGCTATGCCTATGAGTGGCCCTATCTCGAGATGGAACCGAGGCTTCTCATCGAGCCGTTCACCAGCGACGGGGACGAGGCGCCGGCCGACTACAAGTTCTTCTGCTTCGACGGGGAGCCGAAGATCATCCAGATCGACGTCGACCGCTATATCGACCATCGCCGCGGGTTCTACGATCTGGACTGGCAACCGGTCGATCTGGGTATCGACAAGCCCCGGCCCGCAAAGCCGGTAAAGGCGCCCCGCCACCTCTCCGAAATGATCCGGATTGCGAAAGAACTGGCGAAGGGCATCCCGTTCGTGAGAGTCGATCTCTACGAGGTGCGCGACCGTATCCTGTTCGGCGAGATGACGTTCTTCCCCGATGGCGGCATGAACAAGTTCAACCCCCGCGCCGCGCAATCGGTGTTCAGCGATTTCTGGGACTACCGCCCTCGGTAGGGGCGGCAAGGCGGCGCGCCCAAGCTTGCGGACGGGCGTCCGCCCGTGCGATAAGCGGCCCGAAGGAGAGATGCCGATGGCCACGCAGTTCAAACCGCAATTCGATTGCAGCGAAGAGGAATGGGCGCTGCGCCAGGATCTCGCCGCACTGTATCGTATCTTCGATCATCTCGGCTGGGGCGAGAGCATCTACAACCACATCTCGGTCGCCGTGCCGGGCGAGCAGGATGTGTTCCTCATCAACCCCTTCGGCTTGTTGTATGACGAGGTGACCGCTTCCAACCTCGTGAAGATCGACGTGGAAGGCAACAATGTCGGCCAGTCGCAATACATGGTGAACAAGGCGGGCTTCACCCAGCACGCCCATTTCCACCGCGAACTGGGCGCGCGGGCGAACGCCATCTGCCATGTCCACACCACGGCCACGATGGCGGTTTGCAGTCACCGTGACGGGCTGCTGCCGATCAGCTTCTATGCCTGCAATTTCCAGGGCCAGATCGGCTATCACGATTTCGAGGGCGTCACCGTGCGCTCCGAGGAAGGCGACCGTCTGGTCGAGAATCTCGGGCGCAATTCGATCCTCATGCTGCGCAATCACGGGCCGGTGGTGATGGACCGGACCATTCCCGGCATGTTCGTGAAGATGTGGGCCCTGCAGCGCGCCTGCGAAATCCAGGTCGCGACCCTGAGCCAGGGCGAACCCAATGTGGTGCAGCAGGAGGTGGTCGATACCCACCAGCGCGATCTTGCCGTCATGTCCTCGCAGGGCGGGGCGGGCGTGCTTGATTTCGAGGCGTGGAAGCGCCGCGTCTCGAAGATCGACGATAGCTGGAAGAGCTAGACTTACCCGCCGGCCTGCGCGAGGGCGCCGCCCATGTCCCGCATGATCGTGAATGACCGGCCGGTCGAATTCCTGATGGCGCCCGACACGCCCCTGCTGTGGGCGCTGAGGGACGCGGCCAATCTTACCGGCACCAAGTTCGGCTGCGGCAATGGCGATTGCGGATCGTGCATGGTGCTGGTCGACGGGCAGGCGTTGCGCTCCTGCCTCGTCACGATCGCGGAAGCCGAAGGGCGCGTCGTCACCACGATCGAGGGGCTCAGCGCTGACCGCACGCATCCGGTGCAGCAGGCGATGGTTGCCGAACAAGCGGTGCAATGCGGGTTCTGCACGCCCGGGATCGTCATGGCCGCCGCCGCCCTGCTGGCCAACAACCCCTCGCCCGGCGAGGACGAGATAAAGGCCGCGATCCCCAATATCTGCCGCTGCGGCGTCTATCCCAGGCTCGTCCGCGCGATCGAGCGGGCGGGGCGGGTGGCGAACCGGCAGGAACGGATCAGCGCCGCCCCCGCGCCCGGCATCAGCACCGAGGATGCGGCGGGCGCGGTGCCGGCCCTGCGAGCGCCCCCCGGCCCCCGCCGCCCCGGCCGCTAGAGCGAGAGGCGCACGCCGATCCGCGCGCTCAACGGCTTGCCGGGCTGGATGTTGTTGTCGCCATGGGCGGAAGGGTAGTAATCGGCGTCGAACAGGTTCTCGACGTTGAGCTGCACGCTGGTCCGATCGTCGATCGTATAGAACGCCGCCGCATCGACCCGAAGGTAATCGGGCAGGGTGACCGCATTGCCGATGCTGGCGAACTGCTCGCTCTGGTAGACGAGGCCCAGCCCCGCGCCGAGTCGGGCAGTAAAGTCGTAGCGATTCCACAGGGCGAACTGGTGCGAGGGCACTTGCTGCAACCGCTGCCCCGCATCCGCCTGTTCCGTCTGCGACCGTATTTCGCCGTCGAGATAGGTGTAGCTGAGATTGGCCTGCCAGTTCGGCATGATCTTGCCGGTCAGACTGGCCTCGATCCCCTCGACCCGGCTCGCCCCGGTAAGGACGACGGTGCCGTCACCGGTTGGCGAAGGCGCGGTGGTGTTGCTGCGGTCCAGCCGGAACAGCGCCACGGTCGCGAACAGATCGGGCCGGAGGGCGTATTTTGCGCCGATCTCGTAATTTTCGAACTTCTCGGGCCGCAGCACCGCGTCCGCGCCGGAAAGCGTGGTGAACTGGTCGCCCGACTGGGGCAGGAAGGTGGTCGAATAGCTGGCGTAGAGCGAGATCGCGTCCTGCGGCTTGAAGATCGCACCAACGCGTGGGCTGACCATCTCGTCGACCCGCCGGTTGGTTTCGCCCGCGCGAAGATCGGTCGCGGTAAGGTCGAACCGGTCGTAGCGCAGCCCGCCGACGATCTGGAACGGTCCGAAATCCACCTGATCCTGAATGTATGCCGAGAAGGTATCGAGATCGGCGGTCGAGGCGCGGGTTTGCGCCCCGCGCGTTACGGCGGGCACATCGAGCACGCGCTGGAGAGCGACCGTGCTCGTCCCATCGAAGATCACGCCGTACCGGTCGGACTGGGTGGACTGGTCGGCGCCCTCTATGCCGACGAGCAGCGTATTGCCGATCCCGCCGATATCGACATCCCAGACGAGATTCGCCTGCCCGATATAGTTCTCACGGTCGGTGCCGCTGGAATAGCCGCCGAGCGTGACCGTCGTGCCATCGGTCCGCGAGGGCACGACATTGGCGTAGAACTTGTCGTAATTCGCATACTGGCCGACCGCATTGAAGCTGAGCGTGTCGCTCAACGCATGTTCCACGCGCACGCGGGCGATATGCACCTGGTTGGTTGCGCGGTTGTAGTCGCGGCTGCCGAAGAAGGTCTGGTCGTAACCGCGCAGGGGTTCGCCGCCCAGCGAGGGTATGCCGCGATCGGTCACGCGGTCGTCATCCTCGTAGCTGTATTGCGCGGTCACCGTGGTCCGCTCGCCCAGTTCGGCGGTGAGCGAGGGAGCGATGCCGAAGAACCGGCCTTCGTAGAAGTCGCGGTGGTTGTCGAACTCCTCGTAGGTCGCGTTGAGGCGGCCGGCCAGCCCGTCGCCGAACGGCTGGTTGAGGTCGCCGGTAACGAAGAACGCCCCGAACGTGTCCACCGCGCCGTCAATCGCGAAGGCCTGCGCAGTCGTGCGCGCCTTCTTGGTCACGCGGTTGATCACGCCGCCCCCGCCGCCGCGCCCGAAGATCAGCGCGTTGGCTCCCTTGAGGATCTCGATCCGCTCGACATTGTAGAGCGCGCGGTAATATTGCGCATCGTCGCGCAGCCCGTCGAGGTAGAAGTCCGCCGTGGTCGACTGGCCCCGGATGAAGACGTGATCGCGGTGCCCCTCTCCGGTTTCGAGGCTGACGCCCGGAACATAGCGCAGCGCCTCGTTCAACTGCGTGATCGCCTGATCCTCGAGCTGGTCCTCGGTGATGTAGTTCAGCGTCTGCGGCACGTCGATGACCGGCGTCGGCGTCTTGGTCGCGCTCGATCCGTCGTCGTAGCTGTAGCCGTCCTTCTGGCCGGTGACGACAATGTCGGTGGGGAGGTAGTCGCGTTGCGGCTGGTCCTCCTCCGTCCCGGCCAGGGCCGGACCGGAAAGGGCGACGACACCGAGGCACAGCACGGCACGATACGAAAACGTCGTTCTCATGGATTTCCCTGTTCTTGCGAATCGTTCTTATCTTGTGGCGTTGCTGCTATTGCGAAACATTCTCATTCGCAATCGCTAATGAGGGCAGGGGAATCAAAAATCCGCATGTCGCCGTTTTAAATATCGCCCGGTTCGATTAGCGGGCGCTGCGAAGGAGACGACGATGAAAGCGACAATCTGGCACAATCCGAAATGCGGAACCTCGCGCAAGACGCTCGCCATCCTGGAAAACCTGTCGGCCGTCGAGGTCGAGGTGATCGAGTATCTCGCGCATCCGCCGACCCGCGAGAAGCTCGCGCAGCTTTATGCCGATGCCGGCCTCGCGCCGAAGGATGGCCTGCGCCTGCGCGGCACCGACGCGGCCGAACGCGGCCTGCCGGACGCCGATGGCGATACCATCCTCGACGCGATGGCGAAGGACCCGGCCCTGATCGAACGGCCGCTGGTCGAGACTGAAAAGGGCGTGCGGCTCTGCCGGCCGCAGGACCGGGTGCTGGAAATCCTCTAGCGCTGGTGCGTCAGCGCGGCATCGCTCTGCAGCGAAAGCGCGCCATAGACGAACACGATGGCGCACAGCGCAATGATCAGGCCGAAGCCGAGGAAATCGGAGTGGTTGTAGAGCCACACGCCCAGCGCCGGGGCATAGATATAGCTCGCCCCGGCAACCGAGGCGGTGATGCCCGAGGCCTGCCCTTGCTCCGCCCGCGTCACCGCGAGCGAGGTGCCCGAGGTCGATCCGGGGCGGAACAGGCCGAAGCCCAGTGAGGCGACGGCGAAGCTAAGCGCGATGAGATAGATGTCGCTCGCCACGCCGAGCATGGCGACCCCCACCGCCGCAGTCGCGATGCCCGACAGGGTCGCGGCGCGCGGCCCCAGATTGAAGCGCGGGATCAGCCCCCATTGCGCCAGCAGGGTCGCCAGCGCGCCCGCCATCAGCACCAGCCCCACCGGGCCGGTGCCTTCCGCCGGGGTGGCGCGCAGGCCGAGCCTGTCGAGCACCAGGAAGCCCGCGATGCCCAGCACCATCGCCTGCGCATGGCCGCCGATCAGGCCGACCACGACCCAGGGCCGCAGGCGCGCCTCGAACCAGCGCAGCCTGTGCGGACCGCCGGGGATCTCGGCATCCTCGTCGTCTTCCTCGAGCGGGGCGGCCCGCTCCGCCGTCGGGCTGCCGGAATAGGGTGCGTCGTAGGCAGTGCCGCGCGCCGGGTATGACGGCGTGTCGTTCGGCAGACGCATCCGCAATGCCACCAGCGTCGCCACGCCGATCAGCGCGAAGATCAGGAACGGCCCGGTCAGCCCCAGGAACGGCAGCACCATCAACGGGGCGAGCGCCGGGCCAATCACCGTGCCGAGCCCGAAGCTCGACGCGATCAGCGACAGGGCCTGCGTCCGCTCGGCCCGGGGGGTGCGGCTTGCGACATAGGCCTGCACGGCGGGTGGGGCGGCGCTGCCGAACCCGCCATACAGGCTGCGCGCCGCGGCGAACAGGCACAGCGCCAGCACCGCAGGAAGATAGCCTGTAAGGCCAAGCCACAGCGTGAAACCGCACAGCGAGAAGCTGACCACGAAGCCCAGCAGGCCCAGCGCCATCATCGCCTTGCGCCCCCGCTGGTCCGAACGCTTGGCCCAGAACGGCGCGCATACGACCCACAGCAGCGCCGACCAGCTGTAGGCGAGGCTGATCCACACATCGTCGATCCGCAGGGCCGTGCCGATCGAGGGCATGACCGATTGCATTGCCGTATTGCCCGCCGCCGTCGTCAGCATGACGGCGAACAGCAGCACCATCCGCCCGCGCGGAATGGCGGGGGCGGGGGCGGCGGCGTGCGCCGTGAACGGGCGGTCGGGATCGGCGTCGGCCATGGGCAAACTGCTACCCCTGCCGCCAGACGCTTGCAATGCCTCGCGCAGCCTGCCAGATCAGCGCTTTCCCCGACATTCGCCAAGGGTATGAGTTTTGACCGGACATCGCGGTGCGCAGGCTATCGAGCGGCCCAATCTGAAAGACAAGGCGGCGCGCTTCTTCGGACAGTGGGGCGTGTTCTTCCGCGGTTTCGTGGAACATCCGCGCATGGTCGGCTCGATCATTCCCTCCTCGCGCTTCACGATCGAGAAAATGCTCGCGCCGGTCGACTGGGCCAATTGCAAGCTGTTCGTCGAATACGGGCCGGGCGTCGGCACGTTCTGCCAGCCCGTGCTCGACCGCCTGCCGCGCGACGGCGCGCTGATCGTGATCGATACCAACCCGCTCTATATCGATTACCTCAAGCAGCATTACCGCGACAGCCGGTTCCATGCCGTGCTCGGCTCGGCGGCGGATGTAGAGCAGATCGTCGCCTCGCACGGGCACGACCATGCCGACTACGTCCTGTCCGGCCTGCCGTTCTCGACCTTGCCGGACGGGGTCGGCCCGGCCATCGCCGAGGCGACATACCGCGTGATCCGGCCGGGCGGGGCGTTCCTCGTCTATCAGTTCTCGGCCAAGGCACGCAGCTACATGGCCCGCCATTTCGAACGGATCGACAACGGGTTCGAGGCGCTCAACGTGCCGCCGTGCCAACTGTTCTGGGGCTGGAAGGTGCCGAAGGGCTAGCGTCCGTCGCGCGGCGCGGTCCCGGGTCCGGTCACGCCGTCCGAACGGGACAGCCGCCGCAATTGCAGATGGACCGCGGCCAGCACGCAAGTGAAGACCGCCACCAGTGCCGCCATCAAGGCCGCCGATATGATCAACCCGATTCCTTCGGCGACCGCGGGGCCGAGCAGTGCCAGGATCGTCCCGGCAACCAGCGTCAGCACCAGCGCGACGACCAGCCCGGCGACCGAGATCAGCGCGAAGAACCCGAGCAGGCGCAGGCCATGCCCCTTGGTCCGGCTCCACGATTGCGACAGCATCTGGATCGGATTGACGCTCCCCTCGATGGCCGCGATCGGAAGGGAAAGCGAGAAGCGCACCGATAGATAGAAGGCGACGCCCAGCGCCGCGATCGCCGCCAGGTAGAACAGCGCCTGCGAACCGGCGACGCTGGCGATCAGGATGATACCCAGCATCACGAAATTGATCGCCAGCGACTGGAGGATGAGGGCAAGCGCGGCCGGAAAGATCGCCTTTGCGCCGATCATGATCGCCTCGCCCACGGTGGGCGGGGGGCGGCGGCCGATCAGGGCCAGTATCGCCAGTTGCCCCACGATCAGGATGATGCCGACCAGCAGGAACATCCACCAGACCTTGCCGTAAAACGCCGTCATCGCCTCGGCCGCCACCTCATAGCTCGCGCCCTCCGGCACGTCGGGCAAGTCGGCCACCAGCGGCATCAGCACGAGCATCACCGCATAGGGCAGGAACACGAAGATGCCCGCCATGATCGCAAGCAATCCCGAATTTTCGGTGAGGTAGCGGCGCGTATCCCGCCATGCGGTATCGAGATCGAATTTCATCGGGGTTCTTTTTGCAACGGAGCCGTCTTGATAAGCGCGTCGGCAGAGGCCACGCAATGAAAGATGTCGCAGGGATTGCCACAAACCGTCGAATGGCGTGCCGAACACGACTGCGTGCCCTATCGCGAGGCGCTGGCCGCGATGGACGCCCGCAATCGCGCGATCGCGGAGGGTGAGGCCGGCGAACTCGTCTGGCTGCTCGAACATCCGCCGGTCTATACCGCCGGCACCAGCGCCGACGGGGCGGAACTGCTCGATCCGCGGTTCGAAGTGGTCGAGGCCGGGCGGGGCGGGCGCTACACCTATCACGGGCCGGGCCAGCGGGTCGGCTATATCCTGCTCGACCTCAGGGAACGGGGGCGCGACGTGCGCTGCTTCGTCCATGCGGTGGAAGGCTGGGTGATCGCCGCGCTGGGCGAACTGGGTGTGGAATGCTGG
Organism: uncultured Erythrobacter sp.; assembly: GCA_947501005.1. GTDB lineage: Bacteria > Pseudomonadota > Alphaproteobacteria > Sphingomonadales > Sphingomonadaceae > Qipengyuania. Next base: position 2,062,190 of record CANMTU010000001.1, on the reverse strand, counting down.
CGCAGCGCGGGGCGCATCGGCATCTGGACGCGCGATATCGACGGGCGCGAGGCGAAGATCGGCGCGATCGGCGTCCGGGTGCGGCGCTGGGTGACGATGCACGGCTTTTCGATCAACGTCGCGCCCGATCTTACCCATTTTGCCGGCATCGTGCCGTGCGGGATCGACGAATTCGGGGTCACCAGCCTCGAACGGCTCGGCGTGACGCTTGCGCCCGGGGCCCTAGATGCGGCATTGGCGGCGCGGTTCGGCAGCTTCCTTGCCGCACTCGGAGGACGCTGCGACCTGCCATGAGACATGTTCTTGCCCCCTGCCTGCGCCTCGCCATGGCCTGCCTTGCCGGATCGAGCGTCGCCGCCTGTCAGGAAACGGCGCCGCCCCCGCCGGAAAGCGGGCGGCAGGGCGGTGCGCAGGGCACGGTGCTGGAAGGAACGATCAGCGACGCCATGCTGCCGCTAGACGTCGTCATCCAGCCCGACGCGCCCCCGGCCATCGCGATCGAGGGCGACGCGGCATCGCCTGACGCGGAGGCCGAGAGCGGGGCCGGAAACGGCGGGGCGCCCGCTACGGATGCGGCGCCCGCCGATCCGCCGCCCGCCGATGATACGGCGGGCGAAGAAGCCGCGCCCGATCAGTCGAGCGACGGATAGTCGATATAACCCTGCGGCCCGGGGAGGTACCAGCTCTGCGGCACGTTCACGTTCGGTTGCAGGTCCGCGCCCCGGCGGAAGCGTTCGGGCAAGTCCGGGTTCGAGATGAAATCGCGCCCCCAGCTGACCGCGTCGCAGCGTCCGCTCTCGATATCCGCCACCGCCTGTTCGGACGAATAGTCGCTGTTGAGCACCAGCGGACCCTTGTAGATTTCGCGGATCATCGCGCTCTGCTTGGGCACGTCGGTCTTGCCGAACGTCCCTTCCGGCCCCGGTTCGCGCAGTTCGAGGAAAGCGAGGCCGAGATCCTGCACCACCTTGGCTGCCGCGCCGAAGGTCGCCGCCGGGTCGCTGTCGTCGCAGCCCTGCGTCTCGCCATTGGGTGACAAGCGCACGCCGACGCGGCCCGCGCCCCACACGTCGATCAGGGCTTCCAGCACCTCGCGCAGGAACCGCGTGCGGTTCTCCGGGCTGCCGCCATATTCGTCCTCGCGCAGATTGGTGCTGTCACGCAGGAATTGATCGACGAGATAGCCGTTCGCCCCGTGCAGCTGGACACCGTCGAAACCGGCTTTCTTGGTGTTCTCGGCGGCTTTGCGATAATCCTCGACTACGCGGGCGATCTCGTCCTTTTCGAGCGCGCGCGCAGGCTCATAATCCTTGCGCCCCTCGAAAGTGTGGGCATGGCCCGGCGCGCAGGTCGCGCTGGCGGAAACGGGCGGCGCGCCGTCGAGAAAGTCGGGGTGCACCAGCCGGCCCATGTGCCACAGTTGAAGGACGATCCTGCCCCCTTCCTCGTGCACCGCGTCGGTCACCGGTTTCCAGCCTTCGACCTGCGCATCACTCCAGATGCCGGGCGCTGCCGGCCAGCCCAGTCCTTCCACGCTGATGCCGGTCCCCTCGCTGATGATCAGGCCGGCACCGGCGCGCTGCCGGTAATAGGTCGCGTTCATCGCGTTGGGAACGAAGCCCGGCATGCTGGCCCGCCCCCTGGTCAGCGGCGCCATGTAGATGCGGTTCTTCGTTTCGATATCGCCGAGGGGGAGGGGCTGGAAAAGCGGTTCGTACATCGCGGGCACGGTCCTTTTTATTGTGGCGCTGTTGCCGCCACCAGCTAGGTGGCCGAAATGAACGAGGCAACCAGCGCAGCCGACAAGAATGGCTTTCAGGCGAACGCCTGGCACTTCGCGGCGCTGCTGGGCGGGAATGCCGCCCTGGCGCTGGGGCCGTGGTTGGTACGGCTGGCGGATACCGGGCCGGTCTCGGCGGCCTTCTGGCGGCTGTTCCTGCCGATTCCCCTGCTGGCGCTGCTGGCATGGCGGGGGCGCGAACCGGGCAGACTGGATCGGCGGATCGTGGCGATGGTGATCGTGGCGGGCGTGTTCTTCGCGCTCGACCTTGCCAGCTGGCATATCGGGATCGAGCGGACCCGGCTCGGCAATGCGACCCTGTTCGGCAATTCGGGCAGCGTCATCCTGATGATCTGGGGGCTGGTCGCCTTGCGCCGCGCGCCCAGCGCCAGGGAAGCGGCGGCGGTCGCGGCGGCGGTGGCGGGCGGCGCGATCCTGCTGGGCGAAAGCCTGGACATTTCGCCCGAAACGCTGGTCGGCGACCTGTTCTGCCTGCTCGCCGGGCTGTTCTACGCGTTCTATCTGCTCCCGGCGCAGAAGGCGCGGGCGACCCTTGGCCAGTGGAGCGTGCTGCTGCTCGTATGCCTCGCCGCCGCGCCGGTGCTGTTCGGGATCGCGGTCGCGGCGGGGGAGCGGGTCGTGCCGGGCGCGGCGGGATGGGGGCCGGTGATCGCGCTCGCCATATCGAGCCAGCTGATCGGGCAGGGCCTGCTGGTCTATTCGCTCAAGCATTTCGCGCCCCTGATCATCGGCATGGCCCTGCTGACCCAGCCAGCCATCGCGGCGAGCGTGGGCTGGCTGGCGTTCGGCGAGACGCTGTCGCCGCTCGACATGATCGGCATGGCGCTGGTGGGCGGCGCGCTGATCCTGGCGCGCACTGCCAAGCCTGCGCCTATCGTTCGATCCTGATCCTGAAGCTCTGGTAGCGCGCCTCGACTTCCTCTAGTTCCGGGCCGGCCAGATGTTCGCGCGCCTGCCGCACCAATTGGTGTGCCTCGCGAACGATCAGGGCGCGGCGGCTCTCGTCGTCCAGCGTGGTCGCCGCATCGTGCATTGCATCGAACGCGACCTGTGCAGCGATCCGGTTGGTCGCAACTCCGCCTCGCACCGCGCCGAACCCACGGTTCACGTAATGCTCGAAATCGTTGTCGAGCAATTGGACGCGCGGCTGCTCGTTCTTGCGGGCATAGCTGCGCACGAGTTTCCGGCGGCCCAGTTCCGCCGTCGCCGCGCCGAGCCAGTGCAGCGCGGTGATTGCGGTGAAGGGATCGTTGATCCCCGGCGACAGGGCACGCAGCGCGATCTCGACCAGTTCGTCGATCAGGAACTCCATGTCCTGATTGGGGGTGCGCATGCTGCCCAGCGTGAAACAGTCCCGCACCGCGTCGTCGGGCGTCTCCTCCACCGCGTCCATCTCGGCCCAATAGGCGAGGGGAACATCGGGATGGACGAAGTCGCCTGTTCGCACCGCGAGTTTCAGCGTGCCGTTTTCCTTCGCCGCCACCTCCTCGAGCTCGCGGAAGGTAATCAGCTGGACATAGCCGGTCTCGTGCGCGTGGATCGGGGTTCCACCCGGACTGTTCGGGTTGGAACTGCCATCGTTGGCGGCGGGGAAATCGGTCTCGATGTCTTTCAGCAGGCGGGCGCCGATGCCGTGCAGCACGGTGTTGATCCGGATCGACGCCGGAATATGGTTGAGAAAATACACCAGCACCGCGACCGACAATGCGGCAAGGATATACGCGACCAGCAGGGAAAGCTGCGGGACGAAGCCGGACATCGGGTCCGTATCCTGAAGGAAGCCCGCCTCGTCCCGCGCCCGCACGACGCGCAACACCGTGATGGAAAAGGCGAAGGTGCCGATGAATGTCGCCAGGCTGAGCTGGTTGCCCCGGTTCTCCATGAAATTCGTCAGCAGGCGGGGGCCGTAATTGCCGCTGGCATAAGCGACGGCGGCGATCGTGATGGAGAACACGGTCGAGGCGACGCCGATCATCGATCCGGCAATGACCGTCAGCATGTTCGACGCGCCTTGCGGCCGGGCCTGCTGGATCCACGCAACATCGTTCAGGAACTCGGCGTAACCGTTGCGGTCGAGCCAGATCGTCGCGAACGCGCAGAGGACCGCCGCAATGGTGAACAGGGCGGGATAGAACCAGTAGGACGCGTTGACCGTCTGCCAGATGTGTTTGATCCGCGTCAGCACCTATGCCGTCTCCGCTTGTGTTCGATAATGCCGCACGTCGCGCAAGGCTGCGGCGATGTCGTTTCTGTCCTTGTCGCTCTGCGCCCGCGCTTGCGCATGGTCGGCCAGTTCGCCGGCATAGCCGGTAAGGAAGGCGCTGAGCCCGGGCGCCGCGTCCTGCGTAGCGAACTGGCGCAGCAATTGCGCGATATTGCCGAGCATGCGGATCGTGACCGAGGGATAATCCGCCGCCGCCTGCCGGAAGGCCGCCAGCGGTTCCTCGAACAGGCCGCGGAAATCCTGCCCCGGCAGTTCGAGTTGCGGTGCGGCGTGGTGAACGGGCATGCGGTCGTCGTCCACCCAATTGTCGCAGTGCCCTGCCATAGCCTCGCCCAGCGCATCGGCGGCGGCCATCGCGGTCCAGAAATCGTTGACCGCTGGCGACATGGCCCGCGCCGCGATTTCCACCAGCAGGCGGATGCGGAACACAGCCCCCTGGCTGTCGCTGCGGAAGGGGCCGATCGCGATGGCGCCGCGGACGAACGCGCCGTCGATCTCCCCGCCTTGCAGCCGGGCGATCGCCTGCCCTTCGAACACGTGCTGGCCCGGGGCGACGCATATCCGCACCGTGCCCTGATCCAGGGGCATGCGGCTGCGCAGGGCGTCGATGTCGATCCCCTCGACATAGCCGTTGACGGGTGACGTGACCTCCTGCGCGAAGGCACCGCCATGGGGGACTGCGCCTTTTCACCCTGACATGCGGTTCGACGGCGTCGGCCGCCAGCGTGTCGATCGCGCGGTCGACGAACATGGTGCGGCCAAGATCGTGCAGCGCGACCGCCAGCATCGCGATGTTCACCACCAGAAAGAACACTGTCATCGCGAAACACAGCAGCGGCGTTTCCGCGAGCGCGGCCTCGCCGTCGATCGCCGCCATGGTCAGCACGGCGTAGACGAGGGTGAACGACAGGCCCGCGATGGATACGCGTACCAGCCGCTTCGCCAGCCACCGATCGATCAGCCGGACGCCGAGGTTGCCCGCCGCGATCGTGAGAACCAGCAGCGAGATCGAGAAATACAGGGTGATGAAGGCCGCATCGATCCCCGCGATCACCCCGGCCGCATCCTTCGCCGTATCCGCCGTGGCGACCGGCGAGAGGTCCTCGCGCAGCAGCCATGCCGTCACGCCGTCGCGGTCGAGGTGGAGGGTCAGCAGGAAGAACAGCGGCGAGGCGACGACCGCCGCAAGGGCAAGCGACCAGTAATTCGCGGTCAGCCGGTGCCAGACCCATCCGGCAAGGCCGGTTACGGCGTTATCGCTTTTCATTCGTCGCCGTTCCCGCACCGATGGTCTCAAAGGAACCTAACCTGCAACCGCCCATTTGGTTGCAGCACACCCAAGCCTGACAGCGTGACGCCGGGGGGAGGCGAAAGGTGCGCGGCAACCTTCGCAAAGGATACCCTGATGGTGCTACCTTCAATCGCCGGGCAATTCGGCAGCATCGAAAATATCGTCGCGCTCACACCGGGGCAATACACGACCGGATCGCTGATCCTCACGGTCAGCTATGCCGCGCATTTCGCGTTCCTCCTGTTTTTCGTCCTGATGTCTTTCCAGCTGGCGCCGCGATACCGGATCGTGCCGATCATGTCGGCGGTGGTGATGGGCTCGGCCGGGCTCAGCCTGTTGACCCAGGCCAATCTGTGGGCCGAAAGCTATGGGTTGATCGGCACGGTCTATGCCCCGCTGGCCGAGAATACGAGTTTCACCAATGTCTACCGCTACGGCAACTGGACGATCACCGTCCCGATCCTGCTGACGCAGCTTGCCATCGCCTTCGGCCTGCCGCGCCCGGAATTGCACAAGCGCTCGCTGCGCATGATCATCCCGGCGGTGCTGATGATCTGGACCGGGCTTTACGGCCAGTTCGGCGAGATCGACGATTATTCGCGGCTCAACATCTGGGGCGTCATCTCGACCGTGTTCTTCGTGTGGCTGATCATCGAAGTGCGCGGGGTGATCTCCGCCGGCATTGCCAACAGCCCTGCCGAACTGCGCGGCTGGCCCAAGAACATCTGGTGGTTCTTCCTGGCGACCTGGGGAATCTATCCGATCGCCTATGCCTTGCCGCAGCTCGGCCAGACGGGCGACATCGTGGTGATCCGCCAATTGCTGTTTACCATCGCGGACATCTCGTCGAAGCTGATCTACGGCATCATCCTCAGCCGCTACGTCCTGCGGCGCAGCGCGCTGGAAGGCTACGTGCCGGCGGCGGAAGCGCTGGAAACCTCGCCGCTGGGTTCGGCGGTCGCGTCGAAGCGCGGCGACTGACGGGTTGCGGGAGGCGTCCCCTCTTGCGCGACAGGGGCCGTGGCACGACGCCGCGGCTCTTGTTTCGTGGGGCGCCATCCTTCTGGCAGGGCTGGCCCAGATCGCCGGTACGCCGTGGACCGTCGGCCTTGGGCTGACCTTCTTCCTCCTCGGGTTGGCGCATGGCGCGGGCGACGAGAATGACGGTCGGATCGCGCGGATCACGCTGATCCATGCGGCGGCCTATCTGGTCGCGGGCGCGGCGGTCGCCGGGCTGTTTCTGGTCCTGCCGCTTGCCGGGCTGGTCCTGTTCCTCGCCCTGTCGGCCTGGCATTTCGCGCGCAGCGACTGCGCGCTTGCCCCGATCACCCGCTATGCCATCGCCGGGCTGGCGGTGGGAGGAAGCGCCCTGTTCCGGCAAAGCGAGACGCTGGCAATCTTCGAATTCGTGACCGGCGGCGCTGTCCCGTCATCCTTCATCCGGCTGCTGGCGGTGATCGGCGGGGGCGGGGTGGTGTGCGCCGGGATCGCCCTCATCAAGTCGAAGCGCGGCTTCGGTCATGCGATCGTCGCCCTGGCGACGACGGTGTTCCTGCATCCGGTGCTGGCGGTGGGGCTGATCTTCCTCGTCGCCCATGCCATACCCGTGCAGCAACGCCAGATCGCGGCCTATGGCAAGCCCGCGGTGATCCGTGCCGTCGCCATTCCCAGCGCGATCGCCGCCTTCGGCGCGGCGCTGGTGCTGGGAATGGTGGCGGGCGGCGTGCTCGCCTTGCCGGTGGCGGTGGCGCTGGCCTTCGGCATGGCCACCCCGCACATGCTTACCGAGCGGCTGGAGCGTTAGCACCCGTCTCCTCGCCGCCTTCGTCGCCCAGTTCGCGGTTGAGGAAGGCCAGCAGCAGCGCCGCACGCTTGGCATCCTCCTCGTGATCCGCGCCGACCGAATGGCCGCCCTCGCGATATTCGTGGTAATAGACCTGCTGGCCCAGTGCCCGGTGCTTCGCCGCCATCTTGCGCGCGTGACCGGGATGGACCCGGTCGTCCAGCGTCGAAAGGTAATAGAAGGTCGCCGGATACCCCTCGACCGCCTTGAGGTTCTGATAGGGCGACCATTCGCGCAGGAACGCCCAGTCTTCCGCCACGTCGGGATTGCCGTATTCGCCCATCCACGATGCCCCGGCGAGCAGCTTGTTGAAGCGCCGCATATCGTCGAGCGGGCTTCCGGAAATGACCGCCGCGTAGAGATCGGGCCGCTGGTTCGCCAGCGCGCCGACCAGCCCGCCCCCGTTCGAGCGACCGGAAATGCCGATCGCCTGCGGTTTGGCGAGGCCTGCGGCGATCAGGTCCTCGGCGATGGCATGAAAATCGTCGAACGCGTTCTGGCGTTTTTCGCGCAAGGCCTCCTCGTGCCAGCGCGGCCCGTATTCGCCGCCGCCGCGAATATTGGCGAGGACGTAGCTGTTGCCTTCCTCCAGCCAGAACAGGCCAAGCGGCCCGCTGCGATAAGGTTCGGCGGTGAGGTATTTCGGCGTCTGCGCCGCGCGGAACCCGCCATAGGCATGGATCAGCGTGGCGAGCGGACCTTCTGCGCCCTTCGGACGGACGACGTAATAGGGCACTTTCGTCCCGTCTTTCGACGTGGCGAAACGCTGTTCGACCGCGAACTTCGACGCATCGAACTGCGCCGGTTCGCTGGCGACGATTTGTGGCGCGCTGCCCGAACCCACGGCATAGAGGGTCGGCGGGGTCAGCATGCCTTCTACCGTCACGAAGGCGGTATCGCCCGTGGAGGACGTCGCCGCGAGCGAAAGCGTGCTGTTGTCCGGCAGATCGATCTCGCGCGGCGTCCAGCCTGATGCGCCCGGCGTGAGTTCCACGAGCTTGCCCGAGACATCGTCGAGCAGCTTGACCCACAGCTTTCCTTCCGACGCCGCGACCTCCTCGATCGCCTGGCTCTCGCTCGGATCGAACACCATCGCGGGCTGCGTCTTCCGGCCCGCCGCGATATCGGCCAGCGGCCAGGCGACGAGGCTGCCCGCAGGCATCCGGCCGAGCGGCGCGTTGAGCAGCGCGATCAGCTTGCCGTCGAGCACGCCTTCGAAGGTCGCATCCTCGGGCAGGGGCAGCGGCAGGGTGGAGCCGTCATCCCGCACCAGCGACAGCCGGTTGGTGAAGAAACTGGGGCTGCGATTGACGAAATGCCAGCGCGTCTCGCCATCGAGAACCGAGAAGCCGTTCACCGAAACGTCGGACGTCTCGCCTTGCGCCACCAGCTTGGCCTGCGCGAACGGCGTGCCGCGTTGCCACAGCTTGACGAGGCGGGGATAGCCGGATTCAGTCAGCGATGACGCGCCCTCGTCCGTGCCGACGAACAGGGTGTTCTCGTCATACCAGGAAACGTTCGACTTCGCCGCCGGCAGGGTGAAGCCGTCCGCCACGAACCGACCGGTGGTGATGTCGAATTCCCGCACCGTATCGGCATCGGTGCCGCCGGGGCTGAGCGAGACGAGACAGCGGACATATTCGGGCGCGAGGCAATTCGCGCCGTGCCACACCCAGCTTTCGCCTTCCTGCTCGCCCAGTGCGTCGACATCGATCAGCGTGCGCCATTCCGGCTCGCCCGAAAGGTAGCTGTCGAGGCTGGCGGTGCGCCACAGGCCGCGGGGATTGTCGGCATCGCGCCACAGATTGAGCACCCGGTCGCCATGCACCGCATCGGGCATGGCGATCTGGCGATCGTCGTCGAGGATCTGCTTCGCCCAGGCCCGCGCGATCGGATATTCTGGCGCTTCGGTCAGCACGGCCTCGGTCTCGGCGTTCCATGCCTCGACCTGTGCGAGCGCCCGCTCGCCCTTGATTTCTTCCAGCCACAGATACGGGTCTTCCGCATCCGTCTGCTGCGCGGCGAGCGGCGCGGCGATCAGTGCCAGCGCCGTGGTGAATGCGAAACGTGCGACTTTCATGATCCCTCCGGTATCTTTATCAAACCCTGCCCAGATCGCCCTTGCCGATCGTGCCGCTGGCCATTTCCAGCATCCGGTCGAGGCTTTGCTTCGCCTTCAGGCGCAAGCCTTCCTCGATCTCGATGCGCGGTTCCAGATCGCGCAGGCAGGCATAGAGCTTTTCCATCGTGTTGAGCGCCATGTATGGGCAGATGTTGCATGAGCAATTCCCGTCCGCCCCCGGCGCGCCGATGAAGGTCTTGCCGGGCAGCGCCTTTTCCATCTGGTGGATGATGTGCGGCTCGGTCGCGACGATCAGCGTGTCGCCCTCAAAGGTTTCGGCGAATTGCAGGATGCCGCTGGTCGAGCCGACGTAGTCGGCATGGTCGATGATCGTCGGCGGGCATTCGGGATGCGCGGCGATCGGGGCATCGGGATGCTGCTGCTTCAGCTTGAGCAGCTCGGTCTCGCTGAAGGCTTCGTGGACGATGCATACGCCCGGCCACAGCAGCATATCGCGGTTGAACTTGCGGCTGAGATATCCGCCCAGATGCCGGTCCGGCCCGAAGATGATCTTCTGGTCTTCCGGAATCTGGCTGATGATCGTCTCCGCGCTGGAAGAGGTGACGATGATGTCGGAGAGCGCCTTCACCTCGGTCGAGCAATTGATGTAGGTCAGCGCGATGTGATCCGGATGCGCCTCGCGGAAAGCCTTGAATTTTTCGGGCGGGCAGCTGTCTTCCAGGCTGCATCCGGCATCCATGTCGGGCAGGACGACGATCTTTTCCGGGCTCAGGATCTTGGCGGTATCGGCCATGAACTTGACCCCGCAGAAGACGATGACATCGGCATCGGTCTCGGCCGCCATCTGCGAAAGCTGGAGACTGTCGCCGACGAAATCAGCGAGATCCTGGATGTCGGACGTCTGGTAATAATGCGCGAGGATGATCGCGTTCTTCTCTTCGCGCAGGCGATTGATTTCGTGCAGCAGGTCGGTGCCGGTCGGCAAGGTGGTTTCGGCGGTCATATGTGATCCCGTGGTAAGATGCGTCCTTCTTGCGAACGATGGGCAAGGTTTTCAAGTTCCGCGATGAAACGGCGGCGAGGCGACGCGATGTTCGGTTCGCCTCCTAACCGCCCCGTTTCAGCGCGTATCCGTGTTGAATTTACAAGGGAAATTGACAGTCCTGCCCGGTCTGTGCACCGTCGGCTCGTGGGTGAGGGGTCGCACCTAGCTCTGCGTGCAATAGGACGCGCATGGGCCATATCGATGCAGCCCCGATCAAACTGCCCGCCAGAACAAAAAAACGGGAATGATCGACGCTATGGCCAAATTCGAAAAGATTGCTGCAAATTCGCATGATGATACAAACTTCCCCGACCGCCTCGGTGCGCGGCAATTGGTTGCGGAAGATTTCCTTAGTGATTTTACCTATGACCGCCCGAACGATTTGAGCCTCGACCCGTATGCAGGACGCACCTTCCGTGACTTGCCGATCCTCGAACTCGACGGCGTGATCGACCAGATCGCCACCGGACGTTCGATCGACAATTCCAGTGGCGTCATCACCTTCAGTTTTGCCGATACGCCGCGACTCACCGGCCTGTACAACAACCCGAACTACGGTTTCGCGGCCGGTAACGGCTATTCCCCGTTCACCGAAGCGCAGCGTGCAGAAGCGCGGGAATCGATCGAGCTGTGGGACGATCTCATTGCTGCCGAGTTCCGCGAAACCAATGGCCGCGGCGCGGATATCCAGTTCGCCAATTCCGCCGATTCGGCGCAGGCCTATGCCTATTATCCCGTCAACGGTCGCGGCTATCAGTACCAGTCCGACGTGTTCGTCGCGGATCCCGAACTGAACTGGACCAATGCCTGGCTCGGTTTTGGTGGCTACGGTGCCACGACGCTCGTTCACGAACTCGGCCATAGCCTCGGCCTGTCGCACCCGGGCAATTACAATTACGATCCCAACCTTCCGCTGACATACGAGAACTACGCGGAATACGCGCAGGATTCAGAGCAATACACGATCATGTCCTATTGGGGCATGAACGAAACCTCGAACCAGGTGTTCGCGGGCGGCGTGGTCGACTTTGGGACGCTGTACTACAATAACCCGCAGACCCCGCTGGTGCACGACATCCTCGCGACCCAGTCGGTCTATGGCGCCGACCCGACGACCCGCGCGGACGATACGGTGTATGGCTACAACTCGACCGCCGGCAATGCGGTGTATAATTTCACCGTGAACGAATACCCGTACCTCTCGATCTACGATGCCGGCGGCATTGACACGATCGACATGTCGGGCGCGAATGCCAGCGTGTACATCAACCTCAACGAAGGTTCGTTCTCGTCCGGTGCGGAAGCCATTCCGGACGCGGCCGAGGTGAATGCCAACCGGGCGGAGATCGATGCGATTAATCCGGCGAATGTCGGCCCGGTTTCGCAGGCGACCATGAGCTACTATCAGCAGATCGTGCCGCAGGCCTATGCCAATATCATCGCCGCCGAAACCGGCGTGAGCGGCGTCGGCGTGACCAGTCACGACAATCTGTCGATCGCCTATGGCACGGTTATCGAGAATGCCATCGGTTCGACCGAACGTGACCTTCTCGTCGGCAACGACGTGAACAACGTGCTGACCGGTCTTGCCGCAGACGACGTGCTGATCGGCAATCTCGGCGACGACACGCTCATCGGCGGCGCCGGCTCGGATGAACTGACCGGGGGCGCGGGCAGCGACCTGTTCGTCATCGATGGCACGGACGGTACCGACACGATCCTCGATTTTGTCAGCGGAGAAGACCGGATCGATCTGTCGGGTCAGGACTTCACCTATGTCGGCGAAAACGCCTTTTCGGGCACCGCAGGCGAGCTTCGTTTCGAAGACGGCATGCTGATGGGCGACGTGGATGGCGACGGCGTGGCCGACCTGTTCGTGAACGTCCAGGGCGACCCGATCGTGATGAACGACCTCGTTCTCTGATTTCCAAGTCACCGAGACGAATGGCCCCGCCCGGCATTGCCCCGGCGGGGCTTTTTCGTGGTGACCGTTCGGATTATCGACAGGGGCGCAAGCGATCCATCGGGAACTCGCCATCGAAGCGAATGGTCACGGACTTAACGCCCGCCCCCCGCGCTGCCGACCGGTTCTTCATGAAAAACGATGCCGTTAACCGGGCAAGACCTCAGCGCGTCTGCCAGATATCCCCCGAGCGCGCGACCAGTCCGCGGTGTTCCAGATCGATCAGGTGCGCCAGGACCGACATCTTCGCAGCGCCGTGCAGTTTCTCGTCCAGCCCCTTGTACATCTTGGGCACGAAATCCTCCGCCCGGTGCGGCTCTTCGGCGAGGTGGCGCAGGATCTGGCGTTCGCGCTGGCGGCGGTGGCCGAGCATGCCCCGCACGAGTTGCTGCGGTTTCTCGACCGCTTCGCCGTGTGCGGGGTAGTATACCCGGTCCGCGCGCGCGCCGAGCTTTTCGAGGCTGCGCATGTAATCGGTCATGTCGCCGTCGGGCGGCACGACGACGCTGGTGGACCAGCCCATCACGTGATCGCCGGTGAACAGGGCGCCGCTTTCCTCCAGCGCGAAGCACAGGTGATTGGAGACATGGCCGGGCGTCGCCACCGCGCGCAGGGTCCAGCCCGGCCCTGCCAGCGCCTCCCCGTCCTGCAGCACCTGGTCGGGGGCGTAATCGCGGTCGAAGCTCGCATCGGCGCGGGGGCCGCTATCGTCCATCACCAGCGGCGCGCAGCCCATGACGGGTGCGCCGGTCCGCTCGGCCAGTGGTCGCGATGCGGGGGAATGGTCGCGGTGGGTATGGGTACACAGGATCGCCGTGAGCGGTTCGGTGCCGATCGCGGCCAAAATGGCCTCGATATGCTCCCCCTCCGCCGGGCCGGGATCGATCACCGCGCAGCCTTCGCCCGCGCCGACGATATAGGTCTGCGTCCCGGTATAAGTGTAGGGCGACGGGTTGGGCGCCAGCACGCGGCGCACCAGCGGTTCGAGTTGCAGGGCATCGCCCGTGGGCCAGGGTTTCGCGGGAAGGGAAGCCATGACGGCGAATATGGGCAAGCCCGCCGCCAAAGTCGAGCGCTCGACATTTTCGCGGTGTCGCGGCAACAGGATGAACCATGGGAGACACCATTCTCGTCCTCGATGCGGGGACCACCTCGACAAGGGCCATGCTGTTCGCGCCCGGGGGCACGCAACTCGGCATGGCGCAGCGCGAACTTACGCAGCATTACCCCCGCCCCGGCTGGGTCGAGCACGATGCCGGGGAGATATGGCGCAAGACCCTCGCCTGCATGCAGGAGGTCTGCGCGCCGCATGCCAATCAGATCGCAGCCATCGGAATCACCAACCAGCGCGAGACGGTGGTCGCGTGGGACCGGCGGACAGGCGAACCGCTCGCCCGCGCGATCGTCTGGCAGGACCGGCGCACGGCGCCCTATTGCGCCGCGCTGAAAGAGGCGGGGCATGAGGCGCATCTGCAGGATCGCACCGGCCTGCTGCTCGATCCCTATTTCTCGGCCACGAAGATGCACTGGCTGCTTGCGAACGATGTGCAGGTGGCGGCGGCGGCAGAGGCGGGCACGCTGGCGTTCGGAACGGTCGAGAGCTGGCTGGTCTTCAAACTGTCGGGCGGGGCGCATGTCAGCGATGCGAGCAATGCCAGCCGCACGCTCCTCCTCCCGCTCGACGGGGCGGGGTTCGATGCCGGGCTGTGCGCATTGTTCGAGGTGCCGCACGCCGCCCTGCCGCAAGTGGTCGATACCCACGGCGAACTGGCCGAAACCGCGCGCGAATGGTTCGGGCGGCCGGTGCCGATCTGCGGACTGGTCGGGGACCAGCAATCGGCAACCATCGGGCAGGGCTGCCTGTCGTCGGGCGAAGCCAAGGCGACCTATGGCACCGGCGCCTTCGTCCTGACCAACAAGGGCGAGACGATCCCGCGATCCGATCACCGCCTGCTCGGCACGGTGCTGCACCAGAGCGGCGGCAAGCGCACCTATGCCATCGAAGGTGCCGCGTTCGTCGCCGGCAGCCTGGTGCAATATCTGCGCGACCAGCTCGGCCTGATCGGGACGGCGGCCGAGACCGAGGAGCTGGCGCAATCGATCGAGGATAGCGGCGAGGTCGTCATCGTGCCCGCGCTGGCCGGCCTGGGTGCGCCGCACTGGCTGCCCGATGCGCGTGGCGTGATCTCGGGGTTGAGCTTTGCCAGCGGGCGGGCGCAGATCGCGCGGGCTGCGCTGGAGGCGATGGCGCACCAGACCCATGATCTCGCCGCCGCGTTCGAGAAGGACGGCGCGCCGTGGTCCATGCTGCGGATCGATGGCGGGATGAGCGCGAACGACTGGATGGCGCAGGACCTGGCCAATATCCTCAACCTGCCGGTCGAACGGCCCGACTTCATCGAGACGACCGCGTTGGGCGCGGCGGTCTGTGCCGCGGTCGGCGCCGGGTTCTATGGCGATCTGGGCGAAGCGGCGGCTGCGATGCGGGGGAAGACTCGATTGTTCGAACCCGACATGTCCGCCGCGGTGCGCGAGGCGCGGTTGCAGCGCTATGCCAAGGCGTTGCGCGCCGCGTGATCAGGCGGTGGCGGTGAAGGCGCCCGCGATCCGGTCCTGCAATGCGTGAACCGCCCCATCGGCCGGGCCGGTCTGTTCGCGCCATTCCGCATCCAGCCGGGCGACCCGGGCATGCAACCGTTCGGTTTCCGCGATCAGCGCGCGTGTCTCCGGCTCCAGCGCATCGAGATACAGGCTTTCCGACGGGCGATCGTCCACCAGCCGGTTCCGGCGCAGCAGCTGGTGCGCGGAGAGTTCGCCGTTGAAATAGGCGCGCTGGTTCAGCAGCCATGCGAGCAGGTTCATGATCCGCGTGGTCGAACGCATGCCTTCGATCGACAGGGCGATGCGGACCACATCCGTCGTTTCCCCGTCCGGCACGGCGAAGCCGCGCGCGAAGACGCCGCGCACATCCTCGGCCAGTTCCATCGCCTCGTGATAGAGGGTCTCGACGATCTGTTCGTTCATGCTGCGAGTCATATCCATTGCGAATACCCGGCTAGGCAGAACGATCCGTACTCGCCAGCGCGCAAACCCGCCATGTCCCGCAACGGCACTGTGGGGCGGCGGCCTGCATCCATGCGATGCCTGCCGCCGTGCGAAGCCCGCCCTACGCGATGATGTCGGGTATGAGATTGTCCTCGATCACGCAGATGCGATCCTTCAGCTGGAGCTTGCGCTTCTTCAGCCGGGCGACCTGCAACTGATCGACGAAGCCGCCGCGATCCCCGGCATCGCGCAGGGCGGCGATCGCCACGTCGAGGTCGCGATGTTCGCTCCGCAGCGCCTCGAGACGCTTTCTCAGCTCCTGTTCGTTCACCCGCGTGGCCTTTCCCTGGTCCCGGTTCGTCGCATGGCCATGGGGAGGGGGTTTGTAAATTCGGAATGCTGTGGTTTGATGCTTCTCCAGCGGCCCGTGTCGCCACCGACAAGAGTCGCTTCAAGGGGGGTCGTCCAACCCGAGAAGGAGACAGCTCGATGCAATCATCCCATGTCGAATCGCTCAAGGCCAAGCATGCCGGTCTCGAAGCCCGTCTGCACAAGGAACAATCCCGGCCCGCGCCCGACGATGCGATGATCCAGCAATTGAAGCGCGAGAAACTGCGCATCAAGCAGGAAATCGCCGCGCACTGATCGTGGCGGCACCTGACGGGCGGGGCCGGATGCGGCCCCGCTTTCGCATGTCCGCCCTTTTGCTATAGCTGCGTCCATGACCGCCGCTTCCGCCGCCCGCCAGATCCTTACCCGCCTGCACGAAGTGATGGCCGGGCGGACCCACGCCCAGCACAAGCTCGACCGGGTGGTGGAGATCATCGCCGACAGCCTGTCGAGCGAGGTATGCTCGATCTACCTGCTGCGCGAAGGCGAACTCGAACTCTACGCGACGCGAGGGCTCAACCCGTCGGCGGTGCATGTCACCCGACTGGCGCTGGGAGAGGGGCTGACCGGCACCATCGCCAAGAACATCGCCATGCTCAATTTGGCAGAGGCGGCGGCGCATCCCGATTTCCAGTATCGACCCGAAACGGGGGAGGAGAAGTTTCATTCCTTCGCCGGGGTGCCGATCGTCTACCGCGAGCGGGCGGTGGGGGTCCTGTGCGTGCAGCATGCCGATCCGCGCCGCTACGAGGATGTCGAGATCGAGGCGTTGCAGACGACGGCGATGATCCTGTCCGAACTGATCGCGCACAAGGAGCTGGTCGACGATACCGAGGCGATCGGCTTCGACGAGGTGCATTCCGAATGCGAGGTGATGAAGGGGCTGACGCTGGTCAAGGGCCTCGCCTTCGGCAAGGCGGTGTTCCACCAGCCGCGCGTCGAGATCGACCAGGTGGTGGCCGAGGATATCGAGGCGGAGCGGCAGCGGGTCTACCGCGCGTTCGACAAGATGCGCGACCAGATCGACGCGATGGGCCGGGAACCGGAATTCGGCAAGGGCGGCGAACATGTCGACGTGCTCGAAACCTACAAGATGTTCGCCTATGACGAGGGGTGGAGTCGCCGGATCAACGAGGCGATCGACAGCGGCCTGACCGCCGAGGCCGCGATCGAACGGGTGCAGCAACGCACGCGCATGCGGATGCGCGAGATCGACGATGCCCTGCTGGCGGACCGGATGCACGATCTGGAGGATCTGTCGAACCGCCTGCTGCGCATCGTCTCGGGCCAGCTCGGCACCGCGGCGACGCAGGGGCTGCGACGCGACACGATCCTGTTCGCGCGCAATCTCGGCCCGGCGGAACTGCTGGAATACGACCGGCGACGGCTTAAGGGGGTGGTGCTGGAGGAAGGCTCGCTCACCGCGCATGTCGTCATCGTGGCGCGGGCGATGGGGGTTCCGGTGGTCGGGCGCCTGCCCGGTATCCTCGCGCGCGTCAGCGAGGGGGACGAGATCCTGGTCGATGCCGACATGGCGGCGGTGACCCTGCGCCCTTCGTCCAGCCATCTCGATGCGTTCCAGGGCCGGTTCATCAAGAGCCGCGAACGCCAGGCGGCCTATGCCGAGATGCGCGATGTCGAGCCGTTCACCCGCGACGGGACGCGGATCACGGTGATGATGAATGCCGGCCTGCGCGACGATATGAGCATGTTGCCGATGACCGGGGCGGACGGCGTCGGCCTGTTCCGCACCGAATTCCAGTTCCTCGTCTCCGCCACCCTGCCGCAGCGCGAGCGCCAGATGCGCCTGTATCGCGACGTCCTCGACGCGGCGGACGGCAAGAAGGTGATCTTCCGCACCGTCGACATCGGCGGCGACAAGGCCGTGCCCTATCTCAACAGCGACGTCGCGGAACAGGATGAAAACCCGGCGATGGGCTGGCGCGCCCTGCGGCTCTCGCTGGAACGCGAAGGGCTGCTCAAGGCGCAGGCGCGCGCCCTGCTGGAAGCGGCGGCGGGGCGGCAATTGTCGGTGATGTTCCCGATGGTGTCCGAACCGTGGGAGTTCGTCGCCGCGCGATCGGTGTTCGAGGAACAGGTCGCGTTCCTCCGCAGCCGCCGCAAGCGATTGCCCGAGGAGATCGAGTATGGCTGCATGCTCGAGGTCCCCTCGCTCGCGGAAACGCTCGACGTGCTGGCGCCGCAGGTGTCGTTCATCTCGGTCGGCACCAACGATCTCACCCAGTTCCTGTTCGCCGCCGACCGGGCCAATCCCAAGCTGGCCGCCCGGTACGACTGGCTCAGCCCCGCAATCCTGCGGTTCCTCGGGCGGGTGGTGCAGAACCTCGTCGGCACCGAGGTCCGGCTGGGCGTATGCGGGGAAATGGGCGGTCGGCGGCTGGAGGCATTGGCCCTGCTCGGCCTCGGCTATCGCCGCCTGTCGATCACCCCGGCGGCGGTCGGGCCGATCAAGGAACTGATCCGCAAGGTCGACCTGACCGAGATCGGGGCGCAGATGCAGCGCTGGCTCTCGCAGCCGCCCGCGGACATGCGCGCCGAGATGGAGCAATGGGCGAAGGCCCGCGACATCGACGTGGAGTAGTTTCGTCGCAATCGTGTCTCGGCTCGCCTTTCCGACCCGCCTGTTATAGGATGCGCGCGGTTGACCTGCCTTGCACCCTTGGCTTCACGCCGCGGCGGGTTGGGTGGTCGCAAGGCCGGGTCGCATCAAGTCGGGGATCGTATGGAAGACGTGCATTCCGCAGAGGAATCGAAAGTGGAGGAAGCATCCGTCGGCACGCGGCTGCGCGATGCGCGCATTGCTGCGGGCATGGAACTCGAACAGGTCGCCGCCGAAACCCGGATACCGCAGCGGCATCTCGTCTCGATCGAGAAAGGCGATTTCGCCGCGCTGCCCTCGCGCACCTATGCGATCGGATTCAGTCGCACCTATGCCCGCCTGCTCGGCCTGGAAGAGCGCGAGGTGCTGGACGCGGTGCGTGCGGAACTTTCCGCCGCGCAGGATCAGCGGCCCGCCCAGGGGGCGCGGATCGAACCGGGCGATCCGGCGCGGGTGCCGGGACGCGGGTTGGTGTGGTTCGCGATGCTCGCCGCCGTCCTGTTGCTCGGCGGGATCTACGCCTTCTACAACAGCTATTTCTCGCCCGGCATGGGCCCCGCTCCGCTGGAAGAGCCCGCCGCGCAGGTCGCGCAGGCCGGCGATCGGGCCCAACCGGCCCCTGCCGCGCGCCCGCGTCAGGTGGCGCGCGGCCCCGTCGTGTTCACCAGCACGATGGATGGCACTTGGGTGAAATTCTACGACGCCGATGGCGAGCGGCTGTACGAGGCGCAGATGGACGAGGGTGACAGCTACACCGTGCCGGCCGACGCCAACGGCCCGC
This sequence comes from uncultured Erythrobacter sp., assembly GCA_947501005.1. Taxonomy (GTDB): domain Bacteria; phylum Pseudomonadota; class Alphaproteobacteria; order Sphingomonadales; family Sphingomonadaceae; genus Qipengyuania. The sequence continues at coordinate 2,043,104 of CANMTU010000001.1, read as the reverse complement.
AGGTCTGGACCGGACGGCCGCAAGCCCTGGCGATCACCGTAGGCGGGCGCCAAGTGCCGCGCCTGTCCGACAAGGACGAGATCGTCCGCGACGTGCCGGTTTCGCCCGAAGCCCTGCTGGCCCGGGGGGACGCCGCGCCTGCCGCGCCCGCAGCCGACGGGGCGCCCCCGCGCGAGGGCGCCGACACCGGGACGACCGCCGCGACCTGAGCGGGTTGCCGCCTATCGACAGATTTCAGGCTTCCGACAGCTTGCCGAACCTAGAACCGGGCGAATAAAAGCGGGACCGGATGAGGAGATTTACGAATATGGTCGCATGCAACCCCCGCCGGATCGCATCCGGCCTGATGGCTTTCGCGCTGATCGGCACCGCGATGCCGGCCGCCGCGCAGGACGGCGATCAGGCTGCCCGCATCCGCAAGCTGGAAGCGGAAGTCAGCGCGCTGCAACGCAAGGTCTTCCCCGGCAGCAGCGGACGGTTCTTCGAGCCGGAGATTTCCGCGCCCGGACAGCCGGCGCCGACCGCGAACGCCCCCACGACCACCGCGCTGACCGACGTTCTCGCGCGGCTCGATGCGCTGGAATCGCAGCTGCAACGGCTGACCGCGCAATACGAGGAAGGCAGCAATTCGGTGCGGCTGTTGCAGGAACGGGTCGAGGCTCTGGAAGCTTCGCAGGCCTCCGCGACGACCCCTGCCGCGAACACCGGCTTCTCTTCAGGCAATACGTCCGCGCCCGCGGTATCGTCCGGCTCGGCAACGCCATCCGGGCCCCTGCCGGTCGCCAACCGGCCTTCGCCGGACCGGTTAGCCGCCGTGCAGCAGATCATGAAGCCGCAGACCGGCAATGCGGGCGAGGATGAATACAATTACGGGTTCCGCCTGTGGGACGCCGGCTTCTATCCCGAAGCGCAGCAGCAGCTGACCATGTTCGTCGAGCAATATCCCAGCCACGCGATGGCAAGCTACGGTCGCAACCTGCTCGGCCGGGCCTATCTCGACGATGGCAAGCCCAACGATGCCGCGCCGTGGTTCCTGCGCAATTACCAGGACAATCGCAATGGCGCGCGGGCGGGCGACAGCCTGCTCTATCTGGCGGAAACGATGATCGCGCTGAAGGATACCAAGCGCGCCTGCATCGCGCTGGCTGAATTCGGCGAAACCTATCCGGCGCTGGCCGCGGGCCGTTTGCAAAGTCAGTATCAGGCGAACCGCGGCAAGGTCACCTGCAACTGACATGATGCCGCGCCCGGAACTGGTGGAGCGGTTCCGGGCCGATCTTGCCGATCTATGGGCGGTGGAGGGTACAGAGCGGCTCGGTATCGCCTTTTCCGGCGGGCCTGACAGCCTTGCGCTCCTGCTGCTGGCGAATGGCTGCCTGCCCGGCCGCGTCGCGGCGGTGACGGTCGATCACGGGCTGCGACCAGAAAGCGGCGCGGAAGCGGAGTTCGCCGGCGGCATCTGCCGGGCGCTCGACATCCCGCATGCGCCATTGCGCGTTACGGTAGGCCCCGGCAACATTCAGGCCGAGGCGCGGGGTGCCCGCTACGCCGCCCTGGCCCGCTGGGCGCAGGACGGGGGAATCGCCGCTGTCGCGACCGCGCATCATGCGGACGATCAGGCCGAAACCTTCCTGATGCGCGCCAATCGGGGGAGCGGGCTTTCCGGGCTGGCCGGGATACGGAACCTGTTGCCCCTTCCGGGCACCACCATTCCCCTGTGCCGCCCCCTGCTCGGCTGGCGCCGCGCGGAACTGGCCGAAATCGTGAGGCAGAGTGGCTTCGAACCGGTATGCGATCCATCGAACGGCGACGACCGGTTCGACCGGGTGCGGATGCGCCGGGCGCTCGCCGCAAGCGATCTGGTCGATGTGTCGGGGCTGAGCCGCGCCGCCGCCCATCTTGCGGAGATGCAGGATGCGGTGGATGGCCTCGTCCTTGAGGATCTGGACCGCGCCGGCACGCCCGGCGACCCGTTCACCTACCGTCCGTTCGCGCATTCCCTCATCCACCGCCCGCCGATCTGGGCGGAGATCGTGATTGCGATCTGCCGCGAACTGGCCGCCGAACTCACGCGCAGGGACGCGGCGCGCATGGTCGCGGCCTTGCTGGACGGGGGGCGCGTCAATATCGCCGGCATCGAGGCCGCAAGCCGCGAGCAGGACGGCGAAGCGAATTGGCTGTTCCGGCCCGAGAACCCGCGCCGGACCGGTTAGGCCAGCGCGGCCGCCGCGCGCGCGACCTGTTCCACCTGCGCCTCATCGATCGGGCCGCGCGGGGCGACCCAGCTTCCCCCGACGCACAGCACCGGATCGAAGGCGAGCCATTCCGCCGCGTTCGTCTCCGACACCCCGCCCGTGGGGCAGAAGCGGCACTGGCCGAACGGCGCGGCGAGCGCCTGCAACGCCGGCAGGCCGCCCGACGCCATGGCAGGGAAGAACTTGAAATGCGTCAGCCCCAGATCGAGCCCGCGCATGATGTCCCCGGCATTGGCGATGCCGGGGAGGAAGGGCACCCGCTCGCGGATCGCGGCCTTGCCCAGCGGCTCGGTCAGGCCGGGGGAAACGATGAACGCGCTGCCTGCCTCCATCGCGGCGGCAAGATCCTCTTCGTTGGTGACCGTACCGGCCCCCACGATCGCCCCGTCGACCGCTTTCATCGCCGCGATCGCGGGCAGGGCGGCCGGCGTACGCAAGGTGACTTCCAGCACGGGCAACCCGCCCGCAACCAGCGCGCGGGCAAGCGGCACGGCGTGCGCCACGTCGTCCACGACGATGACCGGGATGACCGGGGCGGTGCGCATGATGTCTTCGATGGTCATTCCGTGTATCCGTGCTGGCGGTGGAAGGCGGCGGCCGCGCCGAACAGGCCGGGCTGGGGGTGGGTGATGAGCTTGACCGGGATCGTCGCCATCAGTTCGGCGAAGCGGCCCTTGGCGCGAAACCGCTCGGCGAACCCGGATTTGGGCAGATGTTCGCGCAGCCGGTAGCCGAGGCCGCCCGCGATCACCACGCCGCCGAATCCGCCCTGCGCAAGCGCGATATCGCCCGCCACGCTGCCGAGCGTGAGGCAGAACCGGTCGAGCGCGGCGGCGGCGAGCGGGTCGCTGCCGTCGAGGGCGCGGGTCCACAGGGCGACGTCGTCCTCCTCGCGCGTCGCGCGGTTCTCCAGCGCCGCGAGCATCCGGTAGAGATCGCCGATCGCGGGGCCGGACACGACCCGCTCGACCGAGACGCGGTTGTGCCGTTTGCGCAGTCGGGCGAGGATCGCATCGTCAATGCTGTCGAGCGGGGCGAAATCGATATGCCCTCCCTCGGTCGCCTGCACGCGGTATTTGCCTTCGCCGCGCCACAGATGCGCCACGCCGAGCCCGGTGCCGGGGCCGAGCACGCTGATCGTGCCGTCTTCGTGCAGCGGCTCGTCCGGGCCGGCGAGGTGGAGAAACTCTTCATCCGGCGCACGCGCGACCGCATGGGCCACGGCCTCGAAATCGTTGACGATGGTGAACGCCTCGACGCCCAGCTGCGCGGGGCGGATGGTCCACGGATTGTTGGTGAAGCGGATCACCTCGCCGCCGAACCGGCCGGCAATCGCCATCGCCATGCGCGGCGGCAGTGACCCGCCCTGCCGTCCGCGAAAGTCGTCCCACGCAGTCTGAAAACTGGCGTGATTCCGGATGTGCAGCGTTTCGGGTTCGCCCAGCGTGATCGCGCCGTCGGGCGCGATGACGGCGTGGCAGAAGCGGGCGTGAGTGCCCCCGATATCGACTGCGACGAGGTCCATCAAAGGCCGGCCAGCGCCAGCATGGCCGAAGCGCCCTGTTCGGCGCTGTCGGCACTGGCGCGGAACATGGCGAAGAATTCGCGGCCCATGCCCATGTCGGCCTCAGGTTCCGCCACCGGCTCGCGCGCCGCGAGATCGGCCTCGGCCGCCAGCGTCCCGGTGCGCGCACAGACCCGCACGATGTCGCCATCGCGCAGGCGCGCGAGCGGCCCGCCGCCCAGTGCCTCGGGCGTGCAGTGAATCGCGGCGGGCACCTTCCCGCTCGCGCCCGACATCCGCCCGTCGGTGACGAGCGCCACGCGGTAGCCCCGATCCTGCAACACGCCGAGGGCGGGGGTCAGCTTGTGCAGTTCGGGCATGCCGTTGGCGCGCGGCCCCTGGAAGCGGACGACGACGACCACATCGCGGTCGAGCTCGCCTTGCGCGAAGGCCTGGTTGACCGAATGCTGATCCTCGAACACGCGGCACGGCGCCTCGACCGTCCAGCGTTCTTCCTCGACCGCGGAGGACTTGAAGCAGGCGCGGCCCAGATTGCCTTCGAGCAAACGCATCCCGCCATCCTTCTGGAACGGGGCGGAGGCTGGGCGCAGCATTTCGTCGTCGCCCGATGGGCCGGGGTCGCGCCATGCCAGATCGTCCCCCTCCATGCCGGGTTCGCGCGCATAACATTCGAACCCGCCATCCCACACGGTGAGGATGTCGGCATGAGCCAGCCCCTCGTCGAGCAAGGTGCCGATGACATAGCCCATGCCGCCCGCATCGTGGAAATGGTTCACGTCGCCCGATCCGTTGGGATAGACCCGGGTGACGAGCGGGACGACCCGGCTCAATTCGGCAAGGTCGGTCCAGTCGAAGCGGATGCCGGCCGCACGCGCGAAGGCGGGAATGTGGATCGCATGGTTGGTCGATCCCCCGGTGGCGAGCAGGCCGATGGCCGCGTTCACGATCGCCTTTTCGTCCACCACGCGCGAAAGCGGGCGATAGTCGCCGCCCTCCTTGTGCATTGCGGCGAGCCGGTGGGTGGCGGCGCGGGTCAGTTCCTGCCGCAATTTCCTGCCCGGCTGGACGAAGGCGGCGCCGGGGACGTGCAGCCCCATCATCTCCATCATCATCTGGTTGGAATTGGCGGTGCCGTAGAACGTGCAGGTGCCGGGCGAATGATAGCTCGCGCTTTCGCTGTCGAGCAGTTCCTCGCGCCCGACCTTGCCCTCGGCATAAAGCTGGCGGACCCGCTGCTTTTCCTTGTTCGAGATCCCCGTCGGCATCGGACCGGCCGGCACGAAGACGGCGGGCAGATGACCAAAGCGCAGGGCGCCCATCAGCAGGCCCGGCACAATCTTGTCGCAAATGCCGAGCAGCGCCATCCCGTTAAACACCGAATGGCTGAGCGCGACGATCGTCGACAGGGCAATCGTATCGCGGCTGAACAGCGACAGTTCCATGCCGTCCTGCCCCTGCGTCACCCCGTCGCACATGGCAGGGGTACCGCCCGCGACCTGCGCGGTCGCGCCGACTTCGCGCGCCCAGATCTTTATCTGTTCGGGATAGCGATGATAGGGCTGATGGGCCGACAGCATGTCGTTATAAGCGGTCACGATGGCGAGGTTTGGCCCCATGACCCGCTTGATCGCTTCCTTGTCTTCCTCGGCCCCGGCAAAGGCGTGAGCGAGGTTCGAACACGACAGATTGGTGCGATCGACCTGTCGTTCGCCCTCGCGGTCCATCAGGCCGAGATAGGCCGCGCGGCTGTCGCGCGAATTGTCGATCACGCGCCGGGTGATCCGGTGGATGGTGTCGTTCAGGGGCTTAGTCATCGTGCCAGGTCACTCCATCGCGTTCGGTCAGCGCGATGGCGGCGCTCGGCCCCCAGGTTCCCGCGCTGTAGCTTCTGGGCCGGGTGCCGTTCTCGTCCCAGTCCTCGCGGATCGCGTCGATCCAGTCCCATTGCGCCTCCACCTCGTCGCGCCGGACGAACAGGGTCTGATCGCCCTCGATAAGGTCGAGCAGCAGGCGTTCGTAAGCGATGCGATGGACCTTGCCGGAAAAGGCATCGGGCATCGCGATGTCTAGCGGAACGGGGCGCAGGCGAATCCCCTCGCGCCCGAGGCCCGGCACCTTGGCCATCATGCTGAGCTGGATGTTCTCGCGCGGCTGGATGCCGATCACCAGGCGGTTGGGCTGGGTCTGCGCGCCGCGTCCCTCGAAGATCGAATGCGGCACGCTGCGGAATTGCACCACGATTTCGGTCAGGCGTTTCGGCATGCGCTTGCCGGTGCGCAGGTAGAACGGCACGCCGCGCCAGCGCCAGTTGTCGACATGGGCCTTGATCGCCACCAGTGTCTCGGTGTCGCTCGGCTTCCCAAGTTCCTCATCATAGCCGGGCACGGCCTGACCGCCCACGGCACCTGACGTGTATTGCCCGGTGACAACCTCATTGCCCGAAGTCTTGCGCAGCGCGCGCAAGATCTTGACCTTCTCGTCACGCACGGCGGTGGCATCGAAACTGCTTGGCGGTTCCATCGCCACCAGCGCAAGCAATTGCAGCATGTGGTTCTGCACCATGTCGCGCAGCGCGCCGCTGTCGTCGTAATAGGCGACGCGCGATTCCAGGCCGACCGTCTCGGCGACGGTGATCTGGACATGCTCGATATAATTGGAATTCCACACCGGTTCGAGCAGGATGTTGGCAAAGCGCAGGGCAAGCAGGTTCTGCACCGTCTCCTTGCCGAGGTAATGGTCAATCCGGAAGATGCGGCTTTCCTCGAACGCCTTGGCGACCGCGTCGTTGATTTCCTTGCTCGAGGCGAGATCGGTTCCGAGCGGCTTTTCGAGCCCGATGCGGACCTTGCCTTCGGTCAGCCCGACCCGTTCCAGCCCGGCGATCGTCGCCTCGAACAGGCTGGGGGCGGTGGACAGGAAAATGGCGAGACCGTCGGAATAGTCGCCGATTTCCTCGGCCAGCTGATCGTATCCCTCGGGCGTCGTCGCATCGACCGGCACATAGCTCAGCCGGTTGAGGAAATCGGCCATGCCGCCGCGCCGCTCGGCAGGAAGATGCTTTTCCAGCGCCTCGCGGGCGATGTTGCGAAACTCCGCCGTGCTCATGTCGGAGCGCGCCGTGCCGACGATCTTGAGGTCGCTCGCCAGCAGCTTGTCGTTGTGAAGCGCGCATAGCGAGGGCAGGAGCATGCGCTGCGACAGATCGCCTGTCGCTCCGAACAGCAGCAGACGGTCGGCCGTGAAATTCCTGTCCTGCATCTGGCGCTTATCGCTCCGTAATCTTTGGCGGCACTGGCGGTTCAGGTGGCGTCCCGCCGCTTCGCCCATTCAGTCCTGCGGCCCGTCACTGGCGGTGACCGAGACGGAACTCGATCGGAATTCGCTCGCCGCGAAGCTGGTCATGAAGCTCACATCTGCGGCATCGCGCCCGATGCCGATCTTCACCGTTTGCGCAGGGTCGGCCATGCCGGTCGCATCGACGATCTGCCACGTGCCGCCGCCCGGGGTTTGGGGGTCGCACAGGAAGACTTCGGCGACGGCATGGAAATCCGGCGGTTCCACCCCGGGCGCATAGCAGGCGATGAAGCGCGCGGGGATGGCAGCGGCCCGCGCCATGCTGACGAGGAGGTGGGCATAGTCGCGGCAGATGCCCTGCCGCTCCACGAAGGTGTCGAGCGCATCCGTCTCGGACCCGGAGGAGCCGCGCGTATATGTAAGGTGGCCCGCGATCCAGTCGCGCATGGCGGCGACCTTGGCCCCGCCAGCGAGATCGCCGAACTCGGTATCAACGAAGGCCTGGAAGCGCGTGGCCGGGCAATAGCGGCTGTCGAACAGGTACTGCACCGCCTCGCCGGGCATGTCGTGGAGGGAAAGCTGCGCCAGTTTGGAAAGGTCGGCCACCTGCCGTTCGATCTCGACCTCGGCACTGTATTCGACTTCGAAATCGCCTTCGGCCCTGATCCAGATCCGTTCTCCCACATTGTCCTGCGCGGGAACGCTGGCGCGGTGGTCGGCTTCCGACAGCTTCGTGTTGGACGACAGGATGCGCTGCTCGGGAATGTCGGCGGCTTCGAATTGCAGCAGCACATCGCCCTTGGATGGCAGGTTGAAGGCGAAACTGGAGCGGATCGATATGGTCATGCCTGCCCAACGCCGCAGGATGCCGGTCGTTTCAGACTATCGGGTGCCATCGGCCATGACCGCGTAGAGATCGTGCGCATCGGCATCCTCGATCACCACGTCGACGATATCGCCAGCCTGTGTCGCGGCGGTTGCCCCGCGCAGGAAAACCTGCCCGTCGATCTCGGGCGCGTCGGCCTGGCTGCGGCCGGTCGCGCCGATATCGCCGTCCGCATCCGGCACGCCGACCTCGTCGATGATGACCGGGATGGTGCGGCCGATCTTCGCCGTGAGTTTGGCCGCGCTGATTCGTTCGGTCACGTCCATCAACCGGGCGTAGCGCTCTTCCTTGACCGCTTCGGGTACCGGATCGGGCAGGGTGTTGGCCTGCGCGCCCGCCACCGGCTCGAACCGGAACGCGCCGACCCGGTCGAGCTGCGCTTCCTCCAGCCATTCGAGGAGGTAGCGGAAATCCTCCTCCGTCTCGCCCGGAAAGCCGACCACGAAGCTCGAACGGATGGCGATATCCGGGCAGATGGCGCGCCAGTTCTTCAACCGTTCGAGCACTTTCGCCTCGTTCGCCGGGCGCTTCATGCGCCGCAGCACGGCGGGGCTGGCATGCTGGAACGGTATGTCGAGATAGGGCGTCAGCAACCCCTCGGCCATCAGCGGGATCACCGCGTCGACATGTGGGTAGGGATAGACGTAATGCAGCCGCACCCAGGGCGGGATGCCCTGCGGCGTGCGCAGCTGCCCCAGTTCGCGGGCAAGATCGGTCATGTGCGCGCGGACGGGATGGCCTTTCCACATCCGCTCCTCATGCCGGGTGTCGACGCCATAGGCGCTGGTATCCTGGCTGATCACCAGCAATTCGCGGGTGCCCGCCGCGACCAGCTTTTCCGCCTCGCGCAGCACCGCGTCGATCCGCCGGCTGGCGAGCTTGCCGCGCAGGTCGGGGATGATGCAGAAGGCGCAGGAGTGGTTGCACCCCTCGCTGATCTTCAGATAGCTGTAGTGCCGCGGCGTCAATTTGACGTATTCGTCCGCGCTGCCGCTGCGCTGCTTGAGCGCACCCGGCTGCGGAATGAGATCGACGAACGGCCCCTGCGTGGGCGGGGCGGCTTCGTGCACCGCCTCGACCACGTCCTCGTATTGGTGTGCGCCGGTAATCGCCAGAACCTGCGGAAAGCGCGCGCGGATCGCCTCGGCCTCGTCGCCCATGCAACCGGTCACGATGACGCGGCCGTTCTCGTTGATCGCCTCGCCGATGGCGTCGAGGCTTTCCTCCTTGGCGGAATCGAGAAAGCCGCAGGTGTTGACCAGCACCACGTCGGCGCCGGCATAGTCCGGGCTCATGGCATAACCATCAGCCCGCAGGCGCGTGAGGATGCGTTCGGAATCGACCAGCGCCTTGGGGCAGCCGAGAGAAACCATTCCGACCTTCTTCTGGTCGGGGATCAAGAGTGTCGTATCGGTCATGATTGACCAGCGCCCCTACACGAAGTGGCGGCGGCGCGCTAGAAGGTGCTGATGGGACCGGTGAACTGGATCGTGGTGGTGGCCGCATGGGTCGTGGCGGCGCTGCTGGGCGCGGCGTTCTATGGCCGGCGGGCGACGCCTGCGGGCGGCGGCGGCCTCCTGCTGCACGGCGTAGCGGCGCTGCTGCTGTTCGCGAGTTGCGCGATGATTGGCCACATGTTCGCCCGTGTCGGCGAGGCGACGTTGCAGGCGAAGCCGTGGCTCTACTTCATGATGTCGGGCGGGCTGGCGCTGACCTTCATCGGCCCGGCGCTGTTCATCACGGCGGTGCGGTGCATGGGCGCGGTGCGGCGCATGGGCGCGGTGCGGACGGCGCTGTATGATTGGGGGTATTGGCTGACGGCGTATCTGGCGATTGGCGGGGTGTTCTGGGTTTTCGAGTGAGGCAGCAGCTAGGCTAAAGAGGAAAGGTGATCTTATGAATACAGAAGCCTTTAATCATACATCCTCAAAACTGAAACGCGCAAACTTCTTGATAAATGAACTTGATGAAAGCGTAAAAAATTTTCTGCGGCGAAAACCTTACCACGCATATTTATTTGAGAAAAGGATAGGTAGGCAAGCTACATACGAATTTTGGTTTCTTATGATTGAGAGGCCTCCTACCGATTGGCCACTTGTCCTTGGCGATGCCGTACATAACCTCCGCGTCACCTTAGATGTGGCGGCGAATGCAGTAGTCGAATTATGTAATAATCGTCCGAAAAAAGTGTATTTTCCCTTTGGTTCAGATCAGATGGGATTAGAAAAGCAGATTAAAGAGAAACTTGGGGGAGCAACCCCGGCCTTGAAAGATTTAGTACGGTCTTTTCAGCCATATTATGGCGGTAGTGACGCACTACGAGATTTGCACGAATTGGATATCATTGATAAACATCGTGAACCATTAGTTCACCAAGAAGAATACATGACTCCTGAGCTTAAATTATCAGGTTATGATAATAAGGGCCGACCCCAAATGGATTTCTCTAAGTTGCAGTTAACATCGATCGATCCTGCGTCCTTGCCTCAAACGGTAAAGCCCGGCCGGGATTTCACGTTGTTAGGAAAGATTGACGAAAGCACGCTGGTCTATTCTGTAGTTTTCGCTAGGACCTTACCGCTTGGCGGTAAGCCTGTGGTCCAAACCCTTCGCAATCTCAGCCAAGCGGTTGAGAACATCGTTGAAAGTTTCAAGGCTCATTTTTTTGGTGAGAGGCTCGGCGCGGATGAACTCGTCATACCAGAAAAGCCACCGAGTGTCCCACACACCTTCCAGTTTATTATCGGCCAGCCCTAACGGATCATTCCGTCTGAGCGTTCTTTCATCTAGAAACTTTTCCTTCTCCACCCTTCATACCCGTGCCCGTCGCCTTTGCGTTCGCCGCTGACGGTGGGGACGATCTCGACCACGATGTCGCCCGCCTGCAGCGCCTCGCATTCCGCCTCCCAGAAGCCGAGCGCCCGCCCGTCGCGATAGACGCGCAGGCCCCGGCCGCCGGTATCGAGTTGCGAGATGGACAGGCCGATCTCGCTCTCCTTCGCCGGTCGTTCGACCAGCTGCACGCGGCCCGAGACCGAGGCGAGGTCGGCAAGGTAGTCGGCGATATGCTCGCCCTTGGCCGATCCCGCCAGCAGCAGGCCGGTGAAGCGCACGGGATTGATCACGTTGTTCGCCCCCGCCTGCCGTGCGAGCGATTCGTTATCGTCGGCCCGCACCACGGTGCTGATCGGCACATCGGGCGCGAGCGAGCGGGCGGTGAGGGTGATGAGGATCGTCGTATCGTCGCGCCCGGCGGAAATCAGGATATTCGCCGCCTTGTCGATCCTCACCGCTTTCAGCGTTTCGTCGCGCGTCGCGTCGGCGGCCATCACGTTGCAGCCGATCGCCTCGGCATCGGCGAGGCGTTCCTCGCTCGGATCGATGACCACGATGATATTGGGATCGACCCCGCGTTCGATGAGTTCCGCCACCGCCTCGGACCCTGAAATGCCGTAGCCGAGGACCACGATATGGTCGCATAATTGTTCCTGAATGCGGTTCATGCGCCATTTCTCCCACGAGCGTTTGATGAGGAAATTGTAGGCGGTGCCCACGAAGATGAACAGGACGGCGAAGCGCACCGGGGTCACGATGATCGCCTCGACCATGCGGGCCCGGTCGGTGATCGGCGCGATGTCGCCGAAGCCGGTCGTGGTGATGGAGATCATGGTGAAATAGACGACGTCGGAGAAGCTGACCTCCCCGTCGAGATTGTCGACCAGCCCGTCGCGATCCCACCAGTGGATCATGATGACCATGAAGATCAGGAACAGCGCCAAGCCGAGGCGGATGCCGAGATCGCCCCACACGGGTATCCGCACCGCGCGCTTGAGCGGCTGGAACCGAGGCCCCCGCCGCGTGCCCTTGCGCGGACCCACCCGATCAAGCTGCTTGCCGTCGCTCATCCCGCGATGCGATGGGCGAGGGGGCGGGCGGGGTCAAGTGGGGGGATTGGCCTACTCGAGGCGTTCGTTTCGTTTCGTCCGCTAATGACCCCGTTGCGGACATTTCCAATCTGGGTAGACTGAACACCTTGGCCTACACGACCTCCAGAAGCAGCCGATGGGGATGCCTGATTGCCGGAGTTGGCGTCATCCTGCTCGTCCTTGCGACCTATGCCTTCATGACAGGCTACCTGCCGTTTAAGCTCTTCAATTCTCAGCAATGGAAGCAAGCTGAAAGATCGGGCGACGACGCCCGTCTTCGAATGATCGAGCCTTTGATGAACAGCGGTCGCTTAGATGGGCTGACACGTTCAGAGGTGGTTTCCCTTCTAGGGCCTCCCGACGACACGAACTATTTTCGCGATTATGATTTTGTTTACTGGCTTGGTCCCGAGAGGGGGCTGCTCAGCCTCGATTCCGAGTGGCTTGTCATTCGGTTTGGGGCATCAAGTGTTGTTTCGGAATATCGCGTTGTCAGCGACTGAGCGAACGTCTGCTCTCCACCCCATTTACCGACATGTCATCCTTCAGCCTCAAGACCCAAGTCTCACCCGCCCGCAAACCGATCCGCCAGCGCGCCCAGCGAGGCATGGTGCGTCAGGTCGAGTTGCAGCGGCGTTACCGAAATATAGCCGTCGTCGATCGCCTCGAGGTCGGTGCCGTGGTCGAGCGTGTGTTCGATCGCTTCCAGACCGAACCAGTAATATTTGAACCCGCGCGGGTCGCGCCCTTCGACCACGCTGCCGCGCGAATAATCGTGAAAGCCCTGTCGCGAGGCGCGGATGCCCTTGATCGCCTCGGGCGCGAGGGCGGGGAAGTTGACATTCACCAAGGTGCGCTTGGGTAACGGCGTATCGAGCAGCGGGGCGAGCACTTTTGCACCCCATTCGCGCGCGGCGCCGAACGGCACGTCGGCGCCTATGCCCTCCTTGCTGTAGACCTGGCTCAACGCGATGGAGCGTATGCCGGCAAGCGCCCCTTCTATGGCGGCGGAGACGGTTCCGGAATAAGTGACGTCGTCGGCAAGGTTCGCCCCGCGATTGACGCCCGAGAGGATCACGTCGGGCTTGCCGTCCATCACCTTGCGCAGGCCCATCGTCACCGCGTCGGTCGGCGTGCCGGTGACGGAAAAGCGCCGCTCGCCATGCTGGCGCAGGCGCACCGGGCGGGTGAGGGTGAGCGCATGGCCCATGCCCGATTGCTCCTCGTCCGGAGCGCAGATCCAGATGTCGTCGGAAAACTGGCGGGCGATCGCCTCAAGCACTTCGAGGCCGGGGGCGTGGATGCCGTCGTCATTGGTGAGCAATATTTTCAAGATCGATCCTCGATATTTCCGTTCGCCTTGGGCCTGTCGATGGGCCGCACGTCACTTTCTGCGTATCGATGAAGAAAGGCAGTGCTTCGACAAGCTCAGCAGGAACGGATCAGGCGGTGGGCGACAGTTTCGTGACCCCGCCCATATAGGGCGCCAGCACTTCGGGCACGGTCACGCTGCCATCGGCGTTCTGGTAATTCTCCATCACCGCCACCAGCGTGCGCCCGACCGCGAGGGCGGAGCCGTTGAGCGTGTGGACGAAGCGCGTCTTTTTCTCGCCTTCCGGACGGTAACGGGCGTTCATCCGCCGCGCCTGATATTCGCCGCACCAGCTGACCGAACTGATCTCGCGATAGGCGCCCTGGCCGGGCAGCCACACTTCGAGATCGAAGGTCTTCTTCGCCGTCGCGCCCATGTCACCGGTGCATAGCAGCATGGTGCGATAGGGGAGGGCCAGCGCCTCGAGAATGCCTTGCGCACTGGCGAGCATGTGCGCGAGCTCGGCCTCCCGGTCCTCCGGCGCGCAGATGGTGACCAGTTCGATTTTCTCGAACTGGTGCTGGCGAATGAAACCGCGCGTATCGCGCCCCGCCGCGCCCGCTTCGGAACGGAAGCACGGCGTATGCGCGGCGAGGCGCAGGGGCAGGGCGGCGGAATCGAGGATCTGCTCGCGCACCGAATTGGTCAGGCTGACCTCGGCGGTGGGGATGAGCCAGCGGCGATCTAAGTTTTCAGCTCTGATCATTTTGCGGATTTTATCTTCGAGAAATGGCTGCTTTGGCTTTAATAGTCCCCCTGCACGCCCTTCCGCATACGTATCCTCGATCCATTTCGATCCCATCGCTGCATGAACTAAAGCTTCCTCGTTCAGAAATGTCTGGAACGAGTCCTCGCCGAACTTCGGCAACTGCCCGGTTCCGTACAGCGCCTCGTCGCGCACCAGGATCGGCGGGTTGCATTCCGTATAGCCCCGCTCCCCCGTCTGCCGGTCGAGCATGAACTGGGCGAGCGCCCGGTGCAGCCGTGCCATCTGCCCGCGCAGAAACGTGAAGCGCGCGCCAGACATGGCCGCGCCCGTCTCGAACTCCATGCCGAGGGCCGGGCCGATATCGGCGTGTTCCTTCGCCGTGAAGTCGAAGTCGCGCCTGGTGCCCCAGTTGGCGATTTCGACATTGTCGCTCTCGTTCGCGCCGGCAGGCACGTCGTCGGCCGGGATGTTGGGCAGGCCGGCGAGCAGGGCTTCGAGTTCGTCGCCCGCGGTCCTTTCCGCCGCTTCCCATTCGGGCATGCCGGTCTTGATTTCGGCAACCTCGGCCTTGAGCGCTTCGGCGCGGTCGGTGTCGCCTTGACCCATCGCCTGCCCGATCGCCTTGGAGGCTTCGTTGCGGCGGCTTTGCGCGTCCTGCACCCGGGTCGTCGCCTCGCGTTTGCGGGCATCGAGCGCGAGGATGCGATCGGCCACCGCTTCGCCGCCGCGCGCGGTCATGGAGGCGTCGAACTGTTGGGGATTGGCGCGGATATAGGCGATGTCGTGCATGGCACCGCGCTATGCCGCCTTGTCCGGCGAATGGCCAGTGGGGAAAAGGCACGGCGGCCTTTCGCCGTACCCGTTGCCCCGTTTGCGCAGGCCCCGGATTACACGGCCGGAACCCTGCGATAGGCTGCACGTTTTACGGGCAAAGGAGATTACACATATGATCGGCAAGGTTATCGGAGCGCTCGTGGGCGACAAGCTCGCCAAACAGACCGGCGGCGTCAGCAGCGGCAGCGGCGCCATCATGGGCGTCGTCGCAGCATCGGTCCTGCGCCGCATGAGCCTGCCCGCAATGCTCGCCATCGGCGCCGGCGGGTTCCTGGCAAAGAAGATGTCGGAGAAAGGCACCACACGCACCGGGTCATACTGACTGCGCGATAATCCGAACGAAGGAGCCGCCTTTCGGGGCGGCTTTTTTGTGCCGTTTCCGATAGTTCGAGGAGGATCGCGCTCGCGGCGATAATGGTGGGCGCGGCAAGGATTGAACTTGCGACCCCACCCGTGTGAAGGGTGTGCTCTACCACTGAGCTACGCGCCCGCCCCGGTATGCCGTCAGGGCAGGGGCGGGCCTTTACGCGGGCTTGGCCAGCTTGACAAGTCCTAGGCGCCGAGCAGCGCCGCAATCCTTGCGAGCCATCCCGTGGCGGGTTGCGGCATGGCGGATTGCGCGCTGGCCGGCACCGGGCAGGCGAGGCAATAGGCCTGCGCGCCGCTGGTACCCAGCAACCGTTCCAGATCCGCACCGATACGGGCAAGCTGCGCCTGGTTGCGCCGCGCGAACAGCGCGAAGACGTCGCTCCCCTGGGCCCGGTTCTCGTCCGTCAGCCACTGGCGCAGCACCGCATCCGTCGCGCTCGGCGCGCGGCCGAGATAAACCGGGTGCCAGTCCCCTTCGCCAAGCTTTGCGCGGCCGGCCGCCCAGGCGAGCGCCTCGTCCATGCCGCCATACTGGTCGACCAGCCCGAGCTGCCGCGCCGTTCCGCCGTCCCAGACGCGGCCCTGAGCCACCCGGTCCACCTGTTCGGGGGTCATGCGCCGGGCCTGCGCCACGCGGGTGACGAAATCGCGATAGCCGTTCTCGATGCTGGCCTGCAGGATGCTTTCGACCTCCGGCGTCAGACCCGCGATGAGATCGGGCTGGCCCGACAGGGGCGAGGTGCGCACCCCGTCGCTGGTGACGCCGATGCTCGCGGCGGTGTTCTCGAAGGTCGGCAGGACGGCGAAGATGCCGATCGAGCCGGTGATCGTCTCCGGTTCGGCGAAGATGCGATCGGCGGGGGTGGAAACCCAGTACCCCCCGCTGGCCGCGACATTCGCCATCGAGACCGCGACCGGGATACCCTTCGCCTTGTGGCGCAGGATCGCGTCGCGGATCTCCTCGCTGGCCAGCACCGAGCCGCCCGGCGAATCGACGCGCACGACCAGGGCAGCGAAATCGCGCGCCAGTGCCTCGTCGAGGAGGTCGGCAATACGGGTGCCGCCCGCCGTGCCCGGCCCGGCCTCGCCATCGACGATGGGGCCGGCCACGGTGATCACGCCGATCTCGCGGCCGGTCGCCGGTGCGGGGTTAGCCTGAAGCCAGGGATCGAGATCGGTTGCCGGATAGGCACCGGGCAGCTGGCTCCACTCGTCCGCGCCGACGAGTTGCACGACCCGCTGGTTGAAGGCGGTCTTGCTGCCGAGCTTGTCGACCAGCCCGGCATTCAGCGCCGCCGTGGCAAGATCGCCCTGCGCATTTTCCACCAGAGCGACGGGATTGGCGACGACCTCGGCGATGCGGGCCGAGGGGCGGGCCTGGCGCACGTTGGCCTGCCATTCTTCCCACAGCGCGCCATAGAGCGCCGCCGCGTTCTCGCGCGCCTCGGGCGAGAAGGATTCGCGGGTATAGGGTTCGACCGCGCTCTTGTAGGTGCCGACCTTGAAGACGTGGGTGTTGACCTTCAGGCGGTCGAGCAGGCCGGCATAGAACTGCGTCTCGCCGCCCGGCCCGGCCACCACCGCCCCGCCGAGGGGGTTTACCCACACCTCGCTCGCATGGGCGGCCAGCATCAGCCCGTCATCGGCATAGGCGGTGGCGTAGGTCAGCACCGGCTTCTTCGCCGCACGCACCCGGTCCATCGCCGCGCCGATTTCCTGCAAATGGACCTGCCCACCGCCCAGGAACCGGTCGAGATCGAGCACCACGGCCTTGATCCGCCCGTCCTTCGCCGCACTGTCGAGCGCGCGGACCAGATCGCGGGCCTGGTATTCGCCGACCGGGGCCTCCGATGCGAGCAGCAGCTGGAGCGTATCGATTTCCGACCGTTCCTCGACCACGGCGCCGTCGAGCTCCAGCAGCAGCGCCCCCTCGCGCACTTCGGCGGGGGTGGGTCGCGCGGTCAGGACCGCGAACAGCGCCCAGAAGAACAGCAGGACCAGGATGAGCACGAGGCCATCCTTGATGCCGACCAGCAAGCGCCAGACTTTGCCCGCGAAATGCATTTCATTGCCCCTAACGTCACGTTTCGACCGGTCTAGAAGAGCGGGGGCGGACGCGCCACCCGAATGTGCTTGAGGGGCCGATAGCACTCGATTAAGGGCATGGCTTCAATGACAGCATTGCCCGCCCCGTCGCCCGCGACCCGTTATCCGCCGGGTGCGCAGGCCTTCCCGCATCGCGACCTGCTCGGCATCGGGCATTTGCAGCGTCACGAGATCCTGTTCCTGCTCGACGAGGCGGAACAGTATGTCGCGCTGAACCGGCGGCGCGCCAAGCACAGCGACATGCTGGCGGGCCTGACCATCATCAACGCCTTCTTCGAGAATTCCACCCGCACGCTGCTCAGTTTCGAGATCGCCGGCAAGCGCTTGGGGGCGGACGTCGTCAACATGCATGCCGCCACGTCGAGCGTGAAGAAGGGCGAGACGCTGATCGATACGGCGATCACGCTCAATGCGATGCGGGCCGATGCCATCGTCATCCGCCACGGGTCGAGCGGGGCGACCGCGCTGATCGCGAGCAAGGTGGACTGCCCGGTCCTCAACGCGGGCGACGGGCAGCACGAACACCCGACCCAGGCCCTGCTCGACGCACTGGCCCTGCGCCACGCGCTGCGCCGCCGGGGCGAGCGGGCGGAGGATTTTACCGGGCTGAAAATCGTGATCTGCGGCGATATCCTGCACAGCCGGGTGGCGCGCTCCAACCTGCTCTGCCTGCAGGCGCTGGGCGCGACCGTGCGGCTGTGCGCGCCGCCCGCCCTGATGCCGAGCGGGATCGCGATGATGGGGGCCGAGGTGCACCACGATTTCGGCGCCGCACTGGCCGGGGCCGACGCGGTCATGATGCTGCGTCTGCAGTCGGAGCGGATGAGCGGGCAGTTCATCCCCTCCGAGCGCGAATACCACCACCTCTACGGCCTGACCCGCAAACGCCTCGCGGCGGCGGCGCCCGATGCGCTGGTAATGCATCCCGGGCCTATGAACCGGGGGGTCGAGATCGACAGCGAGGTGGCCGACATGCTCGACCGTTCGATCATCACGCGGCAGGTGGAGATGGGCGTGGCGCTGCGGATGACCTGTCTCGACGTGTTGACCCGGCGCCGCAGGAATGTGGCCGGATGGGGGGACGCGGCATGAAGCAATCCGCCCCGCTGACGATCGTCAACGCGCGCCTGGTCCGCCCCGATGGCTTGGCGAACGGGAATATTCGCTGCGTCGATGGTCTCATCGCCGCGCTCGGCGATGTGGAACCGCAGGACGGTGACGAGACACTGGACGCGCGCGGCAAGCTCGCTGCACCGGGGCTGATCGATTGCGGGGTCTTCGCGATCGACAAGCCGGCCTTTCATTTCGGCGGGATTACCCGCGCGGCACTGATGCCCGACCAATCGCCCCCGCTCGATCTGCCGAGCCGGGTTTCCTACATCGCGAAAAGCGGCAAGCCCGATTTGTGGGTTCACCCGCTGGCCGCGGCGACGAGGGGGCTGGCGGGCGAGGCGATCGCCGAACTCGCCCTGATGCGCGAGGCGGGCGCGCGCGGCATTGCGACCGGGCGGCGCTGGATCGACCAAAGCGGGACGATGTTGCGGCTGCTGCAATATGCGGCGATGCTCGACCTGCCGGTCTATGTGCATGCCGAGGATGCCGGGCTGACCGGCGATGCCGTGGCGACGGCGGGCGAATATGCCACCCGCAGCGGCCTGCCGAGCGCGCCGGCCGAAGCCGAGGCGATCGCCATCGCGCGCGATCTGGCGCTGGCCCGGATGGCGGATGCGCGGATCCATTTCCGGCAGGTGACGACGCGGGCCGGGCTCGCCATGGTGCGGCAGGCCAAGGCGGCGGGCGCGCGGGTGACCGCCGGGGTGACGCCGGCGCATTTCATGCTGTCGGACCTCGCCACGGCGGATTTCCGTACCTTTGCTCGCCTGTCTCCGCCGCTGCGCTGCGAGGACGATCGCCAGGCTGTGCGCGAGGCGATCGCGGACGGGACGATCGATGTCGTCACCAGCGGGCACGATCCGCGCGGGCCGGAAGACAAGCGCCTGCCCTTCGCCGACGCCGCGCCCGGCATGGCGGGTGCGGAAACGTTGCTGGCGATGGTGCTGGGCCTGGTGCGCGACGAGGTCATCGACCTGGCGCGCGCCTTCGACCTGATCGCCGCCGCGCCGGCGCGCCTTCTCGGCGTGAATGCGGGGGCCCTGGTGCAGGGGCAAGAGGCAGATATCGCCATCGTCGATCCGGACAAGCCGTGGATCGTGCGCAGTGACCGAATGGAAGCGAGCGCGGGCAACACCCCGTTCGACGGTCAGCCGGTGCAGGGCCGGGTGATCGCGCTGTTCAAGGGCGGCGTGCGGGTATGACGAAGAAGCCCCCGCCGCAGGGCGAGGGCTTTGCGTTGGCTCAGCGCGCAGCGATCCGGGCGCCGCCACCGCCCATCGAACCCTCCAGCGAACCGGGCAGCGGACTGCCCGAGGCATAGGCGAAGCACCCGCCGCCCCGGCCCTTCACGCTCGAACAGAGGGCGCGGGCCGATGACCGGGCATAGCCGGTCGCCGCGACACGGTAGTAGATGCGGCCCTTTACGCGCGCCTTGGTGATGGTGCGTTCGGCATCGCGCAGTTCGGCATAGTCGCGCTGGAACTTGGCCCAGGCAGCCTGCGCATCGGCCAGCGTATAGTACGAACCGAGCTGGATGCTGTAATCCCCCTCGGCCAGCGCGAATTGCGGACGCGGCGCAGGCGCGGTGGCGCTGGCCCGGCGCATTGCGGGGGCAGCGGCCTTGCGAGGGGCACTCTCGCGCAGGGTTGCGGCGGGAAGCGGCTGCACCATTTCCGCGCGTACGAAGCGCGTGTTGCCGACGATGAAACCGGCTTCTTCCGATTCGTCATTCGCAACCGCGGGGTTGGCTTCGCCTGGCGCGGGCAATTCGCCGGCAGCGGCGAAAGTGGGGGCGGCGGCGCGCGTCTCTGCCGCGAGGTCGCCGATCGTCCGGTGGTTGGCCAGCGCCAGCATGGCGGGCTGCCCCGTATCGGTGGAAATCTCGACGCCGAGCAGATGCGCCACCCGCAGGCGGCTGTTCGCGGGATGCGCGAGCGCGCCCCATTGCGCCATCCGCGCGCCGAGCTCGCCGGCTGCGACATCCTGCGCGGCCATCAGGCGCGCCTCACGCCACTGACCGGCCATCGCATAGCTGTAGGCGAGGTTCTGCCGCGCCTTGGGACTGTTCTCACCCCCACGGATCGCATTGCCCAACACATGAACCCCGCGTTCCGGCTGCCCCGCCAGTGCGAAAGCGAGTCCGAGATCGACCGGATCGATGGCGGTTTCCCACCGGTCGAGCGTTTCGATCGCGGCATACCGGTCGCCGCTCGCGATCTGGGCAAGGGCGAGACTGATGACCGTGCGCGACGAGGCATCGCCCAGTTCCACGGCATCGGCGAACGCGCTGGCGGCGGACTGGAAGCGGCCGTCCTCGAGATAGGCATTGCCGAGAAGGACGCGCGTTCCGGCATCGCGCGGCGCGGCGAGGACGGCGGCCTCGGCATGACGAACCGCCTTGCCCGCCTTGCCGTTCTGCAGCGCCATCTGCGCCTTGGCCGCCGAGGCCGACGCGGTCGGCGCGACCTTGCCGGTGCATCCGACGAGCGCGGTACCCGCCAGCGCGGTGGTGACGGCCAGGCGGATCACGGTGTTGTTCATGTTCTTGTTCATTCTATCCCCCAGTGACGGCGATCCCGCGCGCTTGCGGCCCCGGGCCGCGTGTCCTCAGTTCGGTTCGCGCTTCACCTGAGCGGCGAGCGAGGCGATTTCCGGCATTTCGGCCAGCACTTCGTCGAGCGCGTCGCTGACCAATTGCTGCGCGCTGCAACCCCGGACCGTGCAGGCGAGCTTGAGCATCAGGTGCCGCTGCTGATCGAGCCGCAGGGTGAAGGCTGCCCGGCGCACGGACCGCATGACCGGCTTGATCCGCTCAGCGCGTTTGGGCGCGACCGGTGGCGGTGCCGGAATTTCCGGTTCGTAGAACGCGTCGGCTTCCGTCTCCTGATCCGGCTCCGGTTCGTCTTCCTCGTCCGGCAGGGTGTCGAGCGACCGGGCGATCCGGTCGAGCGATTCGCGCACGTCGTTGCGCGTTTCGCCATCGATCTCGGTCTGCGGTCCGATCGTGATGACATCGGCGAACTGATAGTCGTTGGCGGGATTGGCGGGCCGTTCGACCGCGAGGCGCGGCAAGCCCATTTCCTCGCCCATGTCGTTCCAGCCCAGATCCTCGAGGTTGGCCGCCGCGGCCGCCCCGTTGACCGGGCCGGCGATCGTCGATTGCGGGCGCATGGCCGGCTTCGCGCCGCCCTTGCGGGCAAGGAGCGTCGAGGAAAGCGAAGCAAAACTGGCGTCAGTCATCCGGCAAGCCTCCGCCGTCCAAAAGGGTTACTGGGCCACCCGGCGACCGAAGCCGCCGGCGGGACGATAGGCCCCGGGCATCGCGGACTGCGCGTTGGGCGCGGCGAAGACGGTGCGGCGGAAATTCTTCTCCAGCCGGTCCGCAATGTATTTCCACAGCGCGGTGACCTCGGCGGCCGAGCGGCTTTCCGGCTCCACTTCCATGACCGTGCGCCCGTCGATCATCGAGGCGGCGAAATCGGTGCGGTGATGCAGGGTGATCGGCGCCACCGTGCCGTGCTGGCTCAATGCGACGGCGGCTTCCGAGGTGATCTTGGCCTTCGGCGTCGCTGCGTTGACCACGAAGATCAGCGGCTTGCCGGCACGTTCGCACAGATCGACCGTCGCCCCCACGGCGCGCAGATCGTGCGGGCTGGGGCGGGTCGGCACGACGATCAGTTCGGCCACCGAAATGACCGACTGGATCGCCATGGTGATGGCGGGCGGCGTATCGATGACCGCCAGCTTGAAGCCCTGCTGGCGCAGAACCGCCAGATCGTTGGCCAGGCGGGCCACGGTAGTCTGGGCGAAGGCGGGCAGTTCCGCCTCGCGCTCGTTCCACCAGTCGGCGAGCGAGCCCTGCGGGTCGATATCGATCAGGACGACCGGGCCTGCGCCCGCGCGCTGGGCCTGAACGGCCAAGTGTCCCGAGAGCGTGGTCTTGCCCGATCCGCCCTTCTGCGATGCCAATGCCAGTACACGCAAGGCTGGTCCCCCTGATTGCGCTTATACGATCCGATACCGCGTTAGAAATGCGGCGAGTTCGGATCCTGAAATCGCAGACTAGAACTAATTTTGCGTTAATCGCGCCGGGCCTTTTCGTGCGATATAGCGGCACGGACGCACAAGGTTTTGCCAAGCCCGGCGGGCGCGCTAGAAGGGCGGCGGAACTGGCGAAGGACATTGAGGGAACCACGATGGCACGCAGACTTGGGATGATCGCGACCGCGCTGATGCCGGCCCTGTTCGTCGCCGCGCCGCTTTCGGCGGATACCGCCGCCGGGGTCGCCGCATGGGAACGCGGCGAATACGCGCAGGCGATTCGCGAATGGGAAGGGCCGGCCGCCGCGGGCGATGCGGATGCGCAGTTCAACCTGGCACAGGCCTATCGCATGGGGCGCGGGGTCGAGGCCGATGCCCAGAAGGCGGAGGAACTGTATGCCGCTGCCGCCGCGCAGGGCAATCTGCGCGCGGCCGACAATTACGGCATCCTCCTGTATCTCAGGGGCGAACATGCGGCCGCCGTGCCCCTGCTCGCCGGGGCGGTGACGCGCGGCGATCCGCGCGCGCAATACCTTCTGGGCACCGCCTATTTCAACGGCGACGGGGCCGGGCGGGACTGGCCGCGTGCATACGCGCTGATGACTCTGGCCGAGGAGGGGGGGCTGTCGCAGGCCGGCGATTCGCTCGCCAACATGAAGACGCATATGTCGGCCAAAGATCAGGCGAGCGGTACGCAGATCGCGGCGGACATGCGCAAGGGCGGCGGCGTGTCGGCGGCGCCAAAGCCCTCGCCGGCGCCCGTTGCGAAAGCCGCGTCGCGTCCGGCACCGGCCCCCGCTTCCGCTCCGGCGGCGAAAGCGGCGGCGCCCGCGCGCGGCACGTCGCAATGGAAGGTGCAGCTGGGCGCGTTCGCGGTGGCCGGCAATGCGGACGCCATGTGGCGCAAACTCGCCCGCCGGCCCGAGCTTGCCGGCAAGACGAGGCGCGACCAATCGGCCGGCAAGCTCACTGTCCTGTTCGCCACCGGGTTCGCCGATCAGGCACAGGCGCAGCAGGCTTGCCGCTCGCTCAAGCGCGCCAAGGTCGACTGCCTGGTCACCCGCTGACCATCGCGGCATGGGGGGCATATGACGGACAGTGAAACCGGCACGGTGCCGGCGGCGGCGGACCAGCCGGAGCCGGTGGCGGTTTCGGGAGACCGGATCGCCAGCCTCGATTTCATTCGCGGGATCGCGGTGATGGGCATCCTGGCCGCCAACATTGTCGGCTTCGGCCAGCCGTTCCAGGCCTATATGTATCCCGGCGCCTTCACCACGCCCCACGGCGCGGCGGAGGGCTGGATGTGGGTCGCCCAGTTCGTGGCGGTCGACGGCAAGATGCGCGGGCTGTTCTCGCTCCTGTTCGGGGCCGGGCTCTACCTGTTCATGGAGAAGGCGTGGGAGCGGGGGGCCGGGCGCCGCCTGCAGGTGCGGCGCCTGATGTTTCTCGGCCTGTTCGGGCTTGTCCATTTCTTTCTGATCTGGCGGGGTGACATCCTGTTCCTCTATGCCTGCGCCGGGCTGGCGGCGCTGCTGTTCATCGGGATGAGTGCGAAACGCCAGCTGCTGCTCGGCATTCTCGGCTATATCGGCGGGGCGTGCCTGTATGCGGGATCGACCATCCCCCTGCAATTGCTCGCCGATCGTCCGGCCGACGAGGTGCCCGCCGCGATGGCCGAAAAGCGCCAGGGGCTTTACCAGGGAATCAAGGCCGAACTGGCCGATGCCCGAGTGGAAGCGGCCTTGCAGGAGCGGAGGTCGTATCCCGCCGTGGTCGCGCACACGGTCACGCGGCACTGGGGCGATCTGGCCGTATCGGTGTTCCTGTTCGCGTTCGAGACGCTGCCGCTCATGCTGATCGGCATGGCGCTCTACCGTTTCGGCCTGTTCGGCGGCGGCATGGATCGGGGGAGGGTGCGGCGCGCGGGCTGGGCCGGCCTGCTGGCGGGCGGCGCGCTGACCCTCTGGATCGCGCTCGAGACGAGGCAGGCGGGCCTCACCTATTACGGCACGCTGGCCGCGTTCGCCGGCTGGTCGGCCATTCCGCGCCTGCTGATGACGCTGGGCCTCGTCGCATTGCTGGCCCTGTGGGGCGCACGGGCGCGCGGCTGGCTGGCGAGCCGGATTTCGGCGGCGGGGCGGGCGGCGTTCACCAATTACCTCGGCACGTCCGTGGTGATGATGCTGGTGTTTCACGGTTGGGCCGGCGGTCTGTTCGGCGAACTGACGCGCGGGCAGCTCTATCTCGTCGTGCTGGCGACATGGGCGCTGATGCTCGCATGGTCGCAGCCGTGGCTCGCGCGTTATCGCTACGGTCCGCTCGAATGGCTGTGGCGCTGCCTGACCTATGGGCGCCGGTTCCCCCTGGCGCGTTAGCCGCGTTCGCGGTGCCGCCGCATCCGTTCGCGATTGCGCCGCGCGGCGGTGCGCGTTTCCAGGACGAACGAACCCAGCCCGGCGATCAGGAAGATCATCGTCAGCATCCACATGCTTGCCACCAGTGTGCCGAGCGGGAGATAGGTGAAGGCGCTGACGAACAGCAGCATGATCACGATGCTGATGGTCAGCGCCGCCGCCGTGCTGAGCATCACCGCGCGCTGGGCATGCACCCTGCGCATCTGGAGCGCGGGCAGGTCCTCGGCCAGGTCGCCGGCCTCACCCGCCTCGTCGGCGATCAGGATGCGATCGATCCGGTTGGCGACCCAGATCAGCCGGTTGGTCATCACGTTCATGACCGCCCCGATCGCCGCCAGCAGGAAGGCCGGCGCCAGGCTGAGCTGGACGACGTGCTGCACGCGCACGGTCGAACTCGTCCGCTCGATGAAATCGAATCCGAGAACAGCGGGGATCAGCGGGAGAAGATCGGTCATCAATCGCTCTTGTAGGGGTTCTTCGGCGATTTCAGCACCACCCGGATCGGCACATGCTCGAAACCGAGCTTCGCGCGAATGCCGTTGACGAGGTAGCGTTCGTAGCTTTTGGGCAGCGCGTCGAGCTTGGTGCCGAACACCACGAAACGCGGCGGGCGCGTGCTGGCCTGCGTGATATAGCGCAGCTTGATCCGGCGGCCCCCGGGCGCGGGCGGGGGATTGGCCATCAGCGCATCGTCGAACCAGCGGTTGAGGGCGGAGGTGGAAACCCGCTTCGACCATTCCTCGCGCAGGTCGAAGGCCGCGCCCAGCATCTGGTCGAGCCCCTTGCCGGTCTTGGCGGAGACGGCGAACAGCGGCACGCCGCGCAGCTGCGCCAAGCCTTCGGCCAGCGCGGCCTTGATGCCGTTGAACAGCGAACTCGCCTCCTGCGCCACGTCCCACTTGTTGATCGCGATCATCAACGCGCGCCCTTCTTCGAGGGCGATGTTGGCGATCTTCAGATCCTGCGATTCGAGTCCGCGCGTCGCGTCCAGCAGCAACACGACGACTTCGGCGAAATCGATTGCCCGCCGCCCGTCCGCGACCGACAGTTTTTCGAGTTTTTCGACCACGAGCGCGCGCTTGCGCATGCCCGCGGTGTCAACCAAGTGGATATCGCGCCGCTCGCCCGATCGCGGATCGGTCCAGGTCCAGTCGACGGCGATGGAATCGCGGGTGATGCCCGCTTCCGGCCCGGTCAGCAGACGGTCCTCGCCGAGCAGGCGGTTGATGAGGGTGGACTTGCCCGCATTGGGCCGCCCGACGATGGCCAGTTTCAACGGGCCGCGGGCGGTTTCGTCGTCGTCGTCTTCGCCGGTTGGCGCGGGTTCCGCGGCTTCGCCGCCCTCGGCCTTCTCGCCGATGATCGGCCATAGCCCGCCGAACAGGTCGGCAATGCCTTCGCCATGTTCCGCCGACACGCCGAGCGGTTCGCCGAAGCCGAGGCTGTAGCTTTCGAGGATGCCCGCCTCGGCCGCGCGGCCTTCCGCCTTGTTGGCGACGAGGACGACCGGCACCGACTGGCTGTGCAGCCAACGGGCGATTTCCTCGTCCATCGGGGTGAGGCCGGACCGCGCATCGATCACGAACAGCGCGGCGTCGGCGCCTTCAAGGCTGACCTCGGTCTGCTTGCGCATCCGGCCGGGAAGGGTCTCGGCGTCCTCGTCCTCCCACCCGGCGGTATCGACGATGGTGAATTCCAGCCCCGCGATCACCGCATCGCCCAGCCGCCGGTCCCGCGTGACGCCGGGCTGATCGTCCACCAGCGCCAGTTTCTTGCCGACCAGCCGGTTGAACAGGGTCGACTTGCCCACATTGGGGCGGCCGATGATGATGACCTTGGGTTTTTCAGAAGCGCTCATGACAATGGCGCAAGTGGCCCCCCGCGCGGGGCTTGGCAAGGACCTGGCGTCAGTCCGCCTTCGCGACCGGGGCATCCTCGCCCAGATCCTCGTACCACGCCTCGACCGGGCCGGTGAGTTTGAGGGTCAGCGGATTGCCCTTCCGATCGACCGACTTGCCGGCCTGCACGCGCACCCAGCCTTCGGGAATGCAGTATTCCTCGATATCGGTGCGCTGGCGGCCCTTGAAGCGAATGCCGACGCCGCGCTTCAACGTCTCGACATCGAAATGCTCGCTCTGCGGATTGACCGAGAGGCGGGTGGGCGGGGTATCGGGCCTGGTGTCGTCGCTCATGGGCGCGAGCCGATAATGCGAGCGCGGCCCGGCGGCAAGGTCAATCCGCCGGGAACGCGCAGGCGGGCATCAGTCCGGCGGGGGTGGGGTCTCGGGAACGCCGCGATCGGGATTGTCGATATCGGGCTGCGGCGGTTCGAAACCGGGCGGATCCTGCACCGGCGCTTCGGCGGGGGAGGGGTCGGCCGGGAATTCCTGCGGGGAGCCTGGATCGATCGTGTCGGGGCTGGGGTCGGGTTGGGTCGCCATCGTCGTATCCTTTCAGTCGGGGGGCAGCATGGTCGCTGCATCGAGAGCCTGTTCGCCCTTGCCGTCGTCGCCGCCGTCCATGGCGGCGCGCATCGCCTGTTCCGATTTCAGATCGTTCTCGTCCGGCGCGGTCCGGTCGGCGAGGACGTCGCCTTCCTCCTCGCCTTCCGCTTCCATCTCGGCGGCGGTCCGGGGTCTGACATCGGGGTCGATCGCCGGCGGCGTCGCCGGGGGCACCTTGGGGGTGGTGTAATCGGTCATGGAAACGCGATCCTTTCCCCTGCCGAACGGATGGCGCGCCCGCCGCGTTCCCTTCGCGCGCACTCCGCGGGGCGCGGCGCTTGCCCTTTTCGCCGCATAAGACTAGAGGCACGCGCCTACACGCGCGGCGTATCCCGCCGACGCGCAACTTCGTTCGGGCATGCGGGCGTGGCGGAATTGGTAGACGCGCTGGTTTTAGGTACCAGTATCGAAAGATGTGGGGGTTCGAGTCCCTTCGCCCGCACCAGTTTCCGCCCGATTGCATGGCCATATGCCACGTAAGACAACCGACCTGTTCAAGAGAAGCTATTCATGCAGATCAAAGAAACCACCAATGACGGTTTGAAGCGCGCCTATGCGATCACCATCCCCGCGAGCGAGATCGAGGGGCGGGTCGCCAAGGAAATCAAGAAGATCGCGCCGCAGATGCGCATGCCTGGCTTCCGCCCCGGCAAGGTGCCGGCCAATCTCATCCGCAAGATGCATGGCGAGCAGATCCACGCGCAGGCGATGAACGACGTGATCCGCGAATCGATCGACAAGACGATCGCCGACAACGAGCTGCGTCCCGCGATGCAGCCCAAGGTCGAGATGGGCGACGGCTATGAAGAGGGCAAGGACGCGACCCTCACCATGGAACTCGAAGTGCTGCCCAAGGTCGAGGCGCCCGATACCGACGGGATGAAGATCGAACGGCTCACCGTGCCGGTGGACGAGGCGCAGGTCGACGAGACGCTGCAGCGCATCGCCGGCCAGAACAAGAGCTACAAGGATGCCGACGAAGGCCGCGCGGCGCAGGAAGGCGACCAGCTGATCATCGATTTCGTCGGCCGGGTCGATGGCGAGGAATTCGAAGGCGGCAAGGCCGAAGGCGCGCCGCTTGTGATCGGTTCGGGTCAGTTCATCCCCGGGTTCGAAGACCAGTTGACGGGCGCGAAGACGGGCGAGGAAAAGACCATCACCGTCACCTTCCCGGAAAATTACCAGGCGACGCACCTCGCCGGCAAGGAAGCCGAGTTCGACGTGACCGTGCAGCAGGTCAAGGTCGAGGACGAGACGACGGTCGATGACGACTTCGCCAAGAATCTCGGCCTCGAGAGCCTCGACAAGCTGAAGGAACTGATCCGCGGCCAGCTGGAACAGGAAACCGCCGGCCTCACTCGCACGCAGATGAAGCGCGCGCTGCTCGATCAGCTTGCCGCCGGGCATGATTTCGCCGTGCCGCACGGCATGGTCGATGCGGAATTCGACCAGATCTGGTCGCAGCTTCAGCAGGAAGCCGCGCGGGCCGAAGATGCCGACGCGATGCGCAAGGAAATGGAAGACGAGAAGGACGATTACCGCCGCATCGCCGAACGCCGCGTGCGCCTCGGCCTGCTGCTGTCGGAAATTGGTCAGCAGAACAACATCCAGGTCTCCTCGCAGGAGATGAACATGCTGATCCAGCAGGCGGTGCAGCAATACCGCCCCGAGGATCGCGAGAAGTTCATCCAGTACATCCAGCAGGAACCGATGGCCGCCGCGCAGCTTCGCGCCCCGCTGTATGAGGACAAGGTCGTCGACTTCCTGTTCGACAAGGCTGAGATCACCGATCGCGAAGTGACGCGCGAGGAACTCGAAGCCGCGATCGAGGCGGAAGAGGACGGCGAACAGACGCCGGCCGAAACCGAGAAGCCTGCGGCGAAGAAGAAGGCATCGGCCAAGAAGACCGCCGAAGCGAAGGACGAGACCGGGGGCGAGGCGAAGCCGGCTGCGAAGAAGGCGCCGGCCAAGAAGGCTGCGCCGAAGAAGGACGCCGCCGCTGACGCATCCGCCGATGGCGATGCCGGGAAGAAGCCTGCTGCGAAGAAGGCCCCGGCCAAGAAGGCGTCGGGTGACAAGGTCAATGGCGAGGAGACGGGCGAGGGTGACAAGCCCGCCGCCAAGAAAGCCCCTGCCAAGAAGGCTGCCACCAAGAAGCCGGCGGCCAAGTAAGCACCGTCTGACCTACCCGAATGGGTGGGCCGACGCAGAAAGGGCGGCGGGAGCGATCCTGCCGCTCTTTTCGTATGTGCGGACCGGATCGTCGAGGATGCCTCGGGCGGACGGTCGGGGGGCAGGTTATTCGCGTTTGTTTCCGACGGCCGAAGCGGCAAGTTTCATGCGAGGAGCGCGAGAGCTGCGCCGCTCCATCATCGCAAGGTCTTGCTAGCAGCTGGGACCGGGAACGCTCGTGCTACCGAGACGAGGCAGCAAGCTCGCCGCTGCTGACCGCTTCGCCGCATCGAAGACTTTGCCGTCATTCCGAGCGCTGGCCGAGGCCGGCGAATAGCTCCTTCCAACAAACGCCTTTGTAGAACCAATGACAAAACGACCGGGTAAGTCCGAACACAGGACGGCGCGACCCGCCTTCCACACCGTCAGTCCTGCGCGAGAAGCTTCGGCGACCAGCAAGTAGAGCGCGGTTGCGGAACGAACGACCCTCGACGTCTAAGGCAAGATCGCCAGCGATGGTGAACTGCCGCGTGCGATGTACGGCAAGATCGCCTTTGATCGTCATTTCGACCTATCGAAGCCGTTGCTGTGACTCCGAAAACTAGCCGCAGCCATCGCAAGAACGCCTAAGACGTACGCCTAAAAACCGACGAAAAAGTACCGGGCAAGCCCGAACATCGGAACGCGCGCCCCGCCCCCAGCCGCATCACTCCTGCGCGACTGGCTCCGGCGACCAGCGTGCGAAGCGTGGTTGCGGCAGCACGGCACTGCGCACGGTTTCATAGGCATGACCCGCCTGCAGCACGGCGAAGTCGTCGAATTTCGCACCCAGGAAGCTGATGCCCACTGGTAGCCCCTCGACCGCGCCCATCGGCACGGTCAGGTGCGGGTAGCCGGCGATGGCGGCGGGCGAACCGAAGCCGATCGAACCGTCGTAATTGTCGCCATTGACGAGGTCGCTCGTCCAGGCCGGGCCACGGGTCGGGGCGACGAGGAACGATACGTCGTTGTCCGCCAGCAAGGTGTCGGTCGCCTTCGCCGCAATCCGCACGGCGTCGGCGCGGGCGGTTTCGTAGGCGGTGCGATCGGTCGCCTTGGCGGCCTGCTCGAACAGGTCCTGGTCGAACCAGCGCATTTCCTCATCCGCATTCGCGGCGTTGAAGGCGATGAGGTCGGCAAGGGTGCGCGGCAGGTTCTCGCCCGGCAGGCTGGCGAGGTACTTGCCCATCTCCTCGCGCAGTTCGAACATCAGGACGGCGAAACTGTCGGAATACATCTCGTCGTCCGGTTCGTATTCGATATCGACCAGCATGGCGCCGGCGCGTTCGAGGTCGGCCAACGCGGTTTCGAACACGGCGCGCACATCGTCCCGGCCGCCGATCTGGTTGCGCATCACCCCGATCCGCACGCCGTCGAGCGAGAAATCGGCCAGACCGGTATGGTAGTCGGCCCGGCGCGCGACGCCGACGGTGGCGGCATCCGCCCGATCTTCCCCCGCGATCGCGCTGAGCAGCAGGGCGGCATCGGCGACGCTGCCTGTCATCGGGCCGGCAGTGTCCTGTGTGCTGGAGATCGGCACGATATGGGTCCGGCTGACAAGGCCGACGCTGGGCTTGAACCCGACCACGCCGTTGATGCTGGCGGGGCAGGTGATCGAGCCGTTGGTCTCGGTCCCGATGGCGGCCCAGGCGAAGCCCGCCGCGACCGCCGCCCCGCTGCCCGAGGAAGAGCCGCAGGTGTTGCGATCGATGGCGTGGGGATTGCGGGTCAGCCCGCCGACCGCGCTCCACCCACTGGTCGAATTGTCGTCGCGGATGTTCGCCCATTCGGACAGATTGGTCTTGCCGAGTACCACGCCGCCTGCGTCGCGCAGATTGGCGATAAGCGGCGCGTCGCGATTAGTGCGGTTGCCTGCGAGGGCGAGGCTGCCGGCGGTGGTCGGCCATTCGCGAGTCTCGATATTGTCCTTCACCAGCACCGTGCGACCGGCCAGCAGGGTGTTGGCGTCCGCCGCAGCCGCCGCCCGTGCCGCATCGGGATCGTAGGCGATGACCGCGTTCAGCATCGGCCCGGCATCGTCCAGTTGGGCGATCCGCCGCGTCTGTGCTGCGGCCTCGGCAGCGGCGTCGTAGGCCGGGGCGTCCTGCGCGGCGAGGGGGGCGGCGAAAGGGGTGGCAAGGGCGAGCAGCGCGGCGGCGCCGAGGAAGCGTGACGTCATGCCGCAAGGGTGTGGCAGGTCGCACAGAACTTGCAAGAGCCCGTCAGAAATCGCCGCTCACGGAAAAGCGGAAGACGGGGCCGATCCGCCGGTCGGATCGCTCGACGAACAGGATCTCGCCGTCCGGGCGCGAGCGGTCGAATACCGTGCGCTCGAACCGGTTGCGTGCCGACAGCACATTGCCGACGGCGGCGCGCAGGGTGAGGCCGAACACGTCCTTGTTCTCCACGAACAGGTCGGCAAAGACCGGGCCTTCCCAGCCGCGTCCGAATTCGAACCGGCGTGAATAGCCCGCTACCTGATCGGTGCGCAGCGATCCGCCGAACGCCCAGTCGGTATTCACGACGTCCTGCCGGAAATCCACCTCGAGAAGCGCCAGCTGGTCGTTGGAGAAGGGCCGCGTTCCGCCGACGAAGGGGTCGGTCACATGCATCCAGCGCTTGACCCCGGTGAAGTCGAACCGCGCACCGCGCCAGCCGATCGGATCCATGTTGATCGTGCCCGACAGTT
Organism: uncultured Erythrobacter sp.; assembly: GCA_947501005.1. GTDB lineage: Bacteria > Pseudomonadota > Alphaproteobacteria > Sphingomonadales > Sphingomonadaceae > Qipengyuania. Next base: position 2,010,856 of record CANMTU010000001.1, on the reverse strand, counting down.
CGAGGTGCAGCCGATCGGCATCGCCTATATTGCCGCGCGCCTCGCCCCCGCCGGGCAGCGGGAACCAGTCGATGAAATCCTCGAACCAGCCCTGCCGCGCCTGGAAGCGGACCGAGCCCCATTTGCCGAGCGTCTTGTTCGCTTCCAGCTCGACGTTCCAGCTCTGGTAGGGGACCAGCGCGTTGTTGCCGCCATTCTGATTGTCGTCGCCGAGCGAGACGCTGGCGAGGAAATCGCCGAAGGACAGCTGGCTGACCCGCCGGGCGAGGGTAAGCGACAGGTCGAGATCGGCGCGCGGCTTCCATGTCACCGCGAGCGACCCCTTGGGCCGGGTGAAACTGCGCGAATTGGCGGCGGCGCCCGACTGCTCGAGGGTAGAGAACTCCGCCGAGCCGATCGCCTGGACCGAAAGCGTGTCCGACAGTTTCTTCGACACGCTGAGCGAGGTTTCGTAACGGTCTTCCTTGACGCCGCCGGTGCCGGCCGGAAAGTCCACCTCGGCAAAATCGCCGCCGGGGCCGAGCAGGAACAGCGAGGAGACGCGGTCGAGCCGGTTGTAGGCCGCCTCGCCGGAAACCTGCCAGTCGGCGTTCCACAGCGCCCAGCCATATTCGAAACGGGCGATACGCTCGCCGATTCCGTTGGTCTGGAGGAAGCGCGAGCCGATGGGGGGCGCTTCGCTGCCGAACGAATCGATCAGATCGTTGGAGAAATTGTCGCGCTCGAACCGCTCCAGCCCGATCAGCTTGAGCTTGCCGGGGCCGAGGGGAAATTCGAAATCGCCGCCGATCTCGTATTCCGGCCCGTCCTCGCGCGAAATGTTGTCGCGCACCCGGATCGGCCCGAGGACCGGGCGGCCGGTTTCGGGATCCTCGCGGTAGTAGAAGTCCTCGCCATAGCTCAGATTGAGATTGGCGATGGTGCGCGGGCCGAACGTGTAGGTCAGATTGGTCGCCAGCCGGGGATTGTCGAACGCGCCGGAGAATTTGGTGTATTGTTCCTCGATCACGCTGCCGTCGGCGCCGTAGAGGATGGTCGGGCCGTCGGCCCCGAAGCGCTGGTTCTCGTTCGACAGGGCGACCTTGTAGTCGAGCCGGCCGCTGCTGCCCGAAAGCGAGATCTCGCCCCCATAGAGCTGGGCCTCGGTGTTGTAGGCGCGGAACCCGCCGACATAGCGGAACTGGCCCGAAATGCCGCTGTTCTCGACGATCACGTTGGCGACGAGGCCGGTGAGGCCGGGAATGTCGAGCGTGTTGCCGTCGACCAGTTCGATCCGCACGACATTGCTCGACGGGATGCGGGCGAGCTGATCGCGCAGCCCGTCCGACTTGCTGGAGAAGCGCTGGCCGTTGACGATGACGTTCTGGTTCGCCTGGCCGAGACCGCGCTGCCCGTTATCGTCGCCGCCCGCGATCACGAAGCCGGGTATGCGCGCCACCATGTCGAGCGCGTTGCGCGGGGCGAAGCGTTCGAAATAGGCCGGTTCGTACACCTGCCGCGTGTCGGAGGTTTCCTGCTGCTGCACCGGGGGCAGGTCGGCCGCCGCCGGGCTGTCCTGCGCGGCAAGCGCCGTCGGGCTGGTAAAGCCTGCAAGTGCCATCAACGCGGCGTTGTGCCTCGACCTGCCTGCCATCCCCAATTCCCGTGCTCTTAATGTTCTTCGTGTGTGTTGGTCGTCTAAAGCACCCTTGCCGAACGATGGAAACGACCCGTTCGACAAACGGCATGGCGGGCCGATCAACGCGCGCCGCCCGTCCGGCGTGCCAAAACCGGATGCGGTGCCGATTGCCCCCTTGAACTGGCGCGCTCCTATCGCGAAATAGGCGGCGATCCAATCGACGAGAGGACTTTCATGATCAACCCGTTCGCTTCCGACGCTTCTTCCGCGCAGGACCCGTTCATCCGCGATCCGTTCACCGGCGCGCTGGTGCCGACGGTGGTGGAACAATCCAGCCGGGGCGAGCGGGCGTTCGACATCTTCTCGCGCCTGCTGCGCGAACGTATCGTCTTCGTGACGGGGCAGGTGGAAGACACGATGGCCTCGCTGATCGTGGCGCAGCTGCTGTTCCTCGAGAGCGAAAATCCGTCCAAGCCGATCAGCATGTACATCAACTCGCCCGGCGGGGTGGTGACGGCCGGCATGGCGATCCACGACACGATGCAGTACATCAAGCCGCGCGTTTCCACCGTCTGCATCGGGCAGGCGGCATCGATGGGCAGCTTCCTGCTCGCGGCGGGCGAGCCGGGGATGCGGATCGCATTGCCCAATGCCCGCATCATGGTGCACCAGCCTTCGGGCGGCGCGCGCGGCATGGCTTCCGATATCGAGATCCAGGCGCGCGAGATCCTGCGCATCCGCAAGCGGATGAACGATCTCTATGTCCAGTATACCGGGCAGAGCTTGACCGATATCGAGAAGGCGATGGACCGCGACACATTCCTCGAGGCGGACGAGGCGATGAAGTTCGGCATCGTCGACAAGGTGTTCGAGGCGCGCCCCGAGAACGAGAGCGACGACCAGCCTTCCCCGCCCGCCGACAAGGGATCGGGCGGCGCGCCGGAATAGGACGGCGCCCGGCCGCCGGGAAGGCGGCGTGTGTAGCATAATTGTCGTAGGGAAAGAGCAACCTTGCCGCTTCAGCTTGTGGCAAGGGGATTGCGCTACCTATGAGGTTGAACCATTCCCCCCGCGCCGTATGCTCGGCGAATCTATGAAACGGCTGGGTTTGGCAGGGCAAAGCAGGATATGACCAAGTTGACCGGAACCGATAGCAAATCCACGCTGTATTGCAGCTTCTGCGGCAAGTCGCAGCACGAGGTTCGCAAGCTCATTGCCGGGCCGACGGTATTCATCTGCGATGAATGCGTCGAACTGTGCAACGACATCATCCGCGAGGAAACCAAGGCCGGCATTTCCGGCCGCAAGGAAGGCGACGTTCCGCCGCCGTCCGAAATCTTTCAGACACTGAACGATTACGTCATCGGCCAGGACCGCGCGAAGCGCGTCCTCTCGGTCGCGGTGCACAACCATTACAAGCGGTTGAAGCATGCCGGAAAGTCGGGCGATGTCGAGCTGGCGAAGTCGAACATCCTGCTCGTCGGGCCGACCGGGTGCGGCAAGACCTTGCTGGCGCAGACGCTGGCGCGCACCTTCGACGTGCCGTTCACCATGGCCGATGCCACCACGCTGACCGAAGCCGGCTATGTTGGCGAGGATGTGGAGAACATCATCCTCAAGCTGCTGCAGGCGAGCGACTACAATGTTGAGAAGGCGCAGCACGGCATCGTCTATATCGACGAGATCGACAAGATCACGCGCAAGGCCGAAAACCCCTCGATCACGCGTGACGTGTCGGGCGAAGGCGTGCAGCAGGCATTGCTAAAGCTGATGGAAGGCACCACCGCCTCCGTCCCGCCGCAGGGCGGGCGCAAGCATCCGCAGCAGGAATTCCTGCAGGTCGATACGACGAACATCCTGTTCATCTGCGGCGGCGCGTTCGCGGGGCTGGAAAAGATCATCGCCGACCGCTTGCAGAAACGCAGCATCGGCTTCGGCGCGCATGTCGCCGATCCGGACAAGCGCCGGGTGGGTGAACTGCTCGAAAAGGGTGAGCCGGAAGACCTGCTCAAATTCGGCCTGATTCCGGAATTCGTCGGCCGCCTGCCGGTGATCGCCACCCTGCGCGATCTCGATATCGACGCGCTGGTGACGATCCTGACCGAACCGAAGAACGCGCTGATCAAGCAGTATGCCAAGCTGTTCGAACTGGAAGACGTTGATCTGACTTTCACCGAAGACGCGCTGCGCACGATCGCGGAAAAGGCGATCGAGCGGAAGACCGGCGCACGCGGTTTGCGATCGATCGTGGAAGGCATTCTGCTGGATACGATGTTCGACCTGCCCGATCTCGACGGCGTGACCGAAATCGTGATCGACAAGGACGTGGTCGAAGGCCGCAAGGACCCGATCCAGGTCCACGGCAAGAAGGACGAGAAGGAAGAAGCCGCCTGAGCGGGTGCGTCAGGTGAAGGCGCCCCCGGCCTCGATCGAGAGCCGGGGCGCCCACCTGCCTGACCGTCTGCGCTAGGCGCCAGATCCGGCCAGTCTTTCCAGCCGGCTGCGAACATCCGCGATGGTCAGCCCGAGGGCGGCGGATTCCGGCAGCGAGCGAATGAACGGCAGGGCCAGCTGGGCATAGCGCCTGGCTTCCTCGCCCCGATCGGCAAGCGCCATGATCAGGGCCTTGGCCGTAAAGCTCTGCGGATCGATGCCGAACATGCCTTCGTCCGGCAGCATATCCGCAAGCGGAAGCGCGGTGGCCAGCCGGTCCGCGCGCTGGAACATGCCGACCAGGAACAGATAGTCGGACGGCTGGACGGCTACGAAACCGGGTTGCCCGGCCTGCCGCTTTAGCGCGTCCTCATACAGATCGAGAGCCAGGTCGATATCGCCGCACGCCACATGGGCAAGCGCGAGGAACGACAGCGCGCGGTGGGTTTCGAACGGGTCGTTCATCGCGACGGCCCGTTCGAGGAGCGTGCGCGCGACCGCGGGATGTTTCGCCAGCAGGTGATACCCCTGCAACGATAGGTTCTGCACCTTCTGCCCGCGGGACCGTGCCAGCCGCTTCTCGAAATCGGCGGCGATCTCCTCGTTCCAGTCGGTATTGCGGTACCATTCGGTCAATCTGGCGAACCGCAGGATGCACAGGATGCGTCGCGCTCGATCTGCACGGTCGCATGGCCGATGCGGTGGTGATGGCGCAGTTCCTCGGCGATCTCCTGCAGCAAGGCATCGCCCGGATGCCCCCCGGGCATGACGAGATGCGCGGTCAGCGCGGTTTCGGTGGTGCTCATCGGCCAGATATGCAGGTCGTGCACCGATGCGACACCCGGCAGGCCCGCCAGATAGCCGCGCACCTGCGTTTCCGATATGCCCTTGGGCACGGCCAGCATGCTCATCGCCACGCTGTCTCTCAGCAGGCCCCAAGTGCCCGCCGCGATCACCGCGACAATGACGAGGCTGACCGCCGGATCGATCCATGCGGCGCCCGTCCAGATGATCAGCAACCCGGCGACCACCACGCCTAGGCTCACGAGCGCATCTGCCGCCATGTGCAGAAAGGCGCCGCGAATGTTGATGTCGTGCTGCCCGCGCATGAACATGGCGGCGGTGCCGGCGTTGACGAGGATGCCGATGCCCGCGACGATCGCCATCGTCCCCCCTTGCACCGCAGCGGGTTCGGCCAGGCGGTGCAGCGTTTCATAAAGGATCGCCCCGATTGCCGCCAGCAGCAGGCCGGCATTGGCAAGCGCGGCAAGGATGGTCGAGCTTTTGAGGCCGTAGGTGAACCGCCCGCTGGCCGGGCGCCGGGCCGCGATGCTGGCGGCCCAGGCCAGCAACAAGGCGAGTACGTCCGACAGATTGTGCCCGGCATCCGCAATCAGTGCCATCGAGCCTGACAGCCAGCCATAAGTCGCCTCCACCGCCACGAAGGCCGTGTTGAGGACGATGCTGATCAGGAAGGCGCGGCCGAAATTTTTCGGCGCATGGGCATGGCCCGATCCGTGATCGTGCGAATGACCGGAGTCCGCATGCGTATGGCCTGCCCCCATGGGTCAGTCGTAGACGCAGGCGTCGAGCCCGTCACGCCCCACGACGCCGATCCGTCTCGAAATGGTATTGCCGTGCCGGGCGAGCCAGCCGCCGGGGTTCCTGACCGAACGTTCCTTGGGCAGGGGCAGGGCGGCCGCCATCCGCGCCGCCTGGATTCGTGAGAGCGAACCTGCCGAACTGTCGAAATAACGCCGCGCCCCGGCTTCAACCCCATAGGTGCCGATGCCGGTTTCCGCGACGTTGAGATAGACTTCCATGATCCGCCGCTTGCCCCAGATCTGCTCGATCAGGAAGGTGAACCAGGCTTCCAGCCCTTTGCGGAAATAGCCGCCGCCCTGCCACAGGAAGACGTTCTTGGCGGTCTGCTGGCTGATGGTCGAGCCGCCGCGGATGCGGCCGCCCTCGGCATTGCGGCGAATGGCGTTCTCGATCGCCTCCCGGTCGAACCCGTCATGGGTACAGAACTTCCCGTCCTCCGCCGCAATCACCGCGCCGACCATGTCGCGATCGATATTGGCAAGCGCGGTCCAGTCCTTGGTGATGCCGTTCTCGTCCATCAGCATGGTCGCGGTGACCGGCACGGGCACGAATTTGAACAGGACGACCGCCAGCAGGCTCAGGCCGACGAACATCAGGACCAGCCGGAACAGCCATTTCGCGAGCCATCTCATGCCGCCGGGATAGGATCGCGTGCCGCGCCATGCAACCCGAACCACGGGCCGGGATACGAAGGCACATGTGCCGGGTTATCCCACCGAACGCGAAGGACCATCAAATGAAAGAAACAGGCAACACCATCCTCATCACGGGCGGCAGCTCGGGCATCGGCCGCGAATATGCCCGGCGCTGGCACGATGCGGGCAACACCGTGATCGTGGCGGCACGCTCGCCGGACGGTCTGCGGGAAACGGCGGAAGGGCGCGAGAACCTGCACTGGCTCGAACTCGACGTGGCCGACGAGGCGCAAATCGGCACCTTCGCGCGGACCGTGGTGGAGCGGTTTCCCGAGCTGAACGTGCTCGTCAACAATGCCGGGATCATGCCGTTCGAGGATCTGTCCGGCGAACGCGACCTTACCGATGCGGAAAAGGTGGTGGCGATCAATTTGCTTGGGCCTATCCGCCTGACCGATGCCCTGATCGCGCATCTGAAGACGCGCGAGGACGCGGCGATCGTCAATGTGAGTTCGGGTCTCGCCTTCGTGCCGCTGCCCAAGGCGCCGACCTATTCGGCGACCAAGGCGGCGCTGCATTCCTATACGATGACGTTGCGCAAGGTTCTGGAAGGCCGGGTCGAGGTGATCGAGATCGTCCCCCCGGGCGTGCAGACCGAGCTCACGCCCGGTCAGTCGACGCGGGACGGGTACATGCCGCTCGACGATTTTATCGACGAGAGCATGGCGCTTCTCCGCCGGCAACCCACGCCGCAAGAGATCTGCGTGGAGCAGGTCAGGGCCTTCCGCAACGCCGAAGCCGGTGGGAAAACGGCGGAACTGATCGACATGCTCGCCCAGCGTTGAGCGCCGGACGAGAAAAGGGGCCGCGCATCCGGTGATGCGCGGCCCCATGATCTGGCATTGCTGCGAGAAGGTGCTTACGCGGCGCCGGCCAGCAGTTTCTCGCTGGCGATGCTTTTCATCGCCTTCTGCACCTTCTCGAATGCGCGCACCTCGATCTGGCGGATGCGTTCGCGGCTGACGTCGTAGACCTGGCTGAGTTCTTCCAGCGTCTGCGGATTGTCGGTCAGCCGGCGTTCGGTGAAGATGTGCTTCTCGCGGTCGTTCAGATTGTCCATCGCCTCGACCAGCATGCCGTGGCGCACTTCCTTTTCCTGCGCATCGGCAACCGTCTCGTCCTGCAAGGGGCGATCGTCGGTCAGCCAGTCCTGCCACTGGCCGCTGCCGTCCTCGCCATTGCGCATCGGCACGTTCAGCGACCCGTCGCCGCCCATCAGCATGCGGCGGTTCATGTTTACCACCTCCTGCTCGGGCACGCCGAGATCGGTGGCGATCTTCGTCACATCGTCGGGATGAAGGTCGGTATCCTCGTAGGCGTCGAGGTTCTTCTTCATCCGGCGCAGGTTGAAGAACAGCTTCTTCTGCGCCGCGGTGGTGCCCATCTTCACCAGGCTCCACGAGCGCAGGATGTATTCCTGGATGCTCGCCTTGATCCACCACATCGCATAGGTCGCCAGGCGGAAGCCGCGATCGGCCTCGAACTTCTTGACGCCCTGCATCAGGCCGACATTGCCTTCGGAGATGAGATCGCTCACCGGCAGGCCGTAGCCGCGATAGCCCATCGCGATCTTCGAAACGAGCCGCAGGTGCGAGGTGACGAGCTGCGCCGCCGCCTCGGGATCCTCGTGCTCTTCATACCGCTTGGCGAGCATGTATTCCTGCTCGGCCGTGAGGATGGGGAATTTCTTGATTTCGGAGAGATAGCGGTTGAGGCTCTGCTCCCCGCCGAGCGCCGGAACGCTCAAAGATTTGGATTTGCTCACGTTACCCTGACCTTTCTGTCGTCGACCGCGATCGCCGGACCCCTGCTGGGCATCCGGGCCTTGGGTCACTCAATCCGCTATACCGGAAAACCGCCGAAAACTGCACTGTCTTTCATCGATTTCAACGAGCGATTTCATCGATCAGTTCCCGCATGTCGAGAGGCATTTCGGCCCGGAAATCCAAGCTTTCACCGCTGATAGGATGGCTGAATCCGAGCTGCTCGGCATGGAGTGCCTGACGGTTGAAATCGAGGCTCGTCAGAACCGGTTTCAACGCTTTCGGGGTGCGTCCGTACACAGGGTCTCCCAATAGCGAATTTCCGATTGACTGACAGTGAACGCGGACCTGATGCGTGCGCCCGGTTTCGAGGCGACATTCGATCAGCGCGGCATGGGCGAAGGTCTGCACCGTCCGGTAATGCGTGACCGCATGCTTGCCGCGCTTCGCATCGGGCGGGAGAACGGCCATCTTCTTGCGGTCCCTATCCGACCGGCCGAGGCGGCCTTCGATGGTGCCATCGCGCGGGTTGGGCCGCCCGGCGCAGATCGCCTGATAGCGGCGGGCGATCGAGTGGTCGGCGAACTGGCGGGCCAGCCCCTCATGCGCCGCGTCGGACTTGGCGACGACGAGCAGGCCGGAAGTGTCCTTGTCGATCCGGTGGACGATGCCGGGCCGCTCGACCCCGTTGATGCCCGAAAGCTGCCCCCGGCAATGGTGCAGCAGGGCGTTGACCAGCGTCCCGTCGCGATTGCCCGCCGCCGGGTGCACGACCATGCCCGCCGGCTTGTTCACGACGACGAGATGCGCGTCCTCGAACACGATCTCGAGCGGGATGGCCTGCGCCCCCGCCTCGAGCGGTGCGAGCGCGGGAAGGGCGATGCGGAAGGCGGTGCCGGCCTCGACCCTGGCGGAAGGGGCGGTGGCCGGCTTTCCGGCGATCTCGACATGGCCCTGCGCGATGAGGGTCTTGATCCGCTCGCGCGACAGGTCGGTGGCCTGCGCCAGCGCCTTGTCGAGACGGTCGGGGGCGAGGATCTGGCCTTCGAGAATGTTCATTGCCTTTCTTGTCTGCCCCCAAGCCTGTCGAACTTTGCCTCGTGTGGTTCCGAGACCTGACATGCGATCCTGGTTTCAGTGATCGAGGCGAGCGTTTTTGCCCCTACACCCTTTAGCCGCCGTTTGCCTTACAGCGCGCACGGGTTCGCGATGACTTGAAGATTTCGCGAATTCCGTGTTTCGCATGACCCGAAACTGATCCCGGCCCCATGCCGATGCTCCGAATATCGGGTAGAGCCGCGCGCACGCCATTGCAGCAGACAATTCCAGATTGGCATCGCTGACGGTTGGAAGCGGAACCAGCCCTTCGACAAGCCCAAGGCGAACCGATAGATGATCGCGGGTGCTTGAAATCCTGTCGAGAGTTCTGGACGAAATGCTCGCCCATGCCGGGCGCGCCCACCCCCGTGAATGCTGCGGTCTTCTGCTCGGGGCGTCCGACGAGATCACCGCCGCCATTCCCGCCCGCAACGTCCACCCCGAGCCCGCAACCCATTTCGAGATCGACCCGCAAGCCCTGATCGACGCACATCGCGGCGCGCGGGCGGGCGGGGCGCAGGTGCTAGGGTACTACCATTCGCACCCCAACGGCCTTGCGCGTCCTTCGGCAACCGATGCGCGGATGGCGGCGGATGACGGGGCGGTGTGGGGAATCGTTGCGGCGGGGCGCGTCTCGTTCTGGCGGGCGGGGGCTGGCGCATTCACCGCGCTTCCCTATGAAGTCACCCCTCGCTAGAAGCACGTTCAAGCCATTTCTTCCAACGGACCACCGATGAACGACAAACAATCCATCGACCTTGCCGCCATGCTCTGTTCGCGCCTGTGCCACGACATGCTCAGCCCGGTCGGCGCGCTCAGCAACGGGCTCGAACTGCTGTCTCTCGAAACCGACGACGAGATGCGCGAGAACGTGATGGGCCTGCTTGAACAGAGTGCGCGGACCAGCACCAACAAGCTCAAGTTCTTCCGCCTGGCATTCGGCGCGGCAGGGGGCTTCGGCGACCGGGTCGACATGGCGGAACCGCGCGCGCTGATCGAGGCGCTGCTGGTCGACAAGGGCAATATCACGGTGAGCTGGGCGCTGGACGTGGTCAATCTGGGCAAGCCGGCGGTGAAGGTCCTGCTCAACTTCGCGCAGATCGCCATCGATGCGCTGGTGCGCGGCGGAACGCTTGACGTGGGGGCGGAAATTCGCGCGGGCAATTGCGAGATCGTGGTGCGCGCGGCGGGGCCGAAGATCGGCTTCGACGACAGTATCGGCAAGGCTCTGGAAGGCGCGCTCGATCCGGCCGAATTGTCCAGCCGGACCGCGGCGGCGCACATGATCTCGCTGCTGGCCGAACAATGCGGTGGCGGCGTGCAGTTCGCCCGGTCCGAAGGGACGCTGGTGCTCGGCGCGGTCATGCCCGAGGGCGAGGGGCTCATCGGTTGAGCGATTTCGGCAGACCGGGCGAGAAACTGCCGCTCAGCGAGGACGAGCTGGTCGACCGGGAAATCCTGTCCCCCAATCACGACGAACGCGCGCTGCCGATCTCGATGGTGGTGATCCACTACACCGAGATGGAGGATACGGGCTTCGCGATTGAACGGTTGTGCGATCCCGAGGCGAAGGTCTCGGCCCATTATCTGATCGGCGAACGGGGCGAGGTCGTCAAGCTGGTGCCGGAAGACAAGCGCGCATGGCATGCGGGCGTCTCCTACTGGCGCGGGCATCGCGACGTGAATTCCGCCAGCATCGGGATCGAGCTCGACCATCCGGGCCACCGATACGGCTATCGCGAATTCAACGACGCGCAGTTCGAAGCGCTGGTCCCGCTGGTCGCGCGGATCGTGAAACGCTACGATATTCCGCGCGCCAATGTCGTCGGCCATTCGGATGTGGCCCCGGCGCGCAAGATCGATCCGGGCGAGCTGTTTCCATGGGACCGGTTGGCCGAATACGGCCTGTGCCTGCCCCGGCCGGACAAGCTGGAGCGCGGCGATCCGTTCGACAACAATGCCGCGTTCTACCTCGCCCTCGAACGCTTCGGCTACGACATTGCCGACGGGCATAAGGCGGTCGAGGCGTTTCAGCGCCGCTGGCGCCCCGGCAAGATCAATGGCGAGATCGACGGCGAAGTGCGCGCGATCCTGTTTCAGCTCCTGCTGGACCGGGACCGCGGCGACGCGCGCTGAAGGCGGTCGGCGTTTCCGGCTTCACCAAAAAAGCGCCGCCGAATGACCGGCGGCGCCTTTCCCATGGCAAGGTCGGTCAGTTGTAGCTGACACGCATCTGGTGCGTTTCGCCGCCCCGCCGGCGGAGTGCGCCGCCGATCAGGCCGAAGCCGAGGATGAGCAGCGCCCAGGTCGACGGTTCGGGCACGGCACCCGGGGTTCCGGTCGCGGCGCTGCCGAAGAAGGTGATGTGCGAATAACCCGGTCTGCCGCTGTAATAATTGTTCAAAGCGATCGAACCGCTGGTGATCGCGGTCGCATCGAAGAACACATTGCGCGTGTTCGCCTGGAAGACCGAGAAGTAGTTGATCTGCGGATCGCCCAGTCCGGCATTGTAGACGAAGGCCAGCACGTTGCTCGCCTTGTTATAGGTGATGGCGAACTCGCTGCCGTCGATCGTGGGGAACAGGGTCGAGAAATCCATCGAGCCGTCGCTGTTCAGTTTGAAGATGGCGCCGGCGCCGGTGCCGTCGCCCATGCCCTGGCCCGTCGAACCGTCGGGAAAGACATAGCAGTTCGAGAACCCGCCTTGGCCGCGGCATTCGTTGCCCTTGTCCGTGCTGATGAGATCCGCGGCATTTGCAGTGCCGCCTGAAAGGGCCAGCGCGGCCCCCATTAACCAAGCATATTTCATGTTCCGCCTCCAGAAGTAATGGACCGGGCAATGCCTTGCTGGCGACCCGGTATGTGGGTTCGATTTGAACGTGATGACGTATTTGATTGGAGACAGGCGATAATCCCCCAACTCCAGCGAATCTTCTTACAGCGAGACCTTGAAGGCGAGAATACCGGAGGCAGCATCGTCTGGAATGGTGTACCAAACGTAAACTGTTTCTGGCGCGAACGTGGAGATCGTCTGTCCGTCATCGTTAACCACGAAAATTCGTACTTCGCCGGAAACGAAAAAGGCGGCGGATCGAAACCCGCCGCCTTTCAAGGCACTTTGGATGGGCCGGCTTACCGGCCGCCCGGTCCGCTCAGAAAGCGAACGCGACTTTCGTCTGGTCCGCCTTGCGGCGACGCATGGCGAAACCGGTCGCCGCGAAGCCCAGGATCATGATCGCCCAGGTGCCCGGCTCGGGAACTGCTCCGCTCGCGAAGGTGACGACGCCCGAAAGGCCGGCATTGCCGTAGGAGTAGCCGTTGATGACCAGGGTCTGTTCGCCAGACGTATTCTGCCACTGACCGAAAGCGTATTCCGCGGCTTCGCCCGTCAGGGTAAGCGGACTGCCGTTAAGCAGCACGGAGGTGAAGTCGAGATCGCCCGGCGTATTGTTCTCGCCGGCGCGAACGGTCGTCGCGGACACTGCGGTCACGCCGGTGGTCGGCAGGTTGAAGGTGAAGGTCCGCGTGAACGATCCGATCTCGCGGATCGTATCCTCGAAGCTTCCGGTCAACGTACCGTTCTCTTCTTCGAGCACGACAACGGCCGCAGATGCCGCATTGGGCAGCGCGAAGGTCGACATTGCCGCAAGTGCAATTGCAGTTCGTTTCATAAGATTTCCCCGAATCTCAACTCGCACGGGCGACGGGATGCCGCCGGGAGTTAAGGCTTTCCTAACGGGTAACTTGTTGTTTCTCCTATGACATAGATCAACTCGCACCGGCTTTGCGACCAACCGTTGAGGGAATATCGCCGGCCCGTTCGGTCGCGTGCCGGATGCCCTTGGCGCCGCCCGCGCGATCGTCTATCCGCGAAAGGGCCAGGGGGCCGGGCAGCCGCGTGCCGCGAGGTGCGAGGAAAGTCCGGGCTCCACGAAACGAGGGTGGCGGGTAACGCCCGCCGGGCGCAAGCCCAGGGAAAGTGCCACAGAGAGCATACCGCCGATGGCCTCTCACGAGGATCAGGCAAGGGTGAAAGGGTGCGGTAAGAGCGCACCGGGGCGCTGGTAACAGGGTCCGCATGGCAAACCCCACCCGGAGCAAGGCCGAATAGGGACGGCGTGCCGGCCTTCGCAAGAGGGGCGGCGGGGGTATTTCGCCTCTGATCGTCCGGGTTGGCTGCTCGAGCTGCGGAGCGATCCGTAGCCCAGATGAATGGCTGCCGCCGCGGCGCTGATGGGTTCATATCGGCCGCGGAACAGAACCCGGCTTACAGGCCTCCTGGCACTTCCCCGATTTTTCTCAAGGGCACTGGACATGGCGCCGGGCAGGGCGGATGGCGGTGCGGTCAATCGAGAGAGGACCCCATGATCCGCACGACATTCTATTCGTCCACCGCCATCCTGCTCGCCTCGGCGTTGACCGCCGCGCCCGCGCAGGCCGAGGAAGGCATGTGGACGTTCGACAATTTTCCCGCCGAACAGATGCGCGAAACCTATGGCTGGGCGCCCGATCAGGCCTGGCTCGACCGGGTCCAGGCCGCCGCCGTGCGCCTTACGGGCGGTTGTTCGGCAAGCTTCGTGTCGAACCAGGGCCTGATCCTGACCAACCATCACTGCGTCGCCAGCTGCCTGTTCGACAATTCGAACGGCGCGACCGACTATCTCGACGACGGCTTCATCGCCGACCGGCGCAGCGCGGAATTGAAATGCCCCGGCCAGCAAGCCGAAGTGGTCGCGAAGATCACCGACGTGACGAGCGAGGTGAAAGGCGCGTTCGGCAATCTGTCGGGCGAGGCGCTGACCAAGGCGCGCGACGCCAAGATCGCCGAGATCGAATCGGCCAATTGCACCGACACGGCAAAGACCCGCTGCCAGGTCGTCACCCTGTTTGGCGGCGGGCAGTACAAGCTCTATACCTATCGCAAATATTCCGACGTCCGTTTGGCCTGGGCGCCGGAAGACCGCGCCGCGACCTTCGGCGGCGATCCGGACAATTTCAATTTCCCGCGCTACTCGCTCGATGCGAGTTTCCTGCGCGCCTATGAAAACGGCCAGCCGGTGAAGACGCCTAACCATTTGAAATGGAACCCGCGCCCGCCGCAGGATGGCGAGGTCACCTTCGTGGTTGGCAATCCCGGTTCGACCAGCAGGCTCTACACTCAGAGCCAGCTCGCCTTCGAGCGGGAGGTGCGCCTGCCGATCACCATCGCCACGATGTCGGAACTGCGCGGGCGGCTGATCCGTGCGATGGACGAAAGCGCCGAGAAGGAGCGCGAGGGCCTCGATACGCTGAACGGCATCGAGAACAGCCTGAAGGTCTATATCGGCCGCACCAAGGCGCTCAACGACCCGCAATTCACCCGGACGCTGGCCGAGCAGGAAGCCGACCTCAAGGCGAAGAGCGCCGGCAACGCCGCCATGGGCGACCCGTGGACCGACGTGGATCAGGCGGTCACCGCCTATCGCTCGCTCTATCTTCCGGCGCGTTTCGTTTCCCCGTCGAGCGATCTTTACGGCTATGCCCGGGCGCTGGTGTTCGCGGCGCAGGAACGTGCCAAGCCCAATCGGGAGCGGCTGCCCGGCTATACCGACAGCGCGTTGCCGCTGACGCGCAAGCGCATCCTCGACGAGCGGCCGGTCTATCCCTGGCTCGACCAGCTGATGCTGGAATGGAGCCTGTCGAAAGCCCGGGAATATCTGGGTGTGGACGATCCCGACAGCCAGTTGCTGCTGGGTAAGGAAAGTCCCGAGCAGCTGGCCACGCGACTGGTCGAGGGTACGCGGCTTGCCGATGCGGCATATCGCCAGCAATTGTGGGACGGCGGCATGGCGGCGATCGAGGCGTCGGACGATCCGATGATCCGCTACGCGCTGAAACTGGCGGAGCGGCAGCGGGCTCTCGAAGCGCAGGTGGACGAGGCCTATTCCGGTCCGCTCGCCATTGCCGGCGGCAAGCTCGCCGATGCGCGTTTCGCCGCCTATGGCGACAGCCTGTATCCCGATGCGACCTTCACGTTGAGGATCAGCTACGGTCAGGTGAAGGGCTGGGAGGAACGCGGCAACCAGGTTCCCACCACGACGACGCTGGGCGGCACGTTCGAGCGTGCGACCGGCAACGCCCCGTTTGACGTGGCGCCGGCCTTTGCCGCGAACCAGGCGGAAATCGACCCGGCGACCGTCTACGATTTCGTGACCACCAACGACATCATCGGCGGAAATTCGGGTTCGCCGGTGATCGACCGGGCGGGCACGGTGATCGGCGCCGCGTTCGACGGCAACATCCACTCGCTGGGCGGGAATTACGGTTACGATCCGGCGCTCAACCGTACCGTCTCGGTCTCGACCGATGCGGTGCAGGAAGCGTTGGAGACGATCTATCCCGCGCCGGCGCTGGTGAAAGAACTGGCCGGCAAATAAGGCAGGCGCCGCGCGGGGGGCGTTCCCCTCGCGCGGCGTTTCCATCAGTTACGGGCGGCCGACGCTTTCGTAGGTGAAGCCCATCGCGCGCATATCGTCCGCGCGGTAGATATTGCGCAGATCGACCACCACCGGCGCATTCAGCAGGCTCTTCACCCGGTTGAGGTCGAGCGCGCGGAAGGCGTCCCACTCGGTCACGATGGCGACGGCGTCCGCACCCTCGATCGCGTCGTAGGGATCGGAGGCCATCGTCACTTCCGGCATCAACGGCTTGGCTAGTTCCATGCCCTCGGGATCGTAGGCGACGACTTCGACGCCGCAATCGACCAGCGCCTGCGCCACGGCGATCGAGGGGGAATCGCGCATATCGTCGGTATCCGGCTTGAACGTCAGGCCGAGCAGCGCGACCTTCTTGCCGCGGGCATTGTCCTGCCCGCCGATCGCGTCGACCACCTTGCGGCCCATCGCGCGTTTGCGGCCGTCATTCACCTTCACCACCGCTTCGATGATGCGGGTGGGGCTGTCGTAATCCTCCGCCGTCTTGAGGAGGGCGAGCGTATCCTTGGGGAAGCACGACCCGCCATAGCCGGGGCCGGCATGCAGGAATTTCGCGCCGATGCGATTGTCCATCCCGATGCCGCGGCTGACGTCCTGCACATTGGCGCCGACCTTTTCGCACAGGTCGGCCATCTCGTTGATGAAGGTGATCTTGGTCGCGAGGAAGGCATTGGCGGCGTATTTGATCAGCTCGCTGGTCCGGCGATTCACGAACAGGATCGGCGATTCGTTGAGGAACAGCGGGCGATAGACTTCGCGCATCACCTCGCGGCCGAAATCGTCTTCCGCCCCGATCACGATCCGGTCGGGCCGCTTGAAATCGTTGATCGCGGCCCCTTCGCGCAGGAATTCCGGATTCGAGACGACCGCGACGCGGTGGCTGGTGCCGCTGGCGGACAGGATCCGCTCCACCTCGTCGCCCGTGCCGACGGGCACGGTCGACTTGGTTACCACGACCGCATCGTTGGACAGGTTCTGGCCGACTTCCTCGGCCACGGCATAGACATAGGTGAGGTCGGCATGCCCGTCGCCCCGGCGGCTCGGCGTACCCACTGCAATGAAGATGGCCTGGGCCCCGGCGATGCCCTCTTTCAGCTCGGTGGTGAAGGTCAGCCGCCCGGCCTTCACGTTCGATTCGACGAGTTCGGCGAGGCCCGGTTCGAAAATCGGCATGACCCCCTCGTGCAGGCGATCGATCTTCGACTGGTCCTTGTCGATGCAGACGACCTCATGACCGAAATCCGCGAAACAGGCGCCCGAAACCAGGCCGACATAGCCCGAACCAACCATTGCGATCTTCATGTAATATCAGCCTTCTCGATCTGAATTTCACCGCCGCGTCCCGCGACTGCTTGAATGTGCCGGCGCCTGTCACCTTCGAGCACGAGTGCTGTCAAGCGACCTGTACGAAACGCTCCCGTATCGATACCGATTCGGTTGGGTGTAGCCTCGATGTCCTGAAAAATAGTGTGTCCATGTACGACGACGTGGCTGAACGGTTCCGTATGGCGCAGGAACGGCTCGCGGATCCACAACAGGTCGGCGCGCGTCTGTGCGTCGAGCGGATTGGCCGGATTGAGCCCGGCATGGACGAACACATAGTCGCCCGCAACGACATGCTCCTCGAAGCCGGCGAGGAAGGCGCGATCCGCCGGGGGCACCAGTTCGATCATCCACGCCTGCAACTCGGCAAACGGCATCCGGTCGTAATCGCGGGGCTCGAGGCCGTAGCTCAGCAGTGTCTCGCGGCCGCCATGCTTGAGGTAGTGGCGCATCGTCTGCAGGTCGTCGAAGCTTTCGAGGAACAACTCCTCGTGATTGCCGGCGAGATAACGCACCCTGCGCCGCGATCCCCAGTCCCGCGCCAGGGCGACGACGCCCGCACTGTCCGGCCCGCGATCGATCAGGTCGCCGAGCAGCACCCCCGTCGTGCGCGCGGGCGGCGCGGCGGCGTCATCCGCATCGATCGCCGCGATCAGGCTAGCCAGCAGGTCGGCCTGGCCATGCACGTCGCCCACGGCGTACCAGCGTTCGCCGGCGGGGACGAACGCCGTGCGCTGGGAAGCAGGCTTGCGATTGACGATACGGCGCAGCGACCGGAGCATAAGGCGCCCCATGTATAAGTGTGCGACCAAAGGTAGGTAACCCCGGGCGTCCCGGCAAGCACCGCACCACCTCATGCGTTGTGCAGTTGCACAATAGTCACGCTTGATGTTGCAATAGCGAAAACCGTTCGACCGAAGATTGCGCGTAAGCCCGCTTTCAGGCAACTTCCATGCAAATCCCGATCAAGAAGCCTCACGATAGACCGAGGACGACGGGATTGCAGGCGGAACGAAGCGACGCAACGAACCAGGGAGTTCGACCATGCTTACGTTCTTTCGCGGGACCTCCGCGACCTTTCTTGCGGCTTCGGCCATGGCATTTGCCGTGCCGGGCCTTGCCCAGAGCACCAACGATCCGGTCCCCGAGGCGGCCGATCCGGCCGATGCCGGCCCGCTGACCGTTTCCGGCAGCATCGCGTTGGTATCCGACTACCGCTTCCGAGGCGTTTCCCAGACCGACGAGGAACTGGCGGTCCAGGGCGGCTTTTCGGTCGGCCACGCATCCGGCGCTTATGTCGGCGCGTGGGCATCGAACCTTGCCGGGTGGGGGACCTTCGGCGGTTCGAACACCGAACTGGATTTGTACGGCGGTTACGCGCTCCCCCTGGGCGACGCGACCCTCGATGTCGGGGTGACGTGGTACATGTATCCCGGCGGCGCCGATACGACCGACTTCTTCGAGCCTTACGTCAAGTTCTCGTCCACTTACGGCCCGGTCGAGGGGCTGGTGGGCGTGGCTTACGCGCCCAAGCAGGAAGCGCTCGGCAAGGTCTTTCGCAACGGCGCCGAAGCCGCGGCAGGCATACCGATCGATCCGGGCGACAAGGAGGACAATCTCTACATCTGGACCGATCTCAGTGCCGGCATCCCGGATACCGGCCTGACCGTGAAGGGGCATCTCGGTTATTCGGACGGCAATTCCGGCCTCGGCCCCAACGGAACCAGCATCGCGCCGACCGGCACGTATTTCGACTGGTTGCTCGGCGCCGATTACGCCGTCGGCCCGCTCACGCTAGGCGTCGCCTATGTCGATACGGACATCTCGCGCGCAGAGTCGGCCTATCTGCTGCCCAATTTCCAGAACACGAAGGACGGTTCCTCGATCGCGTCGGGCCAGGTCGTGTTCTCGGTCTCCGCCGGGTTCTGAGCGGCAGCGGGGGGCCGCCGGTGCGGCGCCCCGCTACGCCACGCGCAGGCGAACGGGGGTAGCGCCGGGCGGCGGCGCGCCTATCTTGGCGCTTTACGCAGCCAGAGACACCGAACCTGTATGACCCGTTTCCTCCATTCCATGATCCGCGTGGCCGATATCGACGCCACGGTGCGCTTTTTCGAACTGATCGGCCTTGAAGAAGTCCGCCGCCAGGACAGCGAGCAGGGGCGCTTCACCCTCGTCTTCCTCGCCGCGCCGGGACAGGAAGGGCTGGCCGAGGTCGAGCTGACCTATAACTGGCCCGCGGAAGACGGCAGCGCGCCCGAAACCTATGAAGGGGGGCGCAATTTCGGCCATCTCGCCTACCGGGTCGAGAATATCTACGAGACCTGCCAGCGGTTGATGGATGCCGGCCACACCATCGCCCGCCCGCCGCGCGACGGGCATATGGCCTTCGTCCGCACGCCCGACGGAATCTCGGTCGAGCTGCTGCAGGACGGCCATCTTGCGCCGCAGGAACCCTGGGCAAGCATGGCGAACACCGGCACCTGGTAAGGGGCGGGCAGGATCAATCGCAATAGGGCGAACGCACGTCGTCCGGGTGGTCGGTCGTCAGGCGCAGGATCGCGAAGCCGACCAGCGCGGAGACGACCGAGCCCATCAGGATGCCGATCTTGGCTTCCTCGATCAGCAGGTCGATCCCGGCAAAGGCCAGCCCGCTGATGAACAGCGACATGGTGAAGCCGATGCCGCACAGGATCGACACGCCCCAGATCTCCGGCCAGGATGCGCCTTCGGGCTTGTTGGCGAAGCCCACCTTGTTCGCCGCCCAGATCGCGAAAAAGATGCCGATCTGCTTGCCGAGGAACAGGCCCGCCGCGATCGCCAGCGGCAGGGGCGCGAACACCCCGGCCCAGCCGAGATCGCCGATCTCGACCCCGGCATTGGCGAACCCGAAGATCGGCACGATGAGATAGGCGCTCCACGGGGCGAGGCCATGTTCGAGATGTTCAAGCATGGTGTCGTCGTCCTTCCCGCGCATCGGAATGGTCAGCGCGGCGACGACGCCGGCGATCGTCGCGTGGACGCCTGAATTCAGGACAAAGAACCACAGCACCAGCGCCATGACGATGAACGGCCAATAGGCGGAAACCCGCATCCGGTTCATGGCGAACATCACGCCGACCGTGGCGATCGCGGCGGCGAGCCAGATCATCTTGATCTGCGCGGTATAGAACGCCGCGATCACCAGCACCGCGCCGATATCGTCGACGATCGCGACCGTCAGCAGGAACAATCGCAGCGAGGCCGGGACCCGGTTACCGAGCAGGCCGAGCACGCCCATCGCGAAGGCGATGTCGGTCGCCGCCGGAATGGCCCAGCCGCGCGACAGCCCCGCCGCGCCTTCGCCGTTAACGACCGCGAGGAAGACCAGCGCGGGCATGGCCATGCCGGCCATTGCCGCCATCACCGGCATCTTGCGCTGATCGACGGTCGAGAGCTGGCCCTCGATCCATTCGCGCTTCACCTCCAGCCCGACGACGAAGAAGAACACCGCCATCAGCCCGTCATTGATCCACAGGTGCAACGTGTTGAGCTTGAACAGCGCCGGGTTGAACAGATAGCCGTGGAACAGGTGGTGGTAATCCTCCGCAAACGGAGAGTTCGCCGCCAGCATCGCCGCGATCGCCACGAAGATGAGGAGAATGCCGGCCGATGCGTCGCTGACGAAGAGGGCGCGCACGGGGGCGAAGACCAGTCTGAGGGTAGAAGGCTTTTCTGTCATGATTGCCCCCCCTGTTTAGCAATCTTCACGAGGTTTCAAGACTACTCTGCCAGCGCGCCGGTTCGAAAGGGACGAAACCGTGGTCGCATCGGGGTTATCAATCGCGCAATGGCTGGCGCTCGCGCAGTATGAATTGCTGTTGTTCGCAGCTGCGTTCTTCGCGCTGGGCCTGCTCGACGAGTTGGCGGTCGACGCGCTGTATCTGTGGCTGCGCCTGACCGGGCGGGCGCGAACCCGCACGCTCGCCCCCGAAATCGAGACGTCGCCGGCGCTGACCGGTCCGGCCGCGATCTTCATCCCCGCCTGGCGGGAACAAGCGGTCATCGCGCTGACGGTCGAACACGCGCTGGCGGTCTGGCGGCAGCCGGAACTGCGGCTGTACGTCGGCTGCTATCGCAACGATCCCGGCACGCTCGCCGCGGTGGCGAAGGTCGCGGCGCGCGATGCGCGGGTGCGGCCGGTAACGGTCGATGCCGACGGGCCGACCAGCAAGGCCCATTGCCTGAACGCGCTGTATCACGCGCTGCGCGCTGACGAGGCGCGATCCGGCGCGGCGGCCCACATGGTTGTGCTGCACGATGCGGAGGATATGGTCGATCCGGCCGAACTCGCGGTTCTCGACCGGGCGGTGCGAGACGCGGATTTCGTGCAATTGCCCGTGCTGGCTCTGCCCCGCGCACAAGCCCGCTGGATCGGGGGCCATTATTCCGACGAGTTCGCCGAATCCCACGCCCGGACCATGGTGGTGCGCGATGCCATCGGGGCAAGCGTGCCGGGGGCGGGGGTGGGCTGCGCCATCGGGCGCGGCGCGCTGCGCAAGCTGGCCGAGACGAATGGCGGCGTGCCGTTCGCGCAGGCATCGCTCACCGAAGACTATGAACTGGGCCAGCGGATCGCGGCGTTCGGCGGCACGGGCCGGTTCCTGCGGCTGCGCGCGCAGAGCGGCCGGTTGATCGCCACCCGTGCCTATTTCCCCGACCGGCTGGATGCGGCGGTGCGGCAGAAGACCCGCTGGACCCACGGCATTGCCTTGCAGAGCTGGGACCGGCTCGGCTGGCAGGGGGCGTTCGTGACGCGCTGGATGATGCTGCGCGACCGCAAGGGTCCATTGAGCGCCGTGCTGATGGCGCTGGCCTATCTGCTGGTGGCGACCACCTTGATCGGCCACACGCTCGCTCATTTCGAAGTGGTGCGGCCGTTCGCGCTGACGCCGATGCTCGAACTCCTGCTGCTGTGCAATCTCGCCGGCCTCGTGTGGCGCTGCGCGTTGCGCGCGGCCTTCACGGCGCGCGAATATGGCTGGCGGCAAGGGGTGCTGGCGATACCGCGGGTGGTGGTCTCGAACGTGATCGCGATCATGAGCGGGCGGCGCGCGCTGGCGGCCTATCTCAAGACGCTGCGCGGCGGGGCGGTGGTGTGGGACAAGACCGAACACAGCGCCCATCCCGCCGCCGTGCTGCCGCGCGAAGCCCTGTCATGAGCGGGCAGGCCGCTCCCCGGGGGGGGCAACCGCTGATTTTCATCGCCGTCCTGCTCGGCCTGTGGATCGGCGCGCGGCTGATCCTGTGGGAGAACCCCTGGCCCCTCGCGCAGCTGTCGGACGTGTATCGCCTCGCACCGGCGATGGCCGGGGCAGATGCCGAACCGGCGCCTGCGCTCGTCGTGACGGATGAGGCGCCGGGTCAATCTGCTGACACGCCTGTTCCGGCCCGTGCCGGCCCAGCCGGGAAGCGCTTATCTTTCCGGGGCGGCGCTGCACAGGCGCAGGTGACGATCCCGCTTGCCGCCACCGCCCCGCTGCCGCCAACCCCTGCCGCGCCGCCCCGGCCGAGCAGCACGCTAACAGACTTCGCCCCTGTGCGTCCCGCGCCGCTGCCCCGCGCCGCCACCCCGTTACCCGCCTCCCGCTGGCGAACCGATGTCTGGGCGTTCCTTCGCGGGAGCGGGGAACGCATCATCGCCTCGCCTTCCGCGCCGTCCTACGGTGCGAGTCAGGCAGGGGGGGTGATCGCTTATCGGTTGCTGCCGGAAAGCGATCGCAACCCCGAACTCTACGCGCGCGGATCGAAAGCGCTGATCGAGCAGGGCGAGATCGAAGTCGCGGCCGGCGTGCGCGTCGCCCCCGTTCCGGCTTTTCCGGTCCGCCTCCACGCCGAACTGCGCGCCACCCGATTCGCCACCGAAACGCAGGTCCGGCCAAGCGCCTACGTCACCGCCGGGATCGAGGAGACGGACCTGATCGCCGACATCGAAGTACGCGCCTACGGGCAGGCCGGCTATGTCGGCGGCCGCTATGCCACCGGTTTCGTCGACGGGCACGCGGTGGCGCAGAAGCCGGTCGCGCAGCTCGGCCCGGCGCGGATCGGCATCGGGGTGGGCGTATGGGGAGGGGCGCAGAAGGGCGCGGACCGCCTCGATACCGGACCCAGCGTCAGCGCCGAGATCGACCTCGCCGGTGCGCCCGTCCGCCTGTCCGCCGACTACCGCATCCAGCTGGCCGGCACGGCGGCGCCGGGGGACGGAGTGGCCATCACCCTGACCACCGGTTTTTAGGGCCAAGCCACTTCAATCCCCGCCCCGCCTCGGATAGAGCCGCGCGATGGACGTCTACCTGCCTATTGCCAACCTGTCGGTGAACGGTCTCGTCATCGTCACGCTGGGGGCGTTGACGGGTATCCTGTCTGGCCTGTTCGGCGTCGGCGGCGGGTTTCTGACCACGCCTCTGCTGATCTTCTACGGCATCCCGCCGACCGTCGCCGCGGCGTCGGCTTCCACCCAGGTGACAGGTGCGAGCGTTTCCGGCGTGTTCGCGCACGGCAAGCGCGGCGGGGTGGATTACCGGATGGGCGCGGTCCTGATCGTGGGCGGGATTTTCGGCGCGGGCATCGGCTCGCTGCTGTTCCGGTTCTTCCGCGCGATCGGCCAGATCGACGTGGTCATCAATGCGCTCTACGTCGTGCTGCTGGGCTCGATCGGGATCCTGATGGCGAAGGAAGGGCTGCAGACCCTGCGTGGTTCGGCAAACCGGGAGGCTGCGCGGCGGCGGCACCACCCCCTCGTGGCGAGCCTGCCATTCCGCTATCGCTTCTATCGTTCGGGCCTGTACATTTCGCCGCTGGCGCCGCTGCTGGTGGGGGTGGTGGTCGGCATCCTGACCATGCTGATGGGTGTGGGCGGCGGTTTCATCCTGGTGCCCGCCATGCTGTATATCCTCGGGATGAGCGCGAACGTCGTCGTCGGGACGAGCCTGTTCAACATCCTGTTCGTCACCATCGCCACCACCATGATGCACTCGCTCACCACGCGGGCGGTCGATATCGTGCTGGTCGGCCTGCTGCTGCTGGGTTCGGTCTCGGGCGCGCAGATCGGGTCGCAATGGGCGGTGAAGGCGAAGCCCGAATATCTGCGCCTGATTTTGGCGGCGACCGTGCTGGTCATCGCGTTTCGCATGTTCCTCGGCCTGTTCTACCGGCCGGACGAGATCTACACCCTCGCGCCGCTGTGAGATATGCCGTCCTCTTCCTGGCGGCGCTCGCGCTGATGGGGCAGCGTGATCCGGTGCTGGTGCCCGAGATTTCGCAGCACGAGGTGCAGGTGCGCCAGGGTTTCACGGGCACCGACCTGCTGCTCTACGGCGCGGTGCTCGACCCGGCGGGGCAGGCGGCGCATGATTACGCGATCGTCGTGGTGCTGAAAGGGCCGAGCGAACCGATCCGCCTGCGCGAGAAGGAGCGTTTCGCCGGGGTCTGGATCAACGCCGAAAGCAGCGATTTCCGCTCCGTGCCGAGCTTCTTCGCCGTCGCCTCGTCGCAGCCGATATCCGAGATCGTTGACGAGAAGACCGCCGCCATCTTCGAATTCGGCACGACCTACATCCAGCTTTCCCCCACCGGTGCGATCGATCCCGATGCGGTGTCGCGCTTCACCGCCGGGCTCGTCGATCTCAAGCAGCGGCAGGGCCTCTACAAGGAGGATTTCGGCGGGGTGCGGATCGTGGAGGGGGTGCTGTACCAGGCGCGCATCTCGCTGCCCTCCAACGTCACAACCGGCATCTATACCGCGGAAACCTTCGCCGTCTCGCGCGGGCGCGTGCTCGCCTCCGCCACCACCGAGGTCGCCGTGCGCAAGGTCGGGTTCGAGCGGTTCGTGGAGGAAAGCGCCAACGATTACGGCCTTGCCTACGGGCTGGTCGCGGTAATCCTCTCGGTTGGCATGGGATGGGGCGCGGGCCGCCTGTTCGCCCGCCTCTGAGCAGGGCCTGTCGGGCACGGTCGTTGACCCGATCTTAACCAGCCGCTCGCTACGAAAACCGGCGAAGCGCGGCAGGGGCCGTCGCCAGCAACGAGGCCTCGTGATGAACGACATGCGCAGCGGCAATTTCCGGACCTTCGATCCCGCCCGCGAAGCCGGGGCGGAACCGCCGCAACCGCGCGGCAATTCCCTGCGCGACCGTATCCGCCGGGCGGAAACCGCACCGCAACCGGCCGCACCGGCCCAACCAGATTCGGCAGCGAGCGGGGCGGCACCGTCGCCATCGGGCTATGTCCACCAACCGCAGCCGGGCCCGGCCGCCGATCCCGCTCCGCCGCCAGCTACGGCCCCAACCCCAACCCCGGCCTCAACCCCGGCCTCGGCCCCGGCAGAAACCCTGGCGCGAACCGCCGATGCGGCCAGCCCGCGGCTGGGCGAAGCGCCGCCGCGCCCCTCCGACTCGGTGCCCAGGTCCGAACCCAGGCCGCCGGAACCGGTCGCCGAGGACGAGGATTCGAGCGAGAACGCCGCGTTGCCACTCGGCGTGGTGCTGGAGATTTCGGGCGCCGGTTCGATGATCGCGATCGATCTCCAGCGATTGTCCGAATGTGCGGACGACAAGGACCCGGCCGTGGCCATGGCCGGGCAGGTCGGCAGCCAGATCAAGATCCGCGTCGGCAATTCGTGGCTGATCGCCAGCGTCCGCAACCAGAAGCAGGACCGCAAGGCCGGGTCGATCCTGGCGGACATCGATTTCCTGGGCGAGGGCAAGGAAGAGAAACTCACCGGCCGCCTGTTCGGCTTCAAGCGCGGCGTCACCCGCTTTCCCGTGCCCGGCGCGATGGTCTATCCGGCGAGCACGCGCGATCTCAAACAGGTCTATGCCAGCGACGGGCGCAGCGCCGTCACCATCGGCAAGGTCTTCCCGACCAAGGATATCCGCGCCGGCCTGTATGTCGATGCGATGCTGGGCAAGCATTTCGCCCTCCTCGGATCGACCGGCACCGGCAAGTCGACCAGCGCGGCGCTGATCCTGCACCGCATCTGCGAGGCGGCGCCCGAAGGGCATATCGTGATGATCGATCCGCACGGCGAATATGCCGCCGCGTTCAAGCAGACCGGGATCATCCTCGACGTCTCGAACCTGCAGATGCCGTACTGGCTGATGAACTTCCAGGAGCATTGCGAGGTCCTGCTGACCAGCAACGGCAACGATCGCCAGACCGATGCCGACATCCTCGCCAAAGCCCTGCTGAAGGCCCGGCAGAAAAGCCGGCTTGCCGAACAGATGAGCAAGATCACGGTCGATTCGCCGATCCCCTATCTGCTGTCGGACCTTTCCACCGCCATCAAGGATGCGATGGGCACGCTCGACAAGGCGACCAATTCGGCGCCCTATATGCGCATTTCCACCAAGCTCGACGATCTGCGCAGCGATCCGCGTTACCAGTTCATGTTCTCGGGCATGCTGGTCGCGGATACGATGAAGGAGTTCATCTCCAAGGTCTTCCGCATGCCGGCGGACGGCAAGCCGATCTCGATCATCGACGTGTCGGGCGTGCCCTCGGACATCACCTCGACCGTCGTCGCGGTCCTCAGCCGGCTGGTGTTCGATTTCGCCATCTGGGGGCGCGAGGGCCGGACCACGCCGATCCTGCTCGTGTGCGAGGAAGCGCACCGCTATGTTCCGAACGAGAAGAACGCGGACGGCAACACGGTCGGCACGATTCTCTCGCGGATCGCCAAAGAAGGCCGCAAATACGGGATCAGCCTCGGCCTCATCACCCAGCGCCCGTCCGACCTTGCCGAGGGCGTGCTGTCGCAATGCGGCACGATCATCTCGATGCGCCTCAACAACGACCGCGACCAGGAATTCGTACGCGCCGCCATGCCCGAAGGGGCGCGTGGCTTCCTCGATGCGATCCCGGCGCTGCGCAACCGCGAATGCATCATCTGCGGCGAGGGCGTGGCGATCCCGATCCGGGTGAGCTTCGACAACCTCGAGGAAATCAAGCGCCCGGCATCGGAAGACCCGAGCTTCGTCGAATTGTGGAGCCAGGCAGGCGGCGAGGAGGACATCGTCGAGCGGACGGTGACCCGCTGGCGCTCGCAAGGTTAGTTTTCCCGAGCGAAGGCGAGGCAACGGCGACCGCCTGAAGGCAGGTCACGTTCCGCGCGTATCGCCGAACAGGTGGATATGCAGCCGGTCGCTCAGGCGGAAGCCATGCTCCACGCAGAGCGGGGCAAGCCACTTCTCGCGGGTGCGCAGGGTCTCACTGTCCGTGCCTTCGGGCATCAGAAAGATGCGTGCATGGGGGATGACGTGCCGCCGGGCGAGGGCGAGAACCTCGTCCACGTCGCCGGGCGCGGCGATCACGAACTTGAACCAGGCGCGCGGGTCCGCCGCATAGGCATCGAGCCGTTCGGGGAGCAGGGCTAGCTCCGCCGGATTGCCGCTATGCGCAAGCTTGGGGCTGACGTTGAACTGCGCGATGCGCGCATCGAGCGCGGGCGGGGCGCTGGTGGTGCCGTTGGTTTCGACCTCGACCGACACGTCCGGCAGCGCGGTGAGCAGGCGGGCGAGGGCGGCGCCCTGCAACAACGGCTCTCCCCCGGTGACGACGAGACGGCTCTGGCCGAGGGCGGCGATCCGCTGTGCGACCTCGCTTTCCGGCAAGGTGACCTGATTGGGCCGACGCGCATAGGTCACGCCGTCGCGGTGCGGCCGGTCGTCGCCGTCGAAATGCCAGGTATAGGCGGTGTCGCACCACACACAGGCAAGGTTGCAGCGTGACAGCCGCATGAAGGCGACCGGCACGCCCATGCTCGGCCCCTCGCCCTGCACCGAGGCGAAGATTTCCGGACCTCCGGTGTCGTCGGTTGCCAATACGAGTGCCATACCAAAATTCCGTTCGGGCCGAGCCTGTCAAAGCCCTGCCCTGCCCAAGGCATTACCGTCTAGAAATGCAACCCTCCGACCGGCTCAGGCCGAACGGAGGGAATTACCCGAGCCGCGCCAGCGCCGCCCGCAAGCGATCGATCTCGCTTGCATGAAAAGCGGCGTCGGCCTTCGCCTTTTCCACCGCCTCGGGTGCGGCGCGTTCGACGAAATTGGGATTGGCGAGCCGTTTGTCGAGGCTGCCGAATTCCTTCTCGCTTTCGGCCAGCGCTTTGGTCAGCCGCGCCTGCTCCGCCGCGATGTCCACGATACCTTCGAGGGGGATGACCACCGCATCGCCGCCGACGCCGATCTGCATGGCCGGCCCGGCCGGCGCCTCGCCGACATGGACCGGGGTGAGCCGCGCCAGCCGTTCCACCGCCGCGCTTGCCCGGTCGAGCACGCCTGCCGCCACGGGCGAGGGGTTGGCAATCCATGCTTCCAGCTTCGCGCCCGGCGCGATCCCGAGTTCGTTCTTCGCCCCGCGCACCGCGGTGGTGAGGGCGATCACCCAGTCGATCGCCGCGACCGCATCCGCGCTGACATCGGCCTGCGGATCGGGCCATTGCGCGGTAATCAGCGGATAGTCGGAGCGGGCACCCTGCGCTTGCCACAATTCCTCGGTGACGAAGGGCATGAACGGGTGCAGCATGACGAGGATCTGGTCGAGCGCCCAGCCGGCAACCGCCCGGGTCTCGACCGCGGGCGGGCTGTCGGCCTCGCCCTGGAACACCGGCTTGATCAGTTCGAGATACCAGTCGCAGAACCGGTCCCACACGAAATGATAGACCGTGTTGGCGGCCGCATCGAAGCGCAGATCGGCCAGCGCCTTGTCGAGCGCCGCGACCGTTTGCTGCACATCGCCGATGATCCACTGGTTCGCCGCCAACCGCGCGGGCGGGGCGGCGATCGTGTCGCTCGCGCCGATGCCGTTCGCCTGGCAGAAACGCGCCGCGTTCCACAGTTTGGTGGCGAAGTTGCGGTATCCCTCGACCCGCTTCTCGTCCATCTTGATGTCGCGCCCCTGGCTCTCCATCGCGGCCATGAAGAAGCGCAGCGCATCAGCGCCGTAGCGGTCGATGAGTCCTAGCGGGTCGACCACATTGCCCTTGGATTTCGACATCTTCGCGCCATCGGCTGCGCGCACGAGCCCGTGAAGATAGAGCCGCGGCCACGGGTTCTGGCCGGTGAGATGGCGCCCCATCATCATCATCCGCGCATCCCAGAAGAACAGGATGTCGAAGCCGGAGATCAGGAGGTCGTTGGGATAGTGCTTTGTTAGGAGGTCGGTGCTTTCAGGCCAACCTAACGTGGCGAAGGGCCACAGGGCGCTTGAGAACCAAGTGTCGAGGACGTCTAAATCTTGGACTAAATGTACGTTTGCCGCATCGAAATGTTCTGATCTTGTCGCGCGTTCTAACGCTGCGAAATCTTCGTGAAAGTGTATTTTCTGAGGATCCCAACCGGCAGCTTGATAGTGATGCCATGCGAGTTGTTCAGCCTCATGCTCATCGGCGGCGACAAAGTATGTATGCGGAGAAGTCCGATAGTCTTGAGCTGAGTAAGTCAGTGTCAGCCCTCCATTTTCGGCCTTCGGCCCGTACCAAGCCGGTATCCGATGTCCCCACCACAATTGCCGCGAGACGCACCAGGGCTGGATGTTCTCCATCCAGTTGAAGAACGTCTTCTCCCACGTCTTGGGGACGATCTCGATTTCGCCGGTCTTCACCGCCTCGATCGGCTTTTCCGCCAGCTTCGCCGCATCGACATACCACTGGTCGGTCAGCCAGGGTTCGATGACCACGCCGCCGCGGTCGCCGAAGGGGGTGGGAATCGTGCGCGGTTCGGCGTCGAGTTCCTGTTCCTCGCCCTTCTTGGTCTTCGCGACGTGCGGAATGAGGTAGCCCTGCTCCTTCATCCGCCGCACGACCAGTTCGCGCGCGCCGTCCACCCCATCACGAACGAAGCGGTGGAGGCCGAGGAATTCGTCCGGCACCAGCCCATCGACGGTCTGCGTCACATTGGCATCGCCGTCGAGCATGTTGAGCATGTCGCTCGGCTCGATCCCAGCGCGCTTGCCCACCTCGAAATCGTTGAAGTCGTGCCCCGGCGTGATCTTCACCGCGCCGCTGCCAAGTTCGGGATCGGCATGTTCGTCCGCCACGATCGGCACGCGCCGCCCGGTAATCGGCAGGACGACATGCTTGCCGACGACGCTGGCATAGCGCTCGTCCGAAGGATGCACCGCCACCGCCATATCGGCCAGCATGGTTTCGGGGCGCGTCGTGGCGACCTCGATATAGTCCTGCCCGTTATCGAGCGTCACGCCCTCTTCCAGCGGATAGCGGAAATGCCAGAACTGGCCCTTCACGTCCTGCGTCTCGACCTCGAGATCGCTGATCGCGGTCTTCAGTTTCGGGTCCCAGTTCACCAGCCGCTTGTCGCGGTAGATCAGCCCGTCATTGTAGAGCTCGACGAAGGTCTTGAGCACGGCTTTCGAGAAATGCTCGTCCATCGTGAACTGCTCGCGGCTCCAGTCCATCGAGCAGCCGAGGCGGCGCAGCTGGCGGGTTATCGTGCCGCCGCTTTCCTCTTTCCACTCCCAGACCTTGTCGACGAAATCCTCGCGCGCATAATTGGTGCGCTTGTCCTGCCTCGCTTCCAGCTGGCGTTCGACCACCATCTGCGTGGCGATGCCGGCATGGTCGGTGCCGACGACCCACAGCGCATCCTTGCCGCGCAGCCGTTCGTAGCGGATCATGATGTCCTGCAACGTGTTGTCGAGCGCGTGGCCGATATGCAGGCTGCCGGTGACGTTGGGCGGCGGGTTGACGATGGTATAGGCCTTGGCGTCCGGCCGCGCGGGGCGGAACAGGCCGTTCCTTTCCCAATGGGCGTACCAGCGCGCCTCGATTTCGGCCGGGTCGAAGGTTTTTGCAAGCTCTGTGCTCATGGGCAGGGTCCATGCCAGCGAGGGTTGTGCGATGCAACGCAAACGCGCCTCTACGCTTGCCGCCGCGCGGATTTGACCGCATAGGCGCAGGGGAATGGACGGTCTGGCGCAATTCGAGGTGGACGAAGGGGCGGACGGGGGCGCGCGGCTGGCGCTCTCCGGTCCCTATCTCGTCTCCACCATCGGCGCGGTCGACAAGCCGCTGCGACGGCTCGGCGGGGACATCCGGCAGGTCGATCTGTCCGGCGTCAGCGAGATCGACACGGTCGGCGCCTATATGGCCGCCAGCCTCGCGGCCCAGCACGATGCCGAAATCGTCGGCGCCAGCGAACGGGCGGAGCGGCTGATCAAGGCGCTCGAAGGATCGCAGGACGGCGAAGGCACGGCGGTGTCCGCCCCGCGCCTGCCGTTCTACGAGCGGGTGCCCGAAGCCGTCGGCACGAAGCTCTACAACGGACGGCGCGGCTTCATCGGCGTGCTGAGCTTCCTGGGCGGTTTGCTGCTGGCGGCGGGCAACGTCATCCGCCATCCCAGCCGGTTCCGCTCGCTCGCGCTGGTGCGGCAGATGGAGCTGGTCGGCGTGTCCGCCCTGCCTATCGTGGGGTTGATGAGCTTCCTCATCGGCGTCGTCATCGCGCAGCAGGGCGCGGTGCAGCTGGCGCAGTTCGGGGCCGAGACGCTGACGGTGAACCTCGTCGGCCGGATCACCCTGCGCGAACTCGGCGTGCTGATGACCGCGATCATGGTGGCGGGTCGCTCGGGCAGCGCGTTCGCCGCGCAGCTCGGCACGATGAAACTGACCGAGGAGGTCGACGCGATGCGCACGATCGGCATTTCGCCGATGGAGGCGCTGGTCATCCCCCGCATGCTTGCCGCGATCATCATGATGCCGCTGCTGGGCTTCTATGCCTGCGTCGCCGCGATCGTGGGCGGCGCGGTGATCGGCGACGTCATGCTGGGCATTCCGTTCTGGTCCTTCCTGTTCCGCATCCAGGAAGTCGTGCCGACCTACGATCTGTGGGTCGGCCTGATCAAGGCGCCGGTATTCGGGCTGATCGTGGCGCTGGCGGGCTGCTATCACGGCATGAAGGTCGAGAACAATTCCGAGGAAGTCGGTCTGCGCACGACGATGGCCGTGGTGACGGGCATTTTCAGCGTGATCGTGCTCGATGCCTTTTTCGCCGTGTTCTTCACCAAGGTGGGGTGGGCCTGATGGCGGACGATCCCCCCCCGCCCGAGCGGCACGAGCGGTTTCGCGGCGAATATCCCATCGTCGTCGACGGGCTAGTCAACCGGTTCGGCGACCAGACCATTCACGAAAATCTCGATCTAAAGGTCAGGCGGGGCGAGATCCTCGGCGTGGTCGGCGGGTCGGGCACCGGCAAGTCGGTGCTGATGCGCTCGATCATCGGGCTGCAGATGCCGACCGCCGGCAATATCGAGGTGTTCGGCCGCTCCATCACCGATTCCGAACCGGACGAGGTGCTCGGCGTGCGCGATCGCTGGGGCGTGCTGTTTCAGGGCGGTGCCCTGTTCTCGACCCTGACGGTGGGCGAGAATGTCGAGGTTCCGCTGAAGCAATTCTATCCCGAGATCGGCGAGCAATTGCGGCACGAGATCGCGCGCTACAAGGTGGTGCTGTCGGGCTTGCCGGAAGAAGCGGTGGGCAAGTTCCCGAGCGAGCTTTCGGGCGGCATGAAGAAACGCGCCGGGCTGGCCCGCGCGCTGGCGCTCGATCCCGAACTGCTGTTCCTCGACGAACCGACCGCCGGGCTCGATCCGATCGGCGCCGCCGCGTTCGACCGGTTGACGCGGGAACTGAAGGAAACGCTGGGTCTCACCGTGTTCCTCATCACCCACGATCTTGATACCCTGCACGAGATCTGCGACCGTGTGGCGGTGCTGGCCGACCGGCAGGTCATCGCGGTCGACACGGTTCCGAACCTGATGGAACTCGACCATCCCTGGATCCAGGAATATTTCAACGGACCGCGCGGGCGCGCGGCCCTGACGGCGCAGGCGCTCGACGAACTCAGGCGCCACATGGACCAGCCGGTCGCGATGCACGCGGTCAAAGCGTTGGACAAAGCGGACGCTGCGAAGGATAAGGCGAAGTAATGGAAACGCGGGCAAATCATGTGTGGGTGGGGGCCGTCACACTCGTAATCCTCGCGGCGCTGGCGCTGTTCATCGTCTGGCTCGCGCGGCTGGGCGAAGGGGCGCAGAACGAATACGACATCTTCTTCCAGCAATCCGTCTCGGGCCTCGCCAATGGCAGCCAGGTCTCGTTCGCGGGCGTTCCGGTCGGCCAGGTCTCGCAGATCGTGTTGTGGGAGAAAGACCCGCAATTCGTGCGCGTGCGGATCAAGGTGAAGGAAGACGTGCCGATCCTGGTCGGCACCACCGCCACGATCCAGGGCAGCTTCACCGGCGTCTCGACCATCCTGCTCGACGGTGCGCGCAGCGGCGCCCCGCCGATCACCTGCGAGACGACTGCCTGCACCGAAGGCGTGCCGATCATCCCGCCGCAGGATGGCGGGTTCAATGCGATCCTGTCGAACGCGCCGCTGCTGCTCGAACGGCTGGCCACGCTGACCGAGCGGCTGACCCAGCTTTTGAGCGACGAGAACCAAGGCGAGATCGCTGGAATCCTCGCCAACACCAACGAGATCACCCGCGGTTTCGCCGAGGCGGCCCCGCAGGTCGAACGCACGATGACCGAATTGCAGGTGACCCTGCGCGAAGCGTCCGAAGCGCTCGACCAGTTCGAGCGGGTGACCGCCTCGACCGACCGGATCATCAATTCCGAAGGCGAACAGATCGCCGCGCAACTGCGCTCCACGCTCGAATCCGCGAGCGGGGCGGCGGAAGCCCTGCAGGTCACGCTCGAGGAAGCGCGCCCGGCGACCAGGCAGTTGACGGAAAGCACGCTGCCCGCCGCCGAGGCGACGCTGCGCGATCTGCGCGCAACCAGCAAGGCGCTGCGCAACGTGACCGAAAAGATCGACGAGAAGGGCGCGGGCGCGCTGCTGTCGAGCCAGCCCATGCCCGATTACGAGCCCGAGAATTGAGAGACCCCGCGATGCGCCAGATCAAGACCCTCGCCGTGCTGGGGCCAGTCATCCTGCTGGCCGGATGCATCAGCTTCGGACCTGAGACGCCGGAAAGCCTGCTGACCCTCACGCCCGCCGCGACCGCCCCGGCAGGCGACGGTGCGCCCGGCAATTCCGGCCCGTCGATCGTACTGGGCGAATTCGAAGCGCCCGCCGCGCTCGACGTGACGCGGGTGCCGGTGCAGATCGACGATACCCGCATCGCCTATCTGCAGGACGCGACCTGGGTGGAAAAGCCCGCGCGCCTGTTCCGCCGCCTCATCGGGGAAACCCTGCGGACGCGTTCCAACCGGGTGGTCGTTGACGGCGACGATCCCGGCGCGCTGGCAGAAACGCGGCTGACCGGCACGGTGCGCAAGTTCGGTTACGATGCGCGAACCTCCACCGTCGTCGTCGTGTTCGACGGGGTTCTGCCGAGCAGCGGCAGCACGATCCGCAGCCGCCGGTTCGAAGCGATCGTCCCCAATGTCGCCCCGCAGGCCGACGCAGTCGGCCCGGCGCTGAACCAGGCGGCCAACGACGTGGCGCTCCAGGTGGCGGAGTGGATCGGTTAGCGCCAGGTCAGGCGCATACCCGGTGCGGCAGGCGCTGGTGCTGGCACTGGTCGTCCTCGTCGGCGTCGGCACCTCGATCTATCTTCGCAGCGTAAGGCTGGGCGGCGACGCCTTGCCCGATCGGGTGCTGGCACAGAGGCTTTCGGGCGATGCCGGCGCACCGTCCTACGGCCCTGCCGACGCCTCGGTCGCCATCACCGTCTTTACCGACTACCAGTGCCCCGCCTGCCGCAAGGCGCACGGCGCAATGCTGGCGGCGATGGCGAAGGACGGCGACACGAGGATCGTGTTTCGCGATTTTCCAGTGTTCGGGCAGATTTCGCAGGATGCGGCGCGCGTGGCTCTGGCAACGCAGGAGCAGGGTATCTACCCGCAGGTCCACGATGCCCTCATGCGGGAAAGCCGGCGATTGTCGGCCGACGTGATGCACCGGATCGTTACCCGCGAAGGCGGCAGTTGGGTCGACGTCCTCGCGGCAATAGAGCGCGGCGGCCCGAGTGTGCGCCTCGACGCCAACCGCCGCGACGCCATGATGCTGGGCGTAGCCGGCACGCCGACCTACGTCATCGGGCGCCACCGCTATGTCGGCGCGCTGAGCGAGACGCAGTTCGCCCGCGCCATTGCTCGCGCCCGCCAGTGACGCCACGGCGAACCGGCGGAGAAGCGGCCTCGCCGGAACACCCGCACCCCTTCGACCGTTGATCGGGCATAGTGGCTATTCTGCCAGACAGATACGGAGAAACACGATGGGCGAACTGACGGACAAGGCAAAAGGCGTTGCCAACGAAGTGACCGGCAAGGCCAAGCAACAATCGGGCAATCCGGAAACCCGCGCCGAAGGCCATGCGCAGGAGCGCAAGGGCGAAGCCCAGAACCTGAAGGGCGAAGTCAAGGGCAAGATGGGCGACAAGGTCTGACCTGACCCGGGAAATTGCGAGAAGGGGCCGCTTGCCGGCCCCTTTTTTGCGCCTGCCTAAACGCCGCTGAGCCGCGCGAAATCCATGGCGGCGGCGAAATCCTGCCGGCGCCTGTCCCGCCGCTCTTCCGCTTCCTCGTCCTGCCCCCAGAGTTGCGCCTGCCAGTCCTCCTCGAGGTTGGCCGCATCCCACAGGACGTCGGCATCGCTGCCGGGTTCAAGGGCGGCGAGGCCGATGCAGAGCGAGGCGCTGAGGGCGACCATCTGTTCCAGCGCGGCAAGGCGGAAATGGTCGAAAGTCTCCAGCCGCTGGCGCAGGGCGGCCAGTGTTTCGGCGGGCTGGGCGCGGTGGACGATGCCGCTGATCCGGTGGAACCGCACCGCTTCGCGCCTCTCGGTCTCGGCCAGCAGCGGCTCCCAGACCTCCTGCTGGCGGCGGTACAGCGCATCTTCCGGATCGGCGCGATAGCACAGCGTGTCGGTCTCGCCGTAGCCGAGCAATTTGTCGATCACTCCCTCGCGGTCCTTGCGGACCACGTCGATCGCATAGTCCGCCATATCGCGCAGGCGGAAGCCGGCCGGATCGATCTCCTCGCCCTGATCCCGCCATTCGGCGGCCAGCATGTCCGCCAACCGCCCTGAAGGGACCGCCTGCGGCCGCCCGCCCTGCGTCTTGAGGGGCCGGCCGTCGAGGTTGACGATCCAGCTATCGCCCGCCCCGGCAACGTCGACCTGGCTGTAGAACCGCTTCATCGCTTCGCTTTCCAATGTTTCGCCATCAGCACGGGCAGCAGGAAGAACGCCACCGCCCCGCCGATCAGCAGCACCGCGCCCTGCGCCTCGTTCAGGTCGAGCGTGCCTGCGACCGCCATCGCGCCGGCCAGCGCCATGCCGAGGCCGATCAGGCGCAGGCCCTGCAAAATCCAGAACCGCCGCATGGCGACGCTTTCGCTATCGGGGTTCGAGGGCATCGCGGATCATCGTTTCCAGTTCGGCCATGTTGCCCGCCACGCCGATGGCACCCGCGTCCAGCAGTTCGGCCGGCTCGTGATAGCCCCAGGCGACGCCGATCGCCTTCACGTCAGCGGCCACGGCCATCTCGATATCGAAGGTCGTATCGCCGACCATCACGGTCGTCTCCGGCACGGCCCCGGCATCGGTCATCGCCTGTTCGAGCATGGCGGGATGCGGCTTGGAGGGATGGCGGTCGGCGGTCTGCAGGGTGACGAAGCGATCGAGCAGGCCGTGCCGCTCGAGACAGGAGACGAGGCCGCGGTCGCTCTTGCCGGTGGCGACGCCCAATTGCCATCCGGCACCGGCCAACCGCTCGATCAGCGCGGCCATCCCGTCATAAAGCGGTTCCTCGAGGATGCCCCGCGTGCGACGGTCGCGAAATCCACTCTTGTAATGTTCCAGCACCGTTTCGTGACGGTCCTGCGCCTCGGGCGCCAGCAGGCGCAGCGCCTGCGGCAGGCTGAGGCCGACGATCCGGCGCACCGTGTTGCGTTCGGGCGGGGGGAGGTTCGCCGCCACAAAGGCTTCTTCCATCGTCTCGCAGATCGCCGCCTGTCCATCGACCAGCGTCCCGTCGCAATCGAACACGACGAGCCGGTTCACGCCCGAACCCCGCGCATGGCGGCGGCGAGTGCCGGCCGGTTCGCCCGTTCCAGTCCGCCGACGATGGCCCGGCGTTCGCGCGGCGACTTGTTCTGCGAGAGTTTGGTGGTGGCACGATATTCGCGCACTTCGATCTCGTAACCCGCAATGCCTCGGAACAGCCGGCTCCACACCGCGTCGCTGGCTTCGCCGGCCTGCCACGGTTCGCCGGGCAGGGCGGTTTCGTGCTTCTCGATCAGGATGTGCAGGAAGCTTTCCAGCTCCGCATCGCTCAGGCGGCGGGCGGTGCCGAGGATCTCGACCGCGACGTAATTCCAGGTCGGCACGGTATCGCGATCGTCGTACCAGCGCGGCGAGATGTAGCCTTCCGGCCCGTCCACCGTGATCAGCGCGGTCGCATCCTCGACATGGCCGAACAGCGCGTTGTGGCGCGATATGTGGAACTGCACCCGCCCGCCGGCAGGGACAAGCAGCGGCGTGCGCACGGCAGCCGGTCCGCCGGGGGTGGAGAGGAAGACCGTGCCCACCCCGACTTCGCCGATGAAGCGTTCCACCGCCGCGTGATCGTCGCTGCGGAAAGTCGGGTCGGGATGCATCAGGGCTTGCCCCGGGGCTTGGGCCTTTCGCCGGAGCCTCCGCGCGACCGGCGCGGCCCGCGCTGGGCCTTGCGGTAGTTCTTTGCGTGCTGGCGCGCCTGCTGTTTCTTCTCCTCGCGGCTCTTGGGCGGCGGATCGTCGCGCATCGGCACGGCATCGCTGGCCTTCTCGTCGAACCCCAATTGCTCGATGGAGGCGGCGAAATGTTCGGGCAGATCGGCGACCGCGTCGAGCTTGCCATCCGGACTGTCGATGATCAGGCGGCGGGCGTGAAGATGCATCTTGCGGCTGATCGAGCCGGTGAGGAAGGCCTCCTTGCCGCCATACTTGCCATCGCCCACGATCGGGTGGCCCATCGCCGCGCAGTGGACGCGCAATTGGTGGGTGCGCCCCGTCATCGGTTGCAGTTCGAGCCAAGCAACCCGCTTGCCCGCGCTTTCGACCACGCGGTACTTGGTCTTCGCCGGCTGGCCGCCCTCGTGATCGACATGCATCTTCTCGCCGCCACTGCCCGGTTGCTTGGCGAGGGGGGCCTCGATCGTGCCTTCGCGGATGTCCGGCACGCCAACCACCAGCGCCCAGTAGACCTTCTTGGCGCTGCGCCCGGAAAAGCGCCGCGAGAAATACGCCGCGCTGCCCGGCGTGCGGGCGATGAGAAGAATGCCCGAGGTATCCTTGTCGAGCCGGTGGACAAGGCGGGGGCGGGGCTCGTCCTCGCCGGTAACGAATGCGTCGAGCAGGCCGTCGACATGGGTCGTGGTGTTGGTGCCGCCTTGCGTGGCGAGGCCGGGCGGCTTGTTGAGCACGAGGGCGGAGGGCGTTTCCCGCACCACCATCGCGCGGGCCTGCTCGATCTCCGCCTGGGTCAGTTCGGGCTTGGCTTTCGGTTGGCGGTGCGGGGTATCGCCGCCCGGCGGCACGCGTACCTGTTGGCCCTGTTGCAGCCGATCCTCGGGCTTGGCGCGCTTGCCATCCACGCGGATCTGCCCGGTGCGCGCCCACTTGCTGACCGTACCGAAACCGATCTGCGGCAAATGCCGCTTGAACCACCGGTCGAGGCGGATCCCGTCATCGTCGGGCGCGACGGTGAACTGGCGCACTTCATCCGACGGCGTCATGACGCCACCCGCATGACCGTGAGGCCGAACATCAGGCCGGACACGCCGAGCGCGAAGGAGAGAAAGGCGTAGAGTGCCGCGATCGTGTATTGCCCACGCTCGATCAAAAGGACGAGTTCGAGGCTGAAAGCGGAAAAGGTCGTAAACCCGCCGAGCAGGCCGACGCCGAGCAGCAGGCGCGCCTGCTCGCCGCCACCGCCGACCCCGGCGGCGCCCTGCCGGGCGAGCCAGCCTGCCAGAACCCCCATCAAGACGCTGCCGAGCGCGTTGACCGCGAGCGTCGCCCACGGAAAGGTCATGACCGCCTGCGGGCCAAGCCATTGCGTCATCGCGCGCCCGGACTGATACCTGAGCGCCGCACCCGCCGCGCCGCCGAGCGCGACGTTCACCGTTGCCGCAAGTGGAGAGAAATCTGCCATTGCCGCTCCCCTAGCGTGCGAGAGGCATGGTGGGAAGCGCTGCCGACGCTTGCAATGGGTGCGATGCGCCGGTATGTGCCCCCCGTTCGAGCCGATCCGGAACGGATTCGGCGCGTTACGCGTTTCGTTTACGAATCCGGTTATTCCAGGAGGCAACCCCGCACCGGCGGGCTCTGGCCCGTGATGTGAGGTTTTATAGTTTATGCAGATTACCGTTCGCGATAACAATGTCGACCAGGCTCTCCGCGCGCTCAAGAAGAAGCTGCAGCGTGAGGGCGTCTATCGCGAAATGAAGCTGCGCCGCCACTACGAAAAGCCGAGCGAGAAGCGCGCCCGCGAAAAGGCCGCCGCCGTTCGCCGCGCCCGCAAGCTGGAACGCAAGCGGATGGAACGCGACGGCGTCAAGTAATCGCGCTCTTGCGAGCCACGACAGCCTAAGCCATGAGGGCGCGGAGATTTCCGCGCCCTCTGCGTATCAGGACAGCATTCGTTTATGACCGAGATTACCCGCGTACCGCTACAGCCCATCGCCAAGGGCTCGCTGACCAAGCTGTGGATCGGCATCATCGCGCTCATCCTGATCGGGGCGGGCGTCGCCTATGCCGCGATCCCCCAGGGGCTGCAGGTGGAGACGATCACCGAAGGCACCGGCCCGACGCCGGAAGAAGGCCAGGTCGTGTTCGTCAAGTATGTCGGCACCCTGGCCAATGGCGAGGAGTTCGACCGGTCGCAGCAGATGCCGTTCCCGGCCGGCCTGCTTCCCGAAGGCACCCCGATGCTGCTGGAGCGGGGGGCGGTGATCGACGGTTTCGTCGACGGGCTGACCCAGATGCGGCAGGGCGGCACCTATCGCCTCGAGATTCCTGCCGAACAGGCTTACGGTGCCGAACCGCCCCCCGGCTCGCCGATCGCGCCGAATTCCGACCTGACCTTCGAGGTGGAACTCGTCGACATCATGTCGCGCGAAGAAGCCGAACAGCGCTTCCGCGCCTTGCAGGAAATGATGAGCAGCCAGATGGGTGCGCCGCCCGCCGGCGCTCCGATCCAGTAACCGCGCCCGCTTTTGCTTGAAGGCATCCGGCCTCGCCGCTAACGGGCGAGGCCATGTCCGTTACACGAGAAGAAGTCGCGAAGATCGCCTCGCTCGCCCGCATCCGCATGGAAGCCGGCGAGCTCGAGCGCATGGTCCCCGAACTCAACAACATCCTGAACTGGGTGGAGCAATTGGGTGAAGTGGACACCTCGGCGGTGGAGCCGATGACGGCCGTCATCCCCAACACGCTGCGACTGCGCGACGACGTGGTCGATGCCGACCCCAGGACAGGCGGCGGCCGCCGCGCGGATGTGCTGGCCAATGCCCCCGCCGCCGAACATGGCTTTTTCGGTGTGCCGAAGGTGATCGAGTGATACCTCGACCACTACTCCAACCGTTCGGGCTGAGCGTGTCGAAGCCCTGTTTTTCATCCTCTGGACCTGCGCGTGCACAAGAAGGACACCCCTTCGACAAGCGCAGGGCGAACGGGTCTCCTGCGTGACTGAATTGACCAATCTCGGCGTAAAAGCCATCCGCGACGGCGTCGCCACCGGTGATTTCACCGCGCGCGAAGTGGCGGAAAGCTTCAACGCCGCCGTGGCCGAAGCCGCCGAACTCAACGCCTTCATCGTCACCACGCCCGATCACGCGCTCGCCGCCGCCGATGCGGTGGATGCGAAACGCGCGAAGGGCGAGCAGCTCGGCAGGATGGCCGGCGTGCCGATCGGCATGAAGGACCTGTTCGCGACCAGGGGCGTGCAGACGACTGCGGCCAGCCACATCCTCGAAGGCTTCGTGCCCGAATACGAAAGCACCGTGTCGCAAAAGCTGTGGGACGCCGGGTGCGGCATGCTCGGCAAGCTCAATCTCGACCAGTTCGCGATGGGTTCGTCCAACGAGACGAGCTATTTCGGCAATGTCTCCTCCCCGTGGCGCAAGGCGGGCACCAACGCCGCGATGAGCCCGGGGGGATCGTCCGGCGGGTCCTCCGCCGCCATCGCCGCGCGCATCGCGCCCGCCGCGACCGGGACCGATACGGGCGGTTCGATCCGCCAGCCCGCCGCCTTTACCGGCATCACCGGCATCAAGCCGACATATGGCCGCTGTTCGCGCTGGGGCGTGGTCGCCTTCGCCAGCAGCCTCGACCAGGCGGGGCCGATGGCGCGCAGCGTGGAAGATTGCGCGATCATGCTGGGGGCGATGGCCGGCTTCGATCCGAAGGACGCGACCAGCCTCGACCTGCCCGTGCCCGACTGGGAAGCGGCGCTGAGCGCCGACCTCAAGGGCAAGCGCATCGGCATCCCCCGCGAATACCGCATGGAAGGCACCGACGCCGAAATTCAAGAAAGCTGGGAGCAGGGCAAGGCCTGGTTGCGCGATGCCGGGGCCGAGATCGTCGACGTCTCGCTGCCGCACACGAAATATGCGCTGCCCGCCTATTACATCATCGCCCCCGCCGAGGCCTCGTCCAACCTTGCGCGTTATGACGGGGTGCGTTACGGCCTGCGCGACCTGCCGGAAGGCGCGAACCTGCAGGACATGTACGCCGCCACCCGCGCCGCCGGCTTCGGCGACGAGGTCAAGCGCCGGGTGCTGATCGGCACCTATGTGCTTTCCGCCGGCTTCTACGACGCCTATTACACGCAGGCGCAGAAGGTGCGCACGCTGGTGGCGCAGGATTTCGAGCGGGCTTGGGGCAGCTGCGACCTGATTCTCGCGCCGACCACGCCGACCGCCAGTTTCCCGCTCGGCTCGCTCAACGAAGACCCGCTGACCATGTACCTCAACGACGTCTTCGCCGTGCCCGCGAGCCTTGCCGGCCTGCCGGCGATGAGCGTTCCCGCTGGCCTCAACGCCGACGGTTTGCCGCTCGGCCTGCAACTGGTGGGAAAGCCGTTCGACGAGCAAAGCGTGCTCGACGCGGGGCTGGCGATCCAGCAATGCTCGGGCTTCGACGCCGCGCCGCAGCGGTGGTGGTGATGGTTCGCCCTGCATGGACCGCCGGGAATGGCCCAAACCCATGCGTCATTCTGGAACCCACGCGAAAGGCCGATTGACTTCGCCAAGCGAGCGCCCCGATATGCGATATCGGGCGATCGCAGTTGCAATAAGGCGGCCGGTCCCGCAAACCCGGAATGCTCCCATTCGCGCAGTGCCGAGATACGAAATGACGGATACCGATGCATGCCGACGATCGGTGCCCTCGAACCCCCGGGGCGGCCATGCAAGCGGGCCATGCGGGGGCCAATTAGCAACCGTATCCCTCTTGCGCGTCGATCGTTGATCCGATGCATCGGACCGAAACGCCAATTCCAGGAAATGCGCGCATGCCAGGGCGTGAGGCCAAACTCCACATCAACGCTTACATGAGCTTGCCGCTCACCTCGCGGGGGCCGTCCTACACCTGTGAGAAGATTCTCACGGAAATGGAAAGCGCCGATACCTCCACCACCCTGTACACGCCTGCCGACCGCCGCGAGAAACCCAGGCCAGATCTGGAAGTCTTCTCCGTCGTATCGCGCAAGGTGCGGCGGATCCCGTTCGCTGTCGTGTCGGGCGTCGGCACGGCGATCGCGGAAAAGAAGTTCAGGGATGCGTGCGCCAGAGACGGGGACGCGGTTGCCTATCTCTGGGGCGAGGTCTCCGTGCCCCTGCTCGAAAATCTGAAGCAGGATGGCGTGCTGATCATCCGCGAGAAATACAATTGCAGCAAACTGGTCGCGCGCAATATCCTGCATCGGGCCTATCGCGATCTCGGTGTGGAACACGAGTTTCCCGCGCAACTCTACTCGGATGCGATGATCGCCGAGGAAGCGGCGGTGCTTGATCATTCCGACTTCATCATCGCCCCTTCTCCGATGGTTAAGGCCTCGCTGCTCGAGGTCGGGGTTCCCGAAGGCAAGATCGTCTCGGCCAGCTATGGGTTCGATCCCGAACGCCTCGATACCGATGCACGCGCCCTGAAGCAGATCGACGGGCTAACGTTCATCTTCGTGGGCTATGTGTGCGTGCGCAAGGGCGCCCATATCCTCCTGGAAGCGTGGCGGCGCGCCAATGTGCGCGGACGGCTGGTGCTGGTCGGCAAGATCGAGCCTCTGATCGCGAAGAATTATGCCGACGTCCTCGCGCAGGACAATGTCGAGTATCACGCGTTCACCGACAATGTGGGGTCGTTCTTCCGGTCGGCGGACTATTTCGTCTTCCCGACGCTGGAGGAAGGCAGTCCGTTGGTCACCTACGAAGCTTCGTATTGCCAACTTCCCTCCATCGTCTCGCCGATGGGTGCCGGGGAGATCATCCGCGATGGAGTCGAGGGCACAGTCGTGACGAGCGACCATATCGACGCCTGGGCCCGGGCCCTGCGCGCCGCCGCCGATGAATACCGGACCGATAGCTACCGTGGCAAGCGGGTGGCGGCCCACGAACGATCGCTCGAATTCACGTGGGACAAGGTGGGTGCGCGTCGCCGAACCCTGCTGCGCGAGGCTCTCGGGAAATCGCCGAGCGCACAAGTATCCGATCCGAAAGAGACCTGACCTTGAAGAAAGTCCGGCGATCGCTCCTCGCCCAATTGATCTGGGCGAAGGATCGCGCGTTTGCGAACGCGGAATCCTTCTATGCCGTCGG
Organism: uncultured Erythrobacter sp.; assembly: GCA_947501005.1. GTDB lineage: Bacteria > Pseudomonadota > Alphaproteobacteria > Sphingomonadales > Sphingomonadaceae > Qipengyuania. Next base: position 1,966,995 of record CANMTU010000001.1, on the reverse strand, counting down.
TATCAAGATCAACGGGGCGGTTCTGAGCTTCCTCGTAACCTTCGCAATTGCCCGGATAAGCGGGGCGACGGTGACCGGTTACTACGCGATGGCGCTGGTTACCGTGAACATGGTCGCGACCGTGGGCCTGATCGGGCTCGACCTCATCCTCATCCGCGTCGTCGCCGGCGAATTGCGCATGGGGCGACGCGATCTCGCCTGGGCGGGCTTGCGCGATATCAGTCGCATGGTTGGCTTCTTTTCGTTCGTCCTGTCCGTCTTGGTCTTCGTGCTGGCGGATTTCGCGCCCGAAGTCGGGGTCGACAGTGCGACGATGCGGGCCATCGCGCCCGCGATCCTGGCCAATACCCTGTTGCGCATCGCGGTCGTCTCGCTGCGGGCGGACGGTTCGATCCTCTTCAGCCAGTTCCTCGATTCCGCGCACAATATCACCCTCGTACTCGTCCTGGGGGTGTATATTTTGGCGAGTGGGACGGATTTCGTCAGCGCGGCGACGCTTGCCCTGTTCTATACCGGGGTCCTGTATTTTTCGATGATCGTCGGATGGGTCAGCCTTCTGAAGCGCACCCGCACCTGGGAGCGGGGGGGCGTCAACACCCATCCACTGCTCAAGTCCAGCTGGAAGGTCCTGGTGACCGGCACCTGTCAGGCAATGACGTCGTGGGTTATTTACGCGCAATTGGGCGCGCTGGTGGGTTCGGGGGAAGTCGGCGCCTACCGGGTGGCGGGGCAGATCGTCATGACCATCCAGTTGATGACCGTCACCCTCTCCGGCATCTCGGCGCCCGAAATTGCTGGGCACTTTCGCGCGGGCGATCTGAAAGGCGCCTGGCGGACTTACAGGAAGACCACCATCCTGATGATCATCGCCGCCAGCGTCCCCTCGCTGATCTGCCTGCTGGCGCCCAAGCTCCTGCTCAGTATTTTCGGACCCGAATTCGTCATTGCAGCGTCGGCGCTGATGATCATGGCGCTCGGCTCGATAACGAGTGCCGCGGTCGGACCAATGGGCACGATGACGGTCATGTCGGGCAACGAGGTGCTGTCGATGAACCTCTCGATCCTTTTCCTGATTCTGGCCGCCGCGTTCGCCGCGCTGCTTATTCCGCTGTTCGGGCTGGTGGGCGCGGCAATAGCTTCCGCGATCGCGACGATCGGCAGGAGTCTGCTGACGGTTATCGTCCTGCGCAAGAAACTCGAGAGCTACGAAGCCGCGTGATACTCAGACCGCGTAATCGGGTCTCGTGACGCGCCATTTGCGATAACGGATCTTGCAGAACAGGCGCAGTGCAGCCTGATCGGTCAGAAGGTTCAGAGCCGCCGCCGGGCGATCGTATTTCTGCGACGCGCGATAGACATTGATGCGGTGCATCGCGCGCATCGTGTCGCGGCAGATCAGGGCCTGCTTCTTCGCGGGCGGCGGGATCAGGTCCGCGCGGCGGGCGACGAGAGCCTCGATCCGGTCGGCGATGCCTTCGAAATTCATGTTCGTCCGGCTTTCCTTGTTCATCTTGCCGGATACCACCCCCTGGCGGGCGCTGTAGACATACCAGGCCTTGCTCGTGACCACCGCGCGGGCGCCGAGCGCCAGCGCCTCGCCCTGGAAAATGAGGTCCTGCCCGTTGCCGATCTCCTCGTCGTATTCGAGGCCCGAGGTTTCCATGAAGTCCCTGCGGATCATCGGTTTCAGGATCGCGAATTGCGGACCGCCGACGCGGCAATTGCGCCAGTAGGTTTCCTGGTCGACCCGGATGGCGCCCCATTTGGGTGCCATCATCACCCGGAAATCGACGCCCGCCTCGAGATCGTGCAGGACCATATTGTCGGCGACGAAATTGGCCTGGTACCGCGACGCCAGTTCGAGCAGCTTCTCGGTTCTTTCGGGGCGCCACGTATCGTCGCCATCGAGGATCGCGACCCAGTCGGCCGTGGCGCGGGCATTGCCGGCATTGCGGGCCTTGCTGACCCCGCCATTCTGCGGCTGGCGGACGAGGTTTATGGCCGGATGCGCCTTTGCCAGCCGTTCCACAACCGCGACCGTATCGTCGGTCGATCCGTCGTCTACGACGATGATCTCCGCGATCGGTACGGTCTGGTCGAGCACCGATTGGATCGCGCGCTCGATCACCGCTGCGCCGTTGAAAACCGGGATGACGACTGCAACCGTCTCGTCTGCCATGTCTACTCTTTCGTCTTTCAGGGGCGTGCGCCTGCGCCGCCGGGCGCGCGGATGCCTACCAGAATGTCATGGACATTGAAGGGCAAATGCGAAAGTGTCCTGAAGCAACATAGCCCCCTACAAACCCGGAAAAGACCCCATGCCAAGCTCCACCACGACCACCGACTACCGCATCCAGGGCGCCACCGGCGAATGGGAGGTCGTGATCGGGCTGGAAGTGCATGCCCAGGTGACGTCGGCGGCGAAACTGTTCAGCAGCGCGGCGACTGCCTTCGGGGCGGAGCCGAACACGCAGGTCAGCCTGATCGATGCGGCGATGCCGGGCATGCTGCCGGTGCCCAACCGGGAATGCGTTCGTCAGGCGGTGCGCACCGGAATGGCGATCGAGGCCCAGATCAACCGCTGGAGCCGGTTCGACCGCAAGAACTACTTCTATGCCGACCTGCCGCAAGGCTACCAGATCAGCCAGCTCTACCACCCGATCGTCGGCGAAGGACAATTGCTTATCGAGGCGGACGAGAAGGCCGGTATCGCTGACGACAAGGTGATCGGGATCGAGCGTATCCATATCGAGCAGGATGCCGGCAAGTTGATGCACGACCAGCATCCCACCATGTCCTATGTCGACCTCAACCGCAGCGGGGTCGCGCTGATGGAGATCGTCTCCAAACCCGACATGCGCAGCCCGGCCGAGGCGGGCGCCTATGTCCGCAAGCTGCGCAGCATCCTGCGCTATGTCGGCAGCTGCGACGGCAACATGGAAGAAGGCTCGATGCGCGCCGACGTCAATGTCAGCGTACGCAAGCCGGGCGAGCCGTTCGGCACGCGGACCGAGACGAAGAACGTCAATTCCGTGCGCTTCGTGATGCAGGTCATCGAATATGAGGCGAACCGCCAGGTCGACGTGCTCGAGAACGGCGGCATGGTGGACCAGGAAACCCGGCTGTTCGATCCCGGCACCGGGACGACGCGCACCATGCGTTCGAAGGAAGATGCGCACGACTATCGCTATTTCCCCGATCCGGATCTGCTGCCGCTCGAACTGGACGAGGCGTTCCTGACCGATTGCCGCGCCTCCCTGCCGGAATTGCCCGACGCGAAGCGGGATCGTTACGAACGCGAACTCGGCCTCACGCCCTACAATGCGCGCGAGCTGACCGCCGAGGTCGAGACCTTCGCGCGGTTCGAGACGCTGCTGGGCGCGGCGGCGGCGAAGATGGGGAAAGCCGAAGCGGACGTGGCGACGCAGGTGGCGAACTGGGCCCTGTCGGTCGCGCCCGGCGTGATGAAGGCGCTGGGCGACGAAGCCGATCCCTCGAACGCCACCGCCGGGGCGCAGGCCGCCATTCTTGCCATGCAGGACAAGGGGGAAATCTCCGGCGGACAGGCGAAGGAGATCTACGAGATCGTCCTGAAGACCGGCCGCGATGCCGAGGAGGTCGCCGAGGCCGAAGGCTTGAAGCAGCAGTCCGACATCGGCGCGATCGAGGCGGTCGTGGACGAGGTCCTGGCAGGCAATGCCGACAAGGTCGCCGAATATCGCGGCGGGAAGGACAAGCTGTTCGGCTTCTTCGTCGGCCAGACGATGAAGGCCATGAAGGGCAAGGGCAATCCTGCCGTGGTCAACGATGTGCTGCGCGCGAAGCTCGACGGCTAGCTGGGCGACAACGCCAACCGAAACGGGACAAACCGAAACGGGGCAAACCGAAACGGGGCAAACAAAAAGGGGAGCCGCCCGGCTCCCCTTTCGATGCTTCGCCTGGCGGCAGGTTCAGTCGAACCGCTTGGCGTATTCGGTGAAATTGGCGGCGAATGCCTGCCGCAGATCGGCCTCTGCCGCATCGGTCTCGTCGGTGGTCTTGGGGGGGAAATGCTTGAGGCCGTTGCCGCCGCGTCCCTTGATCATGTCCGTTTCGGTCTTGCCGCCGCGGAAATCCTTGAAGATGAAACGGTTATTCAGCGAACGGCCATACATCGCCGCCTTGCGATAGAAGTTCTGCGTGATCAGCAGTTCGGCATAGCAATCGGCGTTCGAACCAGTCAGCCGCGTCTTCGTCTTCGTGCTGATGGCGCGATCCTCGATCGGTTCTTCATAGATGATCTGCGTGCCCTCGGGCAGGCCTAGTTCGCCGACCAGATCGATCGTCTTGAGCGCGGCGATCTGGAACCGCGGGCCGAGGGCTTCGCGCAGATAGTCGGTTTCGCTCAAATTGCGGTCCTTGTTCTTCGCCTGATCCGCGATCGCGCCAAGCACGCCGAGACCGGAAAGCCAGCCCGTCGTCGTCGCCTGACCTTCGACCGTGGGGAAGACATGCAGTTCGCAGGTCTCCGCCTGCTGTTCGGCGGCGAGGCGGGCGCCACTGGCAAACGATCCGCCGTCCTGCGCGGACGCGCTCGTTGCACACAAAGCAAGGCCAATGGCAGGCAGTATCATACGCATGGATCAAATCCCTTATGTTCGGATCGCGGCCCGGATGCGGCCGGATTCAGGTGGTCAATGAAGATCGGTCGTTGCCGCGCTCGCGGGCTGTTCCGTGCTAGCGGCCGCCGGCTCGGCGGCCGGTTCGATATCGGCTGAGGCCAGCGCCTCCACATCCGGCAGGACGAGGCGCGGCGGCGCAGGCGGAACGGAATAGGTGAAGTCCTCACCGGTCCTGGCCTTCAGGACCCGGCCGGCTTCGATGGCGCTGTCCTTCCCGCGAACCAGTGCCGATAGCGGCCCCGCCACATACATCACGGCGGCGGCCGAAGCGTCCTGCCCGCGGCCTTCCTCGCGGTATCGCCCGTCGAGGATGATGGCGCGGCCTTCGACGTCGAGCGAGCGCAGCGACAGTCCGATGATCCCGGCCTTGCCGAACGCGCCGTTGCCGGTGGCGAAGGTGACTTCGCCGAACCCACGGGCCCCTTTCGCGATGACCGGGACGCCGTCCACCACGACATCCTCGACGACGGTCACGTTGAAGCGGTCGCCGACCTTGTGCGTCTCGGTCGAGATTTCCTGATCGACCGCGACCATCACGGGCGTGAACATCGGCAGCAGGACCGTACGGGTCTCGCCGCCCACCTGCGCGGCGGCGGCAGCAACCGGCGCCTTATCGGCCGTTGCCGCCGGGTCGCCAACCGCGACGGACGCGGTGGACCACAGCGCGGCCGATGCCGCCATCGTTACGGTAAGAAAGCGTGCCATCCCCATCGAGCCCCCCAGCTTCGTTCAGGTGGAGCTACAGCAAAAAGATGAAGATTTTGCCTTGCATGATGCCTGTCGTTTCGCGGGCGGCGTATCGGCGTAAAAGCAAGACAGGCCCGGATCCCGTGAAGGAGCCGAGCCTGTCGAAACGGTAAGACCGTGATTGGAACGCGGGGGTTCAGCCCTTGCGTTGGCCGGTCACCGGCATGTCGCCGAAGGCGCCGGCATTGACGGTGCCGGTCAGCTGGTCGCCATTGACGTCGGCCTTGCAATCGAGCGTCATCGGCATGGGCGAGGTCATGTCCATCTTCCAGCTCAGCGTGTCGCCGTCGATCGTGCCGTCCTTCACGTCCATCGAGCCGAGGCCGCCGGCCATCGATCCGGTGAAGGTCTTGCCATCATCGCCCGGGACGACAGTGAAGGTGCCCTTCTGGTCGCCCATCGGGCTCTTGACGACGGTTTCGTAGGTTCCGGCTACGGACATGCATTATCTCCTGTGACTGCGATTGGCGGATAAGAACATCCGCCAATCGGATTAGCTGACATCTATGTCAATAAGCTTACTGCTCGAGCGTTCGTTCCTCGACTTCGAGACCGAGGCTTTCGAGCTGCGGGCGCACGACGCTGGCATCGCCGACGACCACGTAGACGAGGTCGCCCTCGTTGAAGGTCTGCCGGGCGACCGCGTCGAGCTGCGGCGCGGTGAGGCCCTCATAGGTCTTGGCCAGAGTCTCGAAATAATCGTCCGGCCGGTTGTAGTGGACGATGTATTCCATGCCGCCCAGCACGTCGTTCGCGGTTTCGAACCGGCCCGGCAGGTCGCGCATGTTGGAATTGACGATCCGCTGCAACTCGTTGTCCTGCACGCCGCGACTGTCGGTGAAGTCGTTGATCTCGCGGCGGATCTCCTTGATGGAATCCGCCGTGCGATCGGCCTGCACCGGGGCACGCACGCCATAGAACACCCGGTCGAGCGAGGTTCCGACCCCGCCGCCCGCACCATAGGACCAGCCCTTGTCCTCGCGCAGGTTCATGTTGATGCGCGCGAGAAACCCGCCGCTCAATGCCTGATTGGACGCGTTGAGAAGGGTCAGATCGTCGGTTGCCCCGCGCAGGGGCAGGACCTGACCTGCATAGATGATCGACTGCGGCGAGTTCGGGCGATTGACCAGTACCACGCGCTGCTTGGGGGCGGGGATGGTGGCATTATATTTGCGGGTCGGGGCGGGGGTGGCGGGCGCCTGCCAGTCACCGAAGCTCGCCTCCAGCAGGCGCTTCACCTCGGCGAGGTTCGTATCGCCAACCACGAAGATGCGCGCCGTGTCCGGTCGCAACCACGTGTCGTGGAAACCTTGCAGGTCCGCCTTGGTCAGACCCTCCAGCGTCGCGGCGGAGCCGAGGCCCGAACTGGGCAGGCCATAGGGATGGTCCCCGTAAAGCGTGCTGCGCAGCGCCCGGTCGGCGATCGAATTGGGATCCTTGAGTTCCGCCGTCAGCGCGTTGAGCAATTGCGTGCGCTTGCGGGCGATGTCGCCTTCGCGGAAACCCGGCTGGCGGATATATTCGGCCAGCAATTCGAGCGAGGGTGCAAGGTTCGGGGCGAGCCCGTTGAGCGAGAACGTCGTCCAGTCCGCATTGAAGCCGTTGGACAGGTTCGCGCCCAACCGTTCTTGCGCGATGGCGAATTCGTTGGCCGTCAGGCGCTCCGTCCCCTCGGTCATCGTGCTCAGCATGAGCCGCTGCGTGCCGAGCGTCTCGCGCGTGGCGGCGGCGCGGCCGGCATCGAACTCGACCGTGACCGCCACTGTCGGCACGGCGTCGCGCCGGGCGAAATACACTTCCATGCCGTTCGACAGGGTGGTGCGTTCGATCTCGGGGAAGTCGAGATCGGTCAGCGGCGCAAGCTCGGGCAGGGTCGCCCGGTCGGCCTGCGCAAAGGTGGCAAGGGCCATCATGTCGCACTGGTCGGGCTGGCAGTAATTGGCCTGCGCGATGGTGGCGATGTCCGGTTCGCCGGCAAAGGCGCCGCCGCGGTTCTCGCCGCCCTCTGTCCGCTCGCCCGGCGCCACCGTGAGATTGAACACGGGGCGCGTCAGCCAGGTCTGCATCAGGCCGCGCACCTGCTCGGGCGTGGCCGCCGCCATCTGCGCCAGCTGCTTCTCGACGAAGCCGGGATCGTTCATGTACAATTCGCCCGCGGCAAGCTGCGGCGCCTTGCCGCCGAACCCGCCGACCGATTCCAGCCCGCGGATGACGCCGGCCATGGTGCTGATCTTGGCCCGCTCGAGCTCGTCCGCGGTCGGCCCTTCGGCAATGAACCTGGCGATCTCGGCATCGAGCTTCTGCGCCACCATCGCCGGGTCCTGCCCCGGCGCGACATCGGCCTGCACCATGAAGACGCCGGCGTCGTTCATCGTGAAATTATAGGCGGACACGCCGACCGCAACGGGATCGTTGCGCACCAGCGCCTCGTCCAGCCGCGAGCTGGCAAGGCCGCCCAGCACCGAGGAGGCAAGGTTGAGCGGGACCGATTCCGCGGCGCTTTCGCCCGGCACCGTCCACATCCGATAAAGGCGCGTGGTCGAAACGTTGTCAGTGGTTACCTTGGTCTTGGCCGCATCCAGCGTGGGCACGGTGATCTCGGGGTGCTGCACCTCGGGTCCGCGCGGAATGTCCCCGAACCACTTGCTCACCTTCTGGCGCGCGGTCGCGGTGTCGATATCGCCGGCCAGCACCAGCACGGCGTTGTTCGGTCCGTAGTGATCCTTGAACCAGTTCTGCACGTCTTCCATCGAGGCGGCATCGAGGTCGCCCATCGAGCCGATGGTGGAGTGGTGGTAGCGATGACCCTTGGGAAAGAGGTTCTCGAAGATCTCGTAGCGCAGGAGGCCGAAGGGCTGGTTGTCGCCCTGGCGCTTCTCGTTCTGGACCACGCCGCGCTGGTTATCGAGCTTGGTCTTGGTGATCGCGTCGAGCAGGTGCCCCATGCGATCGGATTCGAGCATCAGCACCCGGTCGAGCGCGCCGGTCGGAACGGTCTGGAAGTAATTGGTGCGGTCGGGATTGGTCGTGCCGTTCACGTCCGTTCCGCCCATCTGCTCGATATATTCGAACCAGTCCTGCGGCGCATTCTCGGTCCCGTTGAACATCAGATGCTCGAACAGGTGGGCAAAGCCGGTCTTGCCGGCAGGCTCGTGCTTCGAGCCGACATCGTACCACACCGAAACGCCGACCAGCGGGGCCTTGCGATCCTCGTGGACGACGACGGTGAGGCCATTGTCGAGAGTGAACTTCTCGTATGGCAGGTCGACTTCGGCCACGAGCTCGTCGAGGCTGGCGGGTTCGGGCGCGGTGGCGAGCGCCGGGGTCTCGCGCGCAGAGGCGGAGGCGACGGTTGTATCCGAAGGGGCCGTGGTGCAGGCCGAAAGGGCAAGGGCGGCCGTGCTGGCGGTGGCGAACAGAAAACGCATAATTCGGATACTCCCCGTTGATTCCGATTGCCGGCAGCGTGCGGACCTGCCGGCATGGCGTCATCGCAATTCGGACGAATGATCGGACGATGCGCCGGACCGGGCGGTTATCGCCTGTTCCCGGTCCGCGCACAACCCCGGCAGGACGAACGCCATAATCGGCTCTGCGCATGACGGCTGCGCGTCCGCCGGTTCGGTCGAAGCGGGGTGCGGGCAAGCCAGTTGGGCAAAAGCCGCCGCCGCCCCTTTCCGGATCCGGATTCGCCTCGCTAGCGCGGCAGGCGTGACAGCCACCATCACCATTGGCCACGATGCGGGCGGCAAGCCGGTCGAGTTCGACATCGAGGAGCTTCTCGCGACCCGCCTGCTCGTCCAGGGCAATTCGGGCAGCGGCAAGTCGCATCTGTTGCGCCGGTTGCTGGAGGAAAGCGCCCGGCTGGTGCAGCAGGTGGTGATCGACCCGGAAGGCGACTTCGCCTCGCTGTCGGAGGCGTTCGGCCATATCGTGATCGACGGCGCCGCCTACTCCCCGGCGGAGATCGAGGCCCTGGCCCGCCGCATCCGTGAACACCGGGCCAGTGTCGTCCTCGATCTCGAAGGGTTGGAGGTGGAACAGCAGATCCGCTGTGCCGCGGGCTTCCTCACCGCCCTGTTCGACGCGCCGCGTGAACACTGGTTTCCCGCCCTCGTGGTGGTGGACGAGGCGCAGATGTTCGCCCCCGTCGCCGCCGGGGAAATGGCGGAAGACACGCGGCGCATGACCTTGTCCGCGATGACCAACCTCATGTGCCGAGGGCGCAAGCGCGGGCTGGCCGGCATCGTCGCGACGCAGCGGCTGGCGAAGCTCGCCAAGAACGTCGCCGCCGAGGCGTCGAACTTCCTGATGGGGCGCACCTTCCTCGATATCGACATGGTGCGCGCGGCGGATTTACTGGGGATGGAGCGGCGGCAGGCGGAACGCATCCGCGAACTGGAACGCGGCCATTTCCTCGCGCTCGGCCCGGCGATCACCCGGCTGCCGGTGGCGGTAAAGATCGGGCCGGTCCGCTCGGGCCTGAAGGCGCGCGCCGAAGGGCTGATGGCGCTGCCCGATACCGCGCCCGCCGATATGGAAGCGCTGCTGACCGGTGACCTTGCCGCGGATGTGCGCGAGGCCGCTCCGCCGCCGCCCCCGCCTGCGCCCCGGATGGAAGAGGTCGCCGAGGCCATCGACCGGGCCGAAGAACGGCAGGTCGCCGCCGCACCGAACGGCGCAGACGGCAACGCCGTCGCGGCGCGCATCGCCGAAATCATCTCCGAACTCGCGCAGGAAGAGGGCGTCGCCTTCCAGTCCTCCAGCGCACAATATCAGACCTTCCTGTCCCGCTGCCGGCGCGATCGGCTGATCGGCCCGATGCCCGACATGCGCGCCTTCCACCGCCGCTTCGCCGTGGCCGGTGCGGGTCTGGCCGAACTGCCGGACACGACCCAGGCGGCGATCATGCGTTTGGCCGGAAGCGTGGAGGAAGACCTCCTCGCCCCGTTCCTCGTCATCGCCAAGGCCGCCCATGCCGGCGAGACGCAGGTGGACGAGGGCGCCATCGCCCGCGCCTACGGCACCAGTTCGCCAGGGCGCATCCGCCGCCTGCTCGACCATCTGGAGCGACAGGGCATCATCGTGGTGCGCGAGGAATATGGCGGCGGGCGCACCGTGCTCGTCCCCGGACTGGACCACATAGCGGCCGAATAACCACGCCGCCTCTGGCAAAGGCCCGCAATCGAGTTCTATATACCGCTAACACACCGCTTCCCGTGCCGGGCGGCCTTGTGTTGCGAATATGCAACACCATATCGGATGCAACAGTTTTGATGGGGCAATCGACACCATGAATATCGAGAAGTTCACCGACCGCGCGAAAGGTTTCCTTCAGAGCGCGCAGACCGTCGCCATCCGCATGAACCACCAGCGGATCGCGCCCGCGCACCTGCTCAAGGCACTGCTGGAAGACAATGAGGGCATGGCGGCCCAGCTGATCCAGCGCGCCGGCGGCAATCCCGGCGTCGCCATCACCGAAATCGACACCGCGCTGGGCAAGATTCCGGCCGTCTCCGGTGGCGGGGCGCAGGCGACGCCGGGGCTCGACAACGATGCGGTCCGCGCGCTCGACCGCGCCGAACAGATCGCCGAGAAAGCGGGGGACAGCTTCGTGCCCGTCCAGCGCCTGTTGCAGGCGCTTGCGATGGCGGACGATGCGGCGGGCCGCGCGCTCAAATCCGCGCAGGTCGATGCTAATGCGCTCGAAACCGCGATCCAGGACGTGACCGGCGGTCGCACCGCCGACAGCGCGGGCGCCGAACAGAGCTACGACGCAATGAAGAAATATGCCCGCGACCTGACCGAAGCGGCCCGCGCCGGCAAGCTCGATCCCGTGATCGGCCGCGACGAGGAAATCCGCCGCACCGTGCAGATCCTCGCCCGCCGCACCAAGAACAATCCCGCCCTCATCGGCGAACCCGGCACGGGCAAGACCGCCATCGCCGAAGGCCTTGCCCTGCGCATCGCCAATGGCGACGTGCCCGACAGCCTGAAGGGCCGCACGCTGATGGCGCTCGACATGGGGGCGCTGATCGCCGGGGCGAAATATCGCGGCGAGTTCGAGGAGCGGCTGAAGGCCGTGCTCGACGAGGTGAAGGGCGCGGAGGGCCAGATCGTCCTGTTTATCGACGAGATGCACACGCTGATCGGCGCAGGCGCGTCGGAAGGCAGCATGGATGCCGGCAACCTGCTGAAGCCCGCGCTCAGCCGCGGCGAGCTGCATTGCATCGGCGCGACCACGCTGGACGAATACCAGAAATATGTCGAGAAGGACCCCGCGCTCCAGCGGCGGTTCCAGCCCGTCTATATCGACGAGCCGACAGTCGAGGATACGATCAGCATCCTGCGCGGCATCAAGGACAAGTACGAGTTGCACCACGGCGTGCGCATCACCGACGGCGCGATCGTGGCGGCGGCGCAATTGTCCAACCGCTACATCCAGAACCGCTTCCTGCCCGACAAGGCGATCGACCTGATGGACGAAGCGGCCTCGCGTATCCGCATGGAGGTGGAGTCGAAGCCCGAAGAAATTGAGGCGCTCGATCGCCGGATCATCCAGCTGCGGATCGAGGAGCAGGCCCTGCAGAAGGAAAGCGACCGCGCCTCGCGCGACCGGCTCGACAATCTGCGCAAGGAGTTGAGCGAGCTCGAGCAGCAATCCAGCGAACTCACCACCCGCTGGCAGAACGAGCGCGACAAGATCCATGCCGAAGCGCGGGTCAAGGAAGAGCTCGACCAGGCGCGCATCGAAATGGAGCAGGCGCAGCGCAAAGGCGACCTCGCCCGGGCGGGCGAGCTGCAATACGGCCGCATCCCGCAACTCGAAAAGCAGCTCGATGAGGCAAGCGGGCAGACCGAAAACGCACTTCTGAAGGAAGAGGTGACCGAGGACGACATCGCCGGCGTCGTCTCGCGCTGGACCGGCATTCCGGTCGACCGCATGATGGAGGGCGAGCGCGAGAAGCTGCTCGACATGGAGAACATTCTCGGCAGGCGGGTCATCGGTCAGGCGCAGGCGATCGAGGCGGTCAGCAAGGCGGTGCGCCGCGCAAGGGCGGGCCTGCAAGACCCGAACCGGCCGCTCGGCTCGTTCCTGTTTCTCGGGCCCACCGGCGTCGGCAAGACCGAACTGACCAAGGCGCTTGCCGCGTTCCTGTTCGACGACGATCAGGCGCTGGTCCGCATCGATATGAGCGAGTTCATGGAGAAGCACGCGGTCGCCCGGCTGATCGGCGCGCCTCCGGGTTATGTCGGCTACGAGGAAGGTGGCGTGCTGACGGAGGCGGTGCGGCGGCGGCCCTATCAGGTCGTGCTGTTCGACGAGGTCGAGAAAGCGCATAGCGACGTGTTCAACGTGCTGCTGCAAGTGCTCGACGACGGGCGGCTGACCGACGGGCAGGGCAGGGTGGTCGACTTCTCGAACACGCTGATCATCCTCACCTCCAACCTCGGCAGCCAGCACCTCGCCAACATGGAGGACGGGCAGGACGTGTCGGATGTGGAACCGCAGGTGATGGACGTGGTGCGAAGCCATTTCCGCCCCGAATTCCTCAACCGGCTGGACGAGATCATCCTCTTCCACCGCCTGGCGCAGGAGCATATGGCGCCGATCGTCGATATCCAGGTCGCCCGGGTGCAGAAGCTGCTGCGCGACCGCAAGATCACGCTCGACCTGACCGAGGCGGCGAAGAAATGGCTTGGCCGGGTGGGCTACGATCCAGTCTACGGCGCACGGCCGCTCAAGCGCGCCGTGCAGCGCTACGTACAGGATCCGCTGGCCGAGCGTCTGCTGCAGGGCGAGGTGCCCGATGGCGCGACGGTGCATGTCGAGGAGGGTGACGGGGCGCTGGAGATGCAGGTGGGGTGAGAATCATCCGCTGACCGGGAATGTGGGCGATCTGGTCCACCAAAAATAGCGTGTGCGCACCAAGATCGGTTGCGAAACAAGACGCATCTTTTGCCGCCGTATTTGGTTCATTGTTACAATGCGCTGAACTAAGTGGTGCCCGAGGCTGCGTTTCCGTGGGAAATCCGCAACACCATGCGGAAAAGCGAATACGCACTTTGACAGTCATCAAACCTTAACGCAGAAGGAACGGGTTGGGACTGGGGGCTTTTACCAGGTCATTTCAATCGGGTCGGGTGCAATAGGAGGCGCCCGGTCCGAGGTCTGGTGGAAGGCGCAGTCTGGTTGTCGCGACTGGAGCAAAAAATGCGTAGAATTCGAATGAACACGGTTAAGGGGCTGTCCATTTCCGCGTCGGTTCTGGCCCTCGCAATGGGTGGCCAGGCTTTCGCGCAGGATGCGGATTGTCCCGAAGGTTATGATGACGTCGAAGGCGAGTGCGTCGTCCAGGACAGCACGCCCGACGGCGTCTCCAGCAACGACGGCAACACCGACGATGTCGTGGACGTCACCGATACCGGCGCGACGGGCCAGGATACCCCCGGTGCCATCGTCGTGACCGGCTCGCGCATCAAGCGCGACACGTACAGCTCCATTTCGCCGCTCCAGGTGCTGACGGCCGAGGCTTCGAACGAAGCGGGCCTGTTCGACCCTTCGCAGATCCTTCAGCGCTCAGAATCGGCTTCCGGCCAGCAGATCGACGCGACCTTCCAGGGCTTCGTGCTGGATAATGGCCCGGGCTCGCAGACCCTGAACCTCCGCGGCCTCGGCGCGAACCGCACCCTGTTGCTCCTGAACGGACGCCGCCTTGCGCCTGCGGGCGTGGAAGGCGCCCCGGTCAACCCCTCGATCAACCTCCTGCCCGGCTCGCTGATCGATCGTTACGACCTGCTCCTCGATGGTGCGTCCTCGGTTTACGGGTCGGACGCCGTCGCAGGTGTCGGCAACGTCATCCTGCGCAAAGATTTCGACGGTCTCGAGCTCTATGCCCGGGGTGAAATCAACCCAGAGGGCGGGGGCGACGACTACACGGTGAGCGCGGCCTACGGCGTGAACCTCGATCGCGGTTTCATCGGAATCGGCGCCGAATACGATTACCGCGATACGGTGCGTCTGCGCGACCGCGACTTCTTCAACGGGTGCGACAGAAACTACGAAATCGACCAGGACGGCAACATCTACACGCTGGGTGTGCGGGACAACGCGCTGGTTCAGCGCAATTCGGACGGGACCGTCTCGGTTTCCGAAAGCGAATGCAAGGTTTCTGGCATTTCGGGCCGGATTTTCAATCCCTACAACTTCTCGGGCTCGATCTATTTCCAACCAGATGGGGTGGGCAACTTCCCCGGCTATCCGAACTTTCCCTTCGCCGATTCGACCAATGCGTTCGGCGAGGAGCTCGATTCCGATGGTGATGGCATTCGCGACGTCGACTTCCAGGACGTGAACACCAATGGCGCGAATACCGATCAGGTCTTCCTGAGCGAACAGAAGCTGTTCAACGTAATGGCTTACGGTGAATATACACTCGGCGGCGGCGCCAACATCACGCCGTTCTTTGAAGCGAACTACAGTCGTGCGGAAGTTTATGCCGACAATACCGGCGTCGCGCAGCTGTTTCCGTATGTTCCGGCCGACAATCAGTTCAATCCTTGCAACATCGAGACCGATGCCCAAGGCAACCGGATCAACCCCAACGGCGTCGACTGCCGGCAGATCGACAACGCCATCAACGATTTCCCGGTCTATAGCCCGCCCGGCGTCTCCAACCCACGCGGAAACTTTGGCTTCAGCCTGCCGGTCAGCCCGATTGTCGCGATCCGCGGCGATCGTAACAACACCGACGTGGTGCAGGAACTGTATCGCGGCGTAGTCGGCGTTCGCGGCGATCTACCGTTCATTTCGCCCAGCTGGACCTTCGAGGTTTCGGGCGTCTATTCGCGGTCGGAAGGTACGTCGGTCCGGCGCGGTATCCGCGGCGACAAGCTGGCCTTCGCACTCGGCGTTGATCCCACGGCGGATTTCAATGGCGACGGCATTGCCGATTCCGACACCGATGCGAACGGCGATGGTATCGCCGATAACCCGGGCGACGGCATCGCTGACGATTACGATTCCGATCTCGATCTGTTTCCCGGTGATCCGCAGAACATCGGTGCCTGCAATGCTGCCGGTCTGGCAAATCCGGACCTCGCATTGCCTGATCTCGTGCAAGGCTGTGTCCCTGTGAACCTGTTCGCACCGAGCGTGTTGACCGGTGCGATTGGCGACTTCGCCACCCAGGCCGAGCGGGACTACGTGTTTGGCGTTCGTACCTTCGATACGACCTACGAACAGATCATCGGCAACGCGTTCATCACTGGCGATATCTTCACCCTGCCTGCCGGTCCTGTGGGCGCGGTGCTCGGTGTCGAATTCCGCAAGGATCGCATCGACTCCCAGCCGAATGAGGTCGCGTCGAATGGTCTGCTGTTCGGTTTCTTCCGCGATCGCGGGGCGGTCGGCAGCAAGGTGACCAAGGAGGCGTTCGCGGAGGTCGACGTGCCGCTGATGGCGAACGAGACGCTCGTTCGCGAACTGAACGTCAATCTTTCGGGTCGTGTCACTGACGACGAGATCTATGGCACCAACTTCACGTACTCGTTGAAGGGCGGCTGGCGTCCGATCGACTCGCTGTTGTTCAAACTGAGCTATGGCACGTCGTTCCGCGCTCCCAATCTGCGCGAGAACTTCCTGCTGGGGCAATCGGGCTTCCTGACCCTTACCGATCCCTGTGCCGTGCCCACCGTGGCTTATCAGCCGCTGAACGGCGGCTATCAGCCGGGTCTCGATACGCGGGAACAGAACGTCATCGACGCCTGTATTCGTGAAGGTCGTGATCCCACGACGGTCGGCACCAACGGTTCCAATGCGCTGCAAACCAACAGCATTGAAATCGAAACGGCAGGCAGCCTGGACATCGATCCTGAAACCTCGCGTTCGATCACGGCTGGTTTCGCCTTCGAGGAAACTTTCGGCGACGGTTTCGATGTTTCGCTCGGTGCTTCGTATTTCGATATCAAGGTAAAGGGTGCGATCGTCGAACTGGGTTCGCAGTTCATTATCAATGACTGCTTTACCCGCGACGATGGTCAGCGCAGCACTTTCTGCGATCTCCTGTCCTACGGTGCTACGCCTAGCAGCCGCGGTCTGATATCCGACGTGCAGCCGACCTTTATCAACCAGGATCAGGAAAGCGTTCGCGGGATCGACTTCAACTCGTTCCTCGGCAAGGAAATCAACCTTTTCGGGACACTGATCGATCTTGGTCTGAACGTGCGTGCCAATCACCTTGTCGAGCGCAGTTCGCTGTTCATCTCGACGCAGGGCGACCGTGTGTTCGATGATGCCACCGGCGAATTCGGTTTCCCGAAATGGACGGGCAGCGGCCAGTTCACCGCGGACATCGACAAGTTCCGCCTGACCTGGGCGACGCGTTACACTGGCCCCGTCGAACAGGATGAAGAAGGAATCGATCCGTTCTCCGATGCGTTCGGCTACGGTCCCGACGGGCAACCCACCGGGGCAACATTCAGCGACACGTGTCTCGGTTCGGGTTCGCGTTTCACCGCTGGCGCCAACAGGGGTCAGGTTGACGGGATTGTCGAAGGTGACGGGCGTTTTTGCCGCGACGTAGGCTTCGCCGACGAGCAGTTCCTGCATACTGTCTCGCTGCGCTATCGCGACGATCGCATGACGATTATCGCGGGTGTCGACAACATCTTCAATACGGCTCCGCCCCTAGTGGATAGCAGCGAAGTCCTCGCCATCGCCAACACCGCGATCGGCAATGGCTATGACTACGATGGCCGTGAGTTCTTCGCTTCGGTGCGGTTCGACTTCTGATTTGAACCATAGCCAATTGGCGAATTGATGAGCGGCCTTGCCATATGCGCAGGGCCGCTCATTTTGTTTGCAGGAACCTAGGAATACCGAAGGAGCCGAGATGACTAAATTTACGAAAGCCGCGTTGCTTGCCGCCGCCGTCGCACCGTTGATCTCAGCGGCAACCGCGACCCCGGTCCTGGCGCAAGCGCAGACCGATCCGACCATCCCGATCGAAGTGTTCGCGCTTCGCGATGTCGTAACGCAGGTGCAGGTTTCACCGAACGGCGAAAAAATTCTCGTCCTCAAGACGGTCAGCAAGACCGGCGATTATCTTCTGGAAATCTACGACACGAACGATCTGTCGAAAAAGCCGACGCGCCTCAACGCCGATCCCATGGAGATCATTTCGGCAAACTGGGTGAACGACCGCTTCATCTACGGCACCGCATGGCAACAGATCCGCAACCGCGTGACCCGTCCGGAGGAAGACAGCCGCAGCTATAAGAGTTTCTCATACGATACCAAAAGCGGCAAGTTCAAGGAGACGGATGGCAATTTCAGCATCGTCAACCTCTTGCCGGACGATCCGGACGAAGTGCTCGTACAGCAAGGCAACGTGGTCGCCGACGCTACCGGCGTCGATCCTTTCAGCCTTTACCGGCCCCGCTCCTACTACCGCTACAATCTGGCGACGGGGCAGCGCTCCCTGGTTCTTCGCGGAAGCGATAAATACCCAACGGCGCAGTTCGACAATCAGGGCAACCCGCGGTTCACGTCGTCATACGACGCGGCAGCGAACGAAGTCAGTTATCACTATCGCAAACCGCAGGATACGTCCTGGTCCGAGTTCGAGGTTTTCGACCAGAATGACGCGTCGAACCTCTACCGCCAGTTGAGCGGGTTCATGGGGCTCGTCGGGTTCGATCCGAACAACCCCAATATCGGCTACATCATCGACAATCGCGGCGAGGACAAGGCTGCGCTGTTCGAATTTAATTTCGAGACGGGTGAGTTCGGCAAGAAGCTGTATTCCAATCCCGATGTCGACGTCATGCGAGTGCAGAAAAGTTCGCTCCCCGGAAGCGACAAGCTCGTCGCCGCCGTCTACCCCGGCGCAAAGTGGGAGCGGCACTGGTTCGATCAGGATGAAAAGGCGCTGTACGAGGCGCTGGAGCAGCAGATTCCCAATTCGCACCAGGTCTCGGTCACCAGCCGATCGCGCGATGGCAATACCATGGTCGTCTACAACAGCGGTCCGCATGATCCTGGGTCCTACTGGCTTGTCAAGGACAGCCGGATGCAGAAGCTGGGCAGCCGCAACCCGCTGCTGAGGCCCGAGCAGCTCGCCGATGTCGAATATATCAGCTATCCCTCGCGCGACGGTAAGACGATTCATGGCTATGTGACCAGGCCCAAGGGGCAGGGGCCGTTTCCCCTGGTCGTGATGCCGCATGGCGGTCCGCATGTCGCCGAAGTCGTCGGGTTCGACGAATGGGCACAGTTCCTCGCCAGCCGTGGCTATATGGTTCTACAGCCCGAATACCGGATGACTGTGGGCTACGGGCAGGAATTCTTCGATTCCGCGTTCGGCGAGCATGGCGGGGCCATGCAGGACGACAAGGACGATGGCGCGCTGTATCTGGCTAAGCAGGGCCTCGTCGATCCGGAACGGATGGCGATGTTCGGTTGGTCCTACGGGGGATACGCGGCGCTCGTCGCATCCTTGCGCGAACCGAATATCTATCAGTGCGCCATCGCGGGAGCGGCCGTCGCCAATCCCGAACGCTGGTATCGCGAAACCCGCAATCTCACGGGTCCCAAGACGTTGGACGAATGGTCGAAGCGGCGCGGCACCATCGGCGTGAATCCGGTCAAGCAAGTCGCCGAGGCGAATATTCCGCTGTTGATGATTCATGGCGACGTCGATCGCCGGGTGCAGCGCTATCACTTCGACGATTACAAGGCGGCAATGGAAAAGGCGGGAAAAACCGACGCGCAGTATATGCTGCTCGAAGGCGCCGACCATTTCTACAATACGCTGATGTACGACCATCAGACGAAGCTTTACACCGGTATCGAAAGCTTCCTGAAAAACGATTGCGGTCCCGGGGGGCTATAAACTCCGATCGCGAGCCGATGGAAAAGCTTGGCCGTTATTCGACCCGGCTGCCCTTGACCCCCGTCGCCCCGTTCACGCGCAACCAGAACGAGCCGAGCGCGGCTTTCTCCAGTTCGATCGCGTCCCCTGCCTCGGGGCGAAAACGGGCGGGCGCGTCGTTCACCCGCCAGCGGCTGCCCTCGGCGATGGTCACCAGATATCCTTCCCGACCGACCCGGCGAACCTCGGTGATGGTCGAGGTCAGCGACTGATCGAGGCCATCCTTTTCCTCATTCGCGAACAGTCCCAGTTTGGGCAAGGAGAAGCCGAACAGTCCGCGCCGCGTCTCCCGGATCTCTTCCCGATCGACCACACGAAGCTCGCCCGCTTCGGTCGCCTGCAACAGGTCCGCCGCAGCCCGATCGAAGCACGTGAGCCGCTCGGCCCCCGATGTGATCGCTTGGCATGACCGCAGGGCCTGCAACGGAATGTCCTGCGCCTCCTGCGCCTGCGCAGGAAAGCCCGCCGCACAGGAGATCGGCACAAGGATGGACATAGCCATGCGGTGCAAGGCCTTGTTCGGCGCGGTGATCATCGGTCGCTTTATTCCTAGTGAATGGTCACCCCCTTTAGCAGCGCCGCCGGCCGAAATGAAATGTCTCCGGAATGTCACACCTCATCCGTCGTGGTTATGCGGCGTCATGGTTTCGATTGCTCTGTTATGCGATCCTGCATTAGGCGACGGAAATTCGGGCAATGCCTGAACCGTATTGATGTAAGGATGCCACACGGCTTCCGTCTTTAAGGGGATAAGAATGTCTTATCGTTTCACCAGGACCGCTCTGCTGACGAGCACGGTCATCGCTGGCGCGATGTTCGCCAGCCCGGTTTTCGCGCAGGTCGATCAACGCGTTAACGAGCCGGCGACAGAGCCCGCCGCCGCTGACGAAGAAGCCGTAGTCGGTGACGCGATCATCGTTACCGGTTCGCGCATCGCGCGCCGCAACATCGAAACGGCTGCTCCGGTCGCCGTCGTTCAGGACGAGGAGTTCGAACTTTCGGGCACCGTCAACGTCGAAAACGTGATCAACACCCTGCCGCAAGTCGTTCCGGGCACGACGTCGTTCTCGAACAATCCCGGCAACGGAACGGCGACGCTGAACCTGCGCGGTCTTGGCTCCAATCGCACCCTGGTGCTGGTCAACGGCCGTCGTTGGTTGTCGTATGATACGGCACAGGTCGTCGATCTTAACACGATCCCATCTTTCCTGCTCGATTCGGTCGACGTCGTAACCGGCGGTGCATCGGCGGTGTACGGTTCCGACGCTCTTGCTGGCGTCGTCAACTTCCGTCTGCGGAACGTCGAAGGTGCCGAATTTGGCGGTCAGTACTCGATCACCGAACGCGGCGACGGCGCGCGCTACGAAGTTCACGGTGCTCTTGGTACGTCCTTTGCGGACGGCCGCGGCAGCGCAACGGTTTTCGCCGAATACTATAACCGCAGCTCGATCTTCCAGGGCGACCGGGGCTTTTCCAACTTCGCTCTCGGTGGTGAGACCTTCAACGCGCCTCAGCAGCAGTTCGGTTCCTCGACCACGCCGAACGGCACGATCACCTATGTTGGTGGTGCCAGCGGGCTTGGTCCGCGTTTCCGCCGGGACAATCCCAATACCCCCGCAGTCGAACCGACCGATAATGGTGTCGGCCTGTTCAATCAGCCGACCAACGCAGTGTTCTTCGAGACGCCTGGCGCGATCCGCGCTGGTGGTGGTTCCTATAACTATGCACCGGTCAACTATCTGCAGCTGCCGCAGGAACGCTATCTGCTCGGCGGTTACGCCGACTATGAATTTAGCGAGGGACACGCGGCTTATACCGAAGTCGCCTACGTTAATAACCGCGTGGCGACGGAACTTGCTGCGACGCCGGTAACGGGTCCGTTCAATCTCGATCTCGAAACTGTTGGCCAGTTCCTCAGCGCAGGAGCTCTGTCGAATCTGCAGCAGATCGATGCCCAGGAAACAGCACGCGTTGCAGCGTTCAACGCTGCGATGGCGGATCAGGATCCTGAGACTCCGGGTGTGCAATTCACTCCGATAGTTGATGATCCGGGCGTAGTCCGGGCCAATATCAATCGCCGTACTCTGGAAACCGGCTCGCGTAACAGCCTCGACGAACGCAACGCGTTTCGGGTTTTGGGTGGCTTGCGGGGTCCGATCAACGACTACCTGAGCTACGACGCATACTACATGTATTCCCGTACCCGGAACGCCAACGTCCAGGCGGGCAACATTTCGCGCTCGCAGTTCCAGGCTGGCCTCGACGGTACGAACGATCCGATCAACATCTTCGGCCCCGGCACGCTTACGCCGGCGCAGGTTGATCAGATTTCGATCCTGGCACAAAACGGCGATACATCTTCGCAGCAGGTCGCGAACGCCGCGATTTCCGGTACGTTCGGCGATTTCGCACTCGGCACGGCCGATCCGATCGCCTTCGCTTTCGGCGGCGAATATCGCAAGGTGCAGTCGGAATTCATTCCCGATACGGCACTGTCGTCGGGTGATGTCATCGGCTTCAACGCGGGCCAGGCAACCGAGGGTAGCTACAATGTGAAGGAGCTCTTCGCCGAGCTCAACGTCCCGATCGAATTCGGCTCCGCGCGTCTCGAATTCACCGGTGCGGGTCGTTATTCCGACTATTCGCTCGACGCTGTTGGCGGCGTGTGGACGTATGCGGGCGGTGTGGAATTCGCGCCGATCCCCGACGTGACGCTTCGTGGTCAGTATCAGCGTGCAATTCGCGCTCCTAACGTTGGCGAATTGTTCGGTGGTCAGGCGCTCGGTTTCCCCGGCGCTACCGATCCTTGCGCTGTGAACGCGAATGCTTCGGATCCGACGATCGTCGCGCTGTGCGAACAGACGGGGGTTCCGGCCGGTGCGGTTGGCGGCGGTCAGCTTATTCAGCCTGACGTACAGATCCCGGCGACTTTCGGCGGTAATGCCAATCTGCAAGAAGAAACCTCGACGAGCTGGACGGCTGGTATTGTCCTTCAGCCGAGCTTCTTCCGTGGCTTCACGCTGACGGCCGACTACTTCAACATCGAGATCGAAGATGCGATCACCACGATCACCTTGGCTCGTACCCTGGATCTTTGCTATCTCCAGGTTCAGGATCTGAACGATCCGATCTGTGCGCCGTTCACGGGTGGTGTTCGCAACGCAGCTGGCGAGATCGACACTGTCAATCCGCCGGCTCTGGGTGGGCAGAATATCGCAACCTTCAACGTGTCGGGTATCGATCTTCAGGCGACTTACAGCACGACGGTGCCGTTCTCGTTCCTGACCGATACGAATGAGACGGATTTCAACCTCTCGTTCCTCGGGACCTGGACCGAAGAGAGCTCTGTTGTTGAGTTCCCGGGTGCGGATCTCCTGGATTGTGCCGGCCAGTTCGGTGCCGTCTGCGGCGAACCCACGCCTTCGTTCAAGTGGACCACGCGTGCATCGTTTATCGATGGCCCGCTGACCACATCGATCCGCTGGCGTCACCTTTCGGGCGTCAACGACGATGACGATACGGTCGATTATGGCGGGTTCGTTGTCGACGATGACGGCAATCCGACGGATGTTCGCCTCAACGGTTCGGAGCGGATCCCCGCTTACGATCTGATCGATCTGACCTTCTCGTATCTCGCAAGCGAAACGACGACGTTCACGTTCGGTGTGAACAACCTGTTCGACGAATTGCCGCAGACGCCGACTTTCATCGACGGTGTGGTATCCAGCGAGAATGACGGAACGCTTCTTGGCGACAACCAGGAGCAGGCGAACACCTATCCCAGCACGTATGACGTACTTGGACGGGACTTCTTCGTGTCGGCGAACTTCAAGTTCTGATCCGACTGGCGAACCGTTAAATTGGGCGGCGGGCTACGGCTCGCCGCCCTTTTTTTTGTTTGGTTGAAATGCGGTTGCCGAGGACCGCAAAGGTCAGCCGGCTAGGTTGCGGATTGTGACCAGGGTGTGGAACGAAGACGGATGGCGCGCTGTGTATGCGATGTCGAGCTTAGCAGGCCTTAGGGATGCGGATGGATTCGAGAAGGAATGTCACAGGCGGTGCTTGTCCAGATTGGGCTCAACGAGCGGCGGACTCTCGGTCTCGATGATGACGGATGTCGTATCTGTTTCAGGTGGGTTTTAGATGTCCTGTGCCCAGCGTTAGTTGGCCAAAACACGCCTGTTTCGAACCCATTTCTTAGTGACGATCAGCCTTCATCGTGCAGCCTACCGAAGGACCAATCTCGAGCGGTTGAAACAAGCCGTTTAACGTGCGGTGTTCGAGGTTCTTCTAAGGAGCCTGGTGCTCTTGGAAAGTACCTTTAGCTTTGTATGCTGATTCAAGATAAATTCTTTAAAGAGTCGCCAAAACTGAACCAGCGGGTGAAACGATGTTTTCAAGCTGATAGATCGGCAATTGGATGAATTCTTCCAAACGATAGCAAGTGTTAATTACTCGAAAAGTAACTTTGAATAGGGGTAGTTTCTACTTGCTCGTCTACAATACGGATGAGTATCGTATTAAAAGTTCAACGGAGGAAGGGCTTGAACCTTCTGTCGTTTGCAACATGACAGAGGTTTCTTCTCTATCGATGCGGGCCCTTTCGAAGGCAACATGCTATCTTCTTCACTGTCGTGCCAACTCTTTCGCGATGCCGCGAACACTCAACCAGAATCTTCCCGGATTTGCCGGCTTTCAAAAGCATGGCCGCAGCGGATCGATGTTCGGGGATTGCAATACGCAAGATGTCGCAGGCGCGATAGATTCGAGCGGGTTTATCGAAGTTTGGTCAGTTAAAGCATTCCCCTCACACCGACGCTGCCCGTCCGCAAACCTGACTCTGCTTTCCACACCCCGCCGGGACATCATCACAAAACGTCCAACACTGGCGACATTCCCTGCCCACTAACCCAGTCAATCACCCGCATCCTTCACGACAACATCGAAAGCGACCGTCAGCCGGTCTCCATCGCGGAACGGCCGTGTCCCATGAAACAGATAGCTGGGAAACAGCGCCACCGCCCCCTCGACCGGCTCGATCATCGAAACCGGTTCGAGGTCGACGTTGAGATTTGCCGGCGGCCTGCCGATCTCCAGCCAGCCTGGCCTCGTTCCCGCCGCGCCCGCAAAGGCAGGAACGCGCAGGTAGAGAGCGGACGACAGGACGCCCTGCGGATGGACGTGGCTGGCATGGTGATCACCACCGCCCTGCAGGCGGACGGACCACGACCCCCCTATGCGCCAGGGCAGATCGCGATAGCGCAGGAACGGGTGCGTGGGATCGGCCGGCGGCAAGCCCGCGCGATAGGTTTCGAGCGTATCCCGTATCGCATCTGCAAGAGCGGCGAGCGCACTCTCGCGGCGGTCGAACAGGTTTCCGCGCGTCTGCGTACCTCCGCGCAGCGACTGGCCAAGCGGAAAGGGCGACGTGTCATGCAACCGGTCGAGCAGGGGGGCGAGGGAAGGCGCCAGCGCCCCGAACCGCGCGAGTTCGACGGATCGCACCAGCCGCCCGTCGCCCAGCAGCCACGGCAGGCGTGGATCGTCGCACAGCCGCCACAGAACCATGCGCAGGGACCATGCCTGCTGGTCCCACGGATCGCTCTCGAGCAGCCTGTCGAGATACCCGATCGCCCGGTCCGGTTCGCCGCTCCTCAGCGCGTGGCGCGCCGCGTGGACCAGCAGGTCACCGCGGGCCAGCGATAGCGTTGCCAGGATTTCGCCAGCCGGTCCGTGCTGGCCCGCCGCATCGCGGTTGATCGCTTCGAGCAGCGCGAAATGTTCATCATCGAAGCGGGCGCGCGCCGCCGCCGCGACCTCCGCCGCCTCCGCGTACCGGTCCAGCCCGGCGAGCCAGGCGACATGCGCTCCGGGAATGGTCGGATCGGCGGGGGCCGCCCGGGCCGCCGCAGCGAAGCATTCGGCGTAGTCCGCGCGCCCCATGTCCCGGCGCAGCTGGGCGCAGAACCGCAAATTGTCGATCAGGGTCGGCACCTTGTCTGCAAGCTGCTCGGCAATGGCCAAAGCGCCGTCCCGGTCCCCGGCCGCATCCAGCGCCTGCGCTTTTCCGAGCCACAATTCGGCATTGCCCGGATCGACGGCCAGCGCCCTGTCGAACCGACCAACGGCATCGGCTTCCCCTGCTTCCAGCGCCGTTCGAGCACGGCCGTGCAGCGCTTTCTTGCGCGCGGGTTCGAGCGTCAGCGCCCGGTCGTACCACGTGGCAGCGGCGTGGATCCGGCCCGCGCCTCGCTCTGCGGTCGCGCGGGTAGAGCAATAGACCGCCGACCGGCGGCCCTGTTCCTCGAACGGGTCCAGAACGCCGAGTGCGGCATCGTAGCGCCGCGCACTCGACCAGGCGATCGCCGTGTTGAGCGCGAAATCCAGCCGGCGCGGTTCGCGCGCCATCGCCTGCGCGAACCATGCCGCCGCCCCGTCCGCATCGCCGGCGTGCAGCCGCACATTGCCCGCCAGGTTCCACAGCTCGGCCGAGTTCGGAAAGGCGGCTATGGCCTGCTCGGCCAATGGCATGGCGGCGGCCGCGCCCTGCGTGTGCTCTGCCTCGACGATGCGGGCGGCCCAGTCCCGCTCCCCCGGACTGGCCGTTTCGGTCATCGATCCCGCAGCCACCCCGTCACCGCGAACCGCTCCGACGGTGCGAAGGGCGAGACGTAGGTAACCGCATGCGGGCGCGGCACCAGAAACATGTTGAGCGCATTGAACCGGGGGCGATAACCGGCAACGATATCGCCGTCCTCGTCCAGGAAGGTCAGGTAACCGCCCCAGTCGGGATGCCAATCGTCGGGCGCGAAGTTGAGGACGTAGGCGATCCGCCAGCCTTCGGCGAGATGGCTGTCGATATGGCGGCCGAGATAATGCTGCGGCCCGAACAGGGTCGCCTGCCCATCCGCGCGCATCAGTTCGGGGATGCCGGTCACCGCGCGCACCAGGTCGAGAAAGTCCGGCGTGTTGAGATGTTCCAGAATGATCTGGTGCGGATTGCCGTCCTGCTGCCGGGCCGCCTCGACGAGCGAGTAATGGGCATAGCGGAAGCTGTAGGCCCCGCGCCCGGCGGCCCGATGCGTCGCCTGGACCATCTGCTGCGCCCGCGCTCGGCCCCGTTCGCTTGCCAGTTCGCCTGCCGACAGCTTCTGCGGCCCGTCGATCCCGCTGCCATCGGCCTGCGCCGCCATGCCCCACGGCGTGTGCGCGGCCAGCACCTTGCGCATTTCGCGGGCCGTGTCTTCGGTCAGCACGTTGCGTATCTGGATCCGGTGGTCGACGGCGAACGCGCGGGCAAGCGCCGCCCGATCGAGGTCGGGGTTCAACGCGAACAATTGCCTGGGTTCGTCCATCTCGCCAACCGGCATAGAGAAGACGGGGCCGGCAAGGCAAGAGCCCGGCTGCCGCGCAGGGTTCGGCACGCGGCGTTCTTTCCTTGACTCTGCAAGCCGGCTTCGTAACCGGTCCTCAAAAGAAACCTTGTCAGGAGCGCCCGATGCCCGAAGCCTATATCGTCGAAGCCGTTCGGACTGCCGGGGGCAAGCGGGGCGGGCGGCTTTCGGGAGTGCACCCGGTCGATCTGGCGGCGCGGTCGCTCGATGCGGTGATGGCGCGTAGCGGGCTCGATGCGAAGGCGGTCGACGATGTGGTAATGGGCTGCGTCAGCCAGGGCGGCGAGCAGGCGATGCAGGTCGGGCGCAACGCGGTGCTCGCGGCGAAGCGGCTGGGCGAGGGCGTTCCTGCCGTCACGATCGACCGGCAGTGCGGATCGTCGCAGCAGGCGATCCAGTTCGCCGCGCAGGCGATCATGAGCGGGACGCAGGACGTGGTCATCGCCAGCGGCGTCGAGAGCATGAGCCGGGTGCCGATGGGTTCGACCGCGATGTTCCACATGAAAGAGGGGCTGGGGAACTACAAGTCGCCCGGCCTCGAAGAGAAATATCCCGGCATCCAGTGGTCGCAATTCGCCGGCGCCGAGATGATCGCGCAGAAGCACGGTTTCTCGAAGGACGATCTCGACCGGTTCGCCCTGCACAGCCACGAGAAGGCCGCACGCGCCACCAGGGACGGCGCGTTCGAGGACGAGATCGTGCCGGTCGAGGTGGACACGCCCGAGGGCGAGCAGATGCACACCGTTGACGAGGGTATCCGCTTCGACGCCACGCTCGAGGGGATCCAGTCGGTCAAGCTGCTGAGCCCGGAAGGCCGCATCACCGCCGCGTCGAGCAGCCAGATCTGCGACGGGTCGAGCGCGGTGCTGGTGGTGAGCGAGCGCGCGCTGAAGGAGCATGGCCTGACCCCGCTTGCGCGCATCCACAATCTTACCGTCACGGCGGGCGATCCGGTGATCATGCTGGAAGAACCGCTCTTCGCGACCGACCGCGCGCTGGAACGCGCCGGCATGACGATCGGCGACATCGATCTTTACGAGGTCAACGAGGCGTTCGCGCCGGTGCCGCTCGCCTGGTTGAAGCATACCGGCGCGGACCCGGAAAAGCTCAACGTGAATGGCGGGGCCATCGCGCTCGGCCATCCGCTCGGCGCCAGTGGGACCAAGCTCATGGCGACGCTGGTTGATGCGCTGAAGGCGCGGGGCAAGAGATACGGGCTGCAGACGATGTGCGAGGGCGGCGGCGTCGCCAACGTCACCATCATCGAGGCCCTTTGATTACCGACAATTCGAGAGGATATTTCATGGAAGTCAGCAGCAAGACCCCCGCCATCGTAACCGGCGGGGCATCCGGCCTTGGCGCCGCCACCGCGCGCGCGCTCGCCGCGAAGGGGGCGAAGGTCGCCATCTTCGACATGAACGAGGAAAAGGGCAACGCGCTCGCCGGCGAGATCGGCGGCGTGTTCTGCAAGGTCAACGTGACCAGCGAGGAAGAGGTCGACGCAGGCTTCGCCAAGGCGCGCGAGGCGCATGGACAGGAACGTATCCTCGTGAACTGCGCCGGCATCGGCAACGCCATCAAGACCGCATCCCGTGACAAGCAGACCGGCGAGATCAAGCATTACCCGCTGCAGGCGTTCGAATTCGTCATCCAGGTGAACCTCATCGGCACCTTCCGCTGCATCGCCAAGTCGGCAGCCGGCATGATGACGCTTGACCCGCTGAGCGACGACAACGATCGCGGCGCCATCGTCAACACCGCCAGCGTGGCGGCGGAAGACGGGCAGATGGGCCAGGCGGCCTATTCCGCGTCGAAGGGCGGGGTGGTCGGCATGACGCTGCCGATCGCGCGCGACCTGATGCGCGAGGGCATCCGCGTGAACACCATCCTGCCGGGCATCTTCAACACCCCGTTGATGAACGCCGCCCCGCCGCAGGTGAAGGATGCGCTGGCCGAAAGCGTCCCGTTCCCCAAGCGCCTCGGCAATCCGGAGGAATATGCGCAACTTGCCATGTGCATGATCGAGACCGGCTATTTCAACGGCGAGGACGTGCGCCTCGACGGCGCGATCCGCATGGCCCCGCGCTGATCTGCAGGGCGGGCGCTGCGCAAGGCAGCGCCCGCTCAGTTCCTACCGAATTCGCTTTCCATCCTCTGCTGCCATTCGGGCGAGAGAATGATCGTATCGAGCGCGGCGCGCAGCTCTTCGGCCCCCGCGGTCTCGATCACCGGCATCGCCGCGGCGCCTGACGTCGCCTGGACCTTGCGATCCCCCGCCGCCGCCTTCGCCGCCTGATAGGGGTGGGCGACCAGGTCGATCCGGCCGGCATCGAGGGCGGAGAGGGCCGCCGGAAGGCTGACGAACCGCGCCGTGGTGCCGGCCCCGCGCAACAGGTCCGGCCCGATCGGCCCCTCCGCGATGTAGCCGACCCGCTGGTCCGCGATGGCGTCGCTCAAGGAGGTCGTTGCGGGACTGTTCCGCGCACCGGTCAGCGATACGATGTATGCGGTCAGGATCGAGGTGAGCGCCATCGAGAACAGCATCCACACCATCGCCACGACGCGCCCCGGCGGGGTGCGGGGAACGAGGTCGCCGTAACCGATCGTCGTCGCGGTCACGCCCGCCCACCAGAAACCGTCGCCGATGCCGCGCAGCCGGCTGCCGTCCGACCCGAGATCGTCATTGCCCGAGCGTTCGACCAGCCAGAAGATCGTGCCCGCGACCAGCAGCAGCCCGCAGATGATTCCGACCACCTTGAGAAAGCCGACATTGAGCAGCCCGCGCAGCCGCTGGAGGAAGCCGGCCGTGCCGCCCGTCTCCGATCCGCCGACGAGGCCGACCGCGTCGACATGGAAGGGCAGGCTGCGCCTGTCCTGCGCGGCGGCGGCCTGCCCGGCAAACACCGGGAGGGTCACCTGCGGCGCGGCGCCTGCGGGCAGGTCGCCGGCCGGTACCAGGCGATATTCGTAACCCGCCTCGTCGGCGGCGGCGCGAAACAGGTCCACCGCCGGGCCGCGCCAGCTGTCGTCGCTGCCTTCGATCGTGTAGGGCGGCATGGCCACCACCGCCACCGGCGCCGCCGCAGAGGGCGCGGCGCCGACGAGGCAAGCGATCAGGAACAGGGCAAGTGCGGGCAAGGGAAGGCTTTTTCTCATGCGCACCGCTCTAGAGACGGGAGCGGGATGATCCAAGCCGCGAAGCATATCGCGGCGGCTCCCGACTACGCGCGACGACGGCATGGCACCGGACGGTCGCCTGGAATGCCGCTTTCCTGCCGGCAAATTTATCATCAGACATCCGCCTGATCGCCCTGACCCACGAGGCGGAACATGCTCCAAAGCCAGCCGTATGTTGCGATAACGCTCGGATAGTGTTCTGCGCTGTATCGCCCTGGCCGGCCGCACATTGCAGGCGCCGGTGCGTCGCACGTTCGAGTATTCGGCCAACCGCGGAAGGATGACCATCGATGACAGATCGCCCCGGGACAGCCATGACCGAGAAACTCTTCATTCGCCGAACGCTGATCGTTCTGGCATTGGTTGCCCTGTTGCTGCTGGCATGGGAGTTGCGGGCGATCCTGCTGCTGTTGTTCGGCGCGGTTCTGGTGGCGGTTATCTTTCGCGCGCTGGCCGAACCGATCCATCGCTGGACGAAAGTGCCGGAATCCGCAGCGGTAGGTATTGCAGTGCTGCTCGTCATCGGCGGTTTCGCCTTGGTCGGCTGGATGTTCGGCGCGCAGATGACGGCACAGTTCAGCGGGCTTGTCGAGACTCTTCCCACCCTCTGGCAATCGTTCGACCTGACCATTGGCGGCATCGACGTCGCCGAACGACTGCGCGGCATGACCCAGGAAGTCGCCCCGAGCGGCAGCGGGATCGTGTCGAATGTCGGCAGCGCCGTGATGACCGTCGGCAGCGGCCTCGCCGATGCTCTGGTCGTATTGGCGGGCGGCATCTACCTCGCGATGCAACCCCGGCTCTACCGGTCCGGGACGTTGAAACTCGTGCCGGAGGAACGTCGCGGTCTGCTCGGAGAAGCGATGAACGACAGCGGTAACGCGCTGCGTCTGTGGCTGAAGGGGCAACTGATCTCCATGACGGTGATCGGCATACTGACCGGACTGGGGTTGTACCTGATCGGGGTTCCGTCTGCCCTGGCGCTGGGGCTGCTGGCAGGTGTGCTCGAATTCATTCCGCTCGTCGGTCCGATCATCGCCGCAGTTCCGGCGATCCTGATCGCGCTCGCGATCGATCCGACTCTCGGGTTGTGGACGCTGGGGCTTTATGTCGTGGTGCAGCAGGTCGAGGGCAACGTGCTGCAACCGTTGGTGCAGCAATATGCGGTCGACCTGCCAGCCGTGATCCTCCTGTTCTCGCTGCTGGCGTTCGGCGGGTTGTTCGGCATGGTCGGCATCGTGCTGGCCGCCCCGCTGACGGTCGTGCTCTACGTCCTGGTCAAGCGGCTGTATGTGCGTGAAGGGCTGCACACCCCGACCGATGTGCCGGGGGAAGACGAGGAATAGGAAAGCTCGCGGCCCGGGCGCCGCGAGCGTCGTTATCGATCGAGGGGGTCGCTGTCCTACACGGGCCCGCCTGATTACCGTGAGCGGCGATGAAAAATCCGCATCCCGGCAGATCGTCTTCGCATTGCACGAAAAATCGCGCGCGTCCTCGCCGTTGTTCTTGCCTGAGCCGTGTTCCATGTGTTCCATCCAGTCGGACCGACAGGAGAGAAACCCAATTCATGCCCTACACCCAGATCACGCTCGACATCGCGGACGGTATCGCCACGCTCACGCTGAACCGGCCGGAGAAGATGAACGCCTTCACCCTGACCATGATGGCCGAGATCGTCGACGCGATCGACACGACCGATGCGGATGACGGCGTGCGGGCAGTGATCGTGACCGGGCAGGGCGAGCGCGCGTTCTGCGCCGGTGCGGATCTGACCCCGGAAGGGGAGAGCGGCAACGTCTTTGCCAAAGCCGATCCGGTGCAGGACCTGTCCGACAGACGGGTGCGCGACGGTGGCGGGCAATTGGTGCTGCGCCTGTTCAATTCGCGCAAGCCCCTGATCGGGGCGTGCAATGGCGTCGCGGTCGGTGTGGGGGCGACCATGCAATTACCGTTCGACATCCGGCTGGCGAGCGAGAATGCGCGTTTCGGCTTCGTCTTCGCCCGGCGCGGGATCACGCCCGAGGCGTGTTCGAGCTGGTTCCTGCCTCGCCTGGTCGGCATGCAGACCGCGCTCGAATGGTGCATGACCGGGCGCATCTTCGGCGCGCAAGAAGCGCTCGACCGGGGGCTGGTGGGCTCGCTCCATCCGCAAGGGGAGCTGATGGACGCGGCGCGTGAGCTGGCGCGCGAAATCGCCGACAACACCTCCGCCGTGTCGGTCGCGATGACGCGGGCGATGCTGTGGCGCCTTTCGGCCACCGACCATCCGATGATGGCCCACCGGATCGACAGCCGCTCGATCTACCGGCTGGGCCGCAGCGAGGACAGCAAGGAGGGCGTGCGCAGCTTCCTCGAAAAACGCCCGCCCGCCTTCCCCGATACGGTGAGCGCCGACATGCCCGACTTCTACCCCTGGTGGGACGAGCCCGCCTATAAGTAGGTCGTTGCAAACGTAACGGCCTTGCGCGGGGCACGGCGGCGGGTAAGGTCGGCGCCATGTCTACGCCCAAGCCCTTCGAACGCCTCGCCGATTTCCTGCCATATCAATTGTCGATCGCGTCCAACGCGGTCTCCACCCGGATCGCGGAGCAGTACAGGAAGCGGTTCGCGCTCAAGACGTCGGAATGGCGGGTGATGGCGGTACTGGGCGATAGCGGCGCGCTGTCGCAACGGGCGCTGTCACAGGCGACGCTGATGGACAAGGTGCCGGTCAACCGGGCGTGCAGCGCGCTGGAGAAGCGCGGCCTCATCGCCCGCAGCCCGAACGAGCAGGACGGCCGCTCGCACCTGCTCGACCTGACGGCGGAGGGGCGGGCGGTCCATGCCGGGATCATGCCGCTCGCGCTGAAGATCGAGGCGGAGCTGTTCTCGGTCCTCAGCGACGCTGAGCGGGCCGCGATGCGCGACATGCTCGCCCGGGTGCGCGACAATGCCGGCGAGTTCGACGCGGAAAGCCTGGCGGACGGTTAGGTCGCGCCAGGCTTTCTGGTTCCCGGGGTTTTGCGGGGGTCGAAAGCGTCAGCCGCCGCCCGGCCCCCCGCCGCTGAACGCGTCGGAGATCGAGCAGGCCGCCGGGCCGAGGATGACGATGAACAGCACCGGGAGGATGAACAGGATCAGCGGCACGGTCATGATCGCGGGCAGGCGAGCGGCCTTTTCTTCGGCACGCATCATGCGCTCGTTGCGGAACTCGGCCGACAGCATGCGGAGGGCCGATGCCAGCGGCGTACCGTAGCGTTCGGTCTGCACCATGGTGGTGACCACGCCTTTCACCGCCTCGAGATTGACGCGGTAGGCGAGGTTGTCGAACGCCTTCTTGCGCTCGTTGAGGAACGAGAGCTCGATGGCGGTGAGCGCGAACTCGTCGCCCAGTTCGGGATATGCGCGGCCCAGTTCCTTCGCCACCCGGTTGAACGCGGCGTCGACGGTCAGGCCGGCCTCGGCACAGATGACCAGCAGGTCGAGCGCATCGGGCAGGCCCTTGCGGATCGCGTCGGTACGCTTGGTCGCCTTGTTCTTGAGAGCGATTTCCGGGCCCTTGTAGCCCAGGAACATCACCGCGCCCAAGGCCATGACGCGCTTCATCTGCCAGTCGGGATAGATCTCGACCACGTAGAGGAGGATGAAGGCCAGCAGCCCCAGCACGATCGGCGCGACCATCCGCACGCCGAGCAGGATGATCGCGATTTCCTTGTTGCGATACCCTGCCCAGGCGAGCTTCTGCTGCATCACCTCGACCTGGCTTTGCTGCAGCACCTTCATGCTGCCGAGCGTATCGCGGACCCGGTCGGCCGTGTCGTTCTTGCGCACGAGGCTCTGGCGCTTCTTGGCGTTCGACGTAACGAGGCCCAGCTTGAGTTCTTCGCGCCGCCCCTCGAGGGCCTTGACGCGCTTGGCCATCGGATCCCGGATCGTGACCGCCGAATAGATTGCGACGAACACCGCCAGGGCGGCGATCCCGGCGAGGATCGATCCTGCCAGAATGACGTCGATGCCGAGCAGCGTAGGACCGGTTGCGGTATTCATGGGACTGTTCCTTCCTCGCCGATCAGATTTCGAAGCTGACCATCTTGGCCATGATGAAGGCGCCGATACCCATCCAGATGAACCCGCCCATGCCGATGACCATCAGCAGCTCGTTCTCGAAGAATGCGCCGATATATTTGGGATTGATCCACCAGATCATTCCGAAGACGATGAAGGGCAGCGAACCCACGATGTAGGCAGAGGCCTTCGATTCCGAACTCATCGCCCTGATCTTAAGCTTCATCTGAGCGCGCTTGCGCAGGACGTCCGACAGGTTTGACAGCGTTTCGGCGAGGTTGCCGCCGGTCTCGCGCTGGATGGCGAGCGTGATGCAGAAGAAGTTGAATTCCGCGATGCCGAGCCGGTCGCCGGTCACCTGAAGCGAATCCTCCATCGTGCGGCCGATCTTGATCCGCTCGACGATGCCCTTGAATTCAAGGCCGACAGGGCCGGGCACTTCCTGCGCGACGACGCCCAGCGTCTCCGCCACCGGCAGGCCGGAGCGCAGGCCGCGGACCAGCAGGTCGATCGCGTCGGGGAATTTGACGTTGAAATTATTGGTGCGCTTCTTGATCGCGCGGCCGACCATGAAATGCGGAATGCCGGCGCCGAAGAACAGGCCGATGGCAAGCGAGAGCGGCAACGACCCGGTCTTGAGGAACAGGAGCAGGGTCACCACCAGCGCGATGCCGAGGGAGGTGTAGGCATATTGCGCGATCGTCCAGTTCTTGCCCGAGCGGTCGAGCCGCATGGCCAGCGCCTCGATCTTGGAATTGGAACCCGCCGTCCGGTGCGCCTTGGGCTTGCGCGCGGCGATGGCCTTCCTCAGCTGCGATTCGACCTTGGCATCGGTGCTTTCCGAATGGCGGTAGCGCAGTTGCTGCAGGCGGCGCTGGCTCGCCTTGTTGCCGCTGCCCCCGCCCATCAGGGCGTATCCGATCATGCCGAGTACGAGCAGACCCGCGGCAAACATCACCATCTGGATTATCGGCATCGTGAAACTCCCTGACGTCCCGTTTGGGGTTCGGCGGCAGGCACCCCCATGCCCGCCGCCGATCGCGTGTTATTCGGCCGGCGCGGGCGCCGGCTTCCTGGGTTTTTTAGCCATCAGCGACTTGAGATCGAACGAACCCAGCAGCGACTTCTTGTCGGTCTCGGCGCTCGTGCCTTCATCGCTCTGGTCGCTGCCGATGTTGAGGATGCGGTCGGCCAGCTGCTTGATCCCGGCGGTCGCCTTGCTGCCCGAATTGGCAGCCCCGAAGGTCTGGCCGAGCTTGGCCGCATTCGTGCCCGCCTTCTGGTCATGGACGATCGAGATATCGACCGCGCGTTCGATCGAAGCTTCGAAATCCGCCTTGCTGATTTCGGCGGCACCGGGCTGCACCTTGTTGGCCACCACGATCGGAACGGCATGTGCGGCATTGGTCTTCAACCACGACAGCACCCGGATCGTGTCCCGCGCCGAGGCAAGAGTCATCTCCGTCACCAGCGCGACGACGTTCACCTCGCTTACCAGATGCGGGAAGTTGATCAGCATGTTGCGCGGCATGTCGATCATCGTCACGTCGAAGGCGTGGCGGAATTCCTCCTGCAATTGCATGAAGGCCGCCCCGTCGGTCATCAGGGGCGAGTTCATCGGCGCTTCGGCCGAGAGGATGGCGAGGTTCTCGTTCGCGCGGATCATTGCGCGCTCGATGAACAGGCCGTCGATCCGGCTGGGGTTGTCGATGGCATCGATCAGGCCGCGACCTGGCTCGAGGTCGAGGGTCAGGGCCGCCGTCCCGAAATGCACGTCGAGATCGAGCAGGGCAGTCGGCATCTTGCGGTCGGCACTGAACATCCAGGCGAGCGACGTCGCCAGGGTGGAGGCGCCCACGCCCCCGCGCATCCCGACCACTGCGGTGGAGACATGCGGGCGCTGCTGTTCGGTCTCGCCCCCGCGCGGCGCCATGAACACGGTCTGCGCCTGATTGAGCGAATCGCGCAGGACCGACGAGGTGAGCGGCTTCAGCAGGTAATCGTGAATGCCGCTGGCGAGCAGGTCGCGATACAGGCGGACATCGTTGACCTGGCCGATCGCGATGACGACGGTGCCGGGCTCGCAGACCTCGGCCAGCGCGTTGATATCGTTCAGCGGATCGCCGCTTTCCGACAGGTCGACCATGAGGATGTTCGGGCTGGCCGAAACCGAAAGCGACTGGACTGCGTTGCGCAGACCGCCCTTGTTGCACTTTTCCGGCTGCCAGCCGAGTTCGATCACGACCGGGCGCAAGACGTCCAGCGCGGTTTCGTCGCAGATATAGGCCGCGAACGGATCGCGATTGCCGGGCAGGCTGGTTTTGAGAGACGCACTCATGGCTTAGTTGCCTCCTTCTTGGCTGCTGACTTCGGGCAGGCCGGCGGCGCCGGTGGGCGCCTGCTCGCGATAGGCGCGGATGGCCTTGGTCGAGGTGGTGACGATGGTCTCGCCGGTGCCCTTCTGGCCTTCGACGAGGTCCTCGGGATTGGCGACCATCGCGGCGAGATTGCCGTTGGTCGCGCAGCCGTAATTTGGATTGGTCGCGTTCATGGGATTGCGTTCCTGCGTGTGCGACCAGTCGGGGCAGTTCGGAACCGAAGCCGTCGACCGGGTGAGGACGATGCGGGCCTGGCCCGGCTCGACGAACCCTTCGGTCACCGGGGCGCCGTTGCTCATCAGGATGCCGTAACGTCCGGCAAGGGCGGCAACGTCTTCGTCGACGCCCGGATTATCGACCGCGCTTTCGATCGAGAGGCGGTCGCCATAGCGAAGGTCCATCCCCTCGAACCATCCGGCGAGCCGCTGCTGTTCGGCGAGCGGCAAACCGTCGGCGGAGGTGGCGACGTCGATCGTGTAGTTCGCCCGTTCGATCACCGGCTGCTTCACACTGTAGAGCGAGCGGTTCTCCATGTTCGTCGAGCCGCAGGCGCCGAGCGCGAGGGCGAATGTCGCGGCAAGCGGACCTGCCAGCTTGCGATTCATGTTGGTGCGCATTGTTCCGTCCCCTTATTCGAAGCTGAAGCCGGGCTTGGCGGCCGCGGTCTTCTCGTTGCGCCGCGCATCGCCCGCTCGTGCGGCCTGAGCGGTTTGCGGACCGGCCGGCGTCGCCGATTGCGAGATCGCCGGCGCCGGGGCCGCTTCTCCCACGACCGTCGGGCCCGGACGTTCGCCGCCGCTCACTCCGTCGGCGTCCTTGTGGCCGAGGATGCGATAGCCTTCGGTCGGCTTGAGATAGCCATCGGTCGGCAGCCTGATGTCGCGGTCGTTCACCGGCTTCACCAGATACGGGGTGACCACGATGACGAGTTCGGTTTCCCCGCGCCGCCAGGTGGTCGAGCGGAACAGGTTGCCGAGGATCGGGATGTCGCCGAGGCCCGGCGCCTTCTCGATCTGGTTCTGCGCATTGTTCGACAGCAGGCCCGCGATCATGAAGCTCTGGCCCGAACCCAGTTCCACCGTGGTTTCGGCGCGCCGAGTGGTCAGCGCGGGGACCTGAAACCCGTTGAGCGTGATGGCGCCCTGGCTTGAAAGTTCGGAAACTTCGGGACGGACGCGGATCGAGATGCGCCCGTTCGACAGGACCGTCGGCGAATAGGCGAGGCTGATGCCGTAATTCTTGTACTCGATCGTGGTCGTGCCGAGACCCTGGCTGAGCGGGATCGGAAATTCGCCGCCGGCAAGGAACGTGGCCGTCTCGCCCGACAGGGCGGTGAGGTTCGGTTGGGCGAGCGTGGTTACCAGACCTTCGGTTTCGGCAAGATCGAGCGCTGCGCTGACGTCAAGTCCGAGGAAGCGGCCCATCGCACCAAGGGTGGACCCGATCGGCGCGGCAGTTATCGCTGAGCCTACCGCCTCGACGAGTTTGGTGGGGTCCTGCGGATCTGGAGCAAGGCCCGTCGGGGTGTTGCCCACGCCAAGCGCTGGCAAGCGACCGCCCTCGATGAAACCCGGGCGGCCCTGGCCGACACCGAACTGGAAGCCACTGGAGCTGTCGATGGATGTCAGATTGACCCCGATCGCCCGCACCACGCTGCGGCTCACCTCGGCGATGCGGACCTGCAGGTTGACCTGCAGCGGCGTCGCCATCCTGAGGCGGCTGATGACGTTGGTTTCCTCGCCCACGAAGGCGGCGACCAGCGCCTGCGCCTCGGCGGCGTCTTCCGGCGCGGCGACCGTGCCGGTCAGGAGGACGGTGTTGGCCCCCATCGTGGCGACGTTGATCTTCGCCTCGGGCATCGCCAGGGTCAGCATCTGGTCGATGCTGCCGATGTTCGAGCCGACGCGGACGGTGGCCGACCACACGATGTCACCGCGGGCGTTGCTGGCATAGACCGTCGTCTCGCCGCCGGCCTTGCCGAACAGGTAGAGCTGGCGCTGCGACTTTACCTGCACGTCGGCGATGGTGTCGTTGGCGATGAAGATGTCGGCCATCGTGCCGGGTACGTTGACGAGTTCGCCGCGGCCGATCGAAAGCACGATCTCCTGGCTCGGGTTGATGACCGACTGGGCCGTGGCGGGCGCGGTCGCGATGCTGGTCAGCGGCGCGAGGGCCAGGCTGGCGAGCAGCAGTTTGGAGTGAAAGCGACGGTTCATGGAATTGCCCCTTGGATGGCTTCCTGTGTTTCGGACGATCAGCGCGCGCTGACTGCGACGTTTTCGGTATCCTTGCCGCGCGTCACCCGGACGCTCGGGCCGCTGGCGACCGGTGCGGAATAGCCGCGCGGCGCGGCGGGTGCCGACGGGGCCATGATCGGTGCCGGGGCCGAAACAGCCGCCTGGACCGCGCCGACTGGCGGCATCGAGCTGCGCTGGAAGCGCGAGACGTCGCCGCCGGTGACGAAGCTGCCGCGGCTGTCGTCGGGACGGGCCATGGCTTCGCGCAGCAGGCGTTCCTCTTCCTGCGGGCTGGCATTGTCGGGAATGTTCACCGAACCCGAAGCGATCGCGCGTTCCAGCTCGCTGTGGCTGTCGGAGATGGCGCGCAGCGTCAGGCTGAGCGTGCCGATGGTCTGGGCGACGGTGATCTTTTCGACGATCGTCAGCGTCGCCTCGAGCGTGACGGTGCTGAATTCCTTGACCTGGGTCACGCCGTCGATGGTTTCCTGCTTCGTCGACTGGTCGGTCGCCAGGACGCGCAGATTGCGGATGATCGTTTCCGAGGCCTTGAGACTGCTGCCGCCGTCGCCTTCCACGGTCTGGGTCAGGACCATGTCCACCCGGTCGCCGGGGAAGACGAAGCCGGCGACGCCGCTTTTCGCATCCACGGGGATGGTGATGGCCCGCATGCCGGGGGTGAGGGCGGCGGCGAGGAAGCCGCGGTCGCCCGGGCTGACGAGAGAGCCTTGCGTCACCGGTTCGCCGGCGGTTACCGGATGGCGGACCACCGTGCCGATCAGCTTGCTGATATCCGCTTCGCCGTCGAGGAAGTAGGCATCCTTGACCAATTGCGCCGGCCACCGCTGATAACCGATGGCATCGGCGGTGATGATCGTGCCTACGGGCAGGGCGCGCTGGGCGACGAGGACCTTGGGCCCCTGCGGCTCGACCTGTGCGGCGGCGGCCTGCGGAGCGGCTGCCCCTGCGAACATGCTCCGGGCGAGCAGAGCCGTTCCGATCGCGACGATCGCGGCACCTACCAGCAGAACCAGCTTCTTCCTGTCCATGGCTATTCAAGCCCCCTTTAAAGGCCCGCGAGATCCGAATGCGGGCTGCTATGGTTTCGGTCTTCTACGGTGGGAGTGGTTAAAATTGGGTTCTCACCCGACGAACGGGCTGTTGCCGATGGTGGTGAGCGTGGTGGCGGCAATCATCGACAGCCCGGCGACCGAGATCGCCACGCCATAAGGCACGCGAACCTGCTGTTCGTGGCGCCGGATGATGCAAATGGAGGCGAGCGTGACCCCGGCAAGGATCGCGACCGGGATCAGCCCGACAACGAGCATCGCCCCACTGCCGCTGCCCAGCGCACCGGCCCAGCTAGAAGGCAAAGTGATGCGCGGTCCGCCAAGGGTCGCGCTGGCGAAGTTCGCCGCGACCAGCGTGAAGGCGATCAGCAGGCCGGCGTCGCGCGCGCCTCTCGTGCCGGGCGCCCCGGATCGGGCAACCGCACAGGTGCCCATGACGAGCGTCAGCACCCAGCCGAGCATCGCGGTGATCACCACGAGGCTGAGGAAATTGCCGGGCGGCATCCACAGGGCGAGCGCGGTCAACAGCTTGACGTCCCCGCCGCCCATCTGGCGCAGCGCGAAGAACAGGCAACAGACCGCGAAGGTCACCGCCGCCACCCCGATCTGGAACGCGACGCCCGGCCATAGCGACATCGCGCTCGCCCACCAGAACAGCGGGGCGCCCGCGGCGATCGCGAGGTTGAGCCGGTTGCCGATGGTCCGGCTCTTGAGATCGGTGGCCGCCGCGACGAGGAGCGCGATTGCCAAGGCGGCGAGGAGAACGTAGGTGAAAATGTCTTGGGTCATGGCATCCCCGCAAGGTCCGGTCGGCCATCCCGCTAGACAAATATGCTTACCAAATCGGAAATGCCCGCCGCGCGGCACGAAGCTTCAGGAGGCTCCCATCTATCCGCATTCCGTTGAGCCGGCCGCCGGATCGGCCGCGATCGACCGGCGGGCGATCCCCCAGGCGGCCGAGGAAAGCCGTTGGCGGGCGGCCGATGGGCATGCCATCCGCCGGATCGACTGGCCGGGTGCGGCAGGGCAGCGGCGTGGCTCGATCCTGTTCCTTCCCGGCCGGGGCGACTTCTACGAAAAATACCTCGAGACGCTGGAGGAATGGCATCGCGCCGGCTGGCGGGTGACGGCTGCGGACTGGCGCGGCCAGGGCGATTCGGGCCGGCTCGGCGGGCATCCCCATACGGGCCATGTCGAGGATTTCGGCCAATGGGTCGGGGATCTCGCGGTGCTGTGGGCGCAGTGGAAGGCGGACACGCCGGGTCCGCATGTGATCATCGCGCATTCGATGGGCGGGCATCTGGTGCTGCGCGCGCTGATCGAGCGTGCGGTCGATCCGGATGCGGCGGTGCTGGACGCGCCGATGCTCCGCATGGCGGGGCCGCCGCTGCCGCTCGCGATGCTGCAGGCGATCGCCAGCATGATGACCAAGATGGGCGATCCCCGGCGGCAGGCGTGGAAGGGCAGCGAGAAGCCGGGCGAGGACGTCGCCGGGCGGCAGGCCCTGCTGACTCACGATGCCGATCGCTATGCGGACGAATTGTGGTGGCGTACCAAACGGCCGCAAGTCCAGATGGGCCCGGCAAGCTGGCGGTGGGTCGAGCGGGCCTATGCCTCCACCAGACTGATCGAGGCGCCCGGCGCGTTGGAGGGCGTGACGACGCCCGTATTGATGGTTTCGACCCGTTGCGACAAGCTGGTGCGCCACGCGGCCGTGCTGCGCGCCGCGCGCCGCCTGCCGCAGGGCGAGGTGCTGGAATTCGGCGCGGAAGCACGGCACGAGATCCTGCGCGAGGTCGGCCCCGTCCGCCGCCGCGCGATGGAAGGGATCGCCCGCTTCCTCGAGACGGCCGCACCAGCGCCAGCATGATCTTGGATTTCGCCGTTATCGGGGCCGGGATCGCCGGGGCCAGCATCGCCGCCGAACTTGGCGAAGGCGGGGCGAAGGTCGTGCTGTTAGAGGCGGAGGACGCCCCCGGTTATCACGCGACCGGCCGGTCGGCGGCGTTCTGGGAGGAATGCTATGGCGGACCCGATCTGGTTCCGCTGACGCTGGCATCGGGGCCATATCTGCGCGATCATGGCTTCCTTACCCGGCGCGGCGCGCTGTATATCGGGCGGGCGGAGGATGCAGCGAAACTCGCGCAATTCCTCGACCGCTTCGCCGCGGTCGGTGCGACAATCGCGCGGCTGGATCGCGAAGGCGCGGCCGGGAAGCTGCCCGGCCTGCGCCCGGAATGGACCGGCGCGATCTGGGAACCGGCCTGCGCCGATATCGACGTGGCGGGGCTGCACCAGCATTACCTTGGCCGGGCGAGGAAGGCCGGCGCGCAGCTCGTCTGCCGCGCGCCGCTCGAGCGGGCGGAGCGGCGCGGCGGGGCATGGTCGCTCGCAACCGGAGCGGGGGACTTCCGGGTGGCGACGGTGGTCGATGCCGCCGGGGCCTGGGCCGACCGGGTCGCACAGATTTGCGAGGCACGACCCCTCGGCATCGCGCCGTTGCGGCGCACGGTGGTGCAGCTTCGGCTGGCCGAACCGCCGCCGCCCGATCTGCCCCTGACGCTCGATATTTCGGGGCGCTTCTATTTCAAGCCGGAAGCGGGCCGGCTGTGGCTCAGCCCGCATGACGAGGAGCCGAGCGAACCCTGCGATGCTGCGCCCGAGGAACTGGCCGTGGCCGAGGCGATCGCCCGGCTCGAACAGGTAGTCGACTGGCGCATCGAGGCGGTCGAGCGGCGCTGGGCCGGCCTGCGCAGTTTCGCGCCTGACCGGCTGCCGGTCTATGGCTACGATCCCGAATGCGAAGGCTTCGCGTGGTTTGCGGGGCAGGGCGGGTTCGGCATCCAGACCTCGCCCGCCGCCGCGCGGCTGGCGGGGCAATTGCTGCTGGGAACGCCGCGCGACACGATGACCGAAAACCTCGATGCCGCGCTCTACGCGCCGGGGCGCCTGCGCTGATTACATCAGGGCTTCGGCCGCATCGCTGGCCAGCTTGTCGACCCGCTCGTTCTCCGCATGGCCCGAATGGCCCTTGACCCAGTGCCACTCGATCTCGTGCCGCGAGCTGGCATCGATCAATTCGTGCCACAATTCCGCATTGCGCACCGGTTTCTTGCTGGCATTGATCCAGCCGCGCGTCTTCCAGCCGTGGACCCACTTGGTGATCCCGTCGATCACGTATTTGCTGTCGGTATAGAGGTCGACCCGGCACGGTTCGATCAGTGCGCCCAGCCCGCGAATCGCCGCGGTCAGCTCCATGCGGTTGTTGGTCGTATCGGGGTCGCTGCCCGACAATTCCTTTTCATGCTGCCCCATGCGCAGCAGCGCGCCCCAGCCACCGGGACCGGGATTGCCCTTGCAGGCGCCGTCGGTGAAAATTTCGACTTGTTTCATGCGAACAGCGCGTTGCCTTCCTTCTGGTAGAAACGCCAGCGGCGAACGAAGTCCATCGGATCTTTCCGTGTCACCAGCGCGGCCGCCGGCGTATCGAGCCAGTCCTCGGTGCGGCTGGCGACGAAGCGCAGGCAGGCCCCCTGCGCCAGCAGCGGCATGGCCTCGCGCTCGGCATCGGAGAGCTGCCGGACGCTCTGGTACCCATCGACCAAATCGCGCCCGACATCGGCGCGATATATCCGCCCGGTCTTGTCGAACGACCAGGCCGCGTGGGTTACGGCAAGGTCGTAGGCCATGAGGTCGGTGCAGGAGAAATAGAAATCGATCAGCCCGCTGACCCGCTCGCCCAGCATCAAGACATTGTCGGGAAAGAGGTCGGAATGGATGACCGAGCGCGGCAGATCGGTCGGCCAACTTTCCGCGATGGCGGCGGCGTCGGCGGCCGCCCGGGGCAGGTCCGGATCGATGGCGTGCAGGGCGTCCGCCTCGAAACCGCCGAGCACGGCGGCGCATTCCGGCGGCGACAGGGTGTTCGCGCGGGCATGGGGATAGTCGCGGGTCGCCTCGTGCATCCGGGCGATCACTGCGCCCACGGCGAATGC
The DNA here is from genome assembly GCA_947501005.1 of uncultured Erythrobacter sp. Lineage (GTDB taxonomy): Bacteria > Pseudomonadota > Alphaproteobacteria > Sphingomonadales > Sphingomonadaceae > Qipengyuania. Next base: position 1,923,358 of record CANMTU010000001.1, on the reverse strand, counting down.
CTGCGCGGGCGAGGGGGCGGTGGGCGAAACCCCAGGCAGGAACTCGATCAGGGCCGCCGCCTTGCCTTCGACCATGCGGAAGGGTTCGCCCGCCCGATCGTGAATGGTGCGCGGCACCGGCAGGCCCGCGGCGGCGAGATCGTCCAGCAGCCGCAGGAAGAACGGCAGGTCGGCCAGATCGATTCGCCGTTCGTACATCGTCAGGATGAAGCGCGAACCCTGCGCCCCCCCGCTCGTCTCGATCAGCCAGTTGCTGTTGGAGATGCCTTCCGCGATGCCCTTGGCCGAGACCAGCGTGCCGACATCCCACGCCCCGATCAGCCGGGCGAGATCCTCGGCACCCAGATCGGTGTATACGGCCACGTCAGTCGAGAAGTTCGCGGGGCAGCTTGAACACCATCTTCTCTTCGGCGGCGGTGATCGTGCGTTCGTGCACGTCGCGCCATTGATTAAGCCGGTCGATCACTTCGCGCACCAGTTTTTCTGGCGCAGAGGCACCAGCGGTCAGGCCCAAAGTGCCGACCCCTTCGAGCCAGGCCTCGTCGATCTCGCTCGCCCGCTGGATCAGCCGGGCATCGGTTCCGAGCCGCTCCGCCACTTCGACCAGACGGAGCGAGTTGGAGGAATTGGGCGCGCCGATCACCAGCAGCAGGTCCGCCCCGCCGGCGATCTGCTTGACCGCGGCCTGCCGGTTGCTGGTGGCATAGCAGATGTCCTCCGCCTTGGGGCCGACGATCTGAGGATAGCGCGCCTCCAGTGCCTCCACGATGGCCCGCGTATCGTCGACCGAGAGGGTGGTCTGCGACAGGTAGGACAGCGCGTCGTCCTGCGTGAATGGCAGGCGGTCCACGTCCTCCAGCGTTTCGACCAGGGTTATCTGCCCCTCGGGCACCTGGCCCATCGTGCCGATCACCTCGGGATGGCCGGCATGGCCAATGAACAGGATCTGCTTGCCCTTCTCGATCTGCCGTTCCGCCTGGCGGTGCACCTTGCTGACCAGCGGGCAAGTCGCATCGACATAGACCATGTTGCGCCGCTCCGCCTCGGCAGGGACAGTCTTGGGCACGCCGTGGGCGCTGAACACGACGGGTGCGTCGGTCGGCACTTCGTCCAGCTCCTCGACGAAGATCGCGCCTTTTTCCTTCAGGCTGTCGACCACGAACTTGTTGTGCACGATCTCGTGCCGGACATAGACCGGCGCGCCGTATTTCCGCAGCGCGCGTTCGACGATCTCGATCGCGCGATCGACGCCGGCGCAGAACCCGCGCGGCGCAGCGATCAGGACTTCGAGGGGCAGACGGGCGGGCTGGCCGGGGGCGACGGCCGTGCTGCCGGTGGCGGGAAAGGGGGCGTTCATACGCGCCCCCCTAGCGCTTTGCCGCGTGCCAAGCTAGGGCACGCGCGCCCTTGCCGGGCCGATGTCGACCAACTTTCAAGGATTGCCGCCGAAATGACCATGCGCTTTCGCCTCCTGACGACCTTGGGAACAGGTCTCGCGCTTGCCGGATGCAGCAGCGAAGGCGAACTGGTGGTGAACCAGGGGGTCGGAATTTCCGCGGTCCGGACGGCTTGCCCCGCGGTCGGCATTCCCGACTATACCGGCGACATCACGCTGTTCCGCTCGCCTACCTCCAAGACCCTGGCCGATCTCGACGTGACCGCCGCGATGACCAATCTGCGTTCGACCTGCAACGAACAAGGGGAAAGGATCTATAGCGAGGCGACCTTCGACGTCCTCGCCCGGCGCACCGATACCAGTGGCGCACGCACGGTCGAACTGCCCTATTTCTCGACAGTCCTGCGCGGCGGCCGCGCGGTGGTGACCAAGCGGGTCGGCACGGTGACGCTCGCTTTCGCCGACGGGCAGGAACGGGCGCAGGCCAGCGCCAAGGCCGGTGCCTTCGTCAACCGAGCGGATGCGACCCTGCCGCAGGACGTGCGCGAGAAGATCACCCGCAAGCGCGAGCCGGGCGATCCCGACGCCGCGCTCGATCCGCTGGCCGATCCCGAAGTGCGCGCCGCGATCGAGCGGGCGACGTTCGAACTGCTGGTCGGCTTCCAGCTGACCGAGGACCAGCTGCGTTACAACGCCACGCGCTGAGGCTGCGCAACCCGGCTTGCGATTTGGCGTCATTCGTCTAGGCGCGCGCAGATGGCCGATACACAGACATTGCACGCCGGTTTCGCTGCGAAGATCGACGCGGTTCTCAACGCGCTCGAACTGGAAGGCGCCCTGCCGAAGGACACCAGCCGTTCGGGCGTCACGGTCGAGCCGCCGCGCGATCCCTCGCATGGCGATTTGGCGACCAACGCCGCAATGGTGCTGGCCAAGCAGGCGAAGACCAATCCGCGCGTTCTGGCCGAAAAGATCGTCGATCACCTAGGCCGCGAACCGGACATCGTGGAGGCGAGCATTGCCGGGCCGGGCTTCATCAATCTGCGCCTTGCGGACGATGCCTGGCTACGCGAGCTGCGCGCCATCGCCGCGCTAGGCGCGGATTACGGCCGCTCGCAACTGGGCGAAGGCACGACGGTCAACATCGAATACGTCTCCGCCAATCCGACCGGGCCGATGCATATGGGCCATTGCCGCGGCGCGGTGGTGGGCGATGCGCTGGCCGGCCTGCTCGAATTCGTCGGGCACAAGGTCACGCGCGAATATTACGTCAACGATGCGGGCGGGCAAGTCGACGTCCTCGCGCGCTCGGCGCATCTGCGCTATCGCGAGGCCTTGGGCGAGGAGATCGGCGCGATCCCCGAAGGCCTCTATCCTGGCGACTATCTGAAACCGGTGGGCGAGGCGCTGGCGCAGGAATACGGCGACGCATACGCCGCCGCACCCGAAGCCGAATGGCTGGCGCTCTTCCGCAAGCGCGCCGTCGCCGCGATGATGGACATGATCCGCGCCGACCTCGCCTTGCTCGGCATCGAGCACGCGGTGTTCGCCTCCGAAGCCGAATTGCAGGCAGCCGGGAAGCCGGAAGATGCCGAGGCATGGCTGCGCCAGCACGATTTCGTTTATGACGGCGTGCTCGAAGCGCCCAAGGGCAAGGCCCCGCCGGAAGACTGGGAGCCGGTCGAACTGCCGCTGTTCCGCTCCACCCGGTTCGGCGACGATCAGGATCGCCCGATCCGGAAGTCGAACGGCGGGTGGACCTATTTCGGCGCCGACCTCGCCTATCATATGCAGAAGGCCGAGAAGGCCGACGCGCTGATCGACATCTGGGGCGCCGACCATGCCGGCACGGTGAAGCGGATCAAGGCCGCCGTCGCCGCCCTGTCGGAAGGGCAGGGCGCGGCAATCCCGTTCGACGTGAAGCTGGTGCAGATGGTCAACCTGCTGCGCGATGGCGAGCCGGTGAAGATGTCCAAACGCTCCGGCACCTTCGTCACCCTGGCCGAAGTGGTCGAGGAAGTGGGCAAGGACGTGGTGCGTTTCACCATGCTGACGCGCAAGCCCGAGGCGCAGATGGAATTCGATTTCACCAAGGTGGTCGAGGCGAGCCGCGACAATCCGGTGTTCTACCTGCAATATGCCCATGCCCGCATCTGCTCGACCATGCGCAAGGCCGGCGACGTCGCGCCCGCTGCCGACCATCTGGATCGGCTGAGCGCCGACGAGCTGGCACTGGTCCGCGAGGCGGCGCAATTTCCCCGCGTCGTCGAGGGTGCAGCGAAGGCGCGCGAGCCGCACCGCATCGCCTTCTTCCTCGGCGATCTTGCCGCGGCCTTCCACAGTTTCTGGAATGCGGGTAACGACGATCCGGCGAAGCGGATCATCCGGGAAGACGATCCCGAACTGACCGGCGCGCGCCTGTTCGTGGCGGCGCAGGTCGCCCAGGTGATCCGCAACGGGCTCGGCATCCTGGGTGTCGAAGCGGTGGAGGAGATGTAACGATGGCACGCAGCCCCTATGCCGACGATGCCGCGTGGGATTCGCGAGGCGATCCCGACCTGATCGGCGAGGAACGCCTGCCGTGGCTCGAATCGGATGACGATCTCGATTACGAACCTGGCCTGCCGACCGGGCGGCTGGTGACGTTCGGCCTCGTCGCTCTTGCCGCGCTGGTGCTGATCATCGGCGCGATCTGGTGGCTGTTCGGGCGCGAGGGGGGCGGTCCGCCCGCCGATGGCAGCATCATCGCCGCGCCGGAGGAACCCTATAAGGTCCGCCCGACGGATCAGGGCGGCAAGACATTCGAGGGTACGGGCGATACCAGCTTCGCGGTGGGCGAGGGCCAGACGCGCGAGGGCCGGCTGGCGGAACGCGCGCCGACCCCGGCACCCACACCGACGCAAGCCGCGCCGGCTCCGTCCATCGCCTCGACCATGCGCGACGAGCCGGCTGCCGCACCGCGGCCGTCCCCCACGCCGACGCCCACGGTGGAGGCGGTCGCCGCCGGTGCCGCGGTGCAGGTCGGCGCCTATCCGCGCCGCGACGTGGCCGAGGATGCATGGCAGCGCCTAACCCGCCAGACCGAGGCGCTCGCCGGCGTGCGCCACCGGATCGTCGAGGCGCAGGTGGATATCGGTCGCGTCTATCGCCTGCAGGCTTTGCCGGGCGACCGCGCGGCGGCCCAGCGCCTGTGCGCCGCCCTGAAATCGGACGGGCTGGCCTGCTTCATCAAATAGGGGCGCGTAGACAGGCGGGCGCGCTGCACAGTCCCGGCGGGCGGCCGGCTTGCCACTGCGCCGTAAACCTGCAAATCCCCGGCCATGACGCCCGCAATCTTCGGCATCGCCGGCCCGACGCTTTCGCATGACGAGCGCGCCTTCTTCAAGGACAGCGATCCGGCGGGCTACATCCTGTTCGGTCGCAACTGCATCGACCCGGAACAGCTTCGCGCCCTGACCGACGATCTGCGGGGGCTGCACGGGCGCGAACGGTTGATCGTCTCGATCGATCAGGAGGGCGGCCGGGTGGCCCGGATGAAGCCCCCCGAATGGCGCCGCTATCCCGCCGGGGAGGCGTTCGCCGAGCTTTATCAGGTCGCACCCGCCTCCGCGATCGAGGCGGCGCGCGCCAATGCCGAGGCGATGGGCCGGGAACTGGCGGAATGCGGGGTCACGGTGAATTTCCACGCGCCCTTCGATGTTCGCCGCCCCGAAACGGTCGACGCCATTGGCGACCGGGCGCTGGGGGGCGAGCCGATGCAGGTCGCCGCGCTCGGCCGCGCGATCCTTGACGGGTTGGGCGAGGCGGGCGTCGTCGGCTGCCTCAAGCATATGCCGGGCCATGGCCGCGCGACCCTGGATACGCATTACGACCTCCCGACCGTCACGGCGGACGCCGACGCGCTCGAGGCGGATATCGAACCCTTCCGCACGCTCGCCGCCCATCCCCTGGGAATGAGCGCGCACATCATTTACGAAGCGTGGGACGGCGATGCGCCCGCCACCCTCTCGCCCCGCGTGATCGAGGATGTCATTCGTGGCCGGATCGGGTTCGACGGCCTGCTGCTGACCGACGATATCGACATGCAGGCCCTCAGCGGCGCGATCCCCGACCGCGCCGAACGCGCGCTCGCCGCCGGGTGCGACGTGGTGCTGAATTGCTGGGCGCGGCTGGACGAGATGACGGCCATCGCCGCGCGTTGTCCTGCCATGACCGCCAAGGCCGCCGAACGGCTCGAGCAGGTCCATGCCGCGATGGGCGAACCGTCAGAAGGCCAGGCGACCGACGGCCTTCTCGCCAAGCGCGACGCCTTGCTGGGGCTCGTGCCGGAACGCGCGGGGTGACCCCCGGGACGCTCTTCGCCGACCTGCCCGATGCCGAAGCCTCATGGGGCGGAATCGCGCAGGAGGCGCGGAACGAAGACGCGCTCTATCTCGAACTCGACGGGTGGGAGGGGCCGCTCGACCTCTTGCTCGACCTTGCCCGGCGGCAGAAGGTCGACCTGCGCGAAATTTCGATCCTCGCGCTGGTCGAACAATATCTCGACTATATCGACGGGGCCGAGGCGCTGAAGCTGGAACTGGCGGCGGATTACCTCGTGATGGCAGCGTGGCTCGCCTACCTCAAATCCGCCATGCTCCTGCCGAAGGACGAGCAGGAGGATCCCTCACCCGAAGAACTCGCCCTGCGGCTTCAGCTGCGCCTGCAACGGCTCGGCGCGATGCGCGATGCGGCGGCGCGGCTGATGGGCGGCGACCGGATCGGGCGCGACGTGTTCCTGCGCGGCGCGCCCGAGGGGCTGGAGATCGCGCGCAAGACCTTGTGGCAATGCGACCAATATGGCTTGATCGAGGCCTATGGCCGAGTGAAGGCGCGCACCGCGCCCGCGATCCACATGGTGCGCGAACGGCCAGTGATGACGCTCGATTCGGCGCTGGAACGCGTGTCGCACATGCTCGGCGTAACGCTCGATTGGATCGAACTGCGCGAATTCCTGCCGCCCCATGCCGAACCGCGCCTGCGCAAGTCGGCGCTCGCCTCCAGCTTCGTCGCGGCGCTCGAACTGGCGCGGCTGGGTAAGGCGGAACTGGCGCAGGACGAGATCTTCGGCCCGGTCCGGCTACGGCGGATCGCGTGATCCTGCAACAGGCTCAGGATGAACTCGCCCGCGCGGTCGAGGCGGCGCTGTTCGCGGCGGAAGATCCGATGTCGCCCGAGGCGCTGGCCGCCCTGTTCGCCGATACGAGCGTCGATTCCATCCGCGAGGCCTTGCGCGAACTGGCCGAACATTATGAAAAGCGCGGCGTGCGCCTGGTCGAGCGCGGCAGGCGCTGGCATTTCGAGACCGCGCCCGACCTCGCGCATATCCTGCGGCGCGAGAAGGAGCAGCCGCGCCGCCTCAGCCGCGCGGCGACCGAGGTGCTGGCCATCATCGCCTATCACGAACCCGTCAGCCGGGCCGAGATCGAATCGATCCGCGGTGTGCAGACCAGCGGCGGCACGCTCGACGTGCTGATGGAAGCCGGTTGGGTGCGGATCGCCGGCCGCCGCGAGGTTCCGGGCCGCCCCACCATTTATGCGACCACGACAGAGTTCCTCGCCCATTTCGGGCTGGCCAGCCGTCGCGATTTGCCGGGCATTGCCGAGCTGCGCGCGACCGGCCTGCTCGATCCGGTGGACGACGCCTATGACGCGCTGATCGGACCCGAGGCGGAAACCGATACCGAATAGCGCCTCGCGACTGGCATCATTCATCTGGACCGGCTATATTGCCCGCACGCTTTTCGCATAAAGGTAATACCCATGTCCCTTGGCCCTTGGCAGCTCGTCATCATTGCCGTCCTCATCCTTGTCCTGTTCGGGCGTGGGCGCATTTCCGAAATGATGGGGGATTTCGGCAAGGGCATCAAAAGCTTCAAGCACGGCATGAACGAAGACGAGGACCGGCCCGCCAAGCAGATCCAGCACGACGCGAAGCCGGCGGGCGAAAGCGTGGGCGAGGATCAGGTCAAGACGTCGTCGCACACCAAGTGATCCGCTGACCGGGCGAGGGGCGCACCATGTTCGATATCGGCGCCAGCGAATTGCTGGTGATCGTCGTCGTGGCGATCCTCGTGATCGGCCCGAAGGACATGCCCAACGCCATGCGTGCCGCCGGCCGCTGGATCGGCAAGATGCGCCGCATGTCCAACCATTTCCGCGCCGGGATCGACGAGATCGTCCGTCAGGCGGAAATGGAGGACATGGAGAAGAAATGGGCCAACCGGAACGCCGAGATCATGGCCAAATACCCCACCGGCTCCGATGAGGAAGGCGGGGCGGCCCCGGTGACGCCCGAACAATTGCTCGGCACCGAGATGGAACCGCTCGCCGCGGCGGGCACGGCGCCCGATGCGGACGCCGCCGCCGAAGCCGCGATCGAGCGAGCCGCGCCGAACAAGGCGCCCGAGCATGGCGGCCCTTCGCGGGACGACGAGCCCGGCCTCCCGCTCGACACACCGCCGCCTGAATCCCCGTCTGCGCCGCCGCCCGCCGCCCCGAAAGAGGAGCGCTGAGCGATGGCTTTCCAGCTGAAGGATCTCGACGAAAGCCAGGCGCCGCTGCTCGACCATCTGATCGAGCTGCGCACCCGGCTGGTGCGCTGCGTCGCGGCGTTGCTGGTGGCGTTCGGCATCTGTCTCTATTTCGCCGATCCGATCCTCGGCTTCCTCGTCCAGCCGCTCAAGGGTGCGTTCCCCGATGGCCGGGGCCAATTGATTTTCACCAAGCTCTATGAGGTGTTCTTCGTCGAGTTGAAGGTGGCGCTGTTCGCCGGCTTCTGCCTCAGCTTTCCGATCATCGCCAACCAGCTGTGGGCGTTCATCGCGCCGGGCCTCTATGCGCGCGAGAAGCGGGCGTTCCTTCCCTTCATCATCGCCACCCCTGTCCTGTTCCTGATGGGTGCTTCGCTCGCCTATTACGTCGTCATGCCGACCGCGTTTCGCTGGTTCCTCGGGTTCGAGGGGCAGGCGGGCGGGCTGGCGATCCAGGCGCTGCCGACGGCGAACGAGTATCTGGGGCTGGTCATGCAGTTCATCCTCGCCTTCGGGATGAGCTTTCTCCTGCCGGTGCTGCTGCTGCTGCTGCACCGGGCGGGCATCGTCACGCGGGCGCAGCTGTCGAATGCGCGGCGCTATGTCATCGTCGGCGTCGTCACGCTGGCGGCGGTCATCACGCCGCCCGATCCCGGTTCGCAATTGCTGCTGGCGATCCCGCTGCTGCTTCTGTTCGAAGGCTCGCTGCTGTTGATGCGATTCTTCGACCGGCGCGAGGGAAAAACGGCGGACGAGGCGCCGCCGGCGGATCAGTCCGCCTCGTAGACCTTCTGCCCGCCGACCCACGTCTGCAGCACTTTCGTCGCGCGAATCTCTTCCGGCGTCGCGAGCAGCGGGTCGCGGTCGACCAGCACGAAATCGGCCCGTTCCCCCTCCGTCAGGCGGCCGAAGCGCCCCTCGGCAAATCCGGCATAGGCCGCGTCCGAGGTGAAGGCGGCCAGCGCCTGTTCGCGGGTCACCCGTTCCTGCGGCAGCCATCCGCCGAAGGGCTGACCGCTCGTATCGGTGCGGGTGGTCGCGGCGGCGATGCCGGCGAACACGTCCGGCGTTTCGACCGGCGCATCGGAACCGAAGGCGAGCTTCGCCCCGGCTTCGCGGATCGAGTTCCAGGCATAGGCGCCCGTAAGCCGTGCCGGATCGAGGCGGGCTTCCGCCATCACGCGGTCCGACGTCTGATGGGTCGGCTGCATGCTGGCGATGATCCCGTGCCGGCCGAACTTGCCAATATCCGCCGGATCGACGATCTGGGCGTGTTCGATCCGCCAGCGCAAATCCTGCGGAAAGCTCTCGGCGATCTCGTTCACCGCGTTCAGCGCATCGGCATTGGCGGCATCGCCGATCGCGTGGATGGCCGGCTGAAACCCGCCGCGCGCCGACTGGACGAGGATATTGCGCAGCTGTGCCGGCGCGAGCAGGGGCAGGCCGGTGTTCTGCGGATCGTCGGCATAGGGCCGTTTCAACCACGCCCCCCGGCTGCCCAATGCCCCGTCGAGATAGAGCTTCACCCCGTTCATCCGCAAACGGTCGTCATACAGCCACGGCGTCGGGCCCGATCCGCCGATCAGCACCATCTGCTCGGGCCCGGCGGCGTAGGACATGATGCGCAGGGTGAGCGCGCCGGCATCGCCCGCGCGGCGAAAGGCCTGCCAATCCTCGATCGTGGTGCCCATGTCGGCCACGGCGGTGACGCCGTATCCGTGCAGCCGCTTCTGCGCCTCGCGCAGGGCAAGATCGCGTTCGGCGGGGCGCGGGGCGGGGATGGCGTCGTGCATCAGGGCTTCGGCGGCATCGACGAAGATGCCCGAGGGGTCCTGCGAGCCCGGCAGCCGCTCGACCCGGCCGCCGTCGGGCGATTTCGTCTTCGCGGTGATGCCGGCGGCTTCGAGTGCCTTGGTGTTCGCCCAGCCGGCATGCCCGTCGACCCGCTGGAGATAGACCGGCCGGTCGCTCACCGCGCTGTCGAGTTCGGCGGCGGTGGGAAAGCGGCCGAGGCCCCATTTCTCCTGGTTCCAGCCACGCCCGAGGATCCAGGGGCGGCTGTCGTTCTCGGCCGCGAAGGCGCGGATCTTCTCCAGCGCTTCTTCGAGCGATTTGGTGTCCGACAGGTCGAGCGTGAGGGCGGCAAGGCCCAAGTCCATCACGTGCACATGCGCGTCGATCAGGCCGGGCAGCATGACGCGCCCACGGCCATCCTCGCGGTAATCGGTGCGCGGACGATCCTCGCCGCGTTCCAGCACGCGCTCGATCCGCCCGTCGTCGCCGATCACCAGCGCCTCGAACCGCTCGGCCGCGCCATCCTCGCCGATGGTGATGCCTTGCACATTGTCGATCAGCGTATCGGCCAGCGCGGGCGCGGCGGTGATCAGCGCGATGGCGGAAATGGCGGCGGCGAGAAACGGCTTCATCTGATGGCGACCCCGATTGCGGATGATGTCCTTGAACCGGCTGCCTAAGCGATCGCCCGGCGCGGCGAAAGCCCTTCCGCAATTGCGCGAACCGCGCGGGGGCCGTAGGGCGCCGGACCATGACAGAGGCCACAGCCAAAACGCCGGCGCCCGATGCGCGCGCTCTTCTCACGCTCGACGACGTGCGCGATGCCGCCCGCCGGATCGATGGTGCGGTGGTGAAGACGCCGATGATGCACTCCATCACCCTGTCGGAAATCACCGGTGCGGATATCTGGCTGAAGTTCGAGAACCAGCAATTCACCGCCGCCTACAAGGAACGCGGCGCCTTGAACGCCCTGCTGCAATTGAGCGACGAGCAGCGTCGGAACGGCGTCATCGCGGCCTCGGCCGGCAATCATTCGCAGGGGCTGTCCTATCACGGCCGCCGCCTCGGCGTGCCGGTCACCATCGTGATGCCGCAGACCACGCCGAGCGTGAAGGTGATGCAGACCGAAAGCGTCGGCGGCAATGTCGAACTCCATGGCGAGACGTTCGACGAGGCCTACGCCCATGCCCGCACGCTGGAGGCGGAGCGGGGGCTGACCTTCGTTCACCCGTTCGACGATCCGAAAGTCGCTGCCGGGCAGGGGACGGTGGCGCTCGAAATGCTCGAGCAGAAGGACGATTTCGATTGCCTCGTCGTGCCGATCGGCGGCGGCGGGCTGATGAGCGGAATGGCGACGGTCGCCGATGCGCTGAATCCGAAGATCGAGATGATCGGCGTGCAGGCGCGGCTGTTTCCCTCGATGTATTCCCACGTCACCGGCGATGCGCAGCCCTGCGGCGGGGATACGCTGGCCGAGGGCATCGCGGTGAAGGCGCCGGGCGCGTTCACCTCGCAGATCATCGGCGAACTGGTGGACGAGATTCTGCTGGTGGACGAAGCCTCGCTCGAACATTCCGTCTCGCTGCTGCTGCAGATCGAGAAGACGGTGGTGGAAGGCGCGGGCGCGGCGGGGCTGGCGGCGGTGCTGTCGAACCCGGAAAAGTTCGCCGGCAAGACGGTCGGCCTGGTGCTGTGCGGCGGCAATATCGACACCCGCCTGCTTGCCAACGTGTTGCTGCGCGACCTTGCCCGCTCGGGCCGGCTGGCGCGGCTGCGGATCACCCTGCAGGACCGCCCCGGCGCCCTGTTCAAGGTGATGCGCGAATTCGACGCGCATAACGTCAACATCATCGAGATCTATCACCAGCGCATCTTCACCAGCCTGCCCGCCAAGGGGCTGATTACCGAGATCGAGTGCGAGGCGCGCGACGGCTCGCAGATCGACCGCCTGTCGGACGCGCTGCGCGACAAGGGCTATCACGTGGAGTTGGCCGAACTGGACTGAGCGGGCGGGGGCGAAAATCAACGAACCGCGAATTTTCGTGGTTAAGAGCCTTTTAACGGATCGCACGGTGGGGCATATACGGGGCAAGAGAACAGCCATTTCCTCCCCGTGAAAGGACGCCCGATCCCGTGACGGCCCCAATCCGCTTCCCCCGCTTCTTCGTGACCAGCCCGTCGGCCTGCCCCTATCTGCCGGGGAAGTTCGAACGCAAGGTCTTCACCGAATTGCGGGGCGAGAATGCGGACGAGCTGATCGAGGCGCTGGGCCGGATCGGGTTCCGCCGCAGCCAGACGGTCGCCTATCGCCCGTCCTGCATGGATTGCCAGGCCTGCGTCTCGGTGCGCGTAGTGGCCGACGAATTCAAGCCGTCGGGCAGTCAGAAGCGGACGTTGAAAGCCAATCGCGACATCGAGGTGAGCGAGTGCCGCCCCTGGGCGACGGACGAGCAATACGCGCTGCTGCGCCGCTATCTCGCCGCGCGCCATCCCGGCGGCGGCATGGCGGAAATGGACGAATCCGATTTTGCGGATATGGTGGAACACACGCCCGTTTCCAGCTACATGGTCGAATATCGGGAGCCCGGCGTGGGGGGCAGACCGGGCAGGCTGATCGGCGCCTGCCTCACCGATATCCAGGGCGACGGGCTGTCGATGATCTACAGCTTCTACGACCCGGACATTGAGGATCGCGGCGGGTTTGGAAATTTCATCATTCTCGAGCACATCCGCCGTGCGGCCGCCCACGGTCTGCCCTACGTCTATCTCGGCTACTGGGTCGAGGGATCGGAGCGGATGCAGTACAAGGTGCGGTTCCGCCCGCTCGACCGGCTTACCCGCTCCGGCTGGGAACGCATGCCGGAAGACGAGCAGAAACGCCGCATCGCAGAAGCCACCCGGCCGCGCGAACAGCGCGCCGCCGGGAGGCTGCCCGCCAAGGATCGCGTGCCGCACGACTACCGCCTCGCGGAATAGCGTTTCGCGTCTGGCCCTCGCGCTCGGCGCGCTGATCGCGGCTGCCGCGCCGCCCGCCGCATGGGCGCAGGACCGCAGCACGACACCGGCCCTCGAAGACCTCATCCCGGACAGCGCGGTCGAGAACCCGGACGATTGGGCTGAGCAGGGCACTGACGATGCCGCATTCGATCCTGCACCCGATGCGGGGTTGGACGTGCCCGATCTCGACACGCCGATCATCGACCCGCCCGATCCCCTGCCGTGGCCCGACGACATCGCGATCGAGGGGTTCGAGACGCTCGTTCCTGAGGAACCCATCGAGTTCGTGCAACTCGAAGATCGCAGCCCCGACATCGTGTTCGCCGATGCCGAAACCGAACGGCTGGGCGACAACCTCGTCCTCGGCTTCCCGCAGCGCGAACCGCCATTTTCCGAGCGTCGCGACTTCGTGGATCGGTTCGAGGCATTGTCGACCATCGAGGAACTCGACAGCGACGATGAAAGCGTCGGCCAGCTGGGCGCGCGGGCCCGGTCGGACGAGCGGGTGCTGGAAAACCTGCTGCGCGTCTACGGCTATTACGACGGCGAGATCATCCGCTCGGTCGGCGCCGATGCGCAGCCGGGGCAGGGTGAGGCGGACGCCGATACGCCCATTGTGCGGTTCGATATCGTCCCGGGGCCGCGCTATCGCTATGGGTCGATCGATCTGGGGCAATTGGGGCAAGCGCCCGACAGCGCCGCGCTGCGCGATACCTTCGCCATTGCGCCGGGCGATTACCTGCAATCGGATACGCTGGTCGAACAGCAGGCCCGCCTCGACGAGGCGCTGGGCGAAAGCGGCTATGCGTTTGCGGAGATCGCGCCGCCGCAACTGGTAATCGACCATGCGCGGGTGGAAGGCGACCTGACCCTGGTGGTCGACCCGAACGGCAAATACGTCTTCGGCGACGTGACCAGCGACGATCCGGAATTTCTTGCCGGATCGCATCTCCAGTCCATCGCGCGGTTCCGCACGGGCGATACCTATCAGCGCAGCCTCGTGCTCGACCTGCGGCGGGCGATTTCGGCGACCGGGCTGGTCTCCTCGATCGACATCACGCCGCGCGAGGTCGCGCCCCCGCAAGCCGGCGAACCGGGCGTGGTGGCCATGGATGTCGGGATCACGCGCGCCCGGCCGCGGACCATCTCGGGCGCGATCGGCTACGGTTCGGAAGAGGGCGTGCGCCTGCAGGCCGCGTGGGAACACCGCAACCTCTTCCCGCCCGAGGGGGCGCTGCGCGTGCGCGCCATCGTCGGCACGCGCGAGCAATTGGGCGGTATCACCTTCCGCAAGAACAATTTCACCGGGCGCGACAAGGTGCTGACCATCGACGCCTATGCCCGCGCGGTCGATACCGAGGCCTATGACGCGAACACGGTTGCGGTACGCGGCACCATCGAGAAGCTGTCGACCCTACTGTTTCAGAAACCCTTCAGCTGGGGGCTTGGCGCGGAAATCCTTGCCACCGACGAGCGCAACCGCGTGTTCGAGGGCATCCCGCTCCCCCGCCAGACCTATTTCATCGGTTCGCTGTTCGGCCGCGCGACGGTGGATACGACCGATTCGCTGCTCGATCCGACGCAAGGTTATCGCCTCAGCGGGTTCCTTGCGCCCGAACTGTCGCAGACCGAGGGACAGAGTTTCGTCTATCTGCGCAACCAGGTGGATGCGAGCTATTACCGCCGGGTGAGCGAGCGCATCGTCCTTGCGGGCCGGCTGCGCGGGGCGACGATCCAGGGGGCGCCGCTGTTCGGCATCGCCCCTTCGCGCAGGCTGTATGCGGGCGGCGGCGCCTCGGTGCGCGGCTATGGCTACGAAACCATCGGCCCGCGCGACGAACTCGGCCGGCCGCTGGGCGGGCGCAGCCTGGTCGAAGCCTCGATCGAGGCGCGCATCCGCACCGGCCTGTTCGACGGCGCGGTGTCGGTCGTGCCATTCCTCGATGCCGGTGCCGTCTCGGTGAGCCAGACGCCCGATTTCCGCTTTGTCAAATACGGCGCGGGCGTCGGGCTTCGCTACCTCACCAGCTTCGGTCCGATCCGCGTCGATGTCGGCGTGCCGCTGAACCCTGAACCCACCGACGCGCCCGTCGCGGTCTATGTGTCGCTGGGGCAGGCGTTCTGATGGAGCAAGCGCCTGCAGAGACTCCGGCGCCCGCGCCGCGCCGGGGCCGCCGCAAGCGGGCGGCCCGGTGGCTGCTGGCGATCGTCGCGGCTTTGGTGGTCCTGGTCCTTGCCGGGATCGCCGTGCTCAACACCCCGGTCGGCGAACGCTTCATCGCGCAGCGCATCGGCGAGCAGACCCTGCCCAACGGGCTCAACATCCGCATCGGTCGGATCGACGGGAATATCTACGGCGCCGCGGTGCTGCACGATGTCGTCCTGTCCGACCCGCAAGGGGTCTTCGCCACCATTCCGCGGGCCGAGATCGACTGGAACCCGCGCGGCTGGCTGCGCAACCGCCTCGATATTCGCAGCCTTGTCGTGCGCGGCGCGGTGCTGACGCGCGTGCCGCAATTCCTGCCGAGCATGGAAGACAATCCGATCCTGCCGGGGTTCGACATCTCGATCGACCGGCTCGAGATCGACCGGCTGACGCTTGCCCCCGGCATAGCCGGACCCCGGGCGCAGCAGGTGAACCTGCTGGCCGACGTGCAGGTCGACGACCGCCGGCTGTTCGTCGCCGGGCGGGCGAGGCTGGGCGCGCAGGACCGGGCGGCCGTGCGGCTGCACGCCGAACCCGATGGCGACGATTTCGATCTCGCGCTCGATCTCGATGCCGCGGCGGACGGGCCGATCGCCGGCCTGCTCGGCCTGAACGAGGCCTACACCGCCCGGCTGCGCGGCGAGGGGACGTGGCGCGCCTGGAACGGCACGCTGCTGGCGCGCAGCGAGGCGCGGCGGGTGGCGGCCTTGCAGGTGACCAACCGGTCCGGGCGGATCGGCTTGCTCGGCAAGGTCGATCCGTCGGACTTCGTTTCCGGATTGGCGGCGCGGCTGCTCGGCAGCGATGTGGCGCTGAAGGCGAACATCGGGATCGAAGACCGAGTGTTCGACGGGCAGGTGATCCTGTCGAGCGATGCGCTCGCGGCCCGCGCCCGGGGCACGGTCGACCTGGCGCGAAACCGGTTCGGGGATGTGCGGCTGGCCGCGCGGCTGCGAGATCCGCGCCTGTTCGACCGGAACGTGCCGTTGGACGACGCCCGGCTCGACGCCACGCTCGACGGCCGGTTCGATGATCTCGCCATCGTGCACGATCTGCGGATCGGCCGATTGCAGACCGGCACGATCCGCATTTCCGACCTGCGCCAGCAGGGGACGGCACGGTTCGACGGAACGCGGCTGATCGTTCCCCTTGATCTGACGGTGGCGCGGGTTCGAAGCGGCAATGCGCTGATCGATCCGCGGCTGGTGAACGGCATGGGCAGCGGCCGCCTCACGCTGGCGGGCAACCGGCTGGTGGGCGAGGATCTCAAGCTGGCGTTCCGGGGGCTTGCCGCGAACCTCGCCCTGAGGGGTGATGTGGCGGCCAGGACCTACCGCGTGGCCGGCCCCGTGCGGGCGGACGGGCTGGTGTTCGAGAATGTCGGCACCGGGGGCGGTACGGCAATGATCGACTTCCGCCTCGGCCCCGGGGGGGCTTGGCGCCTCGCCTCCGAGATCGACGGGCGGATCGCGCGGGTCGCGAACGCCACGCTGGCCGATCTTGCCGGCCCCACGATCCGCGTGCGCGGCGGGATCGCGACGGCGCGCGGCGCGGACCTGGCGTTCGACGATGTCCGCATCGACGCGGCGAAGCTGCAGATGCGCTTGGACGGATCGCTGGGCAGCGGCACGACCCGCCTCGCCGGGCGCGGCACGCAGGCACGGTTCGGCGGCTTCACAGTTGAGGCGCGGGTCGCGAACGGCGCGCCGACGGCCCGGTTCGTATTCGCCCGGCCGGTAAACGGATTGGAGAACGTGCGGCTCTCGCTCGCGCCGATCGCCGATGGCTTCGCGATCGATGCGGAAGGCGGCTCGGTTCTCGGACCGTTCGCGGGCCGTTTCGACCTGTTCGCCCGCACCGGTGGCCCGACCCGGATCGCCATTCGCGAGCTGGCCGTGTCCGATACCGAGGTGACCGGTTCGGTCGATCTTGTCGGTAATGGAATTGCGGGCACGGTCGCGCTTTCCGGCGGTGGGCTGGACGGGACGATCACGCTTGCGCCGCGCGGCGGGGGGCAGGGCCTCGCCATCGCACTCGATGCGAGAAATGCCCGGTTCGGCGGGGCGACCGCGCTGGCCATAACGCGCGGCGAGGTGAACGCGCGCGGGATCATCGCAACCGGGCGCACCAGCTTCACCGGCACGGCCAGCGCGCAGGGCCTCTCCTACGGTTCGCTGTTCATCGGCAGCCTCGCGGCGCGCGGAACCGTCAGCAATGGGTCCGGCAGGGTCGATGCCAGCCTGTCCGGATCGCGGGGCAGCCGGTTCGCGCTCGACGTGAATGCCCTGTTCGAACCCGACCGCATCGGCGTCGCCGCCAAGGGCGCATTCGCCGGCCGGCCGATCACGATGCCGCGCCGCGCGATCCTCACCCGCGTGCAGCAGGGCGGCTGGCGCCTCGCCCCGACCCAGCTGAATTACGGCGACGGTGCGGCCTTGATCTCGGGCATGACCGGACAGGGTGAGACGGCGGCGCAGCTCAAATTCGCGCGCATGCCGCTTTCGTTCACCGACGCCTTCACATCGGACCTCGGCCTGGGGGGCACGATTTCCGGCGTGGTCGACTACCGTGATGGTGCCGCCACGCGGCCGACCGGCGAAGTTCGCGTGAAGGTCGACAACCTGACCCGCTCGGGACTGGTCCTCACCTCGCGGCCGGTCGATCTCTCGCTCGTCGCGCGGCTGGAGGCGGAGCGGCTGGAGGCGCGCGCGATCCTTGCGAACGCCGATATCCGGCGGGGCCGCATCCAGGCGGTCATTTCCCGGCTGCCCGCGGGCGGCGATCTTGCGAGCCGCCTGCGGGCCGGGCAACTCGCAGCGCAGCTGCGCTACGAGGGGGCGGCCGAGAGCCTGTGGCGCCTTGCCGCGGTCAACGCCATCGACTTGACCGGGCCGATCGCGATCGTCGCCAATGCCAGCGGGACGCTCGCCGATCCGCGCGTGCGCGGGTCGCTGCGCAGCGATGACCTGCGGCTCCGCAGCTCCCTCTCCGGCACCGATCTGCGCAACGTCAAGGCGCGCGGGACCTTCGCCGGATCGCGCCTGCGGATCACCGGCTTTTCCGGACGCGCCGGCGACGAGGGCAGCGTGACCGGGTCCGGCACGATCGACCTTGCCGGCCTGGGCGAGCGCATTCGCGGGCGGTTCACGGAAATTCGCGGACCCTCGCTCGACTTGCGGGTTTCCGCCAAACGGGCGCCACTGCTCAATGCCAATGGCTTGCGCGCGACGGTGACGGGGCCGTTGCGGATCATCTCCGACGGGCTAGGCGGGACCATCGCCGGACGGGTGACGGTGAACCGTGCGCGGTGGAGCCTCGGCACGGCGGACGAGGATATGCGGCTGCCCCAGATCGCGACCCGCGAGATCAACGTGCCGCCCGATCGCGATCCCTCGCCGACCACGGCGCGGCCCTGGCGCTATCTGATCGATGCTCGCGCCCCCAACGGGATCGAGGTCGACGGCATGGGGCTCAACAGCGAATGGCGCGCCAGCATCATGCTGCGCGGCACCACCAGCGAACCGCGGATCGGCGGATCGGCGCAGGTGGTGCGCGGCGACTATACCTTCGCCGGCACCCAGTTCGAACTGACGCGCGGCGAAATCACCTTCGACGACAGCGGGCCGATCGATCCCCGGCTGGACATCCGCGCCGAGACCGACCGTCAGGGCCTGACCGTCATCGCCAACGTCACAGGGAACGCTGCCGAACCGGAAATCGCCTTCACCTCCGAACCGGTCCTGCCGGAAGAGGAACTGCTGGCCCGCCTGCTGTTCGGGGGCTCGATCACCTCGCTCTCGGCGACCGACGCGCTGCAACTGGGCGCTGCGCTGGCCAGCCTGCGGGGCGGGGCGGGGCTCGACCCGATCAACCGGTTGCGCAGCGCCATCGGGCTCGACCGGTTGCGGATCGTCGCGGCCGATCCGGTTCTGGAGCGCGGCACCTCGGTCGCGATCGGCAAGAACCTGGGTCGGCGGGTCTATGTCGAACTGATTACCGACGGGCGCGGATACAGCGCGACCGAGGTCGAGTTCCGCGTGACCAACTGGCTTTCGCTATTGGCCAGCGTCTCGACCATCGGACGCGAAAGCGCCGTGGCGGAAATCAGCCGCGACTATTGAACGCTCAGCTTCCGCCCGGCACCAGCACCCGGTCAAGCGCGATGATCGAGCCGTTCTGCGCGATGATCGCCTCGCCGGTCAACGTGCCGGTGGCGCCTTGCCCATTGTCGACGGTGATCGTGTCTCCGTCTTGCGAGAAGGTCACCTCGGTGCCGCCCAGCGTCGTCATGGTGACGGGGCCGCCATGCGACGTGATCGCCTCGGCAATGTTCTCCTGCGTCAATTGCCCGGGCAGGACGTGTTCGCGCAGCAGGGCGATCACGACCGGGCGCTGGTCTTCCCCGGTCAGTTGTGCGGCCGGCTGGCCCAGCGCCGCGAACGCCTCGTCGTCGGGGGCGAGCAGGGTATAGCTTCCCGGCCCGTCGAATACCGGGCCGAGTTTCGCGACCGAGACGATATCCGACAGGGTGCCCATGTCGGCCACGTCGTTCAACGCGCCGGCAATCGTCGTGTCGACCGTGGCTATGGACGCCTCGGTCGCGGGTTCGCCGGCATTTTCCCCGCAGCCTGCGACCATAATGGTCGAGCAAAGGGCGGCGGCGAGCAGTCCGGTGCGTTTGGCAAAGATCCTCATACCAGCAGGCCGATCACGGCTTGGACGAGCCGCGTGGTCGGGTCCATCCGGTAGATCTGCCCGTCGGAATAACGGTACATGGCGTCCGGCCCGTCGGCATAGCGATCGCGGTAGCCATAGGGCACGTTGTACACGTCGTAGCCGCTCGGCATGGGTTGCCCGACCGTGAACTGGTCGCCGGTGAGCAAGGCGGCGATCGAGGTGATCGCAGCCTCGCCGGGATCGACCCGGTAGATCACGTTGTCGGCATAGCGATAGCGATCCGCCCCGCCGAGGTCGTAATAATCGACATAGTAGTTCGGCAATTCGTAGCTCTCGTAGCGCTGCGGCCAGACATTGCCGACCGCGAGGGCACCGCCCAGAAGCGGTATCCAGCCCGAAATCCGGTCGTCATTGCCATATCGCACGAGATAGCCGTCATTGTAGCGATACCGGTCGTCGCGATAGTTCGTCAGCCCGAAATAGCGCGGGCGGTAATCGTATCCGAACACGGTCCGCTCGCGCCCGCGCGCCAGCCCGGGCGGGGTGCAGCCATTGTTCTTCTTGGCCAGGCCCGGGGGGCAACCGTCGATCACAGCCCGATCCCGGTCGCGGGCGCGATAGTCGTAGCGATCGTCATAGCGGTCGCGGGCAGGTTCGTAATTATCGCGGCGGTCGGCGTAGCGTACGGTTTCGCGGCGGTCCTCGTATCGGTCACGCCGCGTCTCGTCGCGGTCGGCGGTACGCCGTTCGTCGAACCGATCGGCCGCGCCCCGCGCATTGCGGGCATCGCGTGCGGGGGGCGGGGCCGGGCGGCCCCGTTCGGCTTTGTCGGGGCGCTTGTCCTGCGCGGCGCGACGCTCGGCATCCCGGTTCGCGCGATTGCCGTTATCCCTGTTCGCTCCGCGCTCGCCGCGATCGGCCTTGCTGTTGCCGTTGCCATGGCCCCGGTCGGCCTTGTCGCCTTTGTCCCGGCCCCGGTCCTGGCCTTTACCGTCTTCGCGGTCGGCCTTGGCGTTGCCCTTGCCGCGGTCGCCGCGGTCCTGCTTGCCGCGTGCGGTTTCGGCCTTGCCCTTGCCGCCGCCATCCTGGCCATTGCCCTTGCCTTGCGCATGGGCGCCGCTCGCCAGAAGCGCGACGGCGGCAATACCGGTCCAGAAGGTTCGCATCGGTCAAACTCCTTTGCCGCACTCAACGTGATGCCGGGCGGGCGGGTTCCAGCCCATGCGGCGAACATCGCCCGCTGTCTCGCCGCAGGACATCCAGGAAGGGGGCCAAGAAAAAGGCGCCCGGATCGCTCCGGACGCCTTGCTGTTGCGAAGGATTGTGCCTCAGGCGCTGTAGTAGAGGTCGAATTCGGCCGGCGACGGCGTCATGTCGACCCGCAGGACCTCTTCCCACTTCAACTCGCAATAGGCATCGATCTGGTCCTTGGTGAAGACGTCGCCCTTCAGGAGGAAGTCGTGATCGGCGGCGAGAGCTTCCAGAGCCTCGCGCAGGCTTCCGCACACGGTCGGCACGTCGGCCAGTTCGGCCGGCGGCAGATCGTAGAGGTTCTTGTCCATCGCTTCGCCCGGATGGATCTTGTTCTGGATCCCGTCGAGGCCTGCCATCAGCAGCGCGGCATAGGCGAGATAGGGGTTGGCCATCGCGTCGGGGAAGCGGAATTCCACGCGCTTCGCCTTGTCGCCCGAACCGTAGGGGATGCGGCACGAAGCCGACCGGTTGCGCGCCGAATAGGCCAGCAGCACCGGCGCCTCGAAACCCGGCACCAGCCGCTTGTAGCTGTTGGTCGAAGGGTTGGTGAAGGCGTTGAGGGCCTTGGCATGCTTGATCACGCCGCCGATGAAGAACAGGCAGCTTTCGCTCAAACCGCCATACTGGTTGCCGGCGAAGGTCGGCTTGCCCCCGTCCCAGATCGACATGTGGGTGTGCATCCCGCTGCCGTTATCGTCCTTGATCGGCTTGGGCATGAAGGTCGCCGTCTTGCCGTAGACATGGGCGACCTGGTGCACGACATACTTGTAGATCTGCATGTTGTCGGCGGTTTCGACCAGCGTGCCGAAGGTGAGGCCGAGTTCGTGTTGCGCGGCGGCGACCTCGTGATGGTGCTTGTCGCAATTGAGGCCCATCTCGATCATGGTCGAGACCATCTCGCCGCGAATGTCGACGGCGCTGTCGACCGGGGCGACCGGGAAATAGCCGCCCTTCACGCGCGGGCGGTGGCCCATATTGCCGGCTTCGTAATCGCGGCCGCTATTGGTGGGCAGTTCGATATCGTCGATCGAATAGCCCGAGGCGGCGTAACCGTCCTGGAACTTCACGTCGTCGAACATGAAGAACTCGGCTTCCGGGCCGACATAGATCGTATCGCCGATACCGGTGGACTTCAGATATTCCTCGGCGCGCTTGGCCGTGGTGCGCGGATCGCGGGCATACCATTCGCCGGTCGAGGGCTCGACGATGTCGCAGAACACGATCAGCATCGGTTCGGCGCTGAACGGATCGACATAGACCCGTTCGAGATCGGGTTTGAGGATCATGTCGCTCTCGTTGATGACCTTCCAGCCCGCGATCGAGGAGCCGTCGAACATCAGGCCGTCCTCGAACTCGTCCTCGCCAAGGATCTTGGCGACCATGGTCAGGTGATGCCACTTGCCCTTGGGATCGGTGAAGCGCAGATCGACCCACTCGATGCCGTCGTCCTCGATGCGTTTGATGATGTCCTTCGCGTCGGCCATTTCTATCTCCGTTGAGTTGGAATTTCAGGTTTCGGGCAGGCGAGGCCCGTCAGATCGCGTCTTCGTCGCGTTCGCCGGTGCGGATGCGCAGGGCGCTTTCGATCGGGGTCACGAAAATCTTGCCGTCGCCGATGCGGCCGGTCTGCGCGGCGTTCGCGACGGCTTCGATGGTGCGTTCGGCCAGGCTATCGGGGACCACCACTTCGAGCTTCACCTTGGGCAGGAAATCGACGACGTATTCGGCACCGCGATAGAGTTCGGTGTGGCCCTTCTGCCGGCCGAACCCCTTGGCTTCCGTCACGGTGATGCCGGACACGCCGATCTCGTGCAGCGCCTCCTTCACCTCGTCGAGTTTGAAAGGCTTTATGATCGCCTCGATTTTCTTCACGTGAAGCTCGTCCCAATTCCTGATCGTGCGTTTCCCCTGCATTTTCTAACAAGAATCATGCCAGAGAGCGCGCATGGCGTAGCGTTTTGCTGCGCTCGCGAAAAGGGTGGATCAGGGATTAATCGGGCAATCGGTGCTGGCGAAAGGCGGTTTCCCGCCGCGGTGGACGCGGTGCCCGATTTGTCAGCGGCGCCTGCCCAATTACCGGGCAGCGAGGTGCAGTCCGGCGGTCTCATCCAGTCCTGCCATGAGGTTGAGGTTCTGGATCGCCGCCCCGCTGGCGCCCTTGCCGAGATTGTCGAGCGTGGCGACAAGGCGCGCCTGCGACCCGGCCTCGTCTGCATGAACGCTCAGTTCGATCCCGTCCCATGCGGGCGCGCCGTGGTTCAGCAGGATTTCCGCAATGGGGGCAGCGTCGCTCCTCACGGAAACGACTTCGCTGCCCGCGTAGAACTCACGCAGTGCGGCAAGCAGCCTTTTCGGCGCGGCGGCACCGGGAATAGCGGCGAGGGGGAGGGGAATATCCACGACCATTCCCCGCATCGCGCCGACCACCGAGGGCGAGAAGACTGGCGGATGGACGAGGCGCGCGAAGGTCTGCATTTCCGGGAGGTGCTTATGCCCCAATTGCAGGCCGTAGCCACGGAAGCGGATCGCGCTCTCCTGTTCGAAGCGTTCGATCAGCGCCTTGCCGCCGCCCGAATATCCGCTCACCGCGTTCACGGTATAGGGCCAGTTCCGCGGCAGCAGCCCGGCCTCGGTCAGTGGGGCGAGCAGAGCGAGAAAGCCCGTCGGATAGCAGCCCGGATTGCTGACCCGCATGGCGTTGGCAATCCGGTCACGGCCGATCAGTTCGGGAAAGCCGTAGGTCCACCCAGCCGCCGTACGGTGCGCGCTGCTGGCGTCGATGATGCGAGTGCCGGCGGCGGGATCGATCAGCGCGACGGCCTCGCGCGCCGCATCGTCGGGAAGGCAGAGGATCGCGAAATCCGCCGTGTTCAGCGCCTC
Organism: uncultured Erythrobacter sp.; assembly: GCA_947501005.1. GTDB lineage: Bacteria > Pseudomonadota > Alphaproteobacteria > Sphingomonadales > Sphingomonadaceae > Qipengyuania. Next base: position 1,899,582 of record CANMTU010000001.1, on the reverse strand, counting down.
GCGCCGTGCCGCCTCGTCCTTGCGGCGCGCCTCGCCCAGCACCATGAGTTCGAATTCCGCGCGCGATGCCAGCCGCTCGGCAATTTCGAGGCCGGTGGTGCCCGCGGCGCCGTCGATGAAGACGCTATGCGGCATGGTCTTCGGCGAGGCTGCCGGTATGGAGATAACCGCTCGGCCCTTGCGGCCCGCAGGCGACCCATACCCAATTGCCAGCGGTATCCAGCACTTCGATGGTCGAACCGGCGGGAATCGCCGCGCCGTCCTCGGCATCGTCGCGCATGTTCAGCTTGAGCACGACATCGCGCGGCCCCACGGTGCGGCACAGCGGCACGACGTAATGCGCAGCCAGGAACCGCCCGGCGAGCGCGATATGCGCCAGATCGCCGCGCAAGGGCAGCGTTCCCGCGTCGGGCCGTTCGACCGGACCGGTCAGGCCGATAACCCCTTGCGGTATTTGATAGCGCGCCAGTTCGCCCACGATGAACGCATTTGCCTTCTTGCCAAACGGATGGGCGCGCTTACCCGCGCGGGTCCGATCCTGCAAGGCGGGCGGAACCGGCTATGCCGAAGCGTAACGCTTTTGCAGCATGTGGAACGCGGCGCGCAGCCCGTAAGCCTCGCCGCCCTTGGGCCGCCCGGGCTTGGCCGAGGGACGCCATGCGAAGGTATCGAAATGCGCCCAGTCGAGGCCTTCGCCCACGAACTTGTCGAGGAACAGGCCTGCCACGCTCGCCCCGGCGAAGGAATTGGTATGCGCGTTGTTGGTATCGGCGATGTCCGAGGCGAGCCATTCGGCATAGGCTTCGGGCAGGGGAAGGCGCCAGGGTTCGTCGTCATGCGCCTTGCCCGCTTCGATCAGGGCGGCGGCGGTCGCATCCCGCCGCGCCATCAGGGCGGGGAATTCAGGGCCGAGGGCGACGCGCGCCGCGCCGGTGAGGGTGGCGAAATCGAGGATCAGGTCGGGCTTCTCCTCGCTCGCCCGGGTCAGCGCATCGCCCAGGATCAGGCGCCCCTCGGCATCGGTGTTGCCGATTTCGACCGTGATGCCCTTGCGGCTGCGCAGCACGTCTCCGGGGCGGAAGCTGTCGCCGCTGATCGCGTTCTCGACCGCAGGCACGATCAGGTGAAGCCGCACGGGAAGCCCGGCATTCATCACCAGCCCGGCGAGCGCGATGGCATGGGCCGCGCCGCCCATGTCCTTCTTCATCAGCAGCATGCCGGAGGAACTCTTCACGTCCAGCCCGCCGCTGTCGAAGCACACGCCCTTGCCGACGATCGCCAGCACCGGCGCCTCCGCCTTGCCCCAGGTGAGGTGCATCAGGCGGGGCGCATGCCGGCGCGCCGCCGCCCGCCCGACGGCGTGAACCATCGGATAATCCTGTTCGAGCGTATCGCCGCGCACGACCTTCAGTTCGCCGCCATGCGTGCGGACCAGCGTCTCGATCTGCTCTTCCAGCGCGGCCGGGCCCATGTCTTCCGCCGGCGTGTTGACGAGGTCGCGGATGAGGCAGACGGCATCGGCCTCGGCGATGGCGGCGTCGATCCGGCCGGCATTGCGGGTGAGAAGGATGCGCGGACCGGTCGGCTCGTCATCCTTCTTGTAGCGGCCGAACCGGTATTGCGCGGTCTGCCAGCCATGGAGGGCGGGGCCGGGGTCGCGCTCAGCAAGGCGATAGGTTCCGGCGGGCAGAGTCTCTGCCAGCTTGGCGAGGCACCAGCTCGACAGGCTTTCGGGATCGGCCACGCCGCCGACCGCGAACCAGCCGTCCTTGTCGGGCACGATCGCGGTCTGGTAGCCGCCGCCCTCGAATTTCTGGGCTTTCAGGGCGGCGCGTTGTCCGGCATTGAACGCGCTGGCGAAATCGTCGAACCTGTCCTTGTTCGTCAGATGGATCGCGATCGCGTCCTGCCCGCGATCGGCCTGGATGAGAGCGGGTTTGTCGGCCATTAATCCTCACTACAGCAGCGCACTTGCACAGGAATGCCCATGCGAAGCACACTGTTCCTGATTTCCCTCGCCCTGTCGAGCGCGGGGTGTTCAGAACCGCAGGAGTTCGGCGACAGGATCGGTGCCTCCCAGACCCCGTCGCCCACCGTATCGGCCCGTATGGAAACGCCCGGGGCCGCGCCGGTTTCGCGCACCGAACAGACCGAGCGGTACGAATACCAATGGTCCTATCCGGCGGCCGCCGCCGCGATCCCCGCGCTGGCGGCAAAGCTCGATGCGATGGGCGCCCGCTCGCTCGCGACCCTGAAGGAGGAGGCCGACCGCGATTACGAGACCAGCAGGGGCGAAAGCTGGGAGCCGCGGCCGCACAGCGCGCTGACGAAATGGGCTGTGGTAGCGAACCTGCCCGGCTTCCTCAGCCTGTCGAGCCAGGTCGCGACCTATGGCGGCGGGGCACATGGCAATTACACCAAGACTTCGCTAGTGTGGGACAAGCGGGCGGCCCGCGCGATCGACGGGGTGGAGCTGTTCGCCTCGCCGGTCGCCCTGAACCGCGCCCTCGGCCCGGCGCTGTGCGATGCGCTCAATGCCCAGCGCGCGGCACGGCGCGGCGAACCAGTCGATCCCGAGACGACCGAATGGCCGAACAACTGCCCGTCGATCACCGAGGCGACGGTGCTGGTCGGCTCCTCCAACGGCGAGACGTTCGACCGGATCGGCATCTATTTCGGCCCTTACGTCGCCGGTCCCTATGCCGAAGGGGACTACGAACTGAACTTCCCCGTCACCGGCGCGGTCCTCGATGCGGTAAAGCCCGAATATGCGGATGCGTTCTCGATCAGGCGGTGATGTCTCGCAATTTGCGCCGCAACGCGCTATCTTCGATGGCATGACAGAATATCAGGTGATCGACAGCGAGCAGACCGTTTACCGCGACGGGACCATCAAGCTTCACGGACCCGAAGGGTTCGAAGGCATGCGCAAGGCCGGGCGGCTGGCCGCGCAGATCCTCGACGAATTGGCCGGGTTCATCGTGCCCGGCGTCACCACCGGCGAGATCGACGACAAGGTTCGCGAGATGACGCTCGACGGCGGGGCGGTGCCGGCGACGATGGGCTATCGCGGGTACCAGCACAGCTGCTGCACGTCGATCAACCATGTGATCTGCCACGGCATTCCGGGCGACAAGGCGTTGAAGGACGGGGACATCGTGAATGTCGACGTGACGCCCCTGCTCGATGGCTGGCACGGCGACACCAGCCGGATGTACCTTGTCGGCGATGTGGCGCTGAAAGCGCGGCGGCTGGTCGAGGTGACCTACGAATGCCTCATGCTCGGCATCGAGGCGGCGGGCCGGCCCGGCGCGCGGTTGGGCGATATCGGCGCGGTGATCGAGGCGCATGCCCGCAAGAACCGGTATGGCGTGGTGCAGGAGTTCTGCGGCCACGGCGTCGGCCGTCTGTTCCACGATGCGCCCGAGGTAATCCACACCGGGCGGATGGGGACGGGCCCGCTGCTCAAGCCGGGGATGTTCTTCACCATCGAGCCGATGATCAATCTCGGCCGCCCGCATGCCAAGCTGCTTAATGACGGGTGGACCGCGGTGACGCGTGACAAGAGCCTGAGCGCTCAGTTCGAACACTCGATCGGGATCAAGGAAGACGGTGGGATCGAGATATTTACCCACAGCCCTGCCGGCCTGCACCAGCCCCCTTACTGAACCCCCTCTTCCCCGCCATAGCGCCGGTAGCCGAGCACGGTCAGCGCGAACAGGACGAGGCACGAGGCGAGGATATAGAGCGCGGTGCCTTCCCAGCCGAACGCATCGAAAACCGCCGTTCCCGCCACGCTGCCGATCGCGCCGCCGAGGAACATCAGCACGATGTAGATCGTCGTCAGCCGGGTGCGCAGTTCGGGTTCGAGCGAGAGGAACGTCATCCGGCTGGTCACGTCGATCGCCGGGCCTACGATGTTGCCGATCAGGATCGGAATCATCAGGAGCCACAGATTGTCGCCGAACGGCAGCAGCAGCGAGATGCCCAGCGTCTGCACCAGCGCAAACATCATGCGGGCCTTGCGCGCGCCGATCCGGTCGGCCAGCCGGCCCCAATAGGGCGTGGTGAAGACGCTGATCGCGGCGAACCCGGCGAGATAGCCGACGACGTCGGTGCCGTAGCCCATCTCCGGCCCGGTCAGATGCAGGGCCAGCCCCAGCCACAGGGCGATGAACTGGTTGAAGCCGATCCCCTGGATCGCGCCCGACAGGATGATCTCGCGATGCGAGCGCAGCAGGGTTCCGAGCGACTTTATCAGTGCGCCATAGCCAAGTTCGCTGCCCTCGGTGCGGTTCGGATTGCGCTCCATGATGCGGGGAAGCGCGAGGGTGATGGCGATCATCAGCCCGCTGGCGATCCAGTACACGGTACGCCAGCCGAGATATTCCGCGACCACGCCCGCGCCGACCCGCGCGACGAGGATGCCGAAGATCACTCCCGCCGTCAGGATGGCGGTGACATGGCCCAGCCGTTCCGGCGCGACCCGCTTCGAGGCATAGGCGGGCAGCAGATAGGGCGCGATGGTGAAGAAGCCGAGCAGCGTCGATCCGGCGGTGAACATGGCGAAGCCCTGCGCCAGCGTCATCGTGAGCAGCCCGGCGCACTGGCCGATGGTGAACAGGATGGTGAGCGAGCGGTTGGAATAGCGGTCGCCCAATGGCAGGAGCAGCAGGATGCCGAGCGCCAGCGCCAATTGGTTCAATGCCGGCACCAGCCCGATGCGCGCATGGCTCACCCCGAAATGGTCCGCGACCTCGCCGATGATCGGGTGAATGTAATAGGCGTTGGCCGTCACCACCGCGGCAGCGACGGCGAGCCAGTATTCCTGCGCGGTCGTCAGGCGGGTGAGGGCGGGCGGGGCGGCGGATGGGGCGGTCATTGTTCCCTCGCGGCGCGGATCGCGGCACCGGCTGCCAGCGGCGCGATCGCGCACAGAGCGAGGCTGATCGCGGCGGTGAGCCACAGCCCGCTCGCATCGTTTCGCGCGAGCGCGCCGGCCCCGAAGATGAGGATCGGCACCGCCAGCGGAATCGTCATCAATCCGGCCAGCGCCGCCCCGCCGCGCAGGCTGGCGGTCAGGGCGGCGACGATCAGGCCGATCGCGGCCAACCCCGGCGTCCCGGCAAGCAGGCCGAGCAGTACGGTTCGCGTGGTTTCCTGCGCCAGGCCAAGCAAGGCAGCGGCAGGCAGCGCGGCGAGCAACAGGAAGGGCGCGAAGGTCAGCCAATGGGCCAGCAGGCGCGAGGCCATCGCCCATTCCTCGCCGATGCCGCGCAGGTGCAATTGATCGAACACGCCGGCATCGAGGTCGCCGGTCACCAGCCGTTCGAGCGGCAGGATCGCGGCGAGCAGTGCGGCGATCCAGATTACCCCGCCCCCGGTCCGCGCAAGCAACTCCGGCTCCGGCCCAACCGCGAAGGGATAGAGCATGGCGACCGCGAGGAAGAACAGCAGCGGCAACACGCCCGCACCGCCGCGCCCGCCGGGCAGCAGGAGAGCGAGGTCGCGGCGCAGCAAGAGACCGAATTCTCTCACCTCCGGTTGCCCTCAGCCTGTCGAAGGGCTGCCCCTTCTTCTGCGCGGGGGCGGAAGCACGCGGTCAGGGCTTCGACCAGCTCAGCTCGAACCGCCAGGGAAACGCGCGCCATCGTCACGCAGCGTAGTCCGCCAGCGCCAGCGCTCGCTTGCCCGCCATGGCGAAATGCTGGTGCGAGGCGACCACGCATATCCCGCCACGCTCGCAATGCTCCGCCGCGAGCCGTTCCACCGTCAGCCGTGCCTCGTCGTCCAGCCCGTTGAGCGGCTCGTCCAGCAACCAGATCGCGGCGTTCGCGCCGAGCAGCCGGACCATGGCCGCGCGCTTGCGCTGTCCGGTGCTGAGGTAGCGGACCGGCACGTCGAGCAGATCGGCCAGCGCCAGTCTTTCGAATGCGGACATATCCTTCGCCCCATCCAGACCACGCCAGAAATCGAGCGCCTTGCCCAGCGACACCGCCTCGTCCAGCGCCAGTCTCTCGTCCAGCAAGCCGACCGAACCCTCGTGCGCGATCTCGCCCGCGAACGGCCGGGTCAGGCCCGCCAGTATCCGCAGCAGGCTCGACTTGCCGATGCCGTTCGCGCCCGTCACGTGCAGCGCCTCGCCCGGTTCGAGCGCGAGCGATAACCCCCGGAACAGCAGGCGCTCACCGCGGCGACAGGCCAGGTCTTTCGCAATGAGGCGGGCTTGCATGGCGCGCAGCGTTAGGCAAAAGGAGCGCCAGTCACAAGCAACGCTCGCAAACACGGGAAAGTCGAATGCCGGTCGAGGAACTGTCCGAAGAGGAACGCAACAGCTGGCTGCGCGCCCTGCCCGAATGGGCCCTGTCGCGCGAAGGCAAGGCGATCGAGCGATCCTTCAAATTCGCCGACTTTTCCGAAGCTTTCGCCTTCATGACCCGCGTGGCCCTGATTGCGGAAACCCGCGACCACCATCCCGAATGGTTCAACGTCTACAACCGGGTCGAGATCACGCTGACCACGCATGATGCGGGCGGCCTGTCGCTGCGCGACGTGAAGATGGCCCGCAAGATCGACGCGCTGGTCTGATCACTTTCCCATCGGCCGGGCGGAACTGCGCATTTCCTTGCGCAACCGGCCGGGAAGCCAGCGGCTGGCGAAGGCGAGGCGCCTGGCGGTCTTGCCCACGGTGGTGTGGAGCTTGTCGCCATGCACCGCGTCCCACGCGGCCTGCGCGACATCGGCTGCCGGCGTGATCTCCAGCCCCGCATCCGTGACGCGCTGGCGGATCGCCTCGTTGCTTTGCCGGTTGGTCGCGTGTTCGAGCAGCGGCGTGTCGATGAAACCGGGCATCAGCGAGCGGACCGCGATCCCGTCTTCCGCCCATTCCCCGTCGAGGCTTTCGGTGATGGCCCGCACGCCGAACTTGGTCGCGGAATAGACGCTGGCGCCCGGCGTGCCGTAGATGCCCGCCGCGCTCGCGGTGTTGAGCAGGCACGAACCCGGCGCGGTTTTCAACAAATGGGGATGCGCTGCCTGCGCCCCGAACAACACGCCTTTTAGGTTAATGTCGAGGCAGCGCTCGATCTCTTCCGGCGAGTTCTGAGTCAGCTCGCCGCCCAGCGGAATGCCGGCATTGTTGGCCAGAACGTCGATCCGCCCCCCGGTGGCGGTGGCGAACCCGTCGAGGGCCGCGTCCCACGCCGCCCGGTCGCGCACGTCGAACATGTGCGAGAAGACGAAGCCGTGGCCGATGGCATCCTCGGTCTGGCGCAGGCCGTCACTGTCGATATCGCCCAGGCCGACGAACCAGCCGCGTTGGCCGAACAGCAGCGCGATGGCCCGCCCGATGCCCGATGCGCCGCCGGTTATGAAGATCGCCTTGCGTTCGGCCATTATCCGCTCCCTCTCCTACAATGCCGGGTTGGCATAGACATGCCAGGTGAAGATGGCCATCGCCCCGCGATGCGGCCGCCACGGTTCGGCCAGAGCGCGGGTTTCCTTCTCGCTCGGCCGTTCCTCCCACCCGAGCATCCGGCCGCAACCGGCCTGCACGGCAAGGTCGCCGGCCGGCCAGATGTCGGCGCGGCCTTCCGCGAACAGCAGGTAGATTTCCGCCGACCAGCGGCCGACGCCCTTGATCAGGGTGAGTTCGGCGATCGCCTCCTCGTCGTCCGCGGGCAGATCGGCGAAGTCGACCGCGCCATCCTCGACCAGCTGGCACAGGCTGCGGGCATAGCCCTGTTTCTGGCGCGACAATCCGCAGGCGCGCAGCGTGTCGAAATCGCGCGACAGCAAGTCGGCCGGGTCGAAGCCCGCGCCCAGTTCCGCCTCGAGCTTGGCCCACATCGAGGCCGCCGCCGCCACGCTCACCTGTTGGCCGACGATGGTGCGCAGCATGGTCATGTATCCGGTCGGGCGGATGCGCGGTTCGGGATAACCGCAGCGGGCCAAGGCATCGGCCACGCGCGGCTCGATGGCGGCGACCGCGTCGATCCCGGTATGCAATTGCTCCTTGCTCAGTCCCACGCGTGCCTTGCCTAACCCCGGGCGATTGAATAGCAAGCGCGGTCATAGGGCCCGCGGCGCGGGCAAGGCAATCCAGGATACCCAGTTCATGCCCAAGCTGATCGTCACCACCCGCGAAGGCGAAACCTCCGAGATCGAGGTCGAGAACGGCCTCACCGTGATGGAAGCCATCCGCGACAACGGGTTCGACGAATTGCTCGCGCTGTGCGGCGGCTGCTGTTCGTGCGCGACCTGCCACGTCCATGTCGATCCGGAATTCACCGGCAGCCTGCCCGAGATGAGCGAAGACGAGGACGATCTGCTCGAATCGAGCGACCACCGCGTCGAAACCTCCCGCCTGTCGTGCCAGATCCCATTTACCGACGATCTCTCCGGTCTGAAGGTTACTATCGCACCTGAAGACTGATGTTGGTTGCGCGGGGCGGGGCCGGGGCATAAATACGCCGCATGATTGCCCCCCCAATGCGTGACAACACTCTCGACCTGATCGGCAACACCCCCCTCGTACGCCTCGCCGGACCAAGCGAGGAAGCGGGCTGCGACATCTTCGGCAAGTGCGAGTTCACCAATCCCGGCGCCAGCGTGAAGGACCGGGCTGCGCTCTACATCGTCCGCGATGCCGAGGCGCGCGGCGAGCTGAAGCCGGGCGGTACCATCGTCGAAGGGACCGCGGGCAATACCGGCATCGGCGTCTCGCTGGTGGCCAATGCGTTGGGCTATCGGACGATCATCGTCATGCCCGACAACCAGTCGAAGGAAAAGATGGACACTCTGCGCGCGCTCGGCGCGCAGCTGGTGACCGTGCCGCCGACCAAGTTCGCCGATCCCAATCACTTCGTCCACACCTCGCGCCGGCTGGCGGAAGAGACGGACGGTGCGATCTGGGCCAACCAGTTCGACAACACCGCCAACCGCAAGGCCCATATCGACGGCACCGCGAAGGAATTGTGGGCCCAGATGGACGGCCGGATCGACGGGTTCACCTGCGCGGCGGGCACCGGCGGCACGATCGCCGGGGTCGGCATGGGGTTGAAGGAATTCGACGAGAACGTCCTGATCGCGCTGACCGATCCGCACGGCGCGGCGCTCTACAGCTATTACGCCCACGGCGAACTCGAGGCCGAAGGCTCCTCGGTGGCCGAGGGGATCGGGCAGGGGCGCATCACCGGCAACCTCGAAGGCGCGCCGATCGATACGCAGTTCCGCATTTCGGACGAGGAAGGCTTGCACTGGGTCGCCCGCCTGCTGCGCGAGGAGGGGCTGTGCCTCGGCCTGTCGAGCGGCATCAACGTCGCCGGCGCCGTGGCGCTGGGCAGATTGCTGAAGGAACAGGGGCGGGAAAGCCCGCGGGTCGCCACCATCCTGTGCGATACGGGGTTCCGCTATCTCTCGACGCTCTACGATCCGGCCTGGCTCGAGGAGAAGGGCCTGCCGGTGTTCGACTGGTTGCAGGCGGACCGATAGATGGCGATGATGCCCAAGCTGCCCGGTATCGGCCGCGCCTACGACATGACGCGCCCGTCGGAAGATCGCGAGTTTTCCGACGTGTTCCTCGGCGGTACGCGCTCGCAGATGGTGCAGCGCTTGCAGATCGGGATCGTCGGCGTGCTGCTGATGGTGCTGCTGGTCGGGCTGGCCAGCGTGATCAAGAACCGCGCGGCCGAGGCCGAGGCGAGCGCCGTTCCCGAAGCCGTGCCGACGGTGCGGCCCACCGCCACCACGCCGCAAAGCGATCCGCTGATGGATGCGGGCGTCGTGCCCGACATGCCGGTCGAACAGCCCGCCCCCGCGCCGACGCTCTCGCCCGCGACGGTGCCCGAACAGGGAGCCGGCAATGTCGCCCCGCCGCAAAACTAGCCGCATCCTCGCCGCGCTGACGGCGCTGACCCTTGCCGCCTGCGGGGCGGACCGGGGCGACCGGATCGCGGAAGATGCGCGGCCCGAACTCGGCCTGTTCACCACCCTGCCGGTCTACTGGCCCGAGGCGCCGACCATAACTGCCGTTCTCGACGCGGACGTCGAACCGCACTGGGCGCGCCAGCTGCTGGAGCGGACCTATCAGCTCGTCCCGCTCGACACGCTGAGCGAAAAGGCGCTGGCAGGGATTGACCGCGTGCTGATCGCGCAGCCGCGCCCGTTCGCCCCGGCGGAAAACGTCGCGCTCGACGATTGGGTGCGGGCCGGGGGGCGGGCGCTGATCCTGGCCGATCCCATGCTCGCCCAGCATTCGATCTATCCCATCGGCGACAAGCGCCGGGCGCAGGATGTCGTCCTCATCTCGCCGATCCTCGCGCGCTGGGGACTCGCCCTGCAATATGACGAGGCGCAGCCCGAGGGCCGCCGCCTGATCGAGGAGGGCGGGGCAGCGATACCGGTCGAACGCGCCGGCAGCCTCGTCGCCACGGGGACGGGCCATGAGAGCGAGTGCGAGATCTCGCATGACGGCCTCATCGCGACCTGCCGCATCGGCGCGGGCTGGGTAAAGATCGTCGCCGATGCCGATGTTCTCGATTCGGAACCCGAAGGCGAGGCAATCCGCGCGTTCGGCGCGCTGGCGGAAACCGCCTTTCCCGGCATCCGCTAGATCCGGGGAAATCCCGGGATCGGCCGGTCTGCGCCGGTCGCCCACATCATCATGACGGCAAAATCTGCACGCGAAAGCGCCGGTTTCCGGCGTTTTTCGTTTTACCAATCGTTAACGCCCGCAGTCGATCGCAATCGGAAAAATAGTAGCTATTGCAGACACTTCCGTAACAATCCCGCGATATCCCCTAAAAATCCCTTCCGTCCCGCGCGCCTTTTGGGTAAGGATATTCGCCATCGGACATGGAGCGTCTTTGCGCTTCCCTTCAGGGGTGGCGCACCATCGGTTTGCGAACCGGTGGCCGGGGAAGTCTTGTCCGGAATGGAACGTGCAACGCGTAACCGGGGACGGGGCAAGTGCAATTCGGAGGGTACAGCGGACAAGCCTATTCGCCGGCAGGCGACAAGGGCCGCTATGTGCTTCCGCCCCTCTTCCGCAAGGCCGTGAAGGACAGCAGCGACGGGCGCGTCCTGTGCCTGATGAAGCACCCCACGTGGAACTGCCTCGTCGGCTTCGGCCTCAGCCGCAAGGAAGAGCTCGAAGCGCAGCTCGACCGCGAGGAAGACAAGGCGATCGCCCTCAACCGCGATTTCGACCGCGACACGCGCGCCAGTCAGCTGTTCGGGTTCCAGGAACTGCCGTTCGACGATAGCGGGCGGTTCGTGATGCCCGATCACCTGAAGCTCCTCGGCAAGGTCGAGGACGGGCTGTATTTTCAGGGTGGCGGCCGGTTCTTCACCTTGTGGAACCCCGAGGAGCTTGCCGCCATGGGCGACGAGTGGGCGGGCGCCAAGGCGGCCTGCGAAAGCTTCCTCGCCGAAGCGAAGGCGAAGGGCAAATGAGCGTCTCCGCGCAAGACCACGCCCCCCACATCCCCGTCCTCCTCGACGAGGTGGTCGACGCGCTCGACCCGCAGCCGGGCGACGTGATCGTCGATGCGACCTTCGGAGCGGGCGGCTATACCCGTGCCCTGCTGGAACGCGGCGCGACCGTGCACGCCTTCGACCGGGACCCCGACGCCATCGCCGCGGGCCGCGAATGGCGCGAAACGGGGGAAAACCCGCCACGGCTTGTTCTCCACGCGCATCGTTTCTCCGAAATGCTCGGCGTCATGACGTCGGCCGGAATCGCCCGAGTCGACGCGGTGGTTATGGATATCGGCGTGTCTTCCATGCAGCTCGATCAGGTCCATCGCGGGTTCGCCTTCTCGGCCGAGGGTCCGCTCGACATGCGCATGAGCCAGGACGGCCAGACCGCCGCCGAATTCCTCAATGCGGCCGACGAAGGCGAGATCGCCGACGTGATCTACCAGTATGGCGAGGAACGCCAGTCGCGCCGGGTCGCCCGCGCCATCGTCGCGGCGCGGCCGCTGGAGACCACCGGCCAGCTGGCCCGCATCGTGCGCAAGGCCCTGGGTCACAAGCCGCACGACAAGAAAGACCCGGCTACCCGCACATTCCAGGCCATCCGAATTCACGTGAACGGCGAGCTCGACGAACTGTCCCAAGCCCTGTCGGCTGCCGAACACCTGCTGCGCGAAGGGGGCCGCCTCGCGGTGGTCAGCTTCCACAGCCTCGAGGACCGGATCGTGAAGCGCTTCCTGCGCGAGCGTTCCGCTACCCCGAACGCCTCGCGTCATGTCCCTTTGGCGGCGCCGAGCGATCCGGTCTTCCTGCAGGTTTCCAAGGCGATCAAGCCGGGCGAGGCGGAAATCGCCCGCAACCCGCGCGCCCGTTCCTCGGTCCTGCGCCACGCTGTGCGCACGGCCGCCCCGGCGAGGGAGGCCGCCTGATGACCACGAACGCCCGGATGCGCCAGATCGGCTGGATCGTCCTGCTCGCGGTGAGCTTCGCCGCGCTGCTCGCACTGACGTTCAAGGTGAACGCGGTGAAGGGGCAGGTCCGGCTGGTCGAACGCCAGATCATCGCGGCGCAGCAGCACAAGCTGATGCTGGAAACCGAATTCCAGACCCGCGCCAGCCAGCATCAGCTGTCGAACTGGAACGCGGTCGAGTTCGGGTACGATGCACCTCGCGCCGACCAGTATGTCGAGCATGAGCGCGAGCTCGCCGCACTCGGTGCGCCGCGCGGAATGGATGCGCCCCGCCCGATCCGCTTCGCGCTCGCCAGCAAGGTCGAAGCGGCGGAAGAGAACATCTTTGCCGACTGGCTGGGCGAAGAGGACGCGCCCACGACCCGCCCGGCGCCGCCTTCGGGTCGCTCGTCCGGCGGCACGCTGGCGCAGCGGCTCGCCCGCCCGAGCGCGCTGGCGGCGGCGGATATCGCTCCGTGAACGCATACACGGCCTTTCCGGCCGGGCCCGTCACCGTCAGCTCGGCGGTGGCGAACGGCCGGATCCAACTGGTCAGCATCCGGCACCGCGCCGTCGCCCTGGCGCGGTTGCGCATCCTGTGGGTCAGCCTGGCTTTCGCATTCGTGGCGATGATCGCCATGCTGCGGATCGCCTATCTCGGCATGGGCGGCGAGAGCGCGCACACCACGTCGCTGGAAGAGGCGCTGCTGCCCCCGCGCGGTGAGATCGTGGATCGCAACGGCATGCCGCTCGCCCGCGCGTTTCCTGCCTATGCGCTGTGGTTCAATCCCGATGCGCTGGGCGAGGATGGTGACCCGCTGGTCCGCTCGCCCGCCGTCATTGCGCGCGAGCTGAAGGAAATCTTCCCCGATCTCGACGAGGCGAAAGTCGCGGCCGATCTCGCCAACGGCAAGCAGGGCTATATCCGCCGGCGCCTGTTGCCCGAGGAAGCCAACCGGGTGCAGGATATCGGCGAGCTTGCGCTCGAAATGCCGATGGAGAACGACCGGCATTACCCGCAAGGCCCGATGGCGGCACACGTGCTCGGTTATGTGGCGTCCGACGGCAATGGCCGGGTCGGCATGGAGCAGGTGCTGAACGACGCGCTGACCGATCCGGCGAAGCGCGGCACGCCGCAGCAGCTGTCGATCGACGTCCGCGTGCAGGGCGCGCTGGAAGACGAATTGCGGCGGGGCATGATGCTGAACGATGCGCAGGGCGCCGCGGGCATCGTGCTGGATGTCGATACCGGCGAAGTGCTGGCGCTGGCCAGCCTGCCCGAATTCGACCCGAACCGGATCGACAAGCGCGGGCAGGAGCTGATGTTCAACCGGGTGACGAACCAGGTGTTCGAACTCGGCTCGACCTTCAAGCCGTTGACCGTCGCCGCCGCGATCGATGCCGGCGTGGTGCGCGATTTCGGCAAGCGCTGGGATGCCTCGCCGGTGAAGGTCGGGCGCTTCACGATCCGCGACAGCCACGATCTTGGCAGCACGCTCAACGTCCCGGAAACGCTGATTCATTCGTCCAACACCGTCTCGGCCCGCATCGCGGACGCGCTGGGGCCGGAGCGGATGCGCCGCACGATGATGGACCTCGGCATGAACGAGCGCCCGCATATCGAGCTTCCGGCCAAGGGCTTTCCCATCTGGCCGGGCAAGGACTGGCCGCGCCTGCGCAACATGACGGTGGGTTTCGGGCACGGCATCGCGGTGACCCCGCTGCACCTCGCGACCGCCTATGCCACGATGGTGAACGGCGGCATCTGGCGCCCGGCGACGCTGCACAAGCTTTCGCCTTCGGAGGTGCCGCAGGGGCGGCGGGTGTTCAAGGCCTCGACCAGCAGCCGGATGCGGCAATTGATGCGCGCGATCTCGCTCTACGGCACCGGCCGCAATGCCGATGCGCCGGGCTACCGGGTGGGCGGCAAGACGGGTTCGGCGGAAAAGCCAGGGCAGAACGGCTATCAGCGCAGTGCCCTCATCAGCACCTTCGCCGCTGCCTTCCCGATGGACCAGCCGCGCTATGTCATCATCGCGATGCTCGACGAACCGCGCGGCACCATCGCTTCCAGCTTCCAGCGCACCGCCGCCTGGAATGCCGCGCCGATCGTTGGCCGGCTGGTGCCCCGCATCGGCCCGCTGATCGGCGTGCGGCCCGACGATACGCGCGACATCGACATCTCCTCGATCGCTCCGCTGATCCCCGAGGCGCAGGAATGAAGCTCGACAAGCTTTGCGCGGCGGCGGGGATCGGTTGCGAGGACGGCACGGCAAACGTGACCGGCTTCGCGATCGACAACCGCAAGGTTGCGCCTGGCACCGTGTTCGGCGCCTTTCGCGGCACCCGGGCGAATGGCGAGGATTTCATCCCCGCCGCGATCGAGGCGGGCGCCGTCGCCGTGGTCGCCCGGCCCGAGGCAAAAGTCAGCGGCGCCGTGCACGTGAAGGCGGATGAGCCGCGCCAGGCCTTCGCCCGGCTGGCCGCGCAATTCTTTACGCCGGTGCCCGCGCATATCGTGGCGGTGACCGGCACCAACGGCAAGACCTCGACCGTGGAGATGACCCGCCAGATCTGGCGCATGGCGGGCGAGCGGTCGGCGAGCATCGGGACGCTGGGCGTGACCACGCCGGACGAAAGCGTCTCCACCGGGCTGACCACGCCCGACATCGTGACGTTTCTCTCCAACCTCAGCGGGTTGGCGCGCGAGGGCGTGACCCATGTGGCCTACGAAGCCTCGAGCCACGGCCTCTCGCAATTCCGCAATGAAGGCATCCCGGTCGAGGCGGCGGCGTTCACCAATTTCAGCCGCGACCACCTCGATTACCATGCCGACATGGAAGACTA
Source organism: uncultured Erythrobacter sp. (assembly GCA_947501005.1). GTDB lineage: Bacteria > Pseudomonadota > Alphaproteobacteria > Sphingomonadales > Sphingomonadaceae > Qipengyuania. The sequence goes on along the minus strand of CANMTU010000001.1, from coordinate 1,884,311 downwards.
TTTCGCCGCCAAGATGCGCCTGTTCGACGCGGTGGTGGCGGACGGGGCGACGGCGGTGGTCTGGCTCGACGGTAGCGAATGGAATGCTCGCGCGGCCGAGCATGCAACCCGGCGCGGCCTCCGCCTGATGACTGTCGGCCCGTGGGGCGATGCCATCCGCCTCGAGGGGCGGGACGTGACGCAGCTCGGCCAGACGCTGACGGTCGCGCATGAGGGGCGGAGCCGCAAGATTTCGCTGCCGCTGATCGGCGCCTACCAGATCGCGAACGCGCTGGTCGCGGCCGGGCTCGCGCTGGCGACGGGGATTGCGGCCGACCGGGTATGGGACGCCGTCTCGCGCCTGCAACCGGTGCGCGGCCGGCTGGAACGCGTGGTGATCGCGCCGAGCGGGGCGCCGGTCTATGTCGATTATGCCCATACCGCCGATGCGCTCTCCGCCGCGATCGAGGCGCTGCGGCCGCATGTGCGCGGGCGGCTGATCACCGTGTTCGGTGCGGGCGGTGACCGCGATGCAGGCAAGCGCACACCGATGGGCGAAGCGGCTGCCGCGGCAAGCGATCTCGTGATCGTCACCGACGACAATCCGCGGGGCGAAGACCCTGCCGAAATTCGCCGCGCCGTGCTGGCAGGCGCGCCAGGCGCGCAGGAGATCGGCGGCCGCCGCGAGGCGATCGCGGCGGCGCTGCGCGAAGCGGGCGAGCACGACATCGTGCTGATCGCGGGCAAGGGCCACGAAACCGGCCAGATCACAGGGGCGGGCGACGCGATGCGCGTGCTGCCCTTCGACGACGTTCAGGTGGCCCGCGAATGCGCCGCCGCCATCGCTGGAGCACAGGCATGAGCGCTGCAATCCTTCGCCACCCGGCCTATCGGGAATGGCCCGCCGATCCGCGCGACCGGCTGCCGCTCACCCTGTGGGACGCGCGCGCAATCGCCGAAGCAGTCGGCGGCACGGCCAGCAGCGATTTCCTCGTCTCCGGCGTCGAGATGGACAGCCGCGATGTCGTCAACGGCGATCTGTTCGTTGCGCTGAAGGGCGAGGCGATGGACGGCCATCGATTCCTCGACACGGCGTTCGCGAACGGGGCCACCGCCGCGCTGGTCGATCGGCCGGTCGATTATCCGCATATCATGGTGGACGATACGACCGCGGCGCTGAAGGCGCTGGCCCGTGCCGCCCGCGCGCGCACCAAGGCGAAGATCATCGGCGTCACCGGGTCGGTCGGCAAGACCGGGGTCAAGGAAGCGATCTTCGCCAGCCTCGAACGGGGCAGCCGGGGCGCGGCGCACCGTTCGACCCGCAGCTACAACAACCATGTCGGCGTGCCGCTGAGCCTCGCACGAATGGGCGCGCGCAGCCGCTTTGCGATCTTCGAGTTGGGCATGAACCATGCCGGCGAGATCGCGGAACTGACCGCGCAGGTCCGCCCCCATGTCGCCGTCGTCACCACCATCGCGCCCGCGCATATCGAGAACCTCGGCAGCGAAGCGGCGATCGCCGACGCCAAGGCGGAAATCTTTGCCGGGCTGGAGCCGGGCGGCATCGCCGTTATCCCCGCCGACAGCCCGCATTACGACCGGCTCGCCTCAGCCGCCAAGGATGCGGGCGCGCAGATCATGAGCTTCGGCAAGGCGCAGCACGCCGATATCCGCCTGCTCGACGCGATCCCGAGCGCCAATGGCGGCAGCCTCGTCACCTGCGAATTCGATACCGGCCGCCTGTGCTACACCGTGGCGGAGCCGGGCGAGCATTGGGTGATCAATTCGCTTGCCGTCATGGCGGCGGTCCGCGCGGCCGGGGGCGACATGGCGGCGGCGGGCCTCGCGCTGGCCGAGATGGGCGGTCTGAAAGGCCGGGGCGCGCGCCACGGGATCGACGCACCGGGCGGCAAGGCGCTGCTGATCGATGAAAGCTACAACGCCAATCCCGCCAGCATGCGTGCTACGCTCGCCCAGCTGGGGCAGACGCCGTCGGGCCGCCGCATCGCGGTGCTGGGCGCGATGAAGGAGCTGGGCGATTTCGGCCCCAATTTCCACGCTGCGCTGGCGGAACCGTTATTCGCCGCCGATATCGATTTTGCGCTGCTGGTGGGCGAGGAAATGCGCGTTCTTGCGCGCGAATTGGGGAAACAGGCGGGGCAGGCGCTTGGCAAGCCGTTCGAGTGGGCGCATTGCGCCAGTGCTGACGAGGCGATCGGGTCGCTCGAGGAATTCGGCATCGTGGCGGGCGATGCGATCCTCGTGAAGGGGTCCAATTCGGTCGGGCTTGGCCGCCTCGTGGATCACTTCACCCGCACCAATTAGGAGCCGACGGGGCCGATGCTCTATCTCCTCGCCGAGTATTTCAACTACGAAGGCCTGTTCAACCTCGTGCGCTATCAAACGGCGCGCGCGGGGGCGACGGTGCTGACCGCGCTGCTGATCGGCCTGGTGATCGGCCCGCGCTTTATCGACATGCTCCGGGTGCGCCAGGGCAAGGGCCAGCCGATCCGCGAAGACGGGCCGCAGACCCACCTCGCCAAGCGCGGCACGCCGACCATGGGCGGCTTGATGATCCTCGTCAGCCTGTTCATTTCCCTGATGCTGTGGATGGACCTTACCAACCCGTTCATCTGGGCCTGCCTCGCGGTAACGGGCGGGTTCGGCGTCATCGGCTTCCTCGACGATTACGACAAGGTCAGCAAGTCGAGCCACCACGGCGTACCGGGCAGGGTCCGGCTGCTGATGGAATTCGTCGTCGCCGGTATCGCCAGCTACATCATCGTCAGCCAGATCAACACCTTCGTCTATGTCCCCTTCGTCAACAATTTCGGCGTCGAGCTGGGCTGGTTCTACTATGTCTTTGCCGCCGTGGTGATCGTGGGCGCGGGCAATGCCGTCAATCTGACCGACGGGCTGGACGGGCTGGCGACCATGCCGGTCATCATCGCCGCCGGCACCTTCGCGGTGATCGCCTATCTGGTGGGCCGCGTCGACTATTCTGCCTATCTTGGCATTCCGCACGTGCCGGGCGCGGGCGAGCTGGCGATCTTCTGCGCCGCGATCATGGGGGCGGGGCTGGCCTTCCTGTGGTTCAACGCCCCGCCCGCCGCCGTGTTCATGGGCGATACCGGCTCGCTCGCCCTCGGCGGAGCGCTTGGCGCAATCGCGGTGGCGACCCATCATGAGGTGGTGCTGGCGATCGTGGGCGGGTTGTTCGTGTTCGAGGCGTTGAGCGTCATCATCCAGGTGTTCTGGTTCAAGCGGACCGGCAAGCGCGTGTTCCGCATGGCCCCGATCCACCACCATTTCGAGCAATTGGGCTGGAGCGAGAGCAAGGTGGTAATCCGGTTCTGGATCGTCGCCATCGTGCTGGCGTTGCTCGGCCTCGCGACGTTGAAGCTGCGGTGATCACCTCGCCCGCCTTTGCCGGCAAACGCTATGCCGTCCTCGGCCTCGCGCGGTCGGGCAGGGCGACGGTGCGCGCGCTGCTGGCAAGCGGGGCGGAAGTGACGGCGTGGGACGAACGCGAGGATGCGCGCGCCGAGTTTGCGGGGCAGGTCGAACTGGCCGATCCGGTTGAGGCGGACCTGACCGGTTTCGATGGCGTCGTCGTAAGCCCGGGCGTCCCGCTCAACACCCATCCGATCAAGCCGCATGCCGGGAAGTTCGGCGTGCCGGTCATCGGCGACATCGAACTGTTCGCGCAGGCGCGGGCGGATTTGCCGCCGCACAAGGTGGTCGGCATTACCGGCACCAACGGCAAGTCGACCACCACCGCGCTGGTCCACCACATCCTCAAGACCGCAGGCGTGCCGACCACGATGGGCGGCAATATCGGCCTGCCGATCCTCGAGCAGGAGCCGCTTCCGGAAGGCGGGGTCTATGTGCTGGAGCTTTCGAGCTATCAGATCGACCTGACCTTTTCGCTCGACTGCGACGTGGCGGTGCTGCTGAACATTACGCCCGATCATCTGGATCGGTATGATGGGAATATCGAGGCTTATTGTGCATCGAAACTAAGGCTTTTCGAAATGCAATCGGGCGAGCACGCAGCCGTGACCGAGAATATCCATTGTCATCCGGATGATCCGACGGATATTTGGGGGCCTTGGGACGATGACGACCAGGAACGTGATGCTCATCCGCTTGGCTCACAGCGCAATTGGCCCACGCTACAAGGACCTCACAATGGCCAAAATGCTTTTGCAGCCATTGAAGTGGCATACCAATTAGGACTGTCAGAAAAGGCAGTAAGCCAAGGTCTGCGCACCTTCCCCGGCCTCCCCCACCGGATGGAGCGGGTCGCGGAGCTCTCCGGCGTCACCTATGTCAACGACAGCAAGGGCACCAACACGGCCGCCTCTGCGCCCGCGCTGGCGGCGTTCGACAGCATCCACTGGATCCTCGGCGGGCTCGCCAAGGAGCCGGGGCTGGGCGAGTGCGAGGCCGAATTGGGCCATGTGAAAGCCGCCTATACCATCGGCAAGGCCGGGCCGGACTTCGCCGCGCTGCTCGAACCCCACGTGCCGGTCGAGCAATGCGAAACGCTCGATCGCGCCATCGCTTCCGCCGCCGCCAATGCGACGAGTGGCGACACCGTCCTCCTCTCGCCCGCCTGCGCCAGTTTCGACCAGTATCGGGATTTTGAAGCGCGTGGCGACCATTTCCGCGATTTGGTAAAGGCGCTCGCATGAACACCATGCAGCCCTTCGTCCCCGGTGCCACCCGCCGCAAACCGGCGCATGTCCCGCGCGCGCCGCTGTCGCGGTGGAGCGAAATCAAGATCTGGTGGCGCGAGATCGACCGCGTGCTGATCGGCCTCGTCCTGTTGCTGATGACGCTCGGCACGATCGCCGTCGCCGCGGCCAGCCCGGCTGGCGCCGACCGGCTTTCGACCTCGACCACCACGCTCGACCCGCTGTATTTCTTCTGGCGGCATCTCGCCTGGCAGGCGCTGGGCCTCGCCACGCTGTTCGGCATTTCCATGCTGTCGCGCGGCAATGCCCGCCGTTTCGCGCTGCTGATGTCGGGCGTGATGCTGGTATGCCTGATCCTCGTTCCCTTCATCGGGGTCGAGATCAACGGGGCGCGGCGCTGGATCAGCATCGGGATGCAGTTCCAGCCGTCCGAATTCCTCAAACCCGTTCTCGCGGTCGCGATGGCTTGGGTGATCAGCTGGCGGATGCGCGATCCCAACCTGCCGGTGGTTGGCATCGCGACGGGGCTTGCAGCTCTGGTCGCGCTGCTGCTCATGATGCAGCCCGATCTGGGCGGCACGATCCTGTTCGGCGCCGTATGGTTCGTGCTGGTCCTGCTGTCAGGCACGCCGGTGCGGCGGCTGGGCATGGTGATCGGGGCGGGCGTCGCGCTGCTGACCGTCACCTATTTCCTCTACGACAATGCCCGCCACCGGATCGACGCGTTTTTCGGCGGGGGGACGGCCTACGACCAGGTCGATCTCGCGGCGCGGACGCTGACTGCCGGGGGCTGGCTCGGCGCGGGCTACGGCCTCGGCATCCGCAAGATGAGCCTGCCCGAGGCGCAGACCGACTACATCTTCTCGGTCATCGGCGAGGAGTTCGGCCTGATCGCCTGCGGGGTGATCGTGCTGGTCTATCTCGCCATCGTCGCCCGCGTGCTGACCCGGCTGGTGGACGAGGAGGATTTCTTCGCCCTGCTTGCCGGCACCGGCCTCATCACGCTGCTCGGCGGGCAGGCGTTCATCAACATCCTCGTCAATCTCCAGCTGTTTCCTTCCAAGGGCATGACCTTGCCGCTGGTGAGCTATGGCGGTTCGTCCACCATCGCGGTGTGCATGCTGGTGGGGCTGCTGGTGGCGATCACCCGGCGCAATCCGTTCCTCAAAAGCCGGACCAAGGGGCTTGGCGAATTTCTTTCTTTCGGGCAGGCGAACCCGATGAGCGACACTCCTTCCGACATTCTGCGCAAGACCGCGCGCGAAACCAGATCGTGACCGGATCGCGCCGCCATTACGTCCTGTCCGCCGGGGGCACCGGGGGCCACATGCTGCCCGCCTTCGCGCTGGCGCACGAGCTTGACCGGCGGGGCCACCGGGTCGCGCTCATCACCGATGCGCGCGGGGCGCAGATACCGGGCAAGCCCGATTTCCTCGCCGCCCATGTCCTGCCCGCCGGCCGGTTCGGCAAGAACCCGCTGAGCTGGATCAAGGGGCTGCGGGCCGTGCTGGCCGGGCGGCGCCAGGCGAAGCGGCTGTTCGCCGAGTTCGAACCGAGCGCGGTGGTCGGCTTCGGCGGCTATCCCTCGCTGCCTGCGATCCTCGCTTCGACGGGGAAGAACATTCCCACGGTGGTGCACGAACAGAACGCGGTGCTCGGCCGGGTGAACCGCCTGCTTGCCTACCGGGTGCAGGCCATCGCCACCGCCTATAACGAGGTGCAGCGGCTCAAGCCGAAATATGCGGGCAAGACGCATCTGGTCGGCAACCCGGTGCGCGCCGAGGTCCTGTCGCTGCGCGAAGAACCCTATCCCGCGTTCGAGGAAGACGGGTTGCTGCGGGTGCTGGTGACCGGCGGGAGCCAGGGGGCGCGCGTCCTCTCCGAAGTGGTGCCCGACGGGCTCGCCATGCTGCCGCCTGCCTTGCGCCAGCGGCTGCAGGTGACGCAGCAATGCCGCCCTGAGGATCTCGACGCGGTGCGCGAACGCTACAGCACGCACGAGATCCCGGCCGAACTCGCGACCTATTTCGAGAACATGGCGGCGCGGCTGGCGGATTCGCACCTGTTCATCGGCCGGGCCGGTGCCTCGACCATCGCGGAACTCACCGCCGTCGGCCGGCCGGCGATCCTCATCCCGCTGCCCATCGCGACCGACGATCACCAGGCCGCGAACGGCCGCGAGATGGCGAAGGCCGGCGGGGCGCGGATGATCCGGCAGGAGCGGTTCCGCGCCAGCGAGCTGAGCAAGCAGATCCTCGCCCTCGCCGAAAACCCCGAAGGCCTCGCCATCGCCGCCCATGCCGCGTGGAATTGCGGCCGGCCCGATGCGGTGGAGGACCTGGCCGACCTCGTCGAAAGCTTCGGCGGGGCCGACATGATGGACGTGATCAAGGTCGGCGCGAACAATGCACGCGGCGCCTCGCAGGGCGTGGCGGCGGGGCAGGGGGCGTTTCGCCAGGCTGAGGAGCGGCGGCCATGAAAGGCGTCTCCACCGAAATCGGGACGATCCATTTCGTCGGCGTGGGCGGGATCGGCATGTCCGGCATCGCCGAGGTGATGAACAATCTCGGCTATACCGTGCAGGGCAGCGACATCTCCGAAAGTCCGGTGATCGAACGGCTGCGCGAACACGGCATTACGGTGAAGATCGGGCACGAGAAGGAGAATGTCGAGGGCGCCGCCGTCGTCGTCACTTCCACCGCGGTGAAACGGACCAATCCCGAAGTCGCCCATGCGCTGGAAAACCGCATTCCCGTGGTGCGCCGCGCGGAAATGCTGGCCGAACTCATGCGCCTCAAATCCACCGTGGCGGTGGCGGGCACGCATGGCAAGACGACGACGACCAGCATGATCGCCGCGCTGCTCGATGCCGGCGGGGTTGATCCGACCGTCATCAATGGCGGCATCATCGAACAATACGGCTCCAACGCCCGGCTTGGCGACAGCGACTGGATGGTGGTCGAGGCGGACGAGAGCGACGGCAGCTTCCTGCGACTGGACGGCACGATCGCGGTCGTCACCAATATCGATCCCGAACATCTCGATCATTACGGCGATTTCGACGGCGTCAAATCCGCCTTCGTCGAGTTCATCCACAACGTGCCGTTCTACGGTGCGGCGATCCTGTGCATCGACCATCCGGAGGTGCAGAGCGTGATCAGCAAGGTGCGCGACCGGCGCGTCCTGACCTACGGCTTCAACCTCCAGGCCGACATTTGCGGCGTTAACGTGCAGCCGCACGAGGGCGGCAACCGGTTCGACGTGATCGTGCGCCAACGGGGCGCCGAGGACCGGCGGATCGAGAACGTGACGCTGCCCATGCCCGGCCGCCACAACGTGCAGAACGCGCTCGCCGCGATTGCCGTCGCGATCGAGATGGGCTGCGAAGATGCAGTGATCTGCACCGGCTTCGCCAGCTTTTCCGGCGTGCGCCGCCGCTTCACCCGGGTGGGCGAGGCGAACGGGGCGACCATCATCGACGATTACGGCCACCACCCGGTCGAAATCCGCGCCGTGCTGTCCGCCGCGCGCGAGGCGGCACGCAACCGGGTGATCGCGGTTGTCCAGCCCCATCGCTACACCCGCCTGCGCGACCTGATGGACGAGTTCCAGACCTGCCTCAACGAAGCCGATCAGGTCTACGTCACCCCGGTCTATGCCGCGAGCGAGGATCCGATCGAAGGCGTCGATTCCCGCGCGCTGGTCGAAGGATTGAAGGCGCGCGGCCACCGGGCGGCGGCTGAGGTCGCGGACCGGGCGGAGCTGGCGCGATTGCTGGCCGCCGATGTGGGCGAAGGCGATCTGGTGGTGTGCCTCGGTGCGGGCGACATCACCAAATGGGCTGCGGCCCTGCCTGCCGATATCCGGCAGGCGCGAGGCGGGGCGGCATGATGCAGCCCGACGACGAATACCTCGACGACAGCGGCATGGCGCCCGACTGCGATATCGGCACCGCGATCGAACCGCCGTTCGAGACGGACGGCGTGCGCGGGCGGCTCACCCGCAACGCGCCGCTGGCGAAACTGGTCTGGTTCAAGACCGGCGGCGCGGCGGACTGGCTGTTCGAGCCCGCGGACATGGACGACCTCCAGCATTTCCTCGCCGGAGTCGACCGGGCGACGCCGGTGATGGCGCTGGGCCTGGGATCGAACCTGATCGTGCGCGACGGCGGCATACCGGGCGTGGTCATCCGGCTCGGCAAGCCATTTGCCGAGGTCGAAATCCGCGATCACTGCGTGGTCGGCTGCGGGGGCGGGGCGCACGGTATCCTCGTCGCCTCCAGCGCCCGCGACGCGGGGGTCGCCGGTCTCGAATTCCTGCGCGGCATTCCCGGCACGGTCGGCGGGTTCGTGCGCATGAACGGCGGAGCCTACGGGCGCGAAGTGGCCGATGTGCTGATCGATTGCGACGTGGTGCTGCCGGATGGCAAGTGCCACACGCTTCCGGCGGCGGACCTGCAATACAGCTATCGCCACTCCGCCCTTCCGCCGGGCGCCGTGGTCGCTGCCGCGCGCTTCCAGGGGCGGCCCGGCCGGCCCGAAGACATCGGCGCGGAGATGGAGCGGATCGCCGACGCGCGCGAACGCTCGCAGCCGCTGCGCACCAAGACCGGCGGTTCCACCTTCAAGAACCCGCCCCCCAAAGACGGGAACAGCGCGAAGGCGTGGGAACTGGTCGACCGCGCCGGCTGCCGCGGCATGATGCGCGGCGGCGCGCAGGTCAGCGAGAAGCACACCAATTTCCTCATCAACACCGGCAACGCCACCAGCGCCGATATCGAGCAGCTGGGCGAGGACGTGAAGCGGAAGGTCTATGCCAGTTCGGGCATCAACCTCGAATGGGAAATCCAGCGGGTAGGGCGGCCGTGACTATCACCCGACCTGCCAATTCCGTTCGCCCCGAGCCTGTCGAAGGGCCGCCTTGCCGATCGGCAAGTGCGGGCAGCAAGAAACACAGTGCTTCGACGGGCCCGGCACGAACGGGCCCGGCACGAACGGGCTATGCGACAGCCGGATTGCAGATATGACCATCCTCGACACCAAACTCCACGTCGCCGTCCTCATGGGTGGCTGGGCCAATGAACGTCCCGTCAGCCTGATGAGCGGGGAGGGCGTTGCCAAGGCGCTGGAGGAACGCGGGCATCGCGTCACCCGGATCGACATGGACCGGCAGGTTGCCGCCCGCATTGCCGAGGCGAAGCCCGACGTGGTGTTCAACGCGCTCCACGGCGTCCCGGGCGAGGATGGCACGGTGCAGGGCATGATGGACCTGATGGGCGTGCCCTATACCCATTCCGGTCTCGCCACCTCGGTCATCGCGATCGACAAGCAGCTGACCAAGCAGGCGCTGGTGCCCCACGGCATTCCCATGCCCGGCGGACGCATCGTGCGCAGCGCGGAACTGCACGAGCGCGATCCGCTGCCGCGCCCCTACGTGCTGAAGCCGGTGAACGAAGGCAGCTCGGTCGGCGTCGCCATCGTCACGGACGAAGGCAATTACGGCAACCCGATCGCGCGCGATGCCAAGGGGCCGTGGCAGGAATTCGCTGAACTGCTCGCCGAACCCTATATCAAGGGGCGCGAGATGACGAGCGCCGTGGTCGATTTCCCCGACGGGCCGCGCGCCCTTGCCGTCACCGAGTTGAAGCCCAAAAGCGGGTTCTACGATTTCGACGCCAAATATACCGACGGGATGACCGATCACATCTGCCCGGCCGACATTCCCGACCATATTCGCGATCTGTGCCTCGAAATCGCGTTGAAAGCGCACAAGGTGCTGGGTTGCCGGGGCACCAGCCGGACCGATTTCCGCTGGGACGAGAGCCAGGGCGAGGACGGGTTGTTCGTGCTCGAGACCAACACCCAGCCGGGCATGACGCCGCTCAGCCTCGTGCCCGAACAAGCGCGCCACATCGGCGTCGATTACGGCGAATTGTGCGAGACGATCATTGCCGATGCGCTCGCGGTTCGCGGGGGCGGCGATGGCTAAGGTCAAGCGCAAGCCCACCGGCGTGCGCCGTTCGGCGGCGGCGCGGGGGCGCTCGCAAAAGGCGCGGGCGGCGCGGCGGCACACGGCCTCGGTCCTCGATCGGACGATGGCTGCGCTGCCGTTCACCGACGAACAGTGGCACAAGTTCTTCCTGACGCTGATCATTCTCGTAGGGCTAGGCCTTGCCTGGACCGTGGCGAGCTTCGCCGGCGTGCCGGACATGCTGCGCAGCCAGCTCGCCGCCTCCGCCGCGCGCGCCGGTTACGAGGTGCGGACCCTGCGGGTCACCGGTGTCGAACGCATGAGCGAGCAGAGCGTCTATGAACGGCTGCGCGACGATCTCGACCGGCCGATGCCGCTGGTCGATGTGGGGGCGGTACGCGACAATCTGCTCGACATGCCGTGGGTCAAGGACGCGCGGGTCTCGCGCCAGCTGCCTGACATGCTGCGCGTCGATATCGTCGAGCGGGTGCCGCACGCCGCCCTGCAGAAGCCGGACCGGCTGGTGCTGGTGGACCGGGAAGGAAAGGAACTCGAACCGATCGCGCCCGCGAAAGCGGCCAAGATGCTCGTCGTCTCCGGCCCCGGGGCGCAGCGGCAGGTCGCCGAACTGGCCCGCTTGCTCGACAATGCGCCCGCGCTCAAGCCGCAGATCGCCGGGGCGGAATGGATCGGCAACCGCCGCTGGAACCTCACTTTCCGTACCGGCCAGATGCTGGCTCTGCCCGAAGGCGAAAACGGGGCGACGGCGCTGATCAAGTTTGCCGAGATGGACGGGCGCAACCGGTTGATCGGCGGCAAGGCGGTTGCGATCGACATGCGCGTGCCCGACCGGGCCTATCTGCGCTGTGCCGACGGGCCGTGCCCGCGAGGTCTCGCCTCCGCGATGCGGAGCGAGTGATGGCGGCCCCGCTGCCCCGCATCCAGCGCGTCTACGGCGCGGTCAATATCGGCTCGTTCCGCATTTCCGCCATGGTCATGGGCCAGGCGGAAGACGGGCAGATGATCGTCCTGGGCTCCAGCCACCGCAAGAGCGAAGGGGTCAAGCGCGGCTACGTCACCGATATGGCCGCGGCGACGCAGGCCATCCGCACGGCGGTGGAAAAGGCCGAGGCGAACGCCAATTCGTCGGTTTCCGGGGTGTGGATCGGTTGCGCCGGGGCCGGCCTTTCGAGCAAGATCTCCAGCGTCGAGATCGCGATCGGCGGGCGCCGGATCGACGAGGACGATATCGAGCACCTGCTCTATGCCGCGCGCGATCACATCCAGCCCGACGGGCGGATGATCCTTCATGCCCAACCCGCGCATTATACGCTCGACGGGGCGCATGGCGTGTCCGACCCGACCGGCCTCCATGCCGAAGTGCTGGGCGTGGACATTCACGTGACGCTGGCCGAAGGTGCGCCGGTGCGCAATCTGATCGAGGCGGTGCAGAACGCGCATTTCGCGGTCGAAGGCGTCGTCGCCAGCCCGCTCGCCACCGCCTATGCCTGCCTCACGCGGGAGGAGCGGGAACTCGGCGTCGCGCTGATCGAGATCGGGGCGCAGATAACCAATGTCTCGGTCCATGCCGGCGGCATGCTGCTCGGCCTGCGGTCGGTGCCGGTGGGGTCGAACGACATCACCGATGCCATCGCCTCGTCGCTCGGCATCCGGCGCGGGCAGGCGGAGCGGCTGAAATGCGTCGCCGGGTCGGCCCTGTCCACTCCGACCGATCATCGCGAGATGATCGCGGTCAACGGGCCGGGCGAGGAGGACGATGCCTTGATCGCGCGCGGGGCGGACGAACAGAACCGCATTCCCCGGGCCGAACTGGTCGGCATCGTCACCGACCGGCTCGGCATGATGACGGGCGAAATCGGCAAGGCGTTGAAGAGCCTCGGATTTTCTGGCAAGACAGGGGGGCAGGTGGTGTTGACAGGCGGCGGGGCCGAATTGCACGGCATCGTCGAATTCATGCAGGGCGCGCTCGGCCAGCCGGTGCGCATCGGCAAGCTCGCCCCGATCCAGGGCCTGCCCGAAGCGCATGCGACGCCGGGTTTCGCCACACTGGCGGGATTGTGCCTCTATGCGGCGGAAGATCCGGTCGACATCCGCTCGGTCGGCCCGCGCTACCAACCGGCGCGGCGCTATTCCGGGATGGGCCTCGTGAACCGTGTCATGCAAGCGGTGAGGGAATATTTTTAAGGTTGAAGCCTCTGGAAAACCGCGCATTAGCCGTTGTGGAAAAGAGGCTTGCCGTCTCGTGTCAAGATTCGCATCATGCCCGTTTCGTGCCATAGGTTGGCGGGCGACAGTTTCAGATTTGGGGAAAGCTCCATGAGCATCAATATCGGTCCGGCTTCCAGCGACGAACTTCGTCCGAAAATCGTGGTCATCGGCGTGGGCGGCGCCGGGGGCAATGCCATCGCCAACATGATGGAAGCCGAAATCGAAGGCGTCGATTTCATCGTTTCGAACACCGATGCGCAGGCCCTGTCGAGCTCGCCGGCCGAACGCCGTATCCAGCTCGGGCCGGATATTACCGGGGGCCTGGGTGCGGGCGCCCGTCCCGAAGTGGGCAAGGCCGCGGCGGAAGAAACGGTCGAGGATATCGAGGACGCGCTCGAAGGGTGCAACATGTGCTTCATCGCGGCCGGCATGGGCGGCGGCACCGGCACCGGCGCGGCGCCCGTGATCGCGGAAGCCGCGCGCAAGAAGGGCGTGTTGACCGTCGGCGTGGTGACCAAGCCGTTCCTGTTCGAAGGCACGCGCCGGATGCGCGCCGCCGAAGCCGGGATCGACGAATTGCAGAAGCATGTCGACACGCTGATCGTCATCCCCAACCAGAACCTGTTCCTGGTCGCCAAGGCGGAAACGACCTTCAAGGAAGCGTTCATGCTGGCGGACGAGGTTCTCCAGCAGGGCGTCCGCTCGATCACCGACCTCATGGTCATGCCCGGCCTCATCAATCTCGATTTCGCCGACGTGCGCTCGGTGATGAGCGAGATGGGCAAGGCGATGATGGGCACCGGCGAGGGCGAGGGCGAAGGCCGCGCGCTCGAGGCGGCCGAACGTGCCATCGCCAATCCCCTGCTCGACGGGGTGAGCATGGCCGGCGCCAAGGGCGTGATCATCTCGATCATCGGCGGCGAGGACATGAAGCTGCTCGAGGTGGATGAGGCGGCGAACCACATCCGCGAACTGGTCGACGAGGATGCCAACATCATCTGGGGCAGTGCGTTCAATCCCGATCTCGACGGCAAGATCCGCGTATCGGTGGTCGCCACCGGGATCGACGAGAGCATGCGCAGCAACACGCCGATGCCGCAGCGCAATTTCTCGATGTCGGAAGCGCGCGCGCCGCAGCGCCCCGTGCTCGACCTGCCCAAGAGCGACGAGACGGACGAACCGTTCGAGCTCGACGAGGGCATGTCCGCCGAACCCGAACCGGAACCGGCCCCGATGGCCCGGCAGGCGCCCGAACCGGCCCCGACGGATCAGGGCAAGCGCGACGAGGGGCGCGGCGCCCAGCTGTCGAGTTATGACGACGAGGATTACGACGACGAGGGCGACGATGTGGAAAGCATCGTCGATCCGCTCGCCGGCCTGCGCAACGAGCATACCGAACGGTTCGATCGCTTCGACGACGAAGGCGAGGACGGCGGCGTGCCCGAGCCTGCCGCAGATGGCGACTATCTCGCCTCGAACGAGGCCGACGACGGCTGGATCGATGAAGACGATACGGCGGGCCGCCCCCCGCTCGACCTGTCCGAACCCTTTCCGGACGACGACGGCGCGGACGATGCGCCGATCCGCATAACCCCGGGGCAGTCCTCCAGCGACAGCCCGCTGGCGACCAAGCCGCGCAAGCGTCCGCTGCTCGGCGGGGACGACGGCGGGGCAGTGGGTAGCGGTTCGGGCGGCGGCACGGGTGGCGCCTCGGGCGGCTCCGGCAACGCGCCTTCGCAGGGCAGCACCCTGTTCGAACGCATGGCCAACCTCTCGCGCGGCAGCACCGCATCGGACCGGAAGACGGCCGACGAAGATGATGACGAGGACGATGGGGGTTCGCTGAACATCCCGCGTTTCCTCGGGCGGCAGAACAATCAGTAAGACGAAGCGGAAGGCGGCGCGGCTCCAAACCACGAACGAGGCCGCGCCAATCCGATGACGACGAAGCTCGCTCTTGCCCTTGGGTCGGTCCTCGGTCTCGCCATGGCGCAGCCGGGGTTCGCGCAGGAGGTCGTCCAGCCGCTGCCGCCTGCCGCCGCGGAGGATCTGGGCGAGGCCTTGTCGCGCCTCGCGGCCGACGGCGATAATGTCGATGCGATGCTGGATGCGGGCGAAGCGGCACTGACGCTTGGCGATATCGATGCCGCGATCGGCTTCTTCGGTCGCGCCATGCAGAAATCGCCCGGCAATTCGCGCATCGCACTCGGCATGGCGCGGAGTTATGTCGCCTCGCGCCGTCCGGTCGAGGCGCTGCGGTTCTTCGCCCAGGCCGAAGCGGCCGGCGTATCGAACGAACGCATGGCCGCGGATCGCGGGCTGGCGTTCGACCTCGTCGGCGACAATGCGAGCGCGCAATCTCTCTACCGCCTCGCCATGGCGCGCGGCGCGGACGCCGAAGTTGCCCGCCAACTCGCACTCAGCCAGGCGATCGCGGGCGACCGCAAGGGGTTCGAGGCGACCTTGCTCCCCTTCCTCGAGCGGGGCGACCATGCGGCCTTCCGCACGCGCGCATTCGGTCTCGCCATCCTCGGCGATACCGAGGACGCGATCAGGATCGCACGCGACATGATGCAGCCGACCATGGCGGCGCGGATCGAACCCTATCTGCGCTACATGACCAAGCTGACCCCGGCGCAGCAGGCGGCGGCCGGCAATCTCGGCGTGTTTCCCAGCTCCGGTTCGGTCGGCCGTGACACACCGGCAATCGCGCGGGCGAACGTCGCGCCACCGCGACTGGCCGAGCGGCCCGCGGCGCCGAAACCGGCCCCGCCATCGACACCGCCGGCGCCACCGGCAACGCAGCCCGATCGCCAACTGGCACCAACGGGTCCGGTGATGGGCAGCACTTCGGCAAGGGCGCAACCGACGCAAGCACCGACACCAGCGCCGACGCCTGCCCCCATCGTGATCGCGGCGGTCGCTCCTGCCGCGCAGGCGCCGGCGCGGCCGCTTCCCGAACCGGCGCCCGAACCCGATCCGAGCGTTGCGGAAGCCTTCGCGAATTTCGGCGCGCCCCCTTCGCAGCCGCGCCGCACGGCCGGGGCTGTGGATATCACCAAGATCAAGGTACCGCGCGAAGCGAAGCCGGCTCCCCCGCCACCGCCTCCCCCACCGCCGCCGCCACCGCCCAAGATCCCGGCCCGCTCGTGGGTACAGATCGCGACCGGCAACGATCGCGATGCCCTGAAGTTCGACTGGCGGCGGATCTCGCGCAAGGCCGACGGCGCGCTGGCCGAGAAAGGGCCGTTCGTCACCCGATGGGGCGAGGCGAACCGCCTGCTCGCCGGTCCCTATCCCTCGGCCAGGGCGGCGAAGGAGATGGTGAGCAAGCTCAAGGCCCTGGGCATCGATTCCTTCACCTTCGACAGCGCCGCGGGTGAGAGGATCGATCCGCTGAAATAGGGTTGCAAACACCCAATCCACAGGATGTTAACAGGGTTTGACGCACGTTCCCCTGTTCTCCCCAGCCGTATCGCGACCCGCGATTGCCAGACCCAGTCGCACCGCTCCATCAGCGCGGAATGGACGACGGGACGATACGATGAAACTGGTGCGGAACGCCGAACGGGCGGGCGACGAGGCGGCCCCGCTGGACATGCTGATGGCACTGTTCCAGGCGCGCGGCTGGCCCTGCGAAACCGCCGCCGAGGAACTGACCGGCGAGATTCAGGGAAGCTGGGCGACCTATCAGCTGCGCGCGATCTGGCGGGCGGACGATCAGGTGCTGCAATTGCTGTGCCTGCCCGACATTCGCGTCGGCGCCGAAAAGCGTCGCGTCGCCCATGAACTCCTCGCATTGATCAACGAGCAGACCTGGCTCGGCCATTTCGACATGTGGTCGAACGGCGGCATCCTGCTCTATCGCAATGGCACCATGTTGGCGGACGACCGCTTGCTGACGCTCGAACAGGCGCAATCGCTGGTCGAGATCGCGGTGGAAGAGTGCGACCGGTTCTATCCGGCCTTCCAGTTCGTGCTGTGGGGCGACAAGTCGCCGGGCGATGCCCTGAAGGCGGCGATGGTGGATGCCGCGGGCGAGGCCTAGCCGGGCGGGCCGCGCTTTGATAGGCGCTGCCCCATGATCACATTCGACAACATTCTCTTCATCGGTTGCGGCAACATGGCCGGGGCCATGCTCGACGGCTGGCTCGCGGGCGGCATGCGGCCCCAGGCCTTCACCATCTTCGATCCCGCCCCGCGCGACTATCCCGAGGGCGTCACCGCGCTCGACGCGATGCCGGAAAGCGGCGACTTCGACGCCATCCTGATCGGCGTCAAACCGCACATGCTGGGCGACATCGCCGAAAGCCTCGCCCCGCTGGCGGGTTCGGGCACGGTCATCCTCTCGATCCTCGCCGGGGTCGAGCTGGAAACCCTGCGCAGGCGCTTTCCCGAGGCGCGCGGCGTCGTGCGGGTGATGCCCAACCTCGCCGTGGCGCTCGGCAAGTCGCCGGTCGGCCTGGCGCAGGACGGGCTGGACGAAGGCGACCGCGACAGCCTCGTGCGCCTGTTCGACCCGCTCGGTCTGCCCGAATGGGTGGGCGAGGCGGATTTCGACCTGTTCACCGCCCTTGCGGGAAGCGGGCCGGCCTTCGTCTACCGCGTGATCGATGCGCTGGCACAGGGCGCGGTGGAACTCGGTTTCCCGCACGACAAGGCCGTCCGCACCGCGACCGCCATGGTCGAGGGGGCGGCGGCGCTGGCATCGCACTCGGCGGACGATCCCGGCACGCTGGCCGACAAGGTCGCCAGCCCCGGCGGCACCACCCGCGCCGGGCTCGAAGTTCTCGACCGCGATCAGGCGGTGTTCAAGCTGATGCAGGCAACACTTGCGGCGGGGCGCGATCGCAGCGCGGAAATGTCCCGCGAAGCCCGCGGTTGAGCGCCATTCGTGGTTGATTGCCGTTAACCGGAAACCGTCCGGTTTCTCTTGAAGTTTCGGCGATAACACCCGATATTGTGCAGCATGAGCGGGGCGATCATCGTACCCGCGATCTTAGGAGATGAGCCAAGATGGCCGATTGGAACGACACGGACCAGAAGCGGGGTTTCACGACCGTACCGCGCGCTGGCGACGCCGTTGCCCGGCGTGAGACATTCGACGCGGGGCTGCGATCCCATATGCTGTCGATCTACAACATGATGGCATCGGGCGTCCTGCTGACCGGCATCGTCGCCCTGCTGTTCGTCAACAGCCCGCTGTTCAACGCGGCGTACCAGGCCGTGCAGACGCCTGCCGGCACCGCCATCCAGCCGACGATGCTGGGATGGATCATCTCGCTGGCGCCGCTGGCCTTCATCCTCGTCATCAGCTTCGGCGGGGTGCAGCGGTTCAGCCAGACCACGCTGCAGGCGATGTTCTGGGGCTTCGCGACCCTGTTCGGCCTGTCGATGTCGACGATCTTCGCCACCTATACCGGCGAATCGATCGCGACCGCGTTCTTCGCTTCGGCCGCGGCCTTCGCCGGCCTCAGCCTGTTCGGCTATACGACGAAGAAGAACCTGTCGGGCCTCGGCACTTTCCTGATGATGGGCCTGATCGGCATCATCGTCGCCATGCTGCTGAATGCGTTCTTCTTCCAGTCGGGCGCGATGGGTCTGGTCATCAACATCCTCGGCGTGCTGATCTTCGCGGGCTTCACCGCCTACGATACGCAGCGGCTGAAGACCGAATACTCTTACGTTCGCGGCACGGATTATGCGGGCAAGGCCGTCGTGATGGGTGCGCTCAGCCTCTATCTCGACTTCATCAACCTGTTCATGTTCCTGCTGCAGTTCCTCGGCAACCGCGAGTAATCGCGCCCCGCCGAAGGGTTCGGAACACCGATTGATCATGCCCGGGGCGCCATTCGGCGTCGCGGGCATTTTCTTTGTCCGAACAACACGCTAGGGTCCGGCTTCATCTCCCGTCAATGCCATGCAAAGCATGACGGGCCGCAGTCTTGAGGAGGGCCCGCGCGTGAGCCGCGTTTCGCAACAATTATTCCGTATCGCTGGCCTTGCCGCCTGCTTCGCCGCCATCGCCGCCTGCACCACGCCCCCTCCGCCGCCGCCCCCGCCGCCGCCTCCGCCGCCGCCGCCCATCCTCCTCCCGCCGCGGCCGACCCCGCCGATGGGCGCGGTCGCCCAGATGGCAATCCCCGTGGTGAGCGCCCTGGGCGTTCGGCAGACCGTGAACGCCGGCCTGACCCCGGCGCAGACCACGTGGAACCTGCGCTCGGCCCTCAACGTCGCGGCGCTCAACTGCCTCGATCCGCAATATGCCGGGCTGGTCGAGAATTACGGCCAGTACCTGACCAATAACGCGCGTCAGCTTTCCGCGACCAATCGCGCCCTGGAGAGCGAGTTTCGCCAGAAATACGGTGCGACCTACCGCGACGTGCAGGATACCTACATGACGCAGGTCTATAATTACTACGCACTGCCGCCAGCCAAGGACGGGTTCTGCGACGTCGCCTATGCGATCAGCCAGGAAATCCTGACGATCGAGAAGGATAATCTCGACAGCTTCTCCGTGACTGCCCTTTCGCGGATCGAGGCGGCGTTCGAGGAATTCTTCCAGGCCTACGATACCTACCGGGCGAACCTCGCATCGTGGGACGCGCAATACGGCCCGCCGCCGATTACGCTGACCTTCGGTTACGACAATCCGCTCGACCCGAATGCCATGTCGGGCGTTGCCGGCAACGGCACCGATTTGAGCGGGCAGGACGCGCAGCAGCCCGGATCGCAGACGCTTCCCCAAGCCATTCCGACCACCAGCGTGCCGGCGTCGGATGCGCAAGGCTCGCTCGTGCTGCCGGATGCCGCCGCGACTGTCGAGCCGCAATAGCGCGGAACCGTTGTACCCATTCCCCAATTTGCAAACCCGCGCCGCCCCGTTTCCCGATCAAGGAAACGGGGCGGTTTTCATTCTCTCGCGGCGCGCGCGGCCGACCGGCGGCAGAGGCGGGCGGAAACCTTTCCTATCCGCGCGGCACATGATCCGCGTTTGCCCCGTCGCCGCGTGGTCGGGCAGATAGTGGCGCCCAATCAAGATTCGATTCCGCCACCGCTTTCGAGACGACCCTCCCATGACCCTTACCCATCTGCAGCGGCTCGAGGCCGAGAGCATCCACATCATGCGCGAAGTGGTGTCCGAGGCGGAGAAGCCGGTGATGCTTTATTCCATCGGGAAAGACAGCGCCGTGATGCTGCATCTGGCGAAGAAGGCCTTCTACCCTTCGCCGCCGCCGTTTCCGCTGCTGCATGTCGATACGACGTGGAAGTTCAAGGACATGTACGCGCTGCGCGAAAAGAGCGCGCGGGATGCGGGCATGGAACTGCTGGTGCACCAGAACCCCGAAGCGCGGGATCTCGGCATCAACCCCTTCGATCACGGCCCGTTGCACACCGATATGTGGAAGACGCAAGGGTTGAAGCAGGCGCTCGACAAATACGGCTTCGATGCGGCGTTCGGCGGCGCGCGGCGCGACGAGGAGAAGAGCCGAGCGAAGGAGCGCATCTTCTCCTTCCGCACGGCGAGCCATGGCTGGGATCCCAAGAGCCAGCGCCCGGAACTGTGGAACCTCTACAATGCCCGCAAGAAGAAGGGCGAGAGCATCCGCGTGTTCCCGCTGTCGAACTGGACCGAACTCGACATCTGGCAGTACATCCATCTCGAGAATATCGAGATCGTGCCGCTCTATTATTCGGCAAAGCGCCCGACCTTCGAATATGAGGGCGGGTTGTTCATGGCCGACGATATCGAGCGGCTGGAACAGGTCATGGGCCGACGCCCCGAGATCACCGAACGCTCGATCCGCTTCCGGACATTGGGCTGCTTTCCCCTGACCGGCGCGGTCGAAAGCGAGGCGGCAACGCTGCCCGAGATCATCCAGGAAATGCTGCTGACGACGACCAGCGAGCGGCAGGGCCGCGTGATCGACAAGGATTCGGGCGACGCCTCGATGGAGCGCAAGAAGCAGGAAGGGTATTTCTAGCCGCCACTATTCCTCTCATCGTTCGCCCTGAGCTTGTCGAAGGGCTGTCCTTCTTTCGGACCGGCGAGGGCAAAGAAAAGCAGGGCTTCGACAAGCTCAGCCCGAACGGAATTAACAGTATGACCCAGCAAACCGACCCTGTTTACCAGACCGATGCCCTCATCGCAGAGGATATCGACGCCTATCTCGACAAGCATCAGCACAAGACCATGTTGCGTTTCATCACCTGCGGCAGCGTGGACGATGGCAAGTCGACCTTGATCGGCCGCCTGCTCTACGATTCCAAGATGATCTTCGAGGATCAGCTCGCCGCGCTGGAAAACGACAGCAAGCGGGTGGGGACGCAGGGGCAGGAGATCGATTTCGCCCTGCTGGTCGACGGGCTCGCCGCCGAGCGCGAACAGGGCATCACCATCGACGTCGCCTATCGCTTTTTCTCCACTCAGAACCGCAAGTTCATCGTCGCCGATTGCCCGGGGCACGAGCAATATACCCGCAACATGGTCACCGGCGCATCGACCGCCGATCTCGCCTGCATCCTGGTCGATGCGCGCAAGGGCGTGCTGGTGCAGACGCGGCGGCACAGTTTCCTGTGCCATCGGCTCGGCATCCGCAACCTCGTCCTCGCGGTCAACAAGATGGATCTGATCGGTTACGACCGGGCGCGATACGAGGCGATCCTTTCCGATTACGCCGAATTCGCGCGGAGCATCGGGATCGAGAGCTTCACCGCGATCCCCACCTCTGGCCTCGCGGGCGACAACATCACCGCGCGTTCCGATACCATGCCGTGGTATGACGGGCCAACGCTGATGGAGCATCTGGAGAGCGTCGAGATCGGCACCGACGCCAATCTCGCCAAGCCGTTCACCATGCCGGTGCAATGGGTTAACCGCCCGAACCTCGACTTTCGGGGCTTTTCCGGCTTGATCGCGACCGGCTCGATCGCGCCAGGGGACACGGTGCGTTCGCTCCCATCGGGCAAGACAAGCACGGTCCGCTCGATCGTGACGATGGACGGCGATCTTGACGGGGCGGGGGCGGGGCGGTCCGTTACCGTGACGCTGGCCGACGAGATCGACTGCTCGCGTGGCGACGTCCTCGCCGCAGCGGGCGATCCCCCCGAAGTCGCCGACCAGTTCGAGGCGACTGTCGTATGGATGGACGAGGAGCCGCTCGTCGTGGGGCGGGGGTACTGGCTCAAGCTGGGTACGCAGACCGTCTCGGCCACCCTCGCGGAGCCGAAATACGAGATCAACGTCAACACCATGCAGCACATGGCGGCGCGGACGCTGGAATTGAACGCGATCGGCGTGGCGGAACTGACGACCGACCGCCGGATCGTGTTCGCGCCCTATGCGGACAATCGCGCGCTCGGCGGGTTCATCCTGATCGACAAGATCACCAATCGCACGGTCGGCGCGGGAATGCTCAATTTCAGCCTGCGCCGGGCGCAGAACGTGCATTGGCAGGCGGTGGACATCAGCCGCGACGATCACGCCGCGATGAAGAACCAGAAGCCGCGCGTGCTGTGGTTCACCGGGCTTTCGGGTTCGGGCAAGTCGACCATCGCCAACGAGGTGGAAAAGAAGCTGGCGATCATGAACCGCCACACCTTCCTGCTCGACGGGGATAATGTTCGCCACGGCCTCAACAAGGATCTGGGCTTCACCGAAAGCGACCGGATCGAGAATATCCGCCGCATCGGCGAGGTCGCCAAGCTTATGACCGATGCGGGCCTCATCGTCCTCACCGCCTTCATCAGCCCCTTCCGGGCCGACCGCAAGCTGGTGCGTGACATGATGGGCGAGGGCGAGTTCATCGAGATCCACGTCAATACGCCCCTCGAAGTGGCCGAGGCGCGCGACGTGAAGGGTCTCTACAGGAAGGCGCGGAGCGGCGAACTCAAGAACTTCACCGGGATCGACAGCCCGTATGAAGAGCCCGAGGAGCCGGAAATCCGCGTCAACACTGTGGCGATGAGCCCGGAAGAAGCGGCGGACTATATCATCCGGCAGATCCTGCCCTTGAAATAGGGAGGGCCGCGAAGGGGTCAGTCCGCGAACCCGTCGACCCGCTCGATGATGATGGCCGGCGCCATGCCGCCCGCCGCGCACATGGTGACGAGCCCGTAGCGTTTGTCCTGCCGCTCCAGCTCGTCGACCATCGTGCCGATCAGGATCGAACCGGTCGCGCCGATCGGATGGCCGAGCGCGATCGAACCGCCATTGACGTTGACCTTGTCCCAGTCGAGATCGAGGTCGCGCACGAACTTGGCCGCCACCACGGCGAAGGCTTCGTTGATCTCGAACAGGTCGATGTCATCCTTCGACAGACCGGCTTTCTCCAGCACCTTCTTCGCCGCCGGGACCGGCGCATTGAGCATCAAGGTGGGATCGTCGCCCATATTCGCGGTGGCGACAATGCGGGCGCGGGGTTTCAACCCGTGCGTCTCGGCATAGTCGCGGCTGGTCACCAGCACGGCGGCGGCACCGTCCACCACGCCGGAGCTGTTGCCGGCATGGTGGAAGTGTTCGATCTCCAGGTCGGGGTATTTCTGGTTCACCAGCTTACGAAAAGTCGTCCCCTGCTTGTCGATCGGAACGTCGGCAATCTTGGTGAAGGCGGGCTGCAGTTCGGCCAGCCCTTCGCGCGTGGTCTGCGGGCGAGGGAACTCCTCCCTGTCGAGGACGACGTTGCCGTCGTCGTCGGTCACGGGAACGAGCGACTTGTCGAACCGCCCTTCCACGATTGCGCGGGCGGCGCGCTGCTGGCTGCGATAGCCGACCTCGTCTAGCTCCTCCCGCGAAAAGCCTTCCTTCGACGCGATGGCATCGCCGCAGACGCCCTGGTGGCTTTGCGGGTGGCTGGCCTGCAACCGCTCGTTATAGGCGCCCATCATCGGCGGGCGCAGGCCGGCGGCCATCTTGTCCTTGGTCTGCTGCGCGGTCAGACTCATCATTTCCGTGCCGCCGGCGACGACGCAGTCCTCCATCCCGCTCATCACCTGCGCCGCCGCCAGTGCGACCGAGGTGATGCCGCCGCCGCAGAACCGGTCGAGCGTGGTGCCGCTGGAGCGTTCGTCATACCCCGCGTCGAGCGCCGCCATTCGCCCGAGGTCGCCCGCCTGCAAACCGTCCTGCGTGCTGACCGACCAGATCACGTCGTCCACCGTCGCGGTGTCGAGATCGTTGCGCTCCCTGATCGCCTTCAGACAGGTCGCGGCAAGGTGCTGCGGGTGCATCGCGGCAAGCGCGCCTTTGCCCTGTTTCCCGATCCCCCGCGGGGTGCGAACGGCGTCGATGATGTAAGCGTCTGCCACGGCGTACTCTCCTGTCGTTTTCGGCTTTTGCCGGTTGACGTTTGCGTAAGCCTGCCGCAGCAAAGGCGCAAGAACAGTTTCATAATGAAATGGGAGATGCGAGCATGAGCGAGGAACTGCTCACCGAAGTCGCGGACGGCGTGCTGATCGTCACGATCAACCGGCCCGAGGCGAAGAACGCGATGAACAAGGCCGCGGCCGAAGGCATTGCCGCGGCGATGGACCGGCTCGACGATGACGACGGCCTGCGGGTCGGCATTCTGACCGGCGCGGGCGGCACCTTCTGTTCGGGCATGGACCTCAAGGGCTTCCTGCGCGGCGAGTCTCCCAGCGTCGAAGGGCGCGGTTTCGGCGGCGTGGTGCAGGCCCCGCCAAAGAAGCCGCTGATCGCGGCGGTCGAAGGCTATGCGCTGGCTGGCGGGCTCGAACTGATGATCGCCTGCGATCTCGTCGTGGCCAGTACACAGGCGAAGTTCGGCATTCCCGAGGTGAAGCGCGGTCTTGTCGCGGCGGCGGGCGGGGTGATGATGCTGCCCGACCAGATCCCCGAGCGGATCGCGATGGAACTGGCACTCACCGGTGATTTCATCGACGCTGCGCGCGCCTACGAACTCGGCCTCGTGAACCGGGTGACCGACGGGTCTGCGCTCGACGGGGCGAAGGAGTTGGCGGCACGGATCGCAGAGAACGGCCCGCTCGCCGTGCGTGTGTCCAAGCAGATCGTGAAGCAATCGCGCGCCTGGTCGATGGACGAGCGCTATGACAAGCAGGCGCAATTGATCGGCCCGGTCTTCGTGAGCGAGGATGCGCGCGAAGGCGCCGCCGCATTCGCCGAAAAGCGCAAGCCCAACTGGAAGGGGAAGTAAGATGCCGGTAATCGACGTAGCCGAACCCGAATTCATGGAAGACGAGGAGATCTCGATCTTCGCCGATGCCGTGGGCAAGTTCTATCAGCAGCACGCACCCGAAAAGCGCGTCCTCCGATGGCGGGATGATGGCCAGGTGGAGCGCGAGTTCTGGCGCGAGGCGGGCGAGGCCGGCCTGCTCGGCGCGTCGGTGCCGGAGGAGTATGGCGGCCATGGCGGCGATTTCCGGCACGAGATGGTGGTGATCGACCAGCAGGCCCGCCATGGGGTCGAGGGCTTTTCCGCGAGCCTGCACAACACCATCATCCTGCCTTACCTTGTGCGCCACGGCACCGAAGAGCAGAAGAAGAAGTACCTTCCCCGCCTCGTTTCCGGCGATCTCGTCAGCGCTATTGCAATGACAGAACCCGGCGTCGGCTCCGACCTGCAGAGCATCACCACGACTGCGCTGAAGGACGGCAACGGCTACCGCATCAACGGCGCCAAGACCTATATCTCTAATGGTCAGATCGCCGATTTCATCATCGTCGTCGCCAAGACCGATCCCAAGGAGCGAGCCAAGGGCATCTCGCTGATGCTGCTGGAGACGGACGGCGCCGAAGGGTTCCAGCGGGGCAAGAAGCTCGACAAGATCGGGCTGGATGCGCAGGATACCTCCGAACTATTCTTCGACGATGTGTTCGTGCCGGCGGAAAACGTGCTCGGCGGGGAAGAGGGCAAGGGCTTCTACCAGCTGATGGGCGAATTGCCGCAGGAACGGCTGATCATCGCCATGCAGTCGATGACCACGATCGAACGGGCGCTGGAAGAAACGGTGAAGTTCACCAAGGATCGCAAGGCGTTCGGCAAGACGATCTGGGATTTCCAGAACACCCAGTTCACGCTGGCCGACCTCAAGGCGCGGGGCACGGCGGCGCGCATCTTCGTCAACGACTGCATCGCCAAGCATCTGAAAGGCGAGCTCGACGTGCCGACCGCCTGCATGGCGAAATACTGGATCACCGAGCTTCAGGGCGAAGTGGTCGACAAGTGTCTGCAATTGCATGGCGGGGCGGGCTACATCAACGATTACCCCATCGCCCGCATGTTCCGCGACAGCCGGATCAGCCGGATCTTCGGCGGCTCGAACGAAATCATGAAGATGGTGATCGCCCGCTCGATGTAGCTTGCAAAGCGCGGCCGCCGCGCCATAGCGCGCGGCGGAACGGGCGGAGGCGGCGCTGCGCATAACAGGCAAGCAATCGGTATCGCGCCATGGCGTGATCGCCTGCGCCTATGTCGCGGCGGCGCTGGTGCTGGGCGGCGGGGGGTCGCCCGGTCCGCGCGCGGAGATGGCCGTGCAGCTGTGCTTCGTCGTGGCGGCGTTGGCCTGGCTGTGGTGGGCGCCGCGCGGCCATACCCGGCCGCTGGCCGCGCCGATACCGCGAAGCCTGCTGTGGCTGGGCGGGGCGATCCTGGCCTTGCCGCTGGTGCAACTCGTGCCGCTGCCGCCGGTTGTGTGGCAGGCCCTGCCCGGCCGCGCGCTGGAGCGTGAGGCGCTGGAGCTGGTAGGATCGGCGGAAAGCTGGCGGCCCCTGTCGATCTCGCCCACGGCCAGCCTCGCTGCCTTTCTCGCCTTGGTCCCGGCGGTCGGTGCGATGTGGGGCGCCGCCCGCCTCGACAGGCATGACCGGCGGGCCGTCCTCATCGTGATCGCAGCGGTGACGGTGGCGGGGGCCGCGCTCGGCGCACTGCAACTGGTGGGCGGGCCGGGTGCCTTCCAGCTTTACGAGAAAAGCCATCGCGGTTGGCTCACCGCCTTTCATGCCAATCGCAACGCGGCGGCCGATGCGCTGCTGATCGGATCGCTCGCGCTGGCCGCGTGGTTCCGAGCGAGCGACGCGCCACCCCCGGTCCGGCACCGCCGCCGACCGATCGCGATCCTGCTGCTCGCCTTCCTGGCGCTGGCGGTGGTGCTGACCGGCTCGCGTACCGGCATTGCCCTGCTGGTGCCGGTCGGCGCGGTGAACTGGTGGCTGCTGCGCGGCCGCGCTGGGTTCGGTCTTTCCGCCCGCGTGGCGCTCGGCGCGGGCTGGATCGGCCTTCTGGCGATCATGGCGCTGATCGCGGCCAGCTCGCGGCTTTCCGCGGCGTTCGACCGGTTCGCCACGGTGGGTGAGGGGCGGGTCGATCTGTGGCGCGATGCGTTCACCGCGCTCGACGCCTGGTTTCCCGCCGGGGCCGGGATGGGCAGCTTCGTCAACGCCTTCCTGCCGTTCGAGCGGGTGGCGGCGCTCGACATGTTCTTCCCCAACCGCGCGCATAACGATTACCTCGAATTCGCGATCGAGGCCGGGGTCCTCGCGCCGGTATATCTCGTGGCGATTGTGGCCGTGCTCGGCTCGCTCGCCCGGCGCGGCTGGCGGGCGCAGCCCGGCGAGCGGGCGGTGCCGGTTTTCGCGCTCGGCACCCTGTCGGTCATCGCCCTGCACTCGGTCGTTGATTATCCGTTGCGGAATATGGCAGTAGCCTGCCTCGCAGGGGTTGCCGCCGGCATGCTGTCCGCCGCACCCGGCGCGTGGCGGCGGCAGAATAACGGACGGGGCGCATGATCGGCAGGCTTGGAACCACGAGGATGTGGGCCGCTTCGGGCGCGGCGCTGCTCTGCATATCGTGCCAGGCGCCGCTCGATCCCGCGATGCCCGCGGGTGAAGCCGGTTATGCCGTGCTGGCCGAGGCGCAGACCCCGGCCCAATCCACGCCCTATACGCTCGCTTCCGGAGACGTGATCGCGGTGCGGGTCTATCAGGAACCGGAACTGAGCGTGGAGGAGATCGCGCTCGACAATGGCGGGATCGTCAGCCTTCCCCTGATCGGCGACGTCGCGGCGGCAGGGCTTACCGCGACGCAGCTTTCGCAGGCGATCGAGGGGGCTTACGGCGCGCGCTACCTGCGCGATCCCCGGGTCAGCGTGATCGTGAAACAGGGCCGCCAGCGCACGATTGCGGTGGAAGGCGAGGTGGAGCAGCCCGGCGTGTTCCCCTTCGCCGAGGGGCAGACGCTGCTGTCGGCACTGGCGCTGGCGCGCAGCCCGACCGATACCGCGCAGCTCGATCAGGTGGTGGTGTTCCGCGACGCTGGCGAGCGCCGACTGGCCGCCCGGTTCGACGTGCAGGCGATCCGCGCCGGGCGGGCGGCGGACGTGGCTCTGCAACCCGGCGATCTGGTGGTGGTCGGCTATTCTCGGTTGCGCGGCACGTTCCAGGACGTGGTGCGCGCCATCCCGGTCTTCGGCATCTTCCGGCCCTATTGATGACGCATCTTGCCCCGCCGCCTGCCGGCTCCTCCATGCGCGACCGCCACGGGGTCTGGCGGCAACAGTCCGACAGCCCGATCGGCGCGAACATTCGGGCGGCTCTCGGCGCACTGCGGCGCTATCTGTGGATGGCGCTGGCCATCGTCGGCGCCGCCGTGATCCTCGCATTGATCGCGACCATGCTCGACACGCCGCGATACACGGCTGCGGCAAGCGTGCAGATCAACGATCAGAGCGACGAGGTCCTCGGCAGCGATTTCGAAGGCAATATCGCTGCGCCGTCGGACTGGGACACAGACCGGTTTCTCAACACCCAGCTCGACGTGCTGCGCAGCCATGCGCTGGCAGAGCGGGTGGTCGACGCGCTTGACCTTGCAGACAATCAACGCGTCCTCATGGCGATGGGTGCCGATGCGACCATCGCGGCCGAGAATGCGGGCGTGCGGCGCAATCTGGCGATTGCCCTGTTGCGCGAGAACACGGCCATCGAACTCAAACGCGCCACGCGGATTGCGGACATTGCGTTCACCAGCACCGATGCCGAAGTGTCGGCAGAGGTGGCGAACACCTTTGCGCAGGAATTCATCCAGCAGAACCTGCAGCGCCGGTTCGACAGTTCGGCCTATGCCCGCACCTTCGTGGGCGAACAGCTGGAGGAGGCGCGAGCGGAGCTGGAACGCAGCGAGGCGGCGCTGAACGATTACGCCCGCTCGGTCGGCATGATCCGCACGCGCGATGCCCTGGCACCGACGGCGCGCGACGGGGCGGCGGGTACGGTCACCTCGTCCAGCCTGTTGCAGTATAACGAGGCCGCGATCCGTGCGCGCGAGGCGCGGATCGCGGCCCAGTCGCGCTGGGATGCGGTGCGTGACGCGCCCGCATTGTCGTCTCAGCCGGTGCTGGCGAACCCGACCGTGCAGGCCCTGATGACGCGGCGGGCCGATCTGGAAAGCGAATTGCAGGCCGCGCGCGCCCGCTATCTGCCGGACCATCCCGCGATCGCCCGGTTCGAGGCGGACATTGCCGGCGTCTCCGCGCAGTTGCAGCGCACCGCCAGCGCCGTGCGCCAGTCGATCGAGGCGGAATACCGCGCGGCGGCGGGGACCGAGAGCCGCCTGCAGGGCCAGGTGGCCGAGGCACGCGGCGCGACCATGCAGGAACAGCAGCAATCGGTGCGCTATAACGTGCTGGCGCGCGGGGCGGATACCGCCCGCACCATCTATGACGGCTTGCTGCAACGCTATCGCGAGTTGAACGCGTCCGCCGGGATCGCGTCGAGCAATATCCTGATCATCGACCGCGCGCAGGTCCCGGCCGCTCCCTCTTCGCCCAACCTGCCGCGCAACCTGATGCTTGGCTTGCTGGTCGGTTTCGCTCTGGCCGGGTTGGCGGTGTTCCTGCGCGACCAGCTCGACGATGTGATCCACGTTCCCGAAGATCTGGAAACCAAGCTCGGTCTGGCGCTGCTGGGCGTCGTGCCGCGTGCGCAGGGGCAAACGCCGATCGATGCCTTGCAGGATCCCAAGGCGCCGATTTCCGAGGCGTATCATTCGCTGCGCGGGGCCTTGCTCTATTCGACGTCGAACGGTCTGCCGAAGATCATGGTGGTCACCAGCGCCGAAGCGGGCGAGGGCAAGAGCACGACGAGTTTCGCTATGGCGCAGGGGCTGGCGCGCATTGGTCGCAAACCCCTGCTGATCGATGCCGATCTGCGGCGGCCGGCACTGCATCGCCTCGCGGCAGTCGGCAATGGGCGCGGGCTGACCGACCTCCTCGTATCGTCCGACCCGCTGCAAAGCGCGACGGTGACGGTGGGCGGCGACGCGCCCTTCGATGTCGTTCCGGCCGGCCCGATCCCGCCCAGTCCCACCGAATTGCTGTCCTCGCCGCGCATGGCGCAATTGCTCGAGGCGGCGGCCGAACTGTACGATACCGTCATCATCGACAGTCCGCCGGTGCTGGGCCTTGCCGACACGCCGATGCTGACCGCGATCGCCGATGGCACGGTGCTGGTGGTCGAGGCGGAACGCGGGCGCAGCGGCGCTCTGAAGGGCGCGCTGCGGCGGTTGCGGGCGATGGAGCCGGTCATCCTCGGTGCGGTTCTCGTCAAATTCGATCCCACGCGGCTCGGCAACCGGTATTCCGCCTATTACGGCAAGGACTACTACGCCTATTCGCGCGAGGACGACCGCGTTCCGGCATGACGCGGCGGGCCGGGCGGTGGTGGCGCAGTGCCGGGCTCGCCCTGCTCGCCGGGTTGGCGGTGGCTTCGGGTCTCGATCGGTTGAGCGAACACCGGCCCGCCGCGGCCCGCCAAGTGCCGCAGGTCATCCGTAGCCATGCTGCGCGTGCTGTCGCGGCAGAGGCGCTGGCCGAGGGGGACATGGCGGCGGCCCAAGCGGCGGCGCGGCAGGCCATCATCGCCGATCCCCTCGACCGGCGCGGCCCGGCCTATCTCGCGGCGGCGCAGGCGATGGCCGGCCAGGACGGGCAGGCGGCGCGCGGTTTCGCGGTGGCCGACAGGTTGAGCCGGCGCGAACCGCTCACGCAATCCTATCTCTACGGTTCGGCGATGGTGCGGGGCGATCACCGGGCGGCGGCGAGGCAGGTCGATATCCTGCTGCGCGCGTATCCGGACTTTCCGGCGGCGGGGCAATTCCTGTCGCATCTCGAAGCGACGCCGGCAGGCCGTGCGGCGCTGGTCGATCGGCTGGCGCGGGGTCCGGCCTGGGCGGATGCCTATTTCGAGGGGCATGGAGCGGATGACGCCGTGCTTCGGCGACGCGCCGAGGCCTTGGCGCAAGCAACCGGCGAAGCGACCCCGGGGTGTCGGCGGATCGCGCCGCTGATCCGGACGCTCGAACGCCGGAACATGTCAGGTGAGGCGCATCGGCTGCGGGATGCGCGTTGTTCCGCCAGCCCGCAGGAAGGGAAGCCCGCAAAATTCAGCGAGGGCTGGCAACGTCACCCTGCCGGCGATGCCCGGATCGAGGTGGGCGGGGAGGCGGGCCGGCGTCTCATTCTCGAAAGCCGGGCCAGCGTGACGCGTCTGATGTTGTCCCGCGCAATCACTCTGCCACCGGGTGCGTATCGCGCCGTGGCCCGCGTCGAGGAAGCCGGAGCCGATCGAGTGGCAGCCTCGCTGACGTGCGGGACACCTGAGCGCCCGGCGCGGGGCGATGGTACGCTTGACCGGGGGCAGGTGCTGCACGCCGCCGCGTGCGACGATCTGGTGCTTGCTCTCTGGCTTCGTCCCGGGGCCGGCACGGTTAAGGTCAGCGACCTGCGGATCGAGCCGGTCGCCCCTCAACCGCACAGCCGGCCGTAAACTTCGGCCCAGCGCGCCGCGACGCCCGTCTCGCCGAAAGGCCCGTCGGCCAGCGCCTGCGCCGCGCGCGACATATGCCGCCAAGCCGCCTCGTCCATGGCGAAGCCCGCAATCAGACTTGCGGCAATGCTTTCGGCGTCCGTGCCGCAGCGGATGGCAGCGCCGCGTTCGAACCCGGCGGGCAGGTGGCAGTGGGGCGACATGATCGCCGGCACGCCCGCCGCCCACGCCTCCAGAACCGCCATCGGTAGCCCTTCGCTCAACGACGGCAGGACGAGGAAGCGGCTGACATCGAACAGCGCTGCCTTCTGCGCCCCGAACGCCGCGCCGACATAGCTGATCGTGTGGTCGGTGCCGGTCAGCCCCTCGATCGCCGCCATGCCCTCGCCATGGCCCCAGCCGGCGATGATCAGTCGGCCGCCTGCGGGAAGCTGGGGCAAAGCGCGCTTCCATCCTGCGATCAGCGCGGCGATGTTCTTCTTTTCGTGCACTCGCCCGAGATACAGGGCGGTCGGTGCGGGAAAGCGCATCTTGGCGGGGGAAAGGCGCGGCGCGGGGTTGGGGATCACTGCGACCCGCGCCGCCGGGCATTCGCGCAAAATGTCAGCGCGTTCATCCTCGGTGAGGGCGTGGAATGCTTCCGCCGAGCGCCACGCCGCCCGCTCCCATCCAATCCGCGCGATCCGTTTCTTCCAACGATTTCGCCGCGTTATCCATGGGTCGAGCATGCCGTGCGGGCTGATGACGAGCGGCCCGCCGGTCCGTGCCGCCCAACGCCGCGCCGCGCGGACATGCAATTGCCAGATGCCGTGGCAATGCAACAGGTCGAGATCGGCGTCGGACAGCAGTGCATCCAGGTCAGGGGAATAGCCGATCGCCTGCGGCCCGGCCGGCCGGCCGAGCCTCAGCGGTGCATCGCCCAGGCGCCACGCGTCCTCTGCGCTATGCGCATCCCGCAGGCCGAGGACGACCGCCTGCCCGCCCAGCCGCTCGATGATCGCGACCTGGCGGGCGACAGCTTCGAAGACGCCGCCATTGCGGCGCGACACCCATGCGGAGACGAGGCCGATCCGCTTGCCGGAAAGAGGCAGCGGATCGGGCGCGTCAGGCCTCGACAACCTTCTGTTCGATCGCGCCGAAGATCGAATGGCCGCCTTCGTCCTTCATTTCGATCCGCACCGTGTCGCCCGGCGCCATGAAGCGGGTCTTCGCCTCGCCATCGGCGATGGTTTCGATCATGCGGATCTCGGCGATGCAGCTATAGCCAGCGCCGCCTTCGCTGACCGGCTTGCCCGGATCGCCGTCCGGCCCCTGGTTGGAAACAGTGCCCGAACCGATGATCGTGCCCGCCGTCAGCGCCCGGGTCTTGGCCGCATGGGCCACAAGATCGGCCAAGCTGAAAGTCGCATCCTGCCCGGCATCGGCGCGGCCGAAGGGTTCGCCGTTATAGTCCACCATCAGCGGCAGATGGATCACGCTGTTTTTCCAGGCATCGCCCAACTCGTCGGGCGTGACGGCAACGGGCGAGAAGGCGCTCGCCGGTTTGGACTGGAAGAACCCGAAGCCCTTGCCGAGTTCGCCGGGGATCAGGCCACGCAGGCTGACGTCGTTCACCAGCATGACCAGCTTGATATGGTTCGCAGCCGCCTCGCTGGAGACGCCCGCCGGCACATCGTCGGTAATGACGGCGATCTCGCCTTCCATGTCGCAGCCCCAGCTGGTGTCCTTCAGGGGAATGTC
Organism: uncultured Erythrobacter sp.; assembly: GCA_947501005.1. Taxonomy (GTDB): domain Bacteria; phylum Pseudomonadota; class Alphaproteobacteria; order Sphingomonadales; family Sphingomonadaceae; genus Qipengyuania. The sequence continues at coordinate 1,850,897 of CANMTU010000001.1, read as the reverse complement.
GGCGCGCGGGGGCAGGAAGCCGTCGCTGCCGCCCTGATACATCAGCGGGTCGTGATAGAAGCTTTCCGGCACCTCGGCGCCGCGTGCCTTCCGCACCAGCTCGACATGGTTGATATAGGCGCTGCCGTCGGCCCATTGATAGGCGCGGGGCAGCGGCGAATGCGCCTCCCGCTCATGGAACCGCTCGCATGGCACGGCCTCGTGCTGCACGTCGGTGTAGAGCGCCTCCAGCTTGGGCGCGATATTGGCCCAATCGTCGAGCGCGGCCTGCAGGGTGGGGGCGATATTGTCGGCGGCGCAGTAGCGGGTGAGGTCTTTGGAGACGACCACCAGCTTGCCGTCGCGGGTTCCATCGTTGAGCGTGGCGAGTTTCATGTGCTGGTCCTCTCGGGATTGTCGATTTGATTGTCGGGATGGGCGCGCTGGAATTCCGGCAGGGCAAGGCAGGCGGCCTCGATCCGGCGGATGCGGGGGAGGTCTTCGAAATCGAAGTCGAACCGCTGCGCGTTATAGACCTGCGGCAGCAGGCAGACTTCGAACAGGCCGGGGCGTTCGAACAGGAAATCGCCGGTATCGAGCTGCGCCAGCCGCGCCTCCAGCGGGCTGAGCGTACGCGACAGCCAATGGCGATACCAGACGCCGATCTCGTCCTGCGACTTGCCGTATTCGTCCGACAGATATTTCAGCACTGGCAGGTTGAGCGGGGCGTGCAGTTCGGTGGCGATGGCATAGGCCAGTTCGCGCGCGACGTAGCGATCCTCGACATTGCGCGGCAGCAGGGGCTTGTTCGGATGCGCCTCGTCCAGCCATTCGAGCTGTGCCATCGACTGCACCCGGTCGCGCCCGTCCGCCTCGAGCAGCGGCACGGTGGCGAACGGGTTGCGACCGGCGAAGGCCTCGCCCTTCTGTTCGCCGGTTCGTAAGTTAACCGGCACGTATTCGTAGGCCAGCCCCTTGAGTTCCAGCGCGATGCGCAGGCGGTAGCTCGTCGAGCTGCGGTAATAGCCGAAGAGGCGCATCAAAACGCCGGGATCCCCGTGATCGCGCGGCCCAGGATCAGCGCGTGGACATCGTGCGTGCCTTCATAGGTGTTGACCGTTTCGAGGTTCACCATGTGGCGGATTACCTGATATTCCTCCGAAATGCCGTTGCCGCCGTGCATGTCGCGCGCGTGGCGGGCAATATCGAGCGCCTTGCCGACATTGTTGCGCTTGACCATGCTGATCATCTCGGGCGCGAACTTGCCTTCGTCCATCAAGCGGCCGACGCGCAGGCTCGCCTGCAGGCCGAAGGCGATGTCGCTCATCATGTCGGCGAGCTTGAGCTGGAACAGCTGCTTGCTGGCGAGTGGCACGTCGAACTGCTTGCGGTCGAGCCCATATTGCCGCGCGCCGTGAAAACAGAATTCCGCCGCACCCATCGCGCCCCAGCTGATGCCGTATCGCGCACGGTTGAGGCAGCCGAACGGACCCTTGAGGCCCGAGACATCGGGGAGCAGCGCATCGGCACCCAGCTTCACCTCGTCCATCACGATCATGCCCGTGGTGGAGGCGCGCAGGCTCATCTTGCCCTTGATCTTGGGGGCGGAAAGCCCCGCCATCCCCTTTTCCAGCACGAAGCCGCGGATCGCGCCGTCATGCGCCTCGCTCTTCGCCCAGACGACGAAGACATCGGCGAAGGGCGAGTTGGAAATCCAGGTCTTGGAGCCGCTGATCGAATAGCCGTCGCCGTTCTTCTTCGCGACCGTCTTCATGCCGGCGGGGTCGGAACCGGCATCGGGTTCAGTGAGGCCGAAGCAGCCGATCAATTCGCCACTGGCAAGGCCGGGGAGGTATTTCCTGCGCTGTTCTTCCGAACCGTAGGCCTGGATCGGATACATAACGAGGCTCGACTGCACGCTCGCCATGGAGCGATAGCCGCTGTCCACCCGCTCGATCTCGCGCGCGATCAGGCCGTAGGCAACATAGCTTGCCCCCGCGCCGCCATATTCCTCCGGCACGGTTGCGCCGAGCAGGCCGGCCTGCCCCATCAGGGGAAAGAGTTCGGGTGCGTCGGTCTCGTTGGCATAGGCTTCGCGCACGCGCGGCTGCAATTCGCTTTGCGCGAAGGCATGGGCGGTGTCGCGGATCATCCGCTCGTCTTCGCTCAATTGCTCGTCGAGTTGGAACGGATCGTCCCACGCGAAAGGCGCCATTCCAGCCATGTCTTCTCCTCTAGTCGGTCGTTTGCGATGCCAGCGCGGCGGGCGCTTCGCAAGGGGTCGTCGGGCAAGTTTCGCGTACCATCGCGAACCGGGCATAGCGCACCTCGTTGCGTGCCCGGCTGATCGCTCGGCCCCCGCGGACGGCACCGGCGCGTTTGCACGCATCGGCCAGCGTTAACGCTCCCCACTCCGACCTGGGGGCGCCAGTGGCCGGGGCGGCACCCCAACCACCCCCGCCATGGCGTAAGCCGGCAGGATGCCCGCTTCAAGCGTAGCCGCAAGCTCCCCCGGGAAAGCCGAGAGCGTTCGCAGCTTGCGCAATTTGGCGGGCTCGATCCGGCCCTACTTCACCAGCGGGAGTGCCTTGCGGCAATCGTCGGCGCATTCGCGGCACATCTTCGCGCACCAGGTGCAATGTTCGTCGTCATGCTTCTCGCACTCTTTCGCGCATGTCTCGCACGCCTTGATGCACAGTTCCAGTTGGGCACGCAGCACCTCGACGTTCTGCGCGGTGCGCCGCACGCCGAGCTTGGCGGTCGCGGTACAGATATCGGCGCAGTCCATGCAGGTGCGGATGCATTGCTGCATGTCGCCGTCTTCGGCCGAACAGGCATCGGCGCACGAGGTGCAGAACAGGGCGCAGAGCATGGCGTGGCGCGCGGCCAGCACCAGTTCTTCCGTCTCGTCCTGCACCTGCGGGTGTTTGGCGATCATCTTCTGTATCGACATCGGCATTCCTTCTCTGCGTAACCTATGCTTGCAGAGCGTGCCGCGCCGCGCCTTGTTCCGAAAGTGCGCCGAAGATGTCTCAGCCCTCGAGCGCGTCCTGCATCGTCTGGATGACTTCGGCGGGCGGGCAGGGCTTGGCCAGCGCCCGGGCGAGGGGGAACCGGCGGTGGACCTCTTCGGGCGACAGCTGGCCCGAATGGAAGATCACCGGGACATTCTCCGCCATCATCTGTTCGGCAAGGGGGTAGACGATGCCGTCGCCCAATTGCACGTCGAGGATCGCCAGATCGGGCTTGTTCTTCTGAAACGACAGGGCGGCCGCCGCGATATCGTCGAACGGCCCTTCGACGAGATAGCCGGCTTCCTGAACCGTGTCGCACAGATCGGTGCCGATGATCAGTTCGTCTTCGGCCACGAGTACGCGCAGGGGAGTTTCCATCACCAAATCTCCAGCTTACTGCCCACCCGAACGCCGCAGCTTATGATTTAGGAAATGTTAGTCAATCCAGTCTGCCAAATTTATCTTGGTAGGCGCCGGTCTCACCCTTGGTGAGGAGCCGGGCCTGCTCGACCCAGGCATCGCGGCGAATGCGGCCTTCGAAGCGGCCGAGCTGCGGATCGATCCGCTCGATATCCGATTCGCTCCATCCCGCGATCTGGGCAATCGACGTCACGCCGAGTTCGTTGAGGCGGGTGGCGAGTTTCGGCCCGACGCCCTTGAGCCGGGTCAACTGCGTGTCCTCGCCGGCATCCCCCGGTGTTTCGGCGGGCGCTTCGGGCAGCACTTCGGCAGGCGTCACTGCGGGCGCGACATCGGCGGGGGCGCTGTCTTCCTGGGGCGGCGGCGCGGGGGTGGCCCGCTCGTACTCCGCCTCATCGGCGGCGGCGGCAACTACGGCGCCGGTTCCGCCCAGACCGGTCGGCGCGGCGACCGGCACGATCGTCTCGGGCTCGGCGGCTTGCCTGGAGGAGGGCGGCGCGGGATCGCGGGCCGCGGCGGGCGGACTGTCGATCAGGGCGCGGTTACGCTCCGCCCGGTCGGCCCCGTCGTCGAGCACGTCCTTGCCGCTGCTCCCGACGCCGGTCCGGCGGCTGGCATGAAACACGTAGAAAGCGACGATCAGGCCGATCACCAGCGCGACGACCAGCCAGATCCAGTATTCGGCGACAAGCGTATTCATTGTTCGTCCTCTTCATGTAGGTCGGCCTCGGACACCCGGCCCCACAAGGCCCAGCCGATCAGCAGGCCGAGTGCATAGGCGACGAGCATCATCGCAATCACTTCGAACCAGATCGGCATGTCAGCGCGCCCCCGGCAGATCGACCGGGTGGGGCGTGATCGGCTCTGTCCGGATGACGGAAAACTCGATCCGCCGGTTGGCGGGGTCGGACGGGGCGAGACCTTCGACCGGTTCTTCGGAACCCAGGCCCTGTGCCCGCAACCCGTCGCGCGGGATGCCCCGGCGCACCAGTTCCTCGCGCACCGACCGCGCACGTTCGAGGCTCAGTTGCCGATTGCCGAGCGACGTGCCGCTGTCGTCGGTATGGCCGGTGATGGCGATGATCGAGCCGAGGCAGGGGCGCAGCGCATCCGCCACCTCGTCGATCAGGACCCGGCTGGCGGGCACCAGCGCGCTGCTCGCTTCCTCGAACCGGATCGAGCGGACGCGCAGCAGGCCCTCGACATCCTTCTGGCAATGCAGGGGTTCGTAGACCGGTTGGTCGTTCGCGGCGCTGGCGACCCCGTCGATCCAGCTGACCCCGCCCACGCCCGGTATCGCGGCGACGGCCTGCGCGGCCTTCAGGCGAACGCCCTCGTTCAAGCCCTCCCCGCCGGTGAGGACGGTATGCCGGGTGGGCGAGCCGAAGCGGTTGGTGAATTGCGCGGATACGGCGGGCGCCCCCACCGCGTCGAGGGCAGTGCGGCTCTGCGCACCGAGCTCGGCCGCGATCCGTGCCCCGGTCGGCCTCGCGACGAAGTGGCCCGTGAGCGCGACGATACCGGCTCCGAGAAGGATGGCGATGGACGGGCGGATCAACATGGGCTGCAGGCTATCGTCTAGCGCGCTTCGTCATGCAAGGATTGCGGCCCGGGGGAAGGATCTGCCTTGCGGGAGAACAGCACGCGATCCTCCGGTCCGAAGCCGCGTTTCCAGATCACGAAGCCGTAGACGGCGAGGATTGCCGGAACGCCCAGCGCGAGTTCCGCCCATTCCGGCAATAAGGTCGCCAGCCAGCCGACCAGCACTGCCGGCGCGGCGGCATAGACCAGCGCCCAGCGCCAGTTGTTGATCGGATGGCCGAGAATGCGGGACAGCAGCACGGCCTTCACGATGCTCGCCGTTCCGAGCGCGATCATCAGCGCGATCGCCGCCGCCGCCGCCTTGAACGGCTCGCCATAGCCGGCGCCTTCGACCAGCAGGATCAGGCCCACCGTCAGCACCGCCTGGAAGGCGATGGTGGCGATGGAGATCCACAGATTGCGGACCCGCGCGACATACACCAGCACCGCTTCCGAGACCACCGCCGTCGCCGCCACGACCTCCGCCGCGAGCAGGAAGGCCAACGCCCCGGTGCCGCCGACGAATTCCGGCCCGACCAGCCCCATCACCGCCTCGCCCGGCACGCCCAGCGCCAGCGCGATCCCGGCCTGCATGGCGATGATCCAGAAGCCGACCTGGCATACCTGCCGCGCGATCACCTCGTAGTTTTTCGTCCGCAGGTTCTTGGTGATGACGGGGCCGAGGATCGGTTCGAAACTGGTTTTCAGCCGCTGCGGCAGGCTCGCGACCTGCTGGGCGATGTAATAGACGCCCACCGCCTCGGGCGCGGCGAACAGGCCGAGGATGAAGATGTCGATCCGCCGCGTGCCCCATTCGATCGCATCGGCGGTGGCGAGCGGCAGGGCACGCGCCGTCATCCGGCTCATCCGCCCGAATTGCGGCTGCCATGCCCTGGGTGCGCCGTAGCTGCGGAAGAACGACCACAGGCCGGTGGCAAGCCCGGCATAGATCGAGATGAGATAGGCCATTTCGAGGCCGCTCTCTGGGATGACGAACCACAGTGCGCCGGCCATGATCGAGATCGTCCACGGCTCCACCACCGCGCGGGCGCGCACCGTGGTCGCGATGTCGTAGCGATAGGCCTGCGCCGCCAGCACGATCTCGGTCAGCGCGTAGCCGGGAATGGCCAGCACGATGAGCTTGTCGATCCGGTTGTAATCGCCACTGGGAAACAGCGGGGCGGGTACGAACCAGAAGAACAGGGCGGCCAGCGCGCTGAGCGCCAATGCCAGCAGCATCCCGTCATAGACGAGATTGGTCGGGTTCGCGGTATCCTCCTCGGCGGAGAGGCGCTGGGCCAGCCCGCGCTTTTCGCCCATCGCGCAGATCAGGGCGACCAGTTCGACCACCACCAGCGCCGAGGCGAAGGTGCCGAGCGCCTCGCTGCCATACAGGCGCCCGGCGATGAACAGGAACGGCAGACGGGCAAGCAGGCGCAGGACGAAGCCGACGAAGTTCTGCCGCCCCCCTTTCGCAAGGGCGGAGAGGTCCTCGTCGTTACTGGTGGCTGTCACCCCCACGCCCCCTGCTCGGCACGCAAGGGACGCGAGAGAAGGGCCTGCACGGTCTCGCGCGGGCCGGCCCCACCGAGCAGGCCGTTGACCGCATCGACGATCGGCATGGCGACGCCGTGCCGCGCGGCGAGATCGACCAGCACCGGCGCGGTGAACGCGCCTTCCGCCACGGTGCGCCGGTCGGCCATGAGCTGGGCCGCGCTGCGCCCTTCACCCAGTGCCTTGCCGAGAGAGAAATTGCGGCTGGAGGTTGAAGAACAGGTCAGCACCAGATCGCCGAGTCCGCACAGGCCAGCGAGGGTTTCCGCCCGCGCGCCCAGCGTTTCGCCGAAGCGCAGCATCTCGGCATAGCCACGCGCGATCAGCGCGGCGCGGGCGTTCTGGCCGAGGTCCAGCCCGTCGACCACGCCGCAGGCGATGGCGAGCACGTTCTTCACCGCCCCGCCGATTTCCGCGCCGGTCACGTCGTCGCTGTAATAGGGGCGGAAGGCCGGGCGGGCGATCACGGGGGACAGCGCATCCCATTGCGCCTCGCCCCCGGAACAGGCGAGGGTGACGGCGGTCGGCAGCCCCTCGGCCACTTCATGCGCGAAGGTCGGGCCGGACAGCACCGCGATCGCGCTGGCCGGCGCGGCCTCGCGGGCGACGTCGTTCATCAGGCGGCCCGTTCCGGCCTCGATCCCCTTCGAACACAGCACCAGATGGGCGGGATGGCGCGGCATGGCGCCCAGCACCGCGCCGGTATGCTGCGCCGGGGTGACCACCAGCAGCACCTCGACCCCGGCGATGCGCGCGAGATCGCCCGTCGCCTCGATCCTAGGCGAAAGGGCTGCACCGGGCAGGAATTGCGAATTGCCGTGGCGGTCGTTGATCTCGGCAACGACATCGTCCTCACGCGCCCAAAGCAGCACCTCGCGCCCGTCGCTGGCGAGAACCTGCGCCAGCGCCGTGCCCCAGGCCCCGGCCCCAAGGACGCCGACCCGCCTCATGCCTTTACCCCGGCACCGCGCACTGCCTCGGCTTCCGGATCGAGCGGCCAGCGCGGGCGGGCCAACAGGTCGAGCGGGGAGGGCGTGAAATCGGGCAGCGCCAAACGCTCGATCCCTGCCCAGGCGATCATCGCGGCATTGTCGGTGCAGAGCGCCGGAGGCGGGGCGGTGAAGCCCATGCCCCGTTCCGCCGCGAATCCTTCCAGCGCGGAACGTACCGCGGCGTTGGCGGCGACCCCGCCGGCTACCACCAAGGTCGGCACCGCGTCCATCCGCTCGAACGAAACCCTCAGCCGATCGAGCAGGCAGTCGATCGCCGCCCGCTGGAAACTGGCGGCGATGTCCGCTGCTTCATATTGCCCGCTGTTATGGGCGCGCAAGACCGCGCTCTTGAGGCCGGCGAAGGAGAAGTGCGGTTCGCGGCTCTTGAGCATTGGGCGGGGGAGGGGGACGGCCTGCGCATCGCCGCCTTTCGCCAGCCGTTCGACCGCCGGTCCGCCGGGAAAGCTCAGGCCGAGGATCTTGGCGGTCTTGTCGAACGCCTCGCCCAGCGCATCGTCGATCGTGGTGGCGAGGCGGCGATAGCGCCCCACCCCGTCGACCCTGAGGATCTGGCAATGCCCGCCCGACACCAGCAGCAGGGCATAGGGAAATTCCAGCGCCCGATCCGCGAGGCGTGGGCTCAGCGCATGGCCTTCGAGATGGTTGATCGCGATCAGCGGCACGTCGCTCGCCATGGCCAGCGCTTTGGCGCTTACCAGCCCGACCATGACCCCGCCGATCAGGCCCGGGCCGGCGGTGGCGGCGATGGCGTCGCACTCGGTCAGCGCAGTATCGGCATCCGCCAGCACCGACGCGATCATCGGGGCGAGCCGTTCGGCATGGGCGCGTGCGGCGATTTCGGGAACGACCCCGCCATAGGGGGCATGCGCCTCGTCCTGCGAGGCGATGCGCTGGGCCACGATCCGCCCCTCGCCATCGACCAGCGCGGCGGCGGTTTCGTCGCAAGAGGATTCTATGCCGAGAACAAGCGTCATTGCCGCTTTCCCTTAGCGGGATCGCCCGGTAGGGCAAGCATACCCCATGCCGACATCCCCTCTTCTCAGGCTCGGAACCCGGCGTTCCCCGCTCGCCATGGCGCAGGCGGAGGAGACCCGTGCGCGGCTGTGCGCGGCGCTCGGCTGCGAGGAAGGGGAGGTCGAACTCGTCCCCGTCATCGCCAGCGGCGACCGGATCCAGGACCGCCCGCTCGCCGATATCGGGGGCAAGGCGCTGTGGACGCGCGAACTCGATGCCTGGCTTGCCGAAGGGCGCATCGATGCCGCGGTCCATTCGATGAAGGATGTCGAGACCCTGCGGCCCGAAACGCTCACCATCGCCGCGATCCTGCCCCGCGCGGACAAGGCGGACGTGCTGATCGGTGCCACTTCCATCAGCAGCATTCCACCGGGCGCCCGGGTCGGCACCAGCGCCCCGCGCCGGGCGGCACAACTGCTTCACGCCCGGCCCGATCTGGAGATCGTCGGCATTCGCGGCAACGTCGCCACCCGGCTGGCGAAACTGCAGGCGGGCGAGGCGGATGCGACGTTCCTCGCCGCCGCCGGGCTCGACAGGTTGGGCGAGGAAGGGGTCGGCACGCGGCTCGATCCGGGCGACTGGCTGCCCGCCCCGGCGCAGGCCGCGATCGGCATCGAATGCCGCGCCGACGACCGGCGAACCCGCGACCTGCTCGCGGAAATCGACCACGCGCCGAGCCATGTCGAGGTGCTGGCAGAACGGCACCTGCTCGCAGGGCTGGGCGGGTCGTGCCACAGCCCCATCGCCGTGTTGACGACGCCGCATGGCGCCGAGCTGCGCATGGACGCGGCGATATACAGTCCCGACGGTGCGAACCGCATCGCTGGCAGCGCACGCTTTGCAGCGGACCGCCTCGGCCCCGTCGCCGACCTCGCCCGGCAATTGCTCGATGATGCGCCCGATCACGTGCGCGTCCATTTCGGAGGCAGTCATGCCTGATACGCTGTTCGTCTTCCGCCCCGAACCCGGCCTGCGGGTAACGCTGGAAACCGCGCGCTCGATGGGTCTCGACGCAGTCGGCTGCCCGCTGTTCTCGGTGGAGAAGGTGGAGTGGGAGCTTCCCCCTGTCGCCCGGTTCGACCGGCTGCTGGCCGGCAGCGCCAACGCCTTTCGCCATGCGGGCGACAAGCTGGAAAAGCTGGCGAAACTGCCCGTGCTGGCCGTGGGCGAGGCGACGATGGAGGAGGCCAAGGACAAGGGCTTCATGGTCGCACGCACCGGCACCGGCGGCTTGCAGAATCTGCTCGACGGGATGGAAGGCAAGAAGCGTCAGCTCCTGCGGCTCGCGGGCGAAGCGCATGTCCAACTGACCCCGCCCGAGGGGATCGAGATCGAGACGGTGGTGGTCTACAAGACCGTGCCGCTCGACATGACAGAGGCGGTGGCGACGCGGCTGCGCGGTGGCGGGGTGGCGTTGCTGCATTCGGGCGAGGCGGCCAAGCGGCTCGGCGCGGAATGCGCGCGGATGGACGTGCCGCGCGTGCTCGTCACCATCGCGGCGCTGGCGCCCCGCATCGCCGAGGCCGCGGGCGAGGGCTGGAGAGGCGTCTACGTCTCGCCCCATCCGATCGATGGCGAATTGCTGGAATTGGCCGAGGGATTGTGCCAACAGCCCTGAGGGGGGTCGTGCCTGCGCCTTGGCGGCGTCGCAGCATCTGGAGTTCCATGGACGATACCACACGAATCCGGCAATTCCGGTCGAATGCGCGGCCGATCATCGCCACGGCGCTCGGCGCCTTCCTGCTCGGCGGGGCGGTGGTGGGCTATTTCGCCTGGCGCAGCGGGCCGGCCGCGCCCGAGGAACCCTTGACGCAGGAACAGGCGCTGCAACCCGAGGAGGCGGCGGGTCTACGGCCGCCCAGCCCGGGTTCGAGCCCGCTCCCGAACCCGACGCCCAGCGCGACCGCCAGCCGCGCCGCCGCGGCCAAGGCGGTGGCGCAGATCACGCAGCAGCAGGGCGGCATCGACCAGCGGCTCGCCGCGGCGGAACAGCGGCTCGCCCGGCTCGATTTGCAGGCGCAGGCGGCGGCCGGCAATGCCGCGCGGGCCGAGGGTCTGCTGATTGCGTTCGCGACCCGGCGGGCGATCGAGAAGAAAGCGGAACTGGGCTATCTCGCCGATCAGGTGCGGCTGCGTTTCGGCGATGCCCTGCCCAATGCGGTGAATACGGTGATCACCTTCTCGCGCAATCCGGTCACCATCTCCGACCTGACAGCGGAACTCGAAGGCCTCGCGCCGGAGCTGGAGGAGAACCGGCAAGGTTCGGGCCTCGCGCAATTTTCCGAGGAGATCGGCCGCCTGTTCACCATCCGCCGCGAGACGACGCCGTCGCCGCAGCCGCAGATGCGGCTGGAACGCGCGCGGACCTTCCTGCAGAGCGGGCGGGTCGAGGCGGCGATCGCGGAAGTCCGCAACATGCCCGGCGCCGAAAGCGCGCGCGGCTGGCTGGTGGATGCGGAACGGTACGTCGCCGCCCGCCGCGCGCTCGACCTTATCGAAACCTCCGCCGTTCTCGAACCGCAGCGCCTGCGCGACGGGCTGGGCAACCGGATCGCGCAGCCGAGCCTGGCCGAGGCGGAATAAGGATCAGGCCTTGAGCAGTTCTGGCGTGTCGCCGGTGATGCCGCGCGCCTCGTCCATGAACCAGCGCTTCAGCAGGCCCGATTGCTGGACGCCTGCCATGCCCAGCCGGCGCGCCGCACTTGCCGCCTTGCCGGGAACGCCGAACAGGCGGGTCAGCCCGTCGGTCGCGCTCATCACCATGAACGCATCGAGCGCGCGCCATTTCTCGTACTTTCCCAGGACCTGCGCATCGCCGAGATCGAGGCCGAGCCGCCTCGCCTCGAGCAGCACCTCGACCAGCGCGCCGACATCGCGCAAGCCGAGATTGAGGCCCTGGCCCGCGATCGGGTGCATGCCATGCGCGCTGTCGCCCACCAGTGCCATCCGCCGGCCCACCATGCGCGCCGTATGCTGGAAGGCGAGCGGGTAGGACGAACGCCCGCTGTTGAGCGTGACGGTGCCGAGAATGTCGCTCATCCGCTTCTGCACTTCGGCGGTAAAGGCCCGCTCGCCCATCTTGAGGACGCCGGGCGCGTCTTTCTCGTCGACCGTCCAGACCAGCGCGCTGCGATGCGTGCCATCCTCCGTATCCAGCAGCGGCAGCAGGGCGAAGGGCCCGTCGGGATAGAAGATTTCCCAGGCGATATTGGCGTGGGGCTTGGCATGGTCGAGCCCGGCGATGATCGCGCGGTGGCTGTAATCCCATTTCGCCATTGCCAGCCCCGCGTCCTCACGCGTGGGCGAACCGCGCCCTTCCGCGCCGACCAGCAGATCGGCGGTGAGCACGGTGCCGTCTTCCAGCGTCGCGCTGGCAAGGAATTCGCCCGCATTGCGGTCCGTCACGGTGACGGGCGCGTGGAGTGTAATGCCATCTTCCGCCAGCACCGCCTCGTACAGCGAACTGCGCAACTGGCGATTGGCGAACATCCGGCCGAGCGAGCCCTCATGAATGTCGGGGCGGAAATCGATCCGGCCCGGCTTCATCTGGTCGACCACGGCGATGGAATCGATCGGGCAACCGAACGGCTCGAGCGTTTCGGCCAGGCCGATATGCCGGAACAGTCGCCAGCTTGCGGTGGAGATGGCGGAGGCGCGCCCGTCGAACTCTTCTTCCAGCATGGACTTGGGGTCGGCCCGGTCGACGAGGTGGCTGGTCAGCCCCTTGCGCGCGGCGGCGAGTGCCAGCGTCATGCCGACCAGCCCTCCGCCAAGGATCAGGAGGTCGCGTTTGTCGGCTCGGGTCGGGTCGTTCATCGGTCACTCGTTGCGGCGGCGGCGGGAGAACCCTAGATGGCAAGCCGTGATCAAGGCAACAACCATGCGGACTGCATTTGCGGCGCTTTGTGCGGTGTTGTGCGCGATCTTCGCCGGATGGTCGCCCCTTGCCGCGCAGACCGTCCGCTATGGCGACGAGAACATTGCCGTGCAGGCTTATCTCGATCCCCAACCCGCCGAGCCGGACGCGGCCATGCTGGCGCTGCATTTCACGCCGCGCAGTGCGGCGTGGCACGGGTACTGGTCGAACCCCGGCGATGCGGGGCAGGGCATGGCGCTGTCGCTCGACCTGCCCGAGGGGTGGACGGCGGGCGAGGCGCTCTACCCCGTGCCGCGGACGTTGCGGATCGCGGGGCTGATGAACCATGTCTACAAGGGCGACTACACGGTTCTGGTGCCGCTGAAGCGAACTGGCGGTGCGTCCGACCTCGGTGAGGTTGCGGGGCATGTCGATTTTCTCGCCTGCACGGATACGATCTGCGTGCCGCAGGACGCCAGTCTCTCCGCAACCTCGGGGCGCGATTTCGCCGCATGGCGGGCGGCCATCGCGCCGCCGCTCGACCGGGCGGCGGCGTATGAGATCGCGGGCCGGGTCATGCGGATCGGCATTCCGCTGCCCGCCGGTCTCGACCTCGCCGCGCCGCATCTGTTCGTAGGCGCCATCGATCCCGGCGCTGGCATCCGACCGGCCTATGCCGATCCGCAGATTTTCCGCCGCGAAGGCAACCTGCTGGTTGCGGAAGTGCCGCTTCGCGATGGCGTATCCGGCGAACTGCCACGGGCGATTTCCGGTATCCTCGCATTCGGAACCGGCGGCGAGGGTATTCGCTTCGCGGCGCGGCCGGGCGACGTTCCATTGGAAGGCGCGGAGCCGCTGGCGGGCGCGTCCGCCACGCCGTCGCTGCCCTTGCTGCTGCTTGCCGCGCTGGCGGGGGGGCTGATCCTCAACATCATGCCCTGCGTGTTCCCCATCCTGAGCCTAAAGGCGATGACGCTGGTGAAGGCGGGCGGTAACGAGCGCGCCGCCCGGTCGGACGCGCTGGCCTATACGGCGGGCGTGGTGCTGGCTTGTGCCGCGCTGGGCGCGCTGATCCTCGCATTGCGGGCGACGGGGGAGCAGATCGGCTGGGCGTTCCAGTTGCAGGAGCCTCTGGTCGTCGCCGTATTGTTCCTGCTGGCGGCGGCGATCACCGCCAACTTCCTCGGCCTGTTCGAGATACCGGGCATGGCCATCGCGGGCGGGGCGGGCAGCCGGGGCGGCTCGTTCGCGACCGGCCTGCTCGCCGCCTTCGTGGCGACGCCCTGTACCGGGCCGTTCATGGCGCTGGCACTGGGCGCGGCGCTGGTGCTGAACCCGCTCGAAGGCTTCGCGATCTTCACCATGCTCGGCGTGGGGCTGGCGCTGCCGTTCCTACTGATCGGCTTCGTCCCGGCGCTGCGGCGGAGATTGCCACGGCCGGGGCCGTGGATGGCGCGGTTCCGCCGCTGGATGGCGCTGCCGATGGGATCGACGGCGCTGGCACTCGGCTGGCTGATCTGGCGGACGAGCGGGCCGCTCTGGCTCGGCGCGATTGCCGTGCTGGCCCTCGCGCTGCTGGGCGCGCTGGGCTGGTACGGACGCAAGCAACCGACCGGAAAAGGCGCTTCCTTGGCGTTTCTTTCGGTGGTGGGTGCGACGACCGCTGGCGTTCTAGTTGCCTTGCCTCAGCTGAGACCCGCGGCGGCATCGGTCGGCGCGGCCGGCGTTCTCGACGCAAAGGCATTTTCACCGGAAGCGCTCGCCGATGCCCGCGCCTCGGGCAAGCCTGTCTTCCTCTATTTCACCGCCGACTGGTGCCTCAGTTGCAAGGTCAACGAAAGCGTCGCGATCGAGCGCGAGGCGACCCGGGCAGCGTTCGACGAGGCTGGCGTCGTCACCCTGCGCGGCGATTGGACGAAGGCCGATTCGCAAATCGCGGACTATCTCGCGCAGCATGGCGCGGCTGGCGTTCCGTTTTACCAATGGTTCGATCCCGCCGCCCCCGGCGAGCAATTGCCGCAGGTGCTTACCCCCGATCTGCTGGCGGCGAAGGCGCGGGCCGCGTCGCCGCGGCGCAGCGACTGACGAATTGCGCGGGCAGGGCGCTCGCATTCAGCACCAGCGTTCCTGCCCCCGGTATCGTCGCCTCGACCCTTCCGCGCCCGGTCAGCACTTCGAGTCGCTGATCGCTCGCAGGAAGCGAACCTTGCCACAGCCAGGCCTCGCCGCGCGGCGTCGCATCGACGAACAACCGCTCGACATGACCGTTGCCGATCAGCGCGAGGATACCCTTCGCCTGCGGATCGGCGGGGGCGTAGCGCGCGAACACGATCCGTCCCGCATCGCAGGTCAGGCCCATCAGGGGCCGCTCCCCCGGCTTGCCGTAGAGGATGCGATTGGCGACCGTCGGACTGGCAGCCCATACTGCGCCCTCGCTGTCGGGCGAGGGCAGGGGCGCGGAAGCGAAATCCCGCTCCTGCGCCAGTTGAACGCGCGCGCTATATTCGTCGGACGCAGGCGGTTTGCAGGCGGCGAGAGCCAGCACGCCCGCAGTCGCTAGATATCGAAGCATCGCGCCCGCTAACGCCGCTCGCGCCTCAAATGCAAGCGCGACGTCCACAGCCTCATGGCTTGCCGCCCATCCGCTTGTACCGCGTCTTGCCGTAACGGGTCTTGCGCGTCCCCGGCTTGCCCTCGTTGGAGCGGCCGACCAGTGGCGCCTTCTTCGCCTCGTCCGGCACGCCGAGTTCGTCGTTCTCCAGCCGGCGGATCTCGTCGCGCAGGCGCCCGGCTTCCTCGAATTCGAGATCGGCAGCGGCCTTGCGCATCCGTTTTTCGAGGTCCTCGATATAGGAACGCAGATTGTGTCCGACGAGATTGTTGCGCTCATCGTCACCGGTGTCGACCGTGACCCCGTCTGCCGCCGCGGTGTGGGCGACGATGTCGGCGATCTGGCGACGGATGGTCTGCGGCGTGATGCCGTGCTCTTCGTTGTATTCGCGCTGCTTCTCACGCCGCCGGTCGGTTTCGGCCATGGCGCGTTCCATGCTGCCGGTGATCCGGTCGGCATAGAGGATCACCCGGCCTTCGACATTGCGCGCGGCGCGGCCGATGGTCTGGATCAGCGAGGTCTCGCTGCGCAGGAAGCCTTCCTTGTCGGCATCGAGAATGGCGACCAGCCCGCATTCGGGAATGTCGAGCCCTTCGCGCAGCAAGTTGATGCCGATCAGCACGTCGTACACCCCCAGGCGCAAATCGCGGATCAGCTCGATCCGCTCTAGCGTCTCCACGTCGGAGTGCATGTAGCGCACCTTGATGCCCGCCTCGTGCATGAATTCGGTAAGGTCTTCGGCCATCCGCTTGGTCAGCGTGGTGACGAGCGTGCGATAGCCCTTGGCCGCGGTCTTGCGGCATTCCTCGATGCAGTCCTGCACCTGATCCTCGACCGGCTTGATCTCGACCGGGGGGTCAATCAGGCCGGTGGGGCGGATGACCTGTTCGGCAAACACGCCGCCAGTCTGCTCCATTTCCCAGCTGCCGGGGGTGGCCGACACGGCGATGGTCTGCGGGCGCATCGCGTCCCACTCGTTGAAGCGCAGCGGGCGATTGTCGATGCACGAGGGCAGGCGGAAGCCATATTCGGCCAGCGTGATCTTGCGCCGGTGGTCGCCCTTGGCCATCGCGCCGATCTGCGGCACGGTCTGGTGGCTTTCATCGACGAACAGCAGCGCGTTCTCGGGCAGGTATTCGAACAGGGTTGGCGGCGGCTCGCCCGGCAGGCGGCCGGTGAGAAAGCGGCTGTAGTTCTCGATTCCCGCGCAGCTGCCGGTCGCCGCGATCATCTCGAGGTCGAAATTGGTGCGCTGCTCCAGCCGCTGCGCCTCAAGCAGGCGGCCTTCCTCGTGCAGTTCCTTCAGCCGTTCCTCCAGCTCGAACTTGATCGCCTGGGTCGCCTGTTTCATCGTCGGGCCGGGGGTTACGTAGTGGCTGTTGGCGTAAATGCGCACCTTGGGCAGCGTCTCGCCCTTCTTGCCGGTCAGCGGGTCGAACTCGCTGATCTCCTCGATATCGTCACCGAAAAAGCTGATCCGCCAGGCGGTATCCTCGAGGTGACTGGGAAAGATTTCGAGACTGTCGCCGCGCACGCGGAAATTCCCGCGCGCGAAGGCGGCATCGTTGCGCTTGTATTGCAGGGCGACGAGCTTGCGGATGATCTCGCGCTGGTCGGCGCTCTCGCCCTTCTTGATGTCGAAAATCATCGCCGAATAGGTTTCGACCGAACCGATACCGTAGAGGCACGAGACCGACGCCACGATGATCACGTCATCGCGTTCGAGCAGGGCGCGGGTGGCCGAGTGGCGCATCCGGTCGATCGCCTCGTTCACCGAGCTTTCCTTCTCGATATAGGTGTCGGACCGGGGGACGTAGGCTTCGGGCTGGTAGTAATCGTAGTAGCTGACGAAATACTCGACCGCGTTCTCGGGAAAGAAGCTCTTGAACTCGCCGTAGAGCTGGGCGGCGAGGATCTTGTTGGGGGCGAGGATCAGGGCGGGGCGCTGCATCGCCTCGATCACCTTGGCCATGGTGAAGGTCTTGCCCGAGCCGGTGACGCCGAGCAGGACCTGCGTCTGGTCGTCGGCCTCGGCCGCCTCGACGAGTTCCTTTATCGCCGTCGGCTGGTCGCCCGAGGGAGTGTATTCCGAAACCAGCTTGAACGCGCGGCCGCCCATCGATTTTTCGGGACGCGCGGGCTTGTGGGGGACGAACTCGCCCGTGGTATCGGGCTCGGCAAGGCCGCGGCGGATGATCAGACCGGTTTCGCTCATATCTGCAATTATGGGGCGCCGCATGGCGGCGCGCAACGTTCGCTTGTGCCCGCCACGGGGAATGCCTAGCCTGCGCCGCGACGAGGACCATTGGAGACAGGCGATGCGGTGGGCTATGATGATGGCGGGGGCGATGGCGCTCACCGCGTGCGGCGAACAGGATGCGAGCGAGATCGCCATGGACGATGCGCCGGCCACATCCGATGCGGCCGGCACCGCCCAGCCGGCGACGGCGGGCGAACCGATGGCGGACGCAGGCTCGCAGACCGGGGAACGGGCGGCGCAATCCGGCGGCGAAAGCGCGGACGGATCGATCAGCATGGAGGAGGCCGCCCGGCGCGCGGCGGGCATCGCCAAACCGCAACCGGGCAAATACCGCGCCTCGGTCGAGATTGTCGACGTGTCCATGCCCGGCGCCCCGCCACAAGTGGTCGAGCAGATGAAGCAGATGCAGGCGCGTGGATCGCAGTCCCGCGAATTCTGCCTGACGCCGGAACAGGCGCAGAAGGGATTTGCCGAAATGGTGCGGCAGGCCAATTCGAGCGAGGCGTGCACCTTCTCCCGGTTCGACGTTAAGGGCGAGCGGATCGATGCGGAGATGACCTGTTCGCGGCCCGGCCAGGGCACGGGACGGATGACGATGCAGGGAACCGGGCGGCGCACCTCGTCGGACATCACGACCCGGATGAACATCGAGGCGCCGGGCGGCAACACGATGACGATGACCATGCGGTCGCAGCAACAGCGCATCGGCGACTGCTGAGGAGGCGTTTCGTCTCCACCCGGAAACTCCGCCGGGGTGTCCGCGTTTGAACAGGGCAATGCTGTCGTTTCCCATGCAAGTCCCGTTCCGCGATCGCCGTGCGGAAATCGCGCGCCGCTGGTCGCTTGCGGTCGAACCGGCTGCCGACGGCACGGGCGGCCCGCCCCTGCGGCGGCTGCTGGCGGAGTTCGGCTGGCCGCTGCTTGCGCTTCGACGGATGGTTTCGAAGGGGGCCGGCATCCCGCGGGCGACGAACCCGAAAACGGTAATGCTGCTGCCCGGCTTCGGCGCGCATCCGCTGCGCATGCGCTGGATGGCGGGCGAGCTCGAACAGGCGGGGCATACGGTCAAGCGCTGGGGCCTGGGCTATAATCTCGGCGCGACCGAGGATCGCTTTCGCAAGGTCGAGGCACGCATCCTGTCGCTGGCCGAGAGAACCGGCGAACCGATCGTGCTGGTCGGATGGAGCCTGGGCGGGGTGATGGCGCGCGAACTGGCCAAGGCGCATCCCGATCGGGTCAGCAAGGTCGTCACGCTCGGCTCGCCCTTTTCCGGCGATCCCCGCGCGAACAATGGCTGGCGTGCCTATCAGGCGATCGCCGGGCACCGGGTGGACGAGCCGGAATTCGACGCCACCCCGAACGAGAAACCCCCGGTCGAGACGGTCGCCCTGTGGAGCCCGTGCGACGGCATCGTCCACCCGCGCAGCGCCTGCGGCCGCCCGGGCGAGCGCGATCGGGCCGTCGCCCTGCGCTGCACCCATATGGGCTTCGTCCTCACGCGCGAGGCGGTATCGGCGGTTCTTCTGGAACTGGACGCGGACTGAAACTTTGTTTCCCCGAAGGACGCGCGGAACCGCTCGGCCTCATGAGGGCCGATCGAACGGCAATGAAGGGGACGCATGCGCGGTAAGGCCGACTTTTTCGACGAAATGCACGGCTCCGGCGGATCGGTCCGCCCCGCTTATGCGGATTACTGCAAGTGGTTCGACGGGCAGAAGGACGAGGTCCTCTCGCGCAAGCATGCGGAGGCGGAGACGAATTTCCGCAAGACCGGCATCACCTTCAACGTCTATGGCGAGGACGAGGCGGAAGAGCGGCTGATTCCGTTCGACATGGTGCCGCGCATCATCACCGCCGGCGAATGGCGCCGGCTGACGCGCGGTATCGAACAGCGCGTTTCCGCCCTCAACGCCTTCATGCACGATCTCTACCACCGGCAGGAAATCGTGCGCGCGGGCCGCCTGCCAGAGGCGCTGCTGCGCGACAACGAGGCATGGCTTGCCAACATGGTCGGCCTTACGCCGCCGGGCGGGGTCTACACGCATATCGTGGGCATCGACCTCGTCCGCACCGGGCCGGACGAATTCTATGTTCTGGAAGACAATGCGCGCACGCCCTCGGGCGTCAGCTACATGCTCGAGAACCGCGAGAGCATGATGGCGATGTTCCCCGAACTGTTCATGCGCGTGCCGGTCGAAACCGTCAGCGACTATCCCCGGCGCCTGGCGAAGAGCCTTGCCGCCTGCGCGCCCAAATGCGCCGGGCCCAACCCGCGCATCGCGGTGCTGACGCCGGGCATCTACAACGCCGCCTATTTCGAGCATGCGTTCCTCGCCGACCAGATGGGAGCCGAACTGGTCGAGGGCAGCGATCTGCGCGTGGTGAACGGCCGCGTCGCCATGCGCACCACTCACGGCTATGAACCGGTCGACGTGATCTATCGCCGGGTGGACGACGAATTCCTCGATCCGCTGACCTTCAACCCGGCCAGCGTGCTGGGCGTGCCCGGCATCATGGACGTGTACCGCGCGGGCGGCGTCACCATCGCCAACGCGCCCGGGACCGGGGTGTGCGACGACAAGGCGATCTATTCCTTCATGCCCGAGATCGTGGAGTTCTACACCGGCGAGAAGCCGCTCCTCCCCAATGTCGAGACCTGGCGCTGTGCCGACGAGGACAGTCGCCAATACGTGCTCGACAATCTGGCCGACCTGGTGGTGAAGGAAGTGCACGGCTCGGGCGGCTACGGCATGCTGGTCGGGCCAGCATCGACCCGCGAGAAGATCGAGGAGTTCCGCCACAAGATCATGGAACGGCCCGAAAACTACATCGCCCAGCCGACCCTGTCGCTCTCGACCTGTCCGATCTTCACCGAAAGCGGGCTCGCCCCGCGCCATGTCGATCTGCGGCCCTTCGTGCTCGTCTCGCCCGACAAGATCGACATCGTGCCGGGCGGGCTGACCCGCGTGGCGCTGGAGGAAGGCTCGCTCGTCGTCAATTCGAGCCAGGGCGGCGGCACGAAGGATACCTGGGTGTTGAAAGACTGATGCTGGGACGCACCGCCAACGGCCTTTACTGGATGTTCCGCTATCTCGAGCGGGCGGAGAACTATGCCCGCCTGCTCGATGCGGGCTTGCGCCTCGCCCTGACCCGCGATCTGACGACGGCGGAGGAGGAATGGCGCTCCGTCATAGAGACGGCGGGGCAGCGCCAGTTCTACGAGCGCAAGCACGCCACCTATACCGGTATGCAGGTGTGGAACTTCATGCTGCGCGACAAGAACAATCCTTCCTCCATCCTGACGATGTTCGGCCTCGTCCGCCAGAATGCGCGCCTCGCCCGCAACGCCATAAGCAGCGAATTGTGGGAAGCGATCAACGGCAACTGGCTGGAGATCGACGAGCAGTTGAAGGAGCCGGTGGCGGAAAACCGGGTGCTGGAAACGGTGGCCACGATCCGGCGGGCCAGCACGCTGGCGCATGGCGCGATGGCGGGCTCGATGCTGCGCGAGGAGCCCTATCATTTCGGCCGGTGCGGCACCTTCATCGAGCGGGCCGATGCCGTCGCGCGCATCCTCGACATGAAATACTACCTGCTGCTGCCCTCGCTGTCCTATGTCGGCACCAGCCTCGACACCGGGCAGTGGGACCAGGTCCTGCGATCGGTATCGGGCGATCGGGCCTATCGCTGGATCAATGCCGCCCAGATCGACGCGCGGCGGATCTGCGAATTCCTCATCCTCGACGACCGGTTCCCGCGCAGCCTTTCATACTGCTACATGCTGCTGCGCGAAAATCTCGATGCACTGGCGCAGGTTCACGGCACCGAGGGGCGCTGCAACGCCCTGATGCGCGGGGCCGACCAGCGGCTTTCCGATCTCACGATCGACGACATCTTCGACCAGGGTCTGCACGAATTCCTGCTGGAATTCACCGCAAGCAACGCGGCCATCGCCGATGCGATCGCCCAAGATTACCGGTTCCTCGCCTGATGCGCCTCTCGATCCGCCATACCACCCGCTATCGCTTCGAAACGCCGGTCGTCCACGCGCTGCAGCGGCTGCGTCTCGAACCCAAGGAGACGCAGGGGCAGAAGATCGTCGAATGGCGGATGGACTACGAGAACGCGCACACCGAACTGGCCTATGAAGACCAGCACCACAACCGCACCACCCTCGTCGCGGTGGAGCCGGGGGCGCAGCAGGTGACAATCACCTGCAAGGGCGTGGTCGATACCAGCGATCATGCCGGCGTCATCGGCCAGCACGCCGGCCACCTGCCGCTGTGGAGCTTTCGCGGGCAGACCCCGCTGACCCGCCCGGGCGAGAAGATGCGCGCCCTCGTGGCAACGCTCGACCGGCAGGACGAAAACCGGATCGAGAACTTGCACCGCCTGTCCGCCGCCATCCTCGAGGCGGTCGAATACCGCACCGGCAGCACCACCGTCTCGACCAGCGGCGAGGAGGCGTTCGGCAACGGCGCCGGGGTGTGCCAGGATCATTCGCATATCTTCATCGGCGCGGCGCGCCTGATGGGTATCCCCGCCCGCTATGTCAGCGGCTATCTCATGATGAACGACCGGATCGAACAGGAGGCCACCCATGCCTGGGCGGAAGCCTACGTCGCCGAGCTCGGCTGGGTGGGGTTCGACATATCCAACGGCATCAGCCCCGATACCCGCTATGTCCGGGTTGCCACCGGGCGCGATTACCGCGATGCCGCACCGGTAACGGGCATCAGCTTCGGCACGACCACGACGGTTCTCGAAGTCGATGTCGCGGTAGAACAGCAGCAGGTCCAGCAGTAACGGGCCGGAAAGACGAGCATGACCTATTGTGTCGGCATGGTGCTGGACAGGGGAATAGTCCTGATGAGCGACACCCGCACCAATTCGGGCGTCGACAATATTTCCGTATTCCGCAAGATGTTCACCTGGCAGGTGCCGGGCGACCGGATCATCACCCTGATGACCGCCGGCAACCTCGCCACCACCCAGGCGGTGATCAGCCAGTTGCAGGAGCGCATGAAGGAGCCGGATGCGCGCGACAACGTGTTGCTGAAATCGCCGACCATGTTCCAGGTGGCGACCGAGATCGGGCGGCTGACGCGCGCCACCATCGCCCAGCGGCAGGAGGCGAACGGCCAGCGCGGGCAGGGCCGCTTCACCGCATCGATCATCGTCGCCGGCCAGATCAAGGGCATGGAACCGCGCCTGTTCATGATCTACCCCGAAGGCAATTTCATCGAGGCCAGCACCGATACGCCGTTCTTCCAGATCGGCGAGACCAAATACGGCCGCCCGATCATCATCCGCGGCTACGACCGGACGATGAGCCTGGAGGATGCGGTCAAGCTGCTGATGGTGAGCTTCGATTCGACCTTGAAGGCGAATCTCTCCGTCGGCCTGCCGCTCGATCTGCAGGTGATCGGCCGGGATACGTTCGAGGCGAGCCACCAGCACCGGATCAAGGGCGACGATCCGTATTTCCAGGCGATCTCGTCGTCCTGGGGGGATGCCCTGAAAAGCGCGTTCCACTCATTGCCCGATTACAGTTTCTTCCGCGATGAATGACGGGCGCGCCCCGTTGAACGGCGATACATCCATATCGGATGGTATCTTTCCGTGATTCCCCCCCTTAGCGCAGCAATCCGCGCCAAAACGGATGTGGAACGCATGGAGAACAATGCGTGATCATGCTTGATGCGCGGCATGGAACACAAACACACGCTGCACATCGTCCACACCTGCTCGCGCTTCCGGGCTGAACAGGCCCGGCAGGTTTTCGATCTCGGCTTTCACTGCGAAGTGTATGACGACGTCGCTGAATTACTCGCCACGCCGCCGGAACGGGGAATCGTCCTCGTGCGGGACGGGGGCGGGGATGGGGGCCGGGGCATCGGGCCGATCCTCGCTGCGCTCGAGGAAAAGGGTGTCTGGCTGCCGGTGATCGCACTGGCGGACGATCCGCAGCCCGCTGCCGTGGTCGCCGCGATCCGGGCCGGCGCGCTCGACTATCTCGCTCTGCCGCTGGACGGGGCGCGGTTGTGCCAGTCGGTCGCACTGATTGCGCAGGAAGCCGCCGCTTACGGGATGGCCCGGCGCAAGCTGATCGCGGCGCGCAACCGCATGGCCGCCCTCTCGCCGCGCGAACGCGAAGTGCTGGACTGGCTGGCAGAGGGGCGCAGCAACAAGATGATCGCGCGCGAACTCGCTATCAGCCCGCGCACGGTCGAAATCCACCGCGCGAACATGATGGTCAAGATCGGCGCCAACCATGCCTCCGAAGCCGTCCGTTTGCGCATCGAAGCCGGGTTCGACACACGCCTCGCCCTTGCGGGGTGAGGCGGGCGGCCCGGCGGCGGGTCAGCGGCAATAGGTGCCGGCGCCCGCTTCCAGATGCAGGTGATCCTCATGCGCCTTGTTGTAGTCCGGCCCGAGCACGGTGCCGAACCGCTTGCAGGCGCTGCGGAAAACGATGCGGAGGAATTCCCGCTCGTCCGCCGCGCCGCTCCATCCGCCGGTCACCGTGATGCGGCGCCCGTTCTCCAGCACGAAGCCGCCGATATCGACCGCCTCCGCGCGGGCATGGGCCGAACGCCGCGTGCTGCCCGCGACGTTGCGGCACGAATAGCTCCCCATCGTCTCGATTCGCGCGATGGGCGAACCGAAGAGCTGCCGCGCCGCCCGATCGACGCCGTACCGCGCCCAACCCGCCAGGCTGTTCGCCGCCGGGCAGGTCAGCGGGCCGAGATTGGTCACGGAGAACTGGCCCGCATCGCTGCCTACCCGGTCGAGCTGCACGCTGTTGAACGCCGTGCAACCTTCGCCGTAATCGCGATCGGCGAGCGCGGCGAACCGCGCATTCGTCCGCCCGAGAGTGGCGAGGCATTGCTGCCCCAGTGGCGAGGTCGCGGGGCCGGAAGACGCGGATCGGGGGCCTTGCGCAGGTCGCGGCGCCCCGCGATCCGAACCGATCCCGCATCCCGCCAGCGCAAGCGTGCCGACAGCGGCGAAAACAAGGCGGGTCCTGGCGTTCATCATCCGATCCGTTCATGTCTGTAGATCGGCGATCCTGAATTGCAACTTGCAGCCTCCGCCGCCATTCTGCCACGCTCGACGTTCCATGCCGGACGTTCCATTCCGGGTCTTGGGAGGCGGACCATCTGCAATCTCTATCGCATGACGCAGAACAAGGACGAGGTCGCCGCCTGGTTCGACGTGGTGGATACGTTGGGCGGCGCGAATTTCGGCGCCGAAGTCTTTCCCGGCTATCCCGGCGCGGTCGTCGCGCAAGGTCACCTGCAGCAGATGATCTGGGGCTTCCCCCTGGCGCTGAAGGGCAAGAACGGCCAGCCGCTCAAACCCAGGCCAGTCAACAACACGCGGACCGACAAGCTGGGAAGTTTCTTCTGGCGCTACAGCTTCGAGGAACGCCGATGCCTTATCCCGGTGACCGCCTGGGCCGAGGCGGAGGGGCCGAAAGGCAGCAAGACGCGGACCTGGCTGTCGCGCCCCGATGCCGGCCTCTTCGCCATCGCGGGTATCTGGCGCGAGACGCAGGAGTGGGGCCTCGCCTATTCGATGGTGATGACCGATGCCTGCGACGCGGCGCAATGCCACACCCGCATGCCGGTGCTTCTGGCCGAGGAGGACCACGCCACGTGGACCGATGGCGCGCCTGCCGAGGCCCTCGCACTGTGTCGTCCCTGGGCGGGCGACTTGCTCTTGGACCGGACCGACCAGCCGTGGAGCGGATGAGCAATTAGACCGGCGCCTGCGCCACGCCCGGCGCGGTGGCCTTGCTCACGATCACGATCGCCAGCCAGGCGGCAATGAAACCCGGCACGATCTCGTAAAGCCCGCCGTCGAACCCAGGCAGCTTCGCGTTCCAGCCCAGCGCGATCCAGATCGCCACCACCGCCGCGCCGGTGACCAGCCCGGCCACCGCGCCCGCCCCGGTCATCCGGCGCCAAGTCAGCGACAGGAGGATCAACGGTCCGAACGCCGCGCCGAACCCGGCCCAGGCGTTCGATACGAGGCCGAGGACCTCGCTTTCGGGATCGGCCGCGATCCAGATCGCCGCCGCCGCGACCAGCGCGACGCAGACCCGCCCGACATTGACGCTCTCGCGTTCGCTCGCGTTCTTGCGGAAGAACAGCTTGTAGAAATCCTCTGTCAGCGAGCTGGAAGCGACCAGCAATTGCGAACTGATGGTCGACATGATCGCCGCCAGCAATGCGGCCAGCAGGAACCCGGTGATCAGAGGATGGAAGAGGAGGTTCGCCAGCACGATGAAGATCGTCTCGGGATCCTCCACCACCAGCCCGTTGCGATCCACGAAGGCGCGCCCCGCAAGGCCGATGCCGATCGACCCGAGCAGGGCTACGCCCATCCAGGTCATGCCGATATTGCGCGCCATCGGCACCCGCTCCACCGTGTCGATCGCCATGAAGCGCACGATGATGTGCGGCTGTCCGAAATAGCCCAGGCCCCAGGTCACTGCGCTGATGAAGCCCAATACGGTCAACCCCTGCGTCAGGCTGAGGAAGCCCGGGACGTCGACCTCGGTCAGCGATCCGCCCGCGCTGCCGCCTTCGCCGAACATCACCACCAGCGGCATGAGGATCAGCGCGACCACCATGATCAGCCCCTGCACGAAATCGGTCAGGCTGACGGCGAGGAACCCGCCGACCATCGTGTACGCAAGCACGACGAGGCACGTCACCCAGATGCCGAGCATGTAGTCGCTCATGCCCATTTCCGGGAACAGGCCGGCAAAGCTCGTCTGGAACAGCTTGCCCCCGCCGACGAGGCCAGCGGCGGTATAGACCGCGAAGAACACCACCACGATCAGCGCCGAGATCACCCGCAGCGCCACCGCCTTGTCGGGAAAGCGGTTGGCGAGAAATTCGGGAATGGTCAGCGCATTGCCGAGATCCTCGGTCTGCCGGCGCAGGCGCGGGGCAACGAGGATCCAGTTGGCGAACGCGCCGACGAACAGGCCGATGCCGATCCATGCCTCCACCAGTCCGGCGGCATATAGTGCGCCGGGGAGGCCGAGCAGGAGCCACCCGCTCATGTCGCTCGCCCCGGCGGACAGGGCGGCGACGGCGGGGTGCAGGTTGCGCCCGGCCAGCAGATAGCCCTCGCTCGTGTCGGTCGAGCGTTTCCAGGCCCACAGCCCGATGGCGATCATCAGGGCAAAGTAGATTGCGAGTGAAATGAGGGTTCCGGTTTGCATGAACCGCCACGTAACAAAGGAAACCGGGAATGACTACCGGGGCGGGGGTGGCGCTGGCGGCGGGTGTGCGAATAAGCTGCCGCAATGCCTGGTATCGAACCTATCACCGCTCTGATGGCACTCGCGTTCTGCGCCGTACACATATTCGTCGGGCGGTTGCGGTTTCTCGATACCGAGCCGCGCAGTCGCTGGCTCAGCTTCGCGGGCGGGGTGGCGGTTGCCTACGTGTTCCTGCACATCCTGCCCGAACTTGGCGCACATAGCGCCACTTTCCAGCGCGCCCTCGGTCTGGCGCGCGGCGCGGCGGAAGCCTCGGTCTATACGCTGTCGCTGGCCGGGCTGGCGTTGTTCTACGGTATCGAACGGGCAGTCGTCGGCTCGCGCGGCGGGCAGAAACGCGGCGGCGGCCGGCGGCCCGGAAGCGGGATATTCTGGACCCATATCGCGGCCAGCTGCCTGCTGATCTTCATCATCTCCTATCTCCTCAATCACCGCGAGGATCCGACACTGGGCGGCCTCGTCCTGTTCTTCATCGCCCTGCTGCTGCATTTCGTCACCGCCGACTTCGCGAGCCGGGCGGACCACCCCGAAATCTATGACGGCGCGGGC
Organism: uncultured Erythrobacter sp.; assembly: GCA_947501005.1. Taxonomy (GTDB): domain Bacteria; phylum Pseudomonadota; class Alphaproteobacteria; order Sphingomonadales; family Sphingomonadaceae; genus Qipengyuania. Next base: position 1,823,745 of record CANMTU010000001.1, on the reverse strand, counting down.
CGCTGGGCGCTGGTCGCGGCCACGCTGGCGGGCTGGCTGACGGGTCTGTTCGTGGAGCTGCCGCAGATCGTGATCGGCTGCCTGTTCGCCTTCGTCGGCGGTGCGATGATATTGCTGATCCTGAAGGAGGAATTGCCGGCGGAGCGGGAAAGCCGGTTCCTGCCCTTCCTCATCGGCGTGGCGCTGTATGCCAGCCTCGTGGTGGGTGAATTCTACCTGGTCGACTGACGCCGAAAGGGTCGATGGGGCGCCAGGACCTTTCCGGGGGCGAGGCTGGTTGCATGGGCAAACCCGTTTCGAATAACCCGGAGGCAATACCAATGAACCGCTTTCAATCCGCAACCGTCATCGTCACCGGCTCATCGTCCGGTATCGGCGCAGCGACCGCCCGGCGATTTGCCCGCGAGGGGGCGAACGTGGTCCTCAATTCCCGGAGCCGGGACGATCTCGAACGGGTCGCCGCCGATCTCGACGGCGACCGCACGCTGATCGTCGAGGGCGATGTGAGCGACAAGGCCTTCGCCGCGCAGATCGTCGAACGGACATGCGAGCGGTTCGGCGGGCTCGACGTGCTGGTGAACAATGCCGGCGTCGCGGCGGCCGGCATGCTGGCCGAGGCGGATGACGGCGATATCGAAAGCGTGATCGACATCAACGTGAAGGGCACGCTCTATCTGTGCCGCGCGGCAATCCCGGCACTGGCCCAAAGCAAGGCGGCGGGCGGCGCTGCCATCGTCAACACCTCCAGCGTGTCGGGCACCGGGGGCGACTGGACCATGCCGATCTACAATGCGGCGAAGGGCGCGATCACCAACCTCACCCGCGCCCTGGCGCTGCAACTCGGCGCCAGCGGCATCCGTGTGAACGCCGTCTGCCCCTCGCTTACCAGGACCGAGATGAGCGATGCGATCCGAGCCGACGAGAAGCTGCTCGACGCCTTCGTGCGCCGCATTCCATTGGGCCGGCCGGGCGAGCCGGACGACGTTGCCGCCGTGATTGCCTTCCTTGCCAGCGAGGACGCGCGCTTCGTCACCGGGGCGAACCTGCCCGTCGACGGCGGGGTGAGCGCGTCGAACGGGCAGCCCAATTTCATGGCCTGGAAGGATCAGGACTGATCAGGCGGTTGCAGCCTCAGTTCTGGCCCGAACGCTTGGCCCGCTTGCGCTCGTGCGGATCGAGGATCGCCTTGCGCAGGCGGATGCTGGCAGGCGTCACCTCGACCATCTCGTCGTCGTCGATATAGGCGATCGCCTGTTCCAGCGTCATCACGCGGGGCGGGGTCAGGCGGATCGCATCGTCCTTGCCGGTCGAGCGGAAGTTGGTGAGCTGCTTTGACTTCATCGGATTGACTTCGAGATCGTCGGGCTTGGCATTCTCGCCGATCACCATGCCTTCGTAGATCTTCGCGCCGCCGCCGATGAACAACTCGCCGCGATCCTCCAGCGCGTTGAGCGCGTAGGGGACGGCTTCACCCGGCACCATCGAGATCAGCACGCCGTTCTGCCGCCCTTCGATGGGGCCGCGATGGGTGTCGTACTTCTCGAACAGGCGGTTCATGATGCCCGTGCCGCGCGTGTCGGACAGGAATTCGCCATGATAGCCGATCAGCCCGCGTGACGGGGCCGAAAAGGTGATGCGGGTCTTGCCGCTGCCCGAGGGGCGCATCTCGGTCAGCTCGGCCTTGCGGCGCTGCATCTTTTCCACGACCGTGCCGGAATATTCGTCGTCCACGTCGATCACGACGGTCTCGAACGGCTCCATACGTTGCCCGTTTTCCTCGCGGAACAGCACGCGGGGGCGGGAGATGCCGAGTTCGAAGCCTTCGCGGCGCATCGTCTCGATCAGCACGCCCAGTTGCAACTCGCCGCGCCCGGCGACTTCGAAGGCGTCCTTGTCCTCGCTCTCGGTAATGCGGATGGCGACGTTGGTTTCCGCCTCGCGGTAGAGCCGGTCGCGGATCATGCGGCTGGTCACCTTGGTGCCTTCGCGCCCGGCCAGCGGGCTGTCGTTGACGGCAAAGCGCATGGCGAGGGTCGGCGGGTCGATCGGCTGGGCGTGGATCGGTTCGGAGACGGACGGATCGGCAATGGTGTTGGACACGGTCGCCTTTTCGAGGCCCGCAAGCGCGATGATGTCGCCTGCCTGCGCACTGTCCACCGGCACGCGCTCCAGCCCGTCGAAGCTCAGCAGCTTGGTCGCGCGGCCGACCTCGATCACCTTGCCTTCGCCGTCGAGGGCGTGAATCGGATCGTTGAGCTTGATCTTGCCGGACTGCACGCGACCGGTCAGCACGCGGCCCATGAAATTGTCGCGATCGAGCAGGGTGGCGAGGAAGCTGAACGGCCCGTCCGTGTCGAGGCCCGGCGGCGGAACGTGATCGACGATCAGCTGGAACAACGGGTTGAGATCGCCACTGCGCGCGGTTTCGTCCTCGCTCGCGTACCCGTCGCGGCCGGAGGCCCAGAGCGAGGGGAATTCAAGCTGCTCGTCATTCGCGTCGAGATTGGCGAACAGATCGAACACCTCGTCCAGCACTTCCTGCGGGCGCGCATCGCCGCGGTCGATCTTGTTGACGACCACGATCGGGCGCAGGCCCAGGGCGAGCGCCTTGCCGGTGACGAACTTGGTCTGCGGCATCGGCCCCTCGGCGGAATCGACCAGCAGGATGACCCCGTCGACCATGCTGAGGATGCGTTCCACCTCGGCGCCGAAATCGGCGTGGCCCGGGGTATCGACGATGTTGATGCGGGTGCCGTTCCATTCGACGCTGGTGCACTTGGCAAGAATGGTGATGCCGCGTTCTTTTTCGAGGTCGTTCGAATCCATCGCCCGCTCTTCGACGCGCTGGTTCTCGCGGAAGGTGCCGGACTGGCGGAAGAGCTGGTCGACCAGAGTGGTCTTGCCATGGTCGACGTGGGCGATGATCGCCACGTTGCGCAGATCGCGGGACATAATGATGCTTTCGATTGGTGCAGTGGGGGCGGAGCTGAACCCAGCCCGCGCAATTTGTGGGCGCCCCTAGCCCAAGAGGGCGGCGGCGGCAAGACGGTTGGACGCGGAGAGACGATCCAAGCCTTCGCCAGTCGCTTTACCTGCCGAACGGTATGTGTAGACCTGTCGCCAGACCAAAGGGGGGCTGAAGATGGAATGGATGATCTTGCCATACGAGCGCTACGCCGATTTCGCGGGGCGCTCGCGGCGTAAGGAATACTGGATGTTCACCTTGTTGATGGTGATCGTCTACACGGTGCTGGCTTTCGTCGCCGGGAGTTCGGCCTTCCTTGCCGATCCGACCGAGGGATTGGGACCGGGCTTCATTCTCATGGCAATTTTCCTGGTCGCGTCGTTCATACCGGCGCTGGCAGTGCAGGTCCGCCGGTTTCACGATCAGGGCCGTTCGGGCTGGTTCGTGCTGCTCAATTTCGTTCCGTATCTGGGAAGCCTCGTGGTTTTCGTCTTCATGTGCCTCGACGGTACGCCGGGGCCGAACAAGTACGGCGCCGATCCGAAAGGCCGGGACGGTCTCGACCGTCCCGATACCTCGGGCGGCGTCACCTTCCGCTAGAGCGCGCGCAGTGCCTGGGCCGGTTTCGCACGCAGCAGCGGGAGCGAACCGCCCAGCGCGAAGGCGAACACGATGGCAAGGCCGGCGCCCAGCACGGCGAAGACCTCGCCCCAGTCGGGCAGCCAGTCGAACTCGAACAGCTGGGTGACGATCAGCCAAGCGGTCAGACTGCCGAGGCCGAGCGCGACCACGGCAAGCGCGGCGGCAAGCAGGGCGTATTCGATGAGCTGCATCGTGAGGATCTGCCGCCGGTCCGCACCCAGCACGCGCAGGATCACCGTGTCGTAAGTCCGCGCAGCGCGCGCCGCCGCGATCGCGCCGAGCAGCACGGCGAGGCCCGCCAGCACCGCCACGCTCGCCGCCGCCAGCGTGGCGAGGCCGACCTGTTCGAGGATTGTCCGCGCCTGTTCCAGCACCCCGCCGACCTCGATCACCGAGGCGGACGGAAAGGTGCGCACCATGTCCTGCAACAAGGGGCCGGTCGGTGCGTCCTTGGCCAGTTCGATCGTCGCGGCGAGATTGTGCGGCGTGTCGGCCAGGGTGTTGGGGCTGAGGACGAAGACGTAGTTGAAGCCGAGGCTTTCCCAGTCGATCTGGCGCAGATTGGCGATGCGCGCCGTGCGCTCTACCCCCAGAACGCCGAAGGTGATGTAGTCTCCGATGCCGAGCCCGGCCGCTTCGGCGAATTCCGCGTCGACCGAGACCTGCGGCTCGCCCCGCCACATCGGCCCCCACCATTCCCCTTCGGTGAGGCTGTTGCCCTGCGGCAGATCGTCGGAATAGGTGAGGCCGCGTTCGCCACGCAGTGCCCAGGCGCCGTCGGGAATATTCTCCAGATCGGCGGTGCGGGTCATGTCGCCGCGTGGCCCGAAAGCCAGCACCGATCCGCGCAGGGCGGGGACCATGCGGATGGTCGCCTGCGGGTCCTCGGCGCGGACGATATCGCGGAACCGCGCCTCGCCGTCGCGCGGGATGTCGAGTACGAAATAGTCCGGCGCGCGGTCCGGCACCCGGCTTTCGATATTGCCGTCGATCGCGCTTTGTACCGCGGCGAGGAGGACGAAGGCGGACAGGCCGAAGCCGAGCGCGGTCACCAGTGCCCCGGTGTTCGAACCCGGGCGGTGCAGATTGGCAAGGGCGCTGCGTACGATCGGGCTGGCGGGGCGGGGCAGGCGCGCGGCCCCGCGCCGGATCGCCCACCCGAGCAGCCACAACAGGCCCAGCACCGCCGCCGCGCCCGCAAGGAAGCCGGCGGCCAGCAGCGGCTGCTCCGACGTCAGCAGCGCAAGCGCGACGATGCCGCCAAGCCCCGCGCCCACCACCCATAGCGCCGTCCGGTCCCGCGCCAGCGGCGCGACGCGCGCCCGCATCAGTGCCATCGCCGGAAAGCGGCGGGCGCGCAGCAGCGGCGGCGCGGCGAAGACCAGCGCGACCAGCAGACCGTAGGTCGCCGCCAGCAACAGGGCGCCGCCATCGAGCACGAACCCCATCTCGACCGGGAGCAACCCTTCGAGCGCGCCCGCCAGCAGCGGCACCACCGCGACGCCGACCACCAGCCCTGCCACGCTCGCGACCACGGCTGCCGCCGCGATCTGCAACGCATAAATGCGCGTGATGTCGCGGCTGGTCGCGCCGAGGATCTTGAGCGTGGCGATGCCTTGCCGCCGCCCGTCGAGATAGCTCGTTACCCCGCCGCCAATGCCGATGCCCGCGATCACCAACGCGGCGAGGCCGACGAGGGTGAGAAATTCGCTCATCCGGCCGATGAACCGCTCGGTGCCGGGTGCCGCGCGCTCAGCGGTGTCGATGTCGAACCCGGCGCCGGGGAAGCGGGCTTCAATGTCGTCCTGCACCGCTTCCAGATCGCGGGGCGTGTCGAACCGCACCCGTGTCTTGCTTTCGTACATCGAGCCGGGGGCGATCAGACCCGCGCGCTGCGGCAGGTCCTCAGCCGCAATCACCGTCGGGCCGAGCTGGAAGCCTTCGCCCAGCCGGTCGGGTTCGCTGCCGATCAGCCCCGCGACCCGCACGTTCGTCGTGCCGATTTCCAGCGCATCACCGATGCTCACGCCGAGGCGCGCGGCGGCGTCGGGGCTGAGATAGACGTCGTCCCCTCGCGGCGCGGAGACCGCCTTGCCATCGTCCAGCGTCAGCGTCCCGTAAAGCGGGTAGTTCGGCGCGACCGCCTTCAGTTCGATCGGGGCGGCAGTGTCTCCGAACCGGGCCATCGCTTGGATACGCGTGCCGGGCGAAACTTCGCCCAATTCCTCCAGCGCGGCGCGTTCCTCGCCGGTCAGCGGGCGCTGCCAGACCTCGATCTGCAGGTCGCCGCCGAGGAACGCGCGGCCGTTCGTCGTGAGCTCGCGCTCGATCGCCGCGGTCAGTGTGCCGATCGCGGCCAGCGCGGCGGTGCCGAGGAACAGGCACACCAGCAGCAGGCGCAGCCCCTTGAACCGCGCATTAAGATCGCGCCGGGCGATGCGCCAGGCCCCGCTCCAACCCATGCCCGACGCTGCGCTCACGCGGCAGTGTCGCTGGCGATCAGGCCGTCGCCCAGGGTCAGCACCCGCGCGCATTTCGCGGCCAGTTCGGGATCGTGGGTGATGACCAGCAAGGTGGCGCCGGTTTCCGCCCGCCGCGCGAACAGCAGGTCGACGATCTCGTGCCCGGTCGCGGCATCGAGATTGCCGGTCGGCTCGTCTGCGAAGATCAGTTCGGGGCGCGGCGCGATGGCGCGGGCGAGGGCGACGCGCTGCTGCTCGCCGCCCGAAAGCTGCTGCGGATAATGCGACAGACGGTGGCCGAGGCCGACCGCCTCGAGTTCGGCCCGGGCGCGGGCCTGCGCCTCGGGCTCGCCGCCCAGTTCCATCGGGGTCGCGACGTTTTCCAGCGCGGTCATGGTGGGGAGGAGATGAAAGGCCTGCAACACGATGCCGATCCGCCCCCGCCTCGCATGGGCCAGCGCATCCTCGTCCATGGCGGAAAAATTCGCGCCCGCGACGTGCAGGCTGCCCGACGAGGCGCGTTCCAGCCCCGACAGCACCGCCATCAGCGAACTCTTGCCCGAACCAGACGGGCCGAGCAGCGCCACCGTCTCCCCCCGGGCGACGGTCAGGTCCAGTCCCTTGAGGATTTCGACGGGCGCGGCATCGGATCCCAGCGTCAGGCGAAGATCGCGCGCACGGATCGCATCTTGAGTGTTCGTCACGCCGCTGCGATGGCATAGGGCGCATGAATGAACAAGGAAGGTGGCCGATGGATATGCGGGCTTGGTCGATCGGGCTGACGGCCCTTGCGCTGACGGCATGCGGTGAAGGCGGTGAGGTGGCGGAAGCTCCGGCGCGCGAAACGCCTTCCGATGGCCCGGCCGCAACCGCCGCCGCCGAGGTGAGCGGACCGACCCGCACTATCCTCGCTTTCGGCGACAGCCTGTTCGCGGGATACGGCATCGGCGTGGAAAACAGCTACCCCGCGCAATTGCAGGAGGTTTTGCGCGGACGGGGCGTGAACGCGCAAATCGTCAACGCCGCGGTTTCGGGAGAGACCAGCGGGGCGGGGCGCCAGCGGCTCGCCTTCGCGCTAGATAACCAGCAGGTGAAGCCCGACCTCGTGCTCCTCGAACTGGGCGGAAACGACATGCTGCGCGGTCTTCCGCCCGAGGAAACGCGCGCCAATTTCGCCGCGATGCTGGCCGAATTGCAGCGCCGCGGTATCCCGGTGCTGATCATGGGCATGCGCGCACCGCCCAATTACGGGCCGCAATACCAGCAGGCGTTCGACGGGCTCTATTCCGATCTGGCGCGGGAATACGATACGGGGCTGATCCCGTTCTGGCTGGAAAGTATCTATCTCGACCCCACGCTGTTCCAGAATGACCGTGTCCATCCCACGCAAGAGGGGATCGCGACGCTGGTCGAGGATACGGTGGACGAGGTCGAGGCTGCTTTGCCGCTACCCCAAGGCTAGCCGCGCGTGACGTTGCCGTCGGCAACGCGCCACAGCGCCGCTTCGCCAAGGATGCTGGAGAAGGGCGAGGGTTCGGTGCCCGTCATCCAGACCTGCGCGCCGCTCGCCGCAAGCTGGTCGAACAAGGCGGCGCGGCGGACCGGATCGAGATGCGCGGCCACCTCGTCGAGCAGCAGCACGCCCGGCCGCCCCTGCGCCGCGAGCGCGGCATGGGCGAGGGTGATAGCTACCAGCATGGCCTTCTGCTCGCCGGTCGAGCTCTGCGCGGCGGGCACGCGTTTCGCGGCATGGATCACGTCGAGCTCGTCGCGATGGGGGCCGGCAAGCGTGCGCTGCGCCGCCCGGTCGCGCCCGCGATTGTCGAACAGCGTCTGCGACAGGTTCTCGGCATTGTCCGGCCCACCGGGCATATAGGTGAGGGCGGGGCGCGCGAAGGGTTCGGCGGGCATGGCGGCGATGCGGGCCATCAGCGTATCGATTAGCGCGGCCCGCCCTTCCATCAACGCGCCGCCATGCCGCGCCATCTGGGCCTCGATCCCGTCGAGCCAAACGGGATCGGGGGCGCGGTCATCGGAGAGCAGGCGGTTGCGCTCGCGCAAGGCCGCTTCGTAGCGCGCGGCATGGGCGGCGTGGCGCGGGTCGAGCGCCAGCGCCATCCGGTCGACGAAGCGACGGCGGTCGGCGGCGGGGCCGGTGAACAGCCCGTCCATCGCGGGGGTCAGCCACGTGATCGCCAGCCACTCGCCGAGCTGCCTCGCGCTGGCTTCCGCGCCATTGATACGGACCTTGCGGCGGCCGGGCTGCGCCGCCTCGACATAGGAGCCAAGGCGCGCCGGGTCGCTACCGCCCGCGGCGAGGTCGGCACCGACGGCAAAGCCGCCATCCCCCGCCGCGCTTCCCATGTCTGCGAGCGCCGCGCGGCGCAATCCGCGCCCCGGCGCGAGCAAGGACAGCGCCTCGAGAATGTTGGTCTTGCCCGCGCCGTTCTCTCCCACGAGGAGATTGAACCGCCCCGTTCCGTCGAGCGCGGTGTCGCCGTGATTGCGAAATCGGGTGAGGGCGATGCGGTCGAGCATGGTCCCATCGGCCTAGCGGCGCGCGGATTTTCCCGCCACCGATTATGCCGCACGCAACAATTGGGGAATTTCGCCAACCTTTCGGATAGGTGAACCGCTCACGTCAGACCGGCGCTAGCAAGAATGGCGCGAAACCGCGGTTTGCGTAGTTTGGCACACGCTTTGCAACCCTGTTCGTACCGGATCGAATGGTCGAACCGGACACCACGCAAACAGGAGTTACCACTTTGAAAACCAACGAATTCTTCGCCAGCAAGGCCCTCGCCGCGCTCTTCGCCTTCACCGTGTCGGCCGTGTTCATGGCGACCGCTATCGTGCCCGCCAGCCCCATCGGCCTCGTCGCCTGATCCGACCCGCCAACTTCCCGCAACAGGACCATCCCGATGTTCGATTTCAGCAATTCCGGCAACAAACTGTTCGCCGCCGCGTTTTCTCTGACACTGACGATCGTCGTCATGGCGACTGCGATCCTGCCCGCCTCGCCCAACGGAGTCATCGCATGAGTGACCTGAAATTCCGCGACCGTGAAACCCCGCCGAGCCGGAGCCGCGCGTTCCGGCTCGACAAGCGGAACGGCAAGATCGCCGGGGTAAGCGCCGGACTGGCGAATTATTTCGGCTTCGACGTCAACCTGATCCGCATCGCCTTCGTTCTCGGTGCCCTACTCGGCCTCGGCGGGGTGCTGATCTACCTCGCAATCTGGTTGCTCGCTGACTGAGCGGGCGGTGCGCTTGGCGCCGCTCACATGGCCGAGATGCCGCCGTCGAGCTTCAACTCCGCGCCGGTCATGAACTTGCTCTCGTCGCTTGCAAGATAGAGCACCGCATTGGCGATATCGTCCGGCTCGCCGACCTTTTTAAGCGGTATCTGCCGGGCCAGCTTTTCCAACAGCACGTCCTTGTCGAGATTGTGATTGCGCGCCGTCCCGTCGAGGATCGGCGTATCGACGAAAGTCGGGTGCACCGAGTTGCAGCGGATATCCATGCGGTTCTTCGCGCAGTGCAGCGCAATCGACTTGGTCAGCATCCACACCGCCGCCTTGCTCGCATTGTAGGCGGGCATGGTATCGCTGGCGATCAGTCCGGCAATGCTCGAGATGTTGACGATAGAGCCGGGCGCATGTTCGCGCATCAGGGGCAAAGCTTTCTGGCAGCCGTGGAAGATCGAATCGACATTGACCGCGAAGCAGCGTTTCCAGCCGTCGAAATCGCAGGTCTCGATATTGCCGCCGACGCCGATGCCGGCATTGTTGACCAGCACGTTCAACCCGCCGATCTCGTCCCTGGCGAGAGCGACCACGCGCTCCCACGCCTGCGGATCGGTGACGTCGTGCTGCGCGCCGACGGCCGTTCCCGCGCCGTGTTCGCGCACGATGGCGGCGGCGGTTTCCTCTGCGCCTTCGCCGTTGATGTCGGTGCAGACCACGCGCGCCCCTTCGCGGGCAAGCAGCCGCGCATGGGCCGCGCCGAGCCCTTGTGCCGCGCCGGTAACCAGAGCCAGCTTGCCCGCAACCCGTCCGCTCATTCGCCGTTCCCCTTCAACAGACTGTCGCCCAGCAGCATCAGCAACCGCACGTCGATGCCGCATCCCGCCGCACGTTTTTTGGCTACGAAACGCGGCAGATCGGCCCGCGCCACGCGGTGCACGGTGATGTTCTCACCCTCAACCCCGCCGCCGTCGCCGATACGCGTGAGGTCGCTCGCCCGCACCAGCGTGAAACTCTCGCTGACCATGCCGGGCGAGGAATAGAACGTGCCGCAATCCTCGAGCCGCCCGGCGCGGTAGCCGGTTTCCTCCTCCAGCTCGCGCCCGGCGGCGGCCAGCGGGTCTTCGTCGGCGCCGCCATCGTCGTCACCGATCAGGCCGGCCGGCAGTTCGAGGCATTCGCGGCCCAGCGGCACGCGATATTGCTCAACCAAAAGGACATGGTCCTCCTCGTCCACGGCGAGGATGACGGCTGCACGGATGCCGCGCGCGCGGCCGACATATTCCCACCGCCCCCGCGTCTTGGCGGTGATGAACTTGCCCTGCCAGACGATCTGTTCCGGCTGGTCGTGATCGGGCACGGGCATTCAGACCTCGATCAGCCGGTCGGGCAATTCGTTGATATCGTCCGCCGCGCGCGGGAAATGCTGCGTCAGCACGGCGCCGACATCGCGGATACCCGCGGCCAGCCCTTCGGCGAGGCGGCCTTGGCGGATTTCGCCCAGCATGTCCGCCATGGCGTCGCCCCAGACCTCGGCCTCGACCTTTTCGGCAATGGATTCGTCGGCCACGATCTCCGCCCGGTGTTCGTGCATCGAGACATAGAGCAGTACCCCGGTGCGGCCATGCGTGCGCCGTTCCGCTCCGACCTTGAAGTGGCGGATGGCGGCATCGCGTGCCCGGGCCGCGCGCAAGGGCCGCGGGATGAGTGCGAATTTAAGTGGCTGCCAAAGCTGCGCCAACAGCACCAAGAGAAATACGGCGAGCCCAATGCCGAGCAGCGTGGCGAGCTTTTCCCCATCGCTCCACACATGGCTCCACCCGCCCGAGATGGTGTCGAGCAAACCGACCAGCCAGGTCGGGAACGCCGCGAACACACTCATTACGGTGAAGCTGATACCGATCGCCCACCACAGCGCGACATCGCTGTAGCCGTCCGATTGTTCGGCGAGGACCGGCACGATCTCGCCTGAGGTCGTGCTCTCGGCAGCGGCGACTGCATCGCTGACCATCCGGTGCTGCGTCTTGTCGAGGCGGCCCATCACCAACCCCCCGAGGCCCCGCCGCCGCCGGACATGCCGCCACCGAACCCGCCGAAGCCGCCGCCCCCGAAACCACCGCCGCCGAAGCCGCCCCCGCCGCCGAAGCCTCCGAACCCGCCGCCGCGATCACCGTCGAAACCGCGGGCAATGTGCTTGCCGGCTTCCCACAGCATGATGTCGCGCGCGGCGCTGCCCCACGGGCCGCTGCGGCGATAGCGGCGCCGCCGCCGCTTGCCGCCGCGCAGGGCGGGGAGGATGAAGAACAGGAAGATGAAGCCCAGCCAGATCAGCCCGCCGAAGGGGAAGCCGCCCCCGCTGGCCCGCTGCTGTTCTGCGGTTTGCGCGGCTTCCTCGATGGCGGCGGCTTCCGCCGGGCTCTTGTCGAGGTGGGTCATGATCGCATCGGTCGCGGCGGTGACCCCGCCGTCGAAATCGCCCTGCTTGAACCGCGGGGTCAGCACGTCGCGGATGACGCGGCCCGCCATGATCCCGCCGAAATAAGGGTGGAGGCCGTAGCCGACCTCGATCCGCATCTTGCGCTCGTCCTGCGCGATCAGCAGCAGCAGCCCCTGATCGCGTTCTGCCCCGCCGATGCCCCATTCGGCGAACAGTTCGGTGGCATAGGTTTCGATCGCCGTTCCGCCGAGCGAGGGGACCGTCGCTACCACCAGCGCGCGGCCGGTTTCCCGATTGTACTCGGCCAGTCGCTGCGTCAGCGTCGCCTCGGTTTCGGGCGACAGCATGTTTGCGCCGTCATAGACCGGCCCGGTGGGGCGCGGCGGAAAGTCCTGCGCCCCGGCGACGCCCGGCATGCCGAGCCACAGGGCGCACAGCAGTGCGGCGAGGAACGTCCAGCTCCGCATGGCAGGCATCACGGAAGGGGCGCGCCGGTTAATTGCCGGTTCCGGTGCGCTGCTCGCCGCCCAAGGTGTTGTCGTTCACCGGACGGGCAGTGTTGCCGTTCGCCGGCTGGCCGGTGATCTGCCCCATGTCGACCGTCGGGTTGGCCTGTGCCGCGGCATCGGCTTCGAAATATTCGAGCGGATCGGCGCCGTGAATGATGTTGGCCCCGATGCTGCTCGGGAAGGTGCGGATCTCGGTGTTGTAGTCGCGTGCAGCATCGTTGTAGCGCACGCGTTCGGTGTTGATGAGGTTGTTGCTCTCGTCGATCGCGACCATCAGATCGGCGAAGCGCGGCTGGCTGGACAGCTGCGGATAGTTTTCGACCACCGTGCGCAGCTGGCCCAAAGCCTGCGTCAGCTGGTTCTGCGCGGCGTTGAAGCGTTCGAACTCTTCCGGGTTGGACAGATCGTCGGTCGTGATGTTGATGCTGGTCGCGCGGGCGCGCGCATCGATCACGCCCTGGAGGATGTTCTGCTCCGAAATGGCGGCGGCCTGCACCACGCTGACGAGGTTGGGGATGATGTCCGACCGGCGCTGTAGCGCGCTCTCGACATTGCCCCATTGCGCCTTGGCGGCTTCTTCCTTGGTCGGCACGGAATTGATCCCACACGCGGCGAGCGCGAACGCGAGAAGACCGACGAAAGCGGCGCGGATGGCGGTGAGGCGAGACATTGCGGATTCCCTGTGCTGCAAACTGCCTTAGCGAGTTAGCACAGCGAGCGCGTTGTTCAAGCGCGCGCCGCCACTTGTCGCGCGATGTGGTGCATGTCAGGAGGCGGCCGAGTGCAAACGGATGGGATGCGAAATGGCGCTGGGAACCGAGTTCAGGAAATTCATCGCGCGCGGCAATGTGATGGATCTGGCGGTCGGTGTCGTGATCGGTGCCGCCTTCGGCAAGATCACCACCGCGCTGACCGAAAGCATCATCATGCCCACGATCGGCTGGATGTTCGGCGACGTCGATTTTTCCAACTGGTTCATCCGGCTGGGCGAGATCCCGGAAAACTATTCGGGCGACAGGGGCAATTACGCGCAGCTGAAGGAGGCGGGCGTCGCGATGATCGGCTATGGCGACTTCCTGACCCAGGTCGTCAATTTCCTGATCCTCGCCTTCGCGCTGTTCCTGTTGCTCAAGGGGGTCAACCGCATCGTCGACGAGGTACAGCGCAAGCAGGCCGAGGAAGCGGCCACGGCGTCCAGCGACGAAGTGCCCACCGATCCCCAGCTCGACGTGCTGAAAAACATCCTCGCCGAACTGAAAAGCGGGTCGCGTGCGACGGAAGTGGATCGATCCCCTTCACAATGAAGGGACGACAGGCTATATGGGTTGGGCCGGTTTCGACCGGCTATGGCGATAAATGGCGGCGTGCAATAGGCACAACGGACCCGGGGGCAGTACCCGGCGGCTCCACCACCAGGCGCGGCAGCGCGGTTGATGACGGGGCCGAACTAGGATCGACGTGTGTTGAAAGACGCAGTTTTCGCCCGGGCTGAGTAACCCGTTTAAGGCTCACAACACACAAGTGCCAATGACAATGAAGCACTCGCTCTTGCTGCGTAATCTGACGGCCTAACGGCCAGATCTTACAAAGCCAAAGCGCGGTTGGACCCACCGGGCAACAGAAGGGATACCGGGGCTCCGAGGGTAGCTAGCAACAGAAACCCTCACCTTATCTTTTTCGGTAGCAACGTGACGCCGGTGTCAGGCTCAGCCGGATCAGGCCTGGCCGAGGGCATCCCTTTCGGCCTGATCGCGGGCCTCGCGCTCGTTCAGCGCCTTCTGCCGTTCATGCGACACGCGCCGGGCCTGATCGGCGAGGCCGCGCCAGGTTTTTTCCGCGCGCAGATTGCGATCCTTCACGTTCTGCAACGTTGCCTCGGCAGCTTCGCTCGCCGCCTCGTTGGCGCGGGCGTCGTAGAATTCGAATGTCTGGCTCATATCGTGTCCTTCGCTAGCGGCCTGCCGCACATTGGCGGCGTGTCCCGCAGGCCGGAAAATCGGCCTGCGGGCGCACAGGGTCAGTCGGCGGCGGAAAGATTGACCGCGCTTGCCTTGCCGTTGCGGCCGGTTTCGACTTCGTAGTTCAGACGCTGTTCCTTATCGAGCGTCTGCATGCCGGCTGCCTGAACGGCCGAGATGTGAACGAAGCTGTCTTCCGAACCGTCGTCGGGCTGGATGAAGCCGTAGCCCTTGTCCGAGTTGAAGAACTTTACGGTGCCGGTCTTGCTCATGATGGTTCCTTTCGAGAACGCGAGGGTTGCCGCCCCGCAAGATACGGGGCGGTCGTGCGTCAAATCGTCCGATGAAAGGAAGTCGTAGTCTGTTTTGCGCCGGGGCCATCAAAGGCAAGCGGCGGTCGTCAAAATCCGAAGTCCGTCGCAAATTTCGACGTCAGCAAGGGCGCAATAGCATCATCCGGCCGGTTTACCTAATCATTCGGCAAAAGGGCGGCGAACCGGCCTGCTCAGTCGGCCGCCTGTTGCGCGGCCTGCCGCTCCTGCGCCTCGCGCTCGTATCGCAGGGCATCGAGGATTTTCGCGCCGCCGAGGAACACCGCCCCCGCCGTCGCCGCCATCAGCAGATACCCGCCGATACCAGGATATTGCACGGTATAGTTCGCGCCGCGCGTCATCGCGCCCAGGGCAAGGCCGTAGATGATCAGGAACGCCTCGAAGCGCGTCTTGATCACGAACAGCCTTTTCACCTTTGCCCACATCGGCAGCGCCCTCATCTGTCTGCGTACATTACGAAGGCGGTCGCCTCCGGTCCAGCCCGTTAACCATCCGGTCGGTCAGGCAAGCTCGCTCAGCGACAATACGGACAAGAGCGCCTCGCGTGCCTCGTTAACCGTATGTGCAAGAGCGGGTGTGCCAAGATCGGACGGGTCGATCTGTTCCGGCCACATTTCGCCCACGACGGCTTCGATGCGCTCGGCCTTGGCCTCGTCGAGGAGGAAGCGCGCGTCGACATGGGCAGGGGCGGCCGCCACGCGCAGGCGCAGGCAGGCCGGGCCGCCGCCATTGGCCATCGATTGCCGCACGTCGACCGGCAGGACCTTGCGGATCGGGCCGTTGGAATTGAGCATTTTCTCGCACCACGCCCAGACGGGTGCGCTTTCGCGGCATTCCTCGGGCACGACCAGCGCCATGCCGCCGCCATCAGGCAGAGTCACGAGCTGTGCGTTGAACAGATAGGTGCGGATCGCTTCCTCGAGGCTGACCGCGCTTTCGGGCACTTCCACCAGTTCGAGCGCGGGGAAAGCGTTGCGCATCCGTTCGTGGGCCTGTTCGCGATGGGCAAAGGCGCGTTCGTGGGCGAACAGCACCCGTTCGTTGGCGACCGAGACGACATCGTTGTGGAAGGCGCCCGCCGCGATCGCCTCGGGGTTCTGCTCGATGAAGACGCAGCGCGCGGGATCGAGGCGGTGCAGCCGGGCGACCGCGCGGCTAGCCTGTTCGTGCTGGCGCGCGGGAAAGCGCCCGCCCGGCCGGCCATAGACGAACACTTCGACGCCCGCCGCATCGTGGCGTTCGCAAAAGCGCATGTGGTTGGCCGCGCCCTCGTCGCCGAAACTGGGGGGCACGGCGTCGTGGACCGCAAAATGTTCCGCGTCGCCGAACGCGATGTCGAGCTGTGCCTTGGTGTCGCGCCATTCCTGCGCGCGGTGCGGCATGGTCACGAGGTTGGCAGGCGTGAGGTGACAGCGCCCGTCCGCCGTATCGGGGGCGGGGCTGACGGTGGCGGCGTTGGCGGTCCACATGCTCGATGCGGACCACGGCGCGGCCCGCAATTGCGGCGGCGCGGTCTCGTCGAGGCCGAGCCGGGCTTCGAGCGCGCGGTTGGGGCGGGGAAGCGGCAGGAGGAAACCCTGCGCCAGTCCCAGCGCCATGTTGCCGCGCATCTTGGCGATGCCCTGCAGCGCGGCGGCGCGGGGGTAGGACGGATCGCCCCCGTGGCTGGCGCTAGCGATATTGCCGAGGCTGAGGCCGGCGTAATTGTGGCTCGGCCCGACGATGCCGTCGAAATTGATTTCCTGTAACACGCTTCGATCTCCGTTCGCGCTGCGCCTAGCGCGCCACGCTCCACACCTCGTCGCCCGCCACCACGTCCAGCGTTCGCGCCGTGGCCACGTCGATCGCCACCTCGCCGTCTTCCCCGGGCGAGCGCATGCCGTAGCAGCAGCGGAACGTATCGAGTTCGCCGCAGGCCACCAGCGCCCGCTCGCCATCCGCCGCGTCGGTCGCCGTGACCCGTCCGGCCATTGCCGAGCGCACGCTGGCCACCATGTCGGTGCGCGCCATCATCGTCGGCCCGCCGTCGAAGATGTCGACATAGCCTTCATAGGCGAACCCTTCCTGTTCGAGCATCCGCATGGCCGCACGCCCGGTGGGGTGGGGCAGGCCGATCACCTTCTTCGCCTCCTCGTCCAGCATGGCGACATAGACCGGGTGCTTGGGCATCAGGTCGGCGATGAACTGGTTGCCGTTGAGGGCGTTGAAGCTGTCGGCTTCCTGGAAGGTCATGCCGAAGAACCGCCCCGCCACGCCGTCCCAGAAGGGCGATCCGCCGCGATCGTCGATGATCCCGCGCAGTTCCGCCAGCACCCGGTCGGCAAAGCGCGGGCGGTGCATGGCGATGAAGAGGTAGCGGCTGCGCGCCAGCAGCAGGCCGAGGCCGCCGGCCCGCTCGCCCGGATGGAGGAACAGGCCGCCCACCTCACTCGCCCCCTCTAGATCGGTGACGAGGCTGAGCAGTTCGGCGCGCACCGTGCGCGACAGCAACTGGCTGTGCTGGGTCAGGGTGTTGAGGCGGTAGGAATAGAACGGCCATTGCTGCCCCACTTGCGTGAACAGCTGGCAGGTGCCGCGCACATGGCCGTCCTCGGTGTTTTCCAGCACCAGCACGAACTGATCGTCGCCCAGCGTGTCGCCCTTGCGCGCGAAGGCGTTTCGCGCACGTTCGAGCTTGGCGGAGAGCGCGTCGCGATCGGCCGGAAGATTGGTGAACCCGCCGCCGGTCAGCTTAGCCATTTCATAGAGATGTTCGAGGTCGGTGGGGGTGGCGGCACGCAGGCGGAAACTCAAAGCGGCTCTCCGCTGGCGAGGTTGGACAGGACGAGGGCGGACAGGGCGGCGCGCTCCTTCAGGCTGGGAACGATCATGAATTCCTCGGGCGAATGGATCGCCCCGCCGCGCACGCCCATCGTGTCGACCACCGGCACGCCCGTCGCTGCGATATTGTTGCCGTCGCACACGCCGCCGGTGGATTTCCAGCCGATCTTCTGGCCGAGTTGCCGGCCGCAGGACTGCACCAGGTCGAACAGCTTCTGCGCCTTTTCATCGACCGGCTTGGGCGGGCGGGTGACCCCGCCGTGGCGATGCACGCCGACCTCGTGCCGGTCTTCTATTGTGCGCAGCAAAGTGTTGAGATCATTGTCGAACCGCGCCATCGCGCCGGTCGATTTGGGGCGGATGTTGAAGCGCAGGATGGCAAGGTCAGGCACGACGTTGTTCGCCCCGCCGCCCTCGATCTTCGCCGGGTTGATGGTGAGATCCTCCGCCGCCATTTCGCTCAGGCGCAGCACCAGATCGGACGCGGCGACGATGGCATTGCGCCCGTCCTCGGGGTTGCGCCCGGCATGGGCGGACTTGCCACGGATCGTGATCGAGTAATTGCCCGTGCCGCCCCGCGCATGGGCGAGCGTGCCATCGGGCAGGGCGCTCGGCTCGTAAGTCAGCGCCGCGTATTTGCCCCGCGCCAGCTCCTCGATCAGACCGCGGCTGGCGAGGCTGCCGGTTTCCTCGTCGGAATTGATCATCACGTCATAGCCGACGCTGGCGGCATTCCCGCTCGCCTCGAATGCCTTCAGCGCATGCAGGATGACGTTGAGCCCGCCTTTCATGTCGGCGGTGCCGGGTCCGTTGATCGTCTCGTCGTCGAGCCATTCGAGGGTCTGGAACGGGTGATCCTCGGGATAGACCGTGTCCATGTGCCCGGTGAGGATGAAGCGTCGCCCGGCCTCGGGCCGGACGCGCAGCACCATGTGCCGGCCATGCGGCTTCTCGAACTCGGACCCGTCCGCCGCAATCGCGGTGACCTCGGCCGGCTCGACCAGCTGGACCTCGCCCGGCAACTGGGAAAATGCATCGGCGAGGATGCCGGCCATCTTTTCCAGCCCGGCGAGATTGCCGGTGCCGGTGTTGATCGCGGCCCATTCCTGCACCTCGCGCAGCATGGTCCGATCGTCGATCGCGGCGAGGAGGGCGGTGTTCTGACTATCCGGTTGCATAGGTAACCGTCTGAAGCGAGCAAGCCCGCCTGTCCACCCCCGCCTGTGCACCCCTCCGGTTCGACCGGCCTTGCTTTCGCCGGTCGCGGGCGGCATGAGGGGGTGCTCCTCCCCGGGTTCGTCATTGCCGATAGTACAGCCCAAGGGAATTTCATGACAGATTACGTGACGCACGCCGGTATCGAGGTCGACCCGGCGCTCGCCCGCTTCATCGAGGACGAGGTGCTTGCGCCGCTGGGGCGTGATGCCAATGGTTTCTGGCAAGGCTTTGCCGACCTGCTCGACCGGTTCGTTCCGCTCAACCGCAACCTGCTTCAGGTGCGCGCCGCTTTCCAGAGCGAGATCGACGCATGGCACGAAGCCCGCGCCGGCAAGCCGCACGACGCGGCCGAATACCGCGCCTTTCTTGAGGACATCGGCTACCTCGTGCCCGAACCCGGCCCGTTCGAAATCGGGACGAAGAACGTCGATCCCGAAATCGCGACCATGGCCGGGCCTCAGCTGGTGGTGCCGATCCTCAATGCGCGCTTTCTCCTCAATGCCGCGAATGCGCGCTGGGGCAGCCTGTACGACGCGTTCTACGGCACCGACGCGCTCGATGCGCCGCCCGCCCGGCCCGGCGGCTATGACGAGGCGCGCGGTGCGGCGGTGGTCGCGAAGGTGCGCGAGTTCCTCGACGAGACCATCCCCGGCTGGGATAAGGACTGGGATCGGCCGGGCAGCAACCGGGTCAAGGCCTATCGCGGCGCGCCTGCGAACCCCAAGGCGCTCCTGTTCGAGCATAACGGTCTGCATATCGAGGTGCAGATCGACCGCGAGCATCCGATCGGCAAGACCGATCCGCTCGGGATCAAGGACGTGCTGCTCGAAGCCGCGCTCACCACCATCGCCGATTGCGAGGATTCGGTCGCAGCGGTCCACGCGGAAGACAAGCTGGTCGCCTATCGCAACTGGCTCGGCCTGATGCGGGGCGATCTGCGCGAGACGTTCGCCAAG
Source organism: uncultured Erythrobacter sp. (assembly GCA_947501005.1). GTDB lineage: Bacteria > Pseudomonadota > Alphaproteobacteria > Sphingomonadales > Sphingomonadaceae > Qipengyuania. The sequence goes on along the minus strand of CANMTU010000001.1, from coordinate 1,804,202 downwards.
GGCGGCGAAAGTGTCACCCGCACGCTGGCCGAGGATCGCAGCTGGACCAATGGCGAGAATTTCTCGCTGCCCGGCCGCAGCTTGATGTTCGTGCGCAATGTCGGCCACCTGATGACCAACCCCGCGATGCGCTGGCAGGGCGACGATATTCCCGAAGGCATCATGGACGCTGTGCTGACCTCGGCCATCGGCGCGCACGACGTGAAGGGGCTGGGCGAGTTCGGCAACAGCCGCACCGGCAGCATCTATATCGTGAAGCCCAAGATGCACGGGCCGGACGAATGCGCCTTCACCAACGACCTGTTCGACGCGGTGGAGGATCTGCTCGACCTGCCGCGCCACACCATCAAGGTCGGCGTGATGGACGAGGAACGGCGCACCTCCGCCAATCTTGCCGCCTGCATCCATGCGGTGAAGGACCGCATCGTCTTTATCAACACCGGCTTCCTCGACCGCACCGGCGACGAAATTCACACTGCGATGCGAGCGGGCGCGATGATGCGCAAGGGCGAGATGAAGAACGCCGCCTGGCTCAAGGCCTACGAGGCGCGCAATGTCGGCATCGGGCTGGCGCATGGGCTTTCCGGCCGGGCACAGATCGGCAAGGGCATGTGGGCCGCGCCCGACCTGATGGGCAAGATGATGATCGAGAAGATCGGCCATCTGCGGGCCGGCGCCAACACCGCCTGGGTGCCCAGCCCGACCGCCGCGACGCTCCACGCGATCCACTATCACCGCGAGGACGTGTTCGAGATCCAGAAGGGCCTGCCCGATGCGGCAAAGCTCGACGAACTGCTCACGCTTCCGTTGGCTAAAGGCACGAACTGGTCCGAGGAGGAAATGCGCGAGGAGCTGGACAACAATTGCCAGGGCCTGCTCGGCTATGTCGTGCGCTGGATCGATCAGGGCGTCGGCTGTTCCAAAGTGCCGGACATCAACGATGTCGGCCTGATGGAAGACCGGGCGACCCTGCGCATTTCCTCGCAGCACATCGCCAACTGGCTGCAGCATGGCGTGGTGAGCGAGGATCAGGTGATGGACAGCCTGCGCCGCATGGCCGCCAAGGTGGACGAGCAGAACGCCGGCGATCCGCTTTACGAGCCGCTGATGGAGAACGAGGACGGCCCGGCCTTCAGCGCGGCGAAGGATCTCATCTTCAAGGGCGCCGAGCAGCCGAGCGGCTATACCGAACCGCTGCTCCACGCATGGCGACTGCGCAAGAAGGCTGCGGGATAAAAAGGCGTTAGGGTCAACGAGTCGCTAACCACGCGATGCTAGGCAGGGCGTTCGAAACCGGGAGCGCCCTGCCTTTGTCTTCTGCCACCGCAAGTCAGCGCCGCGAAGAACGCGTCAGCCTGTTCGTGATGGCTGCGCTGCATGCGAGCGAGGGCGGTGCGCCGGTCAAGCTGCGCAATATCTCGCCGGGCGGTGCCCTGGTCGAGGGTGACGACCTGCCGGGGCGCGGCGCCCGTATCGAACTGCGCAAGGGGTCGCTGGCGGTGCCCGGCGCGGTCGTCTGGCGCAACGCCAACCGGGCGGGCCTGTCGTTCAGCCGGGAAACCGATGTCGCCGGTTGGCTGCCGAGCGCGCAGGCGCAGAAATCGGTCGACCGGACATTTCAGCGGCTGAAGACGGCACAATCGTTTCCATTCTCCGAATGCGACGCGGGCGCGCCGCTGCATTCCTCCGCCGTATCGGCCGAGAACCTGCACCGGACGGCCGCCGCGCTCGACGATCTCGCCGATGCCCTTGCGCTCGACGGCGCCGTCGTCACGCGGTTCGCAGGGCGGCTGCAGGCGCTGGACGTTGCCGCGCAATTGCTGCGCAAACTCGGCGCGAACGCAGTCTACCCTTCCGAACCGGGGTAGTTCGCGCCCTGCAGCAGTTTCGCCAGATGGGCCGCATTGCCTGCGACCATGCCCGCGGTCTGGCGCACCTTGTCGGGCGTTTCGTCCAGATCCTTGAAATCGGTGCCGTGCATCGCCTCGCCCACCCAGTAGCAGGCGGCAACCGCCGGAATGGTCCAGCCGGTGTCGTTGAGCGACTGGAACAGCTGCGCCGAACTCCAGTGCGCGCCGTCCTCGTTGCCGACGATCGCGGCGACCGCGACCTTGCCATAGCTCGGCATCCGCCCCCGATCGTCGGTTTCGGAGAGGAAAGCGTCCATCCGCTCGAGCACGCGCTTGGCGATCGAACCGATCTGGCCCATCCAGATCGGGCCGCCGAATACGAGGATGTCGTGCGCCAGGATTTTCTCGCGCAGTTGCGGCCAGTCGTCGCCGTCGCCTTCGTCCGAGGTGACGCCGGGGGCTACGTTGTAGTCGGCGATGCGCAGGGTTTCGGCAAGTTCGACGTCGTGCTGCGAGAAGGCGTCTCTCAGCACGCCGATCATGGCATCGGTGGAACTGGCTTCGCCGGACGATTTCTTGAGCGAGCAATTTATGGCGATCGCGGTCACGGGCATAGATGGTCTCCTTTTTCGGTCCAATGATCGAGCCGCACCGTTCGTTTCGCGCGTCCCGTACTCAGGCGTTGAGGCAGCGGGCGAGGGCGACGAATTCCCCGATCGCAAGCGTCTCGGCCCGGCGGGTGGGTTCGATGCCGACCTGTTCCAGCGCGTCGAGGGCGCCGGGAATGGCTTTCAGACTCTGGCGCAGCATCTTGCGGCGTTGCCCGAACGCGGCCTCGCTGACCCGCTCCAGCGTCCGCGCAGAAACGCCGCCCGGCATCGCGGCGGGGGTGATGTGGACGACCGCGCTCATGACCTTGGGCGGCGGGGTGAAGGCGCTGCGATGCACTTTCATCGCCAGCTTTGCCTGCGCGCGCCACTGGGCCAGCACCGCGAGCCGGCCATAGGCGGACCCGCCAGGGGCGGCCACGATCCGCTGGGCGACCTCCTGCTGGAACATCAGCGTCAGGCTGGTCCATAGCGGCGGCCATCGTTCGCCGCCCAGCCAGCGGACGAACAGCGCGGTCCCGACATTGTAGGGCAGGTTGGACAGCACGGCGAACGGTTCGCCCCCCATCAGCTCCGCGTGATCGAGCTTGAGCGCATCCCCCTCGACAACGCGCAGGCGGCCGGGAAACGCCTCGCCCAGTTCGGCCAGGGCGGGGAGGCAGCGACGGTCCATCTCGATTGCCGTTACCCGCGCGCCCGCCCGCAACAGGGCGCGGGTGAGGCCGCCCGGTCCCGGCCCGATTTCCAGCACAGCCTTGTCGGACAGGTCGCCGGGAATGGCGGCGATCCGGTCGAGCAATTGTTCGTCGAGAAGGAAGTTCTGGCCGAGACTTTTCGACGCGCTCAGCCCGTGCCGGGCGATGACTTCGCGCAAGGGGGGCAGGTCGGCGGGCATGGTCCGGGGCTTGGCGCAAGTGGCGGGCGGTTGCAATTGCGCGTTGCCGGCGGTGGACAACTCGGCCGGGCGAGGGCGCGCATTCTTGAGCGAGCGGGCGATTGGCGCTTTAGTTAGCCGACCATGACCGACGCCTTCACCGCCTTGTCCGACCCGACCCGCCGCGCGATCCTCGACCGGCTCCGCGCGCAGGGCGGCCTGACCCTGTCGGAACTCGGCGCCGAATTCCCGATGACGCGGCAGGCGGTGGCCAAGCATCTCGCCGTGCTGGAAGCCGCCGAACTCGTTGCCTCGCAGCGCGACGGGCGGTTCAAGCGGCATTACCTCAACCCGATGCCCCTCGCCAAGATCGCCCGCCGCTGGCTCGGCCGGTTCGAGGAGGTGCCGCTGGGCGCATTGTCCGGATTTCAGGCTGGCGATGCATGGGCCAACGAGACTGGTCGCAAACCTTCAGTGGTCTAGGCGGCTGCACGACTCGGAACGGCAGTCTGGCAGAACCGTATTCTCCGGAACCGGAGACGAGTTGTGAACGAGTTCAACACCATCGTCGCGATCCTCGGGGGTCTGATCCTTGTGATGGGGCTTGGATCGGGTCCGCTGGCGAAGAGCCCCGTCCCGCCAACCCTTGTCGCTCTTCTCCTCGGCGTGCTGATCGGACCGGAGGGTCTCGGCCTTCTCGATCTCGAAGCCATGGGAAATCGTTCGACCCTGCTCGAGCGGGCCGCTCGGCTGACGCTTGGTGTCGGGCTTATCGGCGTTGCGCTGCGCGTTCCGCGGGAATTTCCCCGCGCGAACTGGCGCGGCATGCTGGTTCTGGTGGGAGTTGGAACGGTGGTCGTGTGGGCGGTCACATCGGCTCTGGTTTATTTCATCCTTGGCCTTCCATTCTGGCTCGCGGCGCTGATCGGCGCGATCCTGACGCCGACCGACCCCATTGCGGCCAGCCCAATCGTGACGGGCGAAGGGGCGGAGAAGAACATCCCCCGGCGCATCCGCGATTCCATTTCTTTCGAATCGGGCGCGAATGACGGGCTTTCCTATCTGTTCGTTTTCCTGCCCTTTCTGCTGCTGACGCGCCCGGCGGGCGAGGCGCTGTCCGAATGGCTGTCGACGACGATCCTGTGGGAGGTGGGCGCCGCGACCGTTTTCGGCCTCCTGCTCGGCAATGCGGCGGGCAGGCTGCTCTTGGCGGCAGAGCGCAAGGGAACGATCCAGTCGGACTGGCGCCTCGTCTACACGGTCGCGCTCGGTCTGCTGGCGGCCGGGGCGGGCCGGCTGATCCACAGCGACGAGGTTCTCGTGATCTTCGCGGCCGGGGCCATGTTTACGCAGATCGTCAACAGCGATGACCGCAAGAACGAAGAGCACGGTCAGGAAGCGGTCAATCGCTTCTTCGCCATTCCGATCATGGTTGTCCTGGGCACAGCCCTGCCTTGGGCGGGGTGGGTGGATCTGGGCTGGAGCGGCGTGATGCTGGTCATCGCTATCCTGCTGCTGCGACGCCCGCCGGCCATCCTGCTGCTGCGACCGCTGGTTCCCCAGATCCGCAGTACCGCCGATGCCCTGTTCGTAGGCTGGTTCGGCCCGATCGCGGTGGCGGCGATCTACTATGCGGCACTGATGGAGCACCGGCTTGGCGAACCCTTGATCTGGGATGTGGTGAGCCTGGTCATCTGTGGCTCCGTGATCGCACACGGCATGAGCAGTGCACCGCTCACCCGCCTCTATGGCCGCAAGAGGTGCGCTGCAAAGTCGGCCTGACCTTATGACCGACGCCTTCACCGCCCTGTCGGAATTCGGCACCGAATTCGCGATCACGCGGCAGGCGGTGGCCAAGCATCTCGCCTCGCAGCGCGATGGGCGGATCTGCGGCATTACCTCAACCCGATGCCCCTCGCCAAGATCGCCCGCTGCTGGCTCGGCCGGTTCGAGGAGGTGCCTTTAGGCGCATTGTCCGGATTTCAGGCTGGCGGGGTGCGGCCGGAGAGGTGCGGGCCGGCGCCGCTTTCGTGGGGGTGAACGCTCTGCGCAAGGCAATAGGGGGCTTACGGAATCGTATCTGCGGGCCAATGTAGCCCGCGACACCATCCCGCCGCGAAAGCTCGAGGTTCGCCGCAAAACAAAGCTGCCCGGGCCGTGCGACTGGAACCGTCCGGCCCGGGCCCACGCATAGGCGCGTAGACGTGAAAGAGTTGGCTCAGGCTTTCAGACGCTGCTTCAGAACGAGCGTCGCCAGCGCCCTTCGCCCGTCTGCTTTGGCAAGCGCGTAGCAGCGGTCGGTTTCCCACGGGCGGATGCGCGTGCCCGTGCGCTGCTCGTCATATCCGCAAACCTTCCTCGCGGCCTTGTCGATCCGGTGCTGGAGAATGCGCTGCCCCTTTTCCGTCGCCAGATCGAGATCCTGATAGGTAATCGCGATGTCTTCGGCCGCAGCCGGAGTGCCGACGATTCCTCCGCCAATCAAGGCAAGGGCTATAAGCTTGGTCTTCATCAGCTTTACTCCATTGGAATGAATTTCCCCTGATGCGCAATACTTTCCGCGTTTCCCGTCCACGGCGCTACTCGTAACCTTTAGGGGTTCGCCTTGCGGTAAGCGGCTTCCCGACTTAAGATCCCGGCATGAATTCCTTCGACCCCCTGCTGGCGGAACGGGCATTCGAAACGGTGGCCACACTTCGCGCCGCGACCGATATCGCCGCGCTCGACGGGATCATCGAACCGGTCCTGACGCCGCTGGGTCTGCCCTATTTCGGAGTGGGGCGCTTTTTCGGGCCGGCCGGCCAGGTCGATGCCGGGTTGCTCAACGGCAATCTTCCCAACGACTGGGTCCGCCATTACGCTCGCTGCGGATACGCCATGCATTCGCCTCTCGCGCTGGAGATGCTGACGACGAGCCTGCCCTATACGTGGAACAGTATTGTCCGGCGCCCCGGCCACAACGTCACCGGCAGCCGCATCCTTAACGAAGCGGGCGATTTCGGGCTGCTGGACGGGCTCTACATCCCGATGCGCGAAGCCGATATGAGCTACACGGCCGTGGTTCTCTCCGGACCCTGTCCCGAACTCGGCGATCCGTTTCTCGCCACCGCCGCCGAAGTGATCGGCGCCCATTACGGCCTTGCCGCCAGGCGTCTGAACGCGGCGCCGAAGCAGAGCGACCGCCAGATCACCCACCGCCAGCGGGAATGCCTGCTATGGGTGCGGGCGGGCAAAAGCTCGACCGTGATCGGCGAAATTCTCGGCATTTCGGCTGCCACGGTGAACGAGCATATCGGGAATGCCTGTCGCACATTGGGTGTGGCGACGCGGGTGCAGGCCGTCATCGAGGCGATGCGGCTGGAGCTTCTGGATTCCTAGCTGCCGGGTTCGGGCGGTTGCGAATTTCCGACCTGCCGCACGATCTTTCCGCACGGCACGGCACGGCACGGCACGGCAAATATAGCCGCCCTCAATCCTCCGGGCCGAGGTCCGCATCGAGATCGCGCGGGCGGGCGAAGTGGGCGACAGTGCCGCAACCCTCGGCCAGGTCCGCCCAGTCGTCGATCGCGAGTTCGAAGACGATGAAACTGGCGGTCGGGAACTTGACCTTGGCCTCGTCGAACAGGGCGTTCTCGTTTTCCGGCGCGACCAGTTCGAACAGCATGTCGCCAAGGCCGGGATTGTGGCCGGCCAGCAGCAGCTTGTCGGCATCGCCGCCCTGTTCGCGCGCGACGTCGCAGATGGTTTCGGCCGAAGCGAGGTAGAGCCGTTCCTCCCATACCGGGTTCGCTTCGGGCAGGGCAGCGGCGAGGGTCTGCTTCACGCGGGCGGCGGAACTCGCCACGACCTTGTCCCAGCGAACGCCGTGATCGCGGATGTGATCGCCCATCAGGGCCGCGCCCTTGCGCCCGCGATCGTTCAGGCCGCGATCGAAATCCCGCTTGTCGCTGTGGCCCCAATCCGACTTGGCATGGCGAAAGAGGCCGAGGATCTTCACGTCTGTTCGTTCTCCATTGCCGAATCCGGTGTTGTCTGCCCGCCCGCTCCAACACCCTTGGCCACCCGCTGTAAAGCCTCGTCGAGCGTGACGCGCAAAACCGGCGTGCCTTCGGGGAAGGCGGAGAGGAGGCGGGACGGGAAGGCCGAGGACAGGACGATGAAATGCCCGCTATCCTCGCGCGTGCGGATCAGCCGGCCGAAAGCCTGCGACAGGCGGGCGCGGATGATGCGGTCGTCATGCCGCTTGGCCCCGCCTTCCTCGGCGGCGGCAGCAGCCCGGCGCGCCCGGTGAAGGATGGTGGGGCGCGGCCACGGCACGCTTTCCATGACGACGCAGCGCAGCGATCGGCCGGGCACGTCCACCCCGTCGCGCAAGGCGTCGGTGCCGAGCAGACTGGCGCGGGCATCGTCGCGGAAGATGTCGGTCAGCGTGCCGGTGTCGATCGGGTCGACATGCTGGGCATAGAGCGGCAGGCCGGCGCGCGCCAGCCGGTCGGCGATGCGGCCGTAGACCGCGCGCATTCGGCGGATGGCGGTGAACAGGCCGAGCACGCCGCCATCGCTCGCCTCGATCAACCGGGCATAGGCCCCGGCCAGCGCCGGAAGGTCGCCGCGCCTGATGTCGGTCACGATGAGGACTTCGGCGCGGGCCGCATAGTCGAACGGGCTGGCGGCTTCGACCTGCCGCGGCACGAGGTCGAGATGCGGCGCGCCGCTGCGCGTGACGGCATGGGGCCAGTCGGGCCCCTCCTCGCCGCGATCGGTGAGAGTGGCGCTGGTCAGCATCACGCCATGCGCGGGTTCGAGCACGACCTTGGCGAAAGGGCGCATCGGATCGAGCCAGTGGCGGTGAAGCCCCACGTCAAATTCGCGCACGTCGTTGCGGCTGACCGCCAGCCAGTCGACGAAATCTGGATCCGCCGGGCCGCCGAGCCGAGCCAGCAGCGCCTCCCACGCGGCGAGCAGGTCGATCCGCCAGGCGAGCGAGTGGCGTGCCCCTTCGATGCGGGCGCGGCCTTGCCCGTCGAGCCAGTCGGGCGCGTTCTCCAGCACCGCCTCCAACCGCCCGGCAAGCTTGATCAGCGGCTGGCGGATCGCCGCCAGCGCTTCTGCCGCCAGCATCGCCGTCTCGACCAGTTCGCCGGGCAGCTGGGCGGTTTCGGTCTCGATGCCGTAGCCCGCTTCCTGCCCGCTCTCGTCGCGCGCATAGGTCGCGGCGCGGACCTGCGCCAGCAAAGCCTCGAGCGGGCCGAGCGGCGCGCCTTCCCCCAACCGCCCGAGCCAGCCTTCCGACGGCAGGTCCTGCGCCGCCTTCACCGTCGCTTCGATCGCCGCGCCGCCGGCATCGTCATAGCTCGCGACATCGGCGAGGCGGGCGGCAAGCCCGCGCCGCCGGCCGCGCGAATTGCGCTCGGGCCCGACGATCCAGCGGCGAAGCTCGATCGCCTCCTGCCCGGTCAGCGCGGCGGAGAAGGTGGAATCCGCCGCGTCGAACACATGGTGCCCCTCGTCGAACACGATGCGGGTGGGGCGGCCGCCCTGATCTCGTCCGCGCGCGGCGTTGACCATCACCAGAGCGTGGTTGGCAATGACGAGGTCCGCCTGCGCTGCGCTTCTCGCGCTGCGTTCGATGAAGCATTTGCGGTAATGCGGGCAGCCGGCATAGATGCACTCGCCCCGCTGGTCGGTGAGCGCCGCGATGCCGCGCTTGCGAAACAGCGTGCCGAGCCAGCCGGGCAGGTCGCCGCCGATCATGTCGCCATCCTGGCTATAGGCGGCCCAGCGCGCGACCAGATGCGCGAGGATCGCCGGACGTCCCGCGAACCCGCCCTGCAACGCGTCTTCCAGATTGAGCAGGCAGAGATAGTTCTCGCGCCCCTTCCGGACCACGACGGGCGGCGAGCCGTCGGGGCGGGTGGGGGGCCAGGCGCGCGCGCTTTCGCGGCGCAGCTGGCGCTGGAGGTTCTTGGTATAGGTGCTGACCCACACGGTGCCGCCCGCCTTCGCCGCCCATAGCGAGGCAGGCGCAAGATAGCCCAGCGTCTTGCCGATCCCCGTGCCGGCCTGCGCCAGCAGCACATGGGGCCGCCTTTGTTTGTCGCGCGGAGCAAACACGCTGCCGGCGCCGCGGCTGAACAGGCGTTGCCCTTCGCGCCGCTCCGCCCCTTCGCCGGTCAGGCGTTCGAGATGTGCCTCGATCTCCGGCTCGTCGATCAGGACTTGCGCGGGCTGCGCGCGCTCGGGCGCATCCTCCCATTCGGGCAGGCGGCTGAAGAGCCATTTCTCGGCCCGTTCGGGCTTGTGGATATGGGGGCTGAGCACCTGCGCCCACGGCCAGCGCAGCCGGGTGAGCGATTGCAGACCGGACCACGCCCCCTCGCGCTGGGGCCATTCGGCGCTTTCGCACACCGCCACCAGCGCGCCCGCCGCCCGTTGCAGCAGCAGCGGCACGGCGGCATCGTCCTCCGGTTCCGCCAGCCCCAGCGCATGGGCGAGACCCTTGGGCGTCGGCACGCAGAACTGTGCCGGATGGACGAAGGCGAACAGCTCCAGCACGTCGAGCCCCGACAAGTCGGGATAGCCCAGCCGGCTCGCCACCAGCGGCGCGTTCATCAGCAGCAGCGGCGTATCCGCCGCCGCCATGACCGCCTCGCCCTTGGAACACCCCCGCGTCTCCCCGTTGGGATCGCGCAGCCATGTGCCGGCATGGCTCGCGTGCAGGGCGGGAAGGGGGAGAGGCTGGCTCACGGAAGGAGCGTTAGAACATTGGCGGAACGCGGGGCAAGTGCTGTCGACGCTTCGACCGGGCGCTTTCCTTCGCGCTTGCAGCATCCGGCCTGCCTGCCTACCTTCCGGCCATGCCCGACTTCATAGCCGCGCAATTCCCCTTCCTCCCGACCTGGGCCGCGATCGCGCTCGTAGCCACCGTGGCCGTCGCGATCGTCCTCGTGTTGCATTACGCGGGGTTCCGCCTGCTGAAGCGGCTGGCGAAGGGAACGGAAAGCCATTCCGACAACATCGTCGTGCGCAAGCTCGAACGGCCGAGCCGCTGGGCGCTGGTGATGCTCGCCATCGTGGCGGTGGCGGCGGTGTTCCCCGCGCTGGGCGCGATATGGGAGGGGATCGGCGCGTTCGTCATGCCGTTCTTCATCGGCTGGACGGTGATCGCGGTGCTGCACGCGCTGGTCGAGGTCATGATCCTGCGCAACGACGATACGATGGCCGACAACCGCGCGGCGCGCCGCCGGCGTACCAAGCTGGCCATCTTCAACCGGATCGCGACCTTCATCATCGTGTTCGTGGTGTTCGGCCTGATGCTGCTGGCCATCCCCGGCGTGCGCGACATCGGGGTGACGCTGGTCGCCTCCGCCGGGCTTGCGGGCCTTGCGGTCGGGGCGGCGGCGCAGCCCGCGCTCAAATCGCTGATCGCGGGCATCCAGATGGCGTTGACCGAGCCGATCATCGTGGGCGACGCGGTGGTGATCGCGGACGAGTGGGGCTGGATCGAGGAAATCCGCACGACCTATGTCGTCGTGAAGGTATGGGACGAGCGGAGGCTGGTCGTGCCGACATCCAAGTTCCTCGACGAAACCTTCCAGAACTGGACCAAGACGACCGCCCAGCTGCTGGGTGCGATCATGCTCTACGTCGACCCGGCGACGCGGCTCGATCCGATCCGCGCCAAGTTCGAGGCGCTGGTCGAAAGCAATCCGCGCTGGGACGGGCGCGTGCGGCACATGCAGGTCACCGAACTGACGCGCGATGCGATCGAGGTGCGGTTCCTGGTGACCGCGAAGGATTCGCCCACGCTGTTCGATCTGCGCTGCGATGTTCGCGAGGCGCTGATCCAGTGGCTGGCCCGCGAAATGCCCGAAGCGATCGTGCGCAGCCGGATCGCACCCGTCGCGCCGTTGCAACTCGCCGGCCCCCCGTCGGGCGAGGCGTTGCAGCAAATGGGGCAACCGGCGGGCGCCGCCGCCTGATCGCGCTTTCAATTCGCACTTGCGAAGGCGGCGGTCTCGCGCGACATGCAGGCGCATGAGCATGACCGAACTGATCGACGCCGCCCGCACTTCCAAGGCCTGGCCCTTCCAGGAGGCGCAGCGGCTGCTCAAGCGCTATCCGGACGGCGTGAAGCCCGATGGCTCGTCGGTTCTGTTCGAGACGGGCTACGGCCCGAGCGGCCTGCCGCATATCGGCACCTTCCAGGAAGTGCTGCGCACCACGCTGGTCCGCCGCGCGTTCGAGGCGCTGATCGGTGCCAGGCCGGAAGACGGCAAGACGCGCCTCGTCGCCTTTTCCGACGATATGGACGGCCTGCGCAAGGTGCCGGACAACGTCCCGAACCCGCAAGTGCTGGCCGACAATCTGCACAAGCCCCTGAGCCGCGTGCCCGATCCCTTCGACGCGGGCTTTGACAGCTTCGCCGCGCACAACAATGCGATGCTGCGCGCCTTCCTCGACCGGTTCGGTTTCGATTACGAGTTCATCGCGGCGAGCGATCGCTACAATTCGGGCGCGTTCGACGAGGCCTTGCGGCAGGTGTTGCGCAAGAACGACGCGATCCTCGACATCATGCTGCCCACCCTGCGCGAGGAACGGCGGCAGACCTATTCCCCCATCCTCCCGATCAGCCCGGCGAGCGGCAAGGTGCTGCAGGTGCCGGTCGAGGTGGTCGACGCCGAGGTCGGCACGATCCGCTTTACCGACGAGGATGGCACGGTTGTCGAACAGTCCGCGCTCGCCGGGCAGGCCAAGCTGCAATGGAAGGTCGACTGGGCGATGCGCTGGTATGCGCTCGGCGTCGATTACGAGATGTACGGCAAGGATCTGACCGACAGCGGCGTGCAGTCGGGCAAGATCGTCCAGGTGCTGGGTGGGCGCAAACCCGAGGGCCTGATCTACGAACTGTTCCTCGACGAGAACGGCGAGAAGATTTCCAAGTCCAAGGGCAACGGCCTCACGATCGAGCAATGGCTCGATTACGGGACCGAGGAGAGCCTCGGCTTCTACATCTTCCCCAATCCCAAAAGCGCCAAGCAGCTTCACGCGAGAGTAATCCCACGCGCGGTCGACGATTACTGGCAGTTCCGCGAACGGTTGACCGAACAACCGCTCGACAAGCAGCTCGGCAATCCGGCGTGGCACCTCCTGCGCGTGAATGGCGGGTTCGACGGGGCGGAGGCACCGGGTGCGGGGGATCGGCTGCCGGTGACGTTCGGGTTGCTGCTCAACCTCGTCGGCGTGCTGGGGGCGGAAGCGGACCGGGATCAGGTGTGGTCCTATCTCGCAAACTATGTGGACAACGCCGACCGGGCGAGCCATCCCCAGCTCGACGCGCTGGTTACGGCCGCGCTGGCCTATAACCGCGAATTCGTCTCGCCGACCATGCAACGCCGTCCGCCCGAACCCAACGAGGCGGCCGCCCTGCGCCTGCTCGACGAGGTGCTGGCCCGGTCCGATGAAACCACCTCCGCCGAAGACTTTCAAACCCAGGTCTACGAGATCGGCAAGCGCGAGGAATTCGGGTTCGACAGCCTGCGCGACTGGTTCAAGGCACTGTATCAAATACTGTTGGGCAGCGAGCAGGGGCCGCGTATGGGAAGCTTCATCTCGCTTTATGGCGTGGCGAATACGCGCGCCCTCATCGCGGATGCGTTGGACCGGGCCTGAGCAAGACGAGAAGGGGGCGCATGGGTATGGACGAAGACGATTCCCCCATGTTCGAACGCAATGGCCAGGTCGATGCGACCATCGACCAGCGCACGATCGACAACAGTTCAAACCCCGATCCGGGCAATCTCACGATCGATCCGGGCAAGCTGTTCATGCAGGCGACCGAGCAGACGCGCATGGCGCTGGTCGTTTCCGACCCGTTCCGGGACGATTGCCCGATCATCTATGCGAACGAAGCCTTCGTCCGCCTGACGGGCTATACCCGCGACGAGGCGATCGGGCGGAACTGCCGCTTCCTGCAGGGGCCCGATACGGCGGCGAGCGCGGTGGCCAAGATCCGCGACGCGCTGGCGAACGAGGATGTCGTCGTGGTCGATATCCTCAACTACAAGAAGGACGGGACGCGGTTCTGGAACGCGCTGCATGTCGGGCCGATCTTCGACGAACAGGGCAAGCTCGCCTATTTCTACGGCTCGCAATGGGACGTGACCGACATCCTCGCCGCGCGGGAGGAGCATGTACGCCAGGAAGTCGTCGCCGAGGAATTGCAGCATCGCACGAACAATCTGTTCGCCATGCTCTCGGCCATGATCAACATCACCGTGCGCGGCGAAACGGATGCGGCGGTCTTTGCCGAGAAACTGCAGAAGCGCATCCAGGCGCTCAGCCGGGCGCACACGGCCTCGATCGCGCCGGGTGGCCGGGTCGGCGCGACCACGCGGATGATCGACCTCGTGCGGACGGTGATGGAACCCTATCGCAGTGAGAAATACGACGCGGTCGAACTATCGGGACCGGATATCGAACTGCCCAAGCAACTCGTGACCCCGGTCGGCCTGACGCTGCACGAACTGGCGACCAACGCGGTCAAATACGGCTCGCTCGGCCAGCGCGAGGGCATGGTGCTGATCGAATGGGCGCACGAAGGGGGCCAATTGCGGATCGACTGGATCGAGCGGGGCGGTTCGCAGACCGGAGCCGAGGAAGCGGCCGACGTTTCGTCGGGCAGCGGGTCGCGCCTGATCCGCGGCATCCTCGGCGGGCAGGGCGGATCGATGGAGCAATCCTTCGGCAAGGACGGCTTCCGCGCCGAAATCCGCCTTCCCATGCCGACCGCATCGGATGACAGGGCCCGCGCACGGTAGCCTGCGTCAATGATGCTTGCGCGTGCGATACCATTTGGTCAGCACGTATTTCGATCCCTTTATCACCGGCGTGCCGGCATGCTTGGTATTGTCGTTCGGCTTGCCCTCGCGCGTCGCGTTGTTCCACACCAGCAGGACGCCGGGCTTTGGCTCGATCGAGGCGCCGACCTCGGTGAAATGCGTGTGGCCCCCTTCCTCGACCACGTTAAGGAAGGCCATCGCCGTCCAGCAGCGTTGCCCGCCACGCTTGCGTTCGGTCTTCCAGTATTCCTGGTCGGTGTAGAACCAGTCATTATGCGGCTTGAACTCCTGCCCGGGGAGATAGCGCTGACCCTGGATGTTCTCGCCGCATAGCGCGTTCATGCCCAGACAATCGTCGATCCTGCGCGAAATGGATTTTACGAACGGATCGTGCGGGTTGAAATTGCCGGAATAGGAAGTGCGGAATTTCTCCACATAGGCGGTTTCATGCAGTTCGCTGGGCCGGGCGACGACGTCGATCATGGTGATGAACCGGCGGCATTCCTCGGGGCTGAGGAAATTCGGCACGGCAAAGATTTCCGCCTTCTTGGTCGGCACCTGATAGATCTCGGGGTCGCTTTCCAGCCTCTGGCGGACCTTGGCGCCCACGCGGCGCAGGGCGTCCTGATCGGGTATCACGGTCTGCATGCTCATGGGGTCGGTCAATATCATTCCGGTCCGGGGGGACAAGGGGATTGCGCGACCCCTGCGCGGGCCGGACCCTCCGTAAGCAAAAACCTCCGCCGATCTCTCGGCGGAGGTTTGCTTTTGCGGGCCACGCCTGGCGACGCAGGCCGTGCGGGCGATTACCAGAAGAAGTCGTGGATCACGTCGACCACTTCGCCATTATAGACATCGACCAGCAGGACGTCGTCGTAATAGCGGACCCAGCGATAGGGGCCGTACACTTCCGGCAGGCGATAGCGCCAGGGGTCGTTGATCCAGTAGCGGCTGCCATAGAACGGGCTTCCCAGCCGGAAGCCGATGTTCAACCGGCTGTAGCGGTAGTTGCGATAGGGCGAGTAATACTGGCCGAGGCGGTAGAGGCTGCGGTTGTGCGTGCGATATCCGCGCCAGTCATAGCGGCGGTTGTCACGCCAGCGGTGCGTGTCCCACCGATCGTAGTTGTGCCAGCTGCGGCCATCGTAATACCGGGCGCGGCGGGCGTCGCGAATATCGTCGCGCCGCTCGCGGCGGTCCTGCACGGCTTCGCGGCGGATACGCTCGATCCGCGCGGCCTGTTCGGCGGCGAGGTTCCGGTCGCGCCCCCGATCGGTATAGGAGCGGTTGCGATCGCCGGTATAGCGCGTGTTGCGTCCCTCATAGGTCCGTTCGCGCCGATCGCGGCGGGCGGCTTCGCGAATGGCCTGCGTGCGCGCATCCTCGATCCGGCGTTCCTGCTGTTCCCCGAGATCTTCGCGGCGTTCGCTCCGACGGTCCTGCCGCGCGTCGCGGACATTTTCGATCCGGCGTTGCTGCTGTGCGCGGGCATCCTCGCGGCGTTCGCTCCGGCGTTCCTGCCGCGCCTCACGCTGTTCGCTGCGGCGTTCCTGGCGCGCCTCGCGAATGTCGGCCCTGCGTTCCTGCCGGGCTTCGCGGATCCGCTGCGCCTGCTGGCTGGCGCCGCGTTCCGACCGGGCGCGGCTGGGTTCGCGGTCCCGCTGTTCCGCGCGCTGGCCGGCCTCGGCGGCCTGCGCGGGCGCGGAAATGGCGGTGAAGGCAAGAGTGGCTGCCAGCGCGTCAAGCGCGGTGCCTTTCATCAGCTTGGTCAATGTCATCGTCGCATTCCTTTCCTGGACCAAGCCGTCCCACCACCTCCGGCTGTGTCGATGGTGTCTTGTATCATAACCCGCTGACGCTTTTCTGAACCGGCCATATATCCGTTCGTTCAGGTTCGACTACTCAAACATTAACTGCAAGTTTGCTGATCGTCTGCTTTCGCCGTAGTGGACTTCGATCGCGCAGAGGGCGCCAGCTGGGCTCGCGGAAATTGCAAAATGAACCAATCACTTGCTCTGGCGTTGGGGAGACCAGGAACGCGGATCGGAGAAAGACGGAATGACGGACACCAGCTGGCTGTGGCTCTACGTGGCATGCATGGCGGCGGGCGCGATCCTGTTCTTCGTGTGGAGCCGCGATCCCCGGCACGTGCCGCAATACGAATACGCCGCCGCCATCGTCATCCCGGTGTGGTCGGGCCTGGCCTACACCGCGATGGCACTGGGGCAGGGCACGCTCGAGATGGGCGGGCAGGAGGTCCACTTCGCGCGCTATCTCGACTGGATCGTCACCACGCCGCTGCTGCTCTTCGTGCTGTGTTCGACCGGCATGTTCTTCCGCCCGCTCGACAAGACGACCATCTTCACCCTCGTCGCGCTCGACGTGATCATGATCCTTTCGGGCCTGTTCGCCGATCTTTCGGTAGAGCAGGGACCGCAATGGTTCTGGTATGCCACCGGCTGCGTCTGCCTGGTCCTGATGCTCGGGACCTTGTGGACGCGGGTGCGGCGCGAGGCCTATGCCCACAATGCCGAGATCGGCGGCGCCTATACGCGGGTGACCACCTATTTCACGCTGATGTGGCTGGGCTATCCGCTCATCTGGGCGCTCGGCCCGTCGGGTATCGGGCTGCTCGACGACCTTACCGAAGTCGCCCTGTTCGTGATCCTGCCGATCTTCTCGAAAGTGGGCTTCTCGATCTACGACCTCTATGAATTGCGCAAACTCGCCCCGAAATTTCCCGAATACGACGAGGCTAATCCCAAGGCCAGGCTGCGGCACTCGGCCGAGGCATAAGGGCCGGGCCTCACCGCCGTTCGAACCCGCTCAGGTCCTCGCGCTCGGCCTCGTGCTGGTCGATCCGGTCGACCTTCGCGCGGGGCGGGCCGTCCCGCATCGCCTCCACCATCCGGTCGACCGCTGCCGGGTCGCCTTCCAGATGCGCCTCGGCCGTTCCGTCGGGCCGATTGCGGACCCAACCCGCTATGCCGAGCGATCGGGCGGTTTCCACCGTCCAGTCGCGAAAGAAGATGCCTTGGACGCGCCCGTGAACGATCAAGTGGCGAACTGTCATCGAAGCGGGGCCATCCTAGATGTTGAAGTAATACAGCACTGGGCCAATCTCGTTGCCCTTTCCGCCCTCGGCGAAGATCGTGTAGCTGATGACGATTGCCTTGCCTTTCTCGTCGGGCCGGTCGACGATCGCCACGCTGGGGTTGCCGAACGCTGTCGAACCCATCGGCGTCTTGGGTTCGATGAGCGTGACCGTGCCCTTGCCGGTGGGATAGTTCGGTTCGTCGCCGAACATGTCAATCGCGATGTCCCCCAACCAGACGGCCTGCCGAAGGATGTTCGGCAGGCCGGGTTGGGTGGGAGGCGGATGCAGCCCTGTCAGGCGGCTTGCTTGATGTCGCGCAGCGTGAGGTCGAAGGTGATGTCCTCGCCGGCGAGCGGGTGATTGCCGTCCGCCTTGATCGCCTCGTCCCCGACCTCGACGACGTAGAGCGTCATGGGCGTGCCGTCGGGCTGCTGCGCCTGCAAGGCCATGCCGAGCTGCGGGGCGGGTTCGGGTGGGAGGTTGCCGCGCGGAATGTCGATCACGAGCTGGTCGTTGCGCGGGCCGAAGGCGTTGGCACAATCGATCGAGACGACCTTGTTCTCGCCCACTTCCATGCCAGTGAGCGCCTGCTCGATCTGCGGAAAGGTCTGCCCGGCGCCGAGCTGGACCTGCTGCGGCCCGACTTCCTCGGTGCTGCCGACGACTTCCCCGTCGCCGCGCTTGAGGGTGTAGTCGATGGTTACGGTATCGCCGTTATTGGGTGTGGTCATGAATATCCTTTGAAGCTTTCGCGTGTCCGGCGGGAAAGCGCCGGCCCGGTTGTGCCCGCGATCCGGGCACTGTCACGCACGAGTCTGTCAAAGATGGGTGGGGCGTGTCAAATGGGGCGAGCCACAAAGGCAGCGACCGTTTTGGTGCAACAGAGAAATGGATACGAACCACCATAGCTGGGGTTGTGAGCGGGATGTCGGCTTATAGCATCGGAGTGACGAAAGGGGACCTTTCGACGAGATAGTATTATGCCGATTTGGTGATTTGACAGAAATCTTATGCGCACCACGATCAGTCAATTAGCCAAACACCATGGCGATCATAGAACGATGTTTGTGGGTCAAACCGGTGAACGACTTCTAATTTTGAAGGTGTTGAATTCGGTTAACGAACCGCGGGGGTTCTTTTCCCTTCCCATCATTAGCCAAAGCAATTGCTTTTACCCATTCCTCATGGGTCAAACATATGCTGTCATATCGCGAAGGGGCATCGTCGATACAAAGCACGTCATCCGACAGTTCACTAGCTAAGGCGTTTTTTGCCTTATCGGATACAAACGTTCTATCGCTATCTAACCGGGGATCGTCGATCGTTATTGGAACCAAAGGGACTAGGGCAGCAGCAAATAATGTTAGCATGACTTCTTCTCGCGATTGGTAAGGTCCTTTTCACCACCTGTGTATTCCAGCCAAGGCGATTTGTCCACTCCGCGCATTATTCTATCGAAGTAGATGTTGCCGGTCCGACGTGGCGACAGAGCACTATTACAGGTGCAATAGTATGATCCATTGCTCTGACGGATATACTCTGGATCCGTTTTCGCCTTCGCTGCATCGTCGTTGAATGCTCGCCATGGGGTTGGAAGCGGCTGGTCCGGCTTGTAACCAGCATCGCGGGGAGCGGTCGGTAAGGTTGTGTTGCGCACCTAGCACTCGGAATTTCCGCAAATATGGGGGTCGGAGATCGGATGCTTTACGATACCGCGCGACGAAAGCCGACGTTTCCGAAGCGGTCGCGACGCTGCCAGTTGTCAACGGCTATACTTGGGTGTTTGCAGGTTCGCCGGCCTAGGATTCAATTCCAACCAGTTCACGGCAAGTTGGCAAAGTTCGGCAGGATCGCCGTCCTTGCGTTTGATCTCTGACACGTATCCCGCTGCGAACTCCAGATTTGAAGACGACAAAGCGCTTCCTGATCCCAAATGAGGCAGAGTCGGTAGCGGAAAGTCGGTTAGCAAATCGAAAGGCGCTAAAGCTGCCTGTCGGTTTCTGAGCTGCGCTGAGCCATGATTGAGCACCCGGCTATGGATTGGAAGCCAACGTTGAACTCACCGGGGTGGAGGAATGTCGGCGGTACGGACCAGCGTTTCTGCGTTGAAGCGCGAAATGTCTCACAATCGGCAAGAAGACAATCGCCAGCGCAGTTGGCCTATCCCACCGGATGATTTCGGTGTGACTGACCTATTCTGCTTTCGGACAACGAAGGAAGTCGCGACTATCATCAAGGACTACCAATCGGTCGCGAAAAAGGGAAAGCGGGGTACACGGACTAAAACAGGTGCGAGTTCTATCCTCCCCGAGCCGACAAAGCACAACGCAACAGTGATCACCAAATTGCGGAAGGTGACCACGCGCTGTACTGGATCACACCCCCCCAGCTTCCGTAGTCACATTAAGGTTTCGCCGACGCCCGCAATTAGGTCGTAAGCAGATCAACTGCTTACGACCCGCCCAGCTGTTACCTAGTCAGCTTCTTGTAAGCCAACCGCGTCGGCCGGTCCGCAGCATCGCCCAACCTGCGCCGCTTGTCTTCCTCGTAGGCCTCGAAATTGCCCTCGAACCATTCCACGTGGCTGTCGCCTTCGAAGGCCAGGATATGCGTCGCCAGGCGGTCGAGGAAGAAGCGGTCGTGCGAGATGACCACGGCGCAGCCGGCGAAGTTCTCGATCGCCTCTTCCAGCGCGCCCAGCGTTTCCACGTCGAGGTCGTTGGTCGGCTCGTCCAGCAGCAACACGTTGCCGCCCTGCTTCAGCATCTTGGCCATGTGGACGCGGTTGCGTTCGCCGCCCGACAGCTTGCCGACGTTCTTCTGCTGGTCGGCGCCTTTGAAGTTGAACGCGCCGACATAGGCGCGGGTGCTGACGTCGTGGCCGTTGACCTTCATGTAGTCGTGGCCGTCGGAGATTTCCTCCCACACATTGTTACCCGCGGTCAGGTCGTCGCGGCTCTGGTCGACATAGCCGAGGCGCACCGTCTCGCCGACCTCGATCTTGCCGTCGTCGGGCTCTTCCTGCCCAGTCAGCATCTTGAACAGGGTGGACTTGCCCGCGCCGTTCGGCCCGATCACGCCGACGATGCCGCCCGGCGGCAGCATGAAAGAGAGGTTCTCGAACAGCAGTTTGTCGCCATAGGCCTTGGTGAGGTTCTTCGCCTCGATCACCTTGCCGCCGAGGCGTTCGGGCACCTGAATGACGATCTGCGCCTTGCCCGGCTTGCGATCGTTCTGCGCGTCCTGCAGGGCCTCGAACTTGCGGATGCGGGCCTTGGACTTGGTCTGGCGCGCGGCTGGCGTCTGCCGGATCCATTCCAGCTCGCGGGTGAGCGCCTTCTGGCGGCCCGATTCCTCGCGATTTTCCTGGTCGAGGCGCTTGGCCTTCTTTTCCAGATAGGTCGAGTAATTGCCTTCGTAGGGGTAGTAGGTGCCGCGATCGAGTTCGAGAATCCAGCCCACCACATTGTCGAGGAAGTAGCGGTCGTGGGTGATCATCAGCACCGCGCCGGCATATTCCTTGAGGTGGTTTTCCAGCCATTCGACCGATTCGGCGTCGAGGTGGTTGGTCGGCTCGTCCAGCAGCAGGATGCCGGGCTTCTGGATCAGCAGCCGGGTCAGCGCGACGCGGCGCTTCTCGCCACCCGAAAGATCGGCGACGGGCCAGTCGCCGGGCGGGCAGCGCAGGGCCTCCATCGCGATCTCGAGCTGGTTGTCGAGCGTCCACCCGTCGACCGCGTCGATCCTGGTCTGAAGATCGCCCATCTCGTCGCCGAGCTTTTCGTAATCCGCGTCGGGCTCCGCCATTTCGGCGGCGATCTGGTTGTAGCGATCGACGAGGTCGGCGGTTTCGCGCGCACCGTCCTTCACGTTCTCGAGCACCGTCTTGCTCTCGTCGAGCTGCGGTTCCTGCGCGAGATAGCCGACCGTGATGTTCTCGCCCGCCCAAGCCTCGCCGGCGAAATCGGTGTCGATCCCGGCCATGATCTTCATCAGGGTCGACTTGCCGACGCCGTTCGGGCCGACGATGCCGATCTTCGCACCCTGGTAGAATTGCAGGTTGATATTGCTCAGCACCGGCTTGGGGGCACCGGGGAAGGTCTTGGTCATGTCCTTCATGACAAAGGCGTATTGCGCGGCCATCGGCGGGTTCCTTCGGGGATCGTGTTCTGGAAAAGCGGGATGGCGGGCGGGCCGCCATGCGATTGCGGGTGCAGATAATGGCAGCGGCGCTTTCGGGCAAGCCTGTGGCGCGCGGCGGCGTTTTGACCTAGCGGGCGGGCGATGGTTCGAAGCGAAGCACAACCGGCCGGGCCGCCCCGGATCGCCATCCTGTTCAGCCAGTTCGGCGCGTTCCATGTCGACCGGGTCGAGGCCGCCGCGCGCCGGCTGGCGGGCCGGGCAGAAGTGCTGGCGGTGGAATATGCGCCCAGCAGCGCGACCTATGCGTGGGAGCCGGCGCAGGGCTTCGATGCCGCGCGACACATCTCCCTGTTTCCCGGCCGCAGCTACGAGACCATCGGGCGGCGCGAGCTGTTCGGAGCCGCCCGCGCGGCGCTGGCGGATGCGGACATGGTGTGCGTCGGCGTGCCCTATTCAGAAGCGCACATGATCGCCCTGTCCTGGCGGCTTGCCGCCGCGGGCAAGCGCATGGTGATGATGACCGAAAGCAAGTTCGACGATTTCCCCCGCGCGCTGTGGCGCGAACAGGCCAAGGCAAGATTGCTCGCCCCCTATCGCGCCGCCATCGTCGGCGGGCCGCGCCAGCGCGACTATGTGCGCTTCCTCGGTTTCGGGAAGAAGCCGATCCTGCCGGGCTACGACACGGTGGGATGTGCACGCATCCGGCGGCAGGCGGGCGTGCCGAGCCGGCCGTGGAGCACGCGCGACTTCCTCTATGTCGGGCGCTTCGTGAGCAAGAAGAACCTGCCCGCATTGCTTGCCGCCTATGCCCGGTATCGCGACCTGTCGCCTGTGCCGCCGCGCCGCCTGATCCTGGTTGGCGACGGGGAGCTGGCGGGGGATATGCAGGCAAGCGCGGGCGAGGGGGTGGTTTTCACGGGCTTCCTGCGCGCCGAGGATGTCGCGCGGCGGATCGGCAACGCGCTCGCCCTGTGCCTCGTCAGCACGGTCGAGCAATGGGGACTGGTCGTCAACGAGGCGGCGGCGGTGGGCGTGCCCGCCATCGTCTCCACCCCCGTCGGCGCGCGCGACGTGCTGGTGCGCAACGGCGTGAACGGCTTCGTGGTCGAACCCCACTCGGTCGAGGGGATTGCGCGGGCCATGCTGGCGCTGGCGGCGGACGAGGGCGAATGGCGGCGCCACAGCGCGGCGACGGCGGCACGCGCCGGGTTCGGCGACGTCGAGCGGTTCGCAGATGCGATCGAAACGCTGATCTTCCCGGACAGCGCCGATGCGGCAGCGGAACGGATCGCGGCGTTCTGGCACGCGGCGACCGAGGCATAGCGCATTCGCACTTGGCATTGCCGCACGGCCTGATAGCAAGCGCGGCCATGAAAACATCGCTCCTCGCACTTGTCGCCCTCTCGCTCGCAACGCCCGCCATCGCGCAAACCGCCGGGGAGCAGGCGCAGACCGCGTTGCAGTCCGACGAATGGGCGTGGGATTTCGTGGAAGGCATCACCACCGAAGTCGGCCCGCGGCAGGCGGGAACGCCGGCCGAGGCGCGGGGGCGCGAATGGGCGATGCGCTGGCTCACCGCCAACGGCTTCGCCAATGTCGCGGACGAAGCGTACGACATGCAGACCTGGGTGCGCGGCACGGAAGAAGCCTATGTCACAGCGCCCTATGCCCAGCCGATGCGGATCGTGGCACTCGGCAACAGCGCCTCGACGGGGGCGAAGGGGCTGGAAGCGGAGGTCGTCTATTTCCCGACCTATGCCGATCTGGCCGCTGCCGCGCCGGGCAGCCTGAAGGGCAAGATCGCCTTCATCAGCCACGACATGCGCCCGACGCAGGACGGTTCGGGCTACGGCTTCGCCGGACCCGCTCGCTGGACCGGGCCGGGGCTTGCCGCCAGCAAGGGCGCGGTCGCCACCGTCATCCGCTCCATCGGGACCGAGAACCACCGCACGCCGCATACCGGGGGCACCACCTTCGCCGAAGGGCAGACGCCGACGCCGGCGGGCGCGCTGTCGAACCCCGATGCGGATAATCTAGAGCGCATGTTCGCCCGCACCGGCGATACTCCCATTCGCATGAAGCTGGTCCTGACGCCGCGCGATCTGGGCACCACGAAGAGCGGCAATGTCGTCGGCGAAATCGTCGGGCGCGATCCCTCGCTCCCGCCGGTGCTGCTCGCCTGTCATCTCGACAGCTGGGATCTCGGCACCGGCGCGATCGACGACGGGGCGGGCTGCGGCATCGTAGCCGCCGCGGCGAAGCATGTCGCCGCGATCGGCCAGCCGCTGCGCACCATTCGCGTGCTGTTCGCGGGCGCCGAGGAAACCGGCGTCTGGGGCGGCCGCGCCTATGCCGCCGCGCACCGGGGCGAGCCGATCTATGCCGGCATCGAAAGCGATTTCGGCGCCGACCGGATCTGGCGGCTCGACACCAGTTTCACCCGGACCGACCCCGCGCTCTATCGCGAACTGGCGAATGCCCTGGCGACCCTCGGCGTGGCGCCGGGCGGCGAGATGGCGACCGGCGGGGCGGACCTCGACGTCGTGCGCGAGCAGAACGCCGCGCTGGTCGATCTGCAGCAGGACGGCACCCGCTATTTCGAGCTGCACCACACGCCGGACGATACGCTCGACAAGATCGATCCCGCCCAGCTGCGCCAGAACGTCGCGGTCTATACGGCGGTGGTGAACATCCTCGCCAATCGGGCAGGCCCGATCACCTTGCCTGCGCCCGCGCCGGCGTCAGAGTAAGCCGCCTAGAAATCGCGCCTGAGAAGGCGCGGCAGCATCGCCAGCTGGAAGCCCGCCCGGGCAACGAGGAACAGTACGAAGGACAGCCACAACCCCTGGCTGCCCAGCGGCCAGCTGAGCCATAGCGCGGCGAGATAGACTGCTGTGGCGCCAACCATCGTCACCAGCAGCGCCCGGGTCCAGCTCGCGCCGACGAACACGCCGTCGAGGACGAACCCCGCCGCCCCGGCGAACGGAATGATGACCAGCCAGATCGCCAGCGACTGGGCGACCCGGGCGACTTCTTTCGTGGCGGCGAAGCTGGCGAGAATCGGATCGGCGAATAGCGCGAAGACCGCCGCCACGATTGCTGCCGCCGCCATGCTGCGCAGCAGGATCGCGCGGATATAGGCGGCAAAGCCTGCCCTGTCGTCCGCACCGCGCCGCTCGCCATTGAGGACCTGGGCGGCATTCTCGAACCCGTCGAGCAGCAGGGCGGAGAACACGAACAGCTGGTAGATGATCCCGTTCGCCGCCAGCACCACCGGCCCGCGCTCTGCCGACAGCCGGGTAAGGCCCGCCAGCGCCAGCGTCAGCACGACCGTGCGCAGGAACAGGTCGCGGTTGACGCTGAGGAAGGGGCGCAGGGCGCCCCACCGCGCGACCCCGCCCGCCCGCACCCGGCGGACCAGTTCGCGCCCCTCGGTCCCGGCGAACAGCAGCGCGGCGATTGCGGCGAGCTTCGCGCATTCGGCAATGAAGCTCGACCAGCCGATGCCTGCGATACCCAGATCGAGGCCGAGCACGAACCACAGGCCCAGCGCGACGTTGATGAGATTGTAGGCGATCTCGACGGCCAGCACCGTCTTCATCCGCCGCTGCCCGACCAGGAAGCCGATCGCCGCGAAATTGGCCATTACCGCCGGCGCGCTCCAGTACCGGATCTCGGCATAGGTCGTCGCCGCGCCCAGCACGCGGTTCTGCGCCCCCAACAGATCGAGCAGGAGCGGCAGCAGCACCGGTTTCGCGATCAGCAGCAGCGCGGCGATGGCCAGCCCCACCAGCAGCCCGCGCAGCAGCACGGTCACCTGCTCCGCCTCACCCTGCCGCACGCCCGCCTGCGCGACCAGCCCGGTGGTCCCGGTCTTGAGGAAATTCATCACTGTGAACAGCACCGCGAACAGGCGCGCCCCGATATCGACCGCCCCTTGCGTCGGCGCATCGTTCAACCGCCCGACGATCCACATGTCGCCTAGCCCGATCAGCGCGGTGGCGACGTTGGTGACCATCGCGGGCAGGGCAATCACCCAGATGGTGCGCGTGTCGAGCCTGGGGGTATCGGAGGTCTGCAAGATCGAATGTCCCCACTAGCGTAGCGTGTATCCGCGAAGGGCACTTGCCCGGCAAATGCAACGTTTGTTTGCGACATAGGGGTCGGCCGGGCCCCTCGCGAAAGCGTTGTAATTCCGGTGCGGGCGAATTATCTGGACGCTATGGCTATCCGCGAAATCCTGGAAGTGCCGGACCCCCGGCTCAAGACCGTATCCGAACCCGTCACTGAATTCGACGACGAGTTGAAGACGCTCGTCTCCGACATGTTCGAGACGATGTACGATGCGCCCGGCATCGGCCTCGCCGCGATCCAGGTCGGGGTGCCGAAACGCGTCCTCGTCATCGATCTTCAGCCCGACGATCCGGATGCCGAACCGGAAGTCTGCAATCACGGCGGGCACGAACATACCCATCAGCCCACGCGGCGCGAACCGCGGGTGTTCGTGAACCCCGAAATCCTCGACCCGGCAGAGGAACTGGCCGTCTATCAGGAAGGCTGCCTTTCGGTGCCCGACATCTATGCCGATGTCGACCGGCCGGCGACTTGCCGCGTGCGCTATCAGGATCTTGAAGGCGAGGTCCACGAGGAAGAACTGGACGGCCTGATGTCCACCTGCATCCAGCACGAGATGGACCATCTCGAAGGCATCCTGTTCATCGACCATCTGTCGCGCCTCAAGCGGAACATGGCGTTGAAAAAGCTGCGCAAGACGCGCGAAATGGCTTAACCGGGGATTGTAGGAACACGCCTCTGGCGTTCCCTCTCCGTTCCGCATAGTGTGGCGGGATGGAATCCGCTATTTTCATCATCGTCGCACTCGTCCTTGGTCTCGGCCTGGGGTGGTTTTTCGGGCACAAGTCGGGCTCCGGCCCGGTGGCGGACTGGAAGGCCCGCCATGCGGAACGCGATGGCGAGGCGCGGGCGCTGGACGAGAAGTTTCGCCGCGCCATCGTCGATCTGGAGAATGCGACCGTCCGGGCGGAACGTGCCGACGCCCTCGACCGCGAATTGCGCGAAACGCGGGCCGGGCACGAACGGCTGCTGGACGAAACCCGCGCCGGGCACGAGCAGGCGATGGAGGATCTGCGCGGGCGGCACGGCGCCCTGTCCTCCGAACTCGCCACGCTGAAAGAAAAGACCGCCAATTTCGACGAGCAGAAGCGCTTGCTGGTCGAGGCGCGCGAGGAATTGCTCAAGGAATTCCAGAACACCGGCTCGGCCGTGCTGACCAGGGCGCAGGAGGCTTTTCTGGAACGCGCGAACGAGCGGCTGGGCCATTCGGAGAAGACCTCGGAAGCCAAGCTCAAGGCCCTGCTCGACCCCGTGGGAGAGCGGCTAGCGAAATACGAACGGCAGGTCGCCGACCTCGAGGAAAAACGCACCGACGCCTTCGGCCGGCTGCATCAGCAGATCGTGGAGATGCAGCGCGGGCAGGAAGAGGTCCGGCGCGAGGCGCAGCGGCTCGGCAACAGCCTCACCAACGCACCCAAGGCGCGCGGCCGCTGGGGCGAGCGGGCATTGCAGAACGTGCTCGAACAATGCGGATTGTCGGAACATACCGACTTCATTCTCGAACATTCGGTGGAGACGGAGGGCGGACGCCTCAGGCCCGATGCCATCGTCAATGTGCCGGGGCAGAAGAAGCTGGTGATCGACGCCAAGGTCTCGCTCAACGCCTATCAGGCCGCGTTCGAGGCCGACCATGACGACGAGCGCATCCGCCACCTTGACGCCCATGCGAAGTCGATGCGCAACCATGTGCAGACGCTCGGCTCCAAATCCTATCAGAGCCAGTTCGACGATGCGCCCGATTACGTGGTGATGTTCGTGCCAGGTGAACATTTCGTCGCCGCCGCGCTCGAACACGATCCGGAATTGTGGGATTTTGCCTTCCGCAACAAGGTGCTGCTGGCGACACCGACCAACCTCGTCGCCATTGCGCGCACGGTGGCGCAGGTGTGGCGGCAGGATACCATCGCCAACGAGGCCATGGCGATCGGCAAGGCCGGGGCGGAGCTGTACGACCGGCTCGCCGTCGCGGCAGAGCATATGAAGCGTGTCGGCGGCGGGCTGGAAACGGCGGTCAACAATTACAACAAGTTCGTCGGCAGTTTCGAGCGCAACGTGCTGTCGGCCGGGCGCCGCTTGCAGGAAAAGGGCATCGAGATCGGCAAGCGCGAGATCGACGAGGTGCCAAAGGTCGAAGCCAGCCCGCGCTACAATAACGACGACGTCGCGGAACAGCCGCAGCTTGCGGCGGTTCGGGATGATAAATCGCGCTGACTTCGGGGAGGACATTCATGCGCTATCCGCTTATGGCGATCGCGATCCTTGTGCTCGGCGCCTGCGGCGGGTCGGATGCGTCCGACAGCGCGGCGGATATCGCCGTCTTTCCCGCCGAGCCGGAACAGCCCGAAACCCCGCCCCAGGGCCGTTTCGCGCCGCGCAACGAATGCATCGACGCGCCGGGCGCCAAGCCGTTTTTCGTCGCGCTGGAACAGGCGATCCGCGACCGCAAGGCCGACGAATTGCTGGCACTGACGGGCGCGGGCGTGCGCCTCGATTTCGGTGGCGGCGGCGGTTTGACCACGTTTCGCGAACGGCTGGAAGCACCCGATAGCGAATTGTGGGCGCAACTCGAACGCGTCCTCGCCCTTGGCTGCGCGATGGAGGAGGGCGGCACCATGGTCCTGCCGTGGTATTTCGCGCAGGATCTGCAGGTCGCAGATCCCTTCGCCGCCATGATGGTCACCGATAGCGCGGTCGCCCTGCGCTCCGGTCCCGATCCCGAAAGCCCCGTGGTCAGCCGCGTTTCGTGGGACACGGTGACGCTGCTCGACGGGCCGCCGCGCGGCGGCGCGGTCCGGGTTCGCACCCGGGCCGGCGAGGAGGGCTATATCGATTCCGGCAAGCTGCGCAGTCTGGTGGATTATCGCCTGTTCGTAGGCCAGAACGGCGGCGAATGGCGGATCGCGGGGTTCATGTCCGGCGACTGATTGTGTCGCAAAGGCACCACACGGTATGCGAGTTGCGCTTGTCGAACCCTTAATTGCCTGGACGTTAACCATAACCCCATCGTATTCTAGGCCGACTCGGGGTTGGAGGCTGTTATGCGCTTGTGGAAATTACTGTCCGTCGTTCTGGCTTTCATCGCGGTGCCTGCACAGGCGGCGACGATCATCGGCGAAGGCGATGCCGGCCCGTATGCCGACAGTTTCGGCCTCGACGTGACCGCGCCTGGCAATTACCGGGTAACCGTGAACTTCACCGCGCCGGTCGAGGAATTGTATCTCTCGGTCGAGCTTCTCGAAATCTTCGACCAGTTCTATCCTGACGATCTGTCGACCTCGATCGGGGGCAACGATGTGGTTGCCTATCCCTTCGTCACCGATGCCGGTCCGCTCACCAGCGCCGCCTTCACCTTCGCGGTGCCGGCCCCGTTCTACGGCGAGGATGGCGAGTTCGTCACCTACACGCAGTTCCGGCTGACCGGCGGCACCATTGAATTCTTCTCCGACAACGGGGCGGGCTACACCATCGCTGTCGACCGGATGGGTGGGGCGATACCGGAACCGGCGACCTGGGCCTTCCTGATCCTCGGCTTCGGCGCGGTGGGCGGGGCCATGCGCGCCTCGCGGCGCCGCACCGTCCGGGTCGCCTACGCCTGATCCGTCCTACCCGGCGGTCTGCGCGGCGAGCACCTCGTACGCCAGCACCGCCGCGGCGACGGCCGCGTTGAGACTGTCTGCCCGGCCCAGCATCGGCATGGTGACGCGCAGGTCGCAGGCATCCTCATAATCCTGCGGTAGCCCTTGGGATTCGTTGCCGACCAGCACGAAGCACGGCGCGGCATAACCTGCCCCGCGATACGGCACCGCGTCCCGCAGCGACGCGGCAACCAATTGCCCTGGCCCTGTGCGCAGCCATGGCAGGAACGCGTCCCACTCCGCCTGACCGATCGGCACGGTGAACACCGCGCCCATGCTGGCGCGCACCGCCTCGACCGAGAACGGGTCGGCACAGTCGTCGATCAGGATCACGCCGCCGGCCCCCACGGCATCGGCGGTGCGCAGCATCGTGCCAAGGTTGCCGGGATCGCGCAGCGCCTGCGCGACGAGCCAGATATCGCCGCGCATCCGGTCCAGCGTGCCAAGCGCGGTGTCGAACTCCTCGAACACCCCGGCGACCGCCTGCGGATTGTCCTTTCCGGTGATCTTGGACAGGATATCGGGCGTGGTCTCGATAATCTCGCCTCCACCTTCTGCCACCGCCGTTTCCAGGGCATCAAGCAAAGGGTGGGGATCGCGCCGGTCGGACAGGACGAGCGTTTGCGGCACATGGCCGCATTCGCGTGCATCGGTCAGCAGGCGCAGCCCCTCGGCCAGGAAGCGGCCTTCGCGGCGGCGGTGCTTCTTGTCGCGCAACTGGCGCAGGGCCTTGACGGTGGGGTTGGAAAACCCGGTGATCGAACGGCGGATCCTCACGCCTGGCCGTGCCCCGTCACGGTTCGCCGAAGCCGCCTTCGATCATCGCGGCGAGTTCGGCCATCACCGCCTCGTCATCGGCGCCTTCCACGATCAGTTCGATCGTATCGCCCTTGGCCGCGCCCAGCATCATCAGCCCGAGGATCGAGCCGCCGGCCGCCTCGTTCCCGTCCTTGGCGACGCGCACCGCGCAGCCCGGGGGAAGCTGTGCGACCACGCCGACGAACTTCGCGCTGGCTCGCGCATGCAGCCCGCGCTGGTTGACGACCGTCAGCGTGCGCCGCAGCGCGCTCATGCGCCTGACCGCGCGGCTTCGAGATCCTGGCCGAGAAATTCGCTGGCAACGGTAATGTAGTTGCGCCCGGCGATTTGCGCGGCGTTCACGGCATCGGTGACGTTCATGGTCTTGCGCGCGCCCGCCAGGCGGATCAGCATCGGCAGGTTGATTCCCGCGATCACCTCGATCCGCCCGGCATCCAGCAGGGAGATCGCAAGGTTGGACGGCGTACCGCCGAACAGATCGGTGAGGATGATCGCCCCTTCGCCGGTATCGACCTCGGCGATGGAATCGGCGATATCCTTGCGGCGCCGTTCCATGTCGTCGTTCGGGCCGATGCAGATGGTCGCGACGGCATCTTGCGGGCCAACGACATGCTCCATCGCGTCGATGAAGGTTTCCGCCAGCTTGCCGTGCGTGACAAGGATCATGCCGATCATGGGTGAATATCGTCCTGCATAGCCCGCCCTTGCGGCGCCCGGTCGTTAACCGTGGTCATGACGGGAATCAACGGCGCTCGAGCGGATCGGCGGGCCGGCTTCCCAGGTTTCTATGTCGTATCGTGAGCGAAAATCCCGCCTCGCGCAAGACCTGCCCGGCGCGCACCGCGCTGTAGACCGACCGGTGTCTCCCTCCGGTACAACCGAAGGCGATGTTGAGATAGCTGCGGCCCTGAGCGCGGTAGCGCGGAAGCAGGTCGAGCAGCAGGTCGGCGATGCGGGAAAAGGCCGGGCCGAAGGCGGGATCGCCCTCGATATGGTCGGCAACCGGACTGTCCAGCCCGGTCTGTTCGCGCAAGGCCGGGATCCAGTGGGGATTGTCGAGAAAGCGCATATCGAACACCAGGTCGGCCAGCGGCGGCATGCCGCGCGAAAAACCGAAACTGGTGATGGTGACGGTCAGGCTGTCATCCGTCGGCGCGGCGAACCGCTCGCGCATGGCGCGCTGCAATTCGCTGACCGAGAGGTTGGTCGTGTCGATCACCGTATCGGCCCAGCGGCGCAGCGGCATCAGCAATTCGCGATCCGCCGCGATACCGTCCGCGATCGGCCGTCCGCGGGCCATGGGATGGGGCCGCCGCGTTTCGTTGTAGCGGCGTTCGATTTCCGCGCTCGCGGCGTCGAGAAACAGGGTCGCGATGTCGACCCCGCCGGCTGCGAAATCCTCGCACAGGGCGATGACCGCCTCGGCCGAGAAGCCGCGAGTCCGGGCATCGAAGCCGATGGCGAGCCGCGTATCGTCGCCCCCCGCGACCAGGCCGGAAAGCAGGCGAACCGGGAAATTGTCGATCGTCTCCCAGCCCAGATCGTCGAGCACCTGGAGGGCGGTCGACTTGCCGGCGCCGGACAGTCCGGTGACCATCAGCAGGATCTGCCGGGCGGGGGGCGGGGCGGTGGCCGTCATGCGATATCGCCGCGCAAGGTCGCAAAAGGAGGGCCGGACGGCAAGCCATACATTCGCAAGGCATGTTCCGCGCGAATGGCCTGCACCGCGTCGCAGGCAGCGAAAGCCAGCGCGGGAATGGCCTTTCCGGCAAGTTCGCGCTCGGATGCTCGGTCGATGAAGCGCGGCGCGTCGGCGGTCAGCGACAGCAGCAGGGCGACTGGCGCGCTGGTGCATGGCAGTTTGGCGATGCCAAGATTGCGGATTTCGATCAGCCCGCGCGTGGCCTCGGCCGGATGGGCGACGAGCGCCGTGCCTTCGACCGCCAGCCTCATGCCGTCATCGCCGATCAGGGTCGCGCCGCGATCGATCAGGGCAAGGGCGAGCGAGGTCTTCCCGCTGCCCGGGGCGCCTTCAATCAGCAAGCCGCGCCCGCCGATGCTGACGCCGGTGAGGTTGGGATGAAGGCCGCTCATGCCGCTATCGCCGGAAGGTTGAGCGACAGGCAGGCCCCCGGCCCGCCATCGCTGCGCGCATGGGCGGTGAGCGTCCCCTCATGCGCTTCGGCAATGGTGCGGCCGATGGCCAGCCCCAGTCCGGAATGGTTGCCGAAATCCTCGCCCTCCGGCCGATCGGAGTGGAAGCGCAGGAAGACTTTCTCGCGCTTTTCGATCGGTATGCCCGGCCCCTCGTCGCATACGGACAGGGCGATCCGCCCGGCGCGGCGCCGCAGGGCGACGTCGATCCGGCCGCCCGCGGGCGAAAAGGACACGGCATTGTCGAGAAGGTTCTGCAACACGCGTTCCAGTCGCATTCCCACGCCCATGACCAGCCATGGTCCGCCGTTCTCGATGGAGAGTTCGACGGTGCGCCCGGCATCCGCACCCCGTTCGCGGCGGCTGAGGATCACGTTGTGCACGAGGGAAGCCAGATCGAGCCGCTCGAATTCGGTGCGGGAAATCTCCGCGTCGATCCGGCTGGCGTCGGAAATCTCGGTCACCAGCCGGTCGATCCGGCGGACATCGTGCACCGCGATGTCGAGCAGTTGGTTGCGCAGTTCCGGATCGTCGACCTTGCCGAGCGATTCCGTCGCGCTGCGCAGCGAGGCGAGCGGATTCTTGATCTCGTGCGCGACATCGGCGGCGAAGCTTTCGACCGCGTCGATCCGGTGGCGCAGGGCGGCGGTCATGTCGGAAACCGCCCGCGCCAGCAGGCCGATCTCGTCCCGCCGGTCAGGCAGGCGCGGCACCTGGACCCGCCGGTCGCGCCCCTGACGCACGCGCTGGGTGGCGGCGACCAGTTCGCGCAATGGTCGCACGATCGTGCGCGCGAGGAACAGGGAGAGAAGGGTGGAGACGATCAGGAACAGGAACGCGATCAGCGCGACCGTGGTCCGCACTTCGCGCACCCGCGCCGTAATGTCGACCGGATTGCGGGTCAGCAACAGCGTCTCCCCGTCGAGGCCGACCGGCGCCGCCGCGTTGATCACATGCGTGCCGTCGGGCGCGTCGCGCAGCACGATCTGGGTCAGGCTTTCCTCGCGCGCACGGGTCAGTTCGGGCCAGTCCGCGACATCGTCGCTCGCCGGTTCGACGTAATCGGGCAGGGCCGGGGCATCGACCACCCGGTCGAACAGGCGGTCGAGCTGGAGGGCGAAGGCCGACTGGTCGACATCCGCAGGGTCCGGCAGGCCGAAGCTGGGGGCGGCGAGGGCGAAACTGTCGGCTTTCAACGCGCCGTCGGCGGCATAGACCCGCAAGCGCAGCCGCTGCTCCTTGCCGATCTGGATCAGCAGCGCTTCCTGCCGCTGCTTCGTCGCCCCGGCCAGCGCCTCGGCCGTGATCTGCGCCTCGACCAGGGCCAGCTTGAACCGCTCGTCCAGCAATTGCTTGCGATAGCTGTCGAGATAAAGGACCCCGCCGCCCAGCAGCACCAGCGGCAGGACATTGACGAGCAGGATACGCCCGGTGAGGGACAGGCTCGGCCGCCATTTGTCCAGCCCTCGGTCCACGCGCGGGGCGGATCCCGGTTCAGCCATCGGTGAAACTGTAGCCGGCTCCGTAGAGGGTCTCGATGGCGGAGAAGTCGTGATCCACGGTGCGGAACTTGCGCCGCATCCGCTTGATATGGCTGTCGACCGTGCGATCGTCGACGAACACGTCGTCGGGATAGGCGGCGTCCATCAACTGATTGCGGCTCTTGATGACGCCTGGATGGGCCGCCAGCGCCTCGAGCAGGAGGAATTCGGTGACCGTCAGCGATACGATGCGCCCGTCCCAGGTCACGTGGTGGCGCGCGGGATCCATTGTCAACCGCCCGCGCTCGATGATTTCGCCGACCGGCTCGTCGAGGGTGAGCGTATCGTGCGGATGAGGCTTGCGCGCCTCGCCCCGGCGCAGGATCGCGCGGATGCGGGCGAGCAACAGGCGCAGGCTGAAAGGTTTGGCGATGTAATCGTCCGCGCCCATCTCGAACCCGGCTTCCTCGTCCTCCTCCTCGTCCTTGCTGGTGAGGAAGATGACCGGCAGCGGCGAATGTTCGCGGAACCGGCGCAGCAATTCCATCCCGTCCATCTTGGGCATCTTGATGTCGAAGATCGCGAGATCCGGCGGGTTCTGCAGCAGGGCCGACAGGGCCGCCTCGCCATCGGAATAGACGCGGGTGGCGAACCCCTCGGCCTGCAGGGCGATCGAGACCGTGGTGAGGATATTGCGGTCGTCGTCGACCAGGGCGATGACCGTGCGATCGCTGCGCGCGGCGGTTTCGGGGGCGGGGTGTTGCTCCATCCCTCGCGCGAATAACCGCTTTGTCGCGGCAAGACAATTCGCGCTGTCCCGTTCTGGACACGATTATGCCGCAGGTGTTTGACGACCGATCTTGGCGAGGGTATGCGAGCGGAATAAAGCGCGCATTCGTATGCGCTTGATGAACCCATTATGTTTACGAACCCTTTTCGTTCGGGAGAACGCAATTGACCCCCCTTTCCCACTCCCTTGCCGATCAGGGCATGGATAGCCGTGCCACGATTCATGCGAATCTCTCGTCCCAGGAACTGACCGAAGCCGCGGTGCGGAACGGGGAAGGCCGGCTCGCAAAAGACGGTCCGCTGGTGGTCGAAACCGGCCAGCACACCGGGCGCAGCGCGAAGGACAAGTTCATCGTGCGCGACGCGGAAACGGAAGACACCGTGTGGTGGGACAACAACGCCTCGATGTCGCCCGAGCATTTCGCCGCCCTAAAGGAGGATTTCCTTGCCGCGGTGAAGGACCAGAACGATCTGTACGTCGCGGACCTGTTCGGCGGGTCGCAACCGGAATACCGCGTCAACGTGCGCGTGATCAACGAATTCGCGTGGCACAACCAGTTCATCCGCACCCTGCTGGTCCGCCCGACCGAGGCCGAACTCGAAGGCTTCGTGCCCGAATACACGATCATCGACCTGCCGAGCTTCCGGGCCGATCCGGAACGCCATGGTACGCGCGGCGAAACGGTCATCGCGGTCAACCTTTCGGAAAAGCTGATCCTGATCGGCGGCACCCGCTATGCCGGCGAGATGAAGAAAAGCGTGTTCGGCATTCTCAACTACCTGCTGCCGGCCCAGGGGGTCATGCCGATGCATTGCTCCGCCAATATCGGGTCGGACGGCAAGAGCGCGGTGTTCTTCGGCCTGTCCGGCACCGGCAAGACGACGCTGTCTGCCGATGCCAGCCGCACGCTGATCGGCGATGACGAGCATGGCTGGTCCGATACCGCGGTCTTCAATTTCGAAGGCGGCTGCTATGCCAAGATGATCCGCCTCGATCCCGAGGCCGAGCCCGAGATCTTCGCGACGACGAAGATGGAAGGGACGATCCTCGAAAACGTCGTGATGAACGACGCGGGCGAGATCGATCTCAACGACAACCGCCTCGCGGAAAACACGCGCGGTGCCTATCCGCTGAGCTCGATTCCGAACACGTCGGACGAGAACCTCGGCCCGCCGCCTTCGACCGTGATCATGTTGACGGCCGATGCCTTTGGCGTGCTGCCTCCGATCGCGCGGCTGACGCCCGATCAGGCGATGTATCACTTCCTGTCGGGCTACACCGCCAAGGTCGCCGGCACCGAGATCGGCGTGACCGAACCGCAGGCGACGTTCAGCACCTGTTTCGGCGCACCGTTCATGCCGCGTCACCCCAGCGTCTACGGCAATCTGCTGAAGAAGCGCATTGCCGAGGGCGGGGCGCAGTGCTGGCTGGTCAACACCGGCTGGACGGGCGGCAAATACGGGGTCGGCAACCGGATGCCGATCAAGGCGACTCGCGCTTTGCTAAACGCGGCGCTCGACGGGTCGCTCAACGAGGCCGAGTTCCGCAAGGATCCGCATTTCGGCTTCGATGTGCCGGTCGCGGTCGAGGGCGTGGATAGCGGCATTCTCGATCCGCGTTCCACCTGGAGCGACAAGGACGAATACGACGCGACGGCGAAGAAGCTGGTGAAGCTCTTCATTGACAATTTCGAACCCTTCGCGCCCCACGTGGACGAAGGCGTGCGCAACGCGGCTCCCGAAGCCGCCTGACCGAAATCGCGCCCGCGGGCACGTTCGAGTTGGAGAGGAGAACCCCCGGCCGGGCAACCGGACCGGGGGTTTCACTTGTTCGAGCCTAGTTTCATGGATGCGATGCGCAAGTAGCAAGAGATCGTGTGGGGCGACCTTTTGGAACGTTTGATTCAGAACGGATCGATCGGCTTGATGACGAGTGGGGCGGAAAAGCGCGCCCGCGCGTGCGGGTAGAGGGAAGTTACTGGGCTCGTGCCCGCGTTCGTCACTGAACTGCAGTGTTAGGTCATTGGAGCGTCGCTCACGTCATGTCTCTTTGGGTCTAAGCCTCGCCAAAACCTTGCAGACTATGCGCGGCGCACGCTTCAGCGGCGAAAGCGGGCATGGCGCCGTCTCGAACTACAGCGCGCTGTGCCGGCAACTGCACCCGGGGCGCCGGGCACGACATTCGCAAAGAGATCTCTGGACAACGGAATGTCGGCCGAGCCGCCGCGTAACGACTTTCCCGGCGAAATCTTCTTACACCACTATGTCAGCCGGGGCGGCGGTTACAAAAATTGACGGAAGCATTTTGCTGATCCCTGCCTCGCTCAAGCACAATCTCACGCGAACGGTCACCGTTGCGTGCGTTCCCCGGTTTTATGAATCGACCTCCAAGATGCTGCCCATGCCTGTCACTGCGGTCGTGAAGTATACCTGCAACAGCAAAGCCCAGCCGCCGAGGAACAGCGCACAAAACTCGACGGCTGGAGAAGAGCGTCACCGGTCAGCAGTGCCCCAAGCACCATCGTCAGCGCGATAGAACGCCAACTGCCGCTCAATCCGTCGCGGCAGGATCCCTCGCCTCGATGATCTGCGCCTTGCCGACATCCTCCGCGTTCGGCTGCCACAGGGTACCCTCTTCGACCGCTTCCAGCGCCGCATGATATTTCGCCGCCACTTCCGACAGCGTCCCCCCATGAGGGTTCGAAGTCAACGGATGCAGCTTCGACCGGGCAAGCGCGATCTTCCCCTCGCCCGCCAGCATCAGCGCTGCGTTGAGCGCCAGCGGTTGATCGAACGGCGCGATCTGCGATGCCCGCTCGAGCGCGTGACGCGCGTTTTCGGTCGGTTCCGCTCCCTCCTCGATAAATTTCCGGTAGTAGTAGATGAGCGGCAGTGGGTGGTCGTTCTCGATCTTGTTCAATGCCGTGAACGGCGCGATTGCGGCGTTGAAGGCGCCTTTCTCGCCGCTTTCCTCGGCTTTCCGAAACAGCGCGTATCCCTTTTGCACATAGGCGTTCACCTGGCGGGGATCGAGCGCCAGCGCCCGGTCGGCGGCGGCGATGGCGGCATCGCTGTAGCCGGCATCGAATTCCGCTTCGGCGAGCGCAATCAGAACGCCGGGATCGTCCGGGTATTTGCTCGCGATCGCGCGGGCATCGGTCACCAGTTCCAGCGCCTCTTCCCGGCCGACGCCGCGCTGCGACACGATCCGCAGGTCCATCATCTTCGCCTCGCCTTCCGGCAGCCGCCGCAGATCGATCCGGCTTACCTTGATCCTGTCGGGCGGCAGCAGGAACGTCATCATCCGGCGCTGGCGCAGATAGCGATCGAGATCGCGCTGCAGATCGTCGAGCTTGCCGAAGGCCGCTTCCGCAGCCTGAATGGATTTCTCCCCCTTCGCCACGCGGACAAGGTAATCCTGCAGCTGCCCCTTGCGG
Organism: uncultured Erythrobacter sp.; assembly: GCA_947501005.1. GTDB lineage: Bacteria > Pseudomonadota > Alphaproteobacteria > Sphingomonadales > Sphingomonadaceae > Qipengyuania. Next base: position 1,766,340 of record CANMTU010000001.1, on the reverse strand, counting down.
CTCTCCTCGAAGGCCAGATAATGATAGAGCAGCCAGCTGCGGGCGTAGAACTGGTCGTATTGGCGCCCGCGCGTCTTCTCGTAGATATCGGCGTCGAGAAGGGCATCGAGCTTCACTCGTTCCGCATAGGCCAAATCCCCCGCGCGGTGCTGTGCCGGCCGGCCGATCTTGACCGATCCGTCACTTTCGAACGAGGTCGAGGCGAAGAACTCCGCCCCTCCTTCCGAAAGCCAGCGCGGCATCGCATAGGGCGTCGTCGACATCATGTAGTGATGCGCATATTCGTGCAGCAGCACGACGACCGAGAAGTCGGGATAGCTGCCGCTGCGATTGCGGATATTCTGCACGAAGGCGCGCGCGGCGCCGGCGCGCGGAACGTAGAAGCCGGCAACCATGCTGTCGCCCGAAAGCTTGCGCATGGTATTTGAATTGCCGACCGCGAAGATCGTCAGCCGGTTCGACGGGCTGGGCGTTTCCGACTGCCGGCCGGTGATGAATTCCATCGCCGAATGGTAGCGTTCCAGATTGGTCGCGAACTCGCGGATATCCTTCTCGCCGTCATCCGCGTAGATGACGAAATGTTCGCTCGACGCCTCGTACCAATCCGCTTGCGCGGGCGCCGCGAGGCCGAGAAACGCCGCACACAGCGCCAAGCGAATATTCATGGTTCGATTCCCCCAAATCTCCAGGGGGCAGGTTATACCTCAAAGACTTTAGGCAAAACGATATTTTTGCCGCGTCCTATGCTTGAACGTCGGCGACGTGACGCGCCACGTTTCGCCCCATCACGTCGAGCGGGGCGTTGCCGCCCAGCACGACCGCGTCGTTGAACGCCTTGAACGCATAGGCATCGCCGAGTTGGGCTTGCGCGATTTCGCGCTGGCGCAGGATTTCGCTGTGTCCGACCTTGTAGCCGCAGGCCTGGCCCGGCCAGCTACAATACCGGTCCACCTCGGAGACGACCTCGTCATATTTCGAGCCGTTGCGTTCGACGAAGAACTGCCGTGCCTGCTCGCGCGTCCAGCGCTTGTGGTGCAGTCCGGTGTCGACCACCATGCGGCACGCCCGGAAGGCGAGGCTCTGCAGATAGCCGAGCCGCCCGACCTTGAAATCGTCATACGCGCCCAACTCGTCGGCGATCTGTTCGGCGTAGAGCGCCCAGCCTTCGCTGAAGGCGTTGAAAGCAAGGATCGAGCGGATCAGCGGCAGACGGTTGGAAAATTCGCCTTCCCACACATGGCCGGGGATCGTCTCGTGATAGGTGAGGTCGGCCAGATCGTATTTGCGGTGCAGGTCGGTCGTGCGCAGATTGATCCACATGCGCCCCGGGATCGAACCGTCCTTGCTGCCCGCCCCGCCATAGGCGCCCGGCGCCCCGGGTTCCTCGGCCAGCGGCAGGCGGCGTACCTCGAGATTGGGATCGACCAGCGTGTTGAATGCACGTGGCATCTGCGCGGTGATCCACGCGATCCGCTCGTTGATGAAGGCCATGATCTCGGCTCGGCCGGGGTCGCCGGGGGCGAATTTGTAGCGCGGGTCCTCGCTCAAGGCCTGCATCCGCTCGCCCACCGTGCCGGTTGTGTAGCCGATGTCCTTCAGGATCGGGTCCATCCTTCCGTGCAGGGCAGCCAGTTCGTCGAGCCCCTGTTCATGCACCTCGTCTGGGCTGAGCGTGGTGGTCGTACTCGCCTTCAACGCCCATGCGTACCATTCATCGCCGCCGGGCTGCGCCCACATGCCGGCATCGCCCTTGGCCAGGCTCCGCTCGGTCCGCAATTCGGCGAGCTGCCGTTCGAGCGCTTCGGCGATCGGGCCCTTGACCAGCCGCTCGACGCCGTTGGCATAGGCGGCCGGCATGCCCGCCGCCGCAAGGTTATCACGGTACTGGGCGGTGAACAGCGTGCCGTCCATCGCGCTCTGCACGGTTTGCGACATCTGCCGGTCCGCCGCCTCGAGCAGGAAGTCGGGCGGGACGACGCCCATCGCCCGGGCGGCCTTCATCCGCACCAGTTCGCCTTCCATCACCGCGGGAAACTGGGCCAGCCGCGCGAGGTAGGCATCGGCATCCTCGCCGCTCTTCACCGGGTGGACCGAGTCCATGAAGCGCGGCATGTCGAGATAGCTGCCGACATTCTGGATGACGACATAGGGCGCATTGCGCCAGCTGCCGACCGCCACGTCACCATAGGGCAGGGCGAAGCCTTCCAGCGCGGTTGTGTAGGCGCTTTCGACGACTTCGAGGCTGGTGAGGGTTTCGGGCGCCAGCCCCTCGCGCGGGAAGGCACGCACCCGCTCCAGATCCTGTCGCAGGGTGGCGGCATAGGCCTGCTGTGCCTCGGGCCGCTGGTCTTCAAGGCGAGTGCGCAGATAGGCGTGGTTGCCGGTATCGACGCCCAGGCTCGTCGCCCGTTCCGGTTCGTGGGCGAGCAGATTGTAGGCGACGACTTCCAGCAGCCGGTCCGCCCCGATCGACTGCGCGGCGGCGACGCCCTGCGGCCGGGACGTCAACGCGCATCCCGACAGGGCGAGGGCGGAAACGCCGCCAAACCCGGCAAGGGCCTGGCGGCGGGTGATGTCGCTTGGGAAACCGGTCATGCACGGGGGTGTGCGGCCCCCGTCACGCCAAGTCAATTCAGTCGCGCAGGTCCGCCGGGACGTTCCCGCCATTGGCGGCGAGTTCGTTCATTACCCGGCGATGCAGCCAGACATTATCCTCCGCGCTGCCGGTATATTCCTGGCGCCCCAGTTCCGTGGCGAGGGCCTTGCGCGATTCGTAATCGGAATCGACCCCGATCAGCTTCATCAGGTCGACGATCGAGGTGCGCCAGTTGAGGCGATCGGCCCCCGGCATCGTATCGAGGTGGTTCTGCACATCGACCACGGGAACCGCCCGTTCCTCCACGACCGGGGCATTGGCCCAGGCATTGCCGGTCTGCGGCGCCGTTCCCGGTCGGGCGGGGGGCGCCGCGTTTGGCGAAGGGGCGGGAGAGGGGGCGGGGACAGGCCGGGCCTGCGCCGGCTTGCCCAGAATGGCATCCTTGATCTTGCCGAAAATACTCATGCGATGCTCCATGAAAGGACCCTTGCGCGACATACGGCCGGGTACGTTCATCACAGAACGGAACGCGGCCCTCGCCGTTCCTCCGCTTGCATGCGCTCGCGGTGGGGGTAGGAGGGTGGGATGCTGCCGCTGGTCCTCTCGCTCTGCGTGCTTGCCGCGCTTGCCCTTATTACCGGCGCGGTGGTGCTGTGGCGCCGCACCGGCAACCGGCGGAACGCCCTGCTGATGATCGTGCTGGCAGCAATCGCCTTGCTCAACGTCGCCATCTGGACGGTGCCGGACGGATCGGGCGACGCCCCGCTCGGAAAGCTGGAACGGGGCGCCCGATAGCTCAGTTCGGCAGTTCCCAGCGCACCGCCCCGGCATAGCGGCCGGCGATCGGTTCGCCCTGCTTGCCCCGTGCGGGTTCGAACTGGGCGCGCTTCTGCAGGAGGACGCAGGTCGCATCGTCGAGTTCGGAATGGCCGGTCGATCCGGTCACCCGGCAACCGGTGATCGTGCCGGTCTTCGAAATGTCGAGCTGGAATCGTGCCACCCCGGTAAGATCGCGTCGCGCCCAACTGCTCTTGTAATCGCTGTCGCGCAGCCAGGCACCCGGATCGTTGCGCGGCTTCGCGCCGACCGGATCGAAGCCGGTCTCCTGCGGCGAGGGCAGCGGTCTGGGCGGCGGCGGATCGAGCCGTATCGGTCCGGGCTGCACGTTCGGGATCGGGGGCAGGATCAGTTCGGTGGTGCTGAACTCGGTCGGCCGGGGGTTGATGTTGATGTCCGGGCGGGGCGCGGCGGGGGGATTGGTCGCCGGCGTTACCGGGTCGGATTGACGCGGTGTCGTATCCGGGGTCGGCGGCGGCGGAGGGGGCGGCGGCGGCGTTACCGGAAATTCGGTGACGGGCAGGGGTTTGTCTATCTCAGCAATCACTCCGCTCACCGTCAGCCCGGCGATCAGCAGGCCCCCGATGCCGACATGGATGCCAATGACTGCGGCCATCGAGGCGGGTGAAGGGCGGCTGGATTGATCGATATAGGACACGGCAGGCTCCTCTCACGTTATATTGTAACAATAACGATACAACATTACGCTGAGCCCCGCAAGTTCGTCGTGCGCACAGGGCGTTTCACGGAGCGCGCGGGCCTGCGCGCTCCGTAAAATGATCCGAAATCCTCGCCCGTCAGGTGATCGGGCAGGCCGGATCGAGCCGGAAATTCAGATAGTTGTCGACCGCGGCCATCAGTTCGGTCTGCTCGTTCTCGAAGAAATGGTTCGCGCGGGGGATTTCTTCGTGGTGGATGGTGATGTGCTTCTGCGTGCGAAGCTTGTCGACCAGCTTCTGCACCGCGTTGGGCTGCACCACCGTGTCCTGCGCGCCGTGAATGAAGATCCCGCTCGCCGGACAGGGGGCGAGGAAGCTGAAGTCATACATGCTCGCCGGGGCGCCGATCGAGAGGAACCCGCGAATTTCCGGACGGCGCATCAGCAATTGCATGCCGATCAGCGAACCGAAGCTGACCCCGGCGACCCACGTCACCTGCGCTTCGGGATGGATCTGCTGCACCCAGTCGAGCGCGCTGGCCGCATCGCTCAATTCCCCGACGCCATTGTCGAAACTGCCCTGGCTGCGGCCGACGCCGCGAAAATTGAAGCGCAGGGTCGCAAAGCCGCGATCGACGAAATTCTTGTAGAGCTTCTGCGTGATCTGCTCGTTCATCGTGCCGCCGCCCTGGGGATGCGGGTGAAGGATCATCGCCACCGGCGCGCGCGGGCGCGGGGCGGGAGAGAAACGGCCTTCGAGGCGGCCTTCGGGGCCGGGAAAGATCACGGTCGGCATGAAGCAATCCTGTCGGTAGAATGTCGGTCGGCGCCGGGGCAGCACCCCTTGCGCAAGGTCGCGGGCTATATAGTGTTACGCGCGTATTTCGCAATTGTTTAAGGCCACGTCTCATTCCGGACCGCATTTATCTCGACCATGCCGCGACCACTCCGCTGCGCCCCGAAGCGCGCCGCGCGATGGAGGAAGGCTTCGCGCTGTGGGCCAATCCCAGCTCGCCCCATGCCGAGGGGCGCAAGGCGCGGGCGGCGCTTGAAGATGCGCGCGAACGCATCAAGGCGGCGCTGAGCTGGGATGGCGAGCTGATCTTCACCAGTGGCGCGAGCGAGGCGGCTGCATTGGCGCTGCATAATGCCGAGGCCGGGGCACGGTTGGTCAGTACGGTCGAGCATGATTGCGTTGTGCAGGCGGCTAAGGATGCGGAACGCCTGTTCGTTATGGCCGATGGCGCGCTTGACATGGAAAACCTTGTCGAGGCGGCTGCGCGCGAACGTCCGTTGGTTGCGGTCCAGTACGTCAATTCCGAAATCGGCAACCGGCAGGACATCGAGGCGATCCGCGACACCGTAGGGGCGCAAAACCGGATCCTGCTGGTCGATTGCGCGCAAAGCGCGGGCAAATGGACCCTGCCGGATTGCGATATGGCCATGATATCGGCCCACAAATTCGGTGGTCCGATCGGTATCGGCGCGTTGCTCGTGAAGGACTACGCCATGCTGAAGCCATCGGGCGGGCAAGAGCGTGGGTATCGGCGGGGGACGGAAAACCTGCCCGGCGCGCTGGGCATGGCGGCGGCGCTGGAGGCATGCGCCGATCCCTATGTCGCTCCAGAAATCCTCGAACCGTTCGATGTTCTGGCGCAGGATTGCCGCCAACTCGGCGGCACCTGGCTGTCCGACCGTCTGTCCGATCCCACGCCCTACATCCGGGCCATTGCCATGCCGAACATGTCCGCCACCGCGCAGGTCATGCGGTTCGACATGGCGGGCATTGCCGTCAGCCAGGGCAGCGCATGCTCAAGCGGGACGATGAAGACCAGTCGCGTACTCGAAGCCATGCAGGTGGAGCCGGAGATCGCGGCGAACACAATTCGGGTCAGCGTGGGCTGGAACACGACCCGCGCCGAAATCGAGCGGTTCTGCGAAGTGTGGCTGGATTTGGCGGAACCGAAATAAGTCGTTCGTCCTCAGCCTGTCGAAGCACTGTCTTTCTCTCTGGGCACGCACCAAGGAAATCGGAACGACCCTTCGACAGGCGCGGGGTGAGCGGTTAGACGGTCCGCATGATCTATCTCGACTACCAGGCCACCACTCCGCTCGCGCCCGAGGCGCGCGATGCCATGCTGCGCTGGCTCGACGGGCCGGGCGGCACCGGCTTCGGCAATCCGGCAAGTCCGCACCGCATGGGCCGGCAGGCGAGGGCCGCGGTCGAGATCGCGCGCGAACAGGTCGCCGCGCTGTTTCCCTCAGGCGGCCGGGTCGTCTTCACCGGCGGCGCGACCGAGGCGATCAACCTTGCCATTCGCGGCAGCGGGGCGGATGGCACCGTCTCGGTCTCCGCCATCGAACATGCTGCCGTTCTCGATACGGCACATGCGGTCGGCAAGACGCATGTACTTAACGTCGCGCAGGACGGGCAGTGCAACACGCGGCAGGACTTGCCGAACGATACGCGGCTCGTCTGCGTGATGGCGGTCAACAACGAGATCGGCACAATCCAGCCGACGGTGGAATGGCATCGCAAGGCCAAGGGGGCCAACGCCCTGTTCCTGTGCGACGCGGTGCAGGCCTATGGCCGGATCGAGGTGACGGGCGCCGACATGATTGCCATCAGCGCCCACAAGTTCCACGGGCCGAAGGGCATCGGCGCGCTATGGGTGCGCGACGGCCTCGATCTCACCGAGGTGCAGACCGGCGGCGGACAGGAGTTCGGCATGCGCTCGGGCACGCTCAGCCCGGCCCTGATCGCGGGGATGGGCGCCGCGGCGAAAGAGGCGAAGGAGCGGATGGAACGCGACGCCGAACATGTCGAGAAACTGTGGCACCGGTCGCTGGACCTGTTCGGCGACTGGGACCTCAACGGCAGCGCCGAGGCGCGCTGGCACGGCAACCTCAACATCCGGCGCAAGGGGCTCGACGTGAACCGGCTGATGAGCGAGGTGCGCGACGTGATGTTTTCCGCCGGATCCGCCTGCGCCAGCGGATCGGGCCGGCCGAGCCATGTGCTGAAAGCCATCGGCCTGTCCGACAAGCAGGCGAAAAGCTCGATCCGACTGGGCTTCGGGCGCTACACCACGATGGACGAGATCGAGCACGCGGCCCGCTCGATCAACGCCGCGGCAGAGGCGCAGGGCTTGTGAGACTCAAATTCATCACGGCTGAAGGCGAGACCATCGAAGCAGAAGGCGAGGCCGGGGAAAGCCTCCTGCGCGCCGCCCAGCGGGCCGGGATGCGGCTGGAGGGAACCTGCGAGGGGCAAATGGCCTGCTCGACCTGTCACGTCATCGTCGCCGCTGATTGGTTCGAACGGTTGGGGGAAGCCAGCGAGGAGGAAGAGGACATGCTCGACCTTGCCGCAGGAGTGCGCCGCACCAGCCGCCTGTCATGCCAGATCACGCTGGAGGACGGGCTGGACGGGCTCGAAGTCGAGATTCCGCCCGAAAGCTATGACATGCGGCGGGTCTGAACCGCCGGGTTGATCTGTACCCAGCGCCGTAACCGCGAGCATTTCGCCGGGTCGGCGGCAAAGGCAGAGAGGCGTCCGAATGTAAAGAACCCCGCCAGATCGCTCCGGCGGGGTTCGACGTGGCATATCATGCCCGGGGGTTACGCGGTTTCCATCGCGTCCTTCTTGGCCGTCTGGCCGAGCGCTTCGATCAGGGCCTTGGAGAAGGCGGGGATGTCGTCCGGATTGCGGCTGGTGATGAGGTTGCCGTCCTTGGCGACTTCCTGATCGACCACATTCGCGCCGGCATTCCTGAGGTCGGTGCGGATCGACTTGTAGCTGGTCGCCGTCTTACCTTCGAGGATGCCTGCCTCGATCAGCAGCCAGGGGGCGTGGCAGATGGCCGCAATCGGCTTTCCGGCGTCGTTGAACTTCTTGACGATGCCGACGGCCTTGTCGTTCACGCGCAGCAGGTCGGGATTGATCTGGCCGCCGGGCAGCAGCAGCGCATCGTAGCCTTCGCAGCTGGACACCTGATCGACCGTCTTGTCGACCTTGACCGACTGGCCCCAATCGTCTTCGTCCCAGCCCTTGATTTCGCCCGCTTCCAGGCTGACGACTTCGGTTTCGATACCGGCATCCTCGAGGTTCGCCTTGGGCTTCATCAGCTCGGACTGTTCGAAGCCATCGGTGGCGAGGATCATTACTTTGGTCATGAGAACTCCTTCATTTTGTGTTGATCGGTGAACGGCTGGGGGAAGGGCTGCGTTCCACCCTGTTAGCCGGTGCGTGGCGATGATAGGGCGAGGCGCATGCCTGCCGACAATATCACCGCCGACGACCAGAAAGACCCGTTCGACGCCATCGTCGACGCCCCGTTCGATTCCGCCTTGTCGGAACGGTATCTGGTCTATGCCCTCTCGACCATCACGGCGCGATCGCTGCCCGATCTGCGCGACGGATTGAAGCCGGTCCATCGCCGCCTCTTGTGGGCGATGCGGCAGTTGAAGCTCAATCCGACCGATGCGTTCAAGAAATCCGCCCGCGTGGTGGGTGACGTGATCGGTAAGTATCACCCGCACGGCGATGCGAGCGTCTACGATGCGATGGTCCGCCTCGCGCAGGATTTCGCGCTGCGCTATCCCCTGGTCGAGGGGCAGGGCAATTTCGGCAATATCGACGGCGATAATGCCGCGGCCTATCGCTATACCGAGGCGCGGCTGACCCGTACCGCGCTGCGTCTGATGGAGGGGCTGGACGAAGGCACGGTCGACTTCATTCCGACCTATAATGGCGAGGAGCAGGAACCGGAGATCTTCCCCGGCCTGTTCCCCAACCTCCTCGCCAACGGGGCCAGCGGCATCGCGGTCGGCATGGCGACCAATATCCCCAGCCACAACGTCGCGGAGATCGTCGATGCGACGCTCGCCGTGATCGACAATCCGCAGGTCGAGCACGCGCGGTTGATGGAGCTGTTCAAGGGGCCGGATTTCGCGACCGGCGGCGTCGTTCCCGAAAGCGCCGAGATGATCAGCGCGGCCTACGAAACCGGGCGTGGCAGTTTCCGCGTACGCGGCCGCTTCCACGCCGCCGAGGCTGACAAGCCGGCCGACCGCGATGCGGGGATCGAACGGCTGGGTGGCGGGCAATGGCAGCTGGTCATCAGCGAAATCCCTTACCAGGTGCAGAAGGGCAAGCTGATCGAGCAGATCGCCGACGCCATCGGTGAGCGCAAGTTGCCGATCCTGGAGGACGTGCGCGACGAAAGCGACGAGCAGATCCGCATCGTGCTGGTCCCGCGCAGCCGCAATATCGATCCAGAACTGCTGAAGGAAAGCATCTTCAAGCTGACCGACATGGAAACGCGCTTCGGGCTCAATCTCAACGTGCTCGACGCCACCCGCACGCCGATCGTGATGGGCCTGCACGAATTGCTGTCGAACTGGATCGCGAGCCAGATCGACATTCTCCAGCGCCGCAGCCGCCACCGGCTCGAACAGATCGCGCGGCGGCTGGAACTGGTCGAAGGCTATATCGCGGCCTACCTCAATCTCGACCGGGTGATCGAGATCATCCGTACCGAGGACGAGCCGAAGCCGGTGATGATGGCGGAATTCGCCCTGACCGACCGGCAGGCCGAGGCGATCCTCAACATGCGGCTGCGATCTTTGCGCAAGCTGGAGGAAATGCAGCTGCGGCAGGAGAAGGATGACCTGCTGCAAGAGCAGGACGAGCTGCAGAAACTGCTCGATTCTCCCGCTCGCCAGCGCACCCGGTTGAAGCGCGACCTCAATCGGCTGCGCAAGGAATATGGCGAGGATACGCCGCTCGGCCGCCGACGCACGACCATCATGGAGGTCGAACCGACCGTCGAATTCAGCATGGATGCGATGATCGAGAAGGAGCCGGTGACCATCATCCTGTCACAGAAGGGCTGGGTGCGCGGGGCGAGGGGGCACCTGCCGCTCGACCAGGAGTTCAAGTACAAGGAGGGCGACGGCCCGGCCTTCGTCCTTCATGCCCAAACCACCGACAAGCTGCTGCTGGCGACCGATACGGGGCGCTTCTTCACCCTGGGAGCGGACAAGCTGCCCGGCGGGCGCGGCTTCGGGGAACCGATCCGCAACACGTTCGACATCGATGCGAGCGCGGCGATCATCGCTGCCATTCCGCACAAGGCAGGGCGGCGCGTGCTGCTCGCCGCCGATACCGGCAAGGGTTTTGCCGCCGCGACCGACGACCTGCTCGCCGAAACCCGCAAGGGGCGGCAGGTGGTGACCCTGCGGGGCGATGCGAAGCTACGCGTGGCGCGGGTGATCGAGGAGAGCCACGACCACGTCGCCGTGGTGGGTGACAATCGCAAGCTCGTCGTCTTCAACCTCGAGGAACTGCCGAGCCTCGCCAAGGGGCAGGGCGTGAAACTGCAAAGCTATCGCGACGGCGGCCTGTCCGATGCGCTGACCTTCAAGCTCGAGGAAGGCCTGAGCTGGACGATGGGCGGCAAGGAAGGCCGTACGCGCACCGAGAACGACATGTGGCAGTGGAAGGTCGCCAGGGGCGGCGCGGGGCGGATGCCGCCGCAGGGCTTCCCGCGCGACAACACGTTCGATTGACGCCGGGGCGACCGGGAGCGGGAGACGGTCGCGGGCACGAAAAAAGCCGGAAGCGGCAACCCGCTCCCGGCCTTTCATCGACCCCCGAAGTCCCGTCCGGGGCGAAATTCGTTACTCGACGCCAGCTTCCGCTTCGGCTTCGGTCGCGGTGGTTGCCGCAGGCGCCGCAGCGCCGCCGTTCATCGCCGCGTCGATCTGCGCATTGGTGAGGCGGGCCATCAGGCCGTGGTCGCTCGCATCGAGATAGCTGCGCAGCAGCGTGACCTTGTTCGCCTCGTCGCCGCCACGGGCGATCACGACATTGTCGCCGTTGATTTCAAGGATGGTGCCGATCGGCTGGTGCGCGGCGTCCATCACGCTCGCGCCTTCGACCAGGGCCGCATCGCGCGCTGCGGCGGCCTGTGCCAGCTGCTGGTCGACCATCGTGTTGATCTGGTCCTTGGTGACGGTGATCGTCGGGCCGTTCTCGCCTTCGCCATACATGTCGAGGCCCAGCGGAACCTTGTGCGTGCCGGTATCGAGCACGGCCTGACCGTTCTCGACCGAGACGATGGTGCCGACTTCGTTGCCCTGCGGACCGTAGACGGTCGATCCCACGGTGACACTGCCCTGTGCGAGCGCAGGGGTCGCGGCGAGGGCAAGGGTGGCGAGGGCAAGTTTAGCGAATTTCACGTGCTTATCTCCAAGACTGTTTCATCGGGTGTGGCGGACCGCGAACCAAACTTCGCGACTGCCACGCAAGACCGGTCGAGCGCGGGGGCACTCGGCGCGGACCATCGCGCAGCATGTCTGCGACGGCGGCCCGCTTGATGCGAATACAAACGGCGGCACGGTAAGAACCGCACCCACGTTTATGGTGCGCTGCAGCTTAAGCCCGGATGAAGGCAAGGTTCAAGGCGACGGAACGGTGCCGCGCTGCGCCAGAACCCCATCGAGCAATTCCATCACGCGGCTCTGGTCCGGAAACCCCTCCGCGATCCAGAGCGCCTCGACCGCCCGCATTATGCCCGCGACCTCGGGGCCGGCGTCGATACCGCGTGCGATGATCGAACCGCCATTGAGGGGCATTCGGGGCACCTCCCAATCCGCGATCGGCCCCACGTCCTGCCCCGCGATCAAGCGGCGATCGGTGGCGCAGACCAGCCCGTTGCGATAGGCCAGTGCGCGCGGATCGTCGCCGTCGCCCGGCCCCCGCTCGGCAATGCAGACGAGGCGGGCGCGTTGCTGGCGCGAGAGGCGCAGGCGCGCGGCCACGCTTTCGGCCAGGCTCGGCACCGGCGGAAGCAGCGCCCCGAGCCGGCGGACGGGATCGGGCGCGACGCCTTGCGTCCCCTCCTGTGCCATCAACCCTTTCAGCACCGCGATCTCGCGCGCCTGTGTTTCAGGCAGGATCACCGGCAGTACGCCCACATCCTTCATCAGCGTGATCGTCGCACCAGGATCGGGCAGGGCCAGGATGGCAAGCAATTCCATCGCGACGCGCTCGCGGCTCAACCCCTTGAGCGTATGGGCAAGGTCGCGGCAGGCGCGGATCGCCGTATCGTCGGGTGCGTCGCCAAACCGGGCTTGAAAGCGGAAGTAGCGCAATATGCGCAGGTGATCCTCGCGTATCCGCTCCGCCGCGTCGCCGATGAACCGCACGCGGTGCGCCTCGAGATCGGCCAGGCCGCCGAAGAAGTCGGTAATCTCCAGCGTATGCGGATCGGCATAGAGTGCGTTGATGGTGAAATCGCGCCGCGCCGCATCCTCGTGCCATTCCGCGGCATAGGTGACGGTGGCGTGGCGGCCGTCAGTCGCGACATCGCGACGCAGGGTGGTAATCTCGACATTGCCCTGCGGCAGGACCGCGGTCACCGTGCCGTGGTCGATCCCGGTCGGCACGGTCTTGATCCCCGCATCCTCACAGCGCCTGATGACGGCGGGCGGCGTCAGCACGGTCGCGCAGTCGACATCGTGAATGGCCTTGCCGAGCAGCGTATCGCGCACCGCCCCGCCGACATAGCGCGCCTTGCCTTCGCCCAGCGCAGCCATCAGCGCGGCGAGATCCTCGCGCGCGGTCCAGGGGGCGTCGGGGAGATAATCGGTCATACGAATTCGACGACTAGACCCAAGCCAGCCGCCGCGAAAGGTTGTGGCAGATGGCCGCGGTCACGCCCCATACGCGGTAGCCCGCGTAATCCATCTCGTAATACTGGCGGCAAGCACCTTTCCAGAACACGCTGTTCTCCTGCCAGCGCGTGCGATCGAGCAGCAGAGCGAGCGGCATCTCGAACCAGCTTTCGACCTCGCGCGGATCGGGGCGGATGGGAAGATCGGCGGGGATGGTGGCCAGAACCGGCGTGATGTCGAACCCGGTGCCGGTCTGATAGCGGTCGGTCGTGCCGATGACGCGCACGTCCGCCGGCGCGATGCCCAGTTCCTCCTCCGCTTCGCGCAAGGCCGCCTCGGTCGCGGTCTCGCCCGGTTCGCGCTTGCCGCCAGGAAAGGCGACCTGGCCTGGGTGGTCGCGCATGGTCCGGGGCCGCTGGGTCAGGATGACACCCGGCTCTGCGCGCTCGGTCACCGCGATCAGGACCGCGGCATCCGCCGTCCGAGCCGCATCGGCGAAGCGGACATCGGTCAGAAGGTCAGTTATCTCGGCGCTATGCCCCTGCTCGAACAATTCGGTCAGGCGCGCGAACAACGCACTCATTCGGGGCGGAGCGAGAAGGTTTCCCCCCCGCTTGCCACCGTCCAGTCCTCGCCTTGGCCAAGCGCGATTTGGGCCAATTGTTCGTAAGTCGAGCGGTTGAGGCGCGCCTCGCAGCCATGACGGACGCGCAGGTAGAGCGCGGGCTGATTCGGATCGCCTTCGGCGCGCAAGGCATGGTCGGGGCCGGCGATCACCAGATCGTCGGTATTCAGCCGGAAGGCGAGATCGCCGTCCTTGCGCGACACGTCGACCGCCTGAAAGCACGCATCCTCGACCGTGATGGACAGCTTCTGGAACGGGGTGACGAGCCAGTACGATCCGTCCGCCTCGCGCCGCAACAGGCCGGAGAATGCGCGCACCATGGCCGAGCGCCTGATCGGCGCGCCTTCGTGATACCAGGTGCCGTCCGCCGCGATGCGCATGTGGCTCTCGCCGCTCTGCTGCGGATCCCATTGCTCGACCGGCGGCAGTTTGCGCGCCGCGACCTGTTCGGCGATCTGGCCCAGCGACAGGGCGGCAAGTTCCGGGGGCGGGGTATAGACCATGCGGTCTATCTGGGCCGCATCCGGGGCGGGCGCAATGGCTCAGACGCGCCAGGGGCCCAATATGCCCTCGGCCGGGAGGATCGCGGGATTGCCGGTGCGAACCAGCAGCCGCTCGGGCTCGAACGGGCCGGGGCAGGTCCAGCCGGCGGTATGCTGCGCGGTGAAATCCCAACGCGCGTAATAGTCGGGATCCCCGATCATGACCTGCGGCAAGGGCGGGGCGCCGCTTTCGAACCCCGCGTCGAGCGCGCCGAGACTGGCCGCCATCAACGCCTTGCCATAACCTTCGCCCTGATAGCCCGGCGCGACTGCCACCGGGCCGACCATGATCATCGGATGCGGACGTTTCTGCGGATCGCGCAGCGCGACGGGCCACAACTGGATCGATCCGGCGAGATAGTCGTCATCGTCCAGCGCAGCGAAACTCAGCGCATCGAGCGCGTCGACACCCTGCCGGATGCGATAGGCTGTGCGGGCGCGCCGTGCGATCCCGAAACTCGCGTCGAGCAATTGATCGATCTGACGGGGTTCGATCGCGGAGAGGGGAACGATGGTCGGCATGGCGGCGCGCTCGTTAGGGCGGCGCGCGCCCGCTGTCGATCAAGAACGCCTTAGCCGGGACGAAGTTCGAGCAATCGCCCGCCCTGGCCGTCTTCCAGCGCCCACAGCGCACCGTCCGGCCCTTCGGCCACAGCCCGCATTCGCTTGCTCATGTCGAAGCGGGCTGCCTCGCGCGCCTCGGTCCCGTCGACCTCGATGCGCAGCAGCGCCTGGGTCTTGAGGCCGGGCAGGATGATGTCGCCCTTCCATCCGCGGAAGAGATCGCCCGAATAGAAAACCATGTCGGCCGGGGTGCTGACCGGGGTCCAGTTGATGACGAATTTCTCGAACCCGTCGCCGGGCGCATGGTCGGGAATGTTCGACCCGTCGTAATTGTCGCCGTTGGAGCGTTCGGGCCACCCGTAATTCGCACCTTTCTTGACCAGGTTCAACTCGTCGCCCCCGGCGGGGCCGTGTTCGACTTCCCACAGCCGGCCTTCGCCGTCGAACGCCAGTCCGAGGATGTTGCGATGGCCCCACGACCAGATCTGGTCGCTCGGGCTGCCACGGTCGGCCAGCGGATTGCCGGCGGCGGCCGTCCCGTCGAGGTTGAGGCGCACGATCGTGCCCAGCGTGTTCGACGTGTCCTGCGCGGGCGTCTGCTTCTGGCGTTCGCCGCTGGCGACGAACATGTAGCGCTCGTCGGGGCTGAAGGCGATGCGGTGGGAATAATGGCCTCGCCCGCCGACCTTGGGCTGCTGTCGCCAGATTATATCGAGGCCCTGCACCGCGCAGTTGTTCGACGCGCTGCACACGAGATTGCCGCGCCCGACGACCGCGCCGCGCGTATCGCCCTCGCCGGCCTCGACCCAGCTGAGATAGATGGTCCGCGTGCCGATGGTGTCGGCGGCCTGGCTGGGCAGGAAGGCGACATCGCCGAGCCCGCCCTGTCCGCCGTAATCGACCCGCGGCAGGCCGGTGACGTTGGTGACGTTGCCGGTGCGCGTATCGACGATCTTGGCCGTGCCCGGCTTTTCGGTGATGAACAGCATGGGCGTGCCCGGCACGAAGGCGTTGGCCCAGGGCTCGTCGAAACTGCCATGCGCGGTGACGGCGAATTCGCCGTCGAAGGTTTCCCCGGCGGCGGTGCCGCCGCCGGTTGCCGGTGCGGGCGCGACGGAGTTATTCCCCGATGGTGTCGATCCGCAACTTGCGGCAAGCAGCAGGGGCGATAGAGAGGCGGCAAGGATCGCGATTTTCTTCATGTACTGTGCAACACCCGAAAACGGTTTAGGTGCCGCCCCGCTGATCGTCGGGGTGGACGAGGCGGGGCGCGGGCCGCTGGCCGGGCCGGTCGTGGCGGCCGCCGTCATCCTGTGCAAGCCGTGCCCCGGCGGGCTCAACGATTCCAAGAAGCTCACCCGCCTCGCACGCGCCGAACTGGAACCCAAGATCCGGCGGCGCTGCGCCTGGGGGATCGGTGTGGTCGAGGTGGACGAGATCGACCGGCTCAATATCTTCGGCGCAACCATGCTCGCCATGACCCTGGCGGTCTCGCGGCTGGTCGATGCCCTGGGCCGCGATCCCGACGGCGTGCTGATCGACGGCAATCTGACCCCCCATGGCCGCCGCCCCGAATGGCGCTGGCCCGCGGTGCGCGCGATCGTGGGCGGCGACGCGCGCGAGAAATGCATCGGCGCGGCCTCCATCCTCGCCAAGGAACATCGCGACCGGGTGATGCGCGAGGCCGCCGCCGCCCACCCGCATTACGGGTGGGAGCGCAATGCCGGTTATGGAACGGCCGAGCATCTCGAAGCATTGCGAACCTACGGACCGAGCCCGCTGCATCGCCGCAGCTTCGCCCCGGTGGCGCAATCGGTCGCGCAGATGGAGATGTTCGCGTGAGTTTTGCCTTTTCCGATATACCCGAGCAGCGCGGCAGGACCGCGATCGTCACCGGCGCCAACACCGGCATCGGGCTGGAGATCGCGCGGGGGCTTGCACGCAAGGGCGCCCGCGTCGTGCTGGCCTGCCGCGACGGCGACAAGGCACAGGCGGCGATGGAAGAGATCAAGCGGGGGCCGGAACAGGCCGATCTCGCCTATCTCCACCTCGATCTCGGCAATCTCGCCTCGGTGCGCGACGCGGCGGACGAGGCGAAGGGGTACGAACGGATCGACATGCTGATCGACAATGCCGGGATCATGATGCCGCCTTTGGGCCACAAGATGGGCGTCGAACAGCAATTCGCCGTCAACCACCTCGGCCATTTCGCCTTCGTCGGCCTGCTGCTCGGCAAGCTGGCAGAGGATGGCGGGGCGCGGGTGGTGACGCAATCCTCGCTCGCCCACAAAGGGGCCAGGGTCGATTTCGACAATCTCGATGCGAAGCACGGCTACGCCCGGCAGAAATTCTACGGCCAGAGCAAGCTTGCCAATCTGCTGTTCGCCCTCGAACTTGATCGCCGGCTGCGGGCGGCGGGATCACCGGTGACATCTGTCGCCTGCCACCCCGGCATCGCGCAGTCCGACCTGACCCGGCACCTCGGCGCATTCGGCAAGGTGTTCAATCCGGTCGTCGGCTTCGTCCTCAACTCCGCCGCTCAAGGGGCATTACCGGCCCTGCAGGCGGCAACCGATCCGCAGGCCGAGGGGGGCGACTATTACGGCCCCTATGGCTTCCGCGAGATGAGCGGGACGGCATCGGGCCGCGCGATCGCGACCGACACCGCCGAGGACGAACTGGTCGCCGCGCGGCTCTGGGCGAAATCGGTCGAACTGACCGGGATCGACCCCGGCCTCGAACCCGCGAAAAGCTGAGCGGCGAAGCGAGTCTTCCGCGCAACACCCGCAAGATGTCGAGTCCCGCGGCGCCAGATAGACTCAACATCTTGCGTCGCATCCATGGCGGGTTTCCGGTGCGCCCCGTGTGGCGGCCGACAAGGTGCTTGACCCCGCCTGCTTTTGGACTCACCCTGTGGATAACTGAACATGGGGAAGCACGATGGGGGTCCTCGAGGCCACGAAGATCAGCGCGCAAGCGCTTGAGAAAGCGGTCGAATTGCCGCTCGGCCAAATCCTGCCGGGCGACTGCATCGCGGCGATGCGGCGGCTGCCCGATGCCTGTGTCGACCTCGTCTTCGCCGATCCGCCGTACAATCTGCAACTGGGCGGCGATCTCAACCGGCCTGACGGCAGCCATGTCGACGCGGTCACCGATGCGTGGGACAAGTTCGACAGTTTCGCCGCCTACGACGCATTCACCCGCGCCTGGCTGACCGAGGCGCGGCGGGTGCTGAAACCCGACGGCGGACTGTGGGTGATCGGCAGCTACCACAACATCTACCGCGTCGGCGCGATCCTGCAGGATCTGGGGTTCTGGATCCTGAACGACATCGTCTGGCGCAAGACCAATCCGATGCCGAACTTTCGCGGCACCCGCTTCACCAACGCGCACGAGACGCTGCTGTGGTGCAGCCAGGGCGAGAAGGCCAAGTACCACTTCAACTACCGCGCGATGAAGACGCTCAACGACGAGCTTCAGATGCGCAGCGACTGGGTGCTGCCGATCTGCGCCGGGGCGGAGCGGCTGAAGGAAGGCGGCCATAAGGTCCATCCGACGCAAAAGCCCGAGGCGCTGCTGTACCGCGTCCTTCTGGCGACGACAGAACGGGGTGACGTAGTGCTCGATCCGTTCTTCGGCACCGGCACGACCGGCGCGGTCGCCACCCGGCTGGGGCGCGAATGGATCGGCTGCGAGCGGGAAAGCGGCTATCGCAGCGCGGCGCTGAAGCGGATCGCCAAGGAACTTCCGCTGGACGAAAGCGCACTCACCACGATGCAGGCGGGGCGGGCGGCGCCCAAGGTGGCGTTCGGGGCGCTGGTCGAAAACGCCTACATCGCGTGTGGTACGAAGCTGTTCGACAAGCAGCGCCGCTGGGAAGCGGTAGTGCGGGCAGACGGTTCGCTAGCCTGCGGCAAACAGACCGGCTCGATCCACGGGTTGGGCAAGGATTTGCAGGGCGCGCCAAGCTGCAACGGCTGGACCTTCTGGCACTACGAGGCGGACGGCGAAGCCAGACCCATCGACGCCGCGCGGCAGGCCTATCTGCTGGCGCTGGAGGATTGAGGGCGGAACGGCGCACCGATCATGCGCCGGTTCCCTCGGCGGGAAACTTCGCTAAACCGATTTGGCAATGACCCAGCAGATCTACATCCGCCCCATCGGGTTCGCGCCCGGTCCGCAGTCCGAACATGGCAATGCGATCCGTCTTGCCGGCGGCATGGTTCATGCGGGCAGGTTCGCGGTGATCCTGCGACGCGGGGGCGCGGTGGTCGAGCGGTGGCTTGCCGCGCCCGATACGATTCCTTCGGTCCTGGGCCAGCTCCCTGACGCGGTCGGTGCCGAGGCGGAGGCCCAGTGGGCGAACCTCACGCTTGCACACCCGCCGCTTGAGCTGGGAACGCGCAGCGTGCGGCTCGATCAGCCGCAAGCGATGGGCATTCTCAACGTTACGCCCGACAGTTTCAGCGATGGCGGGCAGTTCCTCGAAGATCGCGGGGCCGGGCAGGAGCATGCCGCATCGATGGTCGAGGCGGGCGCGGCGATCCTCGACATCGGCGGCGAAAGCACGCGGCCGGGCGCCGAGCCGGTCTGGGAAGGGGACGAGATCGAACGGGTCGTGCCGACCATCGAAGCCTGCGCGGCGATGGGCGCGGCGGTCAGCGTGGACACGCGCAAGGCGGCGGTTATGGAAGCCGCTCTCGATGCGGGCGCGCATCTGGTGAACGACGTCAGCGGCCTTACCCACGACCCGCGCAGCGCCGAAGTGGTGGCCCGCGCGGGTTGCCCGGTGGTCATCATGCACACGCCGAATGCGGGCGCAAACCTGCACGGTGGCGGGTCGTACGAGAACGTGGTGTTCGACGTGTTCGATACGCTGCGCGACCGCCGCGACGCGGCGCTGGAAGCCGGGATCGAGGCGCGCAACATCGTCCTCGATCCGGGGATCGGTTTCGGCAAGGCGCTGGGGGAGAGTCTCGCGCTGATCAACGCGCTGCCCCTGTTTCATGCGCTGGGGCATCCCCTGCTACTCGGTGCGAGCCGCAAGCGGATCGTTGGCGCGCTCGACAACGAGGTTCCGGCCGGCGAGCGTTTGGGGGGAAGTCTCACGCTCGCTTTGGCGGGCATGAATGCCGGGGTGCAGCTGCTGCGGGTGCACGACGTGCGCGAGACGGTGCAGGCGCGCAACGTATGGCGCGGCCTGCGCGATCAGGCGCTGACCGACTTCGCCGACCTGCCCGCCTGAACCCAAGGGCCGGGCGGGCGAGGCAAAAAGCGGATCAGGCCGCCTGGTTTTCCTCGATATACGCGTCGACGTCCTTTTTCGCGCGTTCGTAATCCGCGTCGTGCGCCATCTGGAAGGCAAGGTACTTGATGCCGAGCCTGCGCCGTTCCTCCGCTGAGACGTGGCGGCGGAAATCGGGCATCCCCTGCCGCTCTTCCTCGGAAAGGTGGGCGCTGTTGCGGCAATTGGCGAGGTCGACCTTTTCCCACCATTCATCCGAGCCGACCTTGAGCCCCGCTGCCTCTTCCAGCGCCTCGGCGATCTCGTTGTGGTCGCCGATCGCGTCCTCGGTGGTCTCCTCGGCGCTGTCGGAATCGGCAGCGCCTTGGCCCTTCTTCAGCAGTTCTGGATAGAAGTAGTTCTCTTCCGCCTGCGCGTGGGATTCCAGGTGGTTCTTGAGCCGGTCGAAAATCTTGCCGAGCGAATCCGTATCGTCGCGCGCCTCGTCGAGAGCCGCGAAGAGGCGGCGTTGCTCACCGTGATCGTGAAGAATGGCGTCGACGATATCCATGGGGCGTTCCTTTTCCTGTTTTCAGGATAACGGAACACGGGCGCGGGCGGTTCCGCGGCGCATGAACGGAGTTGGACGCGGTCAGGCGGCGTTGTCGATCCCGAGTTCGGACAGCTTGCGATACAGGGTCGAGCGGCCAATGCCGAGCCGGCGCGCAACCTCCGTCATCCGCCCGCGATAATGGCCGATGGCGAGCCGGATGACGTCCGCCTCGATCTCTTCCAGCGCGCGCAAATTGCCGTCCTCGGTATAAAGCAGCACGCCGACCCCGCGCGCCCGGCTCTCGCCGCGCGCCGGATTGTCGCCGAGCAGGTTCGACAATTGCGGGAAGCTTTCCGCCGTCAACGCCTCGCGCTCGCAGAACAGCGCGGCGCGGAACAGCACCGCCTGAAGCTGGCGCACATTGCCCGGCCAGTCATAGGCCTCGAGCAGGGTCAGCGCGCTGTCGGCGATGGAATGATGCGACAGGCCCGGACGCTGGGCGAAGCGCGAGAGGAAATAGCGGGTGAGGGCGGGAACGTCGCCCAGCCGTTCGCGCAAAGGTGGCAGTGTGATCCGCGTCGCCTTGAGGATGGTATAGAGCGCCTCGCTGAACTCGCCGTCTTCCACCAGCTGATCGAGCGGCAGATCGGAGGCGGCAAACACCCGAACGTCGACCTTGAAGCCGTGCGCGGCGCCGGTCGGGCGGACGATGCCGGTGGAGAGCACTTCCGCCAGGCGCTCCTGCGATTTGAGGTTCAGCCGGTCGATCTCGTCGAGCATCAGCGTGCCGCCGTCGCAGGCCTGAAGGAGGCCGTCCTGCCGATCGAACGCGCCCGCGAAAGCGCCCTTCTCGTGGCCGAACAGCAGCGAGTCGAGCGAATTTGCCTGCATCGAGCCGCAACCGATCAGCTTGTCGCACGTCTTCGAGCGTGTGCTGGAGGCGTGCATCGCCCGCATCAGCATTTCCTTGCCGGTGCCCGGCTCGCCCTCGACCAGTACATGGCCATGGCTGCGCGCAGCGGTCGCCGCCTTGGCGAGCGCGATGCGGAACGGGGCGGCGGTGCCGACCATCGCATCGAAATCGAGCCGCTCGTTCAGTTTCTCGGTGAGGGGCTGCAATTCGTCCTGCGGCGCCTGCTGGCGCGTCGCATTGCGCAGCGCCCGCAGCAGGCGTTCCGGGGCGACCGGCTTCATCAGGTAATCGGTGGCGCCGGCGCGCATCGCCTCGACCGCCAGCAGGGGCGAGGTGCTCGCGGTCAGCATAAGCAGGGGCAGAGCGGGGCGTTCGTCCTTGACCGCGCGGATGAAATCGCACGCCTTGTCGCCCGGCACCCACTGGTCGAGCAGGACTGCGCCGAATGCATCGCCATCGCCAGCGGCAAGCGCGTCGAGCGCCGAGCGGCAGTTGTCGAACACGACCGCGCGCCAGCCCTCGCGGGCTGCCAGAGCGCATACGAGACGGCTCTGCGCCGGCTCGTCATCGACCAGCATCAACAGACGCTCTTCGCTCTCGGACATGTCTCACCAACTCCTGCTTCGAAGAGCCAGGCAAGGCCCCCCAATGCGAAGGAACCTACGCTGGAGACGTTAAAACCGGCTTAAGCGTCAATCTTGGGACTGTTCAGCAACCGCCTTGCCCTTGCGAGCGGGCCGGGGCCGGTTTAGGACGGATACCAACACATCCAACAAGGGACTTGCCGAGCAATGGAATCCGCAAACGACAGGAAAGCCCACGCCCGGACCTATGGCAGCTTCATCTCCATGCTGAAATGGTCCGTTCCGCTCATCGCCATCATCACGCTGATCATCGTCGTCCTGATCGCAAGCTGAGCGCGGACGTGCGGATCGCGGCGCTGAAGGAAACCGCCCCCGGCGAACACCGGGTCGCCCTGACGCCGGAAACGGCGAAGAAGTTCATCGCCCTCGGCGCCGCGGTCGCGGTGGAAGAGGGGGCCGGGGCAAATGCCGCCATCACCGACG
Organism: uncultured Erythrobacter sp.; assembly: GCA_947501005.1. Lineage (GTDB taxonomy): Bacteria > Pseudomonadota > Alphaproteobacteria > Sphingomonadales > Sphingomonadaceae > Qipengyuania. The sequence goes on along the minus strand of CANMTU010000001.1, from coordinate 1,744,079 downwards.
ACGCCTACCGCGAGGCGGGTGCCGAGGTCGGACCGGCGGCCACCGTGCTGGCCGGCGCAGACATCGTGCTGGCGGTCCAGGCACCCGACCCCGCCGCGCTTGCCGGGGCGAAGGACGGCGCGTGGGTCGCGGCGAGTTTTGATCCGTTCCGCCACCGCGAGCGCGTCGACCAATATGCCGGCGCCGGGCTGGAAGCGCTGGCGATGGAGTTCATGCCGCGCATCACCCGCGCACAGAGCATGGACGTACTCTCCAGCCAGTCGAACCTCGCAGGCTACAAGGCGGTGATCGCCAGCGCCGACGAATACGGCCGTGCCTTTCCCATGATGATGACCGCCGCCGGCACGGTGCAGGCGGCGCGGGTGTTCGTGATGGGCGTCGGCGTTGCAGGGTTGCAGGCGATCGCCACGGCCAAGCGGCTCGGCGCACAGGTTTCGGCAACCGACGTGCGCTCGGCCACGAAGGAGCAGATCCAGTCGCTCGGCGCGAAGCCGATCTTCGTGGAGGAGGTCGCGGGCATCGAGGGCGAAGGCGCGGGCGGCTACGCCACGGAAATGAGCGAGGAATACCGGCGTGCGCAGGCCGACCTCGTCAGCACGCATATCGCCAAACAGGACATCGTCATCACCACCGCGCTGATCCCGGGTAAACCCGCCCCGCGCCTGGTAACCGATGCCCAGATCGCCAGCATGAAGCCGGGCAGCGTGGTGTTCGACCTTGCCGTGGCGCAGGGCGGCAATGTCGAAGGTTCGCAACCCGACGAGACGGTGGTGCGGCATGGGGTCAAGATCATCGGCTATGCCAACACGGCGGGCCGCCTCGCCGCGGATGCCAGCGCCCTGTATGCGCGCAACCTCTATAACTTCCTGTCCGCCTTCTGGGACAAGGAGACGGGCCGGCCGGTGCTGGACGAGGAAATCGGCGATGCCGTGCGGCTGACCCGGGGCGGCAGGGTCGTGAACGAGAAGCTTGTCGCCAACTGATTTTACGGACCCGGGGGAGGGGCCTGAATGGACTTCATCAGCATCCTGTCGATCTTCGTGCTGGCGTGTTTCGTCGGATACTATGTCGTCTGGTCGGTCACGCCGGCGCTGCATACGCCGCTGATGGCGGTGACCAATGCGATCTCCAGCGTCATCATCGTCGGCGCGCTGATCGCCGCGGCGGCGGCGGACGTGCCGGGGGCGAAGTGGCTGGGGCTGGCGGGCATCGTGCTAGCGAGCATCAACATCTTCGGCGGCTTTGCAGTGACGGCGCGAATGCTCGCGATGTACAAGAAGAAGGAGAAGAAGTGATGGGCTCCTTCATCTCCGTCATCCCAGCGAAAGCTGGGATCTCCCTCGGCACACTCCGAGCAAAGTGGACAGCGATCCCGGCTTTCGCTGGGATGACGATGTGGGCCACACCTGCCCAAGCCGCCACCGGTGAATCGGTAAGCCCGTGGGTGGCGCTCGCCTATCTCGTGTCGGGCGTGTTCTTCATCCTCGCGCTGCGCGGCTTGTCCTCACCCGCGACCAGCCGGACTGGCAACCGCTTCGGTATGATCGGCATGGCCATCGCCGTGGTGACGACGCTGGTGACGCACGACATCGCCAACATCGTCGAGATCCTGATCGCCATCGCCATCGGTGCAATCATCGGCCTCGTCATCGCCCGCCGCATCGCCATGACCGCGATGCCGGAACTGGTGGCGGCGTTCCACTCGCTCGTCGGCCTGGCTGCGGTGCTGGTGGGTTGGGCGGCCTATCTCAATCCGGGTGCGTTCGGGCTGCTGGTCGATGGAGGCATCGGGGCGGTCAGCAAGATCGAGATGGGGCTTGGCATCGCCATCGGCGCGATCACCTTCTCCGGCTCCATCATCGCCTTTCTCAAGCTTTCGGGCCGGATGAGCGGTTCGCCGATCCTGCTGCCCGCGCGGCATCTGATCAATCTCGGCACGCTGGCGGCAATCATCGTGTTGACCGCGCTGTTCGCCATGGCGGGGCCGGAGGCAACCCTGCCGCTGATCGTGGCGCTCACCATCGCGGCCTTCCTCATCGGCTTCCTGCTGATTATCCCCATTGGCGGGGCGGACATGCCGGTCGTGGTCTCGATGCTGAACAGCTATTCGGGCTGGGCGGCGGCGGCGATGGGCTTCACGCTCGGCAATACGGCGATGATTGTCACCGGCGCGCTGGTTGGTTCCTCCGGCGCTATCCTCAGTTACATCATGTGCCGGGCGATGAACCGTAGCTTCCTCTCGGTGATCGCGGGCGGGTTCGGTGCCGATGCAGGCGGTGCGGAGGGCGGCGAAGCGAAGGAGCAGCGCCCCTACAAGCTGGGCAGCGCGGCGGACGCGGCCTTCATGCTCGAACAGGCGGAAAAGGTCATCATCATCCCCGGCTACGGCATGGCGGTGGCGCAAGCGCAGCATGCCTTGCGCGAAATGGCCGACATGTTGGAAGAAAAAGGTGTGGAGGTGAAATATGCCATCCATCCCGTCGCCGGGCGCATGCCGGGGCACATGAACGTGCTGCTCGCCGAGGCGCAGGTGCCGTACGAGAACGTCTTCGAGCTGGAGGACATCAACTCCGAATTCGCGCAGGCCGACGTCGCTTTCATCATCGGCGCGAACGACGTGGTGAACCCGGCCGCCAAGACCGACAAGACCAGCCCGATCTACGGCATGCCCGTGTTCGACGTCGACAAGGCCAGGCAGGTCTTCTTCATCAAGCGCAGCATGGGCGGGGTCGGCTATTCCGGGGTCGACAACGATGTGTTCTACATGAACCAGACCACCATGCTTCTGGCCGACGCCAAGAAGATGGTCGAGGAAATCGTCAAGGCGATGGATTGATGTTGGCAGCGTGAAACGCGCGCTCGTCGTCATCGGTCTGTTCGTCGCGGCGGGGATAGGCCTGTGGCTTGCCACAGGCGGTATCCAGCGCACTGCGCGAGACCGAATCGGGGCCGCGCTGGTCGCCGAAGGACTGCCGCAACCCATGGCGTCCTGCATGGGCGAGCGGCTTGCCGAGCGCCTGTCGCTCGCGCAAATGCGCCGGATCGAACAAGCGATGGCGGGCGGGGCTGATGAAGGGCAGGGATCGTCGGGCGGGGTTCTCGTCATGCTGGAACGCATCCGCCGGATCGACGACCCGGAAATCCTCGACATCGCGGCGGGGACGGCGGCGATCTGCGCGTTCGGCGGCGCGTAAGGCGGACTTGCGGTTAGCGGAACCGTCTTGAGGGCGCCCCGTTACGGTGAGTGCGGCGCCAGTTCGATCGATGCGCCGTAAACGGAGGAAGCGGGGCACGTGCGTAAATTGGGAATGATCGGCGGCATGAGCTGGATTTCCACGCGCGCCTATTACGAGAAGATCAATCGGCGCGTGCAGAAACTCGGTCAGGCCATCGCCAGCGCGCCGATGACCATCGAGAACCTCGATTACGCGCCCATCCATCAGCGTATTCAGGACGACGACTGGAGCGGCATCACCGATATCCTGATCGAGGCCGCGCGCCGGCTGGAATCCACCGGGGCCGAGGGCCTCGCCATCGCATCTAACGTAATGCACAAGGCGTATGACGACGTGGCGCAGGCGGTGGACATTCCCGTCATCCACATTGCGGATACGGTGGCTCAGCACCTTGCTGAAGCCAAGATCGAGAACGCCGCCCTGCTCGGCACCCGCGCGGTGATGACCGAAGGGTTCTATCGCCAGCGACTGGTCGGCCACGGTGTCTCGCTGCTGCCGCCGAACATGCAGGATGTCGAACTGGTCGACGGGATCATCTACAAGGAGCTGATCCTCGGGCGGGTAACGCGCGATGCCGAACGGGCCTTGCGCACGATCATCACGGGCAAGGAGAAGGCCGGCGCCAATGCGATCATCCTCGCCAGCACCGAGTTGGAACTGGTGGTGGACACGCGGGCCAATGTTCTGCCTGTATTCGATTCTACCGAAATCCATTGCAACGCGATCAGCGAGTGGATTCTGGGATAAGCCGAGCCCGTCGAACGACGAGTTGCGACGACGGAAATAAAATCGTCAAAATCGCCTCAGAAGTCTTGCGTTACAAAAATGCGGCGGCATGCTGACCTTTCCAATCCTGGGGAAGGGAAGCATCACATGAAAGTTGTTTCGGGTCGCGTATTCGCGGGGAGCACTCTTGCGCTCGCCATTGCCGCCACTGCCGCACCGGCGTCGGCGCAGAAGATCGAGAATTCCTATATCTGCGTGTTCCAGCCCGGCCTCGTCGCCAAGGGCAATGTGAAGGCGGAAGCCAATCGTTCGGCCAATGCCGCCGGCGGCGCGGTCAAGTTCACCTACCAGAACACCATTCGCGGTTTCGCAGTGAACGCATCCGCGCAAGGCGTCGCCAAGATGCAGGCGAACAATCCGCGCATCGCCTTCTGCGAGCAGGATCAGGTGATGAGCATCGTCCAGCGTGGCAAGCCGAGCGGCGGCGGCACGAGCCAGCCTGCCGAAACCACGCCCTGGGGCATCACTCGCGTCGGCGGCGGGGCCGTGACCGGCTCGACCGCCCGCGCGCTGGTGATCGATACGGGCGTCGATTTCGATCACCCCGATCTCAATGTGAACACCGGCCTTGCCGCCAATTTTACTCGCGACAACAGCGCGGATGACGGCAATGGCCACGGCACTCATGTCGCCGGCACGATCGGCGCGATCAAGGGCAATGGCATCGGCGTCGTCGGCGTCGCGCCGGGGGTCGAGATCGTCGGCATCAAGGTGCTCGACCGCCGCGGGTCGGGATCGAACAGCGGCGTGATCGCGGGAGTCGATTACGCAGCGCAGATCGCGCGCACGGGCGACGTCGCCAATATGAGCCTTGGCGGCAGTTTCAGTCAGGCGCTGAACGATGCAGTAATCTTGGCTTCGAAAAACCTCAGATTCGCGCTGGCCGCCGGAAACGAAAGCACCAGCGCGACGACCAAATCGCCTGCTTCCGCCAACGGTCCGAATATCTACACGATCAGCTCGTTCGCGAAGGGCGACACCTGGTCCTCATTCTCGAACTACGGCAACCCGCCGGTCGATTACGCGGAGCCGGGCTCCTCGATCCTGTCGACCTATTATGGCGGCGGCTATGCGACCCTCTCCGGCACTTCGATGGCCGCGCCCCATGCGGCCGGTCTGCTGCTGCTCGGCGCGCTGCGCAGCGGCGGCACGGTCAACGGTGATCCGGACGGCGATCCGGATACGATCGGCATCAACTGATCACGGCGTAGCGATTGGGGGGCCGCGCATCGGGGGGTGCGCGGCCCTTTCCTTTGTCCTGATAAAGCAAGGGGTTCGCGTTTCGTTCACGTTGTCGCGCCGGACCGTCTCGCATAGAGCCGGCCTCGCATGGAGAGAGCGCCCTACGCCGCAGATCCCGCCCGGTCGCGGGGCAGGGAGTTTCCCGAACAGCGCGAGGGCGCGCGCGGACCGCGGACCGAATTCCAGCGCGATCGCGACCGGATCGTCCATTCCATCGCCTTTCGCCGCCTGCGCTCCAAGACGCAGGTGTTCATCGCGCCCGATGGCGACCATTACCGCACCCGCCTGACCCACAGTATCGAGGTCGCCCAGATCGGCCGGGTGATAGCCCGCGCTCTCGGCCTCGACGAGGATCTGACCGAGGCGCTGTGCCTTGCGCATGATATCGGCCACCCCCCGTTCGGCCATGCGGGGGAAGCGGCGCTGGGCCACGCGATGGTCCACGCCGGTGGATACGATCACAATGCGCAGGGCATTCGCACCCTTGCGCGGATCGAGAACCCCTATTGCGACCGCCCCGGCCTGAACCTGTCGTGGGAGACGCTGGAGGGGCTGGCAAAGCACAACGGGCCGGTCGCCGCGCCCAATTGGGCGCTGGCCGATGTGGATGCGCGGTTTCCCCTGCAACTGGGCGAATGGCCCTCGCTCGAGGCACAGATCGCCGCGGTGTCGGACGATATTGCCTACGACAATCACGATATCGACGACGGTCTGCGCGCGGGCTTCCTCCAGCTGGACGATCTGCTCGAACTGGAATTCGTCGCCGACCAGTTCCGTGAGGTGGAACGGCGCTTTCCGAACGCCTCGCGCGACCAGCATTTGCGCGAACTGGTGCGCAGCCAGATCGGGCGCATGGTCAATGACGTGATCGAAACCACCAGGAAGGCGGCGGAGGGCTTTGCCAGTGCGGACGCAATCCGCGCCGCCGGGCGCCAGATCGGCGGGTTCAGCGACGGTCTTGCGCTGGAAGAACGGCGGCTGAAGCGCTTCATGTACGACCGGCTCTACTACCATCCCGAACAGATCGCGACCGCCGAACGCGCGCGGGACGTGGTCGCGCGGCTGTTCGCGGCCTACAGCCAGGACGCGTCCTTGATGCCGGACGGGTGGCTCACTGCACTGCCCGCATCCGAACCCGAACGCAGTCGCCACATCGCCGACTTCATCGCCGGCATGACCGACCGTTTCGCCATCGATCAGTATGCCCGGATTTACGGAAGGATGCCGGAAGGGCTGTCGAATGTCTGATGGTGCGCCGCTCGGCATCACGCTGGTCGGGGCGACGGGGCTGATCGGCGGGCGGGTGATGGCCAATTGCATCGGGCGCGAGGATGTCCGCCTCTCGGCCATCGCCCGGCGCGAGGCAGCGCTGCCCTTCGGTATCAGGATGGAACTGTTCGTCGCCGAGCCTGCGAAATGGGGCGAAGTGATCGAGGCCCTGCGCCCCACCGCCGTGATCTGCGCCCTCGGCACGACCTGGAAGAAGGCGGGCGAACAGGAAGAGGCGTTCCGCGAAGTCGACGAACATCTGGTCCTGCACGTGGCGCAGGCGGCCAAGGCGAACGGGGTGGAACGCTTCGTTGCTGTCAGTTCGGTGGGTGCCGATACGGCGTCCAGCCAGCTCTACCTCAAGGTGAAGGGCCAGGTTGAGCGCGAGCTTGCGCGTATCCGCTTCCACCGGCTCGACATCCTGCGGCCCGGTCTGCTGCTCGGCCCGCGTGACAGGGATCGGCGGCGCGGCGAGCGGCTGGCGCAACTGGCGGCACCCGTGTTCAACCTGTTGCTTCACGGACGCTACCGGCAATACCGGGCGATCCCCGCCGATCTCGTGGCGCAGGCCGCGCTGGCGCTGGCCCGGCGGCCGGCGCGCGGGCGGTTCGTGCACGATAACGACGCGATCCTGCGGGCGGCCCGCAGTCTGCCGCAACTGGCGAAGGAATAGGGCGATGTGGGACACGGTGTTCAACCTCTCGAATACGCTCGCGCTGGTGATGTGGGCGGTCCTGATCCTGTTGCCCCGCAAGCCCTTCCTGATGGCGGCGGTGCTGTATTGCGGGATCGGCCTCCTCTGCCTGACCTATGTCGTGCTGCTCGTCGGTCTGGTGGCGGGCGCGTTCGATCCGATGCGCGAGGCGGCGGCGGGTTCGGCGAACGTCCTCGATTTCACTCTCGACGGGATTGCCGATCTCTTCCGTTCGCGGGGCGGGATTGCAATCGGCTGGGTGCATTACCTCGCCTTCGACCTCTTCGTCGGCCTTTGGATCGCGCGCGATGCCGACGCCAAGGGGTTCTCAAGGATGGTGCAGGCACCGATCCTGCTGGCGACGTTCCTGGCCGGGCCGCTCGGCCTGTTCGTGTGGCTTATCGTGCGGGAGCGGCGGGCGCGGGCATCCGGGCGCTGGGCGTGAAGCGTCATGCCCCCGCCGCGGCGCGCAATGCGGAGCCGATCGCCGCGGTTCTGGCCCAGGAGTTGCCGCAGCAGGGGCTGGTGCTCGAGATAGCCAGCGGGACGGGCGAGCACGCGGTGTTCATGGCGCGAAGGTTTTCGCAACTCATCTGGCAGCCGAGCGATCGCGATGCGGAAGGGCTGATCTCGATCGCCGCGTGGCGCGAGGAAGCGGGGCTGGCGAACCTGCGCACGCCGTTGGCTCTCGATGCCGGGGCGTCGCCATGGCCGGTCGATGGCTGCGATGCGATCCTGTGCATCAACATGGTGCATATCAGCCCTTGGTCGGCGAGCGAGGGTTTGATGCGAGGCGCGGGCCGTTTGCTTTCTGCCGGGGCGCCGCTGATCCTCTATGGCCCGTATATTGAAGAGGGGGTGGAGACCGCAGCGTCCAATATGGCGTTCGACGCTTCCCTCAAGCTGCGTGATCCGCAGTGGGGTCTGCGCGAGGTGGGGGCAATGGACCGGCTGGCGCATGAGAACGGCCTCTACCGTTCGGCGCGTCATCAGATGCCGGCCAACAACCTCATGCTGATCTACCGCGCGAAATAATCCGGCTCCAAACGAAAAAGGCCCGCCGGTAGGGCGGGCCTTCCTTCGGGTAAGCTGTGATCAGATTTCCGAATCGACTTCGTTCGCAGCCGATTCAAGGTCTTCCCCGGCGCCACGCACGGTGTTGCAGGCGGTCGCGGTGAGGGCCATCGTGGTGATGCCGAGTGCGAGCAAAAACTTCTTTGCCATGTTCTTCTAACCTTCCCGAATACTCGTGATTGAGTGTTCCGGATGGAGAAACGAAAGCACCTCTTTGCGGTTCCCGCCGCGGCGCGTGTTGAATGTGGCGCCGATCGCGCCATATCCGCGCGATGCAGTGGACGGAGCCGGACTTCCTGTTGTTCGCGAGCGACGCGGAACTCCTCGCTTTGTGGGGCGGGGCGGCGGTGTTCGTTGCGCTCGTCGCGCTGGTGATGGAGCGGCGGCGCGCCCGCATCGTGCGGATCGACCGCATCGGCTGGATGCCGTGGACCGGCATCTTCCTCACTTTCGCGGTGCTGGGCGCAAGCCTGCTCGCCGTCGCCGTGCCCGCAATGCTGCGGGGTTGAACGGCTAGAGACAGGCTTCGAGATAGGCCTGATCGAAGCCGAACTGGCGCGCTTTTTCCAGCGTGTAGGGGCGCAGGCCCGAAGACCGGAACTCGCCGAGGATCTTGCCGTCCTCGGTCTCGTCCAGATATTCGAACTTGAACAGTTCCTGCGTCACGATCACGTCGCCTTCCATCCCGACGACCTCGGTGATGTTGGTCGTGCGGCGCGACCCGTCGCGCAGACGTTTCACCTGCACGATCATATCGACCGATTCGGCGATCTGGCGGCTGATGGCTTCCTTGGGGATCTTGATGTCGCCCATCAGGATCATGTTTTCCATACGGCCGAGGCATTCGCGCGGGCTGTTGGCGTGCAGCGTACACATCGAACCGTCGTGGCCGGTGTTCATCGCGGCGAGCAGGTCGAAACATTCCGCCCCGCGAATTTCGCCCAGGATGATCCGATCTGGCCGCATGCGCAGGGCGTTCTTGACGAGGTCGCCGATGGTGATCGCGCCCTGGCCTTCGAGGTTGGGGGGGCGCGTTTCCAGCGGCAGCCAGTGCGGCTGTTGCAGGCGCAGTTCGGCCGCGTCCTCGATCGTCAGCACGCGTTCGCCCGGATCGATCATCTTCGACAGGGCATTGAGCATGGTCGTCTTGCCCGAACCCGTACCGCCGGAAATCACGATGTTCATCCGGCAGGCGCCGGCGATCTTCAGCGCGGTCGCCATCTTGTCGCTCATGCTGCCGAAGTCGCGCAGCATGTCGATCGTGATCGGCTTTTCCGAGAACTTACGGATCGAGATCGCGGTGCCGCGCAGCGAGAGCGGGGGGACGATGACGTTGACGCGGCTGCCGTCCTTCAGGCGGGCGTCGGCCAGCGGCGTCGTCTGGTCGACGCGGCGGCCGACCTGGTTCACGATCCGCTGCGCGATCTGGAACAGATGCTGTTCGTCGCGGAAGCGGATCGGGGCGATGATCAGCTTGCCCTTCTTCTCGATATAAGTCTGTTCCGGCCCGTTGACCATGATGTCCGACACGTCGGGATCGTTGAGCAGTTCCTCGAGCGGCCCGAAGCCGAGCAATTCGTCGACCAGCACCTTTTCCAGCGCGAACTGTTCGCGCCGGTTCAGCGTGACCTTCAGCTCGGCCAGCACTTCCATGATGATCGGGCGGAATTCCTCCGACAGCTCGTCCTTGGTGAGCGTGACGGCGGCTTCGGGATCGACGCGTTCGAGCAGGCGCGGCAGCACCTGCTCCTTGATCTTGTGGATGCTCGCCTCGAACCCGCCGACTTCGGAATCGCCCGAATGGACGGCATTCATCCGCTCCGACAGGCGCGACATCGCATCGCTGGCAGGGCCGGAGGGCAGGACGGCATCCTCGGGCAAGGGCGGGAATTGTTCGCCCCCGCCGGGCTGGGACGGGTTGGGTTCGGGTTGCGCCGGCGTTCCGGATCCGGCACCGCCCCGCATGGGCTTGGCGACACCGAAATGCGGCCGCCCGCCCGGGCCATTCTTCCGTCCGAAAGCGCTCATTCCAATCAAACCCCTACACGCGCCGCGCGGCGCTTATGTGGTTGCGGCATCGTGCCCGAAGGGGGCCGCGTCCTCGCCCTTGGTGAATAGGTTGGAAACCTTGATTTTTCCCTAATGTGGCATGCCCGGCACCCACGAGACTGGCCAAGCGCCCCGCCAGGCCTTAGCGCGCCAACGGTTAAGAAAGTCGAGGGCCATGGCAGACAGGCAAGGCAGCGGTATACTCTTCGCATTGTGCGGGTTCGCGCTGCTCAGCACCGGCGATGCGATCATCAAGACGATGGCGGGCGAATGGTCGCCGCTGGCGGTGGCGGCCCTGCGCTTCACTTTCGGGGCCATCGGCCTGTCGGCCCTGCTGGGTGTGCGCCAGGGCAAGGCCGCGTTCCGCCCGCGCAATCCGCTGTTGCAGATCGGGCGAGGGATTTGCCTCGCGATGGCGACGCTCGGGTTCTTCTCTGCCATCTTCATCATGCCGCTGGCAGAGGCGACCGCGCTGATCTTCGTCGCCCCGATCCTGACCGCGCTGCTGAGCGGCCCGCTGCTGGGCGAGCGGGTGCGCCCGGCGACCTTCATCGCCTCGGCCATCGCCTTTGCCGGCGTGCTGGTGATCCTGCGACCCAACGTGCTGGCGCTCGGCCTCGCGGCCCTGCTGCCGCTCGTCTCCGCATTGTTCATGTCGCTGCTGGTGATCGCCAACCGCGCTTCCGCCCGGCAAGGCAGCGCATTGTCGATGCAGGCGTTCATGGCGATCGGCGCGGTTCCGATCCTGGTCACCGCGTCCCTGATCGGGCAGGCGACGGGTATTCCCGCCCTCCAGATCGGCATGCCGAGCGTCAGCGTCGCCCTGCGCTGCGCGTTCGTCGCGGTGACGGCGAGCACGGCGCACTATCTTATTTATCTCGCCACGACCCGGTCCGATGCGGCGACCATCGCGCCGATGACCTATATTCAGATGCTGGTCGCGAGTATCCTCGGCTGGCTGTTGTTCGGGGATGCGCCCGATGCAATCACCTTGCTGGGCGCTGCGATCATCATCGCGGCGGGGCTGTATCTGTGGCGCGACAGCCATCGCCGGTTGCAGTCCGCCGCCGCCCCATCCTGAGGCGCGAGCCGCAACGCGCGAATTGACGCCGGAACGCGATCGGCTATCGCCCCCAATGATGTAACGGAGCTTGGGCATGTGCGGAATAATCGGAATCGTCGGCAATCGCAGCGTCGCGGATCGGCTGGTCGACGGACTGCGACGGATGGAATATCGCGGGTATGACAGCGCAGGCCTCTGCACCATCCACGAAGGCGATCTGGTCCGCCGCCGGGCCGAGGGCAAGCTTGCCAACCTGATCGCGGAACTGGGCGAACATCCTGCGCCGGGCGCGATCGGCATCGCCCATACCCGCTGGGCCACGCATGGCGCGCCGACCGCGAAGAACGCCCATCCGCATGCTACCGCCCATCTCGCGCTGGTGCACAACGGCATCATCGAGAATTACAAGGAATTGCGGGCGGAACTCGCCGCCGAGGGCCGGACCCTGGAAAGCGATACCGACAGCGAGGTGGTCGCCCATCTTGTCTCGCGCGAGGTGGAGAACGGGGCGGCACCCGCCGATGCGGTCGCCGCGGTTCTGCCCCGGCTGCGCGGAGCCTTCGCGCTCGCCATCGCGTTCCGCGAGCATCCCGACATGCTGATCGGTGCGCGGCGCGGGTCGCCGCTGGTGATCGGGTGGGGCGAGGGGGAAACCTTTCTCGGCTCCGACGCGCTGGCGCTGGCGCCGTTGACGCAGCGGATCACTTATCTGGAAGAAGGCGACTGGGCGATCGTCCGGCGCGAGGGCGCCGAAATCTACGACGAGGCGAACGAACCCGTCGAACGCCCGGTGGTGGCATCGGGCGCGTCAGCCGCGGCAGTCGAGAAGGGCAATTACCGCCACTTCATGCAGAAGGAGATCTTCGAGCAGCCCACCGTGGTGGCGCAAACCCTCGGCTCGTATATCCGCCAGGCGGATAATTCGATCGCCCTGCCGCAATTCGGCTTCGACATTTCCAGCATCCGCCGGGTCACGATCGTCGCCTGCGGCACGTCCTATTACGCCGGGCTGGTGGCGAAATACTGGTTCGAGACTTTCGCCCGCGTGCCCGTGGACATCGATGTGGCGAGCGAGTTCCGCTACCGCGAACCGGTGCTGGAGGATGGCGGGCTGGCGCTGTTCATCTCGCAGAGCGGCGAGACCGCCGATACGCTGGCCGCGCTGCGGCATTGCAAGGCGAACGGGCAGACCATCGGCGCCGTCGTTAACGTGCCCACCTCCTCGATGGCGCGCGAGGCCGACCTGTTGCTGCCGACCCATGCCGGCCCGGAAATCGGCGTCGCCAGCACCAAGGCCTTTACCTGCCAGCTGGCCGTGCTCGCCGCGCTTGCGGCCTATATGGCGGTGCGCAAAGGCCTGATGGACCGGGCGGAGGAGCAGCGCGTGGTCGAACACCTGTTGCAGGCGCCCGCTTCGCTCAACGATGCACTCAATCACGACGACGATATCGCCGCGATGGCGCCGCTGATCGCGCCGGCGCGCGACGTGCTGTATATCGGGCGCGGGCAGGATTACCCGCTGGCGCTGGAAGGCGCGCTGAAGCTGAAGGAAATCAGCTACATCCACGCGGAAGGCTACGCCGCCGGCGAGATGAAGCACGGGCCGATCGCCCTGATCGACGATGCGGTACCGGTTATCGTCATCGCGCCGTCCGGTCCGCTGTTCGAGAAGACCGTTTCCAACATGGAGGAGGTGCGCGCGCGCGGCGGCCGGATCGTCCTCATTTCGGATGCGAAAGGGCTGGAGGAAGCGGGCGATGGCTGTTTGGCCACCATCGAGATGCCGCAGGTCCATCCCCTGATCGCGCCGCTGATCTATGCGGTGCCGGTGCAGCTCCTCGCCTATCACGTCGCCTGCGCCAAGGGGACCGATGTCGACCAGCCGCGCAATCTCGCCAAATCGGTGACGGTGGAATAGTTACCGCCCGCCGGGCCTGTTTCAGCGGCACCGGCGGGCGAACGCCGTTGGTTCTACGCGCGAAATTCGGCGGGGCATTTACGCCGGTATAACCTTTCCGCCCTAGGTGCGGTGCGGTGAGTGAACCGGCCCCAAATTACGCGACCCTGATCGCATCCCTGTCCGTGAAACAGGTGCTCGGACTGACGCCGATCGAGAAGGCGGATTGGGGCGGGCTGCATGCGCGGCGCTATGCGGTGGCGCCGGAACGCACGGTGATGCGGATCGGCTTCCATGTTCTGGGATTCCTTCTGGTCGCGGGCTTCGCCATTCCCTTCGTGGGCGTGGGATGGCTGGCGGGATGGGGGGTCTTCCTCGCGCTGGCGGTCATGGCGTCCGCAAAGTACGACAAATTGCTGGCGGATGTCGGCGCGCGGCCGGTCGCGGTGATCGAGATCAAGCGCCATGCGCTGACCAATGCGCTGAAGGGCGCCGTGTGGGCGATCGGCGTCGCGCTGGCCGCCGCCTCGAACGAGCCGACCGCCGCGGCGCAGGTCTGGGCGGTATGCTCGATGCTGGTGCTGGCCACCGTGGTCAGCACCTATTCCATTCCCCTCAATTCGATCGCCTTTACCGTGACCCTGGCGTTCGGAAGTGCCGCCGCCGCCATCGCCACGACCCAATTTTCTCTCGCCGTGACCATCGCCGCGATCGCCTGTATCGCGACGGTCGGCGCGATCGAGAATGCCAAGGCCTCCCTGCTCGCCCGCCTGTCGGAACAGGGGATACAGGAAAAGAGCGAGACGGTTTCGCTGCTGCTGCGCGAGTTCGAGGAAGGCAAGGCCGACTGGCTGTGGCAGACCGATACCCATCGCCGCCTGCGCGGGGTAAGTCCCCGCTTCGCCTTCGCGCTCGGCAAGGACGCGGCCGATGTCGAGGGGCACTCGTTCCTGCAGCTTATCTCCGGCGATGGCTGGAAGAGCGGCGAGTTTCCGACCAATTTGCACGATCTCGCCAATGCCTTGAAAGCGCGGGAGAACTTTTCCGAACTGATCGTGGAAGGCTCCGTCAACGGCGAGCGGCGCTGGTGGGAATTGTCAGGCACGCCGATGCTCGACGATGCGGGCAAGTTTCTCGGGTTCCGGGGCGTCGGATCGGACGTGACGGCACAGCGCGAAAGCAGCGAGAAGATCGCCTATCTCGCCCGCTACGATGCGCTGACCCAGCTTCCCAACCGCCTGATGCTGAACGAGGCGCTGGGCGATGCCCTGCAATACGCGCAGCAGTGGCGAACGCGCTGCGCCCTCCTGATGATCGATCTTGACCGGTTCAAGGCGGTCAACGATTCGCTCGGCCATCCAGTGGGCGACAAATTGCTGGGCGAGGTCGCGGCGCGGCTGCGCGCGCTGGTCGGCGAGGGCGAGGTCTGCGGCCGGCTGGGGGGCGACGAATTCGCGCTCGTCATCCGCGACGTGACGGACACGAAACAGATCGAGACCTTGGCGCGGACGATCATCGCCGCACTCTCCGCCCCATACAAGGTCGGCAATCACGTGCTTTATGTCGGGGCGAGTGTCGGCTCGGCGGTCGGCCCGCGCGACGGCAAGACGGTGGAGGAATTGCTGCGCAATGCCGACCTCGCGCTCTACCGTGCGAAAGACGATGGCGGCGACCTGTTTCACGAATTCCAACCCGCGTTGCACGCCAATGCCGAGGAAAAGCGCCAGCTCGAACATTCGCTGCGCAGCGCGCTCGATCGCAACGAATTGCTGTTGCATTATCAGCCGGTGGTCGATGCGAACGAGGAAACGCTGGTCAGTTTCGAGGCGCTGGTGCGCTGGAACAGCGCCGAGCATGGCTTCGTCAGCCCGGTCAAGTTCATCCCGCTGGCCGAGGATACGCGCCTGATCGTACCGATCGGCACCTGGGTCATGAACGAGGCCTGCCGGGAGGCGGCGGCGAACTGGCCCAACCATGTGAAGGTGAACATCAACGTCTCGCCCGAACAATTGCTCGAACCCGATTTCGCCGCCACGGTCGTGCGCGCCCTGTCGCATAGCGGGCTCGAACCGCACCGGCTCGAGATCGAGGTGACCGAGAGCATTTTCATGCGCGATGCGAGCGTGGCGCGAAAGGCGCTCGAACAGTGCATGGCGCTCGGCTGTTCGGTCGCCCTGGATGATTTCGGAACCGGCTATTCCTCGCTCGGCTATCTGCGCAAACTGAAGTTCACTACTATCAAAGTCGACCGGACCTTCGTGCAGGGCGCGGCGCAGGACAGCCCGGAAAGCCTGGCGATCATCCGCGCCGTGGTGGCCATGGCCGACAGTCTCGACATGACCACCACCGCCGAGGGGGTCGAGAATGAAGAGGAAGCGGCGCTCATTCGCCGGCTCGGCTGCACCAAGATCCAGGGCTATCATTTCGGTCGCCCGATGCCCGTGGAAGATGTGCGCGACCTGTTCGCCAAGGCCCGGCGGGCGAACCGCAGATCGGCCTGACGTTCGGCGGCTGGCTCGGAATCACGCCGCTGTCAGGCGGAGGCAAGCGCCCCGATCGCGCTTTCGAACAGGGTCAGGCCATCGGTTCCGCCATGCGCCGGGTCCACCGCGCGCTCGGGATGCGGCATCATGCCGAGAACGTTGCCCGCCGAATTGAGAACGCCGGCGATATCGCGCTGCGACCCGTTGGCATTGGTGACGTAGCGGAACGCCACCCGGCCTTCGCCCTCCAGCCGGTCGAGCGTTTCGGTATCGGCGAAATAATTGCCGTCGTGATGGGCGACGGGGATGCGGATCGTGCCGCCTGCCGCGTAGCCCGCGGTGAACAGAGATCTTGCATTCTCCACCCGCAAATCGACCGTGCGGCAGATGAAATGCTGACTGGCATTGCGCATCAGCGCGCCCGGCAGCATCCCCGCTTCGGCGAGGACCTGGAAACCGTTGCAAACGCCCAGCACCGGGACGCCCCGGTCGGCCGCGCGCACGACCTCGCGCATGATCGGACTGTTCGCCGCCATCGCGCCCGAACGCAGATAGTCGCCATAGGAAAAGCCGCCGGGCAAGGCGATGAAATCGAGCCGGTCGGGCAGGGCGGCATCGCCGTGCCACACCCGCAGCGGCGCCTCGCCCGAGGCGCGTTCCAGCGCCACCGCCATGTCGCGGTCGCAATTGGAGCCGGGAAAGGTGATGACGGCCGCGCGGAACGCCATCAGCCGAGCTTCTCGATGCGGTAATTCTCGATCACCGTGTTGGCGAGCAGCTTCTCGCACATGTCCTGCAGCGCTGCGTCCGAGGTGTCGTCCGCCACGTCGAGTTCGACGGTGCGGCCGATGCGGACATCGTCGACCCCGGCAAAGCCCAGGCCTTCCAGCGCATGATGCACCGCGCGGCCTTGCGGATCGAGCACGCCGGGCTTCAGGGATACGAGAACGCGAACTTTCATACAGGCCAGCCTTTCGCCCGCGCCTATGCCGATTGCCCGCCGGCCATGCAAGCCGGAGCGCAAGCGACGGCGCATCATTCCGCGTCGGCGCCCGCCACGCTGTCGTGAACGATCCGGATGCGCAGGGCATTGCCGGGCAGCAGGTATTCCGCCGCCGCCGCCGTGATCATCGCCGGGGTTACATTGTTCAGCCTGCGCTCGTAGGTGCGGTAGCGGTCCAGCCGGTCGGCGCGCAGTTGCGCCTCGCTCAGCATGCCGAGCCAATAGCCGTTTTCCTTGCGGCTGAGGGCGAGCCGTTCCAGCATCGGGCGGCGGGCGCGGGTAAGCAGGTCGTCATCCACCGGCACGCTTGCCAGTCGTGCGGCGATCGCGTCGATCGCATCGAACACCGCCGCGGCATCCTCGGGCGCAACGATGGCGGAGGCGCCGAACGTGCCAAAGTCCTCGTAAGTGTCGGACATGTTGGCGGAGGCCGAGGGGGAATAGGTCGCGCCCAGTTTCTCGCGCAATTCCTCGGTCAGTTCCAGGTCCATCACCCCGGCGAGCATGCGCATGGTCGCCTCTTCCTGCGCGTCGTCATCGTCGGTCAGCGGCCAGTAGACCTGCGCCAGTGCCTGGTCCGCCGCGCCGGCATGAGTGAGCGTCACCATCCCGCGCCGGTCGGTGAACTGCGTCTGCCGGGTGGCGGTATGCTCGGCCAGAGCGGCGTCGCGCGGCGGCAGGGCGCCGAACGTGCGCGCCACCGCCGCGATGACCGCATCCTCGTCGATATCGCCGACGACCGCGATCTCGATCGGGGCCTGCGCCAGTTGCGGCCCGACCGCGGCCGCAAGATCGTCGAGCGTGACCGCTTCCAATTGTTCGCGCGGGGGTATGCCGAAGCGCGGATTGCCGTCCGTCAGCAGCGCCGGCACCGCGAGGGAGGACACCGCCTGCGGCGTCGCGTCCATCTTCGCGAAATAGGGGGGCAGCAAGGCCGCGAACCGCGTCAACGCCTCGGGGCGATAGCCGGGATCGGTGAGATAAGCCGCCGTCACCGCGAACTGGAGCGGCAGGTCGGCCATGGTCGTCGTTCCCGAGGCGCCGAACCGGTCGCTGGCGGAGCCGATGCCGAAATCGACGTTGCGGCCTGCCAGGATGCGGCGCAACTCGTCGAGGCTGTGTCGGCCGAGACCCGCCTGCGCCATCACGCTCGACATCAGCATCGAAGTCGCGATCCTCTCGTCCGGAATGGCGAGCGCCCCCGACCCGATCCGCACCGCATAACGCACGCGGCCTTCCTCGAAATCGGTCGTCTTCAGATTGAGCCGGACGTTGTTGGCGAACCGGATCGTGCGAAAGCCGAGGTCTTCCACCGTCTCGTCCGCCACGATGGCGCCGGGTGTGCCGAAATCGTCATATCCGAACGCGGCCGCCCCGCTATCCGCTGGCGGCGCGAGGTCCTGCGCAGCCGACGCTGCGTAAGCGGCGAGGATCGCGTCCGGCCCGCCGGCGACGGGTTCCTTGGAACTGACATGGATGAGCGGTTCCCCGCCGGAAAAAGCCTCTGCGAAGGTGGCATTCACCGCCTCGAGCGTGACGCCCGGGCGCGCGCTTTGGAACAGGTCCAGCCGGGTTTGCGGGGTGACGAACAGGCGATCCGCCTTCGCCGCCGCCAGCAGCCGGCCCGCCAGGGCGGCGTTGCGGCGGGCGCCCGCCTGGTCCGCCGCAGTGCGGAAGCCGAGTTCGAAATTGGCCAGCTGTTCGGCCAGTTCCGCCTCGGTAAAGCCGAACTGCACGGCGCGGCGCATTTCCTGCTCGCCTACCTCCAGCGCGGCTTGCCATTCGCCTTCGCGCGCCTGCAGGCTGACAGTCGAGAGATCGGCCAGCTCGAACAAGTCCGAGGCGCTGGCGTTCCCGCTCAGGATGGGGGCGTTCGCCTCGTTCCTCACCTGCTCGAACCGGCGGTTGATCATCGCAATGCCGAGCGAGCGCAGCAGGCCACGGCGAAAGTCCTCCACCGTATCCTGCGGAGCATCATAGGGCGCGAAGCGGTCTATCCGGACGATATATTCGGTATCGGGATCGACGAAATTGGCCGCCGCCGCGTCGCGCTGCTGATCGATCGCGCCTTCCGCGACCCGCACGAGCGGCTCCGCCGGGGCCTGCCAATCGGCGAAACGCGCGGCGATGCGCTGCGCCATGTCCCCGGGCTCGACATCACCGACGACCACCAGGACGGCGTTGTCCGGCCGGTAGAAGCGTCGGTAGAGCCCGCGCAGGGTCTCGGCATCGGCGCGCGCGACGGTGGCGGGCGCGTCGGGATTGCGGAATTGTTTCGAGAAGACCGTCTCCGGCGCGAGGAAGCGCAGATAGTCGCGCGTGCGCCGGATGGCGTAGGTGTTGCGTGTGCGGGTCTCCGACGCCAGCACCCCGCGCTCCCGCTCGACCGCATCGGGCGCGATGGTCAGTTCGGACGCGGTTTCGCGCATCAGCATGAGGGCGGTATCGACCAGCGCCTCGTCGCTGCGCGGCAGGTCGAGCTGGTAGATCGTCTCCTCGAACCCAGTCGATGCGTTGGTGTCGGCCCCGAAGGCCAGCCCCTCGCGTTCGAGCAGCTTGACCATCTCGCCCTCTGGCACGTTGGTTGAGCCGTTGAAGGCCATGTGTTCGATGAAATGGGCAAGCCCGAGTTCGCTGTCGCCCTCGTCGATCCAGCCGACATCGAAGCCCAGCCTGATGCTGACGGTGTTCTGCGGCCGCTCGTTCCGCAGGATGGCGTAGTGCAGGCCATTGGGCAGGATGCCGTAGGTTACCGCCGGATCGGGCGGGATGTCTTGAATGCGCGTGCCCCAGGCGGTTTCCTGCGGTTGCGAGACGTGCGCTTGGACCGTGGCATCGTCCTGCGCGGCGAGAGCGCTCGACAGGGCGAGAAGCGGCAGGGCGAACAGCATTCGCATGGGGGAGGTTTTCACGGGCATTCTCTCGTTTCGTTGCATCGGCATCGGCGGCTCGGTCGCCGGGCTTCGAAGGGGGTTTTCATCTCCTCATGCAGGGAACGACGCCCTGTCCGCAAGCAACGCGGTTGCCGGACCGCTTCCGGCAAGATCTGCGAGCGGTGACCAAGGCCAAACTTAGCCGCGCCACCAGAATTTCACCCGGTTAGGGGCGTACCAATTACTTCTTGCCCGGCTTCGGCGTGCTGCGCAGCCGGCCGCGATGCGCGCTCATGTCGAGCACTTCGCCCGGTCCATTATCCTCGTTCTGCAGCAGGCCGAGCCGGCGGGCGACCTCCTGATAGGCCTCGCTCTCGCCGCCCATGTCGCGGCGGAAGCGGTCCTTGTCGAGCTTTTCGTTGGTGTTGATGTCCCACAGCCGGCAACCGTCGGGGCTGATCTCGTCCGCCAGGATGACGCGGGCGAAATCCCCGTCCCAGATGCGGCCGAATTCCAGCTTGAAATCGATCAGGCGGATGTCGATCCCGCTGAACATGCCCGACAGGAAATCGTTGATGCGGACCGCCATGCTCGACATGTCCTGCATTTCTTCGTGGCTGCACCAGTTGAAGCAAGCGATCTCCTCTTCTGAGACCTTGGGATCGCCAAGGCTGTCGTCCTTGTAGCAATATTCGATCAGCGTGTGCGGCAGCACCTCGCCTTCCTCGATCCCGAGCCGCTTGCTGAGCGAGCCCGCCGCCACGTTACGCACCACCACCTCGAGCGGAATGATCTCGACCTGGCGTACCAATTGTTCGCGCATGTTGAGGCGGCGGATGAAGTGGGTGGGGATACCGATGTGGCTTAGGCGGGTGAAGACATACTCGCTGATGCGGTTGTTGATCACGCCTTTGCCGTTGATCGTGCCCTTCTTCTGTGCGTTGAAGGCGGTCGCATCGTCCTTGAAATACTGGATGATGGTGCCAGGCTCCGGCCCTTCGTAAAGGATCTTGGCCTTGCCTTCGTAGATCTGACGGCGACGTGCCATTGGATTGCGTTCCTTCGGCGGAAAAATCTTCGCCCCGACAGCCGGGATCGGTCGATCCGCGAAGCCCGGGGCGTTTTGTGCGCCATTACATAACACCGGGTGTCAACGCAATTGCCCTTGCAGGGCATTGCGTCTAACGCAACCATATGGGGGTCGAGATCCGGCAGTTGCGGGGCGGCGAATTGCGCGCCGAGATGGACGCGATGGCGTTCCTGCGCATCGTGGTGTTCGAAGACTATCCGTATCTCTATGTCGGCGATCTCGATTTCGAACGCGAATATCTGACGGAATTCGCGCGGTCGCCGAATGCGGTCCTGATCGGCGCCTATGCGTCCGGGCGGCTGGTCGGCGCGGGCACCGCGGCCCCGTTGGCGGAATACAAGCCGGGCTTTTGCCGCGCTTTCGCCGATCGCGGCTTCGATATCGGTACGATCTTTTATTTCGGCGAAAGCGTGCTGTTGCCCGAATATCGCGGGCGCGGGATCGGCCACCGCTTCTTCGATGCCCGCGAGGCGGCGGCGCGCGACACCAGTGCGCGCCAGGCCACGTTCTGCGCCGTCGACCGCACGCGAAGCGACGTGCGGGTGCCGGCAGGCTATCGCCCGCTCGATCCGTTCTGGCGTGCGCGCGGATACGAACCCGTCCCGGGCCTCACCGTGGAAATGGGGTGGGAGGAACACGGGATGGACGGCGTGATCGATCACACAATGCAATTCTGGCTGGGCAATCTCTGACCCGTCAGTGGCGCGTCGCTTCCACGCCGGGTTCCACGGCGGGGGCGTGTTCCTCTTTCAGTTTCGCGATCAGCCGTCCCAAGGTCGCCCGCTGCACCAGCACGCTGAACAAGACGGCGGCGAAGGTTGCCGCGAGGATCAGTTCGCGCGTCTCGCCCGGGGGGAGCGAGAGGGCCAGCGCGATTGAGATGCCGCCGCGAAGGCCGCCCCACCACAGCACCCGGCTCGCCCCCTTTTCCTGCAATTGCGCGCCGGGAATGGTCCGCGTGGAAACCGCGATGCCGATGGCCCGGGCGATCAGGGTGACGGGGATGGCGACCAGGCCGAAGGCGAAATCGTCCGCCCCCGGCACCACGGCGATGATCTCCAGCCCGATCAGAAGGAACAGGACGGAGTTCAGAACCTCGTCGACCAGTTCCCAGAACTTGATCACGTAATCGCGCGTCACGTCGCTCATCGCATAGGTCACGCCCTGATTTCCGATCAGCAGACCTGCCACCGCCATCGCCAGCGGGCCGGAGATATGGAGGTTCGAACACAGCGCATAACCGCCCATCACCACCGCCAGCGTAATCAGCACCTCCAGCACATATTCGTCCATGCTGGCGAGCGCGCGGTAGCCGACCCAGCCGATTCCCAGACCGACCAGCGCGCCGCCGCCCGCCTCGATCGCGAACAGCCGCGCCCCTTCGCCAAGCGAGAAATCCGCCCCGGTGACCGCTGCGCCAAGCAGGATCGTGAAAACGACGATGCCGACCCCGTCGTTGAACAGGCTTTCGCCCGCGACCGCGCTCTGCAACGACAGCGGCACGTCCTCTTCCCTCAGCACGCCGAGGACCGACACGGGATCGGTCGGCGCGATCAGCGCGCCGAACACGAAATACCAGATCGGCACGATGGGCAGATCGAGCATCAGGCCGATTGCCCACATGGCCCCGCCCACCAGCAGGGTGGAAACCACGACCCCGACGGTGGAAAGCAGCAGCACCGGCAGCCAGGCGACCTTCAACCGGTCGAGATCAACGTGAAGCGCGCCGGCGAACAGCAGGAAGCTGAGCATGCCCTGCAGCAGCGTCTCGGTGAAGTTCAACTGCTGCAGCGTTTCCGCTACCCAGTCGTCCAGCGTGATGCCGGGAATGAAATAATTGCCGACCATCAGCAGGATCGCCCCGAGCGCGCCCATCACGGTCAGCCCGATGACATGAGGGAGCTTCAGGAACTGGTGATTGAACCAGCCGAGCAAAGCCGAGGCGACCACGAGGATGGCGGCAATGTCGAATTGCGAAAGGGCGGAAGAATGCATCGCGATGGGCGATAGCGGCCTTGGACAGCAAGAGGAAGCTTGCGAGCGCATTTACCGGCAGGGAGCAAGCGGGCCATCACCCGGATTTTCCCCTGTCGCCCTTCCGGCCTTGTCATCGGAAGCGCGATCGCTTTGCCGGATTGGTCCGCCTTTGCTGTATCTGCGAGCCGTGCGAGGATGTCGTTATTCGGCTTAGCGAAGGGTCAGCGGAATTCGCCGATTGTGCGTGATGGTTCGAGGCGGGGCGCTTGCCTGTGCCATCTTGATTCTCGAGTGTAGGGAAGCACCCTCGAGTGCTGGGGAGTGAACAGCGAGCGTACGATACGGCTCTATCCGTCGCTCGCCGTCGATGTGATCATGGTGCGGCTGTTCAATTGAGTTGCGCCTAACGTCGCTCGACTACGAGCGGAGTTTTATCATGTGGCATGGAGAGGGGTGGCGCGGCGGGGCGGTGGTGCCGTGCGGGCCGGCGGGTGACGGAAGTGGACGCTGCCCGCCGTTCTGGTCACCCGAGGCTCCGCGCCGGTAGCGGACGCCCCCGCACGGATAGCGCGGGGTGCGGGTGGGGCGCTGATCCATCCGGCGCACGAGCATCAAGCTCTGGCGCGAAGTGATGGAGCATTTGGCCTGGGTCGGGGGGCGTCAGCCGTGACTGGATGCGGAAGGACAAGTTTCACTGCGCGGTGACCACGATGGCGACCCCTGCCGATCCCATTCCCCTAGTCGGCATGGTCGTGCTGGCTGAAGGCGACGACCTCCGCATGGAACCGTTTGGCGGAGCGGGGGAGGGGTCCGCGCTGCTTCACGCGACGCTGTATGGCCCGCAATTCCGACGCTCTCGAAGGTAGGAGGAAAGGGCCCGCTGGCGGCGCGGGTCGCCGCGATCAAACCGGTCTGGCCCTTGACACGACCGTCAACGGCATTCGTGCCCTCAACTGAGAAACCAGAACCCCGCCCCGCGCCCCCGGCGTACCCTGGAAAGGGGCGGAAGGGCATGGAACGGGGGGCATTCGATAACCCCGCAACCCGCTGGAAAGCAGGGCTTCGGCGGAACGGCATCAAACGGCATGAAAGAGAAAATGGTGCCCAGGGGCGGAGTCGAACCACCGACACGACGATTTTCAGTCGTCTGCTCTACCACTGAGCTACCCGGGCGCATCGCTTCGAAAGGTGGCCCCGAAGGGCCGGTCGAGCAATGAGTGCGCGCCTATGGCGAAGCCGCCGGCGCTTGGCAAGGGGCTATTTCAGTCCTGCTCGTGAGCGCCGGTCACCTCCGCCGCGATTTCCTCCGGCAGGGCAGGGCGGCCGGCGACCGAATAGCCATCGCCGAACCACTGCGCCAGATCGCGGTCGCGGCAGCGCTGCGAACAGAAGGGTGCGAAATCCTCGCTGCGCGGTTTGCGGCAGATCGGGCAGGGGCGGGGGGTCTTAGGCATGGTTCACGATCTGGGCAGCGCTCGCCTCCATCGCAAGGTTTGCATTCGCCTCGATCCGTGCCGGGCGTCCGGTGCGCCGTTCGAGTTCTTCGATCCATTCGGGGCGGCACGCGGCCATCACCGCCGGATGGACGGTGAGCAGGGTGGTGCCCGCGCCCTCGACCGCCTCGGCCGCGCGCAAGGCCAGCCGCGCCGCTGCGGCATGGGGATGCATGGCCAGACGGTGCAGCAGCGAAGGCCCCTCGAGCCGCGCGACGATCTGCACGAAGCCGAAGCCGTTCATCGCCGTGCGTTCGAGCTTGCGCCCGGCCAGCGCCTTGCCCAGCGCCTCGTCGATCTGCTGCCTCGTTTCGCGCTGCGGCAGGTGAGGAAAGTCGATCCCGACCTGCCCCCCGATATCGAGCAGATCGAGCGCGTGGGCGATGGTCAGTACGGCTCTTGCCGCGAGGGTCGCGGGATCGAGATCGCCGTCGATGTCGATCACGGTCATGGCCGGCGTCGGGCTGAGCAGCAGGCCGCCGCCTGCAAACGGGATTTCCCCGGTCCAGGCGGAGAGAAACGCCTGTTCCCAGGCACCATGCGGGAAGCGCCGTACGATGCGCCCGGTCTCGAAGGGATCCGGCGGCAGGTCGCGGCGCGGGTCGTCCCCTGTCCCGCTCTCCACGACAAGGCCCTGCGCGCGCTTCAGTCGGCCCTTCTCGGCGATCCTGTCGCGCTTGATTCTGACGATGATTTCGGCCCCTTCCGAAAACCCGGACGGGATGCGGTCGATCAGTATTTCCGTGCCGTCGCCCAGCCGCGCGACTCCGCGCTGCGAACCTGCAGGTTTGCGCGCCAGCCTGACGTGTATGATTTTGCCCGCAGCGAGATCGCCCGGCCAGCGCAGCTTCGCGGCCAGCGGGGTATCTCCATCGAGCAGCAGCGCGCGATCCTCGCCGATCCCGCGCTCGATCTGCCACTCAGGCAATCGGAAACCTTGCGGCTTTCAATAGCGCCCGCGTCTCGTAGAGCGGCAGTCCGACGACGGCGGAGTGGCTGCCGTGAATCCGCCGGATCAGCCCTTCCGCGATGCCCTGAATGGCATAGCCGCCCGCCTTCCCGTCCCACTCGCGCGAGGCGATATAGGCGTCGATCTCGTCGTCGGAGAGGCGTTTGAACAGGACGACCGTTTCGCTCAGCCGTTCGCGCATTGCCCCGTCCGGCGCGCGCAGGGCAATGGCGGAGAGGACCGTGTGGCGCCGGCCCGAAAGCAGCGCGAGGCATTGGCGCGCGGTCGCCTCGTCCTCCGCCTTGGGCAGGATGCGGCGACCGGCGGCGACGACCGTGTCGCCCGCCAGCGCGAACCCGTCCGCACTGGCGGCGGCTTCGGCTTTCTCGCGCGCCATGCGGCGGGCATAGTCGCGCGGGAGTTCGGCCGTGTGAGGGGTTTCGTCGATATCGGCGGGGGCGATCGCTGCAGGGGTCAGGCCCAGCCGGCCGAGCAGTTCGCGGCGCCGGGGGCTGGCGGAAGCAAGGATAAGTCTGGGCGCAGCGCTGGGAGACACTCGGACCTTGTCCTCGCTGGTCAACAAAACCGAAATTCTAACGCGGCCTTGCCCGGTCCGCTCAGTGCGGAGAAGGCAAGGGCCAGTCGACAGGCCGGTCTATTGCGGCCCCGGCCCGCCGCGACCCGGCATGAAGCGATAGGTGATGCGCGCCTTGGTCAGGTCGTAGGGGGTCAACTCGCACAGCACCTCGTCCCCCACCAGCACGCGGATGCGGTTCTTGCGCATCTTGCCGGCCGTGTGACCGAGCACCTCATGGCCGTTCTCGAGCTCGACGCGGAACATCGCATTGGGCAGCAATTCCACCACGCGTCCGCGCATTTCGAGAAGTTCTTCCTTGGCCATCCGGTGTGATCGTCCTGTCGTTTGTCGATTAATGTCGGGCGCCCATAGCGTTGCGGCGGATAAAAGGGAAGCGCCACGCATAGCGTTAAGGAAAGCGACCGATGGCTTTCCCTAATGCTGTCGCATCACCCGTCCGACCGCAGGCATCGCGTTTGCGCCGCAGCGAATGGAAACCGAATGCCCGCCAGACCGACTTGCCTGATCCTAGCACTCGCCGCCACTGCCCTGCCATATGGGGCGCTGGCGCAGGAAATCCAGCCAGGTGCGCCCGAAACCGCGCAAAACGCGCAGGACGAGGCGCCCGAGACGATCGAGGACGAGGCGCAACCGTCCGATACCATCATCGTGCAGGGAACCCGCATTCGCGGCCAGCTGATCGTCGACCAGCCGCCGGTTGCCGAATATAACGAGGAGGATATCCAGGCACTCGGCGTCAGCTCGATCGCCGACCTGCTCGAGGCGATTGCGCCCGACACCCAGAGCAGCGCGCGCGGCAGCCGGGGCGGCGGTCGGCCGGTGTTTCTCATCAACGGCATCCGCGTGTCGAGCTGGCGGGAATTCAACAGCTATCCGCCCGAGGCGGTCCAGAAGATCGAGGTGTTTCCGGAGGAAGTGGCCACGCGCTTCGGCTTTCAGCCCGATCAACGGGTGGTGAACATCATCCTCAAGCCCAACTTCCGCCAGCTGACCGGCGAAGTGGAATACGAACAACCCGACCGCGGCGGGTTTTCACGCACCGAACAGGAACTGACCTATCTGCGCATCGGCGAGACCGGGCGCCTCAATTTCAGCCTCGAGGTCGAGGACCAGAGCCTGCTGACCGAGGCGGAACGCGACCTCGCCATCGAGGGCAACGAAGCGGCTGCGCCGTTCCGCAGCCTCATCCCCGATACGTTCGGGCTGGAGGCGACGGCAAATTACGCGCGCGCCTTCATCGACAGCGGCACCTCCCTGTCGCTCAACGGGACGTATGAGCGCAATCAGACGCGCAGCCTGTCGGGATTGGCGAACGACAATGTCACCGCGCTTGAACGGCGCGGCAGCACCGACAGCTTCTCGGCCGGAGCGACGGTCAATCGCGGCATCGGCGACTGGACGGCGACCTTCACGAACGACAGCACCTATGCCGAATCCACCACCGAGATCGACCGGCGGCAGGTCGACGGCTTCGACACCGCGCAGACCCGCACCATCACGACCGCCAACAAGGCGACCTTCATAGGCTATCCGCTCGACCTGCCGGCCGGAGAAATCACCACGACCGTCGATTTGAACCTCGACTGGACGAACCTGAAGAGCGAGGACACGCGGGCCGACAGCGACCTCGATCTGACGCGGCGGCGGTTCGCGGGCGGGGTCAACGTGTCGATCCCCATTGCCGAGCGGGGCGGAGCGCTGGGCGCGATCGGCGGGCTCAGCCTGAACCTTGCCGGCGGGGTGGACGACCTCAGCGATTTCGGCGCGCTGCCCAACTGGACGGCGAGCCTCAACTGGCAACCGACCGATAAGCTGAACCTTTCGGCCACCCGCATCTGGCGTGAGGTTGCGCCCAGCCTCGTCCGCCTCGGCAGCCCGCGGATCGACGAGTTCAACGTGCCGGTGTTCGACTATCTCGCCAATCAGAGCGTGCTCGCCACCGTCATCACCGGCGGCAATCCCGACCTGCCGGCCGAAACCCAGGCCGACTGGCAGTTCGGCGCCAATTGGGAACTGCCCTTCTGGGAGCGGGCGCGGCTGCAGGTCGATTACGGCATCAACCGTTCGCGCAACGTGACCGCGACGCCCGGTTTCAGCGCCGCCTTCGAAACCGCCTTTCCCGACCGGGTGGAGCGCGATGCGGAGGGCGCGCTGCTGAGCGTCGATCAGCGCCCGCTCACGCTGTTCCAGACACGCAGCCGCATTCTTTCCTTCGGGCTCAGCGCGCGCGGGCAGATCGGGGCGGAACCGGAACGGCCCGAGCGGGGCGAGCGCGGTGCCGGGCCGGGCGGGGCCGGGGAGCAGCAGGCCATGCCGACGCCCGAACAGATGCAAGCCATGCGCGCCGCGCTGTGTGCCGATCCGCCCCGGTTGGCTGAATTGCCCGAGCGGATGCAGGCCCGTCTGCGCGGCGAGAATGGCGCGATCGATCCCGAACGCCTCGCCACCGCGCGCGCCCGGATGTGCGGCGCCGAAGGCGGCCAGGCGCAAGAGGGTCAGGGCCGACGGGGCGGCGGGGGCGGGGGGCCGCGCAATCCCTTCGCGCGCGGCGACGGAGATGGCGACACCCGTCCGCGTTATTTCCTCAGCCTCAACCATTCGATCACGCTCGAGAACGAGGTCCTGCTGGCCGAGGGCGGGCCGCTGTTCGATCAGCTCGACGGCGAGCTGATCGCGGGCGGCACGGTGCCGCGCAACACCTCGCGGCTGGAAGGCGGCATCTTCTGGCAGGGTTACGGCGTGCGCCTGTCGGGCCGCTATACCGGCGAAGCGGTAATCCGCGGCAACGGGCTGGAAGGGTCGAGCGACCTGTTCTTCGGCGATCTCGCCACGTTCGATGTGCGCGTCTTCGCCAATCTCGACGAGATCTTCGAGCGTGACGAGGGCTGGATGAAGGGCCTGCGCGTCTCGCTGGTGGCGGACAACATCTTCGATTCGCGCCGCCGTGTGGTGGACGAAAACGGGGTGAACCCCAACGCCTACGATCCGCTGCGGATCGACCCGACCGGGCGGTATCTGGGCATCGATATCAGGAAGGCGTTCTAGAGCGCCTCGCCCGCCGCGACCCCGCTCGCCCAGGCCCACTGGAAATTGTACCCGCCGAGCCAGCCGGTCACATCCACCGCCTCCCCGATGGCGTAGAGGCCGGGGACGCGCTTGGCCTCCATCGTCCGGCTCGACAGTTCGGCGGTGGAGATGCCGCCGATGGTAACCTCGGCCTTGGCGAAGCCTTCGGTGCCGTTGGGCCAGAACGGCCAGCGGGCGAGCCGCTCCTGCGCGGCGCGCAAGACCTTGTCGCCGGCATTGCCGAGTTCGACGTCGATGCCGAGCTTTTCGGCGAGAATATCGGCGAGGCGCTGCGGCAGGCTTTCGCGCAGCACCCCGCGCAACGTGCCGCGCGGCGTCTCGCGCTTGGCGCCGAGCAGCCAGTCGCCGCCGCGATCCGGCAGGAAGTTCACCATCACCGTCTCGCCCGGCGACCAGTAGGAACTCGCCTGCAGGATCGCCGGGCCGGACAATCCGCGATGGGTGAACAGCGCCGCCTCGGGAAAGCTGCCCTTGCCCGCGCTGGCGACGACCGGGGCGGACACGCCCGAAATCTCGCGAAACAGCACTTCCTCGCCGCCCAGCGTCAGGGGCACGAGAGCGGGGCGCGGTTCGACCACCTTGAGGCCGAATTGCCGCGCCAGATCGTAGGCGATGCCGGTCGCGCCCATCTTGGGGATCGACGGCCCGCCGGTGGCGACGACCAGCGTCGGGGCGGCATAACGGCCGCTGGGCGTATCGACCGCGAACCCGCCATCATGCGTCACGCCCCGAACCTCTTCGTCGCAGCGCAACTCGACCGCGCCCTTCGCGCATTCGGCCAACAGCATCTCGACGATCTGTTTCGCCGACCCATCGCAGAACAGCTGGCCCTGCGTCTTCTCGTGCCAGGCGATGCCGTAACTCTCGATCAGCGCGAGGAAATCGCGCGCGGTGTAGCGGGCGAGCGCGCTCTTCGTAAAATGGGCGTTCTGCGAAAGGTAATTGGTCGGTCCCGCGCCGAGATTGGTGAAATTGCACCGTCCGCCGCCGGAAATGAGGATCTTCTTCCCCGGCTTCTCCGCCCGCTCCAGAACCAGCACCCGCCGCCCGCGCTGCCCGGCGCGCGCGGCGCACATCAGCCCGGCGGCCCCGGCGCCGAGGATGATGGCATCGTAACCCTGCGCCACTCAGGCCTCTTCGATGGGGAATTCGGGTTCTTCGCGCGCGGCGATCCAGTAGAGCAGGGCGCCCGCCAGCACGAGCCCGCCGAACACCGCCCAGGCCCGCGGTTCCGCCTGCGTGGCGATGAACACCGACGACCCGACCGCGAACAGCACGCAGGCGAGATGCAGCGGCACGATCCGCCCCTCGCGATGCTCCAGCACCGGCAAGGCGAGACTGGTGACGATATAGGTGATGAGGCGGATCAGCGTGCCCGCGATGGCCAGCAGCTCGAACCCTTCCCACAGCCCGAACAGGATCGCAGCGACGCCGTAGAACAGGATCGAGTTGAACGGCGTCAGATAGCGGGGATGGACATATTCGAACCAGCGCGGCAGCAACCCGCGTTCCGCCATGCCGTATGACAGGCGGGGCTGCGCGATCCCGGCGGCGAAATTGTTGGCCCCGATCGAGAAGCTCGCCGCGATCACGATGGCGATGGCCCCGATCGGCCCCATCGAGGCGTCGGCCGCCCCCGCCAGCGCATTGCCTTCGTTTGCCGTGTCCGGGCCGATCAGGATGAACGCCCAGATCATCGCCATGTACAGCAGGGTGACGCCGATCACCATCGCGACGATCGCACGCGGAATGTCGCGCCTCGGATCCTTCATCTCGCCGGCCGTGTCGACCACGCCCTCGAATCCGATGAAGGCATAGAAGGTCAGCAGGATCACGCTTTCGACCGCCGTGAATTCGGGCAGGGCGACCACGCCGAGATCGCCGCCGGCGAAGAAGGCGGAGACGACCAGCGCGAACAGCGGCAGCAGCTTGATCGCGGTCATCAGCCCGAGCGTGCCGACCGAAGCGCGCATGCCGTACAGGTTGATCGCGGTGATGACGGCCAGCACGACAGCGACGGCAATCGCGGCCGCCGTCGGCCCTTCCAGCATCGGAAACAGCGCGGCGAGATAGGCGATCATCACATGGGTGTTTGCCGCCGCCGTCACGATCGCGCTGGCATAGCGCGCCCAGCCCGCCTGGAACCCGACGAAGCGGCCGAACGCCGCCTCGCCATACAGGACCGAGCCGCCGCTATGTTCGAACCGCGCCGCCATCCAGGCATAGCACAGCGCGAGGGGGAGGAAGAGGATGCCGCCGATCAGCATCATCCACGGCGCGAAACCGCCGACCGCGGCGAACAACACGGCGGGCAGGGCGAAGATGCCCGCGCCGATCATGCCGTTGAGCGGGAACAGCGTCGTGCCCCAGAACCCGACCGTGCGCGGCGGTGCGATCTTGTAACCGTCCATCCCCGACGCGGTGCCTGCAAAGCGCGCGCGGCGCAAGCGATTGAGATTGGCGCCGCACATGCCTATCTCGCGCACTATGTCGCGCACGAAAGCCGGTTCTCCGCACAATCCCCGAGGCAAGGAGCGTTTCCACGAGGAAGGCGCCACGAAGACGGTCGCCAGCGCGCAGCCCGATCTGGAAGCGGGCATCGCCAAGATCCGCGACACGGTGCGCACGCTGAAACCGCGCCCCGGCGTCTATCGCATGCTCGATACGCGGGGCGACGTGCTGTATGTGGGAAAGGCGCGCAGCCTGAAGGCGCGGGTGGCGAACTACACCCAGATCAAGGGGCTTTCCAACCGGCTGAAACGCATGGTCAGCCAGACGCGGGCGATGGAGATCGTCGTCACCAATTCGGAAGCCGAGGCGCTGCTTCTGGAAGCGCAGCTGATCAAGCGCTATCGCCCGCCGTTCAACGTCCTGCTGCGCGACGACAAGAGCTTCCCCTTCATCCTGCTGCGCGCCGATCACCAGTTTCCCCGCATCCAGAAGCATCGCGGGGCGCGGCGGGCGAAAGGCGAGTATTACGGGCCCTTCGCCAGTGCCGGCTCGGTCAACAAGACCCTGAATGCATTGCAGAAACTGTTTCTGCTTCGCAGCTGCACCGACAGTTTCTTCCGCAATCGCGACCGGCCCTGCCTGCTCTATCAGATCAAGCGCTGCTCGGCCCCCTGCACCGGGCGGATCGACGAGGCGGGCTATGCCTCGCTGGTGGGCGAGGCAAAGGACTTCCTCTCCGGCAAGTCGAGCGCAGTGCAGGCCAATATCGAGAAGCAGATGGCGAGGGCCGCCGAGGACCTCGATTTCGAGACCGCCGCCATCCTGCGCGACCGGCTGCGCGCGGCGACCTTCATTCAGGGTAGCCAAGCGATCAACGCCAGCGGGGTGGGCGATGCCGATGTGTTCGCGCTGGCTGCGAAGGGCGGGCAGATCGGGGTGCAGGCTTTCTTCATTCGCGGCGGGCAGAACTGGGGCCACCGCGCGATCTTTCCCAAGAACACCGGCGAAGTGGACGAGGCCGAGGTGCTGGCCGACGTGCTGCTGCAATTCTACGAGGAAGTGCCGCCGCCCAAAACCATCCTCGTCGACCGCGAATTGCCCGAGCAGGAGCTGATTGCCGAGGCATTGTGCGAGAAGGCTGGCCACGGCGTCTTCATCTCCATTCCCCAGCGCGGCACGCGGCGCAAGCTGATGGCGCAGGCAAGCCGCAATGCGGTGGAATCGCTCGAACGGCGGCTGGCGGAAAGCGGCACCAAGGCGAAAACCATGCGCGAGATGGCCGACTTTCTCGAACTGGAGGACGTGCCGCAACGGATCGAGGTGTACGACAACAGCCATATCCAGGGCGACAAGGCGCTGGGCGCGATGGTGGTCGCCTCGCCCGAGGGGTTCGAGAAGGGCCAGTACCGCAAGTTCAACATCAAGACCGCCCGCACCGACGACGATTTTGCCATGATGCGCGAGGTCATGCAGCGCCGTTTCCGCAAGCTGGCGGAGGAAGACTTCGGCGAGGACGGGGGCGGCGCGTCGACCGCGCCCGAGGCAGAGACGACCCCCGATGCGCCCGCAAGGTCGGCGAGCCGGAGCGGCGGCCACGAGACCGTCTGGCCCGATCTCGTCCTGCTCGACGGCGGCAAAGGCCAGATGTCGTCCGTTCGCAATAC
Organism: uncultured Erythrobacter sp.; assembly: GCA_947501005.1. Lineage (GTDB taxonomy): Bacteria > Pseudomonadota > Alphaproteobacteria > Sphingomonadales > Sphingomonadaceae > Qipengyuania. The sequence continues at coordinate 1,711,101 of CANMTU010000001.1, read as the reverse complement.
GCTGGAGGAGATGGGGATCGAGAATGTGCCCCTCATCGCCATCGCCAAGGGGCCGCATCACGGCCGCGAGGGGCGCGAGGTGTTCCACTTTCCGGACGGAAGAGAGAAGACCCTGCCGGTCAATTCGCCGCTGCTGTTCTATCTTCAGAACCTGCGCGACGAGGTTCACCGCTATGCCATCGGCGCGCACCGCGCCAAGCGCAGCCGTGCCATCACCGCCTCGCCGCTGGACGAAATCCCGGGCATCGGCCCGTCACGCAAGCGCGCGCTGCTGCTCCATTTCGGGACGGCCGGAAAAGTCCGCGCTGCCGCGCTCGACGATCTGAAACGCGCGCCCGGCATCAGCGACAGCGTGGCGCGGCACATCTACGACTTCTATCACGCGGGAGGGTGATGTAATCTTCCCAAATAATTCGGGAGGGAAAATTGAGAAAAGCCGTGATTCTTACAAACGCGATGCTGAGCGCTTCCTGCATCACCGTGGCAACCGAGGCAGGGGGTCAAACGTCAGATAGATCACCCGCAATCGAAGCTGCGCCGTTAGATCAGCAGAAATGGGCACGACAGGTTCTCGAAGCGGTTCCGCCGGAGTTTGAAGACATGGGGTTCGAAGGACCGGTGGGTATGGTACTCGATATCGACACAAGCGGTCGTGTTTTCGATTGCTCGGTCGTCAAATCAAGCAGCTATCCCCAACTCGACGAGCTCGCGTGCAACGCAATGATACGGTTTGCCCGCTTCAGTCCGGCGCGAGACGAAAGTGGCGCGAACGTACCCGATACGTATGGCACAACGATAGTCTATTCGATCCGCCGTTAAAGGGGCTAGAACAGGCTCACGACATCGCGAAGGGTTCGCTCTGGCGCAGGCGGCGTTCCTGGAAGGCGAAGCGCGCAGCGCGGCCGACATCCTTCTGGAACGAGGAATTGACCAGCCCGCCGACGATCGATCCGGCCACCGGCACCAGCATGCCGGCGCGGCTGCGGAAGCTGGCGAAGGCGACGGCGCGCGAGACGCGCTCGACCGCCTGATCGACCACCGGGGTGATATGTTCGTGATCGGCATGGACTAGCTGGCCGTTGGCGCCGATCGCGTTTTCCAGTGCCGCGATGCGCGCCGCCCGCTGGTCCGGATCGTCCAGTGCGGAAAGTTCGAGAATCTGCAGGCGGAACAGCTTTTCGGCCGATCCGTCGCCCGAATAGCCATAGGCGCGGCCCGTGTCGCGGATGACGCGCAGGGCGATCGCTATGGTCGCGGGAATATCGAGGCTCATGGAAAGCGCACCGCCGAGGCCGGCCACCGCCCCGGTGCTGGCACTGATTCCCCGAGCGGAGCGCACCACCCGCCCGGCCGCATCGCGGCAGGCCTGAAGGTCGCTCACATCGTGCGAGAAATCGACCAGTTGCGGCATCGATACCGCACGGTCCAGCCCGTTCAGCACCGCCTCTACCAGCGATTTCGGCACGACGCCGGCCAGTGCCTTGCCGAAAGGATGAGTCAGGCGCTCCAGCCCCCGACCGAGTTTCGAGGGCTTCGCATTGCGAAAGCGTTTCTGATCGCGGGATATGTCCATGCCGACGTAATGGACAGGCGCGGGGCCGGTTCCTAGTCGGGCATCCCGCCGGCTGAAGATCGCCGAGATTTTCGGGATCGTCCGGGGTTGCGGCTTCCGCCCCGAACACGTCGGTAAAGGCAATCCGGGCGAGGAGATCCGCCGCGGCGGCCATGGCCGGGACCGGGGCGCCAGAGACCTCGCCCGGTGTCACCTTTACGCTATCGGTGAACAGATCCGCTTACCGCGTCTTCATTTCCGGTTCCGGACCACGCGGAGGACGCCTTCCTGCGCCACGCTGGCGACGAGGCGGCCGGTCCGCTCGAAGATGCGTCCCTGGATGAACCCCCGGCCGCCGCCCGACCACGGGCTCTCGGTCGCATAGAGCAGCCAGTCGTCGGCCCGGGCGGGGCGGTGGAACCACACGGCATGATCGAGGCTGGCACCCTGCAGTTCGCCGCGCGCCCAGCTCAGGCCATGCGGCAGGGCGGCGGTGCCGAGCAGGGTATAGTCGCTGGCATAGGCGATCACGGCGCGGTGGATGCGCGGATCGTCGGGCAGCGGGGCGACGGTGCGAAACCAGCTATAGGTGCGCGGCGGGCGCTTCTCGGTGCTCATCCAGTGCATCGCGGTGGGGGAGCGGATCTCGATCGGGCGGGGGCGGGCGAACAGGGCGCGCTGAACCTCGGATACCTCGTCGAGACTGTCGAGGAAGCGGCGGCGCATCTCGGTGTCGGGCTCGAGGTCTTCGGGCGGGGTCACTTCGGGCATTTGCGCGTCGACATGCGCCAGCCCTTCTTCCGGTTGCTGGAAGCTGGCGGTGAGGTTGAGGATCGCGGCCCCCTCCTGCATGGCGACGACGCGGCGATTGGCGAAGCTGCGGCCGTCGAAATCAGCCTCGACGCGGTAGTCGACCGGCAGGCCTTCCTTGCCGCCGCGCAGGAAATAGGCGTGGAGCGAATGCGCCTCCATCCCCCCGGGCGCGGTCAGCTGCGCCGCCTGCAGCCCTTGCGCGACGACCTGTCCGCCGAACACCCGGCCGACCCCGCCGGGCTGCACCTTGCCGGTAAAACGGCTCTCGCCCTCCGCGCCGACGGTGAGGAGATCGACGAGGCTGTCCGTCAATTGCTGGGGGGTGAGGTTCTCGGTCATGCCATGCCATGCAAAGACCTTACGGATACGTCAAGCTGGCAAGGACGAGCGGCGCCCCCCGCAAAGGGAAGCGCCGCCGGTTTGAGCGAGGCGTTGCGCGCAGGAAGGCGTCAGCCGCCGGCCAGCGCCGCGAGCAGAAGGAGGGCAACGATGTTGGTGATCTTGATCATCGGATTGACGGCGGGGCCGGCGGTGTCCTTGTAGGGATCGCCGACCGTATCGCCGGTCACCGCGGCATGGTGCGCGACCGATCCTTTGCCGCCGTGATGACCGTCCTCGATGTATTTCTTCGCATTGTCCCATGCGCCGCCGCCGGCGGTCATGCTGAGCGCGACGAACAGCCCGCTCACGATTACGCCCAGCAGCAAGGCGCCTAGCGCCGCGAAGCCGTTGGCCTGCCCGGCGATGGCAGTGATGATGAAATACACCGCGATCGGGGCGAGGACCGGGAGCATCGAGGGCACGATCATCTCCTTGATCGCCGCTTTGGTGACGAGATCGACCGTGCGGGCATAATTCGGCTTGCTGGTGCCCGCCATGATCCCGGCATCGCCCGCGAACTGTTCGCGCACGTCCTTCACGACGTCGCCCGCCGCGCGGCCGACCGCAGTCATGCCCATCGCGCCGAACAGATAGGGCAGCAAGGCGCCCAGCAGCAGGCCGACGATGACATACGGGTTCTCGAGGCTGAAATCGACGTCCACCAGCGGGAAGAACTCGCCGAGATCGGTGGTGTAGGCCGCGAATAGGACCAGTGCGGCAAGCCCCGCCGATCCGATGGCATAGCCCTTGGTCACCGCCTTGGTGGTGTTGCCCACGGCATCGAGAAGGTCGGTCTTTTCCCGCACGCTATCGTCCAGCCCGGCCATTTCGGCGATGCCGCCGGCATTGTCGGTCACCGGCCCATACGCGTCTAGCGCCACCACCATGCCGGCCAGCGCCAGCATCGCGGTCGCCGCATAGGCGATGCCGATGAGCCCGGCGAGCTGATAGGCCACGATGATGCCGGCCACGATCACGATGGTCGGCAACGCGGTCGCCTCGAGGCTGATGGCGAGGCCCTGGATCACGTTGGTGCCGTGGCCGGTTTCCGATGCCTTCGCGATGGAGCGGACCGGGCGGTACTGCGTGCCGGTATAGTATTCGGTGATCCAGATGATCAGCCCGGTGATGACGAGGCCGAGTATGGCGCACCAGAACAGGTCCCACCCGGTGAAGGCCAGCACCTGTTCTGCCAGCCCCTCTTCGGCCAGCGGCTGGCCGAGATCGACATCGGACAGGCTGTTGCCGATCAGCGTGTCCATCCCGCCGAGCGTGAGGCTCATCACCAGCCAGATCAGCGGGATCGAGAGGACGGCGGTGACGAGGAAACCCTTGTACATCGCGCCCATCACGTTCGTGCCGCCCTTGCCGAGCTTCACGAAATAGGTGCCGATGATGCTGGTGACGATGCATGCCCCGCCGATCAGCAGGGGAAGGGCCATCATCGGCAGCAGCAAGTCACCCAGCCGCTCGCCGAACAACAGCGCGGTCAGCACCATGGTGGCCCCCACGGTGACGACATAGGTTTCGAACAGGTCGGCGGCCATGCCCGCACAGTCGCCCACATTGTCGCCCACATTGTCGGCGATGACGGCGGGGTTGCGGGGATCATCTTCCGGAATGCCTGCCTCCACCTTGCCGACGAGGTCGGCGCCGACATCGGCGGCCTTGGTGAAGATCCCGCCGCCAAGCCGCGCGAAGATCGAAATCAGCGAGGCGCCGAAGGCGAGGCCGACCAAACCGTCCACCACCGCACGGCTGTTGGCCGCATGGCCCGCCGGACCAATCAGGAACGCGAAGAAGCCGGCGATGGCGAGGAGGGCCAGCCCGGCAACCAGCAGGCCGGTGATTGCCCCGGCGCGGAAGGCCAGTGTCAGGCCTTGCTGCAACCCGCTCTGGGCGGCGGCGGCGGTGCGGACATTGGCGCGCACCGAGATGTTCATGCCCACGAAGCCCGCGACGCCCGACAGGATCGCCCCGATCACGAAGCCGACTGCCGGGATGATCCCGAGAAAGACGAACACCAGCACCGCGACGACCACGCCGACCACGCCGATGGTGAGATATTGCCGCTTGAGATAGGCCTGCGCGCCTTCCTGGATGGCGGCGGCGATTTCCTGCATCCTGTCATTGCCGGCACCGGCATTGAGCACCTGGCGGCTGGTCACGAAGCCATAGGCGATGGCGACCAGACCCAGCACGATGGCTATGAGTACGAGTTCCACAGATTTCCCTCCCGTTTTATATGGTCGCCGGCATGGGAGACGCCGGCGCCTGTATGGGAAAGGTATAAGCGCGTCGCGGAACGTGGCAAGCCGATTAACGTAGCGTCAAGGCCGCCCCGCCGCCGCGTGGATATAGCCGAGCCGGTCGCGGTTCGTCAGCGGCTCGGCATCCAGATAGAGGGGTGCCGCCGCGCGATCTGTCACCACACCGATGCGGGTCGCCGGCACGGGGCTGGTTGTGCCTGCGGGCAGGGTGAAGAGCAGTTCGTAATCGTCGCCCCAGGAAATGCAGTCGTCCCGCCGCGCAGGGTCGGCAACGGGAATCGCGGCGCTGCCAAGCGAGAGGGTGACGCCGCTCGCCTCGGCCATGCGCGAACTGTCGAGCAGCAGACCGTCGGAGACGTCCATCATGGCGGTGACGAGGGGAGCGAGGGCTTGTCCTTCGCTCAGGCGCGGGGCGGGGCGGCGATAGGCAAGAGCGTGTTCGCTTTCGCCATGTCCGGCCTCGAAGCCGAGCATGGCCCGGCCGAGCCGTCCGGTAACGAAGACCTCGTCGCCGGCGCGCGCGCCGCGCCGGTCCGGCACCGGGCTGTGCGTCGCCTGCCCGATCGCCGTGCAGCCCCAGACCCGCCGCCCTTGCGCCGCGACCGTATCCCCGCCGAGCAGGGGCACCCCGTAGGTTTCAAGAGCCTCGCCCAGGCCCTCGACGAACCGCGCATCGCCCTGGCCGAGCATATGCGAGACGAGCACGCCGAGCGGCCGTGCTCCTTTCGCCGCCAGGTCCGACAGGTTCACCGCGACCAGTTTCCAGGCGATATCGGCTGGATCCTCGTCCTCGCGGACATGGACACCTTGCACCAGCGTGTCGTGCGTCAGGATGAGCGTCTCGCCGCCGACCGCCAGCACGGCGGCGTCGTCCTCGAGGCCGCGCGCCGCGTCCGATCGTGCCAGTCCGCGCAGGGCGGCGATGAATTCGGGTTCGTTCATCGCCGGCCTTTCCAACTGTTCGGGAAAAACGCGGAAACTACCGCCCGGTTTCCTTCGCCACCGCGTCGAGGACGCCGTTCACGAATTTCGCCTCGCGGTCGTCGAAGAAGGCCTTGGCCACGTCGACATATTCGCTGATGGAGGCCGCCTTCGGCACATCCTGCCGCGCGAGCAATTCGTAGGTCCCCGCACGCAGTATCTGCAGCATGGTCTTGTCGAGCCGGGCCAGCGTCCACCCCTGCGCCAGCCGACCGGTCAGAAGCTCGTCGATCTCCCCTCGCCGTGCATCGACGCCGCGCACGACATCGTCGAAGAAGGCGACGTCGGCGTCGGCATATTGATCGTCCTCGATCGTCTTGCCGAGCCGGTGCTGGTGGAATTCGTCGAGCAGCCGGGCGGTCGCCGTCTTCTCCATCTGCTGCTGGTAAAGCGCCTGCACGGCGCCGAGGCGGGCCGCGCTGCGGGCCTGGGTCTTGAAATTCTTGGTCACGAAAGTCTCTTTGAAATCGAAAGGGCATGGGCCGGCAGGCCTTCCGCCTCGGCAAGGCGCACTGCGGCGGGGCCGATGGCCTGCAAGGCCTGCGGCGTGGCCCCGATGAAACTGGTGCGCTTCATGAAGTCGAGCACCGACAGCCCGCTGGCGAAGCGCGCCCGGCGCCCGGTCGGCAGCACGTGGTTGGGTCCGGCAATATAATCGCCCACCGCCTCGGGCGTATGCCGACCGAGGAAGACGCTGCCCGCATGGCGCAGCCGGGCGAACAGCGGCTCGGGATCGGCGACCGCGAGTTCGACGTGTTCCGCGGCCAGCCGGTCGGCCAGCGGCACGGCGTCGGCAAGATCGTCCACGATGACGATCAGGCCGTTGTCGTCCCAGCTCTGCCGCGCGGTCTTGCCGGTGGGCAATTGCAGCAATTGCAGCTCGATCGCGTCCTGCACCCGCGCCGCAAGGGCGGGATCGTCGGTAATGAGGATGGACTGGCTGGTCGGATCGTGCTCGGCTTGGCTGAGCAGGTCGGCGGCGATGATCTCGGCATCGTTCCCTCTGTCTGCGATGACGAGGATCTCGCTCGGCCCGGCGACCATGTCGATCCCGACCACGCCGAACAGCTGGCGCTTGGCTTCCGCGACCCAGGCATTGCCCGGCCCGGTGATGACGTCGACCGGCGCGATCCGCTGCGTGCCATAGGCGAGGGCGGCGACGGCTTGCGCCCCGCCGACCCGCCAGATCTCGTCCACGCCCGCGACATGCGCGGCGGCGAGGACCAGCGGATTGACCGTGCCGCCCGGCGTCGGAGTGACGACCGCCAGCCGCCCGACCCCGGCGACCTTGGCGGGAATCGCGTTCATCAGCAGCGAGGAAGGATAGGCCGCGCGTCCGCCCGGCACATACAGCCCCGCCGCATCGACAGGCGACCAGCGCGAGCCGAGCCGCATGCCGATCTCGTCGGTATAGTCGCGGTCCTGCGGCACCTGCCCTTCGTGATAGGCGCGGATCCGGCGCGCCGCGGTGTCGAGCGCCTCGCGTAGATCGCCATCGAGGTCGCGATAGGCTTGCTTGCATTCGGCCAGCGAAATCGACCAGCCATCCTCGGTGCCGAGCCGGTGCTCGTCGAACCGCATGGTGTATTCCACCAGCGCCCCGTCGCCCCGCTCGCGCACCTCATTTAGAATGTCGGACACGTCACGCGAGACGCCGGCGTCGCTTTCGCGCCGGTCGCGCACCAGCCGTTCGAACTTCGCCTCGAAATCGGCGTCGGACAGGGTAAGAAACTGCATCAGGCCGCCGCCCGCTGCGCACTGTCGGCGCGGAACGCCTCGACCAGATCGCCGATACGCGGATCGGTCTTCCACGCCGCACGGTTGACGATCAGCCGCGCCGAGATGTCGAGAATGCGGCTGGTTTCGACCAGACCGTTCTCACGCAGGGTCGTGCCCGTGCTGACGAGATCGACGATCCGCCCGGCGAGGCCGAGTTCCGGGGCGATCTCCATCGCGCCGTTCAGCTTGACGCATTCGGCCTGGATGCCCTGCGCCTCGAAATGGCGGCGGGTGAGGTTCGGGTATTTGGTCGCCACGCGCAGATGGCTTGCCCCGTCATGGTCCACCGCGTCCTTCGGCTGGGCGACGGAGAGGTGGCAATGCCCGATGTCGAGATCGACCGGCGCGTAAAGGTCGGCATAGTCGAATTCCTCGATCACGTCCGACCCCACGATGCCCATCTGCGCCGCGCCATGCGCCACGAAGGTCGCCACGTCGAAGGCGCGCACGCGGATCAGGCGCATGTCCTCGCGCGTGGTCGCGAAGGTGAGCGAGCGGTTGGCCTTGTCGTGAAAGGCGTCTTCCGGCACGACCCCGGCGCGCGCCATCACGGGCAGCGCCTCGTCGAGGATGCGCCCCTTGGGCACGGCGAAGGTGAGCAGGCTGGTCATGGCAAGGCGCGCAGATAGGGGCGGCGGCGCAAAAGGGCAACGTGTATGGCGGAGCGCGGGGTTAGCGGTTTGTTGAGGCGGGGCGAGGCATGTAGGCGGTGGGATCGAATTGATACCGAACCGCTGAGGGGCGGGTGGGGGCAATTCCAAGACATTGAACCAGCTCTCGCGGTTGCCGGCGTCAAGCCGACGAAACGCGTGCTGCGTCGCGAGGGAACAGAATATGTCTGTGGTTTACGGAATGAACGTTCGGCCGCTCTCGGGCCTTGCGACGAAAATCAAGATCGTCGATGGCGACTTCGACAAGGTCAAGGCGTTAGCCGATAGTGAGGGTCTAAAAGTTGATCCAACTTATTTGCCGAAACACATCGAGTGGATGGACGGAAATGAGTTGCCGCCGGGAGATTTCGATAAAACGCCTTGGATGAATGTATCCAAGCGCGCGATGGAAGCGATCGCAGAACTGGAGCCAGGAGTTCATCAGTTCGTCCCGGTCGAGTATCTCGACCAGCGGGGAAGGCATCTTGAGAACCGTTTCTGGTTCATTACCGGACAGATCATCGACAGCGTCGATCGGGAGCATACCAATCTTATATTCCATCTAAACAGTTGGCGGCCAGCGAAGGATGTCGCGCGCCGCTACCCAGAACTTCTCCCGGACGGTGTTGACCTGAAAGCGGAGCCCAAGCTGGTGCTCAATCTCGACCAAATTGGTGACGCCCATCTTTGGTACGACAGTTATGCAGGCACGCGAGGGAAGGGTTCTCCACCCTGGATGTCGCAGGCGATGCACGACCATCTGCAAGACAAAGACCTGACGGGACTTAATTATAATGCCGGGCAGTTGGAGGCCGTGCGATGACCATTCAGATGTCATGTGGCGAGAACTCAACTCCGATTCCTCGTTGAAGGAATGGTAAAGCCATATCGAGACGCTGATATGCTGACTTCCAATTCTCGGAGCGAAATTGAAGACAACGGTTGGAAATAGCCCCTCGTTCTCGCTAACCACCCCCGCATGCTCGACACCGTCTCCATCCCTGAAGCCATCGCGTGGCAAGCCGACCATGCCGAGACCAACGGCGCGCCCGGCACTGCGCGGATCGTGCGGGCCTTGCTGGCGCTGGCGAACTCGCCAGCCGCCACGGCGCGGCGCATCCACAACTGGAACGGCCTCAGTCTGCGCGATGCCATGCCGCTGCGGATCGTGGGCGGGCTGCACAACCTTTTCCTCACCGGCGACGAGCCGCGGCTGGAGGATGTCTATGCCGGGCGGATGACGGCGCAGGCGGATGTCGATGCGCTGGTGCGCGAGCTGGTCGAGACGTACGATGCGCGCCTGATGCCGTGGCTCGACGGGCCGCCGCAGACCAACGAAGCGGGGCGCTCGGCCAGCCTGATGGCGGCGCTGCTGTGGCTTGCGGACGGGCGCACCACAGCGCAGTTCGAGCTGCTGGAGATCGGGGCGAGCGCGGGCATCAACACGATGATGGGCCGCTATCGCTACGATCTCGGCGGCGTCGCGGTGGGTCCCGCCGGCAGCCGCATGGCGCTCGCTCCGGAATGGCGCGGGGCCCCGCCGCCCGATGTAGAGTTCGGTCTTGTGGATGCGCGGGGGAGCGACATCGCGCCGATCGACCTGACCGACGAGGCGCAGGCGCTGCGCCTCAAAAGCTATGTCTGGCCGGAAGCGAGCGGACGGATGGCGCGGATCGATGCCGCCATCGCTCTCGCGGAACGCATGCCGCCCGAGATCGAGCGGATGGACGCGGCCGATTGGGTCGAGCGCGAACTAGCGCGCAAAAGCGAGCCGGGCGTCACTCGGGTGCTGATGCACTCGATCATGTGGCAATATCTGCCCGACACGACGCAGGAGCGGATCAGCAACGCGATGGAGGCGGTTGGCGAGACGGCAGCCGCCGACAGCCCGCTGGCGTGGGTGTCGCTCGAGACCAATCGCGAGACCTTCGCGCACGAATTGCGCGTGCGATACTGGCCCGGCGGGGCGAAGGAGGCGCACCTCGCCAACGCGCACCCGCATGGCGAATGGGTGGAGTGGCTTGGCGGCTAGGCCGTCCGGTCGAGAAACGCCGCCATCGCGGCATTGACCGCCTCGGGCTTTTCCCACTGCACGAAGTGGCCGGCGCCGGGAATGTGTTCGAGGGTGAGGTCGTCGATATGCCGGTCCAGCCCGTCCGTGTTCACTGGCGGCAGAGCAAGATCGTCCATCCCCCACATCACCAGCGTTGGAATGCGCAGGGGCGGGGCTTCGCGCGGTGTATAGCCGGCGGGCAGCTCGTAAAGCGCATCGAGCGGCGGAATGGTGACCGGGCTGGCGCGATACCAGTTGAGCATGGCGAAGGCAGCCTCGCGGTCCTCCCATTGCGCGCATAGCCGTTCGCGTTCGGCCAGCTCCATCCGGTCCGACGCTTCCCAGCGGATTTCCTGTTCGAGCAACGCCTTCAAACCCCCTTCGCGCACCAGCGCATCGTTCGCGGGGTCGCGGAAACCGCGCATGTATTGGCTGGCCTCGCGCTGGGTCGGGCTGGTGTAAAGCAGGGTCTGGAAGATCGCGGGATGCGGCGCGTTGGCGATGATCGCGCGGGTGACGGTGCCGCTCTCCTGCCCGGCCAGCGCCACGCCCCATGCGAGCGCACCGCCCCAGTCTTGGCCGACGATAGTGAACCGTTCGATGCCGAGCGCGGCGGCGAGCAGGAATACATCGCCCACCAGCTTGTCGGGCGAATAGTTCTCGACACCTTCAGGCTTCGACGATCCGGCATAGCCGCGCTGGTCGGGCGCGATGCAGCGGAAGCGGTCGGAGAAATGTGCGATCTGGTGCCGCCAACTGTGGCGGTTCTCGGGAAAGCCATGCAGGAAGATCAGCGCCGGTGCATCCTCGGGCCCCACATCGGTGACATCGAGTTCGATGCCGTTCGGCAGGGCGATCCGCTTCGCGTCCATCCTCAAGCCTTCATCTTCTGCATGTAGCCCTTGGCGACCATCTCCGCGACCTGATCGAACAGGGCATCGGAAGTGCGGCGGGCCTTGCCCATGCGTTCTTCCGCGCCGCGCGCGACGATGATCTCGCGCGTGCCTTCGGCCATCGCATCGACGATCGCGCGCGCCGCGTCGGCCGGCGGAATGCCCTCGTCGATCGCCTTGTCGCTGGTACCGCGGCGCGAACCGTCGGCATTGAGTGCATTGCGGCTGACCTCGGTCGCGACCGAGCCGGGGCACACGACATGGACGCGAATGCCGCTCTGGCTCAATTCTGCGCGTAGGGCATCGGCATAGCCGATCAGCCCGTGCTTCGCCGCGCAATAGGCTGTGCGCAGCGGCACGCCGACCTTGCCGGCGATCGAACTGATGAACACCAGCCGCCCGCTCCCCCGTTGTGTGAAATGGGGCAGTAAGGCCTGTGTCGCGGCGATCTGCGCGACAAGATCGATGTCGATGATGTCGCGATAGACTTGCATCGCGGTATCGACCGCTTCGCTGCGCTGCGAGATGCCGGCATTGGCGACGAAGATGTCGACGCCTTGCCGCCATGACGTCGCCTCGGCGGTCGCGTCCTGCATCGCCGCCTCGTCGCGCACGTCGAACGGCAAAACCAGCGTATCGGTGTCGAGCGATGCGGCCACGTCGCGCAGGCGCCCCTCATCGCGGCCCGACAGGATAAGCGCGGCGCCGCGCCCCGCAAGGTCGCGGGCGAGTGCGGCACCGATGCCGCTGGAAGCGCCGGTGATCCACGCGGTCTGGTTGGCGAATTGCTGGCTGTTGCCGATCATGGATAGGTCACCGTCTTGGGCGCGCCCTCGGGCAGGGGGATGCGCTCCTCGCTGTCGCCCGGCACCTCGGCGAAACGGCGTTCGCGCCAGTCTTCCTTGGCCTGTTCGATCCGTTCCTTGCTGGAACTGACGAAGTTCCACCATGCGTGCCGCCGCGTCTCGAACGCCTCGCCGCCCAGCAGCATGACCCGCCCGCCACTGTCGCTGGCCAGCGTCAGCTCCTTGCCGGGTGCGAGCACCGAAAGCTGGAAGGGTTCGAGCTGGTGGCCATCGACGCTCGCCTCCCCGCCGACCAGCATCACAGCGCGCTCGTCGGCGTCGTCTTCCAGCGGGATGCAGCCGCCCGCCTCCAGCACGATTTCGGCATAGATGGTGCCGGCATGGGTGGTGGTCGCCGCACGCTCGCCCCACAGGTCTCCCATGATGACGATGGCGCGGGCGCGACCATCCTCGACCACGGGGAGATCGGTAATCGCCTCGAACGCAGGGTCGATCTCCTCGCGGCCGTCCGGCAAGGCGAGCCAGGTCTGCATTCCGTAGAGCTTCGGCCCGGCATCACGCTCTGCCTGGGGCGAGCGTTCCGAATGCACGATGCCGCGCCCCGCCGTCATCAGGTTGACCTGCCCGGGCCGGATGGTGGAGAAACTGCCGATGCTGTCGCGGTGGTCGATCGCGCCTTGGAACAGCCAGGTGACGGTGGAAAGATTGATATGCGGATGGGGGCGTACATCCATGCCCGTGCCTAGATCGAGCTGCGCTGGGCCGAATTCATCGATGAAGATGAAGGGGCCGACCATGGATCGCTTCTTCGCAGGCAGCACCCGGCGAACCTGGAACTGGCCGAGATCGTGGGTCGTCGGCGTCAACAACTGCTCGAATACGCTCATGCAGCGTCCAACTCCTCGTAGTGGCGGAAGATGCCATCCTCGTTGAACGCTATTCTACGCTCCGAGTCCAGATAGCGGGCGACGCCTTCGATCTTTGCGACCGCATCGTGGCATGTGACGAGTTCGGGATAGTCGCTTTCCAACCGCTCCATCCGCTGCGGAAAGGCATAGCGCAGTCCTGCGACAAGCTGGAACAGCGAGGTGTCGACATGGCTCCACCGCTTACCCAGCACGAACGGCCCCTCGTTGACTTGCAGCGCCTGCCGGAAATGGTCGAAATATTTCGGCATCCGCTCCTCGCGAAACGCCTTGGCCGCGCGGGACGCAGCATCCTTCTGGTCGTCGTAATAAAGGCTACCGGCGATGGGGTGGTGGACGTCATGCACCTCGGCGACGATGTCGGTGATAGTGAGCTGGAGCTGGATGAGGTGCAGGTCGGTCCGCTCGTCGCCCGAGCCGAGATCGTGCTTGCCGGTCAGCCAGCTGACGATATGCGCCACCTGCGCGATGGCGAAATCGCTGTCCCGCTCGACCAGATAGGGCGGGGCGTAGGGAGCGAATTGCCCACTCTCCGCCCGCCGTTCCATATCCTCGACCAGCGCCTGCGCATCACCGTCCCGCGCCCGGTCCCGCCATTGCAGCTCGGCGGCGGCCATGAACACGCGTACAAATTCCCCGCGTCCCTGGATCGAGGGCCAGTACCACAGGTCGTATTGCGCCCCGCTCATTGGGTCGGCGCCGAGGCCTGGATCGAGAGGGCGTGCACCCGCTCGCCCGGAATGTCGCCCAGCGCGGAATTGACCATGCGCTGGCGTTCGAGGCGGCTCTTGCCGGCGAATTCGGGCGCTTCGATCACCACGGTGAAATGCGATTCGCCGCTGCCGTCGTCGCCCGAATGGCCGCTGTGCTTCGCACTGTCGTTGACGATCTCGAGCCGCGTCGGGCTGAACGCATCGCTCAGCAGCCGCTCCATTTCCTGTTGGACGGTTCCGGGCATCGGGCAAATTCTCCTTCGCTGGGGTTTTCCTGGCGCGTTTCGCACCCCATCCTAGAACGAATGCGCCAGACAAAGTTTCACGGACGATACGAAGATACCGGCAGGATATGCGAACACCCCGCCTGCCACGAGGCGGGCGAATTCCGCGCGCCGGGTACGGGCGGGCACGGGTTCGACGGGCCGGGAAGGTGGCGCTGGATGTGCCTCGAACATGTGCGCGAATTCAACGCCGGCTACGACTGGTTCGACGGGATGAGCGCGGAGGAGATATACGCGGCGCAGGCACCCGGCATGGGCTGGCGGACCGAAAGCCCGACCTTCCGCGCGACCGCCGGGGTCGACGGCATGCCCCGCTGGGCCGATTACGACGATCCGCTCGACGCGATCTCGGCGCGGGCGCGCGGGATCAAGAGCCAGGCGCGGCGGCAGGCGGAAATGGCGATGGACGGCCGCTTCAGCCCGGCCGAGGCGGAGGCGCTCGAAGTGCTCGGCCTCGGCAGCGATGTCGACCGGAGGCGGTTGCGGCGGCGCTACAGCGAACTGGTGCGCCGCTACCACCCCGACCGCAATGGCGGCGACCGGGCCTATGAAGCGCGCCTCAACCGCGTGGTCGAGGCTTACCAGACCCTGCGCAAGACGCGCGCCATCGTTTAGCAGGATCGTCTGGCCGGGCGGCTAGGTCTGGCGGAACGCCCAGCGCAGGGTGCGCCCCACGCCCCATGTCGCCGCGCGGGCCGGGATGCCAGCGAAGGCGGGCCTCTCCAGCCCCAGCATCGAACGCGCGAAGGGCGGCAGCAGGGCGATGGATTCGCTCACGATGACCTTCTGCAGCGCGGGGGGCGTCCCTTCCGGTTTGATGGTGGCGACGAACTGCGCGACCTCGCGCGCCTCGGGGCTGGTCTTCAAGTCGGCGCGCAATTCGCGGAAGATCGCCTCGGCCTCGCGCCGGTCGGTCGGCACCGGATCGGCATTGAGCGCGCGGGCGACGACGGCGAACTGGCGATAATATTCGTCCTGCTCGCGGCCCGGCATGTTCGGCCGGGCGACGCGCATGTATCCGGCAAGGAAGCTGGTCGCTTCGGCCACGTGGACCCAGGCAAGCGTGCGCGGATCGGTGGCGGAATAGGGCGTGCCGTCGGGCAGGGTGCCGTTCACCTTGGTGTGGATCCTGTTCACCCGCTCGATCGCGGCCATCGCGGTATCGCGGTGGGCGTAGGTGGTATCGCTGATGAAGCGCGCCGTGCGGCTCAACCGGCCATGCATGTCGCTGCGGAAGTTGGAGAAGTCGAGCACGCCCTGTAATGCGTGCGGGTGCAGCATCTGGAGGAACAGCCCCCTGATGCCGCCCACCATCATGCCTACGATATCGGCATGGACCTGCCGGATCGGACTGTCGCGTTCGAACAGCGCCTCGTCGGACGGGGGGCGGGCGGGCGCGTCGGCCTTGCCTTCATTGAAGGTGGCTCGGACGTTGCCGATTATCTGCTGGCGAAGAAATTCGATGGGATCGGGCGCGGGCATCGCAGCAATATAGGCTTGGCGCATCGCGGAATCATCCCTAGGTCGGCCACGCGATGAACGAGATGACCGACAAGAGCTTCGACGCGGCGGCAAAAACCGTCCTTTCCGCCCCCGATACCGAGGTGGATGTCCGCGAAACCTTCGGGATCGATATCAACTGGAAGGTGCCTGCCTTCAGCCAGCCGGACGAACGCACGCCCGACCGGGACGACAGCTACGTGTTCGAGCCGGACACGACGATGGCGATCCTCGCCGGCTTCGCCCATGATCGGCGCGTCATGGTGCAGGGCTATCACGGCACCGGCAAGTCGACCCATATCGAGCAGGTCGCCGCGCGTCTCAACTGGCCCTGCATCCGCATCAATCTCGATGCGCATATCAGCCGCATCGACCTCATCGGACGTGATGCCATCGTGCTGCGCGACGGTCTGCAGGTCACCGAATTCCGCGAAGGCCTGCTGCCCTGGGCGCTGCAGCATCCGGTGGCATTGGTGTTCGACGAATACGATGCCGGCCGGCCCGACGTGATGTTCGTGATCCAGCGCGTGCTCGAACAGCAGGGCAAGCTCACCTTGCTTGACCAGAACCGCGTGATCCGCCCCGATCCGCATTTCCGCCTGTTCGCGACCTCGAACACGGTGGGCCTTGGCGATACCAGCGGGCTGTATCACGGGACGCAGGCGATCAACCAGGGTCAGATGGACCGGTGGAACATCGTCGTCGGCCTCAACTACCTGCCGGCCGAGACCGAGCAGGAGATCGTCGCCTCCAAGAACCCCGATATCGATCCCAATCTACTGGCCGACATGATCAAGGTCGCCGACCTTTCGCGCCGCGGCTTCATCAACGGCGATATCTCCACCGTGATGAGCCCGCGCACGGTCATCACCTGGGCGCAGAACTACGCCATCTTCAAGGATGTCGGCTTCTCCTTCCGGCTGTCCTTCCTCAACAAATGCGACGAGGAAGAGCGCATGCTGGTCGCCGAATACTATCAGCGCGTGTTCAACGAGGATCTTCCCGAAAGCGTGCTCGGCAAGGGTTAAGCTTGGACGCCCTATGCATAGCTGTGTTATTGGGGTAGCACAGTAGACGATGGGCGTGTTCGATTCCTTCCCGCGCAAACGCCGGTTCGATGCGGCGCCGCAAGCCCATCGCGGGTATTTTCCGCTCGACGATCGGTTGGGCGAACCCGATTACGACGATTGGGACGCGCGGCTCGGCGCGGTCGATGCGGCGATGGACGAGGACGCGCGCGCAAAGCCGCGCTGGTGGTTGCCCGCGCCCTGGCGCGGCCGGCCGAAACGCTGGTGGGCCGCCCGCATCCTTGCCGCTCTGCTTGCCTTGTTCATCGTGCTGGTCGCCTGGCTGGCCGTGACCGCGCCGCTCAACAAGTCGCTGCGTCCGATCGCGCCGCCGCAGATCACTCTGCTCGCCGCGGACGGGACGCCAATCGCCCGCAACGGCGCCATCACCGACGAGCCGGTCGACGTCTCGACCCTGCCGCCCCATGTGATCGAGGCGTTCCTGGCGATCGAGGACCGGCGGTTCTATTCGCATTGGGGCGTCGATCCGCGCGGCATCGCCCGCGCCGCCATTACCGGCACGGGCGGGGGCAGTACGATCACGCAGCAGCTCGCCAAGTTCACCTTCCTCACGCCCGAACGCAGCCTGACTCGCAAGGCGCGCGAGGCGCTGATCGCCTTCTGGCTGGAAGCGTGGCTGAGCAAGGAGGAGATTCTCGAACGCTACCTCTCCAACGCCTATTTCGGCGACAATGTGTATGGCCTGCGCGCGGCGAGCATGCACTACTTCTACCGCAAGCCAGAAAACCTGCGCCCCAATCAGGCAGCGATGCTGGCCGGACTGTTGCAGGCGCCGTCCGCCTATGCGCCCACCCGGCATTACGAACGGGCGGAGGAACGCATGCGGCTGGTGATCCAGGCAATGGCGGATGCGGGATATATCACGCAGGGCGAGGCCGACCGGATGCGCCCGCCTTCGCTCGACGTTCGGCTGAAGAGCGACCTGCCGACCGGCACCTATTTCGCCGACTGGGCACTGCCCGAGGCGCGCGCGCTGGCCGAGACCGGCTATGCGCGGCAGACGCTGACCACCACGCTCGACAGCAAATTGCAGGAAATCGCCCGGCGGGTGACCTCGCGTGCCCCGCTCGGCGAGGCGCAGGTCGCGCTGGTGGCGATGCGGCCCAATGGCGAGGTTGTGGCGATGATCGGGGGGAAGGATTACGCCAGATCGCCGTTCAACCGCGCGACTCAGGCGAAGCGCCAACCGGGTTCGACCTTCAAGACCTTCGTCTATCTCGCCGCCTTGCAGAACGGTTGGGAGCCGGACGACCGGATCGCCAACACCGAGATCACCGAAGGCGGCTATCGCCCGAAGAACAGCCGGGGCAGCTATTCCGAAAGCCTGACGCTGGAACAGGCCTTCGCCCGGTCGAGCAATGTGGCCGCCGTGCGCCTGATGGGCGAAGTCGGCAGCGAGAAGGTCATCGAGACGGCGCGCGACCTCGGCATCACCGCGCCGATGACGAAGGGCGATCCGAGCCTGGCGCTCGGCACCTCGACCATGTCGCTCCTCGACCTGACGCGCGCCTATGCCGGCATCGCCGCGAATGCCTACCCGGTCGAGGCGCATGCCTTCGCCCGGCCGGAGCAGGGCTGGTGGGAACGGCTGACCGACGGGCCATCCTCGATGTCGCGGCGGACCAATGCCGATATGCTCGGCCTGCTGCGGTCCGCCATCAACCAGGGCACCGGCAAGGCGGCGATGCTGCGCGTGCCGAATTTCGGCAAGACGGGCACGACGCAGGACAATCGCGACGCGCTGTTCGTCGGCTTCGCGGGCGATCTCGTGGTCGGCGTGTGGGTCGGCAATGACGACAATTCGCCGCTGTCGGGCGGGGTTTCGGGCGGCGGGCTTCCGGCTCGCATCTGGCGTGATTTCATGGTGCAGGCGCTCGGCGTCGATGCGGCGCCGGTGCGGCAGGCGCCGCGCAGCCTGCCCGATCCCGGTACGCCGGTCGAACCGCTCGACGTGCCGGATGCCGGCGACATTCCCTTGGGCGAGGGCGACACGCGGCTGCGCATTCGCGACGGGGAAGCCATCCTCTCGACCGAGATCGACGGGGTTCCGGTCGATGTCCGGGTGAACGAGCGGGGCATCGGCGTGAACGAAGCGGCGATCGAACGCGCGCGCCGACGGGCCGAGGAACGCCAGCGCGAAGCCGCGCGCGCCTTCGAGAACGCCTTCCCGGACGACGCGCCGGGCTAACCCTTCTCTGGCGTCGCCATCAGCACGTTCATCACGGCGGTCGCGATAGGGCGGGCGGGATCGTCCTGCCACGCCTCGACCGTGATGTTCGCACTACGCCGGCCGAGCTTGGTGATCCGCCCCCGGGCATAGCTCGTGCGGCTTCTGCCGGCGGAGAGATACTGCACGGTGATATTGATCGGCTTCAACTCGGCCGCGCGACCGATCCGCCCCAGTTCCGCGCGCAAGACGCCATAGCCGGCAGTTTCGAGCAACCCACCGGTTGCCCCTCCGTGATAATGGTCAGGCCGACCTTCCACCGCGTCGGTAAAATCGACGTGGTAGATCGGCACGTCGCCCTCCCACCGGTCGAGCGCGATGCCAAGCGCGCGGGCATAGGGGGTGAGCGCGTCAGCCACCGGGCAATTCCCGCGTTTCGCCGCCGATCTTCATGAAGACGGCCTGGATATGCGCGACCGGGTCCTCGGTATCGCCGTCATGCGCCAAGCCGCGGACGAAGGCCGCGCTGCGCGTGACGCGGTAGCATTGCGAGCGGCCGAACACATTGGCCCCTTCTCGCGCCGGGCGGACATAATCGACCCGCAGGTCGAGCGTGGCAATGGCGCGGAATTCGTCCATCCGGTGCCAGATCGCCAGCCCGCTCGCCATGTCCATCAGGCTGAGGATCGGACCAGAGGCGAGCACGCGCTGCCCGTCATCCCCGATCAAATCCTCGCGCCACGGCAGTTCGAGCTCGACCCAGTCCGGCCCGTGGCCCGCATAGGCGAGGCCGAGCCACCCGGTATGGCCCCGGCTGCATAGGAACGGCGTCGCCGCCTTGGGATCGAAGGTCTTGTGTGTCATGGTCTCGAACCCGGCGCGATAGAGCGGCGGCGGCGCGAATGGCAAGCTTATCGCGTCAATGCGTCGAGCGCGCCTTGCAGGATCACGGCGGCCGCATGCGAATCGATCCGCGTGGCACGCTTGGCCCGGCTCATCTTCTGGCCGATCATGTCGGCTTCGGCGCTGCTGGTGGACCAGCGCTCGTCCCACAGCAATACCGGAAGCCCGAGCGTTTCGGCAAGGTTGCGGGCATAGGCGCGGCTCGCCTGGGCGCGCGGCCCCTCGCTGCCGTCCATGTTGCGCGGCAGCCCGATGACGATCCCGGCGGCCCGGCGCTCGCTGGCCAGCGCGCGCAGGATCGCGGCGTCTTTGGTGAATTTGGAGCGCGGGATCGTCTTGCCCGCAGTGGCGAAGCGCCAGCCCGCATCGCACGTGGCGACCCCGATGGTCTTGGTGCCGAGGTCGATTCCCAGCAGCACGCCGCCTTCAGGCAGATAATCGCCGAAGATCAGCGCATTATCGGTTATGCCTGCGTTCGCGTCCACGCCTCAACGCGCCGCAGCACGTCCTCCTGCAGGTTCTTCCAGAAAAGCGGAATATCGTAGACGTGGTAGTTGCCGCCCGGCAGCACGCCTTGCGGAAAGTCCGGCGCCTCGCCGATCAGCAGCAGGCCGCGCTCGTCGCAGCGGGCCGGGATGCCGCCCGCGATCAACTCGCCCGACGACAGGTCGGCGCTCGGCATCAGCGTGCCGAGATTGGCGCTGGCCGGAGCCGAGCCTCCAGTCGACCCGGTCAGCGGATTGACGCACAGGATCGGCCCTTCGCCCCGCGGTTCGCCGTCGAACCCCGACGTCGTCTTGTACCGTTCCATGATGAGCGAGGGGTCGCCGTCGTCGGAAAACGCGCTCCATGAGATGATGCAGGCCGCCTGATCGGGCGCGGCGCAGGCGGGCAGGGGCAGGGCGGGCAGGTCGTGCTCCACCGAAATCGGCCAGCCGATGGCATAGACCCCGGCAACGCGCTCCATCATCGGGGTGCCGCGAACCCGTTCGTCGAGCAGGCGCAGGATGTGCAGTGCGCCCTGGCTGTGGCCGGCCAGCACGATCGGCTTACCCGGTTCGACATTGGCGGCAAAATATTCGAACGCCCGCACGACGTCGGCATAGGCGGCGTCGATCGCGCGGGTCGCCTCGGCCCGGTCGGTCAGGAAGGCACCGGCGGCGGCCTGGCGGTATTTCGGCGCCCAGATCTCGTCCGCCCGGTTAAAGGGGCTCGCCAGCCCGCGCAGGAACAGGCGAGCGCGGCTGTTGGTGCTGGCATCGTCGAGCCGGGCGTTCCAGTCGCCGCCTGCCTGGATGTAGCTGGTGGGCGGAACGAAGAAGACTGCGAAATCGGGCGTCGCGCGCGGATCGGCGATCTCGCCGCGCCGCGACCCGGCGGTGGCGAGAGCGCCCGGGGGATCGATGCTGCGTTCGGCAGCCGGGTTTTCGGGCGAGGGGGCCTGTGCGGCAGGGTCGCGCGCCGGTTCGGCGATGGCGGGCTGGTAGCGCGCGGGATCGTCCGGCCCCATGCCGGGGCGCGAATACCACATCGCCGGATCCTCGTAAGCATTCGCGGCGAGCGGCTCCTGCTCGACGAATTCGCCGCGCGGGACGAAGGCGATCTTGGTCGCCTCGTTCGACCAGATGGCGAGCGCGATCCCGCCCGCGATCACGATCGCGATCACCGCCGCCACGACATAGAGGAACTTACGCGCCATGCCGGTCTGCTCTCATGTGCCCCGAACGGCCGGGTGAGGAGGTGTTGTCGTTCTCCTTCGCCCGTCTTTGGAGCGCCACCTTGATCATCGCCAGCAACGGGTCGGCAAGCAGGATGCCGATTATGCCGAACAGGATGCCCATTACCAATTGCGCGGCCAGAACGAGGGCCGGCGCCAGATCGACCGTCTTCTTCGCGATCATCGGCACGACGATATAGCCGTCGAGATTCTGCACCAGCAGATACACCCCGATGGTGTAGATGCCCATCTCCGTGCCCCCGGAAAAGCCCGCCAGCGCGATCAGGATGCCCGAGATGATCGCACCCAGATTGGGAATGAAGGCCAGCAGCCCGGTCACGATCGCGAGCAGCGAGGCCATCGGCACGGAATCGATCCCGAACGGAATGCCGCCATAAGCGAGCATCACGTAGGTCAGCACCCCTTCGAACACCATGCCCAGCAGGCGGCCCGCCATCAGGCGCCGCAGGGTGCGGCCCATTTCGGCGAAAGTCTCGTACAGATCGTGGCGCCTGGCGCGCGGCACCATCCAGCCGACCCCGCGCTCGTACAGGGCCGGGTCGAACGCGACATAGATGCCGATGATGAGGATCAGCACCATGGTCGTCAGACCGCCGGCGAGGCCGGTAAGCGCGCTGGTCACCGTGGCGAGGCCCGACCCGATGCTGCCGGCATAGCGTTGGACCTGCAGGCTGCTGACATCGAAACCCTGCGCCTGCGCCCAGTTCAGGAAATCGTTCACCTGCGCTTCGATCAGGGCGGGAAACTGCGCGGCTTCCTGCGAAATTCTGGTGCCGGCGAAATAGAACAGCCACGCGAAGAACAGGAGGGTGAGGACCAGGACGATGGTTATCCGCCACCCGCGCCCGATCGGCAGCACCCGGCCGATGAGGCGCGACCCGCCATCGATCATGGAGGCGAACACGATCGCCCCGAAGATAACCAGCAGCGGGTGGGCGATATAGACGACGAGGACCGCGAACCCGACCACGGCGGTCCAGATGATCGCGCGGGTCAGTTCCCTGCGGATCGTAGGATCGTCGATGCGCGAGGGGCTGCTGCCGAGGTCCTCGTCCTCGATGCGCAGTTCGTCTTCGGCCATCGGCGCCCCCTTCTATCGTTCGCGGGGCGGCGTAACCCTTGCGGGCCGCAAGGTCGAGCCGGCACGGTCGCCGCGCAGGCTCGTAAACCAGGTAATCGGATTGAGCGTGGTGGACCCGTCGAGCGAGAAGGTGATGAACTCCGCCCGGCCGCCGATATTCTCCAGCGGCACCGGCCCGCCGAGCCCGCTTTCCGCGACGCTTGCCCGGCTGTCCGCAGAATGATCGCGATTGTCGCCCATCACGAACACGCTGCCTTCGGGGACGACGGTCTCCGCCATGTCGTCGAGCATCTGGTTCTCGTGGTCGATGACGAGATAGGTCGCGCCGTTGGGCAGGGTCTCGCGGTAGACCGGCACGCGGCAGACGCTCTCTCCCTCCCCGCCCGAGGCGAGGAACGACGGGTCGCGAAAGCCGAGGCAGGTGGAATTGGCATCGATCGGCAGGTCGAGCGGAGGTTCGGCCTTCTGCGCCACCGGCGTGCCGTTCAGGATGATCTGCCCGTCCTGCACGGCGATCCGGTCGCCCGGCAGGGCGACGACGCGCTTGATGTAATCCTCGTCACGCACCGGGTTCACCGGGATAACGACATCGCCATATTCCGGCGTCGAGCCGAACAGGCGCCAGTCGCCACGCGGCGCGAGGTGGAAGCTGATCGACGACCAGTTCCAGCCATAGGGATATTTGCTCACCACCAACCGGTCGCCCACGAGCAGATTGGGCAACATCGATTCCGAGGGGATGTAGAACGGCTTGGCAATGAAGCTGTGGAACGCGAACACCGCCAGAAGCATCAAAGCAAGGCCGCGGATCTCGGCGATCCAATCGACCTTCTCTTCCTTTTTACGGGCTTTCGGTTTTCGAGACATGGTCGCCGCGTCGCTGCTCATTCGGGATGCGCTTCTATGATGACGAAGGCCTGCGCCCATGGATGATCGTCTGTGAGGGTAAGGTGAATGCGCGCCACATGGCCCGGCGGCACCATTTCCGCAAGCCGCGCCGCCGCGCCGCCCGCAAGTTCCAGCGTCGGGGCGCCGGACGGAGCATTGACCACCCCGATATCCTTCATGAACACGCCCCGCCGGAAACCGGTGCCGACGGCCTTGGAAAATGCCTCTTTCGCAGCGAACCGCTTGGCATAGGTGCCGGCAGTGGTGAACGGGCGCCGGCGGGCCTTCGCCTGTTCCTTGGTCGTGAACACGCGCTGTTCGAACCGTTCGCCGAACCGGTCGAGCGAGTTCTGGATGCGCTCGATATTGCAGAGGTCGGACCCAAGGCCGATGATCATAGCGCTCTCACGAGAATGGCGATGAGGAAGGCCAGCATCATCCAGTGCAGCATGACCTGCGTTTTCACCAGCGGATGGTCGATCGCGCCGCCTGCCTGCCTGATTGCGCCGGCGTAGAACAGGATCTGGATGAGCGGCCAGCCGATCGCGAATGCCAGAAAGGCGCCGCGATTGAGCGCAATGCCGAGCACGGCAAGACTGACGAGAAACGGGATCGCCGCGCCGAGCGCCCAGATCTTTTCATTTTTCGTGAGCCCGCGGTCGCCCATTCCTGCGACTACCGTGCCTCGTCCATTAATTCGCGCATCTGCCGCACGGCCTGCTCCAGCCCGACGAACACCGCCTCGCCGACGAGGTAATGCCCGATATTCAGCTCCGCGAGTTGCGGGATTGCGGCGATCGGCTGGACGTTTTCGTAAGTGAGGCCGTGGCCGGCGTGGGGCTCGATCCCGTTCTTGGCAGCCAAGGCGGCCATGTCGGCGATGCGGCGCAATTCGCGCTCCGTCCGCTCGCCGTCGCCGTCGAGATGGGCATGTGCGTATTCGCCGGTGTGAAACTCCACAACCGGCACACCGAGTTTCAAGGCGGCGTCCAGCTGCCCATCATGCGCCTCGATGAACAGCGACACGCGGATGCCGTGGTCTTTCAAGGCCCACACGATCGGGGCGAGCGTATTGTGCAGTCCCGCCGCATCGAGCCCGCCCTCGGTCGTGCGCTCCTCGCGTTTTTCCGGCACGATGCAGACGGCATGCGGCCGGTGGGCGAGCGCGATCCCGAGCATTTCCTCGGTCGCCGCCATTTCGAGGTTCAGGGGCAGGTTGGTCGCATCCTGGATCCGCCGCAGATCGTCGTCGCGAATGTGCCGGCGATCCTCGCGCAGATGGGCGGTGAGCCCGTCACCGCCGACGCGCGCGACGATCTCGGCCGCGCGCACCGGATCGGGATGATCCCCGCCGCGCGCATTGCGGATGGTCGCGACGTGGTCGATATTGACCCCGAGGCGCAGCGGACCGGTCAAACCGCGCGGCTGCCCGGCTTGGTCAGCGGGATCGCCGCCAGTTCGGGCGGCAGGTCGTTCTCGGGATAGGTGGGAAAGCTTATGTCGACGAGAGCGAAGAACGGCACGCCCAGATCGGCCTCCCCGTCCGAACGGTCGACCAACGCGCATTCAGCGATCACCTCGCCCCCTTCGCGTGTCACCGCCTCGATCGCCTCGCGACTGGAGAGGCCGGTCGTCACCACATCCTCCACCATGAGGACCTTCGCCCCCGGCTCCAGCCGAAACCCGCGGCGCAGGTGGAACTCACCCTCGGGCCGTTCGAGAAACACGGCGTCCTTGCCTAGTGCCCGGCCAACTTCGTGGCCGATGATCACGCCGCCCAGCGCCGGGCTCGCCACGATGTCGATCGCCGCGCGAATCTCGCGCGGGATCTTCTGGACGAGGGCGCGGGCGAGATTCGCCGCGCGGTCGGCGTTCATCAATACGCGCGCGCATTGCAGGTAATGCCCGCTGTGCCGCCCGCTCGACAGCTTGAAATGGCCTTCCAGCAGAGCCTCGCTCGTGCGGAATTCGCGCAGAATGTCTTCGTCGGTCATTGCCCGCGGCACAAAGCCGCAAACACCGGCTGGCGCAAGAGGGGGAATGCACCTATATTTTTCTGGGCAGGCGCTTGAGCGATCCGCCAAGCGGTCCTATAGGGCCTCCAATTCGGCCACAGCGATGGATTTGCTGCCCTTGCGGCGTCGCGCTTCGATTGCGCCGGTCGGGTTACGCCAGTTCACGAATGCGGCAAGTTACGAAAAGAGTTCGATGACGATGCAGATTTCCGGTTCTCTCAAGGAGTTCCAGCGGATAGCGGTGATGCTTCTGACGGCATTGGTGCTGGCGTTCGCGGCGCAGGGCGCCGCCGCGCAGGAACCGTTGCAGCCCGACGATCTGGTTGGGCCGGTGCCGGCCGAAACCCCCGCCGCCGCGCTGGCCCAGCAGGATCCCGCCGCCGCTGCCGACGTCGCCGATCCCGAAGCCGTCTCTCCGGGTAGCGAGGCGTTCCCCAAGCAGAAGGCATACCCTGGTAAGGGGCAGCCGGTCGCGGGCGACTGGAACGTTCAGAAGCAGTATTCGGAAACCGGCCGCTTCGCCGATGGCCTGCACGTCGCCCTGATCTGGGTGATGCTGGGCATCAGCTTCTTCGTACTCGCACTGCTGCTTTATGTCGTCGTGCGCTTCAACAAGCGGGCCAACCCGGTCCCCTCGAAGACCAGCCACAACACGTTGGTCGAGGTTTTGTGGACGGTGGTGCCGGCGCTTATCCTGCTCGGCATCGCGATTCCCTCGATCACGCTGATCGCCAAGCAGTATCGTGCCCCGCCCGAGGATGCGATCACGATCAAGGCGACCGGTTACCAGTGGTACTGGGGTTATTCCTATCCCGACAACGGCGATTTCGAGATCATCTCGAACATGCTGACCGAGGAAGAGGCCGAGGCTGCGGGCGAACCGCATCAGCTCGCGGTCGACAACCGCCTGGTCGTGCCGGTGGGCGTGCCCATCCGCCTGCAGACCACCGGCGCCGACGTGATCCACTCCTTCGCCGTGCCGAGCCTGTGGTTCAAGCTGGACGCGGTGCCCGGCCGCCTCAACGAACGGTTGCTGCAAATTGACGAGCCCGGCGTGTATTACGGCCAGTGTTCCGAACTGTGCGGCGCGCGCCATGCCTATATGCCGATCGCGGTCGAGGCGTTGCCGATGGACCGGTACAATGCCTGGGTCCTTGCGCAGGGCGGCACGATCGCCGGCGCCGAGGAGCAGGGCGTCGAAGCCAATCCCAGCGCCGCGCCGTTGCAGGAACCGGAAAGCGCCGTTCCCGGTGCAGCAGGCGCGGGCGCTCCGCCGTCCGATCTCGACCAGACGACCTGATACAGACGCAGTACGATAGACCGAAAGACACGAGAATCATGGCCACCACAGCCGATGCCTTCCAGGCCCACACCGAGGATCACGCGCACGATCACGCCGATCACAAGCCCGGCTTTTTCGCGCGCTGGTTCATGTCGACGAACCACAAGGACATCGGCACGCTCTATCTGATCTTCGCGATCTTCGCGGGGATCGTCGGCGGGGCGATTTCGGGCATCATGCGTGCCGAACTGGCCGAGCCGGGTATCCAGTACCTGCAATCGGTCTATCCGCTGATCGGCGTCGGCCCCGGGGCGATCGACGAGGCGCTGCACCACTGGAACGTGCTGATCACGGCGCACGGCCTGATCATGGTGTTCTTCATGGTCATGCCGGCCATGATCGGCGGATTCGGCAACTGGTTCGTGCCGCTGATGATCGGCGCGCCGGACATGGCGTTCCCGCGCATGAACAACGTTTCGTTCTGGCTGACCGTGGCGGGCTTCTGCAGCCTGATGTTCTCGATGTTCGTGCCCGGCGGTGTCGGCATGGGCGCGGGCACCGGCTGGACGGTCTATGCCCCGCTATCCACCAGCGGGTCGAGCGGACCGGCGGTCGATTTCGCGATCTTCTCGCTCCACCTCGCGGGCGCAGGCTCGATCTTGGGGGCGACCAACTTCATCACCACCATCTTCAACATGCGCGCGCCGGGCATGACGCTGCACAAGATGCCGCTGTTCGTCTGGTCGGTGCTGGTCACCGCGTTCCTGCTGCTGCTGGCCCTGCCGGTTCTGGCGGCGGCGATCACCATGCTGCTGACCGATCGCAATTTCGGCACGACCTTCTTCGATCCGGCCGGCGGCGGCGATCCTGTCCTCTACCAGCACCTGTTCTGGTTCTTCGGCCACCCCGAAGTGTACATCATGATCCTGCCGGGCTTCGGCATGATCAGCCAGATCGTCGCGACCTTCAGCCGCAAGCCGGTGTTCGGCTACCTCGGCATGGCCTACGCCATGGTCGCCATCGGCGTGGTCGGGTTCATCGTGTGGGCGCACCACATGTACACCACCGGTCTCAGCGTTAACACGAAGATGTATTTCACGGCCGCCACGATGATCATCGCCGTGCCGACGGGTGTGAAGATCTTCAGCTGGATCGCCACCATGTGGGGCGGATCGATCGAGTTCAAGAGCCCGCTGGTCTGGGCGCTGGGCTTCATCTTCCTGTTCACCGTCGGCGGCGTCACCGGCGTCTATCTCGCCAATGGCGGCGTGGACGACGTGGTGCACGATACCTATTTCGTCGTCGCCCACTTCCACTACGTGCTGTCGATGGGTGCCGTCTTCTCGATGTTCGCGGGCTTCTACTACTGGTTCCCCAAGATGAGCGGCCGGATGCACTCGGAACTGCTGGCACACCTGCACTTCTGGGGATTCTTCATCGGGGTGAACATCATCTTCTTCCCGCAGCACTTCCTCGGCTGGCAGGGCATGCCGCGTCGCTATCCCGATTATGCCGAAGCCTATGCCTACTGGAACGAGATCAGCTCGTTCGGCTATCACATCATGGCCGGCTCGATGCTCTTCTTCTTCGCCAACCTCGTCTATGCCTTCGTGGCGGGCAAGAAGGCGGCGGCGAACTACTGGGGCGAAGGCGCGACGACGCTCGAATGGACCCTGCCGAGCCCGCCGCCTTATCACCAGTTCGAGACGCTGCCGGTAATTGAGGAGCATCACGACTATCACAATCACCTGCCGCGCGAGCAGGAACCGGCCTAACCCCCGTTCCGCGCTGATGCGACAGTTCCAAGCGGCCGGTGCCCCCACGGGTGCCGGCCGTTTTGTATTTCAGAAGCACTATCGACCAAGGAGAACCCGATGCCGCGCATGACCACGATCGACACTGGCGAAGTATCGCTGCGCTGTGCGATCGAAGGACCGGCTCCGGGCACCGCGCCGCTGGTCATCCTGGTGCATGGCTTTCCCGAGAGCTGGTATTCCTGGCGGCATCAGCTCGGCCCGATCGGCGCGGCCGGCTTCACCGCCTGCGCGATTGACGTTCGCGGCTATGGCGGGTCGGACAAGCCCGCCGAAATCGAGGATTACGCGCTCGACCGGATCGTTGGCGATCTGGTGGGTCTGAAGCAGGCGCTTGGCGGCGACGAACCTGCGATCCTGATCGGGCATGATTGGGGCGCGCCGATCGTCTGGAACACCGCGCTGACCAAGCCTGACCATTTCCGCGCGGTCGCGGGCCTGTCCGTGCCGTTCTCCGGCGTGCCAGCCCGCCCGTTCACCGAGGTCTTCCGCCAGCATTTCACCAGCAAGGGCAAGTTCTTCTACCAGGAATACTTCCAGGAACCCGGGGTCGCCGAGGCCGAGGCGGAGCGGGATCCGCGCGACTTCGTCAACCGCATGATGTTCGCGATCAGCGGCGATGCGCCGCCGGGCAACCATTTCGACAAGCCGCTGGGTGCGACCTTCCTCGAAGGGTTGCCCGATCCCGCCCCGGTCGCATGGCTGACCGAGGACGATCTCGATTTCTACGCCGCCGAATTTACCGCATCGGGCTTTCGCGGCCCGCTCAATCGCTATCGCAATCACGAGCGCGATTTCGAATGGTTGCAGGGCTTCAAGGACCGCCGGATCGAACCGCCGGCCCTGTTCATCGGCGGCGCGCGCGACCCGGCGACGTTCCTGTTCGGCGCGGTCGAGGATCCGGTCGCGATGATGCGACCCTTCGTGCCCAATGTCGAAGGCCATATCCTCGATGGCTGCGGTCACTGGACGCAGCAGGAAAAGCCGGCCGAGGTCAACCGCCTGCTGACCGATTGGCTCACTGCGCTCTAAGCCTTTATTCCGCCGCGCGAGGCGCGTATAGGCGGTGCCGATCCCATGACACAGGCCGTACCCACACAGCTCCCCGCGGACTGGCGCGATTTCTACGCGCTGACCAAGCCGCGCGTGATGACGCTCGTCATCTTCACCGGCCTGTGCGGGTTGCTGGCCGCGCCCGGTGCCATTCACCCGGTTATCGGCTTCACCGCCATCCTGTGCATCGCGCTCGGCGCGGGCGGGGCGGCGGCACTCAACCAGTGGTGGGAGGCGGA
Organism: uncultured Erythrobacter sp.; assembly: GCA_947501005.1. Classification (GTDB taxonomy): domain Bacteria; phylum Pseudomonadota; class Alphaproteobacteria; order Sphingomonadales; family Sphingomonadaceae; genus Qipengyuania. Next base: position 1,681,232 of record CANMTU010000001.1, on the reverse strand, counting down.
TATCGACGCAGGGATGAAGCGCACCGCCGCCCGGCCCCTGCCGATGGGCCGGATGCTGCGCGAGGATGCGCGCAATTTCGGCATCCTGCTGGCCGGAACGTCGGTCGTGACCATGGGGCTGGCGGTCAACTGGCTGGCCGCGATCGTGCTGGCGCTGTCGATCGTCTATTACGCGGTGGTCTATACCATCTGGCTGAAGCCGCGCACGCCGCAGAACATCGTGATCGGGGGCGGGGCGGGGGCGTTTCCCCCGGTGATCGGCTGGATGGCCGTTACGGGCGACGTCACCGCGATGCCGATCCTGTTGTTCGCGATCATCTTCTTCTGGACGCCGCCGCATTTCTGGGCGCTCGCGCTGTTCGTGCAGAGCGATTATGCCAAGGTCGGCATTCCGATGATGCCGGTGGTGCGCGGGGCGAAATCCACCCGCCGCCAGATCCTCGCCTATAGCGTAGTGCTGGTTCCGATCGCCACCGCCCCCTGGATGATCGGCGGCACCGGTCCTATATACGGGGTGACGGCGCTTGTCCTGTCGCTCGCCTTTCTCGCCCTGTCGCTGCCGGTGGCGTTCCGCGACGCGGTCGAGGGGGACCGGATGGCACCGGAAAAACGCCTGTTCGGCTTCAGCATCGTCTACCTTTTCGCCCTGTTCGGCGCGCTCGTGGTGGACCGTGTGCTGGCCCATAACGGAGTACTGGCATGACCCCCGAAGAAGAAACCGAGTTCAAGCGCCGCCAGAAGAGCCGGAACCTCGCGCTGGGCGCGATCCTTCTGTTCTTCGTCGCCCTGTTCTACGCCATCACGATCGTGCGGATGGGATAGGGCATGGCGGCGCTTTCCCTTTCGGACAGCAGGCATCGTACCGCGATCCTCGCCTTCCTTGGCGCCGCGGCGATGCTGGGCGTCGGCTTCGCCGCCGTGCCGCTCTACCGACTGTTCTGCCAGGTGACGGGCTTTGCCGGGACGACGCAGCGGGCGACCGAAAGCGACGCGGCGATCGCCGAGAGGATCGGCCGCTCGGCCGGGGCGCCGACCATTTCGGTCCGCTTCGATGCGACGGTGGCGCCCGGCCTGCCGTGGGACTTCAAGCCCGAACAGGTGACCGAGACCAGCGCTATCGGCCAGCGCGACATGGCGATATTCGTCGCGCGCAACAATTCGGACCAGCCGGTCACCGGGACGGCGACCTTCAATGTCGAACCCGAACAGGCAGGCGCCTATTTCAACAAGATCCAGTGCTTCTGCTTTACCGAGCAAACCCTGAAGCCGGGGCAGGAAGTGCGTATGCCGGTGCTGTATTATGTCGACCCCAAGGCGCTCGACGATGCGGACATGAAGGATGTCGAGCAGATTACCCTGTCCTATACCTTCCACAAGGCCATCGATTCGGGGCAGTAGGGTCTGGACCCCCGCGAGTTAGGGCGATAAGGGCAGCGCGCAAGCAAGATTACAGGACGCACGGGCAATGGCTGGCAACGTCAATCACGAATATCACATCCTCGCGCCGGACATCTGGCCGATCGTCGGCTCGTTCTCGGCGCTGACCTTCACGACCGGCTTGGTCTTCTACATGCACGACATGCCGGGCGGTTACCTGATCCTGGGCCTCGGCCTTGCCGGTCTCATCGCCACCTTCTTCAGCTGGTTCGGCAATATCGTGAAGGAAGCGGAACGCGGCGATCACACGCCGGTGGTGCAGTTGCACATGCGCTACGGCATGATCCTGTTCATCGCCTCGGAAGTGATGTTCTTCGTCGGCTGGTTCTGGAGCTGGTTCGATTTCGCTCTGTTCCCGAGCGAATTGTCCGATGTGATCGGCGGCGAATTCCCGCCCGCCGCGATCGAGGCGGTGATCAATCCGTTCTCGCTGCCGCTGCTCAACACGCTGATCCTGCTGTGTTCGGGTACCACGGTCACCTGGGCACACCACTCGCTGATCCACGGCGATCGCGAGGGGTTGAAGCGCGGGCTGTGGCTGACGGTCCTGCTCGGCGCGGTGTTTACCGTGATCCAGGCCTACGAATATGCCCACGCCCCGTTCGCGTTCGGCACCAACACCTACAGCTCGGCCTTCTACATGGCGACCGGGTTCCACGGCTTCCACGTGCTGGTCGGCACGATCTTCCTGATCGTCTGCCTCGTGCGGACTTATAAGGGCCACTTCACCCCCCGCCAGCATTTCGGCTTCGAGGCGGCGGCATGGTATTGGCACTTCGTCGACGTGGTGTGGCTGTTCCTGTTCGCCACCGTCTATGTCTGGGGCGGTTGGGGCGCCGAATTCCACTGACCCCCGATCTGCCCGATAGCGAGAAAGGGCAGCCCGGCTTGGCCGAGGCTGCCCTTTTCGGTTTATGCCCCCGCTGCGGCGCGAAGACGCTGTTTGGCGGCGTACTGGCCTTCGCCGCGCGCTGCCGGGCGTGCGGGCTGGATTATGCGCGCTTCAATGTCGGCGACGGGCCGGCGGCGCTGGTCACGCTCGCGGTCGGCGCGATCACCGTCGGGCTGGCCGTGTGGGTGGAGTTGGCGTTCGAACCGCGCTGGTGGGTGCATGTCCTCCTGTGGCTGCCGCTGACGACCGCGCTGGTGGTTGGCGGACTGAGACTGGCGAAGGGATTTCTGCTGGTGAGCGAATATCGCAACGCTGCGGGCGAGGCCGGGCGGCACGAGCCATGAGGCGCGTTCCGGTCCTTCCCACCATCGTCGTCGCCGCCGCCGTCGCGGTGATGATCGCGCTCGGCTTCTGGCAGCTTGCCCGGATGGGTGAGAAGGAAGCCATGATCGCGCGCTATTCCCAGGCGGTCGACCGGTCGGGCGAGGTGCCCTTTCCGCGATCCGCCGGGGAGATACCCGGCGCGCTTTACCGTCTCAGCCGCGTTACCTGCGACCGGGTGGTCGCCCGGCGCACCACGGCCGGTGTCGGCCCGAACGGCGAGGGCGGCCTTGCGCAGATCGTGACCTGCGACCTTGCCGGCGGGGGGCGTTCGCAGATCGCCCTCGGCCTGTCGCGCTCCCCCGAACCGATCGCCTGGCGCGGCGGCGAGGTGACAGGCTATGTCAGCGCGGCGGGGGCGGGCGCGGTCCGCCTGGTCGCCGCGCCGCCGGTGGCCGGGCTCGACCCGATGGCCCGGCCCGATCCGCGCGACCTGCCGAACAACCACCTCGCCTATGCAGTGCAATGGTTCGCATTCGCGCTGACGGCGGCGGTGATCTACTGGCTGGCCTTGCGACGGCGGTGGGAAGGCTGACGCGTCACCCCCCGCAGCTTCGGTAGAGGCGCGGCGCCATGAGCGCATTTCTTACGGCCAAGCGCTCCTTCCTTGCCCGGCCTGCCGCGCCCCGCTAACCGCCCAGACCCATGCAGTACGTCTCCACCCGCGGCCGGGCGCCGGCACTGAACTTCAGCGCGGTCACGCTGACCGGTCTTGCTGCGGACGGCGGGTTGTACCTGCCGGAACGCTGGCCCACCTTCGCGCCCGATCAGATCGCGGCAATGCGCGGCCTGCCCTATGCGGCGCTGGCGCAGAAGGTCATGCAGCCATTCGTCGGCACATGCCTTTCCGCCGATCGCCTCGGTGAATTGTGCGAGCAGGCCTATGCCCGCTTCGCGCATAAGGCGGTGACTCCGCTGGTACAGCTCGATCAGCGCGACTGGCTGCTCGAACTGTTCCATGGCCCCACGCTGGCCTTCAAGGATGTCGCGCTGCAATTGCTCGGCCTGCTGTTCGAGGAATTCCTCGCCCGGGAAGGCGGGCGCCTGACCATCGTCGGCGCGACCAGTGGGGATACCGGCAGCGCCGCGATCGACGCCGTCGCCGGGCGCGAGAATGTCGAGATCTTCATGCTCCATCCCAAGGGGCGGGTGAGCGACGTGCAGCGCGTGCAGATGACCACGGTGCGCGCGCCCAACGTCCACAACATCGCCATCGAGGGCAGTTTCGACGATGCGCAGGCGATAGTGAAGCGCATCTTCGCCGAGGAAAGCGTGACGGCGCGGCACCGGATCGGCGCGGTCAATTCGATCAACTGGGCGCGGCTGATGGCGCAGGTGGTCTATTACTTCGCCGCCGCCCTCCAGCTGGGCGCACCCGACCGGCGCGCCGCCTTCAGCGTGCCGACCGGCAATTTCGGCGACGTGTTCGCCGGCCATGTCGCGGCGCGGATGGGCCTGCCGATCGAGAAGCTGGTCGTCGCCACGAATGTGAACGACATCCTCCACCGCGCCCTGTCGAACGGGGACTATTCCGCCGGCGACGTCACGCCGACCGCCAGCCCCAGCATGGACATCCAGGTCAGCTCCAATTTCGAGCGCCTGCTGTTCGATGTGGGCGGGCGCGACGGGGCGGCGCTCGCCGAGCAGATGCGCGGGTTCGATGCCAGCCGCGCGATGCAGCTTACCGACGGCCAACGCACCGGCGCGGGCGAGCGGATCGTCAGCGTACGCGCCGATGCCGACCAGATGAGCCTCGCCATGCGCCGCGCCTGGGAAGAATCGGGCGAGCTGATCGATCCGCACACCGCCATCGGACTTCACGCCGCGCGGTGCGTCGATCTGCCGCCCGGCGTGCCAATGGTGACGCTGGCGACCGCGCATCCCGCCAAGTTCCGCGACCCGGTAGAGCAGGCGACCGGACTGCGCCCGGGCCTCCCCACCCGCGTCGGCGACCTGTTCGCCCGGGAGGAGCGATATGACGTCCTGCCCGGCACCTACGAGGCGGTGCGCGACTACATCATGGACCACGCCGCCTGATGGCCGAACTGCACCGCGATCCCGTGCTGATGGTGGGCGATGGGTGGGAGGCCTATCGCCTGCTCGACAGCGGGCGCGGGCGCAAGCTCGAACAATACGGCCCCTATCGCTTCATCCGGCCCGAGGCGCAGGCGCTGTGGTCGCCGCACGAGGACGAATGGGAGGCGCATGGCGAATTCGTCCCCGGGAGCGACGAGGATGGCGGGGGCCGCTGGCAACTCGATCCCGCCGTGCCGGAAGAGGGCTGGCCGCTCGCATGGGAAGACGGCGTGCGCTTCACCGCACAATGCACCCCGTTCCGCCATCTCGGCTTCTTTCCCGACATGGCACCCGTTTGGCGCTGGATGGGCGAACAGCTCGACGGGTGCGCGGACCCGGCGCTGATGAACCTGTTCGGCTATACCGGCGTCGGCAGCCTGGCGCTGAGCCGCTACGGCAGCGTCGCCCATGTCGATGCGAGCAAGAAATCTGTGGCGCAAGCCCGCGAGAATGCCGCGCTGTCGGGGATGGAGGACCGCCCGATCCGCTGGCTGATCGACGATGCGGCGAAGTTCGCCGCGCGCGAAGTGCGGCGCGGGAACCGCTATGACGGCATCATCCTCGACCCGCCGAAATTCGGGCGCGGGCCGAAGAACGAGACCTGGCGGATCGAGGAAAGCCTCGCGCCGCTGGTCGCCGATTGCCGGCAATTGCTCGACGAGAACAGCCGCTTCCTCTTCCTCACCGTCTATGCCGTGCGGATGAGCAGCCTCGCGCTGGCCGGATTGCTCGACGAGGTGTTCGCCGGATTGCCCGGCCGGATCGAGCATGGCGACCTTGCGGTGCGCGAGGAGGGTGAGGACGGTCGCCTGCTGCCCACCGCGATCTTCGCGCGCTGGTCCAATCCGCGCTAGAAGCCGCTCCATGCCCGATTCGCTGCATCTCGAGGTTGCGGACTTCGAACACGACGTCCTCACCGGCATCTATTCCGAGGAAACCGGCAAGCCGCAACCGCTGCGCTTCACCGTCTCGGTGCGGATGAAGCCGCTGCGCCATTACGACGCGGAGACCTCGCTGGACGAATCCAAGAACTACATGGACCTCAAATTCGCCGCGTCGGAAGCCTTGCCCGAGGGCGTGCATTTCAAGCTGATCGAGGCGGTGGCGGACCATGTGTGCGAAACGCTGTTCCTGCAGGACCGGCGGGTCGAGGCGGTGACCGTGAAGATCGTCAAGCTCGCCATCGCCGAAGCGGGCGAGAAGATCGGCATTACCCTTCACCGCGAGCGGCGCGAATGAAGCGGCTGACGATTGCCGACCTGCCCGACGCGCCGCTCGAGGCGGCCCGCGCGTTTCATGCCGACTGGCTTGCGCGCGCTGAGGCCCTATTGGCAGAGGACGATTTGCTGATCGCCCTTCCGCCCGCCGACCACACGCACACCGAATGGCGCAGTGCCGCCGCCGCGATGCTGGCGCGTGCCGGGGTGCCGCGCCGCGCTTTCGTCGTCGCCGGAGAGGGCAGGGCGCTGGACGAGACCGAGCGGTTCCTTGCCGCCGCGCCCGGCATCACCGGGCAATATCTCGAAACCGCCAGCGAAGGGGTGGCCTGATGCCGGTCTCGATCGTCTATCTCGGCCCGCTTGCCGATCGGGCGGCGGGTGCACCGACCTCGCTGCCCGCGCCGCTCGACTGGGCCGGGCTGCTGGCGGCGGTCGGTGAGCTTCTGGCCGCGCAGCTTGCGAACGACCGGGTCCATGTCGCCTGCGCGGGCAAGGTGCTGGCCGACAAACGCCAGCTTTGCGCGCAGGATGGCGAGGAGGTCGCGCTGCTGCCCCCGGTCAGCGGTGGCTGAGCCTTCGCTTCGCATCGCAACGCCGCTCGACGTGCGGCTGGTGGAAACCGGCTTCTCGCCGGGCCACCCGCTCGGCCTGTTCGCGCAGGCGCACCGGGACAGCGGCGGGATCGCGAGTTTCGTCGGGCAGGTGCGCGGCGGGGAGGCGCACGCGCTCGAACTCAGCCATTACGAGCCGATCACCCTGCCGGCCATGCGCGAGCTTGCCGAGACGACCGCACGGCGATTCGCGCTCGACGGGCTGCTCGCCTGGCACCGGGTCGGCGTGATGACGCCGGGGCAGGCGATCGTGCTGGTCGCTGCTGCCGCGCCGCATCGCCGGGCCGCGTTCGAGGCGACCGACTGCATGATGGATCACCTCAAAAGCGCCGCATGGTTCTGGAAGCGCGAGCGGCGCGACGACGGCTGGCACTGGATCGAACCGCGCGGGCAGGATCATGCCGACCGCGCCCGCTGGCAGGCCTAGCGGGCGAGCCGCGCCCCGAGTTCGGCAAGCACCGCGTCTTCCTCCGCGATCCAGCCCAGTACCCGTTCGCGCGCGGCGAGCATTTCGGGCGTTTGCGCGGCCTGCACGCTCTGGCTGACATAGATCGCCTCGAGATCGCCGAGTGGTACCGCCGTCACGCTACGCGCCGCCTCGAGTTCGGCCACCGCGACCTGCGCGCTGCCCCACGCATCGCTCGCGACCGAGCGCGTGCCGGCGGCGCCAACCCTGCGCCGCGCCTCGGGAACAAGCGTGGTGAAGCGTTCATGCGCCGCCCGCGCCGCGCCGACGAGTTCGGCCAGCCGTGCATCGATCCCGCCGGAAAGATCCACCGCGACATCGGGCACGTCGAGCCGCTGGGGTTCCACGACCTCGAAGCGGCCCTGCGCCCGCTCGACATCGCGGATGGCGAGCGACGGGTAGTCGGCGCCCGAACTGGCGCAGGCCGACAGCGCGACGAGGCAGGCGGCGGGCAGGGCGAATTTTGCGAAACGCGGCATGCGCCGAGCCATAGCACGCCCCGGCCCGGCCGCCAGTGGACTTGCAAAAAATGCTGCGGGCCGGCGTTGACTTGGCGCAGTCTTTCCCTTAACGGCTCCCTTCTTTCCGGGCCTCGCCAGATGGCGGGTTGACGGGCGCGCCGTGCCTTCGCAAGAACGCGGCAAAGCACATTGATTGAGAGACACGTACCATGTTCGCAGTTGTGCGCACGGGCGGCAAACAATACCGCGTTGCCGCCGGAGACAAGATCGCAGTCGAAAAGCTCGCCGGCGAGGCGGGCGAAACCATCACGCTGGGCGACGTTCTGCTCGCCGGTGAGGGCGACAGTCTGGAGGATGCCGCTTCGGTCACCGTTTCGGCAGAGATCATCGCACAGGCCAAGAGCGAGAAGGTCGTCGTCTTCAAGAAGCGTCGGCGCCATAATTACCGGCGCAAGAACGGTCACCGCCAGCAGATGACCCTGCTGCGCATCACCGCCGTCGGCGACGACAAGTACGACCGCACGGCCGCCCCGAAGGCAACTGCCGCCGAGGCCGACGAGACGTCCGTCACCGAAACCGTGGCGTCCGCCCCCAAGACGGACGACAGCGCCGAGAAGGCCGCGACCGAAGCGAAGAAGGCTGCGCCCAAGAAGGACGCCGCCCCCTCCAAGTCGGGCGAGCATCCGGCAGACACGGCGACCGGCGATGCGGGCGCCCAGACCACCGAAGACACGAAGTAAGGAGCGCGAACGATGGCACATAAGAAAGCAGGCGGTTCGTCGCGTAACGGTCGCGATTCGGCAGGCCGCCGTCTCGGCGTCAAGAAGTTCGGCAGCGAAGCCGTGATCGCGGGCAACATCATCGTGCGCCAGCGCGGCACCAAGTTCTACCCGGCCGTCAATGTCGGCATGGGCAAGGACCACACGCTGTTCGCGCTGACCGATGGCGTCGTCCGATTCCATTCGGGCAAGCTCGGCCGCAAATACGTATCGGTCGACATGATGGCGGAAGCCGCCGAATAACCGGATGGTTCGATAAGGGGATCATCCAGGCAGGATGGTCCCAGCCGGGTTGACGACCCGGCAGACGAAGAGGGAGATGGGGCTTTCCTGAGTATCAGGGAGCCCGTCTCCCTCTTGTCGTTTCTCCCTCTCGTTTCGCGGCGAATTGTCGTCGCCATCATACAGCTGTCACGCAGCCAAACTAGGGCCGGGATGCGTCGCTGAAGGGGAGAATACCGATGTTCCACAAGACCGAGCGCCTGCTGCTCAGGCCCGCCTGGATCGAGGATGCGCCCGCCATCGCCGCGGCCATCGGCGAGGAGGCGATCGTCCGCAATCTGGCCCGCGCGCCCTGGCCCTACGGCCTCGCGCACGCCGAGGATTTCGCGCGCCGGCCGCAGGATCCCCGCCTGCCGCATTTCCTGCTCCATCTACCCGGCCACGGCGTGATCGGCAGCGCCGGTCTTGGCGAAGCAGACGGCGAGGCCGAGATCGGTTACTGGATCGCGCGCAAGTTCTGGGGGCGGGGTTTCGCCACCGAGGCGTCACGGGCGGTGGTCTCGCTGGCACCGATGCTCGGTCACACGCGTCTCGTGGCAGGCCATTTCATCGACAATCCCGCTTCGGGCAAGGTGCTGCGCAAGATCGGCTTCCGCCCCACCGGACGGCAGGCCTGCCGCTTCAGCGCAGGGCGCGGCGAGGCGGCGGCGCTGGTCGAATACGAATTGCCGCTCGTCGCGGAACGACCGGTTGGGGAATTCAAACGCGCGGCCTGATCGATCGCATCGTCTGCACTGCGCTTTGCGGGCGGGCGCCGATGGGCTACCGCCCATGCGATGGCTACCCGCAAGAGATTGAGTCCCGAAGAATCGCGCCTGGCCGCGCTCGAAGCCGCGCGCGCCCTGTTGATCGAGGCCGGCCCGCAGGCGGTGACCCTGAAAGCCGTCTCGGCCCGGATCGGCAAGACGCACGCCAATCTGCTGCACCATTTCGGCTCCGCCGCCGGGTTGCAGAAGGCGTTGGCGGGCTATCTCGCGCAGAATGTCTGCACCGCCATTGCCGATGCCGTGCGCGCGACGCAGGCGGGGCTGGGCAGTCCGCGCGAAGTGGTGGACCTGGCCTTCGACGCGTTCGACCGCGAAGGCGCGGGCGCACTGGCGAGCTGGATGATCCTCACCGGCAACGAGGACGCGCTGACCCCCATCGTGGAAACCATTCACGACCTGGTGGACGAGATCGCCCCGCATGAGGGGGACCATTCGGGCAATCCGCTGCGGGTGCACGAAGAAACGCTGGCGCTGGTTCTGATGGCGATGGGCGATGCCCTGATCGGCGCGGCGCTCAGCCGCTCGCTCGGCCTGCCGCAGACCGCCGCGCGGGACCGGGCGGAGCGGATGCTGCTGAATTCGCTGGAGCCGGCTACTCCGGGGGCTTGAGCCCCTCCTGCATCCAGTCGGGCGCGCAGGCCGCATCGATGTCCGCCACGCGCAGATGGTCGATCGCGTAGCCGAGCGCGGGATAGGCAGCCTTGCGGCGTTTCTCCTCCGATCGGTCGAGCGGCAGCACCACCAGCCGGCGATTGATCTTCTGTCGCCAGTTCATCCGCGCGGTATTCTCCTGCCCGATATAGCAGCCCTTGGTGAAACTGACGCCATTGAGTTCGGCGGCATTGGTTTCCAGCCACAGGATGTCCGCCATCTCGTCCCGCCCTTCCGGCACGCCGAGCGCGAGGCGGTGTGCGCGATAGGCGTCGTCCGCTGCCGCTTCGTCCGCCTGCGCCGGGGCGATCCAGCGCTGACCCAGCCCCGTGAGACGCGGATCGGGAGCGCCGCCATCGCCCGGCTGCTGCTGCCAGTGCACGGCGACGCCGTCGTCGCGGGCAATGTCGATCTTGCGGCGCAGGCGATAGAGCGACAGGCGCTTCACCAGATCGTCCGCCGCGTCCGCTTCGCAGTCCAGCAACAGCGCGTTCTCGCCCGCTGGCCACACGAAGAAGTCGAACAGCATCTTGCCCTGCGGCGTCAGCAATCCGGCATAGACGGGCAGCTTGCCGACGATATCGTTGGTGACGAGACCTTGCAGGAAGGCGGTGACGTCCTCCCCCGGGTCGGAGGCTGAGAGGCGGACGAGGGCGCGTTCGTGCAGGCGGGTTGCTGTCATGCGATCCAATGTAGGCTCGCTTCGTCAAAGCGGAACCCATGATAAGGCGGCTCGCCAATCGCATTGGGCCGGCCGAAGGAAAGCGCGGCGTGGATGGCGAAACGAAGCCGGGCGGGCTAACCCGCTCCCATGCCCGAATCGCTGACCATCCGCCGCCCTGACGACTGGCACCTGCATTTCCGCGATGGCGCGATGATGCGCGCCGTAGTGCCCTATACCGCGTGCCAGTTCGCCCGCGCGATCGTCATGCCCAACCTCTCGCCCCCGGTTACGACCACCGCCATGGCCGCCGCCTATCGCGCGCGGATCGTGGAAGCGGTGCCGCCGGGTGTGCAATTCGCGCCGCTGATGACGGCCTATCTCACGGATCACAGCGATGCGGCCGACCTTGCCGCCGGGTTCGCGGACGGCGTGCTGACCGCCGCAAAGCTCTATCCCGCCGGGGCCACGACCAACAGCGCCCAGGGGGTGACCGATATCGCCAACATCATGCCGGTGCTTGAGAGGATGGCGGCGATCGGCATGCCGCTCTGCGTCCATGGCGAGGTGACGGGCGACGAGGTCGACATCTTCGATCGCGAGGCCGTGTTCATCGACCGCATCCTCGCGCCGCTCGTCGCGCGACTGCCGGAATTGAAAGTGGTGTTCGAACACATCACCACCAGCCAGGCGGCCAATTTCGTCGACGGCGCGAGCGACCGGGTCGGCGCGACGATCACGCCCCAGCATCTCCAGATCAATCGCAATGCGATCCTCGTCGGCGGAATCCGCCCGCATATGTTCTGCCTGCCGGTCGCCAAGCGCGAGGAGCACCGGCTGGCCCTGCGCCGTGCCGCGACATCGGGTTCGGGCAAGTATTTCCTCGGAACCGACAGCGCGCCCCATCCGCGCCATGCCAAGGAATCCGCCTGCGGCTGTGCCGGCATCTTCAACGCGCCCCATGCGCTGGAAAGCTATGTCTCGGTGTTCGAGGAGGAAGGCGCGCTCGACCGGTTCGAGGGTTTTGCCAGCGAAAACGGCCCGCGCTTCTACGGGCTGCCGCTGAACGAGGGTACGATCACGCTGGACAAGGCGCCGCTCGCGGTGGCCGACGAACTCGATTGCGGCGGGGAGGCTATCGTCCCCTTCCATGCCGGCGAGACTATGCGGTGGCGGCTGCGCGGCGTCGGCTGAGAAGGTCGTAGATGAACAGCGCCGCCGCCGCCCAGATGCAGGCGAAGCATGCGGCCTGCACGGGTTTCAACTCCTCGCCGAACACGGTCAGGCCGAGCACGAAGACGATGCTGGGCGCGAGGAACTGGATGAAGCCGAGCGTGGAATAGGGCATCCGCCGCGCCGCCACCGCGAACATCAGCAGCGGAATGGCGGTGAGGAAACCGCCCAGCACGATCGTGAGGCTGAGGCCGAGACTGACCTCGAAGGAAGAACCCTGCGGCGTGCCGGCATAGTACAGGGTCACCAGGATCGAAGGCAGCAGCAGTACCAGCGATTCGATCGTCAGCCCGGGTAGCGAGCCGACCGGCACCTGCTTGCGCACGAGGCCATATGTCCCGAAGGTCCCCGCCAGGGTCAGGCTGATCCACAGGGTCGTCAGCGCGCCGCCCGCCAGAAGCGACACGCCGACCGCCGCGATGCCGACCGCGACCCATTGCAGGCGGCTCAGCGTCTCTTTCAGGAACAGCGTGCCGAGCAGGATATTGAGCAGCGGATTGATGTAATACCCCAAACTCGCGGCATAGACCCGCCCCTGCTGGATCGCCCAGACATACACCACCCAGTTCACCGCGATCAGCGTGGCGCTCAGCACCAGCCAGCCGAGGACGCGCGGATTGCGCAGCGCCGCGATCACGTCCGCGCCCTGCTTGCGGAAGGCGACGATCAGCAGGCAGATGGGCAGCGTCCACACGATCCGCCAGGCGACAAATTCGAACGCCGGCACGCTGCGCACGAGGATCAGGTAGAGGGGCAGGAAACCCCAGGTCACATAGGCGCCGAAGGCTGCCGCAAGGCCGCTCTTCGGGCTTTCGGTGTCTGTCGGTTCCATGAATAGCGCGCAGGTAGGCGCCAGCCGTCCGGTCCACAAGGATCGATTAGCCGCCGATCCCTGCTCCGTTCATCGTAAAATCGAATTCTGACCGGCAAGTTGCGAATTGTTCAGGCAATCGGCTCTAAACCTTAACGGGTTAACGGCTCAGCGAGTCGGAGCAGATGAGGAGAACACCGCCATGCCCCCGATCTTCAAACCCGCCGCCCTGGTTCTGGCCACCACCGGACTGACGCTGGCCGTTCCGGCAAGCGCGGCCGATCTTCCCGGCCACACCGCGCCTGCCTACACCGCGGCGACCGGCGACATGGTGTTCGAACACAAGCCCCGGCACAAGCACAAGCGCAAGCACGCTCATCGCCACGACCGCGACTATCGCGACGCCCGCTACGACGATCGCCGTTACGAAGGGCGCTACGACGACCGGCGCTATGACGATCGACGCTATGACGACCGCTACAGCTATCGCGGTTCGGCGCAGCCCTATTACAACAATTACGACCGCAATTACGGGCAGCCGGTCCGGCGCGACACGCGCATCTGGCGCGGTGACGACGGGCGTTACTATTGCCGCAAGGACAATGGCACGACCGGCTTGCTGGTCGGCGCCGGGGTCGGTGCATTACTCGGCCACGAAGTAGCCGGGCGGGGCGACCGTACGCTGGGCGCCATCCTCGGCGGCGCGGCGGGGGCCTTGCTCGGTCGCACGATCGACCGGTCGAACACGCGCTGCGGCTGATCCATCACCAGAGCTAGAGGCCGTGCCCACCCACGGCCGATAGCGCGATCCCTCATGGGGTCGCGGGGCGTCGCCGGAACCCTTCGGGGGGAAGGCGGCGCCCTTATCGCGTCAGGTCACTGTTCGGAGAGGCCGACACCGATGCTGGCGCGCGGTTGCTCCATTTCGGTGCTGGCGACCGGATAGGCGCAATAGTCGGCAGCGTAATAGGCCGCCGGGCGGTGATTGCCGGACAGGCCGATGCCGCCGAACGGCGCGGCGGACGAGGCGCCGTTGGTTGGCCGGTTCCAGTTGACGATGCCGGCCCGGCTCTCGTTCCAGAACAGCTCGAAATCCTGCGGCCCACCACCGACCAGCGAGGCGGAGAGACCGTAGCGCGTATTGTTCGCCTCCATGATCGCCTCGTCGAAATCGGCCACGCGGACGACCTGCAGCAGCGGGCCGAACAATTCGATGTCGGGCCGCTCGTCCATATCGGTCGAATCGATGATCGCGGGGCTGAGGAAGGGCAGGTTCTCGTCCGGCCGCTTCAGGTGCATGATCGGCTTGCCGCCCCGGCTCATCAACGCGACGAAGCTTTCGGAAAGCAGGTCAGCTGTCTGGTTGTCGATCACCGTGCCCATAAAGGGCTGCGGGTCGGCAAAGGGTTCGCCCACGATCAACCGTTCGGCCAGTGCCTTCACCGCCGGCACGATCCGGTCGTACATGCTGTCGACCACGACCAGCCGCCGGGCCGCGGTGCAGCGCTGGCCCGCGGTCGTGAAGGCGGACTGGACGATGGTGACCGCCGCATCCTCGATCTTGGGCGTGTCGAGCACGACGATCGGATTGTTACCGCCCATCTCCAGCGCCAGGATCTTGCCCGGATCGGAAGCGAGCTTGCGGTTGATCGCAATGCCCGCGCGCGCCGATCCGGTGAACAGCACGCCGTTCACCATCCAGTGTTCGACCAGCGCCTTGCCCACGTCGGCACCGCCCTGCAGGCACTGGATCACGCCTTCCGGCACCTTGGCGTCATGAAAGCATCGGACGAGGAACTCGCCCACCGCCGGGGTCTTCTCACTCGGCTTGAAGATCACGCAATTGCCCGCGATCAGGGCCGGCACGATGTGGCCGTTGGGCAAGTGCGCCGGGAAATTGTAGGGGCCGAGCACGGCCATGATGCCATGCGGCTTGTGGCGCAGCGCGGCGGTGCCCTGCAATGCGCTGTTAAGCTTTTTCTGCCCGGTCCGTTCGGCATAGGCGTTGATCGAGATCTCGACCTTGCCGATCACCGCCTCGACCTCGGTGCGGGCTTCCCACAAAGGCTTGCCGGTTTCGCGCGCGATCAGTTCGGCAAAGGGATCGGCCTGCTTTCGCACTTGGTTGGCGAAGCGGCGCACCAGTTCCATGCGCTGCCCCACCGGTTGCTGTGCCCAGCCACGCCGGGCCTCGGTCGCCTTCTCGATCGCCTCGTCCACATCGCCGGCCGCGCCCCGCCACAATTCTTCGCCGGTGGCAGGTTCGAAGGAGACGAGTTCGGTTTGCGACACGGGTGGGTGACCTCTCTCAATTGGATGACGGACGCTGCCGGACGGTGGCGAGGGGGGGATGTGTGACGGAAACGGCGGCGCGTCAACCGACCGGGCCATGTCCCGCCGGGGCGGGTGCGGGGCCGTGGGCTTCGCCCATGCGCCGGATCGCGGCGACCTTGGCATGCAGCGGCGCCCAGTCGTCACCCTCGGCAATGGCGGACCAGATGGTCTCGACCTCGTCGATCAGCATGGTCTGCGGTTCGGCGTCGGACCAGTAGGCATGGCTGCTGTCGAGCGCTTGGCGGCCGGCAAAAACGCCTTTCAATTCTTCCGGCACGTTCCGCCCGGCTCGATGGGCATGGAAGAAGGCATCTGGCGGGGCGTCGCCCCCGGCAAGATAGGCTTCGCAAGCTGCGACCAGCTCCGCGTCTTTCTCCGCGCCGAGGCTTTCCAACCCGAGCCGCCAGCACCAGCGCCGCCCGATCGCTTCGGCATAAAGTGGCCCGAAGCGTTCCAGCGCGGCGATCAGGGGCGGGGCGTCGGCCAGCAAGCGCAGGGCGACGGCCAGCTGCCCGCAATTCCAGTGCAGCGCTTCGGGCTGGCGGCCGAAGGCGTAGAGCCCGGCATGGTCGAAATAGGCGGCGGTGAAGCCCGGCTCCCAGCGCGGCATGAACCGCCACGGGCCGTAGTCGAAGCTTTCGCCGGTGACATTCATATTGTCGGTGTTGAGCACGCCGTGGACGAAGCCCGCCACCATCCAGCTTGCGGCGAGATCGGCCAGCCGTTCCACCACGAGGTGCAGCAGGCGCACGGCCGGCTCGTTTCGGCCCGGCGCGCCTTCGGGTGGAGGCGGGCCGGGGAATTGCGCGAGGCAATAGTCAACCAGTTCGCGCATGTGATCGGCCTCCTCCAGCGCGAGCAGGCGCTGGAAACTGCCGATGCGGATATGGCCGTGGCTCAACCGGGTCATCACGGCGGAGCGGGTGGGCGAAGGCTCGTCGCCCCGGGTCAGTTGCTCGCCCGTCTCGATGATCGAGAAGGTCTTGCTGGTATAGACGCCGAGCGCCTCGAGCATTTCGGTCGCGAGGATTTCACGCACCCCGCCTTTCAGCGTCAACCTCCCGTCGCCGAGCCGGCTCCACGGTGTCTGCCCCGAACCCTTGGTGCCGAGATCGAGCAGCCGCCCCCCGCCATCGCGCAGCTGGGCGAACAGGAACCCACGCCCGTCGCCGATCTCGGGATTGTACACCCGGAACTGGTGGCCGTGATAGCGCAGGGCGAGGGGGCGGGGCAGATTATCGGGCAGCGGCGCGAATCGCCCGAAATGTTGGGTCCACTCCGCGTCGTTCAGCCCCTCCAGCCCGACGGCGGCGGCCCACGAATCGTTGCGGAAGCGCAGATCGGTGCGGGGAAAGTCCGCCGCATCGACGGCATCGCCGAGCCATGGGGCAAGCGCGGCAATGGGCGTATCGGGGCGGTAGGGCGAGGCGGGCGGGGCGGTCGGCATGGGTTCGAGGGTGGGGGCGCGGGTTCCGCCTTGCAAGCCGCCATGCAAGCTAGCGCTCGAAATTCGCGCTCCGCTTCGCTATCGCGCGGCGATGGACAACGCCTTCACCGAAGCCGAATGGCAAAGCGCCGACGGACTGACCCTGTATTTCCGCGACTATGCCGGCGGCGCGCGGGGGGCGACCCGCCCGCCCGTGCTGTGCCTCCACGGGCTGACCCGCAACAGCCGCGATTTCGACGCCCTGGCGCAGCACATCGCGGCGCAGGGCTGGCGCGTGATCGTGCCGGACATGCGTGGCCGGGGAAACAGCGACTATGCCGAGGACAGCGCGACCTATTCCGTGCCCACCTATATTGCCGACATCGAGGCGCTGCTGGCACAGGAAGGCATCGCCCGCTTCGTGTCCATCGGCACCTCGATGGGCGGGCTGATGACGATGCTGATGGCGGCAGGCGACGCGCGCCGGATCGCGGGCACCGTGCTCAACGATATCGGCCCCGTGGTCGAAGCGGCGGGGCTGGCCCATATCCGCGGCTATATCGGGCAGAGCCGCAGCTTCCCCACCTGGATGCACGCCGCCCGCACCCTGGAAGAGGCGCATGGCGCCGCCCACCCGCGCTTCGATACGCAGGACTGGATCGCGATGGCCAAGCGTTCGATGGTGTTGTGCAGCAACGGGCGGATCGCCTTCGATTACGACATGCATATCGCCGAACCCTTCCTAGCGGCGGACGAGAATGCCGTGCCGCCCGATCTATGGCCCGCCTTCGATGCGCTGGCCGACAAGCCGTTGCTGCTGGTGCGGGGCGCGGTCTCGGCCTTGCTGAGCGAGGCGACCTTTGCCGAGATGCAGCGCCGCGCGCCCAATGCCGACGCGGTCACCGTGGCCGATACCGGCCACGCGCCGACGCTGGACGAACCCGAAGTCCGCAGCGCGATCGATTCGCTTCTCGCCAGCATCGCATGAGCCGTGATCTGCCGCACGTCCTGCACCTGTATTCCGGGGTGACGGAAGACGGCGAGGTGCGCCGGGTGCGCGATCTCGTCAACGCGCTGGGTACCGGGCTGCGCCATTCGATCGTCTTTGCCGAGGACGGGGCGATGCTTGGCTACAAGGATTTTGCCAGGGGGATCGACGTCGACCTGTCGCCCGAATTCCCCTCGCTCGAAGGCCGGCCGCTGCCCGGCCGGTTGACGCGGATCGCGCGGACGATGCAGCCTTACGATCTGGTGCTGTCCTACAATTACGGCGCGATCGATGCGGCGATGGCGCACACCTTGTTCAAGGACGCGTTCGGCCTGCCGCCGCTTATCCATTTCGAGGACGATCTGGGCACGGAAAGTGCCGCCAGACCGAGCCGCGGACGCAGCTGGTATCGCCGCATCGCTCTCGGCAAGACGGCGGGGCTGGTTGTCCCGACGGAGGAGCTGGAGGAACTGGCACTGGTCGAATGGCAGCAGCCGTTGGGCCGGGTGAAGCACATCCCCTTCGGCATCGATACCAGGCTGTTCGCCATGCGGGCCAAGCCCGATGCCCTGCGGCTGATCAAGCATCCCGGCGAAAAGTGGATCGGCGCGGTCACCCCGCTGGGGGAGGCGGCGAACCTGCCGATGCTGGTCCGCGCCTTTGCCGGGATCGAAGACGAGAACTGGCATCTCGTCATCTTGGGCGAAGGGCCGGCGCGCGGCGCGATCGAGCGCGAGGTCGACCGGCTTGAGATCAACGATCACGTGCATCTTCCCGGCCCCGGCCGCGATCCCGACCGGGCGTTCGACCTGTTCGACGTGTTCGCGATGGCGGGTGACGAGGCTCCGTATCCCTTCGCCATGGCCAAGGCGATGGCCGCCGGCCTGCCGATTGCTGCCCCGGCCACGAAGACGATCGGCGGCATGGTGGACGAGGGCAACGCGCATCTCCTGTCGGCCCCGGGGAACGAAGCACGGCTGACCGAACTCTTCCGCCGGCTGGCGACCGACAAACCGCTGCGCGAGGAACTGGGCGAGGCGAACCGTGCGCGAGCGGTCGGCCGGCTGGAGCAGGACAAGATCGCCGCCACCTTCCGCCGCCTGTTCACCAGCGCGATGAAGCGTGAGTTCTGACATGGCGTTTCCCGCCGGTTCGCCGGCCTCGAGAAGAGGCGCCGTATGCACGGCGGGGGGCATTGCCCTCTGCGCCGCCGCTGCCTAAAGACGCGCGTTAGCCGATCGCACTCACTCTGGATCATGGGAGCCCGCCCGCAGTGGCCCGCACACCGACGACTGCCCTTTCCCGCGAAGACAAGCGCGCACAGGCCGAAGCCGCCCAGCACAACGCGCTGGCGCGCGAGGTCGACGATGCCGTCCGCCAAGGCGATTTCGAAAGCTTCATGGCCCGCTACGGCAAGCCCCTCCTCGGGATCGTGGTGCTGCTGATCGTCGCCTTCGGGGCGTATCTGTTCTGGCAGCACCAGCGGGAACAGGCGATGGAAGCCGATGGCGAGGTGCTGGTCACCGCGCTCGACCAGATGCAGGCCGGCAATCTCGCGGCGGCGGACGAACGCCTCAAGCCGCTGGCAGATGGCGGCGACAGCACGGCCAGCGTGAATGCCCGCCTGCTGCGCGCGGGGATCGCGGCGGAACAGGGCCAGGCCGAGGAAGCGGCGCGCCTGTTCGCCGCCGTGGCGGACGACGATGCCGCGCCGCAGGCCCTGCGCGATCTTGCCCGCATTCGCGAGGTCTCCACCCGCTACGACACGATGCAGCCGGCCGAGGTCGTCACCGTGTTGCGGCCGCTGGCGGTTCCGGGCCGGCCGTTCTTCGCCAGCGCCGGCGAACTCGTCGCCCATGCCTATCTTGCGCAAGGCCATCGTGACGAGGCGGGTGCCCTGTTCGCCCAGATCGCGCGGGACGAGAATACGCCCGAAAGCGCGCGCGCCCGGATGCTCAACATGGCGGGCATCCTCGGCGTCGACGCGGTGGACGACGTTCAGGAATTGCTCGACAGCCAGCGTGTATCGCCCGGCGAAGGACAGAGCGCGCCAGCGGCGCAGTAAGCGAAAAGAGCATATCGAATGACCGAACGACCCCTTTCCCTCGTGTCGCGCAGCCTCGTCACCGGCGCGCTCGCCCTTGGCCTCTCGGCCTGTGCAGGCGGCCTGTTCGGCGGCGGTGACAAGAAGACCACGCCGACCATCGGCGATCGCCAACCCATCCTCTCGCGGATCGAAAGCGGGGCGCAGGTCGATCCTGCGCTTGCCGGAGTGGCGGTAACCCTGCCGCAACCGCGCGCGAACGACGCGTGGGCACAGGCCGGCGGTACGGCCAGCAAGAGCTACGGCAATCTTGCCCTCGCCGAAATGCCCGGCCAGGCCTTCTCGGTCAGCGTCGCCGGCACCAGCAACAAGCGCCGTCTGGCGGCAGCCCCGGTGATCGGTGATGGCAAGATGTTCGTCGTCGGCACTGATGGCCAAGTGACGGCATTCGATGCGCAGACCGGCGCCCGGGTGTGGAACTATCAGGCGGATCTCAGTTCCGATCAGCGCCCTTCCGCTTTCGGCGGAGGGGTGAGCTTCGAGGGCGGCAAGGTCTACGGCACCGACGGGGCGGGCAATGTCTATGCGCTCGACGCGAATACCGGCGCGCAATTGTGGAAGGTCAATCCCGGCGGCCCGCTGCGCGGTTCCCCGACCATCGCGTTCGACACCATCTTCGTGATGACGCAGGACAACCAGCTGTTCGCGCTGGATGCGGCGAACGGCAACGTCACCTGGCAGGAATCGGGTTCGACCACGCAGGCGGGCGTGTTCGGCGTCGCGGCCCCGGCGGCGGGGCAGGGCACCGTGGTGACCGGATACACCTCCGGCGAGCTGGTCGCCTACCGCTACGAGAACGGGCGGAACCTGTGGGCCGACGCGCTGGCGCAGACCTCGATCTCGACGCAGGTTGGCACGCTCAACGATATCGACGCCGATCCGATCATCGATGGTGGCCGCGTCTATGCCCTGGGCCAGGGCGGCCGCATGGCGACATACGACCTGTTGACCGGCCAGCGCATCTGGGAGCTCAACCTCGCCGGGATCTCGACGCCGGCGGTGGCGGGCAACTGGATCTTCGTGATGACCGACGATGCCCGCCTGCTCGCCATCGCGCGCGATACGGGCAAGGTTCGCTGGCTCACCCAGCTCAGCCAGTTCCGCAATCAGGAAGACAAGAAAGGCCCGATCTTCTGGCGCGGGCCGACGCTGGCCGGCGGGCAGCTGTGGCTGGTGAATTCGGAAGGCGAAATCTACCGCGTCGGCACCGAAGAAGGAACGCCGACCCTGTTCACCAGGCTGAAGAACCCGATCAGCCTCGCACCGGTGGTCGCGAACAACACCCTGTATGTGATGGACGACAGCGGCACGGTCACCGCCTTCCGCTGAGGGCCGGGCGGCGATTTCGGCAAACGCGCCCTAGAACGCGTATTTGTAGACCCGGTCGACGTCGCCTTTCCATTCGCCGTGAAACCGGTCGAGCAGGACCTGCGCGGGCACTTTGCCACTCGCCACGATCTCGTCGAGCGTTTCGAGGAAGCCGGTCTCGTTGTCGCCGCTGGCGTTGAGGCGCGCGCGCGCGGCAAGGCCGGCGCGGCTGATGGCGAGCACTTCGCGCCCGAATTCGCGCAGGCTCCGCCCGCCCGGGACCGGCGCGTCGAGCGCGCGTTCCGGCACCGCGTTGCGCAACGCCTCCCGCTCTTCCATCGACCAGTCCTTGACCAGGTCCCACGCCGCATCGAGCGCGCCTTGATCGTAAAGCAGGCCGACCCAGAAGGCGGGGAGGGCGCAGATCCGGCTCCACGGCCCGCCATCCGCGCCGCGCATTTCAAGAAAGCTCTTCAGGCGCACTTCGGGAAAGGCGGTGGAGATATGGTCCCACCAGTCGCTCTGCGTCGGGCGTTCGCCCGGCAGGACCGAGAGCTTGCCATCGAGAAAATCGCGAAAGCTCAGCCCCGCCGCATCGATGTATTTCCCGTCGCGGAAGACGAAATACATCGGCACGTCGAGGATGTAGCGCGCCCAGCGTTCGTAGCCGAAACCGTCTTCGAACACGAAGGGCAGCATGCCGGTGCGATGGGGGTCCGTATCGCTCCAGATATGGCTGCGGAACGAGAGGTAACCGTTGGGTTGCCCTTCGGTGAAAGGCGAATTGGCGAACAGCGCGGTCGCCAGCGGTTGCAGGGCCAGGCCGACGCGGAATTTCTGCACCATGTCCGCCTCGCTCGAATAGTCGAGATTGACCTGGATCGTGCAGGTCCGCAGCATCATGTCGAGCCCGAGATCGCCGACCCTGGGCATATGCCGCCGCATGATCTCGTAGCGGCCCTTGGGCATGATCGGCAGCTCGTCCCGCGTCTTGTCGGGCCACATGCCGAGGCCGAGAAAGCCGACCCCGCACCGCTCGCCGATGGCCTTGACCTGTGCCAGATGGCGCCCGGTTTCCGCGCAGGTTTCGTGCAGGTTTTCCAGCGGGGCGCCCGACAGTTCGAGCTGGCCGGCTGGTTCGAGGCTGACCGTCCCGTCGCTGCCCCGCATGGCAATGACCTTGCCGCCTTCCTCGATCGGTTCCCACCCGAACTCGGTCAGGCTGAGGAGGATGTCGCGGATGCCGCCCGGCTCGTCATAGGAGGGGGCGTGGCGGTCTTTCGTGTCGAAGACGAGCTTTTCGTGTTCGGTCCCGATTCGCCAGTCGGCCTTCGGTTTCTCGCCGCCGATCATCGGGGCGAGCAGCTGGTCGAAGCTTTCGATGATCGGATCGTCGGCGGTGGAGGTTTCGCGTGTGCTCATCAGGCCGGGGCGTTAGAAAACCGCGCCGCCCGTGGGAAGCGGTTTATTCGCCGGCTCCCCAATCGCCCGCCTGCGCCATCCATATCGCTGTGGCGGCAATGGCGGCGGTCTCGCCGCGCAGGATACGCGGGCCGAGCGTGATCGGGCGGGCGCAGGGGTGGGCGCGGATCGCCCCCCGTTCGCTATCGTCGAACCCGCCTTCGGGGCCGGTCAGCAGGGCAGCCGGGCCGCGCGCCTCGCGAAACGCGGCGGCGGCGGGTTCGCCCCCCTCCTCGTCGGCGAAGAACAGCGTGCGGGCCTGCGGCCAGTCCCGCAGCAAGGCTTCCAGTCTGGCGAGTCGCGCAACCTGTGGCAGAGCGGTGCGGGCGCATTGTTCCGCCGCTTCCGTGACGATAGCGTTGGCACGGTCGGCATTGAGCTTGTCCGCGACGCAGCGCCGGGTCAGCACCGGCTGGATCACCGCCACTCCCAATTCGGTCGCCTTTTCGAGCACCAGATCGAAGCGGTCTTTCTTGAGCATTGCCGGGCAGAGCCAGAAATCGGGCACGTCCTCGCGCGGGCGCAGCCGCCGCTCCACCGCCAGCGTCACCTGCCGGCGGTCGGCCAATACCACGCTGGTTGCCCATTCGCCGGTCCGGTCGTCGCACAAAATCACCGCGTCGCCCGCCGCGACGCGCATCACCTTGGCGAGGTAATGCGCCTGATTTCCCTCGACCGGCACCTGCGCGCCCTCTTCCAGCGCCTGATCGACGAACAGACGCGGCGCGCTTTTCGGGGGCCAGGCGGGGGTGGCGGGCATGGCTTTCCTGTTGGCGCGATGGCGGATAGGAAGCAAGCGATGACCGCGACCCGCCCCGCCTCCGACATCGTGCCCGACAGCGAGCATCGCGGCCTCGTCGCCCGCCTGCCGCAGGGTGCGCGCGATCTGGCCATGCTGGCGCGGTTCGACCGCCCGATCGGCTGGTGGCTGCTGTTCTGGCCGTGCGTCTGGGGAGTCTGGCTGACGGGGGCGGGCTGGCGGCTGGAACTGCTCGGCTGGCTGCTGGCGGGCGCCATCGCCATGCGCGGGGCGGGCTGTGTGTATAACGACATCGTCGACGCCAGGCTCGACCGTCAGGTGGCCCGAACCGCCAGCCGCCCGGTGGCGAGCGGGCGCGTCTCCAAAAAGCGCGCCTGGACCTGGCTGTTGGTCCTGTGTCTGGTGGGCCTGCTGGTCCTGCTCCAACTGCGCCCACTGGCTCAGGCGATCGCGCTGGCGAGCCTCGCCCTTGTTGCGGCCTATCCCTTCATGAAGCGCATCACCTGGTGGCCGCAGGCGTGGCTCGGCATGGTCTTCACCTGGGGGCTGCTGGTCGGCTGGACCCAGCTTCGCGCGGACAATTGGGACGCTTTGCTGGCCATGTATCTTGGCAGCGTGCTGTGGGTGATCGGGTACGACACGATCTACGCCATGCAAGACCGCGAGGACGATGCGCTGGTCGGCATCCGGTCCTCTGCCCTGCGGTTGGGCGGTCATGTGAAAGTCGGCGTGGCGGCCTTCTATATCGGGGCGGTCGCGCTGTGGGGGCTGGGCTTCTGGCTTTACCGCGCGGACTGGCTCGCACTGCTCGCGCTCATACCGGCGGCGTGGCATCTCGGCTGGCAGGTGACCACGCTGGATGGCGCGGATCCCGCCAATCCGCTGGCCCGGTTCCGGGCGAATCACTGGACCGGGGCGCTGGTCGCGGCGGCGTGTTTCGTCGTCGGCAATGCCTGAGGGGGCGGCCGCTTCAGGCTGAAGCGGCGCCGCGCCGTGCCGCCATCTGCCCCGCCATGCGCAAAGCCGCTGCCATTGCGCCGGGATCGGCGATCCCCTTGCCGGCAATGTCGAACGCGGTGCCGTGATCGGGCGAGGTGCGGATGATCGGCAGGCCCAGGGTCACGTTCACGCCTTCGTCGAAATCCAGCGCCTTCAGCGGGATCAGCGCCTGATCGTGATACATCGCCAGAGCGGCATCGTAGGTCGCGCGGGCGCGGGGGGTGAACAGGGCGTCGCCCGGATGCGGACCGGTCACTGCCAGGCCTTCGCCGCGCAGCCGCTCGATCGCGGGGGTGATGATTGCGCGTTCCTCTTCCCCGAAGCGGCCGTTCTCCCCGGCATGGGGGTTGAGCCCGGCAATCGCAAGACGCGGTTCGGCGATCCCGAAATCGCGCCGCAGGGCCGCCGCCACGATCCGCGCCTTGCGGCAGATCAGATCGACGCTCAGCCGCGCCGGAACCTCACTCAGGGCGCAATGCACGGTGAGCGGGACGGTGCGCAGGCTCGGCCCGGCGAGCATCATCACCGCGTCGTCTTCCGGCACGCCGCAGGCGGCGGCGAGGAATTCGGTCTGGCCGGGATAGTGAAACCCGATGGAGGAGAGCTGCGCCTTGGCGACCGGTGCGGTCACCACGCCCGCCATCGCACCGGCACGGGCGAGCCCGGTCGCCGCCTCGAGCGAGGCCAGCGCGGTCCCGATGCCGTCCGCCTCGGGCTGCCCCGGCCTGTATTCGCAGTCGAGCGCGCCGAAAACAGGCAGCGCGGTATCGAACATTGCCGCAGCCTCGTCGGGCGAGGCGACTGTCGCGACCGGCACCGTGAGGCCACGCGCGGCCACTGCTGCGCGCAGCACCTCCGCACCTCCGATGACCGCGAAGGGCGGCACGTCGCGCGCGGTGCGTTCGGCCCAGGCGGCGGCGATGATCTCCGGCCCGATGCCAGCCGGATCGCCCAGCGAAACCGCCAGCGGCCCGAGGCGCGTAATCAGTTGTACTCGATATAGGCGTCGTTGCGCAGGTCGCGCAGGTAACGCTGGGCCGCCTTGCCGATGCGCTCGTCCTCGAGCTGTGCCATCAGCTCGTCGAAATCGGGGCCGTCCGCCGCCTGCGGATCGTCACGCCCGCACAGCATCAGGACCCGCACGCCTTCGCTCAGCGATCCGAAGGGCGGCGTCGTCTCGCCCACCTGCAGACCGAGGACGATGTTCTGCAACTGCTCGGGCAGGGAGCGGGCGCGAACCTGATCGTTGGTCACGACGGTGGCATTGAGGGCCGCCGCCGCCTGGTCCGCATCGCCGCAGCCGCGCATCGACTTCACGCCATCGGTGAAGCGCTGCAATTTCTCGCGGTTCTGCGCCTCGCTGTCGGTCGGAGCAAAGCTCACCTGGATCTGTTTGAGGCTGAGCAGGGCGTCACGCGGATCGGCGGTCAGCACCTGCCGCTTGTCGATCAGATAGAGGATCGAATAGCCGCCGGGAATGGCGATCGGCCCGACCAGCTGGCCCGGCTGCATCTGCTGCGCCGCCGCCTCGAGCTGCGCGTTCTTGAGCTGCGGCAGCTGAATCCAGTCGAGATCGCCGCCGACCGCCGCGGTCGAGGCTTCGGAGAACTGCCTTGCATAGGCGGCGAAGCTGCCGCCCTGGCGCAGCTGTTCCATGATCTTGGTGGCATTGGCTTCCACCGCCGCCTGATTGCTGGAATTGGCCGAGAGGTAGATTTCGCCCAACCGGTACTCGTCCGCCCCCTTCGAGGCGTTGAGCCGCTGCATCAACTCGTTCACTTCCTCGGCCGAGACGTTGACGAAGAACGAAACCTTCTGCCGCAGCAGGCGCTGCCATGCGAGTTCGCCGTGGATCTGCCGCTTGAGCGAGGCGGGCGAGGAGCCGATCCCGGTGAGATAGGTGTCCATCTGCTCGGTCCGCTGGCCGAAATTCTGGGCCGCGACGCGGGCATAGGTCTGGTCGATCTCGGCCTGGTTGATCGCGATGTCCGCCGCCTGCGCCGCCTGGATCTGCAAGGTCTCGTCGATCAGGTTGCGCAGGACCTGCGCGCGGACCTGCTGCAGTTCCGCGCCGCTCAATTGCTGTTCGTTCGCGGCCGTCAGCAGGGCGACCCGCTGGTTGAGATCGGTGCCGGTAATCACCTGGCCGTTGACCACCGCCGTCGCCTTGCGCAGATTGGGATCGGTATCGCCGAGCAGGGTCACCTGCTCGGGCAGGCCGAGCTGATCGGCGACCGCCTGCGAGGCCTGCGCCTGCGCCGCGAGCGGCGTGGCGGCAAGACCCACAGCGGAAGCAAGGCCGACGATGTTCTGAAGGAAGTGTGGCTTCACGCGTATCGTTTCCAATTGCGACGCGCCCTCGGGCGCCCGGATAGGGGGGCTGATGCCGGTTGCCGGCTGAACATTAGCTGATTGCGCGACGCGGATAGCGGGTTTGCCGTGCGATGCCAACTTAGCTGGGGGTGCGCGCCCCAAGATTGCGCAGCGCGAAGAAAACCTGGAAAGTGTTGCCCCGCCGCGCATCGCCGGCCGAGACGTAGTCGCGCCGCCAGGTCAGGCCCATCTCCAGGCAATCGTCCTGATAGGCGAAACCGAGGCGGGTGCGGATCGGCTGGAACCCGTCGCTCGACAGGGTGGGATCTTCCTCCGCATTGGTCAGGTTGAAGACGCCCGAACCGAAGACCGACCAGTAGTTGAGGAATGCGACCCGCGCGGCGGCGCGCAGTTCCTCGCGATCCTGCAGATCCTCGACCGTGGAGATATTCCGGTCGAGCCGCAGATAGCCCACCTCGGCATAGGTCTTGCGCGAACCGATCGCGGCATCGATCTCGTTGCGGCGGACGGCGAGATTGTCCTTGTCGAGCCGGTAGCGGTGGGTGAGGCTCACGAAATTGCGATAGCGGACCTGCGTGCGGCCGACGAAATCGCTGACCTTTTCCGAAAGGCCGGTGCCGTTGGGGAAGATCGTGCGGTCGCTGTCGAGCCGGTAGGACTGACCGAAAGTGGCGTTCACTTCCCATCCCGGCCGGCGCAGTTCCCAGTCGACGCCGTAGGTAAGGCGAGTGCCGTCCTCGACCCGGTCGTAACCCGGAAAACGGTTGAGGGCGAAAAGGTTGGAATCCTCCAGATCGATGGCGCGGGCATCTTCGTTGGGGATCGAGAGGTTGGCAACGTCCGGCGTCACCACCAGCTGCACGCGCGGGGTCAGCACCTGCGTGCCGCCGAGCAGCCCGCCGACCAGCGGCCATTCCACGTCCACCGCGCCCAGCGCGACGCCGCGCCCCTGCCAGCCGCTTTCGCCGCGATAGATCACGGTATCGGTCAGCGCATTCTCGCTGGAATGATACACGTCGCCCCGGGCGAGCGCGGTCACCGTGACGACTTGCCCCAGCGCGGTCACCCGCTTCAGATCCCATTGCGCCCGGGCGAAGGCGCGCTGCGTATCCTGCCCGTCGGTCCGCGTGATGGCGAGCGTGTTGGCCTGCAACTGGACCTTTCCGCCGAGGATCGGATCGTCCAGCCGCTTGCGGTAGTCGAGCACCGGCAGCGCGATCGGCACCTGCCCCTGATCCTGGACGAGGCGCAGGGTCTGCGTCGCCCAGCCGGCGAGCGAGAAATAGGAGTCCGCGTCGATCCGTTCCAGATTGACGTAGGAGCGCAAGCGGTCGTCTCGGCTGATGTCGTAGCGGCGCAGGAAAGTCCGGTCGCTGGCAACGCGGATCGAGCCGGTCAGGCTCCATTCCGGACTGAACTGGAACCGGCCGTTGGCGAACAGGTAGCCGCGCGGATCGGACTGGCTCGATAACGTCTCGGCGGCAAAATCCGATACCCGCCGGCTGTGAGTCGCATAACCGGTGATCTGGTAGGCACCCTGATCGGTCAGATGGCGCCACTGTGCCGACACCATCGGCGGCGCTTTCGTGAAGACATAGGCCGACGCGGTCAGATCCTTGTTCGGAGCGAGGCGGACGAAATAGCTGCCCGAAACCTCGACCCCGTTGCGCTGGGATATGCGCAGGTCGGGCACCAGAACGCCCGAGGCAGGGCCGCCATCGGTGCGGATCGCCAGCCCCGGCAGGGGTACGATCCGGGCGCCGAACAGTTCGAGATAGGCGCCGCTGAACCGCACCCGGCTTTCCTGCGGATCGTAGATCACCCGGTCGGCGGTGATTCGCCAGCTCGGTTCCTTGGGACAGCCTTCGGGCGTGACCACGGCGCAGGCGCTGTAGGCGGCACGGGTCAGTTCGACCGTGCCATCGGCGGCGCGAGTGCCCGATTCCGCGGCCAGCCGCCCCCCTTCGCGCAGGGCGAGCAGGAGGTTCTGCAGCGACCCGGCCTCGAATTCGTCGGTCAACTCGATCCGGTCGGAATAGAGCTGGTTGCCGTCCTCGTCGACCAGGCGAACATTGCCGGTGGCGACGATGCTGCCGGTGTTCTGGTTCCACGTCACGCTGTCCGCCCGGACCGAACGGTCGCCTGAAGCCAGCACGACATTGCCCTGCGCCGTGACCGTCTCGCCCGTCGCATCGTAGCTCAGGATATCGGCGGCGAATCCGATCTGGCGTTCGCCCGCCGCGTTGAATTCGGGGGTTGCGGGCGGCAGGCCCGGCTGGTCGCCGGGTTCGGCGATGTCGCGCATCAAGGGGTCCACCGCCACCGGATCGGCCGGCTCAGGATCGGCCGCCTCAGAATCGGCCGGCGTCCAATCGCCGGGGCCGGGCAGATCGATCGGGTCTTCGCCCTGCGGCTCTATCACGGTGCCGGTCCCCGTCGCCGCGCCTTCCTGTGCGCTGGCGATCGCGGGGCAGCCGAGCGCGAGCATCGCCGCAAGGACGTACAGGGACGCGGATGGCCGCGAAGATGGCTCTGCCGGCCAGCGCATCGCTTGCCTATCGCATTGCGCACTCCTAACTGCAATCGGCAACGACGCAGCCCCGGTCCCGTCCGCAAGACTGCGCGCACCCAAGTTTTCAGGAGTTCCCATGCACATCCAGTTCAGCCAGACCCGTCCCCAGGCGGCGCGCCTCATTGCGCAGATCGCCGACAAGGGCAAGCTGCCATCAAACCTGTCGCGCGCCATGCGCGAAGGCGCCGAAGCCGCCCGCTTCAAGGGCAGTGCCGGGCAGGTTTTCGACGGGTTCGAGGAAAGCGGCGATACGGTCGCGCGGCTGGCGATTGCGGGCGCCGGCAAACCCGATGCCGAGGAACGGCTCGCCAATCTCGAAAAGTCTGGTGCCGCGCTGGCCGCGAAATACCAGAGCATCGGGGTCGAGGAACTGGTCCTCGATTTCACTCAGGCGAACCTGTCGGCCGAGGAAGCCGCGCATGTCTTGCTTGGCGTGCGGCTGCGCAACTGGCGCTTCGACGTCTATCGCACCAAGATGAAGGACGAGCAGAAGATCACGCTCGAAACCGTCACCGTGGTCGGCGCGCCCGACGGGGCGGAAGCCGCTTGGGAGCGGGCCGGCCATCTGGCGGACGGCGTCGAATTCACACGCGAACTGATTACCGAACCGGCCAACATCCTCTATCCCGAAAGCTTCGTCGCGCGTTGCCGCAACCGGTTCGAGGGGACCGGAGCCGAAATCATCGTGCTCGACGATGCGCAGATGGAGGAACTCGGCATGGGTTCGCTGCTCAGCGTCGGTCAGGGCTCGGCGCGGGAATCGCGCCTGCTGGCGATCCGCTGGAACGGCGGCACGCAGGGCGAGGCCCCGACCGCTTTCGTCGGCAAGGGCGTCACCTTCGATTCCGGCGGCATCTCGATCAAGCCGGGTGCCGGTATGGAAGACATGAAATGGGACATGGGCGGCGCGGGCGCGGTCGCGGGCGGCATGCTCGCCCTCGTCAAGCGCAAGGCCAAGGCCAATGTGGTCGGCGTGATGGGCCTCGTCGAGAACATGCCCGACGGCAACGCCCTGCGGCCGAGCGACGTGGTCACCAGCATGAGCGGGCAGACCATCGAAGTGCTCAATACCGATGCCGAAGGGCGGCTGGTGCTGGCCGATGCCCTGCACTGGACGCAGGAGGAATTCCAGCCTGCCCGCGTGGTGGATTTCGCCACGCTGACCGGTGCGATGATCGTTGCGCTAGGCCATGAATATGCCGGCATCTTCTCCAATGACGACCAGCTCTGCGCCGATCTTTCCGCCGCCGGCATCAAGAGCGGCGACAAGGTGTGGCGCCTGCCGATCGGCCCGGCCTACGACAAGCTGCTCGACAGCCCGATCGCCGATATGAAAAACATCGGCGGTCGCGCGGCCGGTTCGATCACCGCGGCGCAGTTCCTGCAACGCTTCATCGCCGACGGCACGCCGTGGGTGCATTGCGACGTCGCCGGCATGGTCTGGTCGGACAAGCCCGGCCGCACCTGGGGCAAGGGCGCGACCGGTTTCGGCGTGCGGCTGATCGACACGCTGATCGCCGACACTGTCGAGGCCTGATCCGGCGGCGAAGCAGGTTCGGGGGCGCGGGCAATGGCGAAGATGCGTCGCAAGGGCGATCTTCCGACCAAGGCCTGCGCCGCCTGCGGCCTCGACTTCGCGTGGCGCAAGAAATGGGCGCGGGACTGGGACGCGGTGAAGTTCTGTTCCGAACGCTGCCGCCGCAACAAGAGTGCCGGCGAGGGAGGGGGCTAGGGCGATGCAGGTCGATTTCTACCAGCTTTCCCGCGATCCGGTCGAACGCGTCGTCCCGCTGCTGGCGGGCAAGGTGCTGGAAAGCGGCGCGCGGCTGAGCATTGCCGCCCGCGACGAGGGATTGCGCACACGCCTGTCCGAGGCGCTCTGGGCACAGGACCCGCCCGCTTTCCTAGCGCATGGCGTGGCCGGGGCGCCGCATGCCGCGCGCCAGCCGATCCTCATCGGCGAGAGCTGCGACAGGGCGAACGATGCCGCCATGGCACTGCTGGCCGACGGCGAATGGCGCGAGGATGCGGCGGCGTTCGCGCGGGCGATGCTGCTGTTCGGCGATGGCGCCACCGGGGCCGCGCGCGAACTCTGGCGCGGTTTCGCCGGCCGCGACGATATCGAGCGGCGATTCTTCAAGCAGGACGAGCGCGGGCGCTGGAAACTGGCGGGCTAGGAACCGGCGCTCCCGTCACCCGTCGGTGAGGCATGGCCTGCCGCTTTCCGCTTCTCCTGCCGCTCTGCGCGCTCGCACTGGTCGCGTGCGGATCGCAGGAACCCGGCGAGGATCCCGCCGCCACGCAGCAGTCGCGTCTTGGCCAACCGGCCCGCTACGACATCGATCCCGCGACCGGCGCGGTGTCCGCCGAGCATACCGATGCGCAGGGAACCACCACGAGGCTGGCTGCCGGCGAGCGCCTTCCGGTTGCCTTGCCCGAACCCTTCACCGCCTTTCCCGATGCCGAGATTGTGCACAACACCCGCGTCGAACAGGGGGACGGCCGGCTGGTCTATCTCGACTTCGCGACCGGCGCGCCGGTCGACGCCGTCACCGATTTCTACCGTGGACAGGCGCGCAAGGCCGGCATCGTGCCCCATATCGACATCGAAGGGCAGGACAACCGCACGCTCGGCGGGGAGAATCGGGCGTTGCAACTGCGCTTCTCGCTGACGGCCCGCCGCGATGGTCCGCTAACCAAAGCGCAACTCGTCGTCGGCAAGGCGTTCTAAGCAGGGCTTGCCCGCGCGCCCCCTCGGCGCTAGGGCGCGCGCGATTGTTTCCCCTTACATTTCGAAGGACACCAGCATGGCGGTTACCCGCACCTTTTCGATCATCAAGCCCGATGCCACCCGCCGCAACCTGACCGGCGCGGTCACCAAGATGCTGGAAGAGGCCGGCCTGCGCGTCGTCGCGTCCAAGCGCATCCAGATGACCCGGCAGCAGGCCGAAGGCTTCTACGAAGTGCACAAGGAACGGCCGTTCTACGGCGAACTGGTCGACTTCATGGTCAGCGGCCCGGTCGTGGTGCAGGTGCTCGAAGGCGAAGATGCCGTGAAGCGCAACCGCGACGTCATGGGCGCGACCAATCCGGCCGATGCCGACGAAGGCACCATCCGGAAGGCCTATGCCGAAAGCATCGAGGCGAACTCGGTCCACGGTTCGGACAGCGACGAGAATGCGGACAAGGAAATCCGCTTCTTCTTCGACGAGGACGAACTGGTCGGCTGAACCGGACCGGGAACCGGTTACTTTTACGATAACCGGGATTAACATTCGCTATTGGTCCATCCTGCCGCGCCGTGATAATGCGTTGGCAGGATGGGAAATTTCGCACTTTGGCAATTCGGTCGCAAGGCGCGGCACGAGCGCGTCGTGCGCCGGTTGGTGAGCCATATCAATTCGGGCGACGAACAGGCTGCGGCTGATTGCCTCGCGCCCGATCTGGTGGTGACCGAGGTAGGGCTGAAGAAAACCGTCGGCCGGGGCGGGTTCCTTTTGCGCGACCGGGAATTTCGCCAGGAAAACGGCAACCCGCAAATCACCATCGATACGCTGGATCATCATGCGGACGACATCCTCGTTCGAATGCATCATTCGGGCACTCATGCGCGGTCGGGCGGGCCGACATTCTGGCGCGTCACCTTCGATGGGGATGCGATCAGCCAGATCGAAGCCACACAGGAAACGGGGCACAAGCCGCCCCCGCACGGCCTGCCGAACGAGGCAGGAACGCCCGAAACGCGACCCGGCTAGGCGCGCAGGCGCTGGCCCGGCGACGTGCCGAGACCGAACGCCTCGACCTGGGCGCGGTGGCTCACATGACCCTCGCTCTCGCTGCGCGACACCTCCGCTTCCATCGCCTCGAGGGCTTCGCCGGTCATCTCGATCCCGAATGCGTCGTACACGCGGTGCATTTCGCCCCGCCAGTCCTCGTTCAGATCGTCGAACGCCACCCGGCAGAGCGGGGCATCGGCATTCGCAAGAGCCGCGCGCAACCGGCGGTTGCGGTGTGCGATCCGGCGGTGCCATTCCTGTTCGATAGTCGCGAGATCGAGCGCGTCGGACTGGTAGGCGCTTTGCCCCGCCACCATCGAGACGGTGCTTTCCCACATCGGCCGGTCGTCGCGCTGCGTCAGTACCAGCCGGGCGTCGGGAAATACGCCAAGCAGGGCGGACATATCCTCGGAAAATTGCGGGCATTTCATCACCCGGGGGCGGTGGGCATTGCCGGCATGGTCCGCGTCGGTCCGCAGGATGCGGGCGAACTCGGCATAGACGGGCGCAGGATCGCGCCGTTCGCTCCACCGCACGAAGGAGGGGATATGCCACTGCGCCTCGTAAGACGGGGGCGACAGGGCGGCGGCCAGCCAGCCGATTTCCTCGTCCCCCCGGCGGGGCGAGAAGGGGTGCAGCGTATCGAGCCAGGGATTGATCCGTCGCGCCAGCGCCAGCACCGCGCGCGACACCAACGGCCGGATATCCGGCGAAACGGGTACCGGGTGGTGGCTGTCGCAGAACCGGGTCGCGACATGGCGCGGATCGGCGGCGAGCAAGCGGTGAACCCGCGTCGTGCCCGACCGCATCTGCCCGATGACGAGGATCGGCGGGGCGATCGCGGTGCGCGCCCGTTCGGGCTGCCGTCGCCACAACCGGCCCAGCGCATGCCGCTCGCGGATCGCTTTCTTGAGCTGGCCATAGGCCATCGTATGGCCCAGCGCATTCAGCTGCGCTTCCTCGCGCAAAGCGCGGCACAACCGGTCGAGCCGCTCCCGAAAATCGGCGACCTCCTCGGATGAGCGGATCGAGACCTCGTCTGCGCGCGAAAAGCCCTTCGCCCCGATCGGCCAGAGATAGTCCGGATCGAGGCGCGGCTTTTCCGCCAGGCCCCGGCGCCAGATCTGCTCGATTGCCCGGTCAGCCTTTTGCGCGAAGGTCGAGCGGGCCAAGGGATGCGGGCGGGGTGGGGCGGCGCTCATCGCCGCCCGTCCCGCTTGCCGGACACGCGATAATAGAGGTGGCGCAGGGTATGAAGAGCGAGGAACACCGCCGCCACGATCAGGATCGACCCGAACGTGCCGGGGCCGCCGGTATCGCCTTCGTCGCCGGCCTGCCACGCGATCAGGGCAAGCCCGGCAATGGCGACGCCGAAGAACAGGGGCCCGCGCATCGTCAGCCGATGTCGCCAGTGGCAGGCACGCGCGCAACGGCGCTTTTCGGGGCGACAGCGCGCCAACTGCGCTCGAGCCAGTCCGCGACATTGTCCCAGTCCAGTTCCGGCCGGTTGAGGATGATGCCGATCCAGCCCGACGCCCCGTAATAGGCAGGCTTGAAATAGGCGTCCTTCTGTGCCTCCACCAGTTCGAGCAATTCGTCCATGCTGCCGGTCTTGACGAGCAGGGCGATGTGTTCCGACCCGTGGTGCCGGTCGTTGAAATAGGCGAAATACCGGCCGGATTTTTCCGAACCCGCGCGCCAGCCGGGGGCGCCGTGGCTCTCCCGCTCATGCGTTTTCGGCAAGGCCAGCGCCAGCGACCTTACCTGTTCGAGCAGCCGCGCCCCATCCTGCCCGCGCGAGACATATTCGCCAAGCACGCGGGGGTAGAGCTGATGTTCGGCGAACAGCACGCGCGCGGCGAGATTTTCGGCGGTATCGCCCGGCAGGATGGCGACCGGGATTGCCCCCAGCACCTCGCCCGCGTCGAGTTCGCCGGTGACGAGGTGAACCGACACGCCGCCATGCGCATCGCCCGCCGCGATCGCGCGGGCATGGGTATCGAGTCCCGGATATTTCGGCAGCAGCGAGGGGTGAATATTGAGCAGGCGGCCCTGCCATTCCTCGACGAAGGCCGCGCCCAGGATACGCATGTAACCGGCCAGCGCGATATAGTCCGCACCCGCATCGCGGGCGGCCTGCGCCATGGCGGCATCGTGCTCTGCCCGAGCCATGCCGCGATGGGGCAGGGCGAAGGTCGCGATCCCCTCGGCGGCGGCGAGGTCCAGCCCAGCGGCCTGCGGATCGTTCGCGGCGACCAGCACGATCTCGTAGGCCGCGTCCGGCAACCGGCTGGCATAGAGCAGGGCGGCCATGTTGGTGCCCCGGCCCGAAATGAGCACGGCGACACGCACCCTGTCAGCCATGATGCGTCACCGACCAGTCCGCCTTGGCCGACCAGGTGCCCCGCGATCCGCGCACCGTGCAGCCACGCTCTCCCGCAACGATCCGGCCGACCGGCAGCACGGTCTCGCCCGCATTTTCGAGGCGGGTGCGCACGATTTCCGCCTGCGCCGGTTCGACCGCCAGCACCATGCCGATGCCGCAATTGAACGTGCGCGCCATGTCGCCCGGCTCGATATTGCCCTGCGCCTGAAGGAACGCCATCAACCCGCCCTGCGCCCAGCCATCGGCATCCACCTCGGCATGGGCGCCGGTGGGAAGGACGCGGGGGATATTCTCGAGCAGGCCGCCGCCGGTGATATGGGCCAGCGCGTCGATCAGCCCCTCGCGCACCACCGGCAGCACCGAGCGGACGTAGATCCGGGTCGGCTCCATCAAGAAATCGATCAGCAGCCGGTCCTGATCGAACAGGGCGGGGCGGTTGAGTTTCCAGCCCTTGTCCGCCGCCAGCCGCCGGACCAGCGAATAGCCGTTGGAATGCACGCCCGAACTGGCAAGGCCGAGCAGGATATGGCCTGGCGCGACGCGCTCTCCGGTAAGCTGTTCCCCCCGCTCCACCGCGCCGACGCAGAAGCCCGCGAGGTCGTAATCCCCTTCGCCATACATGCCCGGCATTTCCGCCGTCTCGCCGCCGATCAGGGCGCAGCCCGCCTGCCGGCACCCGTCCGCTATCCCGGCGATGACCCGTTCGGCGATGCTGCCTTCCAGCTTGCCGGTCGCGAAATAGTCGAGAAAGAACAGCGGTTCGGCGCCCTGGACGATCAGGTCGTTCACGCACATGGCGACCAGATCGATGCCGACCGTATCGTGCCGGTCGCTGTCGATCGCGAGCTTGAGCTTGGTCCCGACGCCGTCATTCCCGGCGACGAGGAGCGGATCCCTGTATCCCGCCGCCTTCGGATCGAAGAAGCCGCCGAACCCGCCGATGCTGCCATCCGCGCCGGGCCGCATCGTCGCGCGCACCAGCGGGCCGATCGCCTTGACCAGCGCATTGCCGGCCTCGATGGAAACGCCGGCCTGTTCGTAGGTGTAGGAAGGGGTATTGCTGCTCATTGCGCTGCCTTTGCGCATTCGCGCTTGGATTTCCACCGGCGATTGGGCAAAAGGCCGACGCTTTCCCCATGCGGCCTTACAATCCTTCCCCTCGCGCCCGGCGCCTCGCCATCCTTGCCCCCGTCGCCGCCGTGCTCGGGTTCGGCGGATGGTATGCCATGGCGCAGGTGGGCGGCGAACGCGGCATCGCGCCGGTCGCCGCCTCCGCCGATATCGAAGTGCGCGATGTCGAGGTGGATGTCAGCGCGGAAAACGGCCTCGTGGCGCGCAGCGAGGCGTGGCAAGAGGCGCAGCGCAAGGCATGGGAAAAGATCAACGGGCCGAAACTGCCGGATTCGACGATCGATTCGATGGTGTCCGCCATCGTCGTCCAGCGCGAGCGGATCGGACCCAAACGCTACATCGCGACGCTGGGCGTGGTGTTCGATCGGGACCGGGCCTCGCGCTATCTCGGCGAATCGGGCCAAACCGCCCGGTCCGCCCCGCTGCTGGTTTTGCCGATCACGTTTTCCGGCGGTACCGTGCTGCTCTATGAACAACGCAACGAGTGGCAGCGGGCTTGGGCCGAATACCAGGCCGGGGCCAGCCGGATCGATTATGTGCGACCTAACGGGTCCGGCGGCGAATCCCTCCTGCTGACCTACGGGCAGACCGGGCGCCGCAGCCGCACCTGGTGGCGCAACGTGCTCGACCAGTTCAATGCCTCCGACGTGATCGTGCCGATTGCACGGCTCGACTACGAATATCCCGGCGGGCCGATCGAGGGGCGCTTCACCGCACGCGTCGGCCCCGATTCGAGGGTTCTCGACAGCTTCACCCTGCGTGCGGCCAATTCCGCGCAACTGCCGGCCATGCTCGACCAGGCGGTGGTCCGCTTCAACACCATCTTCGAGCAGGCACTGGCTTCCGGCCGGCTGAAGCCCGATCCCACGCTCGAGCTCGATGGCGGGGAACTCGATCCGGTCATCGCGCAGCTGGTCGAACTCGGGCGGCAATATCAGGCACAGGATGCCGCCGCGTCCCGCCGCGATGTCGCCGCGCCTTCGCGCGAGACGGCGACCAGCGACGGCACCATTACCGATGCGCCGGTCAACACGCCGCCGCCGGAAGGGTCGGTGGCGCTGTACACCGTGCAGTTCCAGACGCCCGACGCCGCGGCGTTCGATGCGATCCTCGGCTCCGTTCGCGGAACGCAAGGGGTGCGCAGCGCCGGCACGCGCAGCACCGCGATCGGCGGCACCTCGGTGATGACGGTCAGCTATTCCGGCTCGATCGGCGAGCTTGCGGCGGCCCTGCGCGCGCGCGGCCTGACGGTGCAGCAGGGGTCGAGCGCGCTGCTGATCTCGCGCTGAGCGGGGAATCGTGGGTCAATTCGCGCTTCCGCTGGCGACCGCGCCCGGTAGGCCGGGGCTGATCGTCCTCGGGAGCGGCAATCGGGCGGCGGCCGACGCGCTGGAGCAAAGCGCGCACTGGCCGTTCCGCACCGCCGTGCTGACCGGGCCGCCGCGTTCGGGCAAGAGCCTGTTCCTGCGCTGGTTCGAGGAACGCGGCCGCGCTTTCACGATCGACGATGCGGCCGCGCGCGACGAGGCGGAGATCTTCCATACCTGGAACCGCGCCCAGGCCGAGGATGTGCCGCTGCTGCTGGCGGTGGCGGCGGGGGGCTGGCGGATCGCCTTGCCCGACCTCGCCAGCCGGATCGGGGCGGCGCTGCACCTGTCCATCGATCCGCCGGACGACGACATGGCCGGCGACCTCATCCTGGCCCACGCCGCGCAGCGCGGCCTCGCGCTCGGCGAAGGGGCGCCCGCCTATCTCGTGCCCCGGATCGAGCGAAGCTATGCCGCGATCGAACAGGTGGTGGACGCCATCGATCGCCTCAGCCTTGAACGAAAGGCGCCCGCCACCATGTCGGTCTGGCGCGATGCGCTGGAGGCGGTGCAGGGCCCGCAGCAAGGGCGCTTGCTTTGATCGCCGCACAGTGGGAGAAGTGACGCCATGCTGGAACGGCTGATCAGCTATCTGGATTCCATAAAGGCGCGCGATCCGGCCCCGCGTTCGCGCTGGGAAGTGCTGCTGTATCCCGGCGTCCTGGCTATGGGCATGCACCGCATCGCGCACTGGCTGTTCGAGGCGGAGCTGTTCTTCCTTGCGCGGCTGATCAATCATCTCAGCCGCTTCCTCACAGCGATCGACATTCATCCGGGCGCGACCATCGGCCGAAACCTGTTCATCGATCATGGCTTCTCCGTCATCGGGGAAACCTGCCATATCGGCGACAATGTGACGATCTACCAATGCGTGACCCTGGGCGGCACCAATCCGACCAACGGGGTTGGCGGAAAACGCCATCCGACGCTGGAGGACGGGGTCATCGTCGGCTCCGGCGCGCAGGTCATCGGCCCGATCGTCGTCGGCCGCCGCGCACGGATCGGCGCCAACGCCGTGGTGACCGACGACGTGCCCGAAGGCGCGACGATGATCGGCATGAAGGCTCGCAGCACTCTCGTTCCGGCAGAGGAATGGCTGCGGGATTTCATCCCCTACGGCACGCCATGCGACGAACCTTGCGTCACCCAAAGCGATACGAACAGCCCCATCGCGGAGGAGCTGGCGGCGCTGCGCCGGGAAGTGGCCGAATTGCGCGCCGCGACCGCGCCTGAAAAGCGCAGCGGGACGGACGCTTGAGCGGACTTCCGAACGGCACCGTCGTCGCCTTTCCGGGTCGGCGCCCCAATCAGGTGGGTTTCACCCGCGAGGAGCTTGGCCGTATCCTCGACCTTTACGGCCGGATGGTCGCCGCCGGCGAATGGCGCGATTATGCGATGGATTTCGCGCGCGACGCGGCGAGCTTCGCCGCCTTCCGCCGGGCCTCGGAACGGCCGCAGGCGCGGATCGAGAAGCGGCCCGGCCTGCGCAACCGGCAAGGCATGTGGACCCTGTTCGGCGAGCATGGTCAGATCCTCAAGCGCGGTCACGAATTGCCGGGCGTGCTTGCGCCGATGGAGCGGCGACTGCTGAAAACGGTCGACGGGTAAATCTCCGCGCCCTTCGGAACGGCGCCCGCCGACCGGGCGTTCGGGTGGCGAAGGAGACATGTCATGCCGAGCCATGCAGGCGAACTGGGAAAAGACGCGCTAATCGGGCTTGTCGCGGGGCTTGCCGCCACGGCCGCGACCGCCGCGTTCATGCAACTCACCGCGAAACCTGCCGGCGTCGATCTGCAAGGGAAAGATGCAGAAGGCGATGCGCCGATCGGTTCGCCCCAGGCGGCGACCCGGGCGGCCGATCTGGGGACGCAGGCACTGACCGGTCACGACATTCCAGATGAGGGCAAGGAAGCCGCGACCGGCGCGTTCCAGTTCGCCTTCGGCGGCCTGCTCGGCGCGGCTTACGGGGTGGCCGCAAGGCTGCTTCCCGAGGTGACGGCGGGCCGGGGCACGCTGTTCGGCACCGGCGTCTTCGCCGTGTTCGATGAGGTGCTGGTCCCGGCCACCGGCCTCAGCGGCGAGCCTGACGACAGCCCGCCGCGCACCCACGCCTTTGCGCTCGGCGCCCATCTCGTCTTCGGCGGCGTTGCCGAGGCGGTGCGCCACCTGCTGGCCGACCGCTAGGACGCGGAGGCGCGCAGGCCGCCGATGGGCACGGGCGCGCTGTCGGGCAGGCGGTCGCGCCAGCCCTGCGGCAGCTGGCGGACCAGCACCCCGCGGATCGGCGTCCAGAACGCCGAGAGCGACAGCAGGGCCGAGCCGATTACCAGAGCGGTAAGCGCGAAGTTCAGCTCCACCGCACCGAACCTGTCGAACAGGAAGGTCAGCGCCGCCAGCACATAGGCGAGGGCGGACACGAGCAGCGCCCGCCGGTCGACCGCCAGCGCGACGAGGCCGAACACCACGTAGATCGCAATCACGCCAAGCGCGCCGCCGACCCCCACCCGGTCCCCGCCGTCCATCACGCCGAGCGAGTAGAACACCGGATGCGCCAGCATCGGGGCGGCCAGCAGATGCAACCAGAAGGCCACGTCGCTGCGCCTCGTGATCCGTTCCCGGTCGCTGATGTCCCAGCGCATGGCGAAGGCGAACACGGCGAGGCCGAGGACGAAGGTCAGAAGGAGAAGGATGTCGCCCATATTGCCGCCATCGAGCGCGATCGCGGTGCTCAGTGCGGAAATGATCAGTGCGCCGACGGTTACCGTCAGCGCGGCCACGCCCGCGGCCACGGTGATCGGCACCATGAAACGCCGCCAGTGCAGATAGGCTGCGCCCGCCGCCACCAGACCGGCGCCCGCGATGAACAAGCCGCCGCTGCCCTCGTTGTCGAGCGCGCCCAGCGCCAGACCGATGCCGATGACGGCCGCGAAGCAGGCGCCCACGAAGGCGAGCAGCAGGATGATGCTGGGCAGGGCCATGCGGCGGCGGCGGGTGAAGAATTCGGCCAGCGGCCAGGCCGTCGCGGCGACCAGAACGCCCGCGAACAGCGCGGTGAGAGCGCTCCGCCATTCGGTCGCGGCGGCGTAGGCATCGAATTGCGCATCCGTCGGCTCGGCCACCGTGCCGAAGATGTCGGTGACGGGGGCGAAAGCGGCGGCGATCGCCTGCCCGATCGCGCCTGCCGCCAGCAGCATGATCACCACGCCGATGGCCACGAAAATGTCGTTGAAGCTGTTGATCAGCCGGAAGTTTTCCTCGTCCCCGCGCGGCATCTCGCGCACCAGCGTCATATGCGCGCGGAACGAAGCGGCTGCATCGGCGCTCAGCGCCCCCGCAGCCACGGCCGAATTGAGATCGTCTTCTGAATACACCGGAGCCCCTCCCCATGACGTAACGTTCATGACGCGACGTCGGCAGAGTAGCCCCGGTGTGTTACTGTGTCAACACGCTTATCCGCGTGCGGAGTCCGGACCCTTGCCGGTGACCTTCTGCATGGCGGTGAGGATCGCGCCCGACTGTTCGGCGCCCGATTGCGGGGCCTTCAGATTGTCGAACTTGCTGATATCGTCCCACCGGGCGGCGAAGCCTTCGACCGTGCGGTCGTCGTCGGGCAGCCACACGGCATCGTTCATCACCGTCCACGCGCTGTGGAAGCCGCCGGCACCGGCGCCGACGATAGCATTGCTGGGCGCATCCTCGCTCACCAGGAAGAGCGCGGCGGGCACCACGTTCACCGGGTCGAACAGCTTGAATGCCTCTTCGGGGAACAGGTCCTCGGTCATGCGCGTGCCCGCGACGGGCGAGAGCGTGTTGACCTTGATGTTGTACTTCGCGCCTTCGAGCTGGAGCGTCTTGGTCAGGCCGGCGAGGCCGAGCTTGGCCGCGCCGTAATTCGCCTGGCCGAAATTGCCGAACAGGCCGGTCGACGAAGCGGTCATCAGCACGCGGCCATAGGACTGCTCGCGGAAGGTTTCCCAGCACGCCTTGGTGGCGAAGGCCGAACCGTTGAGGTGGACCTGGACGACGAATTCGAAATCCTGCGGGGTCATCTTCACGAACGTCTTGTCGCGCAGCACGCCGGCATTGTTGATGAGGATGTGGACGCCGCCGAACTTTTCCTTCGTCTTGGCGACCATCTCTTCCATCTGGTCGTATTCGGTGACGCTGGAGCCGTTGGCCATCGCGGTGCCGCCGGCCTGCTCGATCTCCTCGACCACCTGGCCGGCCATGTCGGACGTTCCGGTGCCGTCACGCGCCCCGCCGAGATCGTTGACCACGACCTTCGCGCCGCGCCGGCCGAGTTCGAGCGCGTATTCGCGCCCCAGACCGCCGCCGGCGCCGGTGACGATGGCGACCTTGTCCTTGAAATCAATGCTCATGCGGATGCTCCTGCTTGGGTTTACGTTAAGGTCAATCGACCGGGTGGCAGGTTCCGGCCTGCCGTGCAACCGCCAGTAGTGGCAGTTGCCAGGCGAAACCGACCGGACGGTTCGCTACAGCCGGCGCAGCGCGGGAACCAGCTCGTCGAGCCCGTCGATCGCCGCGTCGGCGCCGAATTCCTCCCGCGTGCGGTCGCAATAGCCATAACAGGCGGCGACGAACGGAACTTCGGCGGCGCGAGCGCTGGCCATGTCGTAGCTGCTGTCGCCCACGAAGACGATGCGCCCGCCGCCGCAGCGTTTGCGGGCTTCGATAATCGGATCGGGCGCGGGCTTGGCGCGGCCTTTGCCCATGGTGTCGCCGCCGATGATGCAGTCGAACCGGTCGGCCAGGGCTAGCGATCCCAGAACGCCCCGGGCGAATTGCTCGAACTTGTTGGTCACCACCGCCAGTGCCGCGCCCTGCGATGCGAGTTCGTCCAGCACCGCGATCGCATGGGGATAAGGGCGGGTATGGACCGCGTAATGGTCGCCGTAATAGGCCAGCATCGCCTTGTAGAGCCGGCGGAACTCCTCGTCCTCGACGCCGCCCTGCTGCACGAGTGCCTGTTTCAGCATGGCCTTCGCCCCGCCGCCGATCAGCGATTTGGCGCTTTCGACCGGCACCGCCTCGAACCCGCCGAGGGTCAGCGCATGGTTGACCGCGGTGCCGAGATCGCGATGGGTTTCGAGCAGGGTTCCGTCGAGGTCGAAGGCGACGATGTCGAAAGGAAAATCCGTCATTCGTGCGGCGGTGCAGGATGCGCCTTCAAACCGCAAGCGATTGATGGCATGGCGCGGCCCCATGACCCTTACACGCGAATTTGCCGTCGTCGTTCTTGCCGCTGGCAAGGGCACCCGCATGAAGAGCGACCTGCACAAGGTCCTGCATCCGATTGCCGGGCGTCCGATGCTGCATCACCTGCTGGCGACGGTGGATGGGCTGGCCCCGTCGCGCAAGGTCGTGGTGGTGGGATCGGGGCGCGATCAGGTGCAGGAGGCGCTGGGAGAGGGCGCGCAGACCGCCTTGCAGGAACCGCAGCTCGGCACCGGCCACGCGGTGCAGCAGGCACAGGCGCAGCTGGGGAATTTCGGCGGCGACGTGCTGATCCTGTATGGCGACGTTCCCTTCGTGCGCGGCGAGACGATGCAGGCCATGCTCGACCGGCTGCATGCCGAGGATGCGCCCAAGGTGGTCGTCCTGGGCTTCGAACCGGAGGATCCGCTGCGCTATGGCCGCGTGCTGGCAGATGCCGAGGGGCGCATCGCCAGGATGGTCGAATACAAGGATGCGAGCGAGGCGGAGCGCGCCTGCACCCTGTGCAATTCGGGCCTCATGGCCGCCCGCGCTGGCGACCTGTTCGCCCTGCTCGACCGGGTCGGCAACGAGAATGCCCAGGGCGAATACTACCTGCCCGATATCGTCAACATCGCGATCGCGGACGGCGACGGATGCGCGACCGTGCGGACCGACCGGCCCGACGAAGTCGCCGGGATCAATTCGCGCGCCGAACTCGCCGCCGCCGAGGCGCAGTGGCAGGACTTGAAGCGCGAGGAGGCGATGGAGGCGGGCGTCACCCTGCGCGCGCCCGAAACGGTGTTCTTCAGCTACGATACCGAGCTTGCCGCCGACGTCACGGTGGAACAGAACGTCGTCTTCGGCCCCGGCGTATCCGTGGCGAAAGGCGCGCGCATCCGGGCCTTCAGCCATCTGGAAGGCGCGCAGGTCGGCGAGGATTGCGAAGTCGGCCCCTATGCGCGCCTGCGCCCCGGATCGGTGCTGGGGAAGGCTGCCAGGGTGGGCAATTTCGTCGAGATGAAGAAGGCCGTTCTGGGCGATGGGGCCAAGGCCAACCACCTCACCTATCTCGGCGATGCCGAAGTCGGCGCGGGGGCAAATATCGGCGCCGGCACCATCACCTGCAATTACGACGGCTATTTCAAACACCGCACCGTCATCGGGGAACGCGCCTTCATCGGCTCGAACAGCGCGCTGATCGCCCCGGTCAGGATCGGGGCGGATGCCATCGTGGCCGCCGGCAGCCCGGTCAGCCGCGATGTGGAGGCAGGCGAATTGCGCATGGTCCGCGCCGAACAGATGGTAAAACCCGGCTGGGCCGATCGCTTCCACGACACGATGAAGCGCAAGAAAGCGGCGGAGAAGAAGGGCTGAACGAGGCGCCGCCCGCCTGCTGGCTGTGCGCGCGACCCTTGGGTCGCAAGGTGCAGCAGCATCATACCGTGCCCAGGGCCAAGAAGGGGCGGGCGACCGTGCCGGTCCACCCGATCTGCCATCGGACGATTCATGCGAACTTCACCAATGCCGAACTCGCCCGCTTCGGCGATGATCGCGACCGCCTGCTGGAAAACGAGGCGGTCGCGAAATTCGTGCAATGGATCGCCGACAAGCCGGCCGACTTCCACGCGCCGACGCGCAGAAGCCGGTAGCCGCAGGCGCGGGGGTTACTTTCCGCCCGAAGCCTGCCCCGCCGCCGCGCCGTCATCCATCAGGCGCTGCATCAGATAGACATATTGCAGCGCCTGCAACCGTGCGCGCTG
The DNA here is from genome assembly GCA_947501005.1 of uncultured Erythrobacter sp. Lineage (GTDB taxonomy): Bacteria > Pseudomonadota > Alphaproteobacteria > Sphingomonadales > Sphingomonadaceae > Qipengyuania. Next base: position 1,636,581 of record CANMTU010000001.1, on the reverse strand, counting down.
CTCGTTATCGACGCCGCCGGAATGGCCGCCCGTCATGTCCTCGTAGTAGTAATAGGGCTGGCCCAGCGCTTTCAGCTTTGCGGCCCCCTTGCGGGCATGCGCGGGATGCGTGCGATCGTCCGCGGTCGAGGCCCACAGGAAGGGCGAGGGATAGTCGACCCCCTCCTTCAGCGCGTGATACGGGGAATAGCTTTCCAGCCATGCCCGTTCTTCCGGAACGCGCGGGTCGCCATATTCCCCGATCCAAGAGGCGCCGCGGCCGATCTCGTGATAGCGCAGCATGTCGAACAGCGGGATCTGCACGATGGCGGCGTTGAACAGGTCGGGTCGCTGGGTCAGCGCGGTTCCCACCAGCAGGCCGCCCTGCGAGCCGCCCTGGATGCCGAGATGTTCGGGCGAGGTGAAGCCGCGCGCGACCAGATCGTCGCCCACGGCCTGGAAATCATCCCAGGTGCGCTGCTTGTTCTCGCGCATGGCGGTCTGGTGCCAGCCGGGGCCGAATTCCCCGCCGCCACGCAGATTGGTGAGGACATAGGCCCCGCCGTTCTCGAGCCACAGCTTGCCGGTCGCGCCGAGATAGCTCGGCAGCATCGAGATCTGATACCCGCCATAGCCATACATCAGGGTGGGGGTGGCGCCGTTCATTGTCATGCCCTTCGGCTTGACGATGAAGTAGGGGATCTTCGTCCCGTCCTTGCTGGTGGCCTCAAACTGTTCGACCGACATTCCCGCGCTTTCGAAATAGCTCGGGCTGGTCTTCAGCACGGCGGGCGCGCCGCTGCCGTCGGCATAGTATAGCGTCGTCGGCTCGAGGAAACCGCTCACCGTGTACATGATCTGGTCGGTCTCGTCCGACGCGGCGGCGATGCCGAGCGTGGCATTGTCGGGCAGGTCGACCGGGGTCTCGACCCATTTGCCGCCTTCGTAGTCGAACTTCACCACCTTGCCGACGACATTATCGAGCAGCGCGACGAACATCGAATTGCCCGTGGTAGAGGCGCCCTGCTTGGTTTGCCGTTCTGCCGGGGCCCAGACGAGGGTCTTGGCGGCGCCGTTGGGATCGGCTTTCCATTCCTCCAGATCGACCGCGATCAGGCTGTCGGCCGGGAAGGTCTGCCCGTCCACCGTCCAGTCGACATCGGTCGAATAGATGAGGTGATCGTCGACGATGCCATAGGGGTTGGCCTTCTTCGGCAGGTCGAGCTTCACCCATTCGCCGTTGCGGTCGACGAAATACTCCCGCTCGTGAAAGGTTACGCCGCGATAGCCGAGCCGGGCGTGGACCGTGCCGGTATTGTCGCGCAGCAGCGATGCGCCGGCGGACACGTCGCTCGGTTCGCCGCGGAAGATCTCGGGCGCTTCGGCGAGCGGGGTGCCCCGCTTCCACACACGCGTGGTGAACGGGTATTCGCTGTCGGTGAGGGTTCCCTCGCCGAAATCGCGGCTCACCAGCAGCGTATCGGCGTCGAGCCATTCCACGCCGCCCTGACTCTTGCTGTCGATGACGAAGCCGCCATCGACGAAGCTCTTGGTTGCGGTATCGAATTCGCGCAGGACGGTCGCATCCTCGCCGCCGTCCGACAGCGCGACCATGCATTTGTTCAGCGCCGGCGGCAGGCAGGACGAACCCTTATAGACCCATTCGCGGCCCTCGGCCTTGCCGAGCGCGTCGATGTCCAGCACCGTTTCCCATTGCGGGTTGTCGGTGCGGTAGCTTTCGAGCGTCGTGCGGCGAAGCAGGCCGCGGGGGTTATCCTTGTCCTGCCAGAAATTGTAGAGCCCATCGGGCCGGAACGAGACGTAGGGGATGCGATCCTGACTGTCGAAAATGGCCAGCGCCTCGTTCTTCAAATCTTCGAACCGCGGATCGGCAGCCAGTTGCGCCATCGTGCGGTCGTTTTCCGCTTTCACCCAGTCCAGCGCCTTCTCGCTGCGGGCTTCTTCCAGCCAGATGAAGGGATCCTGTTCGGGGCCGGGCACGCCGTTCGTCGGTGCGTTCTGGGCGGCGGCGGATGTTGCAATGGTCATGGCGGCAGCCATTGCCAGCGTCGATATGAATTTCAAGGTTCTCTCCTCCAGGTCTTGCAAGGAGGGTAGCGGCGCCCGGCCGGCAGGGGAAGGGCGGTTCGACCGGCGGCGCACCCTCGCAGTCCAAGGGCGAACGCGCCGCTGTGTGCGGGGTCAGCCCTCGACGTGTTCGGCCAGCACGGTAAGGCCGTTCTCGCCCACTTCGGCAAAGCCGCCGCGCACCTCAATCGTTTCCGGCGTGCCGCCTTCGCTCTTCCAGACCTGCACCGCCCCGTCGCGGATGGTGGACATGAAGGGCGCATGGCCTTCGAGGACGCCGAACTCGCCCTCTTCACCGGGTACGACGACCATATGCACATCCTCGCTGCGGACGAGCTTTTCAGGGGTTACGAGTTCGAAGTGGAGAGGCATTATTCGTGTTTCCAGCGTCTTTATTTTGCTTGTTCGGTTGCTTTGTCGAAATACGCGACCTGATCGAGAAGCGAAACGAAGTAAGTTTGGCCGGCCTCGCTTTCCGCCGCTGCCGTTTCGGCAGTGTTCGGACGTCGCGAGGCGAGTTGAACCACAATGAGTTCACCCTTGCGCTTGGCAACTTGAAAGAGGATCGTTTCGATCGTCTGGCCCCTCTCGCAAGAAGACGCGAACCTATACGCGGTCGTATTGCCTAGAGCGACTTGTCCCAGATCCTGAGATGAGCCCTGTCCGCTACAATTCGCCTGCATGGCCTGCCCGAGCCCTGAAACGAACTGCACGGGGTCCAGTCGTTGCGCAACAGGTTCGGCAAAGGCCTGAATGGTCAGCATCCGGCTCCAATTTTTTCGAACGTCTTCTCCGAAGGGAATGAATTCGATCATAAAGAGGTTGGGCTGCTGAACCTGATACACAGGTACGAGATCTTTCGGGTAGGAATAGACCAGCGCATTCTCATGCAGCCCAATCGAACCCTGGATTTCGGCAGTCTCGCTTTGCTGCGCCGCTTCAAAAAGCGCACGCTGCTGTTCTTCCGGAACGTAGATTTCCTGCGCATTTGCATGCACGGTTCCGCCGATCAGCGTGCTGATCGAAAGGACGATCCGGAAGAACGGGAAGCGCATTACGCCTCGTCCGCCAGCTTCTTGGCCTTCTCGACCACCTGATCGATTCCGCCGACCATGTAGAAGGCGCTTTCGGGCAGGTGATCGTATTCGCCGTCGACCACCGCCTTGAAGCTCTTCACCGTATCTTCGAGCTGCACGAACTGCCCGGGGATGTTGGTGAAGACTTCGGCCACGTGGAACGGCTGGCTGAGGAACTTCTGGATCTTGCGAGCGCGGGCGACGGTGAGCTTATCCTCTTCCGACAGCTCGTCCATGCCGAGGATGGCGATGATGTCCTGCAAGCTCTTGTATTTCTGCAGCGTTTCCTGAACCCGGCGAGCCGTCTGGTAGTGCTCTTCGCCAACGACACGCGGTTCGAGCACGCGACTGGTCGAATCGAGCGGATCGACGGCAGGGTAGATACCCAGTTCGGAGATCGCGCGGTTGAGCGTCGTGGTGGCGTCCAGGTGGGCGAACGAGGTGGCCGGCGCAGGGTCGGTTAAGTCGTCGGCGGGAACGTAGATCGCCTGCACCGAAGTGATCGAACCCTTGGTGGTGGAGGTGATGCGTTCCTGCAGATTACCCATGTCGGTGGCGAGCGTCGGCTGATAGCCCACCGCCGACGGGATACGGCCGAGCAGCGCCGACACTTCCGAGCCGGCCTGCGTGAAGCGGAAGATGTTGTCGACGAAGAACAGCACGTCCTGGCCTTCCTCGTCGCGGAAATATTCCGCCATGGTGAGGCCCGACAGGGCAACGCGCGCGCGCGCGCCCGGAGGCTCGTTCATCTGGCCGAACACGAGCGCGACCTTGGAGCCTTCGGAAATCGCTTCGCCCGCATCGTTCTTGGCGATGACGCCGGCATCGAGGAATTCGTGGTAGAGATCGTTGCCCTCACGTGTCCGTTCACCCACGCCGGCGAAGACGGACACGCCGCCATGGCCCTTGGCGATGTTGTTGATCAGTTCCTGGATCAGCACGGTCTTGCCGACCCCGGCCCCGCCGAACAATCCGATCTTGCCGCCGCGCGCATAGGGCGCAAGCAGGTCGATGACCTTGATCCCGGTGACGAGAATGGCAGCCTCGGTCGACTGGTCGACGAACATCGGGGCTTCAGCGTGGATCGGCATGGTCCGCTCGGCACCGATCGGGCCGCGCTCGTCGATCGGCTGGCCGATGACGTTCATGATCCGGCCCAACGTCTTCGCGCCGACCGGCACCGAAATCTGCGCGCCGGTGTTGACCACTTCCTGGCCGCGGACGAGACCGTCGGTCCCGTCCATCGCGATGGTGCGGACGGTGTTTTCGCCCAGATGCTGCGCCACTTCGAGAACCAGCGTGTTGTCGCCGTTCCGGGTTTCGAGCGCAGTGAAGATCGGGGGGAGTTCGTTCTCGAACACGACGTCCACGACGGCGCCGATCACCTGCGCGATGGTGCCGTTCGGGCTCTGGTTCAATACGGGTGCGGTAGCCATGATGCCTCTATCTCCTGGATCAGGAATCGACGTGATGGGTTGCGCCGTGTTCGGCGCAGATTGCTTCGGGCTGGGCGAGAACCCATTCGGTGCCGTCTTCGCTTGCAGTGAGATCGGCGGAGTGACGCAGATATTCGTCTTCGCCGAGCCCGTATTCGCAGGTCACCGTTTCGGAGCCCATCGCGCGCTTGCACACGGCGGTGTTGACCGGTTCGGCGCCGTCGCAGCTGTCGGCGAACACATTGGTGAACAATTCCTGGTCGGGCGCGGGCAGGCTGGCCTGGGGTTCCGGCGTCGCGGTCGGCGCGGCGGCGGGCGGCGCTTCGGGTTCGCTGCCGCAGGCGGCAAGGGCGAGGACCAGGGGAAGGGCGAGTACGAAGTTTTTCACGAGTAGACTGTTTCCTGCTTAGAGCGCTTCGGCGCCCGCGATGATTTCGATGAGTTCGGTGGTGATCGCGGCCTGGCGGCTGCGGTTGTACTGGATCGTCAGATCCTTGATGAGGTCGCCGGCATTTCGCGTCGCATTGTCCATAGCGGTCATCGAGGCGCCCTGTTCCGACGCCTCACGCTCCAGCAGCGCGCCGAACACCTGCGTCTTGATGTAGCGCGGCAGGAGGTCGGCGAGAATCTCGTCCTCGCCCGGTTCGTAGTCGACGACAGAGCCCGCACCGACAGCGTCACTGCTTTCGGGCGCGGGAACGGGGATCAGCTGATCCACCGTCGGGTTCTGCACCAGGGCGGACTGGAACACCGGATAGACCAAGTGCGCGACGTCGAACTCGCCGTCGTCATAACGGGCCAGAAGGTCGGCGGCGATGGCGTCGGCTTCTTCGAAACCGGGCGTGCGCACTTCGGAGGTGTCGAAATGCTTTTCGATGCGGTCGGCATAGTCGCGCTTGATCGGGGCGCGACCCTTCTTGCCGACGAGGTAGAACTGCACGTCCTTGCCCTCGTCCAGCAGGGCTTTGGCCCTGAGCTTCGCCGCCTTGACGATGTTGGCGTTAAGGCCGCCGCACAGGCCCTTGTCGGTGTTGACGACGACCAGCAGATTGCGCTGGGTCGAGCCCGTACCGCGCAGCAGCAGAGGCGCGCCATCGCCGCTGACCTTGCCGGCCAGCGAAGCCATGACCCCGCTCAAGCGTTCCGCATAGGGGCGTGCGGCTTCGGCAGCGGCCTGCGCCCGGCGAAGCTTCGCCGCTGCGACCATCTGCTTGGCCTTGGTGATCTTCTGGGTCGACTTGACCGAGTTGATCCGGCCCTTGAGTTCCTTGAGGCTTGCCATTCCGTGTTCAGCCTTCCAGCGCTTTCACTTCGAAAAGTTCGGGTTCCGACTGGAGCCAGTTCCCGTATTTCGCGAAAACGTCCTTGGTGTAGTCCTGGGCGTGGTGGAACTCGAACGCATCGCGATCCGCCCACTCCTCGAAAATCATGATCGTGTCCGATCCGTCCGCCGCGCGGCGCGGTTCGAAAGAAATGCAACCGTCCTCGCCGCGGGTCGCCGGCACAATGGCGGCCACCGCTTCGCAGGCGGCCTCCATATGCTCGGGTTTGACCGGGATCGTGGCGAAGACGGTATAGCGCATATCGCGATCAGGCGAACTGCTTGGCAAAGGTCTTCAGCGCATCGACGACCTTGTCGCGCGTCGAATCCTCGAACTTGCCGGTGGTGCGAATTTCCTCGAGGACGCCGGCATGCTGCGTGCGCATATAGCCCAGCATCTGATCTTCGTATTCGGTCACGCGGTTCACCGGCACATCGTCAAGATAGCCGTTGGTGCCGGCATAGATCGACACGGTCTGCTCCTCGAACGGCATGGGCGAGAATTGCGGCTGCTTCAGCAGCTCGGTCAGGCGCGCACCGCGGTTGAGGAGCTTCTGCGTCGCGGCGTCGAGGTCGGAACCGAACTGGGCGAAGGCGGCCATCTCGCGATATTGCGCGAGATCGAGCTTCATCGAGCCCGAAACCTTCTTCATCGCCTTGGTCTGCGCCGCGCCGCCGACGCGGCTGACCGACAGGCCGACATTGATGGCCGGACGAATGCCCTGGTAAAACAGATCGGTCTCGAGGAAGATCTGCCCGTCGGTGATCGAGATCACGTTGGTCGGGATATAGGCCGACACGTCGCCCGCCTGCGTCTCGATGATCGGCAGCGCGGTGAGCGAGCCGCCACCTTCCGCGCGGTTCATCTTCGCCGCACGCTCGAGCAGGCGGCTGTGGAGATAGAACACGTCGCCCGGATAGGCTTCGCGGCCAGGCGGGCGGCGCAGCAGCAGCGACATCTGGCGATAGGCGACCGCCTGCTTGGACAGATCGTCATAGACGATGACGGCGTGCATGCCGTTGTCGCGGAAGAATTCGCCCATCGCGGCACCGGTATAAGGCGCGAGGTATTGCAGCGGAGCCGGTTCCGAAGCCGTGGCGGCGACAACGATGGAATATTCCATCGCGCCGTTTTCCTCGAGGCTCTTCACGATCTGCGCGACGGTAGAGCGCTTCTGACCGACGGCGACATAGATGCAGTATAGCTTCTTGCTCTCGTCGTCGGACCGGTTGGCTTCCTTCTGGTTGATGAAGGTGTCGATCGCGACGGCGGACTTGCCGGTCTGACGGTCGCCGATGATCAGTTCGCGCTGGCCGCGGCCGACGGGAACGAGGGCATCGATCGCCTTGAGGCCCGACTGCACCGGCTCGCTGACCGATTCGCGCGGGATGATGCCGGGCGCTTTCTGTTCGACGCGGCGGCGTTCGGTGGAAACGATCGGACCCTTGCCGTCGATCGGGTTGCCCAGCGCATCGACCACGCGGCCGAGCAGGCCCTTGCCCACCGGCACGTCGACGATGGTGTTGGTCCGCTTGACCGTATCGCCTTCGGCGATGTCGGTATCGGAGCCGAAGATGACCGCGCCGACATTGTCGGCCTCGAGGTTGAGGGCCATGCCCTGCACCCCGTTGGAAAATTCGATCATCTCGCCGGCCTGCACCTTGTCGAGGCCGTGAATGCGGGCGATCCCGTCACCCACCGACAAGACGGTGCCGACTTCGCTGACTTCGGCTTCCGTACCGAAATTGGCGATCTGGTCCTTGATGACCTTGGAGATTTCTGCGGCGCGGATATCCATTGTTCGTGTCCTTTAGGCCTTGGGGTCAGGCAGTCATGGCCCGGGCGAGGGAATTGAGACGGGTGCGGATCGAGGCGTCGATGCGCCGCGAACCGATGGTGACGACGAGACCGCCGAGAAGATCGGGATCGACCTTCGATGTCAGCTTCACGGTGCGCCCTTCGCGCTGCGTCAGTCGGGTCTTGAGCTGATCGAGCTGCGCGTCGGTCAGCGCGTGGGCACTGGTGACCTCGGCGCTGATCTCGCCCCGCTGGGCGGAGGCGATCATGCGGAAGGCGCGGATGACGGCGGGAAGCTGCGTCAGCCGGCGGTTGCTTGCCAGCGTGCCGAGGAACTTCTGGGTCAGGTCCGACAGGCCCATGATCGCACCGACGCTCCACAACGCCTTTTCCGCGGCATGGCGCCCGACCTTCGGGCTGGTCGTCAGCATGCGCAGATCGGCGGATTGTTCGAGCCCGGCTTCGAGCTTGTCCAGATCCGATTCGACGGCCGTCACCACGCCGTTCTCCGATGCCAGATCGAACAGCGCGGAAGCATAGCGGCCTGCCAGGCTAGCCTGAATACCGGCGGAAATATCCACGCGTCTCTCGTCCTCTTGCGGTCCGGAAAAAGAATTGTCGCAGCCTGGCCGAATCCGGGCTTGCGTGAAGCGGCCCCGGCAAAGCTGGCGCGCGCCTAGCAAAGGGGGTGCGGCAAGGCAAGCCGCCTCGACCTGTGCGATGCGGGATGCTGTGACCGGGCGCACCCCGAGAAATATCAGAACGATGTGTCGAAACTGCTCTCCGGCGCGCTGCCCGCCCGGCTCAAGTTGCCGCTTCGCACTCGTAGACCAGCCGCTCGTTCGCCTGCTGTGGTAACAAGCTGAGAACTTCGCTCTGCATCTGCCCGAGCCGCTGGGACGCATTCTCGGTCTCGCAGCGGGGCGCGCGGTATTTCGCCCGGGCCTCGCGCGCCGATTGCATCGCGCCGCGCGGAAGGAGGAAGCGCTCGACCCGGTAGATATTGCGATCGGGGTCGAAACTGTTGACCGAGACCGCGTCTTCCTCGTTCGGCACGAACACCCGCGACCACGTCCCAGAAGCTTGGCCATACTGCGTGCGGCCGTTGACGCAGCCTTGGCCTGACCATTCGAACGACACGCTGCTCGCCTGCGGGCTGGTCATGCGGCTGCGATCGGGCAAGAGGGTGCAGGTCAGCGATCGTCTGCCGGCGGCCGAGGGCGGCGTTCCCGCGGCAGCGGCGGCATCGGCCTCGCCCATCGCGGCGGCGACACGGCGGTCCACCTCGTCGAGGCCGGGCCGGGTGACGAAGGCAATGATGGCGACGATGGTCAGGAACCCGGCGATGGCACAGGCGATGTTCGCCTTGCGCCGCAGGATCCGCCCGGCGTCTTCGTCTTCGCCCGCCCGGTTGCGCAGAGAAAAGCCGTACAGCGCGATGCCGAAGGCCGCCAGGGTCAGCACGAATGCCAGCGCCATCCGGTCCTCGCGATCCTGCGTGACGCCGAGCTGCGCCTCGATCAGCGCACGCTCGCGCCGCTCCCGCGTCCGTTCGGCCCGCTCGGCCAGCGATTGCCGGGCCTCCGCCTGTTCGCGCGAGAGCCGCGCCTGCTCGGCCGCGTCGAGGTCCGCCATCGAGCGGCAGGGCGCGGTGTTGACCTGCGGCGCGATGCCGTTGGCGCGCAGGAACGGGATCAGCTCGCGATTCGAGACGGCGAAGAAGAATTCCGCATCCCCCGCCTCGCTGTCGGACCCGAAGCTGTTGACGCCCAGCACCCGCCCGCACTGATCGAGCAGGGGGCCGCCCGAATTGCCGCGCGCGATCGGCGCGGTGTGCAGGATGGTGTCGAACTGCCGGCTCGGCCGCTCGCCAGAGATATAGCCGCGGCTTTTCACCGGCGGCTGGCTGGAGAAGATGTCGCTGTTGCCCAGGCCCTGCGCCCGGTCGACATTCATGGGATAGCCGACGCTCACGACCTCGCCGCTCGATTGCAGCTCGCTTCCTGCAAGCGTGAGGGGCGGCAGACGCAGATCTCCGGTCACGCGGACCAGCGCGAGGTCGTTGCGCGGGCTGACGGCAATCAGCTGGCCATACATCGCCTTGCCCCCGCCGGACGGCACGATGCCGATGTCGAGCCCCTCGTCGCGCATCGCGTCGCGCACGACATGGGCGTTGGTCACGATGATGTCGGACGTGACTGCAAATCCGGTGCCGTGGCTGATCGGGTAGAGCTCGCCGTTTTCGGTGCCGATGATGACCACCCGGACTACGCCGCGCGCTGCCGCATCGATATCCGCCGGCTCCGCCCGCGCGAAGGCAGGTGCGAGCAGCGCCAGCATGGCGGCGATCAGAATGAGGACCCGTCCCATGACCCGCGCATTTGCCCGCCATTCGCTTTGATCGCAAGATACGGGATGCGGTGAGGGCGCGCACTGCGCTATGCCGGAATGGTTATGAACGCGACGGACTTCACGATCGACGAGCAGGCGGCATGGGCGGCGGTCCAGCGGCGCGACCGGACCTTCGACGGGCGGTTCGTAACCGGCGTGCTGTGCACCGGCATCTATTGCCGCCCGTCCTGCGCGGCGCGGCATCCGGCGCGCGACAATGTGCGGTTCTTCGCGGATGGCGCGGCGGCGCGCGGCGCCGGACTGCGCGCCTGCCGGCGCTGCCGGCCCGACGAGGTCGCGCGCGACGCGGCGGCGGTGCGCATGGCGCTCGCCCTGATCGAGGCGGCGGAAACGCGGCCCGATCTTGCGCAACTGGGCGAGGCGACGGGTTATTCCCCGGCGCATTTCCAGCGCCTGTTCCGGCGCGCGGTCGGCCTGTCGCCGGCGGCCTATCACCGCGCCCGGCGGCTGGAGCGGGCGGACGATGCGCTCGGCAAACGGGAAAGCGTCACCGAGGCGATCTACGCGGCGGGGCACGAGGCGCCGTCGCAATTCTATCGCGACCGGAAAGGAAGAGGCATGGCACCATCCATCTGGATAAAGGGCGGGGCGGGGGCGCGCATAGACTGGGCGATCGCGCAAACGAGCCTTGGCCCGATCCTTGTCGCGGCCAGCGACCGGGGGGTGTGCCGGGTGGCGTTCGGCGAGGGGGAAGAGGCGCTGCGCCGGCGCTTTCCCAATGCCGACCTGGGCGCAGGAGACGATGAGTTCGCCGCTTTGGTGCAGCAAGTGGTCGATCAGGTCGAGGCACCCGGCCGGCCCGCGTACATTCCGATGGACGTGCAGGGCACCGTCTTCCAGCAGCGCGTGTGGGACGCCTTGTGCAGCATTCCACCCGGCGAAACCCGCAGCTATGGCGAGATCGCCGCGCTGCTGGGGGCGCCAAAGGCCAGCCGCGCGGTCGGCGGGGCGAACGGCGCCAACGGTGTCGCGGTGTTGATCCCCTGCCACCGGGTGATCGCGGCGGACCGCACGCTTGGAGGATATGCCTACGGGCTGGAGATCAAGCGGGAACTGCTGCGGCGGGAAAAGCCCGAATCCTGACGGTGCCGGGCGCGGGGGGGGGGGGGGGGGGGGCTTACTCCCCTTTCAGCCCCACATCGAACAATTCGAGCGCCGTTTCGATCGCGGCCACCCGCACGCCGTCCCGCCCGATCGCGCCGTAATGCTCTTCGCGATGTTCGCGTTTGCCATTCGCGCAGGCGAGCGCGAAATGCACCAGGCCTTCCTCGTCATCCTCGCCGGCCGGTCCGGCGAAACCGGTGACGGATACCACCAGATCGGCCTGCGAACGTTTCAGCGCCCCCTCGGCCATGGCTTCGGCGACGTCGCGGCTGACCGCGCCGCAATTGTCGACCATCTCGCGCTCGATCCCCAACAGGTCGCATTTCGCCTCGTCCGAATAGGAGACGAAGCCCCGGTCGAACACCCGGCCAAAACCGTGCACGTCGGTCAGCAGGGCCGCGAGAAGGCCGCCAGTGCAACTTTCCGCGGTCGCCAGCATAACGTCGGCGTCCTTCGCTTTCTTGAGGACGCTTTCTGCCAGTTCCACGATGCGGGGCGGCAGGGCGCCGTCGAGTTCCTTGTCCATCCTTATCCTCCTTCTGCGCGCGCATAGCCCTGTCTCGCCGGTTCGAGGGTTTCCAGAAACGCCTCGGCGCTGTTCAGGTAGTCGCGCTGCTTGTCATCGCCCATCCGGTCCCATGTGGCATAGATCCGGCCAATGCGGGGGTTGCTTTCGAGCCTGTCGCGGTGCCGGTCCATGAAATACCAGTAGAGCGGGTTGAACGGGCAGGCGCCTTCGCCGGTCTTCTTGTGCGGCGAGTAGGTGCACTTGCCGCAATAATCGCTCATCTTGTTGATATAGTTTCCGCTGGCCGCATAGGGCTTGGAAGCCAGCTTGCCGTCATCGGCATAAAGGATCATCGCGGAGACGTTGGGCAGTTCGACCCATTCGTAGGCGTCGGCATAGACCACCAGATACCAGTCCTGCACGTCGCGCGGGTCGATGCCCGCGATCAGGCAGAAATTGCCGAGCACCATCAGGCGCTGGATGTGGTGATTGTGCGCATTGTCGCGGGTCGAGCGGATGCAATCGGCCAGGCAGGCCATGTCGGTCTCGCCGGTCCAGAAGAATTCGGGCAGGGTGCGCGTTGCATCAAGCGCGTTGGCCTGCTGCAGATGCGGCATTTCATACCAGTAGAAGCAGCGGATATATTCGCGCCAGCCGATGATCTGGCGGATGAAGCCTTCCACCGAATTGAGCGGCGCATTGCCGTCATGATAGGATTTCTCCGCCCGCCTGCACAGCTCCAGCGGGTCGAGCAGGCCGAGATTGATGCTGGTCGAGAGCATCGAGTGGTAGAGGTCGTCCTCCCCGTGAACCATCGCGTCCTGATAGGGGCCGAACTTCTCGATCCGTTCGACGAAGAAGGCGTCGGCGGCCTCTTGCGCCTCGTCCGCCGTGACCGGCCAGCGGAACGTCGCGAGACTGCCGAAATGATCGGCGAAGCGGTTTGCGACCAGATCGATCACCTCGCAGGTGATCGCGTCCGGTTCGAACTTGGCGCGTTCGGGGGCGGACATGCCGTCCTTGGGCGGCTTGCGATTCTCGGTGTCGTAATTCCACTCACCGCCTTCGGGTTTGCCGTCCCCCGTCATCAACAGGCCGGTCTTGCGGCGCATTGCGCGGTAGAAGAATTCCATGCGCAGGTTCGTGCGATCCTGCGCCCAGTCCTCGAATTCGGCTTGCGGACAGAGGAACCGGTCGTCGCGCAGGATCTCGACCTCGCAGGGGAACTTGTCGGCCCACTGGTCCATATCCTCGCGCACGCGCCATTCGCCCGCCTCGACCACGCTGACGAGACGGGGTTGGTGTTCCTCCACCGCGCGGGCGACCTCCCCGGTGAAGCTGCCGGCATTGCCCTCGTCGTCGAGCCTGACGTAATCGACGGTCCATCCGGCATCGCGCAATTCCGCCGCGAAATGACGCATGGCCGAAAAGATCAGAACGATTTTCTGCTTGTGATGCTTCACATAAGTCGCCTCTTCCACGACCTCCATCATCAGGACGACGGTGTCGTCCTTGGTGCGGCCGCGCAGGGATGCCAGGTTTCGGGAGAGCTGATCGCCGAGGATCGGCACGAGGACGGGGCCGGACATGATGCGTAAATGCCCGGCACCCGCGATGGTGCCGCCCCCTCTTTCGCCCCGCGCGAGACCGCCTATATAGGCGCGATGGATTTCGATCCCCTGATTTCCGGCGTCTCCGAAGTCATCCGGGCCATTCCGCGATCCGGCCTGCTGATGGCCACGGTGGCGGCCATGGTGATCGGCTGGATCGGTTCGGCGCTGGTTTCGCGCAAGGTGGCGGGCGGGCGGCTGATCCGCGCCATCGGCACCATCGCGCTCGGCGCCATCCTCGTGACCCTCGTGCTTCAATTGTCGCGCTTCGATCCGCGGCTGGAGGTGGCGGTGCCGCAACTCGGGCTGCCCGAACAGCGGGTCGAGGGCGGCGAGACGGTGATACCGCTGGCGGCGGACGGGCATTACTGGCTCGAGGCGAAGATCAACGGCGTGCCCGCCCGGTTCCTGGTCGATACCGGCGCCACGCTCACCGCCGTGTCCGCCGAAACCGCGCAGCGCGCGGGGCTGACGGCGCGGCCCGGCGGGGTTCCGGTGATGATCTCGACCGCCAACGGCACGGTCACCGCCGATCTCACCACGTTCGACACGCTGGCCTTCGGCAATATCGAGGCAAGCGGGCTCGATGCCGTGATTGCGCCCAATCTGGGGCGAACCAACGTGATCGGGATGAACTTCCTGTCGCGGCTGGAAGGCTGGCGGGTCGAGCGGGGCAACATGATCCTCGTCCCCGGACCGCAGACGGGCGCCGCCGGCGAAAGCTGACCTCGCCCGTTGATCTGAACCGGCAAGCCGTTAAGGGAGCGGCATGGCGACCGCAAATCTGCCCGATCCCCCCGCGCTTTCCGACCTGATGGCGGACGGTCCGGTGGCTCTGTTCCTCGATTTCGACGGCACCCTGGTCGAACTGGCCGATCAGCCGGACGGTATCGAAGTGCCCGGCGACCTGCTTGACCGGCTGCACGACCTGCGCGACCGGGTGGGAGGGCGGCTGGCGATCGTGACCGGGCGTGCGCTCGACGATCTGCACCACCATGTCGGCGCCTGCGTCCTCGCGCGGGCAGGATCGCACGGCGCGTCCTGCCTCAAGGCGGACGGATCGCGGCTGGGCGAGGAGCCGACCATCCTTGCCGACGACGCGGTGCGGGCGATGCAGGATTTCGCGCAAGGTCGCGACCTCGGTTTCGAAAGCAAGACCTACGGCGCCGCGCTGCATTACCGGCAACATCCCGAACAGGAGGGGGACGCCCTGGAATTCATGCAAGGGCTGGCCGCGAAGTACGACCTCGAACTCAAACGCGGGAAATTCGTGATCGAACTGGCCGATTCCAACTCGCACAAGGGCGATGCGGTGGCGGCTTTCCTGGCGGAAGACGATTTCACTGGCGCGCGCCCGATCTTCATCGGCGACGACCTCACCGACGAGGACGGTTTCGCCGGGGCCAATGCCTGCGGCGGGTTCGGCATCGCCGTGGGGGAACGCGAAAGCGAGGCCGCCCGCTACCACCTCGCGGATGTATCCGCAGTCCACGCATGGTTGAACCTTTGACGCATCCGCAATCCAGTCTCGAACTTTCCCCGATCGGCAATTGCCAGGTCAGCGCCCTGGTCGACCAGCGCGGCGGCTTCGTCTGGGGATGCCTGCCCCGGGTGGACGGGGATCCGGCGTTCTGCGCGCTGCTCAACGGCGATCATGCCGATCGCGGCGTGTGGCGGTTCGAGCTCGACGGGCAGATCAGCGCATCGCAGCATTATGTCCGCAACACGCCGATCCTGGTCACCAGGCTGGAAGCGGAAGACGGCAGCGCGGTCGAGATCACCGATTTCTGTCCGCGCTTCGAACGGTCGGGGCGGATGTATCGCCCGGTCGCCTTCGCCCGCATCGTGCGGCCCGTGGCCGGGGCGCCGCGCCTGAGGGTGCGGCTCGCGCCCATGCGCAATTACGGCGAAACGCTGGCCGAGACGACCAGCGGCACCAACCACGTCCGCTACATGGCGGGGCCGCAGGTCCTGCGCCTCTCCACCGATGCGCCGATCGGCTACGTTCTGGAAGACCGGTCGTACCGGGTCGAAAGCGACCAGCATTTCTTCCTCGGCCCGGATGAACCCTTCTCCGGCAACATCCGCAACGAAGTCCGCCGGATGGAGGACAATACGAGGAAATACTGGCAGCTATGGGTGCGCGGCCTGCACATTCCGCTCGAATGGCAGGAAGAGGTCATTCGCGCCGCCATCGCGCTGAAACTGTGCCAGCACGAGGAAACCGGCGCGATCGTCGCCGCGCTCACAACCTCCATTCCCGAGGCGCCCGGCAGCCAGCGCAATTGGGACTATCGCTACTGCTGGATCCGCGACAGCTATTATACGGTGCAGGCGCTGAACCGGCTCGGCGCGCTCGACGTGCTGGAGAAGTATCTCGCCTATCTGCGCAACATCATCGACCAGTCGCGCGGCGGGCAGGTGCAGCCGCTCTATTCCGTGATGGGGGCGGCCGAACTGCACGAGTTCGAGGCGGAACATCTCGCCGGCTATCGCGGCATGGGGCCGGTGCGGGTCGGCAATGCTGCCTACAAGCAGGTGCAATACGATTGCTACGGCCAGATCGTGCTGCCCACCGTGCAGGCCTTCTTCGACCAGCGCCTGCTGCGCATGGCGGACGAGCGCGATTTCGCGAGCCTCGAGGAAGTGGGCGAGGCGGCGTGGGACAAGCACGACAAGCCCGATGCCGGCCTGTGGGAATTCCGCACCCGGCAGGAGGTGCACACCTATTCCGCCGTCATGTGCTGGGCGGCGTGCGACCGGTTGGCGAATGTCGCCGCGCGGCTCGGCAAGGGCGACCGGGTGCGACTGTGGAAGGATCGGGCCGAGGCGATCCGCGAGAAGATCGAGACGAGGGCGTGGAGCGAGGCAGGCGGCCATTACGGCGCCAGCTTCCAGAACGACTATCTCGATGCGAGCCTGCTGCAGATGGTCGAGCTGCGCTTCCTTGGCCCGCAGGACGAACGCTTCCTCAAGACCTTCGCGGCGGTGGAGCGCGATCTGCGCAAGGGCGACCACATGCTGCGTTATGCCGCGGAAGACGATTTCGGCGCGCCCGAAACCGCCTTCAACGTCTGCACCTTCTGGCTGATCGAGGCGCTGCACCTCGTCGGCCGCGGCGAGGAGGCGCGCCAGATTTTCGATGCGATGCTCAAGCACACGACCCGTTCGGGCCTGCTGAGCGAGGATCTCGACTATGACAGCGGCGAGTTGTGGGGGAACTTCCCCCAGACCTATTCGCTGGTGGGGATAATCAATTCCGCCGGCCACCTGTCGAAAAGCTGGAGTGAAGTCCGCTGAGCGATCATCCCCGCCTCGTCGTCATCTCGAACCGCGTCGCGGTGCCCAAGGCGCGCGGCGCGGCGGGCGCGCAGGGCGGGCTGGCAGGCGCGCTCAACGCGGCGCTGAAGGAGCGCGACGGGTTGTGGTTCGGCTGGTCGGGCGAGGAGATCGACGAGCATACCGGCGAAATCTCGACCCAGACGACCGACGGCGTGACGACCGCGACGATCGACCTGTCGAAGCGCGACGTCGACGGATATTACAACGGCTATGCCAATGCGACCTTGTGGCCCCTGTTCCACTTCCGCCTCGACCTCGCCAAATACGAGCGCGAGACCGGCAAGGGCTACGAACGGGTCAACGAACGTTTCGCCGACTGCGTCGCGCCGCTGATCGAGGACGACGACGTCGTCTGGGTCCACGACTACCATCTGATCCCCCTGGGCGAACGCCTGCGCTCGCACGGGATCGACAACCGCATCGGCTTCTTCCTCCACATCCCCTGGCCGGCCACGCGCCTGTTCGTCTCGCTGCCCTTTCACGAGCGGCTGGCCCGCACGATGCTGCATTACGATCTGATCGGTTTCCAGACGCAGGAATGGCTGGAAAGCTTCGTCCATTACTGCATTCACGAACTGCGCGCCGAGGTGGACGAGGACAGCGGCCGGATCACGCTCGACGGGCGGACGACGACCGCGCGCGCCTATCCCATCGGCATCGATTACGAGCATTTTTCGCAGCTCGGCGACACCGGCGAGGCGCGCCAGGCGCAGCAGCGGCTGATGAGCTCCACCCGCCGCCGCGTCGCGATGATCGGGGTCGACCGGCTGGATTATTCCAAGGGTCTGCCCGAGCGGCTGGACGGCATATCCCGCTTTTTCGACCAGCATCCCGAAAAGGCGCGCGAACTGGTTTTCATCCAGATCGCGCCGCCGAGCCGCGAGGATGTCGAGAGTTACCAGAAGATCCGCGCCGAACTCGAACAGAAGGCGGGCCAGATCAATGGCGAGCGGTCCGAAGTCGATCTGGTGCCGGTCCGTTATGTCAACCGGGGCTATTCCCATGCGGAGCTGTTCGGGTTCTTCCGCGCGGCCAAGATCGGTCTCGTGACGCCGCTTCGCGACGGGATGAACCTCGTCGCCAAGGAATATATCGCGGCGCAGGACCCTGAGGATCCGGGCGTTCTCATCCTCTCGCGCTTCGCCGGGGCGGCGGATCAACTGGCGGACGCGGTGCTGGTCAACCCGCACAGCCCGGACGATATCTCGCACGCCATCGCTACCGCGCTCGCCATGCCGCTTGCCGAGCGCAAGGCGCGGTACGAGAAGATGATCCGGACGGTCCGCGACGACGACGTGCAATCCTGGACCGCCGGTTTTCTGCACGACCTTTCGGTCGCGGCAAAGGACTTGCATTAGGCCGTGCAGACGCGCGACCGGGGCCGCGGGCTGTCCGGCCCGTCTTGCCAGCGGCTCGCGACCTGCGAAACGTAGCTCGACAATGCGGAGCGATAGGCCTGCGGCGAATCGGTCCGCAGCAACCGCTCCACTTCCTCGAGCAGGAGCAGCGAACTGAACGGCTTGACGATCGCCGCATCCATGCCGTGCACCGCGCGGCGGCTCTCGTCGCCGACCAGCATGATGACCGACAGGTTCTCGTAGCGGCCGGACTGGCGCAGCTCGCGAAAGAACATGGCGAGGTGCGCTTCGGGCAGGTTTTCGTCGAGCACCAGGACGTCCGGCCGGCGCCAGCGCAGCACGCCCAGCAAGTCCTTCGCCCCGTCGAGCCAGCCGCAGGCGTGGCCCGCATCGATCAGGGCGCTCATCGCCATGTTGGCGATGACCTTGTCGTCGTTGGCGATCAGAACGTGTGCCATGCGTATCCCCTCTGTCTTGTGGTGTCCGGGAATGGTTACGGCGCGCGAAACCAAGGGCTGGTAACCTCGGCTCTAGGCACATCTACCTAACCCGGAGATTGCGGCCCGGGCCCGGGCCTGCCACCAATCGGCGGATGATTCGCGATCCCTTTCTCCCGACCTCCGGCATCCACAATTTCCGCGATTACGGGGGCTGGAACACCCGTGATGGCGGCGAGGTCAGGAGCGGGCTGTTGTGGCGTTCGGGCCAGCATGTGAAGGCGACCGAAGAGGATCTGGCGGCCATCGCCGCGCTCGACATTCGCACCGTCATCGACCTGCGCGGTGCGAGCGAGCGGGAGCGCAACCCCTGCCGCCGGGTCGACGGGTTCGATGGCGAGGTGATCTTCTACGACGGCGAAACCTCGTCCAGCCCGCCCCATATGGACATCGACGACAGCGTCACCACCGCCGATTATGCCCGGCAACGGATGCTCGCGGTCTATACCCGGATGCCGCGCAACCCGGCGATGATCGAGATGTTCGCCCGTTATTTCCGCGTGCTTGACGAGCGGGAGGGGGCAAGCCTCGTCCATTGCTTCGCCGGCAAGGACCGCACCGGGGTCGCCGCGATGCTGTTGCTGCATGTCCTGGGCGTCAGCCGCGCGGACCAGATGGCGGAGTTCCTGCGCACCAACGACGCGCCGACGCTTGCCGTGCTGCGCGAACAATCGGTGCCGGCCATGGAGGAGCGGCTGGGCCGCAAGATGGACGACGAGGCGGTGATGGCCCTGCTCGGCGTGCGCGAGGAATACCTCCAGACATGGTGGGACGAGATCGAGAGCGAATACGGCTCGCTCGATGCGTTCATCGACGGCCAGTTAGGTGTGGACGAGGCCCTGCGCGAACGCCTGCGGCACCGCTTCGTGGCGTGACAGCTGGGTCGGGCATCCCCATATAGTTCGTGCAATCCATCAATCAGGCATTCGAGACTTCGCTTATGGCTACCCATCGCACCAAAATGCTCATCATCGGTTCCGGCCCGGCCGGCTATTCCGCCGCAATCTATGGCGCGCGCGCGATGATGGAGCCGATCGTGGTGCAGGGGCTGCAACCCGGCGGCCAGCTGACCATCACGACCGACGTTGAAAATTATCCCGGCTTTCGCGACGTGGTGCAGGGGCCGTGGCTGATGGAACAGATGCAGGCGCAGGCCGAGCATGTCGGCACGCGGATGATGTGGGACACGATTGTCGACGTCGATCTGGCGAACGGTTCGCCCTTCCGCGCGGTGGGCGACAGCGGCGACGAATATATCGGCGACGTGCTGGTGATCGCCACGGGTGCGCAGGCGAAATGGCTGGGCGTGCCGGGCGAGATGGAGCTTGGCGGCAAGGGCGTGTCGGCCTGCGCGACCTGCGACGGGTTCTTCTACCGCGGCAAGAAGGTCGCCGTGATCGGCGGCGGCAACACCGCGGTCGAAGAGGCGCTCTACCTCACCAACCATTCCGACGACGTGACGCTGATCCATCGCCGCGACGAATTGCGCGCCGAACGCATCCTGCAGGACCGCCTGTTCAAGAGCCCCAAGATCAAGGTCTTGTGGAACAAGGCGGTCGAACGGTTCGAGGCGGGCGAGAACGGTGCCTTGTCGCAGCTGGTCCTGCGCGACACGCAGACCGGGGCGGACAGCAGCTTCGCCTGCGACGGGGCGTTCGTCGCCATCGGGCATGCGCCCTCGACCGAACTGTTCAAGGGCAAGCTCGACATCGACGAAGGCGGCTACATCAAGGTCGAACCCGGCACCCCGAAGACCGCGATCCCCGGCGTGTTCGCGGCCGGCGACGTGATGGACCACACCTATCGCCAGGCGGTGACGGCGGCGGGCACGGGCTGCATGGCCGCGCTCGATGCCGAACGGTTCCTCAACGGCCTCGAAGTCGATCTCGACGGCCACGCGCACGAGGCGGCGGAAGCGGCTGAATAGCGCCGCCCCGCTAGCCGCGCGGCGCGCTGATCGCGCGTTTAGCCAAACACCGCCAGCGCCGCGTGGAAGATCAGCGCGATCAGCACCACGCTCGATATCGCGAACAGGACAAAGCGAACCATGACACGGTTTGCCGTCACCTGCACCAGCGAGTGGATGATCCGGACCCCGGCATACATCCACGCCAGCAGCGCGTTCATGCCTTCGCCCTGACCGATCATCGCCAGCAGCAGGGCGACGGCGTAGAACAGGGTCGGCTGCTCGTGCAGATGGTTGTAATTGTGCGCCTTCCACTGCACCTCGGGCGGCAGCTCCTTGTCCAGCGAGGCGTCGGGATCGCGCACCATCCGGTCGGGATTGACCTTGAGGCGGCTCATCGCGGGAATGCGGGTTGCATACATCCACGCCCACATGATCATGGTCCAGATCATCAGGACCACGACCGGCTGGAAGATGGCGGACTGCATGGCGATCATGCGGCAATTCCCGGATCGGCGAACAGGGTCAGGATTATCGCCCGCACCGCGAGATAGATCAGCGCGGCGGTGGACAGAAGGAACAGCAGGAAGCGCACCGGCACCAGATTGACGGTCGCCTGCCAGATCGAATGCACGATGCGCAGGGCGACGTAGATCCACGCCGCGACCACTTCGCCCGCACCCGCGCCGAGCAGCGCGATGATCAGCGAGACCGCATAGAACAGCGTCGGCTGTTCCATAAGATGCGCGTAATTGTGGGCCTTCCAGTTGATGCGATCGTCGATCACGCCTTCGAGGTCCTGCCCCCGGCCGCCCGGCTTCGCCTTGCCCAGTCCGCCGCCGGCGCGCTTCATGGCGGGCAGGCGGGTCGCCGCCATCCACACCAGCATGACCAGCGACCATGCGATCAGAACCGCCGCGGGTGCCAGCATTTCGGCCAGCATCGGGACCACGATTTGTGCCTCTATCATCCTATTCCCCCTGTTTCGGTGCAGACCTGCGGCGGGGCGGGGCGAATGTCAAACCCCGGCGATGGTGCGGGCGAAACTGTCGGCATCGGTGTTGCCGCCGGTGAGCATGATCACACTGTCCTCGTCGAGCGGGACCTTGCTCGCCAGCGCCGCCGCCAGCGCCGCCGCCCCGCCGGGTTCGAGCACGAGGTGCAGCTTGGCGAAGGCGAAGCGCTGCGCTTCGCGCACCTCGTCATCGGTCACGGTCACGCCCGGTTCCGCCCGGCCCAGCAGGGCGAGGAGGTTGATCGGTTTCGTCGCGTCGGGCTGAAGGGCGTCGCAGATCGTCGCGGGGGGATTATCGCTTACCCGCACGATGTCGCCTTTGGCCAGCGCCTGTCCGACCATGTCCCAGCCTTCCGGTTCGACGATGTGGATCGCGCTTTCCGGGCAGGCGAGGGCGAGGCCCGCAGCCAGCCCGCCGCCGCCGCAACAGGTGAGGATGCGCGAAGGCTGGCGGCCCAGCTGCTCGGTAATCTCGATGGCGGCGCTGCCCTGTCCCTCGATCACCCGGCGGTCGCCGAAGGCGTGGACCAGCGTCGCGCCGCGTTGCGCGACTTCGCGCGCGGCGACCTCGTCGCGGTCCTCTCCCGGCCGGTCGTACAGCACGATGTCCGCGCCCAGCGCCTCGGTCGCGGCGAGTTTTACCTTGGGGGCGTTGCGCGGCATCACGATGACTGCAGGTATGCCCAGCCGCCGCGCCGCCCAGGCGACACCCTGCGCGTGGTTGCCGCTCGACACCGCGACCACGCCGCGTTCCTTTTCCTCGTCGGTCAGGTTGGACAGGCGCCACCAGCCGCCCCTGATCTTGAACGCGCCGATCGGTTGCAGGCTTTCCGCCTTCACATGGCAGCGCACCGAACCGTCCCGCAAGGGTATCTCGACCGGCAGCAGCGGCGTCGGCGGCAGGATCGCGGCGATGGAGCGGGCGGCGGCGATGACGCCTTCGTGGGTGGGCAATTGCAGGTCGTTCTGGATCATGTTGCAGCCTTAGCGCATTTCCCTATGTGAACGAACCATTCCCGAGCGGCTGGCGAAAGCCGGCGCTCACGCAAGATTGAAAGAGGATCATCATGTCGACAGTTCTGGTCATCGGCGCAGGCGGCGTCAGCAGCGTATGCGTACACAAGATGGCGATGAACAAGGAGATTTTTTCCGACATCCATCTGGCCAGCCGCACCAAGTCGAAATGCGACGCCATTGCGAAAAGCGTGAAGGAGCGCACCGGCGCCGACATCGCGACCTACGAGATCGATGCCGAGGAAGTGCCGGCGATGGTCAACCTGATCCGCAAGGTGCAGCCCAGCCTCGTCGTCAATCTCGCGCTGCCGTATCAGGATCTGCCGATCATGGACGCCTGCCTCGAGGCCGGCGTCGATTATCTCGACACCGCCAATTACGAGCCCAAGGACGAGGCGAAGTTCGAATACAAGTGGCAGTGGGCCTATCATGATCGCTTCAAGGAGGCGGGTTTGATGGCGCTGCTCGGCTCGGGCTTCGATCCCGGCGTCACCTCGGTGTTCACCATGTGGCTGAAGAAGCACATGCTCAAGACCATCCGCCAGCTCGACATCCTCGATTGCAATGGCGGCGATCACGGGCAGGCCTTCGCCACCAACTTCAACCCGGAAATCAACATCCGCGAGGTCACAGCGCCGGCGCGCCACTGGGAAAACGGCGAATTCATCGAGACCCCGGCGATGGGCAGCAAGATCACCTTCGACTTCGAGGGCGTCGGCGAGAAGAACGCCTACATGATGTATCACGAGGAGCTGGAAAGCCTCGCCAAGTTCAATCCCGAACTCGAACGCGCGCGGTTCTGGATGACCTTCGGGGACGAATACATCAAGCATCTCACCGTGCTGCAGAATGTCGGCATGACGCGGATCGACCCGATCAAGTATCAGGGCAAGGAAATCATCCCCCTGCAATTCCTCGCCGCCGTTCTGCCCAAGCCCGAAAGCCTTGGCGAGACGACCAAGGGCAACACCAATATCGGCGTGATCGCGACCGGCGAGGCGCTCGACGGCAGCGGCGAGAAGACGTTCTACATCAACAATATCTGCAGCCACGAAAAGGCCTATGAGGAAACCGGCAACCAGGCGGTAAGCTACACTACCGGCGTTCCCGCCATGATCGGCAGCGCCATGGTCGTGCAGGGCAAATGGACCGGCGACGGCGTGTTCAACATGGAAGAGATGGATCCCGATCCGTTCATGGACATGCTGAACCAGCACGGCCTGCCCTGGCAGGTCGAGGAACTGGACGGCCCGGTCGACTTCTAGCGATTCGTACGAGCCGCAAACCCGGCGGGCGAGGATGCACCTTCGTCCGCCGGGTGCGGTGGCAGTTCGTCAGATTGCCCGGAAGCGACTCGAGCCAGGCATCAATGCGCTTGCAATTCCTCGTCAAGAAAGGCGGCGACGTCGGACAGTTCGACATCCGAGGCAAGAAATGCGTCACCGATATCGCGCAGCAGGATGAAGGGCAGCGTGCCCCGCGCCATCTTCTTGTCATGCCGAGTATGCCCGGCGAGCGCGGCACCGTCGCAATCGAGGCCCAGCGCCGATAACTCCGCCGGCAGGCCGACCCGGTCGATCGCCCTGGTCACGCGCTCGGCATCCGTGATGGGCAGCCATCCTCGCCGTTCGGAATAGCGGGCGGCCAGCACCATGCCCAGGGCGACCGCCTCGCCGTGCAGCAGGCGGTCCGAAAAGCCCGTCTCCGCTTCCAGCGCATGGCCGAACGTATGCCCGAGATTGAGCAGCGCCCTGGTGCCGGTGGTCTCGCGCTCGTCCTCGGCGACGATCCGCGCCTTGGCTGCCACGCTGGTTGCCACCGCGCGTTCCACGGCCGCGGGATCCAGCGCGATGACGGCATCGTTCTCGCTCTCGAGCCAGGCGAAGAAGTCGCTATCGCCGAGCACGCCGTATTTGAGGACCTCGGCATAGCCGGCCCGCAATTCGCGCGGCGGCAAGGTCGCCAGCGTGTCGAGATCGGCGAGGACGAGGGACGGCTGGTGGAACGCGCCGACGAGGTTCTTGCCCGCCGGGGTGTTGATCGCCGTCTTGCCCCCCACCGAACTGTCGACCTGCGCCAGCAGGGTGGTCGGCAATTGCACGAAGCCGCAACCGCGTTTCAGGATCGCGCAGGCAAAGCCGGTCAGATCACCGACCACGCCCCCGCCGAGCGCGAAGACGTGATCGCCGCGTTCCACGCCCTGCGCCAGCAGCCAGTCGGTCAGCTGCGCCAGCCCGTCCCAGCTCTTGGACGCTTCGCCGGCCGCCACATCGTACCACGCGATCTCGTATCCACCCGACGCCAGCGAGCGGGCGAGGCGGTCCCCGTGATGTGCCCGCGCATTGCGATCGGCGACGACGGGTATTTGGCGCCGCCCCGAAGGCCCGCCGGCATGATAGGGTTCGATGAAGGCACGGGCATGTTCCAGCGCATCGTCCAGCAGCCCGTGGCCGACCCGAACCTCATAGGTCCGCCCGGCGAGTTCGACCGGTATCACAGCCATGTCTGCAATTCCTCCAGGATGGCCGCGATCGTCGCCTCGTGCGGCCGGTCGTCGGTCATGATATGCAGCGGTGCCTCGGCGTAGGCGCTGGATCGCTGCTCCTTCAACTGGCGCAGGATGGCGTGCGGGTCGCCCTGTTTCAGCAGGGGCCGGTTGTCGCGCCGGGCCGTGCGCCTGACCAAGGTGTCGATATCGCAATCGAGCCACACGGCGATCCCGCGTTCTAGGATCAGCGCGCGGGTCTCGTCATCGGCGAACGCCCCGCCGCCGGTCGCGATGACGCCGTGATCCTCGTCCATCAGGCGCCGGATGACCCGGCGCTCCCCGGCGCGGAAATAGGCTTCGCCATGGTGTTCGAAGATTTCCGGGATGGAGCGGTCGGCGGCATGCTCGATCTCCGCGTCCACGTCGACGAAGTCGCGGCGCAGCAGGCGCGCCAGCCTGCGCCCCACGGTCGACTTGCCGACCCCCATCAGCCCGACCAGCACGATCGGCCGGTCGATCCGCGGCGCAATTGCCGCGGCTTCGCGGGCGAGGGTGGGGGAAATCGTCTCCGACATTGCCGCCTCGCCTATAGATGCGCTAGAGCGCGGGCAACCTGTCGGATTGTTTGAGTGGGACGTGAAAAACTTGGGCTTCAAAACCTCGCGGCCTGGCTGGATCGCCGCGCTGGCGCTTTGCGCCCTGCTCGTCCTCGCCTGGATCGATGGCGGGCGGGAGCCGCTGCGCCCGATAACCGAAACGATCGTCCTGCCGGGAGCCGAAGGATGAAGCACGGATGGCTTCTGGCCGGGGTCTCACTGGCGATCACCTCGACCGTCGTGCTGGCGCAGCGTTCGCCCGAGAGCATCCTGCCCCCCGGCTTCGATCAACCGGCGCCGACGCCTAGCCCGTCGCCCGCGCCATCGCCGGCCCCCGCGCGGACGCCGACGCCTGCGCAGACAGGCACACCCGCGCCGGCCCCGGCGACCGTGCAGCCACCGCCGCCGCGCACCCCGTCAGCCCCGGCCGCCGCAGCGCCCGCGCCATCCGCAACCGACGAATTGTTCGCCAATATCCCGTCGGTCCGCGAGATGGAGCAGATGAGCACGGACGAGCTCGACGAATTGCTCGGCCTGAAGCCCAAGGTTGATATTCCCCCGGCGGCGCAGCGTTCGCTCGATCAGGTCGGTGTGATCGGCGCGCAGGACGGCGGGATGCCGCAAGGCTCCCTCGCGCAGCAGCCGGGAGCGCTCGTGCGCGCCGCGCTGGCCGGTATCGAGGGACCGGTCGTTTCGCGCTGGGGCCATATTCTCCTGCGCCGCACATTGGCGAGCCGGCTGGCCGCGCCCCGGGGGATGGACCCGGTGGTCTTCGCGACGTTGCGCGCCAACGCCCTCAACCGCCTGGGCGAACATGTCGCCGCCCGCGCCCTGGTGCAGAGCGTGGACAATGCCGATTACAATGCCGGGCTGACCGACGCGGCGATCGACGCCTATATCGGAACCGGCGACATAGTGGGCGCCTGCCCGACCGTGCGCCTTGCCTCCGACGATCGCGATTCGGTCCAGTGGCAGTCGCTTCGCGCGATCTGCACCGCCTATAACGGCGAAGCGACCCGGGCGCAGAACGATCTGCGCCGCCTCCTCTCGCGCACCAGCGACGACCGGATCGACGTGTTCCTGGCGCAGCGTTTCGCCGGTGCGGCGGCGCGCGGGCGACGGGCGGTCACCATCGAGTGGGATGGGATCGACCAGTTGACGCCGTGGCGCTTCGCCCTCGCCAACGCGCTGGGCGAGCCGATCCCCGATGCTTTGGCCGAGAATGCCGGCGATTATTACCTGCGGGCCAGCGCGACCGCCCCCATGCTGCCCGTGCCGCAGCGCCTGCGCGGCGCATGGGTGGGCGCGGCCGCCGGCATCCTTTCCGCAGATGCGATGGTCGATCTGTTCTCGCAGCTTTATGGCGAACAGGTGCAGGGCGGAGCGGAACCCGACGCGACCGCGACGCTGCTGCGCAACGCCTATATCGCGCCGGCACCGGCGGAGCGGCTGGCGGCGATCAAGAGCATCTGGGACGTCGCCGAAGGCTACGGCCCGCGCGTGCTGACCGCCTATGCCGCCGCCCGCGTGACGCCGGGGGAGGCCTTTGCCAACGATGCGGGCGACCTGATCGGCTCGATGCTGACCGCCGGGCTCGATCGCAACGCGGTACGCTGGCAGGACGTCGTCGCACCGGGCAGCCTCGGCTGGGCGCTGCTCGCGGTGGCCTCGCCCGATGGCGGCGACCAGATCGGCGGCGGCGAGTTAGACGACTTCGCCGATGCGGACAATTCGGCCGGCCAACGCAAGGCGAAGATGCTGCTTGCCGGGCTCGCCGGTCTGGGCCGGATGGAGCAAAGCGAGGTCGCCGATGCCAGCCAGCGTCTCGGCGCCAATCTGACCGCGCCCACCCGCTTTACCGAAACGATCGATCGCGCCGCCGCGGCCGAGAACAGGGCGCTCGTCGCCTTGCTGGCCGGGCTCGGCATGCAGGGCGCGCAGTGGGACCGGATGACGGCGCGCCACCTCTATCACATCGTCGCGGCGCTGAACCGGGTCGGCCTGAACGCCGAAGCGCGGATGATAGCCGCCGAGGCGGTCTCCCGAGCCTGACGGGGCGACGATGGACGCGATAGACCGGTTTCTCGCCATGCTGGCCGCGGAACGCGGCGCGGCGCGCAACACGCTGCTCGCCTATGGCCGCGACCTGCGGCAGGCGGCGGATCTGGTCGAGGGCGATCTCGCCGCTGCGGACGCTGTGCGGATCGGCGGCCTCGAGCGGGCTTGGGCGCAGCTGTCGCCCGCCACGGTGGCGCGAAAAATCTCGGCACTGCGCCAGTTCTTCGGCTTTCTGATCGACGAAGACGAACGGGAGGACGACCCCTCGGCGCAGCTCGCCCGCCCGGTTTCGCGCCGCCCCTTGCCGAAAATTCTCGGCCATGCGGACATCGAACGCCTGTTCGCGCAGGCAGAGGAGGAGGCCCGTTCGGACCGGGCGCCGGCAGTGCGCCTGCTGTGCATGCTGGAACTGCTCTACGGCTCGGGCCTGCGCGCGACCGAACTGGTGTCGTTGCCCCTGTCCGCCGTGCCGCGCGATGCGCCCTTTCTCACGGTGACCGGGAAAGGCGGGCAGGCGCGGATGGTCCCGATCAGCGGTCGGGCGAAGACGGCGCTCGGCCGTTGGCTGGAGTTGCGCGAAACGGGTTCGCGGTGGCTGTTCCCCTCGCGCCAGACGCATCTCACCCGGGTGCGCCTGTTCCAATTGCTTAAAGACCTCGCCACCCGTGCGGGCCTGCCTGCCGAACGGATCAGCCCCCATGTCCTGCGCCATGCCTTCGCCACGCATTTGCTCGAAGGCGGTGTGGATTTGCGCGCCTTGCAGACGTTTCTCGGCCATGCCGACATCTCGACCACCCAGATCTACACCCATGTCGATGCGCAGCGGCTCGTCGCGCTGGTGAATGCGTGTCATCCTCTTGCCCGCATGACGGCATCGGGATAGCGAGCGGCGATGATCTCCTATCTCGATTTTGAAAAACCCGTCGCCGAACTCGAAAAGCAGATCGGCGAACTGCGGCAGGCCGCCGAGGGCGACGACGTCGACATCTCGAACGAATTACAGCGGCTGGAGCAGAAAAGCGCCAACCTGCTGGCCTCGACTTACCAGTCGCTCACCCCGTGGCAGAAGACGCAGGTCGCCCGGCATCCCTCGCGCCCGCATTTCCGCGACTATGTCGGCTATGCGTTCGAGAATTTCATGCCCCTCGGCGGCGATCGCAATTTCGGCGAGGACGAGGCGATCATGGGCGGCTTCGCCACCTTGCAGGGGCGCAAGGTGATGCTGATCGGCCATGAAAAGGGCAACGATACGGCGAGCCGGCTGCGGCACAATTTCGGCATGGGCAAGCCCGAAGGCTATCGCAAGGCGATCCGCCTGATGGAAATGGCCGGGCGATTCGGGCTGCCGGTGGTCACGCTGGTAGATACGTCGGGCGCGTTTCCCGGCGTGGAAGCGGAGGAACGGGGACAGGCGGAAGCGATCGCCCGCTCGACCGAGGCGTGCCTCGCGCTGCCGGTGCCGATGATCGCCGCGATCGTGGGTGAGGGCGGCTCGGGCGGGGCGGTCGCGCTCGCCAGCGCGGAACGGGTACTGATGTTCGAGCACGCGGTCTATTCGGTGATCTCGCCCGAAGGCTGCGCCTCGATCCTGTGGCGCACCGCCGAAAAGGCACCCGATGCGGCCGAGGCGATGAAAGTGACCGCGCAGGATCTCAAGCGGCTCGGCGTGATCGACCGGATCGTGCCCGAACCCGAAGGCGGCGCTCACCGTGATCCGCAGGCGGCGGCCGGCTCGCTTGCCGATGCGCTGGCTGAGGAACTGGCTGCGCTGGAGGGCAAGCCCGCCCGCGAATTGCAACGGCTGCGCGAGGATCGCTTCCTGCGCATCTCGGGCTGAGACACCGGCATATTCGGCGGGAACCAAGAAACCCGCTGCCATGTTCTGATCGGCGTAACACCGCGGCGCGCGCGAAGGTGGGATTCGCGTGCGCCGGAACGTCCAGAACACTTGGGGAGCCTATAATGCCGCGCACCACTTCCATCCGCATCCGATCGCTTGCCGTCTCCACCACCGCCGCGCTTGCGTTGAGCCTGGGCGGATGCGCCAGCCTCGGCGGGCCGATCCCCGATGCCTCCGCCCCGATCACCCAGACCGAGGCGCAGCAGGGGGCCGAGGCCAATCCCCAGATCCTTGCCGAGTTCGGCGGCGCGATGAGCGGACCGCAGGCCCAGTATGTCGAGCAGGTCGGCAAGAACATTGCCGTGCAATCGGGCCTCGGCGGCGCGCGCGACAGTTTCAACGTGGCCCTGCTCAACAGCCCGGTGAACAACGCTTTCGCCATTCCCGGCGGCTATGTCTACACGACGCGCCAGCTCGTCTCGCTGATGAACAACGAGGCGGAACTGGCAGCAGTGCTGGGGCACGAGGTCGGCCACGTTGCCGCCCGCCATTCCCAACGCCGGCAGCAGACGGCGCAGCGCAACAGCCTGCTCGGCGCGGCGGGTGCGATCCTTTCGGGCGTGCTGCTCGGCAATTCCGGCATCGGTCAGCAATTGGGGCAGGCGGCTTTGCAGGGCTCGCAGCTTCTGACCCTGTCGTTCTCGCGCAGCCAGGAGCTGGAGGCGGACAAGCTCGGCGTCGAATATCTGCAGCGCGCCGGATACGATCCGCGCGCGATGGGGACGGTGCTGGCCAGCCTCGCGGCGCAGAATTCGCTCGATGCGCGGCTGATGGGCCGCGACGATGCGCGCCTGCCCGAATGGGCGTCGACTCACCCCGATCCGGCAAGCCGCGTGCAGAATGCGCTCTCGCTCGCCCAGGGGATGACGGGGACGACGAATCGCGACACCTTCCTCACCCGGA
The DNA here is from genome assembly GCA_947501005.1 of uncultured Erythrobacter sp. Lineage (GTDB taxonomy): Bacteria > Pseudomonadota > Alphaproteobacteria > Sphingomonadales > Sphingomonadaceae > Qipengyuania. The sequence goes on along the minus strand of CANMTU010000001.1, from coordinate 1,606,172 downwards.
TCGACGGCATCCTTTACGGCGATGATCCCGCGCAGGGCGTGATCGAGGGGCGGCAGTTCATCCATCCCGAACTGCGGCTGTCCTTCACCGCGCCGCAGGGCTTCTACATGATCAACGGCACGCGCGCCGTGACGGTGCAGGGCCAGGGCGGCCAGGCGCAATTGACGCTCGGCCAGTATAACGGCGATCTGCGCAGCTATGTCGGCAACGTGTTCGCCGGCCTGAGCCAGCAGCAGCGCATTACCCCGCAGGCGATCCAGACCACCACGGTCAATGGCATTCCGGCCGCCTATGGCAGCGCGACGGTGAATTCCGGCAACGGCGCGGTCGACGTGACGGTGTTCGCCTACGAGTTCGCGCGCGACCGGGCCTACCACTTCCTCGCGATCACGCCCCAGGGCCGGGCGGGCACGTTCAACCAGATGTTCGGATCGATGCGCAAGATCTCGGCGCAGGAGGCGGGCAACGTCATCCCGCGTATGATCGACGTGGTCACCGTGCAACGCGGCGATACGGTCCGCTCGCTCGCCGCCAAGATGGCTTATTCGGATATGCAGGAAGAACGCTTCCGCGTGCTCAACGCGCTGGGCGCGAACGACCAGTTGCAGGCCGGGCAGAAGGTGAAGATCGTGGTGCGCGGGAGGTAAGACGCGCTTACGTCGCACATACGAAAAAGGCGGCGGGATCGCTCCCGCCGCCTCCAATAACCCAAGCTCAAATCAGTCGGGACCGACGGCAGGAGCAGTGGCGCTGTTCGCCGTGTTGAGTTCACCGTCGACCGCAGCGAAGGTGTCGGAGAGTTCGCCGCCGAGGCCCTGCATCGCGGTGATCGCGGCAACGGCGATAAGGGCGGCAATCAGGCCGTATTCGATAGCGGTGGCGCCTTCTTCGTTACGACGCAGCTGCTTGAGAAATTTCATATCGTGTCTCCTGGTTCAGTCTTCAGTCCCGGCTCAGGCCGATGGTGGCTCGAGCATTCCCCTTATTCCGCAAACCGATTGATAAATTACTAATCGGTCGGCGGTCTTTCCATTGCCACACCTTCCTCGTAAGTATCGCCAACAAGATTCCACATGGCGTTAAAGCTACCTGCGAATGCATTGACGCCACTCATCATTCCGAGAAAGATAAGAGCTAGTATCAGCCCATATTCGATCGCAGTTGCCCCGTGATCGTCGTTTTTCAGTCTTACGAAAAACTTGACCACTGGTTGTCCCCCCGCCGTCCTGGCTGACATCCTCTAGTTACAGTGCCAGGGGTTAAAGAAATCTTGCCGCGAGCCGAACTATTGCAAAATTCTCCGACATGGTTGCCCGTGGTCGCCCTGGCCCTCCGCCGGGCTGGCGGGATGTGGCTCATGCACCGGCGGCCGGCGGGCAAGCAGCATGGCGGATTGTGGGAATTTCCGGGCGGAAAGGTCGAGCCGGGCGAAACGCTGCGGCAGGCGCTGGTGCGCGAAGCGGAGGAGGAACTTGGCATCGGGCTCGACGCTTGCGACCTGCATGCCGCGGCACTGGCAGACGATCCGGACCGTACCCCGGTCGTCATACTTCTTTACAGTTGCACGCGCTGGCAAGGCGAGCCGCAGTCGCGCGAGGGCGGCGCGGTAGCCTGGTGCGATGCGGATACCATGCGCGCGCTGCCCAAGCCGCCGCTCGATCGGGCGCTGGTCGAAAGGCTGATATGTTTTTCGGGGCATTAGGCCTTGCCAATGGGCGATGCCCTGCTATGTGCGCCGCTCCAGCGCGCCCGTAGCTCAGCTGGATAGAGTACCTGACTACGAATCAGGTGGTCGGAGGTTCGAATCCTTCCGGGCGCGCCACAAAGCCCACTGCCCCTGCCGGGCGGTGGGCTTTTTCATTCTGGCCGTTATTCCGCCTGGTCTTCCAACCAATGCATGTCGTCGTCGCTGAAGCCGAAATGATGGCCCGCTTCGTGGACCACCACGTGGCGGACGAGATCGTCCATCCGCACTCCGGTCTCGCGCCATTCCGCCAGCAGGGGTTGCCGGAACAGCCAGATGCGCGGCGGCATCCGGGCGCTTTCCCAGATCGACTGGTCGGGAAGCGGCTGCCCCTCGTAAAGGCCGGACAAGTGCCACTTGTCGGCAAGATCGACGGAGCGCAACTGCGCCTCGGTCGCGAACTCCGTCACCCGCAGGACGACATCCGCCAGATCCGCCCGGAACTGCGCCGGCAAACCCTCCAGCGCGGCCTGCGCCATGCGCTGCATTGCCTCGATGCTGATTTCGTGTTGTTCCATCGCCTGTCGATATGCGAATGCGCCGTGGCAACGACAAGTCCGGGACAAGCCTAACGCTGCCCTGTTCGCGAACCGCGTCATGCGGCACAGGGCAGGGGTCACGAATCGCGCAGGACCGCACCTCGAGGGGGAATGATTGCCGGATACGATCAAGCAGACCGAACCTGACCGCGACGCGGCCGGGATCGCACGGAACGATGCGGACACGGGCGTCTCGGCCAGCGTCTGGCGGTATGCCAGGGTGCGGCGCGCAGCCGTGATCATCGATGCCGCCAATTATTTCAGCGTCATGCAGGCGGCCATGCTCAACGCCAAGCGCCGCATCCTGCTGATCGGGTGGGATTTCGACACCCGCATCCATCTCGACAACGGGCGGCGGTGGTACGAGCGGGGAATTTCGGGCAAATATCCCGCACGGCTCGGCAGTTTCTTCTCCTGGCTTGTGCGCAACCGGCCCGACCTCGAGATCCGCATCCTCAAATGGAGCTTCGGGGTCTTCAAGTTCATCATGCGCGGATCGATGTGGTGGGATCTGGTGCGCTGGGCACGCCATCGCCAGATCGATTTCAAGTTCGACAGCGCGCATCCCACCGGGTGCAGCCATCACCAGAAAGTCGCCGTGCTCGACAACAGTCTGGCGGTGTGCGGCGGGATCGACATGACGATCAAGCGCTGGGACACGCGCGAGCATCTGGCCGAAAACGCGGATCGCCTTCTGCCGCGCGGCGGCAGCTACATGCCCTGGCACGACGCCTCGATGCTGATGGAAGGCGAGGTGGCCGAGGCGTTGGCCGAACTCGGCGCCAACCGCTGGATCAGGGCGGGGGGCAAACCGCTGCCCGAAATCCCCAAACCGTCGGAAAGCCTGTGGCCCGAGGCCTTGCCGTGCACGTTCGAGAACGTCGAGGTCGGCATCGCGCGCACCACCGCGAAATTCCGCGACTGGAACGCGATCCGGGAAATCGAGACCCTGTTTGTCGAACACATCGCGCGGGCGAAGAAATTCATCTACGCCGAAAGCCAGTATTTCGCCTCGCGCGTGATCGCGGAAGCGATCCTGAAGCGGGTCCAGCAGCCCGATTGCCCCGAGATCGTCGTCGTCCATCCCGCCCATGCCGATGGCTGGCTGGAAATGCAGGCGATGGACCATGCGCGCGCCGAACTGGTCCGCACCATCGAGGAGGCGGATGTGAACGACCGGTTCTCGATCTGGTCGCCGGTCAGTGATACGACCCACATCTACGTCCACGCCAAGATCATGATCGTGGACGACGAGATTTTCCGGATCGGTTCGGCGAACATCAACAACCGTTCGCTCGGCCTCGACAGCGAGTGCGACGTCTTCATCGACACCGCGCGCGAGGGCAACGGCCATGCCGGGCCGGCGATCACCGAGATCCGCCATTCCCTGCTGGCGGAACACCTGGGGCTGGAAGAACGGGTCATGCCCGAAATGCTCGAACGGCACGGTTCGATGGCCGCGCTGATCCATGCCTCGATCACCGAGAATGGGCGCAACCTTATCCGTTATATCCCGCCCGAACTGACCGACATGGAGAAGACCGTCGCCGAAAGCGCGATGCTCGACCCGGAAAACCCAGAGGATATGTTCGAACCGTTTGCCCGGGGCGGGCTGTTCCGCGAAGGAAGCCGGCTCAAACGGGTTCGCGACAGGTTCAAGAGGAGGAAATTGGCATGAGCAGTCTGGTCGGGCCGGATGAAGACGATCCGATGGGGAAACCCCCGGTACCGCAACACGTCCAGGACGCGGTGCGTACGCTGATCGAGTGGGCGGGCGACGATCCGACGCGCGAGGGCCTGCTCGATACGCCCGCCCGGGTGGCCCGGGCATGGAAGGAATATTGCCTCGGATATGACGAGGATCCGGCGATCCACCTGCGCCGCGTGTTCGAGGAAGTCGGCGGGTACGACGAGATCGTGCTGTTGAAGGACATTCCGTTCCAGTCCCATTGCGAGCATCACATGGCGCCGATCATCGGCAAGGCGGCGATCGCCTACCTGCCGACCGACCATGTCGTCGGGATCTCGAAACTGGCGCGCGTCCTTCACGGCTTCGCCCGGCGCCTACAGGTGCAGGAACGCCTCACCGCCGAGGTGTCGCAATGCATCTGGGATTATCTCAAACCGCAGGGCGTCGCGGTCGTGATCGAGGCGAGCCATGCCTGCATGACGGCGCGCGGCGTGCGCACGCCCGGCGTCACGATGGTGACCAGCGAAATGCGCGGCGTGTTCCGGGAGGACGAGCGCAGCCGCAAGGAAGTCCTCAGCCTGATGGGCTATTGATCGCTTCGCCGCAGGGCGGGCCGGGCGGTCCGCCCCCGGAGAGATACAACGCCCCGCCACGCGCCGGATGCGCGGGCGGGGCGAATGGGTATTACATCTGCTCGAGCATGTGGTCGGCGCTCGAGACAGAGAAATCGCCCGGCTGCTCGACATTGATTTCCTTCACCACGCCATCGTCCACGATCATGGAATAGCGTTGCCCGCGCTTGCCGAGGCCGAAACCCGAACCATCCATCGTCAGGCCGACCGCTTCGGCGAATTCGCCGTTTCCGTCGGCCAGCATGGTGATGGCGTCGGCATTGTTAGCACTTTTCCAGGCGTTCATGACGAAAGCGTCGTTGACCGCCGTGCAGGCGATCTCGTCCACGCCCTTGGCCTTCAACTCATCCGCCTTCTCGACATAGCCGGGCAGGTGGCGGGCCGAACAGGTCGGCGTGAAGGCGCCGGGCACGGAAAACAGCGCGACCTTGCGACCGGCGAAAAAGTCCTTCGACTGGACCTTTTCCGGCCCGTCCGCGGTGGCTTTGACCAGGGTTACGTCGGGAAGGCTGTCGCCTACGGAAATCGTCATTGGGTGAACTCCTTATGATCGTTCACCGTCCATCTAGGATTCCGGGCGGGCGGCGCAATGGCCGGGGCGTGGTTAAGCGCGGTTTACCGCGCGCCTTTAAAAATCCGTAAACCGATTCGGCGAAACCTCATCCCGACGAGCAGGGACGCTCTCACCGGGAGACAGGGACATGACATTCAGGAAAACGCTGGCCGCGCTGGCCGCCGCCGCCACGCTTGCCGGCACGCCGACGATCGCTTCGGGCAACGAATTCACGCAGGACGAGCGCATTCGCCGGCTCGACATCATGCTGATGGTGACCTCGCTGCGCTGCCGCATGGGGAGCGACGATTTCCAGGACAATTACCGCAGCTTCACTGCAGCCCATCTGCCGGCGCTCAACGCCTCGGCCCGGCGGCTGGAGAAGACCTTCGTGGCCAAGCACGGCGCGAAAGGGGCCAAGCGCGCGCTCGACCGGATCAGCGTCGGCATGGCGAACGAATACGGACAGGGACATCCGTGGCTGTCCTGCGCCGAGCTGAAGGAAGTCGCGCGCGACCTTTCGAAATCGGCGGATTCGCTTGTTCTGACACAGGCGGCGGACCAGTTGCTCGGCCCGCGGCCGCTCGTCGGCAGCCGCTGGGCGCGCCGCTGAGGCACGTGCGGAACGCAGGGCAAGGGTAAGAGCGGCGGTTGCCCTTATGGCGGCCTGAAGCTAGGGGCGGCACTATATTCGTGTCGCCCCTGCTACCGGGCGGCGCCTGCCATCGTTTACAAGACAAGGACCGCCTGTGGCTGAATTCACCGATTACGTCGTCAAGGATCTTTCGCTCGCCGGTTACGGCCGCGCCGAAATCGCGATTGCCGAGACCGAAATGCCGGGTCTCATGGCGACGCGCGAGGAATATGGCGATGCCAAGCCCCTGAAGGGCGCGCGCATTACCGGCTCGCTCCACATGACGATCCAGACCGCGGTGCTGATCGAAACCCTCGTCGCGCTGGGCGCCGAAGTGCGCTGGGCGACCTGCAACATCTATTCGACGCAGGACCATGCCGCCGCCGCGATCGCCGCGCAGGATATCCCGGTGTTCGCGATCAAGGGCGAGAGCCTGGCGGATTACTGGGACTATGTCGGCAAGATCTTCGACTGGTCGAGCGACGACGACGCCGACAGGACGGCCAACCTCATCCTCGACGATGGCGGCGATGCCACCATGTTCGCACTGTGGGGTGCGCGGATCGAAGCGGGCGAGGAACTGCCCGAGCCGCAGAACGCCGAGGAAATCGAATTCCAGCGCGCGCTGAAGGCGTTCGTGAAGGACAAGCCCGGCTATCTCACCAAGAGCGTGAAGGCGATCAAGGGCGTCTCGGAAGAGACCACCACCGGTGTCCACCGCCTGTATCACCTCGCCAAGCAGGGCAAGCTGCCGTTCCCCGCGATCAATGTGAACGACAGCGTGACCAAGTCGAAGTTCGACAATCTCTACGGTTGCCGCGAATCGCTGGTCGACGCGATCCGCCGCGCGACCGACGTGATGCTGTCGGGCAAGGTCGCATTGGTTGCCGGATATGGCGATGTCGGCAAGGGTAGTGCGCAGTCGCTGCGCAATGGCGGCGCGCGCGTGCTGGTGACCGAAATCGATCCGATCTGCGCCTTGCAGGCGGCGATGGAAGGCTACGAGGTCGTGACCATGGAAGACGGCGTGAAGCGCGCCGACATCTTCGTCACCACCACCGGCAATGAAGACGTCATCACCGCCGAGCACATGAAGGCGATGAAGCCGATGAGCATCGTCTGCAATATCGGCCACTTCGACAGCGAGATCCAGATCGGCGCCCTCTCGAACTACGAGTGGACCGAGCTGAAGCCCGGCACGGACCTCGTGAAATTCCCCGACGGCAAGGAGATCATCGTGCTGGCCAAGGGCCGGCTGGTGAACCTCGCCTGCGCCACTGGGCACCCTAGCTTCGTGATGAGCTGCTCGTTCACCAACCAGGTGCTGGCGCAGATCGAATTGTGGGAAAACACCGACGGGTACCAGAACGACGTCTACGTCCTGCCCAAGAAGCTCGATGAGAAGGTGGCTGCGCTGCATCTCGACAAGCTTGGCGTGAAGCTGACCACGCTCAGCAAGAGCCAGGCGGATTACATCGGCGTGCCGGTCGAAGGCCCGTTCAAGCCCGAACACTACCGCTACTGATCGCGCCTCGGTTTCCGTTGCACCGGCGGCCGGGGGCGAATAGCGGGTAGACCCGATGGAAGTCTCGGCCTCTTTCCTGGCTCTGGTCGGCGTGATCCTGGCCTTGTGGTCGGGCGCGGCAATCTGGTTCATGCTTCGCGCCAGCAATCAGGTGCGTTCGGCCGACGCGCATCGCAAGGTTGCGCGTCGGCTGACCCGCATGATGGAAGAGGCGCCGGCGATCCCCCTTCTCGTGCGGGCGGATGGGCGGATCGAGGCGCCCGACCGGCTCGCGCGCTGGATCGGTCTGGCCAAGGTGCCGGATTATCTCAGCGAGCTTGCCGGGCGCGGGGGCGAAGGCCTGTCGGAAGATCAGGTCGATGAACTGAGCGCCCATGTCCGCCGTACCCAGAAGAGCGCCAAACCCTTTCGCCTCGCGTTGCGCCCGCCGACTTCGCGCAAGACGCTGGCGCTGCGCGGGGCGCTGGCAGACCCGTCGGTCTCACCCAGCGGGGCGGCGCTGATCTGGGTCTTCGACTTCACCGAAACCGAAGACGAACTGGCCCAGCTGCGCGAGGAAGCTGCACGCGCGCAGGACGATTTCGGGGCGCTCGTCGGGCTGATCGAGGCGGCGCCGATGCCGATGTGGTTTCGCGGCGCTGACATGCAGTTGCGGCTGGTCAACAAGGCCTATGTCGCCGCGGTCGGCGCGGGCAGCGCCGATCAGGTGATCGCCGATCAGGTCGAACTGGTCGAGACGGTGGGCGGGCGCACCGCGGCGCAGGTCGCGCAGCAGGCGGCCGATCGCCGCCAGCCGATCGAACGGATCGTCTCCGCCACGATCGACAATGCCCGCCGCGCGATCCGCGTGACCGACCTCCCGCTCTCGGGCGAGGGAATCGCGGGCTACGCCGTCGACATCGAGGAGATGGAAGAACAGGCCCGCGAATTCCGCGCCTTCCGCGAGGCCCAGCGCTCGATGCTCGACCAGCTTTCGATCGGCGTCGCGCAATTCGATTCGCAGCGCCGGATGACCTTCGCCAACCAGCCGTTCCACCGCGTGTTCGCCCTGCCGCCCGGCATGGTGAACGAGCGCAGCAGCTTCGAGCAGATGCTGATGATCGCGCGGGAAAACGGCCGCATCCCCGAGGTCCGCGATTTTCCTTCGTGGCGCAAGGAACTCGCCGGCTGGTTCACCGCGGACGAACCCGAGGAAGTCAACTGGCCGCTGCCCGACAGCACCCATCTTCGCGTCGTCGCCCAGCCGCTGCCCGATGGCGGCCTCGTGCTGATCGCGGAAGATCGGACCGAGCAGCTCGCCCTGTCGGCCACGCGCGACACGTTGCTGCGCACCCGCACCGCCACGTTCGACAGCCTGTTCGAGGCGTTGGCAGTCTTCGCGCCGGACGGGCATCTCGAATTGTGGAACCGGGGCTTCCCCGGTGCGTGGGGCATCGATCCCGAAACGCTGGACGGGCATCCCCAGGCAGAGGATCTGCTCAAGGCGATCGAGAAGAACCTTGCCGATCCCAGGACGATCAGCACGGTCAACACGGTCGTGCGTTCGGCCACGCTCGATCGCCGGAAGCGGGACGGGCGGGTCGAACTGGCCGACGGGCGCACGCTCGATTTCGCGGGCGTTCCCCTGCCGGACGGGAACGGCCTGCTCACCGTGCTGGACGTGACCGCGTCGCAGCAGGCCGAAGAGGCGTTGCGCGAACGCAACCGCGCGCTGGAAGAGGCGGACGCGGTGATGACCCGGTTCCTCGCCAACATGTCCTACGAATTCCGCACGCCGCTGACCTCCATCGGCGGCTTCGCCGAACTGCTCGCCGGCGGCGTCGCGGGCGATCTGGGGCCGCAGGCAAGGGAATATGTCGAGGCGATCTCGCAATCGGTCCGCAAGCTGACCGAGCAGGTGGAAAACGTGCTCGACCTCTCGCAATCCGAGGCAGGGTTGATGCCGCTGCGCACGACCAGCATCGACCTGCTCGAATTCGTCTCCGAAATCGTGCGCGAGCGCGAGCACGAGATCGAGAACAAGGGCCTGCAGCTCGACCTCAAGGGCAATAACGGGAAGCAGATCCACGCCGACGAACAGCAATTGCGGCGCGCGATCGGTCACATGCTCGACAATGCGGTCGCCAATACCGACGAGGGCGGGCGGATCGTCATCGATATCGCCAAGCATCGCGGGCAGAACCGACTGGTGATTTCCGACAATGGCAAGGGCATGTCGCAGCATGAACTGGCCCGCGCCCTCGAAGGTATCCGCATGAGCGCCGATGGCAAGGGCATCGAACGGCGGCAGGGCCTCGGCATCCCGCTCGCCCGGCAGATGGTGGAAGCGCACGGCGGAAGCTTCGACATCCAGAGCGGGCGGGGGTCCGGCACGACCGTCACCATTCTCCTGCCGTGATCCGCGACTTGCCCGATCTTGCCGCGATGGACGCGTTGGGGCGGCGGATCGCCGCGCAGTTGCGCGCGGGCGACGTGGTGGCATTGTCGGGCGGGCTGGGCGCCGGCAAGACGACGCTGGCCCGCGCGGTCATCGCCGCCCTCGGCCATCGCGGCGAAGTCCCGTCGCCGACCTTCACCATCATCGAAACCTACGATGCGCTCGAACCGCCGCTGGTGCACGCGGATTTCTACCGGCTGGAAACGCAAGCGGAGGTCGGGGAACTCGGGCTGGACGAATATCGTGCGGGCGCGGCGCTGATCGCCGAATGGCCGGACCATGCTGGCGGCTTCGCGCAGGAAGCCGGCTGCCTCTCGATCCGGCTGGAAACCGTGGGCGAAGGACGCAGGGCGATTGTCGAGCCGGGGGCCGATTGGCTAGGGCGTCTGCCATGAGCGATACTTTCCCGCAGGGCATTCACGAATTTCTGGGCGGAAGCGAATGGGCGGGGGCGGAAATCGCCCCGCTGGTCGGCGATGCGTCCTTCCGCCGGTACTTCCGCCTGCAGCGCGGCGAGCGTAGCGCGATGCTGATGCATGCGCCCCCGCCGCACGAAAATCCGCGCCCGTTCCTGGCCGTGGCGCACTGGCTGGCACAGCATGGCCTGCGCGCGCCCGCGATCCTGCGCGAGGACGCCGAAGCCGGCTGGGTGCTGACCGAGGATTTCGGCGACGTGCGGGTCAAGGAATGGCTCGACGATCACCCGGGCGAGGCGCACGACATCTATTCCGGCGCGATCGAGACCCTGGTGCAGCTCCACCGCGAACCGGCAGGTCCGTTCCCGCCCTACGACCTTGCAACCTATCAGCGCGAGGCGGGGCTGTTCGTCGAATGGTTCTGCCCCGCCGCGGGATTGCAGGTCGACGAGAGCGGCTGGCGCGAGGCGTGGGACACCGTGCTAACCCCGTTGCTTGCGCGCCAGCGGCCCGGGGTGACGGTGCTGCGCGATTACCATGCGGAGAACATCATGCTGCTCGAACCCGGCAGGTTTGGCGGGGCGCAGGGGCTGATCGACTTTCAGGACGCGCTGGTCGGCCATCCGGCCTACGATCTGGTCAGCCTGCTGCAGGATGCCCGGCGCGACGTGGCCCCGCAGCTGGAGCATGACATGCTGTGCCGTTACCGCGCCGCCGCCGATCCCGGCGAGGCGTTCGAAGACGATTACATACGGCTGGGCGCGCAGCGCAACGCGAAGATCGTCGGCATCTTCACCCGGCTGGCGAAGCGCGACGGGAAGGACCGCTATCTCGACCTCATCCCGCGGGTGTGGACCCATCTCGAACGCGATCTTTCCCATGCCGTGATGGCGCCGGTCGCCGCATGGTTCGATGCGAACGTGCCCGCCGCCATCCGCGAGGTGCGCGGCGATCTGTCGGTGTTCGCCGATGGCTGAGCTGGTCTCGGATACCGCGATGGTCATGGCCGCCGGCCTTGGCAAGCGGATGCGCCCGCTCACCGCCGCGACGCCCAAGCCCCTCGTGCGGGTGGCGGGCAAGTCGCTGATCGACCGCGCGCTCGACCGGATGGCCGATGCGGGCGTGGCGCGGGCGGTGGTCAACGTGCATTACCTTGCCGACGCGGTCGAGGCGCATCTCAAGCCGCGCACTGCGCCGCGCATCGTCTTTTCGGACGAGCGCGCGGAACTGCTCGAAACCGGCGGCGGCATGGTCCGCGCGAATTCCGCCGGCCTGCTGCCCGATCCGTTCTTTGCCTGCAACGCAGACAGCGTCTGGCTGGACGGGCCGGTCAACGCCTTCGCCGATCTCTCGCGCCACTGGGATGGGGAGCGGATGGACGCGCTGCTGCTGGTCGTGCCCCACGCCCGCGCGCACAATTTCGGCGGGCCGGGCGATTTCTACATGAACGGCGCGGGGCGGCTGTCACGCAAGCTCGACGGCCGGATCGCGCCGTTCATCTATACCGGCATCCAGCTCGTGTCGCACCGCCTGCTGCGCGACGCACCCGAGGGCAAGTTCTCGACCAATATCCTGTGGGACCGGGCTATCGCTGGCGGGCGGTTGTTCGGCACGGCCTTCACCGGCGAATGGTACGAGGTCGGCACGCCGCAGCATATCCAGCCGACGGAGAGGGCGCTTCGCGGTGACTGACGGCGCGGTGTGTCATCCGCAGGTCTACTCCATCGCCGCCCACCGGGGCTTTGCCGACGCGCTGGTTGCCGGACTGGTACCCCGCTATGCCGAACCCGGCTTCGGTCTCGCGCGGCTCACCCTGCTGCTGCCGAGCAGCCGGGCCCGCCGGACAGTCGCCGAAGCCTTCATCCGTCATGCCGGCGAGACGGGGCAGGCGGGCCTGTTGATGCCGCGCATGGCGGTAATGGGCGACCTCGATCTCGACGAGGCGCTGGGCACCCTGCTCGATCCACTGGGGGAGGACGATATTCCGCCCGCCGTCGATCCGCGCCGCCGCCTGTTCGCGCTCGCCCGCCTGATCGCGGAGGAGATGGGGGACGACGCGCCAAAGGGGGCGACGCTGCTGCGCCTCGCGCGCGAAACCGGCGCGACGATGGATCGCCTGCTAATCGAGGATATCGGACCGGAGGAATTGCTCGGCGATGATGTCCTCCAGCTTATCGGTGACCTGTCGGAACACTGGCGCGCCTCGTTGCAGATGTTCGCGCGGGTGCAGGCGCGCTGGCTGGCCTTCCTGCAAGGCGAAGGCATGCTCGACGCCGCCGCCCGCCGCAACCGCCTGTTCGACCGGGCGGCGAACCGCTGGCGCGCCGTGCCGCCCGCGACGCCCATCGTCGCCGCCGGTGTGACCAGCGCGGCCCCAGCGCTCGCCCGGATGCTGCGCGTGGTCAGCGAATTGAATCGCGGCGCGTTGATCCTGCCCGATTTCGACCTGACGCTGGATGCAGAGGTTTGGGACGAACTCGGCCGAGCCGGTAACGCACCCGAGCCGGGCGACACGCCGTTTGCGCGCGGCGATGCCGTGACTCACCCGCAATATCACATGAAGCTGCTGCTCAACCGCATGGGTGTGGCGCGCGAGGAGGTGCAGCCGTGGCACCGCCGGGGGATGACCGCCGCGCCGCCCGAGCGCAGCCACGCGATCGGCGCGCTCTTCCTGCCGCCCGAGGCGAGCCGGAACTGGGTCACGCTACCTCCCGAAAAACGACGGCTGGCAGGCGTGCGGATCATGCAATGCGCCAATCCCGAAGAAGAAGCGCAGGCCATCGCCCTGCTGGTGCGGCAGGCACTGGACGAGCCGGAAAAGCGCGTTGCGGTGGTCACGCCCGATCGCGGGTTGGCGCGGCGGGTGATTCATCATCTCGCCCGCTGGAACATCGAGGCGGACGATTCGGCGGGGCGGCCGCTGTCGCATACGGCGGCGGGGCGGGCCTTCCTGCTGGCGGCGGAGGTTCTGGCACAGGATGCCCCGGCGGTCTCGCTGATGGCACTGCTCGGCCATCCGCTGGTCGATGGCGGGATGGAGCGCGGGCGCTGGCTCACGCAGCTTCGCCGGGTCGAGCGGGCCTTGCGCGGCCCCCGGCTGCGATCCGGCCTCGGCCCGGTCGCGGAAACGGTCGCAGGCTTGCGCAAGGATGCCGACGATCCGCTCGGCGCGTGGTGGGAGGCGGCCGAAGCCGCGCTCGAACCGTTGCTGGCCAATGGCGATGCTGGCAGCGCCGATCTCGCCGCCATGATCGACGCCGTGGCTGCCACTTGCGAAGCCCTGTGCGGCGAGCGGATCTGGGCGCGCGAGGATGGCCGCTCGCTCGCCGCCTTCGTCGAGGATCTGCGTCTGCACGCCCGCGATGCTGCCTTCGCCCTGTCGCCGCGCGACATTGCCGACGTGCTGCGCGATGCGATGGAGGAGGTTGCGGTGCGGCCGCCCTATGGCGGGCATGGGCGGGTGCAGGTGTTGGGCCTGCTGGAAAGCCGGATGAACCGCGCCGATCTCGCCATCTGCGCCGGCCTCAACGAAGGCGTGTGGCCGGCGCGCAGCGGGGTCGATGCACTGCTGGCGCCGCCAGTGTTGCGGGCGCTCGGCGTGCCGGGTACGGACTTTCGCATCGGCCTCTCGGCGCATGATCTTGCCGGCGCCCTGGGTGCGCCGGAAGTCGTGCTCAGCCGCGCGGCGCGCGACGATGGCGCGCCGGCGATCCCCTCGCGCTTCCTGCTGCGGGTGCAGGCTCTGCTCGGCGATCTACTCGCCCGGCACGAGGAAATCGAGGCGGTCGAATGGGCGCGGGCAATGACGCGAATGGCCGAGGTGCCCGCTTATCCCCGGCCGCGCCCGATGCCTTCGCCCGAGCAGCGCAAGGTCGACATTTCCGCCACCGCGCTCGACCGGCTGCGCGGCGATCCCTACCAGTTCTACGCCCAGCGCATCCTGCGGCTGAGCGATCTCGACTCGCTCGATGCCGACCCCTCCGCCGCGTGGCAGGGCGAGGTGGCGCATGAGATCCTTCAGCGTTGGCACGAAGACCGGATTGCAGGCAAACCCGCCGATCTGCACGCGACGATGGCGCGGGTGTTCGAAGAGCGGAACATCCATCCGCTGATGCGCGGGCTGTGGCAGCCGCGGCTCGAATGCGCGCTCGACTGGGTGGCGGACGAGGTGGAGAACGCGCCGCCCGGCCGCGAGGTCGCCTGCGTCGAGGCGACCGGCGGAATGGAGGTGGGCGGCGTGCGCGTGCATGGCCGGACCGACCGAATCGACCGGCTGCCGAACGGCGAACTCGCCATCGTCGATTACAAGACCGGAAGCGCCCCGTCGGCCAGCATGGTCGAGGAAGGGTTCGCGCTGCAACTCGGCCTGCTTGGGATGATCGCGCGGGCGGGTGGGTTCAAGGAGGTTTCCGGCGCGCCGACCGCGTTCGAATACTGGTCGCTCGCCAAGGGGCGGGGCGACGAGTTCGGTGTCGTTTCTTCCCCAATCAAGCGTAGCTCGCGCGAGCGGGGCGTCGAGCTTGAAGAGTTCCTGCCCGCGACAGAAGACTACCTCACCGGCGCCATCGCCACCTGGATCACCGGCAGCGAGCCGTTCACCGCCCGCCTCAATCCCGACCTGCCGGATTATGGCACCTACGACCAGCTCATGCGGCTCGACGAGTGGCTGCCGCACATGGACGTCGAGGAAGACGCGCTGTGAGCGGGGCGGTCCATCCCCTCGCCGGGCACCAGCGCGACGCGGTCGACCCGCGCGAAAGCGTATGGCTGTCGGCCAGCGCGGGGACGGGCAAGACGCAGGTGCTTTCGGCGCGCGTGCTGCGGCTGCTGCTGGAACCGGGCGCGGACCCGTCGCAAATCCTCTGCCTCACCTTCACGAAGGCCGGCGCTGCGGAAATGGCGGTACGCGTGGGCGAGGTTCTGGCCCGCTGGGTGCGGCTGAAGGACGAGGTTCTGGCGACCGAACTGAGCCATCTGGGCGCGGCGATCGATCCCGATACGCTGGCTCGCGCCCGCTCGCTGTTCGCCCGCGTGCTCGATTGCCCCGGCGGCGGGCTGCGGATCGATACGATTCACGCCTTCGCGCAATACCTCCTCGCCGCGTTCCCGGCCGAGGCGCAGATCCTGCCCGGCAGCCAGCCGATGGACGACCGCGAACGCGACCTGCTGAGCCGCGATGTGCTTGCCGAACTGCTCGCCGACGAGCGTCGCGGCGACTTCCGCGAAGCCGTCGCCGAGATGAGCCGGCGCAAAGGGGCCGACGCGGTGCGCGGCTGGCTGATGCGCTGCGCCGGCTATCTCGACCTGTGGTACCGGCCCGACTGGCAGGGCGCGCTTGAACTGCCGGTGCGCCGCCTGCTCGGCGTTCCCTCCGATGCGGGGGAGGCGTGGGTGGCCGAGGCGTGCGGCGACGATGTGTTTCCGATCGATACCCTGCGCGCCTGCCTGCAGGCGACCGAGGGCTGGAAAGCGCAGATCGCCGACGCTGTGCGCGATTTCGTGCCGCGCTGGATCGGGCTGGATGCAGCGAGCCGCCTTGAGGCGCTGGACGGTTTCTACGACACGTTGCTGAAGAAGGACGGCGATCCACGCCAGATGAAAGGCGCGGAAAAGAACGATCCCGACCTGCGGGCCAAGCAGGACATCATCGCCGGCGCCGTCCGCGGGGTGCAGGAACGGCGCGCATTGCTCGACCTCGTCGCCTTTCTCGCGCCCCAGCTGGAGGCGGGGCGGACCTTCGCGCTGGCGTGGCAGGAGGCCAAGGCGCGCGAGGGGCTGGTCGATTTCGACGACCTCATCGCCCGCGCGGCGCACCTGCTGTCCGACACGGCGATGGCCGACTGGATCCGCTACAAGCTCGACCGCAGCTTCGATCACATCCTCGTCGACGAGGCGCAGGATACCAACCGTGCGCAATGGCAGATCATCGACGCGCTGACCGACGATTTCTTCAGCGGCGAGGGCGCGCAGGGCGACCGGGTGCGCACGATCTTTACGGTCGGGGATTTCAAGCAGGCGATCTTCGGCTTTCAGGGCACATCCCCGCGCAATTTCAGCGAGGCGCGCGACCGGGTGGCCGAACGGATGCGCCAGACCGCCGATGCCGCAGGCGAGATGCGCGGCGGGCCGAGGCCGCGTTATCTGCAGGAATACGGCCTCGGCCAGAGTTTCCGCACGGCCGAGAATGTGCTGAGTTTCGTTGACCGGGCGATCGGCGCGATCGGTTCTTCGAAGATGGGGCTCGACCGCGAGGCGGAGCCGCATGAGGGGCAGGACCGTCCGGGTCTCGTCGCGCTGTGGCACGTGATCCATGCCGATAGCGGAATGGAAGACGGCACGGCGGACGAGACGTGGCTGGGCAAGCACGACCGCAAGCTGGCCGACCGGATCGCGCGTCAGATCCGCCGCTGGATGGAGCCGGGCGGGCCGGGCTTTCCGCTGGTGAAGGGCGACAAGCCGCGCCGCGCGGGGCCGGGCGACGTGATGATTCTCGTGCGCAAGCGCCGCGATCTCGCTGCGCTGATCGTCGCGCGGCTGCATCGCCACGGCGTGCCGGTGGCCGGGATCGACCGGCTGCGGCTCGGCAATCCGCTGGCGGTGAAGGATCTGATGGCGGCCTTGCGGTTCGCCGCCCAGCCGCTCGACGATCTGACGCTCGCCGCGCTGCTCGTCTCGCCGTTGATCGGGTGGAGCCAGGAGGAGCTGCTCGAACACGCCTATCGCGACGCGAAACTGCGGCTGTGGGACCATCTGCGCCGGAGCTATCATCCGCTGGTGCTGCGCACACTGGAAACCTTGCGCGAAATTCTGCGCCGCGCGGATTTCGACAGTCCGCAGCAGCTCCTGCATTATATCCTCGTCGGTCCGATGGACGGGCGCCGCAGGCTGGTCGCGCGGCTGGGGCGCGAGGCCAACGATCCGATCGACGAACTGCTCAATTCCGCACATGCCTATGCCGCCGCGCATATTCCCAGCCTGCAAGGCTTCATCCGCTGGTTCGATGCGGGCGAGGGCGAGGTGAAGCGCGAGGCGGGCGAAAGCGGCGATCAGGTGCGGGTGATGACCGTGCATGGCTCGAAAGGGTTGCAAGCGCCCATCGTCATACTCGCAGACGCCGCCATCGCGCCGGACAAGCCCGGCGAACTCGAACTGATCGACCGGCGGATCGGTGACGAACGCAATTACCCGGTTCCGATCCCCGGCGTGCGCAAGGAAGAGAAGGTCGGCCCGCTGGCGTCTGCCGATGAAGAGGCCGCGAAAGCCGAACTGGAAGAGCATTGGCGCTTGCTTTACGTCGCGATGACGCGGGCGGAGGAAGCGCTGTTCATCACCGGCTCGCTCGGCCCGCGTGATGCCAAGGCCGGGCCGCATGCGGATAGCTGGTATGCCCGGCTGAAACCGCTGTTCGACGACGACGCGCTGGAAGACGATATCTGGGGTGCGCGCTGGGAATTCGGCGCGCTGGCCGATGTCGCATTGCCGCCGGCGGAAGATCGTGGCGGAACCGCGCGGGAATTGCCCGATTGGGCGCTGCGCCCGGTCGGCCCCGAACCGCGTCCGCCGCGCCCGCTCTCGCCTTCCGGGCTGGGTGAGGTGGAAGGGAGTGACCCGCCGCTACCTCCCGAAGCCACGGCAGTCGCCGCCCGGCGCGGGACGCTGATCCACGCGCTGCTCGAACGGTTGCCGAATGTCCCGCCAGCGGCGCGCCGCGAGAAAGCCGAAGCATGGCTGGCACGGCGCGGCGCCGATCTGCCGGCAGACACGCGCGCTGAACTGCTCGACAGTGCGCTCAGGGTTCTGGACACGCCGGAATTCGCCGACATCTTCTCGCCCGATGCGCTGGCGGAAATTCCGCTCGCCGCCACGGTGGAGGGGCAGGTGGTCATGGGCACGGCCGACCGGCTGCTGGTGCGCGAGGATGCGATTACCGTCGTCGATTTCAAGACCGCGCGCCGCCCGCCGACCACGCTCGACGCGGTACCCGAGGCGACCTTGCGCCAGATGGCCGCCTATGTCGCCGCGCTGGAGGCGATCCATCCTGGCCGCGCGGTGTCGGCGGCCGTGCTTTACACCCAGACCCCGCAGCTGATCGTGCTTCCGGCAGAAACGCTCGCCCCGTACAAAGCGGCGTTTCCGGCCCGGCAGGAAAGCTTTGCCCTGCCGCCCGTTGAGTAATCGCAGCCGCATCGCCACCTTGCGGCAAGACAAGCGAATTTCAGGAGAACCACATGGCCACCATCACCGTAACCGACGCCGGCTTCCAGTCCGACGTCCTCGAAAGCGACAAACCCGTTCTGGTCGATTTCTGGGCGGAATGGTGCGGGCCGTGCAAGATGATCGCGCCCGCGCTGGAGGAATTGAGCGACGAGATGAAGGAAAAGGTGACGATCGCCAAGATGGACATCATGGAGAACACCGGCGTGCCCGGCCAGATGGGCGTGCAGTCGATCCCCTACCTCGTGCTGTTCAAGAACGGCGAACCGGCGGCGCAGATGCGCGGTGCGGCGCCCAAGGGCCAGCTCAAGCAATGGCTCGAAAGCAACCTTTAAGACAAATCGCCGCAACGCCGGGCGAGATCGGCCCACAGGCGTGGGCTCGCCGCGCCGAGCATGCCGGTCCGCCCGTCGTCCACGCGATAGGGTGACCCGTCGGGCCGGGCGACCTTGCCGCCCGCCTCGTTCAGCCACAGCGCGCCCGCCGCGTGATCCCAGGCGAGCGTGCGCTGGAAGATCGAGACATCGTTGATACCCAGCGCCAGCCGGGGATATTGCTCGGCCGCGCAGCGCGGAATGTCGACCAGCCGGTAATGCGGGGCGACCTGCGCCTTCACCGCCTCGCGCTGCGCATCGTGCATGAAGACCAGCGAGATCGCGGCGACGGGCGGGGTCTCGCCGCTTTCGCGCGCCTGTATCCGCTCGCCGTCGATGAAGGCACCGCCGCCCTCGTGCACCGAGAAGAACCGCCCGGTCAGGCAGTCGTAGATCCAGCCCGAACGCGCGATGCCGCCGCTGGCCCGCGCGATCAGGATGCCGAAGGGCGGTTTGCCGCGGGCGAAATTGTTCGTTCCGTCGAGCGGATCGACGATCCAGCAATCGCCTTTCAAGCCCTCCAGCACGGCCTCGTCGGCGAAGGCGGCTTCCTCGCCCACGATGGCGATGCCGGGTTCGAGGCTCGCCAGCCCTTCGGTCAGGATCGCTTCGGATGCATGATCGGCCACGGTGACGACATCGTCGCTGGCCTTGTCGGTTATCTGGTCCGGAACGAGGGTGCGGTAATGCGGCAGGATCGCCGTCTCGCTTGCCCTTCGCATCAGCGTCAGGACGGCCTCGTCCAGCGTCCGCTCACCCCTGGCCTGCCGATGGCTCACGAGCGGTAATCCGCGTTGATGTCGATATAGCCGTGGGTGAGATCACAGGTCCACACCCTCGCGCGCCCTTCGCCAAGGCCGAGATCGACCTCGACGGTCACCTCCTCGCCAGCGAGGTGCGCGGCAACCGGCGCCTCGTCGTAATCGGCCAGCGGCTGCCCGTCGCGCGCAGCCCAGATGCCGCCGAAGCCGATCGAGAGGCGGTCCCGGTCCGCCGGTTCGCCCGCCTTGCCTACCGCCATGACGACCCGCCCCCAATTCGCATCGCCGCCGGCAATCGCGGTCTTCACTAGCGGGGAATTGCCGATGGCGAGCGCGATCCGGCGGGCGCTGGCATCGCTCTCGGCGCCCGTCACGTCGATCGTGATGAATTTCGACGCGCCTTCACCGTCGCGCACGACCAGTTGCGCGAGATCGCGGCAAACAGACAGCAGCGCGGCATAGAAGGCGTCCGCCCCGGCATCGTCCCACGCGACAAGGGGCGGGTTCGCCGCCCGGCCCGTGGCGAAGGCGAGCACCGTGTCGCTGGTCGAGGTATCGCCGTCGACCGTGATGCACGAGAACGTCTCGGCGTTCGCCCGTTCGAGCATCTCCTGCAGCAAGGCCGGTTCGATCGCGGCATCGGTGAAGATATAGCCGAGCATCGTCGCCATGTCGGGCGCGATCATGCCACTGCCCTTGACGATGCCGACCAGTTCGGTCCGCTGGGCGCCGAGCATGGCCGAGGCGGCGGCACCCTTGGCGAACGTGTCGGTCGTGCCGATGGCATCGGTCGCGGCGCGGAAGTCGCATGGCATGGCGTCCAGCGCCGCGGCGATGCCGGCTCGCGCTTTGTCCTTGGGCAGGGGGACGCCGATCACGCCGGTGGAGGAGACGAACACGTCGCTGGGATCGCAGGCCAGCGCCTCGGCGACCCGCGCCATGATCTGTTCGACCGCCTCGCGCCCGCGAAGCCCGGTGAAGGCGTTGGAATTGCCGGCATTGACGATCAGCGCCCGCGCCCGCCCGAGCTTCACCTGTTCGCGCCCCAGTTCGACCTCGCTCGAGGCGCAGGCGCTCGTGGTGAAGACGCCGGCGACCGCCGTCCCCTCGGCCAGTTCGGCGAAGGTCAGGTCGGCCCGGTCCCAGTTCTTGTAGCCCGCCCGCGCAATGCGCAAGGTCACGCCGGGAATGGCGGGGCAGTCAGGAAACTGGCGGGCGAGGGGCGAGGGGGGCAGGTCCATATCGCGGCATGTGCGCCGAAGGTGCCGCAAGTTGCAAGATGCTTGGGTCGAGAGAAGACTATGTTGTCCTCCGGACAAGAATACGGCGTCTAAATCTTGCCGAAAGGTTCTCGCGCTATTGTGCGCTGGAATTTTCCGACGAACCGCGCTACGTGAACGAACCCATGCGACAGCTTCTCGCCTTTCTTGCCCTGATCACCGGTTTCGCCGCGTTCTACGCGCCGGCACAGGCGGCGGTGGGCAATGCGGCGAATGTCGAGGTCCAGCGTCCGGCAGAGGGCGAACAGCCGACCAAGATGTCAGGCACGGCCTGTGCGCGGCGCCAGCGGGCGCAGCGGAGCGGGGGGCAGCCGGTCACGCCGTGCGCCTCGCAACCGGTCGTTATCTATCTGCCGACGGTCCAGTTCGGCCCCGATCGCGCGCTCGAATAGCGCGCGATCCGTGCAGCCCCCCGGTTTCTTCCGGGGGTTCCGCCGTTTCACTCTCTCATTCTCTCGGGGCAAGTCGCGGTTTCGCGCGCTGTCCGGCAAGGTCAGATCACCATGTTCAATGCCGTAATGAAGGCCATGTTCGGTTCTTCGAACGATCGCTACGTCAAGTCGCTCCACAAGATCGTCGACCAGATCAACGCGCTCGAACCGCAGATGCAGGCGTTCTCCGACGAGGA
This sequence comes from uncultured Erythrobacter sp., assembly GCA_947501005.1. GTDB lineage: Bacteria > Pseudomonadota > Alphaproteobacteria > Sphingomonadales > Sphingomonadaceae > Qipengyuania. Next base: position 1,584,745 of record CANMTU010000001.1, on the reverse strand, counting down.
GCTGCGCGCCCAGACGGACAAGTTCCGCCAGCAGCTCGAACAGGGCAAGACGCTCGACGATATCCTGCCCGAAGCCTTCGCCACCGTGCGCGAGGCGTCGGTTCGCGTGCTCGGCATGCGCCATTTCGATGTGCAGATGATCGGCGGCATCGTGCTCCACCGGGGCGAGATCGCCGAGATGCGCACGGGCGAGGGCAAGACGCTGGTCGCGACGCTCGCCACATATCTCAACGCGATCGAGGGCAAGGGCGTCCACGTCGTGACCGTGAACGACTATCTCGCCAGCCGCGATGCCGAATGGATGGGCCGCCTGCACCAGTTCCTCGGCCTGACGATCGGCGTGATCGTGCCGAACCTCGACGAGTTCAGCCGCCGCGAATCCTACGGCGCCGACATTACCTACGGCACCAATAACGAGTTCGGCTTCGACTATCTGCGCGACAACATGAAGCACGAGCGCAGCCAGATGGTGCAGCGTCCCTTCAACTACGCGATCGTCGACGAGGTCGATTCGATCCTGATCGACGAGGCGCGCACCCCGCTGATCATTTCCGGCCCGACCGAGGACAAGTCCGAGATGTACGTCTCGATCGACGGGATCGTGAAGACGATCGAGGATGCGTGGTACGATGCCGACGAGAAGACCAAACAGATCAGCTGGACCGAAGAGGGCACCGACGCGATCGAGGAACGGCTGAAGGATGCCGGCCTGCTCGAAACCGACAATCTCTACGATGTCGAGAACACGCAGGTCGTCCACCACCTCGACCAGGCGCTGCGCGCCAACATGATGTTCAAAAAGGATACCGACTACATCGTCAAGGACGACAAGGTCGTCATCATCGACGAGTTCACCGGCCGCATGATGGACGGGCGCCGCTGGTCGAACGGCCTGCACCAGGCGGTCGAGGCCAAGGAAGGCGTCAAGATCGAGCCGGAGAACCAGACGCTCGCCTCGATCACCTTCCAGAACTATTTCCGCATGTATCCCAAGCTGTCGGGCATGACCGGCACCGCCGCCACCGAAGCATCGGAATTCTGGGACATCTACAAGATGAACGTGGTCGAGATCCCGACCAACGTGCCGGTCCAGCGGATCGACGAGGAAGACGAGTTCTACAAGAACACCGCCGACAAGTTCCAGGCCATCGCCAAGGCCATCCGCGAGAAGAACGAGAAGGGCCAGCCGGTCCTCGTCGGCACGGTCTCGATCGAGAAGAGCGAACTGCTCAGCAGTTTCCTCGACAAGGAAGGCGTCAAGCACGAGGTTCTCAACGCCCGCCAGCACGAGCGCGAGGCGCATATCGTGGCGCAGGCGGGCCGCATCGGCGCGGTGACCATCGCCACCAACATGGCCGGCCGCGGGACCGACATCCAGCTTGGCGGCAACCTCGAATTCCGCACGGGCGACGAACTGGCCGACATGCCCGAAGGCGCGGAGCGTGATGCCGCGATCGAACGGCTGAAGCAGGAGATCAAGGACGAGAAGCAGCGCGTGCTGGAGGCGGGCGGCCTGTTCGTGCTCGGCACCGAACGGCACGAAAGCCGCCGGATCGACAATCAGCTGCGCGGCCGTTCTGGCCGGCAGGGCGACCCGGGCCTCAGCCGGTTCTACCTCTGCCTCGAAGACGATCTGCTGCGCATCTTCGGGCCGGACACGCTGTTCTCGCGCATGATGAATTCCAACCTCGAGGATGGCGAGGCGATCGGCTCCAAATGGCTGTCGAAAGCCATCGAGACCGCGCAGAAGAAGGTCGAGGCGCGCAATTACGAAATGCGCAAGCAGGTCGTCGAATACGACGACGTCATGAACGACCAGCGCAAGGTCATCTACGACCAGCGCGCCGAGATCATGGATAGCGAGACGGTCGACGAGGTCGTGGTCGACATGCGCCACGATGCGATCAACGCGATGGTCGGCGAAGCCTGCCCGCCTGGCTCCTACCCCGAACAGTGGAACATTGCCCAGTTGAAAGAGCGCGTGTCCGAAGTGCTGGGCATGGATCTGCCGATGGAGGAATGGCTCGAGGAAGAGCATGTCGAGCCCGAACTGGTCGAAGAACGCATCCGCAGCGAAGCGGACCGGCGGATGGACGAGAAGATCGCCAAGGCCGATCCCTCGATGTGGCGGCGGATCGAGAAAAGCCTGCTGCTGCAGGAGCTCGACGGGCAGTGGAAGGATCACCTCGCCACGCTCGACGCGCTGCGCCAGGTCGTATGGCTGCGCGCCCATGCGCAGAAGCAGCCGATCAACGAATACAAGCAGGAAGCCTTCAGCCTGTTCGAACGCATGATCGAGAATCTGCGCGAGACGGTGACGGCCAAGCTGCTGAACATCCAGCTGGCCGAACCGGCGCCCCTGCGCCAGGCGAGCCTGCCCAATCTGCCCGATTTCCTCACCGGGCATATCGACCCGCTGACCGGTTTCGACGATTCGAACGATGGCGACGGGTCGGAGCGGCGGGCGGATCTGTTCGGCTCGCTCGCCGGCAGTCCGCGCGCGGCGGCCAGCCCGGGCGGCGTATCCGACAATCCCTATGCCGGGATGGAAATCAGCCGCAACGCGACCTGTCCGTGCGGTTCGGGCAACAAGTACAAGCATTGCCACGGCTCGATCGGCGCGACGGCCTGAGGGGGCGGCGCGCGAATCGCGGAAGGCACTGAATGGCGTGGCTGATCGGCGGTTTCTTCGTCACCGCGCTGCTTTATGCGAGCGTCGGGTTCGGCGGGGGCTCGACCTATAATGCGCTGCTGGCGCTGGCGGGGGTGGATTATCGCGTCCTCCCCTTGATCGCGCTGTCGTGCAACATCGTGGTCGTTGCCGGCAGCACGATCCGCTTCGCCCGTGCGGGTGTGACGCCGTGGCGCGGCGCTCTCCTGCTGACGGGTATCGCGGCGCCGGCGGCCTTTCTGGGCGGACTGACGCCGATCGGCGAGGGCACCTTCCTCACCATTCTGGGCGCCAGTCTCGTGCTGACGGGCGGCACGATGCTGTTGCCCTTGCGAGGCAGCGCCGCGCCCGAACGACCGAGCGGCGCGGCCCGGTTTGCGCCGCTGATTGCCGCGCCGCTCGGTTATCTAGCCGGGCTGGTCGGCATCGGCGGCGGCATATTTCTCGCGCCCCTGCTGCATCTGGTGCGCTGGAACTCGGCGCGGGGCATCGCGGCGACGGCGGCATTGTTCATCCTGGTGAACTCGCTGTTCGGGTTGACCGGGCAGATCCTCAAGGGCGGGGGAGGCCGCTTTGCCGCCGCGGTCGATCTGGGGTTGCCGTTGATCGTGGCGGTTGCGATCGGCGGGCAGATCGGCAGTTGGCTGGCGCTGCGCCATCTGCCGCAGACCTGGATTCGCTGGGGCACGGCCGCGCTGACGCTATGGGTCGGCGGGCGATTGCTGCTTGGACTTTGAGGTCGCGCGTCGGTGGCGTGAACCGCGCGTGCCGTCACAGGCTCGGCGGATAGTTCAGAAATTTGCCGCCTGATGCAACCGGCCGGCGGTCTTCTTCGCTTTCGCCGAGGCTTCCTGCGAGCATTCCTGCTCGACGATCTCGTCGAGTTGCTCGGCCGCGCGTTTCACCAATCCCTTGAGAACGGCGTTTTCCTGCTGGGTATTCGCCAGCTCATGACGCAGCATCTTTTCGCTATTATCCGACATGACCCATCTCTCGATCCGATGCACCTTGCAGGGCGCGGCCCCATTTAGCGAAGACGATTGCCATCCACAACCGCCCCGAAACCCGGAGGACCATCGAAAATATATCCCAGGAGAAACCGCATATCGCGGCGACCGGTCATCCGATCCATGGATGCGGATTGAGTGGCTCCCCGAGTTGGATTCGAACCAACGACCAAGTGATTAACAGTCACCTACTCTACCGCTGAGCTATCGGGGAGCAGCCGGTACGGCAGGGGTGCGCCTATATGGGCGGGACTTGCGTTTGGCAAGCGGGCAATCGCAAAAAACCGCCTTCAGAATACGAACTGTTCCGAGACGATCCGCTCGTCGAGCGAATGGCCTGGATCGAACAGCAGGGTGAGCGGATGGTCGCGCGCGATATCCAGCTGGACTTCGGCAACGTCGCGCAATTCCCGCTGGTCGGCGACGGCGGAGACCGGACGCTTGCCGGGTTCGTTGACCTTGAAGGTGATGCACGAGCGATCGGGCAGGATCGCGCCTTTCCAGCGTCGCGGCCGGAAGGCGGAAATGGGCGTCAGGGCGAGCAGCTGCGAATCGAGCGGCAGGATCGGCCCGTCGGCGGACAGGTTGTAGGCGGTGGAGCCGGCGGGCGTCGCCACCAGCACCCCGTCGCACACCAGTTCCTTGATGCGCGTCTTGCCGTCCACCTGCACCTCGATCTTAGCGGTCTGGCGCGTCTCGCGCAGCAGCGAGACTTCGTTGATGGCATGGAAGCGGTACACCTCGCCGTCCTGCGTGGTGGCCTGCATCGCGATGGGCAGGATGTCGAGCCGCTTGGCCTTGCCGATCCGCTGCAGCAGCTTTTCCGGCTGGCGGTTGCGGTTCATCAGAAAGCCGACCGTGCCCAGGTTGACGCCGTAGGCCGGGATGGTCCGGCCCGCATCGAGCATCGCGTGGAGGCTTTGCAGCATGAAGCCGTCGCCCCCCAGAATCACGGCGATGTCGGCCTCTTCCAGCGGCACCCAGTCGGCAAGCTCGCGGATCACCTCGTCGGCCGCATCCTGCGCCCGGTCGCCGTCCGATACCAGCAATGCCAGACGCGGTTCGTCGCTCATCGCCAACCCCCCTTGCTAGATGCGCCGCATCGCCCGCGACGCGCCGTGCCTATGGCCGGGCGTCCCGTTTGGCAACAGCGCCAATTCGCTGGCATTCCCGCTGCCCGCTCGCGATAAGGCGGCGCGATGGGGTCGCTGGTGGACGAAGTGATGGACGATACGCGCGATGCGTTGACCGGGCTGGCAGATATGCACGCCGCGCGCATGGCGATCGGGCGCTGGCAGGCGGACTGGCCGCGCGGGGCGGGGCCGTGCCCCATGCACGCCATGCTGGTGACGCTGGGCCGGATCGATACGGTCAATGTCGCTTTCGGAGAAAAGGCAGGCGACAAGGCCCTGATCGAAGTCGCGCGCCGCATCCGCACCTTCGCAGCCGACGAACTGGAGACGAGCGCCTGGCTTGCCGCGCGGCTCAATGGCGGCAATTTCCTCCTCGTCGCGCGCGAGGAACTCAGCCGCGAGAGGTGGCAATGGCTGGCCGAGGCGCTGGCCGATGCGATCGCCACTCCGATCGCCCATCCCGAAGGCGTCGCCAGCCTGCGCATGTGGCCGAGGATCGGCCTGATGCGAGTGAACGAGGGAGACGATGCGGACCGTATTCTCGACCGGCTGGCGGAAACCTCCGCCGGGCTGAAAGGCGCGGGCGGGCGGCGGATCGCGTGGGCGGCGCCCGGCGGAAAGGCCGGGTCGCGCTCGTACCGGCAGCTGGAAGGCGATCTTCTCGCCGCGATCGACCGCAACGAGATCGAGGTGCTGTTCCAGCCGCAATACGCCTTGCAGGGCGGCAGGCTGATCGGGGCCGAGGCGCTGGCCCGCTGGCAGCATCCGCAGGTGGGCCGGATCGGGGCGGAAACCCTATTCGGAATTGCCGAGCAGGCGGATCATACGGCGCATCTTTCGCGCCATGTCGCAACCCGGGCGATGGAGCTTGCAGCGCACTGGCCGAACGATCTGCGCCTGTCGGTCAATATCACGCCCTCCGATCTCGCGGCCGACACGTTCGCATCCGAATTCGCGCGCCTGGCGGAGCGGATCGCCTTCCCGCTCGACCGGCTGACATTCGAGATTACCGAACAGGTGCTGCTCGCCGATCTGGAGCGGGTGTGTCTGGTGCTCGACCGGCTGCAATTGCTCGGCATTCGTATCGCGCTTGACGATTTTGGGGCTGGCTTCTGCAATTTCAGATATTTGAAGATGCTTCCGATAGATTACCTGAAGCTCGACCGCGCGATGATCGACGGGGTGTGCGATGATGCGCGGGACCGCGCCGTGTTCCGGGCGATCGTGGCCATGGCATCGGCGCTCGATCTCGGCGTCATGGTGGAGGGGATCGAAACCACCAGCCAGCGCGATTTCTGCAAGCGCGAGGGGTGCGACTATTTCCAGGGGTTCCTTGGATCGGAACCGCTCTCCCCGGCTGGCTTCCTCGCGCTGGCGCGGCGCTGATCTAGGCAGCTTTCTTGTCGGCCTTTCGCGCTTTGCGGGCGATGGCGGACAGGCCCTTGGTGAGCTGGAACAAGCCGTTGAGGCGGCTCTCGGGCGAATTCCAGGCGCGGCTGATCACCAGTTTCATGTCGGGCCGCAGCTTGGCGGTATCCTTCAGCCGGTCCACATAGGCGATAAGGCCGGGGCCGTCGGGGAAATCGTCATTGTGGAACGTGACCAGCGTCCCCGCCGCGCCGACATCGATCTTGGCGATATTGGCCTCCATCGCCTGCCGCTTGATCTCGATCAGGCGCACGAGGTTGGCGGTGGGGGCGGGCAGTTCGCCGAACCGGTCGATCATCTCGGCCGCCAGCGCCTCGATCTCGGCCTTGTCCTGCACGTCGTTGAGGCGGCGATAGAGCGCCATGCGCACGGCGAGATCAGGAACATAGTCTTCAGGGATCATGATCGGCGCGTCGACGGTGATCTGCGGGCTGACCGTCTCCGGCTTCGCCTCCAGCCCCATATCGCCCGCCTTGGCGGCAAGTATCGCATCCTCCAGCATCGACTGGTACAATTCGAACCCGACCTCGCGGATATGGCCCGACTGTTCGTCGCCGAGCAGATTGCCCGCCCCGCGAATGTCGAGATCGTGACTGGCGAGCTGGAACCCGGCGCCGAGGCTGTCGAGATCGCCGAGCACTTTCAGCCGCTTTTCCGCCACTTCCGAAAGCGAGGTGTCCTTCTCGTAAGTGAGGTAGGCATAGGCGCGCAGCTTGGCCCGGCCGACCCGGCCGCGCAGCTGGTAAAGCTGGGCGAGGCCGAAGATGTCGGCGCGGTGGATGATGATGGTGTTCGCACTCGGCAGGTCGAGCCCGCTTTCCACGATGGTGGTGGCGAGCAGCACGTCATACTTGCCTTCGTAGAACGCGCTCATCCGTTCCTCGATCTCGCCCGCGCCCATCTGGCCGTGCGCGGCGATGTGCTTCACCTCGGGCACGTTCTTGCGCAACCAGTCCTCGATGGCTTCCATGTCGGAAATGCGCGGGACGACGATGAAGCTCTGCCCGCCGCGGTGGTGTTCGCGCAGCAGCGCTTCACGCATGACCATGTCGTCCCACTCCATCACATAGGTGCGCACGGCCAGCCGGTCGACCGGCGGGGTCTGGATGGTGGAGAGTTCGCGCAGGCCCGACATCGCCATTTGCAGGGTGCGCGGGATCGGGGTGGCGGTGAGTGTGAGCATGTGCACATCGGCGCGAAGCTGCTTCAGCTTTTCCTTGTGCGTCACGCCGAAGCGCTGCTCTTCGTCAACGATTACAAGGCCCAGATCCTTGAACTTCGTGTTCTTCGACAGGAGCGCATGCGTGCCGACGACGATGTCTACATCGCCCTTTGCCAGCCCGTCGCGCGTGTCCTTCATCTCTTTCGCGGATACCAGGCGCGACAAGCGCCCGATATTCAGCGGGAAGCCGGCAAAACGCTGGCGGAAATTCTCGAAATGCTGGCGGGCAAGCAGGGTGGTGGGCGCAACCACGGCGACCTGCCGCCCATTCATCGCCGCCACGAAGGCGGCGCGAAGGGCGACCTCGGTCTTGCCGAAGCCGACATCGCCGCACACCAGCCGGTCCATCGGCTTGCCGCTTTCCAGATCGCCCAGCACATCCTCGATGGCGCGTTCCTGATCGTCAGTCTCCTGCCAGGGAAAGCGGTCGAGGAACTGGTTGTACGGCCCTTCCTCCACCTCGTAGACCGGCGCCTGCTTCAGCGCGCGCTGCGCGGCGACCTGCATCAACTCGCCGGCGATCTCGCGGATGCGCTCTTTCAGGCGGGCGCGGCGCTTCTGCCAGGCTTCGCCGCCGAGCCGGTCGAGCATCACCGCTTCCTCGCTGCTGCCGTAGCGGCTGAGGACGTCGATATTCTCGACCGGGATGAACAGCTTGTCGCCGCCCTTGTATTCGAGCTGGACGCAATCGTGCTTCGACTTGCCGACATTGATCGGTTCGAGGCCGAGATACTTGCCGATGCCGTGTTCGGCATGGACGATGAGATCGCCGACGCTGAGCGCCTGCAATTCGGCAAGGAAAGCATCCGCGCTCTTGCGCTTGGCCTTGCGGCGGACGAGCCGGTCGCCGAGAATGTCCTGCTCGGTCAGCAGCTCCATCTCGTCGTTCGCGAAACTCGCCTCGAGCGGCAGGACCATGGCGGCGGGCTTGCCCCCACCCGATTTCTTTGGTGCTGCCTTGCCCAGCGCTTCCTGCCAGGTGTCGGCCAGCTGCACGGGGATGCCTGCCTCGTCGAGGATCGAGGCGATGCGCGAGCGACTACCCTTGGAATAGGCGGCGAGCAGGGGGCGCTTGCCGGCCTTGCCGATGGCCTTGAGATGCTCGGCCAGGACGGGATAGACATTGTCGCCCCGCGCCCGTTCCGGCGCGAAGTCGCGGCCCGAGCGGAAGCCGAAATCCACCACCGTGTCGCTTTCCGGCTCGTCGAAGGCGGTCGCGCGGTGGATCGGCTGCGCGGTCTGCGCCGCCGCGATCTCGCTTTCGGTCAGATACAGCGCGTCGGGCGGCAGTGGGCGATAGCTGCCTTTGGCCTGCCCCGATCCGGTCGTGCGCTGGTCGTGATAATCCGCGACGTCCTTCAACCGCTCCTCGATTGCGGGCAGGGCGGCATTGTCCATCACCACGACATCGCCGCTGCCGAGATGGTCGAACAGGGTGACGAGCTTGTCCTCGAACAGGGGCAGCCAGTGTTCCATGCCGGCGAGCCGGCGCCCCTCGCTCACCGCTTCGTAGAGCGGGTCCTGCGTGGCGTTGGCGCCAAACATCTCGCGGTAGCGGGTGCGGAACCGCTTGATGCTGTCCTCATCCAGCAGCGCCTCGCTGGCCGGAAGCAGCAGGTGATTGTCGAGCCGGCCGGTGCTGATCTGTGTATTGGGATCGAAGGTGCGCAGGCTTTCCAGCTCGTCTCCGAAGAAATCGAGCCGCAGCGCCTCGTCCATGCCCGAGGGGAACACGTCCACGATCGAGCCGCGAATGGCGTATTCGCCTTTGTCGATCACCGTATCGCTGCGGCCGTATCCCTGGCGCTGGAGCAAAGCGGCGAGACTGTCGCGCCCGATCTCGGTCCCGACCTTGAACTCGCGCACGCTCTCGCGAATGCGGAACGGGCTGAGCACGCGCTGGGTCACGGCATTGGCGGTAGTGACGACAAGTTGCGCCGCCGCGCGGCCCTTCTGCAGGCGGTGCAGGGTCGCCAGGCGCCGGGCACTGATCGAAAGTGCGGGGCTGGCCCGGTCGTAGGGCAGCGAATCCCATGCCGGGAATTCCAGCACTTCGAGTTCGGGCGCGAAATACACGGCCGCATCGGCGATGCTGCGCATGGCCGTATCGTCGGGCGCGATGAACACGGCGCGGCCCGTGCTGGCCCGCGCGAGATCGGCCATGACGAGGGGCTGCGCGCCGCGCGCAACCTGCGCGAGCGTGAGCGGGCGGTCGGCTTTCAGGATACGGGAGAAGTCGGGCATCGCGAAAGACAGCGCGATAGAAGGTGCGCCGTTCCCGTCAACACCCGAGGCGCGAAAATCAGCGCGGGATCTCGACGTAATCGAGCTTCTGCATCCGGGCGATCAGCTCGCCCTCGAAGCGCGGCGGGGTCGGCTGGGTCTTGAGCGCCCAGGCCATGACGTCGACATCGTCTTCTTCCAGCAACGCCTCGAACCAGACGAGCTCGGTTTCCGTCCAATCCGCATGGTAGCGGTCGAAGAAGCCGCCGATCATGTAATCCGCCTCGCGCGTGCCCCGGTGCCAGGCGCGGAAGCGGGCGCGTTGCTTGCGGCCGTCGAAGGTGAGGAGATCGGGCATGGGTGCGAGGTAGGGTACTCGCCAAACCGGTTCAAGCGGCTATAGGCTTGCGCGATGCGGCCCGACGCGCTCAACCCCCTGTTCGCGGAGACTGAAACGCTCGACGGCGTCGGTCCCAAGCTGAAGAAGCCGCTCGGCCGGTTGGGGCTGAACCGGGTGAAGGACGTCGCCTATCACCTGCCCGACCGGTTCGTTTCGCGCCGCCTCGTGCAGAATGTCGACGAGGCGGGCGAGGGCGAGAATATCGTTGTGCGGCTTACCGTGACCGAGCATCGCGGCAGCCGCAATCCGCGCGGTCCCTACCGCGTCCTGGCGCAGGATGCGGTGGGCAACATCCTCGCTCTGACCTATTTCGGGCGCGCATCCTATAGCGCCAAGAAACAGCTGCCGGTCGAAAGCGTGCGCTGGGTCGCGGGGAAGCTGGAGCGGTATGGCGACATGCTTCAGATCGTCCATCCCGACCATGTGCTGGAAGAAGGCGGCGAGACGCTGCAACAGCTGTGCGAGCCGGTCTATCGCCTGTCCGAAGGCCTGACCCAGCCCAAGGTCGCCTCGCTAGTGGGGCAGGCGCTCGATCGCTGCCCGGACCTTGCCGAATGGATCGAGCGCGGTTTGCGCGACAAGGAAGACTGGCCTAGCTGGCGCGAGGCGATGCAGCGCGCGCACCAGGCGGAAGACAAGGCAGCGCGCGACCGCCTGGCCTATGACGAACTGCTCGCCAACAGCCTCGCCCTGATGCTGGTGCGGGCCGACAATCGCCGACGCAAGGGGCAGGCGCTGGCGGGCGACGGCAGCTATCGCAGCAAGCTTGACCTCCCGTTCCCGCTCACCGGGGCGCAGCAGCGTTCTATCGCGGAGATCGAGGGGGACCTTGCGCAGGAGGCGCCGATGCTTCGCCTGCTGCAGGGCGACGTGGGTGCGGGCAAGACGGTGGTGGCGCTCGAGGCGATGCTGATCGCGGTGGAGGCAGGCACCCAGGCCGCCATGCTCGCGCCGACCGAGATTCTCGCCCGCCAGCATTACGAGAGCCTGCGCCGCATGGCCGAGCCGACCGGCGCCCGCGTCGCCCTGCTGACCGGTCGGGACAAGGGCCGGGCGCGCGAGGCGACGCTGATGGGCCTGCTTGACGGCAGCATCGACATCGTCGTCGGCACGCACGCGATCTTTCAGGACAGCGTCGGCTACCGCAACCTCGCGCTGGTGGTGATCGACGAGCAGCACCGCTTCGGCGTCGGCCAGCGGCTGATGCTGGCGAGCAAGGGCAAGCGCGCGCCGCACGTACTTGCCATGACCGCGACGCCGATCCCGCGCAGCCTGACCCTCGCGCAATATGGCGAGCTTGACGTCAGCAAGCTCGACGAACTGCCGCCGGGCCGGCAGGCGATCGATACCGTCGTGATGGGGCCGGACAAGCTCGCAGTTCTGGTCGATCGGCTGGCGGCGCAGATCGCGGACGGGCGGCAGGCCTATTGGGTGTGCCCGATGGTGCGCGAGACGGATGGGCCGGAGGAGATCGCCGCCGCCGAGGCGCGCTATGCTTCGCTCAAAAAGCGGTTCGGCGATGACGTCGTGCTGGTCCACGGCCAATTGCCGCCGGACGCGAAGGACGCCGCGATGGAACGGTTCGCGCGCGGTGACGCCAAGTTGCTGATCGCCACCACAGTGATCGAGGTCGGCGTAGACGTTCCCAATGCGACGCTGATAATCATCGAGCAGGCGGAGCGGTTCGGTCTCGCCCAGCTGCACCAGTTGCGCGGCCGGGTGGGGCGGGGAAGTGAGAAGTCCGTCTGCGTTCTCCTGCGGGGTGAGACCCTGTCCGAAACCGCGCGCGAACGGCTGGCGCTGATGCGCGAGACGCAGGACGGGTTCCTGCTGGCGGAGGAGGATTTGCGTTTGCGCGGCGGGGGCGAATTGCTCGGTACGCGGCAATCAGGCGATACGCCGTTCAGCATCGCGAACTTCGAACAAATCAGTGCCTTGCTGCCGAAAGCGCACGACGATGCAAGGTTGCTGATCGAACGCGACGGCGGCCTGGAAGGCACACGGGGCGAGGCCGCGCGCATGCTGCTCTATCTGTTCGAACGCGATTTCGGCGTTAGGACACTGCGCGGGGGCTAGCTCAGAAGCCGAGCGCGGCTAGGTCGCGTTCGACTGCCGGGCGGTAGGATGCGCCGAACAGCCGCACATGGACGAGCCAGGTCCACAGGCGATAGATCGGCTGACGCTCCTGCCAGCCATCGTCAAGGTCCAGCCGTTCGAAGAAGGAAGGCGGCGGATCGTCGAACACCGTCAAGGTCGCCGCATCGACCTCGCGGTCGCCATGGAAAGCGTCGGGATCGATGAGGTGCACCGCGCCGTCCGATGCCACTACGACGTTCCCGCCCCACAGGTCGCCATGGACGAGGGCGATCGGCGGGTTGGCGGGAAGGAGGTCGGGCAGCCGCGCCGCAAGCGCCTCGATCCGATCCGCCAGATCGGCGGCGAGGAAGGGCACATGGCACAGCAGCCGCCGCTCCCCCCAGAAGCGGGGCCAGTCGACGGTACGGGCGTTCGTTACCTCGACGTCCCGCAGCGCGTAATCCTCGTCCCAGCCATAGGCATTCGCCTCCGTCTGCCGCAAAGGCGCCAGGGCTTCGGCGAGGTTCGCCCACGCCGCATCGCCGCCAAGCCTGCCACCGGACGGCACATGCGCGATCAGCAGGAAATCGCCCTCCTGTGCCAGAACTTGCGGAACGGGCGCGCCAAGCGCCGCCATCGCTTGCAGCATCCGCCCCTCCTGCCCGACCACCGGCCCCGACTTGGCGACCACCACCCGGCCATCGGCAAGATCGATCCGGGTCGCGCCCGAGATATCGCCGCCTGCAAATCGCCGCGACCCGGTGACCGCCGTGCCGAGCAGGCGTTCGATAGCTTCGGCCGGCACGCTCATGCCGCGGTGCGATCGAGTATTTCGCGAACGATCCCGCGCACGTCGACCTTCGCCGCGACCCGGGCGCCCAGCAGCGCGGTGCCGCTGACCTTGCGCTGCACGAACAGCGTCTCGGGCGGGGGAATATGCCAGCTTTCCTTGTCCTGCGCGATCGGCATGGCTTCCTCGCGGATCTGCGGTACGAAGGAACGGTCCCCGAAATCGAGCCGTTCCTCCTTCGCGATCTGCGTGACCACGATATCGACCGCGCGGCGAATGGCATCGGGATGGCGGGCAACGGCCTTGTCATGAATGAAGCCCGCGGCCATCGCGGCTGCCAGCACGCCTTCGCGATCTTCGTTCAGACCGGCGGTGAGCAATGCCCGATAGCGCGCGGACAAATCACGGGAAACCTCGCGCGCGGCCCCGAAATCCAGCAGGACGAGTTGCCCGGTCTCGCGTTTCACGCGGTAGTTGGCGAAGTTTGGATCGGTCTGCATCAGGCGGAATTCGAACAATTCGCGCCCGACGAGTTCGATGAGATGCGCGAACAGCTCGTCGCGCTGAGGCGGGGCGAGATCGGAGAGGGTTTCGATGGGCGAGCTTTCCTCGAACGTCATCGCCAGCACGCGCCGGGTCGTCAATTCGCGGTCCGGCGTCGGCACGAGGTAGCGATCGTCGCCCGCCAACAGCGCGGCATAGCGCTCCATCATCTCGGTTTCGCGCAGATAGTCCGCTTCTTCGCGCAACTGGTCCTTGGCCGCCGCCAGCACCGGTTCGAGGTCGAGCCCCTTGGGCAGCAGGCCGGTCAGCCGCAACAGCGAAGCGACATTGTCGACATCGGAATCGATGCTCCGCGCGACGCCGGGATACTGCACCTTGATCGCCAGCAGCCGCCCGTCCTTCGTCATGGCGCGGTGAACCTGCCCGATGGAGGCGGCGGCGATCGGGCGCGGTTCGAAGCGGCGGAAATTGCGCCGCCAGTCCTTGCCCCATTCCTGCGCCAGCACCCCGTCGAGCTGACGGGGCGGCATGAAATCGGCCTGATCGCGCAGCCGGGCAAGGATCGCGGTGAGTTCGGGCGGCAGGACATCGCCCGTATCCATCGAGATCATCTGACCCAGCTTCATCGCCGCCCCGCGCATATGGGCGAGCTGATCGCTCAACCGCTTGGCATTACCGGGGGTCAGCAGCAGTTGGTTGAGCTGCGGCCGCTCGCCCGCCGCCAGCCGCCGCGCTCCTTCCGAGACGACTCCGCCCGCCACGCCGCCGGCAAGCTTGCCGAAGCCCGCCAGCCGGCCAAGCCGGGAGGAAGGCACCGCGCGTTCGCGGCGGCGGTCGTCGTCGGCGGTATCGTCGGCCATTGTGTTCAGCCATTATCCTCGAGCATCACGGCGACCAGCGCCTGAGCACCGGCCTCGACCTCGTTCCACGTCACCGCAAAGCCGGCGTCGTCGCCGTAATAGGGATCGGCCACCTCGCGCCCTTCCTGACTCGGCACGAGATCGAGCAGCAGGGCGGTCTTCGCCTTGCCGTCACCCGGATCGAGGCGCCGAATATCGGCGAGATTCTGGCGGTCCAGCGCGAGGATGTAATCGAACTCCCGGAAATCCTGTTCTTTTAGCTGCCGCCCGCGATAGGCGGTGAGATCGATATCGTGCTTGCGCGCTTCCGCGATGGCCCGCGGATCGGGCGCGTGACCGACATGATAATCCGCGGTCCCGGCGCTCGCGATCTCGACATCGAGACCCGCTTCGCGCGCCGCCCGCGTGAAGGCCGCTTCCGCCAGTGGCGAGCGGCAGATGTTGCCGAGGCAAACGAAGAGAACCGATTGTGTAGACATGTGGGCTGGGGAATTCCTGCTGGTCGATACGATTGCTTGCCGGGCGGTTTACCGCTTCCGGTTACCAAGGGGAGCGGCCTTGCGCCGGGTTGGTTCCGCAGGGCGCCACAGCGACGCGGTGCGTTTCGATACACATTGCGGCGCAAATCTTTCGTTGGGGTAGGTATGGCTTAACCTTTCGCTGCCAGAACAACGCAGGTTTTACGTCCGTCGGCGACGCTTCGCGCGCCTGGCTCCGTTGGGGAGGGTGGTTTGAGAGTAGCAGTGAGGCGTTGGCTGGTCGCAGCCCTCGCGGCCGCCGCGCTGCAATCACCCGCTATCGTTGCCGCGCAATCGCGCCAGGCCGCTGCGTTCGAAGCCGCGACCGAGAACGCCCGCGCTGCCTTGCTGAACGATCCGGCGAAAGCGCTGGTGACCGTCCGCCTGGCCGAACGGCGCGGGGAGGGCGGGGCATCGGCGCGTGTCCGCCTCACGGCGGACTGGATCGAGGGCGAAGCCTTGCGCCGCCTTGGCCGTACGACCGAAGCGGGGGCCGAGATCGACGCGGCGTTGGCGTTCGCGCAACGGTTCGCCGCGAATGACGCGGTGCATGGCGACCTTTTGCAATCGCGCGCCCGGCTCGACGTGCGAGAAGGCGACTACAGGGCCGCGCTGCGCAGCTTCCGCCGGGCGGGGCGAATCTTCAGTGATAGCGGGGAGGACAGGCGCCGGGCGGCAATCCTGCAGGATATCGGCGCGCTGCACGCCGATGCGCAGGATTATCCCCGGATGCTGCTCTATTACGATGCCGCGCACCGCGCCTATCCGGAGGATCCCGCTATGGCAATCGAAGCGCATGCCAGGAAGGCGGAGGCGCTACAGGAACTCGGGCGGCTGGTCGAAGCCCAGCTTGCCATGCGCACCGCACTCGGCATTGCGCGGCGGCATGGGCGTCACGCGCAGGAGGCAAGGCTGCTGGCCGATCTTGCGGGGATCCAGCTTGCCGGCAATCACCCGGCGGAAGCGGGGCGGAGTGCCAATCGGGCGTTGCTGGCGGCAAGGGGCCATGCCGCCGGGATGCTGCCCTATGTGCAGGCGGTTATGGCCCGGCTCGCCCATGTTCGCGGCGACGACGGCGCGGCGCTGGCTTGGCTCGAACGGTCATACGCAAGCGACGCCTGGCGTCAGGCCGCCGCCCGCCCGGCCGACACGGATCATGTGGCCTACGAGGTCTACCGCGCGAAAGGCCGCTATCGCGAGGCGATGCAGCGCCTCGCCGCCCATGCGCGGATCGAGGAACTGCGCCGGGAAAAGGCGATCAAGGCGCACGATGCCATGATGGCCGCCCGCTTCGAGGCGACCGATCGCGAGCTGCACATCGCCCGTCTTTCTGCGCGCTCGCAGGCCAGCGCCAGCGAACTCACGCTGGCCCGCAACAAGGTGTTGATCCTTTCGGCCGGCAGCATCATCGCCATCCTGCTTGCCTTCATAACCCTGGCCGCCTCTCGCGTGTCCAACCGCAACCGCGAGGCGCTGCGTACGGCCAATGCGCAATTGCTTCACGTCTCGCGCCACGACGGGCTGACCGGCCTGATGGGCCGCAACCATTTTCGCGAATCGCTGGAACAATTGCTTTCGCAGGTGCGGGCAGGCACGGATCAGGGCGCGGCGCTGATGCTGCTCGATCTCGACCATTTCAAGCAGGTCAACGATCAGAACGGCCATCTGGCGGGCGATACCGTGCTGGCGCAGGTCGCCACCCGTTTGCGCGAAGGATTGGGCGAGAAAGCGATAATCGGCCGACTGGGCGGAGACGAGTTTGCCGCGATTCTGCCCCAGACGACCGATGCGTCAGTCGCGCGGCGGCTGGCGGTTGCCCTGATCGCACGGATCAGCGAGCGGTACGCATTCGGCGAGGCGGATATCTATATCGGGGCGTCCATCGGTATCGCGATGCTCGGCACGGATGGGGAGACATCTTCCCTTCTCACCACCAATGCCGACCTCGCGCTATACGAAGCCAAGCGACGCGGCCGGGGCGCCAGTGTCCTCTACCGCCCGGCCATGCGCAAGGCGATCGAGGACCGGTCGCTGCTGGAAAGCGATCTCGCCAACGCCTTGCGGAACGGCGAATTAAAACTGCATTATCAGCCGATCGTCGACGCACGCACCGGGGCGATCGCCTATCGCGAGGCCTTGATGCGGTGGGACCATCCCGAACGCGGGCTGCTCTATCCCGACAGCTTCATACCCCTGGCCGAAAGCAAGCGCCTCATCCAGCAGATCGGCGCATGGCTGGTGCGGACCGCCTGCCTCGACGCGGCGCAGTGGGACGCGGACGTGAAGCTCGCCCTCAACATATCGACATTGCAGTTGGGGGATACGAACTTCCTCAAGATCATGGTCGATGCCCTGGCCAGCAGCGGATTTCCGGCCGATCGCGTAATTCTGGAACTGAACGAGAGCATCTTCACCCAGATGAGCGACAACCTGACCGGGTTGCTTCAAAGCCTTCGCCTGCTGGGCGTGGGGCTCGCCCTCGATCATTTCGGGCGCGGAAATTCCTCGCTGAGCCACCTCGAGGACATCGATTTCGCGCTCATC
Organism: uncultured Erythrobacter sp.; assembly: GCA_947501005.1. Taxonomy (GTDB): domain Bacteria; phylum Pseudomonadota; class Alphaproteobacteria; order Sphingomonadales; family Sphingomonadaceae; genus Qipengyuania. The sequence continues at coordinate 1,567,369 of CANMTU010000001.1, read as the reverse complement.
AAGATCGATCGCGATTTCGTCCAGTCCGCCGCTGCGGGCTTGCCGCGCAGCATGGCGATCGTGTCGGCAATCGTCTCGCTCGCGCGATCGCTGGATTTCCAGATCACGGCCGAGGGGATCGAGACGAGCGAACAGGCGCAGCACATGCGCGATCTCGGCTGCGCCTACCTGCAAGGGTTCCTGTTCGGTCGCCCATTGCCCCAGGTGGTGAGGATCGAGGAGCAGCACACGCCACGGCAGAAATCGGCATAAGATTCACGCCCCGGCGAAACGTTCATCAACATTGGTTTATTCTGAACCAAACGCCCCCTCATCCGTTATACCGATGGATTATTCAGGGGAATGCGTTTGCACATTGTTTCCATCGCGCTCGGCGGCTGCCTGAAGGCAGAGCCGGTGCGTTACGGGATTACCGAGGACACTGGCGGGCATATCAGCTATATTCTCGGGGAAATGCAGGCGCTGGCCGAACGGGCTGACGTCAGTCGGGCTGAAATCGTCACGCGCCTGTTCGACGTGCCCGGCCTCGATCCCGTGCATGCCTTGGCACATGAGCGCGTGACGGAGAAACTGTCGATCACCCGCATCGATAGCGGCAACCGCGCCTATCTGGCGAAAGATGCGCTGTCGGCCGACCGGGCCGCGTTCGCCGCCGCATTGATTGCCGAACTGCGGGGGCGTGCGCGCCTCCCCGACATCATTCACGCCCATTTCGCCGATGCGGCGGATGTCGCCGCGCAGGTCGAGCGTGCGCTCGGCATACCCTTCGTCTATACCGCGCATTCGCTGGGCAAGGACAAGGCGGCGGCCCTCGGCGGCGAGCATACGGCAGGGCATCGCGCCCGCATCGCGGAAGAGACGCGCGCCATCGCCGGTGCCTCCGCGATCATCGGGTCCTCGCGCGATGAATGCGAACGCCAGATCCCCGCCTACCGCGCCGCTGCGATCGGCAAGACCCATCGTATCGCGCCCGGTGTGTGCCCGCCGGTCCAGTCCGCCACCGCCCTCGAAGACGCACGCGCCCTGATCGCCCCGTTCCTGCGCGATCCGGACAAGCCTGTCCTGCTGGCCATCGCACGACCGGTCCACAAGAAGAACCTCGCCCGGCTGGTCGACGCCTTCGGTTCGAGCGCGATGCTACGCGAGCGGTGCAATCTCGTCGTGCTGGCGGGCTTGCGCGACGAGGCGCCCCCGCCGGGCAGCGAGCAGGCGGAGGTCCTGCACGATCTGTTCGCCGCGATCGACCGGCACGATCTCTATGGCCGGGTCGCCTATCCCAAGTCGCACACCCGAGACGAGGTCGGCGGGCTCTACCGGCTCGCGGCGCAGTCGGGCGGGCTGTTCGTCAATCCGGCCTTGATGGAACCCTATGGCCTCACCCTCATCGAGGCGGCCTCGCATGGCCTGCCGGTCGTCGCGACGAAGGTCGGCGGCCCGCTCGACATCCTTGCCGAACTCGAACACGGGGTGCTGATCGAACCCACTTCGGTCGCCGACATCCGCACCGCGATGGAACGGATCATGCAGGACCGGTCCTTGTGGACCCGATACGCGCGCAACGCCGCGGCGAATGTCCGCTCCATGAGCTGGGCCGCCTATGCCGGCGCCTTCATGGCGATCGCCCGCAGTATCGTTGAAGCTACCCCGCAGGCCGCCACCGCATCGCATGTCCGCCATCTCGTCGTCAGCGATATCGACAACACGTTGACCGGTTGCACCAGCGGCGCGGCGCGCTTCGCCGGGTTCTTCACGCGCCGCCGGGATTTCGCCTTCGCGGTGGCGACCGGCCGCTCGCTGGTCGAGGCGCGGCGGCTGGTGCGCGACTGGGGGCTTCCGCGCCCGGCGGCCTGGATCGCGTCCGTGGGAAGCGAAATCTACTGGGACCGGGGCGGAAGCTTGGAACTCGACGCCCTGTTTGCCGAAACCATCGCGCAGGGCTGGGACGCCGAGGCGATCACCCATGCCTGCGAGGACATTCCTGGCCTGGTCCCCCAGGCGATTTACGAACAGCGACGCTTCAAGCGCAGCTATCTCACCGAAACCCCGCAGGTGGCCGCATTGGTGCGCGAACGGTTGGCCGCTCACGGTCTGCCGGCGCGGGTGATCTTCAGTCACGGCAACATGCTCGATATCCTGCCGCTGCGCGCGGGCAAGGGCGCCGCGATGTGCTTCGTAGCGGATATGCTGGGCGTCGCGCGATCGGACGTGTTCGCCGCCGGGGACAGCGGGAACGACGAGGATATGCTGAGCGCGTGCGACAACGCCATTCTGGTCGGCAATCATTCGGAGGAAGTTGCCGCCCTGCGCGATCGGCCCAACGTCTATGTCGCGCGCCGCTCGTTCGGGGCGGGGGCGCTGGAAGGCGTGCTCAGCCATCGCCGGACGCGCCGCAAGCTGGCCAATGCGAGGTTCGGGTCGTGAGCCTGTCGCAGCCGATCGGCTATTTCGTGCATCATCAGGGGCGCGGCCATGCCGAACGCGCCGCCGCCATCGCCAACCGCCTCGCGGGGCAGCGCGGGGTGACCCTGTTCTGCGCCCGCGACGATATCTTTCCGCCGCTGGCCGACCGGGTGGAGGTGATTCGCATACCGTCTCTGTTCGAAGCCTCGGGCGAGGAAGCGCCGGGGATGGCCGCGCTGGCGATGCCGGATACCGTGCATTGCGCGCCCATCGGCTGGCCAGGCATCACGCGGGCCTGCGCAACCATCGCCAACTGGTTCGCCGAGCAGCGCCCCGCTCTGTTCGTCACCGACGTTTCGGCCGAACTGGCGCAGCTTGCCCGGCTGTGTTCGGTGCCGCATGTCGCGGTGTTGCAGCATGGCGAGCGCACCGATCCTGCGCATATGGCGGCCTATGACGGGGCCGTGGGCTTGCTCGCCCCCTATGCCGCCGGGCTGGAGCAGGACGATCGGGCGCCCCGCCACCGCGCGAAGATCTTTTACGCGCCGGGCGTCGGCATCGAGATTGCCGCGATCCCGGACAAGGGCACGGCACGCGCGCGCCTCGGCCTCGATCCGCAGCAGGACATCGTGCTCGTTATCGCGGGCGGGGGCGGGGAAGGATCGCCCAACACGCCGATCACGTTGGGCGCCCGAGCCGAGCCGGACAGCGCGTGGATCACGATCGGCAAGGTCCGCCGCGAATGGCACGAGACGCCGCCGGGCAATCTCGAACATCGCGGTTGGGTCGACAATCCGCAGGACTGGATCGCGGCGGCGGACCGCATCGTGTCGTCCTGTGGCAACACCACCGCGCATATGGTGATGGCGGCGGGCAAGCCGTGGGTCGTCATTCCCGAATGGCGCTATTTCGACGAGCAGACCTGCAAGGCCGAGGCGCTTGAACGGGCGGGGGTCGCCGCAATCGGCCGCACCTGGCCTTCGCATGGTAGCGCCTGGGCGAGACTATGGGACGCGGCCGCAAACATCGATATCGCGCGCCAGCAGGCGCTGGTCGATCCCGACGCGGCGGACAAGGCCGCGCGTTGGCTCGACGATCTTGCGCGGCGCATCTGGGCGGGCGCCCCGTCGCGCCCCGCGCTCGAGGTGGTGGGATGAGCGTTTCCGTCTGCACGCTCGCCCATGGGCGGCAAGCGCATCTGACCAATCTCGTGCTCGGCCTCGACCGGTCGCGCCGGCCGCCGCGAGAACTCGTGATCGGGGTGATGCAGGACCGGCGCTACGACGTGCCGGCGACCAGCTTTCCCATCCATCAGATCATGCTGGCGGGCAACGACATCTGCCTCGCCGAAGCACGCAACCGGGCGGCAGGCAAGGCACAGGGCGAATTGCTCGTGTTCCTCGACGTCGATTGCATTCCGTCGGCCGGCCTGATCGACGATTACAGCCGCGCCGCCGCCTTATACGACGGCGTCTTCATGGGCGAAGTCGGCTATCTGCCCAAGGGCGCAACCGATGGCGGCATCGATTACGAACGGTTCGAAAACGCCGCCGTCCTGCATAGCGAGCGGGCCGGGCCGCCGATCGAGCAAGTGGGGGCCTGCAAGGACTACCGGTGTTTCTGGTCGCTCAACTTCGCCTTGCGCAAGGAGACGTTCGATCGGCTCGGCGGCTTCGATCCGCGCTATGTCGGCTATGGCGGCGAGGATACCGATTTCGGGCGCAGGATCGCGGAAGACGGCGTGCCCCTGTGGTGGACGCGCGGGGCGAAGGCCTATCACCAGTATCACCCGCATCACATGCCGCCCGTCCATCATGTCGACAGCGTGATCCGCAATTCCTCGCTGTTCGCCCGCAAATGGGGCGAACCGACGATGCAGCACTGGTTGCGCGCCTTTCGCCTGATGGGCCTGATCGCGCGCGACCAGGATGGAGAGTGGGTCAAGCTGCGCGATCCCGACGAGGCCGATCTTGCACTGACGCGGCAGCAGGAAGATCAGCCCTTCGCGAGCAGCGCCGTCGTCCTCGCCGAACTTGAAGCGGCGGCGGCGGAAGAGGCCGTGGCCTCTCCGGCACCCGCACCCTCGATGGCCGCGTCGTAGCAGCGTTCGTAGCGTTCGATCATCGCTGAAACCGACAGCGTCGCGCAGGCCCGTGCACGGCACGCGGCCCGCTTGATCCCGGAAAGGCGCGGGATCGCTTTGGCCAGCGCCTCGCTGTCGCCGCCGGGGACCAGAATGCCGCACGGTCCGACCACTTCGGACAGGGCACCGCGATCGAAGGCGGCGACCGGAACGCCGCAGGCCAGCGCCTCCGCAGCGACGAGGCCGAACGGTTCGTCCCACATGGGGGTGATCAGCGCGCCGTACGCACCGGCGATCTCGCGCCGCAGGGCATCGGCGGGAAGATGCCCGCGATAGGACACGAGGCCGCCGAGGAACGGTTCGATCTGCCGGCTGAAATAGGTCTCGTCCTCGACCGGGCCGTAGATGCGCAGTTCGGCGCCCGCCTGCCGGGCCGCGGCGACGGCGTAGGACAAGCCCTTGTTCGGTACGATCCGCCCGGTCCAAGTGAGATAGGACCCCGGTTCGCCGGCCGGCTGCCAGCGCTGCGTATCGACGCCGTTTGGCACGACCATCAGACCTTGCGCCCCGCGCCCCTCCCACGATGCCTGCTGGCTTGCCGAGGGGACGGTGACCACAGCCCAGTTCTGCCCCCCGGCGTGCCGCACAGCGTCGACCAGACCCTGAAAGGGCGGGACGTGCAGCGATGTGACGCAAGGCTGGCGTGCCGCCGAACACCAGCCGATCAGGTCGGGAAACAGGGCGTTGTTGTGAACGACATCGAAGCCGCCCCGCGCGATCTCGCGCATCGCGGTCTCGAAAGCGTCGTGCTGATAGGCGGCGAGGCGGGGCGTACCGCGATAGACCTCCCACGGGAGAACGGCGTCGTAGGGATCGCAGATGGGCACGAGGTCCGCATCGTCCGACCCGGCGGGCGCGAACAGGGTGACCGCATGGCCCGCCGCGCGCAGCCCCTTGCACAGCAAGTGCGTGTGCGCCTCCATCCCTCCGCTGAACGGCTCGGCGATGGGATAGCGAATATGCGCGACGACCGCGATCTTCATGAATTCGGCAAGGCCCCGTTCTTTATGAAAGCGCGCCTTACAGGGATTTTCGCCCCTGACGCCAACAATCGTTGCGATCGCATGGATTTGCCGCCATTCAGCCGCAGGAATGAGGTCTGATGAATAACGCGATCGAAGCCGAACTTCGGCGGTTTCCCAATACCGGGCGCTTCCTCGAAGGCCGGCTGCGCTCCGCCATGTCCGAGGAAGAGCGGCAGCGGCTCGAGGATATGGCAAGCATCGTCGAACGGCACGACCATGGCGATCGCCTGATCTCGCGCGGCTCGCGCTGCGACCAGTCGACCATGCTGGTCGAAGGTTTCATGCTGCGCACGCTCGAATCTGACGGCAAGCGCTTCGTCGTCAGCTTCCACGTGCCCGGCGATTTCGTGGATCTGCACTGTTTCGCGTTGAAGCGGCTCGATCACAACATCGACTGCATCGGCCCCTGCAAGGTCGCCTCGGTGCCGCATGACGAGATCATCCGCACGATGCGGGAAGCGCCGCATCTGGCCCACCTGTTCTGGTTTTCCACCCTGCTCGACGCGGCGATGCACCGCGAATGGATCCTGAAGCTTGAACAGTTGAAGACACCGCGCCGGATCGCCCATGTCTTCGCCGAGATCTGGCGCCGGCTCGAAATGGTCGGGCTCGGCTATCCCGACGGGTTCGAGACGCCGCTGCGCCAGAGCGACGTGGCCGAGATGTGCGGCGCGACGCCCATTCACACCAACCGGGCCATCTCCGAATTGCGCCGGCTCGGCATCGCGGACTTCCATCGCGGGCGCGTGACCGTGAGGGACCGCGCAGCGTTGGAGCGTTATGCCGATTTTTCGCCCGACTATCTCTATGGCGAGGGGGGCTTGCAGGTCCGCGAAGGCGAGTTGAGCGCCGACGGCAGGCCATGACCCGCTATGTCTTCGTGGCGGGCCTGCATCGGACCGGCACGAGCCTGCTGACCCGCCTGCTGTCCGGCCATCCCGCCATCGGGGCGATCACCGGATCGCCCGCGCCCGAAGATGAGGGGTGTTACCTGCAAGGGGCGATCCCCCATACCGCGCGCCACGGCATACCGGGCCATTACGCGCTCGACCCGGCGCAGCATCACGTCGAGGGCTCGTTCTACGATACGCTGGAAACCAGGCGGCGGCTGGTGGCGGACTGGGATCTCTGGTTCCCCGAGCAGGGCAGCTGGCGGATCGAGAAATCGCCGGTCAACCTCATGCGGATGCGGCTCTACCAGCAGCTTTTCCCGCTGGCGCAGTTCATCGTGATCCTGCGGCATCCCGAGGCGATGGCCGCCGCCCTGTCGAAATGGACCGACCGCGCGCAGCAGGACCTCGTCGCCTATGCGCTCGACGCCTACGACATCGTCGCCCGCGACCTCGAATATCTCCACGCCGCCTGCGTGATCCGGTACGAGGATCTGGTGCGCGATCCCGAGCGGGTCATGGCGGGCCTGTTCGCTTTCCTCGATCTCGAACCGCGCCCGATCTGCGAACCGGTTCGCGACGGAAATGCCGACTACGCCTATGCCGACGGGGCGGGGGCGGGCCGTGCATCGCGCATGGCCGCATGGGGTTATGCGCCGGGCGGGGCGGTAGAGGCGTTCACCCCGATCGTTCGCCATCCCCTGCGCGCCGTGCGCGAGAAGGCATGCGCTTCGATGTCTCAAGGCTGCGGGAAAAACAAAAAAGGAACATAAACCTAATATTCGTCAATAGACCATCCTTGCCGCCCTTGGATAATCGGCGCGATGGACGCATTGCGCACGACGATGAAGAAGACCCCGTATCCGCTGACCGGCGATTTCCTCGCCGGGCGGTCGCGGCGGCAGTTCGAAGCCGAGGACCTGGCCTATATTGAAGGGCTGATCGAAACGGTGGCGGATCACCCCGACGGCGCCGTGCTGGTCAAGCGGGCGCAATTGACCGATCGCAGCACGATTTTGATCGAAGGCTTCGTGTTCCGCACCATCATGCGCGGCGGCAAGCGCTTTATCGTCGGCGTGCACGTGCCGGGCGATTTCATCGATCTGCATGGCTTCGCGCTCAAGCGGCTGGATCACGATCTGGTGGCGGCGGGGCCGGTCACGGTCGGTTATGTCGGTCACGATCGGTTGCGCACGGTCATGCAGGATCGGCCGAACATCGCCCGGGCGATGTGGTTCGCCACGCTCATGGATGCCGCGATCCATCGCAAGTGGATCCAGATCCTCGAACAGCTCGACGCGCCGCGCCGGATCGCGCACCTCTATGCTGAACTGCACGAGCGGCTGTGCCTCATCGACCGGCCCGCGGCGCGGGTCTTGCGGACGCCGTTCACCCAGCTCGATCTGGCCGACATGTGCGGGGTGAGCGCGATCCACGCCAATCGGGCGGTGGGCAAGCTGCGCGAACTCGGCGTCGCCGAAATCCGGCGCGGCGATTTGTATACCGAGGACTGGGACGGTCTCAAACGCTTCGCCGGTTTCGCGCCGGACTACCTCTATGCCGACGGACCGCCGTTGCCTGGGGGGGGGGCGGGACTGATGCCGGCTGCCGTGCCGGGCTAGAACCAGAACCGCACGCCGACGACGAAACTGGTAACGGACGGGTCTTCCCCTTCTGACTGGGCAAGGTCCGCCGTGCCGCCCAGCCGCCATTCCTGTTCGATCCCGATATAGGGTGCGAACTCGCGGGCGAATTCGTAGCGCAGGCGCAGCCCGGCTTCGACCGAAGTCACCCCGGCGCCGAGGCCCAATTCCGGAATATCCTGCGCCGAAAGCGTAATTTCCCCGCGCGGTTGCAGGATCAGGCGCTGCGTTATGCGCTGATCGATCTCGGCTTCGATCCCGGCGGTCAGTTCGCCCTTATGAGAGAGGAACAGGGCGCCGTCGATCTCGAACAGATAGGGCGCCAGACCCTGCAGGCCGATCACCGCATGGGTGCGCGCCGGGCCGGCCAGATCCTGGCGGATACCGGTCTGCAAGTCGAACCAAGGGCCGATGGCATGGCTCCACAAGGCCTGGATCTCGGCCTGTTCGAGCTCCTCGCCGAACGCGCCTTCGCCCTCGCTCTTGAGCCACAGCCGGTCGATATCGCCGCCATACCAGGCGTCCACATCCCACAGATAGGCATTGCGCCCGCGACGCGCGCGATATTCGAACCGGTCGGCGCGGAACACGCCAAAGGACTGGCTGCCGTGGTGGTCGCGCAGCGCCTCGCGGCTATCGCGCATCGCTTCGGCCCCCCAGATCGCGTCGGCGGCGCGAGCGGGGCCGGAGCCGGCATCGGGCGGCGGCGGGGCCTCGGGTATCGGCGGCAACGCAGGCGGCCTGGGAATATCGAGCGGGCGAATGACGGGCGGCGGCGGAGCCGGATTGGATTGCGCCTGGTCCTGCGGCGCCTCCGCCGTCGGCACTGCTGCCCCGTGCCCCGCATGCTGCGCCAGGGCCTGCGCCGGGATCATGGCCGCGACGACCGGTCCGAACAGCGCGAGCCCGTTCACGCCGCGTCTTCCGGCGGGGCGACGGTGACGATCTGGAACATGCCGGAATGCATGTGGTAGAGCAGGTGGCAGTGGAACGCCCAGTCACCCGGCTCGTCGGCCGTGAGGTCGAAGGTCGCGGTGCCGCCCGGCTGCACGATCAGCGTGTGCTTTTGCGGCTGGCGCCCTCGCGGCGCGCCGTTGACCAATTCGAAGAAATGGCCGTGCAGATGGATCGGGTGGGCCATCATCGTATCGTTGACGAGCTTCACCCGCACCCGCTCGTTATAGGCAAAGCGGATCGGATCGTCACTGACGGCAGAGAACTTCTCGCCGTCGAACGACCACATATATCGCTCCATGCTGCCGGTCAGATGGATTTCCAGCATGCGCGAAGGGCGGCGCAGATCGTCGTTCGGCTCGAGCGCGACGAGATCGCGATAGGTGAGGACGCGCCCCTCGACAACGTCCAGCCCCACGCCGGGGTCGCCCATCCGATCCTGCGGATTGGCCGAAACCATGTCGAGCCCCGGGCCGACCTTCACGTCGGGCGGCAGAAGAGAGGTGTCGCGCATGTCCATCGCGCCGTGGTCGATCGCCGCCATGCCGTGGTCCTTGCCTGTGGGGGCGGCGGGGCCGGCGGAAGGAGAGGTGTGTCCCATCGCGGAATGATCCATCCCCGAATGGTCCATCCCGCCGGTACCATGATCCATGCCCGGAATGTCGTGGTTCATGCCCATGTCCGCCATCGTCAGCAGCGGCGCATCGCGCAGTGCGGGAACGGCGGCGCGAGCGCCTGGCCGCGCGGCAAGCGTCGCCAGCGCCATGCCGGAGCGCCCCATGCTTTCCGCCATCACCGAATACGCCTCGCCAGTTGGTTCGACCACGATGTCGTAGGTTTCCGCCGCGCCGATCTGGAACTCGTCAACTTCGACCGGGCGCACGTTCTGCCCGTCGGCGGCGACCACGGTCAGCCTGAGGCCCGGAATGCGGACGTTGAAGAAGGTCATCGCGCTGCCATTGATGACCCGCAGCCTCACCCGCTCGCCGGGGCGGAAGGCGAATTCGAGGCCTTCCTTCGGTCCGTGGCCGTTGGCGAGATAAGTGTATTCCGGCGCGGTCACGTCGAGGATGTCGGTCGAACTCATCCGCATCCGCGCCCACATCCACCGCTCCTCCCCCGACAATTCGTAGTCGTCGGTCCAGGTGGTCTTGCGGTAATTGAAATACTCCTCGCCCGTCTTCAGCTTGCGCATGATGTCGTGCGGGTGGCGGGGGGTGAATTCGCTTAGCAGCAGGACGTAATCCCGGTCCGCCCGAACCGGATCGGGGCCGGCCGGGTCGACCACGATGGGGCCGTAATGCCCCGCCTGCTCCTGCAGGTCGGAATGGGAATGCCACCAATAGGTGCCGGACTGGCGGACGGGAAATTCCGCGACAAAGGTCTCGCCCGGCGCGATGCCGGGAAAGCTGACGCCCGGGACGCCATCGAGATGGAACGGCAGCAGCAGGCCATGCCAGTGGACCGACGTGTCGCTCGCCAGCGTGTTCTTCACCGCGAGTCGGACGCTGGTGCCTTCCTTGAGGCGCAGCAGCGGGCCAGGCACGCTGCCATTGACGGCGACGGCATGGCCGGTGCGCCCTTCGACGCTGCGCATCCCTTCGCCGACGGTAAGATCGATGCGCGGGCCGCGCAATTCGTCGAAGCCTGCCCGAATGGCGCCATGCCCGATTTGCGCCCCGCGTGCCCATGCCGGCATCGCCGACAGACCGCCCAGTGCCAGCGATCCTGCCAGAGAACCCGTCAGCAGACGGCGCCGGGAAAGATGGAATTCGCTCACGCCTCTTGCGCCTCCTGCCGTCCGGCATCTATATACCCCATAAGGGTATTGCAAGAGAGGTTTCTGCCATGGATCATGCGAAAGACAGTGCGGCCGTCCTCAACCGCCTCAGGCGGATCGAGGGGCAGGTACGCGGCGTCGCCCGGATGGTCGAGGAGGATCGTTATTGCATCGATATCCTGACCCAGCTTCAGGCGGTGAAGGCCGCTTTGGGCCGGGCGGAAACCGAGATCCTCAAATCCCATGCCGCCTGCTGCGTCGCCGAAGCGATCGCCAGCGGCGACGAGGCCGACCAGCGGGCGAAGTTCACCGAACTCGTCGGCTTGTTCGAGAAGGCCAAGCGATGAGAACCCGACTTTTGTACAATCCCGCCGTCACAAAAAGGACCATGCCGATGCTCTTTCGTTCGAACCAGACCGCCCGCCGTTCCTTCGCCTCGGCCGCGGCGATGCTTGTCGCCGCCTGTGCCGGGGTCGCGCAGGCGGCCACCTACACCATGTATCGCGATCCCGGCTGCGGCTGCTGCCTCGCCTGGGCGGATCACATGGAGCAGGGCGAGAAGCACGAGATCAAGACAGTCGATCACCCCGACATGAGCGCGGTGAAGGCCGAACGCGGGGTGCCGGGCGATCTGCGCTCGTGCCACACGCTCATCGCCGACGGCTATGTGATCGAAGGCCATGTTCCCGCCGCCGATGTCGAGCGGCTGCTAGCCGAGCGGCCCGAGGGCGTCACCGGGCTCGCCGTGGCGGGAATGCCGATGGGTTCGCCCGGAATGGAGCACGGCGCGCATCGCCAGGCATTCGAGGTCATCGCCTTCGGACCGGCCGGGCGCAGCGTCCGGGCCAGCTATCCGGGCACCTCGTCATGAGCGACCGAACCGACAACCGGACGACCGCGACCGTCTACCGGATGGTCATGCCGAGCCATGTCTGCCCCTATGGCCTGAAGACGATCGACCTCCTCGAACGTCAGGGTTTCGAGATCGAGGATCACCACCTCGAAACGCGCGAGCAGACCGACGCTTTCAAGGAGGAGCACGACGTCAAGACGACGCCGCAGACCTTCATCGGGGGCAAGCGCATCGGCGGGTATGACGATCTGCGCGAACATTTCGGCAAGTCCGTGCAGAAGGAAGGGGAGACGAGCTATCAACCGGTCATCGCAATCTTCGGTGTCGCCTTCCTGCTTGGCCTCGCGATCAGCTGGTACGTGTTCGATACGGTGTTCACCGTCCAGGCGGTGGAATGGTTCGTCAGCCTCTCGATGGCGCTGCTTGCGATTCAGAAGCTGCAGGACGTGCGCAGTTTCTCGACCATGTTCCTCAATTACGACCTTCTCGCGCGGCGGTGGGTGCCGTACGGCTTCGTCTATCCCTTCGGCGAGGCGCTGGCGGGCATTTTGATGGTGGCGCATGCCTTGCCGATCATATCGGTCCCGGTGTCGCTGTTCATCGGCACGGTCGGCGCGGTGAGCGTGTTCAAGGCGGTCTATGTCGACAGGCGCGAGATCAAATGCGCCTGCGTCGGGGGCAATTCCAACGTGCCGCTCGGTTTCGTCTCGCTGACCGAGAACCTGTTCATGATCGGCATGGGTCTGTGGATGGGGGCAAAGGCGCTGGGGCTGGTCTCCATCTGACCGCCGGCGCCGGCCGGGCCGCGAAATAACGTCCCGCCGGTATTCCAGTCGACGAGGGTCGCTGGTACGCGGCGCTGTGCGGCGGCGGCCAAGGTTCGGCCGGCAGGACGACGCAGCATCGGGAGATCGCGAGCATGCCCCACCACACCGGCGGTTTCCTGCTGCAGGGCTTCGTGCTTCTTGGCGCGGCGTTGTTCTTCGTCCTGGTGTTCCGCAAGCTCGGCCTCGGCGCCACGCTGGGTTATCTCGTCGCCGGCGCGGTGATCGGGCCGGGATTGACCGGGCTTGCCGGGCGGGGCGGGGCGGACATGATCGGGTTCGCCGAATTCGGCATCGTGCTGCTGCTGTTCATCGTCGGGTTGGAACTCGAGCCCAAGCGGCTGTGGCGCATGAAGAACGCGATCTTCGGGCTGGGCCTGGCGCAGGTCGCACTGTGCGGGCTGGCGATGGTCGCGGTCATCTGGCTTGCGGCGGCCTTCCCGCTGGCGGCGGCGCTTGCCCTCGGCCTGCCGCTCGGCCTGTCGTCCACCGCGCAGGTCCTGCCGATGCTGCAAAGCTCGGGCCGGCTGCGTACCCCCTTCGGCGAGCGGGCCTTTGCCATCCTGCTGTTTCAGGACCTCTCGATCATCCCGCTGATCACCATCGTTGCCGCCCTGTCGGTCGGGGGCGGGGCAGAGGGCGGGCCGGCGGGCTGGGTGCTGGCGGTGCAGACGATCGCCGCCCTCGTCGGCCTCGTGCTGGCCGGGCGGTTCCTGCTGCGGCCGCTATTCGCGCTGATCGGCCGGTCGGGAGAGCGCGAGATGTTCGTCGTCGCCGGCCTGTTCACCATCGTCGCCTCCGCCGCGCTGATGGAGCTGATCGGCCTGTCCACCGCGCTCGGCGCGTTCATTGCCGGCGTGATGCTGGCGGACACGCCCTATCGTCACGAGCTTGAGGCGGATATCGAGCCGTTCCGCTCGATCCTGCTCGGCCTGTTCTTCCTCTCGGTCGGCATGATGCTCGACCTCGGCGCGATCGCGCGCGAACCGGCCTTTGTGGTCGGCATGGCAGCGGCCCTCGTCGCGGTGAAGACGGGCATCGTCTTTGCGCTGGGCATGGCGCTGAAGATGGGCTGGCGGGGCGCGCTGGCGCTCGGGCTGCTGCTCAGCCAGGGAGGCGAGTTCGGCTTCGTTCTTTTCACCCAGGCCCGGGGCGGGGGGCTGATCGATGCCGAAACCGCGAGCCTGTTCGGCGCCATCGTGACGCTCAGCATGGCGACGACGCCGTTCCTGATGATGGCGACCCGCCGCATCCGCAGCGGCCCCAAGGACATGCGCACCCGAGAAGGTCCGCAGGCGGACGGCGCCTCGGCCCTCATCATCGGCTATGGCCGGTTCGGGCAGACTGTCGGTCAGATGCTGACCCTTGCCGGCATCCGCATCGCGCTGATCGATCGCGCGGTGAACCAGATCGATATCGCGGACGAGTTCGGCATCAGGGTGCATTACGGCGACGGCTTGCGGATGGACCTGTTGCGCCAAGCGGGCGGGGCGGAGGCCTCGCTGATCTGCTTCTGCATCGACGGGGACCAGCTTTCGGCAGGTTTCCTCGCCTCGGTTCGCGACGCCTTTCCCAAGGCGGCGATCATGGTCCGCGCATTCGATCGCCGCTCGGTCATGAAACTGACCCCGCCGCATTACGACTTCCTCGTGCGCGAGGTCCGCGAATCGGCGATCGCCATGGCCCGCGCCGCGCTCGACCGTGTCGACATAACCGAACTCGAGATCGACGGTCTGGAACAACGCTTTCGCGAGAACGACCGGCTGCGCCTGTCGGACCAGATCGAGCAGGACGACCTGCATGCGGGCGACCACCGGATCATTCGCAACGTGTCGTAATGGATCATCGGCGTTTCGATGAACGCCGACCGGCGTTGTGCGCAAGCCCCGGCCAAGCGGCGCGACCTGCTGCCGCGAACGACGAAAAATTGGTCGGGGAGAGAGGATTCGAACCTCCGGCCCCTGCCTCCCGAAGACAGTGCTCTACCAGGCTGAGCTACTCCCCGACCGGATCGGCCCGCGGCGCTTGCGAACAAGGCAACGGGTGCGAGGCAGGGGGCGCCTATAGGTGTGGATTGCGGCACGCGCAAGCGGGCATTTCGCAACGAAGCGGGATAGGGTGGCTGCGTGACGACAGAGCATTACGAACAGCAATATCTCGACCTGATGCGCCGCATCTGGACGCAGGGGGACGAACGGGTCGATCGCACCGGCATCGGCACGCGCGCGATCTTCGGCGCGACCCTGCGGTTCGATCTGGCCGGCGGGGCCATGCCGCTGATCACCACCAAGCGGGTCTACTGGAAGACGGCGACGCGCGAATTGCTGTGGTTCCTGAGCGGCGAGACGAATATCCGCCCCCTCGTCCTGCAAGGGGTGAAGATCTGGAACGAGTGGCCGCACGCGCGCTATGTGAAGGAAACGGACGACGACATCGCGCTCGATGCCTTCGTCAGGCGGATTGCGGACGATGCGGAGTTTGCCGCACGGTGGGGGGATCTGGGTCCCGTCTATGGCAAGCAATGGGTCGACTGGCCGACCTATCGCTATCGCCAGGACGGGCTGTACGAACAAGGTCCGGGGATCAACCAGGTCGCCGATGTGGTCGAGAGCCTGCGCACCGATCCGGGCAGCCGGCGGCATATCATCGAAGGCTGGAACGTCGCCGAGCTCGATCGGATGGCCCTGCCGCCGTGCCACAAGACCTACCAGTTCCAGGTCGCGGACGGGCGGCTCAACGGCCTGCTTTACCAGCGCAGCTGCGACGTCGCGCTCGGCCTGCCGTTCAATCTGTGGTCGGCCGCGCTGCTGGTGCAAATGCTGGCCCAGCAGACCGGGTTGGAGGCGGGCGAGCTGGTGTGGATGGGCGGCGACACGCATCTCTATCTCAACCACGCCGACCTGATCGCGGAGCAGCTTGCCCGCGAACCGGCTGGCCGGCCGACGCTCGAGATAACGCGCCGCCCGCCGTCGGTCTTCGATTACGCCATCGAGGATTTCACCGTTCATGGCTATACCCCGCACGGACCGCTCAAGGCGCCCGTTGCGGTATAGGACGGTCGCGGGCATCACCTTCACACGGCTTGACCCGCGCAGGCTCGTGAAATAAAATAACCCGCAAATGTAAGATTGCGTCTGGAGAGAGATATGGCCGACAGGCCCGAAGGAACAGGGCGCGCGGGCGAGAATCGGCCTGCGCTGTCGCTCCACGTGCCGGAGCCGAAATTCCGGCCTGGCGATACCGTCGACTTCTCGCATATCGAGGTTCCCGAAGCGGGCATGCAGGCGCGACCGGACGAGACTTGCGACCCGAAGGACATGCGCGAACTCGCCTATGGGCTCGTGCGGGTTCTGGGCGAGGACAACCGGGCGCATGGCCCCTGGGATCCCAAGCTCGATCCCGAGACGCTCCGTGCGATGCTCGGCCACATGGCCATGACGCGCGCCTTCGACGAGCGGATGTTTCGCGGGCAGCGGCAGGGCAAGACCAGCTTCTACATGAAATGCACCGGCGAGGAGGCGACCAGCGTTGCCGCCTCGATGGCCCTGGCGGGGGACGACATGGTGTTCCCCAGCTATCGCCAGCAGGGCATATTGATCCAGCGCGGCTATCCGCTGATCGAAATGATCAACCAGATCTATTCGAATAAGGGTGACAAGCTGAAGGGTCGTCAGCTGCCGATCATGTATTCGAGCCGCGAGCACAGTTTCTTCACGATCTCCGGCAATCTCGCCACGCAGACGCCGCAGGCCGTGGGCTGGGCCATGGCGAGCGCGATCAAGGGCGACAGCCGGATCGCCGCGACCTGGGTTGGCGAGGGAAGCACTGCGGAAGGTGACTTTCACGCCGCCTGCACCTTCGCGACAGTCTATAATGCACCGGTTATCCTCAACATTATCAACAACCAGTGGGCGATCAGCAGCTTCAGCGGATTCGCCGGGGCGGAGCGGACGACCTTCGCCGCCCGCGCGCTTGGCTATGGCTTGGCCGGCCTGCGGGTCGACGGCAACGATCCGCTGGCCTGCTATGCGGCCGAGCAGTGGGCGGCCAACCGCGCCCGGGCGAATGCCGGCCCGACCTTGATCGAGTTCTTCACCTACCGCGCGGAGGGGCACTCCACCTCCGACGATCCCAGCGGCTATCGCAGCGCGCAGGAGCGCGAGGAATGGCCGCTCGGCGATCCGGTGATGCGTTTGAAGCGCCACCTCATCGAACTCGGCGAATGGGACGAGGAGCGGCAGGAGAAGATGGACCTCGATGCAGCCGAGCATGTGAAGAAGGTGACCAAGGAAGCCGAGGCCAACGGTATTCTCGGCCACGGCCTGCACCATCCGTTCCGTACCATGTTCGAGGACGTGTTCGAGGACCTGCCCTGGCACCTCAAGGAACAGGCCGAGCAGGCGATCCACGAACGCAAGACCAAGTTTCCCGAGGGCTTGCCGAACGAAGGGAAGGGCGCATGAGCGAGACCGAAACCAGGGACGCGCCGGCTAGCGTGCACGGCGATACGAGGCCGACCGAACGCCGCCTCAACATGGTCGAGGCGATCAACGAGGCACTCGACGTATCGATGGCGCGAGACGACAACATCGTCGTCATGGGCGAGGATGTCGGCTATTTCGGCGGCGTGTTCCGCTGCACCGCCGGCCTGCAGGACAGATACGGCAAGACCCGCGTGTTCGATACGCCGATTTCCGAATGCGGGATCATCGGCATCGCCGTCGGCATGGGGGCGTATGGATTGCGCCCGGTGCCGGAAATCCAGTTCGCCGACTATATTTATCCCGGCATCGACCAGTTGATCAGCGAAGCGGCGCGGCTGCGCTATCGCTCGGCAGCGGAATATATCGCGCCGATGACCGTGCGCAGTCCGTTCGGGGGGGGCATCTTCGGCGGTCAGACCCACAGCCAGAGCCCGGAGGCGATCTTCGCGCACGTCTCCGGCCTGAAGACGGTGATCCCCGCAACGCCCTACGATGCGAAAGGTCTGCTGATCGCCGCCATCGAAGACAATGATCCGGTGATCTTCTTCGAACCCAAGCGGATCTATAACGGCCCCTTCTCCGGCTACTACGATCGCCCGGTGCAGCCGTGGAAGCGGTTCGATGCCAGCATCGTGCCCGAGGGCTATTACCGCATCCCGCTCGGAAAGGCGCGGCTGGCGACCGAGGGCGATCAGCTGACCGTCCTCGCCTATGGCACGATGGTTCACGTCGCGGAGGAAGTGTGCCGCGAGAAAGGCGTCGAGGCCGACATCCTCGACCTGCGCACCATCGTCCCGCTCGACATCGAGGCGATCGAGGCAAGCGTGAAGAAGACCGGGCGCTGCCTCATCGTGCACGAGGCGACACGCACCAGCGGCTTCGGCGCGGAACTCTCGGCACTGGTGACCGAACGCTGCTTCTATCATCTCGAAGCGCCGGTGGAGCGCGTGACCGGCTTCGACACTCCCTATCCGCACAGCCTCGAATGGGCCTATTTTCCCGGCCCGATCCGCATTGGCGAGGCGCTCGACAAGATTTTGCAGGACCTCAAGCGATGACCAGATTCACCTTCAACATGCCCGATATCGGCGAAGGCATCGCCGAGGCGGAAATCGTGCAATGGCACAAGAAAGTCGGCGACACCGTCCAAGAGGACGAGGAATTCGTCGACATGATGACCGACAAGGCCACCGTGCCGATGGAAAGCCCGGTCAACGGCAAGATCATCGAGATCGCCGGCGAGGAAGGCGACATGGTCTCGATCGGCTCGATGCTGGTGGTGATCGAGGTCGAGGGCGAAGTGTCCGACGAAGGTGCCGAGGAGCAGGCCGACAATGGCGGCGAACCGTCATCAGCCGCCGCGCCGGGGCCCAGGGACGATTCCGTCGAAGAACGGATCGAAGTCGAGAATCCCGATCCGAGCGATGCCGACGATGCAATCGCGGCAGCAGCGGGTGACAGCCCGCAGACAGGCGCGAGGCGAGCGGACACGAAAAGTGGCCGATCGGAACCGACATCCACTCAGCCCGCTTCGGTCGGAAGCGAAACCGACCCGGGGGGTCAACACCGCGCGCGAACCGAAGCCAAGGTCCTCGCATCCCCTGCCGTGCGCAAGCGGGCGCAGGAGCTCGGCCTCGATCTGGGTGAGGTGAAGCCGGCCGAGGGCGGGCGGATCCGGCATGGCGATCTCGACCAGTTCCTCTCCTACAATGGGCGCTTCACCGGCGCCGCACCCCGGCGCGAGGACGAGCAGAAGAAGGTCATCGGGATGCGCCGCCGCATTGCCGAGAACATGGCCGCGTCCAAGCGCAACATCCCGCATTTCTCCTATGTCGAGGAATGCGACGTCACCGATCTGGAAGCCCTGCGCGCGCAGTTGAACGAGAACCGGGGCGACAAGCCCAAGCTCACCATCCTGCCGCTGCTGATCAGCGCCATCTGCAAGACGCTGCCCGACTTCCCGATGATCAACGCCCGCTACGACGACGAGGCGGGGATCGTCACCCGCCACGGCGCGGTGCATATGGGTATGGCGGCACAGACCGATGCCGGGCTGATGGTGCCGGTCATCAGGAACGCGCAAGGCATGAACCCGTGGCAGCTCGCCCGCGAGATCTCGCGTCTTGCCGAGGATGCGCGCAACGGGACGGCCAAGAAGGAAGACATGGAAGGCGGCACGCTGACCGTGACCTCGCTCGGCCCGCTGGGCGGGGTGGCGACCACGCCGGTCATCAACCGGCCCGAGGTCGCCATCATCGGCCCCAACCGCATCATCGAGCGGCCCATGTATGTGAGCGACGGGCAGGGCGGCGAACGGATCGAGAAGCGCAAGCTCATGAACATCTCGATCAGCTGCGATCATCGCGTGGTCGACGGGTGGGACGCGGCAAGCTTCGTGCAAGCCGTCAAGAAGCTGCTCGAGGCGCCGGCGCTTATCCTGGTCGCCTGACCGATCCGCGGCGTGTCCGCGGGTAAGGGAAACATTCGGGGCGGGGCGCATGAACGGCGCTCCCGCCCCGAAATCGTTTGCGGCCCGCGCGAAAATGATGGGTCTCGCTCAAGTATCAGTCCTGATTTCCGCATCAGTCCAAAACTTTGTCGCCAAGCTGCAAAAATCGGCCAGATCGGCATTGACAGGAATCGGACCGCCGCCTAGACGCGCGGCTCCCAAGAGGCGCTAAGCCGCTTAAATGCGCGGGTGTAGCTCAGTTGGTTAGAGTATCGGCCTGTCACGCCGAGGGTCGCGGGTTCAAGTCCCGTCACTCGCGCCACTTGGGACCTTTTCCTTTCTCACTCGGCAATCGGCATCACGACTGGTGCCTGTCGCAATGGTAGGCGGACCGGCCGCCGACCTTGGTGCGGCGGATCGTGCCGCCGCAACCGTTTCTGGGGCAGTCGCCTCCCTCGTCGCGTTTGCGGATCAGCCAGTCGTCGGGAAGCTGCGCATAATCCGCTTCGACCGCGACGCCTTTCTGCAATAAGCGGCGCATCGTTTCGAACGCCTCTTCCAACTTGCCGTCGCCGAGTTCGCTGGCGCGGCGTTCCGGGCCGATGCCGATTTGGAACAGGATCTCGTCGGACCACAGATTGCCGATCCCGGCCAGCTTGTCCTGCGCCATCAGCGCCGATTTGATCGCGCTGCGCGTGCCGCCGATCATCTCGCAAAAACCGGTCTGCGTGATGTCGAGCGCGTCGGGACCAAGCTTCTGCTCGGCGATATAGGCATCCGGATCGTCGATCACCTTCACATGGCCGAGCTTACGTGGGCAGCGGAAGGCGAGCCTGCGATCGCCTTCGAAGGTGATGAGGAACTTGGTATGGTCCGGCGGATCGTCAGGCGCGTCGAACGGAATCAGCCAGCCGGTCATGCCGAGATGCACGGTGATCCACGGCCCGTTTTTCGACCCGGCGAAGATGTTCTTCCCATGCCGCCGCGTCTCGGTGAATTGCCGTCCTTTCAGGCGGCCGAGTTCGTTGTCGCCGGGCAGTTCGATAGAGGTGATATTGTCGCCCAGCGCCGCCTGCTCGATCGTGCGGCTGAGGCATTCGCGTTCCAGTGTGAGGCGCTGCGCCTCGTTTTCGGGGAGCTCGGGCATGATGGAGGAACGGCGCGGCGCGGCGCGCAGTTCCTCAGCGCCAGCGACCGGTCTCCATCCATTTCAGGAACCGCCCGAGCGGCAGGAGCCAGATCAGGCCCAGCACCAGATACACCCCCGCCTGCGCCAGGCCGGGCCAGGTGCCGACCACGTTCGGCACATAGCGCGCGACGACGATGCCGTAGACCAGCAGCGCGATCAGCATCAGGAACAGGCCCACCGGGATGCGCCAGGTCGGCTCGGTCCTCATGCGAAGGGGCCGTAGAGGCGGGTGGGGGTGACGATCGCGTCCATCGGGTGGTCGTGTGCCTCGATCGGCAGGCTGTCGACCAGCTGGCAGTCCCACCCGAGGCCGATGCCGCGCGCCGAAGGGTTCGCAGCGAACCAGCGATCGTAATGCCCGCCGCCCTGGCCGAGCCGCTGGCCGCTTTCGGTGAAGCCCAGCAGCGGCACGAACAGCACGTCCGGCGTCAGAGCCTCGGCATCGGCAAGCGGCTGAAGCAGACCGAACGGACCGGTTTCGAGATCGCTCTCGTCGAACGGATCGGTGAAGCTGGCGAACTCCATCGCCGCGCTGCGCGATCCGAAGCGGGGCAGGGCAAGGCGATGGCCCCGTTCGGCGAAGAACTTCGCGTAGGCCGCTGCCGGCGCCTCGGTCGGGCCGGCGCGGTAGTGGCCGATCGTCGCGTCGGCGGGTATCAGCTCCAGCAGGGGTGCGGGCGGATGGTGGAAGATCAGCGCGCGCATTGCGGCAGGCAACGCGGCAACATGGTCGCGGCGCTGCTGCCTCAACTGTTTTCTGAGCGCTGCTTTGTCCATCGTTCTATTCATAGTCCATAATTGACCAGCGGGCTGCGTGGGCGCCCGCCCGCCCGCAGCGACGCGACCGCCAGATCGATGAAAGCCAGGCGAGCACATGCGAGCGTCGGCGCTCGCGGCCAACAAGGAAGTGGCGGAACCACCATGGGTCGTTGCCTTGAAATCCGCTGACGCCAAGTACGTCAGGTGGGCGCCGTATGCCCCGGTTCCCGGGACGAACCCGGTCCCCAAAGCAGGGACAGCTCCCATGGATTGCTTATAGCCTCAGGGATATTCTGTCGGCTCGTGCCGGGCAGTCCCGCCGCATCCTATCTAGGCTTGCTCGCCCGCCGTCTCAAGAGCGTCCGCCGCTTTTTCGAGCGCACCTGCGATGCGTTCCAGCCGGCGCGCGAGGGCATCATCGGCGGACGCAGCGGCTGCGGTGCGTTTCGCCTCGTCCAGCTCGTCGGCCAGGAAGATCGCGGCGAAGAGCAGGTTCTTTCCCTCATTGCTCGATGCCGCCGAGCCGAGTGCGGCGACCTTGCCGTCCACCTGGGCGGCGAGAGCGCGCAGCCGGTCCTCCTCGCCGTCGGCGCAGGCGACGGTGTAGTAGCGGCCACCGACCTTAAGGCGAACGTCGCTCAACGCTCCAGCCCGCCGATCAGGGTATCGAGTTCGGACAGGCTGGTGCCGACCGCGGCCCGCAAGTCTTCATGTCGTTTGCGAAGTTCATCGAGCGCGCCGCGATTGCCCCCTCCGCTCGCCATCAGCGCGGCCTGTGTCTCAATTCGGGCCAGGGCGCTTTCAATTCGCCCGATTGCGGCATCTGTCCGGCTCTCGCTCATCGCCGCCGGTTACCAAGTTCGAGCGGAAAGGCAAAGGCTTGGCGGCGATGTTTCCGCAAGTGTCGCAAGTGGAGCAATGGTCCGGGGCGGGTTGACCTTGTACCGGCCCTCCGCGATGGCTGCGCCCGCGTCGAATCGCCCCTTTCCAGTCGGAGACATCCCGCATGAGCCTCGATCCCGTCCGTCTCCTGCCGATGGCGAACGCCGTACGGGCGCTAAGCATGGACGCGGTGCAAGCAGCCAATTCCGGGCATCCCGGCATGCCGATGGGCATGGCCGATGCGGCGACCATCCTGTGGACCGAATATCTCAAGCACGATCCCGCGGCGCCCGATTGGGCGGACCGTGACCGGTTCGTGCTGTCGGCCGGTCACGGCTCGATGCTGATCTACAGCCTGCTCCACCTGTCGGGCTATGCCCGCCCCACGATGGAGGATATTCGCAAGTTCCGCACGCTCGGCAGCCTGTGCGCGGGGCATCCGGAAAACTTCCTGCTGGACGGCGTCGAATGCACCACCGGGCCGCTAGGGCAGGGGCTGGCAATGGCGGTCGGCATGGCCATTGCGGAGCGGCATCTGAACGCGCAATTCGGCGACGCGCTGGTCGATCACCGTACCTGGGTGATCGCGGGCGACGGGTGCCTGATGGAAGGCATCAACCACGAGGCCATCGGCCTGGCCGGACATCTCAAGCTCGGCCGGATGAACGTGCTGTGGGACGACAACAGGATCACGATCGACGGTTCGACCAGCCTGTCGACCAGCGAGGATATCAGGGCTCGCTACGAGGCGACCGGCTGGCATGTCGTCAGCTGCGACGGCCACGATATCGCCGACATTCGCCGTGCTCTCGACGAAGCGGTGGCAAGCGAGCGGCCTTCGCTGATCGCCTGTCGCACGGTCATCGGCAAGGGTGCACCGAACAAGCAGGGCACCAGCGCGACGCATGGCGCCGCCCTCGGCGATGACGAAATCGCGGCCGCGCGCGCGCATCTCAACTGGGATGCCGAACCGTTCGAACTGCCCGAACAGGTCCTGTCCGACTGGCGCGAGAGCACGGAACGCGGCGCGCAGGCGCGGCGCGAATGGCTCGACCGGGCGTCGAGCGAAAGCAAGCGCGAGGAATTCGAGCGGCGGATGGCCGGTGATCTGCCGCACGGCTTCAGCCTCGACGATTACATTTCTGGGCTGATTTCCGAACCGCAAAAGCTCGCCACCCGCAAGGCAAGCGAGATGGCGCTGGGCGAGATCAACGCACAGCTTCCCGAAACCATCGGCGGCAGCGCGGACCTCACCGGATCGAACAACACCAAGGCGGGCGGCATTGGCCCGCTGACGGCGGACGATTATTCGGGCCGGTATATCTATTACGGCATTCGCGAATTCGGCATGGCCGCCGCAATGAACGGCATGGCGCTGCATGGCGGCATCATTCCCTATGGCGGCACTTTCCTCGTCTTCACCGATTATTGCCGCGGCGCGATCCGCCTTTCCGCCCTGCAGCAGGCGCGTGTCGTCTACGTGATGACGCATGACAGCATCGGGCTGGGCGAGGATGGGCCGACGCACCAGCCGATCGAGCATGTGCAGAGCCTGCGGATGATGCCGAACCTCCTCGTCATGCGCCCGGCCGATGCGGTGGAGACGGCGGAATGCTGGGACATCGCGCTGCGCCAGAAGGACCGGCCCACCGTGCTCGCACTCACGCGCCAGAACCTGCCGCAGGTCCGCACCGCGGACCATGCCCGGGGTTCGAGCGAGAAGGGTGCCTATCGCCTCAAATCGGCGGAGGCAGCGCGTAAGGTCATCTTCATCGCGACGGGATCGGAAGTGCATCTCGCGCTCGAATGCGCGGCGCGGCTGGAGCAGGACGGTATCGGCGCGGACGTGATCTCGATGGTCTGCACCGAACTGTTCGACGAACAGGATGCGGCCTACCGCGAAGATCTTCTGCCGAATGTCGATCCCGAGGCCGTGCTGCGCGTCAGCATCGAGGCGGGGACGACGTTCGGCTGGGAACGCTACACGATGGCGAACGGCCTCAATATCGGGATCGACCGGTTCGGCGCCTCGGCCCCGGCGGAGGATCTGTTCGAAAAATTCGGTTTCACGGCGGATGCGATCATTCCGCAAATCATGAACAAATTGAACGGTTAAGCAGGAGCTTTTATCATGGCGACCAAGGTTGCAATCAACGGTTTCGGACGTATCGGCCGCCTCGTGGCGCGCGCCATTCTCGAACGGGACGATCACGATCTCGAACTGGTCGCGATCAACGATCTCGCCGATACGAAGTCCAACGCCATCCTGTTCCAGTACGACAGCACGCATGGCCGTTTCCCCGGCACGGTCGAGACGGGCGACGACATGATCACCGTCAACGGCAAGACCATCAAGGTCACTTCCGAGCGTGAGCCGGGCAAGCTGCCGCACAAGGACATGGGCATCGACATCGTGCTGGAATGCACCGGTTTCTTCCAGTCCGACGAAGCGGCCCGCCCGCATCTCGAAGCCGGGGCCAAGCGCGTCCTGATCTCCGCGCCTGCCACCGGCGTTTCCAAGACCATCGTGTTCGGCGTCAACCAGGACACGCTGACCGCCGAGGACGACATCGTCTCCAACGCCAGCTGCACGACCAACTGCCTCGCGCCGATCGCCAAGGTCTGCCACGATACGGTCGGGATCGAGCGTGGGTTCATGACCACGATCCACTCCTACACCAACGACCAGCGCATGCTCGACCAGATGCATGGCGACATGCGCCGGGCGCGCGGCGGGGCACAGAACATGATTCCCACCACCACCGGCGCGGCCCGCGCGGTCGGCTTGGTGCTGCCGGAACTCAAGGGCAAGCTCGACGGATCGAGCGTGCGCGTGCCGACGCCCAATGTCAGCCTCGTCGATCTCACCTTCGTGCCGGGGCGCGACACCAGCGTCGAGGAACTGAACGCGGCGCTGAAAGCTGCGTCCGAAGGCGCGATGAAGGGCGTGCTCGATTTTACCGACCAGCCCCTCGTCTCGAGCGACTTCAACCACTATCCGGCCAGCTCCACAGTGGACAGCCTGGAAACCGCCGTTCTCGAAGGCAAGCTCGCCCGCGTGGTCAGCTGGTACGACAATGAATGGGGTTTCTCCAACCGCATGATCGATACGGCCGGCGTGATGGCGGGCCTGCTTTAGGCAGCAGCCGTTCGCCCCGCGCTTGTCGAAGGGTCGTACCAATTGTCAGTGCCGGGTTCGAAGGGAAGACGATCTTTCGACCGGCTCAGCATGAACGGAATTCAGTGTGGCGAAGTTCAAGACCCTTGATGATCTCGGCGAGGTCGCCGGCAAGGTCGCGCTGGTGCGGGTCGATCTCAACCTGCCGATGCAGGAAGGGCGCGCTTCCGACGTGACGCGGGTCGAGGCGGTCAGGCCGACCATCCTCGAACTGGCGGACAAGGGCGCCAAGATCCTGCTGCTCGCGCATTTCGGGCGGCCCAAGGGGCAGCGCAACTCGACCATGTCGACCAGCTACGTCCAGGACGATGTGGAGGATGTGCTGGGCAAGGAGGTGATGTACATTTCCGAGGTCAGCGGCCCGGTGGTAGAGCAATCGATCGGCATCCTGCGCAACGGCGATATCGGCCTGCTCGAGAATGTCCGCTTCTGGCCGGGCGAGGAAGCGAACGACCCCGAATTCGCCAGGGCCATCGCTGCCCATGGCGATTTCTACGTCAACGATGCCTTTTCCGCCGCCCACCGTGCCCATGCCAGCACGGAAGGCCTCGCGCGGCTGCTGCCGGCCTATGCGGGCCGGGCGATGGAAGCGGAATTGAAGGCGCTCGACGCGGCGCTCGGCAATCCGCAGGCACCGGTGGCCGCGGTCGTGGGCGGGGCGAAGGTCTCGACCAAGCTCGACGTGCTGGAAAATCTCGTCGGCAAGGTGCAGCACCTGATCATCGGCGGGGGCATGGCCAACACCTTCCTCGCCGCACGCGGGGTCGATGTCGGCAAGTCGCTGTGCGAGCACGACCTCACCGCCACCGCCAACCGCATCATGGACAGCGCGGACCATGCCGGCTGCACCGTTCACCTGCCTTACGATGTCGTGGTCGCGAAGGAATTCGCCGCCAATCCGCCGAGTGTGCGAATCTGCAACGTACACGAAGTCGCCGCGGACGAGATGATCCTCGATGTCGGCCCGCAAGCGGTCGAGGCGCTGGCGGACGTGCTCAAGACCTGCCGCACGCTGGTCTGGAACGGGCCGATGGGCGCGTTCGAGATCGAGCCGTTCGACCGCGCCACCGTGGCGCTGGCCAAAACGGCGGCGGCGCTGACGGAAGGCGGCTCGCTGATCAGCGTGGCGGGTGGCGGCGATACCGTGGCCGCGCTGGCTCATGCCGGGGCGAAGGACGATTTCACCTTCGTCTCGACCGCGGGGGGTGCCTTCCTCGAATGGATGGAAGGCAAGCAATTGCCGGGCGTGGCGGCCCTGACCGCATGAGCGAGAACGAAGCGGTCGGCGGGAGCGGCGGGTTGCAGCCGGTCGAAACCGGGGAATGGGCCGGCTGGTCGACCTGGAAGAGCGACGCGTTCGAACAGCGCGCCGGGCCGTTCTACGAAAAGCAGGACGAGAACGGCGACCGCCTCACCGCGTTCCGCGCCGAGGCCCGCCATATGAACGGCGCGGGTTTCATGCATGGCGGCTGCCTGATGACCTTTGCCGACGGGGCGATCTTCACTATCGCGCGGGATGCGCTTGCCGGTTCGCACGGGGTGACGATGAACCTGTCAGGCGATTTTCTCGATGCGGCGCAGGTCGGGCAGATGATGGTCGCGCGCGGCGAGGTCACGCGGTCGGGCGGCAAGACGATCTACGTTCGCGGCATCGTCACCGCAGACGAGAAGCCGGTGCTCAGTTTCACGGGCATCATCCGCCGCATCACCCGTCGCAGCTGAACCGCCGATAGGGCGCTTCGGGTCGGTGACCGGGCGCCTGATACGGCCCGCGTCTCACAAAGAGATATGTTCGCGGGCAGGCGTTGCGAGGGCGCAGCCGGCAAGCTATGCGCGGCTTAGACATCCCAAATAAGAGGAATTTCATGAACTTCGACGAGATGACAGCGCGGATGCGCGACGGGCAGGGCTTTATCGCGGCGCTCGACCAATCGGGCGGCTCGACGCCCAAGGCGCTCCAGGCCTATGGCGTGGACGACAGCGAGTGGGATGGCGAAGACGAGATGTACGCCCGGATCCACGAGATGCGCTGCCGGATCGTCGATTCCCCCAGCTTCACCGATGGCAAGGTCATCGGCGCGATCCTGTTCGAAAAGACCATGGAAGGCTGCAATTCGGAAGGTTCGCCGATCCCCGAACTGCTGAGCCGGCGCGGCGTGGTTCCGTTCCTCAAGGTCGACAAGGGCATGCACGATACCGCCAACGGCGTGCAGTTGATGAAGGACATGCCCGGCCTCAACGAACAGTGCCAGCGGGCCAAGTCGCTCGGCGTGTTCGGGACCAAGATGCGCTCGGTCATTCATGAGGCGAACGAGCAGGGGATCATGGACGTCGTCCGCCAGCAGATGGATTTCGGCTTGCAGATCCTCGATGCCGGTCTCGTCCCGATCCTCGAACCGGAAGTCAGCCTGAACAGCGACAGCCGCCCGCAGGCCGAGGCGCTGCTGCTGTCTGCCGCGCTCGACCAGATGGAGCGGGTGCCCGAAGGCAAGCAGATCATGTGGAAGCTCACCATTCCGAGCGAGCCCAACCTCTACAAGCCGCTGATCGACCATCCGCGGGTGCTGCGCGTCGTGGCTCTGTCGGGCGGTTACAGCCGCGCGGACGCCTGCCGCGAACTCGCGAAGAACGACGGCATGATCGCCAGCTTCAGCCGCGCGCTGCTCGAAGTCCTCGAAGCGAAGATGGACGACCAGCAGTTCGACCAGGCGCTCGGCAATGCGATCGACGAGATCGCCGGCGCCAGCACCACATCGGCCGCCGCCTGAGCGGTCAGCCCATGATATCGGGCGCGAAGGTATAGGTGACGCGAAGCGGGGCGGGCTCCGCTTCGTCGTCACCGTTTTTCGCCGCCGGTGGGGGCGGGGTCGCGCCGCTCAGCGTCAGCATGCCGCCCGGCACCCGCATCGTTCCGCCCAGTTCGAGGTCGGCGGCCTGCGCCTTGTCGCCATTGCGGAAGGTCGCGGCGACGACCAGCGTGCCCGCCTGGATGCACATGACGTCGGGCGGGCAGCGGCTGTCTTCGATTACGGCATCGGGAGTTACGGAAATCTCGGGCGCCAACGTCTGCGTCTCTCCGATCTCGACCATCGGGCTTCCATTAGCCATGAGGCCCAGTGCGAGCAGGGGCAGCAGTGTTCTCATGTGCCAGAGTGTCACCGTCTCACCATGAACGGCGCCCGAACGCTTGGCCGCGCCTGCGCAAGCGGGTAGAGGCACCGCGATGAGCGAACCCACCTGCCAGCTTTACCTGATCTCCCCCCTCGACGTCGGCGGCGCGTTTCCCGAGCGGCTGGCCCGCGCGATCGACGCCGCGCCCGGACTGGTCACCGCCTTCCAGTTCCGCGTGAAGGACGTCGATCAGCACGAAGCCGCCGCGCTTGCCGAACCGCTTCTCGAAATCTGCCGTGCGCGCGATGTCGCCTTCATCGTCAACGATTCGGTGTCGCTCGCCAAACGGCTGGGTGCGGACGGCGTGCATCTGGGGCAGTCCGACGGCGATCCGAAGGACGCGCGCGAGCAATTGGGCCGCGATGCGCAGATCGGCGTCACCTGCCACGCCTCGCGCCATCTCGCACTGGAAGCCGGAGATGCCGGGGCGGATTATGTCGCGTTCGGGGCCTTCTTCCCCAGCGATACCAAGCACACCGAACACCGCGCCGAACTCGCCCTGCTGGAATGGTGGCACGAAATGGTCGAAATCCCCTCGGTCGCGATCGGCGGCATCACGCCCGCCAATTGCCGCCCATTGGTTGAAGCCGGGGCGGACTTTCTCGCCGTGTCGGGCGCGATCTGGTCGGGCGACGAGGTCGCGACGGTGAAAGCCTTCGCGGAGCAAATCGCCACCTCGTAAGTTGTACTTTTCGAACGGAGCCGGGTCGCGCTTCGGTTTCGGGAGATATCAATGCGCAATCTGTTCTTCATCGCCGCTTCCTCGCTCGCCCTGGCCGCGTGCGGAATGCAGGGGCAGGACAATGAAGAGCAAGCGCCCGATACGGCCGCCGCGACCGAGCGGAACGGCTACGGCTACGATACCTACAGCGACGACAATCTCGCCGATACGATGGCCTCGAACGATGCCGCCGCGGGCAAGGGCGATGCGATGGCGGGGGGCGACGATGCCATCCCCGACCCCGAGGAGCGGCCGATCATGCAGGCGCAGGTCGTCCTCGACCGGCAGGGTTTCGGCCCCGGCGTGGTCGACGGCAAGATGGGCATGAGCACCGAAAACGCGCTCATCGGGTTCCAGATCGCCAACAACCTCGAACAGACGGGCGAACTCGACGAGCCGACCAAGCAGGCTCTGGCCGAATGGGAGCAGATACCGGCTACCCGCGTGGTGACCATTCCCCGCAATTGGGGCAGCCAGACATATTACCAGACGCCCGACGATGCCGAGGAGCAGGCGAAGATGGAGCGGCTGGGATACAGCTCGCTCGACGAGAAGCTGGCGGAACGGTTCCACACCACGGTTGAGGTTCTGAAGCAGCTCAATCCGAACGGCCGCCCGGCCGGTATGCAGGCGGCGGCCAGCGGATCGCCGACGCCGGGCGCCTCGGCGACCGCATCGCCAACTGCATCGGCTACCCCGCGCCCCACCTCCAGTCCGACAAGCAGCGTCAGTGCCTCCCCATCGCCGACGCCTTCGGCAAGCGGCACCGGCTTCACCCCGCAGCCCGGCCCGGCGAGCTATTTCCAGGCGGGCCAGCAGATCCGCGTCCCCAATCTGGGCGCCGATCGCATTGCGCCGGGCGCGATCAAGGAATTGTCCTGGCAGCAAACCCTCGCCACCCTCGGCGTCGGAACCGAGCAGCCCAAAGTCGACAGGATCGTCGTCAGCAAGTCCGAAAACACCCTCAAGGCCTATCAGGGCGACAGGCTGGTCGCGATGTTCACGGTCAGCAGCGGGTCGGCCGAATTTCCCCTGCCGCTGGGCGAGTGGGACATCGTCGGCATCGCGCACAATCCGCCCTATTCCTACAGCCCCGAAGTGCTGTCGGGCGGCAGCGAATCGGGTGAAAGCTACCAATTGCCGCCGGGCCCCAACGGGCCGGTCGGGGTCGTATGGATCGATCTCAGCAAGGAGCATTACGGCATCCACGGAACGCCCGATCCCTCGACCATCGGCCGCGCGCAAAGCCATGGCTGCGTCCGCCTGACCAACTGGGACGCGGCGCGGCTTGCCCAGATGGTCTCGCAATCGACCCAGGTGATCTTCGAGGCCTGAGGCCAGCCATGCGCATGATGGACCGCATCCTCACGATCGTCGTGACCGCCACGCTGACCAGCTTCGTGTGGATCGTGGCGGGCGGCTCGCTGATAGAGAACGCCACGGCCGACAGCCAGCGCGGCGCCACCCGCCCCGCCGATGCCGCGCCGAGCCCGTCGGGCCGGCAATCCGCGCCCGGTATCGCACAGCGGGCGACCACGAATGCGCCTGCCTCCGGGCTGGACGACGCGGCGGCGATCATGCCTGCCCGGGGATCGGCCAACGATCTGGTGGTCCCGGTGCTAAACGTCCGCCCCGGGGACCTCACCGATACCTTCACCGACGGGCGCGACGACGGGCAGCGCCTGCACGAGGCGATCGACATCATGGCGCCGACCGGCACTACCGTGATCTCGGCCGCGCCGGGCACGGTGGAGCGCCTGTTCGAATCGCAAGCCGGAGGCAGGACGATCTACGTCCGCAGTTCGGACGGGCGGACGGTCTATTACTACGCCCATCTCGACGAATATGCCGAGGGGCTGAAGGAAGGTCAGAAGATCCGCCGGGGCCAGCGCATCGGCACGGTCGGCAGCAGCGGCAATGCATCGAAGGACGCGCCGCACCTTCATTTCGCCATCCTGCAGACGACGCCGGGGGCCGAATGGTGGGAGCCCGCCGCCGCGCTCAATCCGTTTCCGCTGCTCGCCGGGGAATAGGATCCTCAGTCCGGCACCGGCCCGGCCCGGTGGCAGCGCAGGCGGCCGGGCGTGCCATCTTCCTCGACGATCCGCAGCAGGCGGGGCGCCACGCGGATCATCACCGTGCCGCGCATCGGCCCGCGCGTGAATTCGACGCGGTCGCCTTTCATCAGGTAGGTCCCCTGTCCCTCGGGCGTGCGATAGAGCGAAGCGCGCAGGATGGCGAAGCCGCGCGCCGGTTGCGCGATCCAGGCCCGCCCCGCGGCGCTGCCGGGCAGGGCGCATTCATACGCACCCGTGGGCAACAGGTCGAGCCGGCCCTGCGCCTGCGCGGCCGGCGGCAACGCCGCGATGGCGAGCGCCACGATTATCTTCCAGCTGCGGTTCATCGTCATTCCCCCGTTCCGACCTTCTAACCCGTCATCCTGCCGCGCGCCACCCGCTTGCCCCCGGCAGCGCCCTTCTGTAAGGCGCGCGGCCAACGGTCTGCCGATGGTTGCGGCGGGCGCTCTTTCCAAGGTGAAGGTATTCCCATGAAGATTAGCGGCGTGGACATTCGTCCCGGCAATATCATCGAGTATGAAGGCGGCATCTGGAAGGTCGCCAAGATCCAGCACACCCAGCCCGGCAAGGGCGGGGCCTATATGCAGGTCGAGATGAAGAACCTGCAGGACGGCCGTAAGACCAATGTCCGCTTCCGCAGCGCCGACACGGTCGAGAAGGTGCGGCTGGAAACGCAGGAATACCAGTTCCTCTATGAAGACGGCGACATGCTGGTGTTCATGGACGGCGAGACATACGAGCAGATCACCCTGCCGAGCGACCTTCTGGGCGATGCCCGCCCCTTCCTGCAGGACGGGATGCAGGTGAAGCTCGAACTGTGGGAAGAAAAGCCCATTTCGGTCGAACTGCCGAGCCAGATCGAGGCCGAGATCGTCGAGGCCGATGCCGTGGTGAAGGGGCAGACCGCCTCCTCCAGCTACAAGCCCGCCGTGCTCGACAATGGGGTGCGGATCATGGTGCCGCCGCATATCGAGAGCGGCACGCGCATCGTGGTCGACGTGTACGAACAAAGCTACGTCGGCAAGGCGAACTAAACCGTTCGCCGACAGATATTTAAGGTAAAGACATGGCCGCAATATCCGGAATAATCCGCGTGATGGAAAAGGCCGCGCGCAAGGCGGGCGGCCGCTTGCGCCGCGATTTCGGCGAGGTCGAACATCTCCAGGTGAGCCGCAAGGGGCCGGCCGATTTCGTCTCCAAGGCCGACCGGATCGCCGAACGCACGATCTACGACGAATTGCTCCACGCCCGGCCCGACTGGGGTTTCGTGCTGGAGGAAGCCGGCGTGATCGAGGGTGACGAGAACAAGCCGCGCTGGATCATCGACCCGCTCGACGGGACCAGCAATTTCCTTCACGGCATCCCGCACTTCGCGGTCAGCATCGCGTGCCAGGAACCCAAGCTCGGCGGCGGGGGCTGGGGCGAGGTGACGGCCGGGGTGGTCTACAACCCCGTGACCGACGAGACCTTCTGGGCGGAAAAGAGCCGCGGCGCATGGCTGCATGACGGCCGCCTGCGGGTCTCGGCCCGACGCGCTCCGTCGGAGGCGCTGATCGCCACCGGCATCCCGTTTCAGGGGCATGGCGACTTTTCGGAATGGTCGAAAATCTTCGCCGCGATCGGGCCGAATGTGGCGGGCATCCGCCGCTATGGCGCGGCCTCCCTCGACCTCGCCTGGCTGGCCGCCGGGCGCTTCGACGGGTTCTGGGAAAGCAATCTCAACGACTGGGACACGGCGGCCGGCTGCCTGATCGTGCGCGAGGCGGGCGGCTTCGTCTCCGATTTTCGTGGGCGATCCCTGCCGATCCATTCGGATCAGGTGCTCGCGGCGAACGACGTCCTCCATTCCAAGCTGCACAAGATGCTGGTGGGCGCGCTGAAGGCTTGAGCGGACCTCCGCGTGCAGCACGCATCCGCGCTTGAACCGCGCGGCCCGTCCGGCTAGTCCGGCGCGGACCCAGTGCCTCTGTGGTGAAATTGGTAGACGCGCTCGACTCAAAATCGAGTTCCTTCGGGAGTGCCGGTTCGAGTCCGGCCAGAGGCACCATCCTTCCAGCGAGCGTTTTCGTCCTTCTTGAATGCGCGGATGCCGGACCGGTGCTCGCTCGCCCCGCCGCACCGTCATCCCGCCCGAAGAACCGGAAATCCGAGCATTTCGCTTGAGATTTGTTGGTTTATCCGCTGAATTGCGGGGGCATTGTCATGATCCCCGTACCATCCCCCCACGCCATTGCCGCGATGATCGTCACGGTCGCGATGTTCATCGCCTTTGCGCGGGGGCGGCTGTCGATCGAGATCGTCTCGCTGATGACCATCGCGGTGATTGCGGTCGGGCTGTATTTCTTCCCGCTCGAGGGCGATCGGCCGACCGACGGACTGGCGCTCGCTTTCGCCGGGTTCGGCCATTACGCACTGATAACCATCTGCGCGCTGATGATCATGGGGCGGGGGCTGGTGGTGACCGGTGCGCTCGATCCGGCGGCTCGGCTGCTCGAGCGGGTGTTCAAGTTCAATCTGCAACTCGGCCTGCTTGTCTCGCTGGTGCTGGCCATGGCCCTGTCGATGGCGGTGAACGACACGCCGGTCCTGGTCCTGCTGTTGCCGATCTTCGTGAGCCTCGCCGCGCGCGGGGCCATGCCCGCCTCCAAGACGCTGATCCCCCTCAACGCGGCGGTCCTGATTGGCGGGATGGCGACCACGATCGGCACGTCGACCAACATCCTCGTCGTCTCGATCGCGGTCGATCTCGGGATGCAGCCGATGAGCGTGTTCCACTATACGCCGATCGTCCTGTTCGCCGCGCTGGTGGCGCTGCCCTATCTCTGGCTGGTCATGCCGCGCATGCTGGCGGACAACCGGACCGAGCAGAAACACAATTTGCGCCAGTTCGAATCCCGCCTCCGCGTGACCGAGGATTCGATCCTCAACGGGCGAGAATTGAAGGAGGTCGCCTCGCGCCTGCCGTCCGGCATCGCCTTTCACGATGTGCCGCCCGGCCTGCTGCGTCCGCAGCACCGTTTGCGCATCACCGGCACGCATGAGGCGATCGAAGAGGCGATGACCGTGTTGAGGGGCGATGCCGCGCCGAGCTGGGTAATCGACCGCATCCGCCGCCGCAGCCACGACACGCATACCGATATCGCAGTGGTGGAAATGACGGTGACGGCGGATTCGCGCCTGATCGGGCGTACCCTGCCGAGTTCCGGCATCGCCGACCTCTACGAGGTCGCGGTCATCGGGACGCATCGGCCCGAAACCCTGCTGGGCGAAAAGAGCCGCACGTCGCCCGGCGGCGATACCCGCTTCGCCGAAGGGGACGTCCTCCTGGTGATGGGCCTGCCCGAAGACCTGCAGAACTTTGCGCGGACGGACAGTCTGCTCATCCTCGAAGGGATGCGCGAACTGCCGCGCCGGTCGCGCGCCGTGCTTGCCGCCTGCATAATGCTGGGCACCATCGCGCTGGCCTCGGTCGGCTTCCTGCCGATCGCGATCTCCGCGCTGGCGGGAGCGATCCTGATGTTCGTGACAGGCTGCGTCCGGTTCGACCGCGTCGGCCGGGCGCTGTCCGCCTCGGTAATCGTGCTGGTCGCCGCCAGCATCGCGATCGGGCGGATCATCCTCGACAGCGGGGCGGCGGACTGGATCGGCCTGGTGATGGCGAGCGGGCTGCAATATCTCAGTCCCGCGGCGGCGTTGGCGGCGATCATGCTGACCATGACCCTGCTGACCAACTTCTCGTCCAATGCCACTGCGGCGACGGTCGGTACGCCGATCGCCTTCGCCATCGCCCAGCAGCTCGGCCTGCCAGCGGAACCGTTGGTGCTTGCCGTGCTGTTCGGGTGCAATCTCTGCTACGCGACGCCGATCGCCTATCAGACCAACATGCTGATCATGGGCGAGGGATCCTACGATTTCGCCGACTATCTGCGCACCGGCCTGCCGCTGGTGGTGATCATGGTGGTGACGCTGTCGGCGGGGCTGGTGCTTACCTACGGGCTTTAGGTCCTTCCCACTTTCGGGCGGCTCTGGCAGGTTGGCGACGTATCGTTCGTCACCGGGATAAGGAAACCCCTCGCAATGTCGATCCTCCGTCCGACCGCCGGCGCCCTGCTGGCGCTCGCACTCGCCTCGCCCGCCGCCGCGCAGGACCTTTCCGCCAGCCTTGCCGAGGATATGCCGGAACTGATGGAACTGTACCGCGATCTGCACGCGCACCCCGAACTAAGTTTTGAGGAGACCGAGACCGCCGCCAAGCTCGCCAGGCGGATGAAGGCGCTGGGTTTCGAGGTGACCGAGAAGGTCGGGCGGACCGGCGTGGTCTCGGTGATGAAGAACGGCGCCGGGCCGACCGTGCTGCTGCGCGCCGATATGGACGGGTTGCCGGTGGTCGAGCAGACCGGCCTGCCCTACGCCTCGAAGGAAACCGCCACACCTGCCAGCGGGGTCACCACCGGCGTGATGCACGCCTGTGGCCACGATACGCACATGGCCGGCTTCATCGGTGCGGCCCAGCTTTTGGCGGAGCGCAAGGATCAGTGGCAGGGCACGCTGGTCATGGTGCTGCAACCGGCCGAAGAGGTGGGCCTCGGCGCGCTCGCCATGCTGGAGGACGGGCTTTACCAGCGCTTCCCCAAGCCCGACTATGCGATCGCCTTCCACGATGCGGCGGCGCCCGCGCCCGCCGGCACGATCGGCTTCACTCCCGGATACGCGCTTGCCAATGTCGACAGCGTCGACATCACGGTGAAGGGCGTCGGCGGGCATGGCGCCTATCCGCAGACGACCAGGGATCCCATCGTACTCGCCAGTGCGATCGTGATGAAGCTGCAGACCATCGTCAGCCGCGAATCGAGCCCGCTCGATCCGGCGGTCATCACCGTCGGCAGCTTTCATTCGGGCGCGAAGCACAACATCATCTCCGACGAGGCGAAGCTGCAGCTGACCGTGCGCAGCTATTCCGACGAAAGCCGCAACCTGCTGCTGGAAGGGATCAAGCGCGTCGCCCGGGGGGAAGCGATCGCCGCCGGCCTGCCCGACGAATTGATGCCCGTGGTGACGGTGGAGGATCCGTACACGCCCTCGACCTATAACGACCCCGATTTCGCGAAGCAGGTCGCCGCCGGGTTCACCCAGCGTTTCGGCGAGGAGCGGGTGCAGGAATGGCCGGCGGTGATGGGCGGCGAGGATTTCAGCCAGTTCCGCCGCGCGGCGCCCGACGACGTCAAATCGCTGATCTTCTGGATTAGTGGGACCCCTGCCGGGATGCTGACCGCGCTGAAGGAGGAAGGCAAGCCGCTGCCCTCGCTCCACTCGCCGTTCTGGGCGCCGGATGCGGAAAAGGTCGTGGCCACCGGCGCGCAGGCGCTGGCGAGCGCGGCGCTCGACCTGATGCCGCGCAAGGGGGGCTGATTGCGCCGATAGCTAGGGTCACACGACCGCCGAAAATATGACGGCCGCCGGAGCGTCGAGACGCTTCGGCGGCCGTTTCTCCTCCCCAGGAGAACTTTGTACGTCGGGCCTGGCTCAGCCTTCCGAAGGAACGTAGGTGCCGAGCCGGTGGTGCAGGGCGTTGATGCGCGCAAGCTCCTCGCGGTCGTCCGTCTGGCGGGCGTAATGCATCAGCGCGGTGCGCAGCAGGCGGAAATCCGCGGTCGAGAACAGGGCGCGGGCGCGGCCCGGTTCCTGCGGCGGTGCGGGGCTCTCTTCGGTCATCGTGGTCACCTTTCCTCTCCTCAGGCGGCTGCGAACTGGTTCATGGTGTTGTCCTTGCCGCCAGCCTTGAGGGCCGCTTCGCCGGCAAAGTATTCCTTGTGGTCGTCGCCCATGTCCGATCCCGCCATGTTCTGGTGCTTGACGCAAGCGATACCCTGCCGGATTTCCTCACGCTGCACGTTCTTCACGTAGCCCAGCATTCCCTGTTCGCCAAAATATTCGCGAGCCAGATTGTCGGTGCTGAGCGCTGCGGTGTGATAGGTCGGCAGGGTGATCAGGTGGTGGAAGATGCCGGCCCGCTTGGCGCCATCGGCCTGGAAGGTGCGGATGCGCTCGTCGGCTTCGGCGGCCAGATCGGTGCCGTCGTAATCCACGCTCATCAGCTTGTCGCGATCGTAGGACGAGACATCCTTGCCGTCCTTCTCCCAGGCGTCGAACACCTGCTGGCGGAAGTTCAGCGTCCAGTTGAAGCTGGGCGAGTTGTTGTAGACCAGCTTGGCGTTGGGCACTTCCTCGCGGATGCGGTCGACCATGCCGGCGATCTGGTCGACATGCGGCTTCTCGGTCTCGATCCACAAGAGGTCGGCACCGTTCTGCAGCGCGGTGACGCAGTCGAGCACGCAGCGATCTTCCCCGGTGCCGGCGCGGAACTGGAAGAGATTGCTGGGCAGGCGCTTGGGGCTCATCAGCTTGCCGTCGCGGCTGATGAAGACCTGGCCGTTGGTGATGCTCGCCGGATCGACCTCGTCGCAATCGAGGAAGCTGTTGTACTTGTCGCCCAGGTCGCCCGGTTCCTTGGAGAAGGCGATCTGCTTGGTCAGGCCGGCGCCGAGGCTGTCGGTCCGGGCGACGATGATGCCGTCTTCCACGCCCAGTTCGAGGAAGGCGTAGCGGATGGCGCGGATCTTCTGGTGGAAATCGTCATGCGGCACGGTGACCTTGCCGTCCTGGTGGCCGCACTGCTTTTCGTCGGACACCTGGTTCTCGATCTGGAGGGCGCAGGCGCCCGCCTCGATCATCTTCTTGGCGAGCAGGTAGGTCGCCTCGGCATTGCCGAAACCGGCATCGATATCGGCGATGATCGGCACGACATGGGTCTCGTAATTGTCGATCTTGTTCTGAATGTCTTTCGTGCGGACCTCGTCGCCCGATTCCTGCGCCGCGTCGAGATCGCGGAACAGGCCGCCCAGTTCGCGGGCATCGGCCTGCTTGAGGAAGGTGTAGAGTTCCTCGATCAGGGCGGGCACGCTGGTTTTTTCGTGCATCGACTGGTCGGGCAGGGGGCCGAACTCGCTGCGCAGCGCGGCGACCATCCAGCCGGAGAGGTAGAGGTAACGGCGCTTGGTGCTGCCGAAATGCTTCTTGATGGAGATCATCTTCTGCTGCGCGATGAAGCCGTGCCAGCAGCCGAGCGACTGGGTGTAGTTCGCGGGATCGGCGTCGTAGGCGTCCATGTCCTCCCGCATGATCTTCGCGGTGTATTTCGAAATGTCGAGCCCGGTGCGGAAGCGGTTCTGCACGGCCATGCGCGCGGCGCTCGCCGCATCGATGCCGTTCCACGGATCGCCGCCCTGCTGGATGAATTGCTGCATTTGGGTGATGTTGGTCTGATAAGTCATGGAAAAGCTCCTGTCCTGGCGTGTGGCCTTGGCGCCTGTTTCCCATGGTTTTCGCATCCGCGACACGAAAACTTACACTTTTCGTTGTAGGATACGTGTTAGCTATGGCAAGGTGAATGTAAATCGGTAAGGAAATTTACAAAATGGCAGATGCCGCCCTGTTCGCCGGGCCGCAGGTTCGCAGGCTGCGCAAGCGCGCCGACCTCACCCAGGCCGCCATGGCCGCGCGCCTGTCGATCTCGCCCAGCTACCTCAATCTGATCGAGCGCGGGCAGCGGCCGTTGAGCGCGCGGGTGGTGATGGCGCTGGTCGAGGAATTCGCCTTCGATCCCGCCGCCCTCAAAGTGGACGAGGCGATCGGCGGGGTGGACGGCCTTGCGCGGCGTTTCGCCGACGAGCGTTTCGCCGATCTCGCGATCGACCGCGAGGAAATGGCGGAGCTTCTCGCCAACGCGCCCAATGCAGCCGCCGCGTTTTCCCGCCTCTACGACCGGGCCGGCGGCCCGCTGGAGACCGGGGAGGAGCCGCTGACCGCATCGCGCCGCGAAATTGAACGGTGGCGCAATCACTTCGCCGATCTCGATCACGCGGCGGAAGCGCTGGCCGACGAGATGCGCCTGTCGCGCGCGGATATCGGCGTCGCCCTGACCGAGCGACTGCGCGAACGGCACCAGCTGTCGGTACGCATCCTTCCGGCTGACGTGCTGCCCGATACGCTGTCGCGCCTCGATCTGCATGCGCGGCAGGTCCAGCTGTCCGAAATGCTGGCCCCGGCCTCGCGCAACTTCCACCTTGCCCTGAAGATCGCCCAGCTCGAACAGCGCGACGCGATCCGCACGCTTGCCCAGGGTGCCCGGTTCGACGACGAGGCGGCGCGCGACCTGTTCGCGCGGCATCTGGACGGATATTTCGCCGCGGCGTTGCTGATGCCCTATGGCCGCTTCCTGCGCGCCTGCGAGGCGACGAATTACGACCTGCCCGTTCTGCAACGGCGGTTCTCAGTCAGCTTCGAACAGCTCGCCCACCGGCTCACCACCATGCAACGGGTCGGGCAGCGGGGTCTGCCGTTCTTCATGCTGCGGATCGACCGGGCGGGACAGTTTTCCAAACGGTTTGTCGGCGCCAGTTCGGCACGGTTCGTGGCGGAGGCAGCCAGCTGCCCGCTATGGGACGTGCACCGGGCGTTTGAACGGGCCGGCGAGATTATCGGCCAGTATGTCGTGCTGGAAGAGGAAGGCGAAGCAGGGGGCTGGTTCACCTGCGCTTGCAGCGTCGAGGGAACGGGCGATCCCGGCGGGGCGCGGTTCGCGGTGGTGCTGGGGATCGAGGCGGTCTTGGCGGGCGATCTCGCCCCGGCGCGCAACTTCTCGCTGCGTCCGGGCGATGCGCAGCCGATCGGGCCGGGCTGTACCCGATGCCTGCGCGAACATTGCTCGCAACGCTCATTGCCGCCGCGCGGTCGCAAGCTGCGCTTCGCTCCACTGCGACGGGCCGGATCGCCGTTCGAGTTCGACTCGCGTTAACCATTCATCGCGGAACCGGCACGGTCTGACGGTGTTCTCCAGCCAATAACAGGCTAACAGGAAGGACGATGCCATGACCGAAGAACGGATTACCGAAACCCGCACGCCGTCGGGCAACACGCATACGACTCATACCGTGGTGACCGATGACGGTCACCGTTCGGACGGCGGCGCCAGGTGGGGTCTGCTGCTGCTGCTGGCGATCGCGATCATCGCGGCCATCGTGATCTTCAGCCAGATGAGCGGCGCGGAAGTGGCCAAGGACAATGCGGTGACCGACGCCGCGAACTCGGTCGGCGATGCCGCCGGCGAGATCGGCGAAGCGGCACAGAGCGCCGGCGACGCGGTGCAGGAATCGGTTGCCGAATAACGCATTAGCACGGGGGTGAGGGGCGCCGGCAGGGGCGCCCTTTACCTGGAATTCACCATCTCGCGATAGACGACCGGTCATGAGGACACGGCGCAATCGGGATGCAGGGTGAAGACGGGCTCGCATAGCGGGGCATGGCACAAGCCGTGCCGGAAAGCCGGGCGGTCCCGCCGATGACGGGGCCGCTCGCGTCGTTTGCCGGGTTCGGCTGTGCCGTCGCCGGGGCGGCCCTGTGCCTGGTCGCGGCGGCATGGGTCTTGCGCGGGGCGGGCACCCATAGGCGCGACCGGGCGGCGGGCGCGGCGGCTTTGGGGGCAACCGGGCTGTGGTGCGTGGCGGTCGCAGCGTTCGGCGCGGCGCATGTCTTCGCGCAAGGCGCGGAAATCCTGCGCAACCTTGCTTGGATTTTCGCCCTGTTCCGTCTGTTCGCGCTCGACGGGCGGGATGAGGATATTGCTCTCGTCCGTCCAGCCGTCGCCGCGATCGCTTTGGCCGAGGCGTTGCAATTGCTGCTCCTGTCTGGCCCGTTCATGGGCGCGGGCGGGGCGGCAAGTGGGGCCGGATTGCTCGAAACGTCCGCCCTGCTACATATCCTCGTCGCGGTCGGGGCACTGGTCCTGATTCACAATCTGTATGTCGGCGCTGCGCAGCAATCGCGCCTCCTGCTCGGCTGGAACGTCGCGGCCATGCTCGCCCTGTGGGCGTTTACCCTGAACTACTACACGCTGGCATGGTTGCTGGCCGCGCGGCCGCCGGCGCTGGGCATGGTGCATACGATTATTGCGGCGCTGGCAGCCCTGGGGTACGCGCTCGGGTTCAACCGGGCTGCGGCCGGGCTGCAATTCCGCCCGTCGCGCACGGCCACTTTCACCTTTCTCTCGCTCCTGGTCATCGCCGGCTACGTGTTCGCGGTGGCGGTGATCGTGCGCTGGCTCGACACCGTATCGGCGGAGACGGCGCGTTTCGTCGTCGTCGGCTTCATGGTCGCGGCGGCGGTGCTGGTGCTGGCCTGGTTGCCGTCGCGCCGGATGCGAGGCTGGGCGCGGGTCACGGCGCTGAAGCACCTGTTCAAGCACCGCTACGACTATCGGGCCGAATGGCTGCGCTTCACCCATACCATCGCCAATGGCGCCAAGGGTGACGGGGAGGGCTTGCCGGAACGCGCCGTACGCTCGCTCGCCGACCTGACCGACAGTCCCGGCGGGCTGCTGTTCATGGCGGGCGATCACGGCACGTTCGAGCGCAGCGCACGGTGGAACTGGCCCGAGGGGGCGAGCGCGTCCGGCACCATTCCCCCCGGCTTTGCGCAGGTGTTGGAGCGCGAAGCAATCATCGCCGATTTCGACGGCTTGCGGCAGGGCCGGCCCTGTCGGGACGAGGACGCGCATGTCCCGGCCTGGCTGCTGGACTGCCGCGAGGCATGGGCCGCCGTGCCGCTGATGCATTTCGACCGGCTGGTGGGCATCGTCGTCCTCGCCCGCCCGAGCTATCCGCGCACGCTCGACTGGGAGGATTTCGACATTCTCGGCATCGTCGGCCGGCAGCTCGCCAGCTATCTCGCGGAACAGGCCGGCCAGGCGGCCCTGCTCGAGGCCAGCCGGTTCGACGAGTTCAACCGGCGGATGGCATTCGTCATGCATGATATCAAGAACCTGTCGAGCCAGCTGTCACTGCTGACCCGCAATGCCG
Source organism: uncultured Erythrobacter sp. (assembly GCA_947501005.1). Classification (GTDB taxonomy): domain Bacteria; phylum Pseudomonadota; class Alphaproteobacteria; order Sphingomonadales; family Sphingomonadaceae; genus Qipengyuania. The sequence continues at coordinate 1,525,033 of CANMTU010000001.1, read as the reverse complement.
AAAAGCACGCCGACAAACCCGAATTCCGGCGCGACATGATCATCACGGTCAAGAACAGTGCCGACAAGCTCAACGCACTGCTTGCCAGGCTGGGACGATACGGCAGCGGGCCGGTGCAGGCCTGCGGGCCGTTCGACCTGCGCGACGCGGTGACGCGGGTGGCCCTGCGGCTCTCCAAATTCCATCCGATCTCGCTGATCCGGTCCGAACAGGCGGACGTGATCGGCCGTATCGAGGGGCTGGAGCAGGCGCTGACCCATATCGTCCAGAACGCCATCGACGCGAGCGAGGCGGACAGCCCGGTCCTCCTCGAAGCCTATAGCGACGGCATTTTCGGGAAAATCAGCGTGAGCGACAATGGCTGCGGCATGACCCCTTCCTTCCAGCGCGACGGCCTGTTCAAACCCTTCGTCTCTTCGAAGGATGGCGGGTTCGGGATCGGCGCGTATGAAGCGCGCGAGACGATCCGGGCGATGGGCGGGCGCCTCGACGTCGAATCGCGCGAGGGGCTGGGCACGCGCTTCACCATCAGCCTGCCGCTGCGTTCGGCCAAGCCCATGCTCGAGGCGGCCGAGCGGCGCCAGGCAAAGGCCGCCTGATGGCCCGGGGAAGCGACAAGCCCAAACTGCTCGTGGTCGAGGACGACGAGGGGCTGCAGGCACAATTGCGCTGGGCCTACGAGGATTACGAGGTGTTGAGCGCGGGCAATCGCGAACAGGCACTGGCCTTGCTGCGCGCCGAGGAACCGGCGGTGGTCACGCTCGACCTCGGCCTGCCGCCCGATCCCGACGGGACGAGCGAGGGCTTCGCCGTGCTCGATGCGATCATGCAGTTGAAGCCCGATACCAAGGTGGTCGTCGCCTCGGGCCACGGCGCGCGGGAAAGCGCGCTGACCGCGATCGAGCGCGGGGCCTACGATTTCTACAAGAAGCCGGTCGACATCGACGAACTCGGCCTGATCGTGAGGCGCGCCTTCGGCCTCCACCGGATCGAGGACGAGAACCGCAAGCTGTCGGAAAAGGTTGGCGACGATGCGCGCGTGCTCGGCACGATGGTGACGGCGGCGCCCGAAATGGGAAAAGTCGCCCGTACGATCGAGCGGGTGGCGCCGACGAACGTTTCGGTCATGCTGCTGGGCGCGAGCGGCACGGGCAAGGAATTGCTGGCGCGCGGGCTGCACGATACGAGCGACCGGCGGACCGGCCCGTTCGTTGCCATCAATTGCGCGGCGATCCCGGAAAACCTGCTCGAAAGCGAGCTGTTCGGGCACGAGAAGGGCGCTTTCACCGGCGCGGTGCGGACCAGCGAGGGCAAGGTCGAACTGGCCGATGGCGGTACGCTGTTCCTCGACGAGGTGGGCGACATTCCCCTGCCATTACAGGTCAAGCTGCTCCGCTTCCTGCAGGAACGGGTGATCGAGCGGATCGGGGGGCGCAAGCCGATCCCGGTTGATGTGCGCATCGTCTGCGCCACGCACCAGAACCTCGAGGCCATGATCGCCGAAGGCCGCTTCCGCGAAGACCTGTTCTACCGGCTGGCGGAAATCGTGGTGAAGATCCCCACTTTGGCGGAGCGGCCGGGCGATGCGGTGTTGCTCGCCAAGCATTTCCTTATGCGCTTCGCCGCCGAGATGAACCCGCAGGTGGGCGGCTTCGCGCCCGATGCGCTGACGGCGATCGACGAATGGCCCTGGCCCGGAAATGTGCGCGAACTCGAAAACCGGGTGAAGCGCGCCGTCATCATGGCGGACGGCAAGCTGGTGAACGCCGAAGACCTCGATCTTGCCGGGGGCGACGAGCGGGCCGAGGGCGCGCTCAACCTCAAGCAGGCGCGCGAGGCGGCCGACCGGCGCATGATCCGCCACGCGCTGGCGCGGACCGAAGGCAATATCTCGGGCACGGCGCGGCTGCTGGGGATCAGCCGGCCGACGCTCTACGATCTGCTCAGGCAATACGAAATCCAGCCCTGATCGTCTGCCTCGCTGGACAAGGGGCCCGCGCGGCAGCAGGGCGCGCACGATGATCCTGCGCACCCTCCTGGCCGATCCGATGCTGCGCATGCTGGTCGGCGCGATCCTTCTGGCCGCGTTCCTGCCCGCGAGCGGCGCGGGCCGCGACATCGCGCAGACGATTGCCGATGTGGCGATCTTCATCCTGTTCCTGCTCAACGGCATGCGGATCGCGCGGCGCGACATGTTGGCGGGCTTTGCCAATTGGCGGTTCTTCCTTCCTTTGATCGCCTGGGTGTTCGGCGCGATGGCGCTGTTCGGGCTGGGCGCGAATTTCGCCGCGCGCGACCTCGTTCCGCCACTGATCGCGACCGGCTTTCTCTATCTTGGCGTGCTGCCGTCCACCGTGCAGTCGGCGACCTCCTACAGCACGCTCGGCGGGGGAAGCGTCGCCCTGTCGGTGATCGCGGCGGCGCTGCTCAACATTCTCGGCGTGTTCGTTTCGGTGCCGCTGTTCCTCGCACTGGGGGGCAGCGGGGAAGGGGCGATCGGGGCGGGCGCGATCGGCAAGATCCTGCTGGTGCTGATCCTGCCCTTCGCGATCGGCCAGATCGTGCAGACGCGCACCACCGCTTTTATCGCGAAGCACAAGCCGAAGATCGTCTGGATGGACCGGCTGGTAATTGCCATCGCCGTCTATGTCGCGTTTTCCGGCGCGGTGACGCAGGGCATCTGGACCAGAGTCGGGCCGGGCGACTGGGCCGCCATCGTGGCGCTGGTGGCGGCGATGCTGGCACTCGCTCATGGCGGAGCGTGGCTGACCGGCGGGGCGCTGTCGCTCGCCCGCCCGGACCGTGTTTCGTTCCTGTTTGCCGGTGCGCAGAAATCGGCGGCCATCGGCGTTCCGCTTGCCGCGGTGCTGTTCCCGCCGGCCATGGCGGGGTTCATCGTCGTGCCGCTATTGCTGTATCACCTGTTCCAACTGGTGCTGGCCGCGCCGCTCTCTATTCGGCTTGCGCGACATCCGGATGCCGCCGGTTATAGCGAATAGACCACCAGAAACTGATCCCGATCAGCACCGCGCCGATCAACCCGGTGATCGTTTCGGGAATGTGATAGCGCGCGCTGAACAGCAGGATGACGCCGAGCACGATGATCGCCCAGAACGCCCCGTGTTCGAGGAAGCGATATTCGGTCAGCGTACCCTGCTTGACGAGGTGAATGGTGATCGAACGCACGAACATCGCCCCCACCGACAGGCCGAGGGCGATCACGATCATGTTGTTCGACAGGGCGAAGGCGCCCACCACCCCGTCGAAGCTGAAGGACGCGTCGAGCACTTCGAGATAGAGAAACCCGCCAAGGCCCGAGCGAACCAGTTCGCCAGCGGCCTTCTTCGCCGCCTCGCGCTGTTCGATCACGGCGGCGATGCCGTTCACCGCGATATAGGTGACGAGCCCGAGTACGCCGGCGGTGACGAAACTCAACGCTTCTTCGTCGGGCAGGAGCAGCGAGACCGTCCAGATCAGCAGCAGGACGATGCCCAGTTCGATCGCGGGAATGCTGGAAAAGCGAGCGATCTGGCGTTCGACCGTGCCGATCCAGTGGACCTCCTTGTCGGCATCGAAAAAGAAGGAGAGCCCGACCATCGCCAGGAACGCCCCGCCGAAACCGGCGATGGCGACATGCGCGCCGGTCACGATCCTCTCGTACTCGACCGGATCGTCGAGCGAGAGGCGCACCGCCTCGACCGGGCCGAGCCCCGCGGCGATGGCGACGATGGCGACCGGAAAGATGATCCGCATCCCGAACACCGCGATCAGGATGCCCCAGGTAAGGAACCGCCGCTGCCACACCGGGTCCATCTCGCGCAGCACGGTCGCGTTGACGACCGCATTGTCGAAACTCAGCGAGACCTCGAGAATGGAAAGGACCACGACGATCCACAGGATCGACAGCATCCCCTCGACCGTGCCGGTGCTGGCATAGCCGTACCATGCCGCGAGGATCAGGCAGACGGCGGTGAAGAGAAGCGAGAACGCGTAGAAACGCAGCAGGGTGGCCATGGCGGGAATGCTTTCGTCAGCTCTTGGGCTGGTAGGTCTGGTCGGAAGAGGGGAAACTGCGCGAACGCACCTCGTCGGCATAGCGAGCGACGGTCTGCGAAATCGTCTCCGCGATATTCTCGTAGCGTTTGACGAAGCGCGGCACCCGCTCGAACATGCCGAGCATGTCTTCGGTCACCAGCACCTGCCCGTCGCACCGGGCCGAGGCGCCGATGCCGATGGTCGGGCACGAGAGCGCCTCGGTCACCGCGATCGCGATCGGTTCGACCACGCCTTCGACCACCACGGCGAAGGCGCCGGCCTCGTCCAGCGCGCGCGCATCGGCGAGGATCTTGTCCGCCTCGGCATCGCTGCGCCCGCGCGCGCCATACCCGCCCAGCGCATTGACCGCCTGCGGCGTGAGCCCGATATGCCCCATCACCGGGATGCCGCGCTGCGACAGGAAGGCGACCGTTTCTGCCATCGCCTCGCCGCCTTCGAGCTTCACCGCCGCCGCGTTGCTGTCCTTCAACAGGCGCGCGGCGCTGTCGAAGGCCTGTTCCCGCGAGCCTTCGTAGGAGCCGAACGGCATGTCGACCACCACGACCGCGTGATAGCTTCCCCGCACCACGGCGGCGGCATGGTTGGCCATCATGTCGAGCGTGACCGGAATGGTGGAGGGCAGGCCGTAGATCACCTGGCCGAGCGAATCGCCGACCAGCAGCAGGTCGCAATGCGCGTCGAGCAATTGCGCCTGCCGGGCGGTATAGGCGGTCAGCATCACCAGCGGTTCGCCCGTCTCGCCATCGGTCTTGCGCGCGCGGATCTTCGGCACGGTAAGCCGCTTCATCGGCGCGGGCGTCGGGTTGGCGCGGCTGGTCGAAGTGTCGAGCTGGAACGTGGTGGACATGCCAATCGCACTAGCAAGCGGCGGCGTGCGAGGGAAGCTAACCCTTGAACAAGCGCGCCGCCTCCGCCTAGGAGGCGCCGAGAACATGCGGCCGGCAAGGCCGAGAATGCGATTTGGGAGGATCAGGGCATGGTCGCTACGGCGAAGAACACGGGCGAGGGCTGGTCCTCGCGCTCGGCATTCATTCTGGCGGCGGTGGGCGCGGCCGTGGGCCTCGGCAATATCTGGCGCTTTCCCACGCTGGCCGGCGAGAACGGCGGCGGGGCGTTCGTGATCTTCTATATCGGCTGCGTCTTCCTGCTCGGCTTGCCGCTGGTGCTCGCGGAAATCTTCATCGGCCGCGTCGGGCAGACCGATGCGGTCGGCTCGATCCGCCGCGTGGCAAGCAAGTCCAACGCCTCGCCCGCCTGGTCGATCTTCGGCGGCATCGGCGCGATCGCAGCGTTCTTCATCCTGTCGTTCTATTCGGTCGTCGCCGGCTGGGTGCTGTATTATGCCGGCACGATGGGCGCCGACTTCCTCCAGGCGCTGTTCGCCGGCGACCCGCTGCGCGGCGCACTAGCGGGCGAAAGCGAGGGCCAGATCCAGCAGCGGCTGGCCGACATGTTCGCCAGTCCGGCCCTGCTGCTCGTCATGCATCTGGGTTTCATGGGGCTGACGCTGTTCATCGTCGCCCGGGGCGTGTCCTCAGGGATCGAGAAGGCGGCGACCTATCTGATGCCCGCCTTCTTCGTGCTGCTCATCGGGCTGGTGATCTACGGCGCGGTCGAGGGCGAGATGGGCGAGGCGCTGGCCTTCCTGTTCACGCCCGACTGGTCGCGCCTGACACCGCCGGTCATGAATTCGGCCCTGGGACAGGCGCTGTTCTCGCTCTCGCTCGGCGTGGCGGGGCTGATCACCTACGGTTCCTACATCAAGGAGAGCGGCGGCCTCGGTTCGACCTCGGCGATGATCGCCGTCGCGGATACCTGCGTGGCCCTGCTCGCGGGGTTGATGATCTTCCCCATCGTCTTTGCCAACGGCCTCGATCCCGCGGCCGGGCCGACGCTGGTGTTCCAGACGCTGCCCTTCGCGTTCCAGGGAATGCCGGGCGGGGCGCTGTTCGGCTTCCTGTTCTTTATCCTGATCCTGGTCGCCGCCGTCACCAGTTCGATCTCGCTGCTCGAGGTGCCGACCGCCTGGGGCATCGGCGAGCGTGGGTGGAGCCGGCCCAAATCGGCGCTGATCTTCGGGTTCGGGGCGTTCGTGATCGGAATTTTCTGCCTGCTCGGCTACAATGTCTGGTCCGACGTGCGGCCGCTGGGCTTCTGGTCGCTGTTCGCGGAGACCGACATTCTCGATACGGTGGACGGGTTCACGGGCAAGATCATGCTGCCGCTGGGCGCGTTGCTCACCTCGATCTTCATCGGGTGGCGGGCGGACAAGCGCCTGCTGCAGACGACGACCGGGCTTTCGCCGCTTGGCCTCGGCGTGTTCCGTTTCTTGATTGCATGGTTGTGTCCGCTCGCCGTCACGATCATTCTGGTAACCGGATTGTTCCCGAATATCCTCGGCGCGTAATTTTCATGCTTCCCGACAAAATTATGACAGTGTAAGAGCGCTCGGTCCGGTCTGCCGAGTGGATCGTCCGTAAGGGGCCGGGGAGTATATGCGCGCATGATTTTCAACCGCGTCAAACCCCTCGATGCCATTCTCGAAACCGCCCAGCAGAAATCGCTCGAGCGATCGCTTGGCTGGTTGCAGCTTACCCTGTTGGGGATCGGCTGCGTCATCGGCACCGGCATTTTCGTGCTGACTTCGGTCGGCGCGCAGAAGGCCGGCCCCGGCTTGATGATCGCCTTCGGGCTTGCCGGTCTGGTCTGCATCGTGGCGGCGCTCTGCTATGCCGAGATCGCGGCGATGATCCCCGTGGCCGGCAGCGCCTACACCTACAGCTACGCCACCGTGGGCGAATTTCTCGCCTGGACGGTGGGCTGGGCGCTCATCATGGAATACGCGATTGCCGCCTCGGCGGTCGCGGTCGGCTGGTCGGGATATTTCTCGGGCACGATCCTCGGCGGTCTCGGCATCAGTCTGCCCGCCTGGCTCAGCGCCGGCCCGTTGGCACTTGGCGGGGCAGAGGGCGGCTTGATCAACCTTCCCGCGCTGACCATCGCCTTGCTGGTCACCTGGCTGCTGGTCATTGGCACGAGCGAGAGCGCCAAGGTGAACGCCGTCCTCGTGGCGATCAAGGTCACGGCGCTGACCGCCTTCGTGGCGATCACGCTGACCAGTTCTGAATTCACCGCCGGGCATTTCAACCCCTTCCTGCCAGCGGGCATCTTCGGCGGCTGGGGTTCGGGCGTGGGCGCAGTCGGCGCGGCGGCAACGATGTTCTTCGCCTATGTCGGTTTCGATGCGGTCTCGACTGCGGCGGAAGAAACCAAGGACCCGCAACGCAACGTACCGATCGGCCTGATCGGCTCGCTATTGTTCTGCACGGTGTTCTACATCCTCGTCGCGGCCGGTGCGATCGGCACCATTGGCGGGCAGCCGATCCTCGATGCGATGGGCCTGCCGCTCGAGGCCGGTTCGCAGGAACTGGCCCGGCAATGCGCGCTGCCCCAATATGCCGAGGCGCTGGTCTGCTCGAACGAGCCGCTGGCCCATGTCCTGAAAGTGCTCGGGTTCTCGTGGATCGGCAGCGCGGTGGGGCTGGCGGCGATCATCGCCCTGCCATCGGTGATCCTGGTGCTGATTTTCGGCCAGACGCGCATCTTCTTCGTCATGAGCCGCGATGGATTGCTGCCTGAAAGACTCAGCAAGGTGCATCCCAAGTACCGCACCCCGCATATCGTCACGATCATGACCGGTATCGCGGTGGCCATCGGCGCGGCGTTCTTCCCGGTCGGGCAGCTGGCGGATATCTCCAATGCGGGGACGCTCTACGCCTTCATGATGGTGGCGATCGCGGTGCTGGTGCTGCGGCGGAGCGATCCGAACCGGCAGCGCCATTTCAAGGTGCCGTTCGTATGGATCGTCGCCCCGCTGACCATCGTCGGCTGCGTCTTGCTGTTCTTCAATCTGCCGACCGCGGCGATGCTGTTCCTGCCGGGCTGGGGATTGATCGGGGTGGTGATCTATTTCGTCTACAGCCGCCATCGCAGCCATCTGGGCCAAGGCATCGTGACGGTGGTCGACGATATCGAGGGCCGCGAGGACGCGCTGCCGATCGACAAGACCTGATTTTGGCGCAGAAGAGCTCGCACGCAAAAAGGGCCGCCCCGGAAGGAGCGGCCCTTTCAGTATTGCCTGCCTGATCCTTTACGGGGCCCGATCGCTTACAGGTCGACGTGCTTGGCGTGGCGTTCCTCGCCTTCCTCGCGCACTTCCACGCCAAGCGCCATCTTGGCGGTGTTGAGCGCACCGAGCTCGGCGCTCCAGATTTCGGCTTCGCCCAGATCCATGCGCATGAAGAAGATTTCCGGGTCTTCCTTGCCGCCGTCGTACCAGGCCTCGACGAAATTGTTCCAGAAGTGGTCGAACCGCTCGCGGCTGGTTTCCTTCACGAGGGTGCCGTTGATGCGGGCGAACATGTCGTGGCCCTTGCCGGCGAAGGTGACGGTGGCCGGCCCGAGATCGGTGAAGTCGGAATGGGTGTGGCCGAAGAACCAGATCGCGCTGTTGGCATCCTTGTCGAGCTGGGCGGTCATCGGCACGGCGGATTTCGGCCGACCGTCGAGTTCGAGAAAGACGTAGTTCGAATCGGCCATCGCCTTCCACATCTTGGTTTTCAGCTTGTCGGCATTTCCTTCGGCATATTTCATGGGTCCGCGTCTCCTTTGCGTATGCCCTAATAATGGCCGAACGCCCGGTTCGGTCCCGCGGGGCTGCGATGCGAGCTGGGGACAAGTCGCAAGAGCGATTGCGTGCCGGTATTTGTTGGAACATAAGAGGAACAAACGAGTCGATCCTCCATGACCCAACCCGACCTCTCCTCCCTGCCCGAAGCGGCGATCGAAGACATGGCAACGCTGTGCGCCCGGCGCAGTGCGCGCTGGTGGCCGGGCCTGGCGGCGCAGGAGGGCAAGGCCCTGCACAGTGAGGTGTTCGTCTCCTCGCGCGAGGCGGCGGGGGCGGGCGCGGCGCTGGCGCTGGCGCTCGACGACTGGCGCAACACGCCGCGCGGCGAAACCGAGGAGGCAGAGGACCGGCGCGGCGTGTTGTGGGTGCAGACGCGCGAGGCGGCGCGCCTGTCGGGCCGGCCCTGCCGCGCCGGCCTGCCCGAAGACATGCGCCACCGGGTCATCCACGTGCTGGCCGAAAAGCCGGAAGATGCCCTGTTCGCGCTGGAAGAGGGGCTGCGATGCCGCGACCTGGCCTTCGTGGTGGGCGAGGTGGCGGGCAATCCCAGGTCGCTCGATTTCACTGCCTCGCGCCGGCTTACGCTGGTCTCGCAAAAGCATGGCGTTCCGCTGTTCCTCGTGCGGCTCGATGCCCGCCGTGACCTGTCCTCGGCGCGGATGCGGTGGGAGGTGACGAGCACGCCGTCGCCCGCGCCACGCTGGAACGCGCAGGCGCCGGGTGCGCCGGCATGGCAGGCGGACCTGTTCCGCGCGCGCGGGCACCGGCCGGGTACGTGGGTGCTGGGCGATGGCGGCGGGGTGTTGGTGGCAAGCCGCCGGACCGATCAGCCCGAGCCCGCTGCAAACCAGGCTGACCCGAGGGAGCAGCGACTGCCGTTTTCTTCCCGTGCAAGGTCGGCAGGATCGGCAAGGTCGGCAAGGGCTGCCCAGTGGCCGGCTCGGGGCGAACGCGGGTGAGTTGCATTGCCTTGCCCGCCCCATCTCGCATCTAGCCGCCGGATCCTCTCGCTGTGGCTGCCCGCGCTGGCGATGGATCGCTGGCGGCTCGCCATGGGCGAGGCGGGGGCGGCCCTCGATGCCGGGCCGCTGGTCCTGATCGCCGATACTGCGCACGGCCCCCGGATCGAGGCGCTCAACGGGATCGCGATGCAGGCCGGGGCAAGGAGCGGCACGATGCTGGCCGATGCGCGCACGCTGTGCCCTGCCATCGCCACCGCCCCGGCCGATCCCGCGGCGGACCTCGCTTTCTTGGAAAAGCTGGCTCTGTGGGGGCGGCGCTGGGGCCCGTGGTCGGCGATGGACGCGCCGGACGGCTTGCTGATCGACGTCACCGCCGTGCCGCATCTCTATGGCGGGGAGCAGCATTTGCTCGCCGATGTCGCCAAGGCGTTCGCGCGGCGCAAGCTGGCGGTGCGCGCCGCCATCGCGCCCACCGCGGGGGCGGCGTGGGCGCTGTCGCATCACGGACCGCCGAACGCCATCGTGGGCGGGGCAGGGTCGCACGTCGAGGAAGCCATCGCCCGCGCCTTGGCTGATCTGCCGGTCGCCGCGCTGCGCCTCGATCAGGACGTGCTCACCGTGCTGCGCCGCCTGGGGCTGAAGCGTCTGGGCGAACTCGGCACGATCGGGCGCGATGCGATCCAGCGCCGGTTCCGCAACAGGAAATCGCCCGCCGCCAATCCGCTCGTCCGGATGGACCAGCTCCTGGGCCGGGTGCCCGAACCGCTGCTGCCGGTTGTCCAGCAGGACATGCCGCTGGTCCAGCGCCGGTTGATGGAGCCGATCCGCCACCGCCCGCTGCTCGATCAGGTGCTGGGCGACCTTGCCGCCGACATGGTGCGCGAACTCGAAGGGCGGGGCGAGGGCGCACGGCGGCTCGAGATCGGCCTGTGGCGCGTCGATGGCGAAGTGGTGGTGCGCCGCCTGGAACTCGCCGCCGCCACGCGTGAGGCGGCGCATATCTGCCGCCTGTTCTCCGCCAAGCTCGACGATGTGGATGCGGGCTTCGGGATCGAGATGGTCCGCCTGCGCGCCAGCTGGGCCGAGCCGCTCGCACTGGAGCAGGGCGATATCGAGGCCGCCGCCGAGGCCCACGGCACCAGCCTTGCCGCCTGTATCGACCGGTTGACGGTGCGCCTCGGCGAAAAGGCGGTGAGCCGCCCGGTCCCCTTCGCCAGCCACATTCCCGAACGCGCCCAGCGCTGGCAGCGCCCGCTCGATCCCGAACCGGCGAGCCAGGGCGAGCTTGCCTTCCACCAGCGCCCCTTGAAGCTGCTCGACAAGGCGGAGAAGATCGCCGTGCTTTACGCCACGCCCGACGGGTATCCCAAGCGCTTCCGCTGGCGCGGGCAGGTGCACGAGGTCGCACGGGTCGAGGGGCCGGAGCGGATCGCGCCCGAATGGTGGCGCGAACGCGGCAATGCCCGGCTGCGCGACTATTACCGGATCGAGGACGATGCCGGCCGCCGCTACTGGATCTACCGCCTCGGCATCGTGGGCGACGGGCGGGGCGGCCTGCCCGACTGGTATCTGCAGGGCCTGTGCGCCTGACGGGCCGCCGACCTCACCGGATCGCGGCGCGGGCTTCACGCTCCATCTGCGGGGTCAGTTCGGCGGACCGTGCGGGCAGCAGGCTGCCGTCGCCCCGTTCGCCATTCGCCTCGATCTCGGCGAGCAGCAGTTTCATCTCCTCGATCTCGCGCACCTGCGCCGCGATGATCCGGTCGGCCAGTTCGCGCACGCGCGGGTCGCTGATCTGCGCCCGCTTGCTGGTCAGCACGGCGATCGAATGGTGGGGGATCATCGCCTTCATCCACGCCTCGTCGCCGACGGTCCGCTGACTGCGCGCGAGGAACAGGAACAGCGCGAACAACACCAGCCCGCCGACCGTCACCGCTATCTTGGTCGCCCGCGTCCGGTACATGCCCCACATGAAGCCGAGCATGATGACGACCATCGCCATGCCCATCATCAGCGCCATCCACATCCGCGTCTGGCTGAAGAACAGATGATCGGCGGACCAGACGTTCGAATATTTCAGCACGAACATGGTGACGATCGACGTCGCGATCATCGCAAGGAAGGTGGTCCATCTGCCGGGGGACCGGCCTGCGCTTTCGGCCTCATGCTCTCGGTCGTTCGGGTGGTCCGTCATTCTCGCTCTCCGTATCGTGTTTACGGATAGCGGCAGGGGCGGGTTCCGGTGGCAATGACGGCGGATGCGGCAGGCTTTCGCGGCAGACCGGCGGTTACTCCGATACGAGCACGGGCCGCCGCCCGCGTTTTTGCCCGAGCGGGATGTTGCCGAAATTCGCGACCGGCCCCTGCGGCACGTCGCTCGGCGCCGCGCCGACGGTGTCCTCCACCACGGACAGCGGGATCGCTCGTTCGAAGATCACGCCGCAGCCGGTCTCGTTCGACCATACGACCTTGCCGAAATATCCGTGCCCGTTCCATTCGAGCAGGCCGGAAACGCCTTCGCCGGGAGGGTGCGCCGTTTCGAAGCGGGCGCCCGCTTCCGACAGGTCCGACAGGCGGCCCTGCCTGTCTCCGCCGAGCATCTTCAGCCGGGCGGGGCAATCGACGTGATGCCGCCTGACGGAACGCCGTTCGGGCAGATCGTCAACCACCGTCTTCCTGCGAAAAAGCGCCACCCCGATGCCCTCCTGTAAGCTGCGCAAATTGCGCCCCGAGTGCTTAATCCGGACTTCGGAAAGAGGGTTAATGCGGGTAGGCCCATACGTAAAGGGCGGCGCGGCACCAAATGCCCCGCCGCTCTTCGTTTCGTCATCCGACCGGATCAATTGGCGGAAAAGAATTCCACCAGATCGCCCGACAGCCGCTCGGTCTGGGTGGCGAACACCGCATGGGGCTCGCCGTCATACTCGATGAGCGTCGCCGACGGCACCGCCTTGGCCACTGCGCGCCCGGTCGCGTCGATCGGCACGGTCTTGTCCTGCGTGCCGTGGATGACCAGCGTGGGCACGGTGAAGCTCGCCAGGTCGGGGCGGAAATCGGTGGTGCCGAAGGCTTCGGCCGATTTCATCGTCGCCCATTTGGCACTCATCATGGTGGTCATCCACGCCCAGTCCTTCTCCTCGTCGGTGACCTTGTCCTTGATCCAGCCGTCGCCGTAGAAATCCTGGAAGAAGCCGGTGAAGAAGTGGCGATAGTCGTGCTTCATGCCCTTGGTCATCTCGTCGAAGGTGGACTGCGGCACGCCGTCGGGATTGTCCTCGGTCTTGAGCATATAGGGCACGACCGAACTGATCAGCGCCACCGCGCTCACGCCCTTGCCGCCGTGGCGGCTCATGTAGCGCGCGATCTCGCCGCCGCCCATCGAGAACCCGGCAAGGCCGATATTGTCGGTCAGGCCGAGATGGGCGATGAGGTCGGCCAGATCGTCACTGAAGGTGTCGTAGTCGTAACCCGATTTCGCATGGTCGGAGCGGCCGAAACCCCGCCGGTCGTAGGCGATGGCGCGCATGCCCTTGTCGGCCAGTGCCATCATCACCGGATCCCAGCTGTCGCTCGACAACGGCCAGCCGTGGATCAGGATCACCGGGCGGCCTCCGCCCAGTTCCTTGAAGCGGATATTGGTCCCGTCGCGGGTTTCGAAATACGACATGAATTCTCCTCTTGGTTCGCGTTCGCCAAGGAAACGGGGGGTTTCGGCAAAGCGTTCCGGTTGCCTGCGCGGCGACGGGGCGCGAATGCGGCCAACAGTGCCGGGCGGCAGGGGAAAGCCTCTAGGCGAATCCCTCATAAGAACATATATGGAACGCATGGCTTCGCACACTGTCCTTCAAAAGCTGGAAATCCTCGCCGACGCTGCGAAGTACGATGCCTCCTGCGCTTCGTCCGGCACCGCGAAGAAAAGCTCGCTGGGGTCGGAAAAGGGGATCGGCTCGACCGAGGGTATGGGCATTTGCCATGCCTATGCGCCGGACGGGCGCTGCATTTCGCTGCTGAAAATCCTGCTCACCAATCATTGCGTGTTCGACTGCCATTACTGCGTTAATCGCAAGAGCTCGAACGTGCAGCGCGCGCGGTTCACGCCGCAGGAGGTGGTGGACCTTACGCTCGCCTTCTACCGCCGCAATTATATCGAGGGGCTGTTCCTGTCCTCGGGCATCGTCAAAAGCTCGAACCACACGATGGAACAGATCGTCGAAGTCGCGCGCATCCTGCGTGAGGAACACGATTTTCGCGGCTATATCCACCTCAAGACCATTCCCGAAGCCGATGCCGAGATCGTGCATCAGGCGGGGCTTTATGCCGACCGGGTCTCGATCAATGTCGAACTGCCGACCGATGCGGGGCTGACCCGGCTGGCGCCCGACAAGGATGCGCGCCAGATTGAAGGCGCGATGGGCAAGGTGAAAGATGACCTGTCCGAAGCCAAGGATGCGCAGAAGCGCTTTCGCCATGCGCCGCGCTTCGCTCCTGCTGGCCAGTCGACCCAGATGATCGTCGGCGCCGATGCCGCGACCGATGCGGATATCGTGGGCAAGGCCAGCCGGCTGTACGACAATTTCCGCTTGCGCCGCGTCTATTACAGCGCCTTCTCGCCTATTCCGGATGCGAGCGCGGTATTGCCGCTGAAACGCCCGCCGCTGATCCGCGAACATCGGCTGTACCAGTCGGACTGGCTGATGCGCTTCTATGGCTACAAGCCGGGCGAGGTGATGCAGGCGACCGAGGCGGACGGCAACCTGCCGCTCGACATCGATCCCAAGCTCGCCTGGGCGCTGAAGTTTCGCGAGCAGTTCCCGGTCGACGTGAACCGCGCCACGAAGGAACAATTGCTGCGCGTGCCGGGGCTGGGGGTGAAGGCGGTGCACAAGATCCTCGCCAGCCGCCGCCACCGCACATTGCGGCTCGACGATGTGGCGAAGCTGACCCTGTCGATCACCAAGGTGCGCCCGTTCATCGTCACGACCGACTGGCGTCCGGTGATGCTGACCGATCGCGCCGACCTGCGCACCATGCTCGCGCCCAAAACCGAGCAGCTCGAACTGTTCGCGGCATGAGGGAGGCCCGCTCGCTCGAAAATGTGCGGCTCGGCACCTATTACGTGGTGCAACTGCCCGAGCCGGATGATTTCGGCTTCTGGCGCGAACGGGCGCGGGCGCTGGTGCAATGCGAAGTGCCGCCCGACCGGATCGCGTGGGTGGAGCCGGGCGGCAATGGCGACCTGTTCTCGCATGGGGAGCGCCGCGCCCCCGTTCCGCCGCCGGATGCGCGCGCGGTGCGGGCGAACAAGCGATTCATGGCCCTTGCCAAGAACGCCGCGCTGCATTCCGATCCCGACCGGTTCGCGCTGCTTTACCGCCTGTTGTGGCGCATCCAGTCCAACCCGCGAATGATGGAGGACAAGGCCGATGCGGATGTCCGCCGGATCGAGGAACTCGACAAGGCGGTGCGGCGCGACAGTCACAAGATGCACGCTTTCGTCCGCTTCCGCCTCGTCGAACCGGAGGAGGGGGATGATGACGCGCAGGAGCATTACGTCGCGTGGTTCGAGCCCGAGCATCACATCCTGCGCGCCAATGCCGGCTTCTTCATGCGGCGCTTCTCCAACATGCACTGGTCGATCCTGACGCCGCAGGGCTCGCTCCACTGGGATACCGAGACGATGCGCGAAGGCCCGCCCGCGCAGCGCGGCGATGCGCCCGGCGGCGATCCGATGGAGGAGCTGTGGCGCAGCTATTACGCATCCATCTTCAACCCCGCGCGTTTGAAGATCGGGGCGATGCTGAAGGAGATGCCTCGCAAATACTGGAAGAACATGCCCGAGGCCGCGCTCATTCCCGAGCTGGTGGCGGGCGCGCAGAAGCGGGAGAGCGCAATGGTCGAAGCAGGAACGCTCGAATTCGAGGAACGTCCGGAAACGCTGGAAGCGATCGACAAGGCGATTCACGCCTGCCGCAAATGCCCGATCGGCGAACTGGACAATTCCGCCGTGATGGGCGAGGGGCCGCGCGATGCGGACCTGATGATCGTGGGCGAACAGCCGGGCGATCAGGAGGATCTGGCGGGCCGCCCCTTCGTGGGTCCGGCGGGGCAATTGCTCGACGTGCATCTCGAAAAGGTCGGGATCGACCGGCGCGCCGCCTATGTCACCAACACGGTCAAGCATTTCAAATACGTTCAGCGCGGCAAGCGGCGGCTGCACCAGAGCCCCGGCGCGAAAGAGATCGACACCTGCCGCTGGTGGATCGAGAGCGAGCGCGCGATCGTGCAGCCCAAGCTGATCCTCGCCATGGGTGCGAGCGCGGCGCGCGGCATGCTCGGCAAGACGGTAAGCATTTCCAAGGTCCGGGGCGAGCCGATCCCGCTGGAGGACGGCAGCGAATTGTGGGTGACCGCGCACCCGTCCTACCTGCTGCGCCTCGACGGGCCGGCCCGTGAGGAACAGGCGCGCCTGTTCGATGCCGATCTTGCCGCCGTGAAGGAGCGGTTGGAGGAGTTGGCCCGATGACGATCCTCGCCGCGGCCGAAGCCGGAATCCGGTGCATCAAGGCCAGGCATTGCTGCGCGAGGTTCCGGCTTTTGCCGGGCTGACGCGAGGGGGCGCCCATGCCCGAGAGCGACCATCAGATACCCAAGCGGCGGATCGAACTCGATCCGGACCTGATCGACGCGCCGCCGCGCAGCGCCTTCGTCGAACTGGGGCTCGTCTCCTGCTTCAGCTTCCTGCGCGGGGCGAGCGATGCGGTGGACCTCGTGCTGGCCGCCCGCGCGCTCGGCTACGATGCACTGGGGATCGCCGATGCCAACACGATGGCCGGCGTGGTGCGGGTGCATACCGAGGCGAAGACGCTCAAGCTGAAACCCTGCATCGGCTGCCGGATCGAGACGGTCGAGGGGCTCGCCTTCCTCGCCTACCCGAGAACCCGCGCCGCCTATGGCCGATTGTGCAGGCTCATTTCCGCCGGGCGGATGCGCGATCTCGACGGCAAGTGGCAGGAGAAGGGCGAATGCGACATCAGCCTCGCCATGCTCGCCCGTCATGCGGAAGGCGTGCAACTGATCCTGGTGCCGCCGCGTAATCTCGATGCGCGGTTCACGATAAAGGCGCCAAGCAACGTCGTCCCCTTTCGCCACCTCGGACCTGATCCGGCGTCCAGAAGTGTGCCCACGCTGCCGCCGGAAGAAGCACCTCGGCCCGGGGGCAGGGATGGCGACGAGATGACAGACACCGAGGGGACGCTGGTCGATCTCCTCCCCCATCTCGCCGCCCAGCTTCCCACCCTCCGCCACATCGCCGCCGCCTATCTCTATACCGACAGCGACGTCGCGCGGATCACCCGGCTCGACGCGCTGGCCCGCGAGAACGGGCTCTCCATCCTCGCCACCAACGACGTGCATTACGCCGCGCCCGACAAGCGCCCGTTGCAGGACGTTATGACGGCGATCCGTCACAAGACCACTATCGCACAGGCGGGGCACCTGTTGCACGGCAATGCCGAACGCTATCTCAAACCGCCCGAGACGATGGTCCGCCTGTTCGAACGCTGGCCGCACGCCATCGCCGCGGCGCGCGAGGTGGCCGATGCCTGCGATTTCAGCCTCGACGAACTCAAATACGAATACCCCGAAGAGCTTTATCCGGGTGGAGTGGAGCCGCAGGAATTCCTTGAAAGCGAGACGTGGAAGGGCGCCGAGTGGCGCTACCCCGCAGGCGTGCCTGAAAGCGTGACCGAGACGCTGCACACCGAACTCGCGCTGATCGGCAAGATGGACCTCGCGCGCTACTTCCTCACCATCAAGGACATCGTCGATTTCGCGCGCCACAAGGTCGATCCGCCGATCCTGTGCCAGGGGCGGGGCAGCGCGGCCAATTCGGCGGTGTGCTATTGCCTCGGCATCACCAGCGTCGATCCCTCGCAGCACCAATTGCTGTTCGACCGGTTCATCTCCGAGGACCGCAAGGAGCCGCCCGATATCGACGTCGATTTCGAGCATGAGCGGCGCGAGGAAGTTATCCAGTACCTCTATCGCAAATACGGCCGCCACCGCGCTGGCCTGTGCGCGACGGTGATCCACTACCGCCCGCGCATGGCGATCCGCGAGGTGGGCAAGGCGATGGGGCTGACCGAGGACGTGACCGCCGCGCTGGCGAAAACCGTGTGGGGCGGGTGGGGCCGCGAGATCAGCGAGCGCCATGCCGCCGAAACCGGCATGAACGTGGAAGACCCGCATTTGCGCCGCGTGCTCAAACTGACCGAGCAGATGATCGGCATGCCGCGTCACCTGTCGCAGCATGTCGGCGGCTTCATCCTCACCGAAGGCGCGCTCAGCGAGACGGTGCCGATCGGCAACGGCGCCATGCCCGATCGCAGTTTCATCGAGTGGGACAAGGACGATATCGAGGCGCTGGGCATCCTCAAGGTCGACGTGCTGGCGCTGGGTATGCTCACCTGCATCCGCAAATGCCTCGACCTGCTGGACGATCATCACGGCCGCACGCTGACCCTGGCGAACGTCCCGCGCGAGGATCCGGAAACCTACGCCATGTTGCGCACCGGGGATTCGCTCGGCGTGTTCCAAGTCGAAAGCCGGGCGCAGATGAACATGCTGCCGCGCCTGCGCCCGCGCGAGTTCTACGACCTCGTCATCCAGGTCGCGATCGTGCGGCCCGGTCCGATCCAGGGCGATATGGTGCATCCCTATCTCAAGCGCCGACGCGGGGCTGAGCAGGTGGTGATCCCCGCGCCCAGTCCCGAGCATGGCCCGCCCGATGAGCTGTCCAACATTCTCGGCCGAACGCTGGGCGTGCCGATCTTCCAGGAACAGGCGATGAAGATCGCGCTCGATGCGGCGAAATTTTCCTCGAAAGAAGCGAACCGGCTGCGCAAGGCGATGGCGACCTTCCGCAGCCGCGGCATGGTCGATGAATTGCAGGACATGATGGTCGAGCGGATGGTGGAGCGCGGCTACGACCGGGAGTTCTCGCAGCGTTGCTTCAACCAGATCCGCGGCTTCGGCGAATACGGTTTCCCGGAAAGCCACGCCGCGAGCTTCGCGCATCTGGTGTACGTCTCGAGCTGGCTGAAATGCCATTTCCCGGCGGCGTTCGGCTGCGCGCTGCTCAATTCGCAGCCGATGGGGTTCTATGCCCCGGCCCAGATCGTGCGCGATGCGGCGGAGCATGGGGTCGCCGTGCTGCCGGCGGATGTGAACATCTCGCAATGGGATTGCACGCTGGAGAGGGTGGGGGACGCCGCCTCGCCGGAAGAGGACCGAGGCCGCCTCGACCGACATATCGCCCTGCGCCTCGGCCTGCGCCAGATCGACGGGATGCCCGAAGCGGTGGCCGCCCAGCTTCTGGCGGAGCGCGAGGCCAACGGGCCTTACCACGATGTTCGAGCCCTGCGCGACCGGGCGCGGATCGGGCCGGCGCATGTCGAGCGGCTGGCGAGCGCCGACGCCTTCGGCTCGATCGGCCTCTCTCGCAGACAGGCGCTGTGGGATGCGCGCAGCCTCGTCGGCGGGCCGGACCTGCCGCTGTTCGCCCATGCCGCCGCGCGGGACGAGGGGGCGGAGAAGACGCGCACCGCCCTGCCGCAGATGCCGCTCTCCGAAGAGGTCGTGGCCGATTACCAGACCACCCGCCTCAGCCTGAAGGCGCACCCGCTGGCGTTCCTGCGGGCCGATCTGGCCGAGCGTGGGTTCGTGCGGGCGTGCGATCTGCGCGCTAAGAAATTTCGCAGCATGGTCCATGTCGCGGGCGTGGTACTGATTCGCCAGCGGCCCGGCAGTGCCAAGGGCGTGTGCTTCATCACGCTGGAGGACGAGACCGGCGTCATCAATCTCGTCGTCTGGCCGGACCTCAAGGAGAAGCAGCGCCGCGTGGTGATGGGTGCCCGACTGATGGAAGTGCGCGGGCGGGTGGAGTATGACGACGAGGTCATCCACGTTATCGCCCATCACATGACCGATGCGACACAGGAATTGCACAAGCTGTCGGACGAGATGCTGAAGGCGCCCGTCGCCCGGGCGGACCATGTCACCAGCCCGCTGCCCGGCAAGTTCAGCCCGCGCGACGATCTGCGCGAAGGGACGGACGATCCGTACCAGCCGGTCGAGCCGTGGCAGGAACCCTCGCCCCACAGCAAGGAGTGCGGATGGCACGGCAGCCATCCGCGCGACGTGCGGATCATTCCCAAGTCGCGCGACTTTCATTGACGATGGCGAAGAAGGACCGGACCTTCCACATTTCGAAGCGCGTCGGGCGGTTCACGGGCGACCGGCGGGTGCTCTCGCTGCTGGTCCTGGCCGCGCTGTTCGTGGCGGGCCGGGCCTATGTTGCCGAACATCCCGAGCACAATCCCGCCGCGCCGCTCAATCTCGACGACCCCAAGGGCTGGGCGACGCAGACCAAGATCATGGCGCTGCGCGATGATATACCGGAATGCCGCGTCGTGCTGGAGCGCAGCGCGGTCGCCTTCACCGCGCTCGACCCGGCGGGGGAAGGCGACTGCGCCAGGCCCGATCGGCTGCGACTGGGTGACTATCCGCTCAGCCCCTCGCGCCCGCCGATGACCTGCCCGGTCGCGGTGGGGCTGGAGTTGTGGCAGCGCGATACGCTCGAGCCGCTGGCACAGGAAATTTTCGGCAGCGAGATCGCCGAAGTCGAACATATCGGCGTTTTTGCCTGTCGCCGCCTCTACGGTCGCGGTTCGGGCCCGTTCAGCGAGCATGCGACCGGCAATGCCATCGACATTGCGGGCTTTCGCCTTGGCGACGGGACCCGCATCAGCGTCCTGGGCGACTGGGACGGCGAAGACGACAAGGCCCGCTTTCTGCGCGCGGCGCGCGATGGGGCGTGCGATGCCTTCGCGACCACGCTCTCCCCCGATTACAACGAGGCGCATCGCGACCACTTCCATCTCGACATGAACAGCCGCTGGTCGAGCGTTTGCCGCTAGCGCGCGGGTATGGGCGAGGGTGCATCGGGTTGGCGCCGCAGCACCAGAATGTCGGTCCCGCGCGACAGCAGCAGCAGGTCCATTCCCATGATCGACAGTTCGGGATCGCCATGCAGCACGCGCATCGCGTCCCAGGCGACCGGCGCCGCATCGAGCGGGTAGGAAATGCCGGGCAGCGCAGGGCAGTCCGACGCGTTGGACAGGATTTCGCGCCGCAGCTTGCGCAACCGTCCTTCCTCGTCGACCCGGTAAGCGAAATCGTGCTGCGGGCATTGCGCATGGCCGGCGACCGCATTGGCAAACACGATGCGCCCCTGTGCCTGCCGCAGATCGTTGACCACGATACGCTCCGCATTCTCGCGGGCGATCTCGACCAACCGCCACTCCCCGTCGAGATAGTCCTCGACCGACAGCTGGCCCTGGCGGATCGGTCTCGCCCGGTCGCGCCAGCCGGCGTCATCGAAGATCGATCCGCTGTCGCTGCGGTTCGACGATATTCCGCTCGGGGAATCGAAGGCGCCGCCCATCGAACTCAGCACGATGCCCGCGACCAGCGCGGCGGTGCAGCCGATGGCGAGGCAGATGGAAACGAACTTGCCGAAAATGAGGCGCTCTCCCGGTCTGCCTACGAAAAGCACCGGCCCCGCGCCTGCGTTCCGGAATTTCCCGTCAGGCAGGCTCGATCGAATAGCCCGCGCTGCGCACCGTGCGGATCGGATCGCCGGCACCCGATATCTCAATGGCCTTGCGCAGCCGGCGGATATGCACGTCGACCGTGCGCAGTTCGATGTCGCTTTCGGTGCCCCATACCCCGTCGAGCAGCTGGTTGCGGCTAAAGACCCGGCCGGGGCTTTCCATGAAGAATTTGAGCATGCGGTACTCGGTTGGCCCCAGCCGCAAGGTCTGCCCGCGCCGGGTGACACGGTGCGCCACGGGATCGAGTACCAGATCGCCGACCTCGATCGTCTCGCCGGCCAGCACCGGGCGGATGCGCCGCATGACGGCGGCCACGCGGGCCAGCAGCTCACGCGGGCTGAACGGCTTGGTGAGGTAGTCGTCGGCGCCGGTTTCCAACCCGCGCACCCGGTCATCCTCGGTTTCGCGGGCGGTCAGCATGATGATCGGCACATGCGCGGTCGCCTTGTCGCGGCGCAGCCGGCGGCAGACCTCGATCCCGCTGGTGCCTTCGATCATCCAGTCGAGGATGATGAGGTCGGGCGTGTCCTCGGCGGCGAGCAGCAGGGCATCGTCGCCATCGGGCGTGGTGCGCACCGCGTACCCTTCATTGGAGAAGCGGTATTCCAGCAATTCGGCGAGCGCCGGATCGTCTTCCACCAACAGCAGTTTGGCCGGTTTCACGCGCTTGCCTTCCGGTAACATTATTGCCCGATCGCCGCCCGTCGTATGACCGAATAACTACACTATTGTGTCAGCCGTCCTCGTCGAGCGGATAAGAGCCCGTCGCGGCGAAATAGACCATTTCGGCAACGTTGGTCGCATGATCGCCTATGCGCTCGAGGTTCCGGGCGACGAACAGGAGCTGCGCCGCGCTGGAGATCGTGGCCGGGTTTTCGACCATGTGGCTGACGAGGTTGCGGAAGATCGAATTGTAGAACGCATCCACCTTCTCGTCCGCCGCGATGACTTCGCGTGCGAGTTCCGGGTCGCGCGCGGCATAGGCGGTCAGGACATCATGGACCATCTCGCTCGCCACTTCGGCCATGGCGGGCAGCAGGGTAAGGGGTTCGAAGCGCTTGCGATTGTCGCCGATCTCGCGGCTCGCCTTGGCGATGTTCTTGGAATAATCGCCGATCCGTTCGACCACGCCGGCGATCTTCAGCGCGGCGATGACTTCGCGCAGATCGGCCGCCATCGGGGCGCGCAGGGCAATGATGCGCACGGCGAGCTTGTCGATCTCGCTTTCCAGCGCGTCGATCTTCTTGTCGCCCTTGACCACTTTCTTGGCGAGCGCATCGTCGCCCCGCACCAGCGCGTCGAGCGATTCCTGAATGGCGACCTCCGCCAGGCCGCCCATCTCCGCGATCAGGCCGCGCAGGCGAGTGATATCCTCGTCGAACGCCTTTACCGTATGTTCCTGCATCACCCGTAACGCCCTGTAATGTAATCCTGCGTCTTTTGCTCTTTCGGCGTCGTGAAGATATCCGATGTGCGCCCGTATTCCACCATTTTTCCCAGATGGAAGAACGCGGTACGCTGGCTGACGCGGGCGGCCTGCTGCATCGAGTGGGTGACGATGACGATCGCGTAGCGGCCGTGCAACTCGCTGATCAGTTCCTCGATCCGGGCGGTCGCGATCGGGTCGAGCGCGGAACACGGCTCGTCCATCAGGATCACCTCGGGATCGACCGCGATGGCGCGTGCGATGCACAGGCGCTGCTGCTGCCCGCCGGACAGCGCCGTGCCGCTGTCGAGCAGGCGGTCCTTCACCTCGTTCCACAACCCGGCGCGGGTCAGCGATTTCTCCACGATCGCGTCGAGCTCTTCCTTGCCGGCGGCGAGGCCGTGGATCTTGGGGCCGTAGGCAACATTGTCGTAGATCGATTTGGGGAAGGGGTTGGGCTTCTGGAACACCATCCCCACCCGGGCGCGCAATTGCACGACGTCGAGCTTGGGGCTGTAAATGTTCTGCCCGTCAAGCTCGATATCGCCTTCGACGCGGGCCGAAGGGATCGTGTCGTTCATCCGGTTCAGTGTCCGCAGGAAGGTCGACTTGCCGCAGCCCGACGGGCCGATGAACGCGGTGACGTAATCGGTCGGAATGTCGATCGAGACATCGTCGATCGCTTTCTTCGAACCGTAATAGACGGAGACGTCCCGCGCGGTCATCTTCGCGTCGGTCGTCTGGAGGTTTTCGTGGACTAGGGTCACCACTTCTTCTCGAATTTGTTGCGCAGGTAGATGGCGAGACCGTTCATCAGCAGCAGGAACAGAAGTAACACGATGATCGCGGCACTGGTCCGCTCCACGAAGCCACGATCGATCTCGTCCGACCACAGGAAGATTTGCACCGGTAGCACGGTGGCCGGCGATGTGAAATCCGTGGGCGGCGTGGCGACGAAGGCGCGCATGCCGATCATCAGCAGCGGTGCCGTTTCGCCGAGCGCGCGGGCCATGCCGATGATTGTGCCGGTAAGGATGCCGGGCAGCGCCAGCGGCAGGACGTGGTGGAACACGACCTGCACCGGGCTCGCCCCGATGGCGAGGGCACCGTCGCGAATGCTTGGCGGAACGGACTTGATCGCGTTGCGGCCGGAAATCACGATGACCGGCATCGTCATCAGCGCCAGGGTCATGCCGGCGATGATCGGCGCGGATCGCAGGTTTGGAAACAGGCCGAGGAACACCGCAAGGCCCAGCAGGCCGAAGATGATCGACGGCACGGCGGCAAGGTTGTTGATCGACACCTCGATCATGTCGGTCCAGCGGTTCTTGGGCGCGTATTCCTCTAGATAGAGCGCCGCCAGGACTCCGATCGGAAAGGCCAGGGCAAGGGTAACGACCATCGTCAGGATCGACCCCTTGAGCGCGCTCCATATCCCGACCTGCTGCGGATCGGTCGCGTCCGAGCGTTGGAGAAAACCGCTGTCGAAATTGCGCGACAGGTATCCGGCTTGCGAGAGTTCGGTGGCCACCGCCCGCATTTCGGGCGTGCCGTCTCCTTTCAAAGCGGCGGCCAGGGCGTTGGAGGCGGGCAGGGCGAAGGTCTGCGTCGTGCCGAGGATCCCCGGGTCGGCGTGTATCTGCGCCGCCACGTCGCGCCATGCCTGGTCGCTCAGCTGCCGGGCGCCGGCCTTCCCCAAGGTTTCCTGCGCGAAATAGTCGACCGTGGCGGGCAGACCCTGCGCCTCGAGCGAGCGGACCGCCTCTAGTTCGCTGCCGACATTCGGATCCAGCGAAAGGCCGGCCTGGGTGAAATCGATCGGCACTTTCAGTTCGGCGCGCAGGAACCCGCCGAACCCGTTCGTCACCATCGTGGCGAGCAGGAACAGCAGCACCGCGACCGAGAAGACGATCGCTGCCAGGCCGAACAGCCGGAACCGCCTTTCGGCGGCATAGCGTTTCTTCAGACGCTTCTCGAACGTCGCCGTGCGGGTGGGGGCGAGCGTGTCACTCATAGGCTTCGCGATACCTCTTCACGACGCGCAAGGCGACGAAGTTCAGGCCCAGCGTCACCATGAACAGCACGAAGCCGAGGGCAAACGCGCTCAGGGTAGCGGGATGGTCGAAACTGCCTTCGCCGGTCAGCATGGCGACGATCTGGACCGTGACGGTGGTCATCGCCTCGAGCGGGTTGCCGGTCAGGTTGGCGGCGGTGGAGGCGGCCATGACCACGATCATCGTCTCGCCGATCGCGCGGCTGACCGCCAGCATCACCCCCGCCACGATGCCGGGGAGGGCCGCCGGCACCAGCACGCGGGTGATGGTCTCGTTGGTCGTCGCGCCCATCGCCAGGCTGCCGTCGCGCATGGACTGGGGGACAGCGGCAATCGAATCGTCGGCCATGGAGGAAACGAAGGGAATGATCATCACGCCCATCACGAGGCCGGCGGCCAGCGCGCTCTCGCTCGACGGGTTGGACACGCCGAGCGAGGCGGCGAAATCGCGGATCGCCGGGGCGATGGTCAGCGCGGCGAAATAGCCGTAGACCACGGTCGGCACGCCGGCGAGGATTTCCAGCGTCGGCTTGATCCACGCGCGCACCTTGGGATCGGCATATTGCGTTAGGTAGATCGCACTCATCAGGCCGAGCGGAATGGCGACGATCATAGCGATGATCGCCCCGATATAGATCGTGCCCCAGAACAGCGGGATCGCGCCGTACCGGTCGGCCTGCGGATTGGCGGGATTCGCCATCGGATCGGGCGACCAGTGCGTGCCGAACAGGAAATCGAGCGGGCTGACCATGCCGAAGAAGCGCACGGTCTCGAAGATCAGGCTGCCGAAGATGCCGACCGTGGTCAGGATCGCCACCAGCGATGCCAGCAGCAGGATCGCCATCACGATCCGCTCGACCTGCGTGCGGGCGCCGAAATCTGGCTTCAGGCGAAGAAAGGCGAGAACGCCGGCGAGGAACGCGATCGCGAGCGTAACCAGGATGCCAATCAGCGAATATCGCCCGATGGCGGCGCGATACGGCTCAACCAGGTCCTGCGCCACCGGGTTGAACACGCCCGGCGCGGCGCCCGTGGCGACGGCATGGGCTTCGTTGAGGATATTGGTGCGCTCGAACCCGAAGGCCGGCAATTGCTCTGCCGCCGGGGTCGCCAGCACCGATTGGGTGACGAGGCCGGGCGCGATCGCGCTCCACACGATCACGAACAACAGGGTCGGAATGGCGATCCACAGCGCGACGTACCACGCGTGATAGACCGGCAGGCTGCCGATCCGCTCCCCCCGAGCGACGGCGTTGCGGCGGAACGTCCAGGCGCGCGCCCGGGCGGCTAGCCATCCGGCCAGCCCGAGGCCGAGCGCCAGGAGTAACAGGATGGTCGGCTGCATGAGTGTCCGCTAGCGTAACTTGCTAGAGTTGCGAACCGTCGAGCGGCGTATATTCGGTCGCCGCGCGCAAGTTATTCGCAGCCGTCTCCGCCGGCGATGCCACCAGACCGATCTTGGCGAGCGGCCCGTCCTTGCCCCACATCTTGGGCCACTGGGCGAGATATTCCTTCAGCCCGGGGATGGCGTTGATGTGGGTCTTCTTGACATACATGTAGAGAGGGCGGGCGCCGGGATAATCGAAGCTGGCGATGTTCTCGTAGGTCGGCTGGACGCCGTTCATCGGCAGGCCGGCCAGACGATCGAGGTTCTTCTCGAGATAGGAGAAACCAAAGATCCCGACCGAGTTCGGATTGCTCTCGATCTTCTGGACGATGAGATTGTCCTGCTCGCCCTGGTCGACATAGGCGCCGTCGGACCGCACTTCGGTGCAGATGCGGTCGTAGCGGTCCTCGTCCGATTCCTTGAGCGCGGCCATCTCCGCATTCGTCTCGCACCCTTCCTGCAGCACGAGTTCCTTCAGCGCGTCGCGCGTGCCCGAGGTGGAGGGCGGGCCGTAAACGAGGATCGGCATGTCCGGGAGCGAGGGGTCCACATCGCTCCAGGTCTTGGCCGTCTGCGGCTGGCCGTAGGGATTCGCGGCGAGCGCTTCGTAGACGATCTCGGGCGTCAGGTTGAGCTTGATGCCGTTCTTCGCCGCGGCGAAGGCGATCCCGTCGAGCCCGACCTGAATCTCCACGATGTCGTTCACGCCATTGGCCTGGCAGGTCTGGAATTCGCCCGGCTTCATGCGGCGCGAGGCATTGGCGATATCGGGCGTGTTCGGCCCCTGGCCTTCGCAGAAGCTGGCGATGCCGGCGCCCGATCCGATCGCCTCGATCACGGGCGATTTGTATTCGGGATAATCGCGGCTGAAATTCTCGGATACGGCCTTGGCGAACGGATAGACGGTCGACGAGCCGACCGCGCGGATGAAGTCGCGCGATCCGGAGGTGCCGCCGGCGCCCTGGCCGCAGGCGGCGAGGGTCAGGGCGGATGCTGCGGCCAGCGAGAATGTGATAAGCGGTTTCATGCGTTCGGGTCCCTTCCAGAGGTGGGCGGTATGACGGGAATGTTACGGATTGAAGGCGGGGCCGGGCTTCAGAAGTCGATCTGTGCGCTCACGGCCAGGCTATCGACCGAATAATCGGCCGACCCGCCGGCTCGTCGAAACACGGCATCGTCGTAATCGAGCCGGGCGTAGTTCAGCAGCAGCCGGGTGTAATCGGTCGGCGTCCAGATGAGCGACAGCAGATAGCCGTTCTGGATTCCGCCGACGATCCCCGCGTCGTTGAGATCGAGATAGTCGTAGCGCGCCACGAGCTGGACCGCACCGAACCCGCCTTCGCCCAGTTCGCGCACGGGGCGGACGCGTTCGAACACGCCGTTGCGGTATCCCCGCGTGTCGCCCGGGGTCAGGAACAGGCCGGCTTCGGCATAACCGCCGAAGAAGCGCGGGTCGGCCAGGCCCGCGGGCCGGTCCACACGCTGCCAGTATCCTTCGCCCGCCATGTGGAAGCGCCCGGAAATCAGCGCGGCTTCCCCGCCATAGCCAAGCTCGCTGAGCGCATCGAGCGTGCCGGTATCGATGAAGCGGGTCGAAGTGAAATGGACGAAGGGGCGCTGGCGATACCGCACGTCCGACCGGTCCTGAAGGACGGTGTGATGGACCGAGCCGCCCAGATGCAGCTGCGTGTCGCCATAGCGGGGCATCCACACGACGCGCCCGTCATAGCTGTGATTCGTATCGGGCAGATCGGCGATATTGTCGTTGAACACGCCCGCCTGAACCAGCACGTCGCCCGCCTGATACTGCCCGCTGACGCCCAGCCGGCGTTCGAAATTGAAGGCATCGGTGAAGGCGGCGCGTTCGATGAAGGAGGTGAAACGGCCGCTGGTCAGCTCTTCGAGCGACTGGAAATGATTGTGCTCGCCGACGATGAAGGTGAGCGCATCGTCGCTGTAGGAGATGAAGGCATCGATGACCTCGACCTCGTTACCGTTGAAATCGGCCTCGAACTTGTAGCCGAAGCCGCCCGGCACCGTGCCTTCGAACCCAAGCCGCGCGCGGCGGACTTCCCCGCCATAGCCATCGCGCGCGCCGGTCGAATCGGGGGCCGCGACAACGCCCGCGACGAATTGGAGCCGGCCGCGCGGTTTGAAGCTCCACCCGCCTTCACTTTCGAACAGCGGGGCGCCCTTGAAGGTGATCGTCGTGGCAGGCTTGTCGTTCGCGGCGATCGCCTGCGGTTCGGCTTCGATCGGGGCCGGGGCGAGGGCGGGGGCAGGGGTTTCGGCATCCACAGACGCCGCCGCCCGGGCTACGGCCAATTCGCCTTCAAGGGTCTGCACCCGCGCCGAAAGCGCCTCGAGCTGCGCGCGCAGGGCCGCGAGATCGTCCGCCGACGCGCCGCCGGAAGGGGCCGTCTGGGCGATCGCCGGGCAGGCGATCAGGCCCGTCGCCAGTAGGGTCGTGCCGAGGACAATCGGACGCATACGCATCGTGGGTTTCGCTCTGTAGTGAGAACCAGCGCTCAGTATGACGATTGTATTGCAGTTCTGTGACAGGTTGTCGCGCGCCGGTATGCACTCAGGCCGGAAATTGCGCGTGAGGTGAGACGATGCGTCAGTCTTGTTGCACCAGCGGCAGCTTCACCTTGAACACCGTGCCTTCGCCCCGCTGGCTTTCGATATCGAGCCGGCCGCGATGCCGTTCCACGATATGCTTGACGATGGCGAGCCCGAGGCCGGTGCCGCCCGAGGCCCGGCTGCGCCCGGGATCGGTGCGATAGAAACGGCGGGTTAGGTGCGGGAGGTGTTCGGGCGCGATGCCGTCGCCGCGATCCTGAACCGACAGGAGGACCTTGGCCGTGGAACTCGGTTCGACCCGCACCGTCACCGTCTCCTCCGGCGCGCCGTATTTCATTGCGTTGTCGACCAGGTTGCGGACCAGCTGCTCGAGCTGCTGGAGATCGCCGCGCACCGTGAAGGTTCCTTCGCTGACGATCTCGAGCCGGTCGGCCCGTTGCACGCCGGCCCCGTCGCGGGCGGCGCGTTCGACCAGGCTGGACAGTTCGATCTCTTCGCTCGGCATCTCGTGCTTTTCCGCCTCGATGCGGGAGAGGGACATGAGATCGCCGACGAGATCCTGCAATCGCCGCGCCTCGCGCTGGATCGTGGCGAGGAACTTGTCCGCCATGCCGGGTTCCAGATGCTCGACATCGTCGCGCAGGGTCTCGACATAGCCGAGGATCGAGGCGAGCGGCGTGCGCAGTTCGTGGCTGGCATTGGCGACGAAATCGGTATGGGCGCGCGAGATGTCCGCTTCGGCGGTCTTGTTGACGAATTCGATCACCGCCATGTCTTCGCCCAATTGCTTGCGGTTGATGCGCCAGATGTCGCGCCGGCGGGCGAGGCCACGCACCACCGCCGCCCCGTCCGCATCGCTTTCGAGCAGGCGCACCGCCTCGGGCTGGCGCAATGCCATGCGCGCGTCCTGGCCGACGATATGTGCACCGAGCAGGCCCCGGGCGGAATTGTTGGCGATGGCGATTCGCCCGCGTTCGGTGACGATGATGGAGGTCTGCGAATGCTCGATCAGCTCGCCCATCATGCCGTGCGAAAAGGACGACCGGTTTTCGCGTTCGATCTGAGGGGGCGGTTTCGCCGCCGCCAGCCACAAGGTTCCACTCCATACCACCAGCAGGGCGCCGGTGACGATCCAGTCCAGCCCTTGCAGCAGCAGGACGATGCAGGTGATCGCCGCGATGGCGAATGCGGATTTGGGAAAGGTCGACATGCTCATCCCTGCGTCTGGCTATGCCGTTGTTGCAAGCCGATGACATGCCCGCAACCGGGAAAACCGCCGGCGCGTCGGCTTCTGGCGTTTCGCTGGTGACCCCGCTGGTGACCCCTACGGGAATCGAACCCGTGTTTCAGCCGTGAGAGGGCCGCGTCCTAACCGCTAGACGAAGGGGCCGCACCAATCGAAAAGGAGCAGCGCCGCCCATGGTGACCCCTACGGGAATCGAACCCGTGTTTCAGCCGTGAAAGGGCCGCGTCCTAACCGCTAGACGAAGGGGCCAGTCCCGATACCGGGTCGGTGGCGTGGCGCGGCACTTAGGCGGGGGTCGGGCCAGCGTCAACCCCGCAATTTGGTGAAACCCCGCCGCCGGGCACTCAATCGGCGAAAGCTGCGTCCTCGACATGCAGTTCGGCGGCGGGGGACGATCCCCAATCGTCGATCTTCGCCCGCCCGGCCAGCCACAGCCGCCGCCCGCGCGCGGCATTGAGCAGGGTCTGCCCCATCTCGCTGTCGGCGCTGCGAAAGGCGATGGCCTTGAAGCTGCGGCCGTCGTCGCCGGAAGCGATCATGCGCACATGGCCGGTCCCCACCATGTCGCATTTCACCAGCCGCACCGGACCCACGGCGAGGCGCGGCCCGGGCCAGCCCATGCCGTAAGGCCCGCCCCCGTCGAGCGAGGAGACGAGATCGGCCGTCACCCCGCCCGGCGACAGGGCGAGATCCAGCAGCATTTCCTGACTGGCCGACGCCCGTGCGACGGCGGTTTCGAGATGGCTATCCAGCCACGCCGAGAAATCCTCCAGCCGGTCCGCCGAGATCGTCAACCCGGCGGCCATCGCATGCCCGCCGCCTGCGACCAGCAGCCCGTCTTCGCGCGCGCGGATGATCGCGGCGCCCAGATCGACCCCGGCGATGGATCGGCCCGAGCCCTTGCCCTGTCCGCTCTCCGCGTCGAGCGCGATGACCAGCGATGGCTTGCCGGTCTTTTCCTTGATCCGCCCGGCGACGATGCCGATGACCCCGGGATGCCATCCCCGGCCCGCGACGATATGGACGGCGCGGTTGTGCTGGGCGGCGAGCTGTTCTTCGGCCGCTGCCTGCACCTCCGCCTCGATCGCCCGGCGATCTTCGTTCAGGGCGGAAAGCTGGGCGGCGATCGCGCGCGCCTCGTCGGGATCGTCGGTCGTCAGCAATCGCACGCCCAGCGTCGATTCGCCCACCCGGCCGCCGGCATTGATGCGCGGGCCGAGGGCGAAACCGAGATCGGAACAGGCGGGCGCGCGCTTCAGCCGGCTGGCGTCGATCAGGGCAGCCATGCCGATATTGTCGCGCCGCGCCATGACCTTCAGCCCCTGCGCCACGAAGGCCCGGTTGAGCCCGTGAAGCGCGGCAACGTCCGCCACCGTGCCGAGCGCGACGAGATCGAGCAGGGCCATAAGGTTCGGCTCCGCCCGGTCCGCGAAATAGCCCTGCTTGCGCAGCACGCGCACCAGCGCAATGGCGAGCAGGAAGGCGACGCCGACCGCCGCGAGATGCCCATGCGCGGCGGCAAGGTCGTTTTCGTCCAGCCGGTTCGGATTGACCAGCGCGGCGGCTTCGGGAAGGTCGGGCGCGCATTTGTGATGGTCGACCACGATCACGTCGACCCCGGCGTCGCGCGCCTGCTTCAGCGCATCGTGCGCCATCGCCCCGCAATCGACCGTGACGATCAGGCTGCACCCTTGCTCGGCCAGCCTTACGAGCGCTTCGCCGGTCGGGCCGTAACCTTCGAGGAGGCGATCGGGGATGTAATAGTCCGCCGCCACGCCCAATTCGCGCAGCAGGCGGATCATCAGCGCGCTGCTGGTCGCCCCGTCGACGTCGTAATCGCCGTAGATCGTAATCTTCTCGTGCCCCAGCACGGCCTGCGCCAACCGGTCGGCGGCGGCGTCCATATCGTTGAACTCGCTCGGATCGGGCAGGAATTCGCGCAGTGTCGGCGCGATGTTGCGGGCCAGGTCATCCTCGGCCACCCCGCGGGCGATCAGCAATTGCCGCACGATCGCCTCGCCGTCGCCAAGGGCGGTGCCGCCGAGTTTCATGTTCCCGCCGCGCCAGCGCCAGGCCTTGCCGCTGATCGAGCGGGCGACGCCGAAGACGTGATTCAATGCTGTGGAAGCCATCCCCCGCCTTACAGGCTGACGGACGAGCGCGAAAGGGACGGCGATTGACAATCGACAGGCGGCATGGGGAAAGTAGCGCATGGAAGGCTCCTCGCTCCTAGTCGCCTGGCACAGCCGCACCGGAACCGCCGAGGCGCTGGCCGCCGCTGCCGCGCAAGGCGCAGGCGATCGGGCAAGGCTGCTGGCCGCCGAAACCGTCGAGCCCGGCGATATCCTTGCGGCGCGGGGCTACCTCTTCGTGTGTCCTGAAAACCTCGCCACGATGAGCGGGATGATGAAGGAGATGTTCGACCGCTGTTATTACCCCATCCTCGGCCGGATCGAGGGGCGGCCCTACGCCACGATCATCGCCGCAGGGTCGGACGGGGAAGGGGCGCAGCGCCAGCTCGACCGGATTGCCAGGGGATGGCGGCTGCGGCGGGTGACGGAGCCGATGATCGTCAATACCGATGCACAGACGCCCGAGGCGATCCTGGCGGCGAAGACGGTGGAGAAAGCCTCGCTCGATCAGGCACGCGACCTGGGTGAGGCACTGGCCGAGGGGTTGGCGCAGGGCCTGTTCTGACCACCCCTCAGGCCGCGGCGAGCGCACTTTTCGCGGCGGTGTATTCCCGTTCCAGGCGTGCGACCATGGCTTCGACCGGGGCGATTTCGCGCACGGTGCCGATTCCCTGGCCCGAACCCCAGATGTCCTTCCACGCCTTGGCCTTGGTGTTGCCGCCGCTGCCGAAATTCATCTTGCTCGGGTCGCTTTGCGGCAGATCGTCGGGGTCGAGCCCGGCATTCTCGATGCTGGAGCGCAGGTAATTGCCGTGCACCCCGGTGAAGAGGTTGGAATAGACGATGCCCGACGCATCGCCCGAGACGATCCCCTCCTTGTATCCGGCATCGGCATTGGCCTCTTCCGTGGCGATCCAGGGCGAGCCGATATAGGCGAAATCCGCGCCCAGCGCCTGCGCCGCCAGGATCGATCGACCATGCGCGATCGAGCCGGACAGCGCGACCAGCCCGTCGAACCATTCGCGGATTTCCTGCATCAATGCGAACGGGCTGAGCGTTCCGGCATGGCCGCCCGCGCCCGCGGCGACGGGGATGAGGCCGTCCGCCCCCTTTTCGATGGCCTTATGCGCGAAGCGGTTGTTGATGATGTCGTGCAGGGTGATGCCGCCCCAGCCGCGCACGGCGTCGAAGATTTCCTCCCGCGCGCCGAGCGAGGTGATCACCAGCGGCACCTGCCATTTGGCGCAGGTCGCCATGTCCGCCTCGATCCGGTCGTTCGAGCGGTGGACGATCTGGTTGACGGCGAAGGGCGCGGCGGGCCGTTCGGGATGATCGCGATTGTGCTCGGCCAGTTCCTCGGTGATGCGGTGCAGCCATTCGTCCAGCTCGCTTTGCGGCCGGGCGTTGAGGGCGGGGAAGCTGCCGACGATCCCGGCCTTGCACTGCGCGATCACGAGTTCCGGCCCCGACACGATGAACAGCGGCGATCCGATGACCGGCAGGCGCAATCTGTCGAACGGAGCGGGCAGGGTCATGGGCGGGCCTTTGCGATGCGAATGGAACCTGCGATTCGTGTATGGCGCAGGCCCGCCCCTGTCGAGCGTGACGTTACGGAAGGGTCAGGCAGCCGCGAGGACGTGTTCGATGCCGTAGATGCGGGCCGCCGTGCCGGCGAACAGCGCGCGTTTCTCATCGTCCGAGGCATTGGCGGCGAGGCGTTTGAACGCGTTCCACAGCACCGGATAGCTCGCGCCCCAGCGATCGACCGGATAATTGCTTTCGAACATCGCCCGCCGCGGCCCGAACGCCTCGATGCAGGTCTCGATATAGGGCTTCCATAGCCGGGCCAGCGTCTCCGATCCGCATTCTCCTTCGGCGCGGCGATCGAACGGGCCGTCTTCCGGCATGCCGCAGAACGCCATCGCCAGCCCGCCCAGCTTGACCGAGACGTTGGGGCATTCGGCAATGGCCCGGATATTCGCGCGCCAGCGCTCGAAATTCTCCGGCAGCGTGCCGCGATAGGAAGCGATCCCGAGCGGCGAGCCGCAATGGTCGAGGACGATGGTCTGCTCGGAAAAGGCGCGCGCGAGATCGAGCAGATCGCCAAGTTGCGGCTCCAGCAGCCAGGCGTCGAACGTCAGGCCTTGCTTGGCATAGGCGGCGAAGCCCTCGCGAAAGGCGTCCGACCCGTAGAGCCCTTGCGGCGCATGGAATGGCGGGCCGAGGACATCCGGGTCCGCATCTGACGCACCGGCGTGGCGGATCCCCTTGAAGCGGCCATTGCCGGCGGCAATCAACGCCTCGATCACCGGCCTGACCGCGTCGCCCAGCGTCAGGTCCGCATGGCCGACGATGGCGGCGCAGGGGCGGTAGTCTCCGTACAACCCGCTTGCGCCCTGCGCGGCGACGCCGCCCGCGAACTCGACCTCGCCGACCGGTTTCATCGCCGCGTCCCGTGAAGAATCGTAAAACGCGCCGCATTCCATGAACACCGTGCCCATGACGGCATGGCCGCTCTGCGTATCGGCCCGCAATGCGTCGAACGTGTAATAGGCCGCTCCGGCAATCGCGGCGAGGAAGGGGTGGTGTGGCTGCGGAAAGGCGGGGAGGAGGGGGCGCAAATCCCACAAGTGATGGTGCGGATCGACGATCGGCAGACCCGGTTCCAGTATCTCTTCGGTCATCGCGGCGTCCTCTCCACCTCTGTTCGGGTTTATTGCGGGGAGCCTATCACGCCGGATGATCCATCACGAGCATTTCAGACAACAATGGGAACTGACGGGGGAGAAAGGCACTTCAAACAGGGAGTTAACCAAAAGGACGATGAATTATGCGCCGTTCCGCCTGCCTGGCCGCCCTCCTGCTCGCCGGTCTTTCCCCCCCCGCACTCGCCCAGGCCGGTGCAGGGAGCAGCGAACCCGCCGCAAAGGAGGATCGTGGACGCAAGGGGGTCGAGATTACCGGCCACGTCATCAAGCCGATACCCCTCGAATGGAGCGCAGAGAGGATGGCGCGGCTCGCTTTGCCCAAGGGTTTCGCGATCGACGTGTTCGCCCGCGATCTGAAGAACGCGCGCATGATGCGGGTGGCGGATGACGGCACGCTCTACCTCACCCGCCGCGCGCAGGGCGACGTGATGATGCTGCGCGACACCAATGGCGACGGGCAGGCCGACATCAAACAGGTCGTCGCCACCAGGAAAGGGATGCACGGGATCGAGATCGTCGGCGACACGGTCTACCTGATGACCGTCAACGATATCTACCGGGCGGATCGCCGGCCCGACGGGACGCTGGGCGAGCTGGAAACGATCGCGACCGATTTTCCGGAGGGCGGCCAGCATCCCAATCGCATGGTTGTGATGGGGCCGGACGGGCGGCTGTACGTCTCGGTTGGATCGACCTGCAATGCGTGCGCCGAGACCAACCCGGAGAACGCGACCATCGTATCCCTGAAGCCGGACGGTTCGGATCGCCGGATCTTCGCCTCGGGCCTGCGCAACACGATCGGTTACGGGTTCGAGCCGACAACCGGCACCCCCTACGGCTTCGACCATGGGATCGACTGGCTGGGCGATCACGAGCAGGCCGAGGAGTTCAACCGCCTGGCGGACGGGCAGCGCTATGGCTGGCCGTATGTCTACGCCATGTCCAAGTTCAACCCCCAGGATACGCCGCCGGACCAGAGCTTTTCCGATTATGCCGCCGGCAGCGTGGAGCCGATCGGCCTGCACACGCCCCATTCCGCGCCGATGCAGCTGGCTTTCGCCACGCGGGGCGGCCTGCCGGCCGAATATCGGGGCGATGCCTTCGTCTCGCTGCGCGGATCGTGGAACCGCAGCCCGCCCTCGGGCTACGAAGTCCTGCGGGTCGATTTCGAGAACGGCCGGCCGGTCGGCATGAAACCGTTCGTCACCGGTTTCCTGATGGAGGACGAATCCAGCCCGACCGGTTGGGGGCAGATGGGCCGCCTCGCGGGGCTGGCGCAGGGGCCCGACGGCGCGATGTATCTCTCCGACGACGAGAACGGCATCATCTACCGCATCACCTATGAAGGCGGGGCGGCGCCCGAACGCGAAGCGCCGCAATTCACCAATGCCGAGGGCGGCGGCACCGATCTCGGCCTGGTCGAGGCGCGGGAGCGGCAGACGGGCGGCGGGCAGGGCCGGTAACGCTCACCCCGCCGCGGTATTCGCTGCGCTGAGCACGGCGCGCACGCTGGCGGTCGCGACGTCCTCGTCGATGCCGCAGCCCCAGATCGTGCGACCGTCCCGGTCGCGGCATTCGAGATAGGCGGCGGCCCGGCTGTCGCGCCCGGTGGTCAGGGCGTGTTCGGTGTAGTCGACCACTTCGAGGCTGAGGCCAAAAGCGTCCTCGGTCGTCGACAGCACGCTGGAGATGAGGCCGTTGCCGCGGCCCGAGACGGTCTGTTCCTGCCCCTCCACCGCGATGGTGCCGGTGAACAGGCGGCTGCCGTCTCCCGCGCGGCGTTCCTCGTAATCGACGAGGCGGAAATGCGTCCCTTCGGTCTGCACGTGGTAGGCCTGACGAAAGGCCCGCCAGATATCCGCCGCGGCGAGTTCGCGGCCCAGTTCGTCGGCCATGCGCTGCACGTGGGGGCTGAAATCGGCCTGCATCTTCTTGGGCAGCTTGAGGCCCTGATCCTGTTCGAGAACCCACGCGAAACCGCCCTTGCCGCTCTGCGAATTGACGCGGATAACCGCCTCGTAGCTGCGGCCGAGATCGGCGGGGTCGAGGGGGAGGTAGGGCACGCGCCATTCCCGACCGTTCTGTGCCTGGCGCGCGGCGAAGCCCTTCTTGATCGCATCCTGATGGCTGCCGGAAAAGGCGGTGTAGACCAGTTCGCCGCCATAGGGGTGGCGCTGGTGGACCGGCAGTTCGTTGCAATATTCGACCGTCTCGATGACCCGGTCGATATCGGAGAAGTCAAGCGCGGGATCGATCCCCTGCGTGTACATGTTGAGTGCCATCGTCACGAGGCAGCAATTGCCGGTCCGCTCGCCATTGCCGAACAGGCAGCCTTCCACCCGGTCCGCCCCGGCCATCAGCGCCAGTTCCGCCGCCGCGACGCCGGTGCCGCGATCGTTATGGGTATGGAGCGAGATTACCGCGCTCTCGCGGTTGGGCAGGTTGCGGATGAAATACTCGACCTGATCGGCGTAGATATTAGGCGTCGCCGCCTCGACCGTGGCGGGCAGGTTGAGGATGATCGGCTGCCCGGGCGTGGGGGTGAGGACGTCCATCACCGCCTCGCAGACCTCCAGGCTGAAATCGAGTTCGGCGGTAGAGAAGGTCTCGGGGCTGTACTGGAAATGCCACTGCGTATCGGGGCGGGCCGCCGCCTCGTCGCGCATGACCTTGGCGCCCGCCACGGCGATCTCGCGCACCTGATCGCGGCTCATGCCGAACACCTGCTCGCGCCATGCCGGGCTGACGGCATTGTAGAGGTGGACGATCGCCGCCCGCGCACCGGCGAGGCTGGCGAAACTGGTACGGATCAGATCCTCGCGGCTCTGGGTGAGGACCTGGACGATCACGTCCTCGGGAATGCGCCCGGATCGCACGAGGCCCGAGATGAAGTCGAACTCGGTCGCGCCTGCGCTGGGGAAGCCGACCTCGATCTCCTTGACCCCGATCTCGACCAGCAGGTCGAAGAAGCGGTTCTTCTTGTGCGCGTCCATCGGGTCGACGATGGCCTGATTGCCGTCGCGCAGGTCGGTGGAAAGCCAGCGGGGCGGGGCGGTGATGGTGCGGGTCGGCCATTGCCGGTCGGGCAGGGGGACTTGCGGAAAGGCACGATATTTGGCGCCGGGATCGCTCAACATGGGCATTGTGGATACTCTGATCGTTCGAAGGTCGTGACGGGGCGGTGCCTGATCCCTTGAGCGTTCAGCGCGCCGGGCAGGCCGCGCCGATCACGCCCAAGGGCGCATAAGTCGAAGGGGCAGGCCGGGTCTCGCGATCATTGCCTGCGCTATGCCTAATTCGGCCGAGGATTGTAAAGCGAAACGAATACCGCCATCGCAAGACATTATATTTCGTGATGAGAAGAGGTGCTAATGGCCGAAGGGCGTACATTGTCCGAAACGCTGGGACTGGTCCGCGTCGTTTCCACCGATGCGGAGGGGCGGGCAAGCCTTGAATACGAGGCGAAGCGCGAGCAGTGCCATTCGGGCGGCGTGGTGCAGGGCGGCTTCATCACCGGCTGGATCGATGCGGCAATGGCCTATGCGGTGATCGCCAGGAACGGCGCGGGGACCGTGCCCATGACGCTGGAGATCAAGGTGAGCTTCTTCGCGCCGACCCGCCCCGGCCGGGTGTTCGCGGAAGCCTGGGTCGAACGGCACGGCAAGCGCACCTGCTATTACGAGGGACATCTGAAGGACGCGGACGGTACCATCCTCGCCAAGGCGACCAGCACGATCCTGCTGGCCGAGGCGGGACGGGTGCTCGCCGCCTCGAAGGCCGCAACGGAAAGCTAGCGCCAGCGCAGGCGTTCGCTGCCCAGCTGATCGATCGCGGTCACGCCCATCAGGCGCATGCCCCGCTCGATCTCGTCCTTGAGAATGGCGAGCGCACGTTCGACGCCGTCCTGTCCGGCCGCCGCCAGCGCATAGAGGTACAGCCGACCGCCGCTTGCCGCGCTTGCGCCGGCGGCAAGGCTCTTGAGGACATGGGTGCCCCGCCGCACCCCGCCGTCGAGGATGATCTCGATCTTGCCGCCGACCGCGTCGACGATCTCCGGCAATTGGTCGAATGGCGATCGGCTGCCGTCCAGCTGCCGCCCGCCATGGTTGGACAGCATGATCGCATCCGCCCCGATCTCGACCGCACGGCGGGCATCGCCGGCGCTTATGATGCCTTTCAATGCGAAGGTGCCGCCCCAGTCCTGGCGGATGCGGGCGGCGGTGTCCCAGTCCATGTTCGTATCGAGCATGGTGTTGAAATAGTCCTGGATGCTCACCGCCTTGCCGGTCCCCTCCGCCACGTAGCCATCGAGTTGCGGCAGGCGGAATTTCGGGCCGAAGACATAGTCCAGCGTCCAGCGGGGGCGCGTGGCATAGCTCCAGATAGAGCGCGGGGTGAAACGCGGCGGGGTGGTGAAGCCCGAGCGCAGGCACCGTTCGCGCTTGCCCGAAACGATGGTGTCGACCGTCAGCGCCAGCGCATCGAAGCGCGCCGCCTTGCACCGCTCGATCATCGAGGCGTTGAGGCCTCGGTCCTTGTGGAGGTAGAGCTGAAACAGTTTCGGCCCGCCGGTCGCCGCGGCGATATCCTCGATCGAATGGGTGGCGAGGCTGGAGATGCCGAACCACACGCCGAACTTGTCCGCCGCCCGCGCCACGGCCATCTCGCCGTCCGTGTGGAACGCCCGCTGCAAGGCCGTCGGGCTGAGCATCAAGGGCAGCGCGCTCTTGCGCCCGAGGATGGTGCAGGAGGTATCGATGTTGCCGACGCCTGCCAGAACGTCCGGCACCAGATCGGCATGGTCGAAAGCGCCGGTGTTGCGCGCTTTGGTCGTTTCGTCGTCCGCCGCCCCGTCGATATAGTCGAACACCGGAAAGGGCAGCCGCTGTTTCGCGAGGCGGCGGAAATCGTCGATATTGTGGCAGTCGGTCAACTTCATCGCCGCTGCCTATCCCGGCTTACTGTTTCTCGAAAGCCGCACTGATTTTCAGGTCCACTTCGTCCGCGACCATCGGGATGCCGTAGCTCACCCCCCAGTTCGACCGCTGGATCGTGGTTTCGGCGACGAAGCCGACGGTTTCCGCCTTGCTCATCGGGTTGGTGCCTGCCCCGCTGAATTTGGCGACGAGCGCGACCGGACCGGTCTGCCCGTTCATGGTCAGGGTGCCGTTGATGATCGCGCGGTTCGCGCCGAGCGGGGTGACACTGGTCGAAACGAAACGCGCCATGCCCGGATTGGCGCCGAAGAAATCTGCATTGCCGCCGTTCTTCGCGGGACGAAGCAGGTGTTCGCGCAGACCTTCGCTCGGCACGGCGACCGAGGCGATCGGGATGCGGACATCGACTTTCGCGGCGGAAAGGTTGGCGGGATCGAGCTGCAACGTCCCCTCGACATCGCCGAAAAGCCCGAAATACGGGTTGATGCCGAAATGGCTGACGCTCCATTCGACCAGCGTATGCGCCGGGTCGGTGACATAGGAACCGGCGGTCACACGCGACGGATCCATCTGGCCCGGCGCCTGGGCGTTCTGGGCCGAGAGATAGGCGGCGGGGGCGGCAACGGCGCCGCACAGGGCGGCGGCATAGGCGAGGGTTTTCATCAGGCGGGTTCCTCTCGAGGCAAAAGAAGCGATCGGTATGCGGGCAGGCAGTCGTGCCGCGCCGAAGGGCGCCGCCGACCGCCTTTGTCGGCCCTATCTAGGCGGAGGCGGGCAATCCTGCAAACGCGATCGCTCCGCCCCGGCTGGGCGGCACGGCGCCGCGATCAGTTCCTGTCCTTGTCGACCAGCTTGTTCGCGCCGATCCAGGGCATCATCGCGCGCAGCTGCGCCCCGGTCCGCTCGATCGGATGGGCCGCGGCGGCCTTGCGGCTGGCCTTGAGTTCGGGCTGGCCGGCCTGATTGTCGAGCACGAAATCCTTCACGAACCGGCCGGACTGGATGTCTTTCAGCACGCGCTTCATCTCCGCTTTCGTCTCGTCGGTGATGATGCGCGGGCCGGTCTTGATGTCGCCGTATTCGGCGGTGTTGCTGATCGAATAGCGCATGTTGGCGATGCCGCCCTCATACAGCAGATCGACGATCAGCTTGGTTTCGTGCAGGCATTCGAAATAAGCCATTTCCGGTGCGTAGCCCGCTTCGGTCAGCGTTTCGAAACCGGCCTGGATCAAGTGCGTGATTCCGCCGCACAGCACCGCCTGCTCGCCGAACAGGTCGGTTTCGCACTCTTCCTTGAAATCGGTTTCGATGATGCCGGAACGCCCGCCGCCGACCGCGCTGGCATAGGACAGGGCAAGCTGCTTGGCATAGCCGTTGCCGCCCGTCTGGCTGCTTTCCTGATTGATCGCGATCAGGCACGGCACGCCGCCGCCCTTCTGGTATTCGGAGCGGACCGTATGGCCCGGCCCCTTGGGCGCGATCATGATCACGTCGACATCGTCGGGCGGGGTGATGAGGCCGAAATGGATGTTCAGCCCGTGCGCGAAGGCGAGCGTGCTGCCGGGCTTCATCCGGCCCGAGATCTCGTCGGAATAGATGGCCGCCTGATGCTCGTCCGGCGCGAGGATCATCAGCACGTCGGCCCATTCTGCCGCCTCGGCCACGGTCTTGACGGTGAAACCCGCGCTCTCCGCCTTCCTGCGGGTGGAGGAACCGTCGCGCAGGGCGACAACGATATCCGCAACCCCGCTGTCGCGCAGGTTCTGCGCATGGGCATGGCCCTGGCTGCCATAGCCGACGATGGCGACCTTCTTGTCCTTGATCAACTGCTGGTCGGCATCGGCATCGTAATAGACTTGCATATTCATCCCTCAAAGTTCCGTGCGGCGGATCAGACCCGATCCGGCCCGCGCATCATGCCCACCACGCCCGAGCGGCCGACCTCGACGAGGCCGAGTTCCCGCATGAGGACGATGAAGCTGGCGATCTTGTCCGGCGCCCCGGTCAGTTCGAAGACGAAGCTAGAAATCGTGGTGTCGACCACCTTGGCGCGGAACAGTTCGGCGATGCGCAAGGCCTCGACCCGCTTGTCGCCCGTGCCCGCGACCTTGACCAGCGCCAGCTCGCGTTCGACATGCGGGCCTTCCTCGGTCAGGTCGATCACCTTGTGCACCGGCACCAGCCGTTCGAGCTGGGCGCGGATCTGGTCGATCACCGGCGGCGGCCCGTTGGTGACGACGGTGACGCGGCTGATCGCATGATCCTCGCTGATGTCGGCCACGGTCAGGCTGTCGATATTATAGCCGCGCGCCGTGAACAGGCCGGAAATCTTGGCGAGGATCCCGGCCTCGTTGTCGACGATCACGTTGAGGACGTGGCGTTCGCTGGCCTGTTCGGCGATCTTCACGTCGGGCGCCCCTGCCAGAGCGGTTCGAATATCCGCCCGTCGCCATCATACTCGCGCAGGAAGACCCGCCCCCTGCGAACCGCTTCGAAATTGTCGGTCTGCCGGCCGAGATCGAGCGTTTCGGGCAAGAGCGTCCAACTGCCGTCTTCCCGCTTCTGCGCGAGGTCCAGGCCGAGGAACCGCTGACCCGTGTCCTCGATCCAGTCGAGGACCTGTTCGGCCCCCTGGCGATCGAACCAGACGCGGCGTTCCGCCTTGCTCGCGAATTGCGGCGGGGTCGTCGTGAGAATTTCCATCACACCAGCGCCTTGGCTTCGTCGTCCATGGTGCCGCCAACCTTGTCGCCATAGAGCAGCATTTCGGTATGCGCCGCGCCGCTCGGGATCATCGGGAAGCAATTGGCGTCTTTCGCCACCATGCAATCGACCATCACCGGCCCGTCATGCGCCAGCATCGCCGCAATCCCGGCGTCGAGATCGGCTTCGTCCTCGATACGGATGCCCTTCCAGCCATAGGCTTCGGCGAGCTTCACGAAGTCCGGCAAGCTATCGCTGTAACTGTTTGAATAGCGGCTTTCATAGGTCAGTTCCTGCCACTGGCGGACCATGCCCATATATTCGTTGTTGAGGATGAACACTTTGACCGGCAGGCGGTACTGGCTGGCCGTGGCAAGCTCCTGTATGTTCATCTGGATGCTCGCCTCGCCCGCGATGTCGATCACCAGTGCGTTGGGATTGCCGAGCTGCGCGCCGATCGCGGCGGGCAGGCCGTAGCCCATCGTGCCGAGGCCGCCGCTGGTGAGCCATTTGTTCGGGGCCATGAAACCGAAATACTGTGCCGCCCACATCTGATGCTGGCCGACCTCGGTGGTGATGATCGGGCTGCGGTCCCGGGTCAGCGCGAACAGTCGCTCGATGCTCTTTTGCGGCATGATCGCGTCCCCGCGCTCGGGAAAGGCGAGGCATTCGCGCGCTTTCCAGCCGAGGATGCGCGCCTTCCATTCCGACAGGTCGGCGGTCTTGCGGTTCTCCATCGCGCCGAGCAACTGCTCCAGCACATGGCCGCAATCGCCGACGATGCCGAGATCGACCGGCACGATCTTGTTGATCTGCGCACGGTCGATATCGATGTGGATCTTCTTGGCTTGCGG
Organism: uncultured Erythrobacter sp.; assembly: GCA_947501005.1. Lineage (GTDB taxonomy): Bacteria > Pseudomonadota > Alphaproteobacteria > Sphingomonadales > Sphingomonadaceae > Qipengyuania. The sequence continues at coordinate 1,481,624 of CANMTU010000001.1, read as the reverse complement.
CGCGAACGCATCGAGCCGGCCGGTCACCCGATCGTCGAACCGGGCGCCGAGGGCGACGATCAGGTCGGCCTTGTTCATGGCCATGTTGGCTTCGTAGGTGCCGTGCATCCCCAGCATGCCGAGCCAGTCGGGATGATCGGCCGGAAAGGCGCCGAGGCCCATCAGCGTGCTGGTGACGGGCGCGCCGGCGCGGTTCTGCAATTCGCGCAGCAGTTGCGAGGCGCGCGGTCCCGCATTGATGACGCCGCCGCCCGTGTAAAACACCGGCTGCTCTGCCGAGGCGAGCAGGCGGGCTGCCTCGGCGATCTCGTCCTCCGCCGCGGCGAGGCGCGGTTCGTAGCGGTGTGAGGGCAGGGGGGCGGTGTCCTGCTCGCCCCAGCTCGCCATTGCGATCTGCACGTCCTTGGGAATGTCGATCACCACCGGGCCGGGGCGCCCGGTCGTGGCGATGCGGAACGCTTCCTCGATCGTGGCGCGCAGCCGTTCGGGGTCCTTCACGAGGTAATTGTGCTTGGTGCAGTGGCGGGTCAGGCCGATCGTGTCCGCTTCCTGGAACGCATCGGTACCGATCAGGCCGGTCGGCACTTGCCCGGTGATGACGACCATGGGGATCGAATCCATATAGGCATCGGCGATCCCGGTCACCGCATTGGTCGCGCCCGGCCCGCTGGTGACGAGGACCACGCCGGGCTTCCCGGTCGACCGGGCATAGCCTTCTGCCGCATGGGCCGCGCCTGCCTCGTGCCGCACGAGGACATGGCGGATCGCCTTTTCCGCGAACAATTCGTCATAGATCGGCAGCACCGCCCCGCCGGGATAGCCGAACACGAATTCGACGCCCTGCCGCTTGAGGCATTCGATCAGGATGGCGGCGCCGCTGCGCTCTTCTGACACGGGACTTCTCCGGCTTTGCAGATACGGATCGGCCCGACGCTGGGGTCTGAAGCGCCGGGCCGACGGGGCTTGGATAAGGATCATCGTGCCAAGCTGTCAACCATAGCTGCGTAATAAAGAAACAAGGTATTCCATGTTGGCAGATAGTTTATTGCTTTTGCGTTGCCACTGGGGCGGCAACTGATGGCGGAACCAGGTGTATTGCCGCTTGGCGTAGCGGCGCGTCGCCATCTGCCCGGCGGCGACGGCTTCGGTACGGGTAAGGGTGCCGTCGAGGAACCCGGCGATCTCCGGCACGCCGATCGCGCGCATCACCGGCAAGGCGGGGTCGAGATCGCGGGCCAGCAGCGCCTCGACTTCGGGGATCGCGCCGCTCTCGATCATGGTTTCGAACCGCTGGTCGCAACGCGCGTAAAGCTGCTCGCGCTCGGGCAGCAGGATCAGGGGGTGGAGGGTAACTCGATCACCGATTCCGCCGACCTTACGCGCCTGCCATTCGTTCAGCGGCCGCCCGGTGGCGCGCACCACCTCGAGCGCGCGCATCGTGCGGGCGGTGTCGGTGGGGGCGAGGCGGGCGGCGGCTTCGGGGTCTTCCGCTTCCAGCGCGGCCCGCGCCTCGCCCAGCGCCAAACGGCGGACCGCATCGCGCACCGCGGGGTCGATCGGCGGCACGGGGGCGATCCCGTCGAGGAGGACGCGCAGATAGAGGCCGGTTCCGCCACACAGGATCGGCAGCGCACCTGCCGCGTGCAGGTCCGCGATTTCGCGCTTCGCCGCCGCCGCCCAGTCCGCCGCCGAGCAGGCCACCACCCCGTCCCACGCGCCGAACAGGCGGTGTTCGATGCCGCCCATGTCGGCATCGCTCGGCCGGGCGGAGAGGACGCGCAGATCGGCATAGACCTGCGCGCTGTCGGCGTTGACGATGACCGCCCGTTTCCCTTCCCCCGCCAGAGCCTGTGCCAGATGCACCGCCAGTTCGCTCTTGCCGCTGGCGGTCGGCCCTGCAATGAGCGCCAGAGGTGGCAATCCAGGGGACTTTTCGATGCTCATCGCCCGGCTGATAGCAGACCAGAGCGGGCTAGAAACCCGCCTCGACGCGGCGAGCGCGGCGCTTGCCGCCGCTGGCGCGCCGGTTGCCATGGCCGGCATGCTCGACTTCTGCGGCGAGGTTCTGCAGATCTCGTTTCCGCATGGCGACCGGGCAGCCGTGCTCCGCATCCTCGGCGAGCATTTCGGCGATTGCGACATCCTCGTCGCGGATCACGAGATCGAGGTGCCGCGCCTGTTCGTCTCCGACATGGATTCGACCATGATCGGCCAGGAATGCATCGACGAGCTGGCCGATTTCGCCGGCTTCAAGGACAAGGTCGCCCCCATTACCGAGCGGGCGATGCGCGGTCAGATCGATTTCGAGGATGCGCTGCGCCAGCGGGTCGCCCTGCTCGAAGGGTTGGGCGAATTCGCGATCGACCGCTGCCTCCTGGAACGCATCCGCCCCGCGCCCGGCGCGCGCGCGCTGGTGCAGACGTTGAAGGCGAAGGGCTGTCATAGCGTGCTGGTGACCGGCGGGTTCCACCATTTCGCCGATCCGGTCGCCCAGCAGCTCGGCTTCGACCGTGTGGTCGGCAATCGGCTCGCGGTGGATAACGGAACGCTCACCGGCAAGCTCGCCGGGCGAATCAGTGACGCCGCGACCAAGCGGGCCACGCTCGAGGAAGAGCGGGCGAACCTCGGGGAAGGCGCGCGGGTGATGGCGGCGGGCGACGGGGCGAACGACATCCCGATGATCGAGGCGGCAGATTACGGCTTCGCCTACCGCGCCAAGCCCGCCGCGCGCGATGCCGCCAATGGCAGGGTGGAAAGCGCGGACCTCACCGCCATCCTCCTGCTGCTCGGAATTCCGCGCAAGGAATGGGTCGAGGGATGACTTGCGTTTCGATCCGCAACGGTTTATTTACATTCGTGTAAGTAGTGGTGAGTGATCACCTCCAACCGGGTAGGCAATCATGCGCGAAGAATCCTTTCCCCAATCCGCCATCGAAGCGGCGAGCGACGGCACCCCCCTGCGCGATCCCCGCCGCAAGAAGCTCAAATACAATCTGCCCAAGGCGTATGGTCATTTCCGCGACCTGTTGAAGGACAAGGAAGAGACGAGCCACGTCTTCAAGATTTTCGAATCGCTTCCTGCCAAGGATTTCGAGGACCGGGTGCGCCGCGTCACCTTGTCGCCCGAAGGCGAGGAATTGCGGCGCGACGAGCCCTATCTCCCCACCATCCTCGACGATCACGGGGCGCTGCGCCACTATCCCGAGGGCAGCGTGGCTCATGCCTATTGCGACTTCATGGAGCGTGAGGGCCTGTCCGCCGCCGGGCTGGTCGCCGAGGCGGAAAAGCTCGGCCGCCGGAAATTCGACGACCTCATCCAGTGGTATGCCGATCGCAGCCGCGACACGCACGACCTGCTCCACATCCTCACCGGCTACGGCCGCGACGGGCTGGGCGAGCAATGCGTCCTGCTGTTCACCCACGGCCAGCAGCCGAGCCATGGTCACCTGCTGATCGGCTATGCCGGCGCGCATCATATCCGCAAGCTGCACAAGTCTAAGGCGCCGGTTATCAAGGCCGTCCGCCAGGCGCATCAGACCGGCAAGGATTGCCCGATGCTGGTGCGGCTGCCGATCAAGCTGCTCCTGTCGATGCAGCTGGAGGATGCGCGCGCCGAACTCGGCATTCCCGAGCCGTTCTGGTACCAGGAATGCCACCGCATCTGGCGCGAGGAGGGCATCGATCCCTACGACCTGCTGGCGCAGGAACCGGCGCAGGCCAAGGCCGCCTGAGCCCGCGATTGCCGGCAAGAGGGGTGGGGTTCTCGTCCCTCTTGCCGGCCCGCTTCTATCGTAAGCCGGCCCCGATGGCGGGCCTTACCGCTCCATCCAGTCGCGGAAGAACCGTTCGTTCTCCTCCCGCAGCTCCGCGAGCGGCACCGACCAGTCTTCGCCGCGGATCGCATCGCCGCCCGAATTGGCGATGATCTCGCAGCTCATGCCCTTGGCCATGGCGGCATCGTGCAGCGCGATCTCCTCGCCCACCGGCACCGCGATGAGGTAATGGCCCTGCGGCTCGCCGAAGCAGCGATTGATGTCGGGCCGGCCGAGAACCTCGACGCCGACCCCGCCGGCCAGCGCCATTTCGGCCAGCGCGACCAGCACGCCGCCGTCCGACACGTCGTGCACCACGTCCACCTGCCCATCCGCGATCAGGCCGCGCACGAATTCGCCATGCTTGCGTTCCTCTTCGAGGAAGACGCGCGGGGGAATGCCGTCGGTGCGGCCGTGGATCTCGCGTAGCCACAGGCTCTGGCCAAGCATCTGCATCGGTTCGCCGAGCAGCAGGATCTTCATGTCTTCGCGCAAACCGATGCGCGCCATCGGGGCATAGTCGGCGATCAGGCCGACCCCGCCGATTGCAGGGGTCGGCAGGATGGCACTGCCGCCGCCGGTCGCCTTGCTTTCGTTGTAGAGCGAGACGTTGCCGCTCACGATCGGGAAGTCGAGCGTGCGGCACGCCTCGCCCATCCCGTCGAGCGCGTGGACCAGCTGGCTCATGATCTCGGGCCGCTTGGGGTTGGCGAAGTTGAGGCAATTGGTCACCGCCAGCGGCCGCGCGCCGACCGCGCACAGATTGCGATAGGCTTCCGCGATCGCCTGCTTGCCGCCTTCATAGGGATCGGCAAAGACGTAGCGCGGGGTGCAGTCGGTGGTGATCGCCAGCGCCTTGCCGGTGCCGTGGACCCGCACCACGCCCGCATCGCCGCCAGTCTGCAGCGTATCGGCGCCAACCTGGCTGTCATACTGTTCCCAGATCCACCGGCGCGAGGCGAGGGCGGGGGAAGCCATCAACCGGCGCAGATCGCCCGCGATATCGGTCGTCTCGGGCAGGTCGCCGAGGGGGACGATCTTCGCCCACTCCTTGTATTCGTCCTGCGAGAGATAGGGCCGGTCATATTCCGGCGCATCCGCGGCCAGCGGGCCGAGCGGAATGTCGCACACCACGTCGCCGCCCCATTCCAGGACCATGTGGCGTGTATCGGTCACCTCGCCGATGACCGCGAAGTCGAGTTCCCACTTGCGGAAGATCGCTTCCGCCTCCGCCTCGCGGCCGGGCTTCAGCACCATGAGCATCCGCTCCTGGCTTTCGCTCAGCATCATCTCGTAAGGCGTCATGCCCTCTTCGCGGCACGGTACCCGGTCCATGTCGAGCCGAATGCCGGCCTTGCCGTTGGTCGCCATCTCCACGCTGGAGGAGGTGAGGCCCGCGGCGCCCATGTCCTGAATCGCGACGATCGCATCGGTCGCCATCAATTCGAGGCAGGCTTCGATCAGCAGCTTCTCGGTAAACGGATCGCCGACCTGCACCGTCGGGCGCTTGGCTTCCGCATCCTCGCCGAAATCGGCGCTGGCCATGGTGGCGCCGTGGATGCCGTCGCGCCCGGTCTTGGAGCCGACATAGACGATGGGGTTCCCCACCCCGGTCGCGGCGGAATAGAAGATCTTGTCCGCATCCGCGACGCCCACGGTCATCGCGTTGACGAGGATGTTGCCGTCATAGGCGGCATCGAAATTCGTCTCGCCCGCGATCGTCGGCACGCCGACGCAATTGCCGTAGCCGCCGATGCCCGCGACCACGCCCTGCACCAGATGCTTCATCTTGGGATGATCGGGCCGGCCGAAACGCAGCGCATTGGCATTGGCCACCGGCCGCGCGCCCATGGTGAACACGTCGCGCAGGATGCCGCCGACCCCGGTCGCCGCGCCCTGATAGGGTTCGATATACGACGGATGGTTGTGGCTCTCCATCTTGAAAATGGCGGCCTGCCCGTCGCCGATATCGATCACCCCGGCATTCTCGCCCGGACCGCAGATCACCCATTCGGCCTCGGTCGGCAGCTTCTTCAAATGCAGGCGCGAGGACTTGTAGCTGCAATGCTCGGACCACATGACCGAGAAGATGCCGAGTTCCACGAGGTTCGGCTCGCGCCCCAATGCGGTGAGGACGCGCGCATATTCGTCTTCGGAGAGGCCGTGCTGGGCGACGATGTCGGGGGTGATTTCGCTCATGCGAGGGGCCTTAGCGTTGCCGGCGCGGCTCTGCCAGCCTGACTTGCGCGTTTTGGAACGCCCGCCGGAACGACAATCCACGCCATATTGCCGTTCGCGCGCCGGCCCGTTCTTGACCGTGGGGCGCGGCGCGGTCAAAGCTGGCCGGCGATGGATACGGGACCCGAAACGCCGATCGCCGACATGTCGTTCGAGGATGCCTTGCGCGCGCTGGAAACGGTGGTGCGCCGGCTGGAAAGCGGCGACGTGCCGCTCGATGAGAGCATCGCGCTTTACGAACGGGGCGAGGCCTTGCGCAAGGCGTGCCAGAAACGGCTCGACGCGGCGCAGGAACGGATCGAGAAGATCGTGCAGGGCGCGGACGGCGCGCCCACCGGCACCGCCGCATTCGATGCCGCAGGCTGAGGGCGGGGCGGCCGTGCCGGACACCATGCCCCCTGTGCTCGCCGATGCGTTCGAGCAAATCCAGCGCGAGGTCGATGCGGCGTTCGATGCCTTCCTGCCCGTGCCGGACGATGCGCGCGGCCGGCTGGTCGAGGCCATGCGCTATGCCGCGATCGGCGGGGGCAAGCGGGTCCGCCCGCTGCTGGTCTGCGCCACGGCCGGCCTGTTCGGGGTGGACCGGGATGCCGCGGTCAATACCGGCTGCGCGGTCGAGGCGATCCATGCCTATTCGCTTATTCACGACGATTTGCCATGCATGGACGACGACGATCTGCGCCACGGCAAGCCGACCGTTCACAAGGCCTTCGACGAGGCGACCGCGGTGCTGGCGGGCGACTGCCTGCATGCGCTGGCATTCGACATCCTGACGATGCCGGGAACCAGCGGCGATCCGTTCGTGCGTTCCGAACTGGTCGCCACGCTGGCGCGGGCGAGCGGGCATGACGGGATGGCCGGCGGGCAGATGATGGATATCGCCTCCGCCTCCAGGGAATACGATCTGCGACAGATCACCCGGCTGCAGCAGTTGAAGACCGGCGCGCTGCTTGCTGCCAGCGTCGAACTGGGCGCGATCCTCGGCAAGGTGCCGCCAGAGGGCCGGGGCCAGCTGCGCGCCTATGCCCGCGACATCGGCCTCGCCTTCCAGATCGCGGACGACCTGCTCGACGTCGAAGGGGACGAGGGCAAGGCCGGCAAGGCGCTGCGCAAGGACGAGGAGCAGGGCAAGCAGACCTTCGTCACCCTGATGGGCCGCGACGCCGCCCGCCAGCAGGCGCAGATGCTGGTGCAGCAGGCCGGGCAGCATCTGGCGGGTTACGGCGCGGAGGCGCGCCTGCTGGTCGAGCTCGGCCGGTTCGTGGTGGGGAGGGATCACTGATGACGACGCGCATCGGGATCTATCCCGGCACCTTCGATCCCATGACGCTCGGCCATGCGGATATCATGCGCCGCGCGGCCCGGCTGGTCGACCGGCTGATCATCGGAGTCACGACCAATCCGTCGAAGAACCCCATGTTCTCCACGCAGGAACGCTTCGCCATGGTCGAGCGCGAGATCGCCGCGATGGGGCTGGAGAATGTCGAGGTGGTCGGTTTCAACGCCCTGCTGGTCAAGTTCGCGCGCAAGATGGGGGCGAACGTCCTCATCCGCGGTTTGCGCGCGGTCGCCGATTTCGAATACGAATACCAGATGGCCGGCATGAACCAGCAGATCGACGACGATATCGAGACGGTCTTCCTGATGGCCGACGTCTCGCTCCAGCCGATTGCCTCGCGACTGGTGAAGGAGATCGCCCTGTTCGGCGGCGACATCACCCCGTTCGTCAGCCGCGCGGTGCGCGACGATCTGGTTGCCCGGGTGGAAGAGAAGGGCCGGCTGGGCGACTATTGAGGCGCCAAGCTATTCATTGAACCGACAGCGCGGCGCCGCTAATGCGCCGCACCACTGCCGATAATCCGACGGGACTTCCATGTTCAAATCTGCCCTTGCCCTTGCCGCCGCCGCGCTGACGGCCATCGCGCCGATCGGCGCCGCCGCGCAGGACGCTGCTCAGGCGCCGCCCCCCGCCCGCGCCGCGTTCGAGCGGATCGATTACAATCTGGCCGAAGATCCCGACGATATCCTCCTGCTCGACCTGTCCAACGGCCGGCGGGTCGCCATCCGGCTGATGCCGAGCTGGGCGCCCGAGCATGTCGAGCGGGTGAAGGAACTGACCCGGCAGGGTTTCTACGACGGGGTGATCTTCCACCGCGTGATCGACGGTTTCATGGCGCAGACCGGCGATCCGACGGGCACGGGGCAGGGCGGTTCGCAGCTGCCCGATCTGGCGGCGGAGTTCAATCCGATGCCGCATGTGCGCGGCACGGTCTCGATGGCCCGCGCGGCGAGCGAGGACAGTGCGAACAGCCAGTTCTTCATCGTGTTCTACCCGCGCTTCAGCCTCGACAAGCGGTACACCAATTTCGGCCGCGTGATCGACGGGATGGACGCTGTCGACGCGATCAACCGCGGCGAACCGCCCGCCGACCCGACCCGGATCGTCCAGGCCTCGATCGCGAGCGACAACAAGGCAAAGCCCGCCGCGATGGCGCCGCAGCGCCAGGCCGAGATCACGGCAGGCGATCTGAACGCGCCGCTTGAGAACTGATCCCTCGCCTGTGGCGGGATCTGTCGGGGGCCGTGCATGAAAGTCGACCTGTTCGATTTCGACCTGCCGCCCGAACGGATCGCACTCCGCCCCGCATGCCCGCGCGATTCAGCGCGGATGCTGGTGGTCGAGGGCGCGGGAGATTTCCGCGATAGCGTCGTAAGCGATCTGCCCGGTCTGCTGCGCCGGGGCGATGTTCTCGTTTTCAACGACACCCGCGTCATTCCTGCCCAGCTCGAGGGGCGCCGGGGCGAGGCGCGGATCGGCGCCACCCTCCACAAACGCATCGATCTGCGCCGCTGGCAGGCCTTCATCCGCAATGCCAAGCGCCTGCGCGAAGGCGACCGCATCGCCTTCGGCGGCGACGTAGCCGCAACCGCCGAACGACGTTTGCCGGACGGAAGCTTCATCCTCTGCTTCGCGGGCGAGGAACCGGTCGAGGTGCTGCTCGAACGCGCTGGGCGGATGCCCCTGCCGCCCTATATCGCCGGAAAACGGCCGACCGACGCGCAGGACCGGAGCGATTACCAGACCATGTTCGCGCGTGAGGACGGGGCCGTCGCCGCGCCGACCGCGGCGCTGCATTTCACGCCCGCGCTGATCGCCGCGCTGGACGAAGCCGGGATCGGGCGCGAAACCCTCACCCTCCATGTCGGGGCGGGCACCTTCCTGCCGGTCAAGGCCGAGGATACCGACGACCACGCGATGCATTTCGAGTGGGGCCGGATCGACGGCGCGACCGCCGGGCGCCTCAACCGTGCGCGGCAGGAAGGGGGGCGGATCGTCTCGGTCGGCACGACCAGCCTGCGCCTGCTCGAAAGCGCCGCCACCGAAGACGGTACGATCCACGCCTTCGAAGGCGAGACGGACATTTTCATCACCCCCGGCTACCGTTTTCGCGCGATCGACGGGTTGATGACGAACTTCCACCTGCCGAAATCGACCCTGTTCATGCTCGTCAGCGCCCTGATGGGGCGCGAACGGATGCAGGGCGCTTATGCGCACGCCATTGCAGCACAATACCGATTTTACAGCTATGGCGATTCGAGCCTGCTGCTTCCATGAGGGGGATGACCGTGAGAAAGACCGTACTGACCGCCGCCTGCGCCTTGGCCGCGCTCCTGCCCGCTGCCGCGCAGGCGCAGACCGCTCCTGCGCCGAGCGAGGCGTCGCTCGCGCTCGGGAAATGCTTCGTCGGCAAGGCGACCGGCGAGGATCGCACCCTCATCGCGCAGTGGATGGGCGCCAGCATGGCGATGTCGCCGGCGATGAAGGAGATCGTCACGGTCGATCCGGCGGTGAAGGACCGCATCGATCGCCAGATGGCCGAGACCTTCACCCGCCTCATGGTGCAGGATTGCCGCGCCGAGATGGCAACGCTGATCAAGGGCCGCGATGCCGCCGGCATCCAGGCGGCAAGCGGCGCGCTCGGCCAGATGGCGATGCAGCAATTGGTGCAGGACCCGCAGGCGATGCAGGCCCTGATCGCCTATGCGAAGTATATCGATCCCGCGATGATGCAAAAGCTTGTCCAGTAATTCGCCTGCAGAGCCGATCCTCGAACTCGACGGGCTGAGCAAGGTCTATCCCGGGGGCCTGAAGGCGCTCGACGATGTCAGCCTCACGATTCGCAAGGGCGAGATCTTTGCGCTGCTCGGCCCGAACGGGGCCGGCAAGACGACGCTGATCGGCGCGATCTGCGGCATGGTCACGCCCAGCGGGGGGACAATCCACGCCTTCGGGCACGACATGAAGACCGACTGGCGCAAGGCCCGCGCCCGCATCGGGCTGGTCCCCCAGGAACTCAGCACCGACATGTTCGAGCCGGTGTTGCGCGCTGTCAGCTATTCGCGCGGCTTGTTCGGCCTGGCGCCCGACCCCACGCGGATCGAGGAAATCCTGCGCAGCCTCAGCCTGTGGGACAAGCGCGACGAACGCATCATGGCCCTGTCGGGCGGGATGAAGCGCCGCGTGCTGGTCGCAAAGGCACTGGCGCACGAGCCCGACTTGTTGTTTCTCGACGAGCCGACCGCGGGCGTCGACGTCGAATTGCGCAAGGGCATGTGGCGCGTGATCGACGAGATGCGCCGCCGCGGGGTCACCATCATTCTCACCACCCATTATCTCGAGGAGGCCGAGGAAATGGCCGACCGCGTCGGCATCATCCGCGCCGGGCGACTGGTGATGGTGGATGACAAGGACGCGATGATGGCCCGGCTGGGCCGCACCGAGGCGCATATCCGCCTCGCCCGGCCGCTGACGGTCCTGCCGCCCGCCATCGCGCGTTTCCCGGTCGAGCTGGAGGAGGGCGGCAGCACGCTGCGCTATCGCGGCGGCGACGGGGCAGGCAAGGGCAAGCAGGAGGTCGCCGCGCTGACCAAGGCGCTGCTGGCGGAGCATATCGACTATACCGCGATCGACGTGCGCGAAAGCAGCCTCGAGGAAATCTTCGTGACCCTGTTGGGCGAGGAGGAAACGGCATGATCGGCTGGCGCTCGACCTGGGCGATCTACACCCGCGAACTCACCCGTTTCCTGCGTACGGCGTTCCAGTCCATCCTCGCGCCGGTGCTGACGACGGCGCTGTATTTCATCGTCTTCGGCGCGGCCATCGGCAGCGAGATGCCCGATCTGGGCGGTGTCGATTACGGGGCGTTCATCATTCCCGGCCTGCTGATGCTGACGCTGCTGGGCGAGACGACCAACAATTCCAGTTTCGGCATCTACATGCCGCGTTTCACCGGCACGATCTACGAATTGCTGTCCGCCCCCGTCGGCGTCGCCGAAACGCTGATCGGCTTCGTCGGCGCGGCGGCCACCAAGAGCCTGATCCTTGCCGCGATCATCATGCTGACCGCGCGCCTGTTCGTGGACTATACGGTGGCGCACCCGATCCTGGCCGTGCTGTTCATCATCCTCGTCGCGGCGAGTTTCAGCCTGTTCGGTTTCATCCTCGGCATCTGGGCCGACAATTTCGAGAAGCTCGGCATCATTCCGCTCCTGTTCCTGACGCCGCTGACCTTCCTTGGCGGGACGTTCTATTCGATCGATATGCTGCCCGCGCCGTGGGATACGATCGCCATGGCGAACCCGATCGTCTATCTGGTGAGCGGCTTGCGCTGGACCTTCTACGGCCAGAGCGAGGTGAACATCTGGGTCAGCTTCGCCATTACCCTGGGCTTTCTTGCCCTGTGTGTCGCCATCATTACCTTCATCTTCCGCACCGGCTGGCGCTTGCGAGCGTGAAGATGCATTCTGCAATGGTAACCGTATTTTAGTGTGATTTCCCTACCGGTTTTGCTCGCTCCGGTAAGAGAGCAAAACCACAGGAATCTTACACTCGATGAAAAATATCGTTTCCGCCGCGCTGATCGGCGCGGCTATTTTCGCCATGCCCGGTGTCGCCAGTGCGCAGGATGCGACCGGTTCGGGCTTCGTTGGCGTTTCGGCCGGTTACCACGACCTCGGCATCAGCGATGAGGATGTCGGCGCCGATGTCGATACAGCCAGCCCGATCATTGGCGCCTATGCCGGCTACGATTTCATGACCGGATCGAACCTGTTCGTCGGCGTGGAGGGCAATTACCACTTCGGTACCGACGCGCTGGACAGCGATTACGGCGCATCGGCGCGTATCGGCTTTACCGGCCAGGGCGGTTCGAAATTCTATGCCCGTGCCGGCTATCAGTGGTTCACGCTCGATTACGAGGAGATCATCGGCGTCGAGGATCCGGACGGCGAAGCCTTCGGCGACATCGAAAATAATTTCGGCGATTACCTCGTCGGGGTCGGCGCCGATTTCCCGCTGGGCGGCACCACGGCCGTGCGCGTCAATCTCGACACGATCTCGTTCGACACGCTGCGCGCGACCGCCGGGCTTCAGTACAACTTCTGAAGCCTTGCAGGATGATCGGGGGCCGGGCTGCGACAGGGCAGGCCGGCCCCTTTTTCCATGCACGGCGGAGGTCTGGAAAGCGGACCACGGGCACGCTAGACGCCGGGCGTGATGCGTTTTTCTTTCGCCCTTGCCCTCGCACTGTCGTTCATCGCCGCGCCCGATCCGGCCCAGGCGCAGCTGCCCGATGGGGTGCGCCAGCTGATCGCGGCGGCCCTGGATACGCAGGACGACACCAAGATCCGCACGGTCCTCGGCCTTGCCCGCAGCACTTATCCCGACGACGCGGAGGAGATCGACGGCCTGCTGGAAAAGTGGAACGACACCCTCGCCCTGCGCAACGCCGAGGCCGAGCGCGAACGTGAAGCCCGGATCGCAGAGGCGGGCGTCCTCGATCTGTGGAGCGGGGAGGGCGAGATCGGCGGCTTCCGCGCCAGCGGCAACAGCGACAATGTGGGCGCATCGGCGGCTCTCAAGCTGAAGCGCGAGGGGCTCGACTGGAGCCACCGGATGACGCTGCGCGGCGATTTTCAGCGGCAGAACGGCAATATCAGCCGCCAGCAATTCCTCGTTTCCTACGAACCGCGCTGGGAATTCGGCGAGGACTGGTTCGCCTATGGCCTCGCCCAGTTCGAGCATGACCGGTTGCAGGGGTTCGACGGGCGCTATGCCGTCTCGGGCGGGCTGGGCTATACGGTCGTCGATCGCGAAGGCCTGTCTCTGTCCGTCAAGGCCGGCCCGGCCTATCGCGTGACCGATTTTCGCGGTACGCCGTCGGAAAGCCGTCTGGCCGCCCTGGCCGGCCTCGATTTCGACTGGCAGATCTTCGACCGCCTGTCGCTCAGCCAGACCGCCAATGCGGTCACCGAAACCGGAGGGCAGGCCCTGCTCATCATCGACAGTTCGAGCACCACGCTGAACCTTCTGACGGGCCTCGATTTCAAGGTCACCGACCGGCTGCGTTCGCGCCTGTCCTACCAGGTGGATTACGACAGCAGCCCGCCGCCCGGCGGCGTGACGACCGACACGCTGACCCGCTTCACCTTCGTCTACGGCTTTTGATCATGGCACCGGAACGGTTCGCCTTTCGCATTCACGCCCGTGGCGGCAAGGCCCGCACGGGCGCGATCGCCATGCGTCGCGGCACCATCCGCACGCCCGCCTTCATGCCGGTCGGCACGGCGGCCACGGTCAAGGCGATGAAGCCCGAAACCGTGCGCCGGACGGGGGCCGACATCATCCTCGGCAATACCTATCACCTGATGCTGCGCCCAGGTGCGGAACGGGTGGCACGGCTCGGCGGCCTGCATCGCTTCATGAACTGGGACCGCCCGATCCTGACCGACAGCGGCGGCTATCAGGTGATGAGCTTGTCTGACCTGCGCAAGTTGACCGAGGAAGGCGTCGAGTTTCGCAGCCATATCGACGGGTCGAGGCACATGCTGACGCCCGAGCGCAGCATGGAAATCCAGCGCCTGCTCGGCAGCGACATCGTGATGGCGTTCGATGAATGCCCCCGCGCCGATCAGCCTCGCGACGTGATCGCCGCCAGCATGGAAATGTCGATGCGCTGGGCGCAGCGCAGCCGCGATGCCTTCGATGCGGGCGGCGAACATGCGGCGGGCGCGGCCCTGTTCGGCATCCAGCAGGGCGCGCTGGACGAGGAGTTGCGGGGGCGCTCCGCCGAGGCGCTCACCGGGATCGGGTTCGACGGCTACGCGATCGGCGGGCTTGCCGTGGGCGAGGGGCAGGAGGCGATGTTCGCCACGCTCGACTTCGCGCCCGGCCAACTGCCGGACGACCGCCCGCGCTATCTCATGGGCGTCGGCAAACCGGACGATCTCGTCGGCGCGGTCGAGCGGGGGGTGGACATGTTCGATTGCGTGCTGCCCAGCCGCTCGGGCCGGAACGGGCAGGCGTTCACCTGGGCCGGTCCGCTCAACCTGCGCAATGCGCGGTTCGCGGAGGACCAGGACCCGCTCGACGCGCGATGCGCCTGCGATACCTGCGGCACCTACAGCCGCGCCTATCTCCACCATCTCGTGAAATCGCAGGAAATCCTCGGCGCCATGTTGATGACCGAGCACAACATCGCCTTCTACCAGCAATTGATGCAGGCGATGCGCGATGCCATCGGCGCGGGCCGGTTCGCTGGTTTCGCCGCGCAATTCCGCCGCGATTATTTCGGCACCCCGGCATGACGACGTGGCGCCGCGCCGTCGTTGTCGGGGCATCGGGCGGCATTGGCGGTGCGTTGGCGGACGGGCTGGAGCGTGCCGGCACCGAAGTCGTGCGCCTGTCGCGCAGCGCGCGGAACGCGGAGGCGTGGATCGACCTGCTGGACGAGGGCAGCATCGAGGCGGCGGCGCGGCGGGTTGCCGGAGGCGGGGCGCCGGACCTCGTGATCGTCGCCACAGGCTATCTGCACGAGAACGGGACGGGCCCCGAGAAAGACTGGAGCCACCTTTCGCCCGAGCATCTGGCCCGCAATTTCGCGACCAACGCCACCGGGCCGGCGCTGGTCGCCAGGCATTTCCTGCCCCTGCTTCCTCGCGAAGGGCGGGCCGGGTTTGCCGCCCTGTCGGCTCGGGTCGGCAGCATATCGGACAACCGGCTGGGAGGGTGGTATGCCTACCGGGCGAGCAAGGCGGCGCTCAATATGCTGATCCGCACCCTTTCGGTCGAGCTGGCGCGCAAGAAGCCCGAGGCGTTCTGTGTCGCCCTGCATCCCGGCACGGTCGATACGGCGCTCAGCGATCCGTTCCAGCGGGGCGTACCGGAGGGCAAGCTGTTCACGCCCGAACTGTGTGCGCGCAAGCTGATCCGGGTCCTCGCGCAATGCGATCGCTCGGTGAGCGGCAAGCTGCTCGCCTATAATGGCGCGATCATCGAACCTTGACCGGGTCGTTTCCTTTTGGAAAACCTCGGTATCTTTTAAAGGCAATCTTCACGCGATCGGGCTATCCCGCGGCATTCGCCAGGAGGGATTCGATCGTGAGACCGCATGCATTCGCCTTGATAGCCGGGGCCGGCATCTGGCTGTCCGCGTGCGACACGGCGGAGGGCGGCCCGGTCGATCAGGAATGCAGGGACATCGCGGAGATCGCCAGGCAGGAAGACCCGGAGGGGGACTGGCGCCACACCGGACACATCGATGTCGACGGCATGTTCACGATCGACGTGCCGGAAAAGTGCCTCTAGCCGCTTCCGGTTTAGATCAGGAACGGCCCGCCGAAAGCTGCGCTTGTGCGATCGGGAAGTCCTGCAAGCCGCCCATGCCTTGACGGGTGCCCGGCCCATCCCAATCTGACCCGGTATGACAGGGACGAGGCATTGAGCATCGGGGATGGCAGTTCGCGCTGGCCTGTTCGCACGAACCGGAAGAGCGCGCGACAGGAAATCACGGCGCTCGTCGTCATTGCAGTGGTGACGATCCTCCTGTGGCATTCGCCCTATGGCGGGTATCTCCTCTACCCCTTCACGATCCTTTCCACCTGGTTTCACGAGATGGGCCACGGTCTGGCCGCCATGCTTTTCGGCAACCGCTTCGAACGGCTGGTGATCTTCGCCAACGGGTCCGGCTATGCCATGCATTTGTCGCAGGAGCCGCCCTCGCGCCTTGCGATCGCCGGGATATCGGCCGCCGGTCTGCTCGGGCCGACGCTGGCGGGGTGTCTGCTGATCCTGAGCTCGCGCACCGCGCGCAATACGAAACTGGCTCTGGCGGTGCTGGGCGGGGCGTTGCTGCTTTCGACGCTGATCTGGGTGCGTTCCGCCACGGGCTGGCTGGTGCTGCCGATCCTCGGCGCGGCCTGCCTGCTGCTGGCCCTGCGCGGCCGCAGCGATACGCAGCGGTTCGCGGTGCAGTTCCTCGGCGTGCAGGGCTGCATCAGCATCTATCGCGATTTCGGCTACCTCTTCAGCCGGGGCGGCGTATTGGGCGGTGTCCCGCAATTGTCGGACACGGCGCAGATCGAGCAGGCGCTGTTCCTGCCATACTGGTTCTGGGGCTGGGTCATTACGGCGATCATCGCCGCGATGGTCTGGTGGTCGCTCAAGCGCGCGCACCGTTAGGCGGTCAGACGATCAGGCCGGGGCCTTGTGCCGCATTTCCAGGATCGTGCCGCGATAGGCGACGAAGGTGCCGGCAGCGTCCAGAAAACCGGCCCCGATACGGCAGGCGAAGGCCTGCGCATCGCGCAAGCTGTCATACCATTTGCCGTGGCGTTTCGGGGTGATGAAACGGTATTGTGTCATGGTGTCATTCAACGCGGCAAATCAGGTGCGGTTTCCGCCAAGTCTCTCATTTCGCGGATGAATGCCAACAAAAAAGCGGCCCCGAACGGGGCCGCTTCGCATGTGTCCCAAAAGGAGCCGGATCAGCGCGAGTAGAACTCGACGACCAGGTTCGGTTCCATCGTGACGGGGTAGGGCACTTCATCCAGTTTCGGCACGCGGGTGAAGGTGATCTTGTCGGTCCCGTCGGGCGAGACGTAGTCGGGAATGTCCCGCTCGGGCAGGCTCTGCGCCTCGATCACCAGCGCCATGTCCTTGGCCTTGCTGCTCAGGCTGACGACATCGCCGACCTTCACGCGGGCCGAGGCGACGTTGGTCTTTACCCCGTTGAGATAGATGTGACCGTGCGACACGATCTGACGCGCGGCGAAGATGGTCGGCGCGAACTTGGCGCGATACACCACCATGTCGAGCCGCTGCTCGAGCAAGCCGATCAGGTTCTGGCCCGTATCGCCCTTGATCCGCGACGCTTCGGCATAGGTGCGCTTGAACTGCTTTTCGGTGACGTCGCCGTAATAGCCCTTGAGCTTCTGCTTGGCGCGAAGCTGCAGGCCGAAGTCACTGACCTTGCCCTTGCGCCGCTGGCCGTGCTGGCCGGGGCCGTAGGAACGCTTGTTCACCGGTGAATTCGGACGACCCCAGATGTTTTCGCCCATCCGGCGGTCGAGCTTGTACTTGGCGCTCTTGCGCTTCGACATAATCTGTCCTTCGATTTGCTGAGCCGCCCCGATGGCGGCCATTCAACCCGGCATCGCACCGCCGGGCATCATGCCCGGCGCGGCCACTGCTTCACCGGGGTGCAGGGCCAAGTCGCGAAGGCGCGCACATAGCAAATTCGCGCCCGTGGTCAAGCATTGCGCGTCGCGGCACAGAAGGCCCGGATCAGGTCGCCATCCTTCATGCCCGGCGCGGTCTCGACCCCCGACGATGTATCGACCAGCGGTGCGTTCGTCTGCGCCAAGGCATCGCCGACATTTCCGGGCGTCAGCCCGCCGGCAAGCCCCCAGCCGGCCCGTCCCTGCCAGCCGTCCAGCAGAGACCAGTCGAAGCGCAGGCCCATGCCGCCCGGCAAATTGGCGTCCTTCGGCGTCCGCGCGTCGAACAGGACGAGGTCGACCGCGCCGCGATACGCCTCGGCCCGCGTCACATCCTCGGCCTTCGCGACCGGGATCGCCTTCCACACGCGAACGCCGAAGCGCTCCCGCACGTCCGCCGCCCGCTGCGGCGTTTCCTCGCCATGCAGCTGGACGGCATCGAGATCACCGGCGGCAATAGCGTCGCGCAGGGCGTCGTCGGAAGGATCGACGAACAGGCCGACCCGGCCGATCTTCGCATCCGCCCGCGTGGTCAGCATGCGCGCCGTCCGCAGGTCGATATTGCGGGGGGAGGGCGGGAAGAAAACGAAGCCGACGAAATTCGCGCGGCCCTCGATAGCCGCGTCGAGCGCATCGGGCGTCGAGATGCCGCAGATCTTTATTTCGGGCTGCGCCAAAGTCGACCTCACTTGTTGAAAAACCGTTGATTTTTCTGTATGTTGCAATTCATGAAGACATTTTTCGACAAGCTTCGCGAAGGCTCTTCGGGTGAAATCACCCTTGCCCTCATCTTCCTCGCCGTGATGCTGTTCGCCAGCGGCATAATGATCGGCCGGGCGGCCGGCTCCGCTTTCTGACCGGGCTTACAGTGTCGCCTCGATCTCGCGCGCTGCGGCGGCGGGATCTTCGGCGCGGGCGATCGGTCGCCCGACCACGAGCACGCTGGCCCCGTCGTCGCGCGCTTGGCGCGGCGTAACCACGCGCTTCTGGTCGCCAACGGCGCCGCCTGCCGGCCTCAGCCCCGGGACCACGAAGAAGCCGTGCTTCCACTGGTCGTGCACCGCCTTCACTTCGCGGCCCGAGCAGACGATCCCGTCCAGCCCCGAACGCTCGGCCAGTTCGGCAAGGCGCAGCACCTGATCCTCCACCGATCCGTCGACCCCGGTGTTGGCGAGATCGCGCACATCCATGCTGGTGAGCATGGTCACGGCGACGACCTTCGTGTTCTCCCCCGCCGCCGCCCGGGCATCTTCCATCATCGCGCGCCCGCCGCTTGCATGCACGGTCACGATCGCGGGCTCCAGCCTGCCGATCGCCTGCATTGCGCCGGCGACCGTGTTGGGAATATCGTGCAGCTTGAGATCGAGAAAGATCGGCAGCTTCGCCTCGTGCATGATCTCCAGCACGCCGTGATGGCCATGCGCGCAGAAGAATTCGAGGCCGAGCTTGATGCCGCCGATATGCGCGCGCACTTTCTTCGCCAGCGCGGTCGCATCGGCGAGGCGCGGCAGATCGAGCGCCAGATAGACGGGATTGCTCACGGGCGGATCGTCGGTTCGGGGTCGATCGGGCTGTGCGGTTCGCCCGGCCGGGTCGGGTGATCGGATGCCGGGACGCGTTCGGGCCGGGTCGGATGGGCGGCGGCCTCTTCCTCGTGCTGCGCATTGATGCGCGCGGTCGCCGTCTGCAGGGCGGTGTTGCGCCGCTCGAGCCGCCATCGCACGCTGCGGTAATAGAGCCAGGTGGGGATCAGGCCGATCAGGAACGACACGATGACGAGCGCCGGTATGCGCGTGTCCCACACGATGCCGGGCCAGATGCGGACGTCGATCTCCTTGTCCCAATTGCCGAAGGAAAAGGCGAGTATCCCCACCAGCAACAACACCCAGAGTATCGTGCGCACTATCTGCATCGTCGAAGCTCCCACCGTTCGTCTTCGCCATCATGCTAGGCCGCGCCGCGAGCGG
This sequence comes from uncultured Erythrobacter sp., assembly GCA_947501005.1. Classification (GTDB taxonomy): domain Bacteria; phylum Pseudomonadota; class Alphaproteobacteria; order Sphingomonadales; family Sphingomonadaceae; genus Qipengyuania. The sequence continues at coordinate 1,462,051 of CANMTU010000001.1, read as the reverse complement.
CGGCAAGCGGGCTAGCCGAACACGCGCGCGAAAATGGTGTCCACCTGCCGGAAGTGGTATGCGAGGTCGAACTTCTCTTCCAGCTCGCGCTCGCTCACCGCCGCCGTAACCTCTTCGTCCTGCTTGAGCAGGTCGAGCAATTGCAGCCGCCCGTCGGATTCCCACACTTTCATCGCATTGCGCTGAACCAGGCGATAGGCGTCCTCGCGGCTCACGCCGTTCTGGGTCAAGGCGAGGAGGACGCGCTGCGAATGGACCAGGCCGCCCATCCGGTCCATATTGGCCTGCATCCGCTCGGGGTAGACGAGCAGCTTGTCCACCACTCCGGCCAGCCGACCCAGCGCGAAGTCGAGCGTGATGGTCGCATCGGGGCCGATGAACCGCTCGACGCTGGAATGGCTGATATCGCGCTCGTGCCAGAGGGCGACGTTCTCCAGCGCGGGCAGGGCATAGGCGCGGATCATGCGCGCCTGTCCGGTAAGGTTCTCGGTCAGGACCGGATTGCGCTTGTGCGGCATCGCGCTCGAACCCTTCTGGCCCGGCGAGAAATATTCTTCCGCCTCCAGTACTTCGGTGCGCTGGAGATGGCGGATCTCCACCGCCAGCCGCTCGATGCTGCCTGCGATGACGGCGAGCGTCGCGAAATACATGGCGTGCCGGTCGCGCGGGATGACTTGCGTGGAAACGGGTTCGGGCCTCAGTCCCATCTTCTCGGCGACGTATTCTTCGACCGAGGGGTCGATATTGGCGAAGGTGCCGACCGCCCCGCTGATCGCGCAGGTGGCGATTTCCTCACGTGCGGCGAGAAGGCGCGACTTGCATCGGTCGAACTCGGCATAGGCCTGGGCGAGCTTCAGGCCGAAGGTCACGGGCTCGGCGTGAATGCCGTGGCTGCGCCCGATGGTCGGGGTATACTTATGCTCCTTCGCCCGGCGTTCGATTGCGGTGAGCAATTGGTCGAAATCCTCGATCAGCAGGTCGGTGGCCCGGGTGAGCTGGACCGCAAGCGTCGTGTCGAGCACGTCGGAACTGGTCATGCCCTGGTGCATGAAACGCGCCTCGTCTCCCACATTCTCCGCCACCCAGGTGAGGAAGGCGATGACATCGTGCTTGGTCACCGCCTCGATGGCGTCGATCGCCTCGACGTCGATCTTGGGATCGGTCGCCCACCAATCCCACAGGGCCTTGGCCGCGGTTTTCGGAACGACGCCGAGTTCGCCCAGCTTCTCGGTCGCATGCGCCTCGATCTCGAACCAGATGCGGTAGCGCGTCTCGGCTTCCCAGATCGCACTCATGGCAGGGCGGGCGTAGCGGGGGACCATCGCGGTGTTCCTTCGAAAGGGTTGAGTCAAGCGGGCGGCGGGGATCGACCGGGCAGCCGCTAGGCAAGGGGCGGGCAAATCGCAAGTGTCGGGGGGTGGCCGGCCCGAATTGCTGCCGTATCATCGTGCGACAAATTGCAGCACAGGTGCGGCAGGTTGTTGTTTCCTAATGCCGTTTGCCATAATCCTCTTGCGGGACAATGAGGACATGCCTGTGACGTTCAAGACATTGCTATGCGCGGCGCCGGTCGCCCTGATCGCGGCGCCGGCCCTTGCCGGGGATGATGTGCGCTACGAAGCGGCCCCGGAATGGGTTGTCCCGGCCGATATCGATGCCGCGGCGGCAAAGAAGGAAGAACTCGTCCTGTACGATAGACAGGTCCGCCTCGAAGACGGGGTCGTCCATCGTTACAACGACATCGCCTATGATCTTCGCAGTCCGGAAATGCTGTCCAAGTTCGGAACGCTGCAGCTGGGCTGGTTGCCGGACAAGGGCGACCTGATCATTCACACCCTCGAACTGCGCCGCGGGGGCGAAGTCATCGACCTTCTTGCGCAAGGGGTCCGGCCGGAAGTCATCCGGCGCGAGGCGCAACTCGAACAGCGCCTGCTTGACGGTGCGCTTACGGCCCTGATCAAGATACCCGGGGCAAAGATCGGCGACGTGCTGCGCTTCGCGGCGACGACGACGACGCGCGATCAGGCGCTCGACGGCGCGGTCCAGGCAATCGAGGGCTACTTGGCCGAGCCGGCGCGCGTCGGGGCGGGGCGGCTGCGGATGTCGTGGCCTGCGCAGAGCGCGATTACCTATACCAGTTTCGGGCAGGTAGATTTGCCCGAGCCGATCACGAAGGATGGCTTCACCACCATCGATCTCGCCATGCCCATCGCCAAGCAGGACGAGGTGCCCGAGGATTCGCCGGGGCGTTACCGGATCCAGCCCATGCTGATGGCGGGCAGCTTCGCCAGCTGGGCAGATGTCGCCGCCGTGATGGCACCGCATTACGCCACCGGCGATACCATCGCGTCCGGCAGCGCGCTTGCCGGGGAAGTCGCGCGCATTCGCAAGGCCGGGTCGAACGATCTGGAACGCGCGGCACTGGCCCTGCAAAGCGTGCAGGACGAGATCAATTATCTCATGAACGGCCTCAATGGCGGCAATTACCTGCCGCAGAGCCCGGCCGATACATGGGATCTGGGATATGGCGACTGCAAGGCGAAGAGCCTGCTGCTGCTGTCGATGCTGCGCGAACTCGGCATCCGGTCCGATGCGGTCCTAGTAAATACCGGGAACGGGGATGCGGTTTCGCGCTGGCAGCCGCTTCCCGGCGCGTTCGACCATGTCATCGTGCGCGCCTCGATCGACGGCAAGGATTACTGGCTCGACGGCACCAGCAGCGGCGCGCGCCTTGCCACGATCGACGAAGTGCCCGATTTTCAGTACGGCCTGCCGATCGTCGCACAAGGGTCGAGCCTGGTGAAGCTTGAGCAGCGCTGGCCGACGACGCCCGATCGCATTACGCGGATCGTCTACGATTATTCGCGCGGCGTCGACATGCCCGGTCTTGTCGAGTTCACGGTCGAGGCGCGCGGTCCGGCGGCCTCGTGGATCCAGTCCAAGCAAAGCGAGGTGGACCCCAGGAACCGCATCGGCTTCGCGAACCAGTATTTCGAGGATTTCATCGAAGCGGTCTTCTACGATGCCGCGTTCAGCTTCGATCAGGAGCAGGGCATCGGCACGATGACGGCGAAAGCCATGGTGCTCGAGCCGTTCGCGCTCGAGCGGAACCTCGCGACATTGCCGATCGACACCGCGTCGACCAACTGGCAGTTCGATGCCGACCGTTCGCGGGCGGCCTGGCGCGATATCCCTTACGCGACCGGCGGACCGATGACCAAGCAATATGCGGTGACCTACATCCTGCCCGAGGGCGCCCGGTTGCGCGAACTGCGCGGCGAGGCGGACCTGCCCGATCAGATCGTTTCCGGAACGCGTCTGTGGCGCGACCTGGAAATGGAAGGGAACACGATCACGGTCGCCGATTTCGCCAGCTACATTCCCAGCGAAATCGCGGCGCAGGACATCGCCGCGGCCAAATCGGCCATGCGGTCGCTCGCCAGCAAGGATCCCGAACTGCGGCTGACGGATCCCGTGCGGAACTGGGAACTGTCCGATGCCGACTTGCGCAAACGCGCCGACGGCCTGCTCGCGCCGGCAAACGCGCTGGTCGCACTGGCGGCGGATGAGGGGGCAATGCCGGCTTTCCGCGCCTATCTGCATATGTTGATGCGCGACAACGAGGCGGCGCTTGCGGATGCGGATCGCGCGATCGAACAGGCGGCATCTGCCGAAACCCATCAACTCCGGTCGGATATCCTGGCACGCATGGGCCGGTACGACGATGCCGCCGAGGCTGCCGCAACCGCCTTCACGCTCGACAACAGTGTCGAATCGGGCAGCTTCTACGCGGTGGCGCTCGCCAATGCCGGGCGCGACGCGGAGGCGCTCGATCTGCTCGACGATTACGATCTCGCCGGTGACGAAGGCGCGGACGTGGCCATGGTCTTCGCCGAGATCGCCGGCAACACCCCCCGGGCCGACGAGGCGTGGGAGAAGCTCGAACAGATCGAGGTCGATCGCCCCGGCGATGGCGCGGTTCTGAATTCGCAATGCTGGTTCATGGCCATCTGGTCCTACCGCCTCGGCGATGGCGCCGAGGTCTGCGATCGGGCGGTGCGGGCAGGCGATTACGATGCGACGGTGCTCGATAGCCGTGCGCTGATGTATCACCGGCTCGGGCGCGACGAGGATGCGCTGAAGGACATCGAAAGCGCGCTGCGCAAAAACCCCGGCATGGCCACGAGCATGTATCTGCGCGGGATCATTCTGGCGAAGAAAGGGCAGGTCGGGCAAGGCAAGCGCGACATCGAACAAGCGCTCCGCATCGAACCGACGATTGCCAATCGCTACGGCAAGTACGGTCTGGTGCTGAAATGAACCTTGCGTTCGGGGGGCGCTAGAGCAGCCCCTTCGTCCGCAGGGAAACATGCGTACCGCGTCCCACGATCACGTGGTCGTGGACGGTCACGCCGAGCAGGCGGCCGGCTTCGGCGATGCGGTTGGTGATGGCGATGTCGGCCCGGCTGGGTTCGGGATCGCCGCTGGGATGGTTGTGCACGAGGATCAAGGCGGTCGCGCCGATGTCGAAGGCGCGGCGGATCACCTCGCGCGGGTGGATCGCGGCCTCGTCGATCGAGCCTTCCGCCGCCAGGTGATCGAGAATCAGCCGGTTGCGCGTATCCAGATAGAGCACGCGGACCCGCTCGTGCTTCAGATGCCCCATGTCGATCGCGAGGTAGTCGAGCAGCGCCTGCCAACTGCCGAGCATGGGCTGGTCCTGCACGGCGCCGCGCGCCATCCGCCGTGCCGCGAGCGATACGGCATGGAGCGACGCCGCGCTCGCCTCGCCCATGCCCTTGACCTGGGTGAGGGCCGCAGGCTCGGCGTTCAGCACCGCGGCGAAGGAACCGAAATGCGCGATCAGTGCCTTGGCGAGCGGTTTGGTGTCGCCTTGCCGGATCGCGGCAAACAGCAGGAATTCGAGCAGTTCGTAGTCCGCCAGCGCTTCCGCGCCGCCGCCCAGGAGACGGGCGCGAAGCCGCTCGCGATGGCCTGCGCCGGAATGGGTCGCCGCTTTCCCCGCCTCTGCGGCCACGTCGCTGTCTCCTTGCTGTCGATCCATCAAGCGCATTGCCTTTCGCCAGCGCAGCGCGCAAGTGCGGCCGGTGATGGAAGGGGACATGGACGCGGATCGGGTCGACGGCGAACCGCCGGCAACATCCCTCGCACGCGCCCGTTCGCGGCCCCGCTCCAAGCCCAGATGGCGCAGGAAGCGGTGGGCCTTCCCCGGTATCGCGGTGCTGGTGCTGGTGGCGATCGTCGCGATTGCCTGGACGAACCGCACGCGCATCGCCGACGATTTCCTGCAGGACCAGCTCGCCGCCTACGATCTGCCCGCGACCTACCGGATCGAGCAGATCGGTCCGCAAACGCAGGTAATCGGAGATCTGGTCGTCGGCGATCCGGCTGATCCGGACTTCACCGCGCGGCGCGCCATCGTGCGCCTGCGCCACGGCTTCGGATTGCCGGAGATCGAGTCGGTCGAACTGATCGAGCCGCGTGTGTTCGGCCGCTTCGTGGATGGCCGCATCAGCTTCGGCGCCCTCGATTCCCTGATCTACCGCGAGACGGAGGAACCGGGCGGGCTGCCCGATCTCGACCTGACCATCCGCGATGGGCGGGGTCGGATCGCCAGCCCCTATGGCGCGGTCGGCTTCAAGCTCGAAGGGTCGGGCAATCTGGCGGAGGAATTCTCCGGCATCCTCGCCGCGACCGCCCCCGGCTTCGCGATCGCCGATTGTTCCGCCGAACGCCTGACCGCCTATGGCCGGGTGGAGCTCGAAGCGGGCGCACCGCGCTTTTCCGGGCCGTTGCGGGTGCGGGGCGTCAATTGCGGTGCCGAGGCGGCGGTGTCGTCGGCGGATGTGCAGCTCGATCTGCGGGCGGGGGCAGATCTCGCCGCGCCGCGGTTCACCGCGCGCGTGGCAAGCGGCGCGGCGCGATATGGTGCGAACACGGTCGGCGGGGTGACCGGGACGGTGCGCGGCCAGGTTTCAGGCGGACAATGGTCGACGCGATACATGCTGGCCGCACGCGGGCTCGACACGCCGCAGGCGAGCGCCGCGCTGGCGACGCTGGAGGGATCGGCGCGCTCGCTACCGGGCAACAGGATCGAGGTCGAGACCCGCGTCGAAGGCAACGGGCTGCGCCTCGGCCGGAACGCCCTGGCGGCGATGAACGGCGTGGTGCGCGGCGCCGACGAGACGTTCCTGGCTCCGCTCGTGCAGCGATTTGCTGAGGCCTTGCAGCGGCAGGCACGCGGCAGCGCCCTGTCGGCCGATGTGCGGTTTCGCAAATCCGGTGATAGCTGGAACCTGATCGTCCCGCAGGCCGAACTGACCGGGGGGGCGGGGGAACGGATCATGTCGCTCTCGCGGGTCGAGTTGGCGCGTGCGGGGCAGGGGGGGCGGCCGACGCTGTCGGGCAATCTTGCGCTTGCCGGCACCGGCCTGCCGCGAATCAGCGGGCGGATGGAACGTTCGGCCGGCGGTTCCAGCGTGTTCCGCCTGCGAATGGAACCCTATGCGGCGGGCCGGTCGCGGCTTGCCGTGCCCGATCTCGTCGTGCGGCAGGCGCCGAACGGCGCGCTCGCCTTCGCGGGCAACATTGCGGCGAGCGGCGCCTTGCCGGGCGGCGAGGTCGAGGATCTTCGGCTGCCCGTGTCCGGCCGGCTCGGCGCGGGCGGCGAGCTGGCCTTGTGGGAGGATTGCATCACCCCGCGCTTTGCGAGCCTGCGCTACGCCAATCTGCGCCTGCGCGGGCAGGCGGTGCAGGTGTGCCCCGCCCCCGGCCGCCCGATCCTCGCTTATGGCGACGCCGGTCTGCGGTTCGCGGCGGGTGCGCCCTCGCTCGATCTGGTCGGCACGCTGGCGGCGACGCCTATCCGGCTGCGCACCGGCGCGATCGGCATGGCCTATCCCGGCGTGCTGCGCGCAGCCGAGGTCGACGTCGCTCTGGGGCCGCCGGACCGGCCGACGCGGTTCACGATCTCCGACCTCGACGCCCGGCTCGGCTCGGACCTGGGCGGTACGTTCGCGGACGCCGAGGTCACCTTGCCGGCCGTCCCGCTCGACATCGTCGAGGCCTCGGGCGAATGGCGTTACAACGGCGGCGTTCTGAGCCTGTCGGACGGCGCGTTCCGCCTGCTGGACCGGCAGGCGCAGGACCGGTTCGAACCCCTGATCGCGCGCGACGCGCGACTGAGGCTGGAAAACAACGTCATCACCGCCGAGGCGGATCTGCTGAACCCGGCCAGCGAACGGCTCGTGCTGCAGACCGACATAGGCCACGATCTGGCCGACGGCACAGGCTTTGCCGATCTGTCCCTGCCGGGAATTCTGTTCGACGAGGGCCTGCAACCCGATCAGCTTTCCCGCCTTGCGCTCGGCGTCGTCGCCAATGTCCGCGGGGCCGTCAGCGGAACCGGGCGGATCGATTGGTCGCCAAGCGGCGATGTCCGTAGCACCGGCGCGTTCTCTTCCGACGATCTCGATTTCGCGGCGGCCTTCGGGCCAGTGCGGGGGGCGAGCGGCACCATCGTCTTCGACGACCTCCTCGGGCTGACGACCGCGCCCGGGCAGACCTTGCGCGTCGCCTCGGTCAATCCGGGGATCGAGGTGACCGATGGCGAGGTGGCATTCGGTCTGCGCGGCGGCGAGGTCCTTGCCGTGGAAGGCGGCTCGTGGCCGTTCATGGGCGGCAGGCTGATCCTGCGCGAGACGAACCTCAATATCGGTCTCAGCGAGGAACGTCGTTATGTGTTCGAGATCGTCGGGCTCGAGGCGGCGCAATTCGTCGCCCAACTCGACCTGGAAAATATCGCGGCAACCGGCACGTTCGACGGGGTGCTGCCGATCGTGTTCGACCGGAACGGTGATGGCAGGATCGAAGAAGGGCTGCTTATCTCGCGCCCGCCCGGGGGCAATGTGTCCTATGTCGGCGAACTGACCTACGAGGACCTCTCGCCGATCGCGAATTTCGCGTTCGATGCGCTGCGCAGCCTCGACTACAACCGCATGACGATCGGGATGGACGGTCCGCTGACCGGCGAGATCGTCACGCGGGTCCGGTTCGACGGCGTCAGCCAGGGGGAGGGGGCGAAACGCAATTTCATCACCCGCCGCCTCGCCGCGCTGCCGCTGCAATTCCGAATCAATCTGCGCGCCCCGTTCTACAAGCTCATTTCCTCGCTCAAATCGCTCTACGATCCGTCCGCTGTGCGTGATCCGCGCTCGCTCGGCCTGCTGTCTGACGACGGCAGGCGGCTGCTGCGCGAGGAGATCACGGATGAGGAAGTGGAAGAACGTGAGGATCGCGAGGAAGCCGACGCGTCGGACGATTCCATCGAGGTGCCGCCAACACCCGTCATTCAGACTGAAGAAAGCGAAGAGGGGCCATGACCAACGCTAAGCTAATTGCCACAGGCACGCCGGTATTGGCGATCGCACTCTGCACCGGGGGCTGCATCACGGTCAACGCCCCTGAAGAACCGATCGTGATCGAACTCAATGTCAATATCCGGCAGGAAGTGATATACCGGCTCGCCGAAGATGCGGGCAACACGATAGAAGAGAACGCGGACATTTTCTGATGACGAAGCAAACCAATTTCATGCGCGGCGTACGGCGTCTGGCGGTCGGCGCGCTCGCCCTGGCGGCGATCGGTGGCATGGCCAGCCCCGCCGCGGCGCAGCGCGACCCCGCCTATGCCGAAGCCCGTTCGTCCGGCCAGGTGGGCGAGAAGATGGACGGATATCTCGGCATTGTCGGCGGCGGATCGCCCGAACTGCGCCGTCTCGTCAACGACATCAATATCAAGCGCCGCGCTCTTTATTCACAGCGCGCGCAGGCCACCAATGCGACGCTGGAGGAATATGCGCTGACGGCCGGTTGCCAGGCGATCCTCGCGACCGCGCCGGGCGAGAAGTACCAGGCGCCCGACGGCAGCTGGCAGACCCGCGGCAGCGGCCGCCCGCTGCGCGACGCGCGCTGCCCGTGATCGGATAGCCGACACCGCGAAATATCCGCGCCTTGCGTGCCACGCGCGGATTGCGTTGGTTGACTCGCTCGAACGCCCCTTCTAAGGGGGCGGCGCCCTTGGCGGGCAAGTCTCTGCCCGTGCCGCGCAACCCCCTTTTCAAGGAGCCTGGCATGAGCGATGACGAACCCGCACGCGAACCTGTCGAGGGGGATGCGCGGATTGACGCACTGGAACGGCGCCTCGCGGATGCCCAACAGCGCGAGGATCTGCGCAAGCGGCCGAAATCGCCGGAATCCGACGCGGATTATCGCGCCGGAAACCGCGTTCTGGCCGATCTTCTCGGTGGGGTTCTGGGTGGTGCGGTGATCGGGTATGCCATTGGCTATTTCACCGACACCAATCCATGGGGTCTGCTGGCGGGACTGTTCCTCGGGATCGTCGTCGCCTTCAGGAACATTTTTCGCGCGGCTGGCAAGCGGCCCGGCGAGTAGGCTTCGCAACGCCGCCTTCGTGGCCGCAACAACGGATTAGGGACGGAACCGGACGTGGCAGAAGCCAAAGTCGACCCGATGCACCAGTTCACGATCGAGCCGCTTTTCGGTTCGGAATCGTGGGCCCTGGGCGCAACCGGAATCAACATCGCCTTCACCAACAGCGCGCTGTGGATGCTGATCACCACGCTGGTGCTGTTCGCTTTCGTGATGGGCGGGATGAAGCGCGAGCTGGTGCCCGGCCGCTGGCAGATGATGGTCGAGACTTTTACCGGCTTCATCGACCAGATGCTGGAAGCCAATATCGGCAAGGCAGGGCGCAAATACGTGCCTTACGTCTTCACGCTCTTCATGTTCATCCTGTTCGCCAACCTGCTCGGCCTGATGCCGCTGGGCGTCATCGGCGTGCATCCCTTTACCTTCACCAGCCACTTCACCGTGACCGGCGTGCTGGCCATCATGAGCTTCACGATCGTGCTCGCGGTCGGCTTCTTCAAGCACGGGCTCCATTTCTTCTCGCTGTTCCTGCCGCACGGTACGCCGTGGTGGATGGCCCCGGTCATCGCACCGATCGAGTTCATCTCGTTCATGGTGCGCCCCTTCAGCCTCGGCCTGCGGCTGTTCGTGGCCATGATGGCGGGGCACGTCCTGCTGGAAGTGCTGTCGAGCTTCGTTATTTCCGGCGGCAATGCCGGCCCGCTCTTCGCGGTCGGCATCGGCATTCCCAGCATGATCCTAATGATCGGGATTTGCGCGCTGGAACTGCTGGTCGCGGGCATCCAGGCCTATGTTTTCGCGTTGCTGACGGCGCTGTATATCAACGACGCCGAAAACCTGCACTGATCCTTCAATCACGTATCTGATCTAGACTAAGGAGTTTACATAATGGACGCAGAAGCTGCAAAGCTGCTCGGAGCCGGTCTCGCCGCTATTGGCGCGGGTCTTGCCTCGATCGGCGTGGGTAACGTTTTCGCCAAGTTCCTCGAAGGCGCGCTGCGCAATCCGGGCGCCGCTGACGGGCAGCAGGGCCGCTTGTTCATCGGTTTCGCCGGTGCCGAACTTCTCGGCCTGCTGGCCTTCGTCATCGCCGCGCTGCTGATCTTCCAGTAAGCGCCGAACGATCCGGCCTGCCCGTCGCCATGGCGCGGGCAGGCCGGCCGATTTTATTGTAGAGCGTGTTCGATGCCTCAGATTGCGCAATTGTCCGAAACCATCACCAGCCAGGTCTTCTGGCTTCTGGTGTTCTTCGGCATCACCTTCTTCGTGATCGGGCGGGGGATGGTCCCCAAGATCATGCAGACGGTCGCCGATCGTGAAAGCCAGATCGGTGCCGATCTTACCGCTGCCAAGGCTGCGCGCGATGCAGCCGACCAGCAGGAAGAAGCCTGGCGCGTCCGCGAGGCGCAGAACCGCGATGCGGCGCATGCCATCGTGACCGAGGCAAAGGGCAATGCGGCGGCCCGCTCGCAGGACGTTCTCGCTACGGCCCAGGCGCGTTTCGACCAGGAAGTCGAAGCCGCCGAGATCCAGATCGACCATGCCCGCCGCGAGGCGCTGGCGGAACTGGAAACCGTCGCGACCGAAGCGGCGCAGGACATCGTCGCCAAGATCGCCAACATCAACGTTGCCCGGCCCGAAGCTCATCGCGCCGTGCAGGAGGCACTCGCCCGTGGCTGATACCCTGCCCCCCGAAGTCTTCGCCACCGAACCGGCCGAGGCGTACATCGAGGAAGGTCACGGCGGCGCGCCGGTGCACTTCGAACCCGAACTGTTCGGCTTCGCGCCGTTCCAGTGGGTTTCGGTCGCAATGCTGCTGCTGCTGCTGATCGCGGTGTTCTATGCCAAGGCGCACAAGACCATCGCCGGCGGCCTCGACGGCAAGATTCAGGCGATCAAGGACCAGCTCGACGAGGCGAAGCAGCTTCGCGCCGAGGCCGAGGCGCTGCGCGAGGAATACGCTGCCAAGATCAAAGGCGCGGAGACCGATGCCGAGGCAATGCTCGCTTCCGCCCGAACCGAAGCGGACTCGATTCTCGAACAGGCCGATGCCGACAGCCGTGCGATGGTCGCCCGGCGGCAGCGCATGGCGGAAGACAAGATCGCCGCGGCCGAGCGCGAGGCGGTGCAGGACGTGCGCAACCGGGCTGCACGCGCGGCAACCGGAGCAAGCCGGATGCTGATCGCACAGAATTACGGCACCGACGCCGACCGTGCGCTGGCCGACAAGGTCATCGCCAACATCTGAGGCTTGCCCGGCTAGGGGGTGAGTACGATCTTGCCGGTGATCGTGCCGGCGGACATCTCGGCGAAGGCCTCCCGCCAGCTGGCCAGCGGAAGGGTGCGATAGACGGTCGGAAGAATCTGCCCGTTCGTCACAAGTCGATCGAGTTCCTGCGCGATCCGCGCCGCGCGGTCGGGGAAGCGCCGCCCAAATTCTCCGGCGCGCACGCCGACGACGGAAAAGCCCTTGATCAGCGGAATGTTGGCGGCAATCGTGGGTATGCGCCCGGAAACGAAGCCGACCACCAGCAGCTTGCCGCCGAACGCGACGCAGCGCGTGCTTTCATCGAACACATCGCCGCCGATCGGATCGAAGACGAGGTCGCATAGCCTGCGTTCGGTCAATCGAGCGACCTCGTCGCGGAACCGGCCGCGGTTTGATATGACTGCGTGGGCTTGCGATGCTTCGCCAAGGGCGCTTCGTTTCGCGTCGCTGTGCGTGGCGGCGATGACCCTGGCTCCGAAGGCACGGGCCAGGTCACATGCGGCAAGGCCGACCCCGCCGCTCGCCCCGTGAACGAGGACGGTCTGCCCCGCCTCCAACCCGCCGAGTTCGACCAGGCCGACATAGGCGGTGTGATAGGCCGCGCCGAACGCGGCGGCTTCTTCGAAGTTCAGGGGATCGGGGATCCGCCTGACGGCCGAGGCGGGTAAGGCCACGCGCTGTGCGAAGGCGCCGGTCTTGCCGCCGCCCATTACCCGGTCGCCTTTCGTCAAGCCGCACCCTTCCGGCGCCGACAGCACCTCGCCGGCTAGTTCCATGCCCGAGACGAAGGGGAGGGGCGGCTTGAACTGATAGGCGCCCCGCGTCATCAGCAGATCGGGATAATTGAGCGATGCCGCGCGAACGCGGATCTCGACCTCGCGGTCGCTCGCCATGGGCGGCGGGACCTCCCTCAACAATACGCCCGAAAGATCGTCGGACAGACGTTCGACCACCAGTGCGCGCATCACGCGCTCCGCAGGCGCCGCGTCAGAACCCGTCCTTCGCTTCGCGCAATGCGGCGAAGGTCTGGGCAGGTGTGGCACCGCCCCAGCGTTGCCGAATGCCGGCGTCGTCCGCGCGCAGGAAGGGGTTTGTTGCCAGCTCGCGCGCGAGGCCGGTCGGCACGGTGGGCACGCCGCGTGCGCGTTTCTCGTCCACTTCCGCCGCATATGTCCGCAGCGCCGCATTGTCGGGATCCGCGTGCAGCGCGAACTTCGCGTTCGCCTGCGTATATTCGTGCGCGCAATACAGCGTCGTTTCGGGCGGCAGATCGCGAATGCGCGCAAGACTGTTCCAGAACTGCTCCGGCTCGCCTTCAAACATCCGCCCGCAGCCCAGCGCGAACACGCTGTCGCCGACGAAGGCGATCCCGTCGTCCGGCAAGTGGTAGGCGACATGGCCGTTGGTGTGGCCCGAGACATCGATCACCCGCGCCTCGTGCCGGGCAAGCGTTACCGTATCGCCGTGGGCGACCTCGCGATCGATGGGCGAGAGTTTCTCCACCTCCTGCGGCGCGATGACCTGTGCGCCGGTCGCCGCGACGATGGCCTTGTTCCCGCCCGCATGGTCGGGGTGCCAGTGTGTGTTCCAGATCTGCGTGATGCGCCAGCCCTTCGCCTCGGCCTGCTTGAGGTATTCCGCGCCATCGGGCGTGTCGATCGCCACGGTCTCGCCGCTGTCGGGATCGTGGAGGAGGAAGCCGTAATTATCGGACAGGCAGGGGAATTGATGAATTTCGAGCATGCGTCCAGTCTACGCGCAGCGGGCGCAAACGGAAAGGCCCGCCGGCTCTTGCGAGCGGGCGGGCCTTTCGTCTTGCCTTTTACGGCGGTGGGAAGGCTTATTCGCCTTCTTTCTTCTTCAGAGCCTCGCCGAGGATGTCGCCGAGCGATGCACCCGAATCGGACGAACCGAACTGGGCCACGGCTTCCTTCTCTTCCGAGATCTGGCGGGCCTTGATCGAGAAGGTCGGCTTCTTCGAACGATCGAAGCCGGTGACCATCGCGTCGACCTTCTGGCCAGGCTGGAAGCGTTCCGAACGCTGCTCGTCGCGGTCGCGGCCGAGGTCGCTGCGCTTGATGAAGCCGGTCGCGCCGTCTTCGCCGACCTGCACTTCGAGCCCGCCATCGCGCACTTCGAGGACGGTGACGGTGACGACCTGGTTCTTGCGGACCGAGCCTGCGGCACCCGCTTCGGTGGGCGCGCCCTTCTCGAGCTGCTTCATGCCGAGGCTGATGCGTTCCTTCTCGACATCGACATCGAGCACCACGGCTTCGACCTGCTCGCCCTTGCGGTGCAGGGCGAGGGCGTCCTCACCCGAAATGCCCCACGCGATGTCCGACATGTGGACCATGCCATCGACATCGCCCGGAAGGCCGATGAAGAGACCGAATTCGGTGGCGTTCTTGACTTCGCCCTCGACCTTGGTGCCGACCGGATGCGCATCCGCGAATTCTTCCCACGGATTGCGCTGAGCCTGCTTCAGACCGAGCGAGATGCGGCGCTTGTCGCTGTCGACTTCCAGCACCATCACTTCGACTTCCTGGCTGGTCGAGACGATCTTGCCGGGGTGGACGTTCTTCTTGGTCCAGCTCATTTCGGAGACGTGGACCAGGCCTTCGATACCCGGTTCCAGTTCCACGAAGGCGCCGTATTCGGTGATGTTCGTCACCGTGCCCGACAGCTTCATGCCGACCGGATACTTGGCCGAAACGCCATCCCACGGATCGCTTTCGAGCTGCTTCATGCCGAGGCTGATGCGCTGCGTATCTTCGTTGATGCGGATGATCTGCACGGTCACGGTGGAGCCGATCTCGATCATTTCGCTGGGGTGGTTGACCCGCTTGTAGCTCATGTCGGTGACATGGAGCAGGCCGTCGATACCGCCGAGGTCGACGAAGGCACCGTAATCGGTGATGTTCTTCACGACACCGTCGATCACCTGGTTCTCGGCCAGGTCGTTGATCAGTTCGCTGCGCTGTTCGGCGCGCGTTTCCTCGAGCACGGCGCGGCGCGAGACCACGATATTGCCGCGGCGGCGATCCATCTTGAGGATCTGGAAGGGCTGCGGCATGTCCATCAGCGGGGTGACGTCGCGCACGGGGCGGATGTCGACTTGGCTGCCGGGCAGGAAGGCCACGGCACCGTCCAGATCGACGGTAAAGCCGCCCTTGACCCGGCCGAAGATGCGGCCTTCGACGCGCTTGCCTTCGCCGAATTCGCTTTCCAGCTTGTCCCACGCGGCTTCGCGGCGGGCGCGGTCGCGGCTGAGCATCGCTTCGCCGTCGGCATTCTCGATCCGGTCGACGAACACTTCGACTTCGGAGCCGACCTTCAGGCCGTGCTCGTCATCGACGCGCATGAATTCCTTGAGGTCGATCCGGCCTTCGCTCTTCAGGCCGACATCGACATGGGCCATGCCGTTTTCGATGGAAGTGACGGTGCCCTTGACCACGCGGCCTTCGAAACCGCCATCGTCGGCATTGCCGAGCTGCTCGTCGAGCATTTTCGCGAAATCATCGCGCGTGGGATTGGCTGCAGTTGCCATGTATCGTGTAGTCCTATGCGTTCGTTTTGCTACCGGCCACCGGTTTTCCGGGGTCTTTCTCCGCCTCCTCGCACGATTGCGTGGGCCAGCGGGGCAAGAGGCCGACTGTCCCACCGGGCCGAATGCCGTGGCGGGAATTCGCGCGGATCTGCCATGAAACGATACGAGAAGCAGGGAAGCACCCCTGCCTGTCGTCGATTCCAGCATGTCCGGCGAACCGCAGCCCCTTAAGCGCGAACCGCTTGAAAGGCAAGGTCGGATCGCGTCGGCACGGCACGCGAAAAGGCCGGCGCTCTCGCACCGGCCTTCCTTGCAACTTGCGTTTTAGCGATCAGGTCGTCGGCGTCGCCGGCGTCGCGGACATGTTCGGATCTTCGGCCGAATTCTCGTCCTTCCAGATGCGCATGGCGTCCACGCTGACATCGGCCATCAGGCCCTCGGCGTTGAACACATAGAGCACCGTGTCGGTCCCGGTCGCTTCGGCGGCGGCATTGGCGTCGGCGCTGGCGACGACGAGCGCGGCTTCGGCACCGACGCTCCATTCGCCGTCGTTCTGCATCTGCTGCAGGGCGGCCTCGTCACGCAGCTTGAACACGTAGGATGCGGCGGAAACGCCGGCCTGCAGGCCGATGCTGGCTTCGCCCATATTGTAATAATCGACGATCTGGCCGTTCTGGACCAGCGCGCCTTCGCCGCCTTCCCCGCCGACGCCGAGCGCCACCGAAGTCACGTCAGGGAATACGAGGTAGCCGACGCTGCCTTCGCCGCAGGTGGGCTGCACCTGCCGGCACTGTTCGAGCGCGGCCATGACCTTCTGGTCCAGCTCGGCGTTCTCGGCCATCGCACCGGTTTCCTGCGGCGTCGCTTCAGCAGTTTCTTCTTCGGCCTGTTGCGAGCACGCGGCGAGTGCGCCAGCGAGAATCAGCGCAGAAATGCGTTTCATGATCTTTCCCCTGTGGTTGTGGATGCCTGTTCAACCAGGGCGGCCGGGGAGGGTTCCGAGAATGTCCTACGCCGGCCTGCCGCGCAGGCGGATCTCCTCGACCAGTTCGATCGCCATCTCGACCGCCTGATCCCGGCCGAAGGCCGTCGTATCGAGGAGGTAGGCATCGGCCGCAGGGCGTAGCGGGGAATCGGCGCGCTCCATGTCGCGGGCATCGCGCCGGGCGACGTCGGCGTGGATTTCGGGGAGGGAGACCGGCTGCCCGCGCTCGCGCATCTCGGCATGGCGGCGGCGCGCCCGCGCCTCGACGCTGGCGGTGACGAACAGTTTCACGTCGGCATCGGGGGCGATGACGGTGCCGATGTCCCGCCCATCCAGCACCGCACCGCCGGGCTGCATGGCGAAGGCGCGCTGCCGGGCGAACAGGGCCTGCCGCACCGTGGGGTGGACCGAGACGCGGCTCGCCAGCCCGCCGGTTTCTTCGCTGCGCAAATGGGGATCGAGAAGAAGACTGTCGGCAAAGGCGCAGGCGGCAAGCGCGGCGGCGCCATCGTCCGGGTTGCCGCCGTCGAGGAATACCTGCCGACCGACCGCGCGGTAGAGCAGCCCGGTATCGAGATGCGGCAGTCCGAAATGCGCAGCCAGAGTCCGCGCGATCGTGCCCTTGCCCGACGCGGTCGGCCCGTCGACGGCGATGATCATGCGTCCCGCTCCTGCCCCTTGCGACCGGTGCGCACTGCCTTGGCGAGGCCGTAGAGGGCGATGGCGGCCCAGAACCCTTCGAGAACCAGGCTCGGCCAATTGGTGTGAACCAGCAGCGACACGGTCAGCAGCGCCGCACCCGCCAGGTTCGTTCCATGCAGGATGAACGGGTTCGGCGCGTCCTTCCAGGTGAGATAGGCATAGGCCCCGATGATGCAGGCCATGCCGACGAAGCCGACCAGCGTATAGATGTCGAGCGCGTCCATCATGCGGTGACATCCTCGATCAGTGCGGCGAAGTTGGGGAAGCTGGTGGCGATCGGTTCGATGCTGTCGATCGCCACCCCGCCTTCGCTCGCCAGCCCGGCGACCGCCATGCTCATGGCGATGCGGTGGTCGAGATGGCTTTCCACCGCGCTGTTCGCGGAACCGCGGATCGGCGCGCCGCCGCTTCCGTCGATGATAAGCCCGTCTTCCCGCTCCTCGAGCGAGACACCGACGGCGGCGAGGGCGGCAGCCATGGCGGAGAGCCGGTCGCTTTCCTTCACGCGCAATTCGTCCAGCCCGCTGGTCACCGTCGTTCCTTCCGCCAACGCAGCGGCGACGAAGAGGACCGGGAATTCGTCGATCATGCTTGGCGCGAGGGCCGGATCGACTTCAATCCCGTGCAGACGCGCATGGCGCACGCGCAGGTCGGCGACAGGCTCGCCGCCCACCTCGCGCTCGTCCTGATAAGCGATGTTCGCGCCCATCTGTTCGAGCACCCGGTAGATGCCGTTGCGCGTCGGGTTGAGGCCGACATTCTCGATCACGAGGTCGCTGCCGGGCACGATGCTGGCGGCGACGGCGAAGAAGGCGGCGGAAGAAGGGTCTCCGGGAACGACGATGTCGCACGGGGTCAGGTCGGCAGGGCCGGTCAGGGAGATGTGGCGTTCGCCGCCGATCTCCTCGACCGTCACCGCCACGCCGAACCCGCGCAGCATCCGCTCGGTATGGTCGCGGGTCGGCACCGGCTCGATCACCGTCGTCGTCCCCGGCGTGTTGAGCCCCGCCAGCAGCACCGCGCTCTTCACCTGCGCACTGGCGACCGGCAGGCGATAGGTCAGCGGCACGGCGGGCTGCATCCCCTCCATCATCAGCGGCAATGTGCCGCCGGGGGAGGGGGTGAAATTCGCCCCCATTCGCGACAGCGGCTCAATCACCCGGCTCATCGGGCGTTTCGAGAGGCTGGCATCGCCGGTAAAGGCTGCGGTGATGCCGTGGCTGGCGACCAGCCCCATCAGCAGCCGCGTCGAGGTGCCGGAATTGCCCATGTCGAGGGAGCCATCGGGCTGGAGCAGGGTGCCGACGCCAACGCCGTCCACCACCCAGTCCTCGCCATCGGGCTCGATCCGAGCGCCCATCCGGCGCAGGGCGGACGCCGTCGCCAGCACGTCTTCCCCTTCGAGCAGGCCGGTGATCCGGCTCCGCCCGACTGCGAGCGCGCCGAACATCAGGGCGCGGTGACTGATCGATTTATCGCCCGGTACGCGGACGCGCCCTGTCAGCGGGCCGGACGGCATGAAGCGGTGCGGGGTCAATCGGCTCTCGTCCTGCTGGCGGGAAAACGGGGTGGGCGCGGCGTCTTTGACAGTGGCAATACCATCTGGCAAGGCGCGCGGCGCTGTTGATTCCCGGCCTTCGGGATCCCATTTTACAGACACCAGACATTCATTCCCCGCCCGCGACGCGCGGCGGGGCAGCAAAGCAAGGATTACCAATGGTCAAACCGGAATGGGGCACGAAGCGCACCTGCCCGAAATGCGGCACCCGCTTCTACGATCTGACGAAGGACGATCCGGTCACCTGCATCGAATGCGGCGATGAATGGTCGCCCGAACCGGTCCTGAAGTCGAAGCAGCCGATCCCCTTCGAGGAAGAGAAGAAGAAGAAGGACAGCGAGGCCGACAGCGATCTGGCCGATGACGATCTCGACGATATCGACGACGAGGAGGATTCGCCCGACAACGAGGTCGATCTTGGCGGCGACGACGATCTCGGCGTCGAAACCAAGAGCAAGGGCGACGACGACGAGTCCGACGAAAGCTGATTTTTCGCTTGCTTTGCGGAAGGCGCCTGCATAAACGGCGCCTCCGCAGACGGGCACGCCTCCCAGGGTGTGCCGATGACGAAATGGCACGGGGCCTTAGCTCAGCTGGGAGAGCGCTACAATGGCATTGTAGAGGTCAGCGGTTCGATCCCGCTAGGCTCCACCATTTTGCAAGATTTCGGGTCTGATGGTAGCAGGTCGCGGCGACGGCCGCGGCCTGCTTCCACCACACCCGGGCGACAGTTTGGGATCACAGGGGCGCTGCCCCACGCTGGCCGACGAGTTCTCGTCCGCCGGCGTTTTTCGCGTTTCGACGGGTCGATGGCGGCTCGGCAAGGAGGAGAACGATCATGTTCGACAATCTGTCCGACCGGCTCGGCAACGTCTTCGACAAGCTCAAGGGCCGCGGCGCGCTCTCCGAAGGCGATGTGCGCGAGGCGATGCGCGAAGTGCGGATCGCGCTGCTCGAGGCCGATGTCGCGCTGCCGGTCGTGCGCCGTTTCATCGATGCGGTCACGGCAAAGGCCATCGGGCAGGACGTGCTGCGCTCGGTCACGCCGGGTCAGCAGGTGGTCAAGATCGTCAACGACGAACTCGTCGCCATGCTCGGCGGCGAGGATCCGGATGCACCGCCCGAGGGGCTGAACCTTAACGCGCGCCCGCCGGTCGTGGTGATGATGGTCGGCCTGCAAGGCTCGGGCAAGACCACGACGACGGCAAAGCTTGCAAGGATGCTGCGCGAGAAGCAGGGCAAGAAGGCGCTGATGGCCTCGCTCGACGTCAATCGCCCGGCCGCTCAGGAACAGCTGGCGGTGCTGGGCGAACAGACGAGCGTCGCGACCCTGCCGATCATTCCGGGACAGCAGCCGGTCGACATCGCCCGCCGCGCGATGGAGGCGGCGCGGTTGCAATCAGCCGACGTGCTGCTGCTCGACACCGCCGGCCGCCTGCATGTCGACGAGGCGCTGATGACCGAGATGAAGGCCATCGCCAGCGTCTCCACCCCCACCGAAGTGCTGCTGGTGGTCGACAGCCTGACCGGGCAGGACGCGGTGAACGTCGCGCAGAGCTTTACCGGGGAGGTTCCGCTTACCGGCGTCGTGCTCACCCGGATGGACGGCGATGCGCGCGGCGGCGCGGCGCTGTCGATGCGCTACGTCACCGGCAAGCCGATCAAGTTCGCCGGCACTGGTGAAAAGCTCGACGCGCTCGAAGTGTTCGATCCCAAGCGCGTGGCGGGCCGCATCCTCGGCATGGGCGACGTGGTCAGCCTGGTCGAACGCGCCGCCTCCAGCATCAAGGAGGAAGAGGCCGAAGCCCTCGCCAGGAAGATGGCGAAGGGCGAGTTCGATCTCGACGATCTGCGCATGCAATTGAAGCAGATGCAGAACATGGGCGGGATCGGCGCGCTCGCAGGGATGATGCCGGGCATGAAGAAGGCCAAGGCCGCCATGCAGGCGAGCGGGATGGACGACAAGCTCCTGCTGCGGATGGACGCGATCATCTCATCGATGACGGCGAAGGAACGCAAACTGCCCAAGCTGCTCAACGCCAAGCGCAAGAAGCGCGTGGCGGCGGGTTCAGGCACCGAGGTTCAGGATGTGAACAAGGTGCTCAAGATGCACCAGGAAATGGCCAAGGCCATGAAGCAGATCAAGAAGATGGGCGGATTGAAGGGCCTTGGCGCGCTGTTCGGCAAGGGCGGCCTCGGCGCCGCGATGCCTGGGCTTGGCGGGCCAGGCGGTCCGGGGCCGATGGGCGGTCTGCCGGGGCTTGGCAGTGGCGGCGGCGGAAAGGGTCCGTCGGTCGATCCCGATACCCTGCCGCCCGAGCTGCGCGACCTGCTCGACAAGAAATGATTTCAGGTATCTAATTCAGAAAGGTAATCTCATATGGCAATTGCAATTCGTCTGTCCCGTGGCGGCGCCAAGAAGCGCCCCTATTATCGCATCGTGGCCGCCGACAGCCGGTCCCCGCGCGACGGCAAGTATCTCGAGCAGATCGGCACGTACAACCCGCTTCTCGCCAAGGACGACGAGAAGCGCGTCCAGCTGAACGAGGACCGTGCACGTCACTGGCTCTCGGTCGGTGCGCAGCCGTCGGACCGCGTGGCCCGGTTCCTCGACGCCGCCGGCATTCGCGAGCGTGCGGCCCGTAACAACCCGACCAAGGGCGAACCGGGCGAAGCCGCCAAGGAACGCGCCGAGGAAAAGGCCACCAAGGAAACCGAACGCCGCGAAGCGGAAGAGGCCGCCAAGGCCGAAGCTTCGGCGGCCACGTCCGAAACCACTGCGGAAAGCAGCGAGGAACCGGCCGAGGGCAGCGAAGCCGTGGTCGAGGAAGCACTCGAAGAAAAGTCCGAGGGCTAAGCGCCTTCCATGTCGGACAAGCCCGTCACGCTCGCCGCCGTCACCGGTGCGCACGGCGTGGCGGGCGAGGTCCGTCTGAAGCTTCTGGGCGAGGGGCTCGATGCTCTGAAGGCCCATGCGCGTTTCAACGACGGCGCGCTGACCCTCGTCAAGCTGCGCGGCGACAACAAGGGCGGGGCGGTCGCACGGTTCGCGGAAGTTGCCGACCGGACCGCTGCCGAGGCCCTGCGCGGCACCGTGCTGACCGTCGCGCGCGATGCCCTCCCGCCGCTCGAAGCAGGCGAGTTCTACTATTCCGACCTGCTCGAACTACCGGTGGAGACCGATGCCGGCGATCCGGTCGGCCGGGTCTGCGCGGTCGAACATTTCGGAGCGACCGAGATCATCGAGATCGAACGGCCGGACGGCAAACGCTTCATGGTCCCGCTGACCGAACAGGCCGTGCCCGGATGGAATGCCGAGCGCCTCGTGCTGAATGCGGATTTCGTCGACTGATCAGCGCCGCAGGGGCCTGTCCTCGGCAAGGCGATTGCGAATAGCGGTTGCGGCAACCCCGGCCTGCCCCATGGCATGGCTGATCTGGTCGAGGCCGACCACGACATCACCCGCGGCAAACAGGCCGGGCACGCTGGTCTCCAGATGTTCGCCGACCTCGATGCAGCCTTCACCGGTCGTCTTCGCCCCGCAGGCCTGCGCGAGTTCGGAGCGGATGGTGGAGCCGAGCGCGGGATAGACGCTGTCGAATGCCATCCGCCCATCTCCCGTGTCGAAGGCGAGCCGCCCGTCTTCGATGGCGAAATTGCCGCAGGGGCCGGCAATCCGTGCGATGCCCGCTTCTTCGAGCTGGGCCGAGCAGGTCTCGTCCAAATCGTGGTCGCCATGCGGGCTGATGAGGGTGAGGTCGGCGGTGTAGCCGCGCAGGAATTGCGCTTCGGCCGTTCCATGATCGCTGGTCCCGATGACCGCCACTTTCCTGTCCGTCACCTCGTAGCCGTCGCAGATCGGGCAATAGCGCAGCAGGCCACGCCCCAGGGCCTCCTCGTGCAGGGCAGGGTCCATGCCCTCGGGCTGGTGATTGACGACGCCGGTGGCGAGAAGGACGGTGCGAGCGGAAAATGTTTCGTTTTCGCAGATTACGCGGAATGTCTCACCGTCCTTCGCAAGTTCGGTGACCTTCCGGGGTTCGCGCAGGGCGCCGTATCTCGCGGCCTGCTCGCGCATCCGATCGAGCAGTTCATTGCCGTTGATGCCATCGGGAAAGCCGGCATGGTTATGGCTGGTCGGAATCCAGCTCGCCCGGCTCGTGCCGCAATCGAACATGCGGATGGAAAGATGGAAGCGCGCCAGATAGATGGCGGCGGTCAACCCGGCGGGGCCGGCGCCGATGATGATGCAGTCGTCGGGTGCGTCGGTCATGGCGGGGGTAACGCGCGGGATGCCGTCCGGTTGCCGAATTGCTGCGCGTTCATGAGGTCGGGTAGCAGAGGTGCAGTCAGCGACCTTTCCCCGATCGCATGGACCTACGATGGCATTTCGCACATGACGCCACTTTCCCGGTTCGCGGGGAGAGCACATGGGCTATGGGGCGAGCGAACATGACCTTTGCCGCGACCATCCTTACCCTCTACCCGGAAATGTTTCCCGGACCGCTCGGCGTGTCGCTGGCGGGGCGGGCGCTTGAGCGGGGGGATTGGTCGTGCGAACCGGTCCAACTGCGCGACTTCGCCACTGACAAGCACCGGACGGTCGACGATACGCCGGCGGGCGGCGGGGCGGGGATGGTGCTGAAGGCGGATG
Source organism: uncultured Erythrobacter sp. (assembly GCA_947501005.1). Taxonomy (GTDB): domain Bacteria; phylum Pseudomonadota; class Alphaproteobacteria; order Sphingomonadales; family Sphingomonadaceae; genus Qipengyuania. Next base: position 1,438,866 of record CANMTU010000001.1, on the reverse strand, counting down.
TGTTGGCCCGGGCGCTCGAGCATATCGAAGGGCGCGCCCTTTCCCCTGCACTGTCTGAGCCTGTCGAAGGGCAAACGGCGCGAGAAACCGGTCATACTCCGACAGACCCGGAACGGACGGATGCCGCGGTCGCGCCAAGGCCAATCCTCGCCATGACGCCGCGCGGCAGCCCCATCACCCAGGCCCGCATCCGCGAGATCGCCGCCGGCCCCGGTGTCGCCATCCTGTGCGGCCGCTTCGAAGGCTTTGACGAGCGTATTTTCGAGGCCTATCCCGAGATCGAGCAGGTGAGCCTGGCCGACATCGTTCTTTCCGGCGGGGAACCTGCCGCGATGGCCATTCTCGATGCTTGCATTCGGCTGCTTCCCGGCGTAATGGGCGCGCCTTCCAGCGGGCACGAGGAGTCGTTCGAGGACGGCTTGCTCGAATACCCGCAATACACCCGACCTCAGGAATGGGAAGGGCGCACGATCCCCGAAGTGCTGCGATCGGGGGATCATGCGAAAATCGCGGCGTGGCGCAAGCGACGCAGCGAGGACGACACACGGTTACGCAGGCCGGACCTTTGGGAGCGCCATGTCGGCGCTCGGGACCAGCCTGCCTCTGGCGCGCGGCACGAAACGAAAGAACGCAGGCCATGAACCTGATCCAGACACTCGAAGCCGAGGCGATCTCCAATCTCGGCAAGGACATTCCCGAATTCCGCGCGGGCGACACCGTGCGCGTCGGCGTGAAGGTCATCGAAGGCAACCGCGAGCGTGTGCAGAACTTCGAAGGCGTCGTCATTGCCCGCTCGAACCGCGGCATGGGCAGCAATTTCACCGTGCGCAAGCTGAGCTTCGGCGAAGGTGTGGAGCGTGTGTTCCCGCTTTACTCGCCCATCGTCGACAGCATCAGCGTGGTGCGTCGCGGCATCGTGCGCCGTGCGAAGCTCTATTACCTGCGCGGCCGCACCGGCAAGCGCGCGCGCATCGCCGAACGCCGCGAGAACGCGCCCAAGGCGTAAACTCGCCTTCAGAGCGATGAATTTCGGCAAAGGGCGGCCCCGGTTACGGGAGCCGCCCTTTTTGCGTGGGACCTGATGGGAATAGGGAAACGCCGACCTGTAGACCCCCCGACCGGTATGCCGCAGCCGCATCGCCACCGCCGGACCTTGCCGATCGGCCATGATCCTCGCGCGAACCCGAACCACCATACGCCCTTGCTTTCGCCGCCAGCGCTTGCGAGGAACCGGGCAAGCATTGCCGGCGGGATTGCCCGGCGCCAGTTTCGGAGAGACGATGAGGTCGCTTACTTTTGCCGCAGTTCTTGCCCTCGGCACCTGCCTGTCCGCGCCCGCTCTGGCGGATCATCATACAGCACAAAAGGAAAGCGCCGGCATGGACCTGACCTTCGAACGCGTGTTCGCATCCCCCTCGCTCGACGGGCCGACGCCGCGCCAGCCAAAACTGTCGCCGGACGGGCGCTACCTCACATTGCTGCGCAACCGGGCGGACGACCGCGAACGTTATGATCTATGGGCTTACGACCGGCAGACGAACGAATGGGCGATGCTGGTCGACAGCGAGCAGATCGGCTCGGGCCGCGAACTGTCCGAGGCCGAGAAGATGCAGCGCGAGCGGGCGCGGGTGGGCAGCCTCAAGGGCATTATCGACTACCAATGGGCGCAGGACGGGTCTGGCGTGCTTGTCCCGCTCGACGGCGATCTCTACCTTGCCCGGCTCGGCGGTGAGGTCCTAAGGCTGACCGATACGGAGGAAAGCGAGCTAAACCCCGCGCTCAGCAGCACCGGGCGCTACGTCTCCTTCGTGCGGGACGGGCGGCTTTATGTCGGCGGCGTCGGCGGGAACGCGCAGCCCATCACGCCGGAGGAAAGCGGCGAGGCCATCCGCTGGGGCGAGGCGGAGTTCGTCGCGCAGGAGGAAATGGACCGGCTGACCGGCTATTGGTGGGGGCCAAACGATCAGCGCATCGCGGTCGAACGGTTCGACGAGAGCGGCGTCGGCATCGTCACCCGCGCCGCGATCGGGGCGACCGGCACTCAAGTGTTCGAGCAGCGCTATCCCGTGGCGGGCAGCCCCAACGCGCGCGTCGAACTTTATGTGATGAACCCCGATGGCGGTGCGCGGGTCAAGGTCGATCTGGGCGACGATCCCGACATCTACCTCGCCCGGGTCGACTGGGCGCCCGACGGCAGCGCGCTTTACGTTCAGCGACAGGACCGCGGCCAGACCAAGCTCGACATGCTGAAGGTCGATCCGGCGACCGGACGCAGCGAGGTGCTGTTCACCGAGAATGCGGCGGTGCCGGATTACTGGATCAACCTGTCCAACAATTACAAGTGGTTGGACGACGTTTCTCTCATCTGGTGGTCGGAACGAGACGGGTTCGGCCACCTCTATCGCTATGCGAATGGTAGGTGGACGCAGCTTACGAAAGGCGAATGGGTGGTGACCCGCCTCGTCGGGGTGGATCAACAGGCGGGGCGCGTGTTCTTCCAGGCGACGAAGGACGATGTGCTGGCGCAGCAGGTCTATTCGTTCGACCTCGCGAACCCGGCACAGGTCACGCGCTTGACCGATCCCGCTTTCGTCAATGCCGCCAGCATGGACTCGGAGGGCCAGACGTTGCTTGTCTCCCGTTCCGCCGACAAGCAGCCGCCGCAAAGTTACATTGCCGATCAGCAGGGCAACCGCCTGACCTGGATCGAGGAGAACCAGGTGGATGCCGATCATCCCTACGCCCCGTTCCTCGCCAGCCACCGCCCGACGCAATACGGCACGATCCCGGCGGAGGACGGCACCACGCTGCATTGGGAGATGGTCACGCCGGAGCTTGAGGCAGGCAAGCGCTACCCGGTCTATTTCTACCACTATGGCGGGCCCGGGCCGCAGACAGTCACCAAGGGGTGGGACGGCGCGCTGCGGCAGGCGATCGTCGACAAGGGCTATATCTGGTTCGCGCTCGACAATCGCGGCAGCGCCAATCGCGGCGTCGCGTTCGAGCAGCCGATTTATCGCGCGATGGGCGGCGCCGAGGTGCGCGACCAGAAGGCGGGGGCGGAGTATCTGAAAACGCTGCCTTTCGTCGATCCCGTCAAGATCGCCATCGATGGATGGTCCTACGGCGGCTACATGACATTGAAGCAGTTGCAGGCCGATCCAGGGCTCTACGCCGCCGGGATCAGCGGCGCGCCGGTCACCCGCTGGGAATTGTACGACACCCATTATACCGAACGCTACATGGGCACGCCGCAGACGGATGGCGAAGCCTATGCCGCCGCTTCGGTCCTGCCCCAGGCGGGCGCGATCGAGGACCCGCTGCTGATCATTCACGGCATGGCCGACGACAATGTCGTGTTCGAGAATGCGACCGCGGTCATCGCGGCGATGCAGGAAGCCAACGTGCCGTTCGAGATGATGCTCTATCCCGGCTACACCCACCGCGTTTCGGGCGAGAACATCTCGCCGCACCGCTACAACACGGTGTTCCGCTTTCTCGAGGCGAATGGGGTGACCCCGCCGGAGTAGGGCTTGTCCCTCGCCAAGCCGGAATGACGTTGCGCCTCGCCCGCGCCTTCTTATGTGAATGCGGGCAGCAGATCGGAGATATGCATTGGGTTATCGGGTAGTAGTCGTCGGCGCGACGGGCAATGTCGGGCGCGAGATCATGCAGATCTTGGCAGAGCGCGAATTTCCGGTGGACGAGGTGGCCGCGGTCGCCAGTTCGCGCAGCCACGGCACCGAAGTCGAATACGGCGACAGCGGCAAGATGCTGAAATGCCGCAATATCGAGCATTTCGACTGGGCGGGGTGGGACATCGCGCTGTTCGCCGCCGGCAGCGCCGCGGCCAAGGAATATGCGCCCAAGGCTGCCGCGGCGGGCTGCGTGGTGATCGACAATTCCTCGCTCTACCGGATGGAGCCGGACGTGCCGCTGATCGTGCCGGAGGTGAACCCGGAGGCGATTCACGATTACGCAAAGCGCAACATCATTGCCAATCCCAATTGCTCGACCGCGCAGCTCGTCGTCGCGCTCAAGCCGCTGCACGATGCGGCGCGGATCAAGCGCGTCGTGGTCTCGACCTACCAATCGGTGTCGGGCGCGGGCAAGGCGGGGATGGACGAGCTGTTCGAACAGAGCCGCGGCATCTTCGTCGGCGACCAGACCGAGGCGGTGAAGTTCACCAAGCAGATCGCCTTCAACGTCATCCCGCATATCGACGTCTTCCTCGACGATGGATCGACCAAGGAAGAGTGGAAGATGGTGGTCGAGACGAAAAAGATCCTCGATCCCAAGATCAAGCTGTCCGCCACCTGCGTGCGGGTGCCGGTGTTCGTCGGCCATTCCGAGGCGGTGAATATCGAGTTCGAGGACGAGATCTCCGCCGAACAGGCGCAGGACATCCTGCGCGAGGCGCCCGGCTGCATGCTGGTCGACAAGCGCGAGGACGGCGGATACATCACCCCGGTCGAGGCGGCGGGCGACAGCGCGACCTATATCAGCCGCGTGCGTGAGGATCCGACGGTCGATAACGGCATCGTGCTGTGGTGCGTCTCCGACAATCTGCGCAAGGGTGCAGCTCTCAATGCGGTGCAAATTGCCGAGCTTCTCGGGCGTGAGTGCCTGAAGAAGGGATGATCCCGCGCCGCTTGCCCGGCCTGCTCGCCGCCTGCCTGTGCCTGTCCGCCTGCGGGGGCGGCGGTACGGCAGAGGGCGATGCGGCCTCGTTCGCAATGCCGACGGAAAAGGTCACGCCGGCCCCCGACGCCGCCTCGCGCGGGCGCAGCAGCGTCGCTTTCGCCCTGCGCGGCGACGGGCTGACGATCGCGGATCAGGGGCCAGGTCCGCGCGAGGCGATCCCGCTGCGGTTCGGGGACAGCGAGGCGACAGTCATGGCTGCCGTCTCGAACGTGCTCGGCCAACCGAGGACCGGAACGGATCAGGAATGCGGCGCCGGCCCCGTGACCGCCGCCGATTTCGGCACCATCCAGATCAATCTGCGGGACGAACGCTTCGTCGGCTATGTCGCGACGATGGCGGAAGGCACGGCCTTCACCGGCGCCGGCGGCAGCGATCTGTCCGCCGCCGATCTGGCGCAGCTTCGCGCCCGCGCCGGGGCACAACGCGTCGACAGCACGCTGGAACACGAGATCGCCTTCCGGGCGGCCGATGGCGGCAGGCTCGGCGGGTTCGTCGAGAGCGATGCTGACGCCGCCCCGCTCCTGTCGGTCTTTGCCGGCGTCACCTGCTTCTACCGATAGGATTGGCATGACGGTTGAAACCACATTCTTCGAAAGCTTCGACGGGACGCGGCTGGCGCTGCACCGGATGGGGCAGGGGCGGCCGATCGTGCTGCTGCATGGCCTGTTTTCCAGTGCCGCGATGAACTGGATCAAGTTCGGTCATGCGGAGCGGATCGCCGCCGCGGGCTATGAGGTGCTGATGCCGGATTTCCGGGTTCACGGGGAAAGCGAGGCACCGCACGAGCCGGCGCGCTATCCCCCCAACGTGCTGGTGCGCGATGTCGCGGCGCTGGTCGACCACCTCTCGCTCGACGCCTACGACCTTGGCGGCTTCTCGCTGGGCGCGCGGACTGCGTTGCATGCCACGGCGCATGGGATCGTGCGCCCCGCGCGCCTGATCGTAGGGGGAATGGGCACGGCGGGCCTGGCCGACTGGACCGGGCGCAGCGCTTTCTTCAAGCGCGTGATCGACGAATTCGACGCGATCGAGAGAAGCGATCCGGCCTATTTCTCGATGCAGTTCCTCAAGTCGCAGGGGACCGACCGGATCGCCGCCCGCCTGCTGCTCGATACGATCCCCGATCTCGATCCGGCGGACCTCGCGAATGTCCGATTGCCCACGCTTGTCGTCTGCGGTGACGCGGACCAAGACAATGGCAGCGCCGAGGATCTGGCGTCGTTACTCCCCTATGCCAAATATGTCGAAGTGCCCGGCACCCATATGGGCAGCGTCACCAAGCCCGATCTGGGGCAGGCGATGGCGGACTGGCTCGGCGAACCGACTTGATTAACCGCGTCGGCGGGTGCAGTCCGGTCGCAAGTGTAACGACAATGGGTCGAGGGTTCTTATGAAACTTACCGCAACCGCGCTTTCCGCGCTCGCCATCGCGCTCGCCTCTGCGCCTGCCGCCGCGCAGGATGCGCCGCCGCCGGCGCAGGAAGCGATCGCGGAATATCCGCTCACCCCGGCGGGCGCCGCGCAATTCGTCGCCGCTGCCGAAAAGGACATGTTCGACTATTCGGTCGAGGCGAGCAAGGTGAACTGGGTGAACTACACCTACATCACCCCCGATACCGACGCGATGGCTGCGCGGATCAATGCCGTCGGCACGGAAAAGAGCGTGGCCTATGCGCTCGCCGCCGCGCGCTTCAACGATGTACAGGGTCTCGATCCCGATGTCGCGCGCAAGCTTGCGATCATGCGCAACGGCCTCGTCCTGCCCGCGCCGACCACGCCGAACGCGGCGGACGAACTCAACCAGATCGCGACCAAGCTTTCGAGCGATTACGGCAAGGGGCAGGGCACGCTCAACGGCAAGCCGATCAATGGCAGCGATATCGAGGCCGAGATGGGCAATCTCGACCATACGCCGGCCGAATATGCCGAGATGTGGGAAAGCTGGCACGACAATGTCGGCGCGCCGATGAAGGGCGACTATGCCCGCATGGTCGGCATCGCGAACGAAGGCTCGCAGGAACTGGGCTTCGACGATACCGGGGTGATGTGGCGTTCGGGCTACGACATGAGCGCCGACGACTTCACCACCATGACGGAGCGGTTGTGGCAGGAAACCAAGCCGCTCTACGTCGCGCTGCACACCTATGTCCGCAAGAAGCTGAACGAGAAATATGGCGACGCGGTGCAGCCGCGCACCGGCCCGATCCGCGCCGACCTGCTGGGCAATATGTGGGCGCAGGAATGGGGCAATATCTATCCGCTGGTCGCCCCCGCCGGCTCGGGCGAGCTCGGCTACGACATCGGCGAACTGCTCGCGGCGCAGAACAAGACCCCGCTCGATATGGTGAAGACCGGCGAGGGCTTCTATTCCTCGCTTGGTTTCAAGCCGCTGCCGGAAACCTTCTACGAACGCAGCCTGTTCACCAAACCGGCCGACCGCGAGGTGGTCTGCCATGCCTCGGCCTGGGATATCGACAACAAGGACGATATCCGCATCAAGATGTGCATCAAGGTGAATGCCGACGATTTCGTGACGATCCATCACGAACTCGGCCACAATTACTATCAGCGCGCCTATAAGGAACAGCCGTATTTCTACCTCAACGGCGCGAATGACGGGTTCCACGAGGCGATCGGCGATTTCGTCGCGCTGTCGATCACGCCGGAATATCTCGTCCAGATCGGCCTGCTCGACCGGGCGAACGTGCCCAGTGCCGACAAGGATATCGGCCTGCTGCTGCGCCAGGCGATGGACAAGGTCGCCTTCCTGCCCTTCGGCCTGCTGATCGACAAATGGCGCTGGGGCGTGTTCGACGGGTCGATCAGCCAAGATGCCTACAACAAGGCATGGGTCGATCTGAAGCGCGAATACCAGGGCATCACCCCGCCGGTCGAGCGGCCGGCCGATGCCTTCGATCCGGGCGCGAAATATCACATTCCCGGCAACACGCCCTACACCCGCTATTTCCTCGCGCGCATCCTGCAGTTCCAATTCTACAAGGCGGCGTGCGAACAGGCGGGGTGGACGGGGCCGCTTCACCGCTGCTCGTTCTACGGCAACGAGGAAGTGGGCGAGAAACTCAACGCGATGCTGGAAATGGGCGCATCCGAACCCTGGCCCGAGGCGCTGGAGGCGTTCACCGGAACGCGCGAGATGAGCGCCAAGCCGATGCTGGAATATTTCGCGCCGCTGATGCAGTGGCTCGAACGGCAGAACAAGGGCGAAAAGGCCGGGTGGTAAGCCCGCGCAAGGCGCTGCCGGTCGTCGGTTGGCGGGAACTGGTTCACCTGCCCGAGCTTGGCCTGGGCGGCGTGCCCGCCAAGATCGACACCGGCGCGCGGACGACTTCGCTGCACGGAACGGTCCTCGAACAATTCGAGCGGGACGGGCTGAAATACGTCCGTTTCGCAGTCGATTTCGAGCGGCAGCACGTGCGCCAGATCTGCGAGGCGGTGCATGTCGACAAGCGCACCATCACCAGCTCCAACGGTGACCGGCAGACGCGTTTCATCGTCAAGACTCCGCTGCGCATCGGCGATGTCGAGCACCGGGCCGAAATAAGCCTCGCCGACCGGAGCGACATGCGCTTTCCGATGCTGATCGGGCGGTCTTACTTGCGTCGCCGGTTCTTCGTGGATAGCGGCCACTCATGGTTGCAGACTCCGGAAAACCCGGTCGTCGAAGGACACGTACCGTAAGGATTTCCGCATGAAAATCGCGATGCTCGCGCGCAATGCGAATCTCTATTCGCACAGGCGCCTCAAACAGGCGGCGGAGGAGCGGGGGCACGATTTCGACATTCTCAACACTCTGCGCTGCACCGTCCATATCGCCAGCCATCGCCCGCAGGTGTTCTACAACGGCGAACCGGCGACCGGCTACGATGCGGTCATCCCGCGGATCGGCGCTTCGATCACCAATTACGGCCTCGCCATCCTGCGCCAGTTCGAGATGCGCGGATGCTGGCCCCTGAACGAGAGCGTCGCCATCGGCCGCAGTCGTGACAAGCTGCGCAGCATGCAGATCCTGGCGAAATACGGGCTCGGCCTGCCGCTCACCGCCTTCGCCCACGATCCCAAGCAGACCGAAGAGATCATCCGCGCCGTCAACGGGCCGCCGGTGGTCATCAAACTGCTGGAGGGGACGCAGGGCATCGGCGTCGTCCTTGCCGAAACGATGAGCAGTGCCAAATCGGTGATCGAGGCGTTTCGCGGTGCCAACGTCAACATCCTGGTGCAGGAGTTCATCAACGAAGCCGGCGGGACCGACATTCGCGTGCTGGTGATCGGCGGGAAAGTCGTCGCCGCAATGAAGCGCACCGGCGCGCCCGACGATTTCCGCAGCAACCTCCACCGCGGCGGCAGCGCGCAGGTCATCAAGATCACGCCCGAGGAACGCTCCACCGCCGTGCGCGCGGCAAAGCATATGGGGCTGAACGTCTGCGGGGTCGACATGCTGCGCAGCAATCACGGCCCCGTGATCATGGAGGTCAACTCCTCGCCCGGCCTCGAAGGGATCGAGAATGCGACCGGCAAGGATATCGCCGGTCAGATCATCGAATTCATCGCGGCCAAGGCGAAGGACGGCAAGACCAAGACCAAGGGCAACGGCTAGGCCGCCCGCGTCACCGGCGCCGCGACCCCTTCATCAGCAACCCGGTCACTGCCGCTGCGGCAAGCCCGATCGCTCCTGCGGCGACTGGATACATCTGCGCCTTCAGGGCAAGGCTGCTCTTGCGCACGAAATTGTTCTGGTTGGAATGCACCCGGCCATCCTTGCGGTGTTCGAACAGGTTGTCCTTCGTGCCGGTTTCCGGCGGGGTCTTGCTCGACTGAGCGGGTTCCATGAAGAACTTCTCCATCACCTTGTCGAATGTGCCGGGAAACAGATTGCCGAACTTGGTCAGCATGTATCCCTGTCCGCCGACGAGCAATTCGCGGCGTGGGGTTTCGCAAGCGAAGCAGATCGCTTCCGCCACCAGTTCCGGATCGTAGATTACCGGCGGAATGGAGGCAGGCCGGTCCATCTTGTTCCGGGCGTGTTCGGGATAGGGCGTGTCGATCCCGTTCGGTTTGATCAGGGTAACGGAAATGCCGGTCTTCTCCTCCGCCAGTTCCATGCGCAGTGCCTCGGTGAAGCCGAGGACGGCGTGCTTCATCGCGCAATAGGTGCCCTGGATCGGTACCGCCCGTTCCGACAGGACGGAGCCAACATTGATGATCGCCCCGCCGCCGCGCTTGCGCAATTCCTTCGCAGCATAGAGCGCCCCGGCGACGGTGCCGAAATAGCCGGTATCGAACACCTGCTTGTGTTCCTTCTCCGAAACTTCTTCGAGCCGGGCGTAGAGGGAGGAGGCCGCGTCGTTTACCCAGGTGTCAAAACCGCCGAACGCCTCCTGTGCCTTCGCGCCGACCTTCTCGGCGTAATCGTATTCGGAGACGTCGGCGGCGATCCACGCCGCCTTGCCGCCATCGGCCTCGATCTGCGCGACCGCTTCGGCCAGCGCCTCTCCGTTTCGCGAAACGAGCACGACCTTCGCACCCTTGCGGGCGGCGCGGCGGGCCGTGGCGAGACCGATGCCCGACGAAGCTCCGGTGATGACGATCGTTTGCTGGGACAGCGGCTTGAGGGAAACGGACATGAACAAATCTCCTTTCTGACTGAAAGGATCGGCCGCCACTATGTGCCGCACCTGTGCGCCAGGCAGGGCGAGGCGTTTCAGCGGAACGGCGGCTCGTTGAATGCGCGCAGCTTGCGGCTGTGCAGGCGCATGCCTTCCTCGCGCAGAAGGCGGCAGGTGGTGACGCCGATCTGCAAGTGCGCGGCGATGGCCTCCTCGTAGAACTTGTTCGCCTGACCCGGCAGCTTGATCTCGCCATGCAGCGGTTTGTCGCTGACGCAAAGCAATGTGCCGTAGGGGACACGGAAGCGATAGCCCTGCGCGGCGATGGTCGCGCTTTCCATGTCGATGCCGACCGCGCGGCTCAAGGACAGGCGGCGGGCGGACTGGGTGTAGCGAAGCTCCCAATTGCGATCGTCGGTGGTGACGACGGTGCCGGTGCGCAGCCGCTTCTTGAGGTCGCTGCCATGCGCGCCCGAGACTTCCTCGGCGGCGGCGGCCAGCGCCTGCTGCACCTCGGCGATCGCCGGAAGGGGGATTTCGGGGGGCAGCACCGGGTCGAGCACGTGATCGTCACGCAGATAGGCGTGGGCGAGGACGTAGTCGCCGATCTTCTGGCTCGGGCGCAGGCCGCCGCAATGGCCGATCATCAACCACGCCTCTGGCCGCAGGACGGCAAGATGGTCGCAAATGGTCTTTGCGTTGGACGGGCCGACGCCGATATTGACCAGCGTGATCCCGCCGCGCCCTTCGCCGACGAGGTGATAGGCGGGCATCTGGTGGCGCCGCCATGCCGTGTCGCTCAATTGCTTGCGCGCATTCTCGGTCTGCTCGGTCAGCCACATGCCCCCGGCGCCGGCGAGCGCGGAACAGCCGTTGGCGCCAAGCTGCGTGCCTGCCCAATCAACGAATTCATCGACATAGCGGTGATAGTTGGTAAACAGGATGAAGCGCTGGAAATGCCGCGGATCGGTGCCTGTGTAATGGGCGAGGCGAGCGAGGCTGAAATCGGTCCGCAACCCGTCGAACAGCGACAGGGGGATCGGCGCCTCGGGATTGTCGAGCTCGATCCCGTCGGCCAGTTCGTCGCCGATGTCGGCCAGTTCGGTCGAGGGGAAATAGCGGGCGATCTCGTTCGGATCGACGCCGGCGAGTTCCGCCCCCGCCGCCCCGTCGAGGACATAGGGAAAGGGGATCTCCTGGGTCGAGGACCCGACCTCGACTTCGATCTCGTAATTGCTCTGGATGAGTTCGATCTGTTCGCGCAAATAGTCGCGGAACAGGGCGGGGCGGGTGACGGTGGTGGTGTACAGCCCGGGTGCGTTGAGGCGGCCGAAGGCGCGGCGGCGGCCGGTTGGTTCTTCCCCGCCGCGATACCGTAGGCGCAGTTCGGGATAGGCGTAGCTGCCGTCCCTGCGGCGCTCGGCGGTGGGCACTTCGCGTTCGCGGCCATAGGCGATGACGTCGTCGCGCAGGCGGCGGACGGCGGCATCGTAGACGCTTTCGAGTTTGTCGAGGATCTGGTCGATCGTTTCCAAGGCCGTGCTTCCCATCGCAGGTTGAGGTCTGGCCCGGCACGTTGCCATATCCGGGCGCTGGTTACGAAAAGGGCGCGGGAGCCGAAGCCGCCGCGCCCTTCTGCATCAGGTTCGGGGCGCTGTCAGCCCTGATCGTGGCCCGGCGCGGTGGCATCGATCAACGCTTCGCGCTGGCTCGTGCCGTCCTCGGTGCTGAGACCGTCCTCGAGCATGTCGGAGGGGATCTCGCCCGGCTCCAGCGTCGGATCGACGGCTTCGGTGAAGCCCGAGCCGCCTTCGGCGGTCCGATCGTCCTCGAACATCTGGGCCATCACGTCGACGCCCTGACGCTGCAATTCGGCTTCGTCGTCCGAGCGGGCGACATTGGCCTTGATCGTGATCGACACCTCGGGGTGCAGGTCGACGCGCACGTCGTGCATCCCGATTTCCTTGATCGGGTTGCCCATGATGACCTGCTTCTTGTCGATCTCATGGCCCTTGTCGGCCAGCGCGGCGACGATGTCGCGCACATTGACCGAACCGTAGAGCTGGCCGGTGTTCGACGAGGCGCGGATCAGCACCACCTCGACGCCGTCGACCTTCTCGCCAGCCGTCTCGGCTTCGCCGCGACGTTCCGCGTTTTCCTTTTCGAGGCGGTCGCGATTGGCTTCGAACACCTTGCGGTTCGACTCGTTGGCGCGAAGGGCCTTCTTCTGCGGCAGCAGGAAGTTACGGGCATAGCCGTCCTTCACGGTGACGACGTCACCGATCGTGCCGAGCTTCTCGATGCGCTGGAGGAGAATGATATCCATGGGGTCTTCTCCTTACTTCACGATATACGGAAGGAGGCCGATGTGGCGCGCACGCTTGATCGCCTTGGCGAGTTCACGCTGCTTCTTCGCGCTGACGGCGGTGATGCGGGACGGCACGATCTTGCCGCGTTCGGACATGAAGCCCTGCAGCAGGCGCACATCCTTGTAATCGATCTGCGGCGCGTTCTTGCCCGAGAACGGGCAGGACTTGCGGCGGCGGAAAAACGGACGGGCCATCAGTTACGCTCCTCACGGTCGCGGCGCTTCTTGGTATCGCGCTCGTTCTTGCGCATCATCGCGCTGAGGCCTTCCTCGTGCTCCTCGACGCGGATGGTCATGTAGCGGATGACGTCTTCGTTGATGCGCGTCTGCCGCTCGAGCTCCTCGACGACCGAGCCGGGCGCATCGATCGCGAGCATGACGAAATGCGCCTTGCGGTTGCGGTCGATCTTGTAGGCGAGGTTCTTGAGGCCCCAGGTCTCCGTCTTGGTGACCTTGCCTTCGTTCGCTTCGATGATTTCGGTGGCAGTCTGGGCGAGCTGGTCGACCTGAGCCTGGCTCAGATCCTGACGCGCCAGGAAAACATGCTCGTATAGAGCCATGCCCTGTGTCCTTTCACTATGTGGCCGATCGCTGGCTGATCCGCGGGATTGCGGGGCCCCTCCGGCTTTCTTCGGTTTCCCACGCCAAGGCGGGAAACCGCGCACATAGCCTGGTGCGGCGCGAATGCAAGGGCTTGTCGCATCGCGCATGGCGGGGCAGGGGGCAGGGCGAAGGAGATCGGCATGCCCGGCGGATTGGTAGCTTTACTCGACGACGTTTCCGTAATCGCCCGCGCGGCCGCCGCCTCGGCCGACGATATCGGCGTCGCGGCGAGCCGCGCGGGTACGAAAACGGCGGGCGTGGTGATCGACGATGCGGCAGTCACGCCGAGCTACGTCACCGGCCTGTCGCCCGCGCGCGAATTGCCGATCATCTGGAAGATCACGCTCGGCAGCTTGAAGAACAAGCTGCTCATCCTGCTGCCCGGGGCCTTGCTGCTCAGCGAGTTCCTGCCGGCGGCCATCGTGTTCGTGCTGATGGCGGGCGGGGCGTACCTGTCGTACGAAGGGGCGGAGAAGGTCCTCGAAAAGCTCGGCGGCAAGAAGCATGGCGAGACGCTGGAAGATCCGATCGAGGATCCGGCCGCGTTCGAGAAGAAGCGCGTCTTGGGCGCGATCCGCACCGACCTGATCCTCTCGGCCGAAATCATGGCCATTACCTTGAACGAGGTCGCCGCCGAAGGCCTGGTAACGCGCGCGGCGGTGCTCGCCATCGTCGGGATATTGGTGACCGTGGCGGTGTACGGCGCGGTGGCGGTTATCGTGAAGCTGGACGATATCGGCCTGCACCTGACGGAGAAATCCTCGCAGGCGGCACAAGCCTTCGGGCGGTTCCTGCTCAAGGGCGTGCCCTGGCTGCTGACGGCGCTGTCGCTGATCGGCACTGTCGCGATGCTGTGGGTGGGCGGCGGGATCATCCTGCACGGCCTCGCCGAACTCGGGATCGCCGGTCCGGAACACTGGATCGAGGGCATCCAGCACGGCGTGTCCGAAGTGGCGGGCGCGGCGGGCGGCGTGCTGGGCTGGCTGACTTTCGCGGGCGGGTCGGCGATCGTCGGGCTGGTGCTGGGCGGGGCGCTCGTCTTCCTGCTGCACAACGTCCTCGGCCTCGGCCACGATGCCGAGGGCGAGGCCGCGCATTAGGACAGGCGCTGGTAGAGCCCGCGCGCGAAGTCGCTCAGCGTGTCGTCGCGCGCGCCCATGACCACGATCCGGTCGCCCGGCCCGGCGAGGTTGACGATCCGGTCCTCCACCGCCTTGCGCGTCGGGATGTATTCCGCATTGCCGCCGGCCGCCTCGATCAGGCGCACGATCCGCTCGCTCCCCTCGCTGCGATCGGCGGTGCCGCCGAAATAGACGGGATCGCACAGGAGGACGTGGTCCGTCGCCTCGAGTTCCTGCGCGAAGGTCTGCGCAAGCTCCTCGCCCATCTGCCGCAGCGGGCCGTAACCGTGGGGCTGGAAGAAGGCGAGCACCCGGCCCGGATGGGCGCGCAGGGTGCGCAGGGTGGCGGCGCATTTTTCGGGATTGTGGCCGAAATCGTCGATCACGGTAATGGCGGCGTGATTGGTGCCGATGATGTCGAAGCGCCGGGCCAGCCCCTCGAATTCGCCGAGCGCCTCGACCGCCGCGGCGACCGGAACGCCCGCCGCCGCGGCACCGGCGATAGCCGCCAGCGCGTTGGAGAGATTGTGCCGCCCCGGCATGTTGAGCCTCAGGGGATGCTCGCTGCCGTCGTGCCGGTCGATGACCATCGCCGCCTGGCGTACCGGCCCTTCGGCAATGCTGCCCGGCACGATGCCGATCTGCGCCTTCTCCTGATCGAGCGCGAAGGTGATGACCTCGTTCGCGCGGGGCAGCAGGGCCAGCGCCTCCGCATCGTCGGCATTCACCACCGCGATGCGGCAGCGCGAGAGGTAATCGCCGAACAGCTGGCGCAACTCGTCCATGCTCTTGTGATCGAGGCTGACATTCAGCAGCACGCCAACCGCCGGCTTGTACAGCGCGATCGAACCGTCGCTCTCGTCCACTTCGCTGACGAACAGGCTCTGCCCGCCGATCACGCTGCTGGCATAGGGTCGTTCGGGCGAGGCGAAGTTCTTCATCACCGCGCCGTTCATGATTGTCGGCGCGCGGCCGGTGGCCTGCAGGATCCAGCCCAGCATGCCGGTGACGGTCGACTTGCCGCTGGTGCCCGCGACCGAGATGCCCGCCCCGCTGGTGTTGAACAGGATGGAGTTGAGTTCCGCCCGGGTCAGGCGCAGGCAGCCGAGAGCGTTGGCCTGCTCGATTTCGGGCACCGTATCCTCGATCGCGGCGGAGGCGACGACGATCTGATCCCCGCTGACGATGCCGCTGCCGTCCTGGGGATGGAGTTCGAAGCCCTGCCGTTCGAGGGCGGCGAATTTCTCGGGTGAGCGGCCCTGATCGAAACTGCGATCCGATCCCGCGACGCTGGCCCCGCGTCCCTTGAGGATCTGCGCGAGCGGCAACATGCCCGAGCCGCCGATACCGACGAAGAAGAACGGGCGGGCCAGAAGCTGTTCGGGGCTGGGGAATTCGCTCATGCGGCGGGGGCTATGGTGTTGTGCGCGCCGTGACAAGCGGCCATGATCGCTGCCGTGCCAAGACCCTTGCGAAATATCGCGATCTGCGCGCCCGCCACTCCGCTGAAGCGCACGCATGCGGAAGCGGTCGAGGCGCTGGCGGCGGCGGAATTTTCCGAACTCGCGCTGACCTTCCATCCGCAATGTTTCGAAGAAGGCGGTCATTTCGCCGGGCCGGATGCACGCCGCCTTGCCGCCTTCCTCGAATGTGCCAACGATCCGGCGTTCGACGCGGTGTGGTTCGCCAAGGGCGGTTACGGCTCGAACAGGATCGCGCGGGAGGCGGTCGCCGGGTTGAACGCCGCGGGGAAGGCGAAGCCCTATCTCGGCTATTCCGACTGCGGCACGCTGCTTGGCGCGCTCTACCGGGCGGGGGCGGGGCGGCCGGTCCACGCACCCATGCCGATAGACATCAAGCGCCCGGGCGGTGACGCGGCGATCCGGCGGGTGCTGGCGTGGTTCTGCGGCAGCGACGAGGGGGTCGAGCCGAGCCTCGGCGAGCGGCCCGCCGCCGCCTTCAACCTCTACACCCTCGCCATGCTGGTGGGGACCGAATTCATGCCCTCGCTCGCCGGGCATGACTTGCTGGTCGAGGAGGTGGGCGAATACGATTACGCGGTCGACCGGTTGTTCTTCCACGTCACCCAGCATCTGGGCGATGTCGCCGGGATCCGGCTGGGCGAGGTCAGCCTCGTGCCGGAAAACGACCGGCCCTTCGGGGCAAGCATCGAGGGGATCGCGCGCTTCTGGTGCGACAAGAGCGGCATCCCGTACCTTGGCCGCGCGCAGATCGGGCATATGGCGGACAACCGCATCGTCCCCTTCGGCCTTGAGGCGGCTCGCCCCCCGGCCTAAGCGCGACGGCGAGGAGACAGACATGACAGCATTCATCTTTCCCGGCCAGGGAAGTCAGAAGGTCGGCATGGGCAAGGACCTTGCCGACGCCAGCGCCCACGCCCGCGCGGTGTTCGAGGAAGTCGACGATGCGCTCAACCAGAAACTCAGCGCGGTCATGCAGGAGGGGACCGAAGCCGAACTCACGCTGACCTCCAATGCGCAGCCCGCGATCATGGCTAATTCCATCGCCACCCTGCGCGTGTTGGAAAAGGAATTCGGCCTCGCCCTCGCCGACAAGGCCGAGTGCGTCGCCGGTCACTCGCTCGGCGAATACAGCGCGCTATGTGCCGCGGGCGCTTTTACCTTGGCCGAGACTGCCAAGCTGCTGCGCCTACGCGGCATCGCCATGCAGGATGCCGTGCCCATCGGCGTCGGCGCGATGGCCGCCTTGCTCGGCGCGGATATCGAGAAGGCGAGCGCACTGGCAGAGGCGGCCGCCGAAGGGCAGGTGTGCGAAGTCGCCAACGACAACGATCCGACGCAAGTCGTCATCTCCGGCCATGCCGAGGCGATCGAACGTGCGATCGAGATGGCAAAGGATCATGGGATCAAGCGTGGGATCAAACTGCCCGTTTCGGCTCCGTTCCACTGCTCGCTGATGCAACCGGCGGCGCAGCGTATGAGGATCGCGCTGGGCAACACCGCCCCCTCGGCCTTCACCGTGCCCCTCTATGCCAATATCACCGCCGCGCGCGTGACCGATCCGGGGCAAGAGAAGGATCTGCTGGTCGAACAGGTCACCGGCCGGGTGCGCTGGCGCGAAAGCGTCCTCGCCATGCGTGCGGCGGGCGTGGAACGCTTCGTCGAGATTGGCGGCAAGGTGCTCGGCCCGATGGTCGGCCGGATCGACAACGAGGCCGAGACCGTCAGCCTCGTGACGATGGCCGACCTCGAAAGTTTTGCGAAGGAGAACGCATGATGTTCAGCCTGAAGGGAAAGACCGCGCTGGTCACCGGGGCGAGCGGGGGGATCGGCTCGGCCATTGCCTACGCTCTGGCACGGCAGGGCGCGCGGCTGGCGCTGTCCGGCTCCAACGCGCAGAAGCTGCGCATCTTCCGCGAACAGCTGAACGAGGAGATCGGCGGCGACCATGTCGAGATCACCTGCGACCTGTCCGACACCGTGCAAGTCGAGGAACTGATCCCGGCTGCCATCGATACGCTGGGCGGGCTCGACATCCTGGTGAACAATGCCGGCATCACCCGCGACAATCTCGCCATGCGGATGAAGGACGAGGAGTGGGACCAGGTGATCCGCGTCAATCTCGAGGCGGCGTTCCGCCTGATGCGCGCCGCCGCCCGGCCGATGATGAAGGCGAAGGGCGGGCGGATCATCTCGATCACCAGCGTCGTCGGCGCGACCGGCAATCCCGGGCAGATGAACTACAGCGCGGCCAAGGCCGGGCTGACCGGCATGAGCAAGAGCCTCGCCGCCGAACTGGCCAGCCGCAAGATCACCGTCAACTGCGTCGCCCCCGGCTTCATCCGCACCGCGATGACCGGCCAGCTGACCGACGATCAGAAAGCCGCCATCAACAGCCGCATCCCGATGGGCCGCATGGGCGAAGGCGACGAGATCGGTGCGGCGGTCGCCTATCTCGCCAGCGACGAGGCGGCCTATGTCACCGGGCAGACGCTGCATGTGAACGGCGGCATGGCGATGATGAGCTGAACTGGCGGCGCGGGCCCGCGGTTATCCCCAAGGAATCCGCCCCCGCGCTCCCGCGCCCTTGCGAGGGGGACCGCGACCGCTAAGGTCGGCGGCGCAATTCCGGCGCTGGGGGGCGATTCCGGCCCGTGGCGCCCATAAGGGACGAAAAGAGAACCATGAAGGCCACTATCGAACGCGCGACCCTGCTGCGCTGTCTCAGCCATGTGCAGTCGGTCGTGGAGCGGCGCAATACGATCCCCATCCTGTCCAACGTCCTGATCGAGGCGGACGGAGAGGCTTCGCTCAAGGTCATGGCGACCGATCTCGATCTCCAGGTGGTCGAGCATATGGACGCCGCCAGCGTCGAGAACCCCGGTTCGGTTACCGTCTCGGCCCACCTGCTGTTCGATATCGCGCGCAAGCTGCCCGATGGCAGCCAGGTCAGCCTGGAAACGGCGGAAAACCGCATGACGGTGAAGGCCGGGCGCAGCCGCTTCTCGCTGCCGACCCTGCCGCGCGACGATTTCCCGGTAATCGTGGAAGGCGACCTGCCGACCAGCTTCGAACTGCCGGCGCGCACTTTGGCCGAATTGATCGACCGCACCCGCTTCGCGATCTCGACCGAGGAGACGCGCTATTATCTCAACGGCATCTTCTTCCACGTCTCGGACGAGGATCAGCCGGTGCTGAAAGCCGCCGCGACCGACGGTCACCGCCTCGCGCGCTTCACCTTGCCCCGGCCCGAGGGGGCCGAGGGCATGCCTGATGTGATCGTACCGCGTAAAGCCGTGGCCGAACTGCGCAAGCTGCTGGACGAGGCGATGGACGGCAATGTCCAGGTCGACCTGTCTGCCAGCAAGATCCGCTTCCGCCTCGGTGGCGAAGGTGGGGTGGTCCTGACCAGCAAGCTGATCGACGGCACATTCCCCGATTATTCCCGCGTCATTCCAACGGGTAACGACAAGCTGTTGAAGCTCGATCCCAAGAGCTTCTTCCAGGGCGTCGACCGTGTGGCGACCATCGCGACGGAAAAGACCCGCGCGGTGAAGATGGGGCTGGAGAAGGACAAGGTGACGCTCACCGTCACCAGCCCCGACAACGGCACCGCGGCCGAGGAACTGGCGGCGGAATACGATGCCGAAGGGTTCGAGATCGGCTTCAACGCCGGCTACCTCAAGGATATCCTCAGCCAGATCGACAGCGATACGGTCGAAATTCACCTGGCCGATGCCGGTGCGCCGACGCTCATCCGCAAGGACGACAATGCGCCGGCGCTATATGTGCTGATGCCGATGCGGGTCTGAGGGCTCCGCCTAGATTTCCACTCCGATCTTGCCGAAATGCCGGCCGCTTTCCTGATGCCGGAAGGTGTCGGCCAGCCGATCGAGCGGGAAGCTGTCGCTGATCACCGGCTCGATCCCGTTGGCCTCGATTGCGTCGATTAGGTCGAGCTGCATTGCCCGACTGCCGACCGTTATCCCCTGTATTCGTGCGTTCTTCCCCATCAGCTTGGCCGTATGGATCACGCCTTCGCGCCCGGTGAGGACCCCGATCAACGCGATGTGCCCGCCGACCCGCACCGCGTCGATCGACTGGTTGAGCGTCCCTGGCCCGCCGATCTCGACCACCGTATCGACGCCCGCCCCGCCGGTCAGCTTCATGACGGCCTTGCCCCAATCAGGCGTATTCTCGTAATTCAGGGTGTGATCGGCACCCATGCTTTTCAGGCGCTCAATTTTCTCGTCCGACGAACTCGTCGCGATGACATAGGCGCCCGCCGCCTTGGCGAGTTGCAGGGCGATGATCGAGACCCCGCCGGTCCCCTGCACCAGCACGGTATCGCCGGGCTTCACACCGCCGTCGACGAACAGGGCGCGCCACGCCGTCACCCCGGCGCAGGTGAGGGTCGCCGCCTGCGCGTGGGAATAGCCCTTGGGCGCGCGGGTCAGCGCCAGTTCGGGCACGTTGACGATCTCACGCGCATAGCCGTCGATCCCGTCGCCCGGGACGCCGGTGAAGGCGGTGGTGGGCGGCAGGCCGTCGATCCAGTCGGGAAAGAAGGTCGAAACGACGGCATCGCCCGGCGCGAACAGGGTGACCCCGGGGCCGACGGCAAGCACCTCGCCTGCGCCGTCCGACATCGGGATGCGCCCGGCTGCGGCGGGGATCATGCCGGTGACCACGGCATAATCGTGGAAATTAAGCGAACTGGCCCGAATGCGGACCTGCACTTCGCCCGGCCCGGGGGCGGGCGGGGCGTCGGTCTCGAACGGTTCGAGGCTGTCGAGGGTGGCAGGCGCGCCGATGCGGACGGCTTTCATGCGTATATCTCCGGTTGGGGTTTCTCTTCCCCAACACCGCAGCCGCCGCGCTTGTTTCCCTATTCGCCTAGAAACGCGCGCAGCCGTACCAGCGTCTCGTCGATATGAGTCAGCAGGACGAGATGGCCGGCGGCCTGCATGGTCATAAGTTCGGCTGACGGGATGCTCGATACCAGCACGTCGGCATTGGCGGGGGGCACGATCTGGTCCTCGTCGCCCGTGATAACCAGCGTGGGCGTCTTGATCAGCGGAAGGAAAGGCAGGCTGCTCCACCCCGTCATCGCCGCCATCTGGTAGAGCACCCCGCGCGACGAGGGCGCGGTCAGCCGGCCGACGAATTCCGACCGGTGCCGGGGGCGCGACTTGGGTTGGCCGTAAAGCGACAGCATGTGTTCGTTGAGGAACGCCGCATCGGAAAACCGCTGCGACAGCACCATGCGAGCGATGATCGAGAGATCGCCCGGCACCATGAACATGCCGGGAAAGGTGCTGGCGAGCACCAGCCGGCGAATGCGCGACGCGTGCTGCAGGGCGAATTGCTGCGCCAGCGCGCCGCCCCAGGAAAAGCCCATCACGTCCGCCCGCTCGATCTCAAGCTGATCGAGGATCCGGCTCGCCGTCCATGCCATGGTGATCGGGTTGTAGGGGAGGACGGGATCCGGACTGCGGCCGACGCCGGGCATGTCGAAGGTAATGAAGGGGCGATCGTCCAGCCGCTCCGCCAGCGGGGCGATGGCTTCGATATTCGCGCCGATGCCGTTAAAGAACAGCAGCGGGGGATGGGCGGATCGCCGGTCCAGCCGCCAGCAGGCGATGCGCATCTTGTGCCCGCCCGCCTCGACCATCTTGATGCGCGCGCTGAGAACCTGGCTGTGGGAAGTGGTCATGACTGGCGTATGTCAGTTTTATGATGCATTGCACAAGAGCGCTTGTGCAGTGCAAAAGCTCCCCGCCCGTTCAATCGCGCGCTTTGCGCCGGGCGGCGATCATCCGCTCGATATCGACGAATTTCTCGCGCGGCGCCCCGGCGCGGGCGGCGGCGGCCTCGGCCTTCTCGATCTCCTGCCAGTCGCGGAAGGTCACGACGTCGAGATCCCGTTCGGCCGCCAGCGCGTCGAACCCGGCGCGGCCTGCCTTGCCCGAACCTTCGCCGATGTCGCTTTCCACCCGTTCGATGACGTTGTAGCCATCGGGCCGGTTGGTGCCGATAGTGCCGGTCGGCCCGCGCTTCGCCCAGCCGACGCAATACAGGCCCGGGCCGATCCGCCCGTCCTCGTTGACGAAGCGCCCGGCGGCCTCG
Organism: uncultured Erythrobacter sp.; assembly: GCA_947501005.1. GTDB lineage: Bacteria > Pseudomonadota > Alphaproteobacteria > Sphingomonadales > Sphingomonadaceae > Qipengyuania. Next base: position 1,416,836 of record CANMTU010000001.1, on the reverse strand, counting down.
TCGAACGGCACGCCCGGAATGGCCGTGGTGCGATAGCCGATGCACGTCACCACCAGATCGGCCGGGATGGTGTACATGCGCCCGGTCGCGGCAAGGCGGGTTCCGTCGAAGGCGGTCTCCTCCACCTCGACATGGGTGACGCGGCCGCCTGATTCGACGAAACGCCGGGGGCTGGCGAAGAAATCGAAGTCGATCGCGATCGGCTTTTCCTGCGCCTCGCTGGCGAATTGCCGCAGCAGCGCGACCGATTTGCGCAGGCCCGGCTCCAGCCCCTCGTCGGCCTCCGGAGGTGGCAGGTCCGCCGGGTCGACATGCGGCGCGGCGCGGTCGAGATGGCCGAGCTCTCCCAATTCCTTCGGCGTCATCTGCACCTGATGCGGCCCCCGCCGGCCGAGGATCGTGATCCGCCGCACCTTGCCGGCGGCAAGCGAGCGAAGCGCATGGTCGACGATGTCCGACCCGGCGAATTCCTCCGGCGTCTTGGCGAGGATCCGCGCGACGTCGAGCGCCACGTTCCCCACGCCGACGACGACGACATGGCTGCCGGTCAGGTCCGGGTCGAGCCGGGCGAAGGCGGGATGGCCGTTATACCAGCCGACGAAAGCCGCGCTTCCGAACACATTGCCGAGATCGGACCCCTCGATCCCCAGCGAACGGTCGGCCGGCGCCCCGGTCGCCAGGATGACGGCGTCGTAGAGCGCGCGCAATTCCTCGACCGAAACCTGTTCGCCCAGCGTGACATTGCCCACGAAGCGGACGTTATCGGCCAGCGCCGTCTTCTGATAACGGGCGGAGACCCCCTTGATCGACTGGTGGTCGGGCGCAACGCCTGTGCGGATCAGGCCGAAGGGCACCGGCAGCCGGTCGAACACGTCGATCCGGACACCGTCGCCCCAGGTCTTCGCAGCCGCTTCGGCGGTATAGTAGCCTGCCGGCCCCGATCCCACGATCGCGATATGACGCATGAACGGTTCCCTTCGCCTGCTCGCTCCGCATCTTGAGCCAGATACCGGGAACGCTGCAAGGAGCAGCATGCCCCCTCCTACCGACCTTCACAAGGGGTCGCCTTGGCGGGCGAAGGATGGTTATGGGTTTGGTAACCCTTCTTTCCTATCATGTTTTACGAACGCGCCACGCGGGGTCGTGGCTGAAACGGGGTAGATGCGAGGTATGGCCGGATTTTTCGCCAAAAGCCTTCTCGGCCGGCACGGCGACTCATCGGCGAATGTGCCAACGGATCTGACCGCGCAAAACGATCCGGCCCTGCGAATCCAATTGCTCGACAGTTTCGAGAATGCCGGCCTAGGCTGGTTCTGGGCGACCGATGCGGACGGCGTGCTGACCTACCTCTCCAAAAGCGCGATGGAGAAGCATGGCTGGACGGTTGCCGACCTCGGCGGCAAGCCCTTCGCCGACCTGTTCACAGCCGAAAGCGACGACGAGGACGGGCAGGGCGAGCGGCCGCTGGCGTTTCTGTTGCGCGCCCGTAATTCGATCACGCAGTTCGCAGCCCGGCTCGCCGGCACCGAAGAGGACTTGTGGTGGGAAATCGCCGGCAAACCGGTGTTCGACGCGGGCAACCGGTTCTGCGGCTATCGTGGCAGCGCGCGGGATTGTACGGAAGCCCTCAAGGCGCAGCGCGATGCCAAGCACCAGGCCCAGTACGATACGCTGACCGGGCTGGCCAACCGCCACCGCATGGCCAAGCGGCTGGGCGAGACGCTGACGATCTATCGCAATGCCAAGCGGTCCTGCGCGCTGGTCGCGCTCGATCTCGACCGGTTCAAGCAGGTCAACGACACGCTCGGCCATCCGGCGGGCGACGAATTGCTGAAACAGGTGGCCGCCCGGTTGGAGCGGATCGTGGGCGAGACCGGGATGATCGGCCGGCTCGATGGCGACAAGTTCCAGATCGTGCTGCCCGACATGGACGATCGCGGCCTTGTCGGTGAACTCGGCTCGCGGATCATCCAGATGGTTTCCCAGCCCTATTCCATCAACGGGTCGCGGGCCATCGTCGGCGCATCGATCGGGGTCGCTATTGCGCCCTATGACGGGCTCGATACCGGCGAGCTGATGACCGCGGCGGACCTCGCCCTCGAAGCCGCGAAAGGCGGGGGGCGGGGGCAATATCGTTTCTATTCGAGCGACCTCAAGGACGGGGCGAAGATGCGCCGGCGCACCGAGATGGACCTGCGCGATGCGTTGGTCCGGAAAGAGCTGCGCATGCTCTACCAGCCGATCATCGATGCCAAGACCCACAAGATGAAGGCGCTCGAGGCGCTGATGCGGTGGGAGCATCCCGAACGCGGCAATATCTCGCCGGCGGAATTCATTCCGGTGGCCGAGGATATCGGCATCATCAAGCAGATGGGCGACTGGGCCCTGCACGAGGTTTGCCGGCAAGCGCAGGAATGGCCGCTGGAACTGCGCGTCGCCGTCAACGTCTCCACCATCCAGTTCGCGCATGACGATTTCCCGCAGGTCGTGCAGCGCGCATTGCAGGCGAGCGGCCTCGATCCCCGGCGGCTCGAACTGGAGATCACCGAAAGCGTCTTCATGGGCGATGGCGGGCGGACCCAACGCATTTTCGAGGAACTGAAAGCGCTCGGCGTTCGCCTGGCGCTGGACGACTTCGGGACGGGGTATTCCTCACTCAGCTATCTGCAGACCGCCCCGTTCGACAAGATCAAGATCGACCAGAGCTTCGTGCGCGGCGCCACGGAAGACGGCAACAACAACGCCGCGATCATGAGTGCGATCGTCGGTCTGGCCGAGGCGCTGGGCATGGAAACCGTGGCCGAGGGGGTCGAGACGAAGGATGAACTCGCCCTCGTCACCAATCGCCGGGCCGAAAGCATCCAGGGCTATATCTTCTCTCGCGCGATCACCCATCAGGAACTGCTTGCCCGGCTCGAACGCGGCGAGCTGCAATACGAACCGCGCGGGCCGGCCAAGTTTCGGGCGCAGCGCAAATCGGTTTTCCGCCGCGTCGGGCTGATCCACGAGGATTACCGCTACCGCGTGGTCTTGCGCAATATCTCCAAAACCGGGGCGATGGTGGAGGGGCTGCTCAACGTTCCGCTCGGCACGCAGGTGGTGGTCGATCTCGGCGGCGGCCAGCTCGCTGTCGCGACCGTGCGCCGTTCGTCGGCCCACACTCAGGGACTCGAATTCGAGACGCCGCTGATCAGCGACGGCGCGGAGGGGCTATGCACGCGGCACCGGGTCTCGCCCTATCAGATCGAGGCGGCGGGCCGCCCCCTCGCCGCGCTGCCGCAGGACGCCTACAGTCTCATCGCCGGTGGCCATGGGCAAGCCGCGGCGCCGCGCCGGTTCATGCAGGTCGAGCCGCACCCGCCCCGCTGATGCGGGCAGGGGTGGGCGGTTAGCGAAATGCTAACCACTTGCCTTTACGACGAGCGGTACAGGACGCAGGAAGAGGATCGGAACCGCGATGGGGGCAATGCCCTTCTCCGAATTGTTCAGGGGCCGCAGGTCGGACGCTGCCGGATCGGCCGCGGCCAGTGCCGCATTCGTCGCCGCCGACAAGATCGCGATCGTCGAACAGCTCGAGGAAACCGGGGTCGTATCCTTCTGGGCGAGCAATGCCGCCGGCGGCCTCGAATATCTCAGCCCGGCGATTGCCGGCGAACTGGGCGATCTGGTCACGCGGATCGCCGGGCAACCGATCCAGAAGATCTTCGTGCCGCTGGAAGACGACAGCGAGTCGCGCTCGCTCGGCCTGAAGCTGGGTACGCGCAAGAGCTTTGCCAACATCGTGGTCAAGCTGGATGCGCGCGGGATGGACCTGGTGCTGCGCCTGTCCGGGCGCCCGGCTTATGACGGGAATGGCGCGTTCGTCGGCTTTCGCGGCAGCGCGGCCGACATCACCGAGGAATTTCGCGGCGAGGAGGAAGCCAATCGCCTCGCCAAGTTCGATTCGCTGACCGGCCTCGCCAATCGCCACCGGATGGAGCAGCGGATCGATTCGACGCTGCACACCTTCCGCCATGCGGAGCGCGCCGCCGCCCTGATGATGCTCGACCTCGACCGGTTCAAGCAGGTCAACGACACGCTCGGCCATGCGGCGGGCGATCAATTGCTGCAACAGGTCGCCGAACGGTTGCGGGGGGCAATCAACGGCCGCGGCGAGATCGGGCGATTGGGCGGCGACGAATTCCAGGTCCTCATCCCCGATATCGACGATCGCGGCGAGCTGGGCGAGATCGCCAAGAAGATCATCCAGATGCTCTCGCAGCCCTATTCGGTCGAGGAAGGGCGCTGCACCATCGGGTGTTCGGTCGGCATCGCCATCGCCCCGTATGACGGCGTGGAGCGCGACGAATTGTGCCGCGCCGCCGACCTCGCGCTCTACGCCTCGAAGAATGGCGGGCGGGGTCAGTTCCGCTTCTATGCCGCCGATCTCGAACACGAGGCGAACCTGCGCAAACGCATGGAGGACGACCTCGCCGCCGCGATGGAGGAGGGACATTTCGCGCTCGAATACCAGCCGATCGTCGATCTCGCCTCGAACCGCGTCGTCGCGCTCGAGGCGCAGTTTTGCTGGCAGGACGACGAGCGCGGGCGGGTACCCGCCGAAACCTTCCTGCCGATCGCCGAGGGCAGCCGCCTGATCATTCCGATCGGCGAATGGGGCCTGCGCAAGGCTTGCCAGGATGCCGCGAACTGGCCCAGCAGCCTGCGCATCGTGATGACCGTCAGCCCGGTCCAGTTCGAAGCCATCGGCTTTGCCGAACTGGTCCAGGCGGTGCTGGAGGAAACGGGTATCGAGCCCGCGCGGCTCGAACTGCAATTGCCCGAAAGCGTCCTGCTGGGCGATGCCGCCAAGGTCGAGAAGGCGATGGCGGGCCTGTTCAAACTGGGCGTGCGGTTGACGCTCGACCGGTTCGGAACCGGCCTGTCCTCGCTCAGCTATCTGCGGCGCGCCCCGCTCAACACCCTGAAGATCGGGGCCAATTTCTTCGAACCGCTGATCGGCAACGAGCTTGGCGACATGGAGATGGTCCGCGCGGTGGTCGCCCTGGCCGATGCGATGGGGATGGAGACCGCGGCCAGCGGAGTGCACGCGATGGGTCTGATGGCCGAACTCAAGCAGATCGGCGTCGACCAGGTGCAGGGCTTCGTCTTCGCCGAGGCGCTTCCGGCCGAGGCGATCGCGCAGGAAATCGCCAACGGGGAATGGCATATCGCGCCGAGCGAGGCGGGCAGCCAGCGGGCGAACCGGCGCACCGTGTTCCGCCGCGTCGGGCTGATCCACGAGGATTACTATTACGAGGTCACGCTGCGCAATCTCTCGCGCACCGGGGCGATGATCCAGGGGCTGGAGGATGTGCCCACCGGGACTCAGTTCGTGCTCGATTTCGGCGGCGGACAACTCGCGGTGTGTTCGGTGAAGCGTTCGATGGACGATACGCAAGGCCTCGAATTCGAAAGCGAACTGGTGGATGACGGGGCTGGCGGCCTTTGCACTCGGCACCGGGTTTCGCCCTACGAGCTCGCATCGGCGGGCGTGCCGTTGCAATCCCTGCCGGGCGGCAGTTCGGGGCGGGTCCTCGGCGTCACCCCGGCGGGCGGCTTCGCGCAGTTCAAGCTCTCGGCCAACGCTCCGGCGCAGGGCAGCGGGCCGCAGGCAGGCTGACGCGCGAAAGCGGCTGACAGGGGCGGGCGGCGGCGCTACACGCGCCCGCATAATGACCGACCTTTCCAAGATCCGCAATTTCTCCATCATCGCCCATATCGACCACGGCAAGTCTACGCTGGCCGATCGGCTGATCCAGCAATGCGGCGGCCTGACCGACCGCGAGATGAGCGAGCAGGTGCTCGACAACATGGATATCGAGAAGGAGCGCGGGATCACCATCAAGGCGCAGACCGTGCGCCTGAACTACACCGCGAAGGACGGCGAGACCTACGAGCTCAACCTGATGGACACGCCCGGCCACGTCGATTTCGCCTACGAGGTCAGCCGCAGCCTCGCCGCTTGCGAAGGCGCGCTGCTGGTGGTGGACGCGGCGCAGGGGGTCGAGGCGCAGACGCTCGCCAACGTGTACCAGTCGATCGAACACAACCACGAGATCGTGCCGGTCATCAACAAGATCGACCTGCCCGCCGCCGAGCCCGACAAGGTCAAGGCCGAGATCGAGGACATCATCGGCCTCGACGCCAGCGACGCGGTGCTGACCAGCGCGAAATCCGGCATCGGAATCGAGGACACGCTCGAGGCGTTGGTGAAGCGCATTCCCGCCCCCACGGGCGACCGCGATGCGCCGCTCAAGGCGTTGCTGGTCGACAGCTGGTACGATCCGTATCTAGGCGTGGTCATCCTCGTCCGGGTGATGGACGGTTATCTGCACAAGGGGCTCAACGTGCGCTTCATGCAGGGCGGCACGCAGCACCTGGTCGACCGGGTCGGCGCCTTCACGCCCAAGCGGATCGACCTGCCCGAACTCGGACCGGGCGAGATCGGCTTCATCACCGCGCAGATCAAGGAAGTGGAACAGGCCAAGGTCGGCGACACGATCACCACGGTGAAGGGCGGGGCGGACACGGCGCTGCCGGGCTACAAGGAAGTGCAGCCGGTGGTGTTCTGCGGCCTCTTTCCGGTCGATGCCGCCGATTTCGAGAAACTGCGCGAGAGCATCGGCAAGTTGCGCCTCAACGATGCGAGCTTCAGTTTCGAGATGGAAAGCTCCGCCGCGCTGGGTTTCGGGTTTCGCGCGGGCTTTCTCGGCCTGCTGCACCTCGAGATCATTCAGGAGCGACTGACCCGCGAATACGATCTCGACCTCATCACCACCGCGCCTTCGGTCGTCTATCGCCTCCAGCTTGGGCATACCAAGAACGAGGAGGCGCGGGTGATGGAACTGCACAACCCCGCCGACTATCCCGATCCCAACCGCATCGAGTGGATCGAGGAGCCGTGGATCAAGGCGACGATCTACACGCCCGACGAATATCTCGGCTCGATCCTCAAGCTGTGCCAGGACCGGCGCGGCATCCAGACCGACCTCACCTATGTCGGCGGACGGGCGCAGGTGAGCTACGAGCTGCCGCTGAACGAGGTGGTGTTCGACTTCTACGACCGGCTGAAAAGCATCAGCCGCGGCTATGCCAGCTTCGACTACGAGCAGATCGGCCTGCGCGAAGGCGACCTCGTGAAGATGAACATCCTCGTCAACAACGAGCCGGTCGATGCGCTCTCGCTGATCGTGCACCGCAGCGTGGCGGAGGAGCGGGGCCGGGGCATGTGCGAGCGGCTGAAGGATCTCATCCCGCGCCACCTGTTCAAGATCCCGATCCAGGCCGCGATCGGCGGCAAGGTGATTGCGCGCGAGACGATCGCCGCGCTGCGCAAGGACGTGACCGCCAAATGCTATGGCGGCGACATCAGCCGCAAGAAAAAGCTGCTCGACAAGCAGAAGAAGGGCAAGGCCCGGATGCGCGAATACGGCAATGTCAGCATCCCGCAGGAAGCCTTCATTGCCGCCCTGCGGATGGGCGAGGAATAGGGCAGGCTACCCCGCCGCTTGACGCCGACAGAACACACGAAAAAGGGCCGCGAGGAATGATCCCCGCGGCCCTTTCGCTTGATGGTCGGTCGCTTACTGGTCGTAGTTGAGCGAAACGGTGGCCTGGCCCCCGGTCTCGGTCACCTGGAACGCAGCGGGCGTGAATTCGGGCGCGCCGGCGGTCTGCGGCGAACCGCTGATGCCCCAGGGTTCGTCCGGACCGGTTTCGCCGATATTGATGGCACCATCGGTGTTTGCGTCGTGGACAACGGCGGCGACGTAGCTGCCTGGCGTCACGCCGTCGAACGTCGCCGTCACGCTTTCGCCGGTCGCATCGACCTGCTTGGTATAGGCACCGGCGGACTGGAGGAAGTTGCCTTCACCCTGCAGTGCGACGAGCAGCGGCGCATCGCCCGGCTGCACGCCATTGATGGTGACGGTAACCTGACCGGCACCGGCCACGGGCTCGGTCATCGTGGTGTCCATCGCGGCGGTGTCCTCGGCCATCGGCTCGGCTTCTTCCGCGCCGCCGCCACATGCGGCAAGGGTCAGGGCGGAGGCGGCCGCGAGGCTGGCAAATACACGTTTCATAGGTTGGATACCTTTTCTTCGCATCGTTTCCGGCGCGCTGAAAGCGGCGCCCGAATGAACCGGCGGTTCATGGCAAAAACGTGGCAGAAACTAATCGTTCCGAGAAAGTCGGCTCAGGCGCGCACCTGCCCATCGCCATGAACGAGATATTTGAAGCTGCACAATTGCTCCAGCCCCACCGGACCGCGAGCGTGCATCTTGCCGGTCGCGATGCCGATCTCGGCGCCCATGCCGAATTCCCCGCCGTCGGAGAACTGGGTCGAGGCGTTGTGCATCACCACCGCACTGTCGATCGAGAGGAGGAACTTGCGCGCGGCTTCGTCGTCCTCCGTCAGGATCGCGTCGGTGTGGTGGCTGGAATGCTCCTCGACCCAGGCGATGCCTTCATCGAGCCCGCCGACGATCTTCACCGAGGCGATCTGGTCGAGATATTCGGTGTCCCAATCATCGTCGTTGGCGGGCTTCAGCCGGCCATCGATCTTCACTGCCTCTTCGTCGCCGCGCAGTTCGCAGTCGCCGCTCATCGCCTCGGCGATTTTCGGGACGGCGGTTTCGGCGATCGCGCGGTCGATCACAATGCTTTCGGTCGCGCCGCAAATGCCGGTGCGGCGCAACTTGGCGTTGCGCACGACGGCGACGGCCTTGTCGATATCGGCGGCTTCGTGGATGTAGGAATGGCAGTTGCCGTCGAGGTGGAGCAGGGTGGGCACGCTCGCCTGGTCGCGCACCAGTTCGACAAGCCCGCGCCCGCCGCGCGGGATCACCAGGTCGACGAATTCGTCCGCCTTCAGCAGCGCCGCCACGGCGGCCCGGTCGGTGGTGCCGACGGTCTGCACCGCGTCTTTGGGCAAGCCCGCTGCCTCCAGCCCCGCCTGCATGCATTCGACGATGACGCGGGTGGAGTGGCGGCTTTCGCTGCCGCCGCGAAGAATGATCGCATTGCCTGATTTGAGGCACAGGGCCGAAGCGTCGGCGCCGACATTGGGGCGCGATTCGTAGATCATGCCGATGACTCCGATCGGCACTGCCACCCGCTCGATCTTCAGGCCGTTGGGCCGTTCGAACGTCGCCAGTTCGCGGCCGACAGGGTCGGGCAGTTCGGCAATTTCCTCCAGCGCACCGGCCATGCCCTCGACCCGGTCGCGGGTAAGCCGCAGCCGGTCGATGAAGCTTTCGGGCTTCGAACCCTCGACCCCGGAAACATCCTCGCCATTCGCCGCCAGCAATTCATCCATCCGCGACCGCAGCGCCGAAGCGGCTTCGCGCAGCGCGGTGTTCTTCTGCTCGCTCGACGCGGTCAGCAATTTGCGCGACGCGGCGCGGGCGCGGCTGCCGAGTTCGTGAATGTGGATTTGCGGATCGAGGGTCTGGTCGTTCATAACGGTCCTTCTTCGGTTGGGCCGGGAGATCGCGAGGACCTCGACCGGGCGGAATTGACTGATGCTCGGATCAACGGGCGCGGCATCGGATAAAGCCTGTGCCGGGGCGACTGGTTCCAGCCTTCGCGCGGGATGATCGCGGCCCCCTTGCAAACTGCCGGGCGGATCGCTTCAATAAGCTACGGAAATGAGGGGGCAGGGCAAATGAATACCGCCGCCCTGCCTTGTCACCTTGCGTAATATTCTTATACAACATCGAACGTAAAATTACAAGCTGATAGGTTGAATGTCGCGTGACGGATAGACGAAGCATCGTAATCAAGATCGGGTCGGCCCTGCTGGCCAATCAGGATCTGCTAACCCCGCGGTTTGGGTTCCTGCAACGACTTCTCGAGGATGTGGCGAGATTGCGGGCCGACGGGTGGAGCGTGATCCTGTGCTCATCGGGTTCGGTCGCTTTGGGTCTGCGGATCGTCGGTGTCACGCCTGAGACGGCGGGGGTGAGCGACAAGCAGGCGGCGGCGGCATGCGGCATGCCCCTGCTCCTCAATGCCTACAAGCAGGTCGGCCACGAATACGGGTTTGAAATCGCGCAGATCCTCCTGACGCTCGGCGATTTCGAGGATCATCGCCGCTTCCTCAACACGCGCAACACCGTCCACCGCCTGTTCGAGGCCGGCGTCGTGCCGATCGTCAACGAGAACGATTCCATCACCACCGAACAGATCCGCGTCGGCGACAACGACCGGCTGGCGGCCAAGGTCGCGCAAATGGTTGGGGCGAGCGACCTGATCATCCTCACCGGCGTCGACGGGCTGTACGATCGCAATCCCGACGATCCCGAGGCGCAGTTCGTGCCCGAGGTCGAGGATGTGAGCGACTACATGGATGCGACGAAGGGCAAGAGCACGCTCGGCACCGGCGGCATGGCGACCAAGCTGCAGGCGGCCAACATGGCGCAGGAAGCGGGGGTGACCACGTGGATCGCGCAGGGCGAGGTCGATCGCCCGCTCTCCACCGTCCTGTCGGGCGAGCGGCGTTCGACCAAGGTGCTGGCCAACCCCAACCCCCTGTCGGGTTGGGACAGCTGGATCGCGAACCGGTTGCAGATGGCCGGCAGCCTCGTCCTGAACGATGCCGCCGCCGCGCGGCTGGGCGAGGAGGATCGGCCGATCTCGCGCGAGGACATCGTGTCGATGGACGGGGATTTCACCCGCGGCGACGTGCTGCATATCTACGACCAGCGGGGCAACGAACTGGCCCGCGGCCTCAGCGATTTTACCTCGGAAGAAATGCGCGTCCTCACCGTCAACCCCGATACGCCGGCCGAACAATTGCTCGGCTATCGCAGCAAGGGTGAGGTGGTGCGGTTCAACAATCTCGTAATGCTGCAAAGCCATCACCTGCAATGGGATGCCCCGTCCAGCATGGTGTACGAGGTGACGACGCCGGGCGAAGGTTCGCCCCTTGATCGCGGTTGAGGCAGCGGGGGGACAACTTCACTTGGCGTTAAGCGGGGCGCTGGCTATAGGCTGCGCCCTATGACCAGACATTCGCGCTCCGTCCGCTCGATCGCTATTGCGACGCTTGCAGCAACCACTATGCTGGCGGCGTGTGGCGGCGGCAACAACCGCCCCAAGGATACCGCCTATGTCGCGCGCGACGTGGAATCGCTCTACAGCGAGGCGAAGTCGCGGCTCGATCGCAATCAGCCGGCACTGGCCGCCGCCCTGTTCGACGAGGTGGAGCGGCAGCACCCCTATTCGCCGTGGGCGCGCCGGGCCCAGTTGATGAGCGCGTTCAGCTATTACGTCGCGGCAGATTACAACCAGTCGATCCAGGCGGCGCAGCGCTTCCTGTCGATTCATCCCGGCAACAAGGATGCGCCCTACGCCTTCTATCTCATCGCCCTGTCCTATTACGAGCAGATCAGTGATGTTGAACGGGACCAGAAGATCACCGAACAGGCGCTGACCGCCCTGCGCGAAGTGGTGCGCCGCTTCCCCAACAGCAATTATGCCTCCGATGCCTCGCTCAAGATCGACCTCGTGCAGGATCACCTGGCCGGCAAGGAGATGGAGATCGGGCGCTATTACGAGCGGTCGGGCCGGTGGATTGCGGCGCAGATCCGTTTCCAGAACGTGGTCGACAATTTCCAGACCACCAGCCACGCACCCGAGGCGCTCTATCGGCTGACCGAGACCAGCCTCGCGCTGGGCATTCCGGCCGAAGCGGTGAAGTATGCCGCTGTGCTGGGGGCGAACTATCCGGGCAATGCGTGGTATGAAAAGGCCTACGCGCTGGTCGAGGATCATGCGCAAGGCGTCAACGCCAGCTGACCGTTTGCAGCGGGATTAACCGAAATCAGGGAATTGAGGGGCTGTCGCTGGCCTCTTGCCAGGCCGTATCTTTCTATTCTCCTGCCGCTCATGGCCGCCTTCGCAAGCGTATCGGCAAGCGCTGACACCGGAACTGGGCGGACCGGCGGCACGCTTGACGGCACGCACGACCGGCCCGGGCTTTCCAGCCTTCGCCTCGCCATCGACAGCCATCCCGCTGCCCTCGAACAAGGCCGGTTCGCCGCCACGATCCTGCGCGCGCCCTATAACTAGGTCGAAGGAGCGGGCCTCTTTGCGACGTTGCAAACTTTCGGGACCGCCGAACTCACGGACCCGGACTGCGTGTATCTAAAGATCCCGCCGATTTCTCGCTGATCGAGTAGCCGGGGGCCCCGGCACATGCCGATCCCGCGCTGGACCCATGCCGGGCTCACCGCCGGCGCGCACGCGGCCTCGACCACTAATTCACCGCCGAACGCGCTTGCCCGGTGACGGGGGAGCCGCGCTTGTATAGAGCGGGCGGGCGCAATGCTGACTCGTCTTTCCATCCGCAACATCGTGTTGATCGAAGCGCTCGATCTGGAATTCGCGCGCGGGCTCGGCGTGCTGACCGGCGAGACCGGGGCGGGCAAGTCGATCCTGCTCGATGCGCTCGGCCTCGTCCTTGGCAATCGTGCCGATAGCGGACTGGTCCGCGCGGGCGAAGACAAGGCGAGCGTCACCGCGAGTTTCGAATTCGCCAGCCTGCCGCCCGCCATGCGCGAGCTGCTCGAAGATGGCGATATCGAGCTGGAGCCGGGCGAATCCCTGCTGATTCGCCGGCAGTTGCGGGCCGACGGGAAGAGCAAGGCCTTCGTCAACGATCAGCCGGTGGGGGTCGCCCTGCTGCGCGAACTGGCGCCGTTCCTCGTCGAACTGCACGGGCAGCACGACGATCGCGGCCTCGTCAATCCGCGCGGCCACCGCGACCTGCTCGACCGGTTCGCCGGTGCGCAGACCGCGAAAGTCGCGGCGACCCATGCCGCCTGGCGCAGCGCCGAAGCGCAGCTGGAGAATGCGCGCGCCGCGCTGGAACAGGCCAAGCTCGACCAGGACCTGCTGCTTGCCCATCTTTCGGAACTCACCACGCTCGAACCGCAGGCGGGCGAGGAAGAACGCCTCGCCAAGACCCGTGCCGACATGCAGAAGGGCGAGAAACTGTCGGGCGATCTCGAGGAGCTGCGCCATATCTGGGAGGGGTCGGATTCGCCGCTCGCCAGCCTGCGCGTCGCCGCCCGTAGGCTCGACCGGATCGCCCCCGAACACGCCTTGCTGGCCGAGGCTCTGGCCGCGCTCGACCGGGCAGTGATCGAGGCGGGCGAGGCGGAGGAGAAGCTGCGGGCCGCGGCCGAGGCGCTCGACCACGATCCGCAAGCGCTGGACGCGGCGGAAACGCGCCTGTTCGAACTGCGCGCGCTCGCCCGCAAGCACCGCTGCGAGGTCGACGAACTGCCCGACAAGATGCGCGAATTCCGCACCGCGCTCGATTCGATCGAGGGCGGGGAGGCGGAACTCGACGCGCTGGAAGCAGCGGCCAAGGAGACCGGCGCCCGCTACCGCGCGCAGGCCGAAGCCTTGCACGCGACCCGCGTGGCCGCGGCGCTGAAGCTGGACGAGGCGGTGGCGCGCGAACTCGTGCCGCTCAAACTCGATGCGGCGCGGTTCAGAACGGCAGTCGGCGAATTGCCGGAGGATCGCTGGGGTCCGCAGGGGATGGACACGGTCGAATTCCTGATCGCGACCAATCCCGGCGCCGATTTCGCGCCGCTGGCCAAGATCGCCAGCGGCGGCGAACTCTCCCGTTTCATCCTCGCGCTGAAGGTCGCCTTGGCGGAGAAGGGCGGGGCGGCTACGGTGATCTTCGACGAGATCGATCGCGGTGTCGGCGGCGCCGTCGCCAGTGCCATCGGGGAACGGCTCGCGCGACTGGCGGATGGCGGGCAATTGCTGGCCGTCACTCACAGCCCCCAGGTCGCCGCGCGGGGCCGGACGCATTACATGATTGCCAAATCGTCCGACGGGACGGTGACCCGGACCAGCGTCGGTCTGCTCGATCAGGCGGGGCGGCAGGAGGAGATCGCGCGGATGCTCAGCGGGGCGGAAGTCACGCCCGAGGCGCGCGCGCAGGCGGACCGGTTGCTGGAGGGGGTGTGACCGACCTGTCCGAAGCCGAGGCCGCCAACGAACTTATGCGGCTCGCCAAGCAGATCGCGCGTCATGACCGGCTGTATCACGCCGAGGATGCGCCCGAGATTACCGATCAGGAATACGACGCACTGGTGCGCCGCAATGCCGAGCTGGAGGCCGCGTTTCCGCATCTGGTCCGCGCCGATTCGCCAAGCCAAGCGGTCGGGCACGAAATCGCCGCCTCGCCGCTGAGCAAGGTGCGTCACGCGGTTCGCATGATGAGCCTCGACAATGCATTTGCCGAGGAAGAAGTCGCCGAATGGCTGGCGCGGGTGCGCCGGTTCCTCTCGCTGGAAGAAGGCGCGCCGATCGCCGTCACTGCGGAGGACAAGATCGACGGGCTGTCCTGCTCGCTGCGCTACGAGAAGGGTGCGCTGGTTCGCGCGGCGACACGGGGCGACGGGGAGGTGGGCGAGGACGTCACCCCCAATGTCGCCCATATCGCTGACATTCCGCAGACTCTCGCCGGCGAGGCACCGGACGTGTTCGAGATTCGGGGTGAGGTCTATATGGCCAAGGCCGACTTCCTCGCCCTCAACGCGGCGCAGGAGGCGGCGGGCGGCAAGCTGTTCGCCAATCCGCGCAACGCCGCCGCCGGTTCGCTGCGCCAGAAGGACGCCGCCGTCACGGCGGCGCGGCCGCTGAAGTTCTGGGCGCATGGCTGGGGTGCTGCGAGCATGGTGCCGGGCGACACGCAGCACGACGTCATGCGACGGATCTCGGGGTGGGGGCTGCCGATCTCGGCCCAGTTCACGCTGGTGGACGATCTCGACGGCATGCTGGCCCATTTCGCGAAGATCGGCGCGCAACGGGCCAACCTGCCCTACGAGATCGACGGCGTGGTCTACAAAATCGACCGGCTCGACTGGCAGCAGCGGCTCGGCGCGGTGGGCAAGGCGCCGCGCTGGGCGCTGGCCCACAAATTTCCCGCCGAGCGGGTCGAGACGACGCTGGAGGCGATCGACATCCAGGTCGGGCGGACCGGCAAGCTCACGCCGGTCGGGCGGCTCGCCCCCGTGCTGGTCGGCGGGGTTACCGTCACCAACGTCACCCTGCACAATCGCGACGAGATCGCGCGGCTCGGCGCGCGGCCGGGCGACCGGGTGGTGGTCCAGCGGGCGGGCGACGTCATCCCGCAAGTGGTGGAGAACCGCACGCCCGAGGTGGACCGCGAACCTTATGCTTTCCCCGACCATTGCCCGGAATGCGGCAGCGAAGCGGTGGCGGAAGATGGCGAGGTCGACGTGCGCTGCACCGGCGGGCTGGTCTGTCCCGCGCAGCGGACGGAGAGGCTGAAGCATTTCGTCAGCCGGGGTGCCCTCGATATCGACGGCCTGGGAGAGAAGACCATCGACCAGTTCTTCGCCTTGGGCTGGCTCGAAAGCCCAGCCGATATCTTTCGGCTCAAGGGCAGGCGCGCGGATATCCTCGCGCTCGATGGATGGAAGGAACGGTCGGTCGACAATCTGCTGGCGAGCATCGAGGCCCGGCGGGCGCCCGATGCCGCGCGGTTGCTATTCGGGCTCGGCATCCGCCATGTCGGCGCGGTGACGGCGCGCGATCTCATGAAGCATTTCCACGAGCTTCCTGCCCTGCGCCAGGCCGCCGAGGAGGCACGCGGCGAAGACGAGGGGGCCGAGAACGCCCTGATCGCGATCGACGGCATCGGCGGCGCCGTGGTCGAGGCCTTGGGTGATTTCTTCCACGAAGATCACAACGTCGCGGTGTGGGACGATCTGCTGCGTGAACTGTCGCCCCCGCGCTACGAGGTAGAGACGCGCGACAGTGCGGTTGCGGGCAAGACCGTCGTGTTCACCGGCAAGCTGGAGACCATGAGCCGCGACGAGGCGAAGGCGCAGGCCGAACGCCTGGGCGCCAAGGCGAGCAGCGCGGTCAGCGCGAAAACCGACCTCGTCGTCGCCGGCCCCGGCGCGGGAAGCAAGATCAAGAAGGCCGCCGAACTCGGCATCGAGGTGATCGACGAAGAGGGATGGGCCGCGATCGTCGCGGACGCGCGCTAGGCCGTTGCAAACCCGCAAGCCCTCCGTCATCTAGCGCGCCGCCGTGTCCCGTACCTTTCTCGTCGCCTTCCTTCTGCTGTCCTTCTCGGGCATCTTCCTGCTCGCGACCTGCATTCCAGAGCCCGGCGCCGAAGTACGCCATGTGCGGATCGACAGCGCGCCGATCCCGCTGATGACCCTCTCGCCCGAGCAGGAGGCGATGGAGGCCAGGCTGGCGGCGATCGGCGAACCGTTTCCCGGTGTGGTCGGCATCGGCGTCGCCGAAGCGCAGAGCGAGGCGGTGATGGGCTACAATGCGGATACGCCGATGCCGCAGCAGAGCGTGAGCAAACTGTGGGTTTCGCTCACCGCGCTCGACCTGGCGGATCGGGGCAAATTGCGATTGTCGGAACCGGTCATCCTGCAAGCTGAGGACCTGACCCTGTTCCACCAGCCGATCCGCGAGATCGTGAAGGCCAAGGGCCAGTTCGTCACCACCTATGGCGACCTGATGGTTCGCGCCATCACGCAGAGCGACAACACCGCGAACGACCGCATCCTGCGCCGGGTCGGCGGGGCGAAGGCGGTCGACAAATTCATCGCCAGGAACCACCTGCAGGGCATCGCTTTCGGTGCCGACGAACGCACCAAGCAGAGCGCCATCGCCGGTCTCGAATGGCGGCTTAGCTTTTCCGTCGGCCGGGGCTTCTACGATGCGCGCGAGGCGGTTCCGGCGGAGCGACGCAAGGCGGCGTTCGAAGCCTACCTCGCCGATCCTGTCGACGGGGCGACAGCCGGCGGCATGGCCGAAGCGCTGGCGAGGCTCGCGCGCGGCGACCTCCTGTCGACCCGGGCGACCGAATTGCTGGTCGGGATCATGCAGCGGACCAAGAGCGGGCCGCAAAGGCTGAAGGGCGGGGTGCCGCCGGGCTGGCGGATCGCGCACAAGACGGGCACCGGACAGGTCTATGACGGCGAGCAATCAGGCTATAACGACGTCGCCATCCTGTTCTCCCCAAGCGGCCGTGCATATGGCGTCGCCGTCTTCATCCAGCGCACCCGCAGTTCCTATGCCGAGCGGTTCGCGATGATGCAGGCGGTGACCAAAGCGGTCGTCGCCTATGACGAGGGGTTGGCGCCTAGCGGCCCCGCGGCGGAAACCACTTCATCACCCCGCCCGCAAACGGCGTCCACGCCCCGATCCTGACTCCGGCATGCGCCAGCGTGTCGCTGGTCCACTGGTTGCAGGTGTTGGTGAGGGTGTAACGCCCGCTCGCATCGTAATTGTGCGCCGTGGGATCGAAGCCGGTATAGGACCGGCGCCGGGCACCGGGCGGCAAGGGGGGCAGCATCGCCTCGACGCGCCGCGTCAGCCGGGCATATTCCTCGGGCCGCAGCAGGATGCGGCGGTGGTAGGGCGAGGGTTGCGGATTGACGTAGTGGCTCACGCGGACCAGCCCTTCGCCGCCGCGCGTCGCGATCCGCAGCGCGGTGGACAACTTGAGGTCGGACCATGTCGGGGTGTTGAGGAACACCTCCTTCTCGCCCCAGCCGATCGCGATATGGGTCGGCATCCAGCCATCCTCGACGCGCGGCGCGCCGGCGGAGGGGAAGGTGGTTCGCCAGTCCTTGATATCGGTCACGATGGGCAGGACAAGGCCGGTATGCACGCCGTTGCTCTCGATCATGATGGGGATGCCGGTGGCAGGCTCCTGCCAGCCTGGATTGCGCGGAATCGCGCTGCCGATCCAGGCGGCGAGCAGGAATGCCGCCACCAGCGCCGCCACGCCGGCCAGGATCCATGCCAGCGCCCGGCCGATCCCGCGGCGGGTCACCGGGTCGCGCGCCGCCGCAGCCACAGGATCGACCAGTCTCCGTTCACCAGCCGGCGGGCGAGGCGGAAGCCGGCTCTGCGATAGGCGGCGCGCACCTCGTCCTCCTGGGTCTCCAGCAATCCGGCCAGCACGAGATGGCCGCCCGGCGCCACGCTCGCGCCGAAATCGTCGGCGAGTTCGATCAGCGGTCCGGCGAGGATGTTGGCGACCAGCAGATCGAACGGGGCGCGCGTCTGCAGCAAGGGCGCGTCCATGCCGTCGGCAATGGTCATCAGCAGGGCGCCGCGCTCCGGACCGTCATCCATGGCGTTGAGGGCGAGGTTATGGGCGACGACCTCGGCGCAGACCGGATCGATGTCGGAAGCGGTCGCCAGCGCGCCCGGCCACAATTTGAGCGCGGCCATCGCCAGAAGGCCGGTCCCGGTGCCGATATCGGCAAGGTTGCGCACGACGATGCCATCCTGCTTCATCCGGTCGAGCATGGCGAGGCATCCCGCCGTCGTCGCGTGCTGGCCGGTGCCGAAGGCCTGGCTTGCCGGGATGATCAATTCCGTCGCATCGGGGTCCGCCGGATGGTCCGGGGTGCGTACGCGGAAACGGCCGGCAACGATCGGATCGACGCCTTTCTGGCTCTCGGTCACCCAGTCTGTGTCGGGCAGGCTTTCTGCCGCAAGTTCCGGCGCGCCATCCTCGAACAGGGCGGCGATGCGGCGAATGTCGGCCGCTTTGGGCTTGCGGTCGAGATAGACTTCCACGATCCAGTCGTCCGGCCGGTCTTCGGCGACTTCCATCGCGGTGACGACCCATTCGTCCGGCCAGTCGGCGGCCTCGCCCTGCGCGACCAGCGCCGCCTTGGCTATCGGCTTGGCAACCTTGCCGACGACTTTCCACGCGCTACTCACCGGCTTCCTCCGCCAGTCGCGCGTCAAGGCGTTTCGCGATGCCGTCGGCATAGGCGCCGCATTGGCCTTCGCCGGCCAGACCGCCGCCCCGCATCCGGGTCAGCATGTCGCTGGCCGAGGGATGGGGGGTGAGGATGAGGTCGCAAGGCAACGCGCGCACTCGTGCGATGCTCTTTCGGAAGGCGGCCACGGCGCCGGGGTGGTCGGTGAAGCGGTATGCTTCCGCCGAAATGGGCGAGAGACTGTCGACATAAGCGATGCGGCGGCAGACGGGTGGATCGCCGGGCAGGGCGCAGGCCCGCCACGTCCAGCTCATCGCGCCCGGCGAATGGCCGGGGGTAAGATGCGCGGTGAGTTCGAGATTGCCCAGCTTTACAGTCCCGCCATCGTCGATCCTGCGAACCTGGGAGACGCGCGCAAACGCATCGTGCATTCCGGCCTGCGGATCGTCCGGATGCGCCTCCCCGTTCTGGAAAACCTGCAAGGCTTGCGGGGAGGCGACGACGGTCGCGCCCGTAGCGGCGGCGATCCTGGCATGCCCGCCGACATGGTCGAAATGTTCGTGACTGTGCAGGAGATAGCGCACATCGCGCGGGTTCAGGCCGAGCGCGCGAATATTGGCGAGCACCACATCGGCCCCTGCGTCAGTCCCGCTGTCGATCAGGACGTGCCCTTCCTCGCCGGTGACAAGAATGGCGCTGATGCCGCAAGTGCCGACATGGAATGTGTTGCCAGAGATCCGGAAGGGCGGGGCAGGCTTATCCCACTCGTCGAAATCCTTGCAGGCGGAAAGGAAAGCGGCGCTGTCGCCGCGATCATTGCGGGCCGGGGAGAAGTTCGGCGAAGAAGCCGCAGACGCTGGAGGAGCCACATCTTCCACCGCTGCCGCGCAACCTGCGAGCGCCATAGCGATGGCCGCGATGGCGGCTCTAGCGAACATAGCTTGCCCCATTGGCGTCCAGCGTCGCGCCGGTCATGCTGGGCGGGGCGTCGAGCGCGCAGAAGGCGATGATGGTCGCCATTTCTTCCGGCTCCGCCACCCGGCCGAGCGGAATGTCGGCCAGCAATCCGTCGCCGCCCCGGCTTTCCAGATAGTCGCCGGCCATCGCCGTATCGGTGAAACCCGGCGTGACCGCGAAGCTGAGAATGCCGTCGGCGGCATAGGCGCGCGCGATGCTCTTATGCATCGCCAGCATCCCGCCCTTGCTGGCGGCATAATGCCAGTGCGCGGGCGAATCCCCGCGATGGCCCGCCCGGCTCGCAACATGGACGATGCGCCCCGGCACGCCGCGTTCCTGCCAGTGCCGCAC
Source organism: uncultured Erythrobacter sp. (assembly GCA_947501005.1). Taxonomy (GTDB): domain Bacteria; phylum Pseudomonadota; class Alphaproteobacteria; order Sphingomonadales; family Sphingomonadaceae; genus Qipengyuania. The sequence continues at coordinate 1,396,722 of CANMTU010000001.1, read as the reverse complement.
GGCGAAGCGCGACAGCTGGGCCGATGCGGTGAGATTGATCCGCATCGTGTCTTCCCACGCATCGAGCCATTCGATGTCCGAGGCGTCGAGCGGGTTGGGCGAGAACAGGCCAGCATTGTTCACCAGCACGTCGATCGTGCCGCCTGCGCGGGCGAGCGCCGCGCTCCACAGTTCGGCCGGGGCGCCGGGATCGCGGAAGTCGGCCGGAACGGTATCCACTCGGTCGCTCGACGTGGCCTGGCCGATCACGGTCGCGCCGCGTGCTTCGAGGGCGGATCTGGTGGCGGCGCCGATCCCGCGGGAGGAGCCGGTGAGAAGAATGCATGTCATGCACCGGTCTATTTCCAAATTTGCGCGCTTTGTCGAGGCGCCGCGCCTTGCCTCGCGCGTCAGCTTCGCTAAGTAAGCCGCATAAATCCACCGAACGGACGCATTCACGCATGGCCAATCGCCCGCTTTCACCGCATCTGCAAATCTACAAATGGGGGCCGCACATGGCGCTCTCCATCACGCACCGCATCACGGGCAGCGCGATGGCGTTCGTCGGCCTGCCGATCCTGCTGTGGTGGCTGGCTTCGATGGCTTCCGGTCCCGCCGCTTACGAAACCTTCGCGGCGGTCATGGGCTCGCCGATCGGCATTCTCGTGCTGATGGGGCTCAGCCTTGCGTTCTTCATGCACATGTTCAGCGGGTTGCGGCACTTCGTGCTCGACATCGGGGCGGGGTACGAGATCCAGACCAACAAGACCTGGTCGCTCGTGGTGTTCGCCCTCGGCATTCTCGTAACGGTCCTGTTCTGGGCCGTCATTTTCCTGAAGTGAACGAATTATGGTAGACGGTACTCCCATCGGCCGCGCGCGCGGGCTCGGCTCCGCCCACGAAGGCGTGCATCACTGGCTGATGCAGCGGTTCACTGCGGTCGGCAATCTCGTGTTGATGCTGTTCCTGACGACCAGTCTCGCGCTGCTGCCCGCGTATGATTACGCGACGCTGGCAGGCTGGGCCTCGCAGATCCTGCCCGCGACGGCGTTGGCCCTGCTGATCGTGAGCGTGTTCTGGCACGCCCGGATCGGCGTGCAGGTCATCGTTGGCGACTACGTCAACGAACCGGGCAGCAAGTTCGGCATTCTCGTCCTGCTCAATCTCGTATTTATCGGCGGCGCCGTTTTCGGGCTGGTCTCGATCGCCCGCCTCGCTTTCGGAGGAGCCGCCTGATGGCCCGCACCCAGACATTCGACATCGGCGGCCGCGCCTATCCGATCATCGATCACAATTACGATGTCGTCGTGGTCGGCGCCGGGGGCAGCGGTCTGCGCGCCACCATGGGCAGCGCGGAAAGCGGCCTGAAAACGGCCTGCATCACCAAGGTCTTCCCCACCCGCTCGCACACGGTGGCCGCCCAGGGCGGCATCGCGGCGAGCCTCGGCAACAACACGCCCGATCACTGGACGTGGCACATGTACGATACCGTCAAGGGATCGGACTGGCTGAGCGATCAGGACGCGGTCGAATACCTCGTGCGCGAGGCGCCGCAGGCAGTCTACGAACTCGAACACGCCGGCGTGCCGTTCAGCCGCAACGACAATGGCACGATCTACCAGCGTCCGTTCGGCGGGCACATGCAGAACATGGGTGAAGGCCCGCCGGTGCAGCGCACTTGCGCCGCGGCGGACCGAACCGGCCACGCCATGCTCCATGCCTTGTATCAGCAGAGCCTGAAATACGACGCGGACTTCTTCATCGAGTATTTCGCGCTCGACCTGATCATGGAAAATGGCGCCTGCCGCGGCGTGATCGCCATGTGCATGGATGACGGGACGATCCACCGCTTCCGCAGCCACGGCGTCGTTCTGGCGACCGGCGGCTATGGCCGCTGCTACTACACCGCCACCAGTGCGCATACCTGCACCGGGGATGGCGGGGCCATGGTGCTGCGGGCGGGCTTGCCGCTGCAGGACATGGAGTTCGTGCAGTTCCACCCGACCGGGATCTACGGCGCGGGCGTGCTCATCACTGAGGGCGCGCGCGGTGAAGGCGGCTACCTCACTAATTCCGAGGGCGAGCGGTTCATGGAACGCTACGCCCCGTCGGCCAAGGATCTGGCCAGCCGCGATGTCGTCTCCCGCTCCATGGCGCTCGAAATGCGCGAGGGGCGCGGCGTGGGGCCAGAAGGCGATCACATCTACCTCCATCTCGACCATATCGATCCCGCCATCCTGGGCGAGCGGCTGCCGGGCATCACCGAGAGCGGCAAGATCTTTGCCGGCGTCGACCTGACCCGCGAACCGCTGCCGGTGACCCCGACGGTGCACTACAATATGGGCGGCATCCCCTGTAACTATCACGGCGAAGTCATCGCCGGCGACCGGAACGACCCTGAAAAGACCGTCCCCGGCCTTTATGCCGTAGGCGAGGCGGCCTGCGTATCGGTGCACGGCGCCAACCGGCTCGGCTCCAACTCGCTGATCGACCTCGTGGTGTTCGGCCGGGCGACGGGGCATCGCCTGAAGGAACTGATCAAGCCCGGCACGGCCATGAACGAGCTGCCGAAGGACAGCGCCGATCTCGCGCTGACGCGGCTCGACCATTTCCGCCATGCCAATGGAGGGTCGCCGACGGCGCAGATCCGCGCGCAGATGCAGAAGAGCATGCAGACCCATGCCGCCGTCTTTCGCGACAGCAAGCTCCTGGCCGAAGGGGTCGAGCAATTGCAGGCGGTGAACAAGCGGATGGAGGACGTGCACGTCACCGACCGTTCGCTGATCTGGAACAGCGATCTTGTCGAAACGCTCGAGCTCGACAATCTGATGGCGCAGGCCAATGTCACCATCGCCAGCGCGGAGAACCGCAAGGAAAGCCGCGGCGCCCACGCGCATGAGGATTACCCCGAGCGGAACGATGCCGAGTGGATGAAGCACACCATCGCCTGGTTCGAAGGTTGGGGCGGCAAGGGCGGCAAGGTCTCGATCGACTATCGCCCGGTCCACGAATACACGCTGACCGACGACGTCCAGTACATCGAACCGAAGAAACGCGTCTATTGAAGGCAGACAGGTCGGTCGCCGGGCTGCGCGGGGCTTTTGCCTGCGCGGTGCTGGCGGCGGCCCTGCTGTCCTGCACCGGTCGGCCGGTATCCGCCCCGCCGCCGGCACTGGGCGCGGAACGTTTCTATGCCAAGCATGTCGCGGCGCGCGGGATCCCGATCCTGTCGTCCGCGCGCGTGTCCGACCGGGCATTGCTGGCGGCGCGCGACATGGCGGAGGGGATGCTCTCTCACCGCCCGGACCTTGCGGCATGGCTCGTCGCGAACGACTATCGCATCGCCCTGATTGCGGAGGACGAGGCCCTGCTCGACCTGCCGGACAAAGCGCATTGGACCAAGCCCGCCCCCGGCGATCCGCGCCTCACGCGCTGCGAGATCAAGCATTACGACGAGCGGATCGGCGCGCTAAGCGACCGCGAATACTGGGACGCCCGCGCCCGGGGTATTGGAGGGCAACGGATGGCGGCGGCGGAAGAAGACGTCCTCGGCCTGCCGTCGAGCCGCTATTGGGGCGAAACCATCTTCGTGCATGAAATGGCGCACAGCGTCCTCTACGCGATCGAGGAGGTGGACCCGGCGCTGTATCGGGCGATCGAGGCGGCCTATGCCAATGCGCTGGCCAGCAACCTGTGGCTGGACGAATACACCACGACCACGTTGCACGAATACTGGGCCGAAGGCACGCAGTTCTGGTTCAATTCGAATCGCCTGCAGGCGTTCGGCGGGCGGCGTATCCTCGACCATGGCGATGTCGCAACATACGATCCGCGGCTTTATGCCGTGCTGGGGCGGGCCTATGGCGACGCGCACCGACTTCAAAGCGACCCGTTCCACATGAGCCCTGCGCGCGTTCCGCCCGGCCCGCCGCCGGTGAACACCGCCGAAGTCTGCTAATCCTCCGGGGTCAGCCGCCTCGCATCCACGATCGTCACCGGGTCCGCCAGCATTTCGCCCTTCATCCAGCCTTCGCCCTTGTCCGGATCGATCGGCATCGCATGGATCGCTCGCACTACATCCATGCCGTCGATCACCCGGCCGAACGCGGCATACCCCTCGCGTTCCTCGGGATCGCTGCTCTGCGGATCGGCGTCCATCGAAGGCTGGGCGCGCAGCAGGATGGAGAAATCGCCGGTCGCCGTGCCGGGCGCGTTGCGCGCCATCGACAGAGCGCCTTCGGTATGCAGGACGCCGGTATCACTGGTGCGCTCATGCGGGATCGGATCGAGCACCCGGTCCGGATCGTATTGCACGCCCGCCTGGATCAGCCCGTTCGGCTGTTCCCAGTCGAGCGCCATCGCGCGGTAGAACACGATCCCGTCGAACCGGTCCTCGTCCAAGTAACGCAGGAAATTGGCGGCCGTTATCGGCGCGCGTTCGGTCTCGATCTCGACCGTGATGTCGCCCGCCGTCGTCTCCAGCACGACGCGGTCGGTCGCGAACTCGTCCTCCTTGGCCATTGAGGGGGCCTCCTGCGCCAGCGAAGGGGACGCCAACAGGCAGAGGGCGGCAAAGGCGAATCGTTTCATGGCCGGTCGAGGATGCCCGAATTGGCGTCTAGATGATATCCGCGATCAGGCCGCGTTCTTTCGCTTCCTCGCACGGGATGTACCAATTGTCGGGTGCGCGGCGTTGCAAGTCCTCGAATTCGACGCTCGACCCGTCGATGAACGAGCGGAAGCCCGCTTCCTCGATGGCTATCGACTGTTCGATCTCGTTCAGCGCCGCCTTCAATTGCGCGGTGCAGCTTTTCAGCGGGCCTGACAGATTGATCGTCTTCGATATCTGCCGCTCGTGAACCAGCAGCGTGGTCCCCTTGGTCAGGAACCGGCAGTCGACCGGAAACCCGGCCATGAAGGTCGCCCCTGCGGAATAGACCGCGGCCTTGCCGAGGAAGTAGATCGTCCGCCCCGCCTCGCGCAGCAGTCGCACGTCGTCGGCCATGGCCCGCGCGACCTCGGGATTGCCGCCCAGCGTGGTGAGCGCGATCACCAGCGGGCCGTCCTTCGGCGCGGCGGCGAGCTGGTTGCGGAATTCGTTGTACATCGCCTCGTTCACCTGCCCGATCAGGCGCAGTTGCGGGGCAGTGAGGACGGCGTCGCAGTCTTGCTGGTCGATGGTCTGTCTCGCTTCTAGCTTACGTTGGTGATGGCATCGCACGCGCGGTCGTCGCCGCGCAGGCCGAGTTGCAGTGCCTGACTGCGCTGCGCGCTGGTGCCGTGGGTGAAATTCTCAGGGCTGACGCGGCCTTGCGTCAACGCATCGTCGCCAATGGCGGCGGCGGTCTGCATGCCTTCCTCTATATCGCCCGGCTCGATCAGATTGCGGTTCCTGCCCGCCCAGACCCCGGCATAGCAATCGGCCTGCAATTCCATGCGGACCTGCAATTGATTGGCGGCGCGGGGGTTCTGCTGCTGCACGCTGCGGATCTGGTCGGCTATGCCGGTCAGTGTCTGGATGTGGTGGCCGTATTCGTGGGCGAGCACGTAATATCGCGCGAAATCGCCCCCGCTGCCGCCCATGCCGGCAAGCTCATCGTAGAAGCTCGTATCGATATAGATCGTCTGATCGGCCGGACAGTAGAACGGCCCGGCGGCGGACGTGGCGCTGCCGCACCCTTGGGTCGTTATGCGGCCGTTCTGGAACAGATCGAGGGTCGGTTGCTGGAAACGGTCCGCGATCCCCTGCTCCTCGAACGTCGCCGCCCAGGTCTGGTTGAGCGACTGCAAACCGTTGCAGGCCTCGCGCGCATATTCGCTGCTGGCACAGACTTCCTGCTCGTCGGTGTTTGCCGGGCCGGCCTGCTGCGATCCCTGCTGCACGCTGTTGACTGTCGCGGCGGTCTGGAAGGGATCGATGCCGAATATGAAATAGCCCAGCGCGGCAATGATGAGGGTGCCGCAGCCAAGCCCGCCAGCTTTCCCTACACCGCCCCCGCTCGATGAACGAACGTTGATATTGCCGGTGTTGAACGGATTGAGTCTCATTCGCGTAACCCCCATGACCATGCGCCCGCCGCTTTACAGCGCGGCTTTCCTCGGCGACATCTGCACATCGTTGTAAGCCCTAACGTTCGGAGCCTGAAATGTTTCTCGAAGGAAAACACGCCCTCGTCACCGGATCGACTTCGGGCATCGGCCTCGCCATCGCGCGCGCGCTGCATGCCGAGGGGGCGCAGATCGTCCTCAACGGCTTCGGCGACGAAAGCGAGATCGCCCACCTGTGCGAGGAACTGGGCGCAACGCACAGCGGCGCGGACCTCACCAAGGTCGAAGAGATCGAAGCCATGATGGCCGGGGCGGGCGGGATCGACATTCTCGTCAACAATGCCGGAACCCAGCACGTCGCACCGGTGGAGGACTTCCCGGTCGACAAGTGGGACCTCATCATCGCGCTCAACCTCAGCTCCGCGTTTCATACCGCGCGGCTTGCAGTGCCGCATATGAAGGCGCGGGGCTGGGGCCGGATCATCACCACCGCCAGCGCCCATTCGCTCGCCGCCTCGCCGTTCAAGAGCGCCTATGTCGCGGCCAAGCACGGGATCGCCGGGCTGACCAAGACCCTGGCCCTGGAACTTGCGGAGCACGGCATTACCGCCAATTGCATCAGCCCCGGCTATGTCTGGACCCCGCTGGTCGAGAACCAGATCCCCGACACGATGAAGGCCCGCGGGATGAGCCGCGAGGAAGTGATCGACAAGGTCCTGCTTGCCAAGCAGCCGACCAAGAAATTCGTCCAGCCGGAGGATGTCGGCGCGATGGCGGTCTTCCTGTGCCGCAACGAGGCGCAGAACGTCAACGGCGCCAACTGGAGCATCGACGGGGGCTGGACGGCGGAGTGACCAGGCTGGGAGCCCCCCACTAGCGCCATTCGCCAAGCGTCGTTACATGGGCCGCCACCTTACTCCCCCCGGCAGGCGATTCTTTACGTGGCACATCTCGACATTCCCCTCGGTCTCACCTTCGACGACGTGCTGCTCGTGCCCGCCGAAAGCGACATCCTGCCCTCGATGGCGAACACCGCCACCCGGCTGACGCGCGAGATCGGGTTGAACATTCCGGTCATCTCCTCGGCGATGGACACCGTGACCGAAGCCGACATGGCGATCGCCATGGCGCAGCTGGGCGGCATCGGCGTGCTGCATCGCAATCTCGAGGTGGACGAGCAGACGGCGGCAGTGCGCGCGGTCAAGCGGTTCGAGAGCGGCATGGTGGTCAATCCGATAACCATTCATCCCGACGCGACGCTGGGCGAAGCGCAGGAGACCATGCGCGAGAAGCGCATCAGCGGCATTCCCGTCACCGATCGCGGCGGCAAGCTCGTCGGCATTCTCACCAATCGCGACGTGCGCTTTGCCGAGAACCCGAACCAGCCGGTGAAGGAGCTGATGACGACCGAAAATCTTGCCACCGTGCCGCTCGGCACCGGGCAGGACGAGGCGCGCCGAATGCTGCATCAGCGCCGGATCGAGAAGCTGCTGGTGGTGGACGACAATGGCCGCTGCGTCGGGCTGATAACGGTCAAGGACATCGAAAAGGCGGTCGCCTATCCCAATGCAACGAAGGACGGGACCGGCCGCCTGCGGGTCGCCGCGGCGACGACGGTGGGCGATAACGGGTTCGAGCGGACCGAGGCGCTGATCGATGCCGAGGTCGACGTGATCGTGATCGACACCGCGCACGGTCACAACAAGGACGTCGCCCGCTCGGTCGAGCGGGTGAAGAAATTGTCGAACGACGTGCAGGTCATCGCCGGCAACGTCGCCACGGCGGAGGCGACGCGCGCGCTGATCGGGGCGGGGGCGGATGCGGTGAAGGTCGGCATCGGACCAGGCTCGATCTGCACCACACGCGTGGTCGCCGGAGTGGGCGTGCCGCAGCTGACCGCGGTGATGGATTGCGCCGAAGCCGCGGCGAAGGACGGCGTGCCGGTCATCGCCGATGGCGGCCTGCGCGCCAGCGGGGATGCGGCCAAGGCGCTTGCCGCCGGCGCATCGGTGGTGATGATCGGCTCGATGCTGGCGGGAACGCAGGAAGCGCCGGGCGAGACGTTCATCTATCAGGGCCGCAGCTACAAGGCCTATCGCGGGATGGGCAGCGTCGGTGCCATGGCGCGCGGCAGTGCCGACCGCTATTTCCAGCAGGACGTCAGCCAGCAGAAGCTCGTACCCGAAGGGATCGAGGGGCAAGTGCCCTACAAGGGGCCGGCGGCGGCGGTGGTCCACCAGCTGGTCGGCGGCATCAAGGCTGCGATGGGCTATACCGGCAGCGCCACGATCGAGGATCTGCGCAGCCGGGCGAAATTCGTGCGGATCACCAATGCGGGGCTGGCGGAAAGCCATGTCCATGATGTCGCCATCACCCGCGAGGCTCCCAATTATCCGACCCGCTAGACCATGACGCCGGCTGCACGGATCCAGACCGCGATCGAACTGCTCGACGGGATCATCGCCTCCGCCAGAGCAAAGGGTCCGCCCGCCGATCGCATTCTGGCCGACTGGTTCAAGAACAACCGCTTCGCCGGATCGAAGGACCGGCGCGCCATTCGTGAACTCGTCTATGGCGCGGTGCGCGACTGCGGGCCGGTGCCGCAAAGCGGGCGGGCGGCGATGCTGCGCCATGCCGAAACGCAGCCGGCGATCCTCGAATTGTTCGACGGCTCGCAATACGGGCCGGCGATGCTGGGCGAGGACGAACCGCGCGCGGCGGCCGGCATCGCGCCGGACTGGCTGGAGGCCCGCTTGCATGCCTCCGATATCGGCGGCGCGGATGCCACCGCCTTGCTGGGCCGGGCACCGCTCGATCTCAGGGTCAACAGCCTGAAGGCGAGCCGGCAGACGCTCGTCCTGCCGGATGATGCCGAAGAGACCGCCGCACCGCATGGATTGCGGCTCGCGACCGGGACCAATGTCGAGCAATGGGACGTCTATCGCGGCGGCGCGATCGAGATCCAGGATACCGGGTCGCAGCTCGCCTGCCTTGCCGTGGGGGCGGGGCCGGGCGAAACCGTGGTCGATCTGTGCGCGGGCGGGGGCGGCAAGACCCTGGCGCTCGCCGCGGCGATGGAGGACCGCGGACGCCTCGTGGCGAGCGACACCGATCGGGGCCGCCTCTCACGCCTTGCTCCACGCGCGCAGCGGGCCGGGGCGACGATCATCGAGACGCGGCTGCTCGATCCCGGCAAGGAGCGCGAGGCTCTGGCGGACCTCGAAGGGGCCGCCGATGCGGTGCTGATCGATGCGCCGTGCTCTGGCACCGGGACCTGGCGGCGCAATCCCGAGGCGCGCTGGCGGCTCGACCAGGCGGAACTGGAACGGCTGATCGCCCTGCAGCTCCGCCTGCTCGATCTCGGCGCGGCGCTGGTAAAGCCGGGTGGCCGGCTGATCTATGTCGTCTGCTCGCTGCTCAACGAGGAAGGAGCGGGGCAGTTCGCCGGCTTCCTCAATCGTTTTGCGCAGTTCGAAGCCGCAGCGATCGACCTGCCGCTCGGCACTGCGCGCGGCGCCAGCCTGCGGCTCACGCCTTCCCGCGATGGGACGGACGGATTTTTCATCGCCCGTGCAGACAGATCGTGATATCCGGCAAGGCACGATGGCCCGCACAACGCCAATCCTGTCCGACCCTTTCAAGGAGACGCTGATGCGTTTCGCTGCTCCTGCCGCCGCCCTGTCGCTCGCGCTTGCCCTCACGGCGAGTGTTTCCTGGGGGCAGCAGCGCGATCCTTCGCCCGGCGCGCTGGCGCTCATAACGGAAGGGGAGGCGGCGTTGGAAGCCGGCGAGGTGCAGGGCGCGATCGACTCGTTCGAGGCGGCGCTGGCCCTCGATCCGGGCTACACGCCGACCCTGATTCATCTGGCCGAGGCCGCGCGCGCCGAACAGCTGCAGGGCAAGGCCATCGCCTATTACCGCGAGGCGCTGGTGCGCGATCCGCGCAACATCGCCGCCATCGCGGGCGAGGGCGAGGCGCTGGCGGAAAAGGGCGCGCTGGCCAAGGCCCGGCAGACGCTGGCCAAGGTACAGAGCCTGTGCGGCGAGGATTGCGCGGCGGCGCAAGGCATTTCCGCCGCAATTGCCGCCGGCCCGCTCAAGCCGGTGCAGACCGCCGAGGTCACCCTGTCGGAAGAACAAAAGGCGATGATGAACTGAGCGCCGCCGCGCTCACACCAGTTCGCGAAACGCTTCAAGCACCGCGCGATAGACGCGCTTCTTAAACGGCACGATCAGGTCGGGAAGCTGGTCCGGCTCGACCCATTTCCAGTCGCAGAATTCGGGCGGGTCGTGCGCCTCGAGATCGATGTCGGCGTCGCTGCCGGAAAAGCGCGCGAGGAACCACACCTGCTCCTGCCCGCGATACCGGCCGCCCCACAATTTGCCGATCAGCTCCTCGGGCAGGTCGTAGCGGATCGGCTCGTCCATCTGTTGAAGGATGGTGACGTGTTCGGCCCTGGCACCGGTTTCCTCGCCGAGTTCGCGGAATGCCGCCTCGCGCAGGTCCTCGCCCTCGTCGACGCCGCCCTGGGGCATCTGCCACCAGTCGCCTTCCTTGTTGTCGATCCGGCGGCCGACGAACACGCGGCCCTTGTCGTTCACCAGCATCACGCCGACGCAGGGCCGGTATCCAAGCTCGCTCACCTGTAACGCTCCACCATCAATGCCACCGCGTCGAGAAACGCGTCGAGGTCTTTCTGTCCGCTGGGAATGGCTTTGCGCAAGGTCGTAAAGCCATGAATGATACCGGGGAATTCGAGATAGCAGACATCGGTTCCCAGTTTGACGAGATGGCTGGCATAGGCGCGCCCCGAATCGCGCAGGGGATCGAGCCCGGCGGTGCACACCACGGTGGGCGGGGTGTTGGAACAGTCGCCGACCATCGGCGTGTGCCGCGGATCACTCGCATCACCGCCATAGGACTGGGTGAAGAAGGCCATCGCCGCGCCGGTCAGGAGGAACCCGTCGGCGAAGAGGGAAAAGCTGTCGGTTTCCCTGATGTCGCTCGCCACCGGATAGATCGGCGCCTGGACGATGACCGGCACGTCCGCCGGTTCGCTGCCCAGCTGGTTCGTCGTCACGATGGTGAGGTTGCCGCCGGCACTGTCGCCCGTGATGACCAGCCCGGTCACCTCACGGCCAAGCGCTTCGGGCGACGATGCCACCCACCGCGCCGCCGCCTCGCAATCGTCGGGGGCGGCGGGGAAGGGGTGTTCCGGCGCGAGCCGGTAATCGACCGAAACCACCGGCAGGTCGAGCCGGTCGGCGACTTCGGTGCACAGCGCATGATAGACTTCAAGATCGCCGATGACGAACCCGCCGCCATGCAGGAACAGGACCACGGGCGAGGCCTCGCGGCTCTCGCGCTTGTCGTAGAAACGCAGGGGGATGTCGCCGGCGGGGCCGGGGCAGGCCAAGTCCTTCACCACCGCCAGCTCCTTCGCCGGGGTTTCCGCCAGCGAACCGAGCATCCGCATCTGCTGCCGCCCCGCTTCCGCGCCGACCTCTTCCACGCCCTTGCCGCCCATCTGTTCGAGCATGTCGAGAAAGCCGCGCACATCGTCGCGCACGTAATGTTCGGTATCGGCCATGCCAGTCTCCCCGCAATTGCACTGTCGGAAGGCAACCTACCGCACCGGCTGCGCTTTTCCACGGCGGTTTTTCCCGCTAGAGCAGAAAATCTTGTTTGCGAGAGGATGGGCGGCTTCCTAGGTGGCCCGGTAATGGATTGAGCGCCCCGACCAGACGGGCGCATGACAAGGAATTTCCGGATGGCAACAGCCGCCAAGCCCGATCAGGACGGATTGTCCGAAACGCCCGAAACCGTCGTCGTCCGCTTTGCCGGCGATTCCGGTGACGGTATGCAGTTGACGGGGGGGCAGTTCACGCTTTCGACCGCCCTTGCCGGCAACGATCTTGCGACCTTCCCCGATTTCCCGGCCGAAATCCGCGCGCCGCAGGGCACGCTGTTCGGTGTCTCCGCCTTCCAGATCAATTTCGGCAGCCGGCGGATCAACACCGCGGGCGATGCGCCCGACGTACTCGTGGCGATGAACCCGGCGGCATTGAAGACCAATATTGCCGCGTTGAAGCCCGGCGGGCTGGTGATTGCCGATACCGGCGCCTTCACCAAGCGCAATCTCGACAAGGCGCATTACGACGCCAACCCGCTGGAAGACGGCAGCCTCGGCAAGTTCGACGTGCTGGCCTTCGACATCAGCGAGAAGACGATCGAGGCAGTCAAGCCGTTCGGCCTCGGCAACAAGGACGCCCTGCGGTCCAAGAACATGTGGACGCTGGGCCTTGCCCTGTGGATGTTCGACCGCGATCGCGCGCCGCTGCACGACTGGCTGAAGGCCAAGTTCAGGACCAAGCCCGACATTGCGGCTGCCAATATCGCCGCGCTCGATGCGGGGCATGCCTATGGCGAGACGGCGGAGCTTGCAGGTCCGCTCAAGCAGCTCCACGTCGGACCCGTGGCGAGCGAGCCGGGCCTCTACCGCACCGTCACCGGGGCCGAGGCGGTCAGTCTGGGGCTGGTGGCGGGCGCGCAACTCGCCGAATTGCCGATGTTCTTCGGCGGCTATCCCATCACGCCTGCCTCCGCGATCCTGCACCATCTGGCGCGGCTGAAGGAATATGGCGTCACCACCTTCCAGGCGGAGGACGAGATCGCCGCGGTGTGCGCGGCCATCGGCGCCAGCTATGCCGGGCAGTTGGGCGTGACGTCCTCCTCCGGCCCCGGCATCGCGTTGAAGACCGAGGCGATCGGCCTCGGCATCATGACCGAGCTGCCGCTGGTGATCGTCAATTCGCAGCGCGGTGGCCCCTCCACCGGCCTGCCCACCAAGACCGAGCAGAGCGATCTCTATCAGGCCGTCTATGGCCGCAATGGCGATGCACCGATGCCGGTGATCGCCGCGCGCAGCCCGTCCGACGCGTTTGAAGTGGCGATCGAAGCATGCCGCATCGCGGTGCAATACATGACCCCGGTGATGCTTCTCACCGACGGCTATATCGCCAATGCCGCCGAACCGTGGAAAGTGCCCGACCCCGCCGGGTTCGAGCCGTTTCCGGCCAAATTTCTCGAGGAACCGCGAGGCGAGCAATTGCTGCCCTATCTGCGCGACGAGAAGGGTGCGCGCCCTTGGATCAAGCCGGGCACGCCGGGCATGATGCACCGCATCGGCGGGATCGAGAAGCACGAGCAGACCGGCAATATCGACTATTCGCCCGACAATCATCAGCGCATGACCGAACACCGCAAGAGCAAGGTCGAGAATATTGCCGTGCCGGATCAGGAAGTCGCCCTGGGCGAGACGACCGGGACGCTCGCGGTGGTGGGCTGGGGCTCGACCTACGGACCGATCCACCAGGCCGTCCGGCGCAGCACTGCGAAAGGCTGCTCGGTCAGCCACATCCATGTGCGCCATATCTGGCCGCTGCCGAAGAATCTGGGGGAATTGCTGCGTGGGTTCGATCACGTGCTGGTGCCGGAAATGAACACCGGCCAGTTCAAGACCGTGCTGCGCGACCAGTTCCTGATCGACGCGCAGCCGCTCACCAAGACGAGCGGGCAGCCGTTCCAGATCGCCGAACTCGAAGCCGCGATCGCCAAGTATTTCGACGGAATCGAAGGCAATGAAGGCGGCGAAGTGGCTGTAAACAATCAGCAGTTGCCGAACCTCGAGGCCGGCCATGACGACGGCTCCTATCCCGATGCTCCGTTTCATGGAGACGGCGCCGTACCCTCCGGTCAAGAGACCGATTCAGAGGCAGTGAACCAATGAACGCACCCGTGAAAATCGAAACGACGCTCAAGGACTGGGAAACCGATCAGGAAGTTCGCTGGTGCCCGGGCTGCGGGGATTACGCGATTCTCAAGGCGGTGCAGCGCACCCTTCCGCAGCTTGGCGCCAATCCGGCCAACACGGTGTTCATTTCCGGCATCGGCTGTTCGAGCCGCTTTCCCTATTACATGGAAACCTACGGCTTCCACACGATCCATGGCCGCGCGCCGGCGGTGGCGACCGGGGTGAAGCTTGCCAATCCCGATCTCGATATCTGGCTGGTGACAGGCGACGGCGACGGATTGTCGATTGGCGGCAATCACTTGATGCATGTTCTTCGCAGGAACGTGAACATGCAGATCATGCTGTTCAACAACGAGATCTATGGCCTCACCAAGGGTCAGGCCTCTCCCACCAGCCGTGAGGGGACGAAATCGCCTTCCAGCCCGCTCGGCAGCGTCGATCATCCGGCCAAGCCCGCCGCCTTCGCGCTGGGCAGCGGGGCGCGCTTCGTGGCGCGCGGGTTCGATGTCTCGAAGAAGCTGCCCGAAGTCCTCACCGCCGCGCATGCCCATCAGGGGGCCGCGTTCATCGAGATCTTCCAGAACTGCATCGTTTACAACAAGGACGTGTTCGACGATTTCGCCGCGCCCAAGGGGGCGGAGGATCGCCAGCTCTGGCTCGAGAACGGCGAACCCATGCTGTTCGCCGGCGGGACAAAGGGCATCGCGCTGGAACAGGGCCGGCTGGGCCTCACCGTCGTCGACGTGACCGATGGCGATTGGGAAACCGCCGGCGTCCTGCGGCACGACGTCACCGATCGCATCCTTGCGCACATGCTGGTCGAGATGCCGTTCGGCCCATTCCCGATGGCTCTCGGCGTGCTCTACGACGATCCGCGGCCGACATTCGAAAGCGCCGTGATCGAGGAACGGCGCCGGGCGAGCGAGGGCAAGACCGCCAATCTCGCCAAACTGCTCGGCCAGGGGCAGACCTGGACGGTGGACGGCACGGCGCAGGACCCGGTCTGACCGCCGCCGCGAAGGCCCGGCGATGGACAATCTGACCCACAGCCTCGTCGGCGCGCTGATCGGGCAGGCGGGGCTGAAGCGCAAGACCGGGCTGGCCATGCCCGCGCTGATCATTGGCGCGAACCTGCCCGATGTGGACGCGGCGTGTTTCCTGTGGCTCGACGGGGTTGAGCATCTCGGCTTCCGGCGCGGGATCACGCATGGCCCGCCCGCCTGGCTGCTGCTGCCTCTGGTTCTCGCCGCGCTGCTTTACGCGTTCGATCTCTGGCAGGGCCGGCGAGGCACGCGGCCCGAGGGCCGGCTGCCGGTGCGCTTCGGCTGGCTCTATGGCCTGTCGTTGATCGCCTGCCTGACCCATCCGGCGCTCGACTGGCTGAATGTCTATGGCATTCGCTTGCTCATGCCGTTCAGCGACCGCTGGTTTTACGGTGATATCCTGTTCATCATCGACCCGGTCCTGTGGCTGGGCCTGGGTTTTGCCACGTGGTTGTCGCTACGGCGCGAGAAGAAGGGCGGGGAATGGCGCCGGCCCGCGCGCATCGCCCTGTCGGCGGCGCTGGCCTATATCGGCGTGCAATCGGCACTGACCTGGCGGGCGGAGCAGGCCCCCGGCGATACGCCGGCCGGTGCGGACGTCGTGATCGCCAGCCCGCCGCCCCTGCGAAGCTTCACGCGTGAGATCATCACCGGCGGCAATGGCCTGTATGCCGCCGACGGCACCGCATTGCCGGGCGTCCCGCTCGAACTGTGCGATCTGGAGACGGCGAGGGCGGGCGATGCCGGGATCGACGCTTTCCTCATCTGGTCGCGCGCGCCGCTGGTCGAATTGCGGGAAGACGGGTCGCAATGGCTGCGCGATGCGCGCTTCTACGATCCGCGTATGGGCGACCGGTTCTCGGTCGCGCTTCCCGCGGGAACCTGCCGCGTATCCTGAACCGGGCCGTCTCGCTCAGATCCGTTTCGCGACCGGCGAGAACAGGGCAACGGCCCCCAGCGCCCAACCCGCCCCTCCGAGCCACCCCGCGATCACATCGGTCGGATAATGGACGCCGAGCAGCACGCGGCTCCACGCGACCATCATCGAGACGGCGACGGCGCTCGCTACGATGGTCAGCCGCACCGCCTGCCGCTCGGACAGCGAGGCGAAGGCCAGTGCCATGCCGATATAGACCAGCGCCGAACCGAAGCTGTGGCCCGATGGGAAACTGCCACCGCCCGCCGTCGCGAGATGCGGAACCAGCTCGGGACGGTCCCGCCCGACCAGCAGTTTGAGCCCGCCGCTGACCGCCCAACCGCTCGCAATGGTGAAGAAGTAAATCGCCGCTTCCCTTCTCAGCCGTAGAAACAGCAGCGCTGCCACCGCGCCCAGCGCGAACAGCGAGCGCAAGAATATGCCGCCTAGCCCAGTCACGTCGCGGACCGCTTCGAACACCCGCTCCGGCCCGCCGAAGGCGAGCGAGTCCGCCGTTCGGTAGGACAGCAGGCCCCAGCTGTCGAAACCGCCCGTCCGACCGCTCGTCACGAGCCAGGCGACCAGCGCGAACCCAGCCCAGCACAGCGCGGCGAGCAGGGCGGCGCGGCGGCGGTCGATGGGTGGATGGCGACGGGGGAGGGTCATGCTGCGCGATCGGCCGGTCATGCGGGGGGAACAAGGGCCGCTCGCTTTCCGTTCCGCAGATGATGAACAAGCCTCAGATCGTCTGGCTGCGGCGCGACCTGCGCCTGGCCGACCAGCCCGCCCTCCATGCCGCCGCCCAGGCCGGACCGGTGATCCCGGTCTATGTCTACGATCAGGGGCGCGGCGGGGATCACAAGCTCGGTGCGGCTTCGAAAGTCTGGCTGCACCATTCGCTCAAGAGCCTCGACGCGAGCCTGGCCGCGCGGCATTCCCGGTTGATCCTGCGGAATGGAGACGCGCCGCAAGTCCTTGCCGCGATCGCGCACGAAACCGGCGCGGAATGCATCCACGCGCTGCACCATTACGAACCGTGGTGGCGCGAGGCGGAAGACGAGTTGCGCGATGCGCTGGGCGAGGATTGCGGGCTGTCCCTGTATGACGGCAATTACCTCCTGCCGCCGGGCACCGTCACCACCAATGGCGGCGATCCCTACAAGATTTACACCCCGTTCTCGCGCGCGATGCTGGCCGAGATGCCGCCACGCGACGCGCTGGACGAGCCCGAGACGATCCACCTGCCCGACGAATGGCCCGGCAGCGACGAACTCGACGATCTCGGCCTGCTCCCCAGGGGTCCCGACTGGACCGAGGGGATCCGTAATTTCTGGCGCTTCGGCGAAGCGGCGGCGCGCGAGCGGCTCGATGCCTGGGCGGACGACGTCTCGGACTATGACGAGGCACGCAACCTGCCGGGGGAAGACGGCTCCTCCCGTCTGTCGCCCCATCTCCACTGGGGCGAGATCTCGCCGGTGCAGGTGTGGCACGAATTGAAGGGCCGCCGGGGTCAAGGCTGGGAAACCTTCGCCCGGGAATTGATCTGGCGAGATTATACCCAGAACGTCATCATGCAATATCCCGACTATGCCCGCGAAAGCTACCGCGATTACGACGAGCGGACCCTGTGGCGCAGTCCGGATGCCGGGCACCTGATCGCGGATGATCTGAAGGCCTGGCAGACGGGCATGACCGGCTATCCCATCGTGGATGCCGGGATGCGGCAATTATGGAATGTCGGCTGGATCCACAACCGGGTGCGGATGATCTGCGCCAGCTTCCTGTGCAAGCATTTGCTGATCGACTGGCGCGCCGGCGAATTGTGGTACTGGGATTGCCTGGTGGACGCCGACTACGGCAACAATGGCGTCAACTGGCAGTGGATCTCCGGCACCGGGGTGGACAGCAACATGTTCACCCGGATCATGGCGCCACTCAGCCAGAGCGAGAAGTTCGACGCGGCCGGCTATATCCGCGAATACGTCCCCGAACTGGCCGACCTGTCGGATGAGGACATTCATGATCCGCCCGACGACAAGCGCGGCGATTATCCGAAGAAGATCATCGCGCACAAGGAAGCGCGCCAACGCGCGCTCGACGCCTATCGCGCCAGCAAGGGGTAGCGCCCCCTTGTCCGATCCCAAGACGCGCGGCATAGCGCGCGCGCAATGGATATGCCGGTTTCAGACAGGGGACGCGAGCTTCGTGCCGGATCGCGCCGCTTTGCCCGCGGGCCGAGCCTTGCGGCGCGCCTGATCGCGCCCCGGTTCGCGAAGATCATCGCCCGCATCGACGCGGCTCTGATCTCGGGCACGATCCACGGCATCCTGCCCGACGGTTCGCGCCGCAAGGTCGGCGGGCGGGCGCCGGGCTTCGAATGCGTGGTCGAGCTGCGCAGCTGGAACGCGCTCGTCCGGTTGGCCAGCAACGGGTCGGTCGGCTGGTATCAGGCATGGGCGGCGGGCGAATGGTGGAGCCCCGATCCGGTGCCGCTGTTCGCCCTGTTTATGCAGCACGCGGCGCGGCTGGGCGACACGGCGCGGGCCAAGGGGCCGTTCCGCCATGCGTTGAAACTGGCGCATTTCGTCAACCGCAACACGCATCACGGCGCGCGCAAGAACATTTCCGCACATTACGATCTCGGCAATGATTTCTACGCCGTCTGGCTGGACGAGACGATGAGCTATTCGTCGGCCCTTTCGGTCGGGGAAGACGGGTTGGCGGCGGCGCAGCGACGCAAATGGGCCGGGCTGGCCGGGCGTATCGCGGGGGCGGACGCGGTGCTGGAAATCGGCTGCGGCTGGGGCGGGCTGGCGGCTGACCTCGCTACGCGGGGGACGAAGGTGACGGCGATCAGCCTGTCGGACGAACAATTGGCATGGGCGCGCGCGCATCACGATGTCGGGGTCGATTTCCGGAAGCAGGATTATCGCGACACCACCGGCGAATTCGACGCCATCGTTAGCGTCGAAATGGTCGAGGCGCTGGGCCGGGCATACTGGCCAGCCTTCATGGACTGCATCGCGCGGCGGCTGAAACCAGAGGGGCGCGCCGCGATCCAGTATATCTCGATGCGCGACGACCTGTTCGACGACTACGCGCAGAGTGCCGATTTCATCCAGGCCTATATCTTTCCCGGCGGCTTGCTGATCCGGACGAGCGAGTTCCGCGCGCTGGCCGAACAGCGCGGGCTGCGCTGGACGGACCAGACCGATTTCGGCGGAGATTATGCCGAGACGCTGCGCATCTGGCGGGAAAACTTCGATGCCGCGATCGCCGACGGGCGCCTGCCGCACGGGTTCGACCGGCAGTTCTGCGATTTGTGGCGATATTATCTGCAATATTGCGAGGGCGGGTTTCGCGGCGGCGGGATCGATGTACACCAGGTAACGCTGGTGAAAGAAGGAGCATGAGGATGCGGATCGGTCTGGGTTTCGCGGCGACGCTGGCGCTGGCCGGTTGCATGGCGTCCCCCGGCATAGAGCCTGCCGCACCGGGCGCGCCGCCGCGCGTCACGCAAAGCAATCCGGCCACCCCGCCGAGCACGGCGCCCGAGGATTCGATCCTGTTCTGGAGCGCGGACCGGCGCTCGGCCGCGTTTCGCAACATGGCGGGCTATTTTCCCGGCCTCGACGTCGCGCCGGCGGCCACGGTGCGCGAATTGCCGCAGGGCCGCCCGCTCCCGCAGGCGCAGCAGGAGGCCTTGCGCGCCTATATGGCCAGGACCGACGCGGCGGGCCTGATGGTGTTGCAGGACGGGCAGGTAAGGTTCGAGGATTACGGCCTCGGGTTCCGGCCCGAGCAGCGGTGGACCAGCTTCAGCGTGGCCAAAAGCTTTACCTCGACCCTGCTCGGCGCGGCGATCCGCGACGGCAGGATTGCCGGCGTCGAGACACCGGTAACCGCCATCCTGCCCGAACTGGCCGGCACCGCCTATGACGGCGTGTCCGTGGGCCAAGTGGCGAGCATGACGTCGGGCGTCGCCTGGAACGAGGATTATACCGATCCGGAAAGCGACGTCGCCAAGATGCTCACCGTGACACCGGTCGAAGGCGAATCGCAGGCGGTCACCTATGCCCGCACGCTGAAGCGCGAGGCACAAGCGGGCGAGAAATGGGTGTACAAGACGCTCGAGACGAATTTGCTGGGGCTGCTGGTGGAACGCGCGGTGGGCATGCCGCTGGCCGAATATGCCGCCGTGAAAATCGTCGAGCCGGCGGGACTGGCGGGCGGCATGTTCTGGATGCAGGATTTGACCGGGGGCAATATCGCGGGCTGCTGCATTTCGCTGCGCCTGGCCGATTATGCCCGCTTCGGCCAGTTCGTCCTCGAAGGGGGCGAGGGGGTGGTGCCGCAGGGCTGGTTCGCGCAGGCGACCGCGCAGCAGGTCAGCTTCGCGCCGCGCGTGCCGGGCTTCGGCTATGGCTACCAATGGTGGACCTATCCCGGCAACACTTTCGGGGCGCAGGGTATTTTCGGTCAGGCCATCTCGATCGTGCCGGAAAAGCGGCTCGTCGTCGCGGTGGTCAGCAATTGGCCGACACCGACCAGCAACGCCTATCGCGACGAATTCCGCGCTCTGGTAAGCCAGATCGCCGAATAAGCCGGCGACCGACGCTTAATAGGACCGGTAGGCGCCTTGCCCGGAGTAGCGGGCGAGGATGTTGTCGTGCACGATCGGCGACAGTAATTCGCTGAAAGCGCACCCGACAAGGCAGTTCTCCCACCACACGACCTGTGCCTGCAAGGATTCGAGGCCGGGAAGGGTCAGCCAGCACAACTGGCCTTCGTGCATGCGATTGATCGCCGCAGCGGAGAAGCCCGAGATCGAAAGATCGTGCACGACCGTCTGGAACGCGCGGCCGCCGCTTGCGCGAAGCTGCCCGGGGATGGTCAGCCGGGTACGCGGGGCGCAGCGATCTTCCTGCGCGGCGAGCGAATAGCGGTCTGTCGTCTGATAAGCCATTTGCGTTCCGTCCCCGTGCCCTGCCGCTCGATCCGTGGCGATCCGCCGAAGCGCCCGCATTCCGTATTGTCCCGCAGCCGGCTTACCGAAACCTTGCAGCAAGCTGGTTAATTCAGGTTTCGATCCGCTCTCGGTAATTGGTGGGAAAATCCTTAACGAGCAGCTCGACCAATCGCGTTCCGACCGTCTCGGGTGGTTTGACGGTTTGCGGGTCCTCGCCGGGATAGGCCTTGCCGCGCATCGCGGTGCGAGTCGCACCCGGATCGACGATGGCGACGCGCACATCGCTGATCTTCTCGACCTCCGATGCGTAGCTTGCCAGCAGATTGTCGAACGCCGCCTTGGTCGATCCGTAGGCCGACCAATAGGCACGCGGGGTCTCGCCGACGCTGCTGGTCAGGCCGATGACCCGCCCGGCGTCGGCGCGTTTCAGCAGCGGATCGAAATTGGCGAGCAGGGCCTGCGTCGCCAGCAGATTGACCGTCACGGCGCGGCTGAACTGCTTGCCGTCGATCTGCGTAACCGGTGTGAGGGTCGGCAGGTAAGCCGCCGAAATGACGAGATAATCGAGACTGTCCCAGCGGCCGGAAATGGCCGAGGCCAGGCGGGCGATGCCGTCGCTCTCCTCCAGGTCGACAGGGGCGATGGTCGACACCCCGCCGACGGCGTGAATGCGATCCTCCACCGTTTCCAGGCCGCGCACGTCCCGCCCGGTGAGGACGACATGGGCGCCGGCTTCGGCGAGGGCCAGCGCGGTCGCCGCCCCGATACCCTTGCTCGACCCGGTGACGAGGGCGAGCTTTCCGTCGAACGAGCCCGCCATCACGCGACCTTCCCGACCGGCAGGGCCAGTTCGTGCTGCCGGTCCTCGCGTTTGGCAAGGTCGGTCAGTGCGGTGGGATAGTCGCCGGTGAAGCAGGCATCGCAGAATTGCGGGCAGGCACTGTCGCGCCCTTCGCGCCCGACCGCGCGATAGAGCCCGTCGATCGAGATGAAGGCGAGACTGTCGGCCTTGATGAATTCGCGCATCGGTTCGAGTTCCATGCGCGCGGCGAGCAGCTTGGACCGCTCCGGCGTGTCGACGCCGTAGAAGCAGCTGTGCACGGTGGGCGGGCTGGCGACGCGGAAATGCACTTCGGTCGCGCCCGCCTCGCGCATCATTTCCACGATCTGCATCGACGTGGTGCCGCGCACGATCGAATCGTCGATCAGCACGATCCGCTTGCCGCGCACGAGGCCGCGATTGGCGTTGTGCTTGCGGCGGACGCCGGCATGGCGCGCGCCGTCCGATGGCTGGATGAAGGTGCGCCCGACATAGTGCGAGCGAATGATGCCGAGTTCGAACGGCAAGCCCGATGCCTGGGCATAACCGATCGCCGCGGGAACTCCGCTGTCGGGAACGGGCACGACCAGATCGGCCTCGACCGGGCGTTCCTTCGCCAGCTCTACCCCGATCGCCTTGCGCGCTTCGTAGACGCTGCGGCCGGCGAACACGCTGTCGGGCCGGCTGAAATAGACATGCTCGAAGATGCAGGGGCGCGGGCGGTGATTCCCGAATGGGCGGAGCGATTCGACATGGCCGTCGAAATCGACGCGGATCAGTTCGCCCGGCTCCACCTCGCGGATCATCTCGGCGCCGACCACGTCGAAGGCGACGCTTTCGCTGGCGAACAGGGTGGCATCGCCGATCCGCCCCATTACCAGCGGCCGGATGCCGAGCGGATCGCGGCAGGCGATCATCCCCTCGGGCGTCATCACGATCAAGGCATAGGCCCCTTCGAGCAGACGCAGGGCATCGACAAGCCGGTCGACGATGGTGGGATAGCGGCTCGTCGCGACGAGGTGAATGATGACCTCGGTGTCGGAGGTCGACTGGAAGATCGCGCCGCGTTGCACCAGTTCGGCGCGCAGCGTTCCGGCGTTGGAAATATTGCCGTTATGTGCCACCGCAAACCCGCCGCTGGCCAGATCGGCATAGAGCGGCTGCACATTGCGCAGACCCGCCCCGCCGGTGGTGGAATAACGCACATGGCCGGCCGCCATCATGCCCGGCAATTCGGCGATCGCCTCGGAACTGGAGAAATTCTCCGCCACATGGCCAAGGCCGCGGCGCGCGCGGAATTCGGCGCCGTCGAACGCGACGATGCCCGCTGCCTCCTGTCCGCGATGCTGCAGGGCGTGGAGGCCGAGCGCCGTGGCCGCGGCGGCATCGGCGGCGTTGATGGCGCCGAACACCCCGCATTCCTCGCGCAGGGTGTCGCCATCCTCGTCATGAAACGGGTGGTTGATGTTCATCGCTGGTACCGTCGCCGCGTGGTGTGGGGGAAGCGCTCCAATGGCGATGTTACGGCCCGATTACAAGGCCGCGTCGCCGCCGACCGGTGCATGAGGTGCGAGCAATTCATTGCACGGCCAGCAATGTCTGCCTACACGGCCGCATCCCCCTCGCGGACACAATCTCGGACCTCACTTGCTCCTCTCCCCTTTCGAACGCATGATCGCCAAACGCTATCTCCTGCCCGGCAGGAGCGAGGCGTTCATCGCGCTGGTGGCAGGCATCTCGATCACGGTGGTCATGCTTTCGGTGGCCATGCTGGTCATCGTGATGAGCGTGATGAACGGGTTCCGCGCCGAATTGCTCGACAAGATCGTGGGCCTGAACGGTCATGCCATCGTCCAGGCCTATGGCGGCCGGCTCGACGATTGGGAAAACGTGCTGAACGAGGTGCGCCAAACGCCAGAGGTCACCAAGGCCTCCCCCCTGATCGAACAGCCGCTGCTGACGACCTTCAACGGGCGGGCGGAGGCGATCCTGCTGCGCGGCAACACCATGCAGGACATTCGCGATCTCGCCCCCAACGTGGTCAGCGGCGACATCTCGGCGCTGCAGCCCGGCGCAGGCAAGGTCGCGATCGGGGCGCGTCTTGCCGAAAATATCGGCGCCCGGGTGGGCGACACCATCACCATAATCAATCCGCAAGGCCGCTCGACCCCGTTCGGCACGGTTCCGCGCCAGGTCGGTTACGAGATCGCGGCCATCTTCGAAATCGGGATCTACGATTACGACGGCGCCTATGTCGTCATGCCGATGGAGGATGCGCAGACCCTGCTGCTGATCGGCGACGCCGTGCAGATGATCGAGGTTTCGGTGACCGATCCCGACCGCGTCGGCGAGATCCTCGCACCGGTCCAGCAACAACTCTCCGGGCGGGCCGTGGTGCAGGACTGGAAGACCATCAACGGCACCCTGTTCGAGGCCTTGCAGGTCGAGCGGGCGGCGATGGCCTTCGCCTTGAGTTTCATGGTCCTGGTCGCCGCGTTCAACATTCTGTCGAGCCTGGTCATGCTGGTCCGCGCCAAGACGCGCGACATCGCGATCATGCGCACGATGGGCGCCGCGCGCAAAAGCCTGGTCAAGATCTTCGTGACCACCGGCTTCACGGTCGGCGCGATCGGAACGCTGGCCGGTCTGGCGCTCGGCGCGTTGGTGCTGGCCTTCCGCGAACAGATCGTGTGGCTGATCAGCAAGCTGACCGGGCAGAATTTGTGGGACCCGCAGGTGCGCTTCCTCTCGACCATCCCGTCCAAGGTCGATCCGGTCGAGATAGTCTCGATCGTTGCGCTGGCCCTGATCATGAGTTTCCTCGCGACGCTGTATCCCGCGATCAAGGCGGCGAGTACCGATCCCGTGCAGGTCCTGCGCTATGAATAGTCCGGTCGTCGAATTGCGCGGGTTGACCCGCAGTTTCGAGCAGGGCGGCGTGCGGATCGACGTGCTGCGCGGCGTGGACCTCGCCGTGATGCCCGGCGAGATCGTCGCCCTGCTCGGCCCGTCGGGTTCGGGCAAGTCGACCATGTTGCAGGCGGTCGGTTTGCTGGAAGGCGGGTTCGGCGGCGAGATAAGGATCGCGGGCGAAGCGGCGGAAAAGTCGGACGCGCATGCGCGTACCGTCTTGCGACGCGACCATCTGGGCTTCGTCTATCAATTTCACCACCTGCTGCCCGATTTCGATGCGACCGAGAACGTGGTCCTGCCGCAACTCGTTGCCGGGGTAGACTATGCCGCGGCTGCGGCGCGCGCGCGCCATCTGCTCGGTGCGCTCGGCCTCGGCCACCGCCTCGATCACCGGCCGAGCCAGCTTTCGGGCGGCGAGCAGCAGCGCGTTGCCGTGGCCCGCGGGCTGGCCAATCGCCCCAAGCTGGTCCTGGCGGACGAACCCACCGGCAATCTCGACGAGGCGACGTCTGACAAGGTGCTCGGCCAGTTCCTCGAACTGGTCCGGGGCGAGGGCAGCGCCGCCCTGATCGCCACCCATAACGAGCGGCTCGCGGCGCGGATGGGCCGGGTCGTTCGCCTGCATGACGGCCGTCTCGAATAGGCGCGACGATACCGGCGGACCCGCCCGCCCGCTGCCGCGTTGAACGCAACAAAGGAGATTTCTGCATGGCCGACCACCCCACCACCTACGAAGCCGAACCCGCCCAGACCGGGCAGGTCGCCTGGAACGACCGCGCCTCGCTTCACCGCGCCGACGACGGGCAAGGCGTGCTCGATGGCGGCAAGGGCCTGCTCAACGGCACCTTCGCCGAAATCATCAATCATATCATGCTGCTGCCGGAAGCCGATCGCGACCAGTACGTGATCCAGAAGGCGGGCGACCGGGCCTACACCGCCGCCGAGGCCGTGCGGCTCGCCGGGCAGCCCGACTTTCCGAAAGGTGACGCACCCCGGTGACGTCGCTGGCCGACTTCACCATCACCGCGAACGATGGATCGGCGGTCGCTCTGGGCGACAAGCGCGGCAAGGTGCTGCTCGTGGTCAATACGGCGAGCAAATGCGGGTTCACTCCGCAATATGACGGGTTGCAGGCGCTGTACGACCGCTTCGACGCGCAAGGGTTCGAAGTGCTTGCCTTTCCGTGCAACCAGTTCGCCGGGCAGGAACCGGGCGCGGATGAGGAGATCGTGCAATTTTGCCGGGCCAATCACGGCGTTACCTTTCCGATTATGCAAAAGGTCGAGGTCAACGGGCCGAATGCCAGCCCGCTGTTCGACTGGCTGAAGGCGGAAGCGCCCGGCGTGATGGGCACGAAGGGCATCAAGTGGAACTTCACCAAGTTCCTGATCGACCGCGAGGGCCGGGTTGCCAGCCGCTACGCCCCGACCGACAAGCCCGAGGCGATCGCCGCCGATATCGCGGCTCTGCTTTGAACCGCCATGGTCGATAGCGCCCACCAATGGTTCCTCGCGCTGGGCGATGAATATGGCGTCAATCCGTATGTCTTCGGTGCGATCTATGTCGGGGCGATCCCTTTCTTCCTCGCCTCGATCGCATGGCTGGTGAAGCGGGCGCGGGCAGGCCGGTCGACCGTGCTGCCGACGATGCTGTCGGGGTTTTTCTTCGTGTCGGCCTATCTCTATCTGGCGATTGCCGGGCGCAATATCCCCGTCTGGGTGTGGTTCTTCCTTGCCGCCCTCGTTCTCTATGGCGCGTGGACCACGGTGCGCGACACACGGCGCAAGATCGCGGCGGGACGGGACGAACCCGCCGCCTGACCTGTGGAGAGAAAGCGGCGCGACCCGCTTTGCGAATATCGCAAAAAATCTTACATGAACCGGATGCCGTTCAAGCCTTTCGTCCCCCTGCGCATCCTCTCCGCCTATTCCATGCTGGAAGGCGCAATCGATCCCAAGGGCATGGCGAAACTGGCGAAGGAACGCGGCTTTCCCGCCATCGCCATCGCCGACCGCAACGGGCTGTACGGCGCGGTCATGTTCGCATCGGCCTGCAAGGCGGAAGGGGTGCAGCCGATCATCGGCGCGCTGCTCGGCGTGGGGCGCGCCGAGGACGGCAAGACCGTCGACTACCTCCCGCTCTACGCGCAGGACGAGACGGGTTACGACAATCTGTGCCACCTGGTTTCCGTCGCCCATCTCGAACGCCCGCTCGAACTGGAACCCCATGTCCGGTGGGCCGACCTCGAAGGGCGGACCGAGGGGCTGCTCGCCCTGACCGGCGCGAGCGAGGGCGGGGTGACGCGCCTGCTGGCAGAGGGGCAGGCGAGCCATGCCGCCGCCATGTTGGATGAATTGCAGCGCCTGTTTCCCGGCCGGCTCTACATCGAACTTGCCCGACGCGGCGATGCCATCGAGCAGGCGGCGGAAGGCGCGCTGATCGACCTCGCTTATGCACGCGACCTGCCGCTGATCGCGACCAATCCGGCCAATTTCGCCGAACCGCATATGCACAAGGCGCACGACGCGATGCTGTGCATTGCCGGCTCGACCCATATCGAGGCGGAGGCCCGGGCGAAATCGAACCCCGAAAGCTACGTCAAGACGGCGCACATGATGGCGGAGGCTTTCGAGGACCTGCCCGAGGCCACCGCCAACACCCTCGTCTTCGCGCAGCGCTGCGCCTTTGCGCCGCCTTATCGCAAGCCGATCCTGCCCAGCCTCGCCGGCGATCTGGAAGGCGAGGCGCGGATGCTGGCGGAGGATTCGCGCAAGGGGCTGGAAGCACGCCTCGCTCTGTATTCGGACTTCAGCGAGGAAGAGCGCAAGACCTATCTCGACCGCCTCGAATTCGAAGTCGGCATCATCAACCAGATGGGTTTTCCCGGCTACTTCCTGATCGTTGCCGATTTCATCAAATGGGCCAAGGAGCAGGACATTCCCGTGGGGCCGGGGCGCGGCTCGGGTGCGGGCAGCCTCGTCGCCTGGTCGCTCACCATCACCGATCTCGATCCGATCAAGCTCGGGCTGCTGTTCGAACGCTTCCTCAATCCCGAACGCGTTTCCATGCCGGACTTCGACATCGATTTCTGCGAAACCCGACGGGGCGAGGTGATCCGCTATGTGCAGGCGAAATACGGGCACGATCACGTCGCGCAGATCATTACCTTCGGCAAGCTGAAGGCCCGCGCCGTGCTGCGCGATACGGGCCGGATCATGCAGATGAGCTACGGCCATGTGGACCGGATCTGCAAGATGGTGCCCAACCATCCCACCGATCCGTGGACCCTTCTGCGCACGCTCAACGGTTCGGCCGAGTTCAAGCGCGAATACGATAACGACAATCAGGTGAAGCGCCTCGTCGATCTGGCGATGCAGCTGGAAGGCTTCCCGCGCAATTCCTCGACCCATGCCGCCGGGGTGGTGATCGGCGACCGGCCGCTGGCCAAGCTGGTGCCGCTCTACCGCGATCCCCGGTCGGACATGCCGGTGACGCAATACGACATGAAGCATGTCGAGACGAGCGGGCTGGTAAAGTTCGACTTTCTCGGGCTGAAAACCCTCTCGGTGCTGAAGAAGGCGACCGACCTGCTGCAAAAGCGCGATATCGCGATCGACCTCTCGCAGCTTCCGCTGGACGATCCCGGCGTGTTCGAATTGCTCAAGTCCGGCAACACGGTCGGCGTGTTCCAGCTCGAATCGGAAGGCATGCGCCGCACGCTGACCGCGGTGAAGCCGACCAAGTTCGAGGACATCATCGCGCTCGTCTCGCTCTATCGGCCCGGTCCGATGGACAACATCCCGCTGTTCGGCCGGCGCAAGGGCGGCGAAGTTCCAATCGAGTATCCGCACTCAAAGCTCGAAGGCATTCTGGCCGAGACCTACGGCATCTTCGTCTACCAGGAACAGGTGATGCAGGCCGCGCAGATCCTCGCCGGCTACTCGCTCGGCGATGCCGACCTGCTGCGCCGCGCGATGGGCAAGAAGGTCCAGGCCGAGATGGATGCGCAGCGGCAGCGCTTCGTCGATGGCTGCCGCGAGGTCTCCGGCATCCAGAAGGGCGAGGCCAACGCCCTGTTCGACCTGATCGACAAGTTTGCAGGCTACGGCTTCAACAAGTCGCACGCCGCCGCCTATGCGTTGTTAGCGTATCAGACCGCCTGGTTGAAGGCGCACTACCCGGAAGAATTCTTCGCCGCCTCGATGTGTTTCGACATGCACCAGTCGGAAAAGCTCGCGGTGTTCGTCGACGATGCGCGGCGGCAGGACATCGCGGTCGAACCGCCCTGCATCAACGCCTCCGAAGCGGAGTTCACCGTCGAGCAGACGGATGAGGGGTTCGCCGTGCGCTATGCGCTCGCCGGCATCCGCAATGTCGGCGAGAAGGCGATGGAAGCGATCGTCGCCGAGCGGGAGAGCGCAGGAAAGTTCAGCAATCTGCAGGACCTGTTCGAGCGTATCCCCAAAGGCTCGATGAATTCGCGGCAACTCGAAGGGCTGGCCTGTGCCGGCGCGCTTGATGCGCTCGAGCCGAACCGGGCCAAGGTGTTCGCCAATGCGGATATGCTGCTCGCCGTGGCCGACGCGGCGCAGCGTGAGCGGACCAGCGGACAGGGCGGGCTGTTCGGCGGCGAGGACCAGATCGGCGAAGACCTGCGCCTGAAAGACATCGAGGAATGGTCGCGCGCCGATCGCATGGCGAAGGAGCGGGAGAATTTCGGTTTCTACTTCTCGGCCCACCCGGTTGCCGCATGGCGCGATGTCGCCTCGGCCAATGGGGCGCGCTCCTACGCCTCGCTGATGACTGGCGGTGCGCCTGTCGGGGGCCGGTCGAACGCCGTGATGGCGGCGATGGTCGAAAGCGTGAACAAAGGCACGACGCGGCGCGGCAAGCCGTTCATCCGCGCCGATTTCTCCGACGCCTCGGGCCAGTTCAGCGCGGCGTGTTTCGAGGAAAGCATGGTCGAGCGGTTCCTCAAATGGGCGGAGGAGCAGACCTGCATCCTTCTTCAGGTCGAACTGGATTCGCCCAGCCCCGACGAACCGCCGCGCATCACGGTGCGCGGGGGCACGCCGCTGACCGAGGTGCGCGGCTCGACCCCGATGTTGCTGACCCTCGACGTGACCGATCCGGCGGCGATCGGCGCGCTGCAGGCGGAACTGGCCGACGCGCGCGGCGGGAAGGACGAGGTGCTGGTAACCTTGCGAACCGGCGGCGAGGACGAGCCGATGGTGCGCCTGGGCCGCGATTTCGCGGTAGACGGGGATTTGGCGGAACGCTTGGCAAGCATGGCCGGGTTTGCCAGAGTGCAGCTCGATAAGCGGCGCGGGGGCGCGCATCTGCGGCTCGTGGCGTAAGGCTGGCGGGCGAAACGCCCCGCAGCGTATGGGAAAGGGAGAAGACATGCTCGGAGCGATGCAGGACTGGCCCATGCGGGTCACCCACGTGGTCGACCATGCCGCGCGCGAGGCGGGGACGCGCGAAATCGTCACCCGCTGGGCCGACGGCAGCGAGACGCGGACCGACTGGGCTGGGATCCGCCGCGACGCGCTGAAACTGGCCCAGGCGTTGCAGGCGCTCGGGCTGGAGAAGGGGGACAAGGTCGCCAGCCTAGCCATGAACCATTCGCGCCATCTCGTCAGCTGGTTCGGGGTCGCCGGGATGGGCGGGGTGCTGCACACGGTGAATCCCCGATTGTTCGAGGATCAGCTGGAATACATCGTCAACCATGCGGAAGATCGTGTGCTGCTTTACGATGCCGCCTTCCAGCCGATCGTCGACATGATGCGCGACCGCTGGCCGGGCGTCGAACACTACATCTGCTACGATCCGCCGGAAGGCAGCGACGTGCGCGGCTTCGAAAGCTGGATCGGCGAGCAGGACGGTGCGTTCGAATGGGTCGGCGGGGACGAGCGCGATCCGTGCATGATCTGCTACACCAGCGGCACCACCGGCAACCCCAAGGGCGTGCAGTACGAACACCGCTCCACGGTGATGCACGCGCTGGCCGGGTTGCAGCCGGCGGCCTTCAATTTCAGTTCCTCGTCGGTGATGCTGCCGGTCGTCCCCATGTTCCACGCGGCGAGCTGGGGCTTGCCCTATGCCGGCGGGATGGCGGGCATCAAGTTCGTGTTCTCCGCCATCAACGATCCCGCCGTCCTGCACGAGTTGATGCTGCGCGAAGGGGTGACCGACAGTGCCGGCGTGCCGACCGTATGGCTCGCGCATTTCCAGTATTGCGACAGCGAAGGCCTCGACCTGCCGCCGCTCAAGGCGGCGACCATCGGGGGGTCGGCCGCGCCGCGGTTCATGATCGAACGATTGATGAAGAACGGCACCCGCGTCCAGCACGCCTGGGGGATGACCGAGACTTCGCCGATCGGCACGGTCGGCGGCCCGTCCGGCAATTGGGACGAATTAAGCTTTGAGGAAAAGGTCGACAAGACCGCCAAGCAGGGCCGGGCAATCTTCGGCGTCGAACTGCGCACGGTCGATCTCGATGATCCGACCAAGGTCCTGCCGCGCGATGGCGAAACCTCCGGCGCGTTGCAGATCCGCGGGCCATGGGTCGTCAAACGCTATTTCAAGGCCGAGGAGGACGCGGTTACCGAGGATGGCTGGTTCGACACCGGCGATGTCGGCATCCTGCATCCCGACGGCACGTTGCAGCTGACCGACCGCACGAAGGACGTCATCAAGTCGGGCGGGGAATGGATCAGCTCGGTCGAGCTGGAAAACGCCGCCATGGGCCATCCCGCCGTGGCCGAGGCGGCCTGCGTCGGCATGTACCACCCCAAGTGGGACGAGCGGCCGGTGCTGTTCGTGATCCGCAAGCCGGGTGCCGATTGCGATGCGCAGGGCATCACCGCCTTCCTAGCGGACAAGGTCGCCAAATGGTGGCTGCCCGACGCGGTCGAATTCGTCGAGGACATCCCGCACACTGCCACCGGAAAGATCAGCAAGAAGGACCTGCGCGAACGGCACGCCGACTATGCGCTGCCCGAAGCGCGTTAGGGCGTGAGCCGGCTGATCCTGCTCAACAAGCCGTTCGGCGTGCTGTCGCAGTTCACCGGCGGGGCGGACGGGGTGGACGATACGCTGGCGCATCTGGTCGACGTGTCGGGTGTCTATCCCGCCGGGCGGCTCGACAAGGACAGCGAAGGCCTGCTGTTGCTCACCGATGACGGGCGCCTGCAATCCCGCATCGCCGAACCGCGCCACAAGATGCCCAAGACCTATCTCGCGCAGGTCGAGGGCGAGGCGGGGGATGCCGCGCTGGAAAAACTGGCGCATGGTGTCGAGCTGAAGGACGGGCGGACGGCCCCGGCCCGGGTCAAACGGATCGACCCGCCGCCGCTGTGGGAACGGGATCCGCCCGTACGCTATCGCAAGAGCGTGGCCGATAGCTGGATCGCGCTGGAAATCACCGAGGGCCGTAATCGCCAGGTCCGCCGCATGACCGCCGCCGTCGGCCTGCCCACCCTGCGCCTCGTGCGCTGGCGGATCGGGTCGTGGAGCGTCGACGGCATCGCGCCGGGCACCTATCGCCAGATCGAATTGTAAGGGAGAGACACATGACCGACCGCTATATCGACCCGAGCCGCGAGAACTTCGATGCGTTCAAGGCCTTGCCCCGAGATGAGCCGATCCATATGCTCAACCTCCTGCAATATCGCGACGCGGCCGAATATCCCGACGGCCACGAGAATGCGGCCAAAGGCTGGAGCGGTCGCCGCGCCTACGAGGAATACGGCCGGACCAGCGGCCCGATCTTCCGCCGGGTGGGTGGCAGCATCGTCTGGCGCGGGACGTATGAGACGGTCGTCACCGGGCCGGAAAACATGCACTGGCACGATGGCTTCGTCGCCGCCTATCCCAGCGCGGCGGCGTTCTTCGAGATGATTACCGATGCGGAGTACCAGAAAGCCGTCGTCAATCGGACGGCAGCCTTGCTCGACAGCAGGCTGGTGCGGTTCAAGCCGGGAACCGCGGGCGAAGGCTTTTAATAAATCAACAATTGCAAGCTCTTGGCCCGTTCCGACGAGGCATGCGTTGATGCCGCATGAAACACTGGATCTGGCCGGGCATAACCTTCCTTCTCGTCTGCCTCTTCGGATATGGGGCGCGGCAGGCGATCGGCACCGTCTACGCCTCGGGCGAGGCGATCGTCTTGCTGGAGGCGCTGAGTCGATCGGGCCTGTATCTGGGTTCGGCCAGCGCCACCGCCTCGGCCACCACGCTGGCGCTGATGCTGACTCTCGTCAGCATGGTGCGGCAAGCGGATCACACGTTCAACAAGTGGATCTACGGCAATGTCGAGCGGGTGGCCCGCCTGGCGACCATCTCGCTGATGGCGAGCCTGATCCTTCTGCTGGTGCTGGTCTTCCCGGTCAGCGAGTTCGAGGGTATCCCGAACGACTGGTATCCGATGCTGTACGAGATATTGTTCGGCGGGGTCGTCATTGTCATTGCCCTTCTCGCGACGACCGTGGTCATGCTCTACCGCACGGTTCGCCATGTCATCGCGCAGATCACGCCCGGGGACGAGGTCTGAGCTAGAGCAGGCGCAATTGCCCGCCGACGGCCGGCGGCCGGAAGCGCGTGCAATCGAGCTCGAACTGCGTCTTGCCCAGCCCCGCGCGTTTGCAGGCGAGACGGAAGCGGGCGCGGAACAGGTCCGCCCACACGCCGCTGGGGCGAAGGCGCGTGAAGAACGACGCGTCATTGTCCTTCCCGTTGCGGATCGAGCGGACGATGCTCATCACCTTGTCGCCGCGTTCGGGGAAGTGGACCGAGAGCCACTCGCGGAACAGCGGCGCGACCTCATGCGGCAGGCGCAGCGGGATCCACCCCACACTCCCTGCGCCGAGAGCGGCGGCGCGTTGCACGATTTCCTCCATGAATTCGTCGGTTATGGCGGGGATCACCGGCGAGACCGAGCAATGCGTCGGCACCCCGGCCTCGGCAAGTTTCGCCAGCGCCGCCAATCGCTTGGCCGGCGAGGCTGCGCGCGGTTCGAGCTTGCCGGACAACCTGGGATCAAGGCTGGTGACCGAAATCGCCACTGCCACCAGTCGCCGCTCCGCCATTTCGGTGAGCAGGTCGAGATCGTCCAGCACCCGGTCGGACTTGGTCGTGATGGTGACCGGATGGCGCGCGTCGAAACACACTTCGAGAACCTGCCGCGTGATGCGATAGCGCCGTTCGATCGGTTGATAGGGATCGGTGTTGGTCCCCATCGCGATCGGCCTGGGCCGGTATTTCGGTTTTGCCAAAGTCGCCCGCAGCAGTTCGGCCGCATTCGGCTTGGCGAACAACCGCGTTTCGAAATCGAGGCCGGGCGACAGGTCGTGAAAGGCGTGGGTTGGCCGGGCGAAGCAATAGACGCAGCCATGCTCGCACCCGCGATAGGCGTTGATCGAACGGTCGAAGAAAATGTCAGGCGACTGGTTGAAGCTGAGGATGGTCCTGGGGTGTTCCTCGGTCACATGGGTGCGCAGCTTGACCGGCGGACCGTCCAGGCTTTCCATGTGATCGCGCCAGTCGCCGTCCACCTCGCGCGTGGCGAGGCCGAAACGCGTCGGCACCGTGGCGGATTGCGCCCCACGGCCCGTGATCGGCGACTCGTTGCTCGGCTCCATGCAAGAGAACATACATGGAACATTGTCGCGTTGGAAGCGGCGTCAGCGCTCCTGCAGGCGCGGCATCAGTTCGACGAAATTGCAGGGTCGGTGGCGACTGTCGAGCTGCAGGCTGAGGATCTGGTCCCACCCGTCCTTCACCGCGCCGTTGGAACCGGGCAGGGCGAAGATATAGGTGCCTTTCGCCAGCACCGCGCAAGCGCGGCTCTGGATCGTGCTGGTCCCGATGCTGGCGATGCTGATGTAACGGAAATACTCGCCGAAGCCGGGAATGTCCTTGGTCTTCACCCGGTCGAGCGCTTCGGGCGTGACGTCGCGCCCGGTCAGCCCCGTGCCGCCGGTGACGATAACTGCGTCCACCGCATCCTCGGCAATCCAGTTTTCGAGCAGGTCCACGATGGCGGCTACATCGTCGCGCCGGATTTCGCGCGCCGCGACATTGTGACCGGCGCCCTCGATCCGCTCGGCGAGGATATTGCCCGACGTGTCGTCCGCCTGCGTGCGCGTGTCGGACACGGTCAGCACGGCGATGTTGATCGGTTTGAACGCGCGGCTTTCGTCGATCGGCATATCAGCGGCTCCGCGGAAAGCGCGGCCAGCGGTTCTGCGCGAGCTCCTGCGCGCTTGGTCGCTGGGCCTCTGCCTGGCGCAGATACATCCAGTAATTGCGCATCACGATGGCGACATAGCCGCGCGTCTCCCAATAGGGGATCGATTCCATCCAGAGCAGCGGATCGCCGCGATCGTCGATCTCGCTGTTCCAGCGCCCGACCGGGGTCAGGCCGGCATTGTAGGCGGCCATCACCTTGGGCAGCGCCCCGCGCGTCGCCTCCGACTGGCTGAGCGCCTCGAGCGCGCGCTGGCCGAAAGCGAGATTGGTCGCCGGGTCCTTGAGATCGGCCGACGCGCTGAGATTGATCGAGCCGGCATATTCGCGCGCCGCGATGGGGCGGATCTGCATCAGGCCGATGGCATTGGCCGGGCTGACGACGCTCTCGCGAAAATTCGATTCCTGCAAGGCATGGGCGAAGGCCAAGGCCGGATCGACCCGCCACCCGCCCTGCGGCGCATGATAGGCGACCGGCCAGCGCAGGCTGGGCGGGGCATCCGCGCCGCGCGGCGCGTTATAGGCCATGAAAGTCTGGGTGCCGGCCAGGCCCAGAGCGCGGGCGAGGCGGGTGAGGGCGGCATAGTCCCGCGCCTCGCTGCGGCGTGCCTGCCAGCGCAGGGCATCGTCGGCATCGTCGCGCCGGTTGATTTCCGCCAGCATCACCGCCTCGCGCACGGCGGGCTCGTCTTGCAGGCGGCGCCAGTCCTCCGCCGTCAGGTCGGGAGCGGCGTGATTGCCCGGCATGTCCTGCCCTAGCTGTTCGAGCGCGAGCATGCCGTATAGTGTCTCGTCATAGCGCGCGGCGTCGCGCAACTGCTCCTGCGCCTCGCCCGGCTTGCGGCAGCGGGTCAGCGCGCGCCCGGCCCAATAGCGCGCGGCCGCAGTCAGTTCCTTGTTGGTCGATTGCTGGGCGGCGGCGCGAAACCCGTCCGCGGCCGCGTCGCAATCGCCGAGCCGCCATGCGGCAAGCCCGGCGACCCACTCGCCTTCCGCGACCCAGGCGCCGCCGCCCTCGCGCACCAGATTGGCCATGCCCCAGGCATCGGCGTCGCGGTTCTCGATATAATAGGACCAGGCGACCCGCTGGCGCCATTCCGCCCGCGCCTCGCGCGATAGCGAACTGTCGATCCCGTCGAGCAGCAGGCGCGCCCCGTCGGGATCGTCGGCCACGATGCGTTCGAGGATGGCGGTGCGCAATTCGGCCGGCATGGTGCCGTCCTCCACCGTCCGGGGGAGAATGCGTTTCGACATGCCGGGCTGGCGCACCAGCTGGCGTTCGGGCGGCAGGGCCGGCGCCTCCACCAGCCCGCGCGTCCGCCCCAGCCGGACGATACCTTCCGCATAGGGGCTGTCGCCATAGCGGGCGAGCCACGCCTCCACCCGTTCAAGCGGGATACGCGGGCTGCTGGGATGAAGGTAATATTCCGCCAGCGCCGCGCCATGCAGGGGGCCGCCGTCGCGTTCCAGCAACAGCACCTCGACCCGGTCCCAGTTCTGCGCGTCGATCGCCGCGAACAGGCCGCCGTAATACAGCCGGTCCTCGGCGGAGAGCAGGCGCGGCAGGTTCGCCGCGTGCGAGCGGGTGAAATAGGTCGTGCTGTCGGCAAGGGCGGGGGCCGCCCCGGTTCCGGCCAGCATTATGCCGAGCGCTGCGAAGGTCGGGCGAAACATCATGCGGTCCATTCGAGCCAGTGGTTCCAGAAGGTTTGGCGGCGCGCGGGCGTGCGCGCCAGATCGGCCAGCGCCGGGACGAGCAGCACGGAAACCCGCCCGCCGGCAAGATCGAGAACGGCGGGTGACCGCGCCTCGCCCGAAGCGATGCCGAACAGCGGAGCGAGCCCGCGGTCGAACACCAGCACGCGGCGCGGCTTTACAAGGCCGAGGTGATGGCGCGTCACCGCGGCGAGACCCCGCTCGGCCATCTCGACCCAGTCGGGCAGACCGAGCGACGCCGGCACCGCGCTCGCCCGATAGACGCCATCGTCCTGCATGCCGGTGGCTCGGAGGATCGCGGCCAGAAACGCCTCTTCGCCCTGCGCCAGCGGGAACGCCGTCAGCACGGCCAGATCCGCGTTGCTATCGCCCACCGGGGGCTGGCGGCGCTCGGCCGGGGCGTCGCTCAAACTTTTCTCGTGCAGCCACCATTCGCGAAATGCCGGCAGGTCGCGCGGCCAATCGGCTTCGTCTCCGCCGATCCTCGCGCCGGCCCCAGCATGGCCGAGCGCGCGTTCCAGAGCCGTCTCGCGCGCCGGTTGCCTGGGCACGGGAACGGGCGGCGACGTTACGGCCGCTTCGCTTTCCTCGGCGCGCAACCACGCGGTCGGCGCTTCGGCGAAGTCGCAGTCGACACCCGCCTCGCGCCACCAGTCGAAGGCGGCGAGAAGCGCTGTCTTATCCGGCACTTCGCCCGCTGCGAGAGGTTTTGTCGCCATCATCCGTCCGCTGCGGGTCTTGACCTCAAACGCCCCAGCAATCAAGTGAACAGGCAAGAGCCCTGCGACGAAAAGAGAGAGATATGAGCGAACGCGAATCCATGCCCTGCGATGTCGTCATCATCGGCGGCGGCGTGGCCGGTCTGACGACCGCGATCCGGCTGAAGCAGATCAACGAGGATCTCGAAGTGATCGTGCTGGAAAAAGGCAGCGAGATCGGCGCCCATGTCCTTTCCGGCGCGGTGGTCGACGGGCGTGCGCTCGACGAACTGTTCCCCGACTGGCGCGAGATGGACTGCCCCATGGCCGAAACGCCGGTGGTGGAGAACCATCACTGGGTCCTTTCCAAAACCGGCAAGTCCGATCTGCCCGAATTCCTGCTGCCCCCCTTCATGAGCAATGACGGCAATTATACCGGCTCGCTCGGCAATTTGTCGCGCTGGCTCGGCGAACAGGCGGAAGGGTTGGGCGTGATGGTCTTTCCCGGATTCCCCGCATCCGAAGTCATGTTCGACGAGAGTGGGGCCGTTACCGGCATCATCACGCAGGACATGGGCGTCGCCGCCGACGGCACGCACAAGCCCGAATACGAACCGGGCATGGAAATCCAGGCGAAATACACCGTCTTTGCCGAAGGCGTGCGCGGCAACCTCACCAAGAAGATGAAGCAGCGCTTCGATCTTGAGGCGGATTGCCAGCCGCAGGTCTACGGCCTCGGCATCAAGGAATTGTGGGACATCGAGCCGGGCAAGCACGTACCGGGCCGGGTGATCCACACGCAGGGCTGGCCATTGTCGGAAAGCGGCACCTGGGGCGGCGGCTTCATCTATCACCAGGCGGCGGGCCAGATCGCGATCGGCTTCGTCACCGCGCTCGATTACCGCAACCCCTACGTCTCGCCCTATCAGGAATTCCAGCGCTTCAAGCATCACCCCGAAGTCGCCGCGATCCTCGAGGGCGGCAAGCGGGTCGCCTATGGCGCGCGCGCGATCAACGAGGGCGGGTGGCAGAGCGTGCCGAAACTGGCCTTCCCGGGCGGCGCGCTGGTCGGCTGCGCGGCCGGCTTCGTCAACGTGCCGCGCATCAAGGGCAGCCACACCGCGATGAAGAGCGGGATGCTGGCCGCCGAAAGCATCGCCGCCGCCATCGCCTCAGGCCAGGAACACACCGAGCTGATGGACTACGACGCCGCCGTGCGCAGCAGCTGGATCGCCGACGAATTGAAGCTGGTGAAGAACGCCCAGCCCGCCGTCGCCAAATATGGCGAGGACATGGGCACCGTTCTTGCCGGGATCGACATGTGGATGCGCACGCTCAAGATCGGACTGCCGATCACAATGAAGCATCACCGCGACTACACCATGCTTGAACGCATGGATTTGCACGCACCGATCGCCTACCCCAAGCCCGACGGCAAGCTCAGCTTCGACCGGCTGACAAATGTCGCCTACAGCTACACCAACCACGCCGAGGACCAGCGCAACCACCTGCAAGTTCAGGACATGGAATTGCAGCGCGAAAGCGAGCTGGGCGTCTACGGCGGCCCTTCGACCCGCTATTGCCCCGCCGGCGTGTACGAATGGGTGACCGAGGGCGAGGCCGAGCCGAAATTCGTGATCAACTCGCAGAACTGCGTCCACTGCAAGACCTGCGACATCAAGGATCCGAACCAGAACATCGAATGGACCACGCCCGAAGGCGGCGGCGGTCCGAACTATCCGAACATGTAGCTTGCCGACGACCGAAACCGCCTACGCAAAGATCAATCTCGCGCTGCATGTTCGTGCGCGGCGCGAGGATGGCTATCACGAGCTGGAGACGCTGTTCGCCTTCGTCGATGCGGGCGACGTGCTGACTGCGCGGACGGTCCCAGCCGATACGCTGCACCAGCAGGGCGAGTTCGCCGCCGAACTTGGCCTGCCGTTCGGCAATCTCGCGGCGCAGGCGCTCGGCAAGCTGCCTCGGCCGGCGGGGCTGGAGATCATGCTCGACAAGCGGCTGCCCGTGGCGGCGGGGCTGGGCGGCGGCTCGGCGGATGCCGGCGCCGTCTTCCGGATCGTGCGCGAGATGTACGGCCTGCCCGAAGATTGGCACGCGCGCGCCGCCGCCCTCGGGGCGGACGTGCCGGCCTGCGTGGAAAGCCGAACCTGCATAGGACGGGGAACCGGGACCGAGCTGGAGCGGCACGATGACGGTCTGGCCGGCACGCCCGTTTTGTTGGTCAATCCGCGCGAGGCACTCTCGACTGCGGATGTATTCGCCAGGTGGCAGGGCGCCGATCTCGGTCCGCTGCCCGACGGCGAGGCGCGAAGCATTGCCCTTCACGGCCGCAACGACCTCGAAGAACCCGCCATCGCCCTGTGCCCGGCAATCGCGGACGTTCTGGTTGCTCTTCGCGGAACGTCTCCATTTCTCGCCCGTATGTCCGGCTCCGGCGCGACGTGTTTCGCCCTGTTCGACGATGCCGGGCAGCGCGACCGGGCGGCGGAAGCAATTGAGTCCGACCGGCCGGGCTGGTGGCAGATGAAGGGATCCCTGAGATAATGATCGACACGCCGCCCTATCGCCAGATCGGCACGGACGATGCGCGGACGGGTGGGCTGCTCTGTGTTGCCGATCACGCGTCGAACTTCGTGCCGGACGATATCCGGCTCGGCATCGATGCGGAATTGTTGGGTGATCATATCGCGGTCGATATCGGCGTCGAGGCGATTGCCGTTTCCCTCGCCCTCGAACATGGCATCCCGGCGCATATCGCCACGGTCAGCCGGCTGGTCTGCGATCTGCACCGCAAGGAAGACGAGGCCGCCGTGGTGCCGAGCGAAAGCGACGGGCACCTCATCCCCGGCAATATCGGCGCCGATCTGGCGACCCGGCTCGATCGAATTCACCGGCCCTATCACAGGGCGCTGGGCGCCCTGATCGCGCGGCTGCAACCCCGCCTGATCCTGGCCCTGCACAGTTTCACCCCCAGCCTCGCGACCGGCGACGAACAGCGCCCGTGGGAAGTCGGCCTGCTTTACAATCAGGACGATCGGGCCGCGCGCCATGCCATCCGCCTCTTCGCCGATCAGGGGCTGACCGTGGGGGACAACCAGCCCTATTCCGGCAAGCAGCTCAACGCGACGATGGATTGCCATGCCGAGGCGCACGGCATCCCCTATTGCACCGTCGAGATCCGGCAGGACCAGATCGATACGGCGGCGGGCCAGGCCCGCTGGGCGACGCTGCTGGCAGACGTGATGGGGCGGGTGGCGCTGGAGGTTTAGCAGGCACCAGTAATCCTACTGCGGAGGCCGTCCGGCCCAAGCTTGTCGAAGCCCCCCCTTTTCCACTACCGCCACGGCGCCAGGACGTAGCCTCAGGAGAGTTTCGGCATGCCCAAATTCGACAAATCCAGACTGCCCAGTCGCCACGTCTCGGTCGGCCCCGAGCGGGCGCCGCACCGCTCCTATTACTACGCGATGGGCCTCACCGAAGAGGAGATCGCCCGCCCCTTCGTCGCCGTGGCGAGCGCGGGGAACGACAGCGCGCCCTGCAACACCACGCTCGACGCGCAGGCCGATATCTGCCGCCTCGGCGTGGACGAGGCAGGCGGGATGCCGCGCCGCTTCAACACCATCACCGTGACCGACGGGATCGCGATGGGCCATCAGGGCATGAAAAGCTCCCTCGTCAGTCGTGAGGTCATCGCGGATTCGATCGAGCTTTCGGTGCGCGGCCATTGCTACGACGCGCTGGTCGGCTTCGCCGGGTGCGACAAGAGCCTGCCGGGCATGATGATGGCCATGCTGCGCCTCAACGTGCCGAGCATCTTCGTCTATGGCGGCTCGATCCTGCCGGGCACCTACAAGGGCGAGGACGTAACCGTGGTCGACGTGTTCGAGGCGGTGGGGCAGCATGCCGCCGGGAACTGCCCTCTGAAAGACCTCACCGCGCTGGAGAAGGTCGCCTGCCCGGGCCACGGCGCATGCGGTGGGCAGTTCACCGCCAACACTATGGCCTGCGTGGGCGAGGCGATCGGATTGTCCTTGCCCAACAGCAACATGGCGCCTGCGCCTTACAAGTCGCGCGAAGAGATCGCGCGTGCCACCGGACGCCAGGTGATGACCCTGCTCGAGCGCAATCTGCGCCCCCGCGACATCTGCACCCGAGCCGCGTTCGAGAATGCCGCCAGCGTCGTGGCAGCAACCGGCGGGTCCACCAATGCGGCACTTCACCTGCCCGCGATGGCGCACGAGGCGGGCATCGCCTTCGACCTTCACGACGTCGCCGAGATCTTCAAGTCGACGCCCTACATCGCCGACCTGAAGCCCGGCGGCCGCTATGTCGCGAAGGACATGCACGAGGCGGGCGGCGTCTACATGGCGATGAAGACGCTGCTCGAAGGCGGCTTCCTCGATCCCGAACCCATGACCGTGACCGGCAGGACGCTGGGCGAGAATATCGACGAGATTACCTGGAACCCCGATCAGAAGGTCTTCTACGACGTCAGAACGCCGATCACGCCGACGGGCGGCGTCGTCGGCCTGACCGGGTCGCTCGCCCCGGAAGGCGCCATCGTGAAGGTGGCGGGGATGGAGCGCCTGCAATTCACCGGCCCCGCGCGGGTGTTCGAATGCGAGGAGGATGCCTTCCGCGCGGTCGAGGAACGCGACATTGCGGAGGGAAGCGTAATCGTCATCCGCTACGAAGGGCCCAAGGGCGGACCGGGCATGCGCGAGATGCTGGCCACCACCGCCGCGCTGTA
This sequence comes from uncultured Erythrobacter sp., assembly GCA_947501005.1. Classification (GTDB taxonomy): domain Bacteria; phylum Pseudomonadota; class Alphaproteobacteria; order Sphingomonadales; family Sphingomonadaceae; genus Qipengyuania. The sequence goes on along the minus strand of CANMTU010000001.1, from coordinate 1,354,787 downwards.
CGGGCAAGGCATGGGCGAGAAGGTCGCGTTGATCACCGACGGGCGGTTCTCCGGCGCGACGCGCGGCTTCTGCATCGGCCATGTCGGCCCCGAAGCTGCAGAGGGCGGGCCGATCGCCCTGATCGAGGATGGGGACGAAATCGTCATCGATGCGGCGGCCGGCACCATCGAACTCAATGTCGATCCCGCAGTGCTCGATGAACGGCGCCTCGCCTGGCAACCGCGCGAGAACGATTACCAATCCGGCGCCCTGTGGCGGTTCGCGCAGAATGTCGGTCCGGCGGCCAAGGGCGCCGTCACCCATCCCGGCGCGGCACGAGAAACCCATGTCTTTGCCGATATCTGAACCGGTCCTCAGCGTCGGACAGATGCGCGCCGCGGAACGGGCGGCGGTGCAAGCGGGCGTCAGCGAGTGGGAACTGATGCAGCGGGCGGGCAAAGGCGCTGCCGAGCGGGTTCGGCGGCTTGCGGCGGGGCGTTCGGTCACCGTCCTGTGCGGACCAGGCAATAATGGCGGCGACGGGTACGTCATCGCGCAGCGTCTGGCGCAGGCAGGGCTCACGGTGACAGTGATCGCACCGGAACAACCCCGAACGGCGACGGCGCAGAAAGCGCGAGAGCAATTTGCCGGCGCGGTTGCAAGCGATGGCCGCCTGACCGATCCAATCATCGTCGATTGCCTGTTCGGCTACGGCCTGTCGCGCCCGATTACAGGAGCTTATGCCGAACTGCTCGAACGGGTGGCACAGCACAGCGCCCTGCGGATCGCGATCGACCTGCCGAGCGGCGTGCACGGCGACAGCGGAGAATTGCTTGGCCCGGTTCTCGATTGCGACGTAACATTGGCGTTGGGCGCATGGAAACGCGCGCACTGGACCATGCCGACGACCGCCAGAATGGGCACGAAGGCGCTGATTTCGCTGGGCCTCGATATCCGATCTCCCGATGCAACGGTATCATGCGTGCCGCGTCTTTCCGCCCCGGAAGCGGGCAGTCACAAGTACAAGCGTGGCCTGCTTGCGATCGTCGCGGGCGAAATGCCGGGCGCCCCCCTGCTCGCGGCGGAGGCGGCAATGCATGCGGGGGCCGGCTACGTGAAACTGCTCAGCCCGCATTCCCATCCCGCGGCGCCGGCCGATCTCGTTATCATGGACACCGAACCGGGGGAGGCATTGGAGGAACAGCGGATCGATGCCTGTCTGGTCGGACCGGGGCTGGGGCGGGGCACGACAGCCCGGGCACGGCTCTGCGCGACACTGGACAGCGGGGGGGCCTGCGTTCTGGATGCGGACGCCTTGCACCTGCTCGACCCCGACCTCCTGGAAGGATGCGATGCCGCGCGCCTGATCGTGACCCCGCACGAAGGCGAGCTTGCCGCCTTGTGCGACAATCTTGGCGTCCACGGCGATACCAAGCGGGAGCGTGCGCTGGGCTTGCACCAAGTCACCGGGATGACCGTGCTCGCCAAGGGCGCCGATACCATGCTGGCGGGCGAGCGGGGCTTCCGGTATTTCCCCGCTGCCTCAAGCTGGCTTTCAACCGCGGGGACAGGCGACGTTCTGGCCGGTATCGTCGCTTCGCGCCTCGCCTGCCACGGCGATCCCTTTCGCGCGGCGGAGGAGGGCTTCTGGCTCCACCGCGAGGCGGCGCATATCGCGGCGCCGGCGTTCTCTGCATCGCAGCTTGCCCGGGCCGTCAAACCGGCTTTGGCGGCGTTGCTGTGAGCAACACCGAAGAGATCGTCCGCATTGCGGCGAAGGGGGACGGTGTCACCGCCTCGGGCCGCCATGTCGCCGGCACCGTGCCGGGCGACCGCGTCGATCCCGCAGGGCAGGTTGTGCCGGGGCCGCACCATGCCGTGCCGCCCTGCCGCCACTTTCCCGAATGCGGCGGCTGCCAGTTGCAGCATGCCGACGATGCGGCGCTGCGCCGGTTCGTCACCGATCGCGTCGTCAACGCGGCCGAAGGGCAGGGGATCGCGGTCGGAACCTTGCACGAAACCCACCTTTCGCCGCCGAAGACCCGCCGCCGGGCGACCCTGCACGGTCTGCGGCACAAGGGCGGGGCGGTGCTGGGCTTCAAGGAACAGCGCTCGAACCGCATCATCGACCTGCGCGAATGTCATGTGCTACGCCCGGAGCTGTTCGCGCTGGTCCAGCCCCTGCGCGAGTTGATCGCGCGTTTTGCCGGGCGCCAGCCGGTCGACGTCTCGCTGACTCTTGCGGATCAGGGCGTGGATTGCGCCGTCACCGGGATCGAGAACGCGAACCTCGATGCGGCGGAGGCGCTGCGCGAGTTCGCGCAAGCCCGGAACCTCGCGCGCTTCGCCCTCGACGAAGGGTTCGGCGCGGAACCGGTGTGGGAGCCGCAACCGGTTACCATCATGCTCGGCAGGACCCCGGTGCCCTTGCCGGTCGGCGCTTTCCTGCAACCGACGGAAGACGGGCAGGACCGGCTTGCGCAGGATCTGCTCGGCTACCTCGAAAGGGCCGGCACGGTGGCTGATCTGTTTTCCGGCCTCGGCACGTTCGCCTTCGAACTCGCGGTGCAATCGAAGGTGCTGGCGGTGGAAGGCGGGCGCGATGCGCATCTGGCCTGCAAGAGCGCGGCGAACCGCAACGGGCGCCCGGTCCATGCGATGCACCGCGACCTGTTCCGCAATCCGCTTCAACCCGCAGATCTCGACCGGTTCGACGCGATCGCGCTCGATCCCCCCCGGGCCGGCGCGCGCGAACAGGTTGACCAGATCGCGCGCAGCTCCGTGGGCCGGGTGGCCTATATCAGCTGCAACCCATCAAGCTGGGCGCGGGATGCAAAGACCTTGACGGATGCAGGCTTCAGGCTGGCCGAACTGCGCCCGGTCGGACAATTCCGCTGGTCAACCCATGTCGAGCTGACGAGCCTGTTCGTCCGTTAGAGCGTGATCGTCTTCGCCTCGACGAAGGCGAGCAGGGCGCCGTAGGTCTCCAGCATCTCGCCCTCGACATCCTCTTCCTCGATCACGATGTGAAGCCGGTCCTCGATTTCGGTGAGGAGCCCGGCGACGGCCATCGAATCCAGTTCCGGCAAGTGACCGAACAGGCCCGTTTCCCCGTCGAAATGGTCCACCCGGTCCCGGTCCAGCGCCAGGACGTCGACCAGGATGGCCCGCAATTCGGTGTCGATCGCCTCGCGGCTCGGCCCGACGCCCGATGGTTCGCCGGTCGCAGGGTCACTGGCTGATGATACGGTCATTCGCGCTCTCTTTCAGACCGGTCCCCTAGCCAGCAACCGCCTCTATCGCAAGGCACCTGGAACGCGAGGCTCTTGCGCAGGCGATACGCATTGCAGATATGCATCGGCCATGGACGATCCTGCCATTCCGCAATCCTTCCCGCTCGACCATCTTGCCGAACGCGGCGCGGCGGGCGATCCGGCGCTGGTCCTGCGCGACAGGACGCTGACCTACGCGGAACTGCGCGAGGCCGTTGCGAAGCTCGCAGGCTGGCTGGCTGGCCATGCCGAGAGCGGCGATCGCATCGCCAGCTGGGCCGCGAAGGGCGAGCTTACCTGTCTCCTGCCGCTCGCCGCCGCGCGGGCGGGCATGGTCCATGTACCGATCAACCCGCTCCTCAAACGGGCGCAGGCGGCGTATATTCTCGAGGATAGCGGCGCACGCATGCTGATCGGTACGCCGGCGAGGCTGGCCACGCTGGCAGAGGGGGACGTGCCGCCGGATTGCTCGACCTTCGGCGAAGCGGATTGCCTTGCGGAAGCGGCGCGGGCGGGTGCGCAAATCGGGCCATCGCAGCGCGATACCGGCGAACTTGCCGCAATCCTCTATACCAGCGGGTCGACCGGCGCGCCCAAGGGGGTGATGCTGAGCCATGCCAATATGTGGCTGGGGGCGGTATCGGTCGCCCGCTATCTGCGCCTGCAATCCGACGATGTAACACTGGCGGTGCTGCCGCTGAGTTTCGATTATGGGCAGAACCAGCTGCTCGGCACGTGGTATGCCGGGGGACGCGTCGTGCCGCTCGACTATCTCTTTGCGCGCGACGTGGCGAAGGCGTGCGCCCGCCACGGGGTGACGACGCTGGCGGCCGTTCCGCCGCTGTGGACCCAGCTTGTCGAGGCGCCGTGGAGCGAGGATGCAATCGCCCCCTTGCGCAGGTTGACGAACAGCGGCGGCGCATTGACGATCACGCTGGTCCGCCAGTTGCGCACGCTTTTCCCGCAAGCCGACCTTTATCCGATGTACGGTCTGACCGAAGCCTTCCGCTCGACCTATCTCGACCCGGCACTGGTCGATACCCACCCGACATCGATGGGCGAGGCCATTCCCTATGCCGAGATCTTCGTCGTGCGCGAGAGCGGCGAGATCTGCAGGCCGAACGCGGAGGGCGAGCTGGTTCATTGCGGGCCACTGGTGGCGCAAGGATACTGGCGGGACGCGGAACGCACGGCGGAGCGGTTCAAGCCCGCGCCCCCGGCCTCGAAATACGGGGGGATGGCGGTCTATTCGGGCGATCATGTGTACCGCGCCGATGACGGGCTGCTCTACTTCGTCGGCCGGCGCGATGCGATGATCAAGAGCGCGGGCAACCGCATCAGCCCGCAGGAAATCGAAAGCGCCGCGACCGGCTCCGGCCACGCGGCGGAGGCGGTGGCATTCGGCGTGCCGGACGAGGCGCTCGGCCATGCGATCCATCTCGTGGTCCGCGCGCCGGTCGAGGGCGCTGATGGCGACGCCCTCGCCAAGGCGCTCGCGGCGCAATTGCCGGGCTTCATGCAGCCGCACGTCATCCATTGGTGCAGCGATATGCCGCGCAACCCCAACGGCAAGATCGATCGTGCCGCCCTGATCGAGAAGTATGCCGCATGAAACCGCTCGGTCCTATTCCCGCTGGATATTCTGCCATCGACGGACAGCTGGCCATTGGCGGTCGCACCGCAAGCGCGCTTGTCGCGGCGGCCGGGCGCACCCCGCTGTTCGTATATGACCGCGCGATGATCGACGCGCGGGTGTCACGCTTGCGAGCGGCCATGCCGGAGCGGCTGCGGATCAATTATGCGATCAAGGCCAACAGTTTCGCGCCCTTGCTCGAGCATATGGCCGGCCTCGTGGACGGTTTCGATATCGCGTCGGGCGGCGAGCTGGAGATGGCGCTGCGGAGCGGGATGCCGGCATCGCGCATCAGCTTCGCCGGTCCGGGCAAGCGCGATGCGGAACTGGGCGCCGCGATCGCGGCAGGCGTCACGATCAATCTGGAAAGCGAGAACGAGGCGGCGCGCGCGCTCGCCGTCGCAAGCGCGACCGGGCGGCGGCCGCGCCTCGCCATCCGGATCAATCCCGATTTCGAACTCAGGGGGTCGGGCATGAAAATGGGGGGCGGGGCCAAGCCCTTCGGGATCGACGCCGGCCGCGTGCCGGCCCTCGCGCGGCAGTTGGCTGAGGCCGAATGCGACTGGCGGGGCTTGCACATCTTCACCGGCAGCCAGTCGCTCGACGCGGACGCCATCATCGAGGCGCAGGCCAATGTGCTGGCGCTGGCCGATAGCATCGCGCAGGACGCGGGCGTCGCGCTGCCCCGCCTGAATATGGGCGGCGGGTTCGGCATTCCCTATTTCGCCGGCGATACCCCTGTCGATCTTGCTGCAATCGGCGGCGCCTTGCGAACCGCCGTGGCTAATCTGCCCCCCTCGCTGGTCGATACCGAACTGCACATCGAACTCGGGCGCTATCTGGTCGGGGAGGCGGGCGTCTATCTGACCCGGATCGTGGACCGCAAGGAAAGCCACGGGGAAACCTATCTCGTCACCGATGGGGGGCTGCATCACCAGCTGGCCGCATCGGGAAATTTCGGCACGGTCGTGCGTCGCAATTACCCGCTCGCCATCGCCAACCGGTTCGAGGTGGAACCGGAGGAGGTCGTCAGCGTCGTGGGATGCCTGTGCACCCCGCTCGACCGGTTGGCCGACAAGGTGGAATTGCCCTGTGCGGAAATCGGGGATCTGGTCGCGGTGTTCTGCGCCGGTGCCTATGGCGCGAGCGCTTCGCCCGCCGCGTTTCTCGGGCAGGGGCCGGCGGAAGAAATCCTCGTTTGATACACTTCCCAATCCCGCGTTTGAGGCAGGTCGGTTTCCGATTAGGAAGCCGCGATGTTCGATCAGCATTACGATCTGGCACAAAAGCCCTTCCGGTTGACGCCGGATCCCGCGTTCTATTTCGAGAGTAGAACGCATCGTAAGGCATTGAGTTATCTGTCCTACGGGCTCGACGAACGCGAAGGCTTCATCGTCGTGACCGGCCCGGCGGGAACGGGGAAGACGATTCTCGCGGCGCATCTGCAAGGCCGGATGGCAGCGCAAGAGGTAACCGTCGGCCATATCGTGACCAGCGCGCTGGACGATGGGCAGGTGCTCGCCCTCGTCGCGCGCAGTTTCGGCGTCGACGGGGGCGGCGACAAGGTGAGCGCGCTCGGTGCGATCGAACGGTTTCTCAACCGATTGGCACAGAAAAGCGGCCGTGCCTTGCTGATCGTGGACGAAGCGCAGAACCTGTCGACCGGCGCGCTGGAAGAATTGCGCATGCTGACGAACCTGCAGTTCGACGGGCGCCCCCTGATCCAGGTGATCCTGCTGGGGGAGGACGGGTTTCGGAGCGCGCTGGCCCATTCCCCGGCGCTCGAACAATTGCGGCAACGGGTCATTGCCTCGCACCATTTGCAGGCGATGGAGCAGGACGAGATCGAGGCCTACGTCTTCCACCGGCTGACCCGTGCGGGCTGGCGCGGGCGCCCGGTGATCGATCACACCTTGTGGGACGGGCTCCATGCGGCATCGGGGGGGAACCCGCGCAAGATCAACCAGATCATGACCCGGCTGCTCCTCCTCGGCAGCATCGAGGAAGCGGACCGCTTGGATGGCCGGATGCTGGCCGACGTGCTCGCCGAACTCTCGCAGGACGCTTGCGCGCACAAGGACGCGGAAGCTTCAGGCAATGCCGCGACGCATGAGATGCAGGGTGGAGATGGATGCAAGTCCTTCGCGCGGGGGGAAGGTGAGGAGGGCGGCCCGTCCGAAACCGGCGACCAGCCGACGACGCACGAACAGACGCCCGCGCCGCCGGATTCGGGCCTCACGGACGCCCATCTCGAGGCGATCGAGCTGGCCTTCGCCGAACGCGACCGCCACCTTTCGACTTTGCGTGACCAGCTCGAACGGGTCAGCCGGCAACAGGCGGAACAGCCGGAGCTAGCGGAAACCGTCGAACGGCGGTTGGACGATCTCGAAGCCGGGCTGGAGGAACACGAACGCTCGCTGCGTCATGTCCTCCAGATGATGATCGAATATTTCGAATCCGGCACCCAGGCGGAGCCGGCCTGACCCGCGCACCTCAGCGCGCGTCGACCAACACGATCTCGGCATCGTCCAGCGCAGTGACCTCGATCCGGTCTTCCCCGGTGACCGCGATCCCATCGCGCGGGGCGGCTTCCTTGCCGTTGACCGTAATCCGGCCCTTCGGCGCGACCAGATATTGGTGACGGTCGGCCCTGGTCTGCCAGACGGCCGACTGACCCTGCGCAAGCGTGACTGCCGCCACGCTGGCATCGCTGCGGATCGGCAGCGCGCCGTCTTCCTCGGGCGATCCGCTGGCAAGGATTTCGAACGCGCCGTCGCGCTGGGCGGTGGGGAATTCGCGCTGACCCCAGCTCGGCTTCTCTCCGCCGCGATCGGGCATGATCCAAATCTGGAACAGCGTCGTCGCCTCATCCTCCAGATTCAATTCGGCATGGGTGATGCCGGTGCCCGCGCTCATCACCTGCACGTCGCCCGCGGCCGTACGGCCTTCATTGCCGAGGCTGTCGCGATGCGTGATCGCGCCGCTGCGCACGAAGGTGATGATTTCCATGTCGCGGTGGGGGTGAGGGGGGAAGCCCGCCTTGGCCGCGACCGTGTCGTCGTTCCACACGCGGATCGCGCCCCAGCCCATCCGGCCGGCATCGTGATAATTGGCGAAGCTGAAATGATGGCGTGCGTCCAGCCAGCCGTGATCGGCATGGCCAAGGCTGTCGAAGGGTCGGATATCGATCATGGGATTGTCCACCTCGGCGGGGTTGTTTAGCCGCCGGCATGGCAGACAGGTATGATCGCGGGCAGGGCCGATCAAGACCCCGCGCCGTGCCCTCGTGCCATGTACTGGCTGCTGGCCATTTCCTTCAGCCGGCTGACCGTGCGCGCGAACTCGAACGCCCCGTCGCCCTGGCGATAGAGGTCTTCCGGTTCCGCCGCCGCCGCCGCGAACAGCTTGACGTTGTTCTCGTACAGCGCATCGATCAGCTTGGTGAAGCGGATCGCCTCGTTCCGGTTGTCCGGCCCCATGCGCGGAATGCCGACGATGATGACGGTGTGATAGGCATGGGCGATGGCGAGATAATCCGCCGCCCCCCGGTTCTCGCCGCAGAGCCGCTTGAAACTGAACACGCCGACGCCCTTGAGGCTCTTGGGGACATGCAGGCTGCGCCCTCCGCCGAGATCGAGGTCGGCGGACGGCACATGGTCCGCATCTTCCGGCTTGTAGTCGGTCAGGCGGAAGAACGCCTCGCGCACCTGCCCGGTCGCATCCTCTCCCAACGGAGTGTGCCAGGTATCGATGTCGCCCAGCCGGTCGAGCCGGTAATCGGTCGGCCCGTCGAGCGGCAGGATGTCGAGTTCGGCCTCGATCAGGTCAATGAAGGGCAGGAAGAGCGAGCGGTTGAGACCGTCCTTGTAGAGATCGTTTGGCGGACGGTTGCTCGTGGTGACCACGGTGACGCCCTCGTCCCGGATCAGCGCGGTGAACAGGCGCGCCATGATTGCCGCATCGGCGGTGTTGTTGACCACCATCTCGTCAAAGGCGAGGCAGCGGACTTCGGCAGCGATCTTTGCCGCGACCGGCGCGATCGGATCGCCGGCGCGGCGCGTACGCTCGTGCCCGATAAGCCGGTCGACCTCGAGCATGAAGGCGTGAAAGTGAACCCGGCGCTTCTCCGCGATTGCCAGCGTTTCCACGAACAGGTCCATCAGCATGGATTTGCCGCGCCCGACGCCGCCCCACATATAGACCCCGCGCGGCTGGCGCTTCTTCTGGCCGAACAGATTCGCGATGAACCCGCCGCCCTGATCCTGTTCCAGTTCACCTTGAAGGGTCTGCAAGCGTTCAGCGGCCGCCTGCTGGTCGGGATCGGGGCGCAACTCGCCGCGTTCGACGAGATCGCGATAGCGTGCCAGGATGCCGGTCACGATTGGGGTGCGCGCTGGCCCATCTTGCGGATGATGCCGGAAAAGGCGGCGACCCGGTCCTCCCCCTGATCGACGGTGCCGCGAATGAAGACGAGCTTGCCGGTTTCACGAATGATCTCGGTCACCGCGTCGAGCGGGCGGGCCGGATCGCCCCCGCCGACGAACTGGGTCGACAGTTCCAGCGTCACCGATGGGCCGGCATTGCCGCTTCCGACGAAATGCATGGTCGTGAACAGCGAGATATCGATCAGCGCCAGCGTGACCGCGCCGTGAATCATGCCCTGCAGGTTCTGATGCCGCCGTTCGGGCACCATACGCAAGCGCGCCTTGCCGCCCTCGTCTCGCCGGGCGATCAGCGGACCCATCACCGCGCCGTTGAACAGGCTCTGGTCCTTCAGGTTCCAGTGGCGCCAGCCGGGGTTATCCGGATCGGGGCCGGTGTCGAACCATTCGTCGGGCGGCATGTCAGATCGCGCGTTCGGCCATCATCTTCTTGGTCTCGGCAATCGCCTTGGCCGGATTGAGCCCCTTGGGGCAGACATTCGCGCAGTTCATGATCGTGTGGCAGCGATAGAGGCGGAAGGGGTCTTCCAGCTGGTCGAGCCGTTCGCCGGTCATCTCGTCGCGACTGTCGGCCAGCCAGCGATAGGCCTGGAGCAGGACCGCCGGACCGAGGAACTTGTCGCTGTTCCACCAATAGCTCGGGCACGCGGTCGAGCAGCAGGCGCACAGGATGCATTCGTACAGCCCGTCGAGCCGTTCGCGCTGTTCGGGCGACTGCAGGCGTTCCTTCCCGCTGGGCGTGGGGGAAACCGTCTGCAGCCAGGGCCGGATCGAGGCGTATTGCGCGTAGAAGTGAGTGAAGTCCGGAACCAGATCCTTCACCACGTCCATGTGGGGCAGGGGGGTGATGCGGATTTCGCCCTTCAGATCGTCGATCGAGGTGGTGCAGGCGAGGCCGTTCTTGCCGTTCATGTTCATCGAACACGAACCGCAGATCCCCTCGCGGCAAGACCGGCGGAAAGTCAGCGTCGGATCGATCTCGTTCTTGATCTTGAACAGCGCATCGAGAACCATCGGGCCGCAGGTGTCGAGATCGATCTCGAACGTGTCGTAGCGCGGATTGGCGCCGGTATCGGGATCGTAGCGATAAATCCTGAATTTCTTTACCCGCCCCGCGCTTTCGGCGCGGTGGGTCTGGCCCTTGCCGCTGATCTTCGAATTCGGGGGGAGGGTGAAAGTAGCCATCGATCCAACGTCCTGTAAGTCCTGCACGCTCTCTAGCGCAGCGACGGGGCGGCGCAAGACGTGCTTGCCAGAAATTGGGAGGGACGGCTTGAATTACAACCGCCGCGATGCCAGCGGGCGCGCGTGCGACGAATAGCCATCTACGATCTCGACAAGACGTTGACGCGCCGGCCGACCTTCACGCCGTTCCTGATCTTTGCGGCTGCGCGGGGAGGGCCGGTTCGGCGCCTGCTGCTTCCGTTCGTGCTGCTTCCCGTGTGGATTGTGGCGATGGGGTTATACAAGGCCGGCCTCTATTCGCGCACCGCCCTCAAGACCTTCGGCATGCATCTGATGGTCGGGCGTCGAAGCCCGCAGGAGCTTGCCCGGCTCGGCACGGCGTTCGCGCGGCGCCATCTCGAACGCGGCGGGACCATGCCGGCGACCATGCACCTGCTCGAAGAGGATCGGCGGCGGGGCAACACCGTCGTCATCGCGACTGCGGCCTTCGGTTTCTATGCCGAAGCCTTCGCCCGCGCGTTCGGGGTCGAACACGTGATCGCCACCCGGTGGGATGGGCGGGCGATCCCGGGCGGCAATTGCTACGGCGCGGAAAAGCACGCCCGGGTCCTCGCCTGGCTCGATGGCGCCACCGGCCCGCGCGAGGGGCTGCACCTGCGCTTCGTCAGCGACAGTTTCGCCGACGCGCCCTTGCTCGACGAAGCGGACGAGCCGATCTTCGTGTCGCGCGATGCGGGCAAACGCGACCGGGCCAGGCATCGCGGATGGCCCGCGATCGATGGCCTGCAATCCTCAGCTGCGCTCGGTGGTTCGCCCGAGACAGCCGCATAGACTTATCGGATGGATGAAAGGATCGCCGGCGCGCCGAACGTGCAGCCCTTTTCGCGCGTTCGCCCCCGCCATTGCCGCGTGCCAGTCTGACGCTCGACCACCATAACCGGCGCGCGTGGCATTGATCGACACCTCGGCTTGCGCCAAAGGCCGAGCGATGGAAGCATCCGACAGCATGAGGCCCCGACGTTCCGGCTTCGCCAATATCCTGAAGAATGTCGCCTGGCTTCTCGGGGGAAAGGGGTTCGCCGGGGTGTGCAGCATCGCCTATCTCGCGATCTTGGCACGCTCGCTCGACCTGAAGGATTTCGGCCACTTCTCGCTGATCTTCGCGACCGGGCAATTGCTCTGCGCATTCGCCACCTTCGACACCTGGCAGACCGTCGTGCGGTTCGGGGCCGAGCCCGCGCATCGCCGGGACTGGGCGCGGTTCGGCAATCTGGCCTGGTTGTGCGGCAGCATCGACGTGTTCGGCGCGGCGGTCGGCTGCGTTTTCGCGGCGGTGATCTATTACGGCTTCGGCGATCTGCTCCAGCTTTCGCCGCTCTATGTGGACATGGCCTTCGCCTTCAACTGCGCGATGCTGTGGTCGCGCATGACAACCCCGACGGGGATCGTACGCGTGCTCGACCGGTTCGATCTCGGCACATATGTCGAGGCGGTGACCCCGGTCGGGCGGTTGACTGCGGCGATCTTGATCGCCCTCGTCGGGGCCAGCGTGGGCCGGTTCCTGTTCGCCTGGGCGTTCTTCGACCTGCTCGTCGGCATGCTTTACTGGATCGTGGCGCGACGGCTGGTGCCCGAGGCGCTGACCTGGCGCAATTTCCGCAATCCGGTCAGCGCGTTGAGAGAGGAACGGCCTCTACGCCGGTTCTTTGGAATCACCTATGGTTCCGCCTCGCTCGACGCGATCACGCGGCAGGGGCCGGTGCTGGCTGTCGGCTTCTTCCTCGGAACGAGCGCGGCGGGCCTGTACCGGCTGGCCGACCAGCTCGGTCTCGGCATCGCGCGCCTGTCGGGGATGATCACGCGCGCGGCCCTGCCGGAATTCGTGATGGCCAATGTCACCGTCGACATTTCGGAATTCCGCACGATGGTACGGCAAGTCACCCGCCTCGCCTCGCTCGGCGCGGTGGTGATCGTCCTTATTGCGCTTATCTTCGGAGAGCCGATCATCGTGCTGATCGGCGGATCGAGTTTCGCGCGGGCGGCCGACATTCTCGTGCCGCTTGCGGTCGGCGCGTCGCTGGGCTTGGCGGCAGTCGCCTTCGAGCCGCTGCTTTATTCGACCGGTCATGCGCAATATCCGCTGATCATTCGCGCGGTGGGCGCGCTGCTGCTGGCGGGGGCGATCCTGTTGTTTCACTCCGCCGGACCCGTCGCGATCGGCTGGATGGTCGCGATGTGGGCGGGGTTGGTGTCGCTCGCCATGGGCGTGGTTTCCGCACTCGTCCTGCGGGCGATGGCGCGCAAGAGCGGAGCAGGCGAGGTATGACCGCAGCGCTCGTTCTGGCAGGGACGCGGCGGGGCGGGGACCCGTTCGCCGCGGCCAATGGGGTCAGTCACAAATCGCTGATCGAAGTGGGCGGGCGGCCCATGCTCGAACGCGTGATCGGCGCGCTGCATGATGCTGGGATGGCGCAGGTCGCGGTATCGACCAATGACGGCGCCGTCGCGGACGTGGCCCGCAAGTGCAGTGCCGAGGTGATCGCGGCTGCGGATGGGCCGAGTGCGAGTGTCGCCGCAGCCCTTGCGGCATTCGGTACGCCGATGCTGGTGACCACCAGCGACCATGCCTTGCTGCGCGCGGCATGGGTGCGAGAGATGGTTGGGCGCACCCCCGAAACTGCGGATGTCGGCATCATGTTGGCACGCCAAGACCGTGTCGAGGCGGCGCTGCCCGGCGCAAGGCGGACCTATCTCGCCTTCGCGGATGGCCGGTGGTCGGGCTGCAATCTGTTCTATCTGCGAACGGAGCGGGCCGAGGCCGCGATCGATCTTTGGCAGATGGTGGAAGCCGACCGCAAGCGCCCGTGGCGGATCGCCGCCCGGCTCGGACCTGCGACATTGCTTTCGATGCTGCTGCGCCGGTTGACTCTGGCGGAGGGGATCGCCCGGCTTGGCCGACGGATCGGCATCGAAGCGGCGCTGGTTCCCGCGACGGACGGGCTGGCCGCCGTGGATGTCGACAAGCCGGCGGACCTCGTCGCGGTCCGCCGGCTCGTCGCTCAAGATTAGGGCTACGGATTTAGCCGGCCGGCCGCCCTTCGCGAGGAAGGGGACCGGCCCGCATCTGGCTCACTCGCCGAAGGTGCGCTGCCACCAACCGCGCCGGGGCTTGGAAGGTTCGCCCTCCGATGAGGTCTGAGCGGTGGGCTCCGAAGTTTCCTCATTCTCCCTCGCGTCGGCAACATCCGCGTCGTTCGGTTCGACAGCAGTCTCCTGCGCCTCAGGCGCGGCGGCCTGATCCGCGCTGACGGTTTCGCTCTCGTCCGCCTTGGGTGCCGCTGCTTTCCGCGACCGGCGTTTCGGCTTGGTCGGGGCAGGTGCCTCGGCTTCGGCGTCGGCGGTTTCCGGCGTATCGGTGGCGGCCTTCTTGCGCCGCGTCCGCTTGGGCTTGGGCTCGACCTCACCGGTCTGCGCCTCGGTTGCGGCTTCCGGCGTTGCTTCACCGTCGGCTTGCTCGACCGGGGCGGTTTTCCGGCGCGAGGCGCGGCGCTTGGGCTTCGGCGCGCTTTCTTCCGAAGCCGCTTCCTCGGCGATTTCGGGCGCATCTTCCGGACCGGCGACGACCGCCATGTCGTTCAGGACGTGCTGCGAGACCTCTTCGAGCTGCTCGGCATCCTGCGCGGTGACCTCGGTCTCGTCGGCCCTGTTGCGGCCCCGGCCACCCCGGCGGCGACCACCCCTGCGGCGCTTCTTCCGCTGGCCGTTGTCGTCGGCGTCATCCTCTTCGCCCCGACCGTTCGAGGATGCTTCGTCGGCGTCATCCTCTTCGCCCCGACCGTTCGAGGATGCTTCGTCGGCGTCATCGTCGTTGCCGCGATTGTCGTCGTCACCGGCATCGTCGCCAGAATCGTCGTCGGCGGAATCGTCCGTATGGTCGTCCTGCCTGCGGTTACGTCCGCGGCCGCCACGGCGGCGGCGGCGCTTCTTGCGCGGCCGGTCGTCGCCATCGTCCTCGGACTGTTCGTCGCTGTCGATCGCATCGTCGTCTTCGTCTTCGATGTCGCTCGCTTCGTCCTCGTCGTCAATGTCCTCGACCAGGGGCGCGATGCGTGGCACGTCCTTCGGTTTCGGCCCGTGGCTCGTTACCGACATCTTCGCGCCTTCGTCCTCGCCTTCGGGGACGACCTCGACCATCACGCCGTAACGCGCCTCGATCTCGATGAGGTCGGAGCGTTTCTCGTTAAGCAGATAGACCGCCGCCTCGGTGCTGGCCGACAGGCGGATGCGCGATCCCCGGCCGCGCGCCGCTTCCTCCTCGATCAGACGCAGGGCCGAAAGACCGGCGGAGGACGCCGTGCGTACCAGGCCCGTGCCGTCGCAATGCGGGCATTCGCGGGTCGTCGCCTCGAGCACGCCGGTGCGCAGCCGCTGCCGGCTCATTTCCATGAGGCCGAAGCTGGAGATGCGCCCGACCTGGATGCGCGCACGGTCGGACTTGAGCGCGTCCTTCATCGCCCGCTCAACCTTGCGGGTGTTGTTGCTGTATTCCTGGTCGATGAAGTCGATCACCACCAGGCCGGCCATGTCGCGCAGGCGCAACTGGCGGGCAATTTCCTTGGCCGCTTCGAGATTGGTCGACAGCGCGGTCTGCTCGATATTGTGTTCGCGGGTCGAGCGGCCCGAATTGATGTCGATCGACACCAGCGCCTCGGTCGGGTTGATGACGAGGTAGCCGCCGCTCTTGAGCTGCACGACCGGGTCGTACATCGCCTTGAGCTGATCCTCGGCGGTGTAGCGCTGGAACAGCGGCACCGGATCAGCATATTGCTTCACCCGCCGGGCGTGACTGGGCATCAGCATCTTCATGAACGCCTTGGCCGAACGGTAGCCGTCCTCGCCCTCGACGACGACTTCCTCGATCTCGCGATTGTAGATGTCGCGAATGGCGCGCTTGATCAGGTCGCTGTCGGAATGGATCAGATTGGGCGCGGCAGAGGCCAGCGTCTTCTCGCGGATCTCGTCCCACAGCCGGGCGAGATAGTCGAAATCGCGCTTGATCTCGGTCTTGGTCCGGCTGAGCCCGGCGGTCCGCACGATCAGGCCCATGGAGCGCGGCAGGCTGAGATCGCCGACGATCTGCTTGAGGCGCTTGCGGTCGCTCGCCGAGGAAATCTTGCGGCTGATGCCGCCGCCGTGGCTGCTGTTGGGCATCAGCACGGTGTAGCGCCCGGCGAGGCTGAGGTGGGTAGTCAGCGCCGCGCCCTTGTTGCCGCGCTCTTCCTTGACGACCTGCACCAGCAGCACCTGACGGCGCTGGATGACGTCTTGGATCTTGTACTTGCGGCGCAGCGCGAGGCGGCGCGAACGGGCATCGTCGACATCCTTGGCACGGGTCTTGCCGCCGCCCGGCCGCCGGCCGCGGCCCTTGCGCCCCCGGTCCCGGCCGCGATTGCGTTCCTGCCCGTCTTCGCCGTTGCCATCGTCGTTTTCGCCTTCGTCGTCTTCGGCATCCCGATCGTCGGCATCTTCGCGGTCGTACCGACCTTCCTCGATCGTGGCGACGTCGTCCTTGTCGGAGGTGTCGACTTCTTCCAGCCCGTCTTCCGCGAATTCCTCCGCCAGGGATTCGGCGCTTTCGTCGTCGGCGTCGTATTCCTCGCCCGGCATTTCGCCGCGCGCTTCCTCGTCGTCGCGCAGGCGCTGTTCCTCTTCGGCGACTTCGGCTTCGGCCGCCAGCAACGCCTCGCGATCTTCCTTGGGGATCTGGTAATAGTCGGGATGAATTTCGCTGAAAGCGAGGAAGCCGTGCCGATTGCCGCCGAAATCGACGAACGCGGCCTGCAACGAGGGTTCGACCCGCGTGACCTTCGCTAGATAGATATTGCCCTTGATCTGCTTCTTGTCGGCAGATTCGAAATCGAATTCCTCAATCCGATTTCCCTTGAGAACCGCCACCCGGGTTTCTTCCTGGTGGCGCGCATCGATAAGCATGCGCGTTGCCATGTATGTCTCTCCATGCACGACCGGGCGGGCCGAGGCCTGCCGACATGCCGTGCGTATTTATGTGTTGAACGGTAAGGTCGCCCGGCAAACCTGCCGCGGCGATCGTTGGGGACCGGGCAGGGGCGAACGCACCCTGCCGGCAATTCGTGACTGCAGCCCATGCCTCGCGCAATCCGCGCGGTCCGTACCGGCAAGCCGCCCCGTCGCGTTCGGCGACGGTGCGTGCATTCGGGTACGGAACAAGGAAAGACATGTACTGCATCAACCTGGTAAGCAAAGCCGCATCACAAGCGATGCCGCCTGCCGCGATGCGGCGACCCTCTTCGTCGCGGAACGTTTTCGCGCCGATCGGAGGCGCCGGTAATCCGGCACCCGGTCGCTAGCACCGTAGGCAGGCATCGGCAACTATATTGCAAAATGATGCAATGCCCGCCTATTCGCGAGATTTCTATGGGCGCCCGTGCTTTCCCTCCAATGCTGCCGGCCATGCTGCTTGCCGGGATCGGTGCGGCAACGCTGCTCGCGTTCCTGCTGGCCGGATTGGCCGGCGCCGGGGGGCATGTCGCCCGCGTTTCCCTTCCCGCACCGGTTGATGCAGCTGCGCTGCCCGACATCCGTGGCGACGAAAGCCTGCCCCTCGTCGTGATCGATCCCGGTCATGGCGGCCACGATCCGGGCGCTTCGGGCAGCGGGTTCGAGGAGAAGAACGTGGTACTCGGCCTCGCGCGCGCGGTGCGCGACGAACTGGAACGCGAGGGCGGGGTCCGCGTGGCGCTGACCCGCAACGACGACAGCTATCTCCTCCATGCCGAACGCTACGGGATCGCCCGCCGCTTGGGCGCGCGGCTGTTCCTCTCGATCCATGCCGACAGTGCCGGCGAGGAAGACAGCGTCGGCGGCGCAAGCATCTACACCCTGTCCAACCGCGCATCGAGCGGGGCGGCCGCGCGCTTTGCCGCACGCGAGAACGCGGCGGACAGGCTGAACGGCATCGACCTCAATGCGCAGAGCGATACGGTCACCGGCATTCTGTACGACCTGGCGCAGCGGCGCACTTCCTCGCAATCGGACGAAGTCGCCGCCCTCATCCGCCGTGAGGGGGAGGGGGCGATCGCCTTTCATCCCCAGGACCGCCGCTATGCCGCGCTCAAGGTGCTGCGCGCTCCCGATGTCCCCTCGGTCCTGTTCGAGAGCGGCTTCATCACCAACGCCGAGGATGCGCGGCGGCTGACCTCGCCCGAGGGGCGCGAGCGGTTCGCCCGTGCGATCGCGCGGGCCATCCGGATCTACCTCGCCAGGGAAGGTGCGGCGGAATGACGGGCCGGGCCCGTCGCGCATCTAGGTCTGGCGAAACCCGGTCCTGCCGTGCTAAGGGCGACGCCAAATCATGTCCGACACTTCGATGCTTTCCTACTGGCGCACCCGGCTGACCCACGATCCCCGGCGGTTCGCCGTCTGGATGGGCGAGAACTGGCACCACAACCGCAAACTGCGCATCCTGTCGTATATCGCCGGGATCTGCCTGCTGCTGCTCGTGCTTGCCTGGGCGGCGCTGGCGCGCAACCTGCCCGAGGCGGATACGCTGCTCGATTACGAGACGCCGTTGCCGACGGTGGTGCGCGGGATCGACGGGGAGATCGTCCATTCCTATGCGCGCGAACGGCGCGTGCAATTGCAGTATGTCGATTTTCCGCAGCCTTTGATCAACGCGTTCCTCTCCGCCGAAGACAAGACGTTCTTCTCGCATGGGGGCGTCGATTTTCCCGGTACGCTGAACGCGGTGGTCGATTACGCCACGAAATACGGCTCGGGCGAGCGTGCGGTCGGCGGCTCCACCATTACCCAGCAGGTGGCGAAGAACCTCCTGCTGACCGACGAATATTCGGTGACCCGCAAGCTGAAGGAAATGATCCTCGCGCGGCGCATCGAGGAGGTGTTGACCAAGCAGGAAATTCTCGAGCTTTACCTCAACGAGATCCCGCTCGGCCGGCGCAGCTTCGGGGTGCAGGCGGCGGCCCGCGCCTATTTCGACAAGGATGTCGACGATCTCGACTTGTCGGAACTGGCGTTTCTGGCGATCCTGCCCAAGGCGCCCGAACGCTATGGCCGCGCGCGATACGAGGATCTGGCGATCGAACGGCGCAATTTCGTGCTCGACCAGATGGCCAGCAACGGCTTCGTCAGCGATGCAGCCGCGAATGCCGCCAAGGCCGAACCGCTCGGCCTGGTGCAGCAACGCACCGAACGCTCCGCCGATGCGGGCTATTTCCTCGAGGAGGTTCGCCGGCAATTGATGGACCGCTTCGGCGAGACGGCGGAAGACGGGCCGGACAGCGTCTATGCTGGCGGGTTGTGGGTGCGCACCTCGCTCGACACCGAGATGCAGGACGCGGCGCGCGACGCCCTGCGCGCCGGCCTGCTCCGCTATCAGGGCAACCGCGCCTGGTCGAAGCCGATCGCCACGCTCAATCCCGATAACGGCGATCTGACTTCGCAGCTTGCCTCCTCGAACCTTTCGATCAATTACGAGGACTGGCGCGTCGGCGTGATCACGCAAGGGGGTTCGTCCCCCGTGATCGGTTTCTCCGATGGCGAGACCTATCCGCTCGCCGGGGCGCCCAGCGCGATCAAGACCGGTGATGTCGTGGCCTCGGAAAAGGCGGGCAGCGGTTATCGCCTGCGCACCGTGCCCGAGGTTTCGGGCGCCTTCCTCGCCGAGAACCCGCATACCGGGCGGATCATGGCGATGCAGGGCGGGTTCGACAGCCGGCTCGGCAGTTTCAATCGCGCGACGCAGGCGCTGCGTCAGCCGGGCTCGACCATCAAGCCGTTCGTCTACGCGACCGGGCTCGACAACGGGATGACGCCCGCCACGCAGGTGCCGGACCAGACCTATTGCTTCTGGCAGGGCGCGGGCCTGGGCGAGAAGTGCTTCCGCAATTTCGGCGGCGGCGGGGGCGGCACCCACACCATGCGCTGGGGGCTGGAGCAGAGCCGCAACCTGATGACCGTCCACATCGCGATGGAATCGGGCATGCCGGCGGTGAACAAGATGTTCTCGCGCGTCGGCATCGGGGATTACGAGAATTATCCCAGCTTCGCGCTGGGCGCGGGCGACACCACGGTCGAGCGGATGGTGAATGCCTATGCCGCGCTCGCCAATTGGGGGCGCCAGAACCAGTCGAGCGTCATCGATTACGTGCAGGACCGGCGGGGCAAGGTCATCTGGCGGTCCGACAAGCGCGCATGCGAGGGCTGCAACATGGCCGATTGGAACGGCCAGCCCATGCCGCGCTTCGGACCGAGCGGAAAGCAGGTCATGGATCCGCGCACCGCGTTTCAGGTCGTCCACATGCTGCAGGGCGTCGTCACGCGGGGCACGGCGGTGCGGCTGCGCAGCCTTGAACTGCCGCTGTTCGGCAAGACCGGGACGACCAGCGGGCCGACCAATGCGTGGTTCGTGGGCGGTTCGCCCGATATCGTCGCGGGAACCTATGTCGGCTACGATCAGCCGCAAAATCTCGGCGGTTGGGTGCAGGGCGGCAACACCGCAGCCCCGATCTTCAAGCAGTTTGTCGAGGAAACGCGGGACCGCTGGACGAGCGACGATTTCATTGCCCCGCCCGGTGTGCGCATGGTCAAGATCGACCGGCGCAGCGGCAAGCGCGTCTTCGCCGGCACGCCGAGCGAGGATCCCACCGCTTCGGTCATCTGGGAGGCGTTCAAGCCCGATACCGAACCGCCCCGCGCCACGCGGACCGACGAGCTCGCCTCGCGCCGCAACGAGTTGCTCGAACTGATCCGCCGCGCCCGGGAAGGCCCGCGGGTCGCCGCGCAAACCGCACGGCGCGCGCAGCCGGTCGAGGATTTTGTCGAGGAACAGGGCGGGATCTACTAGGGCCGCCCGCCGCACGGCTTTACAAACCGCCGGCGCCCATTAGGTGAACGGCTCCAGCAATCGAGAGGATCTTCGCATGCGTGCCGAAGGGCAGGCCAATATCGACCGTATCGAGGCAGCGCTGGCGCTGGTGCGGCAGTCGCTCGACTGGGACCGGGCGCTGCGCCGTTTGGACGAGCTCGATGCGCGGGTCCAGGATCCCAACCTGTGGAACGACCCCAAGGAAGCGCAGGCGATCACGCAGGAACAGAAGCGCCTCGAAACGGCGATCAAGACCGTGCGCGAGATCGAGAGCGAGATGTCGGACGCCATCGAATTCGTCGAAATGGGTGAGGAAGAGGGCGATGTCGAGGTCGCGAACGAAGGGATCGCCACGCTCCAGCGGCTAGCCGACCGGGCCGATAGCGACAAGGTGCAGGCGCTGCTTTCGGGCGAGGCCGACGGGAACGATACTTATCTCGAAATCCATGCCGGCGCGGGCGGCACCGAAAGTCAGGACTGGGCGGAAATGCTGTTCCGCATGTATGCCCGTTGGGCCGAACGGCGCGGCTTCAAGGTCGAGACGGTCGAGTACCAGGCGGGCGACCAGGCCGGCATCAAGGGCGCGACCCTGCTGCTCAAGGGCGAGAACGCCTATGGCTATGCCAAGACCGAAAGCGGGGTGCACCGCCTCGTCCGCATCAGCCCCTATGACAGCAGCGCGCGGCGCCACACCAGTTTCAGCTCGGTCTGGGTCTATCCGGTGATCGACGACGATATCGATATCGAGATCAACCCCGCCGACCTCAAAATCGATACCTACCGGGCAAGCGGCGCAGGTGGGCAGCACGTGAACACCACCGATTCCGCCGTGCGCATCACCCACCAGCCCACCGGCATCGTCGTCGCCAGCCAGAACGACCGCAGCCAGCACAAGAACCGCGCCACCGCCATGAACATGCTGAAGGCACGGCTGTTCGAGCGCGAGATGGCCGCGCGCGAGGCGGCGGCAGGCAGCGAATACGAAAGCAAGACCGAGATCGGGTGGGGTCACCAGATCAGGAGCTACGTCCTCCAGCCCTATCAGATGGTCAAGGACCTGCGCACCGGTGTTACCTCGCCGACGCCCGACGATGTGCTCGACGGCGAGCTCGATCCGTTCATCTCCGCCGCGCTGGCGCAGCGGGTGACGGGCGAGACGGTCGAGGTGGAGGACGTCGAGTGATCCGGCCCGGCGCGGCGATATTGTCGTGCGCTCTTCTTGCCGCGTGCAACGCGCCGGATGCCGGTTCCACCGAAAGCATGGATTTCCCCCCGCCCGACCGCCCGGTATCGGGGCTGGGCTCGAACCAGTTCTCCACCGAGGACCAGCGCGACAGCCGGGGCGAAGCGCAGACGGTGATGGACTTCGCCGATATCCGCCCCGGCATGACAGTCGCCGATATCGGTGCGGGCAACGGCTATTACACCGTCCGCCTGTCGGAGCGGGTCGGCCCCGAGGGGCGCGTCCTGGCGCAGGATATCGACCGCGACGCGCTCGACCGGCTCGCCCGCCGGGTGGAACGCGAGCGGTTGGAGAACATCTCCATCCGCGAAGGCAGTCCGGGCGATCCCAAACTGCCGACGGAAAGTTTCGACCGCGTGTTCATGGTGCACATGTACCACGAGATCGCGCAGCCTTACGAGTTCCTGTGGCGGCTGTGGCCGTCGCTGGAAGAGGGCGGGCAGGTGATCGTGGTCGATATCGACCGGCCGACCGACCAACACGGGATCGATCCCCTGCTGCTGTCGTGCGAATTCAAGCAGGCAGGCTACGAACTGGTGGCGTTCAGGGATGCGCCGCAATTGTCGGGCTACTATGCACAGTTCAAGGCAGGCGCTAACAGGCCTGCACCGCAAGACATCAAACCCTGCCGCAGCGACAATCCGCAGGCCGGCTGACCAACCGCCGCATGGGCGGGTGAGGAAGAAAGAATACGATGAGTTTCAAGGGTCTCAGTCCGATCATGTATGGCGGCCGCGAAGTGTGGCCGCTGGTCGAAGGCGGCAAGGGCGTGTCGGCCACCAATCACGCCAGTTCCGGCGCCTGGGCGGCGGCGGGCGGCATCGGCACGGTGAGCGCGGTCAACGCCGACAGCTACGACGAGGACGGAAACCCCATCCCGCAGGTCTATCCGCAAGCCACCCGGGTGGAGCGGTTCGAGCAGCTCATCCGCTATGCTATCGACGGCGCGACCACGCAGGTGAAGCTGGCGCACGAGATTGCTGGCGGACGCGGTGCGATCAACATCAACGTGTTGTGGGAAATGGGCGGGGCGCAGCAGGTGCTCGAAGGCGTGCTTGAAAACTGCCCCGGCCTCGTCACCGGCGTCACCTGCGGGGCGGGAATGCCCTACAAGCTGGCGGAGATCGCGGCGAAGTACAACGTGCACTATCTGCCGATCGTCAGCTCGGCCCGGGCGTTTCGCGCTTTGTGGAAGCGCAGCTATTCCAGGGTTCCCGAACTGATGGCTGCGGTGGTCTACGAGGATCCATGGCTGGCGGGCGGGCATAACGGCCTTTCCAATGCCGAGGATCCGCGCAGCCCGGAAGATCCCTATCCCCGCGTGAAGGCCCTGCGCGACACGATGCGGGCCGAGGGCGTGTCGGAAGAGACAGCCATCGTCATGGCGGGCGGGGTGTGGTTCCTGCGCGAATTCAACGACTGGATCGACAATCCCGAGCTCGGCAAGATCGCCTTCCAGTTCGGCACTCGCCCGCTGCTGACGGAAGAAAGCCCGATCCCGCAGGTGTGGAAGGACATGCTGCGCACGGTCGAACCGGGCGACGTGCTGTTGCACAAGTTCTCGCCCACCGGTTTCTACTCCAGCGCGGTCAAGACGCCGTTCCTCTACGACCTGATGCATCGCAGCGAGCGGCAGATTCCCATTTTCAAGCGCGAAGAAGAGGCGGGCACGATCCCGCTCGCCGATCACGGCAAGGCCAAGTATTTCTACGTCCATCCCGGCGATCAGCGCAAGGCGCAGGCCTGGGTGCACGAGGGCTTCACCGAAGCGCTCAAGACGCCCGACGATACGGTGGTCTTCACCACGCCCGCCAGTGCCGAGCAGATCCGCGCCGATCAGCAGGCCTGCATGGGCTGCCTCTCGCACTGCCAGTTCTCGAGCTGGAAGGATCATGACAACCACACCACCGGTCGGCTCGCCGATCCGCGCAGCTTCTGCATCCAGAAAACCCTGCAGGACATCGCGCATGGCGGCGATCCAGACGAGAACCTGTCCTTCGCCGGCCACGCGGCCTACCGCTTCAAGCAGGACCCGTTCTATTCGAACAACTACACGCCGACGGTGCGGGAACTGGTCGAGCGCATCCTGACCGGGGATTGAGTTGGCCGTCGGCATCGCGAGCATTGCCGAACCGGACGTTCGCGCTCTGCTCTCGCTGCACCAGCGGCGGATGTTCGATGCCTCGCCACCTGGAACCTCCTTCGCGCTCGATCTGGAGGGACTGAGCGACGCAGGCATCCCGATCTTCGCCTTGCGGGGCGACGACGGGCTGCTTGGCGTCTGCGCGCTGAAAGCGCTGTCGGCGCATGAAGGCGAGATCAAGGCGATGCGCACGGCCGACCATGCCCTCCGGCGCGGGGTCGGGCAGGCCCTGCTCGACCACGTCGCTCGCACTGCGGCGGGGCGCGGATATCGTCGCCTGCTGCTGGAAACCGGAACCGGTCCGGTTTTCGAGGCGGCGAACCGGCTCTACATGCGAAACGGATTTGCCCGGTGCGGAGCGTTCGGCGGTTACACGCCGAGCGCTTTCAACATCTTCTACGAACGTTCGCTGCGCCCCTAGGCCAGCCCGCTCAGCACCTGGTCGGGCGGGCGGTGCCCGTCGGCCCACATGCGGATATTGGCGATCACCTTCATGCCCGAATCCTCGCGCCCTTCGCGGGTCGCGCTGCCGATATGGGGCAGGGTCATCACGTTCGGATGCCGGATCAGGCGCGGATCGACCTGGGGTTCGTCGGGATAGACGTCCAGCCCGGCACCGGCGAGGTGCCCGCTTTCAAGCGCAGCGATCAGCGCCTCCTGATCGACGAGATCGCCGCGCGCGGTGTTCACCAGGCTCGACCCCGGTTTCATCAAGCTCAGCCGCCGCGCATCGATCATGCGCAGGCTGCCGGCATTGGCGGGGCTGTGCAGGGTAAGGATGTCGGCGCTTCGCACCAGATCGTCGAGGCTTTCGCAATAGGTGGCGCCGAACATCCGCTCCACCGCCTCGGGCAGGCGCTTGCGGTTGTGATAGGCGATCTCCAGGCCGAGGGCCCGGGCCCGGTGGGCGACCGCTTGCCCGATGCGCCCCATGCCGACGATGCCGAGCGTCTTGCCGGCAAGCTTGCGGCCAAGCAGCGCGGTGGGCGCCCAACCGCTCCATTCCCCGCTGCGCACCAGTTCCACCCCCTCGCGCACCCGGCGCGGGACGCCGATGATCATCGCCATGGCGAGGTCGGCGGTGTCGTCGGTAAAGACGCTCGGCGTGTTGGTGACGATGATCTTGCGCTTGGCTGCGGCATCCAAGTCGATATGGTCGGTACCCGCACCGAAGCTGGCGATGAGCCGCAGGTCCGGCCCTGCCGCCGCGATCAGGTCCGCATCGATCGTATCGGTGACGGTGGGTACGAGAACGTCGCACGTCTGCACCGCCTCGCGCAGGCGTTCGGACGTGTAGGGCCGGTCCCCGGGGTTCAGCGTCGCATCGAACAGTTGCGCCAGGCGCTCCTCCACCGCCGGTTCGAGGTGACGGGTGACGGTGACGCGCGGGATACGGCCGAGCCGGCCCGACTGGTTTTGGGGGGCGGAATTCATAAGGAAAAACGCTAGGCGCAGATCGCCGAAACGGTCAAGCACGCTTGCCCGCGATGCCCGCCCGGCTTATCACCCGGGCGATGAAAACGATCCGGTTCCTCGCCCTTCTCCTCGCCTCGCTGTTCGTCATGACCGGTCTCAGCGCGCAGGATCGCGAAGTGCCCTATTGGGCCACCATCCGGGCGACCGAACTGAACCTGCGCGTCGGGCCGAGCGCGGATTACCGGATCGAATGGGTCTATCACCGCCCCGGCCTTCCGGTGAAGGTCATCCGGGTCATGGAAGGGTGGCGCCTGATCGAGGATCCCGACGGGACGAGGGGGTGGGTCGTCTCGCGCCTGCTCAGCCCGGATCGCGGGGCCATCGTGGTCGGGAACGGCCTGGCCGAAATCCGCGACGAACCATCCTCGAGCGGAAACCTCAAATGGCGGGTCGAACCCGGCGCAAGCGGATCGCTGGGCGCGTGCGAGGAGGGGTGGTGCCGCATCGCCATCGGCGAATATCGCGGCTATATCGAGCAGGACCGTCTCTGGGGCCCCGGCGAACCCTGATCCTCCGGGTGCCGACGCCAGCGGATTTGCGGGCTTGAAACGAAAAAGGGCGGCCCCGAAAGACCGCCCTTCATCGATGTGAAGCACCCCTGTTACGAGGTTGGTGTCGCTTCGTTCCCGCCCACGTTCGCGGTTTTTCGAACTGTGCCGATTTGATTGCCCTGCGCATCGGTCATGGCGAAGGAACCGTCCGCATCCGGCTGCCCGCCGGTATAGCAGGTTTCGGGATCGGCGCCCTGCGGATCGAGGCACAATTGCCGTCCCTGTTCGCGCCACCGACCGCCTTCGGTCTGGTTTCCATCGAGATCCGAATAGGCGTAGCTGCCGTCCGTATTGAGCTGTTGGCGAACGGTGGTGCCGTCGGTCAGCTTCATCTCGTATGTTCCGGCGGCCGTGCTGCTGGTGGCCGTGGGGGCGGTGCTTGCCATCGGCGTGGGCTGGGTCTGCACGTCGGCCTCGGCCGGGGCTTCGGCCTCGTTCGAACCGCAAGCGGCGAGCGCGAGGCAGGTCGCGGCGAGTATCAGGGGTTTCATCGTCTCGTCTCCAGGGATCTCTGCCTTGCACAACCCGGCAGGCGCGAAAACTTTCCGGCGCCCGCCCAAAGGTCGGTGAATTAGACCAGTTCGACCGCGACGGCGGTGGCTTCCCCGCCGCCGATGCAGAGCGAGGCGACGCCGCGTGTCTTGCCCTGCTGCTTCATCGCGTTGAGCAGGGTGACGATGATCCGCGTACCACTGGCGCCGATCGGGTGGCCGAGCGCGGTGCCGCCGCCGTTCACGTTGATCTTGTCGTGCGGGATACCGATGTCGCGCATCGCGAACATGGCAACGCAGGCGAACGCCTCGTTCACTTCCCACAGATCCACGTCCTCGGCGCTCCATCCGGCCTGATCGAGGACCTTCTCGATCGCCCCGATGGGTGCGGTGGTGAATTTTTCCGGTTCCTGCGCATGGGCGGCAAGGCCGACGATGCGGGCGACCGGCTGCTGGCCGTTGTCGCTGGCAAGGCTTTGCCGGGTCAGCACGACGGCGGCCGCCCCGTCCGAGATCGAACTGGAGGTCGCCGCCGTGATCGTGCCGTCCTTGGCGAAGGCGGGGCGCAGGGTAGGGATCTTGTCGGGCTTGCCGCGGCCCGGCTGCTCGTCCTGCTCGACGGTGACGTCGCCGCCGCGGGTCGACATGGTGACGGGCACGACCTCGTCGGCGAAAGCCCCGCTTTCGATCGCGGCGTTGGCGCGGCGCAGGGATTCGATGGAGTATTCGTCCATCTCCTCGCGCGTCATCTGGTATTCGTTGGCCGTATCCTGCGCGAAGGTGCCCATGGCGCGGCCTTCCTCGTAGGCATCCTCCAGCCCGTCGAGGAACATGTGATCGTAGGCGGTATCGTGGCCCAGCCGCGCGCCCGAGCGGTGCTTCTTGAGGAGATACGGCGCGTTGGTCATGCTTTCCATCCCGCCGGCGACGACATAGTCGACCGTCCCGCTGGCCAGCGCCTCGGCGCCCATGATGACCGTCTGCATGCCGCTGCCGCAAACCTTGTTCACCGTCGTCGCCTGGACCGATTTCGGCAGGCCGGCCTTGATGCTCGCCTGCCGGGCCGGTGCCTGGCCGAGGCCGGCGGGCAGGACGCAGCCCATATAGGTGCGGTCGAACTTGTCGACCGGCACGCCCGAACGCTCGACCGCAGCCTTCACCGCCGTCGCCCCGAGATCGGTCGCCGACGCATCGGACAGGGCGCCCTGCATCCCGCCCATCGGGGTGCGGGCGTAGGAGAGGATGACGATGGGATCGTTGGCGGCAAACTGGGTCATGCTTGTGCTGGTCCTTGTTCCGTGAAACGCGTATCGCCAGGGGCGACACGGGATAAGGCGCACGATCTAAGCAGCCACCCCCGCGAAAGCAAATGGAGACGATGATGGCAGACGACCGGACGAACGAGATGGAAGCCGTGCTCAAACGGCAGCGCGCCGCCCATCACCAGATGCGCCCCGAACCGATGGCGCTGCGGCGGGACCGGATAGAGCGGGCGATCAAGCTCCTGACCGACCATGCGGACAGGTTGTGCACCGCGATGGCGGAGGATTTCGGCAGCCGTTCGCCCTACCAGTCGATGAAGACCGATATCGAGGGCACGGTCAATTTCGGCAAATACTGTCTCAAACATCTGGAAGGTTGGGCCAGACCCGAAAAACGCGGCCTGCAATTCCCGCTCGCCCTGCTGGGCGCGAAGGCCGAGGTGCGCTACGAACCGAAGGGCGTGATCGGCATTCTCAGCCCGTGGAACTTCCCCGTCAACCTGACCTTCGGGCCGTTGATGCAGGTCTTCGCCGCCGGCAACCGTGCGATGATCAAGCCGAGCGAGTTCACCGAAAAGACCAGCGAGGCGTTGCGCGAACTGGTCGAGGAATTCTACACGCCTGACGAATGCGCCGTCTTCACCGGCGGGCCGGAAGTGGCGCAGGCGTTCAGCGGACTGGCCTTCGACCATCTGGTCTTCACCGGGTCGACCGAGACGGGGCGCAAGGTGATGCAGGCGGCCGCCGCCAATCTCGTGCCGGTCACGCTGGAACTTGGCGGCAAGAGCCCGGTGTTCCTCGGCGAAAGCGCGGATTTCGCCAAGGCCGGCGAGAAGATCGCGCTGGGCAAGATGCTCAACGCCGGGCAGATCTGTCTCGCGCCGGATTACCTCCTCGTGCCCGAAGGCAAGGAGGACGAGGTCTTGCACGGCGTGTGGCAGGGCACGGCGAACATGTATCCCACCCTGCTCGAGAACGAGGATTACGCCAGCATCGTGACCGACCGGCATTTCGACCGGTTGCAGGGGCTGGTCGAGGATGCGCGCCACAAAGGCGCCGAGGTGATCGAGATCAATCCGGGCGACGAAGATTTCTCGAACACCAACGCCCGCAAGATGCCGTTGACGATCCTCCGGAACGTGACCGCCGACATGAAGGCGATGCAGGAGGAAATCTTCGGCCCGATCCTGCCGATCAAGACCTATGGCCGGATCGACGACGCGATCGATTACGTGAACGATCACGATCGCCCGCTCGGCCTGTATTATTTCGGGGATGACGCGGCGGAACGGGAAAAGGTGCTTGAACGCACGATCAGCGGCGGGGTGACGGTGAACGATGTCATCTTCCACGTATCGATGGACGATCTGCCGTTCGGCGGCGTCGGTCCCTCGGGCATGGGCAGCTATCACGGGGTCGAGGGCTTCCGGCAATTCAGCCATGCGCGCAGCATCTATACCCAGGCGAAAGTCGACGTGGCGAAGCTGGGCGGATTGAAGCCGCCCTACGGAAAGGCGCGATAGGGGCGACCGGCACCAACCGTCCGGGTTGGCCTTGCGCCCGCGATGCTTGCCGCCTAGATGCGGGCGCAATCGCATCCAACTGGAATCGCTCGTGGTCGACCTCGGACAATACCTGCCTATCCTGATCTTCCTGTTCATCGCCGTGGCGCTGTCCGCCGCGTTCGTGTTCCTGCCGATGGGCGTATCGCGCCTGACCGGCAGCCACGATCCCGATGCCGAGAAGCTGAGCGAATACGAATGCGGCTTTCCCGCCTTCGAGGATCCGCGCAGCCAGTTCGACGTGCGGTTCTATCTCGTCGCGATCCTGTTCATCATCTTCGATCTCGAAGCCGCGTTCCTGTTTCCCTGGGCGGTCAGCCTCGATCTGACCGGATGGCCGGGCTGGATCACGATGATGGTGTTTCTGGGCGAGTTGATCATCGGCTTCGCCTATGCGTGGAAAGTCGGCGCGCTGGAGTGGGAATGACATGAGCGAACGCGACAATACGACGACCATGGCCGGCATCGCGCCGTCGGATGTGGGCGGGCAGCCGCGGGTGGACCATTACCGCCCGCTGACCTCGGATCACAACCAGGCGCTGCACCATGCGCCCACGGCGCGCGGGGGCGAGGTTCGCCAGCCCGACCAGGCCTATTTCAACGCCCTCCAGACCGAGGTGAGCGACAAGGGCTTCCTCGTCGCCAGCACGGAAGATCTGTTCCAGTGGGCGCGCACCGGCTCGCTGTGGTGGATGACGTTCGGCCTCGCCTGCTGCGCGGTGGAGATGATCCACGTCAACATGCCCCGCTACGATATGGAGCGGTTCGGCGTTGCCCCGCGCGCATCCCCCCGGCAGAGCGACGTGATGATCGTGGCCGGCACGCTGTGCAACAAGATGGCGCCGGCGCTGCGCAAGGTCTACGACCAGATGTCGAACCCGAAATACGTGATCAGCATGGGCAGCTGCGCCAATGGCGGCGGCTATTACCACTACAGCTATTCGGTGGTGCGCGGCTGCGACCGGATCGTGCCGGTCGATATCTACGTTCCCGGCTGCCCGCCGACCGCGGAAGCCCTGTTGTACGGTGTGATGCAATTGCAGCGCAAGATCCGCCGCGTCGGCACGATCCGGCGTTGAGGTAGAGGCGATGGCGATCCTGCATTCCGCACCCCGTTTCACCCATATCGAGGGGCTCGAGGCGACACTGTCTGACGCGATGGGCGATGCCCTGATCGCGGCGCATGACGAGCATGGCGAACTGATCTTCCACGTCCGGCGCGAAGGCATCGCCGCTGTGCTGCGCATGCTGCGCGACGAGCATGAATATCAGCAATTGATGGAGATCGCCGGCGTCGACTATCCGGGCCGCGAAGAACGGTTCGAAGTCGTGTACATGCTGCTGTCCGTCACCCGGAACAACCGCATCATGCTCAAGGTCCGCGCGAGCGAGGATACCCCGGTGCCGACTGCGACCCAGATCTGGCCCAATGCCGGATGGCTCGAACGCGAGGTGTTCGACATGTTCGGCGTCCTGTTCGACGGCAATACCGACCTGCGCCGTATCCTCACCGATTACGGGTTCGAAGGTCATCCCTTCCGCAAGGATTTCCCGCTCACCGGCTATGTCGAGCTGCGCTATTCCGAGGACGAGAAGCGCGTCGTGTACGAACCGGTGCAACTGGCACAGGATCTGCGTCAGTTCGACTTCCTTTCGCCCTGGGAAGGGGCGGACTACACTCTGCCGGGCGACGAGAAGGCGACGACCCCGCCCGTCGCCGAACCCAAGGTGACCGAGAAGACGCAGGACACCGGCGCAGGCGCCAAGACCGACGCAAAGGCGGATGACAAGGTCAGCAATGGCTCGCCGGCCGAAAAGGACAGTGGGGACGATCGCACCCCGCCGCCCGAACCGACCGAAGATCGTCCCGATCGCGAACCGCGCGAAGGCAAGACGGTGGATACCGCGCCTGCGACCCGGCCAGATAAGGATGCGGAGTGATGCGTAGAACCCTGATCCTCGCCGCCGCCGCGCTGGCCCTGTCCGCCTGTTCGCAGGAACCGGCGGCCGAACAGGAAAGCGCGGACGATTTCGCGTCGCGCATCGGCGGGTCGCAGCAGCAGGCGGGCCTCGATCCTTCGCAGCCGACGATGGACATGCCCAACGCCGCACAGGCCGCGCCGCCACAAGGTGCCGACGTGACGAGTTTGCAGCAGCTGGGCGACATCGCCAACGTCAATCTCGGCCCCCGCGAGGGTGGGTGCACCTTTATGGAAGGATCGCGCGAAATGCTGATCGCCGCGGGCCTGCGCGATGGCACCATTCCCGGCAAGGCGGTGATCCGCGTCGGCGACGGCCTGACCCTGCTCGACAGCGGGCCGGGCGGGCTCGACAACATCAAGAACGGCACGACCTTCACCGGAGAAGGCGTCACCGTCACCGTTCGGCCCACCGGCCCCGCTGGCCCAAGCCGCCGGGCGCAGGTCACCGTGGCCGATGCGGCGGGGACGCAGAAGAGCTACTCCGGCAACTGGATTTGCGCATGAGCCACGCCCTCCATATCGAGGAATCGCCGACCACCGGCGACGATACGATCACCAATTACACGATCAATTTCGGGCCGCAGCATCCCGCCGCGCACGGCGTGCTGCGCATGGTCATGGAACTGGACGGCGAGATCATCGAACGTGTCGATCCCCATGTCGGCCTGCTGCATCGCGGCACCGAGAAACTGATCGAGCACAAGACCTATCTGCAGGCGCTGCCCTATTTCGACCGGCTCGATTACTGTTCGCCGATGTGCATGGAGCATAGCTACGTCCTCGCGATCGAGAAGCTGCTCAATATCGAGGTGCCGATCCGCGCCCAGTATCTGCGCGTGTTGTTCGCCGAACTGACCCGGATCAAGAACCACCTGCTCAATATCGGCGCGCATGTCATGGATGTCGGCGCGATGACGCCGAACCTGTGGCTGTTCGAATTGCG
This sequence comes from uncultured Erythrobacter sp., assembly GCA_947501005.1. Taxonomy (GTDB): domain Bacteria; phylum Pseudomonadota; class Alphaproteobacteria; order Sphingomonadales; family Sphingomonadaceae; genus Qipengyuania. The sequence continues at coordinate 1,322,700 of CANMTU010000001.1, read as the reverse complement.
CGAAGACTGCATGAACTTCTACGAACGGGCGAGCGGGGCGCGGATGCATGCGGCGTGGTTCCGCCCGGGCGGCGTACATCAGGACGTGACCGAGAAGCTGCTGGTCGATATCGGCGAATGGCTCGACACGCGCATGCCCGAACTGTTCGGCGATGCGATGAGCCTGGTTACCGGCAACCGCATCTTCAAGCAGCGCAATGTCGACATCGCGGTGGTCAGCAAGGCCGATGCGCTGGCATGGGGCTTCTCCGGCCCGATGATCCGCGCCGCCGGCATTCCGTGGGACCTGCGCAAGTCGCAGCCTTACGACGTGTACGACCGGATGGAGTTCGACATTCCCGTCGGCACCAATTCCGACTGCTACGACCGCTTCATGGTGCGCGTGAACGAGATCTACGAGAGCAAGAAGATCATCAAGCAGTGCCTGGCCCAGATGCCCCAGGGACCGGTGGCGAGCACGGACCAGAAAGTTGTGCCGCCCAAGCGCGCCGAGATGAAGCAATCCATGGAAGCGCTGATCCACCACTTCAAGCTCTATACGGAAGGCTTCCACGTGCCCGCCGGCGAAGTCTATGTCGCGACCGAAAGCCCCAAGGGCGAATTCGGCGTCTATCTGGTGAGCGACGGTTCGAACAAACCCTATCGCTGCAAGATCCGCCCGACCGCGTTCTCGCACCTTCAGGCGATGGACTTCATGTGCAAGGGCCACATGCTGCCCGACGCGACCGCCATCCTAGGCGCGATCGACGTGGTGTTCGGGGAGTGTGACCGCTAATGGCTGACCGTTCCCCCGCACCCGATACGCCCGAACTGCGCCAGCGGTGGGGCGGTTTCGCCTTCACCGAAGCCTACAAGGCCAAGGCGGACAAGGCGATCGCCCGCTATCCCGAAGGGCGCCAGAAATCGGCGGTGATGCCGCTGCTCGACCTTGCCCAGCGCCAGGTCGGCGAGGAGACGAACACGCAGGGCTGGTTGCCGCTGCCGGTGATCGAATACGTCGCTGCCTATCTCGACATGCCGGCGATCCGCGTGCTCGAGGTTGCGACGTTCTATTTCATGTACAACCTCGTTCCGGTGGGCAGATATCACGTTCAGGTCTGCGGCACGACGCCGTGCATGCTGCGCGGCTCCGATGCCCTGTTCGAGGCCTGCAAGGCGCGCGGCATGGTCAAGGGCCATGTCTCGGCAGACGGGTTGTGGACGCTGACCGAGGTCGAATGCATGGGCAATTGCGCCACCGCCCCGATGGTCCAGATCAACGACGACAATTACGAGGACCTGACGCCCGAACGGCTCGACGCGGTTCTGGATGCGCTGGCGGCGGGCGAACAGCCCAAGCCGGGCACGCAGGAACCGGGCCGCCACACCAGCGAGCCTGCCGGCGGCGTCACGACCCTCAAGGAAATGGTCGACGCCAACTACGATTATCGGAGCGAATGGTGAAGAAGCGCAATTCGCCGATGATCTGGCTCGGCGTTATCCTCATCGTCGTGGGTATTCTGATCGACGTTCTGACCGCGTCCTACTTGGTCGGCACGGTGGTTATCGTGGTTGGCGCGCTGCTCGTCGCCCTGCAGGCCGGCAAGGGACGCAGCAAGGGCGGGGAAGTGGATCACTGATGGATATCGTCACCATCATCATCGCGCTCGTCGCGATCTTCATCGCGTGGAAGCTGCTGGCCGGTATCGTCAAGACGGTCGCCTTGGTCGGCATCCTGATCGTCGCAGCCATCATCGTGTTCGGAGGTTTGGGCTGATGCTCGCTGACAAGGACCGCATCTTCACCAATCTCTACGGTTTTCAGGACTGGGGCCTGAAGGCGGCGCAGAAACGTGGCGATTGGGACGATACCAAGGCGCTGCTCGGCCGTGGGCAGGATGCGATCATCGACGAGATGAAGGCGAGCGGCCTGCGCGGGCGGGGCGGGGCGGGCTTTCCCACCGGCCTCAAATGGTCGTTCATGCCGAAGGAATCGAAGGACGGCCGACCAAGCTTTCTGGTCATCAATGCCGACGAATCCGAACCCGGTTCTTGCAAGGATCGCGAGATCATCCGCCACGATCCGCACAAGCTGATCGAGGGCGCGCTGGTGGCTGGCTTCGCGATGCGGGCGCGGGCGGCCTATATCTACATTCGCGGCGAATATATCCGCGAGGCCGAGGTGCTGCAGGCTGCGATCGACGAGGCATACGATGCCGGTCTGATCGGCAAGGACGCCTGCGGCTCGGGCTACGATTACGACGTGTTCCTCCATCGCGGCGCGGGCGCCTATATCTGCGGCGAGGAAACCGCGATGATCGAAAGCCTCGAGGGCAAGAAGGGTCAGCCGCGCCTGAAGCCCCCATTCCCGGCGGGCGCCGGCCTTTATGGTTGCCCGACAACGGTCAACAATGTCGAGAGCATCGCCGTTGTGCCGACCATCCTGCGGCGCGGGGCAACCTGGTTCTCGAGCTTCGGGCGCGAGGGCAATGCGGGCACCAAGCTGTTCCAGATCAGCGGCCATGTCGAGCAGCCCTGCGTCGTCGAGGAAGCGATGAGCATCCCGTTCAGCGAGTTGATCGAGAAGCATTGCGGCGGCATCATCGGGGGCAGGGACAATCTCCTCGCGGTGATCCCGGGCGGATCGTCGGTCCCGCTGGTCCCGGCGGAGCAGATCTGGAACGCGCCGATGGATTTCGACGGGTTGAAGGAACTCGGCTCGGGCCTCGGCACGGCGGCGGTGATCGTGATGGACAAGTCGACCGACATCGTCCGCGCAATCAGCCGCCTGTCCTACTTCTACAAGCACGAGAGCTGCGGCCAATGCACGCCCTGCCGCGAAGGCACGGGCTGGATGTGGCGCATGATGGAACGCCTGCGCGAAGGCGATGCCGCGATCGACGAGATCGATATGCTGCAGCAGGTCACCAAGCAGGTGGAAGGGCACACGATCTGCGCCTTGGGCGATGCGGCGGCATGGCCGATCCAGGGCCTTATCCGGCATTTCCGGCCTGAACTGGAACGCCGCATTGTGGAACATAATGCGCAGTTCGCGGAGGCGGCGGAATGAACCGGTTGAAGTGCGCTGCCGCTCTCGCGCTGTTTGGACTTGCTTCGTCGGCTCAGGCTCAGCTTGCGCCGGGTTATTCCGGTTTTTCGAGCGCTCCCACGACCGCGAGCGAGGCGGAGTACTGGACTATGATGCGTAGATTGGGCGCCTGCCTCGCGGATAGCAAAACACAGGCTGCTACGGCTTTCCTGCAAACTGAACCGGGCAGCAAAGCGGAAGATGAAGCCTTCGCCCCTCTGTTCCATCGTCATTCGAACCGCTGCATGGGCAACTTCGTCAGCGCCTCGATGCAGCGCGAGCACATCCGGGGTCTGATCGCCGAAAGCCTGTTCGAACAAATGCCCGCCGGCCAACGGCCAGCGGTCGTTGAAGCGGCGAATGATGTCGAGGGTGAGCAGATCCGAACGTTGCATCAGTTTGGACAATGCTACGTTTCCGACCATCCGCAGGAAGCGATTGCATTCCTCAATGCGACCAAGGTCGGCACCAAGGGCGAGGTTCAGGCCATCCGTCAGATGGCCACGCAATTCGGACCGTGTTTGCCCGATGGCGTCGAGGTGAAGATCGTTCCCGTGGATATTCGTATGGCTATCGCCGAGGCACTGTTCCATGCCGCATCCACTCCGCAAACTCTGACGAACCAGGTAAGCAAGTAATGCCCAAGGTCACCGTAGACGGCCAGGAAATCGAAGTTCCCGATGGCGCCACCGTGCTGCAGGCATGCGAGATGGCGGGGAAGGAAATTCCGCGCTTCTGCTATCACGAGCGGCTGAGCATCGCCGGCAATTGCCGCATGTGCCTCGTCGAGGTGAAGCCCGGGCCGCCCAAGCCGCAGGCGAGCTGCGCCTTGCCCGCGACTGACGGGCAGGAGATCCGCACCGACAGCCTGATGGTGAAGACCGCGCGCGAAGGCGTGATGGAATTCCTGCTCATCAATCACCCGCTCGATTGCCCGATCTGCGACCAGGGCGGCGAGTGCGACCTGCAGGACCAGAGCCTGATGTATGGCCGGGGCGCGTCCCGCTATCATGAGCACAAGCGCGCGGTGACCGAGAAATATATGGGCCCGCTGATCAAGACGACCATGACCCGCTGCATCCACTGCACTCGCTGCGTCCGCTTTTCCGAGGAAATCGCGGGCGTGGACGAGATCGGCGCGCTCGGCCGGGGCGAGGACATGCAGATCACGACGTATCTCGAACAGGCGGCGGAGCATGAACTCAGCGCCAACGTGATCGACTTGTGCCCCGTCGGCGCACTGACCTCGCGCCCCTATGCCTTCGAGGCGCGGCCGTGGGAGCTGAAGAAAACGCTCAGCATCGACGTGTCCGACGCGGTCGGCGCCAACATCCGGCTCGACAGCCGCGGGCGCGAAGTGATGCGCGCGCTCCCCCGCATCAATGACGAGGTCAACGAGGAATGGCTGTCCGACAAGGGCCGCTACCAGGTCGACGGGCTCGGCAAGCGCCGGCTCGACAAGGTGTTCGTGCGCCGTGACGGGAAACTTGCCCAAGGCACGTGGGACGAGGCGTTCGGCCTGATCGCGGAACGGCTCGGCTCGGATAAATCGTCCATCGCGGCGGTCGCGGGTGACATGCTCGATTGCGAGACGATGTTCGCGGCCAAGGCCCTGCTGAAAGCCTGCGGATCCTCGCTGATCGAGGGGCGGCAGACGGGGATGGACTACGACGTCACCAACCTTGCGGCGGTCAATTTCAACAGCGGGTTCGCCGGTATCGAAAACGCCGATGCCATCCTGATCGTCGGCAGCCATGTGCGCTGGGAAGCGCCGCTGGTGAACGTACGCCTGCGCAAGGCGGCGAAGCGCGGGGCGAAGGTGTTCCTTGTCGGCCCCAATTGGAACACGACCTATCCGGCGGAATTCCTCGGCTCCGATCTCGGCGTGTTGAACGATCTTCCGGGCCATGTGGCCGACGCGTTCCGGGCGGCCGAACGCCCCGCGATCATTCTCGGCGGCGCTGCGCTGGCGCGCGGCGCGCTGGGTGCTGGCCTCGCCTTTGCCGATATCTTCGGCCTGGTGTCGGACGGGTGGAACGGCTTCAACGTCCTCCATTTCTCCGCCGCGCGGATGGGCGGGCTGATGCTCGGCTTTGCGCAGAAGCGCGGTATGGCCGACATTGCCGCAGCCGCGCCGAAAGTGCTGCTCTCGCTGGCCGCGGACGAGATGGATTACGCACCGTTCGCCGCTAGTCTCAAGGTCTATATCGGCCACCACGGCGACAAGGGCGCCCATGCGGCGGACATCGTGCTCCCCGGCGCGAGCTTTGCCGAGAAGGACGGCACCTATGTCAACACCGAGGGCCGCGTGCAGTTCGCGGAAAAAGCCGTGTTCGCACCAGGCGATGCGCGCGAGGACTGGACGATCCTGCGCGCACTGGCCGATGCTCTGGGCGTCAGCGTCGGGTTCGACAGTTTCGCGCAGCTCCAGTCGGCCATGATCGCCGATGTGCCGGCATTGGGCGAGGAAGGCGTTGCCTCTTTCGGGGCGCTGCCCAGGGCCGATACCGGCGTAAAGGCGGAAGGTTCGATCGACCGCTATCCGATCGCCGATTTCTATCTCACCAATCCGATCGCCCGGGCGAGCGCGGTAATGCAGCGATGCTCCGCCGAACTGCTCCACGGCGATGAATTTGCGGAGGCCGCGGAATGACCGCGTTTTTCCAGTCTCTCGGCCTCACCTTCGAGGCGGCGTGGACGATTGCGACGATCGCGGGCATCCTCCTGATCGCGCTGCCGCTGATGATTGCGGTGGCCTATGTCATCTATGTCGACCGCAAGGTGTGGGCGGCGATCAATCTGCGGCGCGGACCGAACGTGGTCGGCCCCTTCGGTCTGCTGCAGAGCTTTGCCGACGGGTTGAAGGTGTTCCTGCAGGAAACCATTGTGCCGAGCGCGGCGAACAAGGGCATCTTCCTGCTTGCCCCGATCGTGACGTTCACCGTCGCGCTGGCCGCATGGGCGGTGATCCCGTTCAGCAGTGGCGCGGTGCTGGCGGACATCAATGTCGGCCTGCTCTACATCCTCGCGATCAGTTCGCTGTCGGTTTACGGCGTGGTCATGGCGGGCTGGGCGTCGAATTCGAAATACCCGTTCTTTTCCGCCATGCGCGCCGCCGCGCAGATGATCAGCTACGAAGTCTCGATCGGCTTCATCCTCATCTGCGTGGTGCTATATGCCGGCACGTTCAACCTCAACGCGATCGTGCTCAGCCAGCTCGGCCACGGCTTCGGCATCGTGAACGCCTATGCCTTCAACCTGCTGCTGTTCCCGATGTGGGTGATGTTCTTCATCTCGAGCCTCGCGGAAACGCAGCGCGTGCCGTTCGACCTGACCGAGGCGGAGAGCGAGCTCGTCGCCGGCTATCAGACCGAATATTCCAGCATGAGCTTCGCACTGTTCTGGCTCGGGGAATATGCCAACATCCTGCTGATGTGCAGCCTCAACACGCTGCTGTTCTTCGGCGGGTGGCTGCCGCCGCTGAACATCGACCTCATCCCGTGGTTCGACATTCCCGGCATCGTGTGGTTCCTGCTGAAGACGTTCTTCTTCTTCTTCATGTTCAGCTGGGTCATGGCCACGGTCCCGCGCTATCGCTACGATCAGTTGATGCGGCTCGGGTGGAAGATCTTCCTGCCGATCAGCCTGCTGTTCGTCGTGCTGATCTCGGGCTGGCTGATGCTGACACGGTTCGGCGACGAAGAACCGGTCGCCTCGGTAGCCGTCGTTCAGGCCGGCCCCGATCGCGGCAATGCCCTCGTTCCGCTTGCGACCCTGCGCGAGCCGAGAAAGATTATCCCATGAATGTCGCCCACCTCGTAAAATCGTTCACCCTGTGGGAGTTCGTGAAGGCGCATGCCCTCACGCTGAAGTATTTCTTCAAGCCCAAGGTGACGATCAACTACCCGTTCGAGAAGAATCCGCTTTCCCCGCGTTTCCGGGGCGAACACGCCCTGCGCCGCTATCCCAATGGCGAGGAGCGATGCATCGCGTGCAAGCTGTGCGAGGCGGTATGCCCGGCGCAGGCGATAACGATCGAGAGCGAACCGCGTACCGACGGCAGCCGCCGCACCACGCGCTACGACATCGATATGACCAAGTGCATCTTTTGCGGGTTCTGCCAGGAAGCCTGCCCGGTCGACGCGATCGTCGAGGGGCCGAACTTCGAATATTCGACCGAAACGCGCGAGGAATTGCTGTACGACAAGGCGAAATTGCTCGCCAACGGGGACAAATGGGAACGCGCGCTCGCCGCGAACCTTGAAGCCGACGCGCCCTACCGCTAACCGCCGGCCAACGAATCCGGGGCCATATGATCCAGACCATTGCCTTCTACCTGTTCGCGGTCCTCGTAATCGCATCCGCCGTGATGGTGATCACGGCGCGCAATCCCGTGCACAGCGTGCTGTGGCTCATCCTCGCCTTCTTCAACGCGGCGGGGTTGATGGTGCTGGTGGGCGCGGAGTTCATCGCGATGCTGCTGGTGATCGTCTATGTCGGCGCGGTCGCGGTGCTGTTCCTGTTCGTGGTGATGATGCTCGATATCGACGTCGCCTCGCTGCGCGCCGGGTTCGTCCGCAATTTCCCGCTCGGCCTCGTCATCGCACTGATCCTGCTGGCGGAATTGGTGCTGGGGATCGGCGCGTACCGGGCGGGCGAGATCGCGCTGGGCACGCCGATGGTCGCCGCCGCCGCTCCGGTCGGCGCCAGCAACACCGCGGCGATCGGTGCGCTGCTGTATTCCGAATATCTGTTCCTGTTCGAGGCGGCGGGTCTCATCCTGCTGGTCGCCATGGTCGGCGCGATCGTCCTCACCCATCGGCCGCCGAAGACGGTGCGCGGGCATCAGAACATCTCGAAACAGGTCCGCCGCACGCCGGAAGAAGCGACGGTGATGAAGCGGCCCAATGTGGGCGAGGGGATCGAACTGTGATCGGGATCGAGCATTACGTCGTCGTCAGCGCGATCCTGTTCGTGCTCGGCGTGCTGGGCATCTTCCTTAACCGCAAGAACATCATCGTCATCCTGATGGCGATCGAGCTGATCCTGCTGGCGGTCAATCTCAATCTCGTGGCGTTCAGCGCCTTCCTCAACGATCTGGTGGGGCAGATCTTCGCAATGTTCGTGCTCACCGTGGCGGCGGGCGAGGCGGCGATCGGGCTCGCGATCCTCGTCATCTACTTCCGCGGTCGCGGCACCATCGCGGTCGACAGTGTCGACAGGCTTAAAGGGTAGGGCGCAGCGCCGTGATCAAGACCATCGTCTTTCTGCCCCTGCTGGCGGCCATCATCGCAGGCTTCGCCAACAAGTCCGCGCCGGCCGTGTTCGCCAAAGCCGTGACCACCGGCGCGCTGTTCGTTTCCTGCGCGCTGAGTTGGCCGATCTTCCTCGCCTATCTCGGCGGCGGCGTGCCCGCCACGGTCGAGCCGGTGCTGATGTGGGTGCGTTCGGGCGACCTCGCGTTCGACTGGGCGCTGCGGGTCGATACGCTGACGGCGGTGATGCTGGTGGTCGTCACGACCGTTTCCGCGCTCGTCCACCTCTACAGCTGGGACTATATGGACGAGGATCCGGACCAGCCGCGCTTCTTCGCCTATCTCTCGCTGTTCACCTTCGCCATGCTCATGCTGGTGACGGCCGACAATCTGGTGCAGATGTTCTTCGGTTGGGAAGGCGTCGGGCTGGCCTCCTACCTCCTCATCGGCTTCTGGTTCCGCAAACCCAGCGCGAGTGCGGCGGCGATCAAGGCATTCGTGGTCAACCGCGTCGGCGATCTCGGTTTCATGCTCGGCATCTTCGGCACGTTCTGGGTGTTCGGGACGGTGTCGATCCCCGAGATCCTGGCAGCCGCACCGGCGATGAGCGGGGCGAGCATCGGCTTCCTCGGCCTGCGCGTGCAGACGATGGACGTGCTGTGCATTCTCCTGTTCATCGGCGCGATGGGCAAATCCGCGCAGCTCGGCCTCCACACCTGGCTGCCCGACGCGATGGAAGGGCCGACCCCGGTCTCTGCGCTGATTCACGCGGCCACCATGGTAACCGCGGGCGTGTTCATGGTCTGCCGCCTTAGCCCGATGTTCGAAACGGCGCCGGTCGCCCTCGGCCTCGTCACCTTCATCGGGGCGGCGACCTGCATTTTCGCCGCCACGGTCGGCACGACGCAGTGGGATATCAAGCGCGTCATCGCCTATTCCACCTGTTCGCAGCTCGGCTACATGTTCTTCGCTGCCGGCGTCGGCGCCTATGGCGCGGCGATGTTCCACCTGTTCACGCATGCCTTCTTCAAGGCGCTTCTGTTCCTCGGCGCGGGCAGCGTGATCCACGCCATGCATCACGAGCAGGACATGCGCTATTACGGCGCGCTGCGGAAAGAGATTCCGTTCACCTTCTTCGGTATGCTCGCCGGAACGCTGGCGATCACCGGGGTGGGCGTGTACCATCTCGGCGTCGGCTTCGCCGGCTTCTGGTCCAAGGACGCGATCATCGAAGTCGCCTTCGCGCGCGGGACCGAACTGGGCATGTTCGCCTTCTGGATGGGCGTGTTCGCCGCCCTGCTGACGAGCTTCTACAGCTGGCGCCTGATGTTCCTCACATTCTGGGGCCGTCCGCGCTGGGCCGATAGCGAGCATATCCGCCACGCCGTCCATGTCGGCCATGAAGAACCCGAACATCACAACCCGGCGATCCAGGAAGACTCCGGCCACGACGTGGCGCACAGTGTTCCCTCGCCCAATTACGAGGCGGGAACGGGCGGCTACCACCCGCATGAAAGCCCGATCACGATGCTGGTGCCGCTGGGCGTGCTCTCGCTCGGTGCGATCGCGGCAGGGCAAGTGTTCGCGCCGGCCTTCCTCGACAGCGCGGCGTTCTGGAACGGCTCGATCTTCTACAACGAGCCGCTGATCCACGCGATGCATGCAACGCCGTATCTGGTGAAGTACGCCGCTGCGATCGTCATGCTGTTCGGCCTGTTCGTCGCTTGGCTGGCCTATATCAAGGATACGACTCTGCCCGGAAAGGGCGCCGAACAGCTCGGCCCGGTCTATCGCTTCTTCTACAACAAGTGGTATTTCGACGAGCTCTACCACTATCTGTTCATCGTGCCCGCTTTCTGGCTCGGCCGCATCTTCTGGAAATTCGGCGACGTCGGCACGATCGACCGGTTCGGCCCGAACGGCATCGCCTGGGTGGTGGAAAAGGGATCGGTCGGAGCGCACAGGTTCCAGACGGGCTACCTCTATAGCTACGCGCTCGTCATGCTGCTCGGGCTGGTCGCGGCAATCACCTGGGTGCTGTTCTGATGGAGTTGCCCATTCTCTCGATCATGCTCGCGGTCCCGCTGGTCGCGGCCATCGCCTGCCTTTTTCTCCCCGGTTCGACCGCGCGCATGGTGGCGCTCGCGGCCACCCTTATCGATCTCGCGCTCGGCATAATGCTGTGGCTTAATTTCGATATCGGCGGCGCCCAGTGGCAATTCACCGAGCGTGCGGCGCTGTTCGCGGGCTTCCAGTACGCGCTCGGCATCGACGGGATCGCGCTGTTGCTGATCATGCTCAGCGTCTTCCTGATGCCGATCTGCATCCTCGCGAGTTGGGACAGCATAACGCGGCGCGTCGGCGAATACATGGCAGCCTTCCTGTTGATGGAAGTGCTGATGATCGGCGTGTTCGCCGCGCAGGACCTGTTCCTGTTCTACATCTTCTTCGAGGCCGGCCTCATTCCGATGTATCTCATCATCGGAGTCTGGGGCGGGGACAACCGCATTTACGCAAGCTACAAGTTCTTTCTTTACACGCTGCTCGGCTCGGTGCTGATGCTGATCGCGATGCTGTGGATGGCGAATGCTGCCGGCACGACCGATATTCCCACGCTGATGCAATACGATTTCCCGGCCGGCGCGCAGATCTGGCTGTGGCTTGCCTTCTTCGCCAGCTTCGCGGTGAAGATGCCGATGTGGCCGGTCCATACCTGGCTGCCGGACGCCCACGTGCAGGCGCCGACCGCGGGGTCGGTGATCCTGGCGGGCGTGCTGCTCAAGCTCGGCGGCTATGGCTTCATCCGCTTCAGCCTGCCGATGTTCCCCGATGCGAGCGCCGAGCTGGCGTGGCTCGTGTTCGCGCTGTCGATGATCGCGGTGATCTACACCTCGCTCGTCGCGCTGGTGCAGGCCGACATGAAGAAGCTCATTGCCTATTCCTCGGTCGCCCATATGGCGATCGTGACGGTCGGCTTGTTCGCGTTCAATGCGCAGGGGCTTGAAGGGGCGATGATGGTGATGCTGGGGCACGGGCTCGTCTCGGGCGCGCTGTTCCTGTGCGTCGGCGTGATCTACGACCGGCTGCATACGCGCGAGATCGCGCGCTATGGCGGCCTCAGCATCAACATGCCGCGTTATGCGCTGCTGTTCCTGCTGTTCACGATGGCCAGCATCGGTCTGCCGGGGACGAGCAATTTCGTCGGTGAGTTCCTCGCGCTGGCCGGCATCTACGAGGTGTCGACCTTCGTGACCCTCGTCTGCACGACCGGCATCATCCTGGGCGCCGCTTACATGCTTTTCCTTTATCGCCGGGTGGCATTCGGGGAGCAGCGGAACGCGGATGCCGCGCGGATGCCCGATCTCAATCTGCGCGAATGGGCCATGCTCGGTCCGCTCGCGGCGGCGGTACTGTGGATGGGGATCTATCCCGAGAGCTTCCTCGCGCCGATGCGCGGCGACATCGCCATGCTGGAGGCGCGGCTTGCCCCGGTGGCCCCGCAATATGACAGCGCGCTCACGGCCGGTACGCCGCGCGAGCATGCGGCGAATTACGTCGCCGCCGAAGAACATGGTCCGGAAGGGGCGCATTGATGGGGTACGCCAATTCCCTTTATTTGACAGGCGCCGAAATCGGGCTGTCGCTGACCGGCCTAGTGCTGCTGCTGGTCACCGCGTGGACCGGGCGCGGCGCCGCGCGGGCAATTACCATCGCTGCCGTCGCCGCCCTGTTCGGTGCCTTGATCTTCACCGGCGTCCTGCTGGACGAGACGATGACCGGCCTTGCCGGGCGTGCGTTCGGCGACCTGTTCACGGTCGATGCGTTCTCGTCGCTGGCCAAGATCCTGATCTACGTCGCGACGATCGGCTGCCTTATCCTCGCCCCGCATTATTTCGAGCGGCACGGCGAATATCGGGGCGAGTACCCGGTGCTGATCCTGTTCAACGCGGTCGGCATGGGCATGATGGTGTCGGCCACCAATCTCATGACGCTCTATATCGGCCTCGAAATGTCGAGCCTCGCCTCCTACGTGCTCGCCAGCTTCGCGCGGTCGGACACACGGTCGAGCGAGGCGGGTCTGAAATACTTCGTTCTCGGCGGGCTTGCCTCGGGGATCATCCTGTACGGCATCAGCCTCGTGTACGGCTTTTCCGGCACGACTAGCTATGACGGCATCCGCCTTGCCTTCGCCGCCCAGTTCACGACCGGCGCGGTCTTCGGAATGGTGTTCGTGCTGGCGGGTCTCGCGTTCAAGATCTCGGCCGTGCCGTTCCATATGTGGACGCCGGACGTCTACGAAGGCGCGCCGACGCCGGTCACTACCTTCTTCGCCAGTGCGCCCAAGGTTGCCGCGGTCGCGATGCTGGTGCGGATCGCCTTCGAACCGTTCGGCGGGGAGACCGGGGGGTGGCAGCAGATCGTGGTCTTCGCCGCGCTCGCCTCGATCGTGGTCGGCGCGCTCGGCGCCATCGGGCAGCAGAGCCTCAAACGCCTGCTGGCCTATTCCTCGATCAACAATGTCGGCTTCATCCTTATCGGTCTGGCCGCGGCGACTCTCGAAGGCGCCAGTGCGGTGCTGACCTATCTTGCGATCTACGTGTTCATGACGCTGGGCAGTTTCGCCGCGCTCCTGATCCTGCGCGATCCCGAAGGCGACAAGCTGACGACCTTCGCGGACATTGCCGGCCTTGCCACGCGCAGCCCGGCACTGGCCTGGTCGCTCCTGTTCCTGATGTTCAGCCTTGCCGGCATTCCGCCCCTGCTGGGCTTCTACGCCAAGTTCGTCATCTTCCAGGCGGCGGTCGAGGCGGACATGATCGCGCTTGCCGCCATCGGTATCGCCGCCAGCGTGATCGGGGCGTTCTACTACATCAAGTTCGTCAAGGTGATGTTCTTCGACGATGCGGTGGACACGCGCCGGTTCCATGCGCCGGCAGGGCATTGGGCGGTGCTGGCGATCTGCGTGATCGTCAATTCGCCGCTCGGCTATCTGCTCACGCCGTGGTTCGGCCGCATGGCAGATGCCGCGGGCCTCTCGCTGTTCGCGTTCGCTTGATCGAAACGGTCGCCGAAACCGGCTCCACCAATGCCGACCTCCTGTCGCGCATCGACGCTGGTGAAGCCGTGCACGAGGGCCAGTGGCTCGTTGCCGATCGGCAGGTCGCCGGGCGCGGCCGACAGGGGCGGGTCTGGCGCGATGGCAGCGGGAATTTCATGGGCTCGACGCCGGTCGCGATAGGCGTCGGTAGCCCCCCGCCGCATACCCTCTCGCTCGTGACGGGGCTGGCGGTCTACGAAGCCCTGTCGCCGTTCCTGCCGTCGATGGCCTCGGCGATGGTCAAATGGCCCAACGACCTGCTGCTGAACGGGGCCAAGCTTGCCGGCATCCTGCTGGAGCGCAGCCGCGATACGATTGTCGTCGGGATCGGGGTTAATCTCGCGCAGGCGCCGCAACTGCCGGGTCGCAGAACCGTGGCGCTGACTGCGTTTGGCCCGGCGCCGGATCGCGACCTGTTCGCCCGAACCCTTGCCGAACGGTTCGCGCAGGAGATCGAGCGGTGGCGGACATACGGACTCGACCTGCTGGTCCGGCGCTGGAGCGAGGCGGCCCATCCTGGGGGTACGCCGCTTACCGTCGTTCCGCCGGGGGAGGAACCGTTGTCCGGCTGTTTCGCTGGACTGACGGGAGAGGGGAATTTGCGTCTTACGCTTGCCGGCGGGAATGAGCGGATCATCCATGCCGGCGACGTGGTGCTGCGAGAGGAGAGCGTCTGACCATGCTGCTAGTCGCCGATGTCGGAAACACGAACGTCGTCTTTGCCCTGTTCGCGGACGGCGCCGGGCGTGGTGCCGCGAACGGCGCTGCGCCCGAGATCAAGGCGCGCTGGCGTATCGCCACCGATCCGCGCCGCACGGGCGACGAATATGCCGTGTGGCTGCTGCAATTGCTCGCCATCGAAGGTTATGCCCGCGAAGACGTAAAACGCATCATGATCGGCTCGGTCGTGCCGCGCTCGCTCCACAACCTCACCGTGCTGGCCCAGAAATATTTCAACGTCGAACCGATGATCGCGGGCGAGGGCGGGGCGTCGTGGCCCATTGCTATCGACGTGGACGAACCCCGTTCGCTCGGCGCGGACCGTGCGCTCAATGCGATTGCTGCCCACCGCAAGTACGACGGTGATTTGATCGTCATCGATTTCGGCACCGCGACGACGATCGACGCAGTGGATTACAACGGCGCCTACAAGGGCGGCATCATCGCGCCGGGCATCACCCTTTCGCTCGATGCGCTGGTGGGCAACACCGCCAAACTGCCGCGCATCGCCATCCGCAAGCCCGACACGGACAGCGTGATCGGCCGCAATACCGAGGACCAGATGCAGATCGGGGTCTTCTGGGGCTATGTCGCCATGGTGGAGGGCCTGATCGAACGGATGCGCCGTGAAATAGGGCGTCCTGCCCGGGTCGTGGCGACCGGGGGGCTTGCTATCCTGTTCGACGAGCATACCTCGATGTTCGACGCGGTCGATAGCGACCTCACAATAGAAGGGCTGGCGATCCTCGCCGGAAACGCCACCACATGAAAAAGAACTACGCTCCCGAAGACGAATTGCTGTTCCTCGCGCTCGGCGGGTCGGGCGAGATCGGCATGAACGTCAATCTCTATGGCTGCCGCGGCAAATGGCTGATGGTCGATCTCGGCATGACCTTCAGCGGCGGGGAATATCCTGGCGTCGATCTGGTGTTCGCCGATCTCGACTTCATCGAGGAGCGGCTCGACCAGCTGGAAGCCATCGTCATCACCCATGCGCACGAGGATCACATCGGCGCGGTGCCGTATTTCGCGGCCGATCTCGGCGTGCCGATCTACGCGACTCCGTTCACGATGGACCTGATCAAGCGCAAGCTGGCCGAAGCCGGGCTCGACGGTGAGGTCGCACTGCACACCATCGAAGAGGATCACGGCAGCTTCACGGTCGGCCCCTTCGGCGTGACCTACCTCCCGCTCGCCCACTCGATCGCGGAGGGCAATGCGCTGCTGATCGAAACGCCGCACGGGCGTATCTTTCATACCGGTGACTGGAAGCTCGACGAGGATCCGATCATCGGCGAACCGACGACCGAAGAAGAACTGGCCGAGATCGGGGATGAGGGCGTGCTGGCGCTGGTATGCGACAGCACCAATGTCTTCAATCCGGCGGCGAGCGGATCGGAAGGCGCGGTTTACACAGGCTTGCTCGAAGAAGTTCAGAAGCATTCCGGCAAGCGCGTACTGGTGACGACCTTTGCCAGCAATGTCGCGCGTCTTCACACATTGGGTGAAGTCGCCCGCGAGACGGGCCGCACGCTGTGCGTCGCCGGGCGCTCGCTCGACCGGATTATCGAGGTGGCGGAGGATAACGGCTACCTCACCGATTTCCCCAAGCCGGTCGACTGGAACGAGGCGATGCGCCTGCCGCGCGGCGAAGTGCTGATCCTCGCCACCGGCGGTCAGGGCGAGCCGCGCGCCGCCCTCGGCCGGATCGCGGACGAGAACCATCCGCTCGAACTGGTGCGCGGCGACGTCGTCCTGTTTTCGAGCCGGCAGATCCCCGGCAACGAGATCGCCATCGGCACGATCCAGAACAAGCTGGCCGAACGCGGGATCACCATGGTGACCGACCGGCAGAGCATGATCCACGTCTCCGGCCACCCGGGCCGTCCGGAACTCGAGGAACTCTATGGCTGGCTGAGGCCCGAAATCCTCGTCCCGGTGCATGGCGAGATGCGGCACCTGCAGGAACAGGCACGGCTCGGAAAGGCGAATGGGATCCCCGATGCGGTGGTGCAGCAGAACGGCGATATCGTGCGCCTCGCCCCGGGCAAGCCGGAGAGGATCGCGCAGGTGCGCGCCGGCCGCCTCGTGCTCGATGGCGATCTGATCGTGCCCGCCGATGGCGAGACGATGGCGATGCGCCGCCGGCTCATGCGCGACGGGGTCGTCATCGTCGCGCTCGACCGGGCTCTGAACCCGCAGATCGATGCGGTCGGCCTCCCGCTCGACGAGGATTACGAGGAATTTGCGACCGAGGCCCGCGCCGATATCGGCAAGGCACTCGGCCGATTGAAGGGCGCCGACCGTAAATCGAGCCAGGCGATCCGGGAAGCGGCGCGGCTCGCGGTGCGGCGTGCGGCGCAGCGGTGGTCGGGAAAGAAACCGCAGGTCCGCGTCCTGCTCGCCAAGGGCTGAGCCGCACATGGCGTTGCCGATGCAATGGACGTCGATCCTTGCGATCTACGCACTTTTCTGGGTGGTCAGCGCTTTCGTCCTGCTGCCGTTCGGGGTGCAGACGCATGATGAGGCGGGGATCGAAAAAGTGCCCGGCCAGGCCGACAGTGCGCCGGCGGATTTCCGCCCCGGCACGGTCGCCAAGCGCGCCAGCCTGCTCGCTGCGGTCCTGACCTTCCTCTACGTCCTCAACTACGCCTATGGCTGGATCGAAGCGGAGGACCTGATCCTGTGGGGGCCGGGCGCCTGAGACTATTGCCGCAGGCGTTCGAGCGCCTGTGCCAGGATAACGTAGAGCTTGCCCATATCGCTCGACAGCATGGTGACGCTCAGGGCGTTGCCGTCGCGGGTCGAAAGCAGGGTCCGCAGCATCGCCTCGAAATCGTGAATGTAGCGATTGACGTGTTCGCGGAAGTCCGAATCGTCGTTGTAGATGCCGGCGATCTCCCGCGCTTCGCTGTTCTCGATCAGGCGAACGGCACGGCGGGTGAAGATCCCGCGATCACCTCGAAGATAGCTGGCCCAGGCCGTGTCCGCGACATCGGTCGATAGCGCCTTGGCCACGTCGATGGCGTTCGAATTCAGGCTTTCGGTGATCAGCGCCACCCGGCGCGAGAAATCGTTGTCCGTCCGGTCCTGCGCCTCGGATCGGGCGCGGGCCACCCGCGTCTCGAGGTTTTCGGCCAGTTCGTTGACCGTGGTCAGTTCGTCGCGCAGCCGCTCGGCCGCGTCGTACCCGGCTTCCGAGGCGCGCTCGCGGGCGCGGTCGAGCGAGGCGACGGCCTCTTCCAGATGGGTCGCCACGGCCTGTTCGATCGCCGCGGCGCTGTGTTCCCCGACGCGATTGGCAATGGCCCGCAACTGGTCGTCCTGATCGTCGGATATCGCGGCAAAGGCGGTTCGTGCGGCCGTTTCGAGCGTGGCGATCGCCTCGCGCAGTTCGTCCTGCGCCTCCGCAGCGACCGCGCGGTTTTCCTCGCCCAGAGCGGCAATGCGTTCGCGCAGGTGTTCGATCGTGCCCGCCTGGTGGTCGGCCTGTTCGCCGAACTGCGCATGCAGGCGTTCGACATGGGCCAGCGCATCGCGGCTCCGCGCGTCGACGGCGTCCATGCTGTCGGTCAAGCTGGCGCCCGAATTTCGCGCGTCCTCGAGCAGGGTGCGGATTTCGCCCGCCCGCTCTGCGATCAGGGTGGCGCGATCCTCCGAAGCTGCGAGCGCTTCGGGAATTTCACTGCCGGCCTTCTTGGCGCTCGCTTCGAGCAATTCCAGCAGACGCACGCCGGAATCGGTCAGGGCGGCGATCGCCATGTCCGTCCCGTCGAGCGCCTCGCGGCTTTCCGCCAGGGTTCCGCTCAACCGCTCGACCGCCGTGCTGAGCGAACCTTCGGCCTCGCGCGCCTGCGCGGCGACGGTATCGAATGCGGCGCCGGCTCCGGTGATACGCTCCGCCACCGCCTCGCTGTCGCGCGCAAGGGTTTCCAGCTGCGCCGTGTGCCGGGCGCGCCGTGCCTCGATCCCTTCGTAAATCGCGTCCAACTTTGCAGTCAATCCGTCGATCGCATTGCCTTGCGTCGCGGCCAGTTCCTCGCCTCGCCCGACGAGATCGTCGGCCAGGACGCGGTAGCGATCCTCGAGCGCGGTGGCATGATCGGTCCACCGCTCGCGCGCCTGCGTCTCCTTCTCGCCGAGGGCGGCGTGCAGCGCGTCGAGATCGCGTTGAAGATCCTCGAACCGGCCGCGCAAATTGGTGAGATTCCCGCTCTCCGCCTCGCCCATGCGGGTGTGGAAATCTTCGACATCGGCTTTCAGGCGCGCGAAGCGTTCGCTGGCGACATCGCCCAGCCTGTCCGACCGGTCGCCGAGGGAGACGAGCGCCTCGTCGGCCCGTTCGCGCAGGGAGACGACCTGGCGTTCGCTCGCCGTGCCGAACTCGTTCAGCCGTTCGAACCCGGAAATCATCTCGTCGAGCTGATCCTGCGCGGTCCGCCCGGCATTGCCGATCTGGTTCGACACGTCGCGTGAGGAATTGGCGATCACCGGCAATTGATCCCGCAATTTTTCCATATTCGCCAAGGCAGTGGCGCTCACACCTTCGATCGCGTCGAATTGCTGCCCGTTCTGTTTGAGCAAGGCGTCGAGCGCCTCGGCATGGCGCGTCAGACCCTCGGCGGCTGCGCGGCCGAAATAGTTCAACTCGCGCGACTGAGTGGTAAGAAATTCCCGCGCAAGGCTGAGTTCGCGATTGATCGTGGCAAGCCGGGTTTCGAGCAGCGCCGATTCGTCGGAGAGGGTGCGCGCGACATCGCCGAACCGCATCGCCTCGCGCGCCGAACTCCGAAGAACGACGAGCCAGATCGCCAGCACGAGCAAGACCGGCACCGCCCATGTCGCCGTCCAGTCGACCCATTGCGACAGCGGGGCGCCGCCAACCATTGCGCGCCAGTGGCTGGCGAGGAACAATGCGCTCCATACAGCGATCAACAAGGCGAGAACGATCGGCAGGACAGGCGTGCGGCGCGTTTCGGCCGCCTCCGGCATGTCGTCCCACTCGGCCGTTTCGGCGGGCTGATGCGCGGTTTCCCCGTTCTCCTCCTCGCTGGCGTGAGGGGCGGTTGCCGGTTGGTCCGACCGCTCCGCTTCCAACGGTTCACCCTCGACGGCCCTAATATGAGAACGTTTGTCCATGAACGGGAACTAGCGGGTTTCGACAAAGCCTAAAAGACATATTAACGGGAGGGCACGACCCTCCAACGGAACCAAGCCTGTTCGCACCCATGCCCGACTCTCGACAAGATCCGACATGCGACTGGCCCTGATTTCCCTCGACCGCCAAGGCTGGGAAGCAGCCGAGGACAAGGGGTTCGGCGGCCGTTCCATCGCGGCTCAACAATTGCAGATGGCACTTTCCGCTGGCTGTGAGAGGATCCTCTGTTTCGCGCGCGAGGATACGGATCAGCTGCACGAACTGAAGCGGCAGGCAGACGATGCGGAAATCCCGTTCGCTCAAGTGCGGACAGTTTCCGCGATGTGCAGCGAAAGTGCCGCCGCCGAAACCGTGCTGATCTTCGCCAACGCAGTGCTTCCCGATGCAGGCGCGGTTGAAGGCTTGAAATCCGTCGGCGTCCTCGCTTTTTCGGCAGAGAATGCCGTCCCGCTCGGTTACGAACGGATCGACGCATCGCGCGCCTGGGCGGGGGTGATGCTGTCCCCCGGCGCGGTCGCGGAGGGCCTGGCCGATCTGCCCGATGATATCGACCCGGTCGCGACATGGCTGCGGCTCGCCCTGCAAGCTGGCGTCGATATCGTTTCTCTCGACCCTGACCTGTTGCAAGATGGCCGATGGTCGCTTCGGCCCGATGCGGAAGCACTGACGGCCCGAGAGAGGCTGTGGATCGCCGCCCATGCGAAGCCGGTCGATTTTCGCGCCCCCGGCCTGGCGATTGCGGAAAAGGCCGGTCTTCGACTGGCGAGCGACATTGCGAATTCGCCCTATCGCAATGCACCCACCCTAACCGCGACGGCCCTGTTGCTGTGCGCTCTCGGATTGGCCGCTTTGGCATTGCCGTTTCCGGCCCTCCTGCTGGTCGGGCTGGCTTTCGTGTCTTCCCGGATCGGGCGGGTAATCCACCGGGTTGCGCGGCCCGGAATGCGAAAGCAACGCTACCTGTCGCTCGATCACCTGACGGATCTGACGATTGCCGTGATTCTGGTCCTTTCTGCGCCGCAGGGTGCGAGCTGGCTCGGTGGGTTCGTCCCCGCCGTGCTGATTGGTATGGTACATCTGGCACGAACGGGCGGGCCTATGGGCTTGCGGATAGCCGCCGAGGACCGGTCCCTTCTCGCCGTGCTGCTGGCCGGCGCGGCGATGTTCGGTACCGCTTTCGAGGTTGCCGCCGTGCTTGCCCTTCTGCTGCTCGTATGGCTTGTTGTGGACCGGCGCGAGGAAAATGTGGCGGAATGATGCAAGGCTGCTAACTCTCGGCGCATGGTCGCGCGGCAGACAAATCGAAGGGTGGGGGCGGTGTTGTCCGGTGCTGCATCTATCTACGGCGCATCGGTCGGTACGTGATGGCGAACGACAACGACGAACCCGTTACCGGCGAATGCGATGCGCATGACCGGCTAATACGGGCGGACGCGCCGTTGCTGGCGTTGCAGCAAGCTTGCGGCGGGCGGCGGGGCGGCATCGTCGCCATCCCGCGTCTGCTCGCCTTGCTCACCCGCGCACGCGAAACCGGTATGGCGCAGTCGGAAACTATCAGCAGCTTCGACGGCAGGAACCAGATTTCGGCCTCCGCACGGGTTACGCCGCCGGCCGAAGGGCAGGGCACGCTAATTCGCCTCACCGACTGGAAATCGGATCCGGCGCCGCGCGACGAAACCGAGCACGCCGCCCTGCAGCGCGACATCGCGCGGACTTTCGCGGAATGCGGAATGCGGCTCGACGATCAGCAGCGCATCCTGTCATTCGAGATCGAGGCGCCGGACCTGACCGCGTTCGGGGAAAAGGCGGCCGCCGCGATCGGCCGGCGCTGGACCGAGATCGTGGATGTGCAGGGCGCCGCCGTCGCGACCAGAGCATGGAATTCCTTCGAAGGGGCGCGCTGTCGCCTCGCCGGGTCTTCGCGTGACTGGACCGTCCATATCGACCCCATCGGTCCGGATCCGGCCGAACCTGTCGGCCTGGTCCTCTATCTGACCTCGGATACGCCGCTGACCGAGGAGGACGATACGGCAGAGGATAGCTACGCCCCATCGCTCGGGCGCGATCTCACGCCGGTTCTGCGCCAACCGGTCGACCGGATCATCGCCAATGCCGAAACCATCCGCACCAAGCTCGCCGGGCCGTTGAGGGACGAGTATCGCACCTATGCCGACGACATTGCCGAGGCCGGGCAGCATCTTCTCAGCCTGATGGACGATTTGTCCGATCTGGAGGTGGTCGAGGCCGAGACCTTCACGACCGCGCCGGACCGGATCGATCTGGCCGAGATCGCTCGCCGGGCCTGCGGCATCCTCGGCGTGCGGGCGCGCGAGAAACGCATCACGCTCGTCCCCCCGCAGGAAAGCGAGCACCAGCCGGCAGTCGCGGAGTTTCGCCGCGTTCTGCAGATCCTGCTGAACCTCATCGGCAATGCGATCCGCTACTCACCGGAGGACAGCCAGGTCTGGGTACGGCTCGACAGCGAGGGCGACCGGGCAATGGTGACGATTGCCGATCAGGGTCACGGGCTCGACGAGGATCAGCAGCGCAAGGTGTTCGAGAAATTCGAACGGCTTGGTCGCAGCGGGGACAGTGGCTCGGGCCTCGGCCTCTATATCTCGCGCAAGATTGCCCATGCCATGAAGGGCGAGCTCACGGTGGAAAGCGCGCCGGGGCAGGGGGCGCGGTTCACGCTGTCAGTTCCCGCCGGAAGATAAGCGGCGGATGCAAAAAGGGGGCGCCGCGACGCCCCCTTTTCGAATTGCGGATTTGGAGGCTTAACGCTGCTCGATCGGGACGTAGTCCCGCTGCGTCGGGCCTGTATAGAGCTGCCGGGGGCGACCGATGACCTGTGCGGGATCGGAGATCATCTCGTTCCACTGCGCGACCCAGCCCACCGTGCGCGCCAGCGCGAACAACGCCGTGAACATGGTGGTCGGGAAGCCGATCGCGGAAAGAATGATGCCCGAATAGAAGTCGACGTTCGGGAACAGCTTCTTCTCGGCAAAATAATCGTCGTTCAGCGCGATTTCCTCGAGCTGCAGGGCGGTTTCGAAAACCGGGTCCTTCACGTTCAGCGCCTCGAACACCTCGCGCACGGTCTTCTGCATCACCGTGGCGCGCGGATCGTAGTTCTTGTACACCCGGTGGCCGAAGCCCATCAGGCGGAACGGATCGTTCTTGTCCTTCGCCCGCTCGATGTAATGCTGGATGCGATCGGGCGTGCCGATTTCCTGCAGCATGTTGAGCGCGGCTTCGTTGGCGCCGCCATGCGCGGGACCCCACAGGCAGGCGATACCCGCCGCCATGCAGGCGAAGGGATTGGCGCCGGACGAGCCGGCAAGCCGCACGGTCGAGGTCGAGGCGTTCTGCTCGTGATCGGCGTGGAGGATGAAGATCCGGTCCATCGCCTTCTCGACCGCCGGGATGACCTCGTATTCCTCGGCCGGGACGCCGAAGGTCATGCGCAGGAAATTGCCGGTATAGCTGAGCGAGTTCTGCGGCGGCAGGAAGGGCTGGCCGATCGAATATTTGTACGCCATTGCCGCGATGGTCGGCATCTTGGCGATCAGCCGGTGGCTCGAGATCTTGCGATGCTCGGGATCGGAAATGTCGGTGCTGTCGTGATAGAACGCCGACAGCGCACCGACGACGCCGCACATGATCGCCATCGGGTGGGCGTCGCGCCGGAACCCCTGGTAGAACTGGCGCAGCTGATCGTGCACCATGGTGTGGCGGGTAATCGTGTTGTCGAAATCGTCGAGCTCGTCCGCGCTCGGCAGTTCGCCGTTCAGCAGCAGGTAGGCGACTTCCATGAAGCTCGAGCTTTCGGCGAGCTGCCCGATCGGATAGCCGCGGTGCAGCAGTACGCCTTCCTCGCCATCGATGAAGGTCAGCGCGCTTTCACAGCTGGCCGTGGACTTGTAGCCGGGATCGTAGGTGAACTTGCCGGTTGCCCCGTAAAGCTTGCGGATATCGACCACGTCGGGACCGCAACTGCCTTCGAGGATGGGGAATGTCTGTTCGGTCTCGCCGAGATCGAGGTTTGCCTGCTTGTTCGCCACGGGGGTCTCCTTAATTCGTTTGATCCGACTGAGTGGAAGCGGCGGCCTGCGCGTCGATCCGCGCGAGCGACTCATCCTTGCCCAATAGAACCAGAACATCGAAAATGCCGGGTGAGGTCGTAGTCCCGGTCAAGGCTGCGCGCATGGGCTGCGCGAGCTTGCCGAGCCCAATTTCGAGCGCTTCGGCATATGCCTTCGTAGTGACTTCCAGCGCCTCGCTTGTCCAGTCATTTTGCAAGTGCAGCATTTCCGCGAGCCCCGCGAGCCGCTGGCGCGCGGTATCGTCGAGCAGGGCCTCGGCCTTCTCGGTCATGACCAGCGGGCGGGCGGCGAACAGGAACGCGGCGCCTTCGGCAAGCTCGCCCACGGTCTTCGCGCGCGGTTTGAGCACCGGCATGGCCGATGCCAGCAGCGCGCGATCCGGTTCGCCTTCGATCTGCGCGGCGACGATATCGGCAAGCCGGCGGTCGTCCGCCTCGCGAATGTAATGCGCATTGAGGTTGAGCAATTTCTTCAGGTCGAAGCGCGAGGGAGAGCGGCCGACATGGTCCAGATCGAACAGCTGGATTGCCTCGTCGCGAGTGATCTCCTCGCGGTCGCCATGGCCCCAACCGAGGCGCAGCAAATAGTTGAACAGCGCCTCGGGCAGGATGCCTTCCTCGTCGCGATAGGCCTCCACCCCGACGGCGCCGTGCCGCTTCGACATCTTCGCCCCGTCCGCCCCGTGAATGAGGGGGACATGGGCATAGACGGGATCGGGCCATCCACCCTCGATCCGGTCCATCGCGCGGATGATGGGCAATTGCCGGAAGGCATTGTTGAGGTGATCGTCCCCGCGGATGATGTGGGTGACGCCCATGTCGTGATCGTCGACCACCACGGCGAGCATGTAGGTCGGCGTGCCGTCGGCGCGGAGCAGGACGTAATCGTCGATCTCAGCATTCGCCACCGTGACGCGGCCCTGCACCGCATCCTCGATCGTGGTCTCGCCGTCGGTCGGCACTTTCAGGCGGATGGTGAAGGGCGTATCCTCGCCCGCCTCGGAAGGATCGCGGTCGCGCCAACGCCGATCGTAGCGCAGGGGCTGCTTCGCCGCGCGCTGGGCGGCGCGCATGTCTTCCAGCTCCTCGGGAGTGGCGAAGCATTTGTAGGCATGGCCCGCATCCAGCAGCGCGTGCGCGATCTCCGCATGACGCTCCGCCCGGTCGGACTGGAAGACCGGCGGCGCATCATAGTCGAGGCCCAGCCAGTCGAGCCCCTGGATGATCTTGTCGATCGCATCCTGGGTGGAACGCTTCTTGTCGGTATCCTCGATCCGCAGCAGCGTCCGGCCGCCGTGATGGCGGGCGAACAGCCAGTTGAACAACGCCGTGCGCGCGCCGCCGATATGCAGAAACCCGGTGGGCGAGGGAGCGAAGCGTGTGACCACCTGCGTGTCGCTCGTTGCGCCGCGATTCACACTTTCGCCAACCATTCGCCGTATCGTCCTCTCGATGTCCATCATGGCCACTCAGGCAACGCCCGGCGTGCCCTTTGCCCCGGAACCGGGCGGAAATGCCGCGGTGCGGCGCATTTGGCGC
This sequence comes from uncultured Erythrobacter sp., assembly GCA_947501005.1. Classification (GTDB taxonomy): domain Bacteria; phylum Pseudomonadota; class Alphaproteobacteria; order Sphingomonadales; family Sphingomonadaceae; genus Qipengyuania. The sequence continues at coordinate 1,297,759 of CANMTU010000001.1, read as the reverse complement.
ATGCGCGGCGCGATGTCCACATTTGCCGATGGAATGGAGCGGTTTCTGGCCGGATCCGGCTTCGACCGGGGGCCGTGGCTGACCGTCGCCTTCGCCGGGGGGATCGGACTGTGGTTCGCGCTGCCGCTGCGCCTGCAATGGACCGCGGTGCTGGCCGGGCTCTTGGCTCTCGCGGCCACGGTGCATATCGGCTGGCGTCGGCGGCCCGAGCGGACGATGCTGCGCCTCGCGGTCGTATCTCTGACCCTGACGATCGCCGCCGGAACCCTCGTCATCTCGATTCGATCGCAGATCGTCGGATCGCCGCCGATCGAGCGGGCGGTGTCCCTGCGTATGGATGCCACGATCCTCGAACTGATCGAGGAGCCGGCGAAGGACCGCGTCCGCCTGGTGATCGCGGTGCGCGACCCTGAAACGGGGGCGGCGCGCAAGGTCCGGGTCAACGTGCCGCGCGCCGAAGCGATCGACGGCCTGGCCGAAGGCGCCCGCATCCGGCTCAGCGCACGGCTGATGCCGCCTTCGCCGCCGCTGTTGCCCGGCGCCTACGACTTCGCGCGCGCCGCGTGGTTCAAGGGGTACGCCGCCACCGGAAGCCTGGTCGGCGAGATCACCTTGCTCGGCCAGGCGGCGGAGACGCAGGGCCGCATCTCGGGCTATCAACGACGGATCGCGGCGCATATCCGCGCGCAGCTCGGCGGATCGGCCGGGACGATCGCGGCCGCCTTCGCCAGCGGGGATCGCGGGGCCATCGCGGTCGAGGACGAGATCGCCATGCGCGATTCCGGGCTGACGCACCTCTTGTCGATCAGCGGGTTGCATGTCAGCGCCGTGATCGCGGCAGGCTATGTCCTTGCGCTGAGGCTGCTCGCGCTGTCGCCCGCGCTCGCCTTGCGCGTCCGGCTGCCGCTGCTGGCGGCCGCCTTCGGCGCGCTGGTGGGGGTAAGCTATACGCTGCTCACGGGGGCGGAGGTGCCGACCGTGCGCAGCTGCGTCGGCGCTATCCTGGTCCTGATCGCGCTGGCTCTGGGACGAGAGCCCCTGTCGCTGCGCATGATCGCCATCGCCGCGGCCGTGGTCATGGCGGTATGGCCCGAAGCGGTCATCGGGCCGAGCTTTCAGATGAGCTTTTCCGCCGTCATCGCGATCGTCGCCCTGCATTCGAGCGGGCCGGTGAGGACTTTCCTCGCGCCCCGCGACGGCACGCTGCTCGATCGGTTCGCGCGGCAGACGGCGATGCTGTTCGCAACCGGCCTCGTCATCGAACTGGCGCTGATGCCGATCGTGCTGTTCCACTTCCACCGGGGCGGCTTCTACGGCGCCTTCGCGAATGTCGTAGCCATTCCGCTGACGACGTTCATCTGTATGCCGCTGATCGCTCTCGCCCTCGCGCTCGACCTGTTCGGGATCGGCGCGCCGGTCTGGTGGGCAGCCGGCAAGGCGCTCGATTTCCTGCTGGCAATAGCCCATTTCACGGCCGGGCAGCCCGGCGCGGTGAAGCTGATGCCGCAGATCGGCATGGCGACCGTGCTGGCATTCGTGGCGGGCGGGTTATGGCTCGCGCTGTGGAGCGGGCGGGCGCGATTGCTCGGTTTCGTTCCGGTCATCGGCGGGGCCGTGGCGGTGATGGCGACGCCGGTGCCCGACATGCTGATCACGCGCGACGGCAAGAACGTCGGCGTGACGTCGAACGATGGCCGCTTCTTCGTCCTCCGCGGCACGGCGGGCGGCTACACGCACGACAATCTCGTCGAACTGGCCGGGATCGACATCGTGCCGCAGCCGCTGGCCAATCTGCCGGGCGCCCGGTGCAGCCCCGAGTTCTGCAGCGTATCGATCATGCGGGGCGGGCGGCCCTGGCACATCCTCGTCGCCCGCAATCGCCAGCGCATCGACGAACCGCAACTGGCCGCCGCGTGCCGGCAGGCCCATCTCGTCGTCGCGGACAGGTGGTTGCCGCGCAGTTGCCGCCCCCTGTGGTTGAAGGTCGATGGGCGCTTCCTAGACCGATACGGGGGGACCGCGATCTATTTCGCGAAAGGAAAGGTGGTCACCGTACATTCCGGCACGAACGACCACGGATGGAGCCGCACGACGCGAACCGATTGAGCGCGCCCAGCCGCAGCGCCGTCAGTGATAGCGCCGCAGCAAACCCGCCAGCTTGCCCTGAACCTGAACCCGACCGGGGGCGTAGACCTGCGCTTCGTAGCTGCCATTGGCCGGATCCAGGCGGACCATGCCGCTATCCTTGCGCAGATATTTCAGCGTCGCTTCTTCGCCGTCGACCAGCGCGACCACGATTTCGCCGTCGCGCGCCGTATCGGTCCGTTTGACGAGGGCAAAATCCCCATCGAAGATCCCGGCCTCGATCATGGAATCGCCGGAAACCTCGAGCGCGTAATGATCGCCCGGCCCAAGCAGTGCGGCGGGAACGGGAAGGGACGTCTGACCCTCGATCGCCTCGATCGGGGCGCCGGCGGCGATCCGGCCATGGAGCGGAATGTCGATCACATCGTTCGCCGGATCGCGCGACACCGCCTTGGTGACATGCCTCGCAACCGGATCACTGGCCGCCGCCGTGGCCGCTTTCTGGCCCCGGGCGCCCGCACCGGTCACCGCATCTTCCGGCAGCTTGACCACTTCCAGCGCCCGCGCCCGGTTGGGCAGGCGGCGAATGAAGCCCCGTTCTTCCAACGCGGAAATCAGCCGATGCACCCCGGACTTGCTCTTGAGATCGAGCGCGTCCTTCATCTCCTCGAACGAGGGCGAGATGCCCGTGACTTCGAGGCGTTGCTGGATGAAACGGATGAGTTCGTGTTGCTTGGGTGTCAACATGATGCGGGCCTTACCGGATTGCGTCCTTCAAGGGAACGAATACGGAACAATTAGGAAACCTGCAAAGCAAAGTCAACATTCCGTAAAGATACGGGGCCGACTGCATTTGGGGACCGCAATCAGTCCGGACTATCGAACGACCAAATCCCCGATTTGCCGCCTCTTTTGTGCAACAATCTGACGTCCTCGAGGATCATGCGTTTGTCGATCGCCTTGGCCATATCGTACAGGGTCAGCAGGGCGACGGTCGCGGCGGTCAGCGCCTCCATCTCCACGCCGGTCTTGCCCGTCAGCGCTGCCATGGCGGTTACGCGAATACTTTCGGCCTCAAAGGTGAAGTCGACCGCGACCCGATCGAGGGCAAGGGGGTGGCACAGCGGGATCAGCTCCCCGGTGCGTTTGGCTGCCATGATGCCGGCGATCCGCGCCGTGGCCAGGGCATCGCCCTTGGGGCCGGACCCTTCGCGCAGGGCGATCAAGGCGTCCGGCGCCATGCGGATGCGCCCAGTGGCGACCGCCTCGCGCGCGGTCGGCGCCTTGCCGCCGACATCGACCATGTGCGCCGCGCCGGCTTCGTCGAGATGCGTCAGCCGGGTCATGCCGACCCGGTCAGCAATCGGCGCGTCGCCGCGCCCACGTCGTCGCAGCGCATGAGACTTTCCCCGACGAGGAACGACCGCACGCCCGCCTGCGCAAGGCGTTGGCAATCGGCATGGGTGGAAATGCCACTTTCCCCGACCAGCAACGCATCGGCGGGCGCACGCGCGGCGACGTCTTCCGTTACCGCGAGGTCGGTGCGAAAGGTCCTGAGGTCGCGATTGTTGATGCCGATCAGGCGAGAGGAAAGTCGCAGCGCCCGTTCCAGCTCCTGCGCATCGTGCACCTCGACCAGCACGTCCATGCCCAGTTCCACCGCAGCCGCCTCGAGTTCGGCGAGTGCCCCGTCGTCCAGCGCGGCCACGATCAGGAGGATCGCATCGGCGCCGATGGCGCGCGCTTCGCGGACCTGCCACGGATCGACCATGAAATCCTTGCGCAGGACGGGAAGGGTACAGGCCTCCCGTGCTTCCACGAGGTATTCGTCAGCCCCTTGGAAGAACGGTTCGTCAGTGAGGACGGAGAGGCAGGCAGCCCCGCCGGCCGCATAGGCTTTCGCATGCTCCGCAGGCTGGAAATCGGCGCGGATCAGGCCCTTGGAGGGTGAGGCCTTCTTGATCTCCGCAATCAGGCCGAAACCGTTTTCCTGCGCCCTGGCCAGCGCCGCGGCGAATCCGCGCGGCGGGGTTTGCGATTGGGCCTCGCGGTCCAGATCGGCGAGGCTGGTGCGAGCCTTGCGCACGGAGACCTCGTCACGCTTTACCGCGCAGATTTCTTCCAGCTTGTTCATCGCGCCATCTCGATCCACTTGCCCAGCAACGCGCCCGCCTTGCCGGAATCGAGAGTCTCCGCCGCCATGGCCGCCCCATCATCCCAGTCATCGACCTTACCCGCCACGATCAGCGTCGCTGTGGCGTTGAACAGGACCGCGTTGCGGTAGGCACCGTGCGCGCCTTCCAGCAATTGCACCAGCGCGGCGGCGTTGTGGCGGGCATCGCCGCCGCGAATGGCGGAAACCGGGGCCGAGGGCAGGCCCGCCATGCTTGCGTCGACCCGGCGCATCTCGAAGGTGTTTCCGACCACGTCGGCCAGTTCGTTGCCGCCGTCGAGGCTGAGTTCGTCCAGCCCCTCGTCACCCGAGACGATGAAGGTGCGCGCCGTGCCGAGCTTCGCCTTGGCGTGCGCGTAGATCGGGACATAGGCGGGGCGGGCAATGCCGATGAGCTGCCGGCTTACCCCGGCGGGGTTGGACAGCGGCCCCATGAGGTTGAAAATCGTCCGTACGCCCAGTTTCTGCCGGATCGGCTGAATACGGCGCATCGCCGGGTGATGATTCTTCGCGAACAGGAAACAGATGCCGAGCGCATCAAGGGTCTGCTCTGCGGTGCGGCCGGCGGCTTCCATGTCGAGGCCCAGCGCCTCGAGCGTGTCGGCCGCGCCGGACTTGCTGCTGGCCGCGCGATTGCCGTGCTTCGCGACGGGAACGCCGGCAGCCGCGACCACCAGGCTGACCGCGGTGGAGACGTTGAGCGTATGATGCCCGTCGCCGCCAGTGCCACAGCAATCGACCGCACCGTCTGGCGCGGACACGGGAATGAGCCGCGCGCGCAACGCCCGGGCGGCGCCGGCAATCTCGTCCGCCGTCTCGCTCCGCCGGCTCATGCCGAGCAGGAAGGCGCCGATCTCCTCGTCGCCATATGCGCCGTCGAGAATGAGGCCGAAGACCGCCTCCGCCTCGCGTTCAGCAAGATGGAGCGCCGGATCGGGCAGCTTGGTCATGCCGCCGCCTTGCGGTCCGGGTCCGCCACGCACATGGCAAGGAAGTTGCCGAGCAAAGCGTGGCCATGCTCGGTCGCAATGCTTTCGGGATGGAACTGCACGCCGTGGATCGGCAAGTCGCGGTGGCGGAAACCCATCACGCTGGTCCCGTCGAGCCCGGGAGTCTCGCTGGTCGCGTTTACCACCAGGCAGGCGGGAACGTCCTCGACCACGAGCGAGTGATAGCGGGTCGCGGTATAGGGCGAGGGGAGGCCGGCGAAAACGCCGCTGCCATCGTGATCGACCGGGCTGGTCTTGCCGTGCATCAGGCCGCCGCGCACCACGCGGCCGCCGAAATGCTGCCCGATCGCCTGATGGCCGAGGCAGACGCCCAGCAGCGGCAGGCGCGTCTCGGCGCAGGCGGCGACGATCGCGAGGCTGACCCCGGCTTCGTCGGGAGAGCAGGGACCGGGCGAGATCAGGCACCCAGCATAGGCGCCGCCGACCGCCTCGCCCGCGTCCAGCGCGTCGTTCCGGCAAACCGTGACCTCGGCCCCCAATTCCTTGAGGTAGTGCACGAGGTTGAAGGTGAAGCTGTCGTAATTATCGATGACGAGGATGCGTGGCATGATGCGTCCGCCTTTGGCGGCAGTGGGCGCGGCAATCAAGCGCGCAGACCGCGGCAGGGTCAGTCCCGCTTGCCCGCGAGCCGGTCGGTCGCGCGTACGAGACCGTCGATGATGCCAAGTTCGGAAGCGCTGTGGCCGGCGTCGTCGACGATCCACAACTTGCCCGCCGGCCAGACCTGCGAAAGCTCGTAGGCCGAGACGGCCGGAGTGCAGATGTCGTGCCGCCCCTGGACGATGATGCCGGGAATGTCGGCGATCTTGCCGGCGTTCTTCAGCAGCTGCCCCTCTTCCAGCCAGAAATCCTCGAGAAAGAATTTCGCCGCGATGCGCGCCATCGGCACGGCCTTGGCCGGATCGGCGAAAGTCTCGATCAGGGCCGCATCGGGCAGCAGCGTCGCGACATGGCCTTCCCACAAGGACCAGGCGCGCGCCGCTTCGTGTTTCGCGGCCTCGTCCTCTCCGACCAGCCTGCGGTAGAACGCGCGGACCAGATCGCCGCGTTCGTCCTCGGGCACGATGGAGACGAATTCGGCCCAGGCTTCGGCCATGATCTCGCTCGCTCCGTAGCGGTAGAGCCAGTCCTTTTCCTTTTGCCGGGCGAGGAACACACCCCGCAGGACCAGCTCGCTGGCCCGCTGGGGATGGGTCTGGGCGTAGGCGAGGGCCAGGGTCGCGCCCCAGCTACCGCCGAACACCTGCCAGCTCTCGTGCCCCGCCATCTCGCGCAGCCGTTCGATATCGGCGACGATTGCCCAGGTATCGTTCGCCTCCAGCCCGGCGAACGGGGTGGAGCGGCCGCAGCCGCGCTGGTCGAACAGCAGGACGTCGTAAAGGGCAGGATCCCACTGGCGCCGATGCGACGGGCTGATGCCGCCCCCCGGCCCGCCATGCAGGAACACGGCCGGCTTGGCACCCGGTGTGCCGACCCGCTCCCAATACAGCTCATGGCCATCGCCCACATCGAGCATGCCATGATCGTAGGGTTCGATTTCGGGATAGAGGCCGCGCCGCTTGCCGGTCATTGAGTTTCCTCGTTCTGCGTGACGTAGACGATGGGGCCGATCGGTGCGCCGCCATCGAGCCGGCCGGTCGCCGGGTTCCACAATTGCGAGACGTTTCCATCCAGATAGAGGACGTTGGGCGTGCCGAGTTCGTCGCGCATGAACCGGGCGAGCTTGCCGAACGAGATGGGGGCGTTCGAGATGACGAAATGCGCCCGGCCCTTGTCGTCCACGCCGACGGCGTTGCGGATCAGGCGCGAATCCCCGTCGCCCGCGATATCGGGATGGAGCTTGCCGCCCGCCACCAGCATCGGGCCCGATTGCGTGCCGAACTCCGGCCGGTCCTGCACGTTTGCAAGGAAATCCTCGGTCGTCGTGACCGCCCATTCGCCGCCCGAGCCGTAGAAGACGCCATTGGGCTTCAGGTGGAAATTGCCTTCGCCCTCAGCCGTATTCAGCGTCTGCAGGCGTTCGGAATCCTCGACGTAATAGCCGATCGGCTGCCCTTCGTCGTCGAACATGCCCGCATTCATGGCGAACGCCACCGTGCTCCCCTCACGCGCGGCGGCGAAGGCGGAGAGGCTGCGATAGGGCGCACCCCCGGCCGGCCCGACATCCATCGCGATCCGGTGGCGCGAGGGGATGGCAAGGCAATGGGTTACCGGCGTGTTCTCGAAGATGATCGAGCGACAGGCGGACTGGACCTGCGGCGAAACCGTCTCGTCCGCCGATGCGACGGCGCCGGCGGGCGTCGCCTTGCCGTCGATCCGGGTGCGTGTGACAGGCTCTCCCTCGATCGGTTCGTTACAGGCGAACAGAAGCAGGAGAGCGGGGAGGAGCAGCGTGACCTTCATTGATCGTAACCGGGTTCCCTGGCTTGGCGAACGGCCTCGCGGGCCGCGGCGAACAAGGCCCCTGCCTTAGCTTCGCATTCGCGCTGTTCATAGGTGGGATCGCTATCGGCGACGATCCCCGCGCCGGCCTGCACATGCATCGCCCCGTCCGCGACGATGGCGGTGCGCAGCACGATGCAACTGTCGAGCGATCCGTCCGGCGCGAAATAGCCGACCCCGCCACCATAGGGCCCGCGTTTCGCCGGTTCGAGTTCGGCGATGATCTGGCAGGCGCGGACCTTGGGCGCGCCGCTGACCGTGCCGGCGGGAAAGCCGGCAAACAGGGCGTCAAGCGCGTCATGCGCCGGATCGAGCCGCCCGGTCACATTGCTGACGATATGCATGACATGGCTGTACCGTTCGACCGAGAAGCTCTGCGTGACCTCCACCGTGCCCGGCGCCGCTACCCGGCCGACATCGTTGCGCCCCAGATCGAGCAGCATGAGATGTTCGGCCCGCTCCTTCTCGTCGGCCAGCAGCGAGCGTTCGGCGGCCAGGTCCGCCTCCGCATCCGCCCCGCGCGGGCGGGTGCCGGCGATCGGGCGGATCGTCACGGTATCGTCGCGCACGCGGACCAGAATCTCCGGGCTCGACCCGACGATGGCGAAGCCAGGCAGGTCGAGGAAGAACAGGAAGGGCGAGGGATTGATCCGCCGCAGACCCCGATACAGCGCCATCGGGGGCAGGGAGAAGGGGGCGGTGAAGCGCTGCGAGAGGACGACCTGAAAAATATCGCCGGCCGCGATGTACTCCTTCGCGCGCACCACCATGCTTTCGAAATCGTCGGTGGCGATCGCCGATCGGGGGGCGGGTTCGGCAAAATCATGCGGGGCGGTCGAAGGCCCGGGGGCGGGGCGGTCGTGCAGCCTCGCCAGACCGGCATCGATCCTGTCCGCCGCAAGGTCGAGCGCGGCTTCGGGCGCATCGCCCCCCGCCCACATCGGGGCGACGGCGAACAGCGCATCGGTCAGATTGTCGAACACGAGGATCAGGGTCGGACGCACGAACAGCATGTCCGGCAGATCGAGCGGGGCGTCGGCGGCGCGCCGCACCTTTTCAACCAGGCCGATCGTCTCGTACCCGAAATAGCCGACCAGACAGGCCAGCGCGCCCGGCAGGTCCGAGCTCACTTCGGCGCGGCATTCGTCAAGCAGATCGCGCAGGGCATCGAGGGTCGGGCGCTGGTGCCGTTCGAACGCATCCCGGTCGTGCCGCCAGTTGCGGTTGAGGGACGCGCGCGGGCCATCGGACCGGAAGACGAGATCGGGGTCGAGACCCAACAGGCTGTAACGGCCGCGGACTTCCCCGCCTTCGACCGACTCCAGCAGAAAGTCGCCGCGCCCTTCCTCCATCAGGGCAAGGGCGGCACCGACCGGCGTCACCGTATCGGCGACGACCTTGCGCCAGACGAGCGCCGGTCGGCCCCCGCGCAGCGCGGCAAGCGCTTCGTCACGTCCGGAAAGCGGTGTGCGCAAACCGACCTCAGTTCTCGCCCAGAAGCTGGCGGCGCACGGCCTGCACGCCATCGGCATTCGTCTCGACGCCGACTTCCTGCCGCATCGCCTTGCCGAGCTGCTCGCCATATTCATTGCCCCAGGCCTGGCCGAGCTGGCCGTTCGCCTGCGCAATCAGCGGATCGTCGGCCGCCAGCGTATCGAGCACCACCTTGTCGAGATCGACGACGAACCAGCCCGCGTTCTGCGGGGCCTCGAGTTTCTTCACCGATCCCTGCGCCATGCCGAACAGCAGGGCCAGCGGCGCGGGCACGCGCTGCCCGCCGAGCCGGGCCAGTTCCTCGCGGCTCACGCTGACCGTTTCGGGGCGCGGCAAGGGGACGTTTTCCGCCGCCAGCGCCTGCGCGAGCGGGGTGCCATTGGCGACCTTCTGCACGATCCGCTCCGCCGCCTTGCGCGCCTCCTGTGCGCCATTCGTCTGGCGCCACAGGGCAATCGCACGATCGCGTACCTCGGCCAGCGGGGCGGTCGCCGCCGGCGCAATGTCCGCGACTTGGTAAACCACATACTCGCCGCCACCGGGCAGCGCGCCAATCTCCGGTTCGCCTTCTTCCATCTGGAACGCCACCGGGACGATCTGCGCCAGCGTCTCTGGTGCGTTCTCGCCGCTCCCGTAGACTTGGCCGTTGGCGAGGAGCGCCGGGGTCTGCTGCACCTGCAGGCCGCGATCCCGGGCGAGTTCGTTCAGATTGGCTCCGTCGGAAATCTGATCCTCAAGGTCGATCGCCAGATCCGACAGCAGGCGCACGCGCTTCTGTTCGCGAAGCCGGTCGGCAATCTCGCCGCGCGCCTGATCGAGGCTGCGACCCGCAATCCGTTCGACCGAGCGAACCTGGGCGATATGCCAGCCCAGCGAACTGCGGGCCGGTGCCGTCACCGCGCCCTGTGCTGCGGAGAAATAGGCATCCGCCACCGCGTTCGAGGCCTGTGCACGGATTTCCGCCTTGCTTTGGCCGTCGAGCTGCGTGGTCCGCAAGCCGCCGCCCTGCGCCGCCGCCGCGAGCGACTGGCCGCCGCGAACCCGCTCCGCAATGGATTGCGCCGCCGCCTGCGTAGGAACGATCAGCTGGGTGAAGCTGCGCTCCTCGCTCGCCGCATAGTCGCCTGCATTCTGGCGATACGCCGCCGCGATCTCGGCATCGGTCGGGTTGACCGCATCGCCCAGCGCCGCCGCATCGAACACTGCATACTGAATTACCCGGCGTTCGGGGCGGACGAAACGCGCCCGATTCTCGTTATAGAACGCCTGCAACTGGGCCGCGGTCGGATCCCCACGCGGGGCGAACGCATCCGCCGGAATGGTCGCGATCTGGCCCGTGCGCCGTTCCTTGAAAGACCGGGCATAGGTGCGAGCGATCGATTGCGGAATGGTCGCGCCGAACCCCGCCGGGATAAGCGCCTGTTGCGCCAGCAGGCTCGCACCGACCAGTTCGCGCAGCCGCGCATCGGTCAGGTTCTGGCGCGCGAGAAAGGCACGATAGGTCTGCTCGTCGAACGCCCCCGTAGGCCCGGCGACCGCGGGGATCGTGCGGATCTCGCTGTTGACCAGGTTCTCGCCCGCCCGCAGCCCGTGTTCGCGCGCCCACTCGACCAGCGCCGAACGATTGATCAAGCCGTCCAGCGCCCGTGCGAGGCCGCCTTCGGCGAGGAAGGTCTGCATCGTCGCGGTGGGGTTCTCCTGCCGCGCGCTTTCCAGCTCGTCGGTCGCCGCGCGGGCGAGGTCGGCCGTACCGATCTTCTGGTCCCCCACCACCGCCACGCGGTTGCCGCCAGCGACGCCGCCGAACGCACCGGTGCTCGACACGTCCGCGCTGGCGAAGGCGAACCCGATCAGGACGAGAAACGCCAGAACCAGCCCGAGGCCGATCTTGGTCTTGAAGAAGCTACGGAAAAAATTGAGCATGGGTTGCGAAGCGTTCCGGTTTGATGCTTAGGGCCCTGCCTGATGCCGGCAGTGCCGCTGTCTGGCAGCGCGCCTTATCCGTCATGCGGCTCTCTCGCAACAGGTGGCAAGGCGGTTTCGACGCTTTGATATCGTGCGACTGGCGAAGCAGGGATCACGCTTTATATAGCGGGCTGCCGAACCGGCACGCAGCACTAGGAAATGACTATGGCCGAGCGGCCCTATATCGTTGGAAACTGGAAGATGAACGGCACGCGCACGATGCTTTCCGAAGCGCGCGCGATCGACCGGGCGGCGCAGCGTTACATGAAGGTCGAGGTCGCGCTGGCGCCTCCGGCCACGCTGATCCACGCGGTCCACAAGGAAGCCGAGCAGATCGGCATCGGGGCGCAGGATTGCCATCCGGGTGAATTCGGCGCGCATACCGGAGACGTATCCGCCGCGATGGTGGCCGATGCGGGGGCGAAATTCGTCATCCTGGGGCACAGCGAACGACGCGGCGGCCATGGCGAGAGCAATGCCCTGATCAAGCAGAAGATCGAAAGCGCGCTAGCCGCGGGGCTGCGCATCATCCTGTGCTGCGGCGAAGACCTTGCGACTCGCGATGCCGGGTCGGCCGAGGATTTCGTGGTCGAGCAGTTGACGGCCTCCCTGCCGGACATCGCCGATGCGGCGGAGCGGCTGACCGTGGCCTACGAACCGATCTGGGCGATCGGGACCGGGCGGACAGCCGGGGCAGGCGATATCGCGGCCATGCACGAGGCGATCCGCGCCTTGCTGGTGAAGACCTACGGCAAGCAGCAGGGCGGCGAGGTGCGCATCCTGTATGGCGGATCGGTCAACAGCGACAATGCGCGCGAAATCCTCGCGATCGGTGAAGTGGGCGGAGCGCTCGTCGGCGGGGCCAGCCTGACCGCGGAAAACTTCCTCGGCATCGTCGTCGGCGCATCCGAGGCCATGGAAAGCTAGCGGCAAACCTTGCTCCGGCAAGGATCGGCGCCTAGATGCGGCCTTTGAATAAACCCCAGTCTGAACAAACCCCAGTACCGAGCGGATATCCTCAATGTTCCTTTTCCTTACTGTCGTGCAGGCCATCGTGGCGGCGGCTCTGGTCGGCGTTATCCTGATGCAACGCTCCGAAGGCGGCGGGCTGGGGATCGGCGGCAGCCCGTCGGGCATGCTGGGCGCGCGCGGCGCGGCGGACTTCCTGACCCGGGCGACCAAGTGGCTCGCGGTGCTGTTCGTCGTCCTGTCCATCGTGCTCGCGGCGATCGCGGTGGAAAGCGGCGGGCCGGGGTCCGTCGAATCGACGCTCGACCGGTCGGTCGTTCCGGTGCAGCAGACCGATCCGCTCGGCGGGCCGGCAGCGGCGCCGAACACGGCCCCGGCGCCCGCGGAAACCGATCCGCTTGGCGATGTGACCAATTGATGAGAGCATTCAAAGTGCGCGCAATCCGCTCCTGTGGATGGAGTGCGATTGGCGCGCGGCAAGGCTTGCGCCGAATCACGGCTCGCGCCTAGGGCTCATCTCCCATGACGCGGTATATTTTCATCACCGGCGGCGTGGTTTCGTCGCTTGGCAAAGGCCTCATGGCTGCTTCGCTGGCAGCCCTCCTCCAGGCGCGCGGCTACAAGGTCCGCATTCGCAAGTTCGACCCCTATCTCAACGTCGATCCGGGCACGATGAGCCCGTATCAGCACGGCGAGGTCTATGTGACCGACGACGGGGCGGAAACCGATCTAGACCTCGGCCATTACGAGCGGTTCACCGGCGTCTCGGCGCATCAGAACGACAATGTGACCTCGGGCCGGGTCTATCGCGACATCATCGCGCGCGAACGGCGTGGTGACTATCTCGGCGCGACGGTGCAGGTCGTTCCCCACGTCACGGATGCGATCAAGCAGTTCGCGCTGGCGGATCAGGACGATCACGATTTCATCCTGTGCGAGATCGGCGGAACGGTCGGCGATATCGAGAGCCTGCCGTTCATGGAGGCGATCCGGCAGCTGCGCAACGAGCTGGAACCGTTGCAGACGCTGAGCATCCACGTTACCCTCGTGCCCTATATCGCGGCCGCCGGCGAACTGAAGACCAAGCCGACGCAGCATTCCGTGCGCGAACTCGCCAGTCTCGGCATCAAGCCCGATATGTTGCTGTGCCGGGCCGAACATCCCATTCCGCAATCCGAACGACGCAAGATCGCCCAATTCTGCAACGTGCGCGCGGAAGCGGTAATTCCCGCGCTCGACGCGCCGTCGATCTATGCCGTGCCGCTGCAATATCACCGCGAGGGGCTCGACCGCGAGGTGCTGCGCTGCTTCGGGATTTCCGATGCGCCCGAACCCGACCTCACGCGCTGGAACGACGTGATCGAACGCCATTCCCACCCCGAAGGCGAAGTGACGATCGGCGTGGTCGGCAAGTATGTCGGCCTGCAGGATGCCTACAAGTCGCTCAACGAGGCGCTCGTCCATGGCGGCATGGCGCACCGGGTGAAGGTCAATGTCCGCTGGATCGACGCGGAGATTTTCGAGCAGGCGGAAAGCGACATTGCGGCACAGCTCGAACCGATGCACGGGATCCTTGTCCCGGGCGGGTTCGGAGAGCGCGGGTCGGAGGGCAAGATCGCCGCCGTGCGTTTCGCACGCGAACGCAAGGTGCCATTCTTCGGCATCTGCCTCGGCATGCAGATGGCGTGCATCGAATCGGCCAGGGCGGCGGGCTTCGCGGCCGCCTCCTCAACCGAGTTCGGCGAAACGCAGGAGCCCGTGGTCGGCGTGATCACCGAATGGATGTCGCGCGAGGGGCTGGAGAAGCGCGACGCGGGCGGAGATTTGGGCGGCACGATGCGTCTGGGTGCCTACGAGGCGCGCTTGTCCGCCAACAGCAAGGTCTCGTCCATTTATGGCGGCACTACGGCGATATCGGAACGCCACCGCCACCGCTATGAAGTGAACAGTCACTATATCGATGCACTCGAGAAGGACGGCCTGATATTTTCAGGAATGTCGCCCGACGGCTTGCTCCCCGAAATCGTGGAGCGGCCGGACCATCCGTGGTTCATCGGTGTACAATTCCACCCCGAACTCAAGAGCAAGCCGTTCGACCCTCATCCGCTCTTCGCCGAATTCATCGGCGCGGCAGTGGATCAGGAACGGTTGGTGTAGTCGGCCGGCTTTCTTGTTTTAACTCAATCATGTATCAAATTGTAACATGATTTCACGATTGCTTTATCTTTTGTCAAAATTGGTCTAAACGTCGCGAAGGCAATCGAGCGTACGAGTCTTTCTCATGCGCCGAGTTTCGGGCTTGCCTCGAACTCGCTCGTCTTCTGCGACCCGGACGATCGTTTCCGAGGCATGGCGGCGCAAGTCGCGGGGGCGGGGCCTTCGGCCTCGCCCCCAACCATTACACCTCAGGCGGCGGCGCTGTCGCCCGTCGCGTCATCGTCGCGGACGATTTCGAGCGGCTTCTGGCCGCCGATCGCGATTTTCTTGGGGCGCATGGCTTCGGGCACTTCGCGCACCAGATCGATCACCAGCAGACCGTCCCGCAGCTCGGCATTGTCGACCCGCACATAGTCCGCCAGTTCGAACCGCCGCTCGAACCCGCGATTGGCGATGCCGATATGAAGCATCTCGCCCTCGGCGCGGTCGTCGCGCTTCTGGCCCTGTATGGTCAGCAGGTTCTGCTGCGCCGTGATGTCGAGATCGGCCTCGCGAAAACCGGCCACGGCCAGGGTAATGCGATATTCGTCATCGCCGCGGCGTTCGACGTTGAAGGGGGGATAATTGTCGCCCGCATTGTTGCGAGCCTGCCGTTCCATCAGGTCGAACAAGCGGTCGAACCCGACGGTGGAGCGGCGATAGGGGGTAAAGTCCATACGGTTCATCGTGCAAATCCTCTGTTGAGCAATTTGAGACATCGAGGCCCGATAAGGCACCTCGAACCGGACTGGCCGGCGTGAAAAAGATAAGCGGCCATTCACGCCTTTCAAGAGATTGGCGCATGGGGTAGTGCGGCCCTAAATCCCAAAGCAATTCAGGAAGCTCCGATGCCCCAGATTGATATCTACACCAAGTTCGGCTGCGGTTACTGCGCCCGTGCCAAGCGCCTGCTCGACAGCAAGGGCGTGGCTTATACCGAACACGATATCACCATGGGCGGGGCCGATCGCGAGGCGATGCTGGAACGCGCGCCCGGCGCCCGCACCGTGCCGCAGATCTTCATCGGCGACCGGCATGTCGGCGGGTCCGACGATCTCGCCGCGCTCGACCGTTCGGGCGAGCTGGCCACGCTTCTGAACGCCTGAATGACGCGGATCGCCGTCCTGCAGATGACCTCCGGCATCGATCCGGAGGCGAATGGCGCGACTCTCTCCGCCGCCTGCGAAGAGGCGGCAGGCGGCGGCGCGGCCCTGCTTTTCACCCCGGAAATGTCGGGCATGCTGGACCGCAACCGGGCGCGCGCCGCGGCGACGATCCGGACGGAAGAAGACGATGTCGTCCTTGCCGGCGTACGGGAAAGCGCGGCCCGATACGGCATCTGGGTTTGCCTGGGTTCCCTTGCGATCAGAGACGGCGAACGGTGGGTCAACCGGTCGTTCGTGATCGATGCTCAGGGCGCGATCGCCGCCCGGTACGACAAGATGCACATGTTCGACGTTGATCTCGACACCGGCGAAAGCTGGCGGGAATCGAGCGCCTACCGGGCGGGCGATGAAGTCGTCACCGTGCAGACACCGGCGGGGCGGCTGGGCCTGTCGATCTGCTACGACATCCGCTTTCCTGCCTTGTACGACGCGCTCGGACAGGCGGCGTGCGACCTCATTGCGATCCCCGCGGCCTTTACCGTGCCGACCGGGGCAGCGCACTGGCATGTCCTCCAGCGCGCCCGCGCGATCGAGGCGAGCGCCTATGTCCTGGCGGCCGCGCAGGTCGGACAGCATGAAGACGGGCGGGAAACCTTCGGGCACAGTCTCGTGGTCGATCCGTGGGGTGACGTGCTGGTTGACATGGATGCGAAAACCGGCCTTGCCTTTGCCGAGCTCGATCCGGCCCGTATCGCCCAGGTTCGCCGCCAGGTGCCCAGCCTTGCCAATCGCCGCCCGGTCGCCAGATAACCCGCATGATCGTCTACGACCTCTCCTGCCCCAACGCCCATTCGTTCGAAGGCTGGTTCTCCTCGTCCGGCGATTTCGAGAAACAGCAAGACGATGGTCGGCTCGTGTGTCCGGTCTGCGACAGCGCGAATATCCGCAAGGCGCCGATGGCCCCGGCCGTGTCTTCACGGCAGCCCGACCGGTCGTCCGCGACACGCGAGGACCGGCAAAGCGCAATGCAGAACGAGATCCCGCCCCAAGTGCGTGAAGCGTTCGCCAAGCTGGCCAAGGCGCAGGCAAAAGCCCTTGAAAGCAGCACCTGGGTCGGAGGCAAGTTCGCAGAGGAGGTCCGCTCGCAACATTACGGCGAAAAGGACGCGGCACCGGTTCACGGGAAAGCCAGCATCGCGGATGCCCGCGCTCTGGTCGAAGAAGGGATCGGGATCGCCCCGGTCCTGTTCCCCGTCGCCGATCCTGACGAACTCAACTGATTGCACCGCCGCATCGACCCGCTATAGCGGGATGTCGGGCGCCCGTAGCTCAGTAGGATAGAGCATCGGATTCCTAATCCGGGGGCCACAGGTTCGAATCCTGTCGGGCGCACCATCAACCCGCGAACCGAAGACCGGGCGCAAGCCTATGGCGTGTTCTGGCTCTGCTGGCCCAACTGGCTGATCGGGACCGTTTCCTTGAAGGTATGGGTAATGTAGGGGAAGGGGATCTCGATCCCGGCATCGTCGAAGGCGGCCTTGATGACCCGCACGACCTTGTCCTTGCTCTCCCAGCCAGAGCGGGGGGAAGAGCCCGCCCACCAGCGCACGAGGAAATCG
This sequence comes from uncultured Erythrobacter sp., assembly GCA_947501005.1. GTDB lineage: Bacteria > Pseudomonadota > Alphaproteobacteria > Sphingomonadales > Sphingomonadaceae > Qipengyuania. Next base: position 1,280,700 of record CANMTU010000001.1, on the reverse strand, counting down.
ACCGAACTCGAATTGAATTCCTGCGCGAAGATATCGACCCCCTTGCTGGCAAGGACATCGTCCACCCCCTCGACCGCGCGGCGGATGACGTCGGCCGCATGGTCGAGATTGGTATCGTAGGACACGCCCACCACGACCTCGTGCCGGCGTTCGTCGATATCGGTCATGATCTCGACCGGGTTCTTGAACAGGACCGAATTCGGCACGACCGTCAATTCGCCCGAGAGCTTGCGCACATGGGTTTCGCGCAAGGTGATATGTTCGACCTTGCCGGTTATGCCCTGACATTCGATGACGTCGCCGATGCGCATCTTCTCGCGGATCATGATGAGGACGCCGGCAAGGAAGTTCTCGAAGATATCCTGGAACGCGAAACCGATCGCGACCGCCCCGATGCCGAGACCGGCAAGCAGGCTGGCGGGCGTCAAACCGGGCATGACGATGACGGCGGCGATGAACAGGCCGAGGACCCAGATGGCGAGCTTCACCATCGTATCGATGAGGTTCTTGAGGCTGGGGCGGATCTCGGTCCGGCCGACCAGCATGTCGGCGATCTTCACCGCGAACCGCGCGACGATCCAGGTAAGAAACACGATCAGCAGTGCGATCGCAAGGCTCGGCAGGGCGCGCACGAAAGCGATCGCCATGCCGTTCAGCTGGTCGCGCAAAGCTGCGATGTAATTCACCGTCCCGAACCCTCCATGTTGGAAATGTTAACGGGCTGCCCCGCTCGGGGTTCCGCCGCGGTTATTTGCCGCCACGGGCGTTGCGGGCGATCTCGTGCAGCCAGTCCGCATGGCGCGGTGCCTTCTTGGTCTCGCTCCATTCGTCGAGCATCGGCATGGAGACCCGCTTGAGTTCGGCATATTGCTCGTCGGTCCCGATATCGGCTGCCAGTTCGACACGGTGGCCGTTGGGATCGAAGAAGTAGATCGACTTGAAGATCCCGTGATGCGTCGGCCCGAGAACGTCGATCCCCAGGCTTTCGACATGGGCCTTGGCGGCCAGCAATTCTTCTTCGCTGCCGACCTTGAAGGCGAGGTGCTGCACCCATTTCGGCGTGTTCTCGTCGCGGCCCATGTCCTTCTGGTTGGGCAGTTCGAAGAAGGCAAGGATGTTGCCGTTCCCCGCATCGAGGAAGACATGCATGTAGGGATCGTATTCGCCGGTCGAGGGAACGTGATCCTCGCTGAACGCGCTGGTATATTCCATGCCCAGCACGTCGCGATACCATTCGACCGTCTCCTTCGCATCCTTGCAGCGATAGGCGGCATGGTGGACCCCGCCGAGCTTGACGGGGTGAGAGGACTGGTCGGTCATTCCGCAGGTTCCTTCGTCTTGCTGGCCTCGTCGACGCTCAGCGCGCCGCGCTTGATCTGGTCGCGTTCCATGCTTTCGAACAGGGCCTTGAAATTGCCTTCCCCGAAACCCTCGTCACCCTTGCGCTGGATGAATTCGAAGAAGACCGGGCCGACCTGCGCCTCGGCGAAAATCTGCAGCAGCAGGCGGGGCTGGCCGCCTTCGACCGTGCCATCCAGCAGGATGCCGCGCGCCTTCAGCGCATCCACCGGTTCGCCGTGGTCGGGCAGGCGTTCGGGCAGCATTTCGTAATAGGTTTCGGGCGGGGCGGTCATGAACGGCACGCCGAACTCCTTCAACCGGTCCCACGCGGTAACGAGATCGTCGCAGATCAATGCGATGTGCTGGATACCCTCGCCGTTGAACTCCTTGAGGAATTCCTCGATCTGGCCCTTGCCGCCTTCGCCTTCCTCGTTAAGCGGGATGCGGATCTTCCCGTCGGGCGCAGTCAGCGCCTTGGAGGTGAGGCCGGTATATTCGCCCTTGATGTCGAAGAAGCGGATCTCGCGGAAATTGAACAGCGTCTCGTAATACTCGGCCCAGAACTTCATCCGGCCATTATAGACGTTATGGGTCAGGTGATCGATCACGTTGAACCCGGCGCCGACCGGGTGGCGATCGACCCCTTCGCAATATTCGAAATCGATGTCGTAGATCGACAGGCCTTCGCCGTTCTCGTCCTCGTAGCGGTCGATGAGGTAGACGATTGCCCCGCCGATCCCGCGAATGGCGGGGATCCGCAATTCCATCGGCCCGGTCTCCACCGCCACAGGCTCCGCTCCGCGCTCGATCAGTTCGTCATAGGCTTTGGCCGCGTCCTTCACCCGGAAGCCCATGCCGCAGGCCGACGGGCCATGCTCGCGCGCGAAGAACCATGCCGCGCTCCTCGGTTCATAGTTCAGGATCAGGTTGATCTGGCCCTGGCGCCACAATTGCACGTCCTTGCTTCGGTGGTTGGCGATATGGCTGAAGCCCATCGCCTCGAACACCGGTTCGACCATGCCCTTTTCGGGCGCGCAGAATTCGACGAACTCGAATCCGTCGAGGCCGATCGGGTTCTCGAAAAGGTCGGGCATGCGCATCCTCCAGATGATTGGTTACAAAAGTAACTAATACACGGCAAAGCGGCGCTTTGTCAAGGAACCAACGGCGGGCGGGGACGGGCGGTTCCGTCGATTGCGCTCTGCTGCCCGCCGGTTCATGACAGGGGGATGGACAGTATGAACCCCCTTGGCCGCCATTCCGACATTCGCGACGCGGTTCGCAATGTCTGCCGCGAGTTTCCCGCCGAATACTGGCGCGAAAAGGATCGCGAACGCGCCTACCCGACCGAGTTCGTGGCTGCGATCACGAGGGCGGGGTTCCTCGCCGCCCTGATCCCGGAAGAATTCGGCGGCAGCGGGCTGGGCCTCGATGCCGCCTGCGCGATCATGGAGGAAATCCAGGCCAGCGGTTGCAACGGGGCGGCGGCGCATGCGCAGATGTACGTGATGAACACGCTGCTGCGCTACGGCTCGGACGAACAGAAGCGCGCCTATCTGCCTAGGATCGCGACCGGGGAAATGCGGCTGCAGGCCTTCGGCGTGTCCGAGCCGACCAGCGGCACAGACACGCTTAGCCTCCGGACCTTCGCCCGCCGCGACGGGGACGAATACGTGGTCGCCGGGCAGAAGATCTGGACCAGCCGGGCGGAGCATTCAGACCTCATGGTGCTGCTGGCGCGAACGACGCCGGGCGACCGGGTCGAGAAGAAGACCGACGGCCTGTCGCTGTTCCTCGTCGACATGCGCGAGGCGGTCGGCCACGGGATGACGATCAAGCCCATCCGCACGATGATGAACCATTCCACCACGGAAATCTTCTTCGACGGGTTGCGCATCCCCGCATCCGCCCTGATCGGCGAGGAAGGAAAGGGCTTTCGCTACATCCTGTCGGGCATGAACGCCGAACGGATCCTGATCGGCGCGGAATGCATCGGGGATGCCAAATGGTTCATCGCGCGGGCGAGCGCCTATGCCGGCGATCGGTCCGTCTTCGCCCGGCCGATCGGCATGAACCAGGGCGTACAGTTCCCCATCGCCCGCTGCTATGCCCGGATGCGGGCCGCCGAACTGATGGTCCATCATGCCGCCGCGCTCTATATGGAAGGCGGGAATGCCGGGGCCGAGGCGAACATGGCCAAGCTGCTCGCCAGCGAGGCCAGCTGGGCCGCCGCCGACATGTGCGTGCAGACCTTCGGCGGCTTTGGCTTCGCAGAGGAATACGATGTCGAACGCAAGTTTCGCGAGGCACGGCTCTACACCGTCGCACCGATCAGCACGAACCTCATCCTGAGCTATCTGGCGGAACACGTTCTCGGCTTGCCGCGCTCCTACTGAGGCTGGCCGTTTTCGTCTTGCTAACCATACGGTTTTGTGGCTGGAAGGCACCATGGGACGCAAGGGCAGACACAGCAATCGCAGCAACGGCAAGGCGCTTCGCCGGGGCGGTGTGGCGGCACTGTTCCTGATGGGCGGCATCGCGGTCGCCGGCCCGTCCGGCCTCCTGGCGTGGAGCGACAATTTGCGCACGCTCGATCAGCGCAAGGCGCAGCTCGCCGGGATCGAGCATGATCGCGATGCGCTCGAAAACAAGGTCGCCTTGCTGAACCCCGATCATGCCGATCCCGACATGGTGGGCGAATTGCTGCGCAGCCAGCTCAACGTCGTCCACCCCGACGAAGTCGTCGTCAAGCTCGACGACTGAGGCGGCAACACCGCTTTTCCGTAGCGGTTTTTCCCTTCCCCCAAGCCCCGGCGTGTTGCGCAGCCTGCGCGGCTGTGCCTATAGCCGCGCCATACTGTCTGATGAGATAAGGATAAGTCCCCTTGGCCAATGCCCCGGCAAACAGCGATCCCGCCGACGAGCAGGATCACGATTTCGCGCTGCGCTCGCTTCAGGAACGCTTCGAGGCGAACAAGCGCTACGATGCCGGCCATGACGAGATGCTGCGCTTCTACGAACAGATGCTTCTGATCCGCCGGTTCGAGGAACGCGCCGGCCAGCTTTACGGCCTCGGCCTGATCGGCGGCTTCTGCCACCTCTATATCGGCCAGGAAGCGGTCGCGATCGGGTTGCAGAGCGCGCTCGACAACGATCTCGACAGCGTGATCACCGGCTACCGCGATCATGGCCACATGCTCGCCTACGGGATCGATCCCAAGGTCATCATGGCCGAGCTGACCGGGCGGCAGGCCGGCATCTCCAAGGGCAAGGGCGGCTCGATGCACATGTTCAGCACCGAGCATAAGTTCTATGGCGGCCATGGCATCGTCGGCGCGCAGGTCGCGCTCGGCGGCGGGCTGGCGCTCGCCCATCAGTACAATGAGGATGGCGGGTTGTGCCTCGCCTATTTCGGCGACGGTGCTGCGAACCAGGGCCAGGTGTACGAGACGATGAACATGGCTTCGCTGTGGAAGTTGCCGATCGTCTTCGTGGTCGAGAACAACCAGTATGCCATGGGCACCGCGGTCAAGCGGAGCTCCGCCGAAACCGAATTCTACCGGCGCGGCACCGCGTTCCGCATCCCCGGCATGAACGTCAACGGGATGGACGTGCTCGAAGTGCGTGCAGCCGCCGAAACCGCCTTCGCCTATGTGCGCGAGGGCAACGGGCCGGTGCTGATGGAATGCAGCACCTATCGCTATCGCGGACATTCCATGTCCGACCCGGCGAAATACCGCACCCGTGAGGAAGTGCAGGGCTATCGCGAAGGTCGCGATCCCATCGAAGGGTTGAAGAAGACGCTGATCGAACAGGGCAGCAGCGAGGACGAGTTGAAGGCGATCGACAAGGAAATCCGTGCCCGCGTGTCGGATGCGGCCGACTTCGCCGAAAACTCGCCTGAGCCGGCTCCGGAAGAATTGTATACCGACGTGCTCGTGGAGGAGTATTGAGCCATGGCGATCGAACTCAAGATGCCCGCGCTCTCGCCGACCATGGAAGAGGGCACGCTGGCCAAGTGGCTGAAGCAGGAAGGCGACGAAATCGTCGCGGGTGACATCATCGCCGAGATCGAGACCGACAAGGCGACGATGGAATTCGAAGCCGTCGACGAAGGCACGCTCGGCAGGATCCTGGTCGAGGAAGGCACCGAGGGCGTGAAGGTCGGCACCGTGATTGCCATGCTGGCTGGGGAGGGCGAGGACGCCTCCGACATCGAGGCACCCGCCGCCGCCACAACCGCTGCCGACAACGGCGAGGGCAGGGATGTGGGGCAGGGCGAAAGCAAGGCTGAGATCACCAAACCCGAAGCCAAGGCGCGCCCGGCCGATCCCGACATTCCCGCTGGCACCAACATGGCATCCGTCAGCGTGCGCGAGGCCCTGCGCGATGCGATGGCCGAGGAAATGCGCCGCGACGAGCGCGTGTTCGTCATGGGTGAGGAAGTCGCTCAATATCAGGGGGCCTACAAGGTCACCCAGGGCCTGCTTGATGAATTCGGCCCGAAGCGCGTGATCGACACACCGATCACCGAATACGGATTCGCCGGCATCGGCACGGGCGCGGCGATGGGCGGCCTGCGCCCGATCGTGGAGTTCATGACCTTCAACTTCGCGATGCAGGCGATCGACCACATCGTGAACTCGGCGGCCAAGACGAACTACATGTCGGGCGGGCAGATGCGTTGCCCGGTCGTGTTCCGCGGGCCCAACGGCGCGGCGAGCCGGGTGGGGGCGCAGCACAGCCAGAATTACGGACCCTGGTATGCGAGCGTGCCCGGCCTTATCGTGATCGCCCCATACGACAGCTACGATGCGAAGGGCTTGCTGAAAGCCGCCATCCGCTGCGAGGACCCGGTGGTCTTCCTCGAGAACGAGCTGGTCTATGGCCGCAGTTTCGAACTGCCCGAACTCGACGAACACGTCCTGCCGATCGGCAAGGCGCGGATCGTGCGCGAGGGCGGCGACGTGACGATCGTGTCCTATTCCATTGCTGTCGGACTGTCGCTCGAAGCAGCGGAGAAGCTCGCAGAGGAGGGGATCGAGGCCGAAGTCATCGATCTGCGCACCCTGCGGCCGCTGGATACCGAGGCGATCCTGACCTCACTCGCCAAGACCAACCGGCTGGTCATCGCGGAAGAGGGCTGGCCGACCTGCTCGATCGCGTCGGAAGTGACGGCATTGTGCATGGAGCAGGGGTTCGACCATCTCGATGCCCCGGTCACCCGGGTCTGCAACGAGGACGTGCCGCTGCCCTATGCCGCCAATCTCGAGAAAATGGCGCTGATCGACAGCGACCGGATCATCGCAGCAGCGAAGAAGGTGTGTTACCGCGACTGAGGGCAGTGGGGGCGGGGTCCGCCCCGGCCCTCATGCCCCGAAGCCCGCTCAGATCGAGCCGGGGATGCCGGTTGCAAGCGCCTCGTCGATCAGGAAGACCGGGCGGGTGTAGTTCGTCGCGATCTCGTCGATACCGAGGAACGGCAGCACCGATTGCACCCGGTAGGTCACGCTGATCTTCAGTTCGATCGCGCCGGACACCCGCTGGATCGCGGCCTTCTCCACGTCCACCGTCAGGCGCTGGGGCGACAGGCCGGAGCCGGGTGCGATCGCCACGATGCGATTCTCGAGGACAGACCAATCCGCCATCTGTCGGTTGTTCTGATATTCGACCAGTGCATAGCGCGACGCCTCGGCGGTCACGTTGCGCAGCGAGTTGTAGGCGAACATGCTGATGCCGATCTGCAGCACGCCCAGGAACGTGCCGAAGATCACCGGCAGAAGCAGGCCGAACTCGATGACCGCAGTCCCGCGCTCGTCCCAGGCCAGATGCCTTGCGCCGATCATCCGACCTGCACCATGCGCACGACATTGTAATTGACCGTCCCGAGCGTCGTGATCTGCGCCCAGCTCGGCACGTAGCGATCGCGGATGCGGATCTGGATGAAGCGCGCATAATGGGCGCTGCACAGGGAGGATTCGGTCACATAGGCCGGCTGCGTATCGCAGCGGTAGCGTTCGAGGACGTCCACATTTTCCGGCGGCAGTTTGGTCGAAGTTTCGATCACCTGTTTCACCGTCGCGCGGGCGATCGCGTCGGTCGGCGCGGCGGCGAGGGCGATTTGCGAGGCTTCTGCTGCCGCGTTCTGCAGTTCCACCTGACGTGCCACCATCATGCTGCTCTCGAAGGCGCCGAGGCCCATCAGCAGCAGGACCGGGGCGACGAACGCCGTCTCGATCGCGACGGAGCCGCCATCGTCGGTAACGAGCGCGCTCATGCCACCAACCTCACCTGGATGGTCGTGCCGCCGACGTCGAACGGATTGAGCTGCGGCGGGATGCAGAAGCTCGAGAAGTCGTTCGTCCCGGTAAACTTGATCGTCGCGACCGCCAGCATCATGCACTTGCCGTTCATCGAACTGGTCCCGTTGAAGGTCGCGTTGCGGTTGGGGGCATAGACCGTGCCTTCGAAGATGATGTCGGCGCCGCCATTGATCCTGATCGGCGAGGTGGACTTCTCGTCGAAAATGATCATCCCCGCCAATCGCGCGGCTTCGTCCTCCGCCATGCCGTAGACGGATGTCAGCCGGCTCTGGGTAATGCCCGAAAGCCGGACCTTCGACTGGCTGTTGACGCTGAAATTTTCCGAATTGTCGCCGGTCAGCACGAACAGCACGTCGTCGCCGACGACCAGATGGTTCTGTCCGAGGTCGAACGACCCGGTGATGTAGTAAACGCCGGGATTGAAATAGGTCTGGCAGGCGACGTTGATCGTCGAATAGGTACCGGGCTGCAGATTGAACGCGTTACCGGACGATACCGTCACGATATTGACGTTGCTGTACGTCCGCGCGACGACGATCTTCTGTTTCTCGTAGATGTAGGTGTTCTTGATGCTGCTGTTGTAGCGGTTCCCGGTCCAGTCTTCGGTATCGCTGGCAATCGCGGTGAGTCCGTTGCTGACGGATCCATCGACGGTCTGGTTCGTCGCCGTCGTCGTGGTGACCGAGCCTTCCCGATACCCAGTACCCGTGTAGGTCACGTTGGGGGTCGCGGAACTGCGGTTCCTGCCTTGCCAGTAGGTGTAGGTCGTCGTCGTCGTGGTGACGACATCGGCGGTCCCGCTGCCGCTTTCTCCTTTGGTTCCGCAATCGTAGGTTCGCGGCGTGCTGCTCGCAGGCGGTTCGATCCCTTCGAACGGGTTCGACAGATTGCTGATATACTGGTGGACCGAGCCGTTCTGCGTCAGGCCGGGATCGATGCCCCCGCCTGCGATGATGTCGCTGATCCTGACGGAGGGAGTGCCGTTTTTCACCACGGCGGTCGCATTGGTCGACAAGGCGCCCGCGCCGCAGGTGACGAGGCCGGTCGTGGATCCGCCGAACTCCAGCGCCGCGGAATCGTCGGGATCGAGTGCGAGGAGGCAGGTGGTATAATTCGTTGCCGCCTGGAAGGATGCCTGCGCCCGCACGCTGATCTCGACCTGCTGGCCCCAGACGATCTGGCTGAAGGGCAGGGCGCGCGAAGTCGTGGCGGTCACCACGACACTGTTGTTCGTTCCGCCATTGTAATCCGCCTTGGTGATCACGGGATCGCTGGCATCGGTCGCAAGAACCGAGAGGTTGTCGAAGTATTCCAGTTCGGCGAGGTCGGCGTAATCCGCCGCCGCCTCGGGCTCCGCGCTGGACCAGGCCCCTGCCAGAGCCGCCTGATCGACGGCATATTGCAGTTCGCGCTTCCACACATACCACTGGGCCACGTCCACGGCGAGCCCCGAACTGCCGATCAGGACCGGCATGCCGAGCGCCATCAGGATCATCGCGTTGCCGCTCTTGTCGGCCCGCAGACGATCCAGGAATTTCGTTACTCGGTTCGAGTTCATAACAACCTCGTAAGGATTGGCCCGGATCATCGGATAAACCGGGATGCTTACTCTTTCGCCAATCGGCATGGTTAAGACATCGTTACCGCGCGCGCCGCACGCCCCTTGCCGGGCGGCATTGACAGCGATCGCCCTGCATGTTTCGCAATCCGCGTGAGCGATCTGCGCGAAGAACTAAACGAAACCGGCCAGCTTGCCCTGGCGCTGGCACCTGCGTCCCTACGCGAGGGTTACACCGCCGCCCTCGCGCTCGATCACCGGCTCGCGCGAATTGCGAGCACGGCGCGCGAGCCGATGCTGGCGCAGATTCGCCTCGCCTGGTGGCGGGACCGTTTGGGGGAGGACGTCGCCCTTCGCCCGCGCGGCGATCCCGTGCTGGACGCTGTCGGACGGGCCTGGCGCGGCGAGGAAGACGGGCTGCGCGCATTGGTGGATGGCTGGGAGCAGATGGTGGGCGATGCACCGGGTATCGCCGAAGCCGGGCATCTGGCGCAGGCGAAGGCGCGTTGTTTCACCAGTCTGGCCCGCCTCGCCGGACAGTCGGAGGCCGAGGATAAGGCCGCCCTGCATGGCCGGGCCTGGGGTTACGCGGACGCCGCGCTGCTATCGGATCGCCGGGACGGTATCTGCGCCGACTATCTGGAAAAAGAGGCGGCGCTGCCCCGTTTGCCGAAGGCCCTGAGGCCGCTTGCGCTGATCGGCAATCTTTCGCGGCGGGCGTTGCAGCGGGGCGGCGGCGCGCTGATGGGCGATCGGACCAGCCCGCTCGCGGCGGCGCGGATCGCGATGTTCGGGCGTTGACCAAACCTTTACGACACGGCCGCTATGGCGCGGTGCATGACACGCGGTATCGTTCTTGGCGCCGTCGGTGCGCTGACCCTGGCAGGCGTCGGGATGTTCTGGTGGCAGGCCCGGGCAGAGGTTGAGGCGGCGGCCCCTCCGCCTATCCCGGCACCCTATGCTGGCGACGCCGACGATCCCGACTTCCTGCCCATCGCCGATGTCGGCTCCATGCGCGGGCCCGCTCCGCCGGAGGCGACCGAGCTGACCAAGGAGGAACAGCGCTTCTTTCGCTACGACCGCAATCGCGACCGGCGGATCACCCGGTCCGAAATGCTGTCCACCCGCAGCGACGGGTTTCGCAAACTCGACAAGGACGGCAACAACCTGCTCGACTTCGAGGAATGGGCGGTGGCGACGGTCGTAAAGTTCGAAGGTGCGGACGCGGATGGCGACCGGGAACTCGACCAGCGCGAATTCGCCGCGACCAAACCGAAGCCAGCGAAGAAGAAGCCGCGCTGTGCCTGCTGATCACGCGGCGAGCGCCCGTGCGCCGTCGAGCCACGCGCCGAAATCCGCCTTGGCGCGGCCGGTGTAAGCCTCCTTGCGCTGTTTCTTCGGTACGTCGTGGAGCGGCGGGAACAGGCCGAAATTGACGTTCATCGGCTGAAACGTCTCGGCCTCGGCATCGCCGGTAATGTGCGCCAGCAGCGCGCCGCAGGCCGAGGTGCGGGGCGGGGGCGACCAGACACGACCGGCCAGTTCGCTCGCCGCCATCATCCCGGCAAGCAGGCCGACCGCCGAACTTTCGACATAGCCCTCGCACCCGGTAATCTGCCCGGCGAAGCGGATGTTCGGAGCCTGGTTCAGGCGCAACTGGCGGTCGAGGACGACGGGCGAATTGAGGAAGGTGTTGCGATGCAACCCACCGAGCCGCGCGAATTCAGCGCTTTGCAGGCCGGGAATAGTCCGAAAGAGCTCGACCTGCGCGCCGTATTTCATCTTGGTCTGGAAGCCGACCATGTTCCACAGCGTGCCGAGCTTGTTGTCCTGCCGCAGCTGGACGACGGCATAGGGCCAGCGCCCTTGCGGAAACTCCGGTGACGTGTCGCGCGGATTGTCGAGCCCGACCGGCTTCATTGGGCCGTATCGCAGGGTTTCGACCCCGCGCGACGCCATTACCTCGATCGGCATGCAGCCGTCAAAATAGGGCGTGTCGGCTTCCCATTCGCGGAACTCGGTCTTTTCGGCATCGATCAACCCCTGATGGAAGGCGAGATATTCGTCCTTCGTCATCGGGCAATTGATGTAATCGCCGTCCTCGTTGGAGGCTTCGGTGCGCTTGTTCCAGCGCGATTGGATCCAGCAGACGTCCATGTCGATGCTGTCGCGGTGGACGATCGGCGCGATGGCGTCGAAGAAAGCGAGCCGGTCCCGCCCGGTGGCTGCCACGATGCTCGCCGAGAGGGTCTGTGCGGTCAGCGGGCCCGTGGCGACGATGGCGGGGCGGTCGGTCGGCAGGGCGTCGACCCGCTCGCGCACGATGGTGACGTTGGGGTGATCGGCCAGCGCGCGTTCGACTTCGGCAGAAAACACGTCGCGATCGACCGCCATCGCCGAGCCTGCGGGAACCCGCGCTTTCTCCCCCGCGCGCATGACAAGACTGTCCATGCGCCGCATCTCGTGATGCAGCAGGCCGACCGCGTTCTTCTCGTCGTCATCGGATCGGAAGCTGTTCGAGCAGACCAGTTCGGCCAGCCCGCTGGTCTGGTGCGCCGGCGTCATGTCGCCGCCGCCGCGCATTTCCGAAAGCCGAACCTTGAAACCCCGCTGCGCGAGTTGCCACGCCGCCTCGCTGCCGGCGAGGCCGCCGCCGATGATCTGGATGTCAGTTGCCATAGCTCGCGCACCTAGGCCTTGCATGGGGGACGCTTCAAGCCCTAGCGGCAATCGAAACGAGGGGACGCAATCATGCCGCGCCGCGCACTGGCCGAACACCGGCCCTATCTTCTGCTGAGCCTGCTGACGGGCATCTCCTATTATTTTGCCGCCGACGAGGCGATCGGCGGCCTGTGGCTGATGCTGTGGAAGGGGCTGGGGGTAGGCTTTCTTGCCCTGTATGCGGCGCATCGCGGGCGGGGGCGGGACAGCGTGTTGCTGACTGCGGTGCTGGCGCTCGGGGCGCTGGGCGATATCGTTCTGGAACTGAGTTATCTGGTCGGCGGGGCGTTGTTCGCCTTGGGGCACATCATCGCCATCGCGCTTTACCTGCGCAATCGGCGCGCGCGGACGAGCGGCAGCCAGAGACTTGCGGCGATCGCCTTGATTGTCTTGATCCCCGCAATCGGCGCCTTGCTGACATATCCGCTGCCCAACTGACTGCTCTCGACTGTCTATGCCGCGCTGGTCAGGGCGATGGCGGCCGCCGCTTGGATCAGCCGCTTTCCGCGCTACCGGGTCGGCATCGGCGCGGTTATGTTCGCCGCAAGCGACCTGCTGATCTTCGCGCGCGAAGCTGGCGCGATGCCGGCCGACCTGGCGGATCTGCTGATCTGGCCGCTCTATTTCGCGGGCCAGTTCCTGATCGCGACCGGCGTGGTCCAGACGATCAGGAACGGTTTCAGGAAAGCCGCCTAACCGCCCGGCTCGTCGTCCATATTGCGGTCGGAATGCGCGGTAGTGTGCGGCTCCGTCACCGTCAGCCCGCCCCGTGCCGCGATCTCGTCAGCAACCTTTTCTTCCGCCTCGTTTTCGGGTTCCTCGGTTTCGTCGATCAGGGCGGCGCCCACAATCGTCTCGTTGGGGCCGACATTGAAGATCCGCACCCCGGACGATCCACGGCCCGAAATCGAATAGCCCGCATGATTGTCGAACCCGCCTTCGACCTGATGACGGAAATCGATCGGCAGGCGGATCAGCTTGGCCTGATCGGTCACCAGCATGAGCTGCGAACCGTGCTTCACCGGGAAGCTCGCGACCACCGGCCCGTTGCGGTCGGGATTGCTCGACGGTTCGCCGATATTGGTCAGGCCCTGGCCGCCGCGCCCGATGGTACGATATTCGTAGGCCGAGGAGATCTTGCCATACCCGCGCGCGGTGAGGGTGAGGATGAACTCCTCCTCCTCCTCCATCGCGGCCGCGAGATCGGCACCAACCGTATGCGCCGCCCCGTTGTTCTTCCACACGGCTGAGCGCAGATAGGCATCCCGGGTCTCGGTATCGCCCTTGCCTTCGTCAAGCACGGCCATCGAGACGACCTTCTGCCCGTCCTTCAGTTTCATGCCGCGCACGCCGATGCCGGTGCGGCTCTTGGTTTCGCGCGCATCGCTGGCCGAAAAGCGGATCGCCTTGCCGGCATCGGAAGCGAGGAAGATTTCCTGCCCTTCGCTCAACAGTTCGACGCCGATCAACCGGTCGCCGCTGCCCTCGACGAAGCCCATCGCGTATTTGCCGTTCGATGGCACGTTGGTGAAGGCATCCATCGAATTGCGGCGGACCATGCCCTGTTCGGTCGCGAAGACGATGTTGAGATCGGCCCATTCGCTTTCGTCCTCGGGCAAAGGCAGGACGTTGGTCACCCGTTCGTCGTCGCCCAGCGGCAGGAGGTTGACCATCGGGCGGCCCTTGGTCTGCGGCCCGCCTTCGGGAAGCTTCCACACCTTCTTGCGATAAACCCGCCCGGTATTGGTGAAGAACAACACGGGGTTATGGGTCGAGGTTATGAACAGTTCGACGACCGCATCCTCGTCCTTCGTGGCCATGCCGCTGCGGCCCTTGCCGCCGCGCGCCTGTGCCCGGAACGTGACCAGCGGGGTGCGCTTGATGTAACCGCCATGGGTGACGGTCACGACCATGTCCTCGCGCTCGATCAGGTCCTCGTCCTCGAGCCCATCCCAGGCCGGGGCGATCTCCGTCACTCGCGGCGTCGCATAGGTGGCGCGGATCTCTTCCAGTTCCTCGCGCATCACGCGGTAGAGCTTGGCCCGGTCGGCGAGGATCGAGAGATACTCCTCGATGGCGACCGAAAGCTCTTTCAACTCGTCGCCGATCTCATCGCGGCCCAGCGCGGTCAAGCGATGGAGCCGCAGGTCGAGTATCGCCTTCACCTGAATGGCAGACAGGCGATAGGTGCCGCCATGCTGCTCGTCGCTCGGCTCGATCGCCTCGACCAGCGCGATATATTGCGCGATGTCGCCGATCGGCCATTCCTTCGCCAGCAGTCTCGCCCGCGCCTCTGCGGGGTTGGACGCGCTGCGGATCATGGCGACGACCTCGTCGAGGTTCGACACCGCGACCACGAGGCCGAGCAGGACATGCGCCCGGTCCCGCGCCTTGTTCAGCTCGTACTTGGTCCGCCGGGTGATGACCTCTTCGCGGAAGGTGATGAACGCCTGCACGAATTCGCGCAAAGTGAGGGTTTCGGGCCGCCCGCCCCGAATGGCGAGCATGTTGGCGGGGAAACTGGCCTGTGCCGGGGAATAGCGCCAGATCTGGTTAAGCACGACCTCGGGCGAGGCATCGCGTTTGAGGTCGACCACCACGCGCATGCCTTCGCGCGAGGATTCGTCGCGAATATCGCTGACGCCCTCGATCCGCTTGTCCTTCGCGGCTTCGGCGATCTTCTCGACCAGATTGTTCTTGCCGACCTGGAAAGGGATCGAGGTGAGCACGATCGACCGCCGGTCGTTGCGCCCCGTCTCCACCTCGTGCCGGGCGCGCATCAGGATCGAGCCGCGACCGGTGGTATAGGCCGAACGCGCGCCGGATTTGCCGAGGATCAGGGGCGCGGTGGGGAAATCCGGACCGGGGATGATCTCGAACAGTTCCTCGCTGGTGATCGCCGGATTGTCGATGAAGGCGAGGCAGCCGTCGATCACTTCGCCCAGATTGTGCGGCGGGATGTTGGTCGCCATGCCGACCGCGATGCCGCCAGCCCCGTTGACCAGCAGGTTAGGGAAGCGTGCGGGAAGAACCGTCGGCTCGCGGCGGGACTGATCGTAATTGTCGACGAAATCGACCGTGTCCTTGTCGAGATCGTCCAGTAGCGCATTGGCGACCCGGGCAAGCCGCGCCTCGGTATAGCGCATCGAGGCGGGCGGATCGGGATCCATCGATCCGAAATTGCCCTGGCCATCGACCAGCGGCACTCGCATCGACCAGTCCTGCGTCATCCGCGCGAGGGCATCGTAGATCGCGGCATCGCCATGCGGATGGTAGTTGCCCATCACGTCGCCGACGATCTTGGCGCTCTTGCGATAGGGGCGGCCGGCGACGAAGCCGCCTTCCTGGCTGGCGAACAGGATCCGGCGGTGAACCGGCTTCAACCCGTCGCGCACGTCGGGCAAGGCGCGACTGACGATCACGCTCATCGCGTAATCGAGATAGCTGGTCTTCATTTCATCGACGATATCGATGCGCGCGTAATGCCCTGGGGCAGGTGCGGGTTCGAGAAGTTCGGTTTCGTCGGCCAAAACGCTTGAGATCCGTCAATATCTGGAGGGAGGGCGGGGTCTAGAACATTTGCGCAATCGAAGCCACCAAGGGCGGGAACCGGCCACGGGGGCCAAGCGCTTTTTCCACATATAAGCGCAACCGGCCGGCGATCCCAGCCTTCGTGCAATATTCAATCGCTATTCAGACCGCTAGACTAGATTGATCGCAACACATGTTTTCAAGCCGGGGTTTCCGACCCGTTCGTATTCCCGGTTTGCCGTCGTTCATTTTCGAAAGGATCTTCGATGATTTTCTCCCGTCTCCTGCGTCCGGCCTCTTCGTCCAGCTTCGCCCTTGCGGCGGTGCTCGCGACGACCGGCCTGTTCGCGGTAACCGCCGCCGAAACGCCCGCCCATGCCCAGAAAAAGAAGAAGGATGATCAGAAGGGCGCCGAGAAGGCGAATTATTCCAAGGAATTCGTCGCCGTCTATCAGCCGCTTGCCCAGCAGGTCGAGGCGGGGGCCGACGTGGCGACCTTCCGCGGCCAGATACCGGCTCTCACCGCCGCGGCGACCACCGCCGACGACCGCTTCGTCGCGGGCAACATGATCCTGCAGATCGCGCAGAAGACGAAGGACGAGGCGCTGCAGCGTCAAGGGCTCGAGACGATGCTGCAGAGCGGCAAGGTGCCGGCTGCCAATCTCGGCCAGTACAACATGATCGCAGGGCAGCTGGCCTATAATGCCAAGGACTATCCTGCGGCGCGTACCTATTTCGAAACGGCCCTGGCGAACGGCTATGCGGAAGGCAATCCGCAGGCCATGATCGCCGAGACCTATTTCCAGAATGGGCAGCAAGCCGAGGGTCTGACCTATCTCGCCCAGGCGATCGAGGCGCGGAAGGCGGCTGGCCAGCCGGTGGACGAGAAGTGGATCAAGCGCGGCTTGTCCGTCGCCTATACGAACAAGCTGGCCGATCAGACGAGCCAGTACAACCGGATGCTCGTGGCCAACAGCCCGACCGCTGCCAACTGGGCCGACGCCGTCGCGATCGTGATGGGCGGTGCGAACTACCCGAACCCCGAAGTTCTCGATCTGATGCGGCTGGCCCGCGCGACCGATGCCATGCGGGACGAAGGCTTCTACGCCGACTATGCTGAGGCAGCGGACTACCGGAAGAACCCCGGCGAGGTCGTGGCGATCATCGATGAAGCCAAGGCAGCCGGAAAGCTCGGCAAATCGGCGGCTTTCCTGAACGACATCCGGAGCCAGGCGGTCGGCCGCGCTGTGAGCGACAAGAAGGACCTTCCGAACATCCTGAAAAGCGCGCAGGGATCGAGCGATGCGAAGACCATCGTCAACGGCGCCGATCTCGCCCTGAGCTACGGCGATTATCCGGCCGCCGAATTGCTTTACACCAAGGCGATGAACATGCCCGGCGTCGACAAGGGCCTCGTGCAGACGCGGCTTGGTATCGCGCAGCTCGAACAGGGCAAGACGGCGCAAGCGAAGGCGAGTTTCGGAAGCGTCACCGGAACCCGCGCCCCTATCGCGCAGCTCTGGTCGATCCACGCGGAACAGCAGGGCGGCTGATTCTGCAAACCGGCGAATGAAAGGCGGTGCGGCATCCCCGGATGCCGCGCCGCTTTGTCGTTCAACGAAGGCGTTTGACGTAGAGCCCGTTATTCTCGCGCCGCTCGATCTGGAACTGGCCGATGGCCTCGAACAAATCCGACAGGCGTTTGAACCCGTAATTGCGGACATCGAAGCTGGAGCGGTTGCCGGCGATCTTGCCGACCTCGTCCAGGGGGGCGTAGCCCTTCTCGTCGCGCTTGGCCGCTTTCCAGGCCGTGCCGAGCAGTTCGATCAGATCGTCGTCGATCGTGTTCTTGTCGGGCGCGGGGCTGGCCTTAGCCTTTTCCGGCTCGTCCGACGCGCCCTTGATCAGCGCGTCGATATCGATGAAGCGGGTGCAGGCGCTCTTGAATGCGGCCGGCGTCTTGCTGACGCTGCCGAATCCGTAGACGACGAGCCCATCCTGCCGCAGCCGGGTGACGAGCGGGGTGAAATCGCTGTCCGAACTCATGATCCCGAACCCGTCGACCTTGCCCTGGTAAAGCAGGTCGATCGCATCGATCGTCATCGCCATATCGGTGGCGTTCTTGCCCGCGGTGAGGTCGAATTGCTGCTGCGGCCGGATGCCGTAACGGTGGGTGATCTTGTCCCAATTGGCGAGATTGTTCTTCGCGAAATTGCCGTAGGCGCGCTTTATGTTCACCTGGCCGAGCTTGGCCATCACGGTCAGGACAGGGTCGATCCCCTTGTACGACGTGTTGTCCGCATCGATCAGCAGCGCGATATTTTCAAGAGCCTTGTCGGTCATGCGTCCGCCCATGACCGCCCGCGCGCCGCTACGCAAGGGCAGGTTTGCCCGATCAGCTTGCGGGGGTGAATTCGCCGCTGCTCTCGTCAAGCAAATAAAGGATGCCGTCCGAAATCGCGAAATAGGCCCCGCGCAGGGTCAATTGCCCGGCATCGATCTTGCGCGCCACATAAGGAAAGGTGCGCAGGTTCGCGAGGCTGACCTTGACCGCGGCAAGTTCCATCGCGCGTTCCGCCTCGCGCCCGCTGATCCCCAGGCGCTCGGCGATCGGTTCGCGCACATCGTCCAGCATGTCGACCCAATTGGCGACGAAGCCCCCTTCGCCTGGATCGGTGCCGGCAAGATCGCGCGACAGCGCGGCTTGGCACCCGCCGCACATGCCGTGTCCCATCACGACCACTTCCTCGACCTTGAGGAACTGCACTGCGAATTCCAGCGCGGCCGATACGCCGTGGCGGCCGGGCGTCGTCTCGTAAGGCGGCACCAGGGCGGCGACGTTGCGGACGACGAAGATCTCGCCCGGATCAACGTCGAAGATCTGCGCGGGATCGACCCGGCTGTCGCTGCAGGCGATGACCATGACGCGGGGCGACTGGCCTTCCTTCAGCTGTTCCCACCGAGCGTATTGCTTGCGCCAATCGCCTTCGCGGAACCGGCCATAGCCTTCGACGAGCTGTTCGAAACTTTTCATGGCCGCCCGCTGCCCCGAAAACACGCGCCATGCAAGAGGGCCGTGCAGAAGGGGAGGGGCGGAGATGGCCGCTTGCGGGCAGGGGATCGCACTCCTAAATGGGGCCGGTAATGAACGACCTTTCCTCCATTCCGACATCCGAGGGCGATCGCCCGCAATCGCGCCGCAAGCCCGACTGGATCCGCGTAAAGGCGCCGGTTAGCAAGGGTTACCACGAGACGCGCAAACTGATGCGCGACCTCAGCCTGAACACCGTGTGCGAGGAAGCCGCCTGCCCGAACATCGGCGAATGCTGGGACAAGAAGCACGCCACCGTCATGATCCTGGGCGATGTGTGCACCCGCGCCTGCGCCTTCTGCAACGTCAAGACCGGGATGCCGCGCATCGTCGATCCGATGGAGCCGGAAAACGTCGCGGTTGCCGCCGGGCAGATGGGGCTGAAGCACATCGTCATCACCAGCGTCGACCGGGACGATCTGCCCGATGGCGGGGCCAGCCAGTTTGTCAAGGTGATCAAGGCCCTGCGGCGCGAGACGCCGGATACGACCATCGAAATCCTCACCCCCGATTTCCGCAACAAGATGCGCCCCGCGGTCGAGGCGATTTGCGAGGCGGGGCCGGACGTCTACAATCACAATCTCGAAACCGTCCCGCGGCTCTATCCCACCATCCGGCCCGGCGCGCGCTATTACGCCTCGCTGCGCCTGCTGGAGGAAGTGAAGTCGCACGATCCGATGATCTTCACCAAGTCCGGCATCATGCTGGGGCTGGGCGAGCAGCGGTTGGAGGTCCATCAGGTGATGGACGACATGCGCAGCGCCGATGTCGATTTCATCACCATGGGCCAGTATCTCCAGCCGACGCCGCGGCACGCCGCGGTGGAGGATTTCGTGACCCCCAAGGCGTTCGCCGCCTACGGTTCGATCGCGCGCGCCAAGGGCTTCCTGCAGGTCGCGGCGAGCCCGTTGACCCGGTCGAGCTATCATGCGGGCGACGACTTCGCGCAAATGAAGGCGGCGCGCGAAGAACGGCTTGCGAAGGAGCAGGCGAGGGCCCGCATCTGATGCCCGGCATCCGCGAAAAGCGCATCCTGCCCTACAGCGCCGAACAGATGTTCGACCTCGTCGCCGATGTCGACAAATATCCCGAGTTTCTGCCGTGGGTCGTCGCGACCCGGGTTCGCAGCGATAACGAGGACGTGCTCGTCGCCGACATGCTGGTCGGCTTCAAGGCCATCCGCGAGAAGTTCACCTCGAAGGTGACCAAGAACCGGCCCGACAGCCTTGAGGTCGCCTATGTCGACGGCCCCTTGCGCGATCTGCGCAACAGCTGGATCTTCGTGCAGCGCGACGATGGCGGGTGCGAGATCGATTTCAGCGTCGATTTCACCTTCCGCAACGCCGTGTTCGAGGCTCTGGCCGGCCAGTATTTCGACCGGGCCTTCCGCAAGATGGTCGGCGCGTTCGAAACGCGGGCGGCGGAGCTTTACGGCAGCAGCAATTCCAGGGCGCAAAGCGTCGCCTGACGGCGGATTTCGCCGCGGTTGTCGGAATCGAAATGGCGCAGCTCCCCGTCGGGGGGCAGGTTCTCGCCCTTGACGATCCGCGCGAAGACAACGGTACCCACAGGCTTGAGAGGCGTGCCGCCGCCCGGCCCCGCGATCCCGCTGATCGCGACGGCGATATCGGCATGAGATCGTTCCAGCGCGCCCTTGGCCATCGCCCAGGCACAGGCGACGGAGACGGCGCCGAATGTCTCGATCAGGTCCGGCGAGACGCCGAGCGCCTCCATCTTCGCTTCGTTCGAATAGGTTACGAACCCCCGTTCGAAGACCTGCGAGGAGCCGGCGATTTCGGTAAGGGCGGCGGATACCAGCCCGCCCGTGCAACTTTCCGCGAGCGCGACCTTGCGCCCTGCGCGCGCATTCTCCTCCACCACTCTTGCGGCAAGGGCGGTAATGTCCGGCGGCAGGATGGAATCGGTCGTGATGGGGTCCTCCTTCACAGTCGCACGAGCGTGGCAACGGCCTGCGCGGCGATCCCTTCGCCCCGGCCGGTAAAGCCGAGCCTTTCGGTCGTCGTTGCCTTTACCGAGATCGCGCCCATGTCAACCGCCGCAAGCTCGGCGATGCGGCGGCGCATGGCATCACGGTGCGGTCCGATCTTCGGGGCTTCGCAGATGATCGTGAGGTCGATATTGCCGATCCGATAGGCCTGCTGCGCGGCGAGGTCGATGGCGTGGCTCAGGAAGCGGTCGCTGCTCGCACCGCGCCAGCGGGAATCGGAAGGGGGGAAATGCGAACCGATATCGCCCGCGCCGATCGCGCCGAGGACCGCGTCGGTTATCGCGTGCAGCGCCACGTCTGCGTCACTGTGCCCGGCAAGGCCGCGATCGTGGGGGATTTGCACGCCGCCGAGCCACAGTTCCTCGCCTTGCGCCAGCCGGTGCACGTCGAACCCGGTGCCGACCCGGATCGGCGGTATTTCGCCGGCAAAATCGCTTTCGAATGTCAGCTTGTGCAACGCCTCGTCCCCTTCCACGGTCGCCACTGTGCCGCCCGCGGCGGCGAGAACCTGCGCATCGTCCCCTGCCGTCAAGCTCCCCTGCCATGCGGCATGCGCGCGCTGGATCGCGCCAGTGCGGAAGGCCTGCGGGGTCTGCACGCGGCGCAGGCTTTCGCGCTCCGCCGTTCCGGTCATCGTCGTGCCGTCGGTCAGCGCGAGACTGTCGACCACCGGGAGGACGGGGATGGCGCCGTCGTAATGAGCCAAGGCATCCAGGAGCCGGTGAATCACGTCATGCGGCAGGTCAGGCCGCGCCGCATCGTGGATCAGCACTGCATCCGGTGTATTCGTGATTGCGCCAAGGGCGAGGGCGACCGATCCCTGCCGCGTCTCGGCACCGACCACCAGACGGACGGGTTCGAGACCGGCGAGCGCCTTGGTGGCGACGCCCTCCATTCCTTCCGGAATGGTCACGATGACCTCGCCCGCCCCGGCGGCAAGCAGCGCCTCGACCGAGTGGCGCACAACCGGCTTGCCCCGATGGCGCGCGAATTGCTTGGGCAGTTCCTGCAGCGCCCGCTCGCCCCTGCCGGCGGCAACGACGACCGCGATGAAGGAGGGCAGGGCAGGTCTATCGGACATGGAAGCGCGCGCTAGCGACTTGCCCCCGTTCCATCAACGCCCTATGTGCCTGCCTAAATTTTGAGCATGTTTATGACCGCAACGATCCCCGCCATTCCCTACGCCCCTGCACCGATCGCAATCGGCGGGGTGACGATCGACACACCGGTCGTCCTCGCGCCGATGACGGGGGTGACCGACCTGCCGTTCCGCAAGATGGTGCGCCGCTTCGGTTCGGGCCTCAACGTGACCGAGATGATCGCCAGCCAAGCCGCGATAAGGGAAACCCGTCAGTCGGTGCAGAAGGCCGCGTGGGACCCCATAGAGGAGCCGATCTCGATGCAGCTCGTCGGCTGCGATCCGGAAAGCATGGCCGATGCGGCCCGGCTCAATGCCGATCGCGGGGCGGACATCATCGACATCAATTTCGGCTGCCCGGTGCGCAAGGTGGTGAACGGTCTCGCCGGATCAGCCCTGATGCGCGAGGTGCCGCTGGCCACCCGGTTGATGGAAGCCACGGTTAAAGCGGTGGACGTGCCGGTCACGGTCAAGATGCGGATGGGCTGGGATCATGCCGATCTCAACGCGCCCGAATTGGCCCGCATAGCCGAGGATCTCGGCGTGAAGATGATCACGGTCCACGGCCGCACCCGCAACCAGATGTACAAGGGCAGCGCCGATTGGGCGTTCGTGCGCCGGGTGAAGGACGCGGTATCGATCCCGGTCATCGTCAATGGCGATATCTGCACGCTCGAAGACGCGGCCAAGGCGCTCGACCAGTCGGGTGCGGATGGTTTGATGATCGGTCGCGGTGCCTATGGCAAGCCTTGGGTGCTGGCGCAGGTGATGCATTGGTGGCGCACCGGGCAAGCCCTCGCCGCGCCGAGCATCGACCAGCAATTTTCCGTCATTACAGACCATTATCGCGACATGCTCGAACTGTATGGCGAAGACGTCGGGATAAAGATCGCGCGCAAGCATCTCGGCTGGTACACCAAGGGCTTGCCGGGCTCCGCCGAGTTCAGGAACCGCGTGAACTTCATCGACGACGTGCGAACCGTGCTGGACGAGCTCGACCGGTTCTACGAGCCGTTCCTGGCATTGCAGGCTGCGTGAGCGCGGCGGATACGGCGGCGGCGGCGCCTCCGCCCGAGGCGCAGCTTGGCGCCATGGTGTTCGCCGTCCTGCTGCTCGATCGCGGCGATGTCATTAGGCAGGCTAATCCGGCCAGCGAGGACATGCTCGGCAGCAGCGCCGCCCGCCTGATCGGTTGCCCCTTCGGCCAGGCGGTCCGCATCCCGGATCGCCGGGTCGGGGAAAGCTTCGCGGATCAGGATACGCGACTGATCGCGCGCGGCATCGCCATCGAAACCGCCGCAGGAGAGCGCGCGGTCAACCTGACCTCCTCCCCCATGCCGGCATTCCCGGGCTGGCGGGTGGTGACGCTGTCGGATGTCGGCCAGGCCGCGTTGGACATCGCCGAGGCGCCCGTGCCGATCAGCGCGCCCTCGGTCCTGGCGCATGAGATCAAGAACCCGCTCTGCGCCATTCGCGGCGCGAGCCAGCTGCTCGAACGGCGGAGCGATGAACGCAGCCGCCCGCTCGCCCGGATGATCTCGCAGGAGGTGGACCGGATCGCCGCTCTGATCGACCGGATGCAGCAGCTCGGCAGCCGGTCCGCGCCGGTGATCGAAAGCTGCAATCTGCACGAAGTCGTCCGCAATGCGCTGGGCGTCGTTGCCGCAGCCCAGGGCGGCGGCGTGCGCTTCGTCGAAGAGTTCGATCCGTCGCTTCCCGCGGTCGATGTCGACCGGGTCTCGCTCGAACAGATATTGATCAATTTGCTCAGCAATGCCTGCGACGCGTCGGATTCGCTGGTTGAGGCCGAGATAATCATTCGCACTCGCTATGTCGGCGGGCTGGTCTTCTCCGCCATGCGGCTGGGGCGGACCGTTCGCCTGCCGATCGAATTGTCGGTGATCGACCGGGGGCCGGGCGTGCCCTCCGAATTGCGCGAGCATATCTTCGAACCCTTCGTCACCGGCAGGAAGAACGGGCAGGGGTTGGGCCTCGCGCTCGTGCAGAAACTGGTTCGCGACATGGGCGGCCGGATCGGCCACCATCGCGACGATGCCACCGGCACGACCCAGTTCCGCCTGAACCTGCCGATATCGATTGCCGGAGGCGATGCGTGACCAGATCGGCCATCCTGCTCGTCGAGGACGACGTCAATATCGCCGCCATCATCACCGAGGCGCTGGGCGAGGAGGGGTTCGACGTCACGACATGCGGCACGGTCGAACGCCGCGACCGCCTGCTGTCCGATCGGACATTCGGCGTCATGCTGACCGACGTCATGCTGGAAGACGGGGACGGGCTGGAGACGATCGAAACGGTTCGCGCCCACGCACCCGCAATGCCGATCATCGTCCTCTCGGCCCAGAACACCCTGGACACGGCCGTTCGCGCGAGCGACAGCCAGGCCTTCGAATACTTCCCCAAGCCGTTCGATATCGATGAACTGGTCGATGCCGTCAGAGCGGCGCTCAGGCGAACGAACCAGGCCGGGCAAGATGCGGACGCGGCAGTGGACGGCGCACTGCCGCTGATCGGGCGCAGCGCCGCGATGCAGAACGTCTACCGCCTCATCACCAGGGTCATGCATCATGATCTCACCGTCCTCGTCACGGGCGAATCGGGCACCGGCAAGGAACTGGTGGCCGAGGCGATCCACCAGCTCGGCGCGCGGCGCACGGGCCCGTTCGTCGCCGTGAATGCTGCCGCCATACCCCGCGACCTCATCGAGAGCGAACTCTTCGGCCATGAACGCGGTGCCTTCACCGGGGCGGTCGCGCAGCAGATCGGCAAGTTCGAGCAGGCGAATGGCGGCACCCTGTTCCTCGACGAGATCGGCGACATGCCGGCGGACGCACAGACGCGCCTTTTGCGCACCCTCCAGTCGGGCCGGATCCGGCGGGTCGGGGGGCGGCACGAGATCAATGTCGACGTGCGGATCATCGCCGCGACCAATCGCGACCTTGAACCCGCGATCCGGCAAGGCGCGTTTCGCGGCGACCTGTTCTACCGCCTGAACGTCGTGCCCATTCACCTGCCGCCATTGCGGGACCGGACATCGGATATCGGACCCCTGGCCCGCCATTTTCTGGTGCAGGCCTCGCAGGATGGCCTGCCATACCGCCGGATCGGCGACGACGCCATTACGGCGCTCGAACGGCATGACTGGCCGGGCAATGTCCGCGAATTGCGCAACGTGGTCTTCCGCCTCGCCTTATTGAGCCGCGACGAGACGATCGACCGAGCCGCCGTCACCGATCTCCTGCGCACCGTCAGGGCACAGACGGCAGATGCCGCGCCGCCCGATCTCGACCGCGCCGTCGCCAGCTGGCTCGATGCTGAAAGCCTGGCCGAAGGCACCGTCTACCACGCCGCGCTTGCCGCTTTCGAAAAGCCGCTGTTCGAGCGGACCCTGCGCGAGACCGACGGCAACCAGCTACGCGCGGCACAGCGTCTCGGGATAAATCGCAACACGCTTCGCAAGAAGATGATCGAGCTGGGGATCGTCGCACAGGATTTCGCTCAGCGCCGCTGAAGCGCGATTGATCGCTTTTTCCCTTGCACGAATGTCACACTAACGTTGTAAGTCCGCCACGATGGCCAGCTACGCCCACCAACCGGTTCGCCGGACGCCGAACTGGTGGCGCAAGACCGTCGTGGCGGCGCGGCGGGCCAATCTGTTCACCTTCATCGAAGTCGCGGCGGTCGCGGCGTTCCTGACCATGGTCGCCAGCACTTGGGCCGCGTTCGAGACTGCGCCGTCGGACGGCCGGTTGCTGCCCAACCAGCAGGTCGCCGGATTGCTGATCGGCACGCTGATCCCGGCCATGGCCCTGCTGATCCTCGCCGGGAGGCGCCTCGCCCTGCGGCGGGCCGCAGGCAGCACGGCGCGCCTGCATGTGCGCCTCGTGTTCTTCTTCTCGATCATCGCCGCCCTTCCGACGCTCCTCGTGTCGGCTTTCGCGGCGTGGCTGTTCCAGTCGGGCGTAGATTTCTGGTTCTCCGACAATTCGCGCGGGCTGATGGAGAATGCGAACGAGCTCGCCGAAAACTACTACCAGGACAATCAGGCCGATCTTGCGAACGAGACCATCTCGATGGCGATGGATATGCGGGCGATCCTGCAGCAGGTCTCGATCGCCGATCCGAACTTCATGCTCGTCTACGAGTATCAGGCCGAACCGCGGGACGTGATCGAAAGCGCGATCCTGCAGGCACTGCCCGATGGAAGCGTGCGCACCGCGGTCGTCTACGGCATCGAGCAGGACAGCAACCCCGTCGCCTTCGCCGAGGAATCGCTCAACAGCCTGCGCTCTGGCGAACCGGTCATGGTCCGGGGCAGCGCCGAACGCATCGAAGCGGTCGCCCCGATCGACCGCACGGCAGGAATCTACCTCTACACGGCCCGCAATGCCGAGGCGCGGGGCTTCCGCAGCTGGCAGAGCGCGCGCAACATCTCCACCGCTTATGACGATCTGACCAGGCGGGCACGGGCGCTGCAATTGCGGTTCAACCTCGCCTTGTTCTTCGTGAGCCTCGCGCTGGTCGGGCTGGCGGTCTGGTTCGCGCTGCGTTTCGCGGACCGGCAGGTCGAACCCCTGACGGATCTCGTGCTGGCCGCGCGCAAGGTGGGGCAGGGCAATTTCGCCATGCGGATCGAAGGGCGCACAGGAGCCGACGAGATCGGCATGCTCAACCGCGCCTTCAATCGGATGACCGCCCAGCTCGAAAAGCAGACCGACGCGTTGCTATCCGCCAATACCGAGCTGGAAGAGCGCCGCGGCTTCATCGAGGCGGTGCTGGAATCGGTCAGCGCCGGAGTGATCTCGATCGACCGGACCCGGCGCGTGCTGCTGATGAACGGTTCCGCGCAGGCCTTGCTGACCGACGGGTCTTCCGCCGAGAGCCGGCCCGCCACACTCGACGCGATGGCGCCGCAGATTTCCGCGCTGGTCCAGTCGGGGCTGGATCGCGGGGTCGTGAGCCATTCGCGCGGCGGCGATCTGTTGACCCTGGCGGTGCGGATCGGGGCCGATATCGAAGGCTATGTCATCACCTTCGAGGACATCACCCGCCAATTGCTCGACCAGCGGCAGGCGGCCTGGTCGGACGTGGCACGCCGGATCGCGCACGAAATCAAGAACCCGCTCACGCCGATCCAGCTCGCGACCGAACGGCTCAAGCGCCGCTACCGCAAGCAGATCGCGGTCGACGGCGAATTGTTCGATGACCTGACCAACACGATCATCCGCCAGGTCGGGGATCTGCGTAAGATGGTGGACGAATTTTCAAGCTTCGCCCGCTTGCCCAAGCCTGTGTTCCGACCCGAAGATGCCCTCGACCTGGTACGTCAGGCCCTGTTCCTGCAGGAGGTCGCCAATCCGGAAATCAAGTATAGCTTCCACAGCGAGGTCGATCCCCCGCTGATGATGGAAGCCGACCGGCATCAGATCGGCCAGGCGCTCACCAACGTCCTCAAGAATGCCGCCGAAGCGATCGAGACGCGGACGGGGCGCGGGGATCCCGATTATCGGGGCGCGATATCGATCCTGGTCGCGGTCAGGGGCCGGGAGATACACGTCATCGTGGAAGATAACGGCATCGGCTTGCCGCAGGACCGCGAACGCCTGCTTGAACCGTATGTCACCACGCGCGAGAAGGGGACCGGCCTTGGCCTCGCTATCGTGAACAAGATCGTGGAAGAGCATGGGGGCGAGATGAACTTCGCCAGCGTCGGGACCGGCGGCACGCGGGTAACCCTGCGCTTCGCCCGCGATCCCGTCGATCACGATTCCGGCACCCGCACGGCTCACGACCCATCCGACGAACACGCACAGGAAACGTAAAGCATGGCTCTCGATATCCTCGTAGTCGACGACGAACGCGACATCCGTGATCTGGTTTCAGGTGTTTTGAGCGACGAAGGCTATGTCTGCCGCAGCGCGGGCGACAGCACTTCGGCGCTGGCTGCGGTTGATGAAAAGCGGCCCAGCCTGGTCCTGCTCGACGTATGGCTGCATGGCAGCCAGATGGACGGGCTGGAAGTGCTCGATGCGATCAAGGCGCGCGAGCCCGATCTGCCGGTGATCATCTTTTCCGGCCACGGCAATATCGACACCGCCGTTTCCGCGGTCAGCCGGGGGGCGGTAGATTTTATCGAAAAGCCATTCGAGACCGAACGGCTGCTGCATCTCGTCGAGCGAGCGACCGAGACGGAACGCCTCCGCCGCGAGAACACGCGGTTGCGCGAAGGGTTCGGCGAGGCGGGCGAATTCACTGGTAACTCGGCGGCGATCAACGCGGTGCGGGCCACCTTGAAACGCGTCGCCGGGACCGGCAGCCGCGTACTTATCAGCGGGCCGGCGGGGGCGGGCAAGGAAATCGCCGCGCGGCTGCTGCACAGCTGGTCGCCCCGGGCCGACAAACCCTTCGTCGTCGTGAATTCGGCGCGGATCACGCCGGAACGGTTCGAGGAAGAATTGTTCGGGGAGGAGCACAACGGCAAGCTCGTGCGCCGCGGATTGCTCGAGACGGGGGATGGGGGCACCCTGTTCCTCGACGAGATCGCCGATATGCCGCTCTCCACCCAGGCCCGCATCCTGCGGGTGCTGACCGAGCAGAGCTTCGTGCGGGTCGGCGGGTCGCGCCAGATCGCGGTCGACGTGCGCGTCGTGTCGAGCACGGCGCGCGATCTCGACAACGAGATGGCGGAGAAGCGTTTCCGCGAGGACCTGTTCTACCGCCTGAACGTCGTCCCGGTGGAAGTGCCCTCTCTGACCGAGCGGCGCGACGATATTCCCGCCCTCGCACGGCATTTTTTCGCCCGCTATGCCTCGGAACAGGGCGTCACCGCGCCGGACATCAGCGAGGAGGCGATGGCCGCTTTGCAGGCCTACGACTGGCCCGGCAATGTACGCCAGCTGCGCAACGTGGTCGAACGCACGGTCATCCTGACCCCACGCGAACGGATGGAGCGGATCGAGGCGGACATGCTGCCGCAGGAAATCTCCGGCGGTTCGGGCGAAGCGGCCGGCATCACCGCCCTGATGGGCGCCCCCTTGCGCGAGGCGCGAGAAAGCTTCGAACGTGAATATCTCTCGATCCAGATCCGGCGATTCTCCGGAAACATTTCGAAAACCGCCAGTTTTATCGGCATGGAACGCTCCGCGCTCCATCGCAAGCTCAAGCTCCTGGGCATGGCCGACCGGAAGGACAAGTAACGCGCGCCGCCATTTCGGTTGCGAATCCCGCGCCTGGCGCGAAACTTATTGACGTTTGCGAGTTTGTTCAGACGGGGACGAATTTGCAAACCCGGGCGCGGTGGTTGCGCCCAGATCGCGGCCGAACGGCCGCCAAGAACGGAGACGGCGCATGCCTGGTGAAAAGACATTGACCGCGAGGCCCCGCCCGGCGCCGCCGGTTCCCGAGAAGCCGACGAAGTCGAAAGGCAAGCCCCCCGGCCTGCAGGATGCCTTCCTCAACCTGCTGCGCAAAAGCAAGACGCCGGTGACCGTGTTTTTGGTCAAAGGCGTCAAGCTGCAGGGCATCGTCACGTGGTTCGACAATTTCTCGATCCTGCTGCGGCGCGACGGCCAATCGCAACTCGTTTATAAGCATGCCGTCAGCACGATCATGCCGGGCCAACCGATCGACGCGGGCCAGTTCGGCAGCCAGGGTTCGGGCGCGAAACAGCGCCTGCTGCAGGACGTGTTCCTCAGCCGGGTCAGCGAAAGCGAGACGCAGGTAACGATGTTCCTCGTCAACGGCGTGATGCTGCAGGGTCAGATCGCGGCTTACGACCTGTTCTGCATGCTGCTCGAACGCGATGGTTATGTGCAACTGGCCTACAAGCACGCAGTCTCGACGATCCAGCCCGCCGAAGCGGTGGATCTTACCGAAGACATGGATGACGAGGACGACCGCTGAGCTTCGACGATGACCTGATGGGCGAGGTTACGCGCGGGGCGCGGGCCGTCGTGATATGTCCCGATATTCGCGGACAGAGCTACGAACTCGACGCCGAAAGCCGGTTGGACGAGGCGCGTGGCCTCGCGCTCGCGATCGGCATCGACATCGCGGCAGGAACGGTCCTGCCAGTGCGTCAGGTGCGTCCCAACCTGCTGTTCGGCCCCGGCCAGGTCGATAATATCCGCATCACCTGCGAACAGGAGGGCGCCGAACTGGTCGTAGTCGATGGTTCGCTGAGCCCGATCCAGCAACGCAATCTCGAAGACAAATTGCAACGCAAGGTGATCGACCGCACCGGCCTGATCCTCGAGATCTTCGGGGAACGCGCGGCCACCGCGGAAGGGCGCCTGCAGGTCGAACTGGCGCATCTCGATTACCAGCAGAGCCGGCTCGTGCGCAGCTGGACCCACCTCGAACGCCAGCGTGGCGGGTTCGGCTTCCTGGGCGGGCCGGGCGAGACCCAGATCGAGGCCGACCGGCGGATGATCCGGCAGCGGATGGGCCGCCTGCGCCGCGAACTCGAACAGGTTCGCAAGACGCGCGGGCTGCATCGCGAACGGCGGGGCAGGGCGCCCTGGCCGGTGATCGCGCTGGTCGGCTATACCAATGCGGGCAAGTCGACGCTGTTCAACCGCATCACCGGTGAAGACGTCATGGCCGAGGACCTGCTGTTCGCCACGCTCGATCCGACCATGCGTGCGGTGCGCCTGCCGGGCGTCGAAAAGGCGATCCTGTCCGACACGGTCGGCTTCATCTCCGACCTTCCGACGCAGCTGATCGCGGCATTCCGTGCGACCCTGGAAGAGGTCACGGCGGCCGACGTGATCGTCCATGTGCGCGACATGGCCAGCCCCGCGGCCGGCCCGCAGAAGAACGAGGTCCTGCAAGTCCTTTCCGATCTCGGTATCGCCGAAAGCGAAGGGGGCGAGAAGATCCCCATTCTCGAAGTGTGGAACAAGATCGACCTCTTGGACGAGGACGACCTTACCGAGCTTCGCAATCTGGCGACGGAGGACGTCGTCCTCGTTTCCGCGCAGACGGGGGAGGGGGTCGATCGCCTGATCGAACGGCTCGGCGCCGAACTGACGCAGGAGGCGGAAATTCACCAGATCCGCCTGTCGGCGGGCGACGGGCAGCGGATCGCCTGGCTGCATGCGCATGGCGAAGTGCTGGATGAGCGGCACGAACAGACAGGGGCGGGCAAGCCGTCAATCCTGCTGGAAGTCCGCATGACCCCGCGCGACTATGGCAGGTTCTTCGCGCTCGACAGCTGACGCGGTGAGATTGCGAACGGTGGTATCGGAACGGCTAGTCAGGCTAGGAAAGACTGGCCTTTTCTGCGGCTTTGACCTTCTGCCACAACGCTTCCTGCGCTTCCAGCGACAGGGTTTCGAACGCACCGTCCGCCATTGCCTCCATAGCTCGATAGCGGCGTTCGAACTTCGCGTTCGCGGCCCGCAAGCCCTGTTCGGCATCGATCCCGTAGGCGCGGACCAGATTGACGGCGGAGAAGAGGAAGTCGCCCGCTTCCTCGGCGATCATGGCTGCGTCGGCACTTGCCAGTTCTTCCATTTCCTCGGCAACCTTGGCGGCGGGGCCGTCCGGATCGGGCCAGTCGAACCCGGCACGCGCCGCACGTTTCTGGAGTTTTTCAGCCCGCATCAGGGCCGGAAGGGCAAGTGCGACGCCGTCCAAGGCACTGGTTGCGCCCTTCGTGTCACGCTCCGCCGCCTTCAGGGCCTCCCAATTCGCTTCGGTCATGCCACCAGCCATTTCCGCCGTGCCGAAGATATGCGGGTGACGTCGTTCCATCTTGTCGCTGATAGCCGCGGCCACGTCATCGAACGCGAACGCGCCGGCTTCCTCGGCAATCCGGGCGTGGAAGACGACTTGAAGCAACAGGTCGCCAAGCTCGTCGCGCAGATCGGCAAGGTCTTTGCGCGCGATTGCATCGCTGACTTCGTAGGCTTCTTCGATCGTATAAGGCGCGATGGTTTCAAAGGTTTGCGCTTTGTCCCAGCTGCAACCATCCTCGGGGTCGCGCAAGGTTGCCATGATCGACAAGAGGCGGGATAGGCTCGACAATTCAGGTCCTTGCAAGACAAATATCCGACTGCTCAAAACGCTGCGACGATAATCGATATTATGTTAAAACTGCCAATCATCGCAGGCCGGTTAGCGCAGTTACAAGAAGATAACCCACGCCGATGATCGCCACCCAGACCAAGGCGATCAACGCCATGCGCTTTGTAGACAATCCCGAACTGTTCACGCTGCGAACATAGACGAGAACCAAGGCTGCCATCAGCGCGGCCCAGGCGATGCCGCCGCCGCTCATACCGCCAGTTCCAAACCATCGTAGCCGACGATCACGTTCTGCGGCAACTCGGCCTTAAGCGTCGCGTAATCCATCGTCTTGTCGAGATGCGTCAAAACCGTGCGCCTGGCTTTGGTCCGCCGCGCGAGGTCCAGGGCCATGGCGAGATGCGCGTGGCTTGGATGGGCCTGCCTTTTTAGGCAATCGCTCACCAGCAGGTCCGCACCTTCGAAACACCGCACCATTTCGGCGGTTATTGCACTGAAATCAGTCGCATAGACGATAGATTTGCCATCGGCTTCGAAGCGAAACCCGGTGCTTTTGATCGGGCCGTGGGGCATTTCCACCCAGTCGAAGCCATAGCCCGCAACCATTCGCGCACTTGCCACGTCGCGTAATTCGACGAGGGTGGGATAGCCGAACTGCCCGGCGAAAATGTAGTCGAACCGCCGCCGCAAGCGTTCGCCCGTCACTTTGGTGGCATAGCCGGGCAACGGATTGCTGCGATCGTAGCGCATGACGCGCAGATCATCGATCCCGTGGCAGTGATCGGCGTGGTCGTGCGTCCAGAAAACGGCATCGACCTTGTCGATCCGGTTGGCGAGCAATTGCTGGCGCAGATCGGGTGACGTATCGACGAGGATGCGTTGCCCGGCATGGCTTTCGATCACGATTGAGACGCGGGTGCGGCGATTGCGCGGTTCCGCCGGATCGCACACCCCCCAGTCCTCGCCCACCCGCGGCACCCCGGTCGAGGTGCCGGACCCGAGCATGACGAGTTTCACGAAGCCCGCGCCTTGCCGAACAGGCGGTAGAAGTTTTCGGTGGTGTACCGCGCCAGTTCCGCCGGCTCTTCGTCGCGCAGACCCGCGATGTAGGCGGCGGTGTCTCCGACATAGGCCGGCTCGCATGTCTTGCCGCGATGCGGAACTGGCGCTAGGAATGGGCTATCGGTTTCGACCAGCAGCCGATCCTGCGGGACCGTCGCAGCAAAAGCCTGCAAGTCCTTGGCGTTCTTGAATGTGACGATACCCGAAAGCGAAATCGTCAGGCCCAGTTCCAGCACCCGTGCGCCGAACTCGGCCGAGGCGGTGAAGCAATGGATGAGAGCCGTAAAAGCCCCCTGCTCCATCTCCTCGGCAAGAATATCGAGCGTGTCGCTCTCCGCATCGCGGGTATGTATGATCAGCGGCAAGCCGGTCCGGCGGGACACGGCGATATGGCGGCGGAACAGCACTTGCTGCGCGGCGCGATCGGAATGTTCGTAGAAGTAATCGAGACCGGTTTCCCCGATCCCGACGACGCGTTCGTCCTCGGTCGCCGCCAACAGCGCGTCTTCGCTCAGGTCCTGATGATCGTCGGCATGATGCGGATGGATCCCCACGCTCGCCCAGACGTCATCCCGCGCATTGGCCGTCGCGACGACATTCGCCCATTCGGAACGCTTGGTCGAGATGTTGAGGAAGGCCCCGACCCCGCGCGCGCGCGCGCGCGCCAGCACCGCGTCCTGATCTTCGACCAGTCCTTCGTATTCGAGATGGCAGTGGCTATCGACCAGCATCAGGCGATGTCCTCTTCGGCCAGTTCCAAACGCGGGAAGATCGGCACCGGCTTGTCAATCGGCTTGCCGCTCGCAACCCGGGCATCGTACCAGCTCTGATCCGCGAGATCGGCATAGCTTCGCGCATTCTCGGGCACGCCAAGCTGGTCGAGTACCGCCGCCGCCTTGCCGGGAATGACGGGCTGGATCGCGACGGCAAGATCGCGGATCGCCAGAACCAGCGTCTGCAGCACCGCCGCCATTCGTTCGGGATCGGTCTTGCGCAAGGCCCACGGCGCCTGCTCGTCGACATACTGGTTGCACGCGAATACCGCGCGCAGCCATGCCTCGATCCCCACGCTGAACGCCAGATTCTTGAAGGCACTGGGCAAGCTATCGAGGCAGGCATCCTGCACGACCGTCAGGAGAGCCTTGTCGGCCCCCGCAGGCGCGAACTGCGACAGCTTGCCGTCCATGTTCTTGTGGACCATCGACAGCGTGCGCTGCACGAGGTTGCCGAAACTGTTGGCCAGTTCGGCATTTGCCCTGTTTACAAGAGCTTGCGCTGAATAGCTGCCGTCCTGCCCGAACGTCACCTCGGCCAGGAGAAAATAACGGAGCGGATCCACCCCAAACTGCGCAATCAAGGCGCCGGGATCGGTTACGTTGCCGAGCGACTTCGATTCCTTCTGCCCCCGGTTGAGGAGGAAACCATGCCCGAACACTTTCTTCGGCACGGGGAGGTTCGCGCTCATCAGGAATGCCGGCCAATAGACCGTGTGAAAGCGCACGATATCCTTGCCGATCAGGTGGAGATCGGCCGGCCAGAATTTCTCGAACGTCGCCGCATCGTCAGGGTAGCCCGCCCCGGTGAGGTAATTGGTCAGCGCGTCGACCCACACATACATCACATGGTCTGGATGCCCCGGCACGCGAACGCCCCAATCGAAGCTGGTGCGGCTGATCGACAGATCGTTCAACCCGCCTTCGACGAACGCCACCATCTCGTTGCGGCGGCTCGCCGGTTCGAGGAAGCCCGGCGTGTTGAGCAGTGCGAGCAATTGGTCCTGATAGCGCGAGAGGCGGAAGAAACAGGTCTCCTCCTCCGTCCATTCCACCGGCGTCCCTTGCGGAGACAGGCGAGCACCCCCCTCCCCCTCGATCAGTTCCTTCTCGTCGTAGAACGCCTCGTCCCGAACCGAATACCAGCCTTCGTAACGGTCGAGATAGATATCGCCATTGGCTTCCATCGCCTGCCAGATCGCCTGACTGGCGTGATGGTGATCCACGTCGGTCGTGCGGATGAAACGGTCGTAGGAGATATCAAGCTGGTCGAACAAGCTCTTGAAATAGCCAGCCATTTCATCCGCCAACGCGCGCGGTGTCCGGCCCAGCTCCCGCGCCTTCTGGGCCATTTTGAGGCCGTGTTCGTCGGTGCCCGTCTGGAAGCGCACATCGCGGCCGCGCAGCCGCTGGAAACGGGCCATGACGTCGGCGGCAACCGTCTCATAGGCGTGGCCGATATGCGGCTTGCCGTTGGGATAATGGATCGCTGTCGTGATGTAATAGGGTTCAGCCATGGCGATCAGCGCTAGCCGCC
Source organism: uncultured Erythrobacter sp. (assembly GCA_947501005.1). Classification (GTDB taxonomy): domain Bacteria; phylum Pseudomonadota; class Alphaproteobacteria; order Sphingomonadales; family Sphingomonadaceae; genus Qipengyuania. The sequence continues at coordinate 1,245,567 of CANMTU010000001.1, read as the reverse complement.
CCCGCCCGGGCGAGCAAGGTGCCGATCTGCATCGCCAGCAATCCGGCATCGTAATTGTAGGTCGGCTGCTCCGCCGTCAGCTGGACGAGTTCGCCATGCGCCTCGATCAGGGCGGTGGGATCCGGCACGTCTTCCGTGATGCGTTCGGCCAGGGTTGCCCGGGCAAGGTCGAGTATGGCCTGCAACCGCTCGCGATCCGGCCGTGCTCCGATCACCTCGGCCAGTGCGCCGCGCAAGGCGAAGCCGCGATCGCCTTGTTCGAGGATCGACTGCATCAGGCTGTTGGCCTTACCCAGATCGAGACGCAGAAAGCCGAGCGCCGCCCCCGGTGACCCTGCCGCCGCGCGAATGGCGGCGCTGCGCGCTTCCGCGTTCGCCTCGGGTGCCAGACGGTCGATCAGTTCGTTCATCGCGCCATCTCCCAAGGACCCGAACCGGACCGTCCGGCAGCGGGAACGGATGGTGGGCAGCAGCCGGGCCGGACGATGCGCCACCAGCAGGAAGTAGGTGCCTTCGGGCGGTTCCTCGAGGCTCTTCAGCAAAGCGTTGGCGGCGTTACGCTCCAGATCGTCGGCGGGATCGATGATGACGACGCGTTTGTCGCCCAGCGTGGGGCGGGTCGTCAGCCGCCGCTGCATCGCCCGTATCTGCGCGATGCGAATGCTACGCGCCTTTTCGAACGGCTTGCCGTCGGCGCGCTTGCGCTCTTCCTTGTCGTCCTTCGCCGCGTAGGTCAGTTCGAGGATGTCGGGATGGGCGCCGCCGCCGTTCGCATCGAGCAGCTCCGCCGCAGCCGCGCGGGCGAAACTGGCCTTGCCCAGTCCCTCCTTGCCGGTGAGAAGCCAGGCATGATGCAACCGCTCGGCCGATCGGGCGCGGCGCCATGCCTCCCATGCAGCGTCGTGGCCCACCATCTTCATGCGCGATGCCGGTCGAGGAGCGGGCTGACCGCCTGCCATACGCGGTCGTGCACCGCGTCGATCGATCCGGTGCCGGATATTACCGCGAACCGCTCGCCTTCGGCGCCCGCAAACTCGCGGAACGCCGCATTGACCGCCTGGTGATACGCCGCATTCCGCCCACCGATCGCATCGCTCGCTCCGCCATCGCGCAGGCCGAGCCGCCGGCTGACGGTCGCATCGTCCACGTCCAGCACCAGCGTCAGATCGGGCAGCAGATCGCGGCTACCGATGGTGTGCAGGGTGCGGATGGCCGCATCGCCCATCCTTCCCGCGGCGCCCTGATAGGCGCGGCTGCTATCGAGAAACCGGTCGCTCACCACCCAATCCCCACGCTCAAGCGCGGGGCGAATATGGCAGGCGACATGATCGGCGCGGGCGGCGGCGAACAGCAGGGCTTCGGCTTCCATGCCCCATCCCGCGCCCGGCGGTTCGAGCAACAGGGTGCGGATCGCCTCGGCACCCGGCGTGCCGCCCGGTTCGCGCGTATGCAACGCCGTCAGCCCCGCCCCTTGCAGCGCCTCGACGAGCTTGCGCGCCTGAGTCGATTTGCCGCACCCCTCGCCTCCTTCGAACGCGACGAACCTGCCGCGCATCAGGCGAACCACCCGACGATGCCGTTCCAGATCCGGCGCAGGAACGAGGCTTCCGCCACCTCCTCCATCGCGGCCAGCGGGACGGTATGGGTTTCCGACGAACCGAGCGTCACTTCGAGCTGCGCCACCGTTTCCCCCTTCGCAATGGGGGCGATCAGCGGCCCCTCATATGTCAGGCGCGTCGTGACCTCCGGTGCGTTGCGATAAGGCAGGTCGACCACCAGCGGAGTGCGGGCGGCAAGCGGAACGCGCAGCGCATCGCCGCCCTGAACCGCGGCCCTAGCGATCTCGCGCCCCCCTGCCGCAAGCTCGCGTTGCCGGAACGAGGCGAAACCCCATTCGAGCAATTGCCGGGCGGCCCGGTTGCGCGCTCCGCTTCGCGGACTGCCGGCGATGACCATGACGAGCCGTTGCCGCCCGCGCTTCGCCGAAGCGAGATAGCCGTATCCGGCCTGATTGGTGAAGCCGGTCTTGACCCCGTCGACACCGGGGACGACACCGCTCAACGGGTCGTGGTTCGGCTGCGTGATGTCGTTGTAGCGAAATTCCCGCTTGCCGACGTAATGTGCGTATTTCGCTGGATGCCGTTCCACCATTGCACGGCCAAGCGTCGCCAAGTCGCGTGCGGTCACGAAGGTCCCGCCCTCGTCCATCCAGCCATTGGGGGTTTCGAAATGGCTGTCGGCCATGCCGATTTCGCGCGCCTTCCGGTTCATTGCCCGGGTCCACGCCGCAACCGAGCCCGCGACGCTTTCCGCGAGGACGACCGCGCCGTCATTCGCCGAAACCGTCGTGACGCCGTGCAGCAGATCGTCCGCCGTCACCCGGTCGTTCGCGCCGAGGAACATGGTCGATCCGACGCCGCGCCATTTGCGAAAGGTCTCGGGCTTCACCGTGTGGACGGCGCCCTGCCGCAAGCGGCCTTCCTCCATCAGTTCGAAGGCGAGAAAGGTGGTCATCGCCTTGGTCAGTGAGGCGGGCATGAAACGGCGGTCGGCCTCCCGCGCGAACAGCACCTGGCCGTTGGCGGCATCGACGAGATAGGCCATCGGCGCGTCCTCCGCCGATGGCGGTGCGATGGGCTGTGCGTTGCGCGGCTGCACGTTTTGCGGTTGTGCGATGGCGGGGACCGGCAGGCTAATCTGGGCAAGGATCGCGAGCGTCAGCGCGGCTCGCGGCAGGTTCGGGGCACGCATGGTCGGGTCCGTTATTCGCAAGGTACGCGCAGGTCGACCGCCGATCGCCATTCGGTCCACCGTTCCGGTGTCCTCAGGAGGCGATCTCGTCGGCCAGAAGTCCCACGCTCATCGCATAGTAGTTGGAACAATTATACTCTAGGATGACGCGGTAGTTCGAGGTGAGCAGCCAGGCCGGGCTTCCCGGCCCGTCAGGCTGGAACAGCGAAACCAGCGTGCCGGGGGGCAAGGGCCGTTGTTCCCGAATGCCGAGCGCCTGCCATTCCTCGATCCGCTTGAACTGGCTGTGCCGGCTATGCACCCGTTCGCAAACCGGCGCATCGATCTTCGTTGCATAGCGCGCCGGCGCAAACCCGCTCGGCACATAGGCGGGCACGCCCCACGGTTGCCCGGTGCGCCAGCCGGCATCGCGAAAATAATTGGCGATCGACGCCAGCGTATCGGCGCGGTTGTTCATAATATCGGCCCGGCCGTCTCCATCGCCGTCGGCGGCAAGGCGCAGATAGACGCTTGGGAGGAATTGGGGGTTGCCGAACGCACCGGCCCAACTGCCTTGTAATTGCGCGCGGGAATAGCCCTTGTCGGCAACCTTCATCAAGGCGACGAACTCGTTCTCGAACAGATCGCGCCTGCGGCCTTCCCATGCGAGCGTTCCCAGCGCCTGCGCCAGATCGAATCCGCCGGTTACCCGGCCATACGCCGTCTCGTGCCCCCAGATCGCCACCAGGATTTCGCCCGGCACGCCATATTCGCGTTCGATTGAGGCAAGGATCGATCGCGCATTGCGATATTCCCGCTGCCCCCCACCGATCCGTGCCCCGTCGACATGGCGCGCGATATAGGAGGAAAGCGGCGGGAAACTGTTGCCGGACGAGGAACCGGGTTGCGACCGGTCGAGCTCGATCACCCGGCTGCTCGGATTGAGACCGTTCGTCATGCGCGAGATCGTCGCATCGCTGACGCCTTCCGCCCGCGACCGCGCCACGAGAACTTGCAGATACTGATCGAACGTCATGGCCTGAGCCGCTGCCGGCGCGGAAGACGGAATGGTCAGGGCAGCTGCGATCGCGAGGAAAGGTCCGGTCCATTTCATGATCCGGTCTTCGCACACCCTGGCTGAACCGCCAATGCCATTGATCGCGCATTGCGGTCTTTTCGTCCAGCTTCGGATTGCCAGTGACAAGCCGAGGCGGTTTCGTTACGCGGATCACGATCGCGGACAGGTGGCAGAGCGGTCGAATGCAGCGGTCTTGAAAACCGCCGTGGGTTCACGCCCACCGTGGGTTCGAATCCCACCCTGTCCGCCAAACCTCATTGCTCATCCAACCTCTGATACGAACGATCAAACAACGACTCAAACTGCCAGAAAACAGGCTTTGTGTCCTTTTTGCGACGGACGCAGAATTTCTGGCAAGCTTAGAATTGTGTTCTTGTTTCATTGTTGCGTGATGGGTAGTCATGGACTGTCCCAAGGAGGGTCTGCAATGTATCGTATCGCACTGCTCGCTTCGTCTGCCGCCTTTGCACTTCTCTCCTATCCAGCAGTCGCACAACAAGCGTTGGACGAACCCGACGGGTCGGCCGAAGATATTGCGATCCCGCAAGAACAGATTGTCGTGATCGGAACGCGCAGGACGGATCGCTCGATTGAAGACAGTCCGGTGCCGATCGACGTCATCGGTGGCGAGGCTCTAACCAATTCGGGGTATACCGAAGTCAACAAGGTCCTCAACCAACTGGTACCCAGCTTCAACTTCCCCCAGCCCTCCATCACGGATGGCACCGATGCCCTGCGCCCGGCGACACTGCGCGGTCTGGCACCCGACCAGACTCTGGTGCTGGTCAACGGCAAGCGTCGGCATACCTCCGCCCTGCTCAATTTGAACGGATCGGTCGGACGGGGCAGCGCAGCGGTCGATCTCAACACCATTCCGCCCCTCGCGATCGAGCGGATCGAAGTGCTCCGCGACGGCGCGTCCTCGCAATACGGGTCGGACGCGATCGCGGGCGTCATCAACGTTCAACTGCGCCGCGCCGAAGGCGGGCGCGCACAAGTTACCTATGGTCAATATCGCACCGAAATGGATAGTGTCCTGCAACAGGGCGGGCCGGTCCTGAATACGAACGGCCAACCGGTGCCCGATCCGTTTGCCGGCGCCAACAACGTCTACCAGTTGACCGATACCGGGGAAGAACGCTCGCGCCGCGACGGCGGCACGCTGACGCTGGCGGCCAATATCGGCCTGCCCGTTGGACCGGACGGCTATCTTAACCTGACCGGTCAGTTCCAGGATCGCAACCCGACCGATCGGTCGGCCGCCGATCCACGGCAGCAGTTTTCCACCATTGCCGGAAACGTCGATCCCCGCGAATTGACTTTCGATCGCTACAACCACCGTTACGGTGATGCGGCGATCGAAGATTATGCCCTATTCCTCAATGCAGGATACGACCTGTCCGCCGCGGCGGAACTGTATACCTTCGCAAGCTTCAACCAGCGAGATGCGGAAAGCGCCGGATTCTACCGCCGCGCTAACGATTCGCGAAACCGCGATTTCTCTGCCTCGACCACGCAGTTCGTGCCGTTCTATTCTGAAGGGTTCCTGCCGCTGATCGTTTCGGAAATTACCGACTACGCCTTTGCGGGCGGCGTGCGGGGCGAGTTGGGAGGGTTTAATTACGACCTTTCCGGCGTTCATGGCCAGAACGCGTTTCATTTCTTCGTCGAGAACAGTTTCAACACGTCGTTCGGCGATGCGAGCCTCAGGCGCTTCGACGCAGGCGAACTGATTTTCGAGCAGACGACCTTCAATCTCGATCTCCAACGCACCTTCGATCTCGGCCTCGGAGATGGCTTGTCGGTCGCTCTTGGTGCGGAATATCGCGATGAGGGCTTCCAGATCGAAGCCGGCGAACCGCAGAGTTACCTGTCGGGGCCCTTCGCGGCCGCCCCCCTGAACGCGCCTTCCGGGGCACAAGTCTTCCCCGGTTTCCGCCCGGCAAACGAGGTCGATGCGAGCCGCGATGCCAAAGCCATTTATGCCGAACTGGAAAGCACCTTCTTCGACATGCTGACCGTGCAGTTGGCCGGTCGATACGAGAACTTTTCCGATTTCGGCGATACGCTCAATGGCAAGGTGGCCGCCCGAATCGAACCCGTGGACGGTATCGCGCTGCGCGGCAGTGCTTCCACCGGCTTCAAGGCTCCATCCCTGCACCAGCAGTTCTACGCCACCACCAGCACCAATAACGTCAACGGTACCTTGGTGGAGATCGGTACCTTCCCGGTCTCGAGTCCGGTTGCGGTCGCCTTGGGATCGCGGCCGCTCGAACCCGAGGAATCGACCAATCTTTCGGCTGGTGTCACCTTCTCGATGGTTCCCGGCCTCAATATCACCGCCGACTACTACCGCATTGATATCGACGATCGGATCGTCATCACCGAAAACCTGCAAGGCGCAGATGTGGTTTCATTGCTGAGGGGGGCGGGTTTCAACAATGTCACCTCGGCACGTTTCTTTATTAACGGGATTGACACCCGGACGAAGGGTTTCGAGATCGTCGGCACTTATCGCATGCCCGATTTGGGTGTCGGCGACTTTTCGCTCACCGCCGGTTACAGCGACAACGAGACCGAAATCCGCGACGCCGCAGTGCTTCCGAGCCTTCCGGGCCTGAGCTTGTTCGGACGGCAGGAATCGCTGCGCCTTACCCGCGGACAGCCGCGTACGAAACTGAACCTCGGGCTCGACTGGGACTACGGTATTCTGGGTCTCACAGCGCGGGCCAACCGCTTCGGCGAGGTGCTGATCCCCGGTTCGGTCGAGGCGAACGATCAGACCCTGTCCAGTCAATGGGTGGCGGATGTCGAACTGCGCGCCCGACCGATCCAGCAACTCGAACTCGCGATCGGAGCGAACAACGTCTTCGATAGCTATCCCGACCGGGTGTTCTTCGGCCAGCCTGGCGGTCCAAACACACCGAATTATGGCCTGACTGGCTATTTCCTGCCCTATAGTTCGTTTTCCCCATCGGGGTTCAACGGACGCTTTCTCTATGCTCGGGTGGGGGTGGATTTCTGAAGGCAGCCTTAGTCGAAAACGAATGGTCCATTTTCGCGTGTTACTTCCCCTTGCTGTCAGAGACAGTTGGATACTGTGAAACTTCGCCGGGTGCGCTTGCGACTTGCTCGGTTTATCAGGACGAATAGGGGCTCGCTCAAGGAAGCACCTTACCATTTCGACGCGGCCCATTGGCATGGGGCAGTGGCAAACTCAGGTTGAGCAAACGCGCTTCCGTCCGTTCAGGAACTTCACAATCCGAGCGAAATCATTTCGGGCATGGTGATTTAGCCAGCGTCTTCGCCAATAAAGCTTTGTAATCGCCGGCGCTCGATGACTGAACCCTGGTTCGCCTTCTCCTATGAGAATGAACGGAGCACCAGCGGCCGCTACTAACCGTCAGAACTCGACCGACGTCGGAGAAAATGCTCGCTTAGTTCTCCCAAAGCATAGGTCTGCACCTGTGCCTCTTAGTAGAGCTGGAGGCCGGCGCTTCGATCGTACGAAGATGTAAGCTTAATGGCTTTCATGCGGCATAGGCCGATTCCGGCGGCGCGCTTGAATGTCTGTTTTGAAATATTGTGCCTGCAAAAACTGCGAGGTCCGTAAACGAACCCGACGCATCCCTATCCCTAATGTCTTTGGCAGGACTCACTCAGATCCGGACCACTCAATCGGTGCGTCTGTAATCACTCAAGGCGAAGGCGAGCTCCACATCAGAACTCGCCTTCGCTAGCTCAATAGACTTCCGGAAGCGCGTCCAGCGGGACAAGATGGCTTACCTGCCAACGCACCGCCGACACGAAACCGATATCGTCCGCCGGCGCGAAGGCGGCGGCAAGAGCGGACCCGCTATTGTAAACGGTCGCGGCCTCGATTTCGTTCGCCTCAGCTTCGAGCACGGTCGCGATCAGGACCCCGTCCGCATAGATTTCGGTATCGGCACCGTTCTGTATGAAGCCGAACTCCATAGCGCCGCCATTCTCGATCACGATTACGTCCGGCCCATTGCCGAAATCGCCGATCACATCGGCGTCCCTGGCGGTGCCATCGGCATGCAACACGAAGGTATCCCGGCCGCGGCCGCCGATAAGGACATCCATGCCCGCCCCGCCGTCGAGCAGGTCGGTGCCGTTGCCGCCGTCAAGCAGGTCGTTGCCCGCGCCGCCGAACAGATCGTCGGAGCCGTTGCCGCCGAACAGTTCGTCGTTTCCGCCAAGCCCGGTCAACGTGTCGCCGCCATTGCCGCCGAAGAGGATATCGTTGCCGTTGTTCCCCGCGATAAGGTCGGCGCCGTTGCCGCCCTCGGCCACCTGCACGCCGATATTGAAGCGGGCAAGCACCGCATCATGGTCGGACACGCCCGATGCGGTCGGCACGTTGCGATGGACGATATCGAACGCCGCCCCGTCAAGCAGGCTGCGGCTCGCCAGGATGTGATCGACCTGCTGGGCGTTGCCCTCGAACAGGATCGAGTACCGTTCGCTTGCTTCCAGCAGGTAAGTGAGGTTGGCGAGTTCGACATCGGTTCCGCTCGTCACCATGCCGTCGGCATAGTCGAGCTGGCCGGTGACGATCTGCATCGTCTCCTCGAACTGGAAATCGTTGAAGTCGCCCGCGACCACAATGTTCGCATCGGGATCGGCGGCCAGCAGACCTTCGACGTAGGCATTGAGCGCCGCAGCCTGTTCCGCCCGTTGCAGCGCCCCGCCCATTTCGGGCGGCTGATTGGCGGCGAAGGTCGTGTCCGATCCGATCAGCGAGGTGAAGTGGTTGCCGATGACCGTCACGTCTTCGCCATTGAAGCCGAAGGTCGCCACGAGCGGCGTGCGCGAGAAGGCATCGTCGGTGATCGTGAAGACCGAGGCCGGATCGAGATCGACGCGATCGTCGCGGTAGAGGAAGGCGACGCGGATGTTGCCGCCCGGCTGGCCGCCTGTCTCGCCGTCGACCACGAAGGGATTGTCGAGCACGGAGTAGCGGATGCCGGTCTCGTCGTAGATCGCATCGGCCAAGGCCTGCAGCGTCATCTCTGCGCTGACCGTGCCATCGTTGATCGAACCGCTGTCGTCCTGCACTTCTTCAAGCACCACAATATCGGGCGCATTCAGCGCGACGCCGATATCGAAGGCGAGCGCGTCGAGGCGGCCATCGGCGATGTCGGTATCCCCATCCGCCTCGTTGATGTCGAAGTTGAGGATGTTGTAGTTCGCGACCGTCAGCTGGTTCGCCGCGCCGATCAGGTTCGAAAATTCTGCCGTGTTCGCACTCGGCGCCGCGACCGTGACGTTTTCGGTCGGCCGCAGTTCGAAATTGCCGAAGCTGTAGTCGATGACGCCGGTAACGTCGTTCAGCCGCGCGCCGGGATCGACCTGCGGGGTTTCGTATCGCACGCCGTTCAGCGTGTACCCGCCGTCGATCTGGATGCGTTCGGGATTGAAGTCCGACCCCGCACCGCTGTCGAACACGCCAAGCCCGCCGTCGCCGCCTTCGATGACGACGAGCCCGCTATCCGAGACGTTGCTGGCGGCAAGCGTGCCGTCGCCGTCGCTCGCCACAGTCCAGATTTCGCCGAAATTGTTCGTGCTATCGACCGCGACCGGGTTCTGCACGGTGACGCGCATGCCTTCGAGGCTCTCGTAGAAGTCGATTCCGTCGGTTGCGGGATCGTAGCTGGTCAGGCCGTCATCGTCGATGATCTCGGTCGGCGGCAGGATGCCGTCGGGTCCGATCAGGACGGCTTGCGGCACCGCGTTGCCGGTGCTTTCGACCGTCACCGCCGGGTCGACGATCTGGGTGGTGGTGAGATTGGTCTCGTCGCCGCCGGGCAGGAATTCGTTCACCGTTCCGCTCACGGTGACACCGTCGCCGGCGACGATGCCCGGCGTGGTGCGGGTGAAGACGAACAGCGCATCCGAGGTCGCCGCATTGCCGTCGCCATCGACATCCTGCAGGTAGAAGCCGTTCGATGCGACCGCCGTGACGATGCCGGTGGTCGTCACCAGATTGCCTTCGTAGATCGAGCGATGGCCCGCGCCCTGGATCTCGCCGATCTCGAGGTCGAGCACCTCGTCATTGAGGATCGTGCCTTGGGCAGTACCATCGCGAATGTCAGCGCCGCCGGTCGGATCACGCAGTTCGAGAGTGAGGACTTCGGTCGGCTCGGGCAGCGTATCGCCCGCGATCGCGAGCGTGATCGTCGCGCTCGTCTGGCCGGCGGCGAAGGTGACGGTGCCCGACAGGGGGCCAACAAGATCGGCCGCATTGGCCGATTGCGCGCCCCCGCCGAAGACCACGTCGTACGAAACGCTGACTTCGCCTTCGCTGCCGCCGGTCCGACGCACGGTGAAGACGAGATCGCTCGTCCCGCTATCGCCTTCCGCGACTGCCGCATCGTCGACATAGAAGCTGCCATTGGGATTGGGCGCGACGAAGTCCTGCCCGCCATTCACCGCGCCGAAGCTGTCGCCGACCGGGCCGGCCCAGCTGAAATCTTCATAGGTCGAGCCGGTGCCGGTGAGCTGGAGCGAGAAGCCTTCCGGGCTGCCCGGCTCCTCGACGCCGACATCGGTGCTGGTGAGACCTGCCGCCGGCCCGTCGGTCGCCGTCAGCGTCCCTTCGTAGGACAGGAATTGTACCACGGTACCATCGGGCGCGACGAGAGCGAAGCCGTCGGGCGCGCCGTTCTGCAGGCCGCCGGCAGCAAAGCTGAGCGTGCCGAACCCGTCGTCCTGATCGGGAATGATGCCCGACAACGCGATCGTGCCGTAAACCCCGCCGCCATTGCCGTTGTACAGCGCGATGGACCAGCCGGTCAGGTCGGTTCCCGCCCTGCCGGCAAGCTCGATTGCTTCACAGACATCGCTTCCGGCATTGTCGTAATGGAATTCGTTGAAGAAGATGTTCGCCGCTTCGCTTGCGGCCGGCGGCGGAGGGGGCGGCGGCGGCGGGGTATCGCCGAAGGTCTGGCCGGTATTGGCCCCGTCCGCCGTGTTGGCCGAGGCGCCCGCCCAGACGAAGTCGCCATAGGTGCTGCCGCTGCCGGTCAGCTGCAGGGAATGGCCGATCGGCGTCTCTCCGGTTTCGGCGATGCCGATGTCCGTGCTCTGCAAGCCGTCGGCCGCGCCGCCGACTGCAGTGAACGTCCCTTCGTAGGACAGGAACATTACGACCGCGCCGGCCGGATCGATCAGCGCGAAACCGTCGGGCGCCCCGTTCTGGAGGCCGTTGCCGGGAAAGGTCACCGCCACGAACGGGTCGCTGCCCGAAAGCGCGGTGGTATCGTAAGGCGTGCCGTTCGAACCGTTGTAAACCACCACGCTCCAGCCGGTCAGGTCCTGCCCGCCGGGATTGGCGATCTCGATGAACTCGCCAGTGTCGGTTCCGGCATTGTCATAATGGATTTCGTTGAAGAAAACGCGCGCGGAAGTGTTCGCAACCATCTGTCAGACCCCTAGGTAAATTCAGCCCGGCAACAGGACCCCCGCCCCCGGTTCGAAAAAGCCCTTAAGAGATTTTTGAGACATTCGCGTGACTGCAACGCAAATTGGCTATGGATAACATAGCCGTCCCATCTTCGGCAGGAAGGCCCCTCCTCCTCACGCGGATCGCAAGGCTGGCGAGCCTGCGCGCTCTTCCGCGAAGATGCGCAGCGCGCGTTCGAACTGGTCGGTCGCCGCATCCCAGGTGAAGCTCTGCGCGTAGCGGGCGCAGGCGGCGCGGTCGCGGGTGGCGGCGCGTTCGATATTGGCCGCAAGATCGGGGCCGGTCGCGCCCACGCTGCGGTCGAGCACGTCGCGGGGTCCCATCGCATCGAACGCGGCCACCGGGGTGCCGCTGGCCAGAGCCTCGATCATCACCAGGCCGAACGTGTCCGTAAGGCTGGGAAACACGAAGACGTCCGCCGTCCGATAGGCGGCGGCCAATGCCTCGCCCGTCCGGCAGCCGAGGAAATGCGCGGTGGGGTAGCGGCGCTCGAGTTCGGCGCGCTGCGGCCCATCCCCGATCACGAACTTGGCCGCGGCGGTGGGCAGTGAAAGGAACGCATCGAGATTCTTTTCCGGCGCGAGCCGCCCGACATAAAGCAGCCGCCGTTGCAGCCCCGCCGCGGCGACCATGCCATCGTCGAGCGGGCCGTGGGGCGAGAAGGCCGTCAGGTCGACGCCGCGGCCCCAGCGGTGAGAGTGCCCGATCCCGCGCGAGGCAAGCTCGCTCGCCAAAGTGGGGGTCGCGCACAGCACCGCGCTCGAGGGGCCGTGGAACCGGCGCATCAGCTTCCAGATGAAGGCGGGGCTCAAACCGGTCCGGCGGCGGACATATTCGGGAAAGTGCGTGTGGAAGGCGGTGGTGAAGGGAAGCCTTCGCTTCTTCGCCCAGCGCCGCGCCGCCCAGCCGAGCGGGCCTTCGGTCGCGATATGCAGCGCATCCGGCGCGAACCCCTCGATATGCTGTGCGATCCTGACCTTGCCCGCGAGGGCGAGGCGGATTTCGGGATAGGTCGGGCATGGCAGCGAAGGAAAGCGATCCGGCCCGATGATCCGGACCACGTGACCGCGCGTTTCAAGCGCGGCACGCGTCGCCTCAAGGGTTCGGACCACGCCGTTGACCTGCGGGGTCCAGGCATCGGAAACGATTGCGATACGCATCATGCGGCCTTTCTGAAGGGGGTGACGCTGCGGGCCGCGATCTCGTCGGCCCAGTGCAGGATTTCCATGCGGCCGTCCGCATGCTCGACCAAGGCGGTGCAGCTTTCCACCCAGTCGCCATCGTTGTAATAGGCGATGCCGTCGAAATCGCGGGTCTCGGCGGTGTGGATATGGCCGCAGACGACGCCGTCGACGCCGTGCTTGCGCGCAGCGGTCGCGACGGTTTCCTCGAACCGGCCGATGAGGGCGACCGCGTCCTTCACCTTGTGCTTGGCATGCTTGGAAAGCGACCAGAACGGGAGGTTCAGCCTGCGTCGCCCGGCATGGATGATCACGTTCAGCGTCAGCAGGAAATTATACGCCGCGTCGCCGAGGAAGGCGAGCCAGCGATGCCCCATCACCACCGCGTCGAACTCGTCACCGTGGAGGACCAGAAGGCGGCGCCCGTCGGCGGTAACATGACGCGCCGACCGGCGGATCTCGACGCCGCCGAAATCCATTCCGGAGAACTGGCGGAACATCTCGTCATGATTGCCAGGGATATAGACGACCCGCGTGCCGCGCTTGGCCCGTTTCATGACCCGCCGCACGATCGCGTTGTGGCGTTCGGGCCAATAGAAGCGGCGCTTCATCCGCCACCCGTCGATGATATCGCCGACGAGATAGAGCGTGTCGCTGTCGCAATGGTCGAGGAAATCGATCAGCATCTCGTCGGCGCAGCCGCGCGTGCCAAGGTGCACATCCGAAATCCATATCGCCCGATAGCGCCGCCGCGGCGCGCCCGAGGGGCCGACCTGCTTGTTCGTCTTCGAGCGGGCCTTTGCCTGCCCGGCGTAATCCAGTTGCGTCATCGAAGGTCTCCCATTCGCGACGCTTCTGGCAATCCGAAGTTACATTCCGAAGCCGCTATGACGGTTCGGTGTCAGACTTGGGTGATATTTATAGTGGGACGGCTGCTTGTGGATGCTGCCGCGGTAGGATGAGGTGCCTATCGACTATCACCGACGAGGATCGATCGATCGGTTGCTTCGAGTCAACGTCCACGCGTCCTATCTGGCGTGGGTGGCGGTGCGATCCATACCCAAGGGCGGGCCGATCATCACGATCGGTTCGGTGAACGGCGACCGCACGCCGGTTCTCGGCAATGCGTCCTACACGCTCTACAAGTCGGCCCTGCAGGGCATGGCACGCGAACTGGCGCCCGATTTCAGGGTACGGGGGATTACGAACAACATCGTGCAACCCGGACTAATCCATGCGGATGACACCCCCCCCACTTACCGATGAAGGATACGATGCACAGCATGGCGACCAAACGCTACGGATGGTCCGAGGAGGTCGCCGGATTGGCGGCAAAGCTAGCCGGGACAAAGGCGGGCGTCGTGACCCGAGCAATGCATACGAATGATGCGGCTTTCGCTGCGTAACGCGCCTTGGGGGATTGTCACAGCATAGGCTTTAATGGAACTGAGCTAAACACTGACCGGCGGTTTCCTTGGCACAACGCGAAGCTACGGATAGCACCGCCGTGTTCCCCGAAATCGTGAACTGGGCGCTGGTTTGGGTTCGCGCCTATAATGTCCCGCCGCCAGAGGAAGTGGCGACGATCGCAGAACAAGTCGAACCCATCATGATCGACAATCGCGGCTTCGCCCGCTTCTCGAATTGGCCCGCGTACGCCGCGATGGGACGGTTGCCAGAACCACCCCCGCCCTAATCGCGCGCCTGCCCGATATACCGGCGGATCGAGCCAAATAACGAAACGCAAGCCGGGCGGCCGCTACACCGCCGTCACCCATCAATCCGGCATGGCTGCGATCACGCGATCGGGCGTCATCGGCAGAGTGAGGACGCGCGCACCGCAGGCGTTGTAGATCGCGTTGGCGATGGCCCCTGCGCCGCCGCACATACCCAGTTCGCCGATTCCCTTTGCCTGGATGGGGCTGGCGGCGGGATCGCGCTCGTCCACCATGATGACCTCGCAGTCCGGCACGTCGCGGCAGACCGGCACGTGATATTCGGCGAGGTCCTGGTTGACGACATGGCCATCCTTCGGGTCGAACAGCAAGGCCTCGGTCAGGGCCGCACCGATGCTCCAGGTGATGCCGCCGAGGCATTGCGAACGGGCGGTCTTCTCGTTCAGCACCCGGCCGAAGCCGAACGCGCCGAGCATCCGGGTCACCCGCGTTTCGCCGGTGAAGCGGTTCACCCGCACCTCGGCAAAGAAAGCGCCGAAGCCCGACGCGACGTAGTCCTCAGAGATGTCACCCGGCTCATATTCGCCGGTCCGATCGATTTCCGTCCCGTCAAGGATGTCGGAAAACGTCTTTCCGCCGTTCAGCCGGCCATCCTTGAACTCGGCGTCGTCGGTGTTGATGCCGGCTTTCTCGCACAGGGCATCGCGCACGGCATTGCAGGCGACGAAGGCGGCCGAGCCGACCGAGGCGGCGCCCCAGCTTCCGCCCGAGCCCGATCCGCGTGGAAACGCGGTATCGCCCAGGCTGACCAGCACCTTGTCCGTTTCGAGGCCAAGCATCTCGCCCACGACCTGTGCCAGAATCGTGTAGGTGCCGGTGCCGATATCGGTCATATCGGTTTCCACGCGCGCGGTACCGTCCGCCGCGAGGACGACGCGGACCTGCGCCTTCGACACGTTGTGCACGCGCGCAGCACTCGCCATGCCGGTTCCGATCCACCATTCGCCGTCGCGCGTCTGCCGGGGCGCGCGGTTCGCACCGTCCCAGCCGAACGCCTCGGCACCCTGCCGCAGCGCCTCTTCCAGCTTGTGCGACGAGAACGGCTTGCCGTTCGCCGGGTGTTTGTCAGGAATGTTCCTGATGCGCAGCTCGACCGGGTCGACCCCGGCCTTTTCCGCCAACATGTCCATCGCGATCTCGAGCGCGGGCATGCCGATCGCCTCGCCCGGCGCGCGGACCGAGCCGGCGGTCATGCGGTGGATGCGCGCGACCTCAAGTTCGAGCAGCCGGTTTTCGCCTTTGTAGAGGAAGTCGCTCGATTGCAGTACGGGTTCGGCGAAACTTTCCTGCGGCAGGTTGGAGACGCGCGCCTCGTGCCCGAAGCCGGACAGGGTCCCCTCGCTATCGGCCGCAAACCGGAAGCGCTGGGCGGATTCCGAACGGCGCATGACGGTCTGAAACACCTGCTGGCGCGTCATGACGACCCGGACCGGCCGGTTCAACTGCATCGCCGCGAGCGAGGCCGCAACGACGTCTTCACTGACTCCCAGTTTCGACCCGAACCCGCCCCCGACATAGCGCGAGACGAGACGGACCCGATCCTCTTCCAGATCCAGGGAATCCGCCAGTTCGGTGATGTTGTAGTTGAGCATCTGGAGGGACGCGTAGACGGTGAGATTCCGTCCGTCCCATTCGGCGATGCTGCCATGCGGCTCCATCGCGGCCGATGCATGGCCCTCGGTGTGGATGGTCGTATCGATGGCATGCGCCGCCGTCTTGACGGCATGCGCCAGATCACCCTGACGGGTCGCGCTGTCTTCCTGCACCTCCGCTTCCACGTCCTGGGGATCGAAGCTGCCCACCTGTTCGATGTCGTAGGTCAGCTTCGCCTGCGCGGCGGCGTTGCGCGCATCCTCGAACGTCTCGGCGACGACCAGCGCGACCGGCTGGCCGTAATAGGTCACCGTCATCGGTTCCTGCACCGGTGCCTCGTTCGCGGTGCCCTGCGCGGCACGGGCCGTCTGGCGCGGGTCTTCGATCACGGCGACGACGCCGGGCATGGCCAGCAAGGCGTCGGTGTCGATCGCGGTCACGGTTCCCTTGGCGAAGGGCGCCTGGATCATCACCCCTTCGAGGCATCCGTCGATCTTGTATTCCGCGGCATAGGTCGCGGTACCCGTAACCTTGGCCAGCCCCTCGACGCGCGGGATTGGCTTGCCGATCACGCCCTGCTTCATCGTGTCGAGGATGTTGCGGGTATCAGGCTCGTCCTGCTTGAGTTTGGCTGTCATATCTTGGTTCCCGTCGCGTGGGCGAGCACTGCGGACAGGGTCCGGCGCGCCAGCGGTATCTTGAAGTCGTTCTCGCCATATCCCTGCGCGGTATCGAGCAGGATGTCGGCGGCCTTGTCGAACAGTTCGGCGGACGGCACGCTGCCGACCAGATGGTCGGACAGGCGCGGATCGTGCCATGGCTTGTGCGCGACGCCCCCGAAAGCGAGGTCCGCGCGCGAGATCAGGTCGCCGTCCATCTCGACGATCGCCGCCACCGAAACGAGCGCGAAGGCATAAGAGGATCGTTCGCGCACCTTGCGATAGATCTGCGTTCCGCCAACCGGTGCGGGCAGCGTTACCCCGGTGATGATCTCGCCGTCTTCCAGCACGTTGTCGCGCCACGGCGTATCACCGGGCAGGCAATGGAAATCGCGCACCGGAACCCTGCGGGTGCGTTCGCCCTCGCCCGCAATTTCGACTGTCGCATCGAGCGCGGCCAGCGCCACTGCCATGTCGCCCGGATAGGTGGCGATGCACTGGTCGCTGGTGCCGAGGATCGCGTGAATGCGGGCAATGCCGTCGATCGCGCCGCAGCCCGAGCCCGGCTCACGCTTGTTGCAGGGCTGGTTGATCTGGGTGAAGTAATAGCACCGGGTCCGCTGGCACAGATTGCCTCCGGTGGTCGCCTTGTTGCGCAATTGCTGCGTCGCCCCCGCCAGGATCGCGCGCGCCAGCACCGGATAGTCCGCCTTTACGCGCGGATGCACTGCAGTCGCCGTGTTCGAGGCAAGTGCGCCGATGCGCAGACCGCCATCGTCGGTATCCTCGATCCCGGCCATCGGCAGCCGGCTTATGTCGACCAGCGTATCGGGCGTTTCCACCTGCAGTTTCATCAGGTCGAGCAGATTGGTGCCGCCGGCGATGGACCGCCCACCCTCGGGCCTCGTCAGCTGCGAAGCGTGTTCGAGGCGTTCGGCGCGTTGATAGTCGAATGGCCTCATGCCGCCATCTCCTTCGCCGCGGCCTTGATAGCGGCCACGATGTTCACATAAGCGCCGCAGCGGCACAGATTGCCGCTCATGCGCTCGCGGATTTCCTCGTCGGTCAGGTCGATCGCCGCTTCGAGATCGTCGCTGGCATCGCTCGGCCAGTTGTTGGCGATCTCGTCGAGCAGCGCCGTGGCCGAGCAGATCTGCCCCGGCGTGCAATAGCCGCACTGATACCCGTCATGCTCGAGAAAGGCGCGCTGGAGCGGGCTGGGATCGGTTTCGGTCCCGATACCCTCGATCGTCTGCACGCTGTCGCCATCGTGCATTACCGCCAGGGTGAGGCAGGAATTGATCCGCATGCCGCCGACCAGAACCGTGCACGCCCCGCACTGCCCGTGATCGCAGCCCTTCTTGGTGCCGGTCAGCCCGATATCCCGGCGCAGGAAATCGAGCAGGCTGACGCGCGGATCGTCGGGAAGGTCGTATTGTTTGTCGTTGACGGTAATCGTCACAGGCGGCTCCTGCAGGGGTAGGTGTCGGGACAATTGGCAGCGCTTGAAATGCAAAGGGCGGCCGCGACGTGCCGCCCTTCACGATCAAGCAGATCATTGCCGGTCAGCGTTGCTGTTTGGGGGTCACGAGCGACTGGGCCTTGCGGTCCTCGATCGGATAGTCCTCGGCGTCGACGCTCGACTGGTTCTTGAGCGCGATATGATCTTCGGTGATACCACCATCGCGGTCGCCTTCGGGAAGATCGTCCTCGCCCTGCGGATCGTCGTGAATTTCGTATTCCATCGCTGGTCTCCTCCAATCGTTAACGGCGGAGTAACCAAAGCGTTTCCGCGCAAGGCGACGAAGCGCCCTGCACCAGAGCCGCAATTCGGCGGTACGATGTATTTCCGAAGACTACGCGCTAGATATGCAGGGCCTTGCCATACGCCGCGAGGACGCTTTCGTGCATCATTTCCGACAGGGTCGGGTGCGGGAAGACGGTGTTCATCAGCTCCGCCTCGGTCGTCTCGAGCGTTTTGCCCAGCGTATAGCCCTGGATCAGTTCGGTGACTTCGGCGCCGATCATGTGGGCGCCCAGCAATTCGCCGGTCTTTGCGTCGAACACGGTCTTGATGAAGCCTTCCGCCTCGCCCAGCGCGATGGCCTTGCCGTTGCCGATGAAGGGGAAGGTGCCGACCTTCACCGCATGCCCTGCGTCCTTCGCATTCGCCTCGGTCAGGCCGACGCTGGCGATCTGGGGATGGCAGTAGGTGCAGCCCGGAATGCTCGCCCGGTCGAGCGGGTGGGGATGGACGTCCTTGTTGCCGAGTTCCTGCGCGATCGCCTCGGCGCAGGTGACGCCTTCGTGGCTCGCCTTGTGCGCCAGCCACGGGCCGGGCGTGCAATCGCCGATCGCCCACAGCCCTTTGGACTTCGTGCGACCGAATTCGTCGATCTGGATGAAGCCCTTTTCCATCTCGACCAGCTTTTCCAAGCCGATATTCTCGGTATTCGCCACGATGCCGATGGCGACGATGCAATGGGTGAACTCCTGCTCGGAGACCTTGCCCTTGGCATCCTTGATCTTCGCCTTCACGCCGCCATCGGAGACCGTGATGTTATCGACCCCGGCGCCGGTCATGATCGTCATGCCCTGCTTGGTCAGGCTCTTTTCGAGAAAGGCGGAGACGTCCTTGTCCTCGACCGGCACGACCCGGTCGAGCATTTCGACCACCGTCACCTCGGCGCCCATGTCGTTGTAGAAGCTGGCGAACTCGATCCCGATCGCACCGCTGCCGATTACCAGCAGCTTCTCTGGCATTTCCGGCGGCGTCATGGCGGTGCGATAGGTCCACACCCGCTTGCCGTCGGCCGGGGCGAAGGGCAGGTCGCGGGCGCGGGCGCCGGTGGCCACGATGACGTGCTTGGCGGTGAGCTTCTCCTCGCCCTTCTCCCCCTTCACGGTCAGGCTGGTCGGGCCGGTCAGCGTGCCCTCGCCCATGTGAACGGTAATGCCGTTCTTCTTCATCAGGTGGGTGACGCCCTGATTGAGCTGCTTGGCGACGCCGCGGCTGCGCTTCACCACCGCCTCCAGATCCGCCTCGATCGCGCCGGCGACCTTCAGGCCGTAATCGCTTGCATGATCCATGTAATGCTTGATCTCGGCCGAGCGGAGCAGCGCCTTGGTGGGAATGCACCCCCAGTTGAGGCAAATTCCGCCGAGCAGTTCGCGCTCCACGATCGCCGTCTTCAGCCCGAGCTGCGCGCAGCGGATTGCCGCGACATACCCGCCGGGGCCGCTGCCGAGAACGATGACGTCGTAATTGTCAGCCACGTAAGACTCCATTCAGTTCCGTTCGCCCTGAGCTTGTCGAAGGGCTGTCTTTGACTTCTTCCACCGCGCCCCAGTTACGAGAGCAGGGCTTCGACAAGCTCAGCCCGAACGGAATTCATATCTAGGTTCTAGACAGAACCGGCTTGATCGTTCGCCGCCGCCTGCCCCGCGGCCCGCACCGGGCGCGGATTGCCTTCATCGTCGGCCAGCACGAACACGAAGGTGCCCTTACACACCAGCGTCGTCTCTTCACCGTGGCGAGCGCGGGCAATGCCTTCAGCCGCGATGGTGATCGAGGTGTTCCCCTCGCGCACGATCTCGCAATAGATGTTGAGCTCGTCACCCAGCTTCATCGCGGCGGGAAAGCCGAAATCACTGGCCGCGACGACATTCGCCCGTCCCTCGCCCACCCGGCTGGCAAGCGAGCCTACGCCCAAAGCCATCTGGCTCATCAACCACCCGCCGAACACCCCGCCATAGGGGTTCATGTCGGTCGGCATGGCGGTGACGCGGATTTGGGGTTCATGGTTATTCATGGTGCAGTTACTTTTATATTGCGAGCGAATCTGCTTAACTGGTATAACGAATACATCGTCAACACCTAAGGAGACGAAAATGAAAACTAAGGATTAAGAATGTCTTATTTCAATAAAATGTTTAGTGCAAAAGTATTACGCCTTTCCGGAGGACAAGTACGGAGGACAATTGCTTCTCTTCCGGCCCATATCAGCGTAACTCTAATTATAAGGCATGCACGCTCACTGGGCCTTAATTATGCCTACCAAGGATCACAGATCATAGTGTCTCGGCCCTAATCAAACCACCAACCCCATCGGGTTTTCGCATAGCTGCTGGAACGCCTGCATCAACGTCGCGCCGTCGGCGCCGTCGATGGCGCGGTGGTCGAAGCTGCCGGTGGCGCTCATCACGGTGGCGATGCCGAGCGCGCCGTCGATCACGTGGGGGCGCTGTTCGCCCGCGCCGACGGCGAGGATCATCGCCTGCGGCGGGTTGATCACCGCGTCGAACTGCTTGGTGCCGAACATGCCTAGGTTGGAGAGGCTGGCGGTGCCGCCCTCATATTCGTGCGGCTGCAACTTGCCGTCGCGCGCCTTACCGGCAAGTTCCTTCATCTCGGACGATATTTGCGCGAGGCCCTTGCGCCCGGCATCGACGATGATCGGCGTGATAAGGCCCGAAGGTGCGGCAACGGCGACCGAGATATCCTCGCGGCTGTACTGGTGCAGTTCGTCGCCCTGAAAGCTGACATTGCATTTCGGCACGCGCTGCAACGCCCGAGCCAGCGCCTTGATCAGCAGGTCGTTGACCGACAGCTTCACCCCATCCGCCTCGAGACTGGCATTGAGCTCTCCGCGCAGCTTGAGCAGGGCATCGAGGCGCACGTCCACCGTGAGGTAAATGTGCGGGATCGTCTGCTTCGCCTCGGTCAGGCGGCGGGCGATCACCTTGCGGACATTGTTGAGCTTCTGCGCTTCGTAGGGCGCGCCAAATTCGCTTTCGGCCGGCGTTCTGCTGGGCGTGCGCGGCGCGTCCATCTCGCCCAAGCCATCGGTCTTGCCGGCGGCAGGTTCGGCAGGCGCCTTGCCCGGTTCGGCGTTCTCGACATCGGCCTTGACGATCCGCCCGCGCGGGCCGGAGCCGGTGATTTGCGAAAGATCGATGCCCTTCTGCTCGGCGATCCGCTTGGCGAGGGGCGAGGCAATGATCCTGTCCCCCCCGTCCGCTCTCCCTGAATCGGTCGAAGGGCCGTCACCGGACTTCGCATTGCCCGTCGGCGCACGGCCTTTTTCAGGCTCAGCCTGAGCGGGATCGGGTTCGTTCCGCCGTTCCTCTCCCGCGACCTTCTCCTCGCGCTCTTCCTTCGCGGCCGCCTCGTTCGCCGCGTCGTTAGACGGCGCAGCCTTCGCCGCTTCATCCACGTCCTCGCCTTCCAGGGCGAGCATGGCGATGACGGTGCCGACCTTCACACCGTCCGTCCCCGCCTCGACCGCGATGGAGGCGAGCGTGCCCTCATCGACCGCCTCGAACTCCATCGTCGCCTTGTCGGTCTCGATCTCGGCCATGATGTCGCCGGCGGAGATCGTGTCGCCGGGCTTGACCAGCCATTTGGCGAGCGTGCCTTCCTCCATGGTGGGCGAAAGGGCGGGCATCTTGATCGGCGTGGGCATGGGCGACGTTACGTCCTGGCTGCGGAAGAGTGTCCTGTGCCTCTGGCCAATCTGATGTGCCTTCGCAAGGTGCTTGCGCACAATAGGCGCGACCGGGTACGCCGGTTGCAGGAGAGGAACCCGCCCCATGCGTATCTATCTCGTGGTGATGGACGAGACCGAGGAAGCCAAGAGCGCGCTGCGCTTCGCCTCGCTGCGCGCGGTGAAGACCGGCGGATCGGTGCATATCCTCGCCCTCGTGCCGCAGCAGACGTTCAACGCCTTCGGCAGCGTGCAGGCGACGATAGAGCAGGAAGCGCGCGACCGGGCCGAGGTGATGGCCAACAACGCCGCCGGCAACATCTTCGGCGAGATGGGCAAGATGCCGATCATCGCGGTCCGTCCCGGCGCGGCGGTGGACGTGGTGCGCCGCTATCTCGAGGAAAACGAGGAAGTCGCCGCACTGGTGCTGGGCGTGGGGCTGGATGGCGGGCCGGGGCCGCTGGTGAGCTATTTCGCCGCCCATGCAACCGAGCTGCCCTGCCCGCTTTATCTCATCCCCGGCAGCCTTTCGCGCGAACAGATCGACGAACTGGCCTGAGCCGCCCGTGGTTCAGGTCGCCATGCCGCGCGGCGGGTAATCGTTCTTCTTGATGATATCGATGCCGTCCATCAACTGATCGAGGTCGGGGCGCGTGAACGGCGCGCTCTGCGTTTGCACGAAATACACGCTGCCATCGGGCCGAATTAGGAACAGGCCGGGTTCGGAGAACCTCTCGGGCTCGTCGCTGCCTTCGCGCTTGCTCGAAATGAACAGGCCCCACTCGCGGGCCATGTCCTCGCTCATGTCGTAGACCAGCGGGAGATCGCCCGTGTCCCATTCGCGGTCGACCACCATCGCACGCTCCTCGTTATCCATCGAGACGGCGAACACGTTCACCCCGCGATCGGTGATCTCGCGCAGGCGGCTGCCGATTTCGGTGAGGTATTTCTTGCAGATCGGGCAGTGCTTGCCGCGATAGAACACCAGCATGGTGAACTGGTCGGGGCTCTGGTCGGACAGTTTGAAGCGCGCATCGATGGTGAGCGGCAGGTCGAGGTCGGGGGCGGTGTCGCCGGGCTTGAGCATGGAAGTCTCCTTTGCCCATCAAGCGCCCGGCGACCCGGTGCGTTCCGCTATTTGCGCTTGCGGCCCTGGTGGCGAATATTGCCGGGCCGGCCGCGCTTGTTCGGCGCATGGCTCTGGCGCGGGCCGCTCTGCCCCTTTTCGGGCTTCTTCTTGGGCGGCGGACGATGGCCGCGCTTTTCGACCGGCTTGCCTTCGCTATCCGGCACTTCGAACTTTAGCGCGCCGGTCAGCGCATTGGCTTCCGCCAGCTTGAGTTCGAGCCGGTCGCCCACGGCATATTGCGTGCCGCTGCTCTCGCCAACCAGCGTGCGCGCCGCTTCCTCGTAACGGAAATATTCACGGCCCAGCGTCGAAACCGGCACCAGCCCGTCGCCGCCCAGCCCCTCGATGGTGGCGAAGAAGCCGAAGCCCTGCACCCCGGTAATGCGGGTCTTGAAAGTCTCCCCGACCCGCTCGGCCAGATAGGCCGCGACATAGCGGTCGATCGTGTCACGCTCGGCCTCCATGGCGCGGCGTTCGGTCTGGCTGATGGCATCGGTGATCTGGCCAAGCGCTGTCCTGTCGCGCTCGGAAAGGCCCGTGCCGTCCGGGACGTCGCCCTTCGCCTTCGGCTGTTCCAAACCGTAAGCATCGACCAGCGCGCGGTGGACCAGCAGGTCGGCATAGCGGCGAATGGGCGAAGTGAAATGGGCATAGCTGCCGAGCGCCAAGCCGAAATGCCCCGCATTGGTCGGCCCGTAATAGGCCTGCGTCTGGCTGCGCAGCACCGCTTCCATGATCAGCGCCTTCTCGGCCGGATCGGCGATGTCCTTGATCATCCGGTTGAACAGGCCCGGGGTAATGACCTGACCCATGGCGAACTTGCGCCCCTGGGTCTGGATGTAATCGCGGAACGCGATCAGCTTCTCGCGGCTCGGCACCTCATGCACACGGTAGACGACCGGGGCCTTCTTCGCCTCGAGCGCCTTGGCCGCCGCGACATTGGCGGCGATCATGAAATCCTCGACCACGCGGTGCGCGTCGAGCCTCTCGCGCAAGGCGATCTCGGCGATGCGGCCCTTGTCGTTCAGCTTCACCTGCCGTTCGGGCATGTCGAGATCGAGCGGATCGCGGGCGTTGCGCGCCTTGAACAGCAAGTCCCACGCGCCCCACAGATTTTTCAGATTCTCGGGCGCGCTGTCGTCGTCGATGGCCTTCTGGGCATCCTCATAGGCGATGTTCGCCGCAAGGCGCACGATGGCGCGGGTGAAGCGCCATTTGGCGATCGTGCCGTCTGCCGCGATATGCAGGTGGCAGGCCATCGCCGCACGGTCCTCGTCCTCGACCAGCGAGCAGATGTCGGCGCTGAGGATCTCGGGCAACATCGGCACGACACGGTCGGGAAAATAGACCGAATTGCCGCGCTTCCGCGCCTCGCGGTCGAGCGCGCCGCCGGGGCGGACGTAATAGCTCACATCGGCGATGGCGACGATCGCACGGTAGCCGCCTTCGCCATCCGGTTCGGCCCAGATCGCATCGTCGTGGTCGCGCGCATCGGCCGGATCGATGGCGACGATGGGCACGTCGCGCAAATCCTCGCGCTTGTCTTCGCTAAGCGGCAGGTCGGTGACCGCCTGCGCCTCGTCCAGCGCTTCCTGCGGGAAGATATGCGGGATGCCGTGCTTGGCGATGGCGATCAGGCTGAAACTGCCCGGCGCCAGCGGATCGCCGATCACCTCGACCACCTTGATTGAAGACCGCGCGGACTTGCCCGTCCGCTCGCAAAGTACCAGTTCGCCCTCCTCGGCCCCGCCGAGATCGGAGATGGGCGCGGAATTGCGCACCCGCTTGTCTACCGGTGCGAGCCAGGGCTCGCCGCTGCCGTCGAACTCGACGACGCCCATCAGGCCCTCGGTTCGCGCGGGCAGCTTCTTCATCGGATGGGCGACCCAGCCCTTGCCCTTCTCCTCGGTGCGAGCGAGGAAGCGATCGCCGCGTTTCAGCGCCGTAACTTTCTTGCCTTCCTTCACCGTCAGACGCGGGGGCTTACCGGGCGCATCCTCGGGCCAGGTTTCAGGTTCGGCAATCGGTTCGCCGTCCTCGATCTCGACGACCTTGAGGACGGTCACCTTCGGCACGCCGCCCATGCGGTGATAGGCAGTCTTGCGACCGTCGATCAGGCCCTCTTCGGCCATGTCCTTGAGGCGCTTCTTCAGCGCGATCTTGTCCTGCCCCTTGATGCCGAACGCCTTGGCGATCTCGCGCTTGCCCGCGGGTCCGTCGGCGGTCTGGATGAATTCGAGTATTTCTGTTGTCGAGGGAAGCCCCTGCTTCCCCCGCCTGGTGTTCTGTTCTGTCATGCCGCCCATATGGGGACGGGCCTACTCGCTGTCATCCTCCGCCGCGGGCACCGGCGCGAATTGGCCTGCCGGGACCGCGCTGGAAACCGGGCTGCGCGTGCCGTCCGCCCCGGTGGCGCTGACGCCGAAGATCCAGTCGTCGCCGCGCACCCCTTCGAGCCGGGCGCTGGTGGCGACCACGTTCTCGATCACCGGATCCTCGCGCCAGTAAGGTTCGTCGGTCCGACGCTGCCACACCGTGTAGCCGATCGCGCCCGGCACCGACGTCCAGCTGACATCGGTGAAGGTCTGGACGGCGGCTTCCGCGCTGGAGGCCGGCGGCGCGGGCGAGCGGGCCAGCGCATCGAGCGCGCGAACATTAAGCTGCGTCACCTTGGCGAGATAGGGAAAGTCCATCTCGTTTACCGTATCGCCATAGGTCACGCCGTCTTCGGTGCGCAGGTCCTGGTGCTGATGCTCGTAATCCTCGATCGCGACCGAGATGCGCACGGCGGGATAGCCCTTTTCGAGGAAGGGGATCTGATCGCCGCCCCGCCCCATCCGGTCCGCGCGCCAGACCTGCCGCACGTCGAGCCCGCCTTGCGAACGTTCGGCGAGGCTGTCGATATAGCGCGAGAGATTGCGGCCCGGCGTGTCGTTCTCGCCCCCTTCGCGTCGCTGGGCGGCCCGCAGCGTATCATCGAGATCGGCGCGCGGTCCTTCGGAGAAGACGCGGACGTGGTCGTCGTCGCACAGCCCGTCGCTGCCGCAGCTGCCGCCGACGATGTCGTTGTTGAGCACGGCCTTGACCTGCCAGCCCTGCGCTTCCGCATAGTCGGCCAGCAACTGCCCGCCATACAATCCCTGTTCCTCGCCCGAGAGCAGGCCGTAGACGATTGTCACAGGATAGCGGTTCTTGCTGAGCACGCGCGCCGCCTCGATCGCCAGCGCGGTGCCCGATGCATTGTCGTTCGCGCCGGGCGCGTCGCTGGTGAAATCCATCACATCGGTCACCCGGCTGTCGATATGGCCCTGCACGATCACGACCTCGTTCGGCCGCTCGGTGCCCCGCTGGATGGCGACGGCATTGCGCAGGCGTATGGGGCTGGGAATGCGGCGACCCTCGACCATCGTCTCGGGCGCGATCACTTCGAGGCAGTCGCCGCACGCGGCGGAGATGCGCCGGAATTCGGCCAGCCCCCAATCGACCGCCGCGCCGATGCCGCGCTGCGGATCGTCCTGCGCGGACATCGTATGGCGCGTGCCGAAGCTCACGAGTTTCTCGACATCGGCCCGCAGGCGCTCCTGCGAGACACTGGCGGCGGGGTCGGCAACCGGAGCGGCGGTCTGGGCGGCGACGGGCGCGGCCATCAGAACCGCGGCGAGCAGGGGAAGTGTTCTCATGCCCCCTGTCTCGGCGAACTCTAACCGAAGATCAAGCTAGTAGGCCTTGCCGATCAGGATCCGCTCCACCGCCGGCTCGCCTGTGAACACGCAACTGGCGTCGACCGGCGCCGCATCCATCGGCACGTTGCGGATGGTAAGCTTGTGCGCCTTCAACCGTTCGACCACTTTTTCCAGCGCGTCGCCGGTGGGCTTCGCCCATTGCACCTCGACCCAGCCTGGGTAGCGCGAGCCCGTAAAGTGCGCTTCCACCGCTTCGAACGAGGTGACGCCGCGCGTGACGTTCGCCTCGCGCCGCTCCGCCGCCTGGGTGAGCAGCGCGGCCTGCATATCTGCGAGAATGTCGGCTACGGTCTGGCCGGCGATTTCCTTCGTCGGGGTCTGGAAGGCGGGCTTGCCGGTCGCCTCGTCCCACAGCCGGTCGCGGCGCAGCAGGCTGACGACGCCGTTCTCCATGTCGCGCCCACCGACCTCGATGATGACCGGCGCGCCCTTGCGCACCCAGTCCCACCTTTTGGCCGCCGCCTTGCCCGGCCGCGTGTCGAGCAGGACGCGCAGCTTTTCGCCGAGCGCCATCTGGCCGGCCAGCGTCGCGCGTAGCCCTTCGCAATAGGCGATAAGGGCCTCATCCTCTGGCTTATCGCGCCGCATGGGCAGGATCACGACCTGCTGCGGCGCTATTGCGGGCGGCAGGCGCAGCCCGTCATCGTCGCCATGCGTCATGATGACGCCGCCGACCATGCGGGTGGAAACGCCCCAGCTTGTGGTGTGGCACAGGCTCTCGCCGCCATCGCGGTTCTGGTACTTGATGCCGCTGGCATGCGCGAAATTGGTGCCGAGGTAGTGGCTCGTGCCGGCCTGCAGGGCCTTGCCGTCCTGCATCATCGCCTCGATCGACCAGGTTTCCACGGCGCCGGGGAAACGCTCGTTCTCGGGCTTCTCGCCTGCCACGACCGCGAGCGCCAGATCTTCGTCGGCGAAGGCGCGGTAGACTTCGAGCATACGCAGCGTGTGTTCGCGCGCCTCGGCCTCGTCGGCATGGGCGGTATGACCTTCCTGCCAGAGAAACTCGCTGGTGCGCAGAAACATCCGGGTGCGCATTTCCCAGCGCACCACATTGGCCCATTGGTTAAGCTTCAAGGGCAGGTCGCGCCAGCTCTGCACCCAGCGCGCCATTGCATCGCCGATGATGGTTTCCGACGTCGGGCGGACGACCAGCGGTTCTTCCAGCTTCGCCTCGGGATCGGGCACCAGCCCGCCATCCTTGCCCGCGATCAGGCGGTGATGGGTAACGACCGCCATTTCCTTGGCGAAGCCTTCGACATGCTCGGCCTCACGCTCGAAATTGGAGAGCGGGATGAACAGCGGGAAATAGGCGTTCTCATGCCCCGTCGCCTTGATCCGGTCGTCGAGCAGGCGCTGCATCCGCTCCCATATGCCATAGCCCCATGGGCGGATGACCATGCAGCCGCGAACGCCCGATTCCTCGGCCATTTCGGCGACGGCGATAACCTCCTGATACCAGGCTGCGAAGTCGTCGGCACGCTTGGTGTTCAGCGCATGGCGGATCTGAGCCACGTATAAATTCCCCTCAGATGTTCTTTAAAGTCAGAAAGGCGACGCCGCCTCGATTACTTGCCGAGTTCGTCGAGCTTCTTCTGCATGGCGGCAAGTTGCGCGCGCATTTCGGCCAGCTCGTCGCCCTTCGCTTGCGCGGGCTGGGGCTCCCCCGCCTGATCACCACCGGCCGATCGGGGCGCGGTGCCCGGCATGAAGGCCTGCGCGGCATTGCGCATCATCCGCAGGTTCGTTTCCGCCATGGCGGTGAAGGGATTTGTGCCCATTCCGGTCTGGAAGACGTCCTGCAATTGTTCGCGGTTCTTGCGGAAAGCGGTCATGCTCGCCTCGAGATAGGTCGGCATCATCGATGACATCGAATTGCCGTACATCCCGATCAGATCGCGCAAAAAGCTGACGGGCAGCATCTGCGACCCGCCGCTTGCCTCTTCCTCGACGATGATCTGCGTGAGGATGGTGTGCGTGATATCGTCGCCCGTCTTGGCGTCGAGCACTTTGAAATCGACGTTCTCGCGGACCATGGCGGCCAGATCGTCGAGCGTGATGTAGCTGCTGGTATCCGTGTTGTAGAGGCGCCGGTTGGCGTATTTCTTGATGGTGATCGGTTCGCCTTCGGCAGTCTTCCTGGCCATGCGCGGATGCCTTCCAATTGTGCAGCGTCATGCCCCTCTTAGCACCTGCACAACGGCGCGCAATGGCGCTATTCCCGCAAGAAACGGTGGCCGAACGTGGTCAGCAACTCGTATTGCGACAGGCCGGTTTGCTGCGCAGCATCGGGCAGGTCGTATGGCAGGTCGACCCACTCCCCCTCGCCGAGATCGGGGGCGGCTGACAGATCGAGCACGATCATGTCCATCGAGACCTTGCCGAGGATCGGCAGGCGCCGCTCGCCATGGCGCAGCGCGGCCCCGCCCCAGGCGCGCAGGATACCGTCCGCATAGCCGAGCGAGACGACCCCGATACGCATTGCCCGGGGCGCGGTGAAGGTCGCGTTGTAACCCACGGTCTCGCCCGCCGCGATCTGCCGCGTCTGGATGATCGCCGCCTGCGGATAGGCGACCTGCCGGACGATGCCGGCGAACTGCGGCCGAGGCACCCCGCCATACAGGGCCAGCCCCGGGCGCGTGAGGTCGTAGGCGTAATCGTGTCCGAGGCCGATCCCGGCGCTGTTCGCAAGGCTCGCCTCACGGTGGGGGATCAAGTCGCGGACCGCAGCGAACGAAGCGCGCTGGCGCGCATTCATCACGCTGTCCCTGTCGGCGTCCGCGAGGTGGCTCATCAGGACAGCGACGTCGAGCCGCTGGATCGCGGGATGTCCGGCCTCTTGCGGGCTTATGCCGAGGCGGTTGATCCCGGTATCGACCATAAGGTGACACGGCCCGCCGCCGTTTTCGTGCCACAGCTCGGCCTGGCGGATGGAATTGATGACCGGCACCGCGCCGATCGCCTTGGCGTAGGCGCAATCCTGCGCGCTGCCCGGACCGTGCAGCACAGCGATCTGTTCGGGCGGCACATGCGCCGCGACGCTTGCCACCTCGCCCCAATGCGCGACGAAGAAATCCCGGCACCCGGCATCGCGCAGCACCGGGACGCAATGTTCGGCGCCGAGGCCGTAGCAATTCGCCTTCACCGCCGCACCCGCGCGGGCATCGCCGCTCATCCGGTCGAGCGTGCGCCAGTTATCCGCGAGCGCCTCGTGGTCGAGCCGCAGTCTCAGCGTTGGTGGGGGCGCGGCGCTCACGTCTCCGCAAAATCCTGCGGGGGGCCGGAGGGCAGGCCCCACCACGCCACGACCACGCCGAACGCCACCACCGCCCAGGTGTACCACAGGCCGGCATAGACATCGCCCGACCGGGCGACGATGATGCCCGAGATCAGCGGCAGGAACCCGCCGAGATAGCCCGCGCCGATATGATAGGGGATCGACATCGAGCTGTAACGGATGCGAGCGGGAAACATTTCCGAAAGCAGCGCGGCGACCGAACCATAGGTCAGCGCCGACAGCGCGCCGAGCACGCATAACAGCCCGACGATCCCGAGAATGTTGAGCCATGGCGGGGTCTGCGCGGCGAAGTTGAATCCGGCGGCCTTCAGCGCCGCCTGCAAGCCATCGCGCCGCGCGTCGCCATCGGCGAACCAATCGGGCTGCAAGGCAACCGTCCTGTCGCCGACCGCGACCGAAAGCTCGTCCGCATCCTTCACATCATAGGCGACTCCGCTCGCGGTAAGCGTTTCCAGAATCTTGCCGCAGTCCGACTGTTCGCGCCCGAACAGTTCCGCGAACGGATCGGTCGAGCATTGCCGCCCCGCCACCACGACCGGATTCCCCTGCGCCGCCTCCGCCAGTCCGGGATTGGCGAGTGCGCCCATGCCCCAGAACACGGGAAACAGCAGCACCAGGCTGGCCAGCGCGCCGATGATGATCGGCCGGCGCCGCCCGACCCGGTCGCTCCATCGGCCCACGAGAATGTAGAACCCCATCGAGATCAGGCCCGCGACCAGCAGGATCCATTCCACCAGTCCTTCTTCCATCCGCATCGGCCCGCGCAGGAAGCTGAGGCCGGAGAAGAACGCGGTGTACCAGATCGTGGTCAGCACGCCCGTGATGCCGAACAGGGCGACGAAGATGCGCTTGGGGTTGCCGGGATAGGTCAGGCTTTCCTTGAACGGGTTGGACGCGGTCTCCCCCGCCGCCTTCATTGCCTGGAACACCGGGCTTTCCGACAGTTTCAATCGCATCCACAAGGAGATGCCGAGCAGCACGAGCGACAGCAGGAACGGCACGCGCCAGCCCCAAGCCGCGAAATCGTCCGCCGGGATGACCGCGCGGCAGACGATGACGACGATGATCGAGAGGACGAACCCGCCGACCACGCTCGCCTGAATGAAGCTGGTATAGAAGCCGCGCTTTTCCGGCGGGGCGTGTTCCGCGACGTAGATCGCCGCGCCGCCATATTCGCCGCCCAGCGCAAGGCCCTGCAGGATCCTGAGGACGATGACGATGGCGGGCGCGGCCAGCCCGATCGTGGTCGCGTTCGGGATGAGGCCGACGCCCGCCGTCGCGATGCCCATCAGCGTGACGGTGACCAGAAAGGTGTATTTGCGCCCCAGTCGGTCGCCAAGATAGCCGAACAGGATCGCGCCGAGCGGGCGAAACCCGAACCCCACGGCGAAGCCCGCCCAGACCAGCAGGATCTGCAGGGTCTCGTTGCCGCTGGGAAAGAAGGCCGCCCCGATCAGCGCGGCGAGCGTGCCGTAGATAAAGAAATCGTACCATTCGAAGATGGTGCCCGCACTGCTCGCCGCGATAACGAGGCGGATCTCCTTGTCGCTCGGCTGACGTTGCGTATCTGCGACCGGCGCGCCCATTGCCAAGCCTCTCCTCCCTGTAATTCCCGCCCCGCCTTAGCGGGATCGGGCAGACGAGGAAAGCGCGTCGAGCGCGGCCTGCCAGGGCAGGAGGATGGCGGCGTGGCGGGCGGGATAGGCGCAGGCCGGTTCGATGATCGCAAGGTCCGGCCAGGCGGGCATGTCACCCCCCTCTGCCAGCCACTGTTCGATTTGCTGGTGGGTGTCGCGCAGGGCCGCCTCGTCCGTCCCGTTCGCCGCGCGCAGGAACAGCGCCGCCGCCGCCTGCCCCACGGCGCAGGACGAGGCGCGAATACCGATATCGCCAAGCGTGCCGTCGTCGCTTGGCGAGGCCGAAACCGAGACGATACTGCCGCAGGTGCGCGAACGGGCCTCGCCCTGAAGCGGCGCCTCGGGGTCGAGCGGCCGCCCCGCAAGTTCGACCGCGAGCGCGAGCATCTCGCGCGAGTACAGCGCCCGTTGCGAGCCGCCGGTCACGCCGCCGTGTCTGCCGCGTCGTCCTGTTCGCGCAGGCGTGCCCGCCGTTCCGCCAGCACCTCCGACAGGGACCGCGACGCGCCATCCACGAATTCGTAGCTGCGCGCCGTCGTCATCCAGGTCGGCCGGCCGCGGTAATCCCATACCGCATCGTAACCCAGCACCAGCAGCGAGAAGGCGACGACGACGATCAACATGCCCTTGACCGCGCCGAAACCGAATCCGAGCACCCGGTCGACCGGGCCCAGCACCGATTTGCGCGACAGCGTGCCGACATTGTTCGCGATGACCTTCATCGCGGCGTAGGGGATCAGCAGCAGCAGCGCGAAAGCGAGCACCGACGTCGCCACCCCGTCGCCCAGATAGGGCTGCATCGCCAACGTCAGGTCGGTGTGGAGATAGCGGATCGCCAGCGCCGCCAGCACCCATGCCGCCAGCGACAGGATCTCCTGCATGAATCCGCGCAGGAAACCGCCCACGGCCGCGATGCCGGCAATCAGCAATACGATGAGATCGAAGCCCGTCATAACCCGTCAGATAGGGCTGTATGGTTAAGAAACTACCCGGTCAACGAGGTTCATCAGCTGCGCCAGTCCGGCATAGTCGATCGAACCGCTGTGCTTGCCCTCGTCCCGCGGTCCGAAACCCTTGCCGAAGCCGAGCTTGGCCGCTTCGCGCAGTCGCAGTCCGGCATGGGCGACGGGCCTTATCTCGCCCGCCAGCGACACCTCGCCCAGCCACACGCTGCGTTCGGGCAGGGGTTTGTCGGCAAGCGCACTGACCAGCGCGGCCGCGACGGCCAGGTCGGCGGCGGGGTCGGACAGGCGATAGCCGCCGGCGATGTTGAGATAGACCTCGGCGGAGGAAAAGTTCAGCCCGCAGCGCGATTCGAGCACCGCGAGCAGCATGGCAAGCCGGCCACTGTCCCACCCCACCACGGCGCGGCGCGGCGTCGCCCCCGACTGCAGGCGCACGATCAGCGCCTGAATTTCTACCAGCACCGGGCGCGTGCCCTCGATCGCGGGGAACACCGCGCTTCCCGCCAGCGGCTGTTCGCGGCCCGAGAGGAACAGCATCGAGGGATTCTCGACCTCCTCCAGCCCCTCGCCCGCCATGGCGAACACGCCGATCTCATCCACCGCGCCGAAGCGGTTCTTGAGCGCGCGCAGGATGCGGTACTGATGGCTGCGCTCGCCCTCGAAGCTCATCACCACGTCGACCATGTGTTCGAGCACGCGCGGCCCGGCAATCGTGCCGTCCTTCGTGACATGGCCGACCAGCACCAGCGCGACGCCGTTCTCCTTGGCATAGCGGATCAGTTCGAACGCACAGCCGCGCACCTGGCTGACCGTGCCCGGCGCGCCCTCGATCTTGTCGGAATGCATCGTCTGGATGGAATCGATGATCAGCAGGCTGGGCTGCGGCATGGTGTGCAGCGTGGTGAGAATATCGCGCACGCCGGTGGCCGCGGCCAGCTTCACCGGCGCATCCGACAGGCCGAGCCGGGCGGCGCGCATGCGTACCTGCCCCGCCGCCTCCTCGCCGCTGACATAGACGACGCCGCGCCCCTCGCGTGCCACCCGGGCCGCGGCCTGAAGCAGCAGGGTCGACTTGCCGATCCCGGGATCGCCGCCCATCAGGATCGCGCTGCCCGGCACCAGCCCACCGCCCAGCGCGCGGTCGAATTCGGCCAGACCCGTCTTCTGGCGCACCGGAATTTCGCCCGGCTTGTCGAGATCGACGAACTCGACCGCCCGCCCCCCACTCGACAGATCGTGCTTTTGCGAGAAGACCGTCGCCGGCACGTCTTCGGCCAGTGTGTTCCATTCCGCGCAGTCGCCGCACTGGCCCTGCCAGCGGTGCGACACGCCGCCACATGCCTGGCAGACATAGCGTTTCTTGGGTTTCGCCATCGCTCAGCCCGAGACCGGATGGCGTTCGAACTGCCTGGCGCCATCGCAGATGGTCAACCAGTCCGGCTTTTCGGCCACGAATTCGTGGAACCGCACGGTCAGGTCCAGAGGATCGTCAAAACAATTGGCGGGCATGGGGAAGCTTTCGCCCCCGCCACCAAGCTCCCCCAGCGCGGTGCCGCAGATCGAACAGAAACTGCGCCGGTACCTGTAATCAGCTTCCGGCTCGAAATGCGAGATGGCCTGCTCCCCCTCGAGCAGCGTGACGGCATCGCGTTTGACAAACACGAAGGTCGCGGCGCCGACCTTGCGGCAGCGTATGCAATGGCAGGTCGCCATCATCGACGGCGGTTCGGACACTGCGAACCGGATCGTGCCGCAGCAACAGCTATCCCTCAGCAAGAATCGTCTCCAACCGCATGCATAGAACATTAGAAGAACGAGCGGCCAGCGCAAGAGGCGCGATCAAGCCTTTCCAAGGCTTTTCCAACCTGCCAGAACGATCCCAATGCGGCAGAAAGAACTGCGGATAGCCCTGATCTGTTACGGCGGCGTCAGTCTTGCCGTATATATGCACGGGGTCACGCGCGAATTGTGGCAGCTTGCCCGGGCGAGCCGTGATCATCACGGCGGGGTGCCGCCGCGCGGCGGGGTGCATGCGGTCTATTGCGATCTCCTTGCCCGGATCGAGGAGGAGCAGGGCCTGCGCCTGCGCGTGCTGCCCGACATCGTCAGCGGGGCGAGCGCCGGGGGGATAAATGCCGTGTTCCTCGCGCAGGCGATCCATTCGGGCCAGAGCCTGGAACCGCTCACCGACCTGTGGCTGGAGAATGCCGATACCGAAAAGCTGGTAGCGCCCGAGGCCAAATTGCGCTGGCGGTTCGCGAAATTGTGGGCCCAGCCCTTCGCCGAATGGGTGCTGACCCGCCCCGGCAACGCGATCTCGGAAACCGTCGCGCCGGAAACGCGCGAGGAAGTGCGCCGCAAGGTCTCGCACCTGATCCGCGGTCGGTGGTTCGAGCCGCCCTTTTCCGGCATCGGCTTTTCCAAGCTGCTCGAACAGGCCTTCGCCGCCATGGCGCAAACCGAGACGGAACGGCCGCTGCTGCCGCCCGGCCATCCGCTCGACCTGTTCGTCACCGCGACCGATTTTCACGGACATCTTGAACTGCTGCGGCTGCACAGTCCGCCGATGGTCGAGGATACCGAGCATCGCACCCCGATCACCATGCGCCAGCGCACCCCGCGCGAGGGGGGCAGCGATCTCGCCAACCGGCTGGAACTGGTGCTCGCCGCACGGGCGACGGCCAGCTTTCCCGGGGCCTTCCCCCCGCTTCAACTTCGCGAGATCGATACGCTAGGCGAGGAGCGCGACCTCGACTGGCCCGGCCGCGCCGAATTCGTCGAGCGGATCATGCCCGCCCACGTAATGCGCGGTCATGCCGAGGACGTCTCGCTGATCGACGGTTCGGTGCTGGTCAACAAGCCCTTCGGCGGGGCGATGGCGGCGCTGCGCGGACGCCCGGCGCAGCGCGAGGTCGATCGCCGGTTCGTCTATGTCGATCCGCGGCCCGACCGCTTCACCACCAGGCCCGACGACAGCCGGAGCGAGGTCGGGTTCTTCTCGGCCATCTTCGGCTCGCTTTCCACCCTGCCGCGCGAACAGCCGATCCGCGACAATCTGGAACAGCTGGAGGAACAGAGCCGCGAGGCGGAGCGGTTGAGGCGCATTCTTACCGCCCTGCGCCCCGAAGTCGAACGCACCGTCGATCGCCTGTTCGGCTATACGCTGTTCCTCGACCGGCCGACCGCGCGCCGGCTGAAATCGTGGCGCCAGAAAGCGCAGCAGGCCGCCTCCGAACAGGCGGGCTATGCCTTCCATTCCTATGCCCAGGCCAAGTTCTCCGGCATCGTCAGCCGGTTGTCCGAAGCAACCCGGCGCGCCGCGCCCGAACTCGGACAAGGCGATGGCCTGGTGGTCGAAGCGGTGCTGCGTGCGGAGCTCGACCGGCGCGGTCTCGGCCAGCTCGCCGCGCCATCGGGCGGCGCGACGGCGGAGGCGATCAGCTTCTTTCGCGAACACGATATCGCCTTCCGGATCCGCCGCCTGCGATTGCTCGCCCGGCGGCTCGGGCGGGACTGGGAGGCCGATCCCGACATTCCCGAGGAGGCGCTGGAAGTCGCGCGCGAGGCGATCTACGCGATCCTCGCCCTCTATTTCGAGCGCGAGGATCCGCAGGAGTTCGGGGAGGATTTCGTCGATGCGGCGCGCAATGCGCTGAGCGATCCGGGCCGGGTGCTCGACATCCTGCAGGAACGCCGCCTGCTGCCCTCGGTCGACGATACGGCGGAAGAAATGCTGGCCGAGGCGTTCGAATCCATGCCCAGCAATCTCAAGCGCCGCATGCTGTTCGCCTATCTGGGCTTTCCGTTCTACGACGTTGCGACCCTGCCGCTGCTGCGGAACGAGGGCCTCACCGAATTCGATCCGATCAAGGTCGACCGGATCAGCCCAGACGATGCCCGATCCATTCGCGAGGGCGGGACCCGCGCGACGCTGCGCGGGATCGAGTTCTACAATTTCGGCGCCTTCTTCAGCCGCGCCTATCGCGAGAACGATTATCTGTGGGGCCGCCTGCACGGGGCGGAGCGGATGATCGATCTGGTCCTCTCCACCGCGCCAGATCCCCTCGGCCACGAGGCGGAGCGGGAGTTCAAGCGGCGCGCTTTTCTTGCCGTGCTGGACGAGGAGGCGGCGGCGGAGCGCTGCGATGCCGGCCTTGTTGCCGGCATTCGCAGCGAAGTCCTCGAACGATTGCGCTGAGCTAGGCGCCGAACGCCGTCTTGATCTTGTCGAAGAAGCCGCGGCTTTCGGGGCATTCCTCGCCGGTTTCCAGCTCACGGAATTCCTCGAGCAGGGCGCGCTGTTCGCGGGTCAGGCGAGTCGGCGTCTCGACTGCGATCTCGACGATCATGTCACCCCGCCCGCGTCCCTGCAGCACCGGCATGCCCGCGCCGCGCTGGCGCAGTTGCTTGCCTGACTGGATCCCGGCGGGAATTTCCAGATTGAGCGTCTCGCCGTCGAGGCCCGGGATTTCGATCGAACCGCCCAGCGCCGCCGTGGTGAAGCTGATCGGCACCCGCGTCGCCAGAGTGGTGCCCTCGCGCTGGAAGATCGCATGCGGCTTCACATGCACGAAGACATAGAGATCGCCGGGAGGCGCGCCGTGCGGCCCGGCCTCGCCCTTGCCGTTCAGGCGGATGCGCGTGCCGGTGTCGACACCGGGGGGAACCTCGAAATCGATCATCTGCGGCACGTCGACCCGCCCCTCGCCCCGGCAGTCGCGGCAGGGCGAGGTGATGACCTCGCCGCGGCCGTGGCAATTGGGGCATGGCCGCTCGACCACGAAGAAGCCCTGCTTGGCGCGGACCTTTCCCTGGCCGGCGCACAGATTGCAGGTGCGGGCATGGGTGCCCGGCGTCGCGCCCGATCCCTGGCAGGTGCTGCAGGTCTTGCTGACCTCGATCTCGATCTCTTCGGACTTGCCGTGAAAGGCGTCCTCGAGGTCGATCTGCAGGTCGTAGCGCAAATCGGCGCCGCGTCGGGCCTGCTGGCGCCCGCCGGCAAAACTGCTGCCGAAGATCGTCTCGAAGATGTCGCCGATATCGCCGAAATCCTGTGGCCCGCGGCCACCGCCGCCCCCGCTCATCCCCTGCTGGAACGCGGCGTGGCCGAACCGGTCGTAGGCGGCGCGTTTCTGCGGATCCTTGAGGCAATCATAAGCGGAGCTGATCGCCTTGAACTTCGCCTCGCTTTCGCTGCAGCCCGGATTGCGGTCCGGATGGTGCTTCATCGCGAGCTTGCGATAAGCGCTCTTGATGGTCGAACCGTCGGCGTCGCGGCTGACGCCGAGCAGTTCGTAGAAATCGATTTCAGTGGCTGACATGATGATCCCGTCCGGTGAAAAGTGTACCGCCACCGGAGCGCTGGGCACCGGTGGCGGCTTTCGTCTTCATCGAAACGATCAGTTCTTCGCGTCTTCGTCGACTTCGGAGAACTCGGCGTCGACCACATCGTCCTGCGCGCCGCCTTCGCTGCCGGCAGCGGCACCGTCGGTCGGGGCATCGCCGCCCGCATTGGCCTGCTCCGCCTCGTAGATCGACTGGCCCATCTTCATTGCCGACTGCGACAGGTCCTGCGCCTTGGCGTTGATGGTCTCGTTGTCGTCGCCTTCGAGCGCGGTCTTCAGCGCGGCGACCTTCTCCTCGACTTCGCTCTTCAGCGAAGCGTCGAGCTTGTCACCATGCTCATCGAGCTGCTTTTCGGTCGCATGGACGAGGCTGTCCGCCTGGTTGCGGGCTTCGGCACCTTCGCGGCGCTTCTTGTCCTCTTCAGCAAACTTTTCGGCGTCCTGCACCATCTGCTCGATGTCGCTATCGCTGAGGCCGCCGGAGGCCTGGATGCGGATCTGCTGTTCCTTGCCGGTGCCCTTGTCCTTGGCGCTGACGTTCACGATGCCGTTGGCGTCGATGTCGAACGTGACCTCGATCTGCGGCACACCGCGCGGGGCGGAGGGAATGCCGACGAGATCGAAATTGCCGAGCAGCTTGTTGTCCGCCGCCATCTCGCGCTCGCCTTGGAGGACGCGGATCGTCACCGCCTGCTGATTGTCCTCGGCAGTGGAGTAGGTCTGCGTCTTCTTGGTCGGGATCGTGGTGTTGCGATCGATCATGCGGGTGAACACGCCGCCCAGCGTCTCGATACCGAGCGAAAGCGGCGTCACGTCGAGCAGCAGCACGTCCTTGACGTCGCCCTGCAGCACGCCGGCCTGGATAGCCGCACCCATCGCGACGACTTCATCGGGATTTACGCCGGTATGCGGCTTGGAACCGAAGAAGTTCTCCACCACTTCGCGCACCTTGGGCATGCGGGTCATGCCGCCGACGAGGATGACTTCGTCGATCTGGTCCTTGGAGACACCGGCATCGGCCAGCGCCTTCTTGCACGGCTCGAGCGTGCGCTGGATAAGATCGCCGACCATCTTTTCAAGGTCCGACCGGCTGATCGTTTCGACAAGGTGGAGCGGGGTGGACGAGCCGCCTTCCATGCGCGCGGTGATGAAGGGCAGGTTGACCTCGGTCGTCTGCGCCGAGCTCAGCTCGATCTTCGCCTTCTCGGCCGCCTCCTTCAGACGCTGCAGAGCGAGCTTGTCGCTCTTGAGGTCCATGTTTTCCTTCTTCTTGAACTGCGCGGCCAGCCATTCGACAATCGCGCTGTCGAAATCCTCGCCGCCGAGGAAGGTGTCGCCATTGGTCGACTTCACCTCGAACACGCCGTCGCCGATTTCGAGGACCGAGACGTCGAACGTGCCGCCGCCGAGATCGTAGACGGCGATGGTCTTGCCGTCTTCCTTGTCCATCCCGTAGGCGAGTGCGGCCGCGGTCGGCTCGTTAATGATGCGCAGCACTTCGAGGCCGGCGATCTGGCCGGCGTCCTTGGTCGCCTGGCGCTGCGCGTCGTTGAAGTATGCAGGAACGGTGATGACCGCCTGCGTCACGGTTTCGCCGAGATAGCTTTCGGCGGTTTCCTTCATCTTCTGCAGGATGAACGCGGACACCTGGCTGGGCGAATAATCCTCGCCGCCGGCTTCGACCCATGCGTCGCCGTTCTTGCCCTTCACGATGTCGTACGGAACGAGATCCATGTCCTTCTTGGTCATCGGATCGTCGAACCGGCGCCCGATCAGGCGCTTGATCGCGAACAGGGTGTTGTCGGGATTGGTGACCGCCTGGCGCTTGGCCGGCTGGCCGATAAGGCGTTCGTTGTCCTTGGTGAAGGCGACGATCGAGGGCGTCGTGCGCGCGCCTTCGGAATTCTCGACGACCTTGGGCTTGCCCCCATCCATCACGGCCACGCAGCTATTGGTAGTGCCGAGGTCGATGCCGATAACTTTGCTCATGGTTTCCCCATCTGCTTGCATTGATTGGACGCCGCGCATTCGGTCTCCCGCAAAGGCAAGACCACTTGGCGGCTCGGTTGAAAGTGTTGTGTTACGCGGCGCGATATAGGAGCGCTTTTTCTTGGCACAAGGGACACGCTTCGCTAGCGATCCGCAACGGAACAAGGAAGAAAACGGTCATGAAAACGCGTCCATTCGCTGCGGCTTTGCTGGTGGGGTGCGCCGCTATCCTGGGCTCTTGCGGAAGCAATCCGCAAGAGCCGGTCGAACAGCAGCCACCCGACGCGACGCTGGGCCTCTCGGTCGAGAATGCGCGCCTGATCCTGCCCGCGGTCGCCGGCAATCCCGGGGTCGTCTATCTCGATATCGTCAACAATTCCGAAACCAACTATGCCATGCGCCGGGCCGATATCGAAGGTGCGGGCCGCACCGAGATCCACGGGTCGATGGCCATGGCGGGCGGCGCGATGGCCATGTCCGAAACCGGGCAGCCGACGGTGATGGCGGGCGATACGTTTACGTTCGAACCGGGCGGCTACCACCTGATGGCGTTCGACCTCTCGCCCGAATTGCAGGCGGGCGGCGAGACCGAGGTAACGTTGACCGTGAACGGCGGCGACAAGTTCAGCTTCCCGGTGCCGATCCGGTCCGCCGGGGACGATCGCTGAACGATCCGCGCGGCCGCCTCGATCTGGAAACCCATGGCGAGCCGGTCGCGCCCGGCTGTGCCGCCGGTGGGGAGCGGGTGCTGACCCCCGGCGAAATCGCGCTGGCGCGCACGATCTTCGGCCATGCGATCGATTACGGCAAGGTCACCATACGGCGCCGCAAATGGTTTCCGTTTCAGCCCAGGCGGGTCACGATGGCGCCGCGCGGCCACCTTCATTTCCACCCGCTCAGCGAGCATTACTGCGACGATTTCTCGCGCGAGAGCATCCTTCGCCAGGGCCTGCTGATCCACGAACTCGCCCATGTGTGGCAGACGCAGACGCTGGGCGAATGGTATCTCGTC
This sequence comes from uncultured Erythrobacter sp., assembly GCA_947501005.1. Classification (GTDB taxonomy): domain Bacteria; phylum Pseudomonadota; class Alphaproteobacteria; order Sphingomonadales; family Sphingomonadaceae; genus Qipengyuania. The sequence continues at coordinate 1,204,497 of CANMTU010000001.1, read as the reverse complement.
ACGCACCGCATGCCGTGGTCGCGCTATGACTACAGTCTCAAGCCGGGCTGGTCGCTCGACCGATACGGGATCGAACAGCAGGCCGAAATCGTGAAGCACGCCTTCTGGCTGCGCAACGGAGTGAGGATCGCGGGCGCGCCCGATGTCGGCGCCTATGCGATGCTGGTGAATTTTCCCGGCGCCCGGCGCGGATAGCGCAAACGAAAAGGGCCGCTCCCACCGGGCGGCCCTCTCTGGAATTATCGTTGCCTGCTATCAGAAATAGCGGGCGTAACGATCGTCGTAACGGCAGTCGTCGTCGACATAGCGGCCATTGTCGTAATAGCCGTCGCAACCCTCGTTCTTGTCCTTGAAATACCCGACCACGCCGCCGATCGCGGCACCGGCCAGCGCGTAGGTGGCGATGTCTTCACCGGTAATGGCGGCAAGGCCAGCACCTGCCGCTGCACCGAGACCGCCGCCTTCGACAGCGTAGTTTTCGGCGCATGCGCCAAGGCTCATCGTGGACAGCGCGAGCGCGGGGGCGAACATCAGTTTCTTGTTCATGGTGGGATTCTCCATCATTGTCCCTGTAGAACCCTCAATACCCGCGAGGTGGCAGGACGGTTCCTTACTCGTACGTCACCCCCGGCAAACCCTGCCCGCCATCGGCGATGAAGGTAGCGATCCGGTCTTCCAAAGCGGGCAGCGGAACCGAGCCGAGCGACAGGATGACGTCGTGAAACTTGCGAATGTCGAACCGCGGGCCGAGCGCCTGCTCCGCCTCGCCGCGCAGCCGCCGGATGGTCATTTCGCCGAGCTTGTAGGCGAGCGCCTGCCCCGGCCAGCTGATATAGCGATCGACCTCGGTTTCGACCTCGCGGGATGACAGGGCGGTGTGCGCGGCAAGGTAGTCCACCGCCTGTTCGCGGCTCCAGCCGTAATGGTGGATGCCCGTGTCGATCACCAGCCGGGCGGCACGCCACATCTCGTAGGAGAGGCGGCCGAACCGCTCGTAAGGCGTGCGGTAGATGCCCATTTCCTCGCCGAGATACTCGGTATAGAGGCCCCACCCTTCCCCGAAGCCGGAAAAATAGGTCTGCCGGCGAAACCGCGGCGCCTCTTCCTGTTCGAGCGCGACGGCCATCTGGAAACTGTGCCCCGGCGCACATTCGTGCAGGGTCAGGGCGGGGATATTGTAGAGCGGGCGCGACGGCAGATCATAGGTGTTCATCTGGCACGCATCGAGCCCGCCGCGCCCGGCGGTATAGAACGGCGCGATCGAGGGATCGACCGGGCGAATGGTGTAACGGTGGCGCGGCAGGAACCCGAAATAGTCCGCCAGCCTGCCGTCCACCCGCTTGGCGACATAGGACGAGACGCCCATCAGCGCGTCCCCGTCCTGCGCCACGAATTGCGGATCGGTCCGCAGGAACGTAACGAATTCGGCCAGGGTGCCGTCGAAGCCCGCCTGCGCCTTGACCTTCTCCATCTCGGCCGTGATGCGGGCGACTTCCTCCAGCCCGATGACATGGATCTGTTCCGCCGTCAGGTCGAGCGTGGTGTATTGCCGGATCTGCTGGGCGTAATAGGCCTCGCCGTCCGGCATGGCGCGCGCGGCCAGGCTGGTGCGGGTGTTGGGAAGGTATTCCTCGCGGAAGAAGGCCAGCCAGTCGCGATAGGCGGGGACGACATCCTCGGCGATCACCTGCCGCGCCGCGGTCCGCAACCGCTCCTGCTCGGCCGCGGGAATGCTGGCCGGCATGTCCTCGAACGCCTTGTAGAACACGCTGCTTCGCGGATCATCGACCAAATAGGCGCTGATCGACATGTCGCGCCCTTCCAGCGTAACGCGCGGGTTGCTGAAGCCGCGCGCGAGGCCGGCGCGGGCATTGGCGGTCTGCTCCGAAAAATAGCGCGGAATGTCGCGCATCCGGCCGATATAGTTCTCGTATTCCGCGACGCTGGCGAAACCGCGCGGCGCGGCGAGGTAGGACCAGAAATTGGAATCGCTGTCGAACGGCATCTCCCATTCGGAGAAGCGCGCATCGCCGATATCCTGTTCTAACAAGGTGCGCAGCACCGCCGCATCGATCCGCGCATCCGCGCCGAACGCGTCCGCCGGCAAGGCGTCCAGCTGGCGCAGGAAACCGGCATACCGCGCCGCCCGCGCCCGCTGGGCCTGCGGGGTGACCGACCACAGCCGGTCGCCCTGCTCCGTATCCCCGCTCGCGGTTTCGGTCCGGCCCGACTGTTCGAGCTGGTACGCGTAATAGGCGTCGGCAAGCTCGGCCAGCCGCGCATCGACGCTGGCCTGCGCGGCCTCAACCTGTGGGGCGCTGTCCGCTGCCGCGCCGTCCTGTGCCGCCACCGGCGCCCCGGCGAACGCCGCCAGGGCCCCCCCGAACCGCAGCGCTGCGGGAAGCCTCATTCGGGCTTCTTCGCCACGCCGACCATGGCCGGGCGCAGCAGGCGATCCTTGATCATGTAGCCCGCCTGCATTTCCTGCACGACGGTGCCCGGCTCCGCCTCGGCGGTCGGGATCTCGAGCATCGCCTGATGCTGGTTGGGATCGAGCGGCATGCCCTTGGCGGCGATCCGGGTGATGCCGTTCTGGTTGAACACCTTTTCCAGCTCGCGCTGGGTTGCCTCGATACCGGCGACGAAGCCTTTCAGCTTGTCGTCCCCGCGCAGGTCGGCGGGAATGGAATCGAGCGCCCGGCCGAGATTGTCGGCCACGCTCAGGATATCGCGGGCGAAGCCGGTCGCGGCATAGCTGCGCGCGTCCTGCACGTCCTTTTCCATGCGGCGGCGCACGTTCTGCGTTTCCGCCTTGGCGTAAAGCACGTCCTGCTTGGCCGTTTCGAGATCGCCGCGCAGGCTCGCCAGCGCTTCGTCGAGGGCCTGGTCGGGGGTCTCTTCCTCCAGACTGTCGCCGGCGCCGCGCAAATGGGTGGGCACGCCTTCCATTTCGCGTGCGGCTTCTTCATCGAGAGCGTCCTCGCGCTCGTCCATCGGTTCGTCGATCATTGTTACCTGTCAGCTGATGAGTTTGCCCAGCGATCGGGCGGTAAAGTCCACCATGGGGACAACCCGGGCGTAATTCAACCGCGTCGGCCCGATCACGCCCAGCACGCCGACGACGTTGCCTTCGCGGTCGCGATAGGGCGCGGCGATGACCGAGGAGCCGGAAAGCGAGAACAACCGGTTCTCGCTGCCTATAAAAATGCGCAGCGCTTCCGCCTCGCGCGCGTTCTCGAGCAGGTCGGACACCGATTGCTTGCTTTCCAGATCGTCGAGCAGCGATCGCACCCGCTCGATATCCGACAGCGCCGCATCGTCGAGCAAATTGGCCTGCCCGCGCACGATCAGCACCGGCCGTTCCGCCGCGTCGCGCGACCAGACGGCCAGCCCCCGCTCGACCAGATCGCGGCTCGCATCGTCGAGCGCGCTGCGGTCGGTCGCGATCTCGTCCATGATCAGGCGCGCCGCATCCGCCATCGTGCGCCCGGCGACCCGCGCGGTGAGGTAATTGCTCGCCTGTTCGAGCGAGAAGCCGAAGGCGCCTGCCGGCAGGTCGAGTACCCGGTTCTCGATCTGCCCGTCCCGCGCCACCAGCACGGCGAGCACCCGGTTGCCGCCAAGCGCGGTGAGCGACACCTGTTCGAGCAGCGGTTCGCGGCGCGGCACCATCACCATGCCCGCCGCGCCCGAAAGGTCCGACAGCATGGCGCTCGCCTCTTCCAGCGCGCGTTCGATCGGACCGCGCGAGGACAAGCGCTGCTCGATCGCCTCGCGTTCCTCGCGCGTCGGTTCGGCGACCTGCATCATCGCATCGACGAACAGGCGCAGCCCGCTATCGGTGGGCATGCGCCCGGCGCTGGTGTGTGGGGCTGCCAGTAGTCCGCGCTGTTCGAGATCGGCCAGCACCGAACGGATCGAGGCGGGCGAGAGGCCGAGCCGCCCTTCCCCGCTCAGCGCCTTGGAGCCGACCGGCGAGCCGGTTTCGAGATAGCCTTCCACCACGAGGCGGAAGATATCCCGCGCGCGGTCGGTCAGATCGTTGAGCGGCGGTGAATTCATGGCCCCACCTTAGCGCAAGCGCTTGCGCCCTCAAGCCCGCGCCGTCTACAGCCGCGCAGTTTCACGAAATAAGGATACAGGATGCGACCCTCAGGACGCGCGCCCGACGAAATGCGCGCCATCACCATCGAAACCGGCTATACGCGCCATGCCGAGGGAAGCTGCCTGATCGGCTTCGGTGACACCAAGGTGCTGTGCACCGCGAGCGTCGAAGACCGCGTGCCGCCATGGATGCGCGGCAAGGGCCAGGGCTGGGTGACCGGCGAATATTCGATGCTCCCCCGCGCCACCCATACGCGTGGCCAGCGCGAGGCGGCCAAGGGCCGGCAAAGCGGTCGTACACAGGAAATTCAGCGGCTTATCGGGCGTTCCCTGCGCGCGGTGGTCGATCTGAAGAAGCTGGGCGAACACCAGATCACCCTCGATTGCGACGTCATCCAGGCCGATGGCGGGACCCGCACCGCCTCCATTTCGGGGGCGTGGATCGCCTTGCGGCTCGCCGTCAACGGCTTGATGAAGTCCGGCGCCATCGTGGAAGATCCGATCACCGCCAAGGTCGCGGCAGTTTCGTGCGGCATCTACAAGGGCACGCCGGTTCTCGATCTCGACTATCCCGAGGACAGCGGGGCCGATGCCGATGCGAACTTCGTGCTGATCGAAGGCGGCAAGATCGCCGAGGCGCAGGCGACGGCGGAAGGTGCGCCGTTCGACGAGGAAGGGTTCCTGCGCCTCCTCCGCCTTGCCCAGATCGGCTGCGGTCAGATCTTCAAGGCGCAGGACGAAGCGAGCCGTAAATGACCCGCCGCCTGGGTTCGGGATCGCTGGTCATCGCCACGCACAATGCCGGCAAGCTGAAAGAGATTTCCGCGCTGCTCGAACCGTATGGCCTGACATGCCTCTCCGCCGGCGCACTCGGCCTGCCCGAACCGGCGGAGACCGGCACGACCTTCGCGCAGAACGCGCTTATCAAGGCGCAAGCCGCGGCAGAGGCGTCGGGCCTGCCGGCGCTTGCGGACGACAGCGGGCTGTCGGTCGACGCGCTTGGCGGGCGTCCCGGCGTCTACACGGCGGACTGGGCAGAGCGGCAGTGGTTCGAGGGCCAACCGGGGCGCGACTGGTTCATGGCGATGGGCAAGGTGGAAGGGCTGCTGCAACAGGTCGGGCCGGATGCCGACCGGTCCTGCGCCTTTCATTGCACGCTCGCGCTCGCCTGGCCCGATGGCGAGTACGCCGTGTATGAAGGCACCGCGCCCGGTACTCTTACCTGGCCGCCGCGCGGCGAGTTGGGCTTCGGCTACGACCCGGTGTTCGTGCCGCAAGGCCGCGACCGGACCTTCGCGGAAATCGACCCGGAGGAAAAGCACGCCATCAGCCACCGCGCCGATGCCTTCGCCAAGCTCGTCGCCGAACAGTTCGGCTGACGGGCGCGGCAACGCGTGCTAGGAAGGGCGTGGACCGATCATATGGCGCGCGCTCTCTACATCCACTGGCCCTTCTGCCTCTCGAAATGCCCCTATTGCGACTTCAATTCGCATGTCCGCGACGGGGCGGACATGGATGCATGGAAAGCCGCCCTGCTGGCGGACATGCGCCATGAAGCGCGGGAAGGCGCGGCGGGCGAACCGCTCGAAAGCATGTTCTTCGGCGGCGGGACACCCTCGCTCATGCCGCCGGCGCTGGTCGCCGCGCTGATCGCCGAGGCCGAACGCCTGTGGGGTTTCGCGCCCGGCATCGAGATAACGCTGGAAGCCAATCCGTCATCCGTGGAAGCATCGAACTTTGCCGCTCTCGCGGCGGCGGGGGTGAACCGCGTCTCGCTCGGCGTGCAGTCGTTCGACGATGTGGCGCTGCAATTTCTCGGCCGGCTCCACGGGGCCGACGAGGCACGGCGCGCCATCGAGACGGCGCAGGACAATTTCGGTCGGGTTTCGTTCGACCTGATTTACGCCCGCCCGGGCCAGACCGCCGATCTGTGGCAGGCCGAACTGGACGATGCTCTCGCCTTCGGGACCGGCCACCTCTCGCTCTATCAACTGACCATCGAACCCTCGACCCGCTTTGCCAGCGACGTGCGGCGCGGCGTGTTCGATCCGCTGGCCGACGATCCCGCCGCCGACCTCTTCACCCTCACGCGCGAGATGACCGCGGCACGCGGTCTGCCGGCTTACGAGATCAGCAACCATGCCGGCCCCGGCGAGGAAAGCCGCCACAACCTCGCCTATTGGCGGTACCGCGATTATTGCGGCATCGGGCCGGGCGCACATGGCCGGCGGGGCGGCCTTGCCACCATGCGGCATCGCAAGCCGGAAAATTACCTCGCGGCGGTCGCGGCGCAGGCCCACGGCATCGTCGAGGCCCGTCCCCTCGCCGGCCATGAACAGGCGGCCGAGGCATTGCTCATGGGCCTGCGTCTCGATGCGGGAGTGGAGCCGGCCGCACTGGCGCGGCGGTTCGGGCTTTCGTCTGCCGCGTTGCTCGATGCGGGGAAGGTCGAACTCTACCGCTCGCTCGGCCTGCTGACATTCGCGGATGGGCGGCTTGCCGTGACGGATGCGGGGATGCCCCTGCTCGATGCGATCCTCGGCGAGATCGTCGGGGGCGAACTGGTCGCCTCGTGAGCCAGGCGGACCTGCTGGCGGCCTGGCACGACCACCTTGCGCTCGGCCGCCGCCGCTCGCCGCATACGGTGCGCGCCTATGGCCGGGCGGCCCAGCGGCTGGTGGTGCGGCAGGACATTCGCGATTGGGGCGGCGTCGCCCGTCTGACCGTCGCCGATCTGCGCGCCCATCTTGCGAGCCGCCGGGACGACGGGATCGCCAACGCCTCGGTCGCGCGCGAACTTTCCGCCCTCAAGGGCTTCATCGCCTTCGCGCGGAAGCAAGCGGGGCTCGGCGCGGCTGAGGCACCGCGCATACGGGGGCCGCGCATCAAAAAGGGCCTGCCCCGCTCCGTCACTCCGGACGATGCGCTGGGCCTTGCCGAGACGGTGGCCGACCTCGCGCGCGAGGACTGGATCGGTGCGCGGGACCGCGCCGTGCTGCTGCTGCTATACGGCAGCGGTCTGCGCATCGCCGAAGCCCTGTCGCTGACCGGCGCGGACCTGCCGCTGGGCGAAACCCTGATGGTGTTGGGCAAGGGCGGCAAGCAGCGCGTCGTGCCGATATTGCCCGCGGTTCGCGAAGCGGTGGGGCGCTATGCCGAACTCTGCCCATGGCCGCTCGCGAAGGCGGATCCGGTGTTTCGCGGCGCCAAGGGCGGGCCGCTCGGGCAAGGCATGGTGCAGAAAGTCGTCGCCCGCGCGCGCAAGCCCCTCGGCCTGCCCGACAGCGCGACGCCGCACGCGCTGCGCCACAGTTTCGCCACCCATTTGCTCGGCGCCGGGGCGGATTTGCGCAGCCTGCAGGAATTGCTCGGCCATGCGAGCCTGGGATCGACACAGATCTATACCAGGGTCGATGCCGCGCACCTATTGGAAACCTATCGCGCCGCCCATCCGCGCGAGCGGGACTAGCTGCGTTCGCTGCGCGGTTTCCAGGTCGCGACGCGGTAGAGATACCACGCGACGCCAAGGCCGATGATCCCTCCGACGACGTAGCCGGCCACGCTTTCATATCGTTCGATCGTGCCGGAAAGCTTGCTGCCGCCCCAGATCAGGAAACCGTTCCACACCAGCGAGCCCAGAAAGGTGAACAGCAGGAACCGCCACAGCTTCATCTTGGCAAGGCCCGCGGGCAGGGAAATGATTGTGCGCAGGAAGGGCGAGAAGCGGAGGAAGAACACGACCCAGTCCCCGTTCTTGCGGAAATAATGCTGGGCGCGGGCGAAATCCTCCCACTCCATCGTCAGCCAGCGGCCATGCCGGTTGACGAAGCCGTGAAGCTGTTCCTCCCCCCAGCGCGAACCGAGCCAGAACCACAGGTAATTGCCCGCCACCGTGCCGAACGTTCCGATCAGCAGCAGGGGCAGGAAATTCATCTTGCCCTGCGCGACCAGAACCCCGCCATACCCCATGATGATTTCCGACGGGATCGGCGGAAACACGTTCTCCAGCGCCATCAGCAGGAAGATGCCGACATAGCCGCCGGTCTGGATCGCGTTGAGGATGATCGCATTCACAACAGGCTAAACGCGCGAGGGCGCTAGAGTTTCGCGTGGCGCCGTTCGATCGCATCCAGAATACGGCCGGCCGTGTCGGTGCCGTTGAACCTGTCGATCGCGACGATGCCGGTCGGGCTGGTCACGTTGATCTCGGTCAGCCACTTGCCGCCGATCACGTCGATGCCGACGAAGACCAGCCCCCGCCGCTTGAGTTCCGGCCCCATCGCGGCGCAGATTTCCTCCTCGCGCGCAGTCAGGGTCGCCGCCTCGGCATGGCCGCCCTGTGCGAGGTTCGAACGAAATTCACCCTCGCCGGGGAAGCGGTTGATCGCGCCGGCAAATTCCCCGTCGACCAGCACGATGCGCTTGTCCCCCTCGCTCACCTCGGGGAGGAAGGGCTGGATCATGTGCGGCTCGGGCCAGGTCTTGTCGAACACTTCGCTGAGGGCGGACAGGTTCGTGCCGTCTTCCGCGATGCGGAAGATCGCCTTGCCGCCATTGCCGTGGAGCGGCTTGACCACGACCGAACCGTGCCGATTCTGGAAGTCGCGCAGGTCGCTCAATTGCCGGGCGACCAGCGTCGGCGGCATGAAGCGGGCATAATCTAGGACGAACATCTTTTCCGGCGCGTTCACCACCTCGCGTGGATCGTTGACCACCAGCGTGGTGCCTTTCAGCCGGTCGAGCAGGAAGGCCGCGCTGATATAGCCGAGGTGGAACGGCGGATCCTGCCGCATCAGGATCACGTCGATATCGCGTGCAAGGTCGATCCGCCGCCGCTCCCCGACCGTGAAGTGATCCCCCTCGACCCGTCGCACGGTTACCGGCGCGGCGTGCGCGGTGATGCGGCCATGGGGCGTTCCGTCGCCCTCGTAGGCGAGCGAGGCGACATCGTAGTGCCAGACAGCATGCCCCCGCTCCTGCGCCGACAGCATCAGGGCGAACGAGCTGTCGCCGGCGATATTGATGCTTTCGAGCGGGTCCATCTGGACGGCGACGCGCAATGTCATGCAAATTTCCTCAAGGCTGCCAGGCATTGGCGATGTGGCGCGGCGGCGTGCCGGGCGCAAGCAGGATCACGTCGATCCGCATGTCGTCGCCCGGCGCCAGATAATCGTGGGCGACCGCCTCGGCGGCGGCGGCGACGCGGGCAAGGCGGCGCTCGTCGATGGCCAGATCGAGTTCGGCGGGACGCAGCCGCCACTTGACCTCGACGAAGGCGACCAGACCTTCGCGGCGCATGATGAGGTCGATCTCGCCCGCTTTGGTCTTCACTCGCCTGGCGACCACAGCCCAGCCCTGCGCTTCCAGCCAGCGGGCCGCCCGGTCTTCGGCGTCCCGGCCGCTGCGTTCGGCGATCTGCCGTTTCATTCCGCCTTCAGATCCATCGCGCGGGCATAGAGCGCCTTGCGATCCAGCCCAGTGGCCTTGGACACGGCGGCCGCGGCCTGCGAGGTCTTCATCGTCGCCAGCGCCTCGCGCAGCAGGGCGTCGGCATCGTCTGCCGAAGCAAGCGTTTCGCCCGGCGGGCCAATCATCAGCACGATCTCCCCCTTGGGCGGGTGCGCCTCGTAATAGGCGGCGAGGCCGTGCGAGAGGCCCCGGCGGCATTCCTCGTGCAGCTTGGTGAGTTCGCGCGCCACCGCGATCTCGCGGTCGGGCAGGGCCGCACCGATCGCGGCGAGCGATTTGAGCAGGCGCGGCCCGGTCTCGTAGAAGATCAATGTGGCATCGATCCCGGCAAGCTCTTCCAGCGCCTCGCGCCGGGCCTTGTCCTTGGCCGGCAAGAAGCCTGTGAAGAGGAAACGATCGTTGGGCAGGCCCGACAGGGTCATGCCGACGATCGCCGCGCAGGCGCCGGGCAGGCTGGTCACGGGAATACCCTCGGCCCGGCAGTCGTTGATCAGGCGGAAACCGGGATCCGATATCAGCGGCGTGCCCGCATCGCTGACCAGCGCCACCGCCCGGTCGCGCATCGAGGCGACCAGGCGCGTGCGGTCGCGATGCTCGCTATGATCGTCGTACCGCCACAGGGGCTTCGATATGCCGAGGTGCTTCAGCAGCTTGCCGGTGACGCGCGTATCCTCGCACGCCACGCCGTCGCAGCGGCTCAGGATATCGACGGCGCGCAGAGTGATGTCGCCGAGATTGCCGATAGGGGTGGCGACAACGTAGAGACCGGGTAAGAGAGGGTCAGACGGGGAAGGCGGGCAATCGCTCACCTTGCCCCAATGAACCAGAAACAAGGGATGCGGCAAGATGGTGCGTGCGAGTTTCGACCGGCGCGGGGCGATGGTGGCGGGGGCGGCGGCATTGCTGGCCGGTTGCTCGATCATTCCGAAGGCCCCGCAGACCGCGCCGCGCCCCACCGCCCCGGCGGATGTTCCCGCACCTTCGCCCGAACCCAGCGCCACCTCCCTGCCGCAGGATGCGGCCCTTCACCGCGTCGCCCTGCTGGTCCCGCTGTCGGGCGACAATGGCGCGGTCGGCCAGTCGATCGCCAATGCGACCACGATGGCCATTCTCGACACCAACGCGCAGAACATGCGCATCACGACGTACGATACCGCGCGCAATCCGCAGCAGGCAGCGCGCCAGGCCATCGCCGACGGCAACAAGCTGATCCTCGGCCCGCTGCTGGGCAGCAACGTGCCCGCGATCCGGGCCGAGGCCGGGCCGGCGGACGTGCCGATCATCTCGTTCTCGAACGATACCGGGGTCGCTGGACCGAACGTGTTCGTGATGGGGATTGCGCCCGAACATTCGATCAACCGCTCGATCCGTTATGTCCGGGACCGTGGGGCAGACGAATTCGCCGTCCTCGCGCCGAGCGGAGAATATGGCGACCGCGCGCAGAAAGCCGCGCTCGATGCGGCGCGCGACTATGGCGGACAGGTCGCGGCGACCGAACGCTATGCCCGCAGCAACACCTCGGTCGTCAGCGCGGCGGAGCGTATTCGTGCGCGCAGCGGCGTCGAAGGCGTCGTGATCGCCGACGGTGCGCGCTTCTCGGCGCAGGCGGCCGGCGTGCTGAAGCCGGGGGGAAGCGGCACGGTCCAGATCATCGGGACCGAATTGTGGAGCGGGGAGAATTCCGTCCTGCGCGCCGCCGCCCTCGACGGGGCGATCTTCTCCGCCGTGTCGGACAAGCTGTATGGCGGCTTCGTCAACAGTTACGATGCGCGGTTCGGCAGCAAGCCCTATCGCATCGCCACGCTCGGCTACGATGCCGTTCTTTTGACCTTGAACATAGCGCGAGACTGGGACGTCGGCGACGATTTCCCGATTTCGCGCCTCCGACAGAGCGGCGGTTTCACGGGCGTTGACGGCGCCTTTCGTTTCCAGCGCAATGGCGAGATCGAACGCGCGATGGAGGTGCGGCAGATACGCAACGGCGCGATCGCCGTCGTGTCCGACGCGCCGAGCAGGTTCTGACAGGCGGATAACCTGCCCCCACGCCTTGTGCCGCGCGATTCCAGCGCGATATAGCCTGTAACCATGGCGGACGATCTTTTCGAAAACACCCCGACTTCCAGCGGCGATTACGACGCCTCCTCGATCGAGGTTCTCGAAGGGCTCGAACCGGTCCGCCGGCGGCCGGGCATGTATATCGGCGGGACCGACGATCGCGCGCTGCATCACCTCGTTGCCGAGGTGCTCGACAATGCGATGGACGAGGCGGTCGCCGGCCATGCCAGCCGGATCGAGGTCCGTGTGGAGGACGGCAACACCGTCTCCATCGCGGATAACGGGCGCGGCATCCCGACCGGCGAGCATCCGAAATATCCGGGCAAGTCCACGCTCGAGGTGATCATGACCACGCTGCATTCGGGCGGCAAGTTTTCGGGCAAGGCCTATGCCACCAGTGGCGGCCTGCACGGCGTCGGCATCAGCGTGGTCAACGCATTGTCGAGCCATACCCGCGTCGAGGTCGCGCGCGACAAGCAGCTCTACGCGCAGGAATTCGCGCAAGGCCAGCCGCTGGGCGGGATCGAGGATCTGGGGCCGACGCCGAACCGCCGGGGCACGACGGTCACCTTCACGCCGGACACGGAGATCTTCGGCGACCGCAAGTTCAACCCCAAGCGGCTGTTCAAGCTCGTCCGCTCCAAGGCCTACCTGTTTGCAGGCGTCGAGATCCGCTGGAAATGCGCCGAAGCGTTGGCGAGCGAGGACGTGCCGGCCGAAGCGGTGTTCAAGTTCCCCGGCGGCCTCGCCGATCATCTGGCCGAACAGATCGGCGGGCGCGAATGCGTGACCGCCCAGCCCTTCGCCGGCACGCAGGATTTCCCGCAGGAACAGGGCCGGGTCGAGTGGGCGATCGCCTGGCCGCTGTTTTCCGACGGGTCGACCAGCTGGTATTGCAACACCGTGCCCACTCCCGATGGCGGCACGCACGAACAGGGCCTGCGCGCCGCGCTGACCAAGGGGTTGCGCGCCTTCGGCGACCTGACCGGCGCGAAGAAGGCCAAGGACCTCACTGCCGACGATGTGATGAACGGGGCCGAGGTCATGCTCAGCGTGTTCATCCGCGAGCCGCAATTCCAGAGCCAGACGAAGGACCGCCTGACTTCGCCCGAGGCCGCCAAGCTGGTCGAGACCGCCGTGCGCGACCATTTCGACCACTTCCTGTCCGACAATATGGAGCGCGGCAAGGCCCTGCTTGGCCAGGTGATGGAGCGGATGGACGAGCGCCTGCGCAGGAAGCAGGAACGCGAGATCAAGCGCAAGACCGCAACCAATGCCAAGAAACTGCGCTTGCCCGGGAAGCTCACCGATTGCAGCGGCGAGACCGGCGGCGAGACCGAACTGTTCATCGTCGAGGGCGACAGCGCCGGCGGCAGCGCCAAGCAGGCGCGCAACCGCAAGACCCAGGCGATCCTGCCGATCCGCGGCAAGATCCTCAACGTCGCCAGTGCGACCGCGGACAAGATCCGCGCCAACAACGAGATCGCCGACCTGGTGCTGGCGATGGGCTGCGGAACGCGCAAGGAGTGCGACGCGGAAAATTTGCGCTACGACCGGATCATCATCATGACCGATGCCGATGTCGACGGGGCGCATATCGCCACCTTGCTGATGACGTTCTTCTTCCAGGAAATGCCCGACATCGTGCGCAAGGGGCACCTGTTCCTCGCGCAGCCGCCGCTCTATCGCCTGACAGCCGGGAAAGAGAGCCGCTACGCCCGCGACGACGAACACCGCGCCGAGCTGGAAAAGACCGTGTTCAAGGGCAGGAAAGTCGATGTCGGCCGGTTCAAGGGCCTGGGCGAGATGAATCCCGGTCAGCTACGCGAAACGACGATGGACCCGGAATCCCGCAGCCTCATCCGCATCACCCTGCCCCACGAATTCGAGCAGCGCGCGGTGGTCAAGGAACTGGTCGATCAGCTGATGGGCCGCAATCCCGAACACCGTTTCAACTTCATCCAGAACCGCGCCGGCGATCTGGAGCGCGACATGATCGATGCCTGACGATCCCGCGCGGGCGGAGCCGGGCGAGGAGGACGATGTGATGGCGGGCGACCGGCGCATCGCGCGCGGCGATACCGCTCTGCCCGACTGGTACGCATCCGATGCCGCCTACCGACCGATCCCGATCACCTGGTTCGCAGGCGCCTTGGTCATGCAGGTCATCGGGCAGCCCGCGCTGGCGATCGGCGCGGTGCAGATCGGTTTTTCCCGTTGGTTCGCCATCGGCCTGTGCCTGCTGGCCAGTGGCTTCGTCTGGCATGTCACGATGGAGCGGGGCATGGCCCGCGCGCCGCGCGGCTGGCGGATCGCGACGGTGACGATGCTGGCGTTCTTCCTGGCGATTTCGGTCTTGGGATTGCTGGCTTAGGCGTCATCCACCGGTGCTATCCGTATGTACGTGCAACCTGCCCTCCAGCGTCTGGTGCACAGGGCACCTGTCGGCGATTTCAATCAGCTTTGCGCGCTGTTCCTCGTCGAGGTTGCCGAACAGCGTGATCGTTCGGTGCAGCGCCTGGATCTGCCTGCCCAGCGCCATCGCCTCGACATGGTCGCATTCGTCCGCATGGTCGCGCTCGTGCCGCACGCTGACGGTCACGTCGTCCAGCGGCCAGCCCTTGCGGTCGGCGTAGAGCTTGATCGTCATTGCCGTGCAGGTGCCCAGCGCCGCGTTCAACAGGTCGTAGGGCGTCGGCCCGGTATCGTCGCCGCCATGCGTCCGGGGTTCGTCCACGATGAAGCGATGACCGGTCGTATGCACCTCGGTCCCGAACTTGCCGTGGCCGGTCACCGCGATGATGCCTTCCTGCGGGAGCGGCCAGTCCTGTTTCAGCGGGATGTAGCGGTGCCCCCAGCTGGCCAGCAGGTCGGCCGCGAATGCGGCATCCTCCCCATCGGTAAGCAGATGGTCCGCGCCGGCGAGGCTCACGAAACTCTTGGGATGTTTCGCCGCGTCGAACAGCTTCTTCGCGTTCTCGATCCCGACCACCTCGTCGGTCGGGGAATGGCAGAACAGCAGGGGCACGCGAAGTTGCGACACCTCCAGCAACAGGTCGATCCCCCGCGTTTTTTCCAGGAAGGCGCGGCTCAGGGTGAATTTCCGCCCGGCGATCGTGACGTCGCCCTGCCCTTCCCGCTCGATCGCGGCGAGGTCGCCCTTCACATTGCCCAACACGTGCGGCACGTCGGCCGGTGCGCCGAGCGTTGCGATGGCGGCGATCTGGCCTGCCGGCAGCATGTCGCCCGCGACCAGCACCGCCGCCCCGCCCAGGCTGTGGCCGATCAGCATGATGCCCTCGCCGAAGCGCTCGATCAGATAGGTCGCGCTGTCGATCAGGTCCTCGACGTCGCTGGCGAAGCCGGCCCGCCCGAAATCGCCGCCGCTTCCGCCCAGCCCGGTGAAATCGAACCGCAGGCAGGCGATCCCCTGCGCGGCCAGAGCGCGCGTCACCGCCACGGCGGCGAGGCTTTGGCGGGTGCAGGTGAAGCAATGCGCGAACAGCGCCGCACCGCGCACCAGCCCGGTCGGCAGTTCGATGCTTCCTGCAAGGTCGTAGCCCCGATTGGTCGGGATCGTCAGGCGTTCGGTCGGCATGGTATTCCTCCTGTCCCTGGCGATAACGCACCCTTGCCCTGAGCGGTCCCGCACCCTAACGCTTACGTAAAGCAGACAGGAAGCAAGAGATGACCGAGCAAAGCCGTTTCGAAGGCACCCAGTCCTACATCGCGACCGAGGATCTCAAGGTCGCCGTCAACGCCGCCGTCACGCTGCGGCGGCCCCTGCTGGTGAAGGGCGAACCCGGCACCGGCAAGACCGTTCTCGCCCACGAAATCTCCAAGGCTCTCGATGCGCCGCTGATCGAGTGGAACGTGAAATCCACCACCAAGGCGCAGCAGGGCCTGTACGAATACGACGCCGTCGCCCGCCTGCGCGACGGCCAGCTCGGCGACGAGCGGGTGCACGATATCTCGAACTACATCAAGCGGGGCAAGCTGTGGGAAGCGTTCACCGCGCCGCAGCTGCCCGTGCTGCTGATCGACGAGATCGACAAGGCCGACATCGAGTTTCCCAACGACCTGTTGCAGGAGCTCGACCGGATGAGCTTCGACGTCTACGAAACGCAGCAGCGGATCGAGGCGAAGGAACGCCCGATCGTGGTCATCACCTCGAACAACGAGAAGGAATTGCCCGACGCGTTCCTGCGCCGGTGTTTCTTCCACTACATCAAGTTTCCCGATCGCGAGACGATGCGCGACATCATCGACGTGCATTTCCCGAACATCCAGAAAACCCTCGTCTCCAAGGCGATGGACGTGTTCTACGAACTGCGCGAAGTGCCGGGCCTGAAGAAGAAGCCGAGCACCAGCGAACTGCTCGACTGGCTGAAACTGCTGCTCAACGAGGATATGCCGCTCGAGGTGCTGCAAAGCAGCAATCCCAACAGCGCCATCCCCCCGCTCCACGGCGCGCTGCTCAAGAACGAGCAGGACGTGATGATGTTCGAACGGCTGGCCTTCATGGCGCGCCGCCAGACCTGAGGGGCGGCTTTCGGCCTAGCGGTCGAAACTGTAGGCCAGTTCGAAATCGCCCCAGCGGCGCCCGCCGATGGTGAGCGGAACATAGACGTTGCGCACCACCCTGTAGCTTCGGCCGTCGCCTTCCTGGCGATAGACCGCCATCATGTAGGGCTGAGTGCTGTGCTTGGCCTTCCTGTCGATCGGATCGAGGATGATCCGGCCGTGGCGGCAGAACTGGGTGTCGTGCATGAGATCGCCGTTCGGAGTGCGCGAATGGCGGGTCAGGTGCGTGGGCAGATAGCCGTTGAGGTCGGTGCAGGCCGCGGCCATCGCCGCATCGATCTCGGCTTCGGTGCGATCGAGCAGGGGGCGCCAGTTGGCATGCGCCCAGTCCATCAGCCGGGTACGGAAGCGTTGCGGATTGCTGCCTTCGATCGGGCGGTACGCATGATCGAACAGCGCATCGACCGACAGCGTGCCGCTCGCCAGCGCCGCTTCCGCCATGGCCTCGACATCGCGGGCCCGGGCCATCGCCGCCTCGACCATCGCGCTGTCCTGCGGCGAGAGGCCGGCGCGCACGATGGAATCGAACATCTCGCTGGCGGTGAGTTCAAGTTCCTCGATCCGGACATGCGCCTTTTCGAGCCGTTGCTCGTTCAGCGTCGCCGCCTTGTCGAAACTCTCGATCACGTCGGAGACCCGCTCGACATTGCCGGTCATCATGCTGGTCGCCCGGGCGATCTGGTCGTTCTGGTTGTCCACCTCGCCGACGAGTTCGCTGACCCCGCCGAGCATCGCCTCGATGCTGGCGACCGAGCTTTTCGCCTGGCTCGATGCGCGGGCGCCCGTCTCGATCCGTTCGATCATGGTCGTGGCCTCGCCGGCCAGGGTATCCACCACGTCCGAAATCTCCTCGGTCGCCTTGCGGGTTTCCCCGGCGAGCGACTTCACCTCGTTGGCTACCACGGCGAAAGTGCGTCCCGCCTCGCCCGCGCGCATCGCCTCGATGGTGGCGTTGAGTGCGAGAATATTGGTCGTCTCGGCGATCTGTTCGATGTCCCGCGAACACCGCTTCACCTGGTCCATCGCGGCGGCAAATCCGGTGACATGCGTGGCCAGCGCGCCGACCAGATCGAGCAGATCGGTGATCTGCGCCAGTGAGGACTGGATCTGCGCCGTGCCCTGTCCCAGCCGCTCGATCGCGCGGGCGGACAGCAGCCGCGCCTCGTCGCTCGCCTCGGCGACCTTGCGCTGGTCCTGTTCGAGTTCCCTGACGGTGCTCTGCAATTCGACGTGCTCGGCGCGCAGCAGGCCGGAACTGTCGATGACCGCCTGCACGATGCCGGCGACATCGCTGCACCCCACGGTGACCTTGCCGCAGCTTTCGGGGATCCGGTCGAGCGGGGCGGCGTGGTTCGCGTCGATGCGGTTCAATTCCATGGGAATTCGGCCTTCGAATGGTTTGGTGCAATCGCTTGCCGGGTGATAGAAGCGAATGGTTATCGGCGGGTTAAGCCCCTTCTCGCGGCCGGCACCATTGGGGGTTCGCTAATCCGGAATTTGCCGATAAGACGATGCCCATGTTCTTCAATTTCGTCGACGAGCTTCGCGAAGCCGGCATTCCGGCCAGCTTCAAGGAACACCTCACCCTCCTGGAGGCGCTCGATCGCGACGTGATCGAGCAGACGCCCGAGGCTTTCTACTATCTCAGCCGCGCGACCTTCGTGAAGGACGAGGGCTTGCTCGACCGGTTCGATCAGGTGTTCCAGAAGGTCTTCAAGGGCGTGTTCTCCGATTACGGGCAGAACCCGGTCGACGTGCCGGAAGACTGGCTGAAAGCCGTGGCCGAGAAATTCCTGTCCGACGAGGAGATGGAGAAGATCAAGGCCCTGGGCGACTGGGACGAGATCATGGAGACGCTGAAGAAGCGGCTCGAGGAACAGAAGGAACGCCATCAGGGCGGCAACAAATGGGTCGGCACCGGGGGCACCTCGCCCTTCGGCAATTCGGGTTACAACCCCGAAGGCGTGCGGATCGGCGGCGAGAGCAGGCACAAGCGCGCGATCAAGGTGTGGGACAAGCGCGAGTTCAAGAACCTCGACAACACGAAGGAACTCGGCACCCGCAACATCAAGATGGCCCTGCGCCGCCTGCGCCGCTTCGCCCGCGAAGGCGCGGCCGACCAGCTGGATATCGATGCCACGGTCGAAGGCACGGCCAAGCAGGGCTGGCTCGACATCCACATGCGGCCCGAGCGGCGCAATGCGGTCAAGCTGCTGCTGTTCCTCGATGTCGGCGGATCGATGGACCCGTTCATCAGGACCACCGAGGAATTGTTCAGCGCCGCCACCACCGAGTTCAAGAATCTCGAATTCTTCTACTTCCACAACTGCCTTTACGAAGGCGTGTGGAAGGACAATCGCCGCCGCTGGCAGGAACGGACCAAGACCTGGGACGTGCTGCACAAATACGGGCACGACTACAAGGTCGTGTTCGTCGGCGATGCCGCGATGAGCCCCTACGAGATCACCCATCCGGGCGGCAGTGTCGAACATATGAACGAGGAAGCCGGCGCTGCCTGGATGCAGAGGATGACCAACACCTATCCCGCGACGGTGTGGCTCAATCCCGTTCCGGAAAAGCAGTGGAGCTATTCGCAGAGCACGCGGATCATCAAGCAATTGGTCAACGACCGGATGTACCCGCTGACGCTCGATGGCTTGGACGACGCGATGCGGGAGCTGAGCCGCAAGCACGGGTGACCCGCTCGCATTCGCGCTTCGCCGAATTCCGCCGCCGGCTCGAAGCGTTCGATCCGGGGACCGGCTGGCGGCTGTGGCTCTACGAATTCCTGCTGTTCGGCTTCAAGCAGGCGTGGGCCTGCCTGTTCGGCGGCCTGCTCCTGTTCCTGCTGCTGGCGACGCACATGTTCTATCCCGACGATGCGCCCCTCCACCGCTACGATTTCCTGACCCTTGCGGCGCTCGCAATCCAGGCGGGGATGTTGCTGTTCCGGCTGGAGACGTGGCAGGAGGCGAAGGTCATCCTGATCTTCCATATCGTCGGCACGGTGATGGAACTGTTCAAGACCGCTGTCGGATCGTGGGACTATCCCGAGGCGAGCGTGCTGCATATCGGCGCGGTGCCGCTGTTTTCCGGCTTCATGTATGCCGCCGTCGGCAGCTACATGGCGCGGGTGTGGCGCATCTTCGATTTCCGCTTCACTCGCTATCCGCCGCATTGGGCGACCTGGTTGCTCGCCGCGGCGATCTACGTGAATTTCTTTACCCACCATTTCATGCTCGACATGCGCTGGGTGCTGTTCGCCGGCACCGCGTTGATCTTCCGGCGCACCCGCGTCTATTTCCACAACTGGCAGACGCACCGCTGGATGCCATTGCTGATCGGGTTCGGGCTGGTCGCCCTGTTCATCTGGTTCGCGGAGAACCTCGCGACCTTCGCCGATGCCTGGAACTATCCGGACCAAAAAGCCGGCTGGCGCATGGTCGGCATCGCCAAGTTCGGCAGCTGGTATCTGCTGATGCTGATCAGCTTCGTGCTGGTATCTCTGGTGTCGCCGATCCGCGAACCGGACGCACCGCGTTGAGAAACGCCCGAAAATGCTGTATGTCTGTCGCCTTGGGAGAGCGATCATGCGAACCATCATACTGTCGATTGTCGCCGCGATGAGTGTTTCCGCGACCGAACCCGTCGACGACACGCCGCCGCCTGCGCAGGCAGAGAAGCGCACCCTGTCGACCGAACAGGCCGAGGAACGCTCGCCGGAGAATTGCCGCGACCGTATCCAGTTCGTCCGTGCGGAGCGGGGCCTGCCGAAGTTTGACGACGAACCGGCCAAGCCGGATGACGCGCTCCTCATTGCCGCGGTCGACCATCAGGTCGCGGGCTGCGACGTTCTCGTCATGCGGCACGATACGTCGGACATCCGCCCGCTTCCTCGCTTCGAAGGCAAGACGGTCGAACTGATCCCGGCGCGCTGAACCCGATCTCAGGTGTAGATCAGGTGCGGCGCGATCTCCTCGCGCCAACGGGCTTCGTCGGCTCCGGCGATCTCGTCGAGATCGCCCGGTGTCGCTGCGCGGTCGTCAACCCAATCGCGTAGCGACGAGCCACCGTTTATGACGTCGATCGCCAGCCGGTCGAACTCGTATTCGTAGGGGAAGTCCCGCCACAGGGGATAGTCGGAATACAGCGCGCGGATCGCCTTGAAGGCCAGCGCCTGCAGCCGCCACGGGCGGAACTCGTGGTGATCGTAGAACGGCCCCTCGGCGTGAATCATCAGCCCGTTGCACAGGCTGCGCGCGTGTTTGTGGAAGGTCGGCTCGAACCAGCATTCGCGCAGCTTGCAGCCGCGCAGCCACGCCGGCGCCAACCGCTCCATTTCGCCGAGCACGGCCTTCGCGTCGATATCGGGCGCGCCGAACAGCACCTCCAGCGGGCGGGTGGTGCCGCGCCCTTCGGACAGGTTGGTCCCTTCCAGCATGACGGTACCGGCATAGGCGCGCGCCATGTTGAGCGAGGCGGCATTGGGGCTGGGATTGACCCACACCCGGTCCTGCGGCCAGCCATAGCCCGGCGCGCGCCCCGGTTGCCAGTCGCGCATCTCGATCACGGTCAGCGGCACGTCGATACGGAAATGGGCGACGAACCACTGCGCCATCTCGCCCATCGTCATCCCGTGGCGCATCGGCATGGGTGCCGCCCCGACGAAGCTTTCCTGCCCGGCTTCGAGCAGCGTGCCTTCCACTGGGCCGCCCGCCGGGTTGGGCCGGTCGAGTACCCATACTTCCTTCCCGCTCCGCCCCGCTTCCTCGAGCAGATAAAGGAGTGTGGTGACGAAGGTATAGATGCGGCAGCCCAGATCCTGCAGGTCGAACAGGAATACGTCCGCGCTCGACATCATCTGCCCGCTCGGCCGGCGGACCTCGCCGTAGAGGCTGAAGACCGGGAAGCCGTATTGCAGATCGGTCTCGTCCGCGGTTTCGACCATATTGTCCTGCTTGTCGCCCTTCAGGCCATGCTGCGGCCCGAAAGCGCTGGCGATATTCACCCCGCGTCCGATCAACGCGTCGAGCGAATGGTCGAGATTGGCCGTGACCGAGGCGGGATGCGCGACCAGCGCGACACGCCGACCATCGAGGGGGCGGCGGAGATTGTCTTCCGTGAGCAAGCGGTCGATGCCGAACTTCATGGCATGTCAGGTGCCGCAAGCGTCCCCGCGAAGCAAGCGGGATCGTGGAAATCGGGCTGCGCCTGGCCGTGATCGGCGGCCCAGAAGGATTTGCGCCCTCCGCCTTCCTCGATGACGGCGGCGGGGCCGATGCGGCATGGCAGGGCCGGCAGCGCATTTAATGGTAGGGCCGCATCGAACAGGGCAAGGCGCGGACCCCCGCCCCGCCACGTGCATACGGGCGGCACGGGCATCGCGCGGTCGCGCATGCCTTCACGCCGGCCATCGAAATCGTAGGCGGCCCATGCTTCGGAGGGCGACAAGTTGAACTCGCTATAGGGCGCACCCTGCCCTTTCACGAACAGTTCGAAGCAGGTCGTGCGCCACAACCCGTCCGCCCGGCGGCGCCCGGCGAACGGCGGGATCGCGAGACCGGACGCGCCTTCGATGCGCCAGCGCAGTGTCAGCCAGCCGCCCTTGATGGCGCAGGCGAAGTCCATCCGCATGGCCGTGGCCGGCGGACTGGCCGGATGGGGAACGAGGCGCATCGTTTGCATTGCGCCCTCCCCATGCTAACCGCCGCGCGACTAGGCAAGGGAATGCAATGCAAGAATATGCGTCCGATCTGCTGCGCCTGCTGGACAAGCGTGGCTACATCCACCAGGTAACCGATGCCGCGGGCCTCGATGCCCTGACCGCAAGCCAGGTGGTACCGGGCTATATCGGGTTCGACGCCACCGCGCCCAGCCTGCATGTCGGCAGCCTGGTGCAGATCATGATGCTGCGCCGGCTCCAGCAGACGGGCCACAAGCCGATCGTGGTGATGGGCGGCGGCACCACGCGGATCGGTGATCCCACCGGGCGCGACGAGAGCCGCCAGATGCTCACCGATCAGGCGATCGCCGACAATATCGCAGGTATCCGCACGGTGTTCGAACGCTTGCTGACCTTCGGCGACGGCGCGACCGATGCCGTCATGGTCGACAATCAGGACTGGCTCGGTGATCTCGGCTATATCGAATTGCTGCAGGATGTCGGCCCGCATTTCACGATCAACCGGATGCTGTCCTTCGATTCCGTCAAGCTCCGGCTCGAGCGCGAGCAGCCGATGACCTTCCTCGAATTCAACTACATGATCCTGCAGGGCTACGATTTTCGCCATCTGGCGCGCGAGATGGGCGTGCGCCTGCAGATGGGCGGCAGCGATCAGTGGGGCAATATCGTCAACGGCATGGAACTTGGCCGCCGGATGGACCGGGCGGAACTGTTCGGGCTGACCACGCCCCTGCTGACCACGGCGGACGGCAGGAAGATGGGCAAGTCGGCATCGGGCGCGGTCTGGCTGAACGAGGCCCAGCTGCCGAGCTACGATTTCTGGCAATACTGGCGCAACACCGACGACCGGGACGTGGGCCGGTTCCTGCGCCTGTTCACCGACCTCCCGCTGGACGAGATCGCCCGGCTCGAAGCGCTCGAGGGGGCGGAGATCAACGCGGCCAAGCTCGTCCTCGCCGACGCGGTCACCGCCTTGGTGCGGGGCGAGGAAGCGGCGCGGACCGCGCAGGAAACCGCCCGCGAGACGTTTGCCGGCGGCGGCACCGGCGCCGACCTGCCCACCCTGTCGGTCGGCCCCGAAGGCATGCGCATCGGCGCGGTGCTTACCGCGCTGGGTTTCACCGCCTCCAACGCGGAAGCGAAGCGCAAGCTGGCGGAAGGAGCGGTCAAGCTCGACGGGGAGACGCTCGCCGATCCGGGCTATCTCGTCATGCTCGATTCAGGGGCCGAGGCCAGGTTGAGCCTGGGCCGCAAGAAGCACGCCGTTCTGCGGCTTTGAGGGTCAGAAGGGTATAGTCCGGCCGCGCGTCGCAATCGGTCAGTTTACCATTTGTTGTCCTTTTTTCGGTACCACGGGCTTTGACGCAAGCAACCGATGGACCGCAAGCATGAGTGCCGGAGCACAACTGAGCGTAACCGATCAACGGCGCATGGCCCGCCATCCGGTGGATCATCCTGTCATCGCCGAACATTACACCAAGGGCGACGTGCGCATGCATATCGCCAATCTCTCCGCCAACGGCTTCATGATCGACGATGCCGACGGGATCGCGCGGGGCGAACGCGTCGTCGTGCGCCTTCCGGTCGTGGGCCGGATCGAGGCCTATTGCATCTGGAACCGCGACAATCGCGCTGGCTTCCAGTTCGAACGGATCATCCGGGTGGACGATTTCCTCGCCGTGATCGACACGTTGCAGCCCAATCCGCGCCTGCGCCGAACGCGCTGAACCCGAACCGTTAATTAAGGCCCGGAAGCACGGACGGCTTCCCAAGCGGGGGCGCGCCTGCCATGCGCGCCCGTGTGACCGACGCTGCCTCCTCGTTCGACGAAACCCGCTCGCCCCTGCGCATACCGAACTTCCGCGCCTACTGGATCGCGCGGCTTTCGATGACGCTCGGCCAGTATGCGATGATGCTGATCATCGGCTGGCAGACCTACAATATCGCGCGCGACAGCGGGCTCGGCGTGGCGGAGGCTTCGGGCCAGCTGGCCCTGATCGGCCTCCTCCAGTTCATTCCGCTTTTCCTGCTGACGCCGTTTTCGGGCCTCGCCGCCGACCGGTTCGACCGGAGGAACGTCGCGCGGCTGACCGTGCTGCTGCAGATCGGCTGCGGCGCGGCGCTGGCGCTGCTCACCTGGCTCGGCCTGATCGACCTGCATTGGCTGTTCGTCATCGCGGTCGTGCTCGGCGTGGTGCGCGCGTTCAACGGGCCGGCGCTGTCCGCGCTTGCACCCAATCTGGTTCCGAAAAACATTCTTCCCAACGCCATCGCGTTGTCCTCTATATCGTGGCAGAGCGGCATGATCATCGGCCCGGCAATCGGCGGCTATCTCTACGCCATCGTCCCCGCCCTGCCCTATGCGGCGGCCACCGTGCTGTTCGTGCTCGCGCTGGTCTCGCTGAGTTTCATCGGCAAGGTGCCGCAACCCCCGCGCGAGGCGAACCGCCGGCCGATCGGCCAGATGGTCGACGGGCTGCGCTATGTCGTGCGCAACAAGATGGTGCTGGGCGCCATCACGCTCGACCTGTTTGCGGTGTTTCTTGCCGGCGCCACGGCGCTGTTTCCGGTCTATGCCCGCGATGTGCTGGAAGTAGGCGAGACGGGGCTTGCCCAGCTCGCCATGGCACCGGCGATCGGCGCGGCACTGACCGCCCTGTGGTTCTCGTTTCGGCCGCTGAAGACGCAGGTCGGCCCCAAGATGCTGTGGGCGGTCGCGATCTTCGGCGTTGCCACCATCGTGTTCGGTTTTTCCAAATCCATGCCGCTGTCGCTCGCCGCCCTGTTCGTGGTCGGCGCGGCGGACATGTTCAGCGTCTATATCCGCCAGTCGCTCATCCAGTTGCACACGCCCGACGACAAGCGCGGCCGGGTATCCTCGGTCAGTCTGCTCACCATCAGCGCCTCGAACGAGTTCGGGGATTTCTTCTCGGGCAGCCTCGCCTTCGCCTTCGGACCGGTCTTCGCTGTGGTCGGTGGCGGGGCAGGCGCGATCGTCACTGTCGCCTTGTGGAGCCGGGTGTTTCCCGTTTTGCGCACCACCCGGACCTTTGATCCGCCCGATGAATTGATGGAAGATACACCCGAAGAAAAGCTCCAGGAGCGTATACCATGAAAGCCGATTCCGTTCTCGCCACCATCGGCGGCACCCCGCACATCCGTCTCTCCCGCCTGTTTCCCGATCACGAGGTGTGGGTTAAGTCGGAACGATCCAATCCCGGCGGTTCGATCAAGGACCGGATCGCTCTCGCCATGGTCGAGGATGCGGAGAAGGACGGCACGCTGAAACCCGGCGGCACGATCATCGAGCCGACGAGCGGCAATACCGGCATCGGCCTTGCCATGGTCGCCGCTGTCAAAGGCTACAAGCTCGTGTTGGTCATGCCCGAAAGCATGAGCATGGAGCGCCGCCGCCTGATGCTGGCCTACGGGGCGACTTTCGATCTCACGCCGAAGGAGGGCGGAATGAAGGGCGCGATCGAACGTGCGCAGGAACTGGCCGGCCAGACCGAAGGCGCATGGATCCCCAGCCAGTTCGACAACCATTCCAACTGGAAGGTCCATGTCCGCACGACGGCGAAGGAAATCCTCGACGATTTTCGCGATGCGCCGATCGACGCGATCATTACCGGCGTCGGCACTGGCGGCCACATCACCGGCTGCGCTGAGGAATTGCGCAAGACCTGGCCCGAGATGAAGGCCTTCGCGGTGGAGCCCAAGGGCTCGCCCGTCATCAGTGGTGGCCAGCCCGGCCCGCACCCCATTCAGGGCATCGGCGCCGGCTTCATTCCGGACAATCTGCACACCCAGTCGATCGACGGCGCAATCCAGGTCGATCCCGAGGACGCCAAGGAAATGGCCCGTCAGTCGGCGGCGAAGGAAGGCCTGCTGGTCGGCATTTCCAGCGGCGCGACCCTGGCCGCGATCAAGCAGAAACTGCCCGAGCTCGACAGCGGCAGTCGCATCCTGGGCTTCAACTACGACACCGGCGAGCGGTATCTCTCCGTGCCGGACTTCCTGCCGGAGAACTGATCGAACGCCGCAGATGCAAAAGGCCCGCCGGATCGCTCCGACGGGCCTTTTTTCTGGGGTCAACCAATCAGGCGGCGGTTGCGAACGCCTCTTCGCCCAAGGCCATGAGGCTGTCGCTCCCGCTCTCGATCTTGCGCCGTAATGCGCCGGCATCGGGCAGATAGCGGTCCATATAGTAGCGCGCGGTGGCGAGCTTCGCTTCGTAGAACGCCTTGTCTTCGCCGCTTGTCGCCAGCTGCTTTGTCGCGGTTTTCGCCATGCGCAGCCACATCAGGCCGAGCGTCACGATACCCATGATGTGCATGTAGTGATGCGCGCCCGCGCCGAGGTGATTGGGGTTCTGCATCGCGTTCTGCATGAACCACATCGTCGCCGCCTGCTGCTGGCTGACGGCTTTTTCGAGCTGTTCTGCCATCTCGGCCAACCCGTCGATATCCTTCGCCGCGGCGATGTCCTCACCGATCAGCTTGAAGAAAGCCTGGATCGCCGCGCCGCCGTTCTGGGCGAGCTTGCGGCCGCACAGATCCATCGCCTGCACACCGTTCGTGCCTTCGTAGATCTGCGCGATCCGGGCGTCGCGGACGAACTGGCTCATGCCCCATTCCTCGATATAGCCGTGCCCGCCATAGACCTGCTGCATGTTGGTCGCGATCTCGTAGCCCTTGTCGGTGCCGTAGCCCTTGATCACTGGCGTCATCAG
Source organism: uncultured Erythrobacter sp. (assembly GCA_947501005.1). Lineage (GTDB taxonomy): Bacteria > Pseudomonadota > Alphaproteobacteria > Sphingomonadales > Sphingomonadaceae > Qipengyuania. The sequence goes on along the minus strand of CANMTU010000001.1, from coordinate 1,177,870 downwards.
CCCGATCAGCGCGTCGGCCTCGGCCCGCTCTTCCTCGGTTTGGGCCTTGTGCGTGAGATCGACCAGCAGGGCGCCCCACAGGCAGAAGGCGCGCATGCCTTCGGTGAAGGCCTTGGCGTCCATCAGCATCCGGCGCACGTCCGGGTGGACGAAGATCGGATCGGCCTGTGCCTCCGGTTCCGCCGGGCCGGTCAGCGCCCGGCCCTGCCGCCGGTCGAGGGCGTAGTTCACGCCGTTCTGGTAAGCGACTTCGGCCTGGCTCAAACCCTGGATGCCGACGCCGAGGCGGGCGGCATTCATCATGATGAACATGGCTTTGAGGCCCTTGTTCTCCTCGCCGACCATCCAGCCCTTGGCGCCATCGTAGTTGAGGACACAGGTCGAATTGCCGTGAATGCCCATCTTGTGTTCGATCGAGCCGCAGGTGACGCCGTTGCGCGCGCCGAGCGAGCCGTCATCCTCCACGATGAACTTGGGCACCACGAACAGCGAGATACCCTTGGTGCTGTCCGGCGCACCGGGCGTCTTCGCCAGCACGAGGTGGATGATGTTGTCCGCCATGTCGTGCTCGCCGGCGGAGATGAAGATCTTGGTCCCGGTCAGCGCATAGGAGCCGTCTTCGTTCGGCACCGCCTTGGTCCGGATCATGCCGAGATCGGTGCCGCAATGCGGCTCCGTCAGGTTCATGGTCCCGGTCCATTCGTTGGAGATCATCTTCGGAAGGTACTTCTCCTTCTGCTCCTGCGAACCTTGCGCGATCAGCGCCGATACCGCCCCATTGGTGAGGCCGGGATACATGCCGAACGCCTGATTGGCGCTGGAGATGAATTCCTCGAGCGCGAAGCCCAGCACATGCGGCATGCCCTGCCCGCCGAATTCCTCCGGTTGCGACACGGTGCCCCAGCCCGCCTCGCGGAACTGGTCGAACGCGTCCTTGAAGCCGGTCGGCGTGGTGACCGAACCGTCTTCATGCCGGGTGCAGCCTTCCTCGTCGCCGATGCGATTCAGCGGAGCCAGAACCTCGGCGGAGAATTTGCCACCTTCGGTGATCACGGCGTCGACCACGTCGGGCGTCGCCATTTCGAAGCCGGGCAGATTGCCGTAGCTCGCCAGATCGAGCATTTCGTTGATGATGAACCGCGCATCGCGCGCAGGAGCGGTATAAGTCGGCATTTACTAGTCCTTCAGAAGGTCGGTCGCTCAGTCGAGTCGGTCTTCGACGAGCGAGATGAATTCGGTCAATTCCTGGATCGAGCTGTCGATATCGTCACGCTGGCTGATCAGCTTGGCGACATGGTTGCGGCATTTCTCGATCGTGACGCGGCGCTGTTCGACCCGCCCGTCATCGAGATCGTAGAGGTCGATCATCTCGCGGATCTCGGTCAGCGAAAAGCCGACATTCTTGGCCCGCATGATCCAGGCGAGCCGCGCCCGGTCGCGTTTGGAATAGATCCGCGTAAGCCCGACGCGCGCCGGCGCGATCAGCCCCTCGTCTTCGTAAAAGCGCAGGGCGCGGGCGGTGCAGTCGAACTCGCTCGTCAGATCGGAGATCGAGAATTGCTGCCGATCGAGGGCATCGGGACGGTCGAGATGGGCGCCCTGATGCGCCTTGTCCTCCGCCCGCCCGGCCGGGGCCGCGCGGTCCGGCAAGGTATCGAGGCTGCGCCCCTTGGTGTAAGCGTTCATTCCGCCAATCTACACCGCCGTTTACGTAAGCGTCAAGTCTTGACGTGTCGGAGAGTGTCGTCCTCCAGCAACCGGTAGAAGCAGCTGTTCGCCCCGGTGTGGCAAGTTGGCCCGGCGGGTCGGCATTTCAGGACCAGTGCATCCTGATCGCAATCGACCAGGATTTCCTCGACATGCAGCACGTTTCCCGAGCTTTCGCCTTTCTGCCACAAGGTCCCCCGGGAACGGGAATGGAAATGGGCCAGCTTCGTCGCGCGCGTCGCCGCAAGAGCTTCGGCATCCATGAAGGCGACCATCAATACGGCATTCGTCTCCGAATGGACGACGGTAGCGCTCAGCAGTCCCTTCCCGTCGAACTTGGGCTGAAACCGGATCCCCTGTTCGATGTCATCCGTCTGCGAGGTCAATAGCTTGCCTTTCCATCACTGTGACATTTTGTTGCATGTTCGACACTATATTCCATCAAAAAGCACCTTTTGAACCATACACTGTTTTCGATGCGCCACGAATACGCAATACATCGTCCTGCGGGTAAGCGGACCCGCGGATCCGAAGGCGGCCACACCGCCAAGGTTCAGGGAAACACCGTGGACGCGGCCCGATAATACGGCAATCGCGCCCGGTATATGATGAGGTTTGAGGCGGCAGGCTTTCCGGGGGGACAAGCACGCCGGTTCGTACAAATTATCGTCACGCGGCGCCCGGGTTCCGATCGGACCCGGGCGTTTCGCTGTCCGCCTCAATCCCGCCCGCCCAGCACCCGCGCGAAGCAGGCGATGCGAACCGGCCCGGCGCCCCCTTCCTTCAGCACCCGCACGCATTCGCGGCTCGTCGCGCCGCTGGTGAGAACGTCGTCGACCAGCACCACCGCCCGGCCCGCGATGCGCGCCCGGTTCCGCCTGCCGATGCGAATGGCGCCCGACAGCGTCGCATCGCGCTCGGCCGCACCCATTCCGCCGAGGCTCGGCGTCTGGCGGACGCGCTCCAACCCGTCGACCAGCACCTCGCCCTTCCCGGCCCGCGCAAGCTCGGTGGCGATCAGCGCCGCCTGGTTGAAGCCACGCTTCCAGATTCGCCAGCGATGCAGCGGGACAGGGATCAGCAGGGGCATATCGGCATCGACAGGCAAGCGCGCGCCGATCAACCGCGCCATGACCTTTGCCAGAGCCATGCGCCGACCATGCTTCAGCGCCAGGACCAATTGCCGCGATATGTCGTTGTAGATGGTGGCCGCCGCGATCCCGTCATGCAACGGCGGGGTCTGGCAACAAGTCTGGCAGTCCGCCCCGCCCTCTGCGCCCGATAGCGGTGCCTGGCAGCGCGCGCATGCCGGCTCGCCGGGGATTTCCAGACCGCCCCAGCATTGCGCGCACAGCCCGCCCTGATCCAGCGTGGCCGCGCCGCATACAGGGCAGCGCGGCGGATAGACGAAATCGAGGACCGGGGCGACGCCATCGCGCAGGTCCCGGACGACCGAATGAATTGTGCCGCTCGTCATCGCGAAATGTCATGCGCAACTTGATGCGCCGGTGCAAGCGCGGCAGGACGAACCGCCATGTCTCGAACCACCCCGCCCCAGATCTTCTCCCGCCCCCGCCGGATCGCCGCGTTCGACCGCGCATTGCGGCGCCAGGCGGCTGAGGATGCCGCCCGCTTCGTGCTGGACGAGATGGTTGAAGACGTGCTCGACCGGCTGGCCTTCATGCGATTCGAACCCGCAAGCGCTCTCGTGATCGGCGATCTGACGGGCCGGCTTGGCGAAGCGTTGCGCGTCCCCGGCGCCTCGGTCAGCGAAGCGGATGTCCGCTCGCTCGACGAGGAGGCGCCGTTGCCGGGCGGTCCCTACGATCTCGTCGTGTCGCTTGCCTCAATCGCGCAGGTCAACGATCTGCCCGGCGCGCTCCTCCATGCGCGCGGCGGGCTGAGGACCGGGGGAATCTTCCTCGCCAGCGTGATCGGCGCGGGGTCGCTGGCGCATTTGCGCCGCGCCATGATTGCCGCCGAGCCGGAGCGGACCGCCGCGCGCCTGCATCCCCTGATCGACACGCAATCGGCGAGCGCCCTGATGCAGCGCGCCGGCTTTCGCCGCCAGGTCGTGGACAGCCATGCCATCGACGTCGCTTACCGTTCGCTGGGGCGGCTGGTGGGGGATCTGCGCGACCAGGGGCTCGGCAACGTGCTGCGCGACAACGCCCCGCCCTTGGACAGGACCGCCGCCCGCCGCGCCGCCGCCGCTTTCCTGCAGGATGCGGACCATGAGGGTCAGGTCATCGAGACGTTCGAGATCCTGACCCTGACCGGCTGGAAGGACTAGCGCAGCGCCGCCTGCGCCGCCGCCAGCCGCGCGATCGGCACGCGATAGGGCGAGGCGCTGATGTAATCTAGGCCGGTCTTCTCGCAGAAGGCGATGCTGGCCGGATCGCCCCCGTGTTCGCCGCAAATGCCGAGCTTGATGTCGCCGCACGTCTGCCGCCCGCGTTCCACCGCCAGCGCGACCAACTGGCCAACCCCGTCGACATCCAGGCTGACGAACGGATCGCGCGCGAAGATGCCCTTGTCGACATAGTCGGTGAGGAACCGGCCCGCATCGTCGCGGCTGACGCCGAGCGTGGTCTGGGTCAGGTCGTTGGTGCCGAAGCTGAAGAAATCCGCCTCCTGCGCGATGTCGCCCGCCATCAGGGCCGCGCGCGGAAGTTCGATCATCGTGCCGACAAGGTAGGTCAGTGTCGTGCCGCTTGCCGCGAATACCTCCTGCGCCACCCGGTCGACCAGCGCGCGAAGGATTTCAAGCTCGCGCCGCGTCGCGACCAGCGGGATCATGACTTCGGGCACCGGCGCCTCGCCCGAGGTCTGCGCGACCTCGCAGGCCGCCTCGAAAATGGCGCGCGCCTGCATCTCGTAGATTTCGGGATAGGTGATGCCGAGCCGGCAGCCCCGATGGCCCAGCATCGGGTTGAATTCGTGCAGTTCGTTCGCCCGGCGGCGCAGCTTCTCGACCGAGACTCCGGTCGTCGTCGCCAGATCCTCGAACTCGGCATCGCCATGCGGGAGGAATTCGTGCAGCGGCGGATCGAGCAGGCGGATCGTGCAGGGCAGGCCCGCCATCGTCTCGAAGATGGCGACGAAATCCTTGCGCTGTTCGGGCAGCAGTTTGGCGAGCGCGGCGCGGCGGCCCTGTTCGTCGTCGGCGAGGATCATCTGGCGCACGGCGCTGATCCGTCCGGCGTCGAAGAACATGTGCTCGGTGCGGCACAGGCCGATGCCCTCGGCACCGAACTGGCGCGCCATCCTGCAATCGGCTTCGGTTTCGGCATTGGTACGCACGGCCATGCGGCGATGCTTGTCCGCCCATTCCATCAGCGTGCCGAAATCGCCGACCAGCTCGGGCTCGATGGTGGCGACCTCGCCCGCCATGATCTGCCCGTTGGCCCCGTCGATCGTGATGACGTCGCCTTCTTTCAAGTCGCGATCGCCAATGGTCAGCGTCCGCGTCTCACGCGAGATCGAGACGTGCGAGGCGCCCGAGACGCAGGGCCGCCCCATGCCGCGCGCGACCACGGCGGCGTGGCTGGTCATGCCCCCGCGGGCCGTCAGGATGCCGGCGGCGGCGTGCATGCCGTGAATATCTTCGGGCGAAGTCTCGATGCGGACCAGCACGACCTTCTCGCCGCGCCCGGCCCACAATTCCGCGGTATCGGCATCGAGCACGATCTTCCCGCTCGCCGCGCCAGGCGAGGCGGGCAGGCCGGACGTCAGCACGTCGCGCGGGGCGTCCGGATCGAGCGTGGGGTGCAGAAGCTGGTCCAGCGCCATCGGATCGACCCGCAGGATCGCGGTCTTCTCGTCGATCAGCCCTTCCCCGGCCATGTCGACTGCCATCTTGAGCGCGGCCTTCGCCGTCCGCTTGCCGTTGCGCGTCTGCAGGAGCCACAGCTTGCCCTGCTGCACGGTGAATTCGATATCCTGCATGTCGGCATAATGCCGCTCGAGCAGATCGAACACGTTTGCGAGTTCCACGTAGGCGTCGGGCATGGCTTCTTCCATGCTCGGCTTGTCGGCCCCTGCCGCCTCGCGCCGGGCCTTGGTCAGGTATTGCGGAGTACGGATCCCGGCGACCACATCCTCGCCCTGCGCATTTACCAGCCATTCGCCGTAGAACGCCCGCTCGCCGGTCGAGGGATCGCGGGTGAAGGCGACGCCGGTGGCGCTGGTGTCGCCCATGTTTCCGAACACCATTGCCTGCACGTTGACCGCCGTGCCCATGTCGTGCGGAATGTCGTTCAGCCGGCGATAGACCTTGGCGCGTTCGGTATCCCAACTGTCGAACACGGCGCGGATCGCGCCCCACAATTGCGCCTGCGGATCCTGTGGGAACGGCGCGCCCAGCTCGCGCTCGGCGATGGTCTTGAACTCGGCGACGAGGCGCTTCCAGTCTTCCGCCGACATCTCGGTATCGGCGTAGAAGCCGTTGTCTTCCTTCGCGATTTCGAGCGCTTCTTCGAACAGTCCGTGATCGAGGCCGAGGACCACGTCGGCATACATCTGGATGAACCGTCGATAGCTGTCCCACGCGAACCGCTCGTCACCTGAAACCTTCGCCAGCCCTTCCACCGTCTCGTCGTTGAGGCCGAGATTGAGGACGGTATCCATCATCCCGGGCATCGACACCGCGGCGCCCGAGCGGACCGAGACAAGCAGCGGATCCGCCGCATTGCCGAAACCCTTGCCCACCGCGCGTTCGACATGGCGCAGCGCTTCCTCGATGTCGGAGATCAGCGCAGGCCGGAAGTCGCCCCCTTCGCGCAGATATTTCAGGCATTCCTCGGTCGCAATGGTGAAGCCGGGGGGGACCGGCAGGCCGATGCTCGCCATTTCGGCAAGGTTGGCGCCTTTTCCCCCGGTAACCGTCTTGTCCTTCTGCCGCGCGCTGGAATGGGGCGCATCGCCGCCGAAGGTGAAGACCGTATCTGTCATGCTGATCCTTGATTATCTGTCAATGTGCGTTGGATGCGAGGCCTTCCGTCAGCCCTCGACCCGCGAGAAATCGGCGACGTTGTGCACTGCAGCACGGAAACGTGCAAGCAGGTCGAGCCGATGACTGCGCTTGTTTTCCTCGTCGGCGTTTACGGTTACGTCGGTAAAGAAATCGTCGATGGGTTTGCGCAGGGTGGCCAGCGCCCCCATCGCGCCTTCGAAATCCTCGTCCGCGATGGCGGCCCGGGCGCGCGGCTCGGCCTGGTCCAGCGCGTCCATCAACGCCTGTTCGGCCGGTTCGGGCGTATAGTCCATCGCGCGTTCCTTGCGCTCCGTCAGCTTGGCGTCGACCACCGCCTTGAGATCGGGATCGTCCACGATCGCCAGCGGATCCTCCTCGCCGGTACGGGCCACCCGATCCTCGCTGCCGCGCCAGTCTTCCTTCTTGAGGATGTTCGCGGCCCGCTTGTAGGCGGCGAGCAGGTCGGCCCCTTCGGCAGTCTCGATGTAATTCTGCAATGCCTTCACCCTTGCCAGCAGGCGGACGAGATCGTCCTCCCCGCCAAGAGCAAACACCGCATCGATCAGATCGTGCCGAACCCCGGCCTCGCGCTGCTGCACCTTGAGGCGGTCGGTGATGAACGCCCGAATTGGATCAGCGTATCCTTGCCCTTCTCCCCAGAACTGCCGGACAGTTTCTACCAACAGCCCATCTTTGTTCGATGTATCGATCGCTTTCACGGATTCCGGACGCATTCGTCCATCCTCAACAGCTTTTGCTGCAAACTCGTAGTAGTCTTCCACGATTTGACGCGCTGTAGCTTCATTAAGGGTGAGCACAGGGATTGAACCAAGTGCAAATCGAAGCTCGTTCTGAAGGATCGTTGCAAGGGCCCCCAAGGCAGCGCGTCTTAATGCGAAGGGATCTTTAGACCCAGTTGGCTTCTCACCGATCGACCAGAACGCGAGTAAGCTATCCAGCTTATCCGCCAAACTCACCGCCACCGTCACAGGCACGGTGGGAACTTCGTCGCCCTGCCCGACCGGCTTGTAATGATCGCGAATGGCGTCGGAGACTTCGTCGGGCAAGCCCTCGGCGCGGGCGTAATAGCCGCCCATCAGCCCCTGCAATTCGGGAAACTCCCCGACCATCTCGGTGACGAGATCGGCCTTGGCGAGGCGGGCTGCCTGCTCGGCCATATCCGCAAGCCCAGGAACCGTTCGTGCTGAGCCTGTCGAAGCACTGCTTTCCTCTTCCTGCGCTGTACCCGAAGTAGAGAGCAGCCCTTCGACAGGCTCAGGGCGAACGGGAGAGGGCTTGACGATGCCCTCTTCCACCAGCCACCGCGCCAGCTTCGCCACCCGGTCCACCTTGTCGGCAACGGTGCCGAGCTTTTCGTGGAAGGTGATCCGCTCGAGCCCGTTCGCATGCTCACGCAAGGTCTTCTTGCGATCCTGCTCCCAGAAGAAGCGCGCGTCCGAGAGACGCGCGGCAAGGACCTTGCGGTTGCCGTCGACGATCGCTCCGCCGCCGTCTTCCGCCTCGATATTGGCGGTGCAGATGAAGGCGTTGGCGAGTTTTCCCGTGCTGTCCTCGCACACGAAATACTTCTGGTTGACCCGCGCGGTCAGCTGGATGACTTCCGGCGGTACTTCGAGAAACGTCTCGTCGAACCGGCCGAGCAGCGGGATCGGCCATTCGGTGAGGCCGGCATTCTCGATCACCAGCCCCTCGTCCTCGACTAGGTTCAGCCCCGCCTGCGACGCGACCGAGGCGGCGCCCGCGCGGATCAGGTCCTGCCGCTCCTCGTGATCGACGATGACGTGCGCGGCGCGCAGCTTCATCGCGTAATCGTCGGCCCCACCGATGGTGATGTCACCCGAATGATGGAACCGGTGGCCCAGCGTGACCGCGCCCGAGGTGACGCCATGCACCTCGCATTCGACCACGTCCTCGCCCAGCAGCGCGACGATGCCGGACAGCGGACGCACCCAGCGCAGGCTTTCGGTGCTGACCGAGGCATCGCCCCAGCGCATCGACTTGGGCCAGTTGAACGCGCGGACGATGGCGGGAACCGCCTCGGCCAGCAGGGCGGCGGTGGCGCGGCCCGGTTTCTCGATGACTGCGAAGTAAGTCGCCCGGCCCTTCACATCGCGGACCTCGAGCTGGTCGCGGGTGACGCCGTTCTTGCGGCAGAACCCCTCCACCGCCTGATCCGGCGCGCCTTCGGGCGGCCCCTTCGCCTCTTCGCGCACCGCCTCGGTCGCTTCGGGCAGGCCGCGCGCGATAAGGGCGAGGCGGCGCGGCGTCGACCAGACGGTGACGTCTCCCACCGCGATTCCGGCGGCGTCCATCTCGCCGCGAAAGCGCGTTTCCAGTTCCCGCCGGGCGCCGGCCTGCATCCGCGCCGGGATCTCTTCCGAGCGCAATTCGAGGAGGAAATCAGGCATCATATCTCGTAACCGATGGCGGCGACCGCGTCGCGAAAGGGTTGCAGGCCGCGCGCGATCGCATCGCGCTGGCGTGCGGTGAGCCGGGCGGCCTGCCCGGCGTTCATATCGACCAGAGGCTGCGCCGGGTAATCCTTGATCGCGATCTCGGCCGAAGGGTCGAGCCCGGCGAACAGCGGCATCCGCCCGATCAGCGGGGCGAGCGCCGCCCCGGGATCGGCGGCCAGTTCCTCGTACGATACACTAAGATCGGTGACGTCGCCGAGATCGTCCATGAGCCTCGCGCGTGTGCCATACATGCGCCCCAGTTCCTCGAAAAACGGGGCGCCGTGCGGGTCGAGCCCGGCAGTGGGCGCGCCCCATTCGGCGGCCAGCAGATCGGGCGTGTAGCGCTTGGCCCAACTCGCACACACAGCATAGGGATCGCGGGTGAGGCGCAGCAGCGTGGTCGGCATGTCGGAGAAAGCCGCCAGCATCTCGCGCATGCGGACGAGGTTCGGCGGGCTCTTCTCCACCACGATGCAGGGGCGACGCTTGCCGCGCAATTCCTCGAGCCAGATGCGGCGCACATCGCCCCAGTCGATCGGCGTGGCGGGATCGTAGGGCTGGCCCTGTGCCGTCATCCCCGGCACCAGCCACTGGGCTTCGCCATGCTCGTGCAACAACTCGGCCGACGGCGCGCTGACGAGCAATTTGGCCAGCGCGGTCGACCCGCCATTGGCGAAGGTGGCGACGAACAGCCACTCGGCCCCCGTAACCGCCGGGTCCGCCGTTGCACACGGGGCCGGGCGTTCCGCCAGCACCGTCATGCCGACCATTCGGGGAAGGCCTGCGCCCAGCGCGGCGCTTCCCTCTTCATATGTGCCTCACAGGATCCGCGGGCGAGATCGCGCACCCGGCCCATATAGCTGGCGCGTTCCTGCACGCTGATCACGCCGCGCGCCTGCAACAGGTTGAAGATATGGCTCGCCTCGACTGCCTGTTCATAGGCGGCGATGGGAACCTCCGCCGCAAGGGCGTTGCGACATTCCGCCTCGGCCTTGTTGAACAGGTCGAACAGGGCGGCGGTATCGGCGACCTCGAAATTCCATTTCGACATCTGCCGCTCGTTCTCGAAAAACACGTCGCCATAGCTGACGCCCCGCCCGTTGAAGGCAAGATCGTAGACGTTGTCGACGCCCTGGATATACATGGCCAGCCGTTCGAGCCCGTAGGTCAGTTCGCCCGCGACCGGCTTGCAATCATAGCCGCCCATCTGCTGGAAATAGGTGAACTGCGTCACCTCCATCCCGTCGCACCACACTTCCCAGCCGAGGCCCCAGGCACCCAGCGTCGGGCTTTCCCAATCGTCTTCCACGAAGCGGATGTCGTGCTTCAGCGGATCGATGCCGATGACGCGCAGACTGTCGAGATACCAGTCCTGGATCTCGGGCGGGCTCGGCTTCAGGATGACCTGATACTGGTAGTAATGCTGCAGCCGGTTGGGGTTCTCGCCATAGCGGCCGTCGGTCGGCCGGCGGCACGGCTGGACGAAGGCGGCGTTCCATGGTTCGGGGCCGAGGGCGCGCAGGGTGGTCGCGGTGTGGAACGTGCCCGCCCCCATCCGCATGTCGTAGGGCTGGAGAATCAGGCACCCCTTCGCGCTCCAGAAATCGTGGAGGGCAAGGATCATGTCCTGAAAGGAGTTTTGCGGATCGCGCGTCATAGTGCGGCGCGCAATGCCGCAACCGGCCGGGGCGGTCAACGAGGGGCGCACCGGCTTATCCAGCCCTCATTGCGGCGAACCGTGCCGAAAGCTTGCCAAATCGAGTGCGTTCGGCGCATAGGGAACGCCTACACAGGGAGAACCCGATGCGCCCGTTCCGTTCGCTGCTCGTCGCGGCAAGTGTGCTTGCCGTCAGCCTTCCAGGATGCGCCACCGCGCCGGACGCCCGGCCCGCGGGCACCTCCGGCCCGGCCCTGTGGAAAGCGGCGGACGAAGATACGACGGTGTATCTGTTCGGGACGGTCCATGCCCTGCCCCAGAATGTGGAATGGTATCGCGGCGAGGTCGAAAGCGCGCTTACCGGGGCGGACGTTCTGGTGACCGAGATACCGGCGTCCGCAATGAAGGATCCGGCGAGCCAGCAGATCGTAATGAAGCGGGCGCTGCTGCCCGCCGGCCAGTCGCTGCGCGACATGCTGAGCGACGAGCAGCGCGCGACCTTCGAGGCGGCGCTGGCCTCGCTGTCGATGCCGCCGGCCGCGTTCGACCGGTTCGAACCGTGGTTCGCGGCCCTCACCCTGTCGATCCTGCCACTGACGCAGAACGGATGGACGCCGGAAATGGGCGTGGAGACGGTGATCGACGAGCGCGCCGGGCCGGACAAGCGGCGCGACGCGTTCGAGACGCTCGACGGGCAGATGGCCCTGTTCGACAGTCTGCCGCAGGATGCGCAGATCGAATACCTCATGGCCACCACCGAACAGCTCGACCAGGTTCTGCCGAGCATGGACAGGATGGTCGCCGAATGGGCGGCGGGCGATGCCGTCCTCCTCGCCGAACTGATGAACGACAGCATGACCGATCCCGGACTTGCGAACATCCTGCTCTATCAGCGCAACGCCAACTGGGCGCAGTGGATCGACGATCGCATGGAACAGCCGGGAACCGTGTTCGTCGCCGTCGGCGCGGGCCATCTGGCAGGCACCAGAAGCGTACAGGATTACCTCGCCGAACGCGGCATCAAGGTGACGCGCGTCCAGTAAGGGCGTTTTGCGGGTTTCGGTTCTTGCAGAATTTCCGCGCAATGACGGTGGGCCGGGGGCGGATGGTCGTCTGCCCCCTCCTCGCTCTGCTCGCATTGCTGTTGGCGGCGGGTTGTTCGAAGCCCAAGCCGCGCGATCCGCAGCAGCACCCGGCGATGTGGGTCGTGCAGGACGCGTCAGGTGCGGCGGTCGGCTGGCTGTTCGGCACGGTCCACGCCCTTCCCGACGCGGTCGAATGGCGCTTTCCCGCGCTCGACCGGGCTGTCGAACAGGCGGATTTCCTCGTGGTCGAGATTGCCGGGTTGGCCAATGGCGCCGCGTTGCAGAACCTCTTTCAGCGGATGGCGGTGGACGAGCCGCCCAACCAGCCGCTCGGGGAACGGATCGATCCCGCCATGCGCGCCGTGTACGGTCGGCTGCGAGGGCAATCGGCAACCCCGGATGCCGAGTTCGATGCGATGGAAAGCTGGGCCGCCGCGCTGGCGCTCGCGCAGCTGGCGCAAACCGGCGATTCCGGCAACGGGGTCGACCGGGCGCTGCTCGCCGACTTCGACGCAGGGTCGGTGGTCGAACTGGAAGGCGCCGTTCGCCAGTTCGAGATTTTCGACACCCTGCCCGAAGACGAACAGCGCCGCTTCCTCAACGCCGTACTGGCCGAGGCGGCGACGGGCGAGCAAACCTCCGGAAACCTCGCCAAGGCATGGCAACGCGGCGACGTCGCCGCGATGCGCCGGATCACCGGGGGCGGGATGCTGGCCGATCCGGCCTTGCGCGAAACCCTGCTCGACCGGCGCAATCGCGCCTGGGCGGCAAGTATCACGCAGCTGATCGCGGCGGGAAAACGGCCCCTCGTCGCGGTGGGTGCCGGTCATATGCTCGGCCCGCAAGGCTTGCCGGCCCTGCTTCGGGATGCAGGCTACACCGTCGCCCGCGTGCCCTGACGCTTGCTTTTTGCCCACGCCCTGTTATGCGCGTGGTCTTCGGCGTCATGGTCATCCCTGGAGGCGTGGCGGACCGAACATTCTAACGCATTCGAAAGGCATCTGTAATGAGCGACGCTCTGACCCTGCCGGCCGAGGCGCGCGAACGGGCTGGCAAGGGAGCCTCCCGTCAATTGCGCCGCGAAGGCCGTGTTCCCGCCGTCATCTATGGCGGCAAGGAAGAACCCGTGATGATCCATGTGGAGCTGAAGGAGCTGGTCAAACAGCTCAACACCGGCCACTTCATGAACTCGATCGTCAATATCGACCTCGGCGGCCAGACCATCCGCACGCTGCCGAAGGACGTCGCTCTGCACCCGGTCAAGGACCGTCCCGAGCATGTCGACTTCTTCCGCCTTGCCAAGGGCGCGAAGGTCGATGTCAGCGTACCGGTCGTCTTCACCAACGAAGAAGCTAGCCCCGGCCTGAAGAAGGGCGGCGTGCTGAACGTGGTCCGTCACGAGCTCGAACTGGTCTGCGATGCCGACAAGATCCCGGGCGAGATCGAAATCGATGTGACCGGCAAGGAAGTCGGCGATTCGATTCACATCAGCGAAGTCTCGCTGCCCGAGGGTTCGGAAAGCGCCATCACCGATCGCGACTTCACCATCGCCACGCTTGTGGCTCCGTCCGCGCTGCGCAAGGCCGGCGACGAATCCTCCGACCAGACGGGCGAGGACATGGAACCGGGCGAAACCGCCGCGACCGAACTGGGCCCGGACGACGACGCCGCGCAGGAACAGGAAGACAAGAGCGAGTAAGCTTCCTCTCCTTTCCCAAATTTTCGGAACGCCGGGCTTCGTCAAAGAAGTCCGGCGTTTTCGTTTTGGCTCCGGATGGGTTAGGTTGCGGCCATTCAAGAGGAGTTGTCATGCCCAACCTCAACCGCCGCACCCTGCTTGCCTCCGCCGCCGCGGCCGGCACTCTGGTCGCCACTGCCGGCCGCGCGCAATCCGATCCCGTCCAGGGCACGCCCAATCTGGCGGGCAAGTCGATCCTCATCACCGGCTGCTCCAGCGGGTTCGGCCGGCTCGGCGCGGAACATTACGCGCGGCTCGGCGCCAAGGTGTTCGCCACCATGCGCAACCTCCCTCGCCCCGAAGCAGACGAGTTGACTCGGCTCGCGGCGCGCGACGAACTCGATATCACCGTGCTCGAACTCGACGTGCGCGACGATGACCAGGTCGAACGCGCCGTCGCCGAGGCAGAACGGCTGGCGGGCGGCGCGCTCGACGTGATCGTCAACAATGCCGGCATCGGCATCAGCGGCCCGGTCGAAGTGCAGGACATGGAAGCGACGCAGGCGATCTTCGACACCAACGTCTTCGGCGCGCACCGCGTCGCCCGCGCCGCCCTGCCCGCGATGCGCGAGCGGGGCAGCGGGCAGATCGTCCAGATCAGTTCGCAGCTCGGCCGGGTGATCATCCCGTTCGGGGGGCATTACTCGGCGACGAAATTCGCGCTCGAGGCGCTGAGCGAACAACTCGCCTACGAGCTGGTGCCGCACAATATCGACGTCACCATCATCGAGCCGGGCGGCTATCCCACCGAGGTCTGGGTGAACCGCAACATCTATACCGGCGCCTTGAAAGAACGCGCGGCGGAGGAACACAAGAACGGCTGGCCACAGGTCGTCGCCGCCATGGGCACGGAAGACGGTTCGGGCCGCAGCGCCGATCCGATGGACGTGCCGCGCGCCATCGTCGCCCTCGTCGCCATGCCGGCCGGAACGCGCCCACTGCGCCGCCCGGTCAGCGCCAGCCCGATCCCGCAGACCGCGATCAACCGGGTGAGCGCGCAGACCCAGCTCGACTGGCTCGGCGGTTCGGGCCGCGCCGGCCCCATGGTGCGGGCGGTGCATGACTGACGCACCGGCTTGCCCTCGGCTCGCCAGGGTTTAAGGGCGGGCCATGCAAATCTGGACAGGTCTCGGCAATCCCGGCCCGCAATATGCGCTGCACCGTCACAATGTCGGCTTCATGGCGGTGGACGTCATCGCCGAGATGCACGATTTCGGCCCGGTGCAGAAGAAGTTCTCCGGCTGGGCGCAGGAAGGGCGGATCGGGCGGGAGAAAATCCTGCTGTTGAAGCCGGCGACCTTCATGAACCAAAGCGGCCGCGCGGTGGGCGAGGCGATGCGCTTCTACAAGCTCGAAACCGATGCGCTCACCGTCTTCCATGACGAGCTCGACCTGGCGCCGTGCAAGGTCAAGGTGCGCCACGGAGGGGGCCTTGCTGGCCATAACGGCCTGCGCAGTATCGATCAGCATCTCGGCCCCGATTTCCGCCGCGTGCGGATCGGCATCGGCCATCCGGGCAGCAAGGACCGGGTGAATGGCCACGTCCTCGGCAATTATGGCAAGGCGGAGATGGACGACCTTTCCGACATGCTCGCCGCAATCGGCGCGGAAGCCCGCTGGCTCGCGGAGAATGACGGCCCCCGCTTCATGAGCGATGTGGCTCTGCGCCAGCAGGGCTGAAACGTGAACGGCGCGCAAGACCCGGAACCCGCGCCCGCGGGGCGGCCGCTTTCCACTCGCAAGCTTGCCGTTGCCCTATGTCTGCAATTCGCGGTCTTCGCCGTGATCGGCCTTGCCTTGTGGTCCTGGTCCGGACGGCCGCTCGCCGACTTCGTTCGCCTCTCGCCCGATGCTATCCTTCCGGGTCTCGCTCTTGGCGGCGCGCTGATCGCGGCGGCGTATCTCGGCTTCAAGATCTTTCCCCGCATCAGCGAGCGGTTCGTCCGCATGCAGAGCAAGACCTACGGCTTCCTCGGCGACCGGCTGAGTTTGCCGATGGTCGTGCTGATCTCGATCGGCGCGGGCGTCGGCGAGGAGGCGCTGTTTCGCGGCGGCTTGCAAACCCTGCTGATCGACTATCTCGGGCCGCTCGCGGGCATCCTGATCGCCTCCGCCCTCTTCGCCGTGGTCCATCTGAGCAAGCCTCCCATCATGGGGATCATCTTCGCCATCGGGCTGCTGTTCGGGACGATCTATCACGCCACGGGCAGCCTCGTCCTCGTGATGATCGCGCACGCAGCGTACGATGTCTTTGCGCTCCACTACCTGATGAAGGAAATGCGCCGTCTCGGCTGTCTGTTCGGCGGCGGGGGCGAGGCGCCGGCGCGCTAAAAGGTGGCGCATCGCCGCATTGGCGACTAGAGGCGCGGCAAAATCTGTAATCGGAGTATATCATGGGTTTCCGCTGCGGGATCGTCGGCCTGCCGAATGTCGGCAAGTCCACCCTGTTCAACGCTTTGACCGAGACGCAGGCCGCACAGGCCGCGAACTATCCCTTCTGCACAATCGAACCCAATGTCGGGCAGGTCGCGGTGCCCGACGCCCGGCTGGAGAAGATCGCGGGCATCGCGAAATCGGCCAAGATCGTGCCGACGCAGCTGGCCTTCGTCGACATCGCCGGCCTCGTCAAAGGGGCGAGCAAGGGCGAAGGTCTCGGCAACCAGTTCCTCGGCAATATCCGCGAGGTCGATGCCATCGTCCACGTCCTGCGCTGTTTCGAGGATGACGATATCCAGCATGTCGCCAACAAGGTCGATCCCATCGCGGACGCCGAAGTGGTCGAGACGGAACTGATGCTGTCGGACCTGGAAAGCCTCGAAAAGCGCGTTCCCGCCGCGGCCAAGCGCGCGACCGGCGGCGACAAGGAAGCCAGGATCCTCGCCAGCGTGCTCGGCCAGGCGCTCGACCTGCTGCGCGACGGCAAGCCTGCCCGGCTGACCGAACCGAAGGACGAGGAGGAGGCGCGCCTGTTCGCGCAGGCGCAGCTGCTCACCGCCAAACCGGTCCTCTATGTCTGCAACGTCGCGGAAGAAGACGCGGCGGAGGGCAACGCCCTGTCCGCCGAAGTGTTCGCCAAGGCGGAGCGCGAGGGTGCGCAGGCGGTCGTCGTCTCGGCGGCCATCGAGAGCGAACTTGTCGGAATGGACCCGGAGGATCGCGGCGAATATTTGGCGGAACTCGGGCTCGAGGAAAGCGGGCTCAGCCGCGTGATCCGGGCGGGCTACACGCTGCTGGGCCTCAACACCTTCTTCACCGCCGGCCCCAAGGAAGCCCGCGCCTGGACCTATCCGCAAGGCGCGCGGGCGCCGCAGGCGGCAGGCGAGATCCATACCGATTTCGAAAAGGGCTTCATCCGCGCCGAAACCATCGCCTTCGACGATTACGTCGCGCTGGGCGGGGAAAGCGGCGCGCGCGAGGCAGGCAAGCTGCGTCAGGAGGGCAAGGAATACCTCGTGCAGGACGGGGACGTGATGCTGTTCAAGTTCAACGTCTGATGGCGTTCCGCGTCCTCGGCATCAGCTGGCTGGACGTCGGCACCGACCGGTACGAGGAAACCTTCGCTCTGTTCCGCGACACGCTCGGCCTCGATGTCGTGGTCGAAGTCGAACGGCAGGCCATATTGGCGACCCCGGCGGGGCAGCAGGTCGAACTGTTCGGACGCGACGGACCCGGAAAGGCCAACAACACGCCGCCGACGGTCGCGTTCGAGGTCGACGATTTCGATGCGGCGCGTGCCGCCCTGGCGGATCGCGGCGTCGATCTGGTCGGCCCGCCGGGATCGTGGGACGATCAGCGGTGGCAATATTTCCGCAGTCCCGACGGATATCTGCTATCGATCAAGACATCTAGAAAGGCACAGCGATGAAAGCCCGGCGAACTCTTTCCTGGCGTGCGGCAGCCGCGTCGCTCGCGGCGACGGCGGCAATGCTGCTCTCCGGCTGCGTTGCCGGTCCTGCCGACGCGCCCGCAGCCGCCCCGCCCACGACTGTCGCTGCGGCGGAACTGCGCGAGCCGGTGACGATCCTCGTATCGATCGACGGGTTCCGGCCCGACTATCTTGAGCGCGGCCTCACCCCCGCCCTCTCCGCTCTGGCGCGGCGCGGGGTGACGGCATCGATGCGGCCCTCCTTCCCGTCCAAGACCTTTCCCAATCACTGGGCCGAGGTTACCGGCTATGTGCCCGACCATAACGGGATCGTCGCCAACAGCTTCACCGACCCCTCGCGCGCCGAGGACAAGTTCACCATGGCGACGACCGATCCCTATTTCTGGAACGGGCGCGAGCCGATCTGGGTGACGGCGGAGAAAGCGGGCATCCGCACCGCGGCGATGTTCTGGCCCGGCTCGGCCGTCGCCTATGGGGGCGAAGTGGTCCCCGACAGTTACGGCAAGATCGAAGGCGGCACTCGCCCGCAGGACTGGACGGCGTTCGATCAGGCGGTCTCGCCGACCCAGCGGGTCAACACCGTGATCGACTGGCTGCGCCGCCCCGCCGATATCCGCCCGCAGTTCGTCACCCTGTATTTCGACGAGGTCGATACGGCGGGCCACGAAAGCGGTCCTGACGGCGCGGCGGTGAACGAGGCCATCGCCGCAGTCGATCAAGACATCGCCGCGCTCCTCGCTGGCCTCGAGGCGCTCGGCCAACCGGCGAACCTTATCATCACCTCGGATCACGGCATGGCGGAAACGCGCACCAGCCGGACGGTCGAGCTCGACCGGGTGATCGCGCGCGATGCCTATCGTCTGGTCGAGGCCGGCCCCTATGCCAGCCTCAATCCCGTGCCGGGCCGCGAGGCGGAGCTGGAAGCGGCGCTGCTGGCGCCGCACAAGCATATGGAATGCTGGCGCAAGGACGCGATACCGGCACGGTTCCGCTACGGCACGAGCCCGCGCATCCCGGCCTATCTGTGCCTCGCGCAGACCGGCTGGCAGATCTTCCCCGAACGCCGCAGCGAAGAGCGGATCGGCGGCAATCATGGTTACGACAATTTCGCCCCCGAAATGGCGGCGCTGTTCATTGCCACCGGCCCGCGTTTCGCGCGCGGCAAGCGGCTGGAACGGTTCGACAATGTTGATATCAATCCGCTGATCCGCGAACTGCTCGACCTGCCGCAGGACCCCGCGCTCGACGGCATGCTCGGCCCGGTGGCGGGCGCGCTGGCGGCGGCGGAGTAGGAACGCAAGGGCGGCCCTGCCGTTCAGGTGCAAACAACAGGGGAAACAGGGAATGGTCGACAAATCCGAGAAGTTCAATTGGCTCGTGCGGGTCGGCTATTTCAGCCGGGCGATCCTCTATTTCGTCCTCGGCCTCATCGCGCTGACGCGGGCCGATCGGGTTGCCGAGGGGACCAACGGCATCTTTCGCGCGATCGAGGATTATCCGGCGGGCACCGCGATCCTCTGGCTGATGGTCGTCGGGCTCGCGGCCTATGCCCTGTTCCGCTTCGCCTCGTTGTTCTTCGATATCGAGAATAACGGATCGGATGCGAAAGGCTGGGCGCGGCGCGTGGGCCATGGCGGCAGCGGCATCGCCCACCTCGCCCTTGCCTATTCGGCGTATCAATTCGCCAGTTCGACGGGATCGTCGGGCGGCGGAAGCGGCGGCGGCGCGCAGCAGGCGGCATCGGGCATCCTGTCGTTCGAGTTCGGCGGCATCGTCCTCGGCCTGCTCGGCATCGCGTTCTTCGGCGCCGCGATCTCGCAGGCGAAGAAGGCCATCACCGGCAGCTTCATGAACCGCATCAGCCGCGACGCGCCCGACGGCACCCGCTGGCTCGGCCTCGCCGGCTTCCTCGCCCGTGCGGTCGTCTATGTCGTGATTGGCTGGTCGCTGGTGCGGGCGGGCTTCATGTCGAGCGGGGCGAGCCAGGTCCGCACGCTGGGCGATGCGGTCGCCAGCCTGGCCGGCGAAGGGTTCATCTTCACCCTCACCGCAATCGGCCTGATGCTGTTCGGCCTCTTCAGCCTGGTGCTGGCCCGCTACCGGATCATTCCGGAAATGTCCTCGCAGGGGAAAGTGCCCAAGTTCCGCGCTTGATGCTTCAAGCCTGAATGGGTCGCGCATAAACGATTGCATCGCCCCGGCCCTCGGTCCATCGTCGCAGCCATGCTGTATTACGAGGATATCGCGGTCGGGGCGAAACAGTCCTTCGGCCATTACGAGGTCACCCGCGAAGAGGTGATGGCGTTCGCGGCGAAATTCGATCCGCAGCCCTTCCACCTCAGCGACGAGGCGGCGGCCGAGACGCATTTCGGCAGGCTTTCGGCCAGCGGGTGGCACACCTGCGCAATGACGATGGCGATGCTGGTCGAGAACATGAAGACGCAGGTTCAGGCCGGCCTCGGATCACCGGGGATCGACAATCTGCGCTGGAAGAAGCCGGTCTATCCCGGCGACACGTTGCGCGTGGAAAGCGAAGTGATCGAGAAACGACGCAGCCAGTCGCGCCCGGAAATGGGCCTGTTCAAGAGCAATACCCGAACACTGAACCAGAACGACGAGGTCGTGCTGGAAATGGTCAGCAACGGCCTCATCCGCACCCGCGACGCAGGCGGCGCCGACTAGGTCAGGAGCCGCACTGCGCGATGCCGGGCGCCGCGAACACCGTCCGCCCGCGCCCGTCCCGCACGGTCAGATTGGCGGGGATGTTCACGGTTTCGATGCCCTCCTGCTCGCCCGCATCGCCGGTGAGTTCGAGCGTGAAGCCGAACAGCCTGCCATCGTATTTGCGATAGGAACCGAGCGGCTGCCGCGCGCTGCCCTTGTCCGCCGCGAAAGTCAGGACCTCGCCGCCGCGTTTCATGTAGCCCCGGTCTTCCTGCGCGATGGCGATGGCGCCCAATCCCCCGCCCTCGGGCACGAAATTGCACCCCGCGCCGAACAGCTCGTGCTCCTCGATATCGGGATAGAGGATCGGTTCGGGTTCCACCCGTTCGGGCGGCGGCACCTGGTTGGCCCGCACCTCCGCCACCGCCTGGGCATCCTGCGCCGCCTGTTCCTCGGGCGTCGGGCCGCAACCCGCCAGCAGGAAAACACTCGCGAGCAAAAGGTGGCGCATCATCTGTCGTCTCCGGCATGGTGGGGTTTCGACCTATCGCTATCCCTTGGCCGTGCCCACCGAAAGATCGCGCAGCTTGCGTCTGCACATTTTGTCCAATTTCGCGGAAGCGGCTAATGCACGATTCCCATGAGCGAAGAGCGCGACTCGATCCACCATCAGCAACTCGCCCGCCAGGCGCGCCGGATCGCGGCGGAGCATGCCGATCCGCTGGTCGCCCGCCGCCTGCGCGAGGAAGCGGTCAGGCATGACCGGCTGGCGCGGCGCCTCGCGCGCGAGGAAGGCCGTGTGGCGGGCACCCGGCCCGAACCGCAGACGCTGGGCGCACGCTTGCGGCGGACGATCGAACGGTTTCAGTAAGGCCCGGTGAGACCGCGGCGCGCCCGCTGCTTCATGTCGGATCGTCGTCCTTGCCCGGCCAATTGCGCGCGGGCTCGTCGACGGCCAACTGGGCGGCGACTTGGTAGGTCTGCTTCAGAAACAGGGCGATCAGCAGCAGCCCCACGCCGCCGACGAAGAGATCGAACGGATTCAAATCCCACAGGACCGGATATTCCCGTCCGGCGAAATACATCGCCAGCGTCAGCCCGATCAGGACCAGCCGCATCTCGGTCGGCCCGGCATTGAGGTAGGACAGGCGCAGCTGCCCCAGCACCCGCACCGACAGGAAAGCGTGGATGGACATCAGGAGATAACCCGCGAGCGCCACCAGCGCGACCTCGAGCTGGACGAAGGGGCTCAAGCCGATGCCCACCACGAGCAGGGTGGTCGCCAACCCGTCGCAGCTGTGATCGAGGAAATAGCCGTAGCGCGGGCGTTCGATCCGGCGGAACCGCGCCAGGCTGCCGTCGAGGGAATCGCCGAACCAGTGCACGACGTAGCCGAAGATCGAAAGCCACAGCCAGTCGCGTCCGATATTGCTGCCGAGATAGCCGGCGAAGACCAGCAGCGCGCCGAACATTCCGAAGGCGGTCAACTTGTCGGGAGTGACCCATGCCGGCAGCCGGGCGCAGAACCAGTTCAGCAGTCTTCGCTCCACCCGGGCGACGAGGTTTTCCTGGATCCGGTCGATAGGGGTAAGTTCAGGCTTGAAACCGGGATCCACGGGCACTCGCTCGGCAATTTGGGGATGGCGCGTCATGCCCGTGCCTGTGTTGCCTGTCCAGCACAGTTAGGGCGCGCAGCCCGCCCCCTTCGTGCGCGAAGTGGCAGCGAACGTGCGTCAATGGCGGCCGAACAGCTTCTCGACATCTTCCAGCGCCAGCTTGACCCAGGTGGGCCGCCCGTGATTGCACTGGCCCGAGCGCGGCGTCCGCTCCATTTCGCGCAGGAGGGCGTTCATCTCGTCCACCCGCAGCACGCGCCCGGCGCGGACCGAACCGTGACACGCCATGGTCGCCAGCACGAGGTCGAGCTTTTCGCCCAGCAGCAGCGCCTCGCCGTTCAGCGCCAGATCGTCGTCGATGTCGCGCAGCAGGCGGGCGGGATCGGTGCGCGCGATCGCATGGGGCAGGCTGCGCACCAGCATGGCGCCGGGGCCGAAGCGTTCCAGATCGAGCCCGTGCTTCGCCAGGGCAGCGGCGGCATCCTCAAGCCGATCGCAGCTTGTCTCGTCCAGCTCGACCACTTCGGGCAGCAGCAGCGCCTGCCCGCGCGCCACCGCATCCTCGGCCCCAGCCGCCCGCAGACGTTCGAGCACCAGGCGTTCATGCGCGGCGTGCTGGTCGACCAGGATCATCCCGTCCTTCGTCTCTGCCACGATATAGGTGTTGGCGACCTGCCCCCGCGCGATGCCGAGCGGATAGTCCCGATCCTCCGGCGGCGGGGCGGCGTCTGCCGCGCGGCCCTGCGGTTCGGCATGGACGGCGCCCTCCTCGCCGCGCCAGGCCTGCACCGGGTCGGCCACGCGGGACGGCGATGCCGACCAGTCCTCCCCCGCGAAGATCGAGCGCAACGCCGCCGGTTCCGCGCGCGCCGGTTCCGCCTGCCAGCGGCCCATCGCGGCGACGTCGGGAGATTGCGCGCTGCGCCGGTCGCCGCTCGCCAGCGCCTGCCGCAGGCCCGAGACGATGAAACCGCGCACTGCCGCCGCGTCGCGAAAGCGCACTTCGGTCTTGGCGGGGTGCACGTTCACGTCCACATCCTCGGGCGGCAGCGTCAGGAACAGGGCAAGCACCGCGTGCCGGTCGCGCGCGAGCATGTCGCGATAGGCGCCCCGCACCGCGCCGGTCAGCAACCGGTCCTTCACCGGACGGCCGTTGACGAACAGATACTGGTGGTCCGCCACCCCGCGATTATAGGTCGGCAGGCCGGCGATCCCGCTCAGCCGCATCGGTCCGCGATCGAGTGCGATGGACACCCCGTTATCCTTCAACTCGCGCGCGACGATCTGCGCGACCCGCGCCTCCAGCCCCTCGCCCGCCTGCAGGACGAAGATCCGCCGCTCGCCATGATCGAGGGTGATGGCGATATCGGGCCGAGCCATCGCCAGCCGACGCACCACGTCGAGCGCGGCGGCATATTCGCTGCGCGGTGTGCGCAGAAATTTGCGGCGGGCGGGCACCTTCGCGAACAGGTTCTCCACCCGCACCCTGGTGCCCGGCGGCAGGGCGGCGGGCCCTTCCCCCGCGACTTCGCCGTGATCGACCACCCTGCGCCAGCCCTGCGCGGCATCCTGCGGCCGGCTCTCGATGGTGAAGCGCGCCACGCTGGCGATGCTGGGCAGAGCCTCCCCCCGAAAGCCGAGCGTCGCGACCTGTTCGATCGCGCCTTCGCTGCCGATCAGGGTTTCCGGCAGTTTCGAGGTCGCGTGTCGTTCCAGCGCCAGCGCCATCTCCTCCGGCGTCATGCCGCAGCCGTCGTCGGTCACTTCGAGACTCGCAAGCCCGCCTTCGACCAGCTTGACCGCGATCCGCCCGGCGCCCGCATCGATCGCATTCTCGATCAATTCCTTCAGCGCGGAAGACGGCCGCTCGACCACCTCGCCCGCGGCGATACGGTTGACCAGCGTTTCCGGAAGGCGGCGGATTTGCGGCATATTCGCGCGATAGCGACGATTTGCCGGAAATCCGAGGCAGGCCGGGAAAATTTCCCCCGCCGGCCTTACGGAAAATTTTGGCAATTCCACGACTCTCTCGCTACAGGACCGCATCAGTTCCTTGGGCGGTGCCGCAAAGCGGGACACTTTCGGCGGTCCACCCAGCGTATTAACAGGCAATTGGACGACAATGGGCTTTTTCAGCAATCTCCTCAAATTCGGCGTGTCGAACATGGCGATCGACCTCGGCACCGCGAATACGCTCGTCTATGTGCAGGATCAGGGCATCGTCCTCAACGAACCCAGCGTCGTCGCGCTGGAGACGATCAACGGCATGAAGCGCGTGAAGGCCGTGGGCGACGATGCGAAGATGATGATGGGCAAAACGCCCGATTCCATCGAAGCGATCCGCCCCCTGCGCGACGGCGTGATTGCCGACCTCGACGTGGCGGAGGAGATGATCAAGCACTTCATCCGCAAGGTGAGCGGGCGCAAGAGCATGATGCGCTTCCCCGAAATCACCATCTGCGTGCCCTCGGGTTCGACCAGCGTCGAACGCCGCGCAATCCGCGACGCGGCGAGCAATGCGGGTGCGAGCCAGGTCTTCCTCATCCTCGAACCGATGGCCGCCGCGATCGGCGCCGACATGCCGGTAACCGAACCGGTCGGCAGCATGGTGGTGGATATCGGCGGGGGCACCACCGAAGTGGCGGTCCTGTCGCTGCGCGGGCTGGCCTACACGACCAGCGTGCGCACCGGGGGCGACAAGATGGATGAGGCCATCGTCTCCTACGTCCGTCGCCATCACAACCTCCTGATCGGCGATGCCACTGCGGAACGGATCAAGAAGGATTACGGCGTCGCCCGCCCGCCTGAAGACGGCATCGGCGAAGCGATCACGATCAAGGGTCGCGACCTCGTCAACGGCGTGCCCAAGGAAATCACCATCAATCAGGGCCACGTCGCCGAGGCGTTGGCCGAACCGATCGGGGCGATCATCGAAGGCGTCCGCATCGCGCTGGAAAACACCGCGCCGGAACTCGCCGCCGACATCGTCGACCAGGGCATCGTGCTCACCGGCGGCGGGGCGCTGATCGGCGGGCTCGACGAATATCTTCGCGAGGAGACCGGCCTGCCCGTGACGATCGCGGAGGATCCGCTGTCCTGCGTCGCGCTCGGCACCGGGCGCGCGATGGAAGACCCGATCTATCGCGGCGTTCTGATGACCGCCTGAAGCGGGGAGATAGGAGGGGGCCATGGCGTCGCCAGGATCCCGGCGCTCCGGCTATTCGCGGCGGGCCCAGTACAATCTGTTCACCGGCTACATCGTGGCCGGCATCGGCGCGCTGATCGGCGCGATCCTGCTTGCCCTGTCGTTCTTTCAGCCGCACCTGTTCAGCGGGCCGCGCGGGGCGGCACAGGATGCGATCACCCCGGCGAGCGAGGCTGCGGCGCATGTCCGCACCGGCGGAAATTCCCTGTGGGCCGCGATCAACGGCTATTACCGGGCGGGTTCGAAGAATGCCGAACTCAAGCGGGAGATGGAACTCGCCCGCATCCGGCTGGCCGAGGCCGACGCGGTGCGCACGGAAAACGCCCGGCTCAAGGGGCTGATGAAGCTGCATGATGCCGAGCGCCAGCCGGTGGCAGTCACCCGGCTGATCGGGTCCACCGCCACCAGCACGCGCCGTTTCGCCTATATCGGCGCAGGCTATGACGACGGGGTGCGGGTGGGGATGCCGGTCCGCTCGCCGCGCGGGGTGGTCGGCCGCGTGCTCGAGACCGGGAACCGCAACGCCCGCGTCCTGCTGCTGACCGATCCCGAAAGCGTCCTCCCCGTCCGCCGGGCGAGCGACGAGACGGTCGCCTTTGCCGAAGGGCGCGGCGACAGCCTGTTGCGGATCAAGCTCATCAATCTCGGCCTCAACCCGCTGAAGAAGGGCGACGTGTTCGTGACCAGCGGCGCTGGCGGATATTATCCGCCCGGGGTCGCCGTCGCCATCGTGTCCGAATTGACGGACGACGGCGCCCTGGCGCGCATCATCAGCGATCCCGCCGCGACCGACTTCGTCTCGATCGAACCGATCTTCGAGCCCGATGCGCTGACCGGCGCCGCCACCCCGCCCGAGGAAGAACTGGGCGCCAACCTGATCGAAACCGCGGAACAGGCGCCCGAGGCCGACGCCGCCGCGTCTCCTGCCCCCACCTCCGCACCCGAATAATGGAGCGGGTCGAGCCTCGTGCCCGCAGCGATGCCTATGGCAGCCGGATAAACCGGTCACATTCGCCGATCCTGGCCAATATCGTTCCGTGGGTCTCGATCGTCCTGGGATCGTTGTTGCCCGTGTTCGTGGTCGCGGCGGCGCTGCCCCTGATACCGCCGCTTGGCTACATGATGCTGCTTGGCTGGCGATTGGTCCGCCCCGGACTGCTGGCCGTATGGGTCGGGCTGCCGCTGGGCCTGATCGACGATCTGTATTCGGGCCAGCCGTTCGGCTTCGCCATCTTCATGTGGTCGGTCACAATGATCGCGATCGAGGCGATCGAGATGCGCATGCCGTGGCGTAATTTCTGGCAGGACTGGTTCACGGCATGTATAGCCATCCTCGTGTACCTCCTTGCCGGCTGGCTCCTCTCCGGAGGCGAGCCTACCGTCCGGTCCCTCATCGCTATCGTGCCGCAGCTTGTGCTTTCCCTTCTGCTTTTCCCCGCCATCGCCCGCCTGACCGCGGCCCTCGACCGTCTGCGGCTGAGCCGCTGGAAGCGCGTCTGATGGGCGTGTTTTCCAGGCGGGGCCGGATCGGTCGCAAGAGCAAGGATCTGGTCAGCCGGACAACGCTCGACAATGCGTTCGACCGGCGGACCTTCGTGGTCGCCGGCGGCATGGGCGGGCTCGGCATGCTGCTCGCCGGGCGGATGGGCTATATCGCCGTCGCGCAGAACGAACGCTGGGCGCTCGAATCCGAAAGCAACCGCGTCAACCTGTCGCTGATCCCGCCGCGCCGGGGCTGGATCCTCGATCGCAACGGCGCCCCCCTCGCCTCGAACCGGGCGGATTTCCGGGTCGACGTCATTCCCGACCGGATGCGGGATCCCGATGCCCAGATCGGCGTGCTGGCCGGTATCCTCGGCCTGGAACCCAATGCGGTGGCCGACGTGAAGAAGAACGTCGCCGATGCGCGCGGCTTCCAGGCGGTCGAGGTGGCGACCGGACTGAATTACGACCAGTTCGCCGCCATCAGCGTGCGCCTGCCCGATCTGCCGGGCGTGGTGCCGCAGCGCGGTTTCTCGCGCTATTATCCGACCGGGCCGGGCGTCGGCCATCTGATCGGCTATGTCGGCCCCGCCTCGGCCGAGGATTACGAGAAGAACCCGGATCCGATCCTGATCACCCCCGGCTACAAGATCGGCAAGGACGCGCTCGAAAGCCAGTTCGAGAAGGAATTGCAGGGCGAACCCGGCGCCCGCCGCGTCGAGGTGACCGCGGCAGGCCGGATCGTGCGGGATCTGGAAACCCGCGAGGACGAGCAGGGCGCATCGGTGCGGCTGACGATCGACGGCCCCTTGCAGGATTATGCCGCGCGGCGGATCGGGCTGGAAAGCGGATCCTGCGTGGTGATCGACTGCGAGAGCGGCGACATCCTGTGCATGTCCTCCATGCCCAGCTTCGATCCCAACAGCTTTTCCGCCGGGATCGGCCGCGTCGAATATTCCATGCTGCGCGACGACGAGCGGGTGCCGCTGCGCAACAAGGTGCTGAAGGGCCTCTATCCCCCCGGCTCCACCGTCAAGCCGATGCACTGCATGGCCTTTCTCGACGCCGGGGTGAAGCCCGAGGAAACCATCATCTGCGGCGGCGGGCGGCGGATCGGCAACCGCTTCTTCAACTGCTGGAGCAATCACGGCGCCGTCGACATGGCGAAGGCGATCTATCAGAGCTGCGACAGCTATTTCTATCACTTCGCCCAGCAGGTCGGGTTCGATCAGGTGGCGAAGTGGGCGCACAAGATGGGCCTGGGCGAGGAATTCAAGCTGCCCGTGACCAGCCAGTTCTACGGCACGGTACCCGATCCGGCGTGGAAGATGCGCAAATACGAACAGGCCTGGCAGCCCTACGATACCGTCAACGCCTCGATCGGCCAGGGCTATTACCTCGTCAATCCGCTGCAACTCGCAGTGATGAGCGCGCGGCTGGCGACCGGATACGAGGTCGTGCCACACCTGCGGATGGACGATCCCCGCAAGCGCTTCGAACATTTCGATTTCAGCGCGGACGAGATCAATTACGTGCGCAAGGCGATGAGCGACGTGGTCAACGGCCCCGGCACCGCCGGCCGCGCCCGGCTGCCGTTCGACGACATCATGATGGCCGGCAAGACCGGGACGGCGCAGGTCGTCTCGCTCAGCATCTCGAACGGCAAGACCGGGCCGTGGAAATACCGCGATCACGGCCTGTTCGTGTTCTTCGCTCCGTTCGACAAACCCAAATATGCCGGCGCCGTGGTGATCGAGCATGGCGGCGGCTCGGGCTCGGCCTATCCGATCGCGCGCGACGTCATGACCTTCCTGTTCGACCCGGAAAAAGGCATGGAAGCCCTGCGCCCGCTGGAAGAACAATGGGGCGGCACCGCGCAACAGCGGCTCGAGGCGAAGTACCGCGCCTATGCTTCGGCGGCGGGCGAACTTGTGCGGCCCGTACCCCGGCGGACCGATGTGATCTTCGACCAGGTGGTCGCCGAAGCCCGCCTGGCCGAGCGTCAGTCGGAAGCCATGGCGAAACGCTCGGCCGCCTCGCGCGACGGAGTTTCGCGCGGCGCCGCACCGACGTCCCCTGCCCCCTCGCCCAGCCCTTCCTCCGGGACCGCGCGGGACCCACGGTGAGCGGCATCGTTCCGGCGCCCATCGCGCGGCAGCCCTGGCAACTTCTTTTTCCGCTCTTCGCGCTGATCATCTTCGGCGGCCTGGTGCTGTATTCCGCCGGCGGCGGATCGCTGTCTCCCTATGCGAGCTCGCACCTGCTGCGGTTCGCAATCTTCTTCACGATGGCGGTCGTCATCAGCCGGATCAAGCGAAGCTGGGTCACCTTCCTCGCCTACCCCTCCTATGTCGTCATCCTGTTGTTGCTGGTGGCGGTCGAGCTGGCGGGGCAGATCGGCGGCGGCAGCCAGCGCTGGCTCGAAATCGGGCCGATCCGCATCCAGCCGTCCGAACTGATGAAACCCGCCGTCGTTGTTGCCCTCGCGCGCTATTACGACAGCCTGCCCATCGGCATGGTGCCGACCTGGCGGGCGTTGATCCCCGCCGGCATCATCATCGCCTTGCCGATGGCGTTCGTCCTGCTGCAGCCGGACCTCGGCACCTCGCTCGCCATCGCCTTCGGCGGCGGGTTGGTGATGTTCTTCGCCGGCCTGCCGCTGCGCTGGTTCGTGGGGGCGGCACTGGCGGGCGCGGCGGCCATCCCGGTCGCCTTCTTCTTCGCCCTGCAACCATACCAGCAGGACCGGGTGACGACCTTCCTCGATCCGGAAAGCGATCCGCTGGGCGAAGGCTATCAGATTACTCAGTCGAAAATCGCGATCGGTTCGGGCGGCGTGTTCGGCAAGGGGTTCAACGAGGGATCGCAGAGCCACCTCAACTACCTGCCCGAACCGCACACCGATTTCGTGTTCGCCACCATGGCCGAGGAATGGGGCCTGATGGGCGGCTTGTTCACGATTCTGGCTTTCGCTCTGATCCTGTATCGCGGCACCATGATCGCGCGGGCGAGCGACGACCGGTTCGCAAAGCTGCTTGCCGCCGGGATGACGGCGACGATCTTCTTCTTCATCGCAATCAATCTGATGATGGTCATGGGCCTTGCGCCGGTCGTCGGCATCCCGCTGCCCTTCATGAGCCACGGCGGCAGCTCGATGATGACCAACATGATCTGCATCGGCGTGCTGATGATGGTCGATCGCTGGACCCGCAAATCCGCGCGCAGCGGCCGTTTCACTCACTGATGTGCGTTCGTGTGCGATGGCGCCGAAAATAGCGCGCACGCCCCCTTTTCATCCGCGCGACACCGGCTATATGAGCGCTTCCCCGATTCGGGGGGCGCTTCGGCGCCAGCGGCAAATCCGCTCGTGGACGCATAGCTCAGTTGGTAGAGCAGCTGACTCTTAATCAGCGGGTCCTAGGTTCGAGCCCTAGTGCGTCCACCATTTTTCAATGACTTAGATGTGAGTTGCGAGTTACGCCTTCCGGCGTGGTCCCATTGGGGCATCAGATTATGTCAGCCAGCCTCCCCGTAGTACTTGGCACGCAGAGTCACGCTGCAGATGACTTTTGCCTCCATTCATCAGCGAGCAAGTCGGCTGGGGTTCCGGGAATGCGAAGCCGCCAATCCATCCATCCGTTTCGACTCGTGCCCGTCACCATCCGCGAGGCTGCCGTGAAGGTGGAGGCCAGCCCGTCCAATCCCTCAATCTGCATTCCGCCTCCAACGATAACGCCGTTCCAAATCTTGTCAGCATACCGGAAGCTGCATTCAGTTCCGATGGGAGGCAGGCCAGCGACATAAGCGGTTCCACTGCCCGATCCTGCTGGAATGGTGCCTTCAGGCCTTTCAGGCGCACCCCAAACCGAACGGGCAACTTCAAAGAGAGCCAACCCGCGTTCCGCGACGGCTTCTTCATCCCAATTCTGATAGGCGCCCAACTCCCGATTGAGGGCAAGCGACGAGTGGGCGCGAACGGCAGGCATTTTCACGTCGAATGGTCCGTTGGATACCGACGCATTGAGACTATGCGTCAGTAGGGTCAGGTTGCCCATCTTGTTGATGCACATGCTCCGGGCGATCTCGGTATCCACCGCGCCCAAAATGCCGATTTCCCCTTCCACCTCAGGAACTGGCCAGTTGTCGCGCCACGACTGCGGCATGATATGCTCGATGGTCAGCGCAGAGCGAATTTCGATGTCCTCATTCAATAGAGACCGTTTGCGCTGTTCGATGCCCTCGAAAATCAAGCGCAAGCGCGGCTGCCTCGCATTCTTGTATTGATCCCGCCCGAGCCAACCGTTCCGAAATTCCGCGTCGTCGGGCCAACGATCAATGTCCGATGTCCGCCCTGAGAGATACTCCCGCACGTTTGCAGCGATGTCGCCCTCTGCCTTCCGTAGCCATTGGATCGTGCCGACGAAGAACCGATTGTAGTTCTTGGTTGTCAGCCCGCACACGTCCCGCCGAAGGATGTAGCTTTTCAGGGATGCCAGCGCATCGGCAAGCGCCTTCTCGTCGCTGATCGCGTTGGCGAGATAGATCACCAGAGGCATGGCTGTTGAAACGTCGAAGGCTTCGGCAAATCGGCCAAACTGGCCCAAGGCATCGTCCTTCGATTGCTCGAAAAGCCGACGCTCGATAGCCGCCGTTGCCGAAATCGCCTTCAACTCGTCCTCGGTGGAGGTGAAGGGCTGTTGCGTGAGAACCCACTTCCGGTAGGTATCGAACAGGCCGTCAACGGAAACCAAGTCAGCCAAATGCATCGACAGATGGTCCGTCAACATCCAAACCAAACGAGGACGGAACAAGCGCCCCCTAGAGGCTGGCGTCTGCCAGAACGACCCGTCCAGCGGGAGCCAATGGGTCGCATACAGCTTGTCGATATTGAGCGAACCGGCAGACTGGCCCAAGCCCTTTGCCCGCTGAAAAATGAAGTTCCGCATGAGGTCGCCGGGAGTCAGTTCCGCGCCTCGGCTGTTCAACGTCTCAAAGA
The DNA here is from genome assembly GCA_947501005.1 of uncultured Erythrobacter sp. GTDB lineage: Bacteria > Pseudomonadota > Alphaproteobacteria > Sphingomonadales > Sphingomonadaceae > Qipengyuania. Next base: position 1,146,382 of record CANMTU010000001.1, on the reverse strand, counting down.
TCGTCTGCGGATCGTCGCCACCCTCCAGTTCGATGGAGACAACCGCCAGCCCTTCTTTCAGCGCCTCGAATAGTCGCTCTAACCGATGCTCCTCATATTCTCCGCCATCGGGTGAAACATGGGTGCGGACTTTCTGGAGGAAGTAGGCGTGTGCCTCGGTCGAGCGGCGCACATAGCTGGCTTCGTCAATTACAGCCGCTTCGATCTCTGAGGGATCGGCGGAAGGGTCGATCAGTGCAACAAACGCGCGACGATCAGTTAGCGAAGGCCACAGCTTGTAGCGTTCGACCGCCGGGGTTTCCATCACCCCGCTGTTCAACAGATAGTCCTGAATTTCAGCGCCGTAGGCCGATCCAAATTCGTTCGCCACATCCCGCAATGCCGATAGCAGGATTTGGAACGTCGTGAGTCGCTGCTGGCCGTCGATAATCTCGTAAGCCTGGACCTGCTTGCCAAAGGTCTTGACCTGGCTGATCACTATCGCGCCCATGAAATGCGGGGTTAGCGTGGTCCGATCCGTGTTGAGCCGGTCAACGGCCCGCTCGATGTCCTCCCACAGCAATTCAAGCTGGGAAACCGGCCAAGCATATTGCCGCTGGTAGAGGGGGATAAGGTATCGCTTCTTGCCGTCGAAAAGATCGACGATGGATCGTGTAAACGGCTTCACCTCCTACCCCCTCATTCCATTTCAATCGCGCCCGAAGGCAGCGGACAAAACCCTATTCGAAAGTCTCTTCACTCTCCGCCTCACGCCCGCGCTCGTGGTCGGCCCATTGTTTGAGATTTGACACCTGCTCTGCGACCCATGATCGAACGCCGCTGTCCGCGTGATCAGCGAGCGAGCCGAGATATTCGCGGCGCTTATCCAGAATTATGGAGAGGTTGCCCGACCATCCGTTCGGCAACATCCGGGCCTTGTTGCTATTTAGGAATGCCGCCTTGTCCGGTGCCCTTTCCAAGCCCTCAAGGAACAGCGGAGACAAGCCATCGTCATCGTAATTTTTGGTAGCAAAGACGCTCAGTGACCGGCTCAGCAGTGGATAGCGAACGGTCGGGGCTTGATCGGCCCACGACCAAAGAACGCCGGGATCGACTTTCTCCAGCGGAGATCGCCTGCTGATGCTAGTGTCCCCATAGATAGGGTCTTCCTCGTTCGCATTCGCTCCAAGCAAAAATTCGTCCAGCGCGACGATGGGTTGCACTTCGAAGAGTGCCTCAAACGCATGATCAAGATGGAAGGCATATATCTCGCCAGCCTCGATCTTCGATTTGAGCAGGCGGCATAGCTCGCGTGCGCCAGACTCTCCGCCCGGACCAGAATAGCAAAACTTGATTGCCTGTTGGACCCTGTGCTCTCTGGCATCGTGCGTGTTTTTGTAGTCAGTGCGTAGTAGGAGTTGGTGCCCGGCGTCGAGGAGAACACCGTCCACTTCGAGGCCGTCAGTTTTGCGGCAGTAAACGGCCATATGGAATATTTCGAGCGCGTTCGCCGTTCCACCCTCCAACCCGCATAAGTCATCGAGCATTGCAGCAAGCGCAGGCTGGGGAGCAGGGCCGATGACTCCGCAAGCAAGATTGCCGAAGGTGTAAGAGAGGATGCGACCGAATGCGATGGCCTTCCTCAACCTTGCGACGGCTTCCTCGTTCATCTCTGTCCGTGCCTGGAGATAAACGAAATGCAGGGCCATTTCAGGGTCGGCTAGTATCTCATCTAGAAGCGCCGAACAGAGCGCCGCGTCGGTTTCGTTCAACTTGTGCAGGAAGCCGCCAAGGATTGTTGCGTTTCGCGCCTCCTTTGGAACGGCGGTGAATGCCTCACGAAGCGTTTGCCACGTATGGCGTAGGGGCGTTGTCGATTGGGCCAACCCGACGCCAAATGAAAATGCGCGGGGTGCATGATTGGATTGAAGTGCCTCCCCCAAGAAGGGGATTAGCAGCTCGCTCTGATCGCCAAAATCCTTCCCGATAGCTTCGGCCTTTTGCTCCAAACGCCTGTAAGCAGCGGTATAGTCCCGTTCGCTGCTGTCATCCTCGTCTCCGTCGATGAGGTCGAAGCCTGAGCCACGGCCTTCCATTACGTAAGCCCTAGCGACATTCAGCGGATCAGACGGACGCAACTGCGTTTCCAGCGCCCGAACTCGCTCCAAAACCTCAGGTCGCCAGCCTTTTCCGTCAAACCCAATGGCACCGCGAATAGCGAGCCAACCGTCGATCCACTCGCCGTCTGTCAGGAATTCGGTCGTCGCCGCCTCAACGGCAGTCAGGCAGGCTTCAATTCCGACAATGCCCCGCAGACTTCCAGAAACAATCCGTCGGATTTCCGATCGGAGGTCACGGTTTGAGGCTAGTTCGACGGCTAGGCTGATGCCATCGCTGTACCAGTTCCAGATGTCGCCGTAGGTTGGGGGATGCCAGCCGAAGTCCCTCGGACGGGCACCAAAATCGAAATTCGATGAGGACGAAAAATGTCCTGACTGTAGCAGTGCCCGCAACGCGACGTGGCCGCAGCGGATCAGGTTTGGATCGCTGCTCGCATAAAGATCGCGGATCAGCCTTCTTCGCTGATCGGGCGGGGCTTGCGTGCCGGACAGATGCAGGTGGAAAAGTTCTTCAAAGGGTCCACGAGCCGAATTGTGGTTTTCGTCGGGGGCCTCAGCCGCCGCAAACTTGGCCAAGAGCTTGGCTGCACGGTCAAACAATCCTTGTTCGTATGCCAGCGACTTCAGCACCATCGTCAACTGCCAACGAGAAGGCGATTTGGGGTTCAGGATCGCTCCCCCGTTCGTGCCTGTCGTTTCATCCTCTGCGCGCTGCAAAACCTCTTCCGGGGCAACGGGAGCCATATTGCGAAGAAGCTGGAAGGCGTCGTCATCTCCAGCAAAAAGGTTGCCTAATGATTGTCGGTCACGATCAGCCGTCGAAGCAAATTGACCAGCGACCGGCCCGGATTGTTGCTTGGCGGGGTGAAGCTATCGAGGCGGGCATTCCATTGGGCAGCAATGAATGAACCTTCTACCGCATCAACAAAAATCCCGTCGATGATAGTCGCGCCGTCCGCCAAAACCCGAACTTCCCCACGTTCGAACACGGCTTCCAACGCCACCTCGGGATGCAGAGCGCTGGCAATCGCACCGTAACGCTCTTCCAGTTCCGCATCATAGGCCGCTGTTGCCCATGCGCCAGCGTCCACTCCACGCGGCGCTTCTCCACGCCGTTGCCGGGCGGTCCGCAATGTCGGGAAGATGAAATCGAGCCGCCTGTTCTGTGCGGGGCTGGCATCCAATCTGTGCCGCAAGTCGCGCAAGGTATCCCGGCGGGACGAGTGCAGCGCTTGGAGTTCGCGGGCCGTTGCCCCTATCGCGTTGCGGGTCGCTTCATCGGTGCGGGGAATTGGGAGTGGAGCGATAAACTGGCGGTTGGCCGAGAGATAATTCCCACGGAAAGGCTTTGAGATACGCTTGAAGACATAGCGCGCGACGGGGGCATTCAGGACGCCAGCGAGAAAGTAGGGGTCAACACGCTCGGCGGGTGCAACGCCTCCAACATCCACATTGTCGAGATAATATGTACCTGCTTCATCGACCGCACATTTGAGGTCAGCAACGAGACGAGGGACGATAAGCTTCGCAACATCCTGCCTGTCGAGGCTCTGGTGTCTGCCGAACCGATACCACTGATCGTCATCGAACCCGCCATTTTCCCGCGCCCGCAAGCGCACTTCGTGGCTGAGAAGATAGGCCCACGCCAAGGGGAAGTTGTTTTCAAGCCGGTCGGCGTCGATCAGCCGGACCGCTTGCCCGGCGCGCTGGTAGGGGAACAGGATGTAGGTGTCGGTGTCCGGTTCGATGTATCGCTTTGCCTCGGTTCCCGAAACAAGGGGGTGCATCAGGGCATCTTCAATCCGGACTTCGCTCCCATCCGATGCCCGGCTGATATATCGTCCCGGTGCAATCCGGCGGAGATGATAGACAGGATCGGCGCTGGTAATTAGACCTTGAAAAACTGCGGATGTAAGGTGGCCGCTCACTAAGCGATCACATGATGCATCTAGTCGATCAATTAGCTCACGCTCTGCACCGCTCAGCATCAGCCAACGGTCGCCATAGCCCAGGTTGCCATAAGGGAGCCGCGCGTCATCCCCCTGCCAAGGATCATCGGCAACGATCCCATCGGGAGCGGCTGCAACTTCGACAAACTCCGGTTGCTCGCCTTGATCGGGGCGACGGAAGAATTGCAGGGCGGTGTAAACCGTCGCTTCTTCGAAAATCTGGTGCGACCGAAAATCCAGCCAACGGGAAAGCGAACGCTGCCCGGCAATCAGGGTCCGCAGGTTCTCGCCATATTCGTTCATCACCCAAACGCTTGGCGCGATGTAGCCCAGCCGCCCGCCCGGTCTCAGAAGGGCGATGCCCTTTTCGATGAACGGGAGATAGAGGTCGAAATTGCCCGATTGGGCGCTGCGATAGCCGGTGAAGGCGGTTCCGGCCCTCCCGTTGCGCAGATAGTCGGCCATATCCGGGTGCGCTCTGCGGAAGTTTTGCAGCTTCACATAGGGTGGGTTGCCCAACACGACATCGAACCCGCCATCCGCCATTGCTTCGGGAAAGGCTTCCGCCCAATCGAATGTGTTGATGCGCTCCCGGCCCTCTTCGTCCAGATCGAGGTTCTGTTGCCCAAGCCAGAAATGGCCGTCGATCAGACTGTTGCCGTCTTGTATATGGGCGTCGAGCGACGAGAGCGGACGGTCCCCGCGAGCCGTATGCAGCCACAGCGCCAATTGGGTAATCTCGACCGAGGAAGGGTTGATGTCCACGCCGTAGAGATTGGTCCGCAGAACGTCCCTTATCAGCTCGTCCTCGTCCCGTGCCATTGCATCGCCCGACACACGGCGGCGCAAGTCGAGGATGGAACGCCATTCGGTAAGCAGATATTTCAGCGCCGTGATCAGGAATGCGCCAGACCCGCAAGCCGGATCAAGCACCCGAACGCCTTGCAGCCGCTCCCGATAAGCGTCGATTGCTGCGACATCGCCGGTAGTGGCGACGCCGAAATCATCGAGCGTCCACCCGCATTCCTGCTTTATCTCGGTTAGCCGCCCGCCAAGGGCTTCGCGGACAATGCGTTCCACGACCCATTCCGGGGTGTAGTAGACGCCGTTGGTCTTGCGCCCGCTTTCCTTGTTGACCGAGACTCGCCCGTCCGCCTCAGCTTCGAGAATTTCCAGTTCGGTGATCGATTGCTCGAAAATGTGTCCCAGCGTGTAGAGACCCAATGCCGTCTCAGGATCAGCCTTTCGAGCATTCGCCGCAGCTTCGGCAGATCCCGGCTCCGCTGCATCGGGACGGGTCGCGCCCGAGCCCTGAGCCAGATCGGCGGCATAATTGTAAGATGCAGAGAGATAAAGCAGCGTCAGCTTGTTTTGATACAGGCTCGCCTCGTTGTGCCCCTGTCCGCGGATGCAGAAAAGGCGATTGGGGACATTCAGCCCTTCCAACTCAGCATCATGTGCAAAAAGGCCACCATTGAATTGGTTGAGGCGATGGTCGCCAAACGCGGTGCCGTCATTCATCGCCCGGAAAAGGCCGCACAGCGTTGACCAAATCTCGTTGCCGTCCTGGCTGAGATATTGATCGCGGCTCCGATTGATCAGGAAGTCGCGCAGCAGTTGCGGGGGATAGCCGATGGCCCGGCCCATATCCTCGCAGTAGAAAATGAAGATGCTGCGATCCAGCAGCTTTTGCGCCAGCCGGACAAGCCGTCCCCTTGTGCCGGGGAAGTTGGGGTTAGCCTCCAGCAACGCGGTGTAGAGGTGTTGCCGATAGTCCCGATATTCTGTGTAGAACGTCTTTTCGAGGTCTCGGGCGCGTATCCATGCTCGTCCGATCAGCTGTTCGAGTAGGGGCTTTCCAGCCCGTGTCAGCAGCGTGTCGGCATGGAACAGGCGCTTAAACAGATACCGCTCGAAGCGGCTGTCCTCGTCATCGCCCAGCAACCCCGCGTCATGATAGAGGCTGCGTTGTTCAATATTGAAGCTGAGGTATTGCCCCGGGGCGCGGTCATACCAGTAGAGCCGAAAGACGTTCATGTCGGTGACGATGGCCCATGTGGGCTTCACGTCCTCATTGCCGACCATGCCCCGCCGAGCGCACGTCAGATAGTTCAACGCTTGCTCTACCGGGGTGCGGTTATCGCGCCTGCCACGCTGAGGCGCGTCCAAATCCGTATCTAGCGGCTTGAATTCGCAGGCGACCTGCATTGCAGCCGGAACGCCATCCACGCCAAACCAACCTAATGCCGCATCGGCAGCGCCGCCCCGTCCTCGCGGACCTGCACCCGGAACCGGGAATTGCGGATAAACCGAGTGGACGCCATCAGCCTGGGCCCCGGCATCCTGATAGCCCCAGAGATTAGCGAACAGGGTTGCGATCAACGCGCCGCCGTCCGCAACCTCCCCCCTTGCAACCCGGCTGGACCAGTTCCGCAGCGTGTCTAGGCAGGCAGCGTCCTCACCGCTGGCGACATAGGCAGCGAATTCCAACGCCCATATCGAACGCAGGAAGGAACGGGTGATAAAGGCGGGTGCACGATGAAGCATCTGACGATGCTTACTGGCAAAAAGAGCACTCGGACAAGCGAGTTAAACTGAGCGCGAATGGATCGAATCATGTGGGCGGAGTGACGGCCTGACCGCCGATCCATTGCGTATTGGACATGCAGGGAACCCGTACCTTATTCATCCGGTGAAGCATGTCCCTAGTTAGGCACGTCGCTGAGCTTTCCATCACGATCAAACGGCAATCCAACCGACCGGGCATTCGCGCCGAACATCGAGCCGGTCGAATGCACCCAGATCAGCTTCTTGCCGCCGCCGGCCAATGCGATGACCTGATTGGGCTGTCCAAGCATTCGGATGACCTCAGCCTTGGTCATGCCGACTTGCAGCCGATCTACGGCAGCAGGATCATAGTTCGTACCAGTCGATACGCAGCCGGCGAGTAGCGCGGCGATCGCGATCGGAAGTATGCGCTTCATCGTCATTCCCCTGTCAGGCTTCTGGAACTTTGAAATCGGGCACTGGAACGGACGCGCAGGTGAAAGAGCCCTCCGTGGTGATGGGATCGCTCGGATCGTCGTCGAGATACATTGTCCGAACCTCGGTGATGCGAAGCTCACCCTTGGCCCGATCGAGGACAAAGCGCGTTTCGAGCTGTTGGCGATTGCTGCCCGTGCCGAAGCTATTCGTCATGATCGCGGTCGCTCTGCCGGGCGTCACATCAACGTCGCATCGGCCGTTCAGCGCGCAGAGATTGGCGACCATGTAGGGATCGGCGCGATAGAGCGTCTTACGACCTTCATCGATCACATAGGTTCGCCCCTCTTGCTTGCTGAGAGACGGTGCGTCCAACGCATTGATCTTGAGCGTCTGGCTACCGGAGCATCGAACGGCAAACTGCGACGAGTGGGTCAGCGAGTTGCAAGAGCAGCAGGCGAGCGCAAGCACCAACGATAAAGATTGCTTCAGCAAAAGCTGCCCCCCTGAAGTCGATCGCGGTGCGCCCCCGCTTCGACTTCACACCATGCCCTGGCGATCGGGGAGTTAGTAAACCGAACACAGCCGGTCCCTACGACCTTTAGGCTCGAGGAGCCCTGGACATACGTCGCAGGCTCCCCGACCATAGGGTCAAGGATGTGTCGGGCTACGTCGGGCAGCCCAACCGCTGTGTTTCGGGGTTACTACGCCCCAGAGCCGTGCGTGGCGGCTCCGATAGCTGTATGGGACAGTGGACGTTTTCACTCAACAGAAAGCTGATGGACCTGCCCCAAACCACAGTATTTCGTTGAATTGCCAGCTTTAGAGACGCAGAGCCGGCGTCCGGAGACCCAGAGGTCGGGCCTGAGATGTGGCGTCTCCGGATGTATGATGCCGTCCGAAACGCAGGAGGCTTTCATGGGCGGTATCGGATCGGGCGCGCGACGCTCAGCGCATATCGGCAACATCGAGGAAATGGTGGCACTCGACATTCGCACATTGCGGCGGCTGGGCATCGTCGCACCGGGCGAATGCATCATCGACACGTTGCACTGGTCAATCGGTGGCCTAAGCACCGCCAGCACGCGCCTGCGTGTCGATCTCAGCGACATTGAACGCGGCGGCATCGTGGCGATCACCGGTGAAATGCCCGATGGTGCCATCAAACAGAATGTTGCCGTCGAAATGGTGCCATCACCGTTCGGGGGGCATCGTTGCTATTTCATCTGTCCGGTCAGGGGCCAGCGATGCGAAGTGATCTACTACGCCGGAGGCCGGTTCGGCTCGCGCGAGGCGCAAAACCTCAGCTATGCAGTGCAGAGCATGAATGATGTTTCTCGTGCCCGCCGCAAGACCGCCAAGCTGCGTAACCGCCTGTGCGGGTCGGGTGGTCAGCCACGCCCGCGAGGACGCAACCGGATCGAAACCGTGAGGCGACTTCGCGAAGCGGAATTTGAAGCGAAGACGCTATACCTTGATCGGCTCCGTGCCCTTGCTGATCGGTCTGGTTCCCGGTGGATGCCCGGCGATTGGCCGTAACCCGCCCGAGGTTCGGGTTTTCGCGCTTTCAAACATACCGACGACCTGATTGTATATCAGCGGGTCCTGCCCGAATTGCGCGATCCCGCGCACCGGGAGCGATATGGAAATCAGTAGATCTCGCGCGGGATTTTTCCTGACTTCGGCGCACCCATGATCTTATTGGGAAGATGGTCAACGAAAGGAGGCCATCATGTCCGACAACGAACCGCTCGACCGATCTTACCTGTTATCCCATGCGCAGGCGTTATTCCCCGGCTCGGTAATCGACGTGACCCATACGCCCGACGAAATCATCCACATCGATGTGGACGGGCACCGATACACCTTCGAGATCGGCAGCGATGACGACGAATATCTATTCACCGACGGAAAACGTGCCTTCGCCATCCCGCTTTTGGAAAGCGACAGGGATTTCTAGGATTTCTCCTGACACGCCTTCCACACCCGTCTTAATGGAAATGTCGGTCCCAAACCAAAGGAGCTGACCGACATGACCACGATCGAAACCGCAAAGCTGACGACCGCGCTGAACGCAACGACTAAAGCCGATGCTACGGCCAAACCTGCGCCGGGCAACAAGGCGTCGGGCAATCCCAAGATCGAGGCGGTCACTCTCGATCAGCTCGCCCGCGAAATGAAGATGTCCCCGCGCGATGCCCGGATGCTGCTGCGGCTCGCTGCGAAGCAGACCAAGCTTTACCCAACGTTGGGCAAGGATCACGTCGCGAGGCAGCCGTGGTCATGGACGCCGGGCTCCAAGGCATTGGATGAGGCGCGCAAGGCGCTCACATCTGCCGCGTCCTGATGGGCAGATGAAAGAGCGCCAAGCACACACATGTATATGTTTGGCGCTCTTTGCATCATGACAGGGTCCACTGGGCGCCCGGCCCTCGCCCCGATTTCACACCTGCGATCACCTTCGCACGATCAATCGTGCGTTCGCTGAAGCCATCCCGCAAAAGGCGATCCATCGCGTCAGCCGCCTTCATTGGCCCACTGGCGAGCAGCACCGCGATCGCCTCGGCGCAGATGTCCTCCGCCTTCTGCTTTTCCTCGGCTTGCAGAAGTTGATCAGCGGTCTGGTCCAGTTCAGCCAGCCATTTGATCGTGGGCATTGCTTGGCCGGGCCGCGCTCGCACCTCGAATGTCAACGATTTGCCCGGTGCTGACCAGTTCGCCTTTGGATGTGCAAGCACCTTAGTGTCTGGATCAAGACGGTGCGGGAATACAATCAAGCCCGAACGAACAGCGGCGATGAAATCCATCGAGCCTTGTCCCGCCTCGATCGCGAATGCCGACCCGCCTTTGCGCAGGTGTCTCACCAACAGGATAGCGATGTCCATTTCACGCGCTAACAGCGCTAGCGGCTGCATGAATCCACGGACCTCAGTCGCACGATACGTGTTTGTGTCGTCTGCCATGAACGGCGGAAGCGGATCGATGACAACCAGCTCCGGCCTGTGGTCAATCAACTCCTTGCGCAGCAACGACCGCCCTTGTTCGTCCAACTTACGCGGATGAACCATGAAACGTATTTTCTTTAGGTTCGCGCCTTGCGACTCCAACCGGGGCCTGAGAACCCGATCTGCATCGTCTTCAGGGGCCATAAACAACACCCTGCCTTTCGGCACCGTATAGCGTTCGGCAAAGCGGCCTCCAGTCGTGACAGCAGCCGCAAGGTGCGTCGTAATCATCGATTTCCCTTGTCCCGGATGGCCGTCGAGCATGGTTAGGGCACCCCGAGGGATTAGAGGATTGACGAGGAACTCCGGCTTGCGGGCCTCAACCTCGTGCAAGTCTTGAAAATACTCCTCCTTTGCCTCGGCTCGAACGATTGCCCACGCTTCCTTGAAGGTTTCGCTGAAATCGTCCTGTGCAAGCGGCGGATCATTGATTTGTTCGTCCTGCGCCTCGGCCATCGCGAAGGCCTGATCTTTCGACATGCCGCGCGCACCCCATGCCGTGATTGATGCGGCAAGCTCGCGCAGGCGACCAGCACCCTTGACCCGAAGCCGGCGCTTGTCCTTTTTCGTGCTCATTGGCCCGCCTCCCATCGCGCGCGGATGCGGAGGATTTGATCCTCGGCTTTTGCGAGATTGGTGCCCCATTTGTCCGTAAAATACGGGTTCACCATCAGCACAGCCGCGATCTCCGCATCCTGCGCACCTGCTTGAAGCAAACCCATCACGATCAGATAGACAGCCCCCGAGCGGTCAGTCCTTGTAATGCGAGTGGCAGTCATCAACGTGCCCGCCTGAAGCCCGGTCTTGCGCCGATAACGGCGCATAATCTCGCGGGCATCAAGACCATCAATCCTTAGGCTCCCGGTCTCCACTACCGCGCTTGAACTTTCAGACGACAAAATGGAACGGGGAAGCTTTTGCGGGCGAAGGTCGCAGACCTGAAGTGTGACTACCGGCTTTCGATACCGCGGTTTGTGGTTGATGGTCCCCGGAAGCCGAAGCATCTTGGTAATTGACCAGCCGCCCTTATCGCCTCCGTCCTTCGCCCAAATGTTCCGCGAGACCTGTTCCGCAATTTCTCCAGGTGCAGGATCACGCCAGAGCCAAAGCCCCTGAAACCGGCCCGGCGACGTCTCCCAAAGAATATTGGGCTGAGGATCGTAGGCGTCGGGATCGGCATCATCGATATCGCACCAAGCGCAACGGCTGGGAACCGCGTGCGCCGCGCGTCGATATGGTTCGGCAAAAGCATTCGGACAAAAGTAGATATCGAAATGGTCCGCCGGCTGCGCTTCAAGAACGGCAGCAACTTTCGGCGCCCTGTTTCCTCTGATCGGGTGATCGCGCCACTGATCCCCAAGGCGCGTGCCGATAAAGGTGAAAGCACTCGGTTCATAATCCCACAGGTCCACAAGGAACCGGATCGCCGCCTTCATGGCGGTGCGGCTCGTTTTGCCGGTCGTCAGCGACCGGTAGCGTGGCGGCATCACTGCCCCTGCTCCCGCTCAGCCGCGAGCTTGGCGATATGCTCGTGAATTTCCGACGCTAGCCACGCAACTGAGTGAGCGCCGATGCGGACCCGCTTGGGGAACTGCCCAGCGGCCTCGAGCCGCAACATAGTGGAGTTGGATAGATTGATGCCCAGACGGGGCAGATGCCCGCGACTGTAAAGTAGGCGGCCACCGACCGCCTGTTCAGACTGATTTTTCATGTCCAGATCCTTCATTCAGTGAATGAAGGTGCGCACCTTCGGTCAACGACGTCGTGAGCGTATCTGCCTCGATATGCGCATCCGCGCTACGAAGCGAAATGAACACCGTATGGTGTTTCTGTGTGTGGTGTTCACTGCCGGATCGAGAATGTCCGCATGGGATCAGATTTCGTCCTGCCCCGCCTGTTTCGCGGCTGCGGTCAGATAATCACCAAGGAGGAAAGGTTGATCGGACTTGGTATTCTGCGGGTTGCGCCGTTCGTCGATCAGCTCCTTAATCTGCCGATCGAGTTGCTCCGTTTCGCCGGTGATTTCCTTGTAAATGGCCCTGATCAGGTCCGGGAAGACGCCATTGAACCCCTTTGTGCCCTTATCGTAGGTTCCGCGACTGGGTTTCAAATCTGGCAGCGCTTGCGCCAGCGCAGTGAATGCAGAGGAAACAATTTGGAAGCGGAGTAACGAACCGAGAGCCAAATCATGGTGACGACAGAAGACAATGGTCAACGTGACGTTCCGCGCCAGATCCTGCAGGAACTCGAGGTTGTTCTTTAGCAAGTTCCAGTCAGGCATGTTCGGTGGGCGGAGTTCTTGGGGCCACATCGAAAACATATAGCGACGATCTTCGGCCAACGCCGGGAGGAGCCGTTTCAGTGGATTGAGTATCTGCGTATCTATCCATTCCAGCCGTTCGGAATGGCTGTCATGGCCGGGCGCGCTTTCTAACTCCGAGGGCACCATAGCTAGGACACGACGATACTCTTTTCCAATCGGCACCAATGCCGCCTGCAATCGATCGATCGCATCGATGTCATCGGTAACACCCGCTATTCTGGCGATCTCTTGCAAGACCTCTTGCCCGAACGGTTCATCCCCATCCGCAATCCGAAAGCCCAAATAATCGCCCCATTCCGCCAATGTCCCCCCCTCCGTGCCCTATTGAGACTCTGCCACCGCGAGGGAAGCCGCGATGTCAGCGATCGAGCGGAATAGAACCATACGATCATCCCTTGACGGCAAGAATCCTTTACGTTGCCAAAATCGCGAGGCCTCTTCATCTACCGCGTTGACGATAAGTGCACGTCCACCGACGAGCCTTGCGGCCTCAATGCACCGCTCCAGAGCATGCTTCAGCAGTCCCGATCCAATCCCCCGCCCGGCCCAATCGTTATCCGTGGCCAACTGCCCCAACAGCAAACAAGGTATGGGATCGGGCGGCTGACCGGTACGGATTGCACGCGGCAGCGCAGTCGGCACAACGGCAGTAGGCGCAAGCCCATAATAGCCGATCACACGCCCATCTTCGTGGACGACCATGACAGCCGTAAAGCCCCGTTTATGGTTGGAAAGCGCCCTATTCTTCAACCAGTTGTCGAGTGACGGCTTGCCGCATGTGAACTGCGATAGGTCATGGCCGTCATCCAACGGCTCGGGAGCGGAAATTGCCAATGCTAGCTGCCCTACTGCTCAACGGCCGCTTCCCAAGGCGCGGGACGCCGAAGCAATTCGGTCAAAGCAGGAACAGGCTTGGCTGGCGCATCGAGCATTGCAACGAAGGCATCGAAAGCCTCAGGACTTACACGTAGCAGATTGGTGTCCATGATTGCCTCCTCAGCCGCACGCACGGCGGCATCGCGCATAAACTCCGTGCGCGAACGCCCACGAAGTTGGGCAGCACGATCGATGATCGCTAGATCGGCGTCTGGCAGACGCATCGAAAGCGGATGATCCTTGCGTTGGGCAGCACGAGGCATGTGTCTTCTCCTAGCAGCAAAATATACGCCGCGTAGCGCATTTTGCAATACAAACCTATGTGAGGCGGTTCAGTGCAGCGAAAGTGCTGCCCCACTGCTTCAAAGCGTCCCGCTTCTCGTGATCATAGCCATGACGGTTATAGACCGCCGCAACGCCCGAGATGATCCCGCTAACATGGTTCAGCACTTTCTCGACGACGTGGGGCGCCACGCTCAGTCTCGCCATCCCCGACGCGGCAGTGCGGCGTAGATCATGCCAGCGCCAATCCGTCGTCTGCGATCCTTCGGACAGGCGGCGCAACGCCTTCGAAAAGCCGCTTACGGGCGATTTGCGAGTGGTCGTGAACACATAGTCGCAATCGAGGAAGCGCGGCACCTCAGCCAGCATTTCAAGTGCGAAGGCACTCAACGGCACGACATGCGCCTTGCCGTTCTTCGATCGCTCCGATGGGATCACCCACGTTTTTGCCTCGAAGTCGATTTCACTCCAGCGCATTTCCGCCAATTCTCCACGGCGTTGGGCGGTCGCCAGAAGCAACGGCGCGAACTGACGAAACGGATAGACATCGTTCCGACATGCCCGCAGCAAGCGGACAACCTCGTCATCCTCCAAGGTACGCTCACGAGAAATTTCCTTGGTCGGCGGCTTCAGCCCGACAATAGGGCTCGCCTCGACCACGCCACGCTCGACGCACCAGTTGAACAGCTTTCGGATGTGAGAAAGGATACGATTCGCCTGATAGCTCGATCCGCGAGCGAGAGCGGCATCCATCATTTCGAGCACGTCAAATCTCTTGATCTCACGGATATCGCGCTGCCCGAATGTGGAGATGAATTCCCGCTCCAAGATGCGCTCGGCTTCACGCCAACTTTTGTTGCGCGGTTGAGCATGAAGGCGGATGAACTCTCGGCAGATGCTTTCAACCTTCATGTTGGCGGTGCGCCTGCGTTTGGTGGGATCAATGCCCTCGTCGACCTGCCGCAGGACGTCGATTGCCTTCTTGCGGGCGGTCGCCAGCGAGATGCGGGGATAGACACCAAGCTTCATTCGCTTCTGTGCGAGGCCGTACCGAAATTTGACGGTGAAGACCTTTTGTCCCTGCGCTGATACCCGGACGCTCATTCCTGGGCAGTAGACGTCATGCACCTCATAACGTTTCGCCTGCGGTTTCAGGGCTTCAAGTGTCTTTGCGGTAAGGGCCTTTTGCACGTGTCATCCTTTCGATGACACTTTAATAATCACGGAAACAAGCCAATCTCAAAGAAATTCCCATGTCGCGAAGGGTCTGCATCGGGAAAGTGTAGCGTGACGTAATCTGATCAGGCCACCATGACCGGGGGTCGTTCAGACCGAAATCTCGCGTCCGCAGTCGGACCAGACAGCGCGACACTGATTCTGGATTTTGGAGACGCATTCGATTTCGTGAAAACTCGCTCCGCGCCTACCGGTGACGCTAGATCGAGCAGGAATAGCGGCACTTCGGAAACGTGGAACAACCCAGAAACTCACCGAACTGTCCGTTCCGCTTGACCAAGTGACCCGTGCAACCAGTTTGCGGGCACGCTCGCAGATGCGATGACTGATCGAACAGGTTCGGCTGTGGTCGCGGGCTTCGTGCACGCTTTTTCTGGTACTGCTGACGTTTGAATTCCCGAGGATGAACGTTGTCATCGAAGGCCCAGATACCGCGCCTGTTCCTTTGGGCGTCATCGAGCGCTTCGAAGTAGCTTGGATCAGGTTCATATCTGTCCAAAACCCAAGTCCAGCCGTTGAGGATCATCTCAAGCTCGATGTTCCTCATCGCGCCAGCTCGCTCTTCGCAAGCAAGGTAAGGAACGCAAACGATGCGCCCATGCCTGTCAAACGATCCCCCGGTGTCCATTTTAAGAAGCACGACCAGCTCGACCCATTGGTCAGCGATCAACGAGGCCAGAAAGGCCTTCGACTCTTTCCCGCCGGGCTGCTCAAGTTCCGGTGCATCGGTAAATCCAAGACGAACAACGACTTCACATGCCTTCTTTAGCTGCGTGTTCCAGAGCATCGTTTTGAAGCCGTCGCCGTCGAATACCTTCAGTACCGGCGCACGAATGGTTTCAGTACCTGGCTCGTCATAAGCGATCAGCACTCGCCCCTCCCGCCGCAGCTCGTGCGTGAATTTCTCATCTGCGACCATTCGATGCAATGGCCGAGACTTATGAACGCCCTGCAGCCGATTTCGACGAGCTTGAACCTGACAGCACCGCCTTATGATGTTATGAATGCCCTTGTCCTCGCCTGCACCCTACCGAGGAAATCCACCCGACAATCTGGTACCCAGAAATTCACCGGTCTTCCGTGTGGGTATCAAAGGGGTATCGGGCGCCTGAACTTGCTTGCTCGGACCTGACGCAGCCTGCTTTAGAGTGCTTCGCCCGAAGATACGTTGACATAATGACTTTGGATTAATATGAGTAGATTCAACGCAGTATGGACTGACCTTAAGGTACGCTCTTAATCAGCGGGTCCTAGGTTCGAGCCCTAGTGCGTCCACCATTTTCCGATGAATTGCCGGCGACTTTTGCCATACCCGATTGTTCGGGTCGGCGCATAGGTTGCTGAGTGAAAGTCGTTCGCGGCCCCGCATTGCCGGTGGGCGGCGTCAAACGATCTCCTTCCGGTTTGATCGGTTGGTGATGAAGGGCGTGTCGGCTTGCGATACGAACCGTCGTTCATAGCGTTGAGAACGGCCTAATCGTCTTTCCCAAGAAATGACTTCGCCAGATCGAGAAGGCCCCGCCCATTCGAACAAACCAGCCTCTGCGAACCGGACGAACGCGTCTCGCCGAGGCCGCTGTTGGGCCAAACTTCGTTTTCAGACAGCCCCAAACTCACCCGCAAGCGACGCTCCAACCGCAACCAACCCAAACGATTACGAGCAGGTCGAAGGCAGAACCTCGGGCACGGGCATGCCCGGACGCCATTTCCGGTTCTTCGAGGTGTCGATGTCGCCGAGGAATTCCTCCGCCACATTGCCGCTTATGTCCATGTTCACCTCGCTGACTCTCAGCCAGGTTTTCTTCTTCTCGCCCTTGCGGCCGATGATGACGTTGTCGGTGATCTGCCCGCTCTTCACGCCCGACACCGATATGCCGTTATACAGCCCGCCGTCGATCACGTTGCTGCAGACGACGACGCGTCCGAACTGGGGGCGGTTTTCCTTCCCGGTCTTCTTGTCGCGGTAGACGCCGCGCACGAAAATACCCTGGACCGGGAGGCCGTCGCCCCGCTCGAACCGGTTGCCGATGATCTCGATCTCGCTGTTGTCCGATCCGTAAAGCGGCCAGAACTGGATGAAATCCGGATGGTCGCCCTTGCCGCCGGTGTTGATCGGGTGAAAATCCGTCGCATAGTTCGACAGGATCCGAACCCTGCGCGATCCGCCGCTCTTGAAAGCATCGACGCGCAGATCGCGAAAGGTGCATCCCTCCAGAGTGAAGCCGTCGCACTTGTTCACTGCCACGCCCTGCTTGAGGCTGTGCATGTCGAGCCGGCGCAGCGCGATATCCTTGCCGCCGACGACGAAGAACCCCGTGGCCGTTCGGTCGACACCGGTCACCTCGGCATCCTCGAACGAGAGATTGGCGCACGAATCCAGCCGGAAAGTTCGATCGGAATTCGGCTCGGATGCGTAGCGGCCGCCGCGCAGGGTCACCTTGCGGGGGAACTTGTAGTTGCGGACATAGAACGGATCGATGGTCTTGCCGCTGAGATCGACGGTCTCGCCGCCCCGGCATTTATCGAGTATCGGCTGTATATCCATGGTTTTCCTTCGCGATCCTGACATCTGACGGGGCAAGTTTCCTGCTTGCGCCACCCTTGCCTATTCGGCGCTTGTTGAACATCGAATTAGCGCTCACAGCAAAACATCCTAATGTGATTTTACGTTTGCCTTCACATTGAAATGTGATACTTAGCGTGCATGAACACAATCGAAAAAGTCCGCGCGCTGATTTCGCAGGGTCTCATGACACGGAGCGGTTTGGCAAGGGCCGCCGGCCTCCATGCCAACACCCTGCGCGATTGCGCGGGCGAGGACTGGAACCCCACGGCCGATACACTGGCCAAACTGGAACGCTTTCTGGAGGCGAATGACGACACCTCCGTCCTGGTCGGCGCCGCCGAGATCATCGACGAGGCGCGCAACGGGCGCATGTTCATCCTGGTCGACGACGAGGACCGCGAGAATGAAGGCGATCTCGTCATCCCGGCCCAGATGGCGACGCCCACGGCGGTGAACTTCATGGCCACCCATGGGCGCGGCCTCATCTGCCTCTCGCTCGATCGCAAGCGTATCGAGGCCCTCGGGCTTCAGCCGATGAGCCGCGACAATCGCGAAAGCATGCAGACCGCCTTCACCACCTCGATCGAGGCCAAAGACGGGGTCACGACCGGCATCAGCGCCGCCGATCGCGCGCGCACCGTCTCGGTGGCGATCGACGCGACCAAGGGGCCGGAAGATATCGTCACCCCCGGCCACGTATTTCCGCTGGCGGCGCGCGATGGCGGGGTGCTGGTCCGCGCCGGCCATACCGAGGCTGCGGTCGACATTTCCCGCCTCGCGGGCCTGAACCCCTCCGGCGTGATTTGCGAGATCATGAACGAGGATGGGACGATGGCCCGGCTCGACGATCTGATGGGCTTTGCCCGCCGGCACGACATGAAGATCGGCACCATTCGCGATCTCATCGCCTACCGGATGCGGCACGATCATCTGGTCGAACGGATCGGGGAGCGGCGCTTTACCTCCGACTATGGCGGCGAGTGGAAGCTGCTGATCTATCGCAACACAGTCGACCAGAGTGAAAGCTTCGTCCTGCAGAAGGGCAGCGTGGAACCGGGCAGTCCCACCCTCACCCGGGTGCATACCATTTCGCTCCTCGACGACATCCTTGGCCAGTCCGGCCCGCGCAAGCGCACCCTGCAACGCGCGATGACCGCTATCGGCGAACGCGGCGCGGGCGTGATCGTCCTGCTGATCAATCCGCGCGCGACCGTGCCCAGCGAGACCGAACCGCCCGAAGCCGGCGATTTCCGCGCCTACGGCATCGGCGCGCAAATTCTCGCCGATCTCGGGATCGACGACATGATCCTGCTGACCAATGCGCATCGCACCATCGTCGCCATCGAAGGCTATGGCCTCAACATCGTCGGCGAAGAGCCTATTCCGGAGACCGTTTGATGGCCAATATCCTCATCGTAGAAGCGCGCTTCTACGATCATCTCAACGATATGCTGATCGCCGGCGCACGGTCCGCGCTCGAGGACGAAGGCCATTCAGTCGAAGTGTCGACCGTGCCGGGTGCCCTCGAAATTCCGGCCGCCATCGCCCTTGCCTCGGAAAGCGGGCGATACGACGCCTTCGTGGCGATCGGCGTCGTGATCCGGGGCGAGACGTATCACTTCGAGATAGTCGCCGGCGAAAGCGCGCGGGGAATCATGGCGCTGACGATCGACGGGCTGGCAATCGGCAACGGCATCATCACGGTTGAGAACGAGGAGCAGGCGCTCGCCCGCGCCGATGCCTCACGCAAGAACAAGGGCGGCGAGGCGGCTACGGCCGCACTCGCGCTCCTGGAACTGCGACAGAAATTCGCCCGCTAAGCGACCGCTTCAGCTGAAGCAGGCCCGGCCGGCATAGACCGCACTATCCCCCAGTTCCTCTTCGATGCGGATCAGCTGGTTGTATTTCGCCAGCCTGTCCGACCGGGCGAGCGAGCCCGTCTTGATCTGCCCGCAATTGGTCGCCACGGCGAGGTCGGCGATGGTCGCATCCTCGGTCTCGCCCGAGCGGTGCGACATCACCGCCGTATAGCCCGCGCGATTGGCGATCGACACCGCATCGAGCGTTTCGCTCAGCGTGCCGATCTGGTTGACCTTCACCAGCAGCGAATTGGCCAGCCCGCGCTCGATCCCGTCGAGCAGGCGGTCGGGATTGGTGACGAACAGATCATCGCCCACCAGCTGCACCCGGTCCCCCACCAGTTCGGTCAGCGCCTGCCAGCCTTCGAAATCGTCCTCGCTCATGCCGTCCTCGATCGAACGGATCGGATAGTCGCGGCACAATTGGTCGAGATACTGGGCCATGTCTGTGCCCGAGAGCGAGAGGTTCTCGCCCGAGATCTCGTACTTGTCGTTGCGGAAGAACTCGGTTGCCGCGCAATCGAGGGCGAGGACCACGTCGTCGCCCGGACTGAAGCCCGCCTGCTCGACCGAGCGCATGATGAAGTCGAGCGCGTCGCGCGTGCTGGCAAGGGCCGGCGCGAAGCCGCCCTCGTCCCCAACCGAGGTGGCGAGGCCTTTCTGCGACAGGTTCTTCTTCAAGGTGTGGAAAATCTCCGCGCCCCAGCGCACCGCCTCGGCCACGCTGTCTGCCCCGACGGGCATGACCATGAATTCCTGGATGTCGATCGGATTGTCGGCATGTTCGCCGCCATTGATGATGTTCATCATGGGCACCGGCAAAACATGCGCCCCGATGCCCCCGATATAGCTGTAGAGCGGCAGGCCCCGCGCATTCGCCGCGGCCTTGGCTACCGCCATGCTGGTGCCGAGGATGGCGTTCGCGCCCATCCGGCTCTTGTTCGGCGTCCCGTCGAGTTCGATCATCGCCCGGTCGATGTCGCGCTGATCCTCGGCATCGAAGCGATCGACCAGCAATTCGCGAATCTCGCTGTTCGCCGCCTCGACCGCTTTCAGCACGCCCTTGCCGAGATACCGCTGGTCGTCGCCGTCGCGCAGTTCGGCCGCCTCGTGCCGCCCGGTCGACGCGCCGGAGGGGACCGCCGCCCGCCCGAAGGATCCGTCTGCCAGCAGGACGTCGACCTCGACCGTGGGATTGCCCCGGCTGTCGAGAATTTCGCGGGCGTGCAGATCGAGAATGGCAGTCATACGGGTCTCGCAGAATCGAGCGTTGGCAAGGCATCCGGCACCGCGCCGAAGCAGCGCCGCCCTATTCGCCGGAACATCGCCGTGCAAGTGACGTTAAGGAAACCAGCGCCGGGTGAACCGGTATGGTCAATTGAAGGTTTAAGGGAACACGCAATGGCAGATACCGACACGTCCGGCACGTCCAGCACAACGAACGACAGCGCCGCAACGACCAAGTCGCCGACGACGACGGTCGCGCAGACCAGCATGGCGAAGGAGACTGCACCAATGACCGACACAGCAAACCCCACCCCCTCGGCCGACCCGGTAACGACCCCCTCGACGGGTTCGACCGGCTCGATGGGTTCGACCGGCTCCATGGGTTCGACCGGCTCGACCAGCTCCATGGGTTCGACTAGCTCGATGTCGTCGACCAGCTCGATGGGTTCGACCAACTCGATGGGTTCTACCGGCACGACCGGCTCCACGGATACGTCCGGCACCAGCCCGCACCGCGAGGAAGCCAAGAGCCGCTTCTCCGCCGCTCTCGACGAGGCGAAGGCCGGTGCCGCCGCCTTGAAGGCGGAAGCGGGCGAGCGGGCCTCGGCCTATCGCACGCAAGCCAAGGGCAAGGGTGAGGATTTCCGGGGCCAGGCCCGCCTGAAGGGCGACGATGCCCGGGTGAAGGGCCGCGAACTGGCCGACGAAGGCAAGGGCCAGGCCAGCAAGGGGCTTCGCGTCCTCGGCCAGAAGGTCAACGAAAATGCCTATCGCGTCGATGAGACCCTGGGTGCGAAATACGGCGACTACGCCCGCAGCGCATCGTCGTCCCTCGCCGGCTATGCCGACCAGCTGGACGAGCGCAGCATCGAGGAGCTGACCGAGGACGCCCGCGAATTCGTTCGCAAGAGCCCTGGCCTCGCCATCGGTCTCGCCGCCGCCGCCGGCTACATGGTTTCCAGCCTGTTCCGTCGTTGAGCAACACAGGGTCCGGGGTCGATACGATGGATAACGTGAAAACAGACGATAATGCGCGTACCATCCCCGAACCGGCGTTCGAGCCTGCGGACTACGCGCACGAGGCGGACACATCATCCCTGTTCGATGACGTGTCCGCCGCGTTCGAGGATGGAAAGACCTACGCGCAAGCGGAGCTTTCCTACCAGAAGACGCGCGCGCGGTTCGTCGGCGGCGAGGCCAAGAGTGCCCTGGTCCTCGGCGTCGGCGCCCTGGGTGCGGTGCATCTGGCGCTGATCGCGCTGACCGTGGGCCTCGTTCTGGCGCTGGGTGAGCTGCTGGGTTTCTGGCTTTCCACGTTGATCGTGGTCGTCCTCTACCTCATCGCCGCGGCCATACTCGGCATGAAATTGAAGGGGAAGATCGGCCGGATCCGGGACGCCCTGTCGGAGGGGAAGGCATGACCGATCTCAGACAACGCATGACCGAAGACCGGCACCTGCGCGATTCCGCGAAGGCTCTGGTCAAGGCCGATATCGCGCACCTCAAAAGCGAGCTTGCCGCCAAGGGCATTGGCGAGCGGGCGATGGACCGCGTGAAAGGCGGCGCGGCCGACGTCTACGATGAAGCGGTCGAGGTCGCCGGCAACAACAAGGGCGTCCTCGCGGCGCTGGTTTCGGCGATCCTCATCTGGTTCGCCCGCAATCCCATTCTCTCGTCGCTCGGATTTTCCGACGAACCCGATGACGAGGACGATCATTACGACGAACCCAGGGAACGGCGCAGTTTCTTCGGGCGTCTTTGGAACGAACGCAAATAATCAGGAGCCTGCAATGGCCGATACCACGAACACATCCGAAAACGACAAGACCGAAACCGGCAAGACGGCCGATTCGGCCCGCACGTCCGGCACGACCGGCGGCACAGCCTCCGCCGCCGGAACCTCGCAGACCAATGCGACGCCGACCATGAACACGACGCCGATCGATACCGGCAGCCAGCTGACCGACGAGGAAAAGCGCGCCGAACTTCGCGCGCGCATCGAAGCGGGCAATCGTCGGCACGAGGAACGCTCCTTCGCCGACCAGGCGAAGGACGCGGCCGACAGCGCCGTCGAATTCGCCAAGAGCCACCCGGTCGCCACGATCGCCGGCGGCGTCGTCCTCGGCCTCGTCATCGGCGCGATGACCCGCCCCGGCAGGCGTCTGGGTCGCCGCGGCGGCAGGATGGCACACGTCGCGACCGATACGATCGCAGCCTACGCTCTCTCGCTGTTCGACAATGCGGGCGATCTCGCGCGCACCGCGGGCGACAAGCTGGAAGATCTGGGCGACGCCGCGGGCAGTTCGGCCACGCGCGCGCGCCGCGACGCGGGCTACCGGCTCGACGTGGTGGGCGACAGTCTGCGTGCCTCGGGTCGCAAGGCCAACCGCAAGAGCCTGCGGGCCGCACGCGATCTGCGCCGCAGCATCGGTTACTGATCGCCGCCGGAATACGGTCGCACAAACGGCGCGGCAGGGTTGCCTGCCGCGCCGCTTTCGTTAAGGCGCGACGTCACTCTCCCCAGTGCAGGAACCCGGTTCATGAAGGACAATGAAGAAAAACAGTCGCTCTATCTCGTGATGGGCGGCCGCGTCACCGATCCGCGCAAGGTCATCTTCGCCGATCCGGAAAGCATCCACGTCGCCGGCGTGTTCGACGCTTACGAGAATGCGGTCAATTCCTGGCGTGGAAACGCACAGCGCACGGTCGACGATGCGGAGATGAAATACGTCATCGTGCCTCTGCACGACCTGCTGGAACCCGAAGCCTGAACCAGGCAACGCGCCCGGCCCCGCTGTTCGGCGGGCCGGGCGGCAGGAAACCGCGCGAGGAAGACACCTCCCGGCGCGGTTACTCAAGACTTCAAACGAATTCGATCTTGTCGACGAGGTAGAACTTGTCGCCGGAAGGGACGGTCACTTCGATCTCGTCGTCCTTCTGCTTGCCGATCAGGGCGCGGGCGATGGGCGAATTGTAGGAGATACGGCCCTTCGCCGCATCGGCCTCCGTCTGGCCGACGATCTGGTACCGTACCGGCTTGTCGTCCTCGTCCAGCAGGGTGACCGTGGCGCCGAACACCACCTTGTCGCCCGACAGCGTGGCGGGATCGATGATCTGGGCGCGGCTGACCTTGTCTTCCAGATCGGCGATCTGTGCCTCGACCTGGCCCTGGCGTTCCTTGGCCGCGTGATATTCGGCATTCTCCGACAGGTCGCCATGCGCGCGCGCCTCTTCGATCGCGTCCACGATCCGGGGGCGTTCGGCGCGCAGCACCTTGAGATCGGCCGTCAGCTTCTCGTAGCCTTCGGCCAGCATCGGCACCTTGTCCATGGGCCTTTATCCTTCTGTCCTCGTTCCGGCAGGCAATCCGCTCTTGCCCCGCCTGGCGGGGTGCTTCGAGCCGAATTGTCCGGAAGGTAAGTTCGTATCTCTTCTTGTCAGCTATAATAGTCCTGAAGCGAGCGCACTTCAAGCCGCTGCGGCGCGACCTCGGCAATCGCCCGCGCGGCGGCCAGAGAGGCGGCGGCGGTGGTATAGTAAGGTACCTTCTTCTCCAGCGCGCTTGCCCGGATCGATTGGGAATCCAGCAGGGATTGCCAGCCTTCGGTCGTGTTGAAGATCAGCGCGATCTCGGCGTCGATGATCGCATCCACGATGTGCGGCCGCCCTTCCGCGACCTTGTTCACCCGCTCGACCTCCAGCCCACGCGCGCGCAGGAATTCCTGCGTCCCGCCCGTCGCGATGACGCGGAAGCCCCTGGCCAGCATGGTCTCGATAGCCGGGAGAATTCCCTCCTTGTCCCCGTCCTTCACCGAAACGAACAGGGTGCCCTCGCGCGGCAAAATCATCCCCGCCCCGAGCTGCGATTTCAGGAAGGCGGCGGGAAAATCCCGATCGATTCCCATGACTTCGCCGGTGCTCTTCATCTCGGGTGAGAGGATCGGATCGGAGCCGGGGAAGCGGGCGAAAGGAAACACCGCTTCCTTCACCGCCATGTGGGCGGGCCTTATGTCGAACGGTTCGAACTGGTGCAGACCGTCGCCCGCCATCACCCGCGCGGCGATCTTGGCGATCGGGCGGCCGATGGCCTTGGCAACGAACGGCACCGTGCGGCTGGCCCGGGGGTTCACCTCGATGAGATAGACCTCCCCGCCCTGCACCGCGAACTGCACGTTCATCAATCCGCGCACCTCCAGCGCCTTCGCCAGCGCTTCGGCCTGCCGTTCCATCTCAGCGATGATCTCGGCGGAAAGGCTGTAGGGCGGCAGGGTGCAGGCGCTGTCGCCCGAATGGACGCCGGCTTCCTCGATATGCTGCATCACGCCGGCAATGCGGACCTCGAACCCGTCGCTCACCACGTCGACATCGCATTCGACCGCGTCGCGCAGATACTGATCGACCAGCACCGGGCTGTCGCCGCTGACATTGACGGCGGTGGCGATGTAATCGTCAAGCTGGGCTTCGCTGTCCACGATCTCCATCGCCCGCCCGCCGAGGACATAGCTCGGGCGCAGCAGCACCGGATAACCGATCCGCGCGGCGACCGCCGCCGCCTCGTCGCGGCTTTTTGCGATCCCGTTCAGGGGTTGCTTGAGCTTGAGCTTGTCGACCAGCTTGGCGAAGCGTTCGCGGTCTTCGGCGAGGTCGATCGCGTCGGGACTGGTGCCGAGGATAGGGATCCCCTCCCGCTCCAGCGCCGTGGCGAGTTTCAGCGGGGTCTGCCCGCCGAACTGCACGATCACGCCGACCACCTCGCCGCGCGACATTTCGACCCGCAGGATCTCCAGCACGTCCTCCTCGGTCAAAGGCTCGAAATAGAGCCGGTCGGAGGTGTCGTAATCAGTCGAGACGGTTTCGGGGTTGCAATTGACCATGATCGTCTCGAACCCGGCCTCGCTCAGCGCGAAGCAGGCGTGGACGCAGCAATAGTCGAACTCGATGCCCTGCCCGATGCGGTTCGGCCCGCCGCCGAGGATGACGATCTTCTTCGCATCGGTCGGCTCCGCCTCGTCCTCCGCCACGCCGAAGCTGGGCGCTTCGTAGGTGGAGTACATATAGGGCGTGATCGCCTCGAATTCGGCGGCGCAGCTGTCGATCCGCTTGAACACCGGTTCGACGCCCAGCTTGCGGCGCAGCTTGCGCACTTCCTCCTCGCTGGTAGCGCCGGCCATGGCGCGCAGGGCATCGTGCAGCAGGCCCGAGCGCCGCGCCTGCGTTTCGGCCAGCCCGCCCGCCACGCCGACCGAGCGCACGGCGAGCGTCGCCAGGCGCCTGTCGGAAAAGCCCATCGCCTTCAGCCGGCGCATCTCTTCGGCGGTGTTGGGCAGGCCGTCCTGACCGATCTTCGTCTCTTCGTGGATGATCGCCTCGATCTGACGCAGGAACCACGGATCGTAGCCGGTGATCGCACCCACTTCTTCCACGCTCATCTCTTCACGGAACGCCTGGGCGACCTTGAGGATGCGGTCCGGCGTACGCTGGCTGAGCGAGGCGGTGATCTTGTCGCGCGAGCAACCTTCGAGCTCGACCACGCGGTTGAACCCGTCGAGCCCGGTTTCCAGCCCCCGCAAGGCCTTCTGCATCGATTCCGCGAAACAGCGCCCGATCGCCATCACCTCGCCGACCGACTTCATCGCGGTCGACAGCTCGTTCTTGGCGCCCTTGAACTTCTCGAACGCGAAGCGCGGGATCTTGGTGACGACATAGTCGATCGTCGGCTCGAACGCCGCCGGAGTCGCGCCGGTAATCTCGTTGCGGATCTCGTCGAGCGTGTAGCCGACCGCGAGCTTCGCCGCGACGCGCGCGATGGGAAAGCCGGTCGCCTTGGAGGCCAGCGCTGAGGAGCGCGAGACGCGGGGATTCATCTCGATCACGATCAGCCGTCCGGTCTTCGGATCGACTGCGAACTGGACGTTGGAACCGCCTGTTTCCACACCGATTTCGCGCAGCACCGCGATGCTCGCGCTGCGCATGATCTGGTATTCCTTGTCGGTCAGCGTCAACGCCGGGGCGACGGTGATGCTGTCGCCGGTATGCACGCCCATCGGATCGACATTCTCGATCGCGCAGACGATGATGCAATTGTCCTTCCGATCGCGCACCACCTCCATCTCGAATTCCTTCCAGCCGAGGAGCGATTCCTCGATCAGGACTTCGGTGGTGGGCGAAGCGTCCAGCCCCTCGCGCACGATCCGTTCGAACTCGGCGCGATTGTAGGCGATGCCGCCGCCCGTCCCGCCGAGCGTGAAGCTGGGCCGGATGATCGAGGGCAGGCCCGTCCGCTCGAGGACGGCATAGGCTTCGTCCACCGTCGTGGCGACGCCGCTGCGCGCGCTTTCCAGCCCGATCCGATCCATCGCCTCGCGGAAGCGCTGGCGGTTCTCCGCCTTGTCGATCGCGTCGGCATCGGCGCCGATCATCTGCACGCCGAATTTCTCCAGCGTGCCGTCGTTGAACAGCGCCAGCGCGCAATTGAGCGCCGTCTGCCCGCCCATCGTGGGGAGGACGGCCCAACCACCCGGAAAAAGTGCCGTCTCCTTCTCGATGATCTTGGCGACGATTTCGGGCGTGATCGGCTCGATATAGGTCGCGTCCGCCATTTCCGGATCGGTCATGATCGTGGCGGGGTTGGAATTGACGAGGACGACCCGGTAGCCCTCCTCCTTCAACGCCTTGATCGCCTGCGTGCCGGAATAGTCGAACTCGCACGCCTGCCCAATGATGATGGGACCGGCGCCGATGACGAGGATGGAGGAAATATCAGTGCGTTTGGGCATTAATCTGCATCCATCTGAGCGGTTTCTGCCGACACGACTCGAACTGCCATGTCGTCACCATCTTTTAGAAGGCCGAGAAAAATATGACCTCCTATTCCAATCATATGAGAAAGGAGCCAATTCCAAATTCTAGGGACATCTTCCAAGAGCTCACTTCGATACTTCTCATAGTCTCTACCGAAGCTTTCAACGTAAGGATTCCACTCATGTAACCACTTGTGCGATCGGCGATAAATCTTGCGAACGTCGTCGACAGTCAAATTTGCATCTGGGTTTTTGACAATGTGGTGGGAGACCCTAGGATCGCTTCCTTCAGGCGGATCCTCGCGCCTGAATGATTCTGGGAAAACCAACACATCTTGCTTGGTGAGCCGTGTAAATATGCGGTCAGCGTTCCATTGTCCTCTAGCGTCTTGAGGGATGACTTTTAGGCCATTTTCGTGAGCAACGAGGCAGCCGAATGCAATGCCCTCGATCGACTTCCGCATGTGAAATGCAGTGGTTTCGAACGTAGTAAAATCCGAAGATTCACCCGGGTTCAGTTCGTTGATGACTTCGTATCGGGCCCTAATGTTTGATAGCAATAAGCGGTATTGTATATGCGGCTCGCGTCGGGGATTTTTCTTCGTCACCCCAACATTCCCACGAATTTCTCGAACAGGTAAAAACTGTCCTGCGGCCCCGGGCTCGCTTCCGGGTGATACTGCACCCCGAACGCCCGCTTGCCCGTCACCGAAATCCCGCAATTCGTCCCGTCGAACAGCGAGACGTGGGTCTGCTCCACGCCATCCGGCAAGGTCTCGCCGTCCACCGCGAAGCCGTGGTTCATCGAGGTAATCTCCACCAGCCCCTCGCTTTCCCCCCAGCCGCCGCCGACGCGCTGCACCGGATGGTTGGCGCCGCGGTGGCCTTGGAACATCTTGGCGGTCTTCGCGCCCACAGCCAGGCCGAGCAGCTGGTGGCCGAGGCAGATGCCGAACAGCGGCACGTCGCGCTCCAGCAGCCCCTTGATGACCGGCACCGCGTATTCGCCCGTCGCCGCCGGGTCGCCGGGGCCGTTGGAGAGGAACACGCCGTCGGGCTCCAACCGCATGATTTCGTCCAGCGAACTGCGCGCCGGCACCACCGTCACCCTTGCGCCGGCGCGGGCAAGGTTGCGGAAGATGTTGTCCTTCGCCCCGAAATCGAGCGCGACCACATGCGGTTTCTCGTTGCGATGCTCGCCATAGCCGTGGCCAAGCTGCCAGTGCCCGCCGCGCCAGTCTTCCAGCACGCCGCGCGTCACGCGCGGCACGAGGTCGAGTCCTTCAAGCCCGCTCCATTCGGCCGCCTGCCGCGCGAGCTCGTCCAGATCGAACTGCCCGCGCGGACTGTGCGCGATCACCGCGTTGGGCGCCCCGCCCTTGCGGATGCGGCGGGTGAGCGCGCGCGTATCCACGCCTGACAGGCCGATCTTGCCGTTCGATGCGCACCAGTCGACGAATTCCTGCTGCGCGCGGAAACTGGAATGCGGGGTCACCTCCTGCCGCACGATGCACCCCAGCGCGCCGAGGCCGCGGCTTTCGTGATCCTCCTCGTTCGCGCCGACATTGCCGATATGGGGAAAGGTGAAGGTGACGATCTGGCTGTCGTAGCTGGGATCGGTCAGCACTTCCTGATAGCCGGTCATCGCGGTGTTGAAGCACACCTCGCCCACCGCACTGCCGACCGTGCCGAAGCCCTTGCCCCACACCACGCCGCCATCGGCGAAGACGATGACGCCGGTGGCCCCTGAAGGTTGCGCGTGCGAAGATGCGGACAGGGCCATGGGGGCGCTCCGTTGGAAAAGGGTTACCGGCAATGTGTGCTAAGACACGGCGGCTAGAGATGCGGGCGCCTCCCGTCAACCGGAACGCTTGGCATATCGGCGCGCTTGCCTATCTGGGGTGCCCAGTCATCCACACATAAAAAGTTAGAGGCCCCATGCTCCGGGACACAATCAAGCAGGATACCATCGCCGCGATGAAGGCGGGCGACAAGGAACGCACCGCCGCGCTGCGCCTGATCGGCGCCAAGATCAAGGATCGCGACATCGAACTGCGCACCGCCGACAAGCAGCCCGACGACGAGGCGCTGGTGCAGGACGTCCTGCTCAAGATGGCCAAGCAGCGCCGCGAATCGATCCAGATGTATGAGGATGGCGGAAGGCAGGAACTGGCCGACAAGGAAAAGGCCGAGCTGGCGGTGATCGAGGACTATCTGCCCAAGCAGATGAGTGAGGACGAAACCCGCGCCGCCATTGCGCAAATCAAGACAGATCTCGGCGCGGAAGGTCCGAAGGACATGGGCCGGGTGATGGCCGAACTCAAAAGCCGCCACGGCGCCAGCCTCGACATGAGCCGGGCGAGCGGCCTGGTGAAGGACGCGCTTTCGTGAGGCGTTTCGTCGCCCTGCCCGTGGCGATCGCACTGGCGGCATGCGGGCAGTCCGAACCCGAACCCGTGCCGACGCCCGCCCCCACGGTGGCGCAGCCGCGCACGCTGGTGGCCGCCGATCTCGACCTGTCGACGCTCGGCGCGAAGATCGTCGGGCCGCAGGGGCCGGAAGTGGAGACCCAGCTCGCAAACGCCAACGGCCTGCTCGGCACGATGACGAGCTATGTCGCCTGCCCGCAGGGCGTGGCCGAATGCAATCCGGCGGCCATGCCGGACGACACGCTCTACACCTATGTCCACCGCATCACCCTGACCGAGGAAGCGGACGCGTTGCCGGTGCAGCCGACCAGCGGCCCCGCCGCGGTGGAGGCCCCGCCGACCCTGTTCCGCACGACCGAGCCGGTCAGCGGCTTCGACGGGGCGATCGGCTATCTCCGGGCGCAGGCCGAAGCCGCGCTGGGCGCGCGCGATGCGATCTCGGTCGGGGTCGAGGGCGGGCGGCTGACCTGGCGCGTGACCCAGGGCGTGTGGAAGCCCGGGGAAACGATCACCTTCTGGTGGCGCTCCACCCTGCCGCCGCAGGGGCCGGCCGAAGCCTATCTGTTCGAGATGGACGGCAACCAGGTGAGCGCAACCGGCCCCTTCCCGCCGCAGGAAAACGACCCGGCCCAACGCCTCGCGACCTAGCGCCGGGACGCCGCGGGGGATAAGGGGCGGTCATGGCTCTCACCCCCCAATGGCTCGACGAACTGCGGATGCGTACGACGCTGTCCGCCGTGATCGGGCGCACGGTGCGGCTGACCAAGGCCGGGCGCGAGTTCAAGGCGTGTTGCCCCTTCCACCAGGAAAACACGCCCAGCTTCTACGTCAATGACGAGAAGGGCTTCTATCACTGCTTCGGCTGCGAGGCGCATGGCGATGCGATCCGCTGGCTGACCGATCAGCGCGGCATGCCGTTCATGGACGCGGTGAAGGAACTCGCCGCCGAGGCCAGCATGGAGGTCCCCGCCCCCGATCCGCGCGCCGCACGGCAGGCGGAAAAACGCGCCAGCCTGCATGACGTCACCGCCGCCGCGCAGGAATGGTTCGTCGGCCAGTTGCGCGGCGCCGACGGGGCGCGCGCGCGCGAATACCTTGCCGGACGCGGCTTTTCCGAGGCGACGGTTCGCGAATTCGGCTTCGGCTACGCGCCCGACGCGAAGCAGGCGCTGGCGCAGGGCCTGTCGCGCTTCGATGAGGGCATGCTGGTGGAAAGCGGGATGCGGATCAAGACGGAGGACGGCAGCCGCTACGACCGGTTCCGCGACCGGCTGATGCTGCCCATTCACGATCAGCGCGGCCGGGTAATCGCGTTTGGCGGCCGCATCCTTGCCGAGCGGCAGGGCGCGGCGAAATATCTCAACTCGCCCGACACGCCGTTGTTCGACAAAGGCCGCACGCTCTACAATCTGCACCGCGCGGCCCCGGCGGCGCGGCAGGCGGGCCGGATCATCGTGGTCGAGGGGTATATGGACGCGATCGCCCTTGCCGATGCCGGCATATCCGAGGTGGTCGCCCCGCTGGGCACGGCGTTCACCGAGGCGCAGATCGAATTGCTGTGGCGCCAGGTCGAACGCCCGATCCTGTGCTTCGATGGCGACAATGCCGGACAGCGCGCCGCCATGCGCGCGATTGCGCGCGCCCTGCCGCTGCTGCGCCCTGCGCATTCGCTCGCCATCGTGCGCCTGCCGGCGGGTATGGACCCCGACGATCTGGTCAAGCGCGAGGGCGTCGGCGCGCTGGAGGCACTGCTGGAAAAGCCGCAAAGCCTGCTCGACGCGCTGTGGGCGTTCGAGAAGAGTGCCGCCCCGCTCGATTCGCCCGAAGCCAAGGCGGGTCTGAAGGCCCGCCTGCTCGAGCATGTGGAGGCGGTGCAGCATCCCGACATCCGTTCGCTCTACAAGCGCGAATTGCTGGAGCGGTTTTCCGCCTTCGCCTTTCCCCCCCGGCCGCCGCGGGAATTCCGGAAAGCGCCGCGTGGCCCGGCGGGGCGCCACGACGTGGCACCCCGCACGGTCGATCCGCATACGCGCAGCCGCCTCGAAAGTGCCATGGCCGGGGGCGCACGCGATGGCCTGCTGGCCGCCGTGATCGCCGGTTTCCTGCGCTTTCCCGACCAGATCGCCGCGCAGGAATCGGCGCTGGCCGCCTTCGCCGCACGCGATCCCAAGGCCGGGCCGGCGATAGATTCTCTACTGGTTGCAGCCGAAACGCTTGATTCGCGGTCCGATTTGCCCATATCGCTGGGTGAAGGCCTGCCTGCCCTGCCGGAAACCTCGTATTTCGCCTTTCTCGACGAAGGCACCGACCCGGATGTTGCGCGTGAGGAATTGGCCGAAGCCGTATCGCTGCTGGTTGAAAGGCCGGCACTCGAAGCCGCGCTCGCCCAGGCGACCGCGCGGTTCGAGACCGATCCCGAGGGAGCGTTTGCCGAACAGCAGCGTTTGCTCAGGAAGAAACTCGAATTCGAATCGCGATTAGGCCAGATGGCAAGCCGCAGGGCCGCATTGAAGGCCAGACAGAATGGTGCCGCGCCGGGGGATGGACCGGACGTTGGCTCGGAAATGGATTGATTGGGTTTATGGCGACGAAGACCAAGTCGAGTGACAACGACGATGCCCCCCTCATCGACCTGAACGAGGCTTCGATCAAGAAGCTGATCGCGAAGGCGAAGAAGAAGGGCTACGTCACCTATGACGAACTCAACGAGGCCCTGCCCCAGGGCGAGATGAGTTCCGACCAGATCGAGGACATCCAGTCCGCCCTGTCCGAAATGGGCGTCCAGATCGTCGAGACCGACGAGGATGCCGAGCAGGAACAGGAGGACGAGGCTGAAGCCGAAGTCGAGGAAATCGCCCCGTCCGACTCCGCCGGGAAGAAAGACGCCAAGAAGCCTGCCGCCACGGCCAAGAAACTCGCCGTGGGCGAGCGGACGGACGATCCCGTCCGCATGTATCTGCGCGAAATGGGCGCGGTCGAACTGCTCAGCCGCGAGGGCGAGATCGCCATCGCCAAGCGGATCGAGGCCGGGCGTGACATGATGATCATGGGCCTGTGCCAGAGCCCGATCACCTTCCACGCCATCATCCATTGGTCGGAAGCGCTCAATTCCGAGGAAATGCAACTGCGCGAGATCCTCGATCTCGACGCCATGCTGTCCAAGGAACCGCCGCCCGACAAGATGTCGGACGATGCGGAAGAGGATGACGACGACGGCGAAATCTCGGAAGAGACCGCCGGCCCGACCATTCGCGACGATGACGAGGACGAGGACGAGAACGACGCATCCTCCGACGACGAGGATGGCGAGGAAGGTTCCTCCAAGTCCAGCGACGAGGACGAGGACGAGGACAACACCATGTCCCTCGCCCAGATGGAAGCCGCGCTCAAGCCCGACGCCATCGAACGCTTCGCCCGGATCAAGGACCTGTTCGGCAAGTTCGAGAAACTGCAGAACGAGCGGATGGATATTCTCGGCCGGGGCGACGCATTTCCCGCCGCCAAGGAAAAGAAATACGAGGCGCTGAGCGAACAGCTCACCGCCGAGGTCGAGAGCGTGCAGTTCCACGCGACCAAGATCGAATTCCTGGTCGACAACCTCTATGCCTTCAACCGCCGGCTAACCGCGCTGGGCGGCCAGATGCTGCGCCTTGCCGAACGGCACAAGGTCAAGCGGATCGACTTCCTCGAAGCCTATATCGGCAACGAGCTCGACGATAACTGGATGGGCGACAAGCCAAAGAAGGACAAGAAGTGGGCCGCCTTCGTCGAGAAGGAAGCCGACGCGATCGACCGCATCCGGACCGAGATCAGCGACATCGCCACCGCCACCGGCATGGCCCTGCCCGAGTTCCGCCGGATCGTGAACATGGTCCAGAAGGGCGAGCGCGAGGCGCGGATCGCCAAGAAGGAAATGGTCGAGGCGAATCTGCGTCTGGTGATCTCGATCGCCAAGAAATACACCAATCGCGGCCTGCAATTCCTCGACCTCATCCAGGAAGGCAATATCGGCCTGATGAAGGCGGTCGACAAGTTCGAGTACCGCCGCGGTTACAAGTTCAGCACCTATGCCACGTGGTGGATCCGGCAGGCGATCACTCGTTCAATTGCGGACCAGGCGCGCACGATCCGCATCCCGGTCCACATGATCGAGACGATCAACAAGCTGGTCCGCTGCAGCCGCCAGTTCCTGCACGATCAGGGGCGCGAGCCGACCCCTGAAGAGATGGCGGAGAAGCTCTCCATGCCGCTCGAAAAGGTGCGCAAGGTGATGAAGATCGCCAAGGAGCCGATCAGCCTCGAAACGCCGATCGGCGACGAGGAGGACAGCCATCTGGGCGATTTCATCGAGGACAAGAACGCGATCATCCCGGTGGATGCGGCGATCCAGGCGAACCTCAAGGAAACGGTCACCCGCGTCCTTGCCTCGCTTACTCCGCGTGAGGAACGCGTGCTGCGCATGCGCTTCGGCATCGGTATGAACACCGATCACACGCTGGAAGAGGTTGGCCAGCAGTTCAGCGTAACCCGCGAACGCATCCGTCAGATCGAGGCGAAAGCCTTGCGCAAGCTCAAGCATCCGAGCCGCAGCCGGAAAATGCGCAGCTTCCTCGATCAATAAACCATTGTTATAAAACGAGCGGACAGCCCGGTTGCGTATGGCGCAATCGGGCTGTCTGTCTTTGCAAGGAACGCAATTTTTCAGGTCCCATTACTAATATATCTTTAATGAAAGGACCTGAAATGGACGCTGTCACACTGCCACTCGTGCTGGGCTTCGTCATCATGTCGCTCGGATCGCTTGCGATTTATGCACATGGTGACAAGCGCAACGAGTTCTTGCACCACACGCAATTCCACTCCGTCGTGCCGTTCATCGCCGCGACCGCCTATCTCGCGATGGCCCTGGGCATCGGCCGTCTCGAAATGAGCGGAGGCGAAACCCTCTTCCTCGCACGCTATGCCGACTGGGTCGTCACCACGCCGATCCTGCTCACCGGCCTGATCGTGGCGGGCCTGCACGAACACCCCCGCCACTCGACCTACGTCCTGCCGGCCATCGTCCTCGACGCGCTGATGATCATCACCGGCCTGATGGCGGCCGTCTCCACCAACGAGGCGGCGAAATGGGTCTGGTTCGCATGGTCGTGCGCCGCGTTCCTCGGCGTGATCTATCTCCTCGTCGGTCCGGTCATGAAGGCGACCAACCAGCTCGGCGGCGCGATGGCGAAGGTGTACAAGGCGAACCTCGTCTTCCTGCTTGTCGTCTGGCTGATCTACCCGATCGAGTGGGCGCTCGGCCCGCAGGGGATCGGCGCCTTCGATGCGGCGGGCGATGCCTGGGCGATCCTCGTCCTCGATGTGACCGCGAAGGTGATCTACGGCTTCGTCGCGACCGCGCGATTCAAGAAGCTCAGCCTGGCCGATGCCGAACGACAGGAACTGCCCCGCGGCTGATCATCCACCAGCTGTACAAACAGGCGAACGGCCCGCTGGCAATCGGCGGGCCGTTTGCGTATGTGCGCTGCATGCGTATCGCAATAGCTTCCGACCACGCCGCGCTGACCCTCAAGGGCGAGTTGCGCGAATGGCTCATCGAACAGGGGCACGAGGTTGCCGATCTCGGGCCGGATAGCGGGGACAGCGTCGACTACCCCGATTTCGGCTACAAGATCGCCGGGGTGATCGCGGACGGCACGGCCGAACGCGGCATCGCCCTGTGCGG
Organism: uncultured Erythrobacter sp.; assembly: GCA_947501005.1. Lineage (GTDB taxonomy): Bacteria > Pseudomonadota > Alphaproteobacteria > Sphingomonadales > Sphingomonadaceae > Qipengyuania. Next base: position 1,111,024 of record CANMTU010000001.1, on the reverse strand, counting down.
CAGCGGCATCGGCATCTCAATGAGCGTCAACCGCAACCCGGCCGTTCGCTGTGCGCTCGTGTCGGAGCCGCTTTCCGCCCGCCTCGCGCGCGAACACAACGATGCGAACTGCATCGCCATGGGCGCCCGTCTGATCGGGGCGGACATGGCGAAGGCCTGCGTCACCGCTTTTCTTGAAACCGAATTCGCCGGCGGCCGCCACCAGCGCCGCGTCGACAAACTCTCCAACCCGGAGCTTTAAGATCATGGCCACGCAAGCCGCCGAAACCCCGCGCGATCCGATGGACCGGTTCTGGCACGATACGCTGGAGCAGGCGGACCCGCAGATCCACGCCGCCATTCGCAACGAACTCGCCCGCCAGCAGGACAAGATCGAGCTGATCGCGAGCGAGAACATCGCCTCTTCCGCCGTGCTGGAAGCCTGCGGCTCGGTCTTCACCAACAAATATGCCGAAGGCTATCCGGGCAAGCGCTATTACGGCGGGTGCGATTATGCCGATGTCGTCGAAACGCTGGCGATCGACCGGGCGAAGGAATTGTTCGGCTGCGAATTCGCCAACGTGCAGCCCAACAGCGGCAGCCAGATGAACCAGGCCGTGTTCCTCGCCCTGCTCGAGCCGGGCGACACCTTCATGGGGCTCGATCTCAATTCGGGCGGCCACCTCACCCATGGCAGCCCCGTCAATATGAGCGGCAAGTGGTTCAACCCGGTCAGCTACGGCGTGCGCCGCGAGGACGAGCTGATCGACATGGACGCGGTGATGGCAACCGCGAAGGAACACCGGCCCAAGCTGATCATCGCCGGCGGCACCGCCTATTCCCGGGCGTGGGACTGGGAAGCCTTCCGCCGGGTGGCGGATGAGGTCGGCGCGATCCTGATGGTCGACATGAGCCATATCTCCGGCCTCGTCGCCGGCGGCGCGCATCCCTCGCCCGTTCCCCATGCCGATGTCGTCACCACCACGACCCACAAGAGCCTGCGCGGCCCACGGTCCGGCATCATCCTGTGGAACGACGAGAAATACACCAAGCCGATCAACATGGCGGTCTTCCCCGGGATGCAGGGCGGCCCGCTGATGCATGTCGTCGCCGCAAAGGCCGTGGCCTTCGGTGAGGCTCTGCGACCCGATTTCAAGGAATACGCGCACCGCGTGGTCGAGAATGCCCGCGCGCTGGCCCGGGGGATCGAGGCGAATGGCCTGCGCGTGGTTTCGGGCGGGACGGACAATCATTCGATGCTGGTCGATCTTACGGCCAAGGACGTGACCGGCAAGGCTGCCGAAGCCGGGCTCGACCGGGCATGGCTCACCTGCAACAAGAACGGCATCCCCTACGACACGCGCAGCCCCTTCGTGACCAGCGGCATCCGCCTCGGCACGCCGGCTGGCACCACGCGCGGCTTCGGCCCGGACGAGTTCGAGACCATTGGCGCGCTGATCTGCGAAGTGGTCGATGGCCTCTCGCGCAAGGGCGCCGAAGGCGACGCCGCGGTCGAGGACAGTGTGCGCGGCCGCGTGAGCGAGCTGTGCGCCCGATTCCCGGTATATCCCGGCCGCTAGAGGAGACGACAGATGGACGAACGCGATCCGCGCAAACCCCGCCATCAGGACCACGACCTGCTGCCCGACGCCAAGAAGGAAGTTCAGGGCATGATGAAGGGCGGCATGGACCACCCCTCGACCAAGCCGGTGCTGACCGGGGCGGCCGTGGGCGCCATTGTCGGCGGCCTGCTCCCGGTCGTGACCTGGCCGCTCGGCCTGGCGGCGGGTGCGGGCTACATGCTGTACAAGCGCCTGCGCCCGTAAATGCGCTGCCCGTTCTGCGCGCATGACGATAGCCAGGTAAAGGACAGTCGCCCGGCGGAAGACAACGCCTCGATCCGCCGCCGCCGCCAATGTTCGCGCTGCGGCGCGCGTTTCACCACGTTCGAGCGGGTGCAGTTGCGCGAGGTCACCGTGGTCAAGAGCGGCGAGCGGCGCCAGCCGTTCGACCGGGACAAGCTCGAGCAATCCATCGCGCTCGCCTGCCGCAAGCGCGACATCCCGCAGGAGCGGATCGACCAGCTGGTCAGCGGCATTCAACGCCAGGTGGAAACGGCGGGCGACAGCGAGATCGCCTCAAGCCGCATCGGCGAACTGGTGATGGACGGCCTGCGCCAGCTCGATACGGTCGCCTATATCCGCTTCGCATCCGTCTATCGCGACTTCAGCGAGGCCCGCGATTTCGAGGAATTCGCCAGCACCGTGCAGGAAGCCGCCAGCGGCGGGAAGGCATAACGTGACCGGCCCCGCCATCGTCCTCATTCGCCCGCAGCTCGGCGAGAACATCGGCAAGGCCGCCCGCGCCATGCTCAATTTCGGGCTGACCGATCTGCGTCTCGTCGAACCGCGCGACGGGTGGCCCAATCCCGCCGCCGGCCCCGCCGCCGCGGGCGCCGACGTGGTGCTGGACAAGGCGCGCGTCTATGCCAGCACCGCCGAAGCGGTCGCCGATTGCGCGCATGTCTATGCCACCACCGTGCGCAAGCGCGGCGTCACCAAGCCGGTCCACACCCCCGAACAGGCGACCCGCGAGATGGCGGCGGCACAGGGGCGCTGCGCCATCCTGTTCGGCCCCGAACGCTCCGGTCTGGAGACCGAGGACGTGGCGTTATCTCGCGCGATCATCACGGTGCCGATCAATCCCGAATTCGGCTCGCTCAACCTCGCGCAGGCGGTGATCCTGTGCGCCTACGAATGGTCGAAGACGCAAGCCGCGCTGGTCCAGCCGACGCAGGAAGAACAACTGCCCCCCGCCCCGCAGGAGGAGCTGGAAGGCCTCATCGCGCATTTCGAGACCATGCTGGAACCGCGCGGCTATTTCCTGCCACAGGGCCGGCACGAAACCACCCGGCGTACCCTGCGCGGGCTGCTGACCAAGCCGGGCTGGAACCATCTGGAGGTGCGGACGCTGCGCGGGGTGCTGTCGACCCTGCAGCGGCAGATCACGCCCGGATCCGATCCCACTCGGTAAGTTCGTATGCGATCGAGCTTTCCACCAGAAGCTCCCACAGCGCCTCGATTCTTTCACGGGGCAGGCCGCGCGCGGCGGCATCCTCGGCGGCGTTGCGGATGACCTCGGCCTTGCGCGCCTCGTCGCGGACCACGCCGCGATCGGTCTTGATGCGGGCGGCGGCGCGCATGTAGCCGAAGCGCCGGTCGAGCAGGGCGATCAATTCGCGGTCGGTCGCATCCACGCCGCGGCGCACATCGGCCATGTCGCCGCAATCCTCGGGCAGCTTGTGATCATCGTTCATGCCGGCGGCGCTTGCCCAAGCCACTCCCGCTTGTCGAGGGCAAAGCAATCCGTCTCTCGACACGGCGCCCGCCTCCGGTCAAAGAGGCAGCCATGGCGAGCCAACCCAACACCTTCCGCAACCAACCCGACGAACGCGGCCATTTTGGCGATTACGGCGGCCGCTACGTCGCCGAAACGCTGATGCCGCTGGTCCTCGAACTGGAGCGCGAATACCGCAAGGCGCAGGCCGATCCGGCGTTCAAGGCGCAGTTCGACGATCTGCTGGAACATTACGTGGGCCGCCCCTCCCCACTCTATTTCGCGGAGCGGCTGACCGATGCCCTCGGCGGGGCGCAGGTGTGGTTCAAGCGCGACGAGCTCAACCACACCGGCGCGCACAAGATCAACAATTGCATCGGGCAAATCCTGCTGGCGATCCGCATGGGCAAGACGCGCATCATCGCGGAAACCGGCGCGGGCCAGCATGGCGTCGCTACGGCCACGGTCTGCGCGCGCTTCGGCCTGCCCTGCGTGATCTACATGGGCGCGGAGGACGTGCGGCGCCAATCGCCCAACGTGTTCCGCATGAAGCTGCTCGGCGCCGAGGTCGTGCCGGTCACCAGCGGGCGCGGCACGCTGAAGGATGCGATGAACGAGGGGCTGCGCGACTGGGTCGCCAACGTCCACGACACCTTCTACATCATCGGCACCGCCGCCGGGCCGCATCCCTATCCCGAACTGGTGCGCGATTTCCAGAGCGTGATCGGCAAGGAAGCCCGCGTCCAGATGCAGGACCGCATCGGCCGCCTGCCCGACCTGCTGGTGGCGGCGATCGGCGGCGGCTCGAACGCGCTGGGCCTGTTCCACCCCTTCCTCGACGATCCCGATGTCAAGATGCTCGGCGTCGAGGCGGCGGGATTGGGCCTGCATGGCGAGGAACACGCCGCCAGCCTGCTCGGTGGCTTCCCCGGCGTGCTGCACGGCAACAAGACCTATCTGCTTCAGGACGAGGACGGCCAGATCACGGAAGGCCACTCGATCAGCGCCGGCCTCGACTATCCCGGCATCGGCCCCGAACACGCCTGGCTGAAAGACACCGGGCGCGTCGAATACACCGCCGTGACCGACGAGGAAGCTTTGGAGGCCTTCCAGCTCCTGTGCCGGACCGAGGGCATCATCCCGGCGCTCGAGCCCAGTCACGCGATCGCGGCCGTGGCGAAGCGGGCGAAGGAGATGCCGAGGGACAGCATCATCCTCGCCAATCTGTGTGGACGCGGGGACAAGGACATCTTCACCGTAGCCGAAAGGCTTGGGGTGGAGATGTGACGGAGGCGAACCCGAACAAAGTACCCGGTTGGCAAAACGTTCTTTTCGGCAAACAAGATCGCTTGGCGTTTGGTCCAAGAAGGGGTGTTCTCGCGCTACTGTTCTCCGTGTCGATACCGGGCGTCTCCCGTTTGCTCTCATCCGACGGGGGCAAGTGCAAAAGCAGACGCAGCTCGGGTCGTGTTGGTTTCCCTCGCTTTTGCATTGCTGGGAACGATAACGGACTACTTCGATGACCAGTCTGCTCTCTTTCGTCACCCCGGACCTGGTCCGGGGTCCAGAATCTTGCGGCGCCTGTGAACGGCACTTGGCCCCGACTTGTGGAGCGGTGTGAGGGCCGTGCGAATGCACTTTTCCTACAGGCAGCGCGATGTGTCTAAGCGGTTTGATGGCCACCCTGAACCCTGCTCGATCCCCGAAGATCGGCCCCGTTTGTGCATCTCGAACTTTCAGCCCTGAACCCTGTTCCATGTGTTCCATCCAGTAGGACTCAGCTTTTTGAAATGAGCGTATCCGGCCGCCTCTCCAACGCCTTTGCGAAGCCTCACCCCGCCCTCGTCTGCTTCCTGACCGCGGGCGATGGTGACACCGCGGCCAATCTCGACGCGCTCGTCGATGGCGGTGCGGACGTGATCGAGCTGGGCATGCCCTTCACCGATCCCATGGCCGACGGGGCGGCGATCCAGAACGCCAATATCCGCGCGCTCGGCAATGGCACCACGACGGCGCAGGTGTTCGCCATCGCCGCCGCCTTTCGCGCGCGCCATCCGGAGGTGCCGCTGGTATTGATGGGCTATGCCAATCCGATGGTGCGGCGCGGGCCGGAATGGTTCGCCGATCAGTGCCGGGCCGCCGGGGTCGACGGAGTGATCTGCGTCGATATCCCGCCCGAGGAGGACGAGGCGCTCGGCCCCGCCCTGCGCGCCGCCGGGGTGGCGCCGATCCGTCTCGCCACGCCGACCACCGATGCCAGGCGCCTCCCCGCCGTGATCGCGGGCAGCGAGGGGTTTCTTTACTACGTATCGGTCGCGGGCATCACCGGCCAGCAGCAGGCGGCGCAGACCTCGATCGCCGAGGCGGTGGCGCGGCTCAAGGCGGCAACGGATTTGCCGGTCGCCGTCGGCTTCGGCATCCGCACCCCCGAACAGGCGGGCGAGGTGGCAAAGGTTGCGGACGGCGTCGTCGTCGGCTCGGCCCTGGTCGAGCTTTGCGCCAGTCACGGGGCCGATGCGCCAGCCGCGATCCGCGCGCTCACCGCTGCGCTCGCCGCGGCGGTTCACGGCGCGCGCTGACCGTTTGAGCTTCGTGACAATTCCATTATAGGCCGCGCGCATGAACTGGTTCAATCGCGTCCGCAACAACCTGCCGTTCCTGCCCAAGCGCACGACCGACGAGAATTTGTGGGTCAAATGCCCGAGCTGCCAGCAGATGGTGTTCGCGCAGGAATATCACGAGAACAGCGACGTGTGCCCGCGCTGCGACCATCATGGCCGGATCGGGGCCGATCGGCGGCTCGCCATGTTGCTCGATGAAGGTTACGAGGTCCTGCCCATTCCCGAGGTGCAGGAAGATCCGCTCAAGTTCCGCGATTCCAAGCGCTATACCGACCGGCTGAAGCAGGCCCGCGCGAAAAGCCCGCACCGCGATGCGTTTCTCGTCGGCTCGGGCGCGGTCAAGGGGCGGCCGGCCGTGGTCGGGGTGCAGGATTTCGGCTTCATGGGCGGCAGCATGGGCATGGCGGTGGGCAAGGCGTTCTGCGAAGGCGCGGACCGGGCGCTGTCCCGCCGCTGCGCCTATGTCGTGGTGACGGCGGCCGGAGGCGCGCGGATGCAGGAGGGCATCCTCAGCCTGATGCAGATGCCCCGCGCAACGGTGATGACCCGGCGGCTGAAGGAAGCCGGCCTGCCCTATATCGTCGTCCTGACCGACCCGACGACCGGCGGGGTCACCGCCAGCTATGCCATGCTGGGCGACATACATCTCGCCGAACCCGATGCGCTGATCGGCTTTGCCGGCCAGCGCGTAATCCAGGATACCATTCGCGAGCAATTGCCCGACGGGTTCCAGCGCGCCGAATATCTCTACAAGCACGGCATGGTCGACATGGTGGTGCACCGTCACAACCTGCGCGATACGCTGGCCGACCTGCTCGGCTATCTCGAACCGCAAGCGGCCTCCTGAGGCGCCATGCGCGATTTCGCGCGGTCGGACGATCCGGCGGTCCAGGCCCAGCTCGACCGGCTCGGCGCCCTGTCGGTGCCGCAGGGGCGGTTGGGGCTGGAGACGATCCGCGCCCTGCTCGCCCGCCTCGGCCATCCGGAGCGGCGATTGCCGCCGGTGTTCCACGTTGCCGGCACGAACGGCAAAGGCTCGACCTGCGCGTTCCTGCGCGCCGTGCTGGAAGCGGACGGCAAGCGGGTCCACGTCACCACCAGCCCGCATCTCGTCCGCTATAACGAGCGCATCCGGGTTGCGGGCGAACTGATCTCCGACGCGCGGCTGGCGGCGGTGCTGGGCGAGGTGCTGGATGCCGGGGAAGACCTCGGCCCGAGCTTCTTCGAGGTCACGGTGGCGGCGGCGTTCCTCGAATTCGCGCGCGTGCCGGCGGATGCCTGCGTGATCGAGGTCGGTCTTGGCGGGCGGTTCGATGCGACCAATGTGCTCGCGCCCGAGGTGCTGGCGGCTTGCGGGCTCGCCGCACTGGGGATCGATCACGAGCAATTTTTGCTCGCACCGGAAGCGGGCGTTCCGGCCGAACCGCTGGCGCGGATCGCGTTCGAGAAGGCGGGCATCGCGAAGCCGGGCTTGCCGCTGGTCGCCCTGTCCTATCCTCCCGCCCCCTTGCTCGAGATCGAGCGGGCGGCGATGACGAACGGCGCGCCGCTTTCACTGCGTGGGCGCGACTGGCATGCGAGCCTCGATGTGGCTGGGCTGCATTATGCAGACCGGCACGGCCGCCTCGAACTACCCGCCCCACGCCTGCCCGGGGCGCACCAAGCTCAGAACGCCGGGCTTGCAGTCGCAATGCTGCGGCATCAGGATCGGGTATCGGTCGATCTCGGAGCTTATGCGAGAGGCGTTGCCGAAGCGTCATGGCCCGCCCGCCTGCAACTTCTGCGTAAAGGGCCGCTCGCGGGTTCGCGGGAAATCTGGCTGGACGGCGGGCACAATGCGAGCGCGGGGGCGATGCTGGCCGCGCATTTCGCCGGGCGGCCCCTGCACCTTGTGATCGGGATGCTGGGCGCGAAGGATCCGGCGGCCTTGGTCGGGCCTCTGGCAGCGTCGGCTCGCAGTATTACCGCCGTGCCGGTCCCGGGGCACGAATGGCATCAGGCGGATGTGTTCGGCCCCAACGTGCGACAGGCCGGAGACTTGCCATCGGCGCTGGCGATGGTGCCGGACGATGGCCTGCCGGTGCTGATCGCCGGTTCCCTCTACCTTGCCGGCGAGGTGCTCCGGCTGAATGAAGAGAGACCGGAATAAGCCGTTTGTCCTTAGGCTTCTAACTAGGCGTTTGCGGTCGCGAACTGCCCTTCGGCAGGCTCAAAGCGAACGGGGTGAGGCGGAAGAGTTCTGGTGCGAACCGCTCGAAACCGGACGGGTTATTCGGCCGCCACCGCCTCGCCCGCTTCGGGCGCCACCACGCCTGCCGCCGCTTTCGAGCGGCTTTCGCGCCACCATTCGATGCACACCAGCACCACCGCGCCGAAGCCGATGAAGGTGGTGAGGACGAAGACGTCGTAATAGCCCTGGTTCTCGATCATCTCGCCCAGCGCCCCGCGCCCCAGCGTGCCGACCAGCAGGGTGATTGAACTCAGCAAGGCATATTGCACCGCGCTGAACTTCTTCGCCACGATGGACGACAACCACGCGACATAGGCCGCCCCGGCAATTCCGACGGCAAGGTTCTCGAACATGATGGTGAAGGTCAGTCTGGCCAGCCCCTGTGGCTCGATGAAAGAGATGCCGGCCAAGGTGTCGATCAGCCAGGTGAACCCGATCGCGTCGCTGCCCGCCTGCATGTAGCGCCCACCGGCGGCGAGGTCGGCATAGAGCAGGTTCGTCAGCGCTGCGAGCAGGCCGCCGATCGCCAGCGTGAACATCCGCCCGATCACCGTCAGCATCCAGCCGCCCAGCGCCAGCCCGGCGATGATCGCGCCAACCCCGAAGAACTTGGAGGCGAACGCCACCTGGTCGTTCGTATATTCGAGTTCGCCGAGGTAGAACGGATAGGCGAAGGTTCCCCAGATCGCGTCGCAGATGCGATAGGTCAGCACGACGGCGAGGATGAGGACGAGGCTCCACCCCATCCGCCCGACGAACTCTACCAGCGGCAGCACCAGCGCGCGATAGAGGTGATCCGCCGCATAGCCGCTGCCCCGCGCCGGCGGCGCATCCTCTGCCAACACATGCCGCCCCTTGCGCTTCTGCCCGGCCAGCCAGCCCGCAATCAGTGCGGGCAGCACGATGGTGGCGACGATGATCCACGGGCCGACGTTCAAGGTGAAATCGGTCGGGTTCGGGCGATCCTCCGGCGCATAGGTCATCGACATCACCATGAAGGTCAGCACCACGCCGATCGCGCCGGCCCACAGCAGGCCGACCAGCGCCAGCGCGCGGTTGCGGATCGCCGGGGTCAGCTCGCCCGCATGGCGCAACGCGCGCACCTGTGCATCGCCCTCGGTATCGGCGAGGCCCGCATCCCCCTCGGCATTGGGGGCGAACAGGCCGACGAAACCGACCGCCAGCAGGATCGCGCCCATCAGCATATAGGTTTGCGGCCAGCCAATCCGCGCTGCGATGATCAGGCCCAGCGCGCCGCCCACCAATGACGAGAGGCGATAGCCCATCTGGTAGACGGTCGAGAGGATATCGATCGTCGCCTCCTCATCCGCCACGTCGATCCGCCAGGCGTTGATGGCGATGTCCTGCGTCGCCGAGGCAAAGGCGCCGATCCCCGCCAGCAGCGAGAACCAGCCGAGCTGCGTGCGTGGTTCGAGCAAAGCCAGCGTCACCAGGATCGCGCCCAGCAGCAATTGCATCGGCACGATCCACTGCTTGCGCTTGCCGAGCTTGCGCAGGAGCGGGATCTCGACCTTGTCGATCAGCGGCGACCACAGGAACTGGAAGGCATAGGCCAGCCCGATCAGGGAGAAGATGCCCATCGTCTCCAGATCAACCTCGGCCTCGGTCAGCCAGGCGAACAGCGTGCCGAGGAACAGCGCGAAGGGCAGGCCGCTGGCAAAGCCGAACAGCAGCATGAAGCCGGTCTTCCGGTTGCGCAGCGCCAGCGCGAGCACCCGCCATTTCGACTTGTGCGTTTCCCCTGCCGCCGCCTCCGCCATGCAATCTGTGTCCTTCCTTTATGCCGGTATCTTTGCGACACTAGCGCCGGGCAAGAGGAAGGAACAGGCACGATGAACGAAGCCTTGTCGAAACATGCCGGCCGCTCCCCGACGAGCGGAATGCTGGCGCTGGCGCGGGACATTGCGGACAATCGCCCGCGCGAAGGGCTGGAGCAGGCCACGGTGCCGGCCCATGTCTATACCGATCCCGCATACTGGCAGCGCGAGAAGGCGGCGATCTTCGACCGGATGCCGCAGATCCTGTGCCCCGGCGCGCTCTTGCCCGATCCCGGCATGGCGGTGCCGCACGATGCGACGGGGCGCCCGCTGCTGATCACGCGAGACGCGGGGGGCAAGGCGCATGTGTTCCTCAATGTCTGCCGCCATCGCGGCACGCGCCTTGTCGAGGGCAACGAGGTGCAATGCGCCAAAAGGCTCGTCTGCCCCTATCACGCATGGACCTATTCAGTGGACGGGCGGCTGCTCGCCCTGCCCCGGCCCGATACCTTTCCCACGCTCGACAAGGATGCGATGGGGCTGGTCGAACTGCCCTCGCGCGAAAGCGGCGGGCTGATCTGGTTCTCGCCCGACCGTAACGGGGCGGATTTCGCCGATGTCGAGAAGCTCGGCGAGGATTTCGATGCCCTCGGCATGGGGGAGCATGTGCTGTTCCGCCGCAAGACGCACGCGGTCGCGGGCAACTGGAAGCTCGTCATGGATGCCTTCCTCGAAAGCTATCACGTCACCCGGCTGCACGCGAAGACGATCGGCCCGTTCTTCAAGGACGGCATCACCAGCGGCGACATGATCGGCCCCCATTCGCGCAGCGCCGTGGGCCGGCTGGAGGACATGAAAGCCAACGACCTCAACGACATGGCACAGCTGCGCCGCGTGGTGACCTTTGCCTATCAGCTGCTGCCTGGCGCCTTGATCATCCCCAGTCCCGACTACATCAACGTGATGGTGCTGATGCCGCAGGCGCACGACCGTACGCTGGTAGAGGATTTCATGCTCATCCCGGAAGCGCCGGCCACCGACAAGGCGCGCGCCCATTGGGAGAAAAGCTGGGGCCTGCTCGATGGCGGGGTGTTCGCGGGCGAGGATTTCCGGGCTGCGGAACTGGGGCAGCAGGGGCTGGAAAGCGGGGCGGTGCCCGAACTCACGCTCGGCACGCTGGAGGCGGGCGTGCGGCGCTATCACGAAACGGTCGAAGAGGCGTTGCGTCGCGCGAACTGACCGCGTAGCTGCGCGGGGATGGCCGATAACAGACTACCCGAAGCGGGCGACCGGATCGCCAAGCTGCTCGCCCGTGCCGGCGTCGCCAGCCGGCGCGAGGTCGAGCGGATGATCGCCGAGGGACGCGTAGCGCTGAACGGCAAGGTTCTCGATACGCCCGCGGTCAAGCTCGACAATCTCAGCGGCGTCACTGTCGACGGCAAAGCGGTCGGTGCCGCGGAGGCCCCGCGCCTGTTCGCCTTTCACAAGCCCTCGGGCCTAATCACGGCGGAGCGCGACCCTCAGGGCCGGCCGACGATCTATACGGCCCTGCGCAACGCCCTGCCTCGCGGCGCGGGCCGGGTGATGCCGATCGGGCGGCTCGACTTCACGACCGAAGGGCTGCTGCTCCTCACCAATGACGGCGAGATGAAGCGGGCGATGGAACTACCCTCGACCGGCGTGCCGCGCACCTACCGCGCGCGCGCCTTCGGCGATGTCAGCCAGGCCCAGCTCGACGAATTGATCGAGGGGATCGAGATCGACGGCATCCGCTATGGCCGTATCGAGGCCGATCTCGAACGCGGATCGGGCAAGAATCGCTGGATCGAGATGAAGCTGACCGAAGGCAAGAACCGCGAGGTGCGGCGCGTGCTCGAACATCTGGGGTTGCAGGTCAACCGGCTGATGCGCACCGCCTACGGCCCGTTCGAACTGGCGGACCTGCCCCGAGGTCAGGCCACCGAGATCCGCCAGGTGGATGTCGAACGGTATCGCAAGGACCTGATGCGGAGCGCGGCATGAGGATCATCGCGGGCGATTGGCGCGGGCGCAAGGTCGAGGCGCCGCGCGGCGAGACGACGCGGCCCACGGCAGACCGCACGCGCGAGACGATGTTCAACATGCTCGCCAGCCGGCTCGGCAGCTTCGCCGACCTCAGTGTCGCGGACCTGTTCGCCGGGTCGGGCGCGCTGGGGCTGGAAGCCCTGTCGCGCGGGGCGGCGCATTGCCTTTTCGTGGAACAGGATGCCGAGGCGGTGAAGACCATCCGCAAGAACGTCGACGCGTTCGATGCACGGCGCCGCGCGACGGTTCAGGCGGGATCGGTGATGAGCCTCGGCCCGGCGAAGGTGCCCCACGACCTCATCCTGCTCGACCCGCCTTACGAAACCGGAGCGGGCAATGTCGCGCTCGATCGGCTGCTGCGCCTCGGCTGGATCGGCCCGGCGACGTGGATCGCGCTGGAAACCTGGAAAAGCGAGCCGGTGGCCGCCAAATCCTTCGAGGTGGCGGCGGAACGCAAGGTCGGCAAGGCACGGATCAACCTGCTGCGCCTCGCGCCCCTCCCATGAAAAAGGCGGAGCCGAACGGCCCCGCCTTTCCGATTACGAAAATTCTTCCGACCTGGTTCAGTCGGGCATCCGCTTTTCAGGGAAATACTGCAGCGGGCGGGTGACATTGGGTCCGCGCTTGCCGGCTTCCCAGGCGTTGATGCAATTGTCTTCCTCGCCTTCCGAACAGATCGGAACGTCACCCACGGGCGGGCCCTGATCGTTCGGCGTGTCCTGGATCACGGCGTTGGTGACGAAGCGGATATTGCCCATGCTGCCGCCGGCCATCTGCCCCGAGGTAGAAGCCATTGCCCCGGTCGTGGAACGGTTGGCCATGCCGGTCGTGCTGCTGCTCGTCGAACCGGTGGTGGAGCGGTTCATGGTGCCGGTCGTCGCACTGTTGGCCGTGCCCGTGGTCGAGCGGTTGGCCATGCCGGCGGTCGAACCGTTCGCCATGCCCTGCGTGCCGGTGGCTGCGTTCGCGGTCGTGCCGTTCATCTGCGCGGCAATCGACGTCCAGGCGGCAGAGCGCTGCTGCGGCGTCATCGCGTAGATGCGGCCACGCTGCTCGTCGGTCAGGACCCACCATGCGCGCGACTGGTCGGGCGTGAGCGTCCAGTAATATTCCTGGGTTTCCATCGGCCAGTTGTCATAGCTGGTCTGGCGATCGGCGGGCCATGTATCGTACATGCCCTGCTGGCTGGTCGACATCGAAAAGGCTTCTCCGTCATTCGCCGTCGTCGTGGTCGGCTGCGTCCGGTTCTGCATGGTGCCGGTGGTTTGCGGCGTCGTCTGCGGTGTCGTCTGGGGCATGGTGTTGGAGGGATTGCCCGTCGACTGGGCAAAGGCGGGGGCGGCAACCATGGCGATGGCGGCGGCGCCCGAAAGCATCAAATTACGCATTGGAGAGAACTCCTTCTTCCTTGGGGATTGGTGAACTTACGCAAGAGAGGGGTCGGTGGTTCCATCACGGCTTGCCTCGCGCCCTGCCGTTCCCTACCTGTTCACCGATCCATGAGCAGTGACCCCGCCCTCCCCCCCTCGGCCGACGCGCATTCCGCCCCGGCCTACGCGCAGCAGCTCAACCCGCCGCAACGCGAAGCCGTACTGACGACGGAGGGGCCGGTCCTCATGCTGGCCGGCGCCGGGACCGGCAAGACGGCGGCCCTCACCGCACGGCTGGCGCACCTCATCGCAACGCGGTCCGCGTGGCCGAGCGAAATTCTGTGCGTCACTTTCACCAACCGCGCCGCGCGCGAAATGCGCGAACGCGTCGGCCGGCATATCGGCCCGGCGGTCGAAGGGATGCCGTGGCTCGGCACCTTCCACTCGATCGCGGCGAAGATGCTGCGCCGCCATGCCGAACTGGTCGGGTTGAAGAGCAATTACACCATCCTCGATACCGACGATCAATTGCGCCTGCTGAAGCAGCTCATTCAGGAAAACGAGCTGGACGAGAAACGCTGGCCCGCGCGCCAGCTCGCCGGTTTGATCGACCGGTGGAAGAACCGCGGCCTCAATCCCGGCGATCTCGATGCGGTCGAGAACGAAAGTTATGCCAACGGCCGGGGCGAACAATTCTACAAGCTGTATCAGGAACGGTTGAAGGCGCTGAACGCCTGCGATTTCGGCGACCTGCTGCTGCATATCCTCAACATCTTCCGCGATCACCGCGACGTCCTCGAACAGTATCACAAGCGTTTTAAATATATTTTGGTGGACGAGTATCAGGATACCAACCAGGTCCAGTATCTGTGGCTGCGGCTGCTCGCGCAGGCGCGCAAGAACATCTGCGTGGTGGGGGACGACGATCAGTCGATCTATTCCTGGCGCGGTGCCGAAGTCGCCAATATCCTCAAGTTCGAGAAGGATTTTCCCGGCGCGGCGGTGATCCGGCTGGAACAGAACTACCGCTCCACCCCGCAGATCCTCGCCGCGGCATCCGGGCTGATCGACGCCAATCGCGACCGCCTCGGCAAGACGCTGTGGACCGAATTGCCCAATGGCGAGAAGGTGCGCGTGATCGGCATCTGGGACGCGCCGGAAGAAGCGCGCCGCGTGGGTGAGGAGATCGAGCGGCTGGAAGCGGAAGGCGCCCCGCTCGATCAGGTCGCCATTCTCGTTCGCGCGCAATACCAGACGCGCGAGTTCGAGGACCGCTTCATTCAGATCGGCCTCAATTACCGCATCGTCGGCGGCTTTCGCTTCTACGAGCGCGCCGAGATCCGCGACGCGCTCGCCTATCTGCGCGTCATCGCGCAACCGGCGGACGATCTTGCGTTCGAGCGGATCTACAACCAGCCCAAGCGCGGCCTCGGCGCCAAGACGCTGGAGGCCATGCGCCGCCATGCCCGCCGCACGCAGCAACCGCTGGCCGCCGCCAGCCTCGGTCTGGCGGACAGCGACGAATTGCCCAAGCGCGCCGGCAACACGCTCGTCGGCCTGCTGCGGCTGTTCGTGCATTGGCGCGAACAGGCCGAGAAAGTCACCCCGTCGGAATTGCTGCGCATCGTGATGGCGGAAAGCGGCTATGACGACATGCTCGCGAAGGATCGCAGCGCGGAAAGCGCCGGGCGGGCGGAAAACCTTGTCGAACTTGCACGCGCGATGGAAGATTACGACACGCTCGGCGATTTCCTCGAACATGTCGGCCTCGTGATGGACAACGACCGCGCCAATGACGGCGAGAAGGTCACTATCATGACCATGCACGCCGCCAAGGGGCTGGAGTTCGACCATGTCTTCCTGCCCGGCTGGGAAGAAGGGGTGTTCCCCAGCCAGCGTGCGATCGACGAAGGCGGGCTCGCCAGCCTCGAGGAAGAACGCCGGCTCGCCTATGTCGCGATCACGCGGGCGCGGCGGCGGTGCACCATCCTGCATGCCGCCAACCGCCGCATCTTCGGCCAGTGGACCAGTTCCATCCCGAGCCGCTTCGTCGAGGAACTGCCCGACGAACATATCGCCAGCGAAACCACGATGACCGGCGGTGCTTCGCTATGGCGCGCGAACTGGAGCGAGAACGAGGACCCGTTCGCCCATGTCGCGCGCGACGCGCCCGGCCGGCAGGACAAGCGCGGCCCGGGCTGGCAGCGCGCGCTCGCGCTGGGCTACGACGCGTCGCCGGTGCGTGTGCGCGAGAACACGCGGTCGGCCGCCAGCTTCGCCGCCAAGCCGCGGAGCGACATCGCCATCGGGGCGCAGGTGTTTCACGACAAGTTCGGCTATGGCGCGGTGATCGATCAGGAAGGCAACAAGCTGACGATCAATTTCGAGACGTCCGGCGAAAAGCGCGTGCTCGACAGTTTCGTGAAGCTCGCCGATCAGGCCTGACCGGCGCGGATCAGCAACCCGCGCTGCACGAAGAATTGGGCGGGCGCGAAATCGGTGAACTCCTGCCACGCCCAGCCCCGGCGTTCGGCCTGCGCGATCAAGCTGGCGCGCGCGGCGGGAATGTCGCCGGTTTCGGGCGCGGCGCCCTTGTCCGAATTGTCGAGATAGATCAGCCCACCCGAGGTGATGTGTTCGAGCGCGAAACGCGCGCAGTCCTCGCGCCACGCCCCATCGATCATGACGAGGTCGAAAGGCCACGCTATGTCGGGGGCCGCATAGGCAGCACGGTCGGTCGCCAGCCGGTAATCGACGTTCGGCATTCCCGCCAACTGGCGTTCGACGGCCACGAACCAGTCACGGTCGTTCTCGATCGAGACGAGCGATTTCGCGCGGTCCGCATACCAGCGGGTCGATTGCCCCGAGCCGAACTCCAGCACCGTGCGCGGTTTCGCGTTCAGGAAAGCGGCCAGCACGCGCTGCGCGTCGTAACTAATCCACGGCCTTGGCGGGAGCGATCCGAACGCCAGGCGCCCCGTCCCGCTCAGAAAGGCCGGCGGCAGATTGCGGAGGATACGGCCGAGCGGCGCCCTCCGGCCCCGTTCATCGTGCAACCGCGTCCTGCGGCTGGCATCCCCGGCGACGATACGAGCGAACAGGCCGGGGCCGGCCCTCTCGCCCCCGCTCACACGGCGGAGACGTCGAGGAAGCCGGGGATCGGACCGTTCCATTCGCCCGGCGCGCTCTGCTCGTTCGTGTCGCGCTCGTCGCGGCGCCGCGAGCGGGCCTGTTTCGGCGGCGCGGTCTCGCGCTCGGCCCCGTGTTCAGAGCCGTGTTCGGTATCCTCTCGCGGCACCCTTTCGCGCGATTTGCGGGCGGGCTTCTCATCCTCGTCGCGTTGACGGGGTTTCTCGACCAGTTCGACCCGGACATCGCCCTTGCCGAACACCGCGATGCCGTTCCCGGTCAGTTTCTCGACATTGGCGATCGCCTCGGCATCGTCGTCGGTCACGAGGGTGAAGGCGCGGCCCTTGGCGCCTGCGCGCCCGGTGCGACCGATGCGGTGGACGTAATCGTCCGGATGCCAGGGCGTGTCGAAATTGAAGACGTGGCTCACGCCCTTCACGTCAAGCCCGCGCGCGGCAACGTCGGAGGCGACGAGGATGTTGACCTCGCCGGCCTTGAACCGTTCGAGTTCCTTGATCCGGCTCGACTGGTCCATGTCGCCATGGATCTCGCTGCTGCGGAAACCGTAGCCCTGCAGGCTCTTGTTGAGTTCGCGCACGGTCGTCTTGCGGTTGGCGAAGACGATCGCGGTCTCGACCTGGTCGTGATCGAGCAACCAGCGCAGGGTCTCCTGCTTCTGGCGCGGTTTCACCGGCACCTTGAAGGCGGTGATGTCCTTGTTGGTCGTGGCCGCGCGGCTGACCTCGATCCGCTTGGGATTGTTGAGGAATTTTTTCGCCAGCTTCTCGATCGGGGGCGGCATGGTCGCGCTGAACAGCATGGTCTGGCGCGTTTCGGGCAGCTTGGAACAGATGAATTCGATATCGGGGATGAAACCCATGTCGAGCATCCGGTCCGCCTCGTCGATCACCAGCAATTCGCACCCGTTAAGCAGGATCTTGCCACGCTCGAACAGGTCCATCAGCCGGCCCGGCGTGGCGATCAGCACGTCGACCCCGTCGTTCAGGGCCTTGATCTGGTCGCCCATCTGCACCCCGCCGATCAGCAGCGCGAGCTTGAGATCGTGGTTCTTGCCGTATTTCTCGAAATTCTCGGCCACCTGCGCCGCCAGTTCACGGGTCGGCGCCAGGATCAGGCTGCGCGGCATCAGCGCGCGGCGGCGCCCGGCGGCCATCACGTCGATCATGGGCAAGACGAAGCTGGCCGTCTTGCCGGTGCCGGTCTGCGCGATGCCGATGATGTCCTTCATCATCAGGACGGGCGGGATGGCTTGAGACTGGATCGGGGTCGGCTCTGTATAGCCAGCCTCTTCGACGGCGGCGAGCAGGCTTTCGGAAAGGCCGAGATCGGCGAAATTCATGCGGAGCGGGTTGCCCTTTGGTTCGAGAAGTCGGGGATGCGCCTGATAGAAACGCGGCGCATTCGTCGCGCGCCTGTGCGATCAAACGGAAGAAAAGTCAACCGCGGCCCGCACTATTGCGGGGTGACCTCGACCAGCTTGCGCAGCCTGGCGACCTCGCATTTCGCGCCGGACCGGCTGAGCAGCTTGTCGCGCCGCACGCACAGCTTCCCGTCGCCGCTGCGTTCCATATAGAAGCCCTGGTAGAAATCGCGCGGACTGCACCCGTTCTCGAGCTGCGCGGTGATCAGCGCCCGGTCGCGCATATAGATGAGCAGCCGCGATGCGCTGGTCGAGACGGCGGCAATCCCGGCGCTCTCGATACAGTCGCCATGGGCCCGCTCGATCAGCTGGCGGGTTTCCGGCGCGCGCCGTGACGGTTCCGCCGTCAGCGACCGGCGCATCTGGCCCGGAACGGGGGAAATGCGAATGATGACCCGGCGTTCGATGCGCACCTGATTGGCGGTGGGCGGCTGTCCGGCATCGAACAGCGGGCTCCACCCCGGGGTGCGATCCGACAAGGGCAGCGCGCCCAGAGGCGGTTTCGCCGGTTCCGCCTGCCGCCGGACCTGCCTGTCCTCGGGCGCATCGCCCGTCGCTGGGACGATGCCGAGAGGCAGCATCAGGGCCAGCGGCGCAAGCAAGGCAGGCAGATAGGTCATGACGGGTCGGGCGTTCTCCTTCAGCCGCCTGCGTTATGGGCAAGCGGCGCGTGCGGCGGTCATTGTCGATGCCTATTGAATGCCGGGTTAATTGCAAACACGTCAGCCGAAATGGCGGCGGGAATGGCATTTGGGGGGGCAGGCATGGCATCCATGCCGGAATGACCCTGCACACCGATTCGCCTCGCCCCGATTCCCCGGATCGCGCCGCCGATTTCCTCGAGGACGCTGCGCGCCTGCTCGGCCCGCGCGGGTTCACGCGGGATGAGGCGCTGCTCGAACCCTGGCTCACCGACTGGCGCGGCCGCTATACCGGCAAGGCACTGGGTCTCGCCTCTCCCGCCTCGACCGGCGAGGTCGCGGCGCTGGTCGCGCTCTGCGCTGCGCATGGCGTGGCAATCGTGCCGCAGGGCGGGAACAGCGGCATGTCGGGCGGGGCCACCCCCGATGCGAGCGGGAGCCAGCTCCTGCTATCCCTGCGCAGGATGGCGACGATCCGCAGCCTCGACCGGGATGCGCGGCAGGTGATCTGCGATGCGGGCGTGATCCTCCAGACGCTGCACGAGGCCGCCGCGCACGAGCGGCTGCGCTTCCCACTGACGCTGGGCGGCAAGGGTTCCGCGACGATCGGGGGGCTGATCTCGACCAATGCCGGCGGCACGCAGGTGCTGCGCCACGGCACCATGCGCGCGCAGGTGCTGGGGTTGGAGGCGGTGATGGCCGATGGCAGCGTGATCGATACCCTTACCCCGCTCAGGAAGGACAATCGCGGTTTCGACCTCAAGCAATTGCTGATCGGATCGGAAGGGACGCTGGGCATCGTGACCGGGGCAACCCTGCGCCTCCTGCCCGAGATCGGGGAGCGGGTCGTCGTATGGGTTGGTTTGCGCAGCGTGCAGACCGCCCGCCGGCTGCTGGTGTTCTGCGATCGTCAGGCGGGCGACGCGCTCGAAGGGTTCGAGATCCTGCCGCGCCACAGCCTTGCCGCCGTGCTGGATCACCTGCCCGATGCCCGCGCACCGCTGGCCGACGACCATGAATGGCATGCGCTGATCGAATTCGTCGCCGCTGCGGACGGGGCCGGCGGGCTGCGCGAGACGGTCGAAAATCTGCTCGAACAGGCGATCGGCGAAGACTTGTTCGACGATGCCGTGATCGCCGCGAACGAAACACAGGCCGAGGATTTCTGGCTGCTGCGCGACAGCATTTCGCCCGCCGAACGCGCGATCGGCCCGGCGATGCAGCACGACATTTCCGTGCCGGTGGCGAAGATGGCGGATTTCATCGAGCACGCGGGCGCCGGGGTCGAGGAACGCTTTCCCGGCACGCACGCCGTCGCCTTCGGCCATCTTGGTGATGGCAACGTCCATTTCCACGTCCTCGCCCCGCCCGGCACGGACCGCGCGGCATGGGAAGACGGGCAAGGCGGGGCGGCGAGCCGGTTCGTACACGATCTCGTCACCGAATGGGGCGGCTCGATCAGCGCCGAACACGGCATCGGACAGGGCAAGCGCGAGGAGCTGGGGCGGCTGGGCGATCCGGCGTCGCTGGCACTCATGCGCCGGGTGAAGCAGGCGCTCGATCCGGACGGCATCCTCAATCCCGGCAAGCTGGTGCCGCTTGCACAAGCGGGCGCGACGCCCTAAGCGCGGCGCGTCATTCGGGGAGGACGGCCAGCATCGCCCGCCCTGCAACAGCGAACATCTGACCTTTTCGGAGAAGTCTCATGGCGAGCGCGCCGCAGCAGCCCCAACTCCCCCTGTTCTACAACGACCTGATGCCTCTCAACAGCCAGGATCACCGGTCCTACCGTACGCGCAGCGTCGACAAGGCTCCGTGGCTCGCCAAGGCGCATGCCCTGCCGATCACGGTCGACGAGTTCGTGCAGGCGCAGCGCGATTTCCCGATCATCTTCTCGGCCGGCGAGAACCCGCTGCCGCTGGTGCTGATGGGGCTGAACGAGGGGGTCAACACCTTCGTCGGCGAGGACGGCAAGATGACCGATCCGGTCTATCTGCCTGCCTATGTCCGCCGCTATCCCTTCATGCTGGCGCGGCTGCGGCCCGATAGCGACGACCTGTCGCTGTGCTTCGATCCGACCAGCGATGCGATCGGCGAATTTTCCGAAGGCGAAACCCTGTTCGACGACGGCGGCCAGACGACCGATGCGACCAAGCGCATCCTCGAATTCTGCCAGCATTTCGAACAGGCGGCGCAGCGCACGCAGGCCTTTCTCGAGGAATTGAAGAACGCCGACCTGCTGATGGACGGCGAAGTGTCGATCCAGCAGGACGGGCACGAGCAACCCTTCATCTATCGCGGCTTCCGCATGGTCGATCAGGAAAAGCTGCGCGCGACCAGCAAGGAAAAGCTGGAAGAGTGGAGCAAGAACGGCCTGCTGCCGCTCATTCACGCGCACCTCTTCTCGCTCGACCTCATGCGGACGGTGTTTGCCCGTCAGGTTCACCAGGGCAAGGGCCCGCAACCGCAGGCGCAGCAGAACCAGACCGTCAATTGACTGTCGGCGCCGGCTTTCATCCGCCGAGCGGAACGGGGTCGGCGCGACGAATGGTTCCTGCCGCGCGGCGACGTGGCGTTGCCCGACGCTTCGGGCTTGAAACCGAATGCCGGCATAACCATTAAGGCTGTGTCGGCGGCGTCTCCCCTCATGGCCCGCCGATTTGATGCACCGATGTGCATCTCCTCCCTGAACCTTGGCCACTCCGTGCAATGCGCACGGGGTGGTTTTTTCTTGGCCGACGCTATTCCGCGGCGAGAGGCAAATTCTGCCCCGAACCCAGATCGGCGACGCGCTGCGCCAGCGCGCGCACTAGCCCCGCAAGAAGTTTGACGACCGCGCCCATCCGCGCGGTCGGCTGATCGAACTGGGCGTCGAGGTAGAGGGAGCGGCAGATTTCGATCTGAATCCCGTGCACGCCCCGCCCGGGCGCCGTATGCGAATCGAGAATGAAGCCGCCCGAATAGGGCCGGTTGTGGGCCACGCGCCGACCCTGTTCGGTCAGATAGCTCAGCGCCTGCGCGGACAGCTCCGCCTCGCAGCTGGCGCCGAACCGGTCGCCGACGACGATATCAGCCGGCTCCTCCCCCGGATAGCGTTTGCGCAGCGGCGGCATCGAATGGACATCGAGCAGCAGGACCGCGCCCCATTCGTCGCGCAGGCGCATCAATTCCTGCGACAGTTTCTGGTGATACGGCCGGTGGATGCCAGCGATCCGCCGTTCCAGATCGGCATGGGACAGGGGCTGTTTCCAGATCTCGCCAAGACCGGACAGGCGGCGGGGTATGAGGCCGAGCCCGCTGCGCGCGCGCCGGTTGGCGAGCGAATGAGGGGGCAGGCTCGTGCGCGGCTTGCCGGAAATCATCGACCAATCGATATCGTCGCTCGCCCGGTTGAGATCGATCATGGCGCGCGGGGCCTCGGCCAGCAGGCAGGCGGCGCCGGTTGCGGCGGCGAGTTCGCGCACGAGAGTGTCGATATGCCGGTCTTCCAGCCGCAGGCGCGTCGCGTCCCCGCCCCGCATGGTCTCGCGCATGGCGGCGGGATAGCGGCGGCCGCCATGGGGCGCGCCGATCAGGACCGGCAGAGAATTGCGCGCGGATTCGAGGAACAGGAAGGCCGGTCCCCCGCCGCCGGGAATGCATCCCCCGCCGGACGCCCGGCCTTCGTCCCCCTTGTCTGTAATCGCATTCACCCTAAGATGCTGCCGCCAAACGATAACCATGTAAAGGCTGGTTCACGGCGAGACAGTGGTGAGGTTAGGCAGGATTTGTTAAGTCGGCAGCTCTATAAGGCATCATCATGAACGAGCAGATGCAAAAGCGAATCCTCCTCGCCGAAGATGACGAGGCGATGCGGACCTATCTCGATCGCGCCTTGACCAAGGCCGGATATGCGGTCGATTCGGTCGATCGCGGGACGGAGGCTGTCCCCCTGCTCGAAAGCGGAAGCTACGATCTGCTGCTGTCGGATATCGTCATGCCCGAGATGGACGGCATCGAGCTGGCGCAGCGGTGCAACGATCTCAGCCCGCACACGAAGGTGATGTTCATCACCGGCTTCGCCGCCGTCACGCTCAAGGCCAGCCGCGAACAGCCGCAGGCCAAGGTCCTGTCCAAGCCGTTCCACTTGCGCGATCTGGTGCTGGAAGTGGAACGCGTGCTGGAAGATCGGGTCAGCGCGCGCCTCTGACGGGTTTTCGCACGTTTGCCTCTTGCGCCGTTGCGGCGGCGCGGTTACACGGCGCGCCTGCCGCAGTGGCAGGATCGATGGATCGGGCGTATAGCTCAGTGGTAGAGCACTGTGTTGACATCGCAGGGGTCGGAAGTTCGAACCTTCCTACGCCCACCATCGTCTCCGACCTTTCGACCGTACCCCCGGTCTGAAGAAAGGTCGGCTTTCGGGCTGGTTTGGCCGCTATACCGGCGCTGACCTACTCCAGCTGTGACCTACTCCGGCTGTGACCGGTCGCTCTGCCCCGCAACCTTGCGCAGGACGTTGACGTAAGTCTCGGCCGGCTGTGCCCCCGGTATCATGAACCGGTCGTCCACGATCATTGCCGGCACGCCCGTGATGTTGAAGTCCCACGCGGCCCGCTCCTCGGCGCGCACGCGTTCGGCAAATTCCTGACCGTCCAGCGCGGCGGCGGCGGCCTCCCGGTCGAACCCCGTCGTCTCCGCGATGTCGAGCAGGACGTCGCGCTCACCGATATTCCTGCGCTGGTTGAAATGCGCCGCGAACAAGGCGAGCTTGAGATCGGTCTGCCGCGCCCCGCCGCCCGTCTCGCGCGCCCACAGCAGCAGCTGGTGCGCGAGGAAGGTGTTCCACATCATCGCCGGCGGCGCAGGATCAACCCCCTCATATTCGAGCGAGACCCCGGCTTCCTCCGCCGCCCGCTGCATGCGGGTCTGTACCCCGCGCGACTGTTCGAGCGTGCGCCCGTATTTGCGCGCGATATGGGCGGTGCGCTCTTCCCCGCCGGCCGGCATGTCGGGATTGAGTTCGAAGACATGCCAGCGGACACTCGCGGCAATCTTGCCGTCCAGCTGGTCCAGCGCCTGGCGCAGATTGCCCCAGCCGACCAGGCACCACGGGCACATGACGTCGGACCAGATGTCGATCTTCAGGGTACGCGGTTCGCTCATGCCTCGCTCCACCAGGTCAGCAGATGATGCGCGATCGCCTGCTGCGGCGGCGCGATGAAAGGACCGTCCCCGGCCAGCGAAGCACCGACCTCGTCGCGCGAAAACCATCTGACCTCGTCGAGCTCGGTCTCGTCGCGGGTGATGTCATCGGTTTCGGCATAAGCATGGCAGCCGATCATCAGCTGGCTCGGAAACGGCCAGGGCTGGCTCGCGACGTATCGCACCCGCTCAGGCAGGACGACGATGCCGCTTTCCTCGAGGACTTCGCGCGCCACGCCCTCTTCCAGGCTCTCGCCGGGTTCGACGAAACCGGCAAGCGCGGAGAAACGCCCTTCCCCCCAGCCCTTGCCCCGGCCGAGCAACAACCGCCCGTCATGCTCGACGAGCATGATCGTCACCGGGTCGGTTCGGGGGAAATGATCGGCGCCGCAGGATTGGCAAGCCCGCTGCCAGCCGCCCTTGGCGATCCGGGTCGGCCCGCCGCACTGGGCGCAGAACCGGTGGCGCGCGTGCCAGTCCACAATGCTGCGCGCGCCCCCATACAGCGCCAGATCGGCGGCCGAGAGGTTCGCCATCAAGCCCCACAATTGCGGATTGGCCATGCGCGGCGCGGCATCGCCGCGGGTGGGAACGGCGGCGAAACAGGCATGGCCTCGATCGAGACCCAGAAACACCAGCTCCGCATCCTCCGGCGCGTCGGCCAGCGTCGTCCAGCCGAGCGCCCCGTCATCGTCCAGCGCCGGCATCAGGCCGTCGAGGGCCAGCAGCCGCGCCTTCCAGTTCATGAGGCCCGCCAGCGCCGCCGGATCGGCGCGGACATCGTCGGCGCGGTCGAGCGGCGAACCGGTGAAGGCGAGCATCGGGATCAGGCCGCCTGACGCGGCTGCATCGCGGCAAGATCGGCCTGGAGCGCCTCGGGAAACGCCTGCTGGACCGGAAGGGCATCGGACGGCATGTATTGCGTCATCATCGTGGCGCGCAGGCCAGCGGGGAAATTGACCAGTCCGACCGTGCCGGCCGCCCCGCCCCAGCCATAGGACCCGTCGCTCACCCGGCCACCGGCGCCGAACCCGTCGCCATCGACCATGGTGCCTTTGGTGGTCGCGGTTTCAGGCAACAGGTCGGAGGTGCCGAGCCGCACCGCCGCCTCGCTCATCACGCGGGTCCCGTCGATGGCGCCATAACCCAGCAGCATCCGCAGGAACCGGTCGTAATCGCGCGCACTGGAGACGAGGCCCGCCCCGCCGAAGGGGAAGGACGGCGCGTCGAGATAAATCGACGCCCGCGCCGGATCGATCGGGATCGACGTGCCCCCGAGGAGGCCGTAATTCGTCGTCAGACGTGGGATTTCGCTTTGCGGGACGCGGAAATAGGTGCTCGTCATCCCGGCCGGATCGAAGATGCGGCGTTGCAGGAATTCGTCGAAACGCTGCCCGCTGACCACTTCGATCACCCGGCCCATGAGGTCGAGCCCGACCGAATAGCTCCACCGTGTACCCGGCTGCAGAACCAGCGGCGCCTTGGCCAGGGCATCGGCGAAATTGTCCAGCCCCTTGATCGCGGTGCCCCGCCCCATGCCGGGGATCGGCAGGCGCGTGACCTGTCCGGGGATCAGGCCTTCCTGCTCGTAATAGCGGCGGATCGGGCCGGACTGGATGATGCCGTAGCCAAGCCCCGCCGTATGGGTCAGCAGCATCCGGATCGTGATCGGCCGTTCGGCGGGCACCAGATCCTGCAGCGACCCGTCATAGGTCTTCTGCACCCGCATGTTCCGGTAGGCCGGCAGGATTTCGTGGAGTGGCTGGTCCAGGCCCATCTTGCCTTCGTCCACCAGCATCATTGCGGCCATGCCGGTGATGGGCTTGGTCATCGAATAGATGCGGTAGAGGCTGTCGGCATCGGCCTCGCGCTCGCTCCCGAAGGCGAGGTTGCCCTGTGCGATATATTCCGGCGCCTGCTGCCCCCAGCCGAGCGCGGCGACCATGTTGGCCAGCTTGCCCGATGCGACGTACCGGTCCTGCAAGGCGCGCACATGGGTCCACGCCGCGCCGCCTTGCGCTAAGGCCGCGCTCAGGAACGGGCCGCCCGACAATGCCGCGCCCGCACCCAGCATGGCACCGCCGCGCAGCAGGGAGCGGCGGGAAAAAGCGGCGGATTCGAATTCGCGGTAAGCCATGTATCATCCCTGGATTTGCTGTCGGGCCAGTGGTGGACGCAGGCGTATTAACAGCCGATTGCGACGGGTGAAACCGCCTTGTCAGGATGCCGGACCGGCGGCCAGGCTTGCGGCGTTCGAAAACAGGGTCGGCAGGCCGGCTTCTTCCAGCCGGTCGATCGGCCACCATTCGCCCTCTCCTTCCGGGTCCGCATCGCCGGAGTAGCGGCGGACCGTCAGTTCGAGATGGAAATGGGTGAAGCCATGGCGGACCGTGCCCGCATCCTGCCATGTCCCGGCCAGCGGCGCGGATCCGTCGCCGTCCTCCCGGGCGCTCCAGCCGTCGCAAGGCAGCGCGCGCATGGCGGCGAACACCCCCTTTGCCGGGCGCTTCACCAGCCAGACCTTGCCGGCCCGCTCGATCCAGAACGCGGTGCCGTGGCGCACCGGCCTCGCCTTCTTCGCCGGTTTTACGGGATAGCGAGCAGGATCGCCGGTTGCTCGCGCCCGGCATGGGTGGGCCAGGGGACAGGCCAGACAGGCCGGATTGCGCGGCGTGCAGATGGACGAGCCCAGATCCATCATGGCTTGCGCGAAATCGCCCGCCCTGCACACCGGGGTGATCTCGTCCGTATGCGCCCGGATCGCCTTGCGTGCGCCGGGCAGCATTTCCTCCACGGCGAACAGGCGTGCCACAACCCGCTCGACATTGGCATCCACGACCACGGCCCGCCGCCCGAAAGCGATGGCGGCGATGGCGGCGGCGGAATAGGCGCCGAGGCCAGGCAGGGCGCGCAGCTCCTCTTCGCTATCCGGAAAGCCGCCGCGCGCGGCCACGATCCGCGCCGTCTTCACCAGATTGCGGGCGCGCGAGTAATAGCCCAGCCCCGCCCATGCCGCCATGACGTCGTCCTCGCTCGCCGCCGCGAGGTCGGTGACCGAGGGCCAGCGATCGGTGAACGCCGCGAAATACGGCTTCACCGCCGCCACGGTGGTCTGCTGCAGCATGATTTCCGACAGCCACACGCGATAGGGGTCGGGCGGCCCCGCCCCCGGCTCGGCCCGCCAGGGAAGGCTGCGGCGATGCCTGTCGTACCACGCGAGAAGGAGATCGGAGACGGATGCGGCCATGCTGGAACTTCGCCCGCGCCTATGGCATGGGCGGCGGCACGATGGGAAGCGACAAGACCACCGGTAAGGCCGGCAGCAAGATTGGCGGCGGCAGGCCGGGGAAGACGGCAAAGCCCTACGAACGGCCGCGCGGCGGGCAGGCCAAGGCCATTTCCGACCTCATGCCCCAGATCGGCCGCCCGGCCTTTCGCCGCTTCGGCTTCGTCCAGTCCTCCATCGTGAGCCGCTGGCCCGAAATCGTCGGCAGCGTGCACGCCCGGGTCTGTTCGCCAGAGATGATCCGCTTTCCCCCGGGCGAGAAATCGGATGGCATCCTCGAACTCGTCGTCCTGCCGGCCCATGCCCCGCTGATCCAGCAGGTGCTGGCCGAGATCGCGGAGCGGGTGAATACCTTCTTCGGCTATCGCGCGGTGGCGCGGATCAAGCTGCGGCAAGGCGCGGTTAAGCCGCCCGCCGACAGGACGACCGCGAAGGCGCCGCCATCGCTCAAGCCGATTCCGATGGAATTGGGCGAGAGCCTGCGCGATATAGGCGACCCGGAATTGCGTGCCGTGCTGGAATCGGTTGCGCGGGGGCTGGACATCAAGGGATCCGTGAAGTGAAGACGAACCGGTTGTTTTGGAAACCCACCATGATCGTCGCAGGGGCGGTGATGGCGATCGGCGTCTCGGCGCAGACCGCGCCGCCCTCGCAGAAGGCGGCGAAGGGATCGTGGAACGCGGCGGTGACCGAGCAGACCGGCGGCCACCGGATGGGCAACCCCGAAGCCCCCGCCAGGCTGATCGAATTCATGAGCTACACCTGTTCCCATTGCGCGACCTTCGCGCGCACCGGCGACAGCGCGATCAAGTTGCTCTATGTCCCCAGCGGCAAGGTCAGCTACGAAATTCGCCACATGGTGCGCGACCCCGTCGATCTGACCGCCACGCTCGCGGCGCAGTGCGGCGGCACGGCGAAGTTCTTCGGCAATCACGAGGCGCTGATAAGCCGGCAGGGCGAATGGATGGCGAAGGCGCAGTCGATGACCCAGGCGCAGATGGCACGGTGGAAGTTCGGCAGTTTCGGCGCCCGCGCCCAGGCCATCGCCAGCGATCTGGGTTTCTACGAGATCATGGAACGCCGGGGCCTTTCGCGCCCGCAACTCGACAAGTGCCTGACGAACGAGGCGAAAGCCCGCCAGATCGCTCAGCAGAGCAGCGAGGATACCCAGACCTACGGCCTCGCCGGCACGCCCAGCTTCGTTCTCGGCGGCAAGACGCTGCAAGGCGTCCATAGCTGGGACGCGTTGCAGCCGCTGCTCGACAAATTCTGACAAATGGCCGGCGCCCGTGTCCGGCAAACCCTTGTGGACGGCGGGGCGGCGAAGCTATGACCGCGCACGCCGACCGCCTACGATCCGCCAACCAGCCTAGAGGAAAATTCATGCGCCCCGTCCATCTCGCCACTCTTGCCTCGCTCACTCTCGCCCTGGCAGCCTGCGGAAACAGCGACGAACCGTCGAGTGAAGGTGCGGCCGCGATCGAGGGCGAACCGGTGGCCGCGGTCGCCGCCCCGGCGGGGACGAGCTGGGTCGACACGGCCAGCAAGACCGCGGATGGCGGCTTCGTTCTCGGCAATCCCGACGCGCCTTTGAAACTGGTGGAGTATGCCAGCCATACCTGCGGGCACTGCGCCGATTTTTCCGAAAGCGCCTCGGTTCCGTTGCAGGAAAACTACATCGGCACGGGCCGGGTAAGCTACGAAATCCGCCCGTTGCTGCGCGATCCGCTCGACGTGACGATCGACACGCTGGCCCAGTGCGGCGCACCCGAAAGTTATCACGCCCGCTCCGATCAGGCCTGGGGCGCGCTGGAACAGATCGCCGGTACGTTGCAGGCGAACCCGGCGGCTTACGAAGCCGCGATGACGGCTGCACCCGAACAGCGGTTCGTCCAGCTTGCTCAGTCCGCGGGTCTTATCGATTTCTTCGCCGCGCGTGGCCTGTCCGCCGATCAGGCGCGCCAGTGTCTCTCGGATACCGCGAAGATCCAGCAGGTCGCAGACCAGTCGCAGCGTTCGGCGGAAAGCAACGAGGTCACCGGAACGCCGACCTTCTTCCTCAACGGCCGCCGGCTGGAGGAGAATACCTGGGCCGCAATCGAACCGGTGCTGCAGCGCGCGGGCGCAAGATAAGCGAACGCCCGCGTAACGCAGGCCGCGACCGATGCTCTTACGGCAGCTCCGGCTGAGCGGTTTCAAGAGTTTCGTCGAACCTGCGACCTTGCGGATCGAACCCGGCCTGACCGGCGTGGTCGGGCCGAACGGCTGCGGCAAGTCCAACCTGCTCGAGGCGATCCGCTGGGTCATGGGCGAGAATTCGCCCAAATCCATGCGCTCGGGCGGGATGGACGATG
Organism: uncultured Erythrobacter sp.; assembly: GCA_947501005.1. Lineage (GTDB taxonomy): Bacteria > Pseudomonadota > Alphaproteobacteria > Sphingomonadales > Sphingomonadaceae > Qipengyuania. The sequence goes on along the minus strand of CANMTU010000001.1, from coordinate 1,081,614 downwards.
TGATCTTCGCGGGCACCGCCAGCCGCCCGCCCCGCGATTTCGCCGAGGTCGTCCTGACGGGGCAGGATAGCGACGGCGACGAGCTCGAAGTCGTGCGCCGGATCGAACGCGGCGCGGGCAGTGCCTACCGGGTCAACGGGAAGGACGTGCGCGCGAAGGACGTCGCGCTCACCTTTGCCGACGCGGCGACCGGCGCCCATTCCCCCGCCCTCGTCAGCCAGGGCAAGATCGCGCAGGTCATCGCCGCCAAACCGGTCGAACGCCGGCAGATGCTGGAAGAGGCGGCGGGGATCGCGGGCCTGCACGTCCGGCGCCGCGATGCCGAAAGCAAGCTGCGCCAGACCGAGGCGAACCTCTCGCGGCTCGAGGACCTGATGGCGAACCTCGACAGCCAGATCGCCTCGCTGCGGCGGCAGGCGAAGCAGGCGGAACGTTATGCCGCGCTGTCCGACCGGATCACGGCGGCCGAAGCGCGCCTCGTCTATGCCCGGTGGCGCGATGCGGCGGCGGCGGCGGATGCGGCGAAGCAGGCCGCCGGCACCGCAGAAGAGGAAGTCGCCCGCACGCAAGCGGCGGTGAACGAAGCACAGACGGCGCAGCGCAAGGCGTCCGAGACGCTGACCGAGGCGCGCGAGGATCTGGCCGACCGGCGCGACGATGCGAACGCGCACGGCCACCGCATGGCGGGTTTGACCGCGCAACTGGAAGCCGCCGAACAACGCCTCGCCGACCTTGACCGGCAGAAGGCGCGGCTGGACAAGGATCGCAGCGACGCGGACCGGGTCACCACCGATGCCGCCGATGCGCTGGCCCGGCTGGAGAAGGACATCGCCGCCAGCGAAAGCGCCCTCGCCGAGGACGAGGCCCGCCGCCCCGCACTCGTAACGAAAAGCGAGGATGCGGAGCGGGCCAGCCGGACCGCCGAACTCGCTCTGGCGAAGGCGGCGGCGGACAATGCCGGGGTCGAGGCGGAATGGCGGGTGATCGAGGCGGAACTGGCCCAGGCGCGCACGCGGCTCGCGCGCTCGGAAACCGAGGCGCGGCGCCTCGCCACGCAGCGCGACGCGCTTGCCGGGCACGATCTCGACGACGGCGTCGACACGGCGCGAGAAGCGGTCCGGAAAAGCGCGGAGGCGGCGACAGCACATCGCGAACAGCTTCGCGCGATGCAGGCGAACAAGGACGCCTTGCAGAGCGCGCGGGACAAGGCGGCGAGCGATCTGGCCACCGCACGCGCCGAACGCGTCGGGGTGCAGCGCGAATACGATGCCTTGCAACGCGACCGTGAAGCTCGCCGGAAAGCGGCCCGCAACCGGGCCGCCGGACGCCCGGCGATCGACGCCGTCCGTGCCGAGCGGGGCTATGAACGCGCGGTCGCCGCCGCGCTTGGCCGCGACGGCAAGGCGTTGCTCGGCGCTTCGGAAGGGGACGGGCGCTACTGGACCGGGGCGGACGCCGCGCAACCGGTCGAAGACAGCCTTCTGGCGCATCTGATCGAATGTCCCGACGAACTCCGCGCCGCGCTCGCGCTGGTGCAAGTGGTCGAGCAGGATGACGGGCGGCGCCTCGAACCCGGGCACGGCATCGTCACTCGCGACGGCACCTTGCGCCGGTGGGACGGCCTCGTCGTGCGCGGCGAAGGGGCGAGTGAGGCGGCGAAGCTGGAGGCGGACAACCGCTTCGAGGAACTGAACGCGCTGCTGCCCGCGCTACAGGACGAAGAACGGCAGGCGGACGCGCACATGGCGGCGATCGCGCAGGAGTTGAGCGATCTCCAGCGCGAATTGATCGGGCAGGAGCGCAAGCTGTCAGCCGCCATCGAGACGGAACGAGAAGCCCTGCGTACGCTGGACCGGGCCGAATCGGCGCGCGAACGGAACGAGGCACGCCTGGCGGAACTTGCCCAGGCCGAACGCGAACAGGCCGAGCGCCACGGCATTGCCCTCGCCGACCTCGCCGCTGCCGAAGACCAGCGCGCGGCCTTGCCCGACCCCGAGGCCGGGCGGATGGCCCTCGACGCGGCGCGCTCGAACAACGAAGCGGCGCGGGCGACGATGCAGGCGCGCATCGCCGAACTCGCCGCCCACGATCAGGCGCTGGCTGTGGCGCGGGAGCGGACCGTGGCCCAACGCTCCGACCGGGCAAGCTGGCGGACGCGGTCCGGCGAGGCAGCCCGCCGCCTGTCCGACATGGCGCGCCGGTTCGACGAAGTTGCCGAGGAACGCGCGGTCATCGCGGCCAAGCCCGCCGGCTTGGTCCGAGAGATCGAACGGGGCGATGCGGTGCGCATGCGTCTCGCGGCCGAACTCAACCGCGCCGAGGCGGCGCTGGTCACTGCGCAAAGCGTCCAGCAGGATGCCGACGCGGCCATGTCCGCCGCGAACGAGGCGCTCGCCGCCGCGCGGGAAAACCGCGCCGGCTTGGCCGCTCGGGCCGAGAACGAGGACGGGCGCCGGATCGAGATGGCCCGTATTTCGGGCGAGCGTTTTCAGGCACCCCCGCCCCTCCTTCCGGCTCGATTCGCTTTCGCCGAAAGCGATGTCGGATCAGCCGAGAAAGAAAGCAGCGAGCGCGACAGCCTGACCGCCAGCCGCGAACGCATCGGCCCGGTCAACCTCGTCGCCGCCGAAGAACTCAAGCGCATCGAGGCGGAACACGGCTCCAACGCGGCGGAACAGGAGGAATTGCGCGAAGCGGTGGGCCGGCTGCGTGGTTCGATCGGACGCCTCAACCGCGAGGGGCGCGAGCGGTTGCGCGAGGCGTTCGAACAGGTCGATGCCCATTTCCGCCGCCTGTTCACGCGCCTGTTCGAAGGGGGGCAAGCCCACCTCGCCCTGATCGACAGCGACGATCCGCTGGAAGCCGGGCTGGAAATTTTCGCCCAGCCGCCGGGCAAACGGCTGCAATCGCTCACCCTGCTTTCGGGCGGCGAACAGGCGTTGACGGCGGTGGCGCTGATTTTCGGCCTGTTCCTCACCAATCCCGCACCGATCTGCGTGCTGGACGAGGTCGATGCGCCGCTGGACGATGCGAATATCGACCGGTTCTGCGACCTCCTCGACCAGATGAGTCTTGAAACGCGGACGCGGTACCTGATCGTCACCCACAATGCCGTGACGATGAGCCGGATGCATCGCCTGTTCGGCGTGACCATGATCGAGCGCGGGATCAGCCGCCTCGTCAGCGTGGATCTGGGCCGGGCGGAGGAATTGCTGGCGGCGGAATAGCGCCCGAGCGCCCACTATCAGGCGGCGAGCGCAGCCTCGAGATCGGCGCGCACCTTGCGCAGCCCGGCAAGCAATTCGGGCGAAACCGCATTGTGCGCGGGGCTGGCGGAGCCTTCCGCCGGTTCCACATCGCGGCTGCGCAAGGCGGCCTTCGCACCCTTCAAAGTATAGCCCTGATGATTGACCAGCCGGTCGATCCGTTCGACCAGCGCCACATCCTCGGGCCGGTAGTACCGGCGGCCGCCATTGCGCGTCAGCGGGCGAAGTTCGGGGAATTGCTGTTCCCAATAGCGCAGCACATGCGCGCGCAGACCCGTGGCCGAGGCCACTTCGCCGATCGTGCGCAATGCACCTTGATCCTTATCGTCCTCGAATTTCGCCATGATCCCGCCTAATTGTTGGCAATCCGATCCTTGAGCAGCTGGCTGGCCCGGAACGTCATGACCCGCCGCGGGGTGATCGGAACCTCGACCCCGGTCTTGGGATTGCGCCCGACGCGCTCTTTCTTGTCGCGCAGGACGAAGCTGCCGAAGCCGGAAATCTTCACGTTCTCACCCTCTGCCAGGGCGCCGCAGATATGGCGGAGGATGCCCTCGACCAGATTGAGCGAATCCGATCGGCTCAACCCCAGTTTGCGATTGATCGTATCTGCCAGATCGGCACGAGTGAGCGTGCCCACCGAACGCATCATATTCATCTACACTTCCCCAGACGCGACCCTGAGCGAAAGCGAACCCAAGCTACTGTATTGCAGCCCAATTGCCAAGAATGACGAAACTGTTTCACCCCTGTATCACATTCGGGCGAGCGCCGCACCCCAGGTGAAGCCGCCGCCCATCGCCTCGAACATGACGAGGTCGCCCGGCTTGATCCGCCCGTCCTTGCGCGCAACATCGAAAGCGAGCGGGACCGATGCGGCCGAGGTGTTGGCATGCTGGCTCACCGTGACGACGATGCGCCTTGGATCGAGGCCGAGCTTGCGCGCGGTCGCATCGAGGATGCGGGCATTGGCCTGGTGGGGCACCACCCAGTCGATCGCGTCGGCCGCGATCCCGGCTTCGTGCAGGACTTCGGTGAGAACCTCGGACAGATTGACGACGGCATGGCGGAACACCTCACGCCCCTTCATCCGCAGCTTGCCGACCTCGCCGGTCGTCGAGGGACCGCCATCGACATACAGCATTTCCCTGTGCGCGCCGTCAGCGTGCAGCCGGGTGGCGAGAATGCCGGTATCGCCTGCCCCCGCCTCGCGCGCTTCGATGACGACGGCGCCGGCGCCGTCCCCGAACAGGACGCAGGTGGTGCGATCCTCCCAGTCGAGAATGCGGCTGAAGGTTTCCGCGCCGATCACCAGGGCCTTCTTCGCCATGCCGGTGCGCAGCATGGCGTCCGCCGTGCCGAGGGCGTAGAGAAAGCCGGAACATACCGCCTGCACGTCGAACGCGATGCCGCCATTGCAGCCGAGCGCGTCCTGCACGGTGGTCGCCGTGGCAGGAAAGGTCCGGTCGGGCGTGGCGGTGGCGAGAATGATGAGGCCAATCTCGCTCGGCTCGACCCCGGCATCGGCCAGCGCCTTGCGCGCGGCTTCGGTGGCGAGCGATCCCGTCGTCTCGTCATCCCCGGCGATATAGCGCTGGCGGATGCCGGTCCGCTCGACGATCCATTCGTCGCTGGTATCGACGGTTTCGGCCAGCTCCGCATTGGAGACGCAGCGGCGCGGCAGGGCCGACCCGCTGCCGGTGATGTGCGAACGGATCATTTGCCGACCAGACCCTTCTCGCCGAGTTCGCCCAGATCGTGCGCGATGCGATTGACGATATCGTCTTCCAGCAGGCGCGCCGCCACTTCGACCGCGTTCGCGACGCCCAACGCGTTCGCGCTGCCGTGACTCTTCACGACGACGCCGTTGAGGCCGAGAAACACCGCGCCGTTGTGATTGTTGGGATCGAGGTGGTGGCGCAGCAATTCAGTCGCCGGGCGGCTGACGAGAAAGCCGATCTTGGAGCGGAGCGAGGAACGGAAGGCGGTTTTCAGAAGATCGGTCACGAACCGGGCGGCACCTTCGATCGCCTTGAGTGCGATATTGCCCGAGAAACCGTCGGTCACCACCACGTCGCATTCGCCGCGATTGATCTTGTCGGCCTCGACGAAGCCTTCGAACGCCATTTCGAGATTGGTCGCCGCGCGCAGGTGGTTGGCCGCTTCCTGGATATCGTCGGTGCCCTTGGTTTCCTCGGTCCCGATGTTCAGCAGGCGGACGCGCGGACGCTCCTTGCCTGAAACGATGCGCGAATAGGCAGCGCCCATGATCGCGAACTGCACGAGGTTGCGCGCATCGCAATCGCGATTGGCCCCCAGATCGAGCATGATCACGTCATCGTCGGTCAGGGTAGGCAGCAGCGCGGCCAGCGCCGGCCGGTCGAGCCCCGGCATGGTGCGCAGGGCCAGCTTGCTGATCGCCATCAACGCGCCGGTATTTCCGCCGGAAACGGCGGCCCCCGCCTGCCCGCGCTTCACCGCGTCGACGGCCAAGCCCATGCTGGTCTTCTTGGCCCGGCGAAGCGCGCGCGAAGGCTTCTCGTCGCCCCCGATCACGTCGTCGCAATGCAGGATCTCGGACGCACCGGCCATGCCCGGGTGGTTTTCGAGCGCAGCGGCAATGCGCGCCTCGTCACCCACCAGCAGGAACTGGAACCGATCGTGGCGGCGGCGCGCAATGGCCGCGCCCTCGATCATCGTGCGCACGCCCTCGTCGCCGCCCATCGCGTCAAGAGCGATACGCGGCAAACTCATGGCACTCTCCGGGTCAAGCGAGGGGTCTTAAAGACCTTTGGGTACGAGCACTTCGCGCCCGTTGTAATAACCGCAATGCGGGCAGAGGTTGTGCGGACGCTTCAACTCGCCGCAATTGTTGCATTCGTGATGCGCCTCTACCGAAAGCGAATCATGGGCCCGGCGGTTGCCGCGGCGGTGGGGCGATACTTTTCTCTTGGGGACAGCCATGACGGCACCTGTTCCTCAAATAAATCTGTGGTTTCGTGTGGCCGCCCTTAAGGGATGGTCCGGCGTCGCACAAGCCATGCGAGCAGTCCGAAAATCCCGACCGTGACGGTGAAGGCGCGCGCTATAGCGGGTTTGGAGCGCTATGCAAGCGCGGCATCGCTGACGAAAGCGTTGGTCTTGCGCTCCTGCCCGAACGTGCTGGTCGGACCGTGGCCGGGGATGAAGGTGATGTCGTCGCCCAGCGGCCAGAGTTTCTGCGTGATCGCGTCGATCAGGTCCTGGTGGTTGCCCATCGGGAAATCGGTGCGCCCGATGCTGCCCTGGAACAGCACGTCGCCCACGATGGCGAACTTGCTCGGGCGGTGGAAGAAGATCACGTGGCCGGGCGTGTGTCCGGGGCAATGGATGACCTCGAGGGCGAGGTTCCCGACAGTCACCGTATCGCCATCGCCCAGCCAGCGGTCGGGTTCGAACACCTGCCCCTGAATCCCGTATTTCCGCCCGTCATCGTCCAGCCGGCTGATCCAGAAGCGGTCCGCCTCGTGCGGCCCCTCGATCGGCAGGCCGAGGTCCTTCGCGAGCAGGCCCGCCTCGCCGCAGTGATCGATATGACCGTGCGTGATGAGGATTTTCTCCAGGTTGACACCGGTTTTCGCCACCGCCGCCTTTACCTTGTCGAGATCGCCGCCGGGATCGATCAGCGCGGCTTTGTTGGTCTGGGTACACCAGATCAGCGAGCAATTCTGCTGCAACGGCGTGACCGGCACGATGCCGGCTTTCATCGGGGGTTCGGCGTGGGTCATGCCTGCGGAAATGGCCGTCCACGCCGCCGATTACAACCTTGCGATGAGGTGCCCTCTAGAAACGGCGGAAATCGACAATCCGGCCGTCCCTGCTGAAGGTGCAGCCGAACCGGCCGTCGCCCCGGCGATCGCGACTATCGATATAGCCGGTGACGATCACGCTGTCGCGCCCTTCCTGGTTGACTTCGTCTACCCGCGCCCGGCCGTAGCGCGAGGCTTCGCGGCCGCAGGCATTGGCCCCCGCCCGCTCGAAATCGCCGCCCCGGTCATAACCGTAGCCGCCGGCATAGCGGTCGTCATACCGATCATTGCCGAAGCCGCCGCCGAGCAGGCCCCCGCCATAAGTGGCGCAGCCGCCCAGTGCGAGCGTGCCGGCGAGAATGGCTGGGGTGATGATCTTGCGCATGTCTTTACTCCAATCGCGTGTTTTCGCCTGGCCCACCCGGCTGAAGGATCGTGCGACATTTACGCGGCGCCACGGCGATCGTTCCGTTTGCCCGGATGCGACGGTGCCGGCGCGACTGTGCCGGAAGAGGACTCACATCCGCCCGCCTTTCCAGACGACTCGGCCGATGATCTCGACCTCTCCGCGCGCGAGTTCGATCGGGGCGTAGGCCTCGTTCGCGCTGATGAGCTTGATCCGCCCCGGCGCGCTCGCGTGGACCTGCTTGACGTGCAAGGCATCGCCGATGCGCACCACGTGGATGCCCTCGCCGGCGCGCTTGTTGCGATCGACGAAGATCTCGTCCCCGGAACGCAGCAGCGGTTCCATGCTGTCCCCTTCGACCCGGATGGCCGACAGATCGGCGCCTTCGAGTCCCATCTCGCGCAACCACCTGCGGCTGAAACGGTAAACATCGAAGGAAATTTCCTGCGCCGAAAAGGAACCCGGCCCGGCGGATGCGTCGAGCGGAAGGCGCCGCACCTCGATCCAGTCTTCCGATATCACGCCCGATTGCGAAACAGCCTCACTACCGGGCTCGCGCGTTTCGAGCGTTCGCACCGAAACCCCGAGGAATTCAGCGATCTTGCGCAGATCGGGCTCGTCAAGATGCCGCGGACTGCCGCGCGCGACATATTGCTGCAGATAGGCCGCGTTGCGACCGAGAATGCGGGACAATGCCGCAAGGCTGGTCCCACGATCACGCGCGGTGTCCTGCAATCGTGCCCGCGCCGCGCGTTCGCTTTTCCCGATAGGATCCATCAAATTCCTATAGCATAGGATTTTTCCTAGACAAGTAGGATTGCGTTTGGAACAAATAGGGAACGGCGGGCGATTCACCCCGTCATGACAACCAGGGAAGCGCCATACGATGCTCATTCGATCGATCGAAACATTCCTCAAACGGTACGACATGCCGCCGACCAAGTTCGGCCGGCTGGCCGCGCACGATCCGCGTTTCGTTCTCGACCTCAGGATGGGGCGCGAGCCGCGCAGCGGGACGCATGCGCGAATCGTGGGCTTCATGCGCGGTTTCGAGGCGGCGCACGACAAAACCGGGCGGGAGAACGCGCATGTCGATTGAACGCCCCCTGCCCGCCGGCAAGTCTCGCCGCCGGATCCGCCGCGCATCCGCCGGCGATCGCCTGGCTATTGCATTGCTGCGCCTGAGCGAGCATCACGGCCAGATCGTCGACCAGAGCGAGCGCGCCTGGGCCAGCATCACCTTCGCCGGTTCGCGGCATACTGTGTGCATGCTGTTCGCGGGCGAGAATGCCGTGGCTGCCGGGGAACGCTTCATCGCCGCCCTGCCCGAGCATGAATTCACCATCCCCGGCCACCTCGTCGCGGATGCGACGGTGGCGGAAGTGGACCACCGCCTGCTCCCCTCGCCCCGCCTCGCGGTGCGGTGCGAGCTATTGCTGCTGGAAGATGCCTAGTAGCCCGCCGACAGGTCCATGCGCGGTTCGACCGGTTCGCCCTTGTGCCAACGATCGAGGTTCTCGATGAACCGGTCGGCGCTGCGCTGGAACATCTTGGTCTGCGCCCGGCCGGAAAGATGCATGGTGATCTGCGCGTTGTCGAGCGACCAGAGCGGGTGATCCTCAGGCAGCGGTTCGGGCTCGGTCACGTCGAGCAGGGCAGCCTCGATGCGTTCGTCTCGCAGCGCGGCGACCAGATCGTCCTGCCGCACGACGTCGCCGCGCGCAATGTTCACCAGCACCGCGTTGGGCCGCATGGCGGCGAATTCGTTCGCGCCGATCATGTGCCGGGTCTCGTCGGTCGAGGGGACGGCAACGATCACCCAGTCGAACTCGCCCAGCTTCGCCCGCCATTCGCCAGGACGCAGCGCCCCCTCGCCCCCCGAACGGCGGACCGGCACGACCGTCATGTCGAACGCCTCGAGCCGGGTCTTGATCAGACTGCCGATCGCCCCGAGGCCGAGCAGCAGCACCCGCTCGCCCGCCAGTTCGCGCTTGCCGGGGCTTTCGGACAGCCATTCGTGGCGATCCTGTGCGCGAACGACCTCGCGGTAGCCCTTGGCGTGGGCGAGCATCAGCATCACGACATATTCCGCGATGGTCAGCGCATTGATGCCCGCCCCGTTGGTCACTACAGTGCCGCGCTCATCCAGCAGGTCGAGCGGAAGGAATTCGAGCCCGGCATAGATCGAATTGAGCCATTTGAGATTGGTCGCGGCCTTGATCGTCTCGACCATCGGCTCTTTCTTGCCAAAGTCGAACCAGCCAATCTCGGCCTGCGGTGCGATGTCCAACGCCTCTTCGCGGTTGCCGAACCACAGCGGCTCGACCCACTCGGGCAGGCGGGTTTCGATCAGTGGACGGATCATGGTCGACATTGCAGTCTTGGTCATGCGGGTTCCTCTCCCTGCCAGTCCTAGTCTAGCCGAGCTTCCATTCCCAGCCGAGCGGATCGCCGTCCATCACCTCGACGCCCTTGGCCGTGAGTTGGTCGCGAATGGCGTCGGAGGCGGCGAAATCCTTGGCGGCGCGCGCGTCCTTGCGGCGGGCGACCGCGTCTTCGATCTCGGTTTCGGTGATCTGCGCGTCCTTCGGGCGGATGCGGAGGTCGGCTCGGGTTAGGCTGAGGATATTTAACCCGATTACCTCATCCATTCTAGCGATGGCTGCGTACTTCGCCGGCGCAGCTATTCCTTCCAATGGCAGCGTTCGCTCATATGCTAAAAGAGCGGCAGACGTGTTCAAGTCTTCTAGGATAAAGGATTCAAAAATTTCCAGAGTGGGTCTAAGTTTACCTCCTTCACCGGCGGCGCTACCGCTGGAATGAACTTCTGCCTTTATTTTCTCGGCCAGCATCACCATCCGTTTCAAACGCGTCAGCGCCGCCTGTAACCCCTCCCACGAGAACTCAAGCTCGCTACGGTAGTGCGCCTGAAGGCACATCATTCGATAAGCGAGCGGGTGATAGCCCTTGTCGATCAGCAATTGCAGCCGCAGGAACTCGCCCGACGATTTCGACATCTTGCCGCTGCGCTCAACCAGGAAGTTGTTGTGCATCCAGATCTTCGCGCCCGAATGGGTCGCCTCGTCCAATGAACCACAGCCGCAAAAGGCCTGGTTCTGCGCGATTTCGTTGGGGTGGTGGATCTCGCGATGGTCGATGCCGCCGGTGTGGATGTCGAACGGGAAGCCGAGCAGCTTCTCGCCCATCACACTGCATTCAAGATGCCAGCCCGGCGCGCCCTTGCCCCACGGCGAATCCCATTCCATCTGGCGCGTCTCGCCCGGCGGCGTCTTGCGCCAGATCGCGAAGTCGGCGGCGTTGCGCTTGCCCGCGACCGTGTCGATCCGGCCCTCGCCCTCTTCCGTGACCGCCCGCGCCAGCCGCCCGTAATCCTTGACGCTCGACACGTCGAAATACAGCCCGCCGTCGAGTTCGTAGCAATGTTCGTCGACAATGCTTTTGGCGAACTCGATCATCGGCTCGATATAGTCCGTTGCCACCGACCATTCCGCCGGCTCGCGGATGTTGAGTGCCCTGACGTCCGCCTTGAACGCCTCGGTATAATGGCGCGCGATGTCCCAGATCGTGCGGTCCGATCCGGCGGCGGCCTTCTCCAGCTTGTCCTCGCCGCTGTCGCCATCGTCTGTCAGGTGGCCGACATCGGTGATGTTGATCACATGGCGCAGATCGTATCCCTTCCAGCGCAGCGTGCGGCCCAGCACGTCGGCGAAGACATAGGCGCGCATATTGCCGATATGGGCGTAATTATAGACCGTCGGCCCGCAAGTGTAGACCCGCGCCTCGCCCTCGTGGACCGGGGTGAAGGTTTCGACTTGGCGGGTGAGGGAATTGAACAGCTTGAGCGGGGTGTCTGGCATGGGGTGCGGCATAGGTCGGCGCATGGTCTTCGACAAGCTCAGGCCGAACGGAAGGGGCAGACTTGCTTCCTTCTACGACATCCGTTCGTGCTGAGCTTGTCGAAGCACAGCCACTAATCTTACCACCCTTCCCAACGCACGCTATCGTCCAATGCCACGCGTTTCACGTCGAACGCGTTCACCGGCGCATCGGGATCGCGATGGCCGATGGCCATGCCGCAGAAGAAGATGTGATCCGGAGGAATATCGACCACCTTGCGCACTTGCGGGCTGTAGGCGGCCCAGGCTTCCTGCGCGCAGCTGTCGAGCCCCGCCTCGCGCAGCAGCAGCATGACGGTCTGCAGCCACATGCCGATATCGCTCCATTGCGGCGGGCCCATATATTTCGGTGTGTGGACCAGCATCAGGACCGGCGCCCCGAACGCGCGGAAGTTCTGCGCGAACCATGCGAGGCGCTTACCCTTGTCCTCCCGCGCAATGCCGAGCGCGGCGTACATGTCCTCTCCCACCCCGAAGCGATGGTCCTCGTAGCGGCCGCCTAGCCCCTCGGGATAGATAGCGTATTCGGGCTTGAGCGCCGCACGGCCCTTCGGAAATTCCAGCGCCACGCGGTCGAACAGCTTCTGCATCGGCTCGCCAGTCAACACGATGGCGTTCCACGGCTGGACGTTGCCGCCGGAAGGGCTGCGCTGCGCCTTTTCGAGGATGCGGGTGAGGGTGTCGCGCTCGACCGGTCGGTCAGTGAAAGCGCGGACTGAGCGGCGGGTTTGGACGGCTTCGGTTGGGGTCACCCTATGGGTAGCCCGAGTTCAGTAGCTTTTACCCGAATGAAACCGCTCGCCATTTCTCCAAGCAGTTTTACGCTCCAAGAGCCAAGTTTGGAGGCGCCGTCTTTGGTTTTTCTCCACACCTCAGGATCGCGCACTTTATCTATAAACTCGTGCCCTTCCCAGCTAATCCGAAATGCTCTCTGTGGTGTTTCTTCTAAGAATCCGCCGGATACAAGCATCCTTACATGCTCAACCGTTGTTGTCGCGTCAGGCATCTCAGGAAGCGAATAATAGAGAAAGAGCCCTTCACTCTGGTCTTCCATCCAAAGAAGTAGAGCGCGGATCGTCTCCATATCTCGTTTCATTCACCCCTACACCTCGAACAGCCCCGCCAGCTGTTCGATGATCGTCCCGCCGAGCTGCTCCACATCCATGATCGTGACCGAACGCTTGTAGTAGCGGGTCACGTCATGGCCGATGCCGATAGCGGCGAGCTGGACCGGCGATTGCTTCTCGATCCAGTCGATCACCTTGCGCAAGTGGCTTTCGAGATAGCCGGCGGAATTGACCGACAGGGTCGAATCGTCGACCGGCGCACCGTCGGAAATCACCATCAGGATGCGGCGGTCCTCGCTGCGGGCGAGGAGGCGGGTGTGCGCCCATAGCAGCGCCTCGCCGTCGATGTTCTCTTTCAGGAGCCCCTCGCGCATCATCAGGCCAAGATTGCGGCGGGCGCGGCGCCACGGTTCGTCCGCCTTCTTGTAGATGATGTGGCGTAGATCGTTGAGCCGGCCGGGACCGTTGGGGCGGCCATCGGCGAGCCATGCCTCGCGGCTGCGCCCGCCTTTCCACGCGCGCGTGGTGAAGCCGAGAATCTCGGTCTTCACGCCGCAGCGTTCCAGCGTGCGCGCCATGATGTCGGCGCTGATCGCGGCAATGGAGATCGGGCGCCCGCGCATCGAGCCCGAATTGTCGATCAGCAGTGTGACGACCGTGTCCTTGAACTCGGTGTCGCGCTCCATCTTGTAGCTTAGCGCATGGCCGGGGCTGACGACCACCCGGGTCAGGCGCGCGGCATCGAGCAGGCCCTCTTCCTGGTCGAAATCCCAGCTGCGGTTCTGCTGCGCCATCAAGCGGCGCTGCAACCGATTGGCGAGCCGGGTGACGATACCCTGCAATCCGGCCAGCTGGCTGTCGAGATAGGTGCGCAGCCGGTCGAGCTCCTCGTGGTCGCACAGTTCGGGCGCTTCCACGATCTCGTCGAAATTGCGCGTGTAGGCGGTGTAGTCGAAATTTTCCGGCAGGTCGGTCCACGGGCGGTTGGGGCGGACGGGCTGCATGCCCTCGCCCTCCTCGTCGGACGGATCGCCGTCGTCCATCTCCTGCTCGCCGTCGCTTTCCTGCTCGGAATCGCCGTCCGCCTCGCCGTCGGACAGTTCGCCGCGCGCATCGCTCGACTGGGGTTCGGCCTCGCCCTCGTCTTCCTCGTCGGTGTCGGAATCGTCCTCGGGCGTTTCGCCGTCGTCCTCGCCGGTCTCGTCGCCGCCGCTGTCGTCCGGCGTGTCGGGCAGGGTCAGGTCGAGATTGCGCAGCATGTCGAGGGTGAGCGACTGGAAGGCGCGCTGATCGTCCAGCGCGTCGGTCAGGCTGTCGAGATCGGTGCCGATCCGCGACAGGATATCGTCGCGCACCATGTCCACGCCGGCCTGCGCCCGGCTGGGGATCGCCTCGCCGGTCAGCGCCTCGCGCAGCATCAGCGACAGCGCGGTGGGCAGCGGCACCTCGCTCGCCTCGTCGGCTCGCACGATCGGATCGCCGGCGGTGCGCATCTCGACCGCCGAGGTGAGATTGTCGCGAATGCCGGAGAAGCGCGTCGCCCCCAGCGCCTCGTAGCGAACCTGCTCGATCGCATCGTAGCAAGCCCGGGCGATCGGTTCGGGCGGCGCGCCCGATGCGTGGACCTTCTCGTTATGGTGGCGCAGCCGCAGCGCGAAACTGTCGGCAAAGCCCCGCGCTTCCCGCGCCTGCGCGGGCGGCAAGGTGCGCCCTGGCAGCGGCACGCGGAAATTGCGGCCCGATTGCGCCGGGTTGTCCGCGCTCCACGCAACCTCGACTTCCGGTTCGTGCGAAAGCGCGCGCGCCGTGCCGGTCAGCGCCTGCTTGAAACGGTCGAGAGGGGTCTGGTCCGCCACTTACGAAATCGGGATCGTCTGCCCGGTCTTGGCCCAGTCGGCGAGGAAGCCTTCGATGCCCTTGTCCGTCAGGACATGGTTGACGAGGCTGGTGATGACCTTGGGCGGCATGGTCGCAACATCGGCACCGATCCGCGCACATTCAAGCACATGGGTCGCATGGCGGACCGAGGCGGCGAGGATTTCGGTGTCGAACAGGTAATTGTCGTAGACGAGGCGGATGTCGCGGATCAGTTCCATCCCATCGAACCCGTTATCGTCGTGCCGGCCGATGAAGGGCGAGACGAAGGTCGCCCCCGCCTTCGCCGCGAGCAGTGCCTGATTGGCCGAGAAGCACAGCGTCACGTTGACCATCGTGCCGTCGCCGGTCAGCTTGCGGCAGGTCTTGAGGCCGTCCATCGTCAGCGGCACCTTGATGCACACATTGTCGGCGATGCGGCGCAGCGCCTCGGCCTCCTTCATCATCGTCTCGTGATCGAGGGCGACGACCTCCGCGCTCACCGGCCCGTCGACGAGCGCGCAGATCTCCTTCGTCACATCCATGAAGTCGCGCCCCGACTTGGCGATCAGCGAGGGGTTGGTGGTCACCCCGTCGAGCAGGCCGGTTTCGGCCAGTTCCTCGATCTCGGAGATTTCGGCGGTGTCGGCAAAGAATTTCATGAAAGGCAGCCTTGGATTAGCGCGAGGATCTTTCGTTGCGTTGCAAACGGATTGCGGGCGCCAAGTCAAGGCTTGCCGCGCTGCGCCGCCTCCTAAAAGGCGCCGGCACCGCCGAAGACTCCGATCAGCACGGGATCGCGGGTCGCAGCGGGATCGCGGCGAATCTCCGCCTCCTCGTTGCCGATCTCGCGCCAGATGATGTCGTCGACGCCGGCGGCGACGCGGTTGGCGATCTGCGGTACGTCCACGCCGGTCAGGGCCGACAGTGCCTGCCCAACCAGCGGATCGTTCGCGGCCCGCATCGCCTGGCCCAGTTCCGGCACCATCGCATCGATCAGGCGCGCGCCCATCTGACCGCGCAAGTAAGACGTCGCCGCGCGCGGACCGCCGCTGACGAGGTCGACCGCGCCGCGCACCCCGATCACCCGCACCGCATCGGTCACCAGCGGCGCCGCCCGTGCCGCCCCGCGATAGGCGATCTCGCCGAAGGCATCGTACAGCCGGTCCTTGAACAGGGCGGAGGTGAGGATCGAATTGAGTACCCCGCCCCGCGCGCCCAGCAAGCCATCGAGCCCGAGCTGCGCGACCTGCTGGTCCCAGAAGCCGCCACGTTGCAGCATTCGGTCGAACGCGCGCTCGCTCGAGAGATAGAGCAGGCGCTGGATCGCGTCGGTCAGGCTGAGTTGCGGCAGGCTCTGGCACCCTGCCAGCGCCAGCGCCGCCCCGCCCAGCGAGATGCCGCCGAGGAAGGCCCGCCGCCCGGTCGCCTTGCCGAGAATGGGGGGATTTGCGAGAATCTCGGTCATAATACGGCTCTCCTCATACGCTGCCCTTGTCGCATCCGCCCTACACCGCCCATATGTGCGCTTCGATGAACCGCGTGCGCTGCCTCGTTTTCAATGCCGCCCTCGGCCCGCTGGATTACAAGGTGCCGGACGGCATGATGGTGGAGCCGGGTTCGGTGGTGGAATGCCCGCTCGGCCCGCGGACGATCGTCGGCATCGTGTGGGAGGCGGAACGGCTTCCGGGGAGCGAGGTTCCGTCCGAGAAGCTGCGCCCCTTACGCGGTGTCCTGCCCGTCCCGCCGCTGTCGGCGGCGCTGCGACGACTGATCGAATGGACCGCGGATTACTACGTCGCCTCGCTCGCCAGCGTGGCGCGCATGGCGCTCTCGTCCGGCGGGGCGCTGAAGGGTCCGGCCTCGATCACCGAATACCGGCTGACCGGCGGCCTGCCCGAACGCATGACCCCGCAGCGGCAGGCCGCACTCGAGGCTCTGGAAGGCGAGCAGGCGACGATCCGCGAGCTGGCCGGCATTGCCGGCGTCTCGGAAGGCGTGCTGCGCGGGCTCGTCAATCAGGGCGCGCTCGAGCCGGTGCAGGTCGATAGCGACCGGCCTTACGACGCGGCGCGGCCCGACTTTGCGCAGCCGGAATTGAGCGAAGACCAGCGCGAGGTCGCGGACCGCTTGTGCGAGGCTGTGCGGGCAAAAAGCTTTGCACCCTTCCTGCTCGACGGGGTGACCGGATCGGGCAAGACCGAAACCTATTTCGAACCAATGGCCGAGGCGCTGCGGCGCGGGCGGCAAGTGCTGGTCCTCCTGCCCGAAATCGCGCTGACCGAGAATTTCCTCCACCGGTTCGAAGAGCGCTTCGGCGCCGCCCCGGTGGTGTGGCACTCCTCGCTCAAATCGACCGAGCGCCGCCGCGCCTGGCGCAATGTCGCCAGCGGTGCGGCGCAGGTGGTGGTCGGCGCGCGATCCGCCCTGTTCCTGCCGTTCGCCAGCCTCGGCCTGATCGTGGTCGACGAGGCGCACGAGATCAGCTTCAAGCAGGAGGACGGCGTGCGCTATAATGCGCGCGATGTCGCCGTGATGCGCGCGCATTTTGAACAGGTACCGGTTGTCCTCGCCAGCGCCACCCCGGCGATCGAGAGCCTGCAGATGGCCGAAAGCGGCGTGTACGAGAAGCTCGACCTGCCGAGCCGGTTCGGCGGCGCGCAACTGCCCAGCATCGCAACGATTGACCTGACCGAAGAAAAACCCGGCGCCGGCCAGTGGCTCGCGCATCGGCTGGTCGACGGGATCGAGGAGCGGCTAGCCCGCGGCGAGCAGTCGCTGCTGTTCCTCAACCGCCGCGGCTATGCGCCGCTGACGCTGTGCCGCAATTGCGGGTTCCGCTTTCAGTGCCCCAATTGCAGCGCTTGGCTGGTCGAGCATCGCTTCACACAGCGGCTCGCCTGCCACCATTGCGGACACGAAACGAAGCAGCCCGAAACCTGCCCCGAATGCGGCGAGCCCGATTGCCTCGTCGCCTGCGGCCCCGGGGTCGAGCGGATCGCCGACGAGGTTGCCGAGCGCCTGCCGCAGGCGCGCGTCTTCGTCGCCACCTCCGACACGCTCAACTCCCCCGGACGCGCGGCGGAGTTCATCGCGCAGGTCGAGGCAGGCGCGATCGACGTGATCGTCGGCACGCAGCTCGTCACCAAGGGCTTCCATTTTCCCGAACTCACGCTGGTCGGCGTGGTCGATGCCGATCTGGGGCTGGAAGGCGGCGATTTGCGCGCGGGCGAGCGGACGTATCAGCAGGTCGCGCAGGTCGCGGGCCGTGCCGGCCGGGGCGCGAAGCCGGGTGAGGTGCTGCTCCAGACCCGCCACCCCGAGGCGAGCGTCATCGTCGCGTTGGCGGCGGGCGACCGCGACGCCTTCTACGAAGCCGAAACCGAAGCGCGCCGCCATGCCGGCGCCCCGCCCTTCGGCCGCTGGGCCTCGATCATCGTGTCGTCGGAGGACGATGCCGAAGCGCGCGAGGCGGCACACAGGATCGGCGGCCACCGCCCGCAGGTCGAGGATCTGGTCATCTTTGGCCCCGCGCCCGCCCCGATGGCGCTGCTGCGGGGCCGCTACCGCTATCGCTTCCTGATCAACGCCCGGCGCAACGTGCAATTGCAGGCCATCCTGCGCCGCTGGCTGGGCGAGATCGAGCACCCGCCCGGCGTGCGCGTCGGGGTGGACATCGATCCCTACAGCTTCGTCTGATCCTCGCGCAGGTCATAGGCGGCGCGAGCTTCCTCGATCCGGCCCATATTGTTGATCGCCCAGTCGCCCAGCAGTGCAACCGGCTTGCACAGCGAGCGCCCGAGAAGGGTCAGCGCGTAATCCACGCGCAGCGGCACGGTGGGCGTCACCGTGCGCTCGACCAGGCCGTCCCGCTCCAGATTGCGCAGGGTCCGGGTCAGCATGCGCTGGGATATCCCGTCGATCTCGCGGCGCAGCTGGCCGAACCGCCGCGATCCCACCGCCAGCGAGAGGACGACCCGGACCGACCATTTGTCGCCCACGCGGGAGAGAATGTCGTTCACCGCGCTGCATTGGGGCGGGCCTTCGACATGCAAGGTTACATCGCTGTCCCTACCGGACGTCGAAGTGCCTTCTTGCAAAGGGTGCAGTGCGGTTTCCATATGTCCTCCAGGTTCCCGATAGTGACCAAGGACAAGACGAATGCAAATCCTCCATATCGACAGCGCCACCACCGGCGAGCAATCCATCTCGCGCAAGCTCACCGAAAAGCTGGTCGCCCATTTTCGCGAAAAGCACCCCGATGCGAATGTGGTGGAGCGCGATCTCGCCGCCGATCCGCTGCCGCATCTCAATCCCATCACGACCAAGGCGATCCGCACCGCCCCCGATACGCACGAGGAAGCCGTCGCCGCGGCCTATCCCGAACAGCGCGCCGTGCTCGACGAATTCATCGCCAGCGATGTCGTGATCGTCGGCGCGCCGATGTACAATTTCACCATTCCCAGCCAGCTCAAGGCGTGGATCGACCGGCTGGGCGTTCCCGGCGTCTCGTTCAAATATTCCGAGAACGGGCCGGAAGGTCTGATCGGCGGGCGCAAGGTCGTCATCGCCTCGACCCGGGGCGGGGAATACACGATGGATCAGCTGGCGGAGAATCAGGAAAGCCTGCTCAAGACGTTCTTCGAATTCATCGGCGTGACCGACCTGCATTTCATCCGGGTCGAGAAGGCGGGCTTCGGACCGGAAGCGATCGAGCAAGGCCTCGCCGCGGCGGACGAGAAGATCGCGCAGCTTTAAACTTGCGGCAGCGACGAGGCGCCCGACCGCGTGTCAGGGTGCCTCGCGCTGTTCCGTCGCTTCCGCCAGGATCACGGAGAAGCGCTTCTTCGCATCGGTCCAGCGCGCGATCGGCGTCCACCCGCCCGCCAGCAGCAGGGTCGCGGAACTGCGGCGGGTGAATTTGTGGCTGTTCTCGGTATGGATCGTCTCGCCCTTGGCCATGGCGAAGCGTTCGCCGCAGATCGAGAATGCAAGATCGCGCTGCGCTTCAAGGTGCATTTCGATGCGGGCGAATTCGTCGTTCCAGCGCGCTTCGTGGCGCAGGGCGTCCAGCGGAATGTCGCCATTGAGTTCGCGATTGATCCGGCGGGCGAGGTTGAGGTTGAACTGCGCGGTCACCCCGTCCGCATCGTCATACGCCGCCTCCAGCACCGCGCGATCCTTGACCAGATCCATCCCGATCAGCAGCAGCGGCGCCGTCGCCTCGTCCGCCCGCAGGGTGGCGCGCATCGAACGCAGCAAATCGACCGCGGTGCGCGGGACCATGTTGCCGATGGTCGAACCGGGAAAGAAGCCGAGCTTGGGCATGGCCTCGACCGCATCGGGCAAAGGCGTCTCGCGCATGAAATCCGCCTCGACCGGGTAGATGGGCAGGCCGGGGAGTTTCTCGCCCAGCGCCGCCGCGGATTCGCGCAGGAAATCGCCCGCGATATCCAGCGGCACGTAAGCGGCCGGTGCGATGGCCGACAGGAGCAGCGGCGTCTTGACCGAACTGCCCGATCCGAATTCGACCACCGCCCGGCCCGCGCCGATCAGTTCCGCGAATTCCTCGCCGCGCGCAGTCAGGACCTCGGTTTCCGCCCGGGTCGGATAGTATTCCGCAACCTCGGTGATATCCTCGAACAATTGCGAGCCGGCATCGTCGTAGAGCCAGCGGGCCGGGATCGCCTTCTGTCGCTGGCGCAGGCCCTTCAGAACGTCCTGCCGGAAAGCGCGGTCTACCCCGTCCTCGTCGCGGTCGACGATTGCGATGCCCTGTTCGTTTCTCATGTGCCCCTAGACGTCTTTGGCGAGCCGTAGCCCGGTGAATTGCCAGCGTTGATGCGGATAGAAGAAATTGCGGTAGCTGGCCCGCGAATGGCCGCGCGCCGTGGCGCAGCTGGCCCCGCGCAAGACGAACTGCCCGCTCATGAACTTGCCGTTATATTCGCCCACCGCGCCCTCGGCCGGCTGGAAGCGCGGATAGGGCAGGTAGGCGGAACGGGTGAACTGCCAGCAATCCCCGAACAGTCCCGCGCTGCCTCGCGGAAGCGGCGGGGCCGCTTGGTCGAGCTGATTGCCGGCGGCGGGATCGTGCGCGGGCGCGTCGCCTTCCTGACCGCGCGCGATGGCTTCCCATTCGAACTCGGTCGGCAGGCGGTGGCCGGCCCATGCGGCGAACGCATCCGCTTCGTAATAGGAGATATGGGTAACCGGCGCATCGGCATCGCGGGTCTGCCAGCCGGAATGGGCAAAGTACGCATCCTCGCGCCAATAGGCGGGCGCGCGGACCCGGTTTTTGTTGACCCAAGCCCACCCGTCGGACAGCCAGAGAGCGGCCGTCTCGTATCCGCCATCGGCGATGAAGGCATCCCATTCGCCATTGGTGACGAGCGAAATGGCGAGCGCGAAGGGTTCGAGCAGCACGCGATGGGCCGGCCCCTCGCAATCGAAAGCGAAGCCACCATCCTGATGGCCTATGCGGGCGATGCCGCCGGGATGGGAATACCAGCCGTCCTCGCGCGCCCCGGGAGCAGGATCAGCAGCGCGATCCCACATCGCCGGTCCGAGCGGATTCTGGAACAGGGCATGCTTGATGTCGGTCAGCAGCAATTCCTGATGCTGCTGTTCGTGCGCCAGCCCGAGATCGATCAGCGGGGCGAGCCGCTCGTCATCCAGCAGCGGCGCCATTTCGGCATTCACGTGCTCGCGCCAGGCGAGAATATCGTCGAGCGTGGGGCGCGACAGCATCCCGCGCGAGAACCGTCTGATCCGCTCCCCCTCCGCCTCGTAATAGGAGTTGAAGACGAAGGGGTAAGCCTCGTCGAACAGGCGGTAGCCGGGCTTGTTGTCGCGCAGCAGGAAGGTTTCCCAGAACCATGTCGTATGTGCGAGGTGCCACTTGGCGGGCGAGGCGTCTTCCATCGACTGGATCGTCGCATCCGCATCCGACAAGGGCGCGGCCAACGCTTCGCTGAGCCCGCGAACGGCTGCGAAAGCCGCCGCGCGTTCAGGGTTTTCGGCGGTGTTCTTCGCTCGTGCCTGAGACATTGGCCCCTCTTTCCTGCGGTCGCCGGGGAAGAGCAACCTTCGTCCAACGCAAGACATCGCGTTGCAGGTCAAACGAACGTTCCATCAAATGGGTCCGGTGCCGCGTGGTCGCCGCCGGTCAGGCCGCGTCCGCGCGCTGCTGCGCGTGTTCGGCGTTGATCATTTCCGCGATCAGGAATGCCAGTTCGAGCGATTGCGCGGCGTTGAGGCGCGGGTCGCAATGCGTGTGATAGCGATCCTTCAACGCATCGTCGGTAATGGCGACCGCGCCGCCGACGCATTCGGTCACGTCCTGCCCGGTCATCTCGACATGGATGCCGCCGGCATGGGTTCCTTCGGCCCGGTGGACGGCAAAGAAGCCGCGCACTTCGGCCAGGATGCGATCGAACGGCCGGGTCTTGTAGCCGCTTTCCGACTTGACGACGTTGCCGTGCATCGGATCGCAGCTCCACACCACCGGATGCCCTTCACGCTGCACCGCACGGACGAGGCGGGGCAGGCCGTCCTCGACCTTGTCGTGCCCGAACCGGCTGATGAGCGTGATGCGCCCCGGCTCGCGAGCGGGGTTGAGCGTGTCGAGCAGTTTGAGCAGCGCGTCAGTCTCCAGGCTCGGCCCGCACTTCATGCCGATCGGATTGCCGATGCCGCGCGCGAACTCGACATGGGCGCTGCCCTCGAACCGGGTGCGGTCCCCGATCCACAGCATATGGGCGGAGCAATCGTACCAGTCGCCGGTCAGGCTGTCGCGCCGGGTCATCGCCTGTTCGTAAGGCAGCAGCAGCGCCTCGTGACTGGTGAAGAAGCTGGTGCCCTGCAATTGCGGCACGGTAGCGGGATCGATGCCGCAGGCTTCCATGAAATCGAGCGCCTCTCCGATCCGGTCGGCGGTCTGCGCGAACTTGTCGGCCCACGGGCTGCGGCCCATGAAATCGAGCGTCCATTGATGGACCTGCCGCAAATTCGCATAGCCGCCGCCGGCAAAGGCGCGCAGCAGGTTGAGCGTGGCTGAAGCCTGGAAATAGGCGCGCACCATACGCTGCGGATCGGTCGAACGGGCGGCCGCGTCGAACTCGATCCCGTTGACATTGTCGCCGAAATAGCTCGGCAGGGTGACGTCGCCTTGCGTTTCGGTGTCCGAACTGCGCGGCTTGGCGAACTGGCCCGCCATGCGGCCGACCTTTACCACCGGCTGCTTGCTGGCGAAGGTCATCACCACCGCCATCTGCAAGAGGACACGGAAGGTATCGCGGATGTTGTTGGGATGGAACTCGGCGAAACTTTCCGCACAGTCGCCGCCTTGAAGCAGGAAGGCCCTGCCCGCGGCCACTTCGGCAAGATCGGCCTTCAGCGCCCGCGCCTCCCCCGCGAAGACGAGCGGCGGGTGGCTCGACAGCGTCGCCTCGACTGCCTGCAAGGCCCCGGCATCCTGGTAGCGCGGCAGATGCCGCGCTTCGAAACCCTGCCAGCTGTCCGGTGCCCATTCGCGTGCCATCGATCTCAATTCCGTCCGTCGGTTAGAATGCTGCCCTCGCGATCGAGGCAAGACGAGCCTGCCTTATCGCACAAGCAGCATTTGCTTGGCCCACGTAAAACCGCGATTGCGGTGATCGGCCCTAGCGACCGGTGGCAGGCGCGGCGGCACCGTCCGACGCGACCGCCGTGGCAAGCGTCTGGCCTTCGGGAATGACGGCGAGCCGCCAGCCGGGGGTTCCGCCGAAATACTTGGTGCCCAGTGCCAGCATCACGTCGGGCGTGGTCTGCGAATAATCCTGCACCAGGGTCGGCAGGGCCATGACGCGGCGGGGATCGGTGCTGCTGCCGTCCATCTCCAGCATCCAGAAGTAATTGCCGCTCTGGATGCGGGTGTAGTAATTGCGCAGCGGCTCGGTCACCAATTGCAATTCCTCGGGCGTCGGCGGCGTTGTCGCGAGATCGCTCGCGATCCTGTCCGCCTCGGCGAAGAAGGCCGGCACATCCTGCGGGCGCAGCTGTGCCAGCGCGGCGATCCGGCCGCCGCTGTCGATCTGGGTTGGCCAGTCGGACCGCACGACCGGGGCGTAGCTTGCGCCGGCGCGTTCGCGCATCGCCTCGAGCAGGCGGTTGTTGAACACCTGGACGAGAATTTCGAGCTGGCGTGATTCGCGGATGTTCTCAAGCCCCGCCCCGCTCGGCCAGGCGATCACGGCGGCGGCCTGGTTGGCATCGCCGCGGTGGGTCTTCACCACGGTCTCGCCCGGTTCGGGAAACTCGACCGCGCGCGCCAGCACGTCGGCCGCGATCGGTTCGCGCGGCGGCAGCGCGCCGAAGGTCTTGCGCAGCGTTTCCACGGTCTGCTCCCGCTCGAAATCGCCGGCGATGAGGATCTCGATCGGCCCTTCCCGCGTGAGGATCGGCTCCCATACCTCGCGGAAACCCTCCGCCGTCGTCGCGTCGAGCTGTGCCGGGGTCGGCATGGCGAAGCGCGCATCCCGGCCGGTCAGCAAATATTCGAGGTCGCGATTGATGACGCCGGCGGGGCTGGTGACGAAGCTTTCATAGGCCAGCCGGTTGGCCGCCTTGGTGCGAATCAGCGGGCTCACGTCCCAGCGGGGCATCGCGAACTTGGCGGCAAAGAGGTAGAGCTGGTCGTCGAGGTCCTGTTGCCGCGTCTGGGCGGCGAAGGTGAACTTGCCGTCATCCACGCCGAAATCGAAGCCGATCTTGCGCCCGGTGGTGATCCGGTCGAGCTCTTCCTGTCCAAGCTCTCCCTCGCCCGACCCCACCAGTGCCGATTGACCGAGCGAGATATAGGGCGCCTCTTCCGGCGTGAACGCGCGGTAGCCGGCGCCGAAATTGACCTTCACCGAAACGCGGCCCGGTTCGTCCTTGGTCGGCCAGACGATGGCGCGCACCCCGTTGGCGAAGGTGATCAGTTCGCTGTCGCGCAGGGCGTGCTGTTCGCGGGCGACGATCTCGCCCGGTTCGCCGACCGGGGGAAGGTCTTCGAAGGAGATGGCGCTGGCGGTAAGCCGGGCGCTGTCGTCCGCCTTGACCTTGGCGCGCATGGCCTTGCGCACTGCCTTGTCGGTCGCTTCCTTCGCATCGGGGGTGATGTAGACCGCACGGATCACGTCGCCCGAAAACAGCTTCTTCGTCTCGTCCAGCACGACCTGCGGCGTCGCCGTGTCCTTCATCGAATTGAAGACCATCAGGAAGGTTTCGGGCGCGGCCACGCTTTCGCGGATGTCGACCGCGTTGACCAGATCGTCAGCCAGCAGCGATCCCGCCATGACCGAGCGCTGCTCGACCATGTTCTGATAAACCACCTGCATTTCCGCCAGTTCGCGAGCGATTTCCTCTTCGGTCGGCGGATTGGTCGTCGCATCCGCGATCACGGCGCGAATTTCCGCGAGCGAGCCTTTCCAGTCCTCGCTCAGCGGGGCGAAGGTCACCAGCGTCGCATGGGTCGAGCGGCTGATCTTGGATTCGTTGGCCTGCGCATAAAGAAAGCTGCCGTTCGCCCGCGCGCGTGCCTCCAGCCGGCGATTAATAAGAGCCAGCGCCAGTTGTTCGCGCAGGCGGCCCTCATTGTATTCGATCGTGTCGTTCACCGGCCGCCACGGCCGCATGATGCCATAGGTGAAGGCGCGCGGCAGGTCGGGCTCGACGATCACCTTGACCTCGCCCACCGGATTGCTTGCTTTTACGCCCCGGGGTGCCACGGGATCGCCGAAATCGGGCGCCCTGGCCGCCGGGCCCTTGCCCTGCCAGCCGGCGAAATACTCCTCGATCGCCGAGGCGAACACGGCCGGGTCCATATCTCCGACGACCGAGATGACCGTATTTTCCGGCCGATACCAGCGATCGTAGAACGCCTGGACCGATGCACCGGTCGCCGCCTTCAGGCTGTCTTCCGTGCCGATGGTGATCCGCTCGGCCAGCCGCTGGCCGGCGAACAGGGTCTTCATGGTCTGCTCGCTCACCCGTTCGCCCGGCCCGCCGCGTTCGCGCTTTTCCGCCAGCACGATGGGGACTTCGGCATTCACGTTCTGGGTCGAGAGCACCGGCGCGCGCACCATGCCCGACAGCAGCTTCATGCTTTCGCGCAGCTTCGCCGGATCGGCGGAGGGCAGGTCGAGCTTGAACACCGTATGCGTCGGGCTGGTCTCGGCATTGGTGTCGCTGCCGAAGGTCGCGCCGAGGCGCTGCCAGGTGGGAATGGCTTCGGCCTGGCCGAGATACTGGCTTTCGCGGAACAGCAGATGTTCGAGCAGATGGGCGAAGCCACGCTCGCTGTCCTTCTCGTAAAGCGAACCGGCATCGATCCGCACGCGGATGGAAACCTGCCCGGGCGGCACGCCGTTCTCCCGCACACCGTAACGCAGGCCATTATCCAGTTCGCCGAAAGCCCATTCCTCGTCGCGCGGAACGTCGCTGCCTTCGTAGATCCACGGGACCTCGCCTTCGGTCTGGATCGAGGCGGGAACCGGCACCTGTTCCTGCGCCAGCACCGGCTGGGTGGCGAGCAGAACGGCTGCGGGAAGGAAAAGCGCGAAACGCCGCACGGCGCGCGAGGTATCTGTCATGCGCGGTGATATAGGATTGGCGGTCTGAAGCACCAGTGAATATCCGTCGCCCGCGCGCGCTTGTGGGCCGCCCCGCCCGCCCCTACATAACAGCCATGTATATCGAGACCGAAACCACCCCGAACCCGTCCAGCCTCAAATTCCTGCCGCAACGCGCGGTCATGGCCAGCGGGACGCGCGAATTCGCGACGCCCGAGGCGGCCGAGGCGAGCCCGCTGGCGCAGGCGATCTTCGACCTGGGCGAGGTGACCAACGTGTTCTTCGGCGGCGATTTCATCACCGTGACCTCGGCCCCCGGCGTTTCGTGGACCGACCTGAAGCCGCAGGTCCTGGCGATCCTGCTTGACCACTTCGTATCCGAGGCGCCTTTGTTCGCGCCCGGCACCGCCGGCGGGATCGCGGTGCCACCCGAAGACGATGCGATGCTGGTGGAGGAACGCGCCGAGGACGAGGATATCGTCGCGCAGATCAACGAACTGCTCGAAACCCGCGTCCGCCCGGCTGTGGCCGGCGATGGCGGCGACATCCAGTATCGCGGATATCGCGACGGGGTGGTCTATCTCCAGATGCAGGGCGCCTGCTCCGGCTGCCCCTCGTCGAGCGCCACGCTGAAGCACGGGATCGAAGGCCTGCTGAAACATTACGTGCCGGAGGTCGTTGAAGTCCGCGCAGCCTGAGGGCGTCAGCAGAGGATTTCGATGAGCGACCAAGATTTCGACACCCCCCTTTCGGGCACCGCGCTGGACCAGATCTTCCGCGCGGCGCGCAGCTATAATGGCTGGCACGACAAGGCAGTGTCGCAGGAACAGATCGAGGAGATCTACGAGCTGTTCAAGATGGGGCCGACCTCGGCCAACATGCAGCCCGGCCGGTTCGTGTGGTGCCACTCGCAGGAGGCGAAGGATCGCCTCGCCGCCCATGCCGATGAGCAGAACAAGGACAAGGTGCGGACCGCGCCGGTCTGCGTCATCATCGGTTACGATGTCGATTTCCACGAACAATTGCCGTGGCTGTTCCCCCATACGGACGCCAGGAGCTGGTTCGAAGGCGACAGGGAAAAGCGCGAGATGGCCGCATTTCGCAACTCGGCCCTACAGGGCGCCTATCTGATGATCGCGGCACGGGCGCTGGGCCTCGATTGCGGGCCGATGTCGGGCGTCGATCTCGATGCCGTCACCCGGGATTTCTTCGCGGACGAGCCGAATTACCGGGCCGACTGGATCTGCTCGATCGGCCATGGCGACAGGTCGACCATATTCGAGCGCAGCCCGCGCCCTGATTTCGGCAAGTTCAACCGCATCGCCTGACTTGTAGAGCCGGCATCTGCCGCGCTAAGCGCGGTGGGATGCGAATGCTGGCGATAGAAACCGCGACCGAGGCCTGCTCGGTCGCCCTGTTCGAGGACGATACGCTCCTCGACCATCGTCACGAGGTGCTCGGGCGCGGCCATGCGGAACGGCTGGTTCCGATGATCGCCGAATTGCCGGACAAGGGCCGGGCGGCGCATATCCGCGTCTCGCTCGGCCCCGGCAGTTTCACCGGCGTGCGCATCGGGCTGGCGACCGCCCGCGCGCTCGGCATCGGCTGGAATGCCGAAGTAAGCGGCTATCCGACGCTCGCCCTGGTGGCGGCGATGGCGGGGCGACGCAGACCGGGGCCGGTCACCGTATGCATGAATGGCGGGCACGGCCAATGGTTCGTCCAGGCGTTCGATGCGGAGGGAAAGGCGACGGGCCTTCCCCTGTCGCAAACCCCGGAGGAAGCGCGGCGCGACAATGCCGGCACGTTCGCCGCCGGCAACCGGGCGGAGGAGCTGATGGCGCAGGATGGCCCCGAGGCGGCGGCCCTGCACCTTCTTCCCGATGCGCGGGACGTTCTCGCCCTCCCGAGCCATTCTCTGACCGCCGACCTCGCACCGATCTACGGTCGTGCGCCCGATGCGCAAAGGCCCGCGCAATGACGGAACTCGACCAGTTGATGGCGGTGATGGACGAGGCGTTCGATCCGCACTGGCGCGAGGCATGGACCCGCCAGCAGGTCGTGGATTCCCTGCGCCTCCCCTCGACCTACTACCTGCTCGTGGACGAGTGCGGCGAGGAACCGACCGCCGACCGGCCCGCCGCGGGCTTCGTCCTGGCGCGGCGGGTGCTGGACGAGGAGGAATTGCTGCTGCTCGCCGTCAAACCCGAAGCGCAAGGCAAGGGGCTGGGCCGCAAGCTGCTCCTGCGCTTTCTCGACAATGCACGGGACAAGGGCGTCGCCCGGGTGTTCCTTGAAATGCGGTGCGATAATCCGGCAGAACGATTGTACCGCCAATGCGGCTTCGACCAAATTGGCCAGCGGCCGAACTACTACCGCACTCTGACAGGCACGAGCGTGGATGCATTGACCTTCGCCAAGAACCTATAGTTGGCAACGCCCCGCATCGGCCGCCCCTAAACGGACAAACGCCAATCCTGACAGATCGAAATTGGCACTGACTACAACATATTTTACACTCGCTATGGACACCGGTCGTAACCGTCACTACCTCGCCAAATAAGAGGACGATTTACATGAAAGAATTCGAGACGGATATGAACGAGACACTAATTACCCTGACGTCGGATATCGTTGCGGCCCATGTGTCCAACAACAATGTCGAAGTCGCGGACGTGCCGACGCTTATCTCCAATGTCTATTCGGCCCTTTCCGGCCTGGGCGAGCCGGTGGAGACGGAAGAGGAGCGGCCCGAGCCGGCCGTTTCGGTGCGTTCTTCGGTCAAGAAAGACCATCTCGTCTGCCTCGACTGCGGCAAGAAGATGAAGATGCTGAAACGGCACCTGTCGACCGAACACGAAATGTCGCCGGAAGAATATCGCCAGCGGTGGGACCTGTCGTCGGATTATCCGATGGTCGCCCCCGCCTATGCCGAGACCCGGCGCGATCTGGCGCACAAGATCGGCCTTGGTCGCAAGCCCGGTCAGAAGCGTGGCCGCCGCAAGGCCGCCGAAACCAATTGACCCATCCGACAGCTTGAGAACGACGCCCCGGCCCGATAAGGGTGCGGGGCGTCATTCGTTCTACCGCCAAACGTCAGACAAGGATTGATCTTGCAGCAACGCATCGATCTCGAACAGCTTTGCCACGACAAGGGCCTTCGCATTACCGAGCAGCGGCGCGTCATCGCGCAGGTTCTTTCCGACAGCGACGATCACCCCGACGTCGAATTGCTGCACGCCCGGGCGAGCGAGATCGATCCGAAAATCTCGATCGCCACCGTCTATCGCACCGTGCGCCTGTTCGAGGAAGCCGGCATCCTTGACCGGCACGATTTCGGCGATGGCCGCGCCCGCTATGAAGCAGCGCCGGAAGCCCATCACGACCATCTGATCGATGTCGAAAGCGGCAAGGTGGTCGAATTCGTCGATCCGGAACTCGAAGCCCTGCAGAAGCAGATCGCGGAGAAACTCGGCTACCGGCTGGTCGATCATCGGATGGAGCTTTATGGTGTCCGCCTCGACCGGGAGGAATGACGGCCCCCGCCGCTATTCCGAGCGGCGCCTCGCCGCGATGCGGGGTGAACCGCCCCGATTGAGCCCGGCCGGCTGGGTGCGCTTTGCGCTGCGGGCGCTCGGCATCGTGGTGCTGCTGCTCATTTTCGTGCCGCTCCATTACCTTTACCGCCTGTTCGCCTACGGCTCGCCCTTCCCGATGTACTTCCTGCGCTACACCGCATGGGTGGTCGGCGCGCGGGTCCGGATCGTGGGCGCACCGTTGCGGCGAGACGTGTTCTTCATCGCCAACCACGTCTCCTGGATCGACATTCTCGCGCTTGCCGGGGCAAGCGGCACCGCTTTCGTCGCCAAGCAGGAACTGGGCGAGGTGCCGGTGATCGGCTGGCTGTGCAGCCTCAACCGGACGGTGTTCGTCAAGCGGGAGAACCGGTTGAGCGTCGCCGACCAGATCAATGCCTTGAAAGACGCGCTGGTCGACAATTGGTCGGTCACCGTGTTTCCCGAAGGCACGGTGACCGACGGGCAATCGCTGCTGCCTTTCAAATCCTCCATGCTCTCGGTCCTCGAACCGCCGCCGCCCGGCGTCCTCGTCCAGCCCTGCGTTGTCGATTACGGTCCGGTGGCCGAGGAGATCGGCTGGGTGGGCGAGGAAAGCGGCGCGAACAACGCCAGGCGCATCATGGCCCGGCCCGGTTCGTTCGTGTTGACGATCCACTATCTCGACCCGTTTTCGCCGGAAGAATTCCGCGGCCGCAAGGCGATCGCCGCCAGGGCGCGGCAGGAGATCGAGGCGAAGCTGGTCGAAACGCGCGGCAAGCCCTTGCGCGACTTTTCGCACACGGTCGACGCAATCCGCTATTCCGCCCCGCCGCCGCGTGAGGACGGCGCGGACTAGAGGTTGGCGCCCACCAGCCAGTCGTGAAACAGCCGGACCGGCCGTTCCTCCAGCGCGGTCGGCTTGCATACGAACCAGTAGCTGTAGGGGCTTTCCACCTCGACATCGAACAGCCGGGCCAGCCGGCCATCGGCGGCGCGCCGCAAGTGATCGTCGTGCATGATCGCGATGCCGAACCCCTGCGCCGCCGCCTCCAGCATGAGCTGGCCCGAATCGAAATGGTCGATCGCCACCGGATCGAGATCGGGGAAGCCGACCGCCGCCTTCCACGCATTGAAACTGTTGGGCAGTTCCTGATGGACCATGAAGGTCTGCCGCGCGAGTTTGGCCGCGTCCGGCGTGTCGCCCATCCGCTCGGCAATGTCGGGGCTGCAGATGGCATGGACCTTGTTGTAGTCCAGCCGGACGGCATGCAATCCCGCCGCCGGGCCGCGCGACAGGATAATCGCCGCGTCGAGCGTATCGCCCACCCGGTCTTCCAGATGGGGGCCGGTATCGATGTCGATATGCAGCAGGGGATGCCGCCGCCGCAATTCGCCCAGCTTGGGAAACAGCCGCTGGGTTCCGAACAGCGGCAGGACGCCCAAATGCAGCCGCAGCAAGGAGAGATTGTCCGACTGCGCCTCCACCGCCCGGGCCAGCGCCTCAAGCTGGGGATTGACCGCCTCGTAGAAGGCGTGCCCGTCATCCGTCAGCTGCATCGATTGCCGCGCGCGGGTGAACAGCTTCTTGCCCACGAACTCTTCCAGATTGCCGATCCGGCGCGACAGGGCAGACGGGCTGAGGCCCAACTCGTCCGCCGCCGCGCGCGCCGAACCGAGGCGCACGGTCCGCACGAACGCTTCGAGCGCGCGCAAGGGAGGGAGACGACGGACCGCCATTCGCGTCAGGCCCGGCGGTTTGGCATATCGGGAAGTGCGGCTCGCATCATGCCTCTTCCGCTACCGGTTCCGGCTGATGCAGGCGCAGGCGGGTGACATGGGTCTCGTCCCCATCGGTGATCTCGATGCGCCACCCGCTGGGGTGTTCGAGCACCCGGCCGACCTGCGGCACCTGTTCGGCGAGGACGAACGCCAGCCCGCCCAGCGTGTCGACCGATTCCTGCACTTCGGCCAGCCGCTTGTCGACCATGTCGGCCACATCCTCCAGCTCGGCGCGGGCATCGCAGTCCCACATGCCGTCACCGATGGGGACGATCCATTCTTCGGGCGCGTCGTCGTGCTCGTCCTCGATATCGCCGACGATTTCCTCGACCAGATCCTCGATCGTGATCAGCCCGTCGGTGCCCGAGAATTCGTCCAGCACGATGGCGAGATGCATGCGTTGCTGGCGCATGTCGGCCAGCACGTCGAGCGCGTTGCGGGTCTGCGGCACGTAGAGCGGCTGGCGCATCAACACGGTCCAGTCGGCCGGCGGCTCCTTGCGTTCGGCGAGGTATGGGAACACGTCCTTGATATGGACCATGCCCACTACATCGTCGAGCTGGTCGCGATAGACGGGCATGCGCGAATGGCCGTGTTCGGAGAACGCGGCGACCAGTTCCTCCCACGTCGCATCCGCGTTGATGGCGATGATCTCGCCGCGCGGAACCGCGACATCGTCGGCATCGTGTTCGCTGAAATGGAGGAGGTTGCGCAGCATCTGACGCTCGACGCCGGACAGATCGCCTTTGCCGCGATCGGTATCGTCATCCTCGCCGTTCTCGCCCTCATGCTCGTCGATAGCCTCTTCGAGCTGGGAGCGCAGCGAGCGTTCGGAACTGTCGTTATCGAACAATTTGCGGAGTGCGGGCCAGAACCCGCCGCTACTTTCCGCTTCTCCCGCGGGTGATGTCGAATCGGGCATGGCCCTCAAACGCGCTCCTTCCAATCGCGATCCCGATATGGGTCCGCGATACCCATTTTGGCAAGCGCCGCAATCTCCAGCGCCTCCATCCCCTCGGCCTGCGCGTCGCTGTCGACATGGTCGTGTCCGGCAAGGTGGAGAAAGCCGTGGACCAGCAGATGCGCGGCATGGTGTTCGAGGCTGACGCCCTTCTCCGCCGCCTCGCGCACGCAGGTTTCGCAAGCCAGTGCCAGATCGCCGAGCATTTCCGGCGGGCCGTCCGGCGCAAGGGCGAGCAGTCCGTCACGCGCCAGCATGGGGAAGGACAGCACATTGGTCGGCCGGTCCTTCCCGCGCCACTCGCGGTTGAGGGTGTGAACTTCCTCATCGGAGGTAAACAGGACCGAAGCCGTCAGACGCGGATGGGCGAGCGCGGGTTCGAGTTGCCGTGTCGCGGCAGCCGCACGTTCGACCAAACCGCCCCAATCGGCAGGGGGCCAGCCATCTATTTCGGTATCGAGTTCCATTACTTGCTACCGGCAGGTCAAGCGCCCTGCCCCTCATACGCCTCCACGATCCGCCCCACTATCGGGTGGCGCACCACGTCGGCCACGGTGAAGCGAATGGTGCCGAAGCCGTCGACGCCTTCCAGTTTTTCCACCGCATCGGCCAGGCCGCTCATCCGGTCGCCGCCGGGAATGTCGACCTGCCGCGGATCGCCGCAAATGACCATGCGGCTGTTCTGGCCGAAGCGGGTGAGGAACATCTTCATCTGCTCGCGCGTGGTGTTCTGCGCCTCGTCGAGGATGACGAAGGCGTCCGCCAGCGTCCGCCCGCGCATGAAGGCGATAGGCGCGATCTCGATCTCGCCCGAGGCCAGCCGCCGTTCCACCTGTTCGGGCGGCATGCAATCGTACAGCGCATCGTAGAGCGGCCGCAGATAGGGGTCGACCTTGTCCTTCATGTCGCCGGGCAGGAAGCCGAGCTTCTCCCCCGCCTCCACGGCGGGGCGCGAGAGGATCAAGCGCTGCACGCTGCCGGTCATCAACTGCGCCACGGCCTGCGCGACGGCAAGATAGGTCTTGCCCGTCCCCGCCGGGCCGAGCGCGAAAATGATATCGTCCCGCGCCAGGCTGCGCATGTAGTTCGCCTGCGTCGCGCTGCGCGGCACGATCGTCTTGCGGCGGGTGCGGATCATGATCGGCGGACCCTTGAGGTCGGTGTCCACGATCCCGTCCAGCGTCGGCTGGTCGGACATGGCGATCAGCGCCTCGATCGTGCCCTGATCGAGATCCTGCCCGATGGCGAGCCGGTCGTACATGCGTTTGAGAACGTCGCGCGCACGGGCGACGCTGTCTTCCGGGCCTTCGATATGAAGCTGGTTGCCGCGTGCCGAGATGAAGACCCCAAGCCGGTTTTCCACCTGCACCAGATTGGCGTCGAACTGCCCGAACAGCGCCCCGAGCAGGCTCTGATTGTCGAAGCTGACATCGACCTGCGCACGGCGGATCTCGCGCTGCGGGCTGGGTGACGGGCTGAAGGCGGTTGCATCCTTCGGTGTGGGTTTGCGGGCCATGCGCTCCTTTCGATCAATGATACCGAAAGTAAGCGTCTGGAAAAACTTGGCAAGAGAGCGCCGTGTTCCGGCGGTGAAAAGTCAGGCCGTCACCGGTTCGCGCAGCCGGGCGCTGAGCGAGTTCGGCCCCGCCTCCACCAGATCGACCTGAACCAGATCACCGATTGCCGCCGCGCCTTCGAACCAGGCGCTCTGCAACCACGGCGTCTTGCCGAGCCACTGGCCGGGGTGCTTGCCCTTGCGCTCCACCAGGACTTCGCAACGTCTGCCGACGCTGCGCTGGTTGAACGCCAGCTGGTCGCGATTAAGCGCAGCCTGCAGGCGTTGAAGCCGGTCGTCCATCACCTCTTTCGGCACCTGTCCGTCCATCGCGGCGGCCGGGGTGCCGGGGCGCGGCGAGTATTTGAAGCTGAACGCCTGCGCATATCCGACCGCATCAACCAGAGCGAGGGTCTCCTCGAACTCGGCTTCGGTCTCGCCCGGAAAGCCGACGATGAAGTCGCCCGACAGCGCGAGGTCGGGGCGCGCCGCACGGAACCGCTCGAGCAGCCGCAAATAGCTGTCCGCCGTGTGGCTGCGGTTCATTGCCTTGAGCACCCGGTCGCTGCCCGCCTGCACGGGCAGGTGCAGGAACGGCATCAGCGCGTCGATCTCGCCATGCGCGGCGATCAGGGCGTCGTCCATGTCGGCGGGGTGGCTGGTGGTGTAGCGAATCCGCGCGAGGCCATCGACCTTCGCCAGATCGCGGATGAGACCGGCGAGGCCGACCGTGTGGCCATGCTCATTCTCGCCCGACCATGCCGACACGTTCTGGCCGAGCAGGGTGATCTCCTTCGCCCCGGCTTCGACCAGTTTGCGCGCTTCAGTTACCAGATCGCTGTAAGGGCGGGATATTTCCGCGCCGCGCGTGTAGGGCACCACGCAATAGGTGCAGAACTTGTCGCACCCTTCCTGCACGGTCAGGAAACTCGCGGGCGCGGTCCGCCGGCGGGGCGGCAGTGCGGCAAACTTGGCGATGGCGGGCATGTCGGTGTCGGTCGCCCGTTCGCCCAGCACCGCCCGGTCGAGCATGTCCGGCAGGCGGTGATAGGCCTGCGGGCCGACCACCATGCTGACCGCCGGCGCCCGCGCCATGATCTCCTCACTCTCGGCCTGCGCCACGCAGCCGGCCACCGCGATCAACGGTTGCTTGCCCGCCGCCGCGCCTGCCTTGGAAATACGGCCGATGTCGGAATAGACCTTCTCCGCCGCCTTTTCGCGGATGTGGCAGGTGTTGAGGACGACGAGATCGGCATCCTCGCCTTCGGGCGCGGGCACGATGCCGCGTGCGCCCAGCATCTCTGCCATACGCTCGCCGTCATAGACGTTCATCTGACAGCCGAAGCTCTTGACCCGGTAGGTCTTGGGAGGGGTGGTCGCTTTCATGGAAGCGCCGCCCTTACGGGATTTGCCGCCCGCCCGCAACCGATCGAAGCTAGTCGATGCGGTAGTCGATCGGCTTGAAGCTGCCGCCGTTCGAGGCATAGGCCGAACACGCGGTCAGCCCGATCACGCAGTCCATCAAGGCCTTCAGCACGATCCTGTCGCCCGCCTTGCTCGGCGGGGTCTCGACCGACAGGCGCCCGTTCGAACCGTCGACAGGTACGTTCATGAACACGTTGAAAGCGCAGGGAATATCGTCTTCCGTGATGCCATAAGGCTCGAGCGCCGCGGCAAGATTGCCGAAGCAGCCACGATGGACCGGCTTGCCGGGGTAGAAATGTTCGAAGGTCGCGACGCTGCACGGGGTAAGCAGGAAATCATGCGTGCCCACCGTATCCTCGACGATTTCGAGCATCCGGTTCGACCGGTTCGACCAGAGCGTATTGCCGGCGGTAAGGCGGATGGTTTCCTCGTAATCGAAAGTCCGCCCGTTTGAGATCACCTCGCGCACGTCAACGAGGCTATAGGCAAGCAAGTCGGACACCTGCGCGCCTTCCGGGTCGATCACGGTGAGGGTCTGCCCTTCGCGCAATTCGAACGCGACGCCGCTGCGGGGCTCGATCCGCTGTATTTCGGTCATGCGCGCGGATCGCGGAAGGGGCACTCCCAATCCTCGCCCACCACGCGGCCGCTATATTGCCGCGCCTCGCTATCCTCGCCATGCCGGGCGAGCATGGGATTGATACTGCCGGCAAGATCGAGATCGCGTGACAGGATCGCCTCGCGCATCCGCTCGTACCGGCCTTCGGCGCGCAGCCATTCGAACTGGTTGTGCAGATTGAACACGAGGATCGGCTGGTCGAACCGCCGCGCCGGCCGCGAGGCATGGGGATGCAGGCCGACGACGAAGAATGCCTGCCCGCCGAAGCTCAGCGAGAAATCCGGTTTGGTCGGATCGGCGCCGACGCTCTCGTCATAAGGCAGGCCGCGCCATGCATCCTTGTCCGCCAGCGATTGCAGCCGCTGCCACATCGCCTGCTCGAACTCGGCTTCCGAAAGGTCGCGCGGCCCATCGAAGATCACCGCGAGCGAGCGAAAGGCGCTCGGCGGATCGTCGCGATCGGCCCATTCCAGCAGTGCGTCGTGGATCTCGAGGTCGTTCCACGCGCTGAGCAGGTCGCGCGCATGGCGCACGACGAGTCGCCCGTTCGCCAACGCGGATTTCGCACCCACGCAGGGGAAGTCGGGAAGACGGATACGGTCTTCGAAGGCTTCACGTGATTGTGCCGGGTTTTCAGCGAGCATGGTCTTGGTCATATGAAGCTTACTCGTGCGAGGGCATCGCGTTTCCGAAACTGACAATGTTTAATCAAGAATATCGCTGCCTTCGCCCTTGCCCCGGCGGGGGCGACGCAAGCATTTGACGGCGAACCAAACGGAAAGCGGCGGCCCGCACGGAGCCGCCGCCAATCCTGTCGAATGCCTGGTGGTTCGGTATGACCGATCAGGAAACGCTCGCCTTGACGATCTTGCCCGGATCGCGCGGCGGTTCGCCCTTGGGCAGCGCGTCGACATGTTCCATGCCGCTCTCGACCTGGCCCCAGACGGTGTATTGCCCATCGAGGAAGTGGGCATCATCGAAGCAGATGAAGAACTGGCTGTTCGCGCTGTCCGGTGCCTGGGTGCGGGCCATGGAACAGGTGCCGCGGGTGTGCGGTTCGCTGTTGAACTCGGCCTTCAGGTCGGGCTTGTCGCTCCCGCTCATACCGGTGCCGGTCGGATCGCCGCCCTGCGCCATGAAGCCGGGGATCACGCGGTGGAACACCACGCCGTCGTAGAAACCCTCGTTTGCCAGCGTCGTGATCCGCTCCACATGGCCCGGCGCGAGATCGGGACGCAGCTTGATGACGACGTCGCCGCCTTCCCCATTGCCGGTGTCGAGGGTGAAAGTCAGTTTGTCGGCCATCTGGCAAGTCTCCTGGTTTGTTCGATCGCCTACATAGGTATTGCGGCCCGCGTGTCACCCTCTGCTTGCTTTTCGCCCCTCCCCGCCTAGAGCGGCGCCATGGCGAAAGACGAGCGCCCCTTCGCAGACGATGACGTGATGCTGGCCCCCGAAACCGGGGAACCGCCGGAGGATGCCGGCCGCCCGGACGACCGGATCGACGACGCGCGGATGGACGAGGAGAACACCCTCAAGCCCGATTTCGTGCGCGCGGTGGAAGATGCGCTCGACGGGGGGGACAAGGGCGCGGTCTATGCGCTGGTCGAACCGCTCCATCCCGCCGACGTCGCCGACCTCCTCGAACTGCTGGAGCGGGATGCGCGGCACCGCCTCGCTGAAGCCATTACCGACCTGATGACGTCGGACGTGGTCGCCGAACTCAACGACTACGTCCGCGACGAGATGATGGAGGCGCTGCCGGCCGGCGCCGTGGCGCAGATCGCCGAACAGCTGGAAACCGACGACGCGGTCCAGCTGATCGAGGATCTCGACGAGGCGGACCAGCGCGCCATCCTCGCCGAACTCGATCCCGAAGACCGGATCGCGATCCAGACCGCGCTTTCCTACCCCGAGGAGACCGCCGGCCGCCTGATGAGCCGCGAATTCGTCGCGGTGCCGGAACACATCACGGTCGGCGACCTTATCGATTACCTGCGCGACGGCCGCAACCTGCCCGACGAGTTCCTCGAGGTGTTCGTGGTCGACCAGCGCCACCACCCGGTCGGCACGTGCCAGCTTTCGTGGATCCTGCGCACGCCGCGCGCCGTACCCCTGGGCGACGTGATGAAGCGCGACCAGACGCTGGTCCCCGCCACGCTCGACCAGGAAGAGGTCGCGCTGATGTTCCAGAAATACGGCCTCATCAGCGCCGCGGTGATCGACGAGGACGGACGGCTGGTCGGCCAGATGACGGTCGACGACATCGTCCACATCATCGCCGAGGAAGCGGGTGAAGACGCCCTCTTGATGAGCGGCGCCGGCGAAGGCGACATCAACGAACCGATCCGGGAGGCCTATTCCAGCCGCGTGCGCTGGCTGATCGCCAATCTCGGCACGGCGCTGGTCGCGAGTTTCATCATCGCGATGTTCGGCGCCGCGATCGAGCAATTGGTGGCGCTCGCCGTGCTGATGCCGATCGTGGCCAGCATCGGCGGCAATGCCGGCACCCAGACCATGGCGGTGACGGTGCGCGCGATCGCGATGAACCAGCTCACCCGCTCCAACACCGGGCGCATCCTGTGGCGCGAGTTTCGCGTGGCGATGCTGAACGGGGCGACGGTGGCGGTGCTGATCGGGCTCGGCACGGGGGTGATCTTCACGCCCCTGCTGGGGGCGGTGATCGCCGCGGCGATGATCATCAACGTCGCGATTGCCGGGCTGGCCGGGGTGCTCGTGCCGGTCGCGTTCGAACGCTTGCGGCAGGACCCGGCCGTCGCGAGCAGCGTGTTCGTGACGATGATCACGGATTCGATGGGCTTCTTCGCCTTCCTCGGTCTGGCGGTGGCGAGCGGCGTGGTTGGCTAAGCGAGCAGCGGACGAGCGGTTCGTCCGGAGCCTGACGAAAGACCGGTTTTGCGGTTTGCAGGATTGGCAACGAAACACAGCCCTCGGACTGATCGGGGCCAAGCGGGTTTCTTGTCCGGGGCGCGATAGGCCCTATCTCGACAGGAATGCCCCTCAACCTCACCAAGATCGCCTTTGGCGCGAAGAGCTACGCCGACATCGAGAGCTGGTACGCCAACCGGCCGCGCATGGCGGTCAACACCCGTTACCGCCCGACCCGCTGGGAGGAATGCATCGGCGGTTCGCTGTTCTGGATTCACGAGCACAACCTCGTCGCCCGTTCGCCGATCACCGGGTTCGAGGAGCAGGATAACGGCCGCTGGTTCATCAATCTCGAACCGCGATTGATCCCGGTACTGCCCCGCCCGAAACGCGCGCATCAGGGCTGGCGCTACCTCAAGGGCGAGCCGCCGCGGGATCTCGGCGCAGGCGAGGATATCGGCGACGTGATGCCGGGCCGGCTGGCGGGCAAGCTGGAGAAGCTCGGCCTGATCTGAGCGGGCTGCGCGGAACTCTCCTGTCGCCCGGCCCGTTGGTTGGTCAAAAGGAGAATGCAAATGCCCGAACGCCAGTCCCGCCACCCCGACAACGATCTGATCGACGCGATCACCGAGGGCGAGACCCCGTCGCAGTCGAGTTCGTCAGGCGGCGAAGTCAATCGCCAGGTCGGTTCGCGCGGAGAATTGAACCGCGCGACCGATCCCGAAAATCGCGAACCCGAAGTGGGGTCGGACAATCCTTCGCAGGATGCGCAGAAGGGTCCGAAAACCCGCGACGCGATACAGGAATCGCGCAACAGCTGATCGTTCGATCGTGAACCAGCAGAATGGCGGCGGGCTTCGGCCTGCCGCCATTTTTGCGTCGGGTTTCGTCGGGCGCGGTTCCAACGCAGTGCTCGTCTGGTAGCGCTCCCGCGCAGACTAATATGCGTTGGGGTGAACCAGCACTCTCGCCGTCGCCAGCATGATCTTGATATCGGCCAGCGGCGTCCATGTGCGGATATATTCGAGATCCGCCTGCAACCGATCGGTCAGATGGGTTTCCGTCTCCGTCGCCCCGCGATAGCCCCGGATCTGCGCCAGCCCCGTCAGTCCGGGCTTGAGCGAATGGCGATGCCAGTAATCCCGGTCGATCTCCCAGAACAGCTTCTCGTTCGCCAGCGAACCGAGCGCATGCGGGCGCGGACCCACGAGGCTCATCTCCGCGAGCAGGACGTTGAGCAATTGCGGCAATTCGTCGATGCTCGTCCGGCGAATGAACTTGCCGATCCGCGTCACCCGATCATCGTCGCGCGCGGTGGAACGGGCGCCGTCGTTATCGAGCTTTTCCACGCGCATGGAGCGGAACTTGAGCATGTTGAACATGCAATTGTGCTGCCCCATGCGGGGCTGCACGAAGAAGATCGGCCCGCCATCCTCCAGCTTGATGAGCAGCGCGACGATCAGCATCAGCGGCGAAAGCACGATCAGCGCCGGCACCGTGAAAGCGAGATCGATTGCCCGCTTCGCCAGCCGGTCGCGCAGGCCGAGCGGCCCGGCCGACACGACCAAAAACGAGAATCCGTGATCCCGTTCGAGCGCGAGCGCGCCCAATTCCTGCAGCGATTCCGAAACAACCTCGCCATGCACACCGGCGGCCCGCATGATCGCGGTCCAGAACTGGCGCCGCTTGACAGGGCAGGACACGATCACCCGGTCCATGTTGCGCATTGCCTGCCCGATCATGTCGAGCGCGCGCGGATCGGAATGGGCATTGGCGATCAGGGTCGGATCGGCGGCGACGACGTCCGCATTCGGAAAATTCAGCGGCGGACCGCCATCGTCGATCACCAGCACGCTGCGAACCCTTCCGCCGAAGTGATTGCGGATGAGGTAATAGGCGCCGACCCTTACCAGACCCATCAGCACCAGTGCGACCAGGATCGAGACCGAAAAGGTCCCACGCGGGAATTCGTCGCTCGTACGGGCGTACACCGTCACCACCAGGAACAGCATAGAAGATATGGCCACCGCCGTGACCAGCCGCCCCAAGGCATATCGCAACTGTTCGAGCGCGCGGATCGAATACAGGCGGTTATAGGCCGCGATGACTACGAAGATCGGCAGCACCATCTGCATGATCTGCATCGCCTGCCCGCTGGGCGATCCACCGATGCCGAGCGCGCTGCCCAGCCGGAAACTGAGCCACACGATCGCGCAATCCGCCAGGAACAGGATGACGTAAAGCTGCAGCCGGCGATGTTCCATCGCAGGTCGCAGGTTCCCGTTCAAATAATCCCGAAATGGCATGAGTGGCCTCGCAATGCGCGCGTTTTGCATGTTCTGAACGCTCTGCGGACAGTCCGCATGGCGTCACGCGGAATGACGGTTAGGTAGGGCCGGGTATCCCGCGCCGCAACGGCTCTTTTACCAACCGTCCGAAACTGCGACACAACTTGCCGCAGGGGAACGGCCATATTTCTCCGGATACCACGCGCTCGGCCGCCTTGCCTTGCCCTCGCGCCTCTCTCTGCTAAAGCGCGGCGCAAACACACGAACCGAACAGGACTCTCATGGCGAAGATCAAGGTGGCGAACCCGGTCGTCGAACTCGACGGCGACGAAATGACCAAGATTATCTGGCAGTGGATCCGCGAACGGCTGATCCTGCCCTATCTCGATATCGATCTGAAATACTACGACCTCTCGATCGAAAAGCGCGACGAGACCGAGGACCAGATCACGGTCGACGCGGCGAATGCGATCAAGCAATACGGCGTCGGCGTCAAATGCGCCACCATCACGCCCGACGAACAGCGGGTCGAGGAATTCGGCCTCAAAAAGATGTGGGTCAGCCCCAACGGCACGATCCGCAACATCCTCGGCGGCGTCGTCTTCCGCGAGCCGATCGTGATCGACAACGTGCCGCGCCTCGTGCCGGGCTGGACCGATCCGATCGTGGTCGGCCGCCATGCCTTCGGCGACCAGTACCGCGCCAAGGATACGCTGATCCCCGGCCCCGGCAAGCTGCGCCTCGTGTTCGAAGGCGAGAACGGCGAGAACATCGATCTCGACGTGTACGAATTCCAGTCCAGCGGCGTCGCCATGGCGATGTACAATCTCGACGATTCGATCCGCGATTTCGCGCGCGCCTGCATGAATTACGGGCTCGATCGCGGCTGGCCGGTCTATCTGTCGACCAAGAACACCATCCTCAAGAAGTACGATGGCCGCTTCAAGGACCTGTTCCAGGAGATCTTCGACACCGAGTTCGCGGACAAGTTCAAGGAAGCGAAGATCACCTACGAACACCGCCTGATCGACGATATGGTCGCCTCGGCGCTGAAGTGGAACGGCAAGTTCGTCTGGGCCTGCAAGAACTATGACGGCGACGTGCAGTCGGACGTCGTGGCGCAGGGCTTCGGCTCGCTCGGCCTGATGACGTCGGTCCTCATGACGCCCGACGGCAAGACGGTGGAAGCGGAAGCCGCTCACGGCACCGTGACCCGCCACTATCGTCAGCATCAGGAAGGCAAGGCGACCAGCACCAACCCCATCG
Organism: uncultured Erythrobacter sp.; assembly: GCA_947501005.1. Classification (GTDB taxonomy): domain Bacteria; phylum Pseudomonadota; class Alphaproteobacteria; order Sphingomonadales; family Sphingomonadaceae; genus Qipengyuania. Next base: position 1,039,383 of record CANMTU010000001.1, on the reverse strand, counting down.
CCAGCATCTTCGCCTGGACCCGCGGGCTGATGTATCGCGGCCGGTTCGACAACACGCCCGAAGTCGTGACCTTCGCCGAGACGCTGGAGCGGGTCTGCGTCAAGACCGTCGAAAGCGGCAAGATGACCAAGGACCTCGCGCTGTTAATCGGCCCGAACCAGAGCTGGATGACCACCGAACAGTTCTTCGAAGCGATCGTCGAGGGGCTGGAAAAGGAAATGGCCGCCCAGGCTTGAAGCCGCCGCCACGCGGCACTTATCTCTGAAGACAATCGGGAGGGCGCGGAACCGTACGGGTGCCGCGCCCTTGCCCGTCATAGCCCCTTGGCAAGGACAGATCATGGCCCAGACGCCCGCCCCCAAGCGCCCCGCCCGCCGCAAGACCGAGGAAAAGTTCGGCCGCCGCCGGCTCGAAATCCGCAACGCCAAGATCAAGGACATTCGCGGCATCGCCGACCTCGTGCGCCGGGTCTACGACGACATGCCCGCCTACACGCATGGCGAGATTCGGGGCCAGATCAACAATTTCCGCGAAGGTTGCTTCGTCGCCCTGCTCGACGATCAGATCGTCGGCTATTGTGCGACCATCCAGATCGCCCAGGCGCTCGCCTTCCAGCCGCATGACTGGGACGAGATCACCGGCAATGGTTACGGCAGCCGCCACGATCCCACCGGCGACTGGCTGTATGGTTACGAGATGTGCGTCGATCCCAAGGTCCGCGGAGTGCGCATTGGGCGCCGGCTTTACGAGGAACGCCGCGCCCTGGCGGAAGCACGCGAGCTTACCGGGATCGTGTTTGCCGGGCGGATGCCGAACTACCGCCGCCTGCGCCGCAAGGTCGAGGGGCCGCAGGATTATCTCGACAAGGTGATCGCCGGCAAGCTGCACGATCCGGTCCTGCGCTTCCAGCTCGCCAACGGGTTCGAGCCGGAGCGAGTGATGGAAAACTACCTGCCGGAAGACAAGGCCTCGCTCGCCAATGCCGTGATGATGGTCTGGCGCAACCCGTATGTGGAGCGGGACCAGCCGGTCAAGAAACGCCTGCCCCGCGGGGTGGAGGCGGTGCGGGTCGCGACCTGCCAGCTCCAGGCCCGCGCCGTTGCCGACTATGACGAGTTCATTCGCGCGATCCGATATTTCATAGATGTCGCAAGCGATTACGAGGCGGACTTCATCGTCTTTCCCGAACTCTTCACGCTCATGCTGCTGAGCTTCGAGGAAAAGGAGCTCTCCCCCGTAGAGGCGATCGAGCGGCTGAGCGAATACACTCCGCGCCTGCGCAAGGACATCTCGGAGATGGCCATGCGGTTCAACATCAACATCATCGCCGGGAGCCACCCCACGCGGATGGATGACGGCGACATTCACAACATCGCCTATGTCTGTTTGCGCGATGGATCGGTCCACGCGCAGGAGAAGATCCACCCGACCCCGAACGAACGCTATTGGTGGAACATCAAGGGCGGGGACAAGGTCGAGGTGATCCAGACCGATTGCGGCCCGATCGGCGTGCAGATCTGCTACGACAGCGAGTTTCCCGAGCTCAGCCGCCGCCTGGCCGACGAGGGCGCGCGGATCATTTTCGTGCCCTTCTGCACGGACAGCCGGCAGGGTTACCTGCGCGTGCGCTATTGCTCGCAGGCGCGGGCGATCGAGAACCAGTGCTTCGTCGTCCTCAGCGGCAATGTCGGCAATCTGCCCAACGTCGCCAATATGGACATCCAGTACGCGCAGAGCTGCATCCTCACGCCGTGCGACTTCCCCTTCGCCCGCGACGGGATCGCCGCCGAGGCGAGCGAGAACGTCGAGACGCTGACGATCAGCGACATCAACCTGGCGGATCTCAGCTGGGCGCGGGCGGAAGGCACGGTGCGCAATCTCGCCGACCGGCGCTTCGACCTCTACCGCATCGAGTGGGACGAGGACGGCCGCCACCCCGGCAAGCCCCGGCCGCGCCGCGAACCGCTCGGCCCCACGGGTCTTGGCGGGGGGTGATAGCAGGCCTTTGGCCGGCGAACCGAAAAGGTCGATGGCATTGCCGGGGGGTTCGCGATAGGAGCGGTTCATGGCTTCCGGCGACCTCGCATCCCCCGCAATATCCGATGCGCTGGTTATCCTGGGGGCGGCGGGGCTGGTCATCCCGGTCTTCGCCCGCTTCCGGATCACGCCGATCATCGGCTTCATCCTGATCGGCGTCCTCGTCGGACCCTACGGCCTCGGGCAACTGGTCTACGAGCGGCCGTGGCTGACCCACATAACCATTACCGATCCCGAGGCGCTGGCCCCGTTCGCGGAGTTCGGGATCATCCTGCTGCTCTTCACGATCGGTCTGGAATTGAGCTTCAACCGCTTGTGGCAATTGCGAAAACTGGTGTTCGGCCTGGGTGCGCTCGAGGTCATTCTGGGCGGGGTGCTGATCGCCATCGTGCTGGCCATGATGGGCCAGTTCTGGACCGGGGCGCTGGCCCTTGGCTTCGCGCTCGCCTTCTCCTCGACCGCGATCGTGCTGCCGATCTCGGGTACGCAGAGCCCGGTCGGGCGCGCGGCATTGTCGATGTTGCTGTTCGAGGACATCATGATCGTACCGATCATCTTCATCCTCGGCGCGATGGCGCCCAATGCCGACGGAGACGGCTGGGCCGGAATGCTCGACACGCTGTGGCAGGGCGGGCTGGTGGTCGCGGTCATGATGATCGCGGGGCGCATCGCCTTGCCCCGCCTGTTCGCCCAAGCTGCCCGGACCAAGAGCCCCGAACTGTTCCTCGCCGCCGCCTTGCTGGTGGTCATCGGGGCGAGCCTTGCGACGGCCGCGGTCGGCCTGTCGCCCATCGTCGGCGCGCTGCTCGCCGGGATCTTGATCGCCGAAACGGAATATCACGGCGAGGTCGAAACGATCATCGAACCGTTCAAGGGCCTCGCGCTGGGCATCTTCCTCATCACGGTCGGCATGAGCATCGATCTGGCGACGATCTGGAACAATGTCGGCATGATCGCGACCGCCGTGTGTCTGGTCATCCTGTTCAAGGCGTCGCTGACTGGCTTCCTCTTGCGCGTCATGGGCGCGCGGCGCAGCACGGCGGCGGAAACTGGCATCCTCATGGCGAGCCCGTCAGAGACCACGTTGATCATTCTGGCGGCGGCCAGTTCGGCGCTGTTGATCCAGCCCGGCACCGCGCAGTTCTGGCAGATCGTTACCGCCATCGGGTTGACGATCACGCCCGTTCTCGCCCGCCTCGGCCGGGTCATCGCGCGGCGGGTGGAACCGGTGCCGGTCCTCCCGCTGGACGAGCGCGGGGAAAGCCGCGTGATCATCGTCGGCATCGGGCGTGTCGGCCGGCTGATCGCGCAGATGCTCGATACTCATGGTCAGCCTTATATCGCCCTCGATTCCGACGCGGACCTGATCGAATTCGCCAAGCGCAAAGGCTATCACGCCATGTTCGGCGATGCCGCGCGGGGCGACACGATGGATCGGCTGGAGGTCGACCGGGCCACCGCCGTCGTCCTGACGATGGACGAGCCGATCCTCGCCCAGCGCCTCGTATCCAAGCTGCGCCGGAATTATCCCGATCTGCTGATCGTCGCCCGTGCGCGCGATACGAACTACGCCGCCGAACTCTATCGGGCTGGTGCCAGCCATGCGGTTCCCGAAACGCTCGAAAGCTCGCTGCAATTAAGCGAGGCGGTGCTGGTCGACATCGGCGTCGCGATGGGGCCGGTGATCGCCTCCATTCACGAGAAGCGGGACGAGTTCCGCAGCAAGATCGAGCGGGAAGGCGCCCTGAACTACAAGCCGAAACTCAAGACCAGCACGCTGAGCGGTTGAAAAGTTTTGAACTCTCGCCGGTCCCGGCCGTTGGTAGGGTAAAGGAGACTACGAGATGAGCGATATCGACCCGACCAAGCCGATCCCCAACGACGAGAAGTTCAAGCCGCAAAACGTCGCCGATCCGCAGAAGAGCAGCGCCCCGACCGACAAGCGCGGCGCGCCCGGCGACACCGAAGGCTACGACATCGAACGCGGGTCCAGCGGTGAGACCAAGAAGACACCGAACGCCTGAACCGACAATTTAGACAGACGCCTGACCGGTTCGCGCCGGTCAGGCGTCCTGTTTTGTCAGCAAGGCGCGAATGGCATCGATCGCGGCCTCTGCCTGCGAACCTTCCGGCCCGCCGCCTTGCGCCATGTCAGGCCGGCCGCCACCGCCCTTGCCGCCCAGCGCCTCGACCCCGGCGCGCACCAGATCGACCGCGCTGAACCGGCTGACGAGATCGTCGGTCACGGCGGCAGCCACGGCGCCCTTGCCCTCGTTCACTGCGCAGATCGCCGCGATGCCCGATCCCATGCGGTTCTTCGCCTCGTCGAGCAGGGGACGCAATTCCTTGGGGTTCAACCCTTCGATGACCTGACCGGAGAACGCGACCCCGCCAATCTCCTCGTCGGACGTCGCGGTGTTGTCGGCACCGCCCCCGCCGCCCAGGGCCAGCGTGCGCTTCGCGTCGGCCAGGTCCTTCTCGAGCCGCTTGCGCTCCTCGACCAGTGCGCTCACGCGGGCGGCGGCTTCCTCGGGCGAGGTCTTGAGCGCGGCGGCGATCGCGCGGACCGCCTCGTCCCGTGCCAGCAGCCATTGGCGCGCGGCCTCGCCGGTGAGCGCTTCGATCCGGCGCACGCCCGAACTCACCGCGCTTTCGGAAACGATCTTGAACAGGCCGATATCGCCGGTCGCCTCGACATGGGTGCCGCCGCATAATTCGATCGAGTAATTGCGCCCTTCCTCACCCATGCGACCCATCGAGAGGACGCGGACCTCGTCGCCGTATTTCTCGCCGAACAGGGCCAGCGCGCCGGCCGTCACGGCATCGTCCGGCGTCATCAGTCTGGTCGAAACCTGCTCGTTGGCGCGGATTTCGGCGTTCACCTCCGCCTCGATGTCGGCAATATCTTCATCCGACAGGGCCTTGGGGTGCGAGAAGTCGAAGCGGAAGCGGTCTTCCGATACGAGCGATCCCTTCTGCGTCACATGCTCGCCAAGCCGGCCGCGCAAGGCCGCATGGGCGAGGTGGGTCGCCGAATGGTTCGCGCGGATGCGGTCGCGGCGCTCGGCATCGATCTCCATATGCACGGTGTCGCCGCGCCGGATCGTGCCCTTGCCGACGGTGCCGACATGGGCATGAAGCCGGCCGAGCGGCTTGTTGGTCGTCGAAACGGCGAAGGCGAAGCCCGCCGGCGTCCAGATCCGCCCCGCATCGCCGCTTTGCCCGCCGCTTTCGCCATAGAACGGAGTCTGGTTGGCGAGCAGGATGACCGCATCGCCCTCGCTCGCGCTCTCAACCTCGCTGCCGTCCTTCACGATGGCGACGATGACGCTTTCGCCGGTCGTCGAAGCGTAGCCGGTGAACTCGGTCGAGCCTTCGCGTTCGGCAATGTCGAACCAGACCTCGTCGCTCGCCGCTTCGCCCGAGCCTTTCCAGGCGGCGCGGGCGGCGGCCTTCTGCTGCGCCATCGCCGCGTCGAACCCGGCCTTGTCGACCGTGATGCCGCGGTTGCGTAGCGCGTCCTCGGTAAGATCGTAGGGGAAGCCGTAGGTATCGTAGAGCTTGAACGCGGTTTCGCCGCCGAGCATTCCGCCTTCGGCCAAGTCGCCGGTCGCCTCGTCGAGCAGCTTCAGCCCCTTGTCGAGCGTGCGGCGGAACTGGGTCTCCTCCCGCTCCAGCACTTCCTGAATCAGCGCCTGTCCGCGGACCAGCTCGGGATAGGCGGCGCCCATCTCGCTGACCAGTTCCGGCACAAGGCGATGCATCAACGGCTGTGCCGCGCCGAGCAGGTGGGCATGGCGCATCGCCCGGCGCATGATCCGCCGCAGGACATAGCCGCGCCCTTCATTGCTGGGCAGGACCCCGTCGGCCAGCATGAAGCTGGTCGAGCGCAGGTGATCCGCGATGACGCGGTGGCTGGCGGTGGCGTCACCCGCCGCCTTGACGCCGGTGAGGCTTTCGCTCGCCTCGATCAGCGCGCGGAACGTGTCGGTATCGTAATTGTCGTGCACGCCTTGCATGACGGCGGCGACCCGCTCGATCCCCATGCCGGTGTCGATGCTCGGCCGGGGGAGGTTGCCGACGATCTCGTCATTCTCCTGCATGTGCTGCATGAAGACGAGGTTCCAGATCTCGACGAAGCGGTCGCCGTCTTCCTCGGGGCTTCCCGGGGGGCCGCCCCAGATATGGTCGCCGTGATCGTAGAAGATTTCCGAACACGGCCCGCACGGCCCGTCGGCGCCCATCGCCCAGAAATTGTCCTTGGTGGCAATGCGAACGATCCGCTCGTCAGCGAAACCGGTGAGCTTCTTCCACAGGTCGAACGCCTCGTCGTCCGTGTGGTAGACGGTGACCAGCAGGCGCTGCGGATCGAGGCCCCATTCCCTGGTCAGCAAGGTCCAGGCGTGTTCGATCGCCTGCTGCTTGAAATAGTCGCCGAAGCTGAAATTTCCGAGCATCTCGAAGAAGGTATGATGGCGCGCGGTATAGCCGACATTGTCGAGATCGTTGTGCTTGCCCCCGGCCCGCACGCATTTCTGCGCGCTGGTGGCGCGCGGCGCCGGCGGGGTTTCGAGGCCGGTGAAAGCGTTCTTGAACGGAACCATGCCGGCATTGACGAACATCAACGTCGGATCGCTATACGGCACGAGAGGCGCGCTCGGCACTTCGCGATGGCCCTGGCCGGCGAAGTAATCGAGGAAGGATCGGCGGATTTCGTTGGTCGACGTCATGCGCTCGCAGGTAGGCAATCGCAGGCATGGCGACAAGCCGGAAAGGGCGTCAGCCGCGGCGGCCGGCGCCTCACCACATGAAATACGGCCCGCCCCGTTCGCGCGCACGTTGCCATGCCGGGCGGGCATGGACGGCCTCGACGAAGCGCGCGAGTTTGGGTGCCCGTTCGGCATGGCCCTGCATCAACGCGATTTCCGCCGGAAAGCTCATCATGACGTCGGCCGCGCTCCACGAGGAGCCGACGAAATGCAGATCGTCGGAGATGCGGTTTTCAGCATAGGCGACATGCGCCGCCAGTTGCTCCTCGACCCGCGGCATGAGGGGCGCGGCCGCGGCGCCGAGGCGGCCGGCATACAGCTTGAGCATGACCGGCACGAAGAACGAGCTTTCCCCGAACTGCATCCATTCCAGGTAATCGATCCACGCGTCGGATGTGCGGTCGGGCAGCCAATCCGCGCCGCCATGCCGTTCGCACAGATATTCGATGATCGCCCCGCTTTCGGTGACCAGGCGACCATCATCTTCGATCGCGGGTGACTTGCCGAGGGGGTTAACCTGCTTCAGCTCCGACGGCGCAAAGTTCGTCTGTGCATCGCGTTCGTATCGCTTCACCTCGTAATCCGCGCCGAGTTCTTCCAGCAGCCACAGGATGCGCTGCGACCGGCTGTTGTTGAGGTGGTGGACGATGATCGACATGGCACGGCTCTCCTGTTCCCTGCTTGCCTAGCCCGAGTATGACCACCTCACCAGTACGGCGCATGAAAAAGCCGGCGTGCTTCGAGGCGAAGCAGCCGGCCTTTTCGTTCAGCGATGCACCAGAGAATTACACCGACGGTCAAGCCGCCCGGCTATCCTCAGGCGAGGATCAATCCTCGTCCGATTCCGCATCCGGACCGGTCATCATCTCTTCGGCGACCTCGTCGGTCTTGCCGCGGATCGCCGCTTCGAGCTTGGCCGCCATCTCGGGATTTTCGCGCAGGAAGTTCTTGGCGTTCTCACGCCCCTGCCCGATGCGGACGCTGTCATAGCTGAACCAGCTGCCCGATTTCTCGACCACACCGGCCTTGACCCCGAGATCGAGGATTTCTCCCAGCTTGGAAATGCCCTCGCCATACATGATGTCGAACTCGACCTGCTTGAATGGCGGGGCGACCTTGTTCTTCACCACCTTCACGCGGGTCGCATTGCCGACCACTTCGTCCCGATCCTTGATCTGGCCTGTGCGGCGAATGTCGAGACGGACCGAGGCGTAGAATTTCAGGGCGTTGCCGCCCGTCGTCGTCTCCGGATTGCCGTACATCACGCCGATCTTCATGCGCAGCTGGTTGATGAAGATCACCATGCATTTCGAGCGGTTGATCGAACCGGTCAGCTTGCGCAGCGATTGCGACATCAGGCGCGCCTGCAGGCCGACATGGCTGTCGCCCATCTCGCCTTCGATTTCGGCGCGCGGGACCAGCGCGGCGACCGAATCGACCACCAGCACGTCGATCGCGTTCGAGCGGACCAGCGTGTCAGTGATTTCCAGCGCCTGCTCGCCCGTATCCGGCTGCGAAACGATCAGCTCGTCGATATCGACGCCCAGCTTGCGGGCATAGACCGGATCGAGCGCATGTTCGGCATCGACGAACGCCGCCGTGCCGCCGTTCTTCTGCGCCTCTGCAATGACATGCAGCGCGAGCGTGGTCTTGCCTGAGCTTTCCGGCCCGTACACCTCGATCACACGGCCCTTCGGCAGGCCGCCGATCCCCAGCGCGATATCGAGGCCGAGCGAGCCTGTCGAAATGGCTTCAACGTTCATCGCCTCGCGGCTGCCCAGCTTCATCGCCGAGCCTTTGCCGAATGCGCGATCGATCTGCGCAAGCGCCGCGTCGAGCGCCTTCTGACGGTCTGCGTCCACTACCTTGTCCTTCACCAGCTTCAGATTGGCCGCCATGACATTACCCTTTCCGGTTGACCAGAGCCCTTATCGACCCAACGCCTGTAGGGTTATGTACGTAGTTTGTTCTTATGGAACAAGGGGGGAACATGAGATTTCTTCGCCGCCCCTGCCCCGTATCGGGACTGACCCCGAAGCCAGCCCCCACCCCGAATCATGCGTTGGTCGAGGCCTGCTTTGACATCACCTCGGTTACCATGGCGTTGATCTGCTGCACGCTAAAGGGCTTTGGAATGAAATACATGTTCTCGATATCAATCTCGCTGCGTAGCTGTTCTTCGGCATAGCCGCTCATGAACAGGATCGGCACGTTGGGCTTCACCTTGCGGATCGCGCGCGCCATGGCCGGACCGTCCATCGCAGGCATCACAACGTCGGATACGATGAGGTCGAATTCGACCTTGCCGTTCGCCACCGCCGCCAGCCCTTCCTCGCCATCGCTGGTCGCCGTCACGACGTAGCCGGCGCGGGTCAGGGCGCGTTCGGCCACGGCGCGAACCATGTCCTCGTCCTCCACCAGCAGCAACTTGCCGCCGCCGGCCCAGTCGCTTGCCTTCTGGTCGTCAACCTCCTCGGGACGCTGGGCGGCGGGCAGAACCCCCTTGTGCACCGGCAGGTAGACAGTGAAGCGCGCGCCCTGCATCCGGCCTTCGGGTCCGGTGACATTGTCGGCGAAGATGAACCCGTTGGACTGCTTGACGATGCCGTAGACGGTCGAGAGGCCGAGCCCGGTGCCCTTGCCCTGCTCCTTGGTGGTGAAGAAGGGCTCGAAGATCTTGCTCAGATGCTGGGCCGGAATGCCGCCGCCCGTATCCTGGACGATCAGCACGGTGTAATCGTCGGCCGGCATGATATCGATGCCCATCTTGCGGACATCGCGCGCCGAAACCCGCCGTGTCGCCAGGGTCAGCCGGCCCTTCCAGTCCTGCTTCCCGGTCTTTTCCGCATGCGACTGCATGGCATCGCGCGCGTTCACGGCAAGATTGATGATGACCTGTTCGAGCTGCTGCGGATCGGCGCGGACCGGCCCCAATTCCCGGTCGTGCCGGACGGAGAACTCGATCTTGTCGCCCATCAGCCGCTTGAGAAGCTGGCTGACCTCGCTGACGACGTCCGGCATCTGCAACACCACCGGGCGCAGCGTCTGCTGCCGGCTGAACGCCAGCAATTGCCGGGTCAGGCTGGCCGCGCGGTTGGAATTGGCGCGGATCTGCTGGATGTCGTCGTAATCGCTGTCGCCCGGCGTGTGGCGCAGCAGCATGAGGTCGCAATAGCCGATGATCGCGGTCAGCACGTTGTTGAAATCATGCGCGACGCCGCCCGCCAACTGGCCGACCGCCTGCATCTTGGTCGCCTGCGCGACCTGGCGGCGGAGGCGCTTCTCCTCGCTCGAATCGGAGATCGAGAGGAGGACGGTCGCATCCCCGATGCCGCGCACGCCGGCGAGGCCGATCGAGACCGGCTCTTCCTTGTCGCCCGACAGGCGCACCGCCATGTCGCCGCTCGCCGTCGCCCCCTTGGCGAAGCGGCGCACGGTATCGGCCAGCGCGGCCTTGTCCTCACGCACGACCAGATCGGAGGGGAACTGGGGCAGCCCCCCCTCCTCGCGTTCGACCGCGCGCAGGAACGCGGTGTTGGCATAGAGGAAGCGGCCGTCCCGGTCGGTCAGCGCGAGACCCAGCGGCAGAGCAGACAACAGCGCCTCCAGTTGGGGTATCGCCGCCTTGCCGCTGCCCTGCCAGCCGCCGCCGATGCCGACGCCGCTGTCGATCAGCAGCATCAGCGAGGGCGTCTGGTCTGCATCGTTCGCGCCGTCCTCGGGTTCAAGGGGGATATGAACGAGGGTCTGCGGCGTGCCCTGCTGCCCTTCCTGCGCGAAGAAGATGCGGTCCCGATCGTCGGACCGCAGGAGTTGCACGAACTCCTTCCCGATCAGGGAAATGTCGTTCATGCCGGTCGCCCGTTCAGCGAGCCCGGGGGTCGCCGCGCGGATCACGCCGTCGGGCGCGGTCAGGGCCAGCTCGACGCCGGCGCGGGAGAACACCGTCCCGAACGGCCCGCTGAGGCGCGACGAGAGCATTTCGTAGCTGCGTTCCTGCACGATCTGCGAGAACCGCCAGACGAGGTGGTCCTCCCCCCGCCCCGCCCGTTCCAGCGTGACGTGCCAGCAGATCTCGCCATTGAGATCGCGCAAATCCTCGAGCCGGATGCGCTCGTCCCGCCACACCTGCCGCGCGCCTTGCAGAAGCCGCGTGCGGCTTTCATCGTTGAGCGGCAGATCGAACGGGGTGACGTCCGGCCCGAACCAGTCGGCGTACGTGGTGTTGGCGCAGGACATGCGATTGGCGCGATCGGTGATGACGATAGCCCGGCGGTCGTTCTCGATCGCGATGCCGGTCACCGACCAGTCGGGATGGATGGCAACTTCCACCGCCGGTTCGGCGCGCAGGCGCGAGGCCAGCAACAAGGTGAGCACGATGGTGACGATGCCACCGCCATAGGCGAAGGCGACCAGCGAACTGCCGCCTAGCAGCCAGATCAGGACGACCGAAAAGACGATCGTGATGAGGATCCCGCCCAAGAGGGGCAGTGGCGGAAAGGTCGGCGCACTGGTTTGCGAGGGCATGTCCATCACCCCTCCTCCTCATGCAGCCGCCGGTCGAGCCGTTTCTCCAGTTCTCCCAAACGCTTGCGCCGTTTGCTGAAGACCAGCCGCTGCCACACGAAGCCGGCGACGAGATAGCCGATCGCGGCGCTGACCACCGCCAGGACGACGAAGCCGAACGCGGTCACGCCGCCGACCTCCAGCCACCGCGCGAGCGCGCCCTGGTCGTTCGCCAGATCGCCCGCACGCCCGCCAACCGCCGCGTCTATATTGAGGACCAGCGCGCCGGTCCGATTGGCGAACACCAGCCAGAAGGGCAGCGTGAACGGATTGGTGACGAAAGTGACGATGGCGGCAAGCGGCACGTTGGCCCGCGCCGGAAGCGCGAGAAACGCGGCGAGGAAGATCTGCCCGAGCGGCACGATGAAGGCGGCGAACAGGCCCAGCGCCACCCCGCGCGGCACGCTGCGCCGGGTGAAGCGCCACAATTCGGGTGAGAGGAATCGGTGCGCGATCGGCCGCAGGAACCGGTTCTCGGCCATTTCCTCGCGCGTGGGCATGCGCTGCGCCAGATTGCGGGCGAGCCAGTCTTTCGGGCGGCGGGCGGTCATCGGCGCCAGACCGCGCTTCGGCAAGGATATAGGGGAATCACGCGAATGTCCGGATGGGAGAGTCAGATCAACAAGGCCCTCCGCCTAGCACAAAGGACGGGCGGCCGCATACGCCTAACCCGAGCGGGTGCTATCCCTTCTCGCGCATGAGGCGCGCCTTGTCGCGTTTCCAGTCGCGGTCCTTCACGCTCTGCCGCTTGTCGTGGTCCTGCTTGCCCTTGGCCAGCGCCAGTTCCACCTTGGCCCGGCCGGTCTTGTTGAAATAGACCGACAGCGGGACGAGGGTCATCCCCTTGCGTTCGACCGCGCCGAACAGACGCTCGATCTCGCGTTCGTGCAGCAGCAGCTTGCGGGGCCGGCGCGGTTCGTGATTGAGCCGGTTGCCGTGGCTGTATTCGGGGATGTTGGAATTGACCAGCCACACCTGCCCGTCGCGCACCTCGGCATAGCTCTCCCTGATCGATGCCTCGCCGGCGCGCAGGGCCTTCACCTCGGTGCCTTGCAGCGCGAGGCCGGCCTCGTAGGTATCCTCGACATGATAGTCGAACCGGGCCCGCCGGTTGTCGGCGACGACGCGTTGCTTGTCGAAGGTTTCGGGTTTGGGGCGTGCCATGGTCGAGGCGATCTAGGGAGCGCGGACGCTCAAACCAAGCCCGCATGCTCCAGAGCGGCGTCGACCGCCTTGCGCGCGGCGGGCGAACAGGCGACGATCGGCAGGCGCACTTCGTCGTTCAGCCAGCTATGCACGCGACTGAGTGCGTATTTCACCGGCGCCGGGCTCGCATCCTCGAACATCGCGTAATGCAGGGGGTAGAGCTTGTCGTTCAGCTCGCGGGCACGGACGAGATCGTTGTCGGCGCAGGCCTGCTGGAAATCGCAGCACAGCCGCGGCGCGACATTGGCGGTGACCGAGATACAGCCGACCGCGCCCGCCGCATTCGCCGGCAGAGCGAGTTCGTCGTCGCCCGACAGCTGGCAGAAATCGCGGCCGATGCCCATGCGATGGTCGGTTACCCGGCTGAGATCGCCGCTCGCATCCTTGATCGCGACGATCTTGCCGGGATAGCGCCGGGCCAGTTCGCACACCGTATCGGGCTCGATATCGGTAACGGTGCGCCCGGGCACGTTATACAGCACGATCGGCAGGTCGCTATTCTCCGCCAGGTGGCTGAAATGCGCGATCAGGCCGTCCTGGCTGGGCCGGTTGTAATAGGGCGCGACGCAGAGGCCCGCCGCCGCCCCGGCCTTGCGGGAAAAACTCATATGCAGCAGGGCGTTCTGGGTATCGTTGCTGCCGCAGCCCGCGATCACCGGCACGCGGCCACCCGCCTGCTCGATGCAGACCTCGATGACGCGGTGATGTTCGGCGTTCGACAGGGTCGACGCTTCGCCGGTGGTTCCGCAGGCGACCAGCGCGGTGCTGCCGTTCTCGATCTGGAAATCCACCAGCCGGCGAAACGAGGCCTCGTCGAACGTCCCGTCGCGAAACGGGGTCACCAGAGCGGGAATGGAACCTGAAAACATTGCCGGGGTCCTGCGTTAGGATAGGACGATTGGGGCAGACCAGAGGCTGGCCGGCCACATTTGATTCAGCGCCTGATAAGGAGGGCTTGGGCATAATGTCCAGCATGGGCAATAAAACACTTTCCGCAATTCTCCTGACCACTGCCGCTTCCCTTGCCTTTCCGTCTGCCGCCTCGGCGCAGAACGGGGCAAGCTGGGACGCGGCGCGAAATTCCATGGTGGCGCAGCAACCCGGCCGGATGGCGCAGGCGGTCGAACGCTGGCAGTATCTGATCGGGCGGGACAATCTCCCGTTCGCCGATTACGCGGGCTTCATCACCACCTATCCCGGTTTCCCGCAGCAGGACCGTCTGCAGCAGCGCGCGGAAAACGCGCTCGACCGGGATGCGCCCTCTTCGGAAACGCTGGTCGCCTTCTTCGATCGCAACCCGCCCATCACCAATGGCGCCAAGGCGCGCTATGCCCTCGCGCTCGCCGCGCTGAACCGGCCCAACGCCTTCGATGTCGCGCGCGAGGCGTGGCGCGGCGGGCGGATGAGCAGCCCGGCCGAGGCCTATATGCTGGGTCTGTTCGGAACGCGGTTCAGCCCGGCGGATCACGATGCGCGGATGGATGCCCTGCTGTGGCAGAGCGAGCAGGAGGCGGCGGCGCGGCAGGTCGTGCGTGTCTCCCCGGTCTATCGCGATGCCGCGATGGCGCGTCTCGCCCTGTTGCAGGGCACGATGCCGAGCAGTGCCGGGTTGACGACGCCGCCCCGCGCGCTCGCGGATAGCGGCTATGTCTACAATCTGGCGAACTACTATTCCAGGAACGGGCAGCTTCCCGCCGCGATCAGCCTGCTGGCCACCCGCGCGCCCTTCGCCAGCCCCGCCTTCGACCCGGAGGATTATATCGGCCAGGCCCTGCGCGTTGCCCGCGGTGCCGATGCGGAACCGTCAGTGCGGATTGCCGCCAATGTGGACGATCTCTTCGCGCCGGGCGCCGATATTTCGACGATGTCCTATCGGCTGCGCGACGATTACACCTCGCTGATGTGGCTCGGCGGGACGAAAGCGCTGTGGTCGCTCGGCGACGGCAATCGCGCGGCGCCCCTCTTCTATCGTTACGGTGCCGCGGCGCAGACCCCGCCGACCCGCTCGAAAGGGTTCTACTGGGCCGGTTATGCCGCGAGGCGGGCGGGCAATTCGGCGGAAGCCAAGCGCTATTTCGAGATGGCGGCGCAATATCCCGAACGGTTCTACGGCCAGCTTGCGCTGAAGGAGATGGGGCGGCCCGTCCCCTCGCTCGCCAGTGCCAGTCTTGTCGTGCCCAGGCCGGAACAGCGCGCGGCATTCAACGCCACCCCGATCGTCGCCGCGGTGCGCGAAGTCTCCAAGGGGGCGCCGTGGCGCACGGGCATCCAGTTCTACCGCGCGATTGCCGACAATGCCCGCACGCCCGAGGAAACCGCGCTGGTCGCGGAACTGGCGCGCGACATCGGGCGGCGCGACCTCGCGGTCAATCTCTCCGATTCCGCGGGAGCGAAGGGGCATGACGGGTTCATTGCCCAAGGCTATCCCACCATGCCCGTTCCGCCGGGCGCCAACTGGACGATGGTTCACGCGATCACCCGGCAGGAAAGCCAGTTCGCGGGCAATGCCGTCAGCCATGCAGGTGCGACGGGGCTGATGCAGTTGATGCCCGCCACTGCCCGCGAACAGGCGGGCAAGCTCGGCATGAACTACATGTCCGCCAGCCTGATCGATTCGCCGAGCTACAACATCACGCTCGGCAATGCGTATATCGGGCGAATGCTCGACTATTACGGCGGATCCTATCCGCTTGCCGTGGCGGCCTACAACGCCGGGCCAGGCAACGTGAACAAGTGGCTGCGCGCCAATGGCGATCCGCGCACCGGCGCGGTGCAATGGGTCGACTGGATCGAGCAGATCCCGTTCTACGAAACCAAGAACTACGTGCAGCGCGTGCTCGAGAATGCGGCGGTGTACGAACAGCTCAATCCCGACAAGGCCCGGTTCGGCAATCCGCGCACGGTGAGTGACTTCCTGCGCTGAGGTTTGCTAGGGGCTGCGGATGGCTGCCCTGACCAACCCGATCACCGCGCAAGGCTATGCCGCCATGAAGGCGCGCTACGATCACCTGCTGGGCAAGGAACGGCCCGAGATCGTGGAAATCGTCAGCTGGGCAGCCGGCAATGGCGACCGGAGCGAGAACGGCGACTACCTCTATGGCCGGAAACGCATGCGCGAGATCGATCGCGAACTCGGCCACCTGTCGCGGCGCATGAAGGCGGCGCGGGTCATCGATCCCGCCGATCAACCGGACAAGTCGCGCGTGTTCTTCGGCGCGACCGTGACTTTGGTGGACGAGGACGAGGTGGTGCGCACGATAACCCTCGTCGGTGACGACGAACAGGATGCGAGCGAAGGCCGGATCGGCTGGTCGAGCCCGCTTGCCCGCGCCTTGCGCGGTGCCGCGGTCGGCGATGTGCGCATCGTGCGGCTTCCGTCGGGCCTCAAGGAATGGGAAGTCGATGCGATCGCCTATCGCTAAATTCGCGCTGGCGGCGGCTTGCGTGGTTTCGGCATCCACGCTCGGCGCCAAGGAATCGCTCGGTGTGTTCGAACAATGGGCGGCGTTTCGCGATGCCGCGCAGAATCGATGCTATGCCATCGCCATGCCGCTGGCGTCCGCCAGCCAACGCGATTACCAGCCCTTTGCCAGCATCGGCAACTGGCCCCGCCGCAAGGTCCGCAACCAGGTATATTTCAAACTCGGCCGCAACGCGCGGGTGGATAGCCGGATCAGCCTGCGGGTCGGCAACACCTGGTACAAGATGGCCGGCCGCGGCGCCGATGCCTGGGCCGCCGACGCCGGCACGAACGCCGCGATCCTGGCAGGAATGCGATCGTCGCAGAGCATGACGATCGCCGCCACCGACATGCGCGGCAATCGCTTCACCGACCGCTACCCCATGGAAGGGGCGGCGACCGCCATGGACGCGGCCCTCGTTTCCTGCGGACGGTAGACAGAGAAAGGGCCGGGTGCGCCTTCGCACACCCGGCCCTTTCTGTTTGACTGGTTCGTTCGCTTAGAAGCGGAAACCGAAGCCCGCCATGATCTGGTGACGATCGAGATCGATGTCGCCGACATCGACGCCTTCACCGTCCTCGAATTCCACTTCCGCACTGCTGTAGTTCGAATAGCGGTATTCGAGCTTGGCGAAGGTGTTTTCCGTCAGGGCGTATTCGGCGCCCGCGCCGACGCGGTAACCATCAGCGCGCAGATCCTGGTCGAGGTTGTCTTCGCCCGTTCCCGCACGCAGGTTGTACGACGCGTTGGTGTAACCGCCCTTCACATAGACGAGGAGGTCGGGCTGCGCCAGGACACCGGCGCGAAGGCCGACATAGAGATCGCGTCCGGTCTCGACATTGCCGAGGCCGATGCCTTCGAAGTCGCCATCGTCGAATTCGGTTTCGGCGGTCGATCCGGCATATTCGCCTTCGACACCGATCACGGCGCCGCCGACATTGAAGTCGTAACCGATGCCGACGCCGTAATTCACGCCGTCGATCGACTGATCGTCGTTGTCGATATCGTCATTGTCGATCGTGCTGCCGGCTTTGCTCATGTCGTAGCCGGCCAATACTTCGGCACGCGGGCCGGTGAACGCCCCGTCGACCGCGCTTTGTGCCGCGGCCGGCGAAGCGAACAATGCAACCGTACCGGCGGCAAGAAGGAAAGCTGTCTTTTTCATTAACGATACTCCAAGTGTGCTTAGGCCGAGAAGATTGTTCCTCTGGTTCGCCACTTCAATACGTGCAGCCGGGAAAGCGGTTTCATTAACGCCATACAACAGAATAATGTTGTTTATTTGCCACAACCAACCGAACAGGGTCCAATAAAAACAGGAGCTTAAGCGGGTATGGGGAGATCACGGCGACCACAAATCGATGAGCGTCGTTGAATAATCGACGGCAAGATACAAGCGCCGTGCCGTCTCGCAACACACCGCTTTCGCATACCGGCTCGCGCGCCTATATACGTGCCATCATGGCCGTTACCGAACTGATGAGCATCCCGGGGCAGATCGACCCCGTGCCGACCCCGCGCGAGATAACACCGCGTGCCGATGGCCGCACCGACGTAATTGGCCTGCCCAAGGCGCGCATCCGCGAATTGCTGGAACAGGCGGGGCTCGATGCGAAACAGGCGAAGCTGCGGGCCAAGCAGGTGTTCCACTGGCTCTATCATCGCGGGGTGACCGATTTTGCGGCGATGACCGATATCGCCAAGCCCATGCGCCCCTGGCTGGCCGAACGCTTCGTCATCGGCCGGCCCGAAGTGGTCGAGGCCCAGCATTCGACCGACGGAACCCGCAAATGGCTGCTTTCGACCAGCGACGGGCACGAGTTCGAGATGGTCTTCATTCCCGACGCCGACCGCGGCACCCTGTGCGTCTCCAGCCAGGTCGGCTGCACGCTCAATTGCCGCTTCTGCCACACCGGCACGATGCGGCTGGTGCGCAACCTGACGCCGGGCGAGATCGTCGGACAGGTCATGCTCGCGCGCGACGCGCTGGGCGAGTGGCCCAAGGGCAAGATGGATTTCGCCGAGGTGGAGAGCGAGGCCGACTATACCTCGGACGGGCGCCTGCTGACCAATATCGTGATGATGGGCATGGGCGAACCGCTCTACAATTTCGACAATGTCCGCGATGCCTTGCGGCTGGTGATGGATGGAGAGGGGCTGGCGCTGTCCAAACGCCGCATCACCCTTTCGACCAGCGGCGTGGTTCCGATGATGGACCGCTGCGGCGAGGAGATCGGCGTGAACCTCGCAGTGTCGCTCCACGCGGTGAACAAGGAAGTGCGGGACGAGATCGTGCCGCTCAACCGGAAATACGGGATCGAGGAACTGCTCTCGGCCTGCGCCGCCTATCCCGGCGCCAGCAATGCCCGGCGGATTACCTTCGAATACGTCATGCTGAAAGACAAGAACGACAGCGACGCCGATGCGCGCGAACTGGTCCGCCTGATCAAGCAATACGATCTGCCGGCAAAAGTGAACCTCATCCCGTTCAATCCGTGGCCCGGCGCGCCTTATGAATGCTCGACACCGGAACGGGTGAAGCGCTTCTCCAACATCGTCTTCGAAGGCGGGATCTCGGCCCCGGTTCGCACGCCGCGCGGGCGCGACATCGACGCCGCCTGCGGGCAGTTGAAGACAGCGGCGGAAAAGAAGAGCCGGGCAGAGCGCGACCGCGAGGCGGCAGCGGCGCAGTGAGCGCGGATGCGGCGACGCTGGCCTATTACGAGGCGCAGGCCCCCCGCTACACGATGGATTTCGGCGCCGCGCCAAGCCGCCACCTAGATGCCTTTCTCGACCGGTTGGCAGCCGGTACCCGCATCCTCGAACTCGGCTGCGGTGCCGGGCGCGATGCGGCCCGCATGGCGGAGCGCGGGTTCGCCGTCGATCCGACCGACGGCGCGGCGGCGATGGTCCGCAAGGTGCGGGAACGCTTCGATCTGCCCGCGCGCCAGTTGCGCTTCGACGAGCTGGACGCCGTGGATGGTTACGATGCGGTGTGGGCACATGCCTGCCTCCTTCATGTTGGCAGGGTCATGCTTCCGGCGGTTCTGGCATCCATCCGCCGCGCCCTTCGCCCGAGCGGTTGGCATTATGCGAGTTTCAAACTTGGCGCCGCCGAGGGGCGCGACCTGCTCGGGCGGTTGCACAACTTTCCCAATGCCGAATGGATCGCGCTGGCTTACCGGGAGGCCGGGTTCGATATCGTAGACGCCCTGCAATATCCTGGAAAAGGTACGGACGGGACGATGCGCGACTGGATCGCCCTGACCTGCCAGGTTCCGCGATGAC
The DNA here is from genome assembly GCA_947501005.1 of uncultured Erythrobacter sp. Classification (GTDB taxonomy): domain Bacteria; phylum Pseudomonadota; class Alphaproteobacteria; order Sphingomonadales; family Sphingomonadaceae; genus Qipengyuania. The sequence goes on along the minus strand of CANMTU010000001.1, from coordinate 1,020,056 downwards.
GAGCGTGCGGATCGAGGCGCTCTGCGCGGGCGCGATACGCCCCCTGCCCTGCGGCAAGCCGAGCGGTATCGCCAAGGATCGGCTTAGGGGCGAGGTGATGATTGGCGTGGAGGGGATCGGTACGGACGAGCGAGCCGATCGCCGCCACCACGGCTATCCCGCGATGGCGCTGCACCACTATCCCGCCGAACATTACGCCTGGCTGCGCGAGACGCTCGGCCCCCTTCCCCGTCTTGGCGAAGCGGGAAGCATGGGCGAGAATATCGCGACCCATGGCCTTACGGAGAGCGCGCTGTGCATCGGCGATCGCTTTCGCCTCGGCACGGCGCTGGTGGAAGTGACGCAGCCCCGGCAACCCTGCGCCACGATCGAACGGCATCTCGGCCACGCCGGGATTGTCAAGGCGATCGTCCGGTCGGGGCGGAGCGGGTGGTTCTACCGCGTTCTCGAACCCGGCTCGTGCAGCGCGGGCGACACGCTTGTCCAGGTCGAGGCCGGTCATGAAGACTGGACCGTAGGACGGACCTTCGCCGCGGTGTACGGCCCCTTTCCCGACCGGCAAGCGATGTACGAGATCAGGCAACTCGCCCGCGTGTCGGACCGATTGGCGCACGATATCGAAAAGCGCATTGGCTGAGCGCTGTTCAACTCGTCCACGATTTCGGCGCGGTTCGTCGTAAAGCGGCAAGATCGGTTTTTCGTTCATGTAACGTTGAGGATGAGTGAACAAGACTGTGCATTGCAAGTCCATGCATCAGGAAGGGACGAGACAATGAGAAAGTTCGCCATCGCATTCGCTGCCGGAGCTCTGGCCCTGACCGGCATCGGTACCGCCGCCCCCGTCGCCGCGGACCCGCCGAGCTGGGCACCCGCCCACGGCAAGCGGGCCAAGGATCGCGCGGAACGGCGTTACGAAGATCGTCGGCGGTACGAAGATGGTCGCCGGTACGAGGATCGCCGCCGTTACGAAGATCGGCGTGATGATCGCCATCGCTACGAATACCGCCAGGCGCGCCGGACCTATGACGATCGCGGACGCTATTACGAGCCGCGCCGGATAACCCGCAACAGCTATATGTGGCGCGGTGATGACGGCCGCTATTATTGCCGCCGCGACAATGGGACGACCGGCTTGGTCATCGGGGCGGGCGTAGGGGCACTTGCCGGCCATCAGATCGCGGGCAGCGGCAATCGCACCCTGGGCGCCCTTCTCGGCGGGGCACTGGGTGCGCTGGTCGGGCGCGAGATCGATCGCGGCAGCCTCAACTGCCGATAAGCAACGAATACACCGGCCGCCGCCGCCCTCCTCCGGGCAGCGGCGGTTTTCTGACGTTCGTTCATTGCATGCCAATCCGCTTGCCGGTTAAGACACGGCCATGCGAACGGCAGACGCCTCATGAGCAAGCCTGCACTCCTCGTCACCGGCGGGGCGAAGCGGATCGGCGCGGCGGTCGCCCGCCATTTCGGCGAAGCCGGATGGCACGTGGTCGTGCATTACGGAACCTCCGACAAGGAAGCGCGGCAGCTCGCCACCGAACTGCCCAGCGCCGAGGTAATCCAGTGCAACCTTGCGGATGGCGACGCGGCCGTGCGCATGATCGAGGACCTGGCGAAATGGCTGCCCGATTGGCGCCTGCTGATAAACAGCGCGGCGGTGTTCGAGCCTGATGCTGTCACCGCCCTCGATTCCGCGATCAGCGAACGGGCGATGCAAGTGAATGCCCGCGCCGCCGCCCGGATGGCCCAGGCCTATCTCGCCAATGCCACGGCACGGGGCGGGCGGCGCGTGATCCAGTTCACCGATCAGAAGCTGCGCAATCCCAACCCCGACTTCTTCAGCTACACCATGAGCAAGCATGCCGCCCACGCGACCATCGCGATGCTGGCCATGGGCGCGGCCAGCGCGGACGACCGGGTGTACGGCCTCGCCCCCGGCGCCATCCTGCCGAGCCACGACCAGAGCGACGCCGAGGCCGAGGTCTCTCACCGCCTGAACCTGCTCGGCCGGCGGACCGATGTGAGCGAGGTTGCTGCTGCCTGCCTGTTCCTGGCGCAGGGATGGCTGGCGAGCGGGCAGACGCTGTTCGTCGATTCGGGCCAGCATCTGTGCGATCAGCCGCGCGACGTGATCTACCTCGCGCGCGAGGGGCAGGTGTCATGAGCCGCCATGCCTTCTCCACCCGCCTGTGGCACTGGTTGAACCTCCTCTGCGTGGTCATCCTGTTCATGTCGGGCCTGACGATCTCGAACGCGCATCCACGCCTGTATTGGGGCGAATGGGGGTTCGAGGCGGAGCGCGCCTGGTTGCTGGTGCCGCGCTTTGTCGACTGGATGACGATCCCGGGTTATTACGACCTCGCCGCCGCGCGCGACTGGCATCTGCTGCTGGCTTGGCCGTTCGCGCTCGGCCTGCTGTTCATCTGGGTCGCCATGCTTCGCAACGGCCATTTCATGCGCGACATCAAGACACGGCTTGGCGAATGGAAGCCGCGCAACATCGCGCAGGACGTGAAGGCGCATCTGCGGCTCGATTTCACGCACGGTCACGGCACCTATAATTTTCTTCAGAAGGCGACGTACGGGGTGGTCTTCGGAATCCTGCTCCCCGGGCTGGTGTTCACCGGCATCGCGATCAGCCCGGGCATGGCCCCGACCTTCGGCTGGATGATCGAGATCATGGGTGGGCGGCAATCGGCGCGCAGCCTGCACTTCATCTTCGGCTTCGCGATCTTCGGCTTCTTCGTTCTGCATGTCGCGCTGGTCCTTCTCAGCAACCCGATCGCTTCGATGCGCAGCATGATCACCGGGGGACGACGCCATGAAACGTAGGAACTTCCTCGCCGCCGCCAGTGCCGCATTCGTCGCCGGGTGCAACCGCGTGGCCGACAGCGCGCCGGGCACCCGCCTGTTCGCGGCGGCGGAGGACTGGCACAAGAGCGCGCACCGCCTGCTCAATCCGCGCGATGCACTGGCCCTCGAATTCGCGCCCGAGGACATTTCGCCCTTCTTTCGCGGCAATGGCACCACCCAGCCCGCCGGCGACTACCCCGCCCACGAGGCGAACGGGTTCGAAGATTGGCGGCTCGAGGTGCGCGGTCTGGTCAGACACCCGCTGTCGCTGTCGCTGGACAATATCCGCCGGCTGCCGCAGCGCACGCAGATCACCCGGCACGACTGCGTCGAGGGGTGGAGCGCGATCGGCCAGTGGACGGGGCCGCAATTATCGACGTTGCTGAATGCCGCCGGTTTGCGCGAGGAAGCACGCTTCATCGTCTTCCGCTGCGCCGACGAACTGGCCGGGGCGGAATATTACGAAAGCGTCGATCTGGTTGACGCCTTTCATTCCCAGACCATCGTCGCGCACCGGTTGAACGGTGCGCCGCTGCCGGTTCGCAACGGCGCCCCGCTGCGCATGCGCATCGAAAAGCAATTGGGATACAAACACGCCAAATACCTGACCGCGATCGAGGCCGTCGCCAGCCTTGACCGGATCGGCGCGGGCGGCGGCGGTTACTGGGAAGACCGGTCGGGCTATCACTGGTACGCCGGTATCTGACGCCGGTTCGTGACCCTGGTCCGCCGAGCCGGGTTCGGCTGCCTTGCATTTCCGCCGGTTCGCTGATTATCGCACGATCATGAACAAGAATGTGCTTTCCGGATTCCTTCGCTCCATCGTCAAACGCGGAACGCTCGAGGTTTTCTATGCCGATGGCTCGGTGGACGCCTTCGGATCCTTCGACGCCGATTTCCCCGATGTCGCCATTCGCTTTACCGATGATGCCGTTCCGCGCGATATTTTGATCGATCCGCGCCTGGGCGCCGCCGAGGCGTTCATGGACGGGCGCCTCGTGATGGAACGGGGCGGGATCATGGAGCTCGTGCAGCTGCTGCGCTCCAACCAGCCCTGGGACAAGGGCGGCGAATTGCGCGGCCCGACATTGGGCAGACGGATCGCCAATCGCACCGCCTTCGCAATGGAATCGCTGAACAACGCGGTCCGTTCGAAAAGCAACGTCGCGCATCATTACGACATCGGCAACGATCTCTACCGCCTGATGCTCGATCCCGAGCACATGCAGTACAGTTGCGGCTACTGGCCCGAGGGCGTCGACACGCTGGCCGAGGCGCAGGAGGCGAAACTCGCGCATATCGCGGCCAAGCTGTTTATCCGACCGGGACAGCGCGTGCTCGATATCGGGTGCGGATGGGGCGGCATGGCGATTTTCATCGCGCGCCATTTCGACGCGGACGTCCTCGGCATCACACTCAGCGAAGAGCAGCTCGCGCTGGCGCGCGAACGCGCGGCGGAGGCAGGGGTGGCGGACAGGGTGCGCTTCGAACTGGTCGATTATCGCGATCTTCCGGCCCGGGGCGAAACCTTCGACCGGATCGTCTCGGTCGGCATGTTCGAGCATGTCGGCCGGCCGCAATTCGGCAATTTCTTCGAAGCCTGTGCCAATCTGCTGAAGGATGACGGGGTGATGCTGGTCCACACCATCGGCCGGTTCGGCGGCCCCGGCACGACCGACGCGTTCACGCGCAAGTACATCTTCCCGGGCGGCTACATCCCGGCGCTGTCGGAAACGCTGGCGGCGAGCGAGAAATACCGCCTGATCCATACCGACATCGAAACCTGGCGCCTGCATTACGCCAGGACTCTGCGCGCCTGGTATGCCAGGTGCGAGGCGAATCGCGAGGCAATCGTCGCCATGTATGACGAGCGCTTCTACCGCCTGTGGACCTTCTACCTTGCCGGGGCGACGGCGGCGTTCGAATGGGGTGGGATGGGCAATTACCAGATACAGTTCGCCCGCAACCGCCGCGCCCTCCCCCTCTCGCGCGACTACATGGCGGAAACCGAAGCCCGTCTGCGCTAGAGGTCGGGCAAGGTCTGGCTGGCGAACCCCCAGCCCGCGAGCGCCTTGCTCTGCGCCCGGTCGAGCAGGCGCTTGCCGTCGTCGATCGAGTACGGCTTGGCATTGTCCATCGCCTTCAACTCGTTCCAGGCGATCGGTACGGCTACCGGCGCCCCTTCACGCGCCCGCGCGGAATAAGGGACGACGGCGGTCGCGCCGCGCTGGTTGCGCAGCCAGTCTATGAAGATCTTTCCCTTGCGCTTGGCCTTGCTCATGGTGGCGGTGAAGCGGTCCGGTTCGGCGAGGGAGAGCGCCTCGGCGAAGCGGCGGGAGAAATCCTTGTGCGCCTCCCACGAATGGCCCGGCGTCAGGGGGGCCACGACGTGCACGCCCTTTCCGCCGGACAGCATGGCGAAGCTGACGAGACCGATGTCGGCCAGCCGGTCGCGAATGTCGGTCGCCGCGGTCTTCACGTCCTCGAAGTCCAACCCCTCGTCGGGATCGAGGTCGAAGATCATCCGGTCGGGCAGTTCCACCGCCTCGCTGCGGGCGGCCCAGCCGTGAAACTCGATCGTGCCCATCTGCACGCATTGGAGCAGGCCCCGCGCATCCTCGACATACAGATAATCCTCGTGTCCACCGTCCTTCTCCGCGATGGAGACCTGCTGCACCCCGTCCCCGAACGATCCGCTGTCGTGCTTCTGAAAGAAGCATTTGCGCGCCCTGCCTTGCGGACAGCGCACGAGGCTGATCGGGCGGTGGCCTGCGAATGGCAGCATGATCGCGGCGACAGCCTGGTAATAATCGGCAAGCTGGCCCTTGGTCTGGCCGCTGTCGGGAAACACCACCCGGTCGCGGCTGGTGATCTCGACCTCGGCCGTTTCATCGGGAGCCGCCTCCGCCGTCTCGGGCCTGACTTCGCTGGCCTGCTTGTCGCCGCGCAGGCCGAGATAGCTGCCGTGGCGGATATTGCCGTCGCCGGTGAATTCGGCGAACGCGACCTCGGCGACCAGTTTCGGTGTCAGCCACGTCACCCCTCGGGATGAAACCTTGTCGACCTCCGCCGGCGGCGTCTTGCGTTCCAGCCGGTTCATCTTGGCAGCAAGGTCGTCAAGGTCGTCCGCAGTGAAGCCGGTGCCGACATTGCCTTTGTAGACCAGGTCGCCCCGCTCGTGCTGCGCCATCAGCAGAGATGCGAACGGCCGCCCCTTGGCGGAGGATTTCTTCCAGCCGATGATCACGAATTCCTGCCGCCGGGTGCATTTCACCTTCACCCAGCGTTTCGACCGGCTGCCGGAATACGGCCCGTCGATCGTCTTGGAGATGATCCCTTCCTGCCCCGCATCGCACATGCTGCGATAGAGTTTCTCCCCCGCCCCGATCACATGGTCGGCCACGTGGATTGGCGGCTGCGCCGTGCCGAGCAAGGCCTCCAGCCGCTCCTTGCGCTCTATATTGGGCAGCTTCGCCAGATCCTCGCCCTGCAGTTCGAGCAGGTCGAACCCGTAAAAGGCAAGGCGGTCGCTCTGCGCCTGCGATCCGTGGCCGCGTTTCAGCACCGACTGGAGCGAGGAGAAATCGGGGTTGCCCTTAGCATCGTAAGCCACGATCTCGCCGTCGATCAGGCACGCCGGCAGGTCGAGTTCGGCGATCGCATTCACCAGCGGGCCGAACTTGTCGGTCCAGTCCTTCCCGCTGCGGGTATAGACGCGGACCTCTTTGCCCTTAGCCGCGATCAGTGCGCGATATCCGTCGAACTTGATCTCGTGCATCCAGCCATTGCCGGCGGGCACATCGTCGACCAGCGTGGCGAGCTGCGGCTTGCGGAACTCCGGCAGGGCTGCGGCCTTGCGCTTACCCCCCGGCGCCTTCGCCTTCTTGGCATTATGCGCGCTCGCCTTCTCCATCTGCGAAAGGAACGCGTCGTCCTTCTTGCCGGCAAGCGGAAACTCGCCCTTCTTGTCCGCCGCGATCTCCGCCATGGAACGCTGGGTCAGCACACTGGTCAGCTCGCGCTGAACGAGCAGATCGCCTTCCTCGGCATGCTCGTCCTGCAATTTGCGCAGCAGCCAGTTCTCGCGCTTCTCGCCCGGCTTCTTCTTCAGGCGGATAAGCAGCCATTCGCCCTTCATCCGCTCGCCCTGAAGCGTGAAATGGAGGTGGCCTTTCTCCAGATCTTTCACGCTCTTGCCCTCGATCGGCGCCCAGCTGCCCCGGTCCCACAGCATGACCGTGCCGCCGCCATATTCACCCTTGGGAATGGTGCCCTCGAACTCGGCATAGGACATCGGGTGATCCTCGGTCCGCACCGCCAGCCGTTTGATATCGGGATCGGGCGAGGGCCCCTTGGTCACCGCCCAGCTTTTCAGGACCCCGTCGACCTCCAGCCGCAGGTCCCAGTGCAGCCGGGTCGCATCGTGCTTCTGGACGATGAAGAGGTCACCGGTCTCGCTCGCCGTCGCCTGGCCCGCCGGTTCGGGCGTCTTCTTGAAGTCGCGCTTGGCATTGTAGGTTGCGAGGGGATCGGAGCGGGCCATGGGTCAGGCGGATTTCTTCTTGCGGGCGGGCGCCTTCTTGGCCGCGCCGTCCTTCTCGCTGCCGACCGATTTCTTCAGCGCCGCCATCAGATCGATGACATTGCCGGACTTGCCGCCCTCCGGCTCGTCCACATCCTCCAGCACCAGCTTGTCGCTCTTCGACTTGGCCTTCTTGTCGATCAGCTTGCGCAGCGCCTCGACATAGCGATCCTCGAACTCGCTCGCATCGAACGGGGCGGTCTTTTTGTCGATCAGCGTGGTCGCGAGTTCGAGCAATTCCTTGTCCGGCTTGCTTTCCTCGATCTCGGAGAAGAACGCCTGCCCCTTGCGCACCTCGTCGGCATAGCGGAGCGTTTCGAGCAGCAGCCCCTTGCCGCACGGCTTCAGCGCGACCAGCTTCTCCTGCCCGCGGACCGACAATTGCCCGAGGCCGATCTTGCCTGCCTTGCGCAGCGCCTCGCGCAGCACGACGAAGGCTTCTTCCGCCAGCTCGTCCTTCGGCGCGACGTAATAGGGTTTCTCGTAATAGAGCGGATCGATCTCGCTCGCGTCGACGAACTGGACCAGTTCCAGCGTCCGCTTGCTCTCGACCTTTACCGCCTCGATCTCTTCCTCTTCCAAAAGGACGTAATTGCCCTTGGAAATTTCGTAGCCCTTGATGATGTCGTCCCGATCGATCGGGCCGATGCCGGAGACGACCTTTTCATAGGATACGCGTTTGCCCGAGGGTTCGTGTATCTGGTTGAAGCTGATCTTCGACCCGGTCTTGGTGGCCGAATAGATCTCGACCGGAATGCTGACCAGGGCGAGCCTGATCTGTCCCTGCCAATATGCGCGTGCGGCCATCGGGTTCTCCTTGCTGCCCGAGTCAGCGCGCGACCGCCCCAAAGGTTTCCTTGGGTAGACGAAGACGCGCTTGGTGCCGGCCAACCGCTTCGCGTTTGCCTACGCCCTCGCCCCCTGCTAGCCGCCGCGCCGTCTTACGAAAGGTGCCTGCATGTCCGACAGCCGCAACCCCGGAATAAAACGGGTCGTCCTCGCCTATTCGGGCGGTCTGGACACCTCCGTCATCGCGAAATGGCTCGAGGTGGAACGCGGGCTCGAAGTCATCACCTTCACCGCCGATCTCGGCCAGGGCGAGGAGATCGAACCGGCGCGCGAAAAGGCCCGCGCCATGGGCATTCCCGACCAGCACATCTTCATCGAGGATCTGCGCGAGGAATTCGTGCGCGATTTCGTCTTCCCGATGATGCGTGCCAATGCCCGCTACGAAGGTGACTATCTGCTGGGCACCAGCATCGCCCGCCCGCTGATCTCCAAGCGCCTCGTCGAGATCGCACACGAGACCGGCGCCGACGCCATCGCCCACGGCGCGACCGGCAAGGGCAACGATCAGGTGCGCTTCGAACTTTCCGCCTATGCCCTCGACCCCGACATCGCGGTCATCGCCCCGTGGCGCGAATGGGACCTGACCAGCCGCACCTCCCTGATCGCCTGGGCCGAAGCGCATCAGATCAACGTCCCGAAGGACAAGCGTGGCGAAAGCCCGTTCTCGGTCGATGCGAACCTGCTGCACACCTCGTCCGAAGGCAAGGTGCTGGAAGATCCGTGGGAGGAGACGCCGGACTACGTCTATTCCCGCACCAACCATCCGGAGGACGCGCCCGACACGCCCGAATATATCGAGATCGGCTTCGAGAAGGGCGACGGCGTTTCCCTGAACGGCGAGACCATGAGCCCGGCAACCCTGCTTGCCGCGCTGAACGAATGCGGCCGGCGTCATGGCATCGGCCGCCTCGACCTCGTCGAGAACCGCTTCGTTGGCATGAAATCGCGCGGCATGTACGAAACGCCCGGCGGCGAGATCTACGCCCGCGCCCATCGCGGGATCGAGCAGATCACCCTCGACCGCGGCGCCGCGCACCTCAAGGACGAGCTGATGCCGCGCTATGCCGAGCTCATCTATAACGGCCTGTGGTTCAGCCCCGAACGCGCCATGCTGCAGGCGGCGATCGACCTCAGCCAGGAAAGCGTCAGCGGCACGGTTCGGCTCAAGCTCTACAAGGGGCTGGCCAGCGTCGTCGGGCGGAAGTCGCCCAATTCCCTCTATTCCGAAGCGCATGTCACGTTCGAGGACGATGCCGGCGCCTACGACCAGAAGGACGCGGAAGGCTTCATCAAACTGAATGCCCTGCGCCTCCGCCTGCTCGCCCGCCGGGATCGTTAAAACGGTTCGCCCCATTTCCGCCTCATAGTGCGCCCAGCCGTTGCGGCCGCGGGGCAAGCGGCGGGGCGAATTAAGGACTCTCACGGAACCCACGGGTAAGCCCCTCCTCGGACGAACGGAGGGTTTACCCGATGATCAATCTCACGCTGCGCGCGGCGCTTTTTGCCGCAGCCATCGCCTTGCCGAGCACTGCCGGCCATTCGCAGGACGCGATGCGGCGCGCTGCCGTGCCGGGGTTCGAGCAGCAGTTCTCCCGCTACGCAGCCCTGCCCGAGGCGCCGCGGCCGGGGCGCGGCGTCGTGGACCTCGACACGTTCGAACCGCCGGTCGAGGCCGAGCCTGCCGCGACCGCCCTCGGCAGCGGGACCGCCTCGTTCTACGGCAAGCAGTTCCACGGTCGCCCCACCGCCAGTGGCGAGCGGTTCGACATGAACGGCTACACCGCCGCACACCGCACCCTGCCCTTCGGCAGCCGCGTGCGGGTGACCAATCCGCGCACCGGCGCCTCGGTGGTCGTGCGGATCAACGATCGCGGGCCGTTCCACGACAGCCGCCTGATCGACGTGAGCCGCGCCGCCGCCAAGGATCTCGGCATCGTGGCGCGTGGCAAGGGCACGGTCGAACTGGCCCTGCTCGCGGGCTGAGGCCTACCCCGCCGCCGCATCCAGCGCGGCATCCAGCGCATCCTCGCTGGCGATGAGCCACCATTCGGGCAGCCCGGCCTCGAACGCCGCCAGCTGCACCGCCTCCGCATTGTTGCCGCCCAGTTGCAGGGGCAGGAGGGCGCCGCGCGGGCGGGCCGCCTCCATCGCACGCAGCGCGCGGCCGAGCGGCGGGATATAAGCGCCGTTCACCCAATGCGCCGGATCGTCCATGTCCGCCTCCCATTCGGGATAGCCGGCGGGCGGGATGCGCCGCGCGTAAGAGCCGGGCCAGAACTGATCGTTCAGCGGATCTATCAGCGCCCCGCCCTCGTCCTCCAGCCAGCCGTCCGCGTCCTCGTCGGGCGCCTCCTCGCCGGTGTTGGACGCGGGGAGGACTGGCCCGCCCGGCATCCTACGCGATGGAACGGGTGGAACACGCTCCTCATGCAAATCCGGTTCCGGCAGCGCCTCGCCGCGCGACAGGCCGGCGATCGCGGCGTCCAGCGTGGCGAGACCGGCGGCGATTTCGGGGCGGGCCTCCAGCCGGTCGAGCCGCGCGAGATGCGCGAGCAGCAGGCGGTCGGAATAGCGCCGCCGCCGCGCCACCTCCTCGCCATGATAGAACACCGCCTCCTCCCACCCGTTGAGCGCCCGGTCGGCTAGCACCTGCTCGGCCTGGTCCCGCGCCGCGAGCAGCGCGCTGTCCCACGCCCGCGCAAACGCCGCCGAGCCCCGCCGCGTCCGATACGCCGTCTGCGCCGACACCCGCGCCGCCCGCGCCGCGAGCCGGACATTGCCGAACAGCTGAAGGCTCTGCAGGAACTCGGCCTGCCGCTTGGGGGAGAAGACGGTGTGCGGCTCGGCGGGAGCGGAGGTGTCGAGGGGGGTGAGGGCGTTCATGGTCCGGCAGCTTTAATGAAGCAAGGACCTGATCGCTTATGGCCCCGGGTCACTGTAGGAAAGATCTGATAATTCAGAGTTTATCAGACAAATCTCCTAGTTTAGCTCGCAGCGCGTTCCTAAGACTTTCATCATTCGCAATACGCGCCAGTACGGCAGCTTCGTAATCTCTACGCCCTCTAAACTTCAAGTTGATCGCAATCGTATCTAGGAGTCGAGTTTCACGTATGGGAAACCGCGCAATAATGCTCTTTATGTCTTCGTCTCTGATATGTTGATCCAAGTTGCTACGAGCATCAGAGTAAAGGGAACTCAACTGAATTGCGACCTCTGCCGATTTTGGATTTTGCAATTCAGCCCTTGTGGGGATCTGTTTGAGTATCTCGTTTCTAAGGCTTTGCTCTGCAACACGCAGTGCTAGATGTGTCTTGGTCTGGTCGTTATCTAGACAGGCTAATGCCGCTGCATTAGCGGCGGAAAACAACTCTACTGCTTCCGTTCCAAAAGTTTGAGATTGCACTGCGGCTACCGCCCTTAGGCATTCTTCACCGTAGTAGAAGGATTCTATTGTACCATAACTTAGCGGAAAGATGTTTTCCTGCTTTAACGCTGAAATTTCGTCTTTATCGAGTCCATCATTATCAATTATGCCAAACGGCTCAGCATGATGAATTGAAAAAATTTGATTTAAGGATCGTACAGCCTCCTTTACCTCTCTAGCACTATTTCTCGCACGAACAGAAACGTTCGGAAATAACAGAGCGTAGAAAGGTTGATCGAGACTACTTTCCTCACCTTCTACAAAGACGATTCTCGTACGCGAACCGAGCACGTCAACTCGCAAATTCTCGGGAACCTCACCAAGTTCGGTCACATAATCGGCTTGCCAAGAGCGAACAAGATCTCCGTTCCATTGACATCCACGAGTTATTACGGCTGACCCCGTTAAACTGTGGCTAGGTAATTCAAGCTCATGAGTACTAATCACAAATGCACAGTCTGTCCTTTCTGCTATTAGGGCCGCGATAAGAGGTACTACTATTGATTTATGTAAATGTAACTCTGGCTCATCTATCACGAATATTGAAGCACTAGGTGCACAAACAATTTCCGCAGCTAAAACCAAAGCAGTCCGCTCGCCATCGGACATTCGTGCGATGCTGTATGCACCACCATCTCGTCTGGCAACCAACTCACCATCTTGCATTAAAATCGAAACTGGTAAATTCGCTTGTCGTAACAAAGTGTTTACACGATCGAAGGGAGATGTGGCGGTCTGAAGGCGCCTTATAGCAGATGAGGTTTCACCTTGCGCCTTTATTTCGTTTGCGGCATCGACTTTGAATTGTGTTTCCGCCTGTTGAAGATCAAGAATGGCACGTTCATTACGTTGCGTTCCGTTGATGGGGCGGTATCTTGTCTGTGGCTGCCGATCCCAGCTAACCCAACTATCCTCCATTTGCCTTCGAGTTGCCGGCGTCAAATGTAAGCTATCATTGTCGAAATAACTTGGTCTAGAACCGGGAATATAAATTGATCTTGGCAACTGCTGGACTATATGATGAACTAAGGAAGATTTTCCGCTTCCGTTTCTTCCGAAGACATAAAGAGGGCGAGATGTTTGGATCGGCAGCAGAATGTGACGGTCGACCGTAGGGACATTTACATTAGCCAGTATCTGGTTTGTCATCATTCTACCTACCTTGAATGAAAGTTGACATGTAGCCTTGTCAAACTCACTAAGCCTCATCAGAAATTACTCCGCCGCCTCCCGCTGCCGCTCCGCGCTCCTCGCCAGCAGCGGCTTGAGGTAGTGCCCGGTAAAGCTCTCCGCCACCTCGACCACCTCTTCCGGCGTGCCCTGCGCCACGATCTCGCCGCCGCGCACGCCGCCGCCCGGCCCCAGGTCGAGCACGTAGTCGGCGGTCTTGATGACGTCGAGATTGTGTTCGATCACCACCACGGAATTGCCCTGCTCCACCAGCCGGTGCAGCACTTCGAGCAGTTTGCGCACGTCCTCGAAATGCAGGCCGGTGGTCGGCTCGTCGAGGATGTAGAGCGTCTGCCCCGTGCTGCGGCGGGCAAGTTCCTTGGCGAGCTTCACCCGCTGCGCCTCGCCGCCCGACAGCGTGGTCGCCTGCTGGCCGACCTTGACGTAGCTCAGCCCCACCTCGTTGAGCATGTGCATCTTGTCGCGGATGGGGGGGACGGCCTTGAAGAACTCCTCCGCGTCCTCGATCGTCATGTCGAGCACGTCGGCAATGGAGAGGCCCTTGAAGCGCACCTCCAGCGTCTCGCGGTTGTAGCGCTTGCCGCCGCATTCCTCGCAGGTGACGTAGACGTCGGGGAGGAAGTGCATCTCGATCTTGATGAGGCCGTCGCCCTGGCACGCCTCGCACCGCCCGCCCTTGACGTTGAAGCTGAAGCGGCCCGGCTTGTAGCCGCGCGCCTGGCTTTCGGGCAGGCCGGCGAACCAGTCGCGGATCTGGGTGAAGGCGCCGGTATAGGTGGCGGGGTTCGATCGCGGGGTGCGGCCGATGGGGGACTGGTCGATCTCGATCACCTTGTCGCAATGTTCGAGGCCGGTGACCTTGTCGTGCGCGCCCGCCACGATCCGCGCGCCGTTCAGCGTGCGGGCGGCGGCGGCGTAGAGCGTGTCGATGGTGAAGGACGACTTGCCCGACCCGCTGACCCCGGTGACGCAGGTGAAGGTGCCGAGCGGCAGGCTGGCGGTGACGTTGTTGAGGTTGTTCGCCCGCGCGCCATGCACGGTGAGCTTCTTGCCGTTGCCCTTGCGGCGCTTGGCCGGCACTTCGATCGCGCGGCGCCCGGTAAGGTAGTCGGCGGTGAGCGACTTCTTCGATTTCAGCACCTGCTTCAGCGTGCCCTCGGCAACGACCTCGCCCCCATGCACACCGGCGCCCGGCCCGAGGTCGACGACGTAGTCTGCGGCGCGGATCGCGTCCTCGTCATGTTCCACCACAATGACGGTGTTGCCGAGATCGCGCAGGCGCTTGAGGGTTTCGAGCAGGCGGTCGTTGTCGCGCTGATGGAGGCCGATGCTCGGCTCGTCGAGGACGTAGAGCACGCCTGACAACCCGCTGCCGATCTGCGAGGCGAGGCGGATGCGCTGGCTCTCCCCGCCGGACAGCGTGCCGCTGGTGCGGTCGAGATTGAGGTAATCCAGCCCGACATTGTCGAGGAAGCCCAGCCGCTCGTTTATCTCTTTCAGGATGGCGCGGGCGATCTGCTGCTGCGTCGCGCCGAGTTTCTCCGGCAGGTCGAGAAAATAGGCCTTGGCATCGGCAACGCTCATCTGGGTGGGCGTGGCGATGTCGGTCCCGGCGATCTTCACCGCCAGCGCCTTTTCGTTGAGACGCTTGCCGTGGCAGGTCTCGCAAGGCTGCGCGGTCTGGTACTTGGCCAGTTCCTCGCGCATCCAGGCGCTTTCGGTCTGGAGCATGCGGCGGTTGAGGTTGCCGATCACGCCTTCGAACGCCTTGTGCACGGTGTATTGCTTGCGCCCGTCCTTGAAGGTGAGCGGGACTGACTTGCCCTTGGTGCCGTGCAGGATGGTGTCGCGTTGTTCGGGCGTCAGGTCCTCCCACGGCGTCGTCAGGTCGAAACCGAATTCGGCCGCCAGGCTGGAGAGGACCTGCATGTAATAGGGCGACGGCGGATTGCTCTTGGCCCAAGGGACCACGGCGCCTTTCTTCAGGCTCAGCGCTTCGTTGGGGACGACCAGTTGCGGGTCGAACAGCTGCTTTTCGCCGATGCCGTCGCAGGTCGGGCAGGCGCCCTGGGGCGCGTTGAACGAGAACAGGCGCGGCTCGACCTCCTCGATGGTGAAGCCGCTGACGGGGCATGAGAAGCGTTCGGAAAAGACGATGCGATTATCGGGCAGGCCTGCGCCCTTCATGGCGCCGCCCTTCCCGCTGTCCGGCCCAATCACGGCGGGGCGCACATCCTGCCGGTCGGCCAGTGCCTCGGCAACGGTGGTGTCGGCCAGATCGACATAGGCGAGCCCGTCGGCCAGTTTGAGCGCCTGTTCGAAACTGTCGGCCAGCCGGGTTTCCAGTTCGGGTTTCACCGCCAGCCGGTCCACCACGACCTCGATGTCATGCTTCAGTTTCTTGTCGAGCGCGGGGGCTTCCTCGATCGGATACATCTCGCCGTCGATCCGCACGCGGGTGAAACCGGCCTTTTGCCATTCGGCCAGTTCGCGGCGATACTCGCCCTTGCGCGCGCGCACGACCGGGGCAAGCAGATAGAGGCGGGTGCCTTCGGGCAGCGCCATCACCCGGTCCACCATGTTGGAAACGGTCTGCGCCTCGATCGGCAGGCCGGTGGCAGGGGAATAGGGCACGCCGACCCGCGCCCACAGCAGGCGCATGTAGTCGTAAATTTCGGTGACGGTCGCCACGGTCGAACGCGGATTGCGGCTGGTGGTCTTCTGCTCGATCGAGATGGCGGGCGAGAGGCCGTCGATATGTTCGACATCGGGCTTCTGCATCATCTCGAGAAACTGGCGCGCATAGGCGCTGAGCGACTCCACATAGCGCCGCTGCCCCTCGGCATAGATGGTGTCGAAGGCGAGGCTGGACTTGCCGCTCCCGCTGAGGCCGGTGATCACGATCAGACTGTCGCGCGGCAAGTCGATATCGACGCCCTTGAGGTTGTGTTCGCGGGCGCCCCGCACGGAAATCTTGGTTAATGCCATGTGGGGCGTGTTCCTGAAGTGTTCGCGCGGGTCAAGCGCATTGGATAGCGACCGGGCATAGCGACGAGAACGTGCATCGACGGTTCTGGTTCGATGCCAAATATGGGGCGCCTTGCGCGCGGCTCAACCGGCGAAGGGAGTTCTTGTGCCCCCACCATGCCCCAACCGGCCGCAACGCGCGACCGCCCGATGCGTGGCCTGCTTTCGGTGAAGCGTGGATACTTCGCGCCCGGTCGTTCGTTACCTTGATACATGACATTCTTTTTATGCGGGTGCGCGGGCGAACGAGAACCGCGAACGGTCATCGCCGAAGCGCCCCCGCGAAGCCGCAACGAAGGGCCATTTCGATGAACCGACCCGCCAGATCAACCGGCACCGAACAGGTGCCGCCAGCCGGTTCGACCACGTCCGGAGCAGGAAACCGGAACGCCGACAGCGAAACGATGCAGCGCCTCCTGGACGAACTCAACCGCCCGCTGGAGGACGAGCGCGCTACCGCTGCGGGCAAGAACGAGAGCAAGGGCCGGCCGCTGCGCCACCGCATCGCGGCGACCCGCGACCGGCGGCGCGAACTCGCGCGTGCCCGGCAGGCCGCGGCCAGGGCGTTCGGCATTTCGCCGCACCGCTCGGTCCGCAAGCAGGCGAGCATGCTGATGGGGGCCGGCGCCCTCAGCCTTGCAGCCTTTACCGCGCCCGATTTCACGCCGGGCGACAATGCCCTCGAGATGGAAACGAACGAGCGGGAGGGCATTCGCCTGCCCCCCAGCGCCATGGTGCCGAGCGATACCTTCAAGCGCGCGCTGATCGAGGAAGAGGGCGTGCGCTACCGGGTCTATCGCGATGTCGCGGGCTATCCCACCGTCGGCGTCGGCCATCTCGTCACCCCGCATGACGGGTTGCGCGTGGGCGACAGGATCGACGAGGAGCAGGTACTCGCCTTCCTCGAACGCGATCTCGCGACCGCCGCCGACGGGGTGCGCTCGCTGGTCGGCGACCTGCCGCTGTTCCAGCACGAGTTCGATGCCCTGCTCGATCTCGTCTACAATGTCGGCGAAGGCGGGGTTGGCGAACGGCGCAGCCCGCGGCTGAACGAGGCGATCGCGAATGGCGACTACGCCGCCATGGCCGACGAGCTGCGCTACACCACGGCACGGGGCAAGATCGCGCGCGGGCTGGAATATCGCAGCGAACGCCGCGCACAGATCTTCACCGAGGCCTCTTACGAAGACCCGCGCGAGACGGCGCCGCGCCGCAACACCGCCTGACGCGCCCGGCCCACCATGTCGCATCGCCTGTTCGTCGCCATCCGCCCGCCCGAGGCGGTCCGCGATGCCCTGCTCGACTTAATGGAAGGCGTGCGCGAGGCGCGCTGGCAGGAGGACGATCAGCTGCATCTCACCCTGCGCTATATCGGGGAGGTCGATCGCCACCAGGCGAACGACATTGCCGAGGCGCTCGCCGCCATCCGTTTCGCGCCTTTCCCGATTACCGTGGCCGGCACCGGCCGGTTCGAGCGCAAGGGGCGTGCCCATACACTGTTCGCCGATATCGAACGCACCCCGCCCCTCCTCGCCCTGCGCCAGCAGGTCGAGCGGGCCTGCGTCGAAATCGGCTTGGAACCGGAACATCGCAAATTCGCGCCGCACATCACGATCGCCCGCCTCAATACGAGCAGCGGGACCATCGCGCCCTTCCTCGCCCG
Organism: uncultured Erythrobacter sp.; assembly: GCA_947501005.1. GTDB lineage: Bacteria > Pseudomonadota > Alphaproteobacteria > Sphingomonadales > Sphingomonadaceae > Qipengyuania. The sequence goes on along the minus strand of CANMTU010000001.1, from coordinate 1,002,470 downwards.
GACCGCCGAATTGCAGGCCGGGCATTTCACCTGCGATGCGTTCCGCCTGTATGAAAGCCATCTGCGCCCGTCCGGCTCGATCTACGAACCGGTCATGACCTTTCCGGCCCGACACGAACCATGAGAACGCCGCACCCCCTTGCGCTGGCATTTACCGCCGCCCTCGCTGCCGCCCTCGCCGCCTGCGGTTCAGGCGAACCCGCCTCGCCCGCCGACGATCCGCAATTGCTCGAAGCGGTGCGGAGCGGCGCGGCGCCCGATCCGGCGCAGGACTGCCTGTTGCTGCTGTGGTCGGCCCAGACCGCGCCCGACATCGATTTCGACCGCGCGAACGACCGGGCGCGGGGCGGCGCGATTTCCTGCGCGACCGGCACCACGCCGAGCGAGTTCCGCGCCGCGATCGACACCCTGCGCACCGCGGCACAGAGCCGGGACGAGGCGCGCCTGATCGATGCGATCGGCTTCCCCCTGCTCTATATCGACGATGCGGGCCGGCGCCGCGAACTCGGCGCGCAGGAGATCGGCGCGATGTTCGACGAGGTGTTCGACCCCGCCGTGCTCGACGCGCTCGTCCGGCTCGACCTGTCGCAGATCACGGTGGAGAACCGGCAGGGCGCCTATTTCGAGCTCGGCTCGCTGTGGCTGGTGGTGGACCGGCAGGGCGGGCGGCCCCGGCTGGTGACGGTCAACCGCCAGGCCCTGATGGAAGCGGCGCGCGCCGCGAAGGACCGTACGCAGCGCGGGCTCGGCCGGCGGCTGTGAGGGATGGGCGGAAATGATGTTGCGCTCTTGCGCAATCTGCGGTTCAACCGGCACCTGATACATACCGAGTGTTTCCCGCGGCGGGCATCCTGCCTATCGCCGCCTTGCTACAGATTATTGGAGAGATCATGAAGGCCCATTTCCTGGCCAGCACGACCCCCCTTCTCGCGAGCGCCGCCCTGCTGGGTGCCTGCTCCACCATGCCCGGAGGCACCATGGATACCGCATCCGCCAGCGATACGCGCACCAGTGCGACCGCCGCCATCCCGCAAGGAACCGGCTATTTCGCGTCCGACAGCACCCTGCCCCTGCAGGCGCCGGACTTCACCAAGATCAGCGAGGACGACTACGTCCCCGCCTTCGAACAGGGCATGGCGATCCAGTCGGCCGAGATCGACGCGATCGTCAACAACCCCGCCGCGCCGACCTTTGCCAACACCATCGTGGCGCTGGAGGAATCGGGCCGGATGCTGGGCCGTGTCTCCTCGGTGTTCTACACGCTGACCGGCGCCAACACGACCGACCGGCTGGACCAGATCGATACCGAGATCGGCCCCAAGCTGACCGCGCATTACGATGCGATCTCCCTCAATCCCGCGCTGTTCGAGCGGGTGAAGACGGTGTACGACAATCGCGCCGCGATGAGCCTGACGCCGGAAGACGCCAAGCTGCTCGAGGATACGTATGAAGGCATGGTCCATGCCGGCGCCATGCTCACCGATGCGCAGCGCGAGCAGGTGAAGGCGATCAATTCGCAGCTCACCACGCTGACCACCGAGTTCGGCCAGATGCTGCGCACCGCGACCAACGAACAGGCCGTGATCTACGACAGCCGCGAGCAGCTCGCCGGCCTGTCCGATGCGGACATCAAGGCGGCGGCCGATCTCGCGGCGGAACGCGGTATGCCGGGCAAGTTCGCCATCGCGCTCCAGAACACGACGCAGCAACCCCTGTTGCCCTCGATGGAGAACCGGGCCGCGCGCGAAAAGCTGTTCAAGGCGTCCTACAACCGGGCCGACGGGACCAATCCGAAATACGATACCCGCACGCTGGTGGCCCGCATCGCCGCCCTGCGCGCGCAGAAGGCCGCCCTGTTCGGCGAAAACGACTGGGCGACCTACGCCATGTGGGACCGGATGGCGGAAAATCCCAAGACCGCGCTCGACTTCATGGGCCAGATGGTCCCCGCCCTTGCCGCCACCCAGCGGCGCGAGGCGGAAGAGCTCAACAAGGTCATCGCCAGCGAGGGCGGCGATTTCGACGTGCGGCCGTGGGACTGGTATCGCTATGCCAACGAGGTGAAGGCGCAGCGCTTCGACCTCGACGAAGACGCCATGATGCAGTATTTCCAGCTCGACAAGGTGCTGGAAGACGGGGTGTTCTACGCCGCCAACCAGCTTTACGGCCTGACCTTCAAGAAGCGTACCGACCTGCCGGTCTATCACCCCGACGTCACCACCTACGACGTGATGGACAGGGACGGCTCGCAGCTCGGCATCTTCTATTTCGATCCGTTCCAGCGTCCGTCCAAGCGGGGTGGGGCGTGGATGTCGAACTTCGTCGACCAGAGCCATCTGCGCGGCACCAAGCCGGTCATCTACAACGTGCTGAACATTCCCAAGGCACCGGCCGGCCAGCCTCAGCTCGTCAGTTTCGACAACGTCAACACGATGTTCCACGAATTCGGCCACGCGCTGCACGGCTTCTTCGCCGACCAGAAATATGCCAGCCTGTCGGGCACGGCGACGGCGCGCGACTTCGTCGAATATCCCAGCCAGGTGAACGAGGTGTGGGCGACCTACCCCTCGGTGCTGAGCAATTACGCCAAGCATGTCGAAACCGGCGAGACGATCCCCAACGCCATGATCGAGAAGATCGAGGCGGCGGGGCGTTACAACCAGGGCTATGATTTCGGTGAAGTCGTCGCCGCGGCGCTGCTCGACATGAAGTGGAGCGCGCTGTCCGCCGAAGAGGCCGCCGCGATCGACACGCCTGCCGAGGTCTCCGCGTTCGAACGCCGTTCGCTCGAGGAACTGGGGCTGGAAATCGATCTCGTGCCGCCACGCTATCGCAGCACCTATTTCAACCACATCTTCAGCTCGCCCGCCGGTTACAGCGCCGGGTATTACAGCTATCTGTGGACCGAGATGCTCGACCGTGACAGCCGCAAGTGGTTCATGGACAATGGCGGCCTGACCCGCGCGAACGGCGACCATTATCGCGAAACCGTGCTGAGCCGCGGCGGAACGATGGACTATTTCGACATGTTCGAAAACTTCGCCGGGCGCCGCCCGGACGTGCAGCCGATGCTGGAAGCACGCGGGCTGGTCCCGGGCGAAGAGGAAACCGGCTCGGTATCGGATGACGGCCCGGCGGGCGCGACCGATGCGGGCGCGGGCACGATCCGCAACTGATCCGTCCCGCACACCAGGAAAAGCCCGCCCCGGATCACCGGCGGCGGGCTTTTTCGTGTCCTCAGAACAGATCGTGGCGCAGCGGCAGGTCGAGCCCGGTCTGCTTCGCGATGGCCTCGATCCACTGGCCCACCTGACCGACCTCCTCGGCGAACCGGGGGCTGGCGGCATCGGCATCGTCGCCGGAAAACGCCGCGCCCGATTTTGCGTGGGTGGTGAAGACGGGCGAACTCGCCCGCGCCGCCGCCGCGTCGGACGCCAGAGCGGACCCGGCGAAGGCGAATGCCGCCTCCAAGGTCCGCGCGCGTTCGCGGTCGAACCGATCGCCGTCGAGGACCGCCAGCCGATCGGGCGCAACCCCCGGCACCTCGCCCGCACGATGCAGGGCGAACCAGCGCTGCGCCAGAAACCAGGCGAGGCCCGCCGCCTGCATATCCGTCATCGCGAACGTCTCGCGCGAATCCATCCCCAGGTCGAGCCCGGCATAGGCCTGCATTTCGAGGAGCAATTGCCGCCCCCAGCGCCGCCCCATCAGCCCCTTGCGCGCCACCGCCCCAAGGAATTGCGGCAGGCCGTTCGTCATCAGGATCGCCCGCGCTTCCGGCACTGCTTTCAGGAGTGCGGGCATCAGCCGGTTGGCATGGTTGGTCGGCTTGACGAAGGCGATCTCGGCATTGCCGGGCGAGCGGGCCAGCAGGGCGACCAGCGGGCGGATCAGGTGATCGGCGCGGCCCTGCGCGTTCGCGAGACCGGCGAACAGGCCCGGCTCGCTCAGGCCCAGACCCTTCCCCGGCATGTCGAGCGCGCGGGCCAGCAGGGTCGAACGGCAGAAGGCGGTGTGGAAGATGAAGCAGACCGGGGGCATGGGCGGTTCGCCGGCGGTAATCTCGTCCCATGTCGCGAAGCCGCGATCCGCAGGCTGGACCTCACGCTGAGCGAGGAACACCGGATCGTCGAACGCGCCGCGCGCAATGCGGATGAATTCGACGGTTCTGGCCGCCACGTCGATCCGGTGGGGCAGCCAATAGGGCTCGGCTAAAACAGGGGAAGTTGGCATCCGATCGCCGTAGCGCCGGATCGCGGGAATTTGAACGCCCTTCCCGGCCGCGTCGGCGTCAGCGAACCCGTTTGCCGCGCCATTCCAGCGACCGGCGGTTGAGCGTCGCCAAATCCTGTGCGCCCGCCACGACCGCGCGCCCGAGTTCGAGGGCGCGTTGGAGCTGCGCGTCCGTCGCGTGGCGATAGGCCGGGGCGGCGATCCTGTCGCGCCACCGGGCGCCGACCGCATTGTCGAGCAGGATGCGCTGGAAACAATGGTCGAGGCGCACCGGCCGCCCCCGCTCCGCCGCGAGCGCCGGCATGGTTTCGCGGGTGAGGACGAACCAGTCCTCGATCAGATCGTCGCGGGCCATGCAGGGTCAACGCCGGCGGACAGGCGAAGTGCCGCTTGGCTGGGAAAGGGGGGAGGTGCGACCTTGCGGATGTGCTCGCGCGACGCCCCGCCGGAAAGGTTAGGCGCGTGCGGTTGCGACAGGCCGAGGCGAGAGCGCATAACGCCCCGCTTCGCCGATCCATTCGCATCCCACCCCGAACACCGCCTCGATCGCGTCCTCGTGCAAGGCTTGGGGTGCCGGCCCGCTTTGCGCGATCCGGCCTTCATGCATCAGGACGACGTGGTCCGCATGGTTTCGCGCGATGGCCAGATCGTGCAGCACGATGACGACGCCCGCCCCTGCCGTGGCGGCGCGGCGCAGGTGACCGATCAGGGCAAGCTGATGCGCGAGGTCGAGCGCGGCAAGCGGTTCGTCGGCGAGGATCCATTGCGGTTCGCCCGCCAGGACGCGCGCAAGCAGGACGCGCGCGGTCTCCCCACCGGAAAGCGATTGCGCGCGCCGAGCCTCGAACGCCTCGAGGTCGAGCGCGCGGATCGCGGCATCGACCGGTTCGCGTCGGCGGTCGCCATGCGGCAGGCGGCCGAGTTCGATGAGGCTGCGCACCGGCACGTCCCACGCGATCTCGCCCTGTTGCGGCAGATAACCGATGCGGCGCGCACGAGCCCTAGCGGGCATTTTCGCCAGCGTCTCTCCGCCCAGTTCCACGCCGCCCGCATTTGGCGTGAGCAGCCCGGCGAGGCATTCCAGCAGGGTCGACTTGCCCGCCCCGTTCGGCCCGCAGATCGCCGTGATCCGGCCGGGCTGGAGCGCGACCGAAACGTCCCGCAGCCGGTCGTGCAGGCTGACGTCGCGCGCCGCCAGGATCATGCCAACCCCCGCCGCATCCGCAGCAGCAGCCACAGGAAGAACGGTGCGCCGATCAGGCTGAGCGCGATGCCCAGCCGCAATTCGGTGACGAGCGGCAGGATGCGCACGAAACTGTCCGCGATCACGACCAGCAAGGCGCCCGCCAGCGCGCTCGGCAGGATCAGCTGCGAGGGCCGCCGATCGGTCAGCGGGCGAACGAGGTGGGGCACGATGAGGCCGACGAAACCGATGATCCCGGCCACCGCGACCCCCGCCCCCACCGTCAGGCCTACGCCGACGACCAGCAGCCACAGCAGCCGCCCGGTATCCACACCCAGCGAGCGCGCCGCCGCATCTCCCAGCATCAGTGCATCGAGAGCGCGTCCAGCCCGCCACAGCACCGCGATGCCCGGCAGCACCAGCGGGGCGGCGATCCACACCTCGCGCCAGCTGCGGTCGGTCAGCGCGCCATTGAGCCACAGCACGATCTCGCTCATCGCGAAGGCGTTGGGCGCCATGGAGATTGCGAGCGCGGTCAGCGCCCCGGCAAGGCTCGCGATCATCAGGCCGGCCAGCGTGAACAGGGCGATCCCCCCCGTCCGCCCGGCAATCGCCGCGAGCAGCGCCATTGCCCCGCCCGCGCCGAGCAGGGCGAACAGTGGCAGGAGATAAGGACTGGCCGCATATCCGAAGAACAGCGCCGTCACCGCGCCCAGCGCCGCGCCGGGCGCGATGCCGAACAGGCCCGGATCGGCCAGCGGATTGCGCAGATAGCCCTGCATGGCCGCCCCGCTCGCCCCCAGCCCGGCGCCGACGACCGCGGCCAGCACGGCACGGGGCAAGCGCAACTCGCCCAGAATCAGCGCGGCGTTGGGAGTCGTCGCCGGATCGATCCACACGCGACCCGCCAGCAGCGACAGCGGCAGGGCGAGCAGCAGCAGCGCCCCGAAGATAAGCGCGGCGCGGTTCACCCGGCGGTTCCCCGGCGGATCTCGGCCAGCCGTTCGGCCGTGCGAATGATCGTCGGTCCGCCGCAGTAGAGGAGGCGCGTGTCGAGCGGTTCGCGGCGCATGGCGGGCAGATCGCCCAGCACCGGATGCCGCTGCCCCTCCTCGCTGCCCGCAACCAGCAGGATTTCCGGCGGGTCCGCGACGACCTGTTCCAGCGAAAGGTAATCGCCCTGCGCCATGCCGCGTCTGGCGGAATAGCTGACGAAGCCCGTGCTGCGCAGCAAATCGCTGATAAGCGAGGCTTTTCCTGGAACGATACCGCCCGGTTGCCACAGCGCCGCCTCGACCTGTGCAGGGTTCGCGCGCGCTTTCGCCAGTGCCTGCCGGATGGCGGCAATCATCTGTTCGCCCTGCCCCTCATGCCCCGCCAGCGCGGCGAGTTCGCGGATCTGCGCCTCGCTCTCCGCAATCGAGGAGGCGGCGCCGAAGGTCACGACGCGCAGGCCGAGATCGTCCAGCGCCGCGCGGGTCGCGGGCGCGAGAAAGGTCGAGGCGACCACCACATCCGGCCGCAGGGCCAGCACCTCTTCCACCGTCCCCCCGGTCGCCCGGTATCGCGCGGCCTCGGCGGCCGGCATGGAGGTGCTGCGCGGATCCTTGCTGTAATGCGAAATCGCCAGCAACTGGCCCGGCCCGGTGACCCGTGCGAGGATCGCGTCGGTGCAGGGATTGAGGCTGACGATGGTGGGCGCGGCCTGAACCGCGGAGGAGGATCGTGCGGGGGGCGCCGGATCGCCGCCCCCGCATCCGCCTGCGAGAAGCAGGGCCAGCGCCCCGGCCCAGCGCATCACATCCGCGCCCTGACCCCGACGAACGCGCCCCGCCCCGGCGTGTTGTAGCCCTGCGCCGTCTGGTACTCGGTGTCGAACACGTTCTCGACCCGGCCGTAGAGTTCCAGGTTCTCGCCGAATTCATAACCTGCCCGCAGGTCGAGCACTTCGTATCCTTCGAGGCGCACGGTGTTCGACGCATTGTCGTAACTTGGCCCCGATACGCGGAAATCCGCGCCCAGTTTCAAGCCGAAGCCGGTTTGCCAGTCCGCGAACAGGGTGCCGAAATGGCGCGGGCGCCGCGCGAGGCGCAGATCCGTTTCGCGATCCTCGGTATCGACATAGGTATAGACCCCGCCGATCCGCGCGCCTTCGAACAAGTCGATCCCCGCCTCGGCCTCGATCCCCTGCGCGCGGGCTTCGGCGGTGTTCTGATACACGCCGAACGGCCGGTTCTCGGTGAAGGCGAAGCCGATCAGATTGTCGCTCGTCCGGCGGAAGGCGGTGAGCGCGACATAGGGTCCGCGATCGCGCTCACCGCGTTCGATACCGATATCGATGCTGGTGCTTTCCTCCGGTTCGAGGTCGAGATTGCCGTAGAAGGAATAGAGCTGATAGAGCGAAGGGGCCTTGAACCCTTCCCCGATGCTGGCGCGCAGCCGCCAGTCCGCGTCCAGCCGGTAGCTCGCATCGCCGCCGAAGCTGGTGTGGGTGCCGAAGAATTCGTGATCGTCCACCCGGCCCCCGGCATGCAACGACAATGCGCCCATCACCCAGCCGAGCTGCGCATAGACGCCGGTAATCTCGACCTCGGCTCTTTCGCCGGCATCAGTGTCGAAGCGCGACCAGTCATGCTCGCCGCCGAACGCGACCGACAGCCCGCCCAGCACCCGGTATTCGCCGCGCAGCTGCACCCGCTCCGTCTCGCCATCGCTGGCGAAGCTCAGTGCCCCATCGGCATCGAGATTGTCGCGTTGCGTGCGCGAGAGGCTGTAGGCGCCGCGCAGGGTCAGGTCGTTGCCGTAATAGGCGAGCCCGATATCGCCCGAATACTGCTCGGTCTCCTGCGTGTCGCCGCTGTCGATCAGGCCATAGGGCGGTTCGGACTGGAAGCCGTCGATCTCGAGGTCGGACTGGCGCAGGTTCGCATGGGCGAACAATTCGAGCGTCGGGGTCAGGTCGAGGAAACCGGTCGCGCCGATGGCGAACTGTTCGTAGCCGTCGGGTTCGGTCCCACTGGCGGCGGCGGAGAACCCGTCGGTCTGGAACCACGAACCCACGAGGCCGACGAACACGCTGTCATTGCCCGTGCCGGCGGAAACATTGGCGAGGACCGTGTCGCGCGCGCCGTATTCGGCTGTGCCTTCCATGCCGGTTTCGGCGCGAGTGGTGATATCGATCACCCCGGCGACCGCGTCCGATCCCCAGATCGTGCTGTTCGCGCCGCGCAGGATGTCGAACTTGCCGACGGTCGGCAGCAGCAGATTGCCGAAATCGAACGAGCCGCTGGTGGAGGCTGTATCGGCGACGCGCACCCCGTCGATCAGCACCAGCAATTGCTCGGGCGCGGCGCCGCGCACGTTGACGCTGGTCAGGCTGCCGATCCCGCCGCTGCGTGAGAAGGACATGCCGGGTGTGCGCTGGAGGATGCGGGTAACGTCCGCCCCCTGCACGGCCTCGATTTCCTCGCGGCTGATAATGGTGACGGGCTGGCCGGTGTTGCGGATATCGGTGCCGAGGCCATTGGCCGTGACGGTTATGGTCGGCTCATTGGGCAGCGGGGTGAGGATGATCTCCCCCTCTTCGCCCGTGCCATCGTCGATATCCTGGGCGGACAGGGGGGCGGCCAAGGCAGCGGACAACAGAAACAGGTATTTATACACGGAACCTCCGATCACAAGCGAATGCCGCTCATGACGGGAGGGAGCAGGATCGCCCCATCCGCGCATGCCATCGGTACACCCCGCCCGCGGCCGAACGACAGGCATGGGCAGGTCTCCTGGCTCCCGGATCGTCGGCCGCGCCCCGCCTTCCCGCTTGCCCGAAGGCAGACAGTGGCATCGTGGAGCGCACCTCACCGGTCACAGTTGCGGGGGCAGCCGGGGTTTCGCCCCGTTCCCTCTTAGGGCGCGCCGAAACGCGCCAACCCGTGCCTTGGCCGCGCCTCTAGGCTGGGCTTTACCGTCCGTCAATCATGCTGAGGAACCGATGTTTAGCGTGCGGCGGCCTATCGGATCGGCACCACGCGCACAGACGTGGAAAGACAATCGGGGTTTGCTTCTCATGGCCGTTCGTTTCGCCGCCGCTCGTTCCGTCGCCCGTTCGCCGATTGCCCGCGCGCTGGCCAGGCGCGCGGTGAAGCGGGCGGCGAACGACAATGGCGCACCCTCGCCCGCGAACGAGATGGGCGATACGATGCGCGCGGCGCTGCGCCACTTCGCCGGGCACGGCATGGCCTCGGCCCTCATCGCGGCGCGGCGGGCGGAAACCGCGCATGAGGACGGCGACGAGACGGCGCGGCGCTGGTGGCTCGCCATCTGCTCGTCTCTCGACCGGGCGCTGGCGCTGCGCGTGGAACAACGGCTGGCGAACCCCGTTCTGCTTATGATCCACTAGCGCAACAATCCGTATCTGCTAATGCGAACCAGTTTCATTAAGCGTTGGAAACTTGGCCCTTTTCGGGTTGCAATCCAAATGGTGCGGGCCTAGGTCGCTCGGGCAACTTCCGGACACCCCCTCCCTGCGGGACGGGTCGGGGCCATCGGTCTGTTTCGCTCGGTCCCGCGCACTGGAAGGACGACCCGCACCCATGGCCCAGAACGTCGGACGCAAGAAGATCGCCCTCATCGGCTCGGGCATGATCGGCGGCACGCTCGCCCATCTCGCCGCGAAGAAGGAAATGGGCGACATCGTCCTGTTCGACATTGCGGAAGGCATGCCGCAGGGCAAGGCGCTCGACCTGTCGCAGTGCGGCCCGGTCGAAGGGTTCGACGCCAAGATCACCGGCACCAACGATTATGCCGACATCGCGGGCGCGGACGTGGTGATCGTGACCGCCGGCGTACCGCGCAAGCCCGGCATGAGCCGCGACGATCTGCTCGGCATCAACCTCAAGGTGATGAAGGCGGTCGGCGAAGGCATCAAGAACAACTGCTCCGATGCGTTCGTGATCTGCATCACCAACCCGCTCGACGCGATGGTCTGGGCGCTGCGCGAATTTTCCGGCTTGCCGCACAACAAGGTCGTGGGCATGGCCGGCGTGCTGGACAGCGCGCGGTTCGCGACCTTCCTCGCGTGGGAGTTCGACGTTTCGGTGAAGGACGTGAACGCGTTCGTGCTGGGCGGCCACGGCGATACCATGGTGCCCGTCACCAGCTACACCACGATCAACGGCATCCCGGTCAAGGATTTCGCCAAGATCAAGGGCGTGTCGGAAAGCCGCATCGACGAGATCGTTGATCGCACCCGCAAGGGCGGCGGCGAGATCGTGCAGCTGCTCGGCAACGGCTCGGCCTATTACGCCCCCGCCACCAGCGCGATTGCCATGGCCGAGGCGTATCTGGGCGACACCAAGCGCATCTTGCCCTGCGCCAGCTATGTCGAGGGCAAGTACGGCCTCGACGGGCTGTATGTCGGCGTCCCCACCGTGATCGGCGCAGGCGGTACGGAGGAAGTGATCGAGATCGAGCTTTCGGACGAGGAGAAGAGCAACCTCAAGGTCTCGACCGACGCGGTCGAGGAATTGCTGGAGGCGTGCAAGGGACTGGATGGCAGTCTTGCATAACCGAACGATAATGGCGGCGGTTCTGATCCTGTCCGCCCAATCTGCACTGGCTCAGGACGGCGCGCTCTGGCGTGATGATATCGGACGTCAGATGGCGGTCGGTTTTGCCGGAGGAAGCTCACTTGGCCCGGCTCCCGTATCATGGACGGCGGCAGGAATGGCGGAACTGTTCGAGAAGATTTGCCTCGACACGTCCGGCGAGCCATCGGCGGTGAAAGCTGCCAACGCCGCGGCTGGATTGACCGACAAGTCCTACGACATGCCTGTCGGGAAAAAGAAGGATCCATGGCCTCTGGTAATTGCCGTGGCGGATGGGGTGGTCGTCTCCCAGGCCGACCGCTTTCTCAGCAACGACCGGCGCCAGTGCAACGTCACATTCTACCTTTCCGAAGCCGGCGGTTTCGCGGATGTCGAGTCCGCACTCGTGGATCGGCTGGGGCGCACTGCCGACAATGAGGCGGACCGGGTCCGCAAGAACGGCAAGCCCAATCGCTATTTCGTCCCCGAATGGTCGCATTCCGGAACCGACGGTCAGAACGCCAAGATCGTCGTAAGCCCGAACGCCGAAGGCCTAGGGTTTCAGTTTAGTCTCCTCGCGACAAAGGAAGACCACAAATGAGCATCCTCGTAGACAAGAACACCAAGGTCATCACCCAAGGGATGACCGGCGATACCGGCACGTTCCACACGCAGCAGGCGCTCGATTACGGGACGCAGATGGTTGCGGGCGTGACGCCCGGCAAAGGCGGCACGACGCATATCGGCCTGCCCAACTTCAATACGGTAAAGGAAGCCAAGGCCGAGACCGGCGCGACTGCCTCGTGCATCTACGTTCCGCCGCCCTTCGCGGCCGATGCGATCTGCGAGGCGATCGATGCCGAGATGCAACTGATCGTCGCCATCACCGAAGGCATCCCGGTGCTCGACATGGTGCGGGTAAAGGCCGCGCTCGAAGGGTCGAAATCCCGCCTGATCGGGCCGAACTGTCCCGGCGTGCTCACGCCCGGCGAATGCAAGATCGGCATCATGCCCGGCTCGATCTTCAAGAAGGGCAGCGTCGGCGTCGTCTCGCGTTCCGGCACGCTGACCTATGAAGCCGTGCACCAGACCACGCAGGTCGGCCTCGGCCAGACCACGGCGGTCGGCATCGGCGGCGATCCGGTCAACGGCACCAACTTCATCGACGTCCTCGACCTGTTCCTCGACGACGACGAGACCAAGTCGATCATCATGATCGGCGAGATCGGGGGCAGCGCGGAAGAAGAAGCCGCCGCCTTCATCAAGGACCAGGCTGCCAAGGGCCGGCGCAAGCCGATGGTCGGCTTCATCGCGGGCCGCACGGCGCCTCCGGGTCGCCGCATGGGCCATGCCGGCGCGATCGTCTCGGGCGGCCAGGGCGGCGCGGACGACAAGATCGCGGCGATGGAAGATGCGGGCATCCGCGTCTCCCCCAGCCCGAGCGAACTCGGCACCACGCTCGATGCGATGCTGAAGGAACTTGCCTGACCTACGGCCGCGGAAAGGTTTTCTCCTCCCCGGGAGCCTTCCGCGCCGCCGAGGCATTGGCATTATGAGCCGGCGTATGGATCGGCGCGAAAGGTAACCCGATGGGTAACGAGAGCCACGATTTCCTTCCCGAGCTGACCGATCAGGAAGGCCCGCAGCCCGGCCCGAGCTGGGCCAACCCGGCATGGCTCGCCGAAGTCGCGGATAGCGGGGCGGACCTCGTCGCCGCGCTCGATCCCACGCAGATGCGGCTGGCGGTCAAGGAAGCGGCGCAGAAGGCCGGCAAGCCGGTGGACGAGAAGGCGCTCGAAAAGGCGTCGGACGATTCCAACCGCGCGATGATGCTGGTGCGCACCTTCCGCGTGCGCGGCCACCTTGCCGCCAATCTCGATCCGTTGAACCTGTCGCAGCGCGAGATCCCGGAGGACCTCACGCTCGCCGGGCACGGCTTCGAAGGCGAGGAAGACCTCGAAGTCTTCGTAGGCGGGGTGTTCGGCTTCGGCTGGGTCACGATCGGCGATCTTTATGATGCGCTGCGCCATACCTATTGCGGCAATGTCGGCCTCGAATACATGCACATCGCCGACACGCAGGAGCGGCGCTTCCTGCAGGACCGGTTCGAGACGCCCGAGGAAACGATCCAGTTCACCGACGAGGGCAAGCGCGCCATCCTCGCCGCGGTGATCCGGGGGGAACAGTACGAAAGCTTCCTCGGCAAGAAATATGTCGGCACCAAACGGTTCGGCCTCGATGGCGGGGAATCGATGATCCCCGCGCTCGAGGCGCTGATCAAGTATGGCGGCCAGACGGGCGTGCGCGAGATCATCTACGGCATGGCGCATCGCGGCCGGCTGAACGTGCTCGCTAACGTGATGGCCAAGCCTTACCGGGTCATCTTCCACGAGTTCCAAGGCGGCAGCGCCAATCCCGACGATGTCGGCGGGTCGGGCGACGTGAAATACCACCTCGGCACCAGCACCGACCGTTCGTTCGACGGGATCGAGGTGCATATGAGCCTCGTGCCCAATCCCAGCCATCTGGAGGCGGTGAACCCCGTCGTCCTTGGAAAGGCGCGCGCGCAGCAGGCGATCCGCGACGATCTGAAGAAGCACGAGCAGGTGCTTCCGGTCCTGATCCACGGCGATGCGGCCTTCGCGGGCCAGGGCATCGTGTGGGAATGCTTCGGCTTTTCCGGCGTGCGCGGCTACAATACCGGCGGCTGCATCCATTTCGTGATCAACAACCAGATCGGCTTCACTACCTCGCCCCAGTTCGCCCGGTCGAGCCCCTATCCCTCCGACGTGGCGAAGGGCGTCCAGGCGCCGATCCTCCACGTCAACGGCGACGATCCCGAGGCGGTGACCTTCGCCTGCAAGCTCGCCATCGAATATCGCAACGCGTTCGGGCGCGACATCGTGATCGACATGTGGTGTTATCGCCGCTTCGGCCATAACGAGGGCGACGAGCCGAAATTCACCCAGCCGCTGATGTACGACGCCATTCGCGCGCATCCCAAGGTGAGCCAGCTCTATTCCCGGCGGCTGGAAGAAGAAGGCGTGATCGACGCCAGCTATGCCGACACGCTGTGCAGCGAATTCGTCGACCGGCTGGAGGAAGAGTTCGAGGCGGCCAAGAGCTACAAGGCGAACGAGGCGGACTGGTTCGGCGGCCGCTGGTCGGGCCTGAGCAAACCGGCCGATCCGGAAACCGCGCGCCGCAACATCGAAAGCGCGATCGCGCCCAAGCTGTTCGACAGCCTCGGGCGCACGCTCACCAGCGTGCCCGACGATCTCACCATCCACAAGACGCTGGGCCGCGTGCTCGACGCCAAGAAGGAGATGTTCGACAAGGGCGAAGGCATCGACTGGGCGACGGCCGAGGCGCTCGCCTTCGGCAGTCTCGTCACCGAAGGGTACGGCGTCAGGCTCTCGGGGCAGGATTCGGGGCGCGGCACGTTCAGCCAGCGCCACGCCGTGTGGGTCGACCAGAAGGACGAGCGCAAATACGTCCCCCTCTCCACGCTGCCCCACGGCAAGTTCGAGGTGTATGACAGCCCGCTATCGGAATATGGCGTGCTCGGCTTCGAATACGGCTTCGCCATGGCCGATCCCAAGACGCTGGTGATGTGGGAGGCGCAGTTCGGCGATTTCGTCAACGGCGCGCAGATCATGATCGACCAGTTCATCGCCAGCGGCGAGGTCAAGTGGCTGCGCGCCAACGGCCTCGTCCTGCTGCTGCCGCATGGGTACGAGGGCCAGGGGCCGGAACATTCCAGCGCCCGGCTCGAGCGGTTCCTGCAATTGTGCGCGAACGACAATATCCAGGTGTGCAACATCACCACGCCGGCGAACTACTTCCACGTGCTGCGCCGCCAGATGCTGCGCCCGTTCCGCAAGCCGCTCGTCATCATGACGCCCAAGAGCCTGCTGCGTCATCCCCTCGCCAAGTCGGACGCGGCAGAATTTCAGGGCGATACGCACTTCATGCGGATCAAGTCCGACATGACCGCGATCGCCGACGAGAAGGTCAAGCGGCTGGTGCTGTGCAGCGGCAAGGTCGCCTACGACCTCATGCAGCGTCGCGACGAGGCGGAGCTGGACGATGTCTCCATCGTGCGGATCGAGCAGCTCTATCCCTTCCCCGGTGAGCCGCTGGCCGTCCGCCTCGAACGGATGCCCAATCTCGAGACGATCGTGTGGTGTCAGGAAGAACCGAAGAACAACGGCGCGTGGTTCTTCGTCGACCGGCTGATCGAAGAGGCGGCGGCGAAGGCGGGCAAGGCCGGCATGCGGCCGTGCTATGCCGGGCGCGAGGTGGCCGCATCGCCCGCCACCGGCTATGCCAGCCGTCACAAGATGCAGCAGGAGGCGCTGGTGAACATCGCGCTCGGCCTCAATGGCGGCGATATCTCGACCGTCCATACCGATTGCAAATGATCCAGGCCCCGAAGGATAAACGAACACATGGCCACTGAAATCAAGGTTCCCACACTCGGCGAAAGCGTCACCGAGGCGACCATCGGCGAATTTCTGAAGCAGCCCGGCGATGCCGTGGCGGTCGACGAACCGATCGTCAGCCTCGAAACCGACAAGGTCGCGGTCGAGGCGCCCTCGCCCGTCGCCGGCGTGATCCAGGAATTCAGGGTCGCGGTGGGCGATACGGTCGAGGTCGGCGCGGTGATCGCGGTCGTCGAGGAAGGCGGCACCGTCGCCGCCACCGGCGAGGAAGCGGGCCGCGCGCAGCAGGAACGTGAGGCAGGCAAGGAGGAGCGCGCGAACGCTCCCGCTCCTTCCGCAAGCCCCGCCCCCAGCCCCGCCCCGGCGAGCCAGCCGAAGGACGGCAACCAGACGCTGTCGCCCGCGGTTCGCCGCGCGGTGCTCGAAGCCGGGCTCGATCCCTCCACCATCACCGGCACGGGCAAGGACGGTCGGCTGACCAAGGAAGACGTCGAGACGGCGGCGAAGGCGAAGAAGGACGGCGGCGGCACGATCGCCGATGCCGCGCCGGCTCAGGCGGCAACCCAGTCCGCCCCCGCCAGCACGGGCGAGCGGCGCGAGGAACGCGTCAAGATGACGCGGATGCGCCAGACCATCGCCAAGCGGCTGAAGGGCGCGCAGGATAATGCCGCCCTTCTTACCACCTTCAACGATTGCGACATGAGCGCGGTCATCGAAGCGCGCGAGAAGTACAAGGATCTGTTCGCCAAGAAGCACGACATCAAGCTGGGCTTCATGGGCTTCTTCGCCAAGGCCGCCTGTCTTGCACTGAAGGACGTGCCGGCGGCGAACGCCTATATCGAGGGCGACGAGATCGTCTATCACGACTATGTCGATATCTCGGTGGCGGTCAGCGCGCCCAACGGTCTCGTCGTCCCGGTGATCCGCGACGCGCAGGACAAGGGCTTCGCGCGGATCGAGAAGGACATCGCCGATTTCGGCAAGCGCGCCAAGGACGGCACGCTGACGATGGAGGACATGAAGGGCGGCACCTTCACCATCTCGAACGGCGGCGTGTTTGGCAGCCTCATGTCGACCCCGATCATCAACCCGCCGCAAAGCGCCGTGCTCGGCCTGCACCGGATCGAGGATCGGCCGGTCGTGGTCGACGGGGAAATCGTCATCCGTCCGATGATGTATCTTGCCCTGTCCTACGACCACCGCCTGATCGACGGGCGCGAGGCGGTGACCGCTCTCAAGATCATCAAGGAGGCGATCGAGGATCCGACCCGGATGCTGATCGATTTGTGATGACCATGTCCAGGCTTGCCCTCGCCCCGCTGTTCGCTGCCATGCTCGCGCTTGCCGCCTGCGGGCAGAACGACGCGGGTGCGGGTGACGGCGGCACCACCGGAGGCGAAAATGGTGGCGGCGAAGGCGGCGGCGGCGCGATGACCGCGCAATTGCGCGCAACCTGCGTCTCGCAGTTGGAGAACAATGCCACCCTGTCCGCGGCGGCGGCGCAGATCTGCGACTGTGCGACCCGGCGGGCGCGCGAGAATCTCAGCGTCACCGACCTGATGGCGGGCGAGGCCAGCGGGCTACAGGACATCGTGGCGCAATGCGCCGACGAAGCGCTCGGCCTCGGCACGACAGAAACCAATTCCAGCAGGACTGAAACCTGATGAGCAATACCCAGTACGACTACGACGTCCTCGTCATCGGCGCCGGCCCCGGCGGCTATGTCGCCGCGATCCGCGCCGCGCAGCTTGGCCTCAAGACGGCGTGCGCCGAAAGCCGCGAGACGCTGGGCGGAACCTGCCTCAATGTCGGCTGCATTCCGTCGAAGGCCATGCTGCACGCCAGCGAGTATTACGACGCGGCGGCGAACGGCGCGATGGCCGACATGGGCATCGAGGTGACGCCGAAGCTCAACCTCGAGAAGATGCACGACCAGCGCCGCGATGCGGTCAAGGGCCTGACCGGCGGGATCGAATTCCTGTTCAAGAAGAACAAGGTCGACTGGAAGAAAGGCCGCGCCACTTTCCAGGATCCGCACACGGTCAAGGTGGGCGACGAGACGGTGACTGCGAAGAACGTCGTCATCGCCACCGGTTCCAGCGTCACCCCCCTACCCAATGTCGAGATCGACAATGCGAAGGGCGTGGTGGTCGACAGCACCGGCGCGCTCGAACTGCCCAAGGTGCCGGAAAAGATGGTCGTCATCGGCGGCGGCGTGATCGGGCTGGAAATGGGCTCGGTCTGGCGGCGGCTGGGGGCCGAGGTCACGGTGGTCGAATATCTCGACGCGCTGCTGCCCGGCATGGACGGCGACGTGCGCAAGGAAGCGGGCAAGATCTTCAAGAAGCAGGGGATGGAACTCAAGCTGTCCACCAAGATCACCGGCGTCGAGACCAAAGGCGACAAGGCGGTGGTCACGCTCGAACCCGCGGCGGGCGGCGATGCCGAGACGATCGAGGCCGACTGCGTGCTGGTGTCGATCGGGCGGCGGCCGAACACCGACGGCCTCGGCCTCGACGCCATCGGGATCACCCCGAACAAGAAGGGCCAGATCGAGACCGACCACGATTTCCGCACCCCGGTCGAAGGCGTGTGGGCGATCGGCGACGTGATCCCCGGCCCGATGCTCGCCCACAAAGCGGAAGACGAAGGCATCGCCTGCGCCGAGAACATTGCCGGCCAGACCGGCATCGTGAACCACGCGCTCATTCCCAGCGTCGTCTACACCTGGCCCGAGATCGCCGGCGTCGGCCTCACCACCGAGGAAGCGATCGAGAAGATGGGCGACAAGGCCAAGATCAAGGTCGGCAAGTTCCCGATGATGGCCAACAGCCGCGCCAAGACCAATCACGAGCCGGACGGCTTCGTGAAGATCATCGCTGAGGCGGAAAGCGACCGGGTGCTGGGTGTCTGGGCGATCGCCAGCGTCGCCGGCACGATGATCGCGCAGGCCGCGCAGGCAATGGAATTCGGCACGACGAGCGAGGACATTGCCTATACCTGCCACGCGCACCCGACGCATTCCGAAGCGATGAAGGAAGCGGCGATGGCGGTGCAGGGCAAGCCGATCCACGTCTGACATGGCAGTGGCGCGGCGCGCGATGGCCGCTTTGCCGGCTGCCGCGCTGTTCGCGCTTGCTGCCCCGGTCCTGGCCGGGATCGCGTGGATGGGCTGGGCCGGATCGCCGGAAAGCTACCGCGTGGTGAACGCGGCGGCGCTCGCCGCGGCGACCGCGTGGCTCGTGTTCGCGAAGGCGCCGGCGCAAACCCTGCACTGGCGATTGCTTGCCATCGGCGCGCTGTTCGCGCTGTGCCTGCCTTTCCTCACCGGGCCGGGGATCAACGGCGTCGTGCGGTGGATCGCGCTCGGTCCGGTCGGCCTCAACAGCGGGGCGCTTGCCGTGCCTGCCCTCGCCGTCGCGGCGGTGAAGGACCGGGACTGGGGCGCCTGGCTGCTGGGCGCGGCGCTCCTGCCCCTCACCGCCCAGCCTGACGCGGCAGCAGGGCTGGCCGTGACCTTCGCCGCCGTCGGCATTCACGACCGCACGAAGGACTGGCGCTACGGCCTCGTCTGCATCGCCGGGTTTTTCCTCACTATCTCGATGGGCCTGCGCGGCGAACTGCCCCCGCAGGCCTTCGTCGAACGTGTCCTGCCCCATGCGGCGGGAACCGGTCTGCTATGGGCGCTGCTGCTTTCGGCCGCGATGGTGGCGAGCTTCTTCACCATGTTGAAGGGCCTGCGCACCAGCCCCGCGACATCCTATGGCCTCGCCGGCGCGCTGTTCGGGTTCGTGATCATGGCTCTGATCTCGCACTATCCCTATCCCTTCATCGGTTACGGCGCCGCGCCGATCCTCGGCTTCGGCCTCGCGCTCGGGCTGGCGGAGAGTGGGCGGGCTTGAACCATGCGGCGCATCTCGGCCTCACGGCGGCGAGCCTTGCTGTCTGCCTTGGGCTATTGTGGCGCTATATGCGGCGCGGCTTCGGCGGACTGGTCCGCATGCGCGCCGCCGCGCAATCCGATGCGCGGATCGCCTGGTATCGCCGCAAGGCCGCCGAGCAATGGCTCGTCATGGTCGCCGCCCCGCTCGCCGCCCTCGCGCTTAGCGGTCATCTGGCGCTGGCCTTCGCTCCCGGCGCCGTCGTCGCGCCGTTCGCTTACGCGGTGTGGACGCATACCGGGCTGACCGGCGACGATTTCGCGTTCGAGTTCGCGTGGCAGCCGCTGCTGGGTCTCGTCGCGCTCATTGTCGTGCTCGAGCTGATCCCGGTGCTGCGCGGGAAGGGGCGCAGCTTCATGCTCGGCGAGGTCCATTCGCTCCTGCCGCGCAGCCTGGCGGAGGCGCGGTGGACGGGGCTGCTGGCGCTGGGCGCGGGCATTGGCGAGGAATTGCTGTTCCGCGCGCTGATCCCGCTCGGCCTGGCGACGCTGGGCGTGCCGATCGTGTGGGGTTTCCTGATCTCGTGCACGATCTTCGCCGCGTGCCATACCTATCAGGGCGGGATTGGGGTGGTCGCCACCGGCCTCCTCGGCCTCGTTCTCGCCGCGGCCTATGCGACGACCTACAGCCTCGTGACCGCCATCGTTCTGCATATCGTGATCGACCTCATGGGGCTGGTCGTACGCCCCCTCGTCGGGCTGGGCCTGCGCAGGATGAGCGGAAGGCCGCGCCCCGACTGAGGCCTTGCCTCTGCCCGCCCGCTTCGTCATGGGCGGGGGCGGATCGGACGGACGACACCATGAACACCCGCACATTCATGCGCCGGCTGGCGCGCTGGCATATCTGGCTCGGCTGGCTGATCGGCGTGCCGCTGCTCCTGTGGACGCTGTCGGGCCTCGTCATGGTGGTGA
Organism: uncultured Erythrobacter sp.; assembly: GCA_947501005.1. Taxonomy (GTDB): domain Bacteria; phylum Pseudomonadota; class Alphaproteobacteria; order Sphingomonadales; family Sphingomonadaceae; genus Qipengyuania. The sequence continues at coordinate 982,175 of CANMTU010000001.1, read as the reverse complement.
AGCCGATCGAGGAGGTGCGCGGCAACCATCTGCGCCGGGACGTGGCCGAAACCGCCCTGCCCCCCGAAACGCAGATCGCCGTATCGCTGCCGGCGGACCCTGCCCGCCCCGTCCGCTCGGTCGCCACGCAGGTCGAACGCGGCGAGACCGTCACCCGCATCACCTACATGGACGGCACGGCGGAGCGATACCGCATGGACGGTTCGCCCATGGGGTCACTCTCCGAGATCGAGGCCCGCATGATCGTGGCCGAGCGGATCGTCGGGGGCGACGCGGTGGTGGACGCGACCCGCTTCGGCGCGGAGGAGCCGCCGCTCGACTTCCGCCGCCCCGAACCCGTGTGGCAGGTCGCGCTAAGGGACGGAACGCATGTCTATGTCGGGACGGAGACGGGCGAGATCGCGGCGGTGCGGACCCGCTGGTGGCGGATCTTCGATTTTATGTGGGGGCTGCACATCATGGATCTCGAAACGCGCGAGGATACCAGCCACCCCGCCCTCATCCTGTTCGCCGCCCTGTCGCTGCTCGGCACGCTGATCGGGATCACCCTGTTGTTCCGGCGGCGCAAGGCCCGCCGCCGCGCGCAGTCATGACGCCCGAAGCCGTCCTGACCCCGGTGCTCGACTGGCTCGATCTCGTCGGCGTGGCGATCTTCGCGCTGACGGGCGCGCTGGTCGCGGCGAAGGAACGGCAGACGCTGGTCACCCTGTGCTTCTTCGCGCTGGTGACAGGAGTCGGCGGCGGGACGATCCGCGACCTGCTGATCGAGGCGCCGGTGTTCTGGATGACCGATCCCTGGGTCGCGCCGCTCTGCCTCGGCATCGCGCTGTTCTCGTGGTTCACGCCGACGCGGTGGGTGGAAGGGCGCGTCCTTTCGATCGCCGATGGGCTGGGCCTCGCCGCCTATGCCGTGCTCGGAACGGCCAAGGCGCTCGAATACGGGGTGCCGCCAGTGCCGGCCTTCATGATGGGCGTGGTAACTGGCTGCGCCGGGGGCATCATCCGCGATGTGCTGGCGGGCCGCCCCTCGATCCTCATGCGCCCGGAACTCTACGTCACGGCGGCGGCGCTCTCGGCCAGCATCACGGTGGTGGGCGAGCTTATCGGGGTCGAGCGGTGGTGGGTCTGGATCGCCGCGACCGTGGCCGGGTTCGGCCTTCGGCTCGCCGCGATCCGCTACAACCTGTCGCTCCCCGCCTATGGCGAGCGCGACCGGGCCTGATCAGTCCGCCTCGCCCTCGTAGAGCGGGCGATCCTCGTCACCGGGCAGCGGGCCGCCGGGATAGGCGGGTTGCGGTTCGTCCAAGGCATCATCCGTAGCCCCAGCCCGCGTCAGTCGCGCGCGTTCGGCGGCATAGCGGTCGTCGTCATATTGCCGATTCACAGCCGCGCCATCGCGCGCGAAGTCGTAACCGTCCGCATATCCGTCAGATCGCGCCTCGCCGCCATATTCGATCGCGTCGATCCAGCCGGTCTGGTCGATGGTGCAGGTGAATTCCTGCCCTTCGAACGTGGTCCCGGTTACGATCCATCCGCTCGCCAGGCGCCGGACCTGATCGACATTCTCCACCCGGCGTTCGCGCGCGATCTCGTCCACGCACATGTCGGCGGCATTGCCCAGGCCATCGCCGGACCGGTATCTGTCGCGGTAAGGCTCGGGCGGCAGGCGGTCGGTCGCCGGATAGCGCTCGTACCGGTCGTTGTTCTTCGAAACGGCGCTGGCGATGGCGGCGATCGCGCCAATGATCAGCACGCCTGCAACGATGTCACCGCCATCGACGTCGCGATCCCGGCGATGGTGCCAGCGGCGATATTGATGCTGAACCCCGGCGCTCTCGCGCCAACCCACGGCCCCGGGCACGGGCTGCGATTGCATGCCGGCGGGGAGCGGCGCCGCGGCGACGGGCGTCGCGGTCATCGCCAGCGCGGCGAGCATTGCGGGGGCGGCGAGAAGCGATCTGGCGAAGGGCATGGCGTAAACCCGTTTGCGAATAAGGACCATGCGGCATAGGCGGCTCAGACTGTCGGATATCTGAACCGCCTTGCCGATGGTGCGTTGAGTCAACGCAGGCCGCGAATGCCGCTGAAATTCACGTCGCGAACCCGGCCACGCTCGACATAGCAGGTGAAATTGCCGCGATCGGCATCCCGGTAACCGCGCCGGTCGTACCGGTCGTACCGGTCATAACCGCGCTGTCCTTCGACCGCGATGCGACCCTTCACCCGCCAGCCATAGCGCGTGTCCCGCACGTCGCGAATGTCGGTCACCTGGGCATAGCCGTAGCCATAGCGCATGGCATCGTTGCGCGCCGCGCCCACGCAGCGTTCGACCGCGCCGCGCGGATTGCCGCGATGGCGATAGGCGGTGCGGCGATAATCGTTGCCGTCGCGGTAGTAGCGGCCGTCGCGGTAATAGCGGTCGCCTCGATAATAGTCGCGGTCACGATTGGAGGAGTTGGCGATGGCGGCGATCCCGCCGATGATGACCGCCCCGGCGATGATCTCGCCGACCGAAATGCCGTCGTCGTTCCGGTCATAGCGTTGGGCGGCGGCGGGCGTGGCGCCTGCCAGCGTCATCGCGCCCATGGTTGCGGCCGCGATCCCACCCTTCGCGATTGTCCTGATCCTGTCTGTCATGTGAGGTCCTCCCTCGTCGAAACCGGGGCGGGATTGCCTCGGCTATGACTATTCATAGCCGGCCCCGGTGAGATCGGACTGAACCGCGATGACAGATTTTGTTCAGGCTGTGCGTTACTTTCCTGAATGACCCGGCAACGCCGCGAGAACGTCGCGAGTGAAGGCGGCAATGTCGAAACTCGCGCCGACCGGATCCTCGCCCCGCCGGACGATGACGACATTGCGGCTGGGCACGATAACGACATACTGCCCGCGATTGCCCATCATGGCGTAGGTATCCGCCGGAATGCCTTCGGACTTGTCGAACAGCCAGAAGCCCGCGCCGTAGCCGAATGCCCCGTCGGGCTGGGGGCCGGAGGGGGTGGCGACATATTCGGCCCAGCCTTCCGGCAGGATCCGCTCGCCCGAAGGCAGGACGCCATCGTCGAGGTAGAGCTGACCAAGCTTCGCCAGATCGCGCGCGGTCGACCAGACCTGGCTGGAGAGGATGTAGTCACCCTGCCAGTCGGTCTCGGCGACGGTCGCGCCCATGCCGAGTTTGGCGAACAGGTCGGCGGGGGGATGGTTCTCAAATGTCGCGTCGATCGCCATGATCGCGGCCAGCGTGTCGTTATTGGCGTAACGAAAGACGCTGCCCGGCCGGTAGAGCAACGGCCAGCCCAGCGCCGTTTCCGCCACCGTGGCCCCGCCAAAATACAAAGCGTCCGTCCGATTGCCGGGCGTATCCTGATAGCGGCCCGATGCCATGCGCAGGAGGTTGTCGATGGTGATGGCACGGCGCGGGTCGGCCTCGCTTTCGCCGAGACCGGCCGAGGCTTCGACCCTCGCCTCGCCCCGCTTCACCGCTGCGCCGACGAGGGTGGCGGCGATGCTCTTGGCGACGGACCAGGTGCGTTGCGGTAGATCCCCGTCATAGCCCGCCGCGAAGGCTTCGCCCAGGATGCGCCCGTCGCGCTGGATAAGAACCGCTGTCGTTCGCGCGCCCTCACCATAGGCGGGATCGAAGGCCGTGCGCGCCAGCTTGGCAACCGCCGTCCCCGTCTGCGGCGCCAGCGGTCGTTCCGCATGCGGCGGCGTAACGACCTCGATCGCCTTACGGGATGGCGTTTCGCCAATGGGAACGACCGCCCCGATCGGAAGCAGCGCACAGCCTTGGCCGCTGCCCTTGAAGACCGCCACGCGCGGCATGACATCGTCTGCGAACGCCACGCTGACATGGTCGAGGTTCCGGTCCTCGCCCTGCTCGACCACGGCGGTCATCGTCCCGACGATCTCATCGAGCGGCTTCTGGATACCCGACAGCTCCATCGCGTCGACCGACAGAGCCGTCCGCCGCAAGCCGGACGGGTCGGAATTGCCGATCGCGCCGCAGGTGAACAGCGCCTTGTATCCCGCAGCCAGCGCACGGTCATAGCGAGCCTGCACCTCCGCCTGCGAAACCGACTGCGCCATGGCTGGCGCGGCAAGAGGAACAAGCGCGAGGAGCGCGGCGGCTTTGAAAGTCTTGCGGATCATGCCGGCGGTTGTGGCACGACACGCGCGACAAGCAAAACAAAAGGGGCCGGAAGGTTGCCCCTCCGACCCCGCTCGTTCGTTTTCGAGAGGCTTACGCCGCTTCGAGTTCGTCTTCGTCCTGGTTCATTACCGGGCCGCTGTCCTGCCCCTTGGCATCGACGTCGCGGTCGACGAATTCGATCACCGCCATCGGCGCCGCGTCGCTGCCGCGATAGCCGGCCTTGATCACGCGGGTGTAGCCGCCTTCGCGGTCGGAATAGCGCTCAGCCAGAATGTCGAACAGTTTCTTCAACTGCGTCTCGTCGCCCAGCTTGCTCATGGCGAGGCGGCGGTTCGACAGGCCGCCGCGCTTGGCCAGTGTGATCAGCTTTTCGACATAGGGGCGCAGTTCCTTCGCCTTGGGGGCGGTGGTGAGGATCTGCTCGTGCTTGATCAGCGCGGTCGCCATGTTGCGGAACAGGGCCTTGCGGTGGCCGGTCTTGCGCTGCAGCTTGCGGCCGGAAAGTTTGTGACGCATTTCAATATCCTTCGTTCGAAAAGGGCCCGTTCCAGGTAGCCCAGTGCTGGCGGCGCTTCCCCGAAACCGGGCGGTGCGCCGCCGATACCTTGCCTAGCCGAGCAGTTCCTGTTCGAGCTTCTTGGCCATTTCCTCGATGTTTTCCGGCGGCCATCCGGGGATATCCATGCCGAGACGCAGACCCATCGAGGACAGGACTTCCTTGATCTCGTTCAGGCTCTTGCGACCGAAATTCGGCGTGCGAAGCATTTCCGCCTCGGTCTTCTGCACGAGATCGCCGATATAGATGATGTTGTCGTTCTTAAGGCAGTTGGCGCTGCGCACCGAAAGCTCCAGCTCGTCGACCTTCTTGAGCAGGTAGCGGTTGAGCTGGTTGGTATCGCTTTCCTGCGGCTCGGCCGCCTGGCCGATGGTGCCGCCGGCCGGCTGCGGAATGCCTTCCTCGAAATGGACGAACAGGCTGAGCTGGTCCTGCAGGATACGAGCGGCATAGGCCACCGCGTCTTCCGGGGTGACGGTGCCGTCGGTCTCGACCGTCAGGCTGAGCTTGTCGTAATCCAGTTCCTGGCCAACGCGGGCATTCTCAACCTTGTAGCTGACCTGACGTACCGGCGAATAGAGGCTGTCCACCGGGATGAGGCCAATCGGCGCATCGACCGGACGGTTCATCACGGCGGGGCGATAGCCTTTGCCGATATCCGCCGTCAGTTCCATGTTGAGCGTGGCGCCTTCGTCGAGATGGCAGATCACGAGATCCTTGTTCATCACCTCGATGTCACCCGAAACGGCGATATCCCCCGCCTTGACCGCGCCGGGGCCGGTGGCGGACAGCTGGAGGCGCTTGGCGCCCTCGCCTTCCATGCGCAGCGCGATCTGCTTCACGTTGAGAACGATGTCGGTCACGTCCTCGCGCACGCCGGCGAGCGAGGAGAATTCGTGCAGCACGTTCTCGATCTTGATCGCGGTGATCGAAGCGCCCTGCAGCGAGGACAGCAGCACGCGGCGCAGGGCATTGCCGAGCGTCAGGCCGAAGCCGCGCTCCAGCGGTTCGGCGACGAACGTGGCCTTGCGCTTGCGATCGCCGGCTTCCTTGATGTCGAGTGTATTGGGTTTCTTGAGTTCCTGCCAGTTCTTGGTGTTGACGGACATGGATTTCCCCTGGGGCTTAGGTGCGGGCGGGACCGGAGCGTCTGGTCGGCGACGTCCGGTCCGTGAAACGGTTCGGCGGACCTAGGACAGGCCCGCCGGACAGGTACGGATCAGACGCGACGCCGCTTGGACGGGCGCACACCGTTGTGCGGGATCGGCGTCACGTCGCGGATCGAGGTAATGGTGAAACCGACGGCTGCAAGACCGCGCAGCGCGCTCTCGCGGCCCGAACCCGGGCCCTTCACTTCGACTTCGAGGGTGCGCACGCCGTGTTCGGCGGCCTTCTTGCCGGCATCGTCAGCGGCGACCTGCGCGGCATAGGGCGTCGACTTGCGGCTGCCCTTGAAGCCCATCATGCCGGCGCTGGACCAGCTGATGGCATTGCCCTGCGCATCGGTGATGGTGATCAAGGTGTTGTTGAAGCTGGCGTTGATATGCGCGACGCCCGAAGAAATGTTCTTCTTGTCGCGCCGCCTTACCCGGCCTGGTTCGCGTGCCATTGGTCGTATTCCTTATAAACTTTGAAAGAAGGGAAAAGCGGGAGGGCGATGCCCTGCGCTTACTTCTTCTTGCCGGCGATCGGCTTGGCCTTGCCCTTGCGGGTGCGGGCGTTGGTGTGCGTGCGCTGACCGCGGACGGGCAGGCCCGACCGGTGACGCAGACCACGATAGGACCGCAGGTCCATCAGGCGCTTGATGTTCATCGCCGTGTCGCGGCGAAGGTCGCCTTCGACCATGTGATCCGCATCGATCGTCTCGCGGATGCGCAGCACTTCCTCGTCGGACAGGTCCTGCACGCGGGCGCTGTGATCGATGCCGAGCTTGTCGGCGATCTCGACGGCCTTGGTCCGGCCGATACCGTGAATATAGGTGAGCGCGATGATCACGCGCTTGTTGGTGGGGATGTTTACCCCGGCAATACGAGCCACTTGCTTCTCCATGCTCCACAGGGCCAGGCCGCATAGGCGGCCACCCTATCTCATCGCTACAATTCATGCGGCAGGATCGCATTGCGATGAAACGCAAAAAACCGGACAGCGTGCACGAAGGCGACCGCGAACCGGTTAGCAATAATGCCGAATGAAAGGCGCGCTTAGGCGGATTCGACGGAGACGTCAACAACCCATGCGCGCGGGGCGGCGCCGCACGCCTGCCCTCGCCCCGTCGATCGCGCCGGATTGCCGCCGCGCGCCGAAAAAGTCAATCGCGCGCACGTCGCCCGAGCCCGTTCCGGGACAGGCCGCCTAGAAATTCGCGCTGAACGCCCCGCCGTCCATCAGCAGGTTCTGCCCCGTGATGTAGCCGGCGTGGGTACTGGCGAGGAAGGCGCAGGCGGCACCGAACTCGTCGGGCGTGCCGAACCGGCCCGCCGGGCTCGATGCTTCGCGCTGCTGCCGCACTGCCTCTTCGTCCTTGCCGGATTGCTGCGCGGTGCGGGCGATGATCGCGGCCTGCCGGTCGGTGTCGAAATTGCCGGGCAGAAGGTTGTTGATCGTGACGTTGGACCCCGCAACCTGCCGCGCCACGCCGGAAAGAAATGCCGTCAGCCCCGCCCGCGCGCCGGAGGACGGGTCGAGGCCGGGAATACCCGTCAGCACGCTGGCCGAGGTTATGTTGACGATGCGGCCGAAGCGCCGCTCGACCATCGCGTCGATCACGCCCTGCACCAGCGCGATCGGGGTGACCATGTTGCTTTCGAGTCCGCTGTGGATGTCCGCATTCGACAGCTCGCGAAAGTCGGCCAGCGGCGGCCCGCCGGCATTGGTCACCAGAATGTCGACCGGCTTGACGGCAAGCAGGTTCTCGCGGGTAGCGGCCTGAGTGACGTCGCCGGGGATGGCGGTGATCTCGGCCCCGGTATCCTTGCGCAGGGCCGCCGCCGCCCGTTCGAGCTTCGCTTCGTCACGCCCGTTGATGACGATGCTGCATCCCGCCTGCGCGAGATGCAGGGCGCAGCCACGCCCCAGCCCGGCGCTCGACGCGCAGATGACGGCATGACGCCCCGCTATGCCAAGATCCATTCGCTTCCTCCTACATCACGCCGAAATCGAGCATCGCGTCGGCGACCTTGCGGAAACCCGCGATATTGGCGCCGCGCACGTAATCCACGCGGCCGTCCTCGCCTTCGCCGTCCGCCCGGCACTTGTCGTGAATGTCCTTCATCAGCGCGGTCAGCATGTCGTCGAGCTTGTCGCGTTCCCAGAACATGCGTTGCGCGTTCTGGGTGATCTCCAGGCCCGAGACCGCGACCCCGCCGGCATTCGCGGCCTTCGCCGGACCGAACAGGATGCCCGCCTTGCGGAACCTGTCGGAGGCGGCGCGCGTGCTGGGCATGTTGGCGCCTTCGACCACCGCCATGACCCCGTTGTCGAGCAAGGCCCTGGCCCCATCCTCGTCGAGCTCGTTCTGGGTGGCGCAGGGCAGCGCGAGATCGCAGGCGACGTGCCACGGCGCCTTGCCCGCGTGATATTCGGCGCCGCCGAACTCGTCGGCATATTCCGATATCCGCCCGCGCCGGTCCAGCTTGAGCGTCATCACCCAGTCGAGCTTTTCCTCGTCAATGCCATCGGGATCGTGGACGAAGCCGTCGCTGTCCGACAGGGTCAGCACCTTGACCCCGCATGCAATGAGCTTCCGGGCAGCATGCAGCGCGACATTGCCCGAACCGGAGACGATGGCGGTCTTGCCCTCAAGCTCCTCGCCGGCATTCTCGAGCATTTCCCGCAGGAAATGGACGACGCCGAACCCGGTCGCTTCGGTCCGCAGGCGCGAGCCGCCATAAGCGAGTGCCTTGCCGGTCAGCGCCCCTTCCCAGCGCCCGGAGATGCGCTTGTACTGACCGAACAGATAGCCGATCTCGCGGCTGCCGACGCCGATATCGCCGGCGGGCACGTCCACGTCCGGCCCGATATGGCGGTAGAGTTCGGTCATGAAGCTCTGGCAGAAGCGCATGATCTCGGCCGCGCTCCGGCTCTTGGGGTCGAAGTTCGATCCGCCCTTGCCCCCGCCCATCGGCAGACCGGTCAGCGCGTTCTTGAAGGTCTGCTCGAAGGCGAGGAACTTGAGCACGCTCTGGGTGACGTTGCCGGAGAAGCGCAGGCCGCCCTTGTAGGGGCCGATCGCGTTGTTGTTCTGCACGCGCCAGCCCCGCTCGACCTGGATATCGCCATTGTCGTCTTCCCAGCAGACGCGGAAGGAAATCACGCGGTCGGGCTCGGTCATGCGGCGCAGGATTTGCGCCTGCCGGTATTGCGCGTGGTCGGCGATGAACGGCAGGACATCCGCGGCCACTTCGCCGACAGCCTGGACGAACTCTTCTTCGCCGGAATTGCGTTGGCGGACGCCATCGAGAAAGGCATCGAGGTCGGGTATATCGTCGGTCGGCAAGCCATGCGCTCCGCTAGCGTTCAAAAGGAACCGCCGCTGAAAGGCGGCTGCGTTTCTCCTACGCACGGAGTGGCGGATCGTTCATCCGGGCGGCGTTACTGTGGGGGCGACGCCGTGTTCGAGTTTGCCGCAATGATCTCGCGGTCCTGCTGGTGGCAGGCTGATCACGCCGTTCAATGTTGCGGATAGGTCCGCGCTTCTGTAGCGCATTGGCCTGCCGACTGCGTATTCCCACAGGATCCGGGTGTCGCCCTCGCCGGACGACGACGTTACAGGCAGAACGCCCGCAACCGTTTCGCCTTGCTACGGGCCAAGGCCGCCGCGGATGCGCTAGGTCTTCAACGGGTCGGTGAGCACGATCACGGCGTGCCGCGCGCTGCCTCGAGCGGGGACGCCGTTGCGCCCTTTCCACTCGGGATGCGTTCGCGGAAACATCCACCGGCCTGCGCAGTAGAAGTCAGTTCGCCGCATCGTCCGACCATCAGATGGCCCTCGACCCGGCAATCCGCAGGCCGGGTCAGCGCGACTCACGAATGCATCGGTATAGCCGCGACGTCTGCTGTCTCGCGAGTTACAAAGCACTCTCGATGGTGCCAACCACTTCGCCCAGCACTGGACCGGGAACCACCAACATGGATGCAGCTCCAATCGCACAATACAGAACGTGCCATATCCGCATTGCGAGCGGAACCTAGAGCTCGACGCCAGTCGAGAAAGCAGCCTCAGACGAGAATATCGTCGATCGCGACGGTAACGTCCTCGATCGAGGCCATCCCGTCCACACGGGTGACGATGCCGCGTTTCTCGTAGCCGGGCAGGATCGGCGCGGTCTCGTTGCGATAGACCTGCATCCGGTGGCGCACAGTCTCTTCGTTGTCGTCGGGCCGGCGCTTGAATTCCGTCGAGCCGCATACGTCGCACTGGCCCTCGGTCGCGGGCTGCGCGAAGATGTCGTGATAGCTCTCGCCGCATTCGGCACAGGTGAAGCGGCCGGTGATGCGCTCGACAAGGGCGTCCTCATCGACCTTGAGCTCGATGACGTGATCGAGCTTGCGCCCATGCTTGGCGAGGATGCCGTCCAGCGCCTCGGCCTGCACGGCGGTCCGGGGGTAGCCATCGAAGATCGCGCCGGTCGCCGGCCCCATCGCAGTAAGTTCGGCGTCGATCAGTTCGGAGACGATGTCGTCCGAAACCAGTTCGCCCTTCTCCATGATGGCCTGGGCCTTGATACCGACTGGCGTGCGCGCCTTGACCGCCGCGCGCAGCATGTCGCCGGTGGACAATTGCCGCATCCCGTGATGCTCGACCAGGCGGTGCGCCTGGGTGCCCTTGCCCGCACCCGGCGGCCCAAGAAGAATGATATCCATCGCGCTCGTCCCCTTCGCCCCCGTGGCCTTAGCGCATGCGGCCCTTGAGTTTGGCTTTCTTGATGAGGTCGCCATACTGGTGCGCCAGCAGATGCGACTGGATCTGGCTGATCGTATCCACCGTCACGTTCACGACGATCAGCAAGCTGGTGCCGCCAAGAAAAAGCGGAACGCCGGTCTGCGCGATCATGTATTCCGGCACGACGCAGACGAAGGTCAGATAGATCGCGCCGATCACGGTGATACGGGTCAGCACGTAGTCGAGATATTGCTCGGTCCGCTTGCCCGGACGGATGCCGGGAATGAAGCCGCCATTCTTCTTCAGGTTTTCCGCTGTTTCTTCCGGATTGAAGACCACCGCCGTGTAGAAGAAGCAGAAGAAGATGATGCCGATCGCATAGAGCGTCATGTAGAGCGGCTGGCCGTGCTGGAGATATTGCAGCACGGTCTGCACGCCGCCGCCGAACGTGCTGTCCGTATCGAGCGAATTGCCCGCGAACTGCGTGATCGTGAGCGGCAACAGCAGCAGCGAACTGGCGAAGATCGGCGGAATGACGCCGGCCGTGTTCAGCTTGAGCGGCAGGTGCGAGCGGTCCGCCTGCATCATGCCGCGCTGCGTCGCACGCTTGGGATACTGGATCAGCAGGCGACGCTGCGCCCGCTCGACGAAGCAGATCAGCAGGATCAGCCCCACGACCATCAGAATGAAGCCGAGCAGCACGCCGGTGCCGATCGAGCCTTCGCTGTAGCCCGAGGTCATGTTGGAGATGAATGTCGGGAACTGGGCGACGATGCCCGCCATGATGATGAGCGAGACGCCGTTGCCGATACCGCGGCTGGTGATCTGTTCGCCCAGCCACAGCAGGAACATCGTGCCGCCGATCAGCGAAATGACCGCGCCGACGCGGAACATGATGCCGGGATCGACCACTGCCTGCAGCCCGCTCTGCGCGCCGTAGCTTTCGAGCCCCGAGGCCAGGAACCAGCCCTGCACCGCGCACAGCAGCACGGTGCCGTAGCGGGTGTACTGGTTGAGCTTCTGCCGCCCCGCCGACCCTTCCTTCTTCAGCGCGGCCAGAGAGGGATGCAGCGCCGCCGCCATCTGGATGACGATCGAAGCGGTGATATAGGGCATGACGCCGAGCGCGATGAGGCTCATCCGCTCGAGGCTGCCGCCCGAAAAGGTGTTGAACAGGTCCAGGATCCCGCCCCGCGTCTGGTCGTAGAGCGAGCTCAGGATCAACGGATTGACCCCGGGAAGCGGGACGAAGCTCAGGAACCGGAAAACGATCAGCGCGCCGATCGTGAACCAGATACGCTTCTTGAGCTCGGTCGCCTTGGAAAAATTGGCAAGGCTCAGATTGCTCGCGAGATTGTCGGCGCGTGTAGCCATTACGTGCGTTTCGGTCCTGGTGTGACGCCGGTCCCTCCCGGCACAGGAAAGCTAGATAGGGGGCGCGGTCCGACTTGTCGAACCCCGCCGCCCTATTTGTGCTGCTTATTTGCCGTTATAGGCGGCGTCGCCCTTCTTGGGGGCAGTCGTCTCGACGCTGCCGCCGGCGTTTTGCACCGCCTCGATCGCGCCCTTCGACGCGCCCGCTACGACGAACTTCGCCGTGGTGGTCAACTCGCCCTTGCCGAGCAGGCGGACACCGTCCTTGCCGCCGCGCGCAAGACCTGCGGCCTTGAGCGCCGCATGATCGATGTCGCTGTTCGCGTCGAGCTTGCCCGCATCGATGAACTTCTGGATCATGCCCAGGTTCACCTCGGCATAGTCCTTGGCGAAGATGTTGGTGAAACCGCGCTTCGGCAGACGCATGTGGAGCGGCATCTGGCCGCCCTCGAAGCCCTTGATGGCGACGCCCGAACGGCTCTTCTGGCCCTTCTGGCCGCGTCCGCCGGTCTTGCCCTTGCCCGAGCCGATGCCGCGTCCGACGCGGATGCGGCTTTTGCGGGCACCATCATTGTCGCGGATGTCGTTGAGTTTCATAGTCATGTCTGCACTCGCTTTCGCTTTGTTCGCGCTGAAAAGAAGAAGGCGGCCCGCTAGTCCAGCAGGCCGCCTTCGTCAATCTTTGTGTCGATCAATCCTCGACGACCGTCACGAGGTGCGGGATCTTGGCGATCGCCCCGCGCACTTCGGGCGTGTCCTGCCGCTCGACCACCTTGTGCATCTTGTCGAGCCCGAGGCCGACGAGGATCTTGCGCTGGTCCTTCGGACGGCGGATCGGCGAACCGATCTGCTTGATCTTGATGGTGCTGTTGTTGGCCATCGTTCTTACTCCACAATCGCTGCGGCGTCGGCTTGCGCCTCGGCCTGCGAAGCGCCGCCTCGGCTAAGCAGGTCAGCGACCTTCTTGCCCCGACGCTGCGCCACCGATTTCGGCGACGTCTGGTTGGTCAGCGCGTCGAACGTGGCGCGGATCATGTTATAGGGATTGGACGTCCCCACCGACTTGGTCACGACGTCCGAGACGCCGAGGCTCTCGAACACGGCACGCATCGGACCGCCGGCGATGATGCCGGTACCCGGAGGCGCCGTACGCAAGGTCACCTTGCCCGCGCCGAACCGGCCATTGCCGTCGTGATGCAGAGTGCGCCCTTCCTTGAGCGGAACGCGGACCATCTGCTTGCGCGCCGCGGCGGTCGCCTTGCTGATCGCTTCCGGCACTTCGCGGGCCTTGCCCTTGCCGAAGCCGACCCGGCCCGACCCGTCGCCGACCACGACCAGAGCCGCGAAGCCGAAGCGCTTGCCGCCCTTCACCGTCTTGGAGACGCGGTTGATGTGGACGAGCTTCTCGATGATGCCGTCATCTTCTTCCTCGCGGCGGTTGCCACGACGATTGTCGCGCCCGCCACGGCCCCGGCCGCCACGGTCGTTGCCACCGCCGCCACCACGATTGTCGCGGCCACCGCGATCGCGGCCGCCCCGTTCGCGCGGCTGACCCTCGGCACCCTGGGCGGGGCTCTGGTTGTCGGCCGCTTCCGACGGAGTGTCGGCGATCGCGGGCGTTTCATTCGTCACGCCGTGATCGGTTTCCGCCTCGACCACGCCGGACGCGGCCTTTGCTGCCGCGACTTCGGGCGTTTCCGTGACGCCGCCCGTCTGGGACGTGCCTTCGGTTTCGGCCGCGTTGTTTTCCGGCGCGTTGTTTTCGGTGTTTTCGTTTTCTGGCATCATCAGAACTCCAGCCCGCCTTCGCGAGCGGCGTCGGCCAGCGCCTTGACGCGGCCGTGGAACAGGAACCCGCCGCGATCGAACACCACGGTGGTCACGCCGGCCTGCTTGGCAGCCGCTGCGATATCGCTGCCGACCCTCTTGGCGGCATCGACATTCGCACCCGACGCATCGGCACCGAGCGTCGAGGCGGCAGCAAGCGTCTTGCCTTCGGCATCGTCGATGACCTGGGCGTAGATGTGCTTGCCGGTGCGGTGGACCGAGAGACGCGGCTTGCCGGCGGCGCGGTTGCGAAGCGCCGTGCGCACGCGGCGCCGGCGACGTTCGAAAAGAGAAAGCTTTGCCATCTTACTTCTTCTTCCCTTCCTTGCGGAAGATGTACTCGCCGCGATACTTGATACCCTTGCCCTTGTAGGGTTCGGGCTTGCGCCAGCGACGGACATTGGCGGCGAACTGACCGACCGCCTGCTTGTCGATTCCGCTGATCTCGACCGTGGTCTGATCCGGTGTCTTCACCTCGATGCCCGCCGGCACGTCGAGGTCGACGTCGTGCGAATAGCCAAGCTGAAGCCGCAGGTTCTTGCCCTGGGCCTGCGCACGGTATCCGACGCCGGTGATCTCGAGGACCTTGGTATAGCCTTCGGTCACGCCTTCGACGAGGTTGGAGACGAGCGTGCGCTGCATGCCCCAGTGGCTCCGCGCGGCCTTGGTATCGTTGGCCGGCTTAACGGCGATCGACCCATCTTCGAGCGTGTAGTCGACGAGGTCCGACAGCCCCATGGTCAGCGTCCCCTTGGGACCCTTTACGCTGAGCGTATCGCCTTCGATGTTCGCGGTGACCCCGCTGGGGATCGTGACCGGTTTCTTGCCGATGCGGCTCATCAGAATACCTCCGCCAGCACTTCGCCGCCGACGTTTTCGGTGCGGGCTTCCGCATCGGAAAGCACACCCTTCGGCGTCGAGACGATGGTGATGCCAAGCCCGTTGCGGACCGTGGGCAGTTCCTTCGAGCCGGCATAGACCCGCCGGCCGGGCTTCGAAACGCGCGCAACGTGCTTGATCGCGGGCTCGCCTTCGAAATATTTCAGTTCGATCCGCAGCGCCGGGTGCTTGCCGCTCTCGTCCGGGGAGTAGCCACGGATGTAGCCTTCCCGCTGGAGAACTTCGAGCACGTTCGCACGCAGCTTGCTGGCCGGCGAAAGGACGCTGTCCTTCTTCGCCTGCTGTCCGTTGCGGATACGGGTGAGCATGTCACCCAAGGGATCGGTCATAGCCATCTATCGATTCCTCACCAGCTCGACTTGGTCAGGCCGGGAATGAGGCCCTTGTTGCCGAGGTCGCGCAGTTCGATGCGGTTGAGGCCGAACTTGCGGTAATAGCCGCGCGGGCGGCCGGTGGTGGAGCAGCGGTTGCGCACCCGGGTCGGGTTCGCGTTACGCGGCAGTTCAGCCATCTTGAGACGAGCGATCAGACGCTCGCCCTCGTCGAGGCTCTCATCGTCAGCGATTGCCTTGAGCTTCGCGTACTTGTCGGCATACTGCTTCACGAGCTTCTTGCGACGCTCGTTCTTGTTGATCGAACTCAGTTTCGCCATTGGACTTAAGTTCCTTTCCTGACTGGTTGCGAGGGGCGGCTCACGCCGCCTCCTTCGCTTCGGCCTGCTGGTCGGCAGGGAACGGGAAACCGAAGAGACGCAGCAACTCGCGCGCTTCCTCGTCGGTCTTAGCCGTGGTGGTGACGATGATATCCATGCCGCGGACCTTTTCGATCCGGTCGTAGGAGATCTCGGGGAAGATGATCTGCTCTTTCAGACCCATCGCGTAATTGCCGCGGCCGTCAAACGATTTCGGGTTCAGCCCGCGAAAGTCGCGGATGCGCGGCATCGCGACGGTCACGAGACGATCGAGAAACTCGTACATCCGTTCACGGCGCAGGGTCACCTTCGCACCGATCGGCATGCCTTCGCGCAGCTTGAACTGTGCGATCGACTTCTTGGCCTTGGTGATGACCGGCTTCTGACCGGCGATCAACGCCATTTCCTCGGCGGCGGTCTGGACCTTCTTCTTGTCCTGGCTGGCTTCGCCCACACCCATGTTGAGCGTGATCTTTTCCAGACGCGGGACTTCGAGCCGGTTGCTGTAGCCGAACTTCTCGGTCATCGCCTTGACGATCTCGTCGTCGTAGCGCTGCTTCATGCGAGGCGTGTAATCAGCCATCGATCGTCTCCCCGGACTTCACGGCGACGCGCACCTTCTTGCCGTCCTTCTCTTCGAAGCGGACGCGCGTGGGCTTGCCGTCTTTGGGATCGGCCAACGCGACCTTCGAGATATGCATCGGCGCCTCGAAGCGATCGATGCCACCCTGCGGGTTCTGCTGGTTCGGCTTGCGGTGACGAGCGGCCACGTTGACACCTTCGACGACGACCTTGCCGTCCTTCGGCATCACCTTGGCGACCGTACCGGTCTTGCCCTTGTCCTTGCCGGACAGGACGACGACGCTGTCACCCTTCTTGATCTTTGCAGACGCCATCACAGCACCTCCGGAGCAAGGCTGACGATCTTCATGAAACCGCGGCCGCGCAACTCGCGCACCACCGGCCCGAAGATACGCGTGCCGATCGGCTCTTCGTTCTTGTTGACGAGCACGGCGGCATTGCTGTCGAAGCGGATCACGCTGCCATCGGGGCGGCGGACGTCCTTCTTCGTGCGAACGATGACGGCGCGGTGCACGTCGCCCTTCTTCACCTTCGTGCGCGGTTGGGCTTCCTTGACGGAAACCACGATCACGTCGCCGACGGACGCGGTGCGGCGCTTCGAGCCGCCCAGTACCTTGATGCACTGGACGCGCTTGGCGCCGCTATTGTCCGCGACGTCGAGATTGGATTGCATCTGGATCATCGATCCGTTTCCTTCTCACTGGCTTGCCGGAACAGGCGTCCGGCAGTTCCTTCGTCTGATTTAGTTGCCGGCCGCCTCGACATCGAGATCGGCTTCGACCGCCTGGGTCCCGCCCGCCGTGACCCGGTCCTTGACGATCCAGGTCTTGGTCTTCGAAATCGGCCGGGTTTCCTCGATCCGCACGATGTCGCCGAGCGTGAATGCATTGGCTTCGTCGTGGGCGTGATACTTCTTCGAGCGGCGAATGATCTTCCCGTAAAGCGGGTGCTTCACCTTGCGCTCGACAAGCACGGTCACGGTCTTGTCGGTCTTGTCGGAGGTGACGGTCCCGATCAGGATACGCTTGGGCATGGTCTACTCCTTACGCCTTGGCCGAGGCCGCGCTCTTCGCGCGTTCGGTCTGGAGCGTCTTGATCTTGGCGATCGTGCGGCGCACTTCGCGGATGCGCGACGGCTTTTCCAGCTGGTTGGTGGCCGACTGGAAGCGCAGGTTGAACTGCTCGCGCTTGAGGTCCGTCAGCTGTGCGGTCAACTGGTCGTCGCTCTTCTGGCGAAGATCGTCGATCTTGATTTCGTTAGCGGCCATCATTCGCCTCCCAGGTGGCTGGAGTCGCCGAAGCGGGCGACGACCTTGGTCTTCACGGGAAGCTTCATGGCCGCGCGCTCGAACGCCTCGGCCGCGAGCGGACCCGCAACGCCGTCGAGTTCGAACAGGATACGGCCCGGCTTGACCCGTGCAGCCCAGTATTCGACCGAACCCTTGCCCTTGCCCTGACGGACTTCGGCGGGCTTCTTCGACACCGGCACGTCGGGGAACACCCGGATCCAGAGCCGACCCTGACGCTTGATGTGTCGCGTGATCGCGCGGCGGGCCGCCTCGATCTGGCGCGCGGTAATCCGCTCGGGCTCGAGCGTCTTCAGGCCATACGACCCGAAGTTCAGCGTCGTGCCGCCCTTGGCGTTGCCATGGATCTTGCCCTTGAACGCCTTGCGGTATTTCGTTTTCTTAGGTTGCAGCATGGTTCTTTCCTATGTCCTGCAATCAGCGGGCCGGCCGGACGCCGGAGGTCTGCGATTCCATCATCAGACGATCCTGCGCGGTCGGATCATGGCCGAGAATCTCGCCCTTGAAGACCCACACCTTGATGCCGATGATGCCATAGGCGGTCAGCGCCTCGGCTTCGGCATAGTCGATATTGGCGCGCAGCGTATGCAGCGGCACCCGGCCTTCGCGATACTGTTCGACGCGGGCGATTTCCGCCCCGCCCAAACGGCCGCCGCACATGATCTTGATGCCTTCGGCACCAAGGCGCATGGCCGACTGCATCGCACGCTTCATCGCCCGGCGGAACGCCACGCGGCGGATCAGCTGATCGGCGATGCCCTGCGCAACGAGCTTGGCATCGACTTCCGGCTTGCGAATCTCGACGATGTTCAGCTTCACCTCGCTCGCCGTCATAGACGCGAGCTTGGTGCGCAGCTTCTCGATGTCCGCGCCCTTCTTGCCGATGATGACACCGGGGCGGGCAGCATAGATCGAGATCCGGCACAGCTTTGCCGGACGTTCGATCACCACCTTGGAGATCGCGGCCTGCGGCAGGCTGTTCATGATGTGCTTGCGAATTTCGATGTCTTCGCTGAGCAGCTTGGCATAGTCGCGCCCTTCGGCATACCAGCGACTGTCCCAGGTGCGGTTGATCTGCAGGCGCAGACCGATCGGATTGCTCTTATGGCCCATCTTTACGCCTCTTCCTGCTCGCGAACCACGATGCGCAGCCGGCTGAACGGCTTGAGGATGCGTGTGGACTTGCCACGGCCCCGCGTGTGGAAACGCTTCATGGTGATCGACTTGCCGACCGACGCTTCTGCGACGACGAGCGCATCGACATCGAGGTTGTGATTGTTTTCCGCATTGGCGATCGCCGAAGCGAGCACCTTGGTCGCATCGCGCGCCATCGACTTCTTCGAGAACGCGAGGATGTTCAACGCCTCTTCCGCGCGCTTGCCGCGGATGAGTTCGGCGACGAGGTTGAGCTTCTGCGCCGAGCCACGGATCATCGTGCCCACGGCCAGCGCCTCGTTATCCGCAACGCGGCGGGGTGCTTTCTGCTTGCTCATCAGCGCTTGCCCTTCTTGTCCGACGCATGGCCCGGGAAGGTGCGGGTGGGCGCGAATTCGCCGAGCTTGTGGCCGACCATCTCTTCGGAGACGGCGACGGGGATGAATTTACGACCGTTGTAGACGTTGAACGTCAGGCCGACGAAATCGGGAAGAATCGTGCTACGCCGCGACCAGGTCTTGATCGGCTTCGTATTGCTCGCTTCCTGTGCGTCCTGCGCCTTCTTCAGAAGGCTGAGTTCGACGAACGGACCTTTCCAGACGGAACGTGCCATGTCCGGTTACCTCTTCTTCTTGGCGTGGCGCGAACGGATGATCATCTTGTCCGTCTGCTTGTTGTTGCGGGTGCGGGCACCCTTGGTCGGCTTGCCCCACGGGGTCACCGGGTGACGACCGCCCGAGGTCCGGCCTTCACCGCCACCGTGCGGGTGGTCGACCGGGTTCTTGGCGACACCACGGGTCAGCGGCTTGACGCCCATCCACCGCTTGCGCCCGGCCTTGCCGAAGTTCTGGTTCTGGTTGTCGGGATTTGAAACCGCACCGACCGTGCCCATGCAATCGGCACGCAGGTAACGCTGCTCGCCGCTATTGAGGCGGACGATGACCATCCCGCGGTCACGACCGACGAGCTGGACATAGGACCCCGCCGCGCGGGCGATCTGGCCGCCCTTGCCCGGCTTCATCTCGACATTGTGGCAGATCGTGCCGACCGGCATCTGGCCGAGAAGCATGGCGTTGCCAGGCTTGGTATCGGTCCGCTCGCCCGCGATCACCTTGTCGCCGACGGCAAGCCGCTGCGGCGCGAGGATATAGGCAAGCTCGTCGTCCGAATACTTGACCAGCGCGATGAAGGCGGTGCGGTTCGGATCGTATTCGAGCCGTTCGACCGTGCCTTCGACGTCCCACTTGCGACGCTTGAAGTCGACGATGCGGTACTTCTGCTTGTGGCCGCCGGCCATGCCGCGCGAGGTGACGTGGCCCTTGTTGTTGCGGCCACCGGTCTTGCGCTTGCCTTCCACGAGCGACTTGACGGGCTTGCCCTTGTACAGGCCCGACTTGTCGACAAGGATGAGACCGCGGCGCGCCGGGCTCGTCGGTTTGTAATTCTTGAGTGCCATCTTAAATCACACCCTCTGTCACGTCGATCGGATCCTGACCTTCGGCCAGCTTCACGATCGCCTTCTTGATATCGCTGCGCGTGTAGGGCTTGCCCCGCCAGCGCTTGGTCTTGCCCTTCACCACGATCGTGTTCACCGCGGCGACCTTGCGATCGAAGATGGCCTCGACGGCCTCCTTGATCTGCGGCTTGGTGGCGGTGTTCGCAACCTTGAAGACGACGGCGTTGTTTTCCGAGGCCATCGTGCTCTTCTCGGTGATGTGCGGCGAGAGGACGACGTCGTAGTGGCGCGCGTCGATCTCGGCTTTCTGCTTCTTAGCCATTAGTTCGATCCTCCCGGAAGGGCGAAGCGGCCCTCCAGCTTTTCGACCGCGTCCTTGGTGAGGACCAGCATGTCGTGCTTCAGGATGTCGTAGACGTTGGCACCGCGTGCCGGCAGGACATTGATGCCCGGCAGGTTCCCGGCAGCCTTGCGGAAGCCGTCGTTCACGTTGTCGCCGTCGATCACCAGTACCTTGCCGTTCCAGCCATTCTTGTCGAACTGGCCTTTCAGCGCCTTGGTCTTGGCTTCGGCAAGATCGAGGCTGTCGACGATGATCAGTCCGTCCTTCGCCTTGCTCGAAAGCGCCATCTTCAGGCCAAGCGCGCGGACCTTCTTGTTGAGCGACTGCTCGAAATCCCGCTTGCGCGCACCGTGGGCCTTGCCGCCGCCGATGAAGATCGGAGCGCCGCGATCGCCGTGACGTGCGCCGCCCGAACCCTTCTGGCGGCCGAACTTCTTGCCCGTGCGAGCAACGTCCGAACGCTCACGCGTGGGACGAGCCGTCGCGCGGCGGTTCTCGAGCTGCCAGGTGACAACCCGGTGGAGAATGTCGGCGCGCGGTTCGATGCCGAACACGTCGTCGTTCAGCTCGATATCGCCCGACGATGCCCCGTCGATATTCTGGACCTTCACCTTCACGGATCAGCCCTCCTTGCTGTCGCCGTCGCCGGTATCGGCAGCAGGCGTATCGGTGGTGTTTTCGGTTTCGACACCGGCTTCCTGTTCCTTGAGCAGGCGCTCCTGCTCCTCGGCGGAAACTTCGGTCGACACTTCATGCTCGGCGGCGGTCTCGACCATGCCGGCATCGGCTTCCTGATGCTCGAACTCGGCCGAGTTGCGGCGCATCACGCCCGGGAACGGCAGTTCCTCGGCCGGCGTGATCTTCACCGCGTCGCGAACGAGCAGCCAGCCATTTTTCGCACCGGGCACCGAGCCCTTGACGAACAGGAGACCGCGATCAGCATCGGTGCGGACGATTTCGAGGTTCTGCTGGGTGCGTTGACGGTCGCCCATGTGGCCGGCCATCTTCTTGCCCTTGAACACGCGGCCCGGATCCTGGCGCTGGCCAGTCGAACCGTGCGAACGGTGCGAGACCGAGACGCCGTGCGTCGCGCGCAGACCGCCGAAGCCCCAACGCTTCATGGCGCCGGCAAAGCCCTTGCCCTGCGTGTGACCGGTGATGTCGACCTTCTGGCCGGCGATGAAATGCTCCGCAGAGATGAACGCGCCGACGGGAAGCAGCGCTTCCTCGTTTTCGACGCGGAATTCCGCGACCCGCATCTTGAGCGCGACTTCCGCCTTGGCGAAAGCTTCGCGCTGCGGCTTGTTCACGTTCTTCTGCTTGGCTTCGCCCGCGCCGACCTGAACGCCGAAATAGCCGTCCTTGTCGCCCGTGCGGTGGGCAGTAACCTGGCAATCTTCCAGCGCGAGAACGGTAACCGGCACGTGCCGTCCGTCCTCCTGGAAGAGGCGGGTCATCCCGACTTTCTTTGCGATAACGCCTGTGCGCATCGTCAAACTCCTCGACAGAGGCACCCCGGCCCATCCGAGGTGCGTGCTTGGCCCGTTTGTGATGCGTCGCCCCGTCCGGGCCAAAGTGCCTCCCGTTTCGAAAGAGCGGGGAAGCGAACGGGGGACGCAGACCCGGATCAGATCCGGCGGTATCCCGATGTCTTGCCGGGATCTTTCAAACCCGGCGGGGCAATCGAGAGCCCCTGTAACTTTCGGCGGTTTAGGGTCCCGCCGCCGACCGGTCTAGCTCAAGCGAGCTTGATTTCGACGTTAACACCCGCCGACAGATCAAGCTTCATCAGCGCATCCACCGTCTGGGCGTTCGGCTGCACGATGTCGAGCAGCCGCTTGTAGGTACGCACCTCGAACTGCTCACGCGACTTCTTGTCGATGTGCGGACCGCGGTTCACGGTGAACTTCTCGATCCGCGTCGGCATGGGAATGGGGCCACGAATAAGAGCACCCGTCCGGCGCGCGGTGTCTGCGATTTCGCCAGTCGCCTGGTCGAGAACGCGGTGGTCGAACGCCTTTAGGCGAATGCGGATATTCTGAGCTTCCATTACCTACACCGATAAGAAAGAGCCACGCGAACCAGCGGGTGGCCCGCAAACAAAAAGAAAAGGCCCGCCCCGCTATGCCCGGTTTCCCGGAACGGGCGGCCTTTTTGAATTTCGATAGACGGGGACGAATCCGCGTCTGTTGGAGGGCCTATACGGAGGTGGCGGAAGGCTGACAACCCCCGATTTGCGCAAAAGCCGCTGCAGGGCGCTTGTCCACGATAAGCCGTGCCGATGACACGTTCGTGACGACCCGCAAAGCAGAGGCCCGCCCCCGGTGAGGGGACGGGCCTTGCCATTCCGTACGCGCCGAAGCGCGAAACGAATTACTTCGAGATCGAGGCGACGACGCCCGAACCCACGGTGCGGCCACCTTCGCGGATCGCGAAACGCAGGCCTTCGTCCATCGCGATCGGTGCGATGAGCTTGACTTCGATCGTCACGTTGTCACCCGGCATCACCATTTCAGTGCCTTCGGGCAGAACCACTTCACCGGTCACGTCGGTCGTACGGAAGTAGAACTGCGGACGGTAGTTCGCGAAGAACGGCGTGTGACGGCCGCCTTCGTCCTTCGACAGGACGTAGACTTCGGCGCTGAAGTCGGTGTGCGGCGTAACCGAACCCGGCTTGGCGAGAACCTGGCCACGCTCCACGTCTTCACGCGCAACGCCGCGGATCAGGGCGCCGATATTGTCGCCCGCTTCGCCGCGGTCGAGCAGCTTGCGGAACATTTCCACGCCGGTCACCGTCGTCTTGGCGGTGTCCTTGATGCCGATGATCTCGACTTCGTCGCCCACGTTCACGATGCCGGTTTCGACACGGCCGGTGACGACCGTACCACGGCCCGAGATCGAGAACACGTCTTCGATCGGCATGAGGAACGGCTTGTCGATCGGACGGTCGGGCGTCGGGATGTGCTCGTCAACGGCAGCCATCAGCTCCTTGATCGAGTTCTCGCCGATTTCCGGATCGCGGCCTTCGAGAGCGGCCAGCGCCGAGCCCTTGATGATCGGAATGTTGTCGCCGTCGAAGTCGTAGCTCGAGAGGAGTTCACGCACTTCCAGTTCGACAAGTTCGAGAATTTCCTCGTCGTCCACCTGGTCGACCTTGTTCATGTACACGACGAGCGCCGGAACGCCGACCTGGCGAGCGAGCAGGATATGCTCACGCGTCTGCGGCATGGGGCCGTCGGCGGCGTTCACTACCAGGATCGCACCGTCCATCTGGGCGGCACCGGTGATCATGTTCTTCACGTAGTCGGCGTGGCCGGGGCAGTCGACGTGTGCGTAGTGACGGTTCTCGGTCTCGTACTCGACGTGTGCGGTCGAGATGGTGATGCCGCGCTCGCGCTCTTCCGGCGCCTTGTCGATGTTCGCGAAATCGACCGGTGCGTCCTGCACCTTGGTGATCGCCGCGGTCAGCGTGGTCTTGCCGTGGTCGACGTGGCCAATCGTGCCGACGTTGACGTGGGGCTTGTTACGCTGGAATTTTTCCTTCGCCATTTTCCAATAACCTTTGTCTTGAAGATGAATGTCTGCGGGGAGGAAACGGCGCCCGCGGAATCAGGCGCCGCCCCTAAACGGTGAAGCCTGGTTAAGCAAGCTTCTCCTTGACTTCCTGCGCCACGTTGGCCGGCACTTCGTCGTAGTGGCTGAACTGCATCGTGTACTGCGCACGCCCTTGCGTGAACGAGCGCAGTTCGTTGACGTAGCCGAACATGTTCGCGAGCGGCACGTTCGCCTCGACCGCCTGCGCGTTGCCGCGCGTGTCGGTGCCCTGGATCTGGCCACGACGCGAGTTGAGATCGCCGATCACGTCGCCGAGATAATCTTCCGGCGTCACCACTTCGACCTTCATGATCGGTTCGAGCAGCTTGATGCCCGACCGGTCGGCCACTTCGCGCATCGCACCGCGACCCGCGATTTCGAACGCGATCGCGCTGGAGTCGACGTCGTGATACGCGCCGTCATACAGCGTGACGGTGAAGTCGATGATCGGGAAGCCGACCAGATGGCCGCTTTCGGCCTGCTCGCGCAGACCCTTCTCGATCGCCGGGATGTATTCCTTCGGAATGTTGCCGCCCTTGATCTCGTCGGCGAAGACGAAACCCTGGCCGCGCTCGCCCGGCTCGACCTTGATCTTCACGCGGCCGAACTGGCCCGAACCGCCCGACTGCTTCTTGTGGGTGTAGTCCACGTCGACCGGCTTCGCGAGGTATTCACGATAGGCCACCTGCGGCGCACCGACATTGGCCTCGACCTTGAACTCGCGCTTCATGCGATCGACCAGGATGTCGAGGTGAAGCTCGCCCATGCCCTTGATGATCGTCTGGCCCGATTCGTGATCGGTCGTCACGCGGAAGCTCGGATCCTCGGCGGCAAGGCGATTGAGCGCGACGCCCATCTTTTCCTGGTCGGCCTTGGTCTTGGGCTCGACCGACAGTTCGATCACCGGCTCGGGGAATTCCATCCGCTCGAGAATGATCGGCTTGGCCGGATCGCACAGCGTATCGCCGGTCGTCGTGTCCTTCATGCCGGCCAGCGCGACGATGTCGCCGGCGAACGCCTCGTCGATGTCCTCGCGGTTGTTGGAGTGCATCAGCAGCATGCGGCCGATCTTTTCCTTCTTGTCCTTCACCGAGTTCAGCACCGTACCCTTGGACAGCTTGCCCGAGTAGATGCGGGTGAAGGTCAGCGAGCCCACGAACGGGTCGTTCATGATCTTGAACGCCAGCGCGGAGAACGGCGCATCGTCCGACGAGGGACGGGTCTGCTCCTCGTCGCTGTCGGGCAGGACGCCCTTGATCGCCGGAACGTCGAGCGGGGACGGCATGTAGTCGACCACCGCGTCGAGCAGGGGCTGCACGCCCTTGTTCTTGAACGCCGAACCGCACAGCACGGGAACGAACGCACGCTCCATCGTACCCTTGCGGATCAGGCGCTTGAGCGTCGCCGCGTCGGGTTCGTTGCCTTCGAGATAGGCTTCCATGACCTCGTCGTCCTGTTCGACGGCGGTCTCGATCAGCTTCTCGCGATACTCGGCGGCCTTGTCGGCCAGTTCGGCAGGGATCTCGACGAATTCGTACTTCGCGCCGAGGTCTTCCGCCTGCCACACGATGCCGCGATTGTTCACGAGGTCGACGACGCCCTTGAGGTCGCTTTCCGCGCCGATCGGGAGATAGAGGACCAGCGGGTTGGCACCGAGGCGGTCGACGATCGACTGCACGCAGTAGTAGAAGTCGGCACCGGTCCGGTCGAGCTTGTTGATGAAGCACATACGCGGAACGCCGTACTTGTCGGCCTGACGCCACACGGTTTCCGACTGTGGTTCGACGCCGGCGACGCCATCGAACACGGCGACCGCACCGTCGAGCACGCGCAGGCTGCGTTCAACTTCAATGGTGAAGTCGACGTGGCCGGGGGTGTCGATGATGTTGATGCGGTGCTTGGGCTGGTCGGCGCGGAGCGCTTCGGGGTCCGACATCGGATCCATCGTCGCGTCTTCGGCGGTCCAGAACGTGGTCGTCGCGGCGGACGTGATGGTGATGCCGCGCTCCTGCTCCTGCTCCATCCAGTCCATCGTGGCGGCGCCGTCATGGACTTCGCCGATCTTGTAGGACTTGCCGGTGTAGTACAGGATACGTTCGGTCGTGGTGGTCTTGCCGGCATCGATGTGGGCCATGATGCCGATATTGCGGTACCGCTCCAGCGGATAATCGCGAGCCATGTGGAATTCCTCGAACTGCAGGGGTGAGACGTCTCAGGCCCCTATATGGTACTTCGTGCGCCGGGTTGAAGACGCAGGCCGCACGACATAGCGCCGCGCGGCCCCGCCCTGCCCTGCAACCCTACCAGCGGTAGTGGCTGAAGGCGCGGTTGGCGTCCGCCATGCGGTGCGTGTCTTCGCGCTTCTTGACCGCGTTGCCGCGATTGTTGGCCGCATCCATCAGCTCGCCCGACAGGCGCGCCGACATGGTGGTTTCGGGACGACCACGGGCCGCGCCGATCAACCAGCGGATCGCCAGCGCCTGCGCCCGCTCGGGACGGACCTCGACCGGGACCTGATAGGTCGCACCGCCGACGCGGCGGCTGCGCACCTCGACCTGCGGGGCGACGTTCTGCAACGCGGCGTGGAACAGCTCGACCGGGTTGGCCTTGGCCTTTTCCTCGACCACATCGAGCGCGGTGTAGACGATGCCTTCGGCAACGGCCTTGCGACCGTCATACATCAGGTTGTTCATGAATTTCGAAAGCACCTGATCGTTGAATTTCGGATCAGGCAGGATTTCCCGCTTCTCGGGACGACGACGACGTGACATGGCACGAATTCCTTCTCTTGGAGCTTTCCACCCTTCTCCCACCGTCACCCTGAATTCGCTTCAGGGTCCAACCGGCGGAACGGGCGGCGCTCGAAACTAACCGAACCTGCGCCGGCGGAGCCATGGATCCCGAACCGAGTTCGGGACGACCTGACCCGCTGGCAGTCAGATCACTTCGGACGCTTCGCGCCGTACTTCGAACGGCTCTGCTTGCGGTCCTTCACGCCCTGCGTGTCGAGCACGCCGCGCAGCACGTGATAGCGCACGCCCGGCAAGTCGCGCACACGGCCGCCGCGGATCAGCACGACGCTGTGTTCCTGCAGGTTGTGGCCTTCGCCCGGAATGTAGGAGATGACTTCGCGCTGGTTGGTCAGGCGGACCTTGGCCACCTTGCGCAGAGCCGAGTTCGGCTTCTTCGGGGTCGTCGTATAGACGCGGGTGCAAACGCCGCGCTTCTGCGGGTTGGCTTCCATCGCAGGAACCTTGGACTTGGCCTTCTGCGGTTCGCGGCCCTTGCGGACCAGCTGGTTGATTGTCGGCATGAGGTCTCTCTTCACCGTGTGCCCGACCCGTAGGGGCGAGGCGTTAATGGCGGCGACTTGGGGATTGTCGGCGATGCGTTCCGCCCGTGCCCGGGGCGCACGCGGCACCTGAAGCACCGGGCGACCTGCCTGCACGAGCCTGAAACACTCCACCCACGGCCCACACGGCCACCGGGTTACTTTGACGGCTGCCCCGATACCCCCTCTTCCGACGTCCCGGCGAAGACCGGGATCGCGTCGAGGGAGCCTCAATAGAAAAGAGCCCGACCGCCATATGCATACGCATTCGCGACAGGCTCCCGGGACATGACCGGCAATGTTCAGCTCTATCTGACCGGGCAGGCACGAATCCTGCGCCGGATGGGCGGGCAGATAGAGCGGGAGCGCGACGCGGTCAAGGCTCGGCGAACGAGGCCCACCGCCCACGCTGCTCGCGTATTTCCGGTTTCGTTCGGTGAACGCTATCCGACCGGACGGCTCAACGATCCCTCCGCAACCCGGTGCGCAATAAATGAAATCAAAATGGATGGCCAATTAAACATTTGTGAGTGCTAGATCTTCGAATTCGTGCAAATAGACTATTCGCGACCCTCGAGCCGGGCGCATGAAAATGCGGCTTCCGGCTCTTACTTAAAGCCCCGCCCCGACCGGCGGGGCTTCTTTCATGCGGTCAGGAAATCCACCAGTGCCTTCACCTTGCGGGTGCGCCATTGCGGTGTCGGCGCGACCAGCCAGTAGGCGCGGCGGCCGGGTTCCGGGCCGTCCAGCGCCTCGAGCCGGCCGTCGGCGATCGCGTCCTTCACCAGCAATTCGGGCAGCATCGCTTGCCCCAGCCCCGCCAGCGCGCCCGACAGGGCCTGCCCGGCATTGGAGACGGTCACGACCGGCTTCTCGCCCTCGGGCAGCGGCACGCCCCAGTCGATCCAGCGCGCCGGCGCGCCGCCCAGCCCTTCGGCCCGCGCCACGGTGACGCGGCTGGCAGGGGCGAGCTCGACGCCTTCCAGATCGCCCGGCCCGTCGACCAGACGGATCGCACAGTCGAGATTGACCTCGGTGAAATCGGCATTCTCGTCGGCGACGAAGGTGAAGGAGGTATCCGCCCGCTCCGCCGCGAACTCCGCCAGCCGCGGAGCGAGCCACTGGGCGTAGAACTC
Organism: uncultured Erythrobacter sp.; assembly: GCA_947501005.1. Lineage (GTDB taxonomy): Bacteria > Pseudomonadota > Alphaproteobacteria > Sphingomonadales > Sphingomonadaceae > Qipengyuania. Next base: position 953,889 of record CANMTU010000001.1, on the reverse strand, counting down.
GCGCGGGGCGGCGATGGTGTAATTGTCCGACGCCTGCCCCGCCTGCATGGCGGAGACGCTTTCCTCGAACTTCAGGAACCCTTCGCGCAGCGCGTCGAGGCCGGCGGCGCCTTCCTGCGTCAATTCCAGCCCCTTGCTGGTACGGCGGAAGAGGACGGTGCCCAGATGCTCTTCCAGCGCGCGGATCTGCTGGCCGACGGCGGCGGGGGTAACCGCCAGCTCGTCCGCCGCGCGGGTGAAGGAGAGGTGCCGGGCGGCGGCGTCGTAGACGCGCAAGGCGTTCAGGGGCAGGTGCGTGCGCTTCATGGCAGCGTCAGTTAGGCAAAGCGCGCGCACGAGACAAGCGCCTGTCAATCGCCGCCCTGCCTTGCGCCTGTCACATTTGCGCCCTGTAGCATGCGGCAACGGAACGGCTGGCCGGGCGCCCCTGTTTGACCTAGCGTTCCGCCAAGCCGTCTCACGCCCAACAAGAGAACCTTCGTGTCGCTCGAGAATATGACGCCCCGCAGCCAGGCCGACGATACCGATGCCGGGCCGGCGAACCTTGCCGAACCGGACGATCCGCGCGAACGCTACGTCAATCGGGAACTGAGCTGGCTGAGTTTCAACCGCCGCGTGCTGGCGGAAAGCGAGAACGAGAATTATCCGCTGCTCGAACGGCTGCGCTTCCTGTCGATCTCGGGGAGCAATCTTGACGAGTTTACCATGGTCCGCATCGCCGGGCTGGAAGGCCAGGTGCAGCGCGGCATCGAAACCCCCGGGATCGACGGCCGCCCGCCCCGCCAGCAGCTCGACGCGATCCGCGAACAGGTCCTGCGGCTGGAGGACCGGCAGCAGGAAAGCCTCGACGCGCTGCGCCAGAACCTGCAGGCGGAAGGCATCCTGATCGCGCGAATGGAAGACCTCGCGGCCGAGGAATGCAACTGGCTCGAGGATTATTTCGCGACCGATATCCTGCCCCTCATCACGCCGCAGGCGATCGACCCCTCGCATCCGTTTCCGTTCGTGGCGAATGGCGGGATGGGTGCGCTGTTCCGGCTGAAGCGGGGGAAGCGCCAGCCCGACCTGGTCGAGATGGTCCTCATCCCCAGCGGCGCGCCGCGCTTCGTGCGGATTCCCGGCGACCGGGCCATCTACGTCGCGATCGAGCAATTGGTGGTCGCCTTTGCCCGCAAGCTTTTCCCCGGCTTCCGGATCATGGGCGACGGGTTGTTCCGCGTGCTGCGCGACAGCGATATCGAGGTCGAGGAAGAGGCCGAGGATCTGGTCCGCTTCTACCGCACCGCGATCCAGCGCAGGCGGCGGGGCCGCGCCGTGTTGCTGGAGCTTGACGATGGCTGCGATCCCTCGGCGGAAACGCTGCTGCGCGAACAGTTCGACGTCGATGCGGCCATGATCGTCAAGACCAGCGGGATGCTCGGCGTGCGCGATCTCGACATGATCTGCGCCGAGCCCCGCCCAGACCTGAAGTTCAAGCCCTTCTCGCCCCGCTTTCCCGAGCGGGTGCTGGCGCATGACGGGGATTGCTTCTCCGCCATCCGCGAAAAGGACATGGTGATCCACCATCCCTACGAAAGCTTCGAGGTGGTGGTGGATTTCCTGCACCAGGCGGCGGTCGATCCCTGCGTCGTCTCGATCAAGCAGACGCTTTACCGCGCCGGCGACCAGTCCCCCGTGATCGCCGCGCTGATCGAGGCGGCGCAGAACGGCAAGGCGGTGACGGCGGTGGTGGAATTGAAAGCCCGCTTCGACGAGGAACGCAACATCCACTGGGCCAACGAGCTGGAACGCGCCGGCGTGCAGGTGATCTACGGGTTCACCGAATGGAAGACCCATGCGAAGGTCAGCCTGGTCGTGCGGCGGGAGGAGGACGGTTACCGCACCTACTGCCATTTCGGCACCGGCAATTATCATCCGATCAACGCCAAGATCTATACCGATCTGAGCTTCTTCACCGCCGATGCGGCGCTGGGGCGCGACGCGGCCAAGCTGTTCAACTTCATCACCGGCTATATCGAACCCGACGGGCTGGAGCGGATCGCGATCTCGCCGCTCGACCTGCGCGAAAGGCTGTACGATCTGATCGATGCCGAGATCGCCAATGCGCAGGCGGGGAAGCCGGCGGGTATCTGGGCCAAGCTCAATTCGATCACCAATCGCGCCCTGATCGACAAGCTGTACGAGGCCAGTCAGGCGGGGGTGGAGATTCGCATGATCGTGCGCGGCATCTGTTCGCTGCGCGCCGGTATCCCCGGCCTCAGCGAGAATATCAGCGTCAAATCGATCATCGGGCGTTTCCTCGAACATTCGCGCATGTGGGCGTTCGCCGACGGCAAGCCGTTGCCCAGCCGGCAGGCCAAGGTGTTCGTAACCAGCGCCGACGCGATGAGCCGCAATCTCGACCGCCGCGTCGAAGTCCTCGTCCCGATCCTCAACAAGACGGTTCACGACCAGGTCCTGGGGCAGGTCATGCTGGCCAATATCCTCGATACCGAGCAAAGCTGGTCGCTCGATCCCGATGGCGAGTATCGCCGCATCCGCATTGGCGCGGACGGGTTCAACTGCCACGAATACTTCATGTCGAACCCGTCGCTCTCGGGCCGGGGATCGGCCTTGCAGAAACACGAGGTTCCCCACCTCGAACTGGCGGAAAAGAGCGAATGAGCGGCACCAAACTGCGCAGCGCGAAGTGGCAGCGCCGCCTGATCCATCCGGCGCGCGCGGTGATCGACATCGGCTCCAACACCGTGCGGCTGGTGATCTACGAAGGGCCGGCCCGCGCGCCCGAAGTGGTCTGGAACGAAAAAGTCGCCGCCCGGCTGGGCCGGGATCTGAACGATAACGGCTTGATCCCCGAAGCCGCGGCGCAGGAAGCGCTCGAAGCGCTGGCTCGCTATGCCCTGCTGATCGCGGATCGCGGGATCACCGAGGTGCAGACCGTCGCCACGGCGGCGGCCCGCGATGCGCGCAACGGCGCCGAATTACTTGAGCGCGTTACCGAACTCGGCCTCGCACCCCGCCTGCTGTCGGGTCGGGACGAGGCGGCGCTGTCGGCGATGGGCGCCATCGGCGCCTTCCCGCAGGCGCAAGGCTGCGTGGCGGACCTCGGCGGCGGAAGCCTCGAACTGGTGACCATCGAGGAGGGGACAACGCATGGCGCGATCAGTCTGCCCTTCGGTACGCTGCGCCTGCCGGGCCTGCGCGCCAAGGGAAAATTCGCCAGGGCCGTGAACGCCGCGATCGACGACGCGGATTGGCAGGGGCCGGCGGACAGGCCGCTGTACATGGTCGGCGGAACATGGCGCGCGCTGGCCCATTTCGCCATGCGGCAAAATGGCTATCCGCTGACCGATCCACACGGTTTTCGTCTCGGCGCGCGCGAGGCCGACCGACTGGCGAAAATCCTGATCGATACCCAGCCCCATCAGCTCGAGACGATCCCCGGCATATCGACGATGCGGGCGTCCTACCTTCCCGACGCCGCCGCTTTGCTGCGCCCCCTGCTGGACCGGCTCGCCCCCTCCGAACTGGTGTTTTCAAGCTGGGGCCTGCGCGAAGGCCTGCTCTACGACAGTCTCACCCCCCTCATGCGGCAGATCGATCCGCTGCTGGCCGGCGTCCACGCCTTCGCCGAGCCGCGCGATGCGCTGGTGATCGACGCCGCCCGGATGGCGGGGTGGACGGTGGAGGTCGCCGGCGGCGCGGGGCAGCACAATGAGCGCCTGCGCCTGGCGGCGGCGCACCTGTCCTCGGCCCTGCAGCGGGTGGAGCCCAACCTGCGCGCCAAGCATGCCGCCGAATGGGCGCTCGACAAACGGTGGATCGCGCTCGAGGCGCGGGAGCGAGCGATGATCTGCGCGGCGCTGTTCGGCAGCCTGGGGCGCACCGATCCGCCCGCCACGCTGGGCGAACTGGCGTCGGCCAAGGACATTCGCGAGGGCACTGGCTGGGGCCTGAGCTTCCGCCTCGCCCGAAGGCTGGGCGCCGGCTCGCAAGTCTCGCTATCCTTGAGCGCGCTGCGCCTGCCAGACGACGCGTTGACCCTGCATCTCGACGAAAGCCGCGCGGCGCTGGCGACCTCGTCGCTGATGAAGGATCTGGCCGCACTGGCCGCCTGGCTGGACCGCGAACCGAAGATCGCGATCGTTGCCTTCGTCCGCGCCGACGTGCCCGACGATGCGGAGACGCGCGGGGACGTGGCCTAGCGCTCAGTCCGCCGGGGCAGGCGCGGCGAGCGGGAAGAACGGTATCCGCACCTCGAACGGCGAGGCATCCTCGCGCTCGAACGTGTAGAAACCTTCCATCGAACCGTAAGGCGTGTCGAGCGGGCAGCCGGAGACGTAATCGTGGCTCTCGCTCGGCTTCAGCACCGGCTGTTCGCCGACCACCCCGTCGCCATCGACATGCGCGACCAGCCCGCGCCCGTCGGTGATCCGCCAGTGGCGGGTCATCAGCTGCACGGTCTCGTGAGACGCGTTCTCGAGCCGGATGTGATAGACCCAGAACCACTTGCCGGCTTCGGGCTGCGACTGTTCGGGCAGGTAATTCACCGCCACCCGCACCGTGATGCCGTCGGTCGTCGCGCTATGCTGGAAGAGTTCTTTGATCACCGCGCCAAAATAAGGGCTGGAACGCCGCGCGCAAGCCCCGCCGCGGCCGGCCGGACAGAGGGCGGCCCTAGAACCCTGCCGCCTGCAATGCCCGGTCGAGATCTTCCTTGACGTCCTCGATGTCTTCCAGCCCCACATTGATGCGCAGCAGGCCCTCGGTCACGCCCATCTCGGCGCGGGCTTCCTCGCCCATGCCGGCATGGGTCGTGCTGGCGGGATGGCACATCAGGCTGCGCGTATCGCCGATATTGTTGGACAGATCGACCAGTTCGAGCGCGTCGAGCAAGGCAAACGCCTTCTCGCGGGTGCCGACATCGAAGGCGAAGATCGGCCCGGTCGCCCGCATCTGCTTCATGGCGAGATCGTGCGAAGGATGGCTCGGCAGGCCGGGATGGCGGATCTGCGGCACGCGCGGTTCGATGAACCGGCCCAGTTCCAGCGCGTTCTCGCTCTGCCGCATGGCGCGCAGTTCGAGCGTTTCGAGGCCCTTCAGCACCACCCAGGCATTGAACGGCGCGCAGTTCGGCCCGGTGTTGCGCTGGAACGGCAGCAGGGTCTCCTCGATCCACTCCTGCGAGCCGCAGACCGCGCCGGCCAGCACCCTGCCCTGCCCATCCATCAGCTTGGTCGCGCTGTAGGCGACGACGTCGGCGCCGAACGCCATCGGCTTCTGCAGCGCGCTGGAGGCGAAGGCATTGTCCACCACCGTGGTGATCCCGTGCGCCTTCGCCAGGCCGCAGACATATTCGAGGTCGACCACGTCGAGCGTCGGGTTGGCCGGCGTCTCGAAGAAGAAGACCCTGGTTTCCGGCCGGATCGCCGCCTCCCACTGTTCGTTCACCGCACTGTCGATCACGGTGGTCGCGATGCCGAACCTGGGCAACAGGCTGTCCACCAGCCAGCGGCACGATCCGAAGGCGGCACGCGCGGCGACGACGTGATCGCCGGCCTTGAGCTGGCACAGGAGCGCGGTGGTCATCGCGGCCATGCCGCTGGCCTGGGCGCGGCACGCCTCGGCGCCTTCCATCAGGGCGATCCGTTCCTCCAGCATTGCCACGGTCGGGTTCTGGAGGCGCGAATAGGTCATTCCCTGCGCCTCGCCCGCGAACCGGTCGGCCACGGTCTGCGCGTCGTCATAGGTGTAGCCCGAAGTGAGGAACAGCGCCTCGCTCGTCTCGCCATGCTCGCTGCGCCAGGTGCCCCCGCGCACCGCCTGCGTCGCGGGGCGCCAGCGGCTGGTGACGGCACGGTCGGTTCCGGAAGTCTTCTTCATGGCCGGCGGACTAGGCACAGACCGGGGACGCCGCAAGCAAAGCCTGTTGTCCTTGCGCAAACGCTCGCTTAATCCCCGCGCCCGATGAACCGCGCCCCAGAGCAACCCCGCGATCCCCTGATCTGGTGCGCGATCATCGCGCTCGGCTTCTGGGCGCTGGTGCTGTGGAACCTCGCCATTCCGACCGCCGACTATTTCGACGAGGTGCATTACCTGCCGGCGGCGCGCCACATGCTCGCGCTCGACCGGTTCAACAATCGCGAGCATCCGCTGTTCGGCAAGGAGATGATCGCGCTCGGCATGGCGCTGTTCGGCGACAATCCGTGGGGCTGGCGCCTGGTGCCGTCGCTGGCCGGAACGCTCACCCTGTTCGCCGCCATGCGCACGCTGTGGTTCGCCGCGCTTTCCCGGTTCGCGACCATCGCGGGTGGGCTGCTGATCGCGAGCGGGTTCCACCTGTTCGTCGCCGCGCGCATCGCCATGCTCGACGTCTTCATGCTGGCGAGCGTCGCGGTCGCATACTGGCAATTGGCCGCCGCCATGCGCGAACCCGAACACGGGCGCTGGCGGCTGGCGGCGGCCGGTGTCGCGCTGGGTCTTGCCATCGGCGCCAAATGGAATGCGATCCCGCTGGTGATGGCGCCCGGCCTCGCCTTTCTCGTACTGCGCTGGAAGGCAGGGCGGCGGCGCCTGCTGCTGAGCCGCCGGGGTATGCCGGTGCCGGGGATCACCTTGCTCGAGGCGGGGCTGTGGCTCGGCCTCGTGCCGCTCCTCGTCTATGCCGCGACCTTCATTCCCGGTTTCCTGTTCGCGGTCGATCCGATCACCAATGGCCTCGTCTACCATCACCAGTTCATGCTCCAATTGCAGGAGCAGGTGAAAACGCAGCATCCCTATCAATCGACCTGGCAGCAATGGGTGCTGAACACGCGGGCGATCTGGTATCTCTACGAACCGATCGACGGGGCGCAGCGCGGCGTGCTGCTGATCGGCAACCCATTGACCATGTGGCTCGGCCTCCCGGCCTTGCTGTGGTGCGCCTGGCAGGGGGCGGTGCGGCACCGGGCGGCGCACGGGGCGGCGGCGCTGCTGTATGCGACCAGCCTTGCCTTGTGGATCGTGGCGGCGAAACCGATCCAGTTCTACTACCACTATACCCTGCCGAGCATGTTCCTGCTCGGCGCGCTCGCCCTGACGCTCGACGATCTTTACCGATCCGGCTGGCGCAAGGCGAGCATGGGCGTCCTCGTCCTCAGCCTCGGCCTGTTCGCGTATTTCTTTCCAATCCTCAGCGCGATGCCGCTGGCGGGCCAGCGCAGTTTCGAGCTGTGGATGTGGCTGCCGGGCTGGCGCTGACTACTTGTAGCGGCCCCAGACGAACCGGCTCGACAGGGCGAAATTCCACACCGACCCGATCGCGATGCCGACCAGTGCGGCGGGCAGCGTGTGCAACCCGTTATCGTGCAGCGTCGTGGCGACCGCGACGTTGGCGAACGCCCCGATCGAGCATGCCGCGACGAAGCTCAGCCAGCCAATGAACATCTTGCCCGGCGTCGTCAGCCGCTTGTCGCGATAGGTCAGCCAGTTGTTGAGCCAGAAATTGAAGGTCATCGAACCGAACGCCGCGAGGCCCTGCCCCCAGGCGAAATCGGTCCCGCCGGCCACCAACAGGCCATAGAGGATCGCCATGTGGACCAGCACGCCCAGCCCACCGACCGTGCCGAACAGGGCGAAGCGCGTGGGAATGACCCGGCCGAAGCTCTTGTCGTAAAGCCCGGCGAGGAAATCGAGCGCGATCGCCCGGTCGAGCTTGGATTCGCCGGAGCGGCGGGCGGAGAAGTTCATCGGGATGTCTTTCACCTTTAGCGGTGTGGGCGACGTGGCGAGCAGGTCGAGCAGGATCTTGAAGCCGATGCCGGACAGCTTCGGCGCCAGACCGCGCGCTATCTCCGTCGGCAGCAGGAAGAACCCGCTCATCGGATCGCTCAGCGCGACGCCGGTCAGCTTCCGGGCGAGCGTGTTGGCAATGCCGGACAGTTTTTCCCGGTCGGGCCGGTTCCATTCCGCCATGCTCGCCCCTTCAGCGAAGCGACTGGCCACGGCAACGTCCGCCTCGCCCCCGCGCACGATATCCAGCATGGCGATAAGCAGCCTGGGATCGTGCTGGTGATCGGCGTCCATCACCGCGACATAGGGGGCGGCGGTGGCGCAGAAACCCTCGATCGCGGCGCTCGACAGGCCCCGGCGGCCGATCCGCTGGAGGACCCGGATGCGCGGATCGCTGCGGGCCATGCGGCGTGCTTCCTCCGCGGTACCGTCGGTCGAATCGTCGTCGACGATCAGGACCTCCCACCCCTGCGGCCCCAGCGCCCCCTCGATCCGCGCGATCAGCGGGGCGAGATTGTCCCGCTCGTTCAGGGTCGGAAGGACGATCGCCAGATCGAGCGTCTGCATTTGCGTCTCGGCGGGGGGGAGCGCATCCGGCTTCATCGCCGCCGCTCATGCCTGAATTTACACGATTCTCAAGAGCGCGCGTGCAACGCCGCCAGCACCGCGCCGCCGATCTCCTGCGTGGTGGCGGCCCCGCCGAGATCGGCGCCGCGCGTCTCCCCCGCCAGCACTTCGGCGACGGCGCGTTCGATCCGGCCCGCCTTCGTTTCGCGGCCAAGCGAATGGCGCAGCAGCATGGCGAGGCTGAGGATGGCGGCAATCGGGTTGGCTCGCCCCTGCCCGGCAATGTCGGGCGCGCTGCCGTGGATCGGTTCGTAGAGGCCGAACGTGCCGTATTCCGTGTGGCGCTCGCCGAGGCTGGCGCTGGCCAGCAGGCCGATCGAGCCGACCACCGCGCTCGCCTGGTCGGACAGGATATCGCCGAACAGATTGCCGGTCAGCACCACGTCGAACTGGCCGGGGCTGCGCACCATCTGCATCGCGGCATTGTCGACATACATGTGATCTAGCGCGACGTCGGGATATTCGGCCGCGACCGCGATCACCGTTTCGCGCCAGATGCGGCTGGTTTCGAGGACATTGGCCTTGTCCACGCTGGTCAGCCGCTTGCGGCGTTTCCGCGCCGCCTGGAAGCCGAGATGGGCGATGCGGCGCACTTCCCCCTCGTTGTAGGACATCGCGTCCCACCCCTCGCGCCCGCCATCAGTATCGCGCTCGCCCTTGGCGCCGAAATAGACATCGCCGTTCAATTCGCGCACGACCAAGAGGTCGATCCCCCGCGCAAGCTCCGGCTTCAGGGGCGAGAGGTCTTCGAGACCGGCAAAGCCCGCCGCGGGGCGGAGGTTGGCGAACAGGCCGAGTTCGCTGCGCAGCCCGAGGATCGCCTGTTCGGGCCGGTGTTCGCGCGGCAAGTCGTCGCATGCGGGATCGCCCACCGCGCCGAACAGCACCGCATCCGCCGCGCGCGCCATCGCCAGAGTCTCGGCAGGCAAGGGGTGGCCGTGCCGCTTGTATGCAATTCCGCCGACATCACCTTCGAACAGCGTCAGGCCCGGCAGCGAGAACGCATCGAGCACGCGCCGCGCCTCCGCGATCACTTCGGGGCCGATCCCGTCGCCGGGAAAAATCGCGATCTTCATGCCGTCATCCGTTTCAGCCGCCGCATCAGCAGGCCCCGGGCGGCTAGAACGTCGGCGCGGGTATCGGCAAGCAGATAGCGTGCGATCAGGGGGCCGGTGCGGTCGAGAATTTCCAGCGCATCCGCAAGCCCCGCTATCTCGGGCCGCTCACCGCCATAGCCCTGTTCGCGCAGCAGCAGCACCTCGTAGCTTGCCAGCGCCCCGGCCCAGCCGCGCGCGGACGGGGCGTTGCAGATCGCATCGAGCAGCGCGAGCAGCGCGGAATAGAGGCGGGGATAGGGATTGCGTTCCGGCAGCGCGCTGGTGGTCAGCGCGCAGACCCAGGCGATGGCGGCGGCAGGCAGCGGCTCGCTCAGCCACGGCCCCCGGCTGCGCACCAGTTCGAGCCGGGCAAAAGGCAGCTGGCTGTCGCTTCGCGCGCGGATATCCGCGGCGACGAGATTGCCGGGAATGACCACCGGGCGCAGTTGCCGCCCCCGCCCCCCCGCGACATAGGCGGCGACGATGCCGGCTTCCTGGCTGAACAGGCGGGCGATCACCGCCGTCTCACCATGCGGGCGGGAAGAAACGAGAATGGCAGGCGCGCGAAGCTGCATCGCGGCAGCCTAGGCGCGGCGGGCGGTTCAGGCCATCGCTTCCTTCGAGGCGGCGACCGTCAGGCTCTTGCCCCGGCCCATCGACCGGTTCGCCTGCACCTGCGGGTTAAGATGCACTAGATATCGCCAGTATCGTCGAACGCGGTAACCCGGAGGGTGTCATGCGCGTGCCCGTAAGCGACGACGGCAAACGCATGGCCGCTTCTCTTGCCAAAAACATGAAGGGGGATCGGGGGATTAAGCTGCCTGAACATGCGACATACCTAGCGCACGCAAAATGCGCGAAGGGTGCCATCCATTCGAAACTTAGCCTTGTTGATCGCCCGTGGCAGCGGCGCCCTTTTCGAGCGCGGCGACCCGGTCGGCCAGCCTGTCGGTCTCTTCGCGGGCGCGCGATGCCATCAGCTTGACCGCGTCGAATTCCTCGCGGGTGACGAAGTCCATCCCGCCGAACGCTTCCTTCGCCCGTTCGCGCGCGCTTTCGCGGGCTTCGCGGGTCATCCCGGCCAGCGTACCGGCAGCCGAATTGGCGAGTTTGACGAAATCGGCGATCAAAGGGTTCTGGCTCTGCATGATCGGTAAAATGGTGCGGCGGCGCCCCTTTGTCCAGCCCTTCAGCCGATCCGCACCCGGTCCTGCGCGGCGTCGCCCGTGCCGCCGTCCGCCCCCGGATTGAGCTGGAGGAACTGCCAGTTCAGCAGGGTCGCGAACAGGACCCACGCGAGGTAGGGCAACAGCAGCAGCCCGGCCGTCCGCCGGACCTTCCAGAACAGGGCGATAACCGCCAGCAAGGTCACGTCGACCAGCAGCAGGACGATCAGCGCCGCGGTGATTTCCTGCGCTCCGAAGAACACCGGCGTGTAGGCCAGGTTCAGCGCGAAATGCACGGCGAAGACCGCCAGGGCCATGCGGCGCAGCCGCGCGCCCCGGGCCGCGCATACCAATGCCAAGGCGAAGCCGATCATGACGTACAGGATCGACCACACGATCGGAAAGGTCGCGGGGGGCGGATAGATCGCCGGCTTTTCCAGGCCGCGGAACCACGCCGTATCCGCACCGCCGCCTTGCCCGGCCAGAAAGCCCAACAACAGGCACAGCGGCACTGTGAACAGCGCCCACCGGATGAAACTTGCCCGCAATTGCCCGGGCGATGCCAGCATGTTCATACCCGGTTCCCCTCAAACCCGAATCGCGGCCACCTTTTGGCGGCGGGTTGCCATGCTTGCAATCCGCCGCGCGAAACCGTGCCCGGACGGTGCAGACCGCCAATCATCGCATCAGGACGAGTTCTTCCGCCATGGTCGGATGCAGTGCCACCGTGGCGTCGAAATCCTTCTTGGTCAGACCCGCCTTCACCGCGATGGCGGCCGCCTGCATGATCTCGGGCGCGTCGGGCCCGATCATGTGCAGGCCCACGATGCGGCCCGAGTCCCCATCGCAGATCATCTTGTAGAGGCTGCGCTCGTTACGCCCGGCGACCACGTTCTTCATCGCTTTGAAATCCGAAAGATAGACCTTCACGCTGCCGAGCTGGTTCTTCGCCTCGCCTTCGGTCAGGCCGACGCCGGCCATCGGGGGATGGCTGAACACTGCGCTGGGAATGTTGTCGTAATCAACGGTGGTGGGATCGTTGCCGAACACCGTGTCGGCGAAGGCCTGCCCTTCGCGAATGGCGACGGGGGTCAGCTGCACGCGGTCGGTGCAATCGCCGACGGCATAGATGTGGCCGATATTGGTCTTGGAAAACCGATCGACCTTGATCTCGCCCTTGTCGCCCAGCTCGATGCCGACCTCTTCGAGGCCAAGGGCCTTCGTGTGGGGAACGCGGCCGGTGGCGAACATCACGCAGTCGACTTCCATATCGTCGTGATTGGTCATCGAGACGCGCAGGCAGCCCTCCTCGGTCTTCTCGATCCCACGGAATTCGGCGTGGAACTTGAACTCGATGCCCTTCATCATGCTGATCTGCAGCAGCCGGTCGCGCAGGCTCTCGTCGTACTGGCGCAGGATCTTGTCGCTGCGGTTGATGATGGTGACGTGAGTGCCGAACTCGTTGAAGATGCCGGCGAATTCGTTGGCGATATAGCCGCCGCCCGCAATCAGGATGCGCCTGGGCAGCGCGTCGAGATGGAACGCCTCGTTGCTGGTGATGCCGTATTCATGGCCCGGACAGTCCGGCACGTGCGGCGTCGCGCCGGTGGCGATCAGGATGTGCCGCGCGGTGACGACCTTGCCGCTGGCCAGCGTGATCTCGTGTTCGCCGGTCAGCCGGGCCTTCTCGTGGAAGATTTCCACATCGTGGCTTTCGAGCGTGTTGGTGTAGGCGCCGTTGATCCGGTCGACATCCTCGAACACATTGTCGCGCAAGACCTTCCAGTCGAATTTGCGCTCGCCCACCGTCCAGCCGAATTTCTGTGCGTCTTCAAGGTCCTCGGCGAAATGCGCGCCGTAGACGAGCATTTTCTTGGGGACGCAGCCGCGGATCACGCAGGTTCCGCCAACCCGATGTTCCTCCGCAATTCCGACCTTCGCGCCGTGCGCTGCCGAGACGCGGCTGGCGCGCACCCCGCCGGAGCCGGCACCGATGGTGAAAAGGTCGTAATCGTATTCCTCGGCCATATGCGCGCGCTCCACTTGCGGTGTGAGCGCGCGATATGGAGGCGGCGGCACCGGAGAACAACCGGTGCCGCGAGAAGCCTACCTGCCGGCGCTGCGCCGGTTGCGGCTGCGATTGCGCGCCGGGCGATTGCCCTGCGATCCGCCGTCCTGCGCGCCTTCGCGCTTGGGCTGGCCGGCGCGGGCGGGATGCTTCTTCTTGGGCGGACCCTTGCGCGCGTCCGCATTGCCTGCGGGGCGAATGTTGGGCTTGGCCATGCGCTGTCCGGGCGCGGCGCGCTTGGTCGGGCCGACACCTTCGACCACCGCGCGGAAATTGTCCGGCAGGGGCAGGCGCTCGAACTCAGCATCCGTGGTCTTGCGGATGTCCTTGAGATAGGCGCGCTCGTCCTCGGCGCAGAACGCGATGGCGATCCCGTCCGCCCCGGCGCGCGCGGTGCGGCCGATGCGGTGGACGTATTGTTCTGGCACGTTGGGCAGTTCGTAATTGATCACGTGGCTGACGCCGGGAATGTCGATCCCGCGCGCGGCCACGTCGGTCGCAACCAGCACGGGGGTCTTCGCCCGCTTGAACTCGTCGAGCGCGCGTTCGCGCTGCGGCTGGCTCTTGTTGCCGTGGATCGCGTTGGCCGGGATGCCGCACTGGGCGAGCTTCTTCACGATCCGGTCGGCGCCATGCTTGGTGCGGGTGAAGATCAGCACCCGCTCGATCTGGCCGGGGATCTGGTGCCGGCCCGACAGGATCAGCTCGATCAGGTCCTGCTTCTCGTCCTGCTGGACCATGAAGAGATACTGGTCGATCCGTTCCGCCGTGGTGCTTTCCGGCGTCACCGATACCTGCGCGGGATTGCGGCAGTACTGGCTGACCAGTTCCTTGATCTGCTTGGGCATGGTGGCGCTAAAGAACAGCGTCTGCCGTTCCGCCGGGGCCAGCTTGTGGATCTGCCGCAGGGCATGGATGAAGCCAAGGTCCAGCATCTGGTCCGCCTCGTCGAGCACCAGTATTTCGACCTTGTCGAGCGTGAACGCCTTCTGGTCGATCAGATCGAGCAGGCGGCCCGGGGTGGCGACGAGAATGTCGGTCCCGCGATGCAGCTTGTTGCGATCCTTGCTGACGCTGGTGCCGCCGACGATGCTGTGCACCTTCAGGCCGGCGAGCGCGCCGTAATCCTTGGCGCTCTGCGCGATCTGCCCGGCCAGCTCGCGCGTCGGGGCGAGCACCAGCATGCGGCACGATTTGAACGGGGTCTGCTTGTCGGCATCCCGCAACCGGTCGATGCTGGGCAGCATGAAGGCCGCGGTCTTGCCGGTGCCGGTCTGCGCGATGCCGAGCAGGTCGCGCCCTTCCAGCACGGGAGGGATAGCCTGCGCCTGGATCGGCGTCGGCTCGGTATAACCCTTGAGGTCGAGCGCCTGGAGAACGGGCTGCGACAGTCCGAGGTCGGTAAAGGTAGTGGTCATGAAAACTCGCAAGATATGCGGCGCGCACGGTTTATCGCACCATGCGCGGCGCGGGGGTGAAAACCGCCCGCGTGAATTGGGAAGTTGTGAAATCAGCCGAAGCGCGCGCCGGGGCGGATCATGCGAGCCGCCGCTTCACGCTGGCGTACAGCGCTTCGATTGGCGGTCATGTGGGAGCATGGCGCACATAAGTCAATCCATCAGATTCCCGGCCCCGCCGATTGCGGCAAGCGTTTCGCCACGAACCTAAGTTGCCATCGTATGTTGGATTCTGACCTCAATCAGTATATTAGGGCGGCATCATCGGGCATCTGCGGGAACCGGTGGCTGAGAGACTGTGTTGCGCTCCCCCCCCTAATGAGGAGCTCGAACTTGGTCGACGGCAGGAACCCGCTCGAAGGTTATTTGACGAAGATCGAAGCCCGGCGGCCCTTGTCCGGGAAAGCGCGCGATGCTTTCCTGGCATTGCGGGTGAATTCCGAACATTACGATATCTATCGCGAGATCGTGCGCGAGGACGAGCCTACCTCGATGTGCTGCCTCGTCGTCCAGGGATGCGTCAGCCGGTTCAAGACGGTTCCTAGTGGCGAGCGGCAGATCAATTCCTTCCATTTCGACGGCGACATGGTCGATCTCCAGTCCGCCCTCCTGCTGGTATCCGATCACGGGATCCGGACCCATTCCCCCACGACCGTGCTGCGGATCGAGTGCAACGCGATCCTGCAATTGACGCTCGACCATCCCGAATGGGCGCATGCGTTCTGGTTCGATACGATCGTGGATGCCGCGATCTTCCGCGAGTGGATGCTGAATGTCGGTCGCCGCGCCGCGGTGGGGCGGGTCGGCCATCTCATCCTGGAAATCTTTCACAAGCTGGAACGGATCGGGCGGACGGACCAGTACAAGTTCACCATGCCGATCACCCAGAACGATCTGGCCGACGCCGTGGGGCTGAGCGCGGTGCATACCAACCGATCGCTCCAGCAATTGCGCGAACTCGGCATGATTAGTTCGATCGGCCGCACCTTCGTTATCGAGGACCTTGCAGGGATGAAGCGGCTTGCCAGCTTCGATCCGACATACCTTCACCCCGAAGGGCCGCGCGTCCTGGATCCCAACCGCAGCTAGCCGGGGCCGGAGCCGAAAAGCGTCCAGAAACCGTCTTCGCAATAGGATGCCCGGCCGAGCGGCTTGCCATCCTCGAGAATTTCGTAGGTCCCGGCCACGCGGCAATGATCGGTGAACAGCGCCGAACGATCGGCCGCTTCGAACACGATCTTGCGATACAGCCCCCGCTCGTCGAACAGGATTTCGTAACAATGGTGATTTGGTAGAACGTCCATGGCCCACCTCCCTCGGACTTGTGGGAGATGAGGCCAAGACGTTCCGTTTGTCGCAGCCGTAGGTTAGATTCTAACAATTAAGGGGTTATTTGGCGCTCCCCCCCCAGCCCGGCGGCCGACAGCAGGCTCTCGGTGCTCGCATCGAATTCTTCCCCGCCCTGCTCGATCGCCTTGGCCATCTGCTTGCCCAGTTCGACGCCGAACTGGTCGAACGGGTTGATTCCCATCAGCACGGCGCTGGCGAATACCCGATGCTCGTGGAACGCAATCAGCGCGCCCAGCGTCCCGGCGTCGAGATCGTCGCACAGGATCGTCGCGCTCGGCCGGTCGCCGGGATAGTTGCGCGCCGGGTCCTCGCCCTTCTTGCCCGCCATCAGGGCGGCGCCCTGCGCAAAGCAGTTCATCAGCAGGATGCGGTGATGCGCCGGGTCGAGATCGTCGCCCGGCGCGATGCTGGCGATGAAGTCCACCGGGATGAGATGCGTGCCTTGGTGCAGCAGCTGGAACACGGCATGCTGCGCATCCGTCCCCACCCCACCCCAGGTGATCGGCGCGGTCGGCCCGTCGACGGGGCGCATGTCGGCGGTGACGCGCTTGCCGTTGCTCTCCATCTCGAGTTGCTGGAGATAATCCGGAAACAGGCCGAGCCGCTCGTCATAGGCGAACACAGCGCGGGTCTGGCAGCCGCGCACGCGGGTATAGTAGAGGTCGGCAAAGGCTGCGCGCAGGACGAGATTGCCCGCCCCGTCGGTATCGCGGAAATGCGCGTCCACCGCGGCGGCGGCGGCCAGCATGGCGCGGAAGTCGTCCATTCCTACCGCCATCGCGATGGGAAAGCCGATGCTCGACCAGATGGAATAACGCCCGCCGACGCTTTCCTGGAATGGCAGGATACGCGTTTCGTCGACCCCCCATTCCACCGCCTTGTCCGGCGCCGCGGTCAGCGCGACCACCCGCCCGCCGGGATCGGAGACGCCGTTGTCGCTCAGCCATTTCAGCGCGCTCTCAGCGTTGGTCATGGTCTCGATAGTGGTGAAGGTCTTGCTCGCCACCGCGATCAGCGTCGTCGCCGGATCGCAGGCGGCGAACGCCTGTTCCAGCGCCACCCCGTCGATATTCGAAACCACATGCACATCGCACAGCGACAGATCGCGGCCAAGCGCATCGACGCCCAGCGCCGGGCCGAGCGCGCTCCCGCCGATGCCGACATGGATGAGATGCCTGATCTCGCCCAGCGCGCCGCCATGGATCGCCTCGACCAGCATGCCCATCCGGTCGATCAGGGCGGCGGCTTCCTCCACCTTCGCCGCATCGCCGACGCCGCGCAGGGTCGCATGGTCGGCGGCGCGGCCTTCGGTCGGGTTGACGATCTCGCCGGCGAACAGCTTGTCGCGCATCCCGGCAAAGTCCATCGCCCCGGCGAGGTCTTCGAAAGCGGACAGCACCGCGCGGTCCAGATGGGTTTTCGACCAGTCGAACAGGATGCCGCCCGGCTGCATCGGATCGTCCGCCCTCGCCGCATCCGCCAGTTCCAGTCTGCCGGACAGCGCGGCGACGCGATCCTTCCCGCCGGGCTCGTCCGTTCCCTCACCCCCGTCCCTCTCCGAGCTGAACAGTTCGAGCAGGGTCGGCCGCGGCAGAGCCTTCAGGCGGTCCCAGATGTCGGCGGCGGCGGAGCTGGTCATGGGCTGCAAAAATCCTTTCGTGTTCGGCCTCGTGCGACTAGGCACATCCGCCATGTTTGAGAACCCCGCATGACCGATCAGGCGCTTGTGAAGAACGCTCCGTCCGAGGACGGCGAAGCCAGGGAAGAGGATTGGGGCGACTTCTTCCGCTTCATCCTCAAGCTGGTGCTGGCGGTGGTGATCTTCCGCAGCTTCATCTTCTCGCCCTTCACCATCCCCAGCGAAAGCATGCTGCCGGGCCTGCGCAACGGCGACTATCTGGTCGCGGCCAAATGGCCCTACGGCTATTCGCGCCTGTCGCTGCCATTCGAGGCGCCGCTGATCCCGGGGCGCATCCTCGCCTCCCTGCCCGAACGCGGCGACGTGGTGATCTTCAAGCACCCGACCGACGGGACGGATTATGTCAAACGGGTGATCGGCCTGCCGGGCGATACGGTCGCGGTGCGCGGCGGCCAGGTGGTCCTCAATGGGGAGCCGCTTCCCCAGCAACCCGCCGGCCCCTTCGTCCTGCCAATGAGCGCGAATACCGTCTGCCATCCCAGCGCGGAGGAAATCACCACGCCCGATGGCCCCGCCTGCCGCTACACCCAGTTCGTCGAGACCTTGCCCTCGGGCAAGGACTACCGCATCCTCGATTTCGGCGCGACCGGGCAGGACGAATATGACACGATGGTCGTGCCCGAGGGCAAGCTGTTCGTGATGGGCGACAATCGCGACAATTCGATGGACAGCCGGTTCCCCGCCATGCCCGGCGGGGGCGTGGGGCTGGTCGATGCGGACCTGCTGGTCGGCCGGGCCAGCATGGTGCTGTGGTCGACCGACGGCAGCGCGAACTGGCTGCTGCCCTGGACATGGTTCACCGCCGCCCGCTGGGACCGGATCGGCAGCGCGATATGAGCGAGCTTTCCCCCCGCAGCCGGACCTGGCTCGCCTCGATCGGGTTCGAAATCAAGACCCCGGCCCTGTGGCAGGCCGCGCTGACCCACGGCAGCATCGGCGAGGAGGACAATTACGAACGCCTCGAATTCCTCGGCGACCGGGTGCTTGGCCTGTCGATCGCGGACTGGCTCCATGCCCGCTCGAACGAGCCGGAAGGCAAGCTGGCGCAGCGGCTGAACGCGATCGTCAGCCGCGAGATGTGCGCCATCATCGCGCGCGACATCGGGCTGGGCGAGCATATCCGCATTTCCAAGCAGGCCCGCTCCGACGGCGGGCAGGACAGCGACAACATCCTCGGCGACGTGATGGAGGCGCTCCTGGGCGCGCAATTCATCGAGAACGGGTTCGGGGCGGCGCGCGAACTCATCCATATCCTCTGGCGCCCGGCGCTCGAAAGCGGCGCGGGCGAAAGCAAGCATCCCAAGAGCGCATTGCAGGAATGGGCCGCCGGCAATCGCCGCAAGCCGCCTGAATACCAGGTGATCGACCGCTCCGGCCCGGATCACGCGGCGCAGTTCACCGTGCGGGTCTCGGTGCACAAGGTCGGCGAGGCGGAAGGCATCGCCTCGAGCAAGGGCGAGGCGGAGAAGGCGGCGGCGAAAGCGTTCATGGAGCGGTTTGCGTGAGCGCGTTTCCACCTCCTTTCGCTTTTGGCCTGTCGAAAGGCTGCCCTTCCCCTTTGCCCCTGGATGAAAGTAAAACGGTGCTTCGACCGGCGCAGCACGAACGGATTCCCTATGTCTGAAAACAACCACACAAAATGCGGCGTCGTCGCCGTGATCGGCGCCCCCAATGCCGGCAAGTCCACGCTGGTGAACCAGCTCGTCGGCCAGAAGGTCGCCATCACCAGCGCCAAGGCGCAGACCACGCGGGCGCGGATGCTGGGCATCGCCCTGCACGGCGCAACGCAGATGATCCTGGTCGACACGCCCGGCATCTTCGCGCCCAGACGCCGGCTCGACCGGGCGATGGTCAGCGCGGCGTGGGAAGGCGCGGAGAGCGCAGATGCCCTCGTCCTGCTGGTCGATCCGATCAAGCAGCGCCGCCACGAACTCGAACCGCTGATCGAGGCGCTGCGGAACCGGCCCGAACGAAAGATCCTCGTCCTCAACAAGGTCGATGCGGCGAAGAAGGAGCCGCTGCTCGCCCTGGCGCAGGAACTGGGCGAGAAGATCGATTTCTCCGAGGTGTTCTTCGTTTCCGCGCTGACCGGCGACGGGGTGCCGGAAATGAAGCAGGCGCTGGCCGATACCATGCCCGAAGGCCCGTGGATGTATCCCGAGGATCAGGTATCCGACGCCAGCGAACGCATGCTCGCCACCGAAATCACGCGCGAACAGCTCTACCGGCAGCTGCACGAGGAACTGCCCTATGACAGCGCGGTGCGGCCGGAAAAGTATATCGAGCGGCCCGACGGCAGCGTGGAGATTCACCAGCAGATCGTCGTCGCGCGCGACAATCAGCGCGCCATCGTGCTGGGCAAGGGAGGCGCCCGCATCAAGGAGATCGGCAGCGCCGCCCGCGCCGAACTGAGCGAATTGCTCGGCCGCAAGGTTCACCTGTTCCTGCACGTGAAATCGGACGAGCGCTGGGCCGACGACAAGGAAATGTTCGAGGAAATGGGGCTGGACTGGGTGCGGTGAACGCCGTCCGCTCGATCGATGCGCACCTCTCGCACGAGCGGATCATTGCCGCCGCCATGGCGGCCAAGGGGCGCAGGCGGCTGTCGGGGTACTGGCTTTACGCCCTGTTCCTTGCCGCGAGCCTGATCGGTGTGTGGCAGGGACATCTCGCCGCCTTCTATCTGGCACAATACCTGCCATTCGCCGCGATGGCACGGTTCGGCGGCGCGATCGCCGTGCTCGTTCCCGCGCTGCTGTGCATGGCGCTGTCCATCATCGCGCTCGCCGTGTTCGAGGGCATGGCGCAGCGGATGTTCCTGCGCGACATGGCGCGCGCCGGCGTCCCGATGGAGCGCGACGTCTCCTACGAAATCCATCCCGAGGGCTTGAAACTGCTGTCGGACCGGATCGACATCTTTCCCCGCTGGGCGGCGATCGATCAAGTCGACCGGATCGCAGGGGACTGGGTGCTGCAGACCGATCAGCTGACCTTGCTCATCCCCGGCGACAGCTTCGCCGACGAGGGGCAGGAACGCGACTTCATTACCGATCTGCGCGGGCATCTTCCTGAAGCGACCATCGAACGAAGCCCGGAATTGCGCGACCTGGCCTGATCGAAGCCTTCGCTCATCAGATCATTCGCTCGCCGATACAGCCCCTCGCCGCACTGTGAGGAACCGCGTCAGCCCGCACGCCGCCGCCAGCACGCACAGCACGATCGACGCCGCCATCGGCGCCGGACCCGCGCCAAGATCGGCCGCCAGTAACACCCCGACCATCGCGGCACCCAGCGTCTGGCCGAGCAGGCGCGAGGTTGAGAGCATGCCGCCCGCCGCCGCAGCGCGTTCCTTGGGCGCGCGGCCGATGATCAGGCGCGAATTCGGCGCGAAGAACAGGCCGAAGCCCGCCGCCATGATTCCCAGCCGCCAAGCGATGGCGCTCCACCCCGGATCGCTGCCCATCGTCATCAGCAAGGCCAGGCCCACGATCGCCAGCGCCATTCCGGCGATGCCCAGTTTCGTTGCCGCGATCCGGTCCGATAGCCAGCCGGCGAACGGGGCGACGAACAGGAGAGTGAGCGGGAACGGCAGCAGCAGCAGCCCGACCTCCGCCGCGCTGTAGCCGAAACTCTGCTGGAACAGGAACGGCAGCGCGATCATGATCCCCCCGCTCGCCATGAAGGCCGCTACTGCGGCGAGCGCCGACAGGCCCAGCACCGGGGTCGCCAGCAGATCGACCGGAAGCACAGGATTCGCCCGCACCCGCTCGCGCCGGATCAGGAGCAGGAGCGAGACGACGCCGACTGCCGCCGCCACGGCGCCCGGCCACCACGCCGCCCCGTGCGTCGCCCATTGCAGGCCGCCGATCAGCAGCAGCAGGGTCAGCGCGCTCCAGACGCCGCTCAACGTTTCCCGTCGGCGTTCGGGCAGCTTGACCGGTTCGGGCAGGCTGCGACCGACGAGGAGCGACAGCAAGGCCATCGGCGCGGCGGCGATGAACACCCAGCGCCAGTCGACATGCTCGACCATGAAG
Source organism: uncultured Erythrobacter sp. (assembly GCA_947501005.1). Taxonomy (GTDB): domain Bacteria; phylum Pseudomonadota; class Alphaproteobacteria; order Sphingomonadales; family Sphingomonadaceae; genus Qipengyuania. The sequence goes on along the minus strand of CANMTU010000001.1, from coordinate 932,621 downwards.
CCGCCCAAGGTCGGCGCCAGTGCCGCGGAGCTTGCCACGACCACCGAATTGATGCCCATGCCGCTGCCTAGACTGCGCGCAGGATAGGTCGCCCGCAGCATCGCCGCCGACACGCTGAGCGCCATGCCCGCGCCCAGCGCCTGCGCCGCGCGAACCGCCAGCAGCAGCAGGAAATCGCTGGCGAAAAAGGTCAGCGCCGAGGCTACGAGGAAGATCCCCTGCCCCGCTTGGTAGAGCGTGCGGTGCCCGATCCGGTCGCCCATGCTGGAGAATGGCAGCAGGACCATCACCAGAACCAGCTGGTAGACCGTCACCACATTGGTGACATCCGCATTCGACACGCCCAGATCGCGCGCGATCGTCGGCAGAGCGACATTCGCGACATTGCCGTCGAGCACGAACAGGGCGGTGCCGAAACTGATTGCAACGATCGCCCAGATGCGGCGCGGCATGGGCAGGCCATCCTCCTCCACCGGCTTCTCCTCAGGGTCGGACGGGGGCGAGGAACCGGTCTGCATGGACGCTTAACGGAACGGCCCTCGCTTCGGTCCCGTCGAGCTATCCATTCGGGATCACCGCTTCTTGGCGATCGCGATATTGTTCTTCTTGGCGAAATCCTTGGTCGATTCCTCGCTTCGGTTGAGGGACTTGGCGATCTGTTTCAGACCGTGTCCTTTCGCGGCGAGAATGCGCAACTGCCCCGCCTCCTCGCCATTCCACGGCTGCTTGTGCCGCTCGAACCGTTCCTTAGCCATCGATCATCCTTTCCCGGCCGCCGGCTTCTTCGCAGCAGGCTTCTTTTTCGGAGCGGCCTTCTTCTTCGCCGGCGCCTTCGCCTTGGCGGGGGACTTTTTCTTGGCCGGCGCTTTCTTCTTTTTCGCCGGACCCTTCGCCGCCCGCGCGTCGATCAGTTCGATGGCCTGCGCTTCGCTCAGGTCCTCGGGTTTGATGTCCTTGGGGATGGTGGCGTTGGTCGTGCCGTCGGTGACGTAGGGGCCGTAGCGGCCCGGCATCACCTTCATCTCGCCTCCGCTGGTCGGGTGTTCGCCCAGCGTCTTGATCGGTTCGGCCTTGCCCCGGCTGCCGCCCTTGCGATTGGCCGCCTCCGCCAGCAACGCCACGGCGGCGTTCATGCCGGTGTCGAACACGTCGCGCGTCGTATCGAGCTTCGCGTACTTGCCATCGTGGCGCAGATATGGGCCATAACGCCCTATCGCCGCTTCGATTTCCTTGCCGGATTCGGGATGCGTGCCGACGATGCGCGGCAGGCCGAGCAGCTTCAACGCCCATTCGAGATCGAAATCGTCGAGGTCCTTGGGAATGCTCGCCCGCTTGGCTTCCTTGCCCTCGCCGAGCTGGACATAGGGGCCGAACCGCCCGGTCTTGCGCTCGACCGGCAGGCCGGTGTCGGGATCCTCGCCCAGCACTGTGTCTTCCGCCCCCTCGTCGCCCTCGCTGCCGGGTTTGGCGAACTGGCGGGTGAAAGTGCATTCGGGATAATTGGCACAGGCGACGAACGCGCCATAACGGCCACCTCGCAGCGCCAGCCGGCCGCCCTCGCGCCCTTCCTTGTCGCATAGCGGGCACCAGCGCGGCTCGTGCCCGTCGGCGCGTTCGGGGAAAAGATAGTCGGAGAGGAATTCGTCCAGCACCTCGGTCACTTCCGAAGGCTTCTTGTCCATCACCTCTTCGGTCTTGGGCTTGAAGTCGCGCCAGAACGCTTCGAGCAGTTTCTTCCACTCCTCGCGCCCGTCAGACACAGTGTCGAGCTCGTCCTCCATCCCGGCGGTGAACTCGTAGGCGACATAGCGTTCGAAGAACCGTTCGAGAAACGCCGTAAGCAACCGCCCCGATTCCTCTGCGAAGAAACGGTTTTTCTCCATCCGCACATAGCCGCGATCGCGCACGGTCTGGATCGTGCTGGCATAGGTGGAGGGGCGGCCGATCCCGAGTTCTTCCAGCCGCTTGACCAGGCTGGCCTCGGAAAAGCGCGGGGGCGGCTGGGTGAAATGCTGGTTCGCCTCGACCGCCTTCTTGGCCGGAGCATCGCCTTTGCTCATGTTCGGCAGCAGGCCGTCCTCGTCATCGTCCCGATCGTCGAACCCTTCCTGGTAGACGGCGAAGAAGCCGGGGAATTTCACCACCTGCCCGGTCGCGCGCAATTCATGCTTGCCGGTCCCGTCGCGCAGGGTGACGGTGGTGCGTTCGAGCTGGGCGGCGGCCATCTGGCTGGCCATCGCGCGCTTGAAGATCAAATCGTAGAGCTTGCCCTCGTCGCCCGATCCGGCGCGGTCGCGCCCGAAATCGGTCGGCCGGATCGCTTCGTGGGCTTCCTGCGCGTTCTTCGCCTTGGTGGCATAATGGCGCGGCTTGTCGGGCAGGTAATACGCATCGTAGCGCTCGGCGATGGCCTTGCGGCAGGCGGTGATCGCGCTGCCGTCCATCTGCACACCGTCGGTCCGCATGTAGGTGATCGCACCCGCCTCGTAGAGCCCTTGGGCGAGGCGCATGGTGTGGCTGGCGGAATAGCCAAGCTTGCGCGCCGCCTCCTGCTGCAGGGTCGAGGTGGTGAAAGGCGGCGCGGGATTGCGTTTGAGCGGTTTGGTCTCGATCTCCTCGATCGTGAAGTTCGCCGCCTCGACCGCCTGCCTGGCTGCCTTGGCGCTGCCTTCGTCGCCTAGAGTGAGCTTTTCGAGCTTCTTGCCGTCGAACTTCACCAGCCGCGCATCGAACGGCGTGCCGTCCTGCTCGAGCTTCGCAATGACCGACCAGTATTCATCCGCCCGGAAGGCCTCGATCTCGCGCTCGCGGTCGACGATCAGGCGCAGGGCGACCGACTGCACCCGGCCCGCGCTCTTGGCGCCCGGCAGGCGCCGCCATAGCACCGGCGACAGGGTGAAACCATAGAGATAGTCGAGCGCCCGGCGCGCCAGATACGCATCGATCAGCGGCTGATCGAGTTCCCGCGGGCGCTTCATCGCGTCAGTCACCGCTTGCTTGGTAATCGCGTTGAACGTCACCCGGTCGACCGATTTGGGCAGCGCCTTGCGCTTGGCCAGCAATTCGCGGACGTGCCAGGAAATCGCCTCGCCCTCGCGGTCGGGGTCGGTGGCGAGGACGAGCCGGTCGGCCTTCTTGGCGGCGTCGGCGATTTCCTTGAAGCGGCTCTGCTTGTCGCGATACAGCTCCCAGTCCATCGCGAAATCCTCGTCCGGGCGGACGCTGCCGTCCTTGGGCGGCAGGTCGCGGACATGGCCGTAGGAGGCGAGGACCTTGAAGTCCTTGCCGAGGTATTTCTCGATGGTTTTCGCCTTCGCCGGCGATTCTACGATGACCAGTTGCATGTGAGCTGTGCGCGTCCCTTACGTGTGTGTATGCGTATACGCGCGAAAATGGCGGCGGGCGCGAAGGCTCGTCAAGCGGGTTATGCGGGCTGCGGTTTTTTGCATTCGCGCGCAGGCACCCCACATGGGGCCCTCATGCGGTGCCTTCGCTGCCGCGTCCGCCCCTTTTTCCGACGACAGAAAGGTTCTCTTCCATGAGAAAGATTCTTGCCGCCGCCATTTCCCTCACCCTCCCCGCAGCCGCCATGGCGCAGGACGAGATGCAGACGATCATCGTCACCGCCCCCAAGACCGTGTCCGCCGAGGACGCGAAGCGGTGGGAGCAGTTCAACCGCAATGCCGCCAAGATCGAGAAGCGCCTCGCCAAGCTCTATGACGAGCGGCGTGACGATGTCTCCGACGTCAAGGAAGCGCGCGACACGTTCGAGGACGCGAAGGACAAGCTCGAGGACGAGAAGAAGGACATGCGCCGGACCGCCCGCAATATCGCGAAGGCCGAGAACAGGTTGCGCGAAATCGCACGGCAGCGCGCGCTGCTGCGCTGACCCGGCGTCAGCTCAGGCTGACCCTGCCCCCGGCATGGCGTTCCAGCCGGCCGGCGATCTCCAGTTCCATCAGCGCCAGTTGCACCGCCGCCGCGCCCTGGCCCGACTGGCGCACAAGTTCGTCCACCGCGATCGGTGCGCTGGTCAGCAGGCTGGCGATGGCGGCCGGTTCCGCCTCGGCGAGGTCTTCGGGCGCATAGTCGAACGGGGTAACCGGTTCGCGGAAGGTCGAGCGCGGGGTTCCGTCGAAGCCGGAGAGCATTTCCGCCACGTCCTCCGGTGTCTGCACCAGCACGGCGCCTTCGCGGATTAGGTGATTGCAGCCGTGGCTCCGCGGCTCGAGCGGGCTGCCGGGAATGGCCATGACCTCGCGCCCCGCCTCGCCCGCCAATCGCGCGGTGATGAGGCTGCCGGATTTCACCGCCGCCTCGACCACCAGCGTTCCCGCCGACAGCCCCGCGATGATGCGATTGCGGCTGGGAAAGTGGCTGGCACGCGGTTCGGTGCCTGGCGGCTGTTCGGCGAGCAGCAAAGCTTCGTTCGCGATCCGCTCCTGCAAGTCGGCGTGCTGCGGGGGATAGGCGATGTCGATCCCGCTGGCGATCACGCCGATGGTGCTCGGGCCCGCTGCGCTGTGCAACGCCCCTTCATGCGCCGCCCCGTCGATGCCGCGTGCGAGGCCCGAAACGACGGTGAGACCCGCTTCGGCCAGCCCCGCCCCGAAATCGCGCGCCAGACGCACCGCCGCCGCGCTGGCATTGCGCGCGCCGACCAGCGCCACGCATGGCCGGGCCGCGAGCGCAAGGTCGCCGCGATAGGTCAGGATCGGCGGGGCCCCGGTGGTTTCGGCCAGCAGCGGCGGATAGCCCGGCTGGTCGTGGAACAGATACCGCGCCCCGGCCTTGCGCACCGCATCGACCTCGCGCTCGATCCCGGCGACGGAAGCGATACGGTAGGGCTTGCCGCCGCGTCCGGTCAGGTCGGGCAAGGCATCCAAAGCAGCCTGCGCCGTGCCGAAACGGCCGAGCAGCACCGCGTAGCTGACCGGCCCGATATTCGGCGAACGCAGCAGGCGAATGCGCGCGAACGCCTCCGCCTGCGTCAGTTCCGCCGCCGCGAGCAGGCTCATTTCTTCGCGCCGACCCGCGGTTCGGTTCCGGCCATCAGGCGGGCGATATTGGCGCGGTGCAGGAAGACGATCAGCAGGGCGATCAAAGCCAAAGCGGGGAAAAACTGCTTGTAGCCAAGGAGAACCGCCCCCGCCGCAGCCGCCACCACCGCAGCCATTCCGGCGAGCGACGAAATGCGGAAAATGGCCAGAACACCGATCCAGGTCACTGCATAGACAAGCCCTATCGGCCACGCGAGACCGAAGCTGACGCCTGCATTGGTCGCGACGCCTTTCCCCCCTTTGAAGCCCAGCCAGATAGGAAAGCAGTGACCGATAACCGCTCCCAGGGCGGCGGCGGCCTCGGGCGATGCGATGAATTGCCAGTCGAGAGGATGGAGCTGTTCATTCCCCTCCAGACGCCACCAGATCTCACCGGCAAGCAGAACGGGTATCAACCCCTTCGCCAGATCGAGCAGCAGCGTGCCCGCAGCCAACCCCTTCGATCCGGTGCGCAGCACGTTGGTCGCCCCGATATTGCCGCTGCCCTGCTTGCGCACATCGCCCTTGCCGGCGAGCCGCGTGAGGATGAGGCCGAACGGGATCGAGCCGAAGGCATAGCCCAGCAGCGCAGCCCAGAGCGTGGTGATCGTGATTGCCCCGAATTCCATAACCCAGCCTCTAACCGTTCGCCCCGAGCTTGTCGAAGGGCGGCCGTTTCTTTTAGGGCCGGAATGGATAAGAAAAACAGTCCTTCGACAGGCTTCGGACGAACGGAAGAAACATTGCGCCCAGATTCCCCCATCCTGCTGTTCGATTCCGGCGTGGGCGGGCTCACCGTGCTGGGCGAATTGCGCAAGCTGTTGCCGCAGGCGCCGGTGATCTATGCCGCCGACATGGCCGGCCTGCCCTATGGCACCAAGAGCGAGGCGGAGATCGCGGCAAGGGTCGCCGGTCTGCTGGGCCGGATGGCGGAACGGTATCAGCCCCGCCTCGTCTGCATCGCCTGCAACACGGCGAGCACGATCGCGCTCGGCATGGTGCGCGACGTGCTGGAACTGCCGATCGTCGGCACGGTGCCCGCGATCAAGACCGCCGCCGCGCTAACGAAGACCGGCGTGTTCGGCCTGCTCGGCACCGAGGCGACGATGCGGCAGGCCTATGTCGACGATCTCGAGCATCAATTCGCAGTCGGCAAACGCCTGCTGCGCCACGGCGCGAACGGGCTGGTCCCGCTGGCCGAGGCCAAACTGCGCGGCGCCACGATCAGCGTGGATGCAGTGGCGCAGGCGGTGAAAGGCCTCGTCCTGCAGCATCATGGCGGCGAGATCGACACGGTCGTCCTCGCCTGCACGCACTTCCCCCTGCTGGAGCCGGAACTGCGCGCGGCGTTCGGCCCGAATGTCGCCTTCGTCGATGGCTCGCAGGGGATCGCACGCCGGGTCGCCCACTTGCTCGAAGGTCAGGGATTCGCGCGCACGACACCCGATCGCGCGGTGACGACCGGGGACCTCGCCGACTTCCGCCGGCTGGAGGATGCGCTGTCCCGCTTTGACCTCTGCGACCTCATTGCCTTCTGATCCCTTGCGAATCGTTCGCAAAGATCGCGGTGGCGAAAGCGGGCGGAAGGTCCTATGTGCGCTTCACCAATTGCCGCCCTCGTGCGACGCAGATAATCGGTGCAAGCGTGAATTACGGACAGATATTCGACGAGGCGATCGACCGTCTCCACTCCGAAGGGCGCTACCGGGTTTTCATCGATATCATGCGCAACAAGGGCGCGTTCCCCAATGCGCGCTGCTTCGCCGGGCATAACGGCCCCAAGCCGATCACCGTCTGGTGTTCGAACGACTATCTCGCGATGGGCCAGCATCCCAAGGTCGTCGCCGCGATGGAAGAGGCGCTGCACGATGTCGGCGCCGGTTCGGGCGGCACGCGCAATATCGGCGGCAACACGCATCTGCATGTCGAGCTCGAACGCGAGCTTGCCGACCTCCACGGCAAGGACGGCGCACTGCTGTTCACCAGCGGCTATGTGTCGAACGACGCGACGCTGTCGACCCTCGCCAAGCTGCTGCCCGGCTGCGTCATCTTCTCCGACGAATTGAACCATGCCAGCATGATCGCCGGCATCCGCAATTCCGGCTGCGAGAAGCGGGTCTTCCGCCACAACGATCTCGCCCATCTCGAAGAACTGCTCGCCGCCGAGGACCCGGCGACGCCCAAGCTGATCGCCTTCGAGAGCGTCTATTCGATGGATGGCGACGTCGCGCCCGTCCACGCGATCTGCGACCTGGCGGAACAGTACAACGCGCTAACCTATATCGACGAGGTCCACGCGGTCGGCATGTACGGCCCGCGCGGCGGCGGCATCACCGAGCGTGACGAGGCTGCCCACCGGATCGACATCATCGAGGGTACGCTGGGCAAGGCGTTCGGCGTGATGGGCGGCTACATCGCCGCCGATACCCGGGTGATCGACTGCATCCGTTCCTACGCCCCCGGCTTCATCTTCACCACCTCGCTCAGCCCGGTGCTGGTCGCGGGCGTGCTGGCGGCGGTGAAGCATCTGAAGCAATCCTCGGAAGAGCGCGACGCACAGCAGGCGGCCGCGCACCTGCTCAAGCAGAAGATGCGCGACGCTGGCCTGCCGGTGATGGACAGCGTCACCCATATCGTGCCGCTGATGATCGGCGACCCGGTGCGGGCGAAGAAGATCAGCGACATCCTGCTCGCTGAATACGGCGTCTATGTGCAGCCGATCAATTTTCCCACCGTTCCGCGCGGCACCGAACGCCTGCGCTTCACCCCCGGCCCCGCCCATACCGAGACAATGATGGACGATCTGGTCGCCGCACTGGTGGAAGTGTGGGACCGGCTCGACATCGCCGTCGCGCGCGCCGCCTGACGGGCATTGCCGCCGGGCCGATCGCCTGTTTCGCGCATCGCCGGCACTTAATCGGGCAAGCGGCGTTGAAGGTGGTTACCTTCTCATGATCGCCAATCTCCGCTCCTTCCTGCGTGCCAATCTGCCCCTGCTCGGCGTCGGGCTGTTTCTGCTCGCCGTTGTCGCCGGGCTGGCGCTGTTCGGGCGCGACGCCGCGCAGGACGATGCCGCCGGGGCGTCCGTCGCGCAGGCAGGCGAGGAGGACGCGCCGGTACCCGCACCGGAGACGGCGGAAGACCTCGAAGATCTTCCCGCCACCGCCACCAGCGAGGCTGTCGCGTGGTCGCAGCTCGATCCGTCTTCGGCGCAGGCTAAGAATGGCGCCATTCCCATCGCATCGGGCAAACTCGGCACCGCCAAGCCGTTCGTCTTCCGCGGATCCGCCACCGACCGGGCGCGGGCCGAGGACTGCCTCTCGCTCGTCGCCCTGGCCGAGGCGGGCGGCGGCGCGGCGGATCAGCGGGCGGTGATGCAGGTCGTCCTGAACCGGGTGCGCCATCCTGCCTTCGCCAACACCGTATGCGGCGTGGTCTTCGAAGGCTCGCAGCGCCGCACCGGGTGTCAGTTCACCTTCACCTGCGATGGATCGCTCGCACGTTCCTACCCGGCTTATCTGCTGAACCCCGCCCGCGCCCGCGCGAAGGAGGCGCTCGGCGGAAAGGTCGACCAGACTGTCGGCAATGCGACCCACTATCACGCGGACTACGTCTACCCGTGGTGGAGCCCCAAGCTCGACAAGGTGGCCCGGGTCGGGCCGCACCTATTCCTCAAATGGCGTGGCTTCTGGGGTACGCCGCAGGCGCTCTCGGCCCGGTATGGCGGCAACGAGCCCGACCCCGCCGCCCTGCGCCGCCTCGCCTCGTCCATCGCGCGCCCGCCGATGGACAACACCCTGCTGAGCGAAGCGGGCGAGGCGGTGAAGACCGTGTCTTCGGTCGACGAAGAGGCGAAAGCGGCCGGCGGCGGGGGCGAGAAATCGCCCGCCCCCGGGGTGCATTTCGTGCTGGTTTCCAGCGCCGACGATCCCGCCACCCTGATCGTGCGCGCGCGCCGGCTATGCCCCGGCGACCGTTATTGCCAGGTCATGGGGTGGAGCGAGGCCGGCGCCATTCCCGATGGCCTGCCTCTGCCCGCCGCCGCCCGCAACGCGCTGCGCTTCAGCTTCCTTCCGGAAACCGACGCCGGGAAGGAAGCCATCTTCTTCGACTGCGCCATGTGGGAGGCCCCCGTCTCTGCGCGCTGCCTGCCCAAAGCCCGCTCTTGACGCTCGCGCCGCTTGCGGCAAGCTGCGGCGATGACAAAACCGGCACAGCAATCCTATGACGCGGTCGTAACCGGCCGCCGCTCGATCCGCGGCTTCCTCGACAAGCCGGTCCCCCGCGAACTGATCGAGGAGGTGCTGGAACTCGCCATGCGGGCGCCCTCCTCGTTCAACAACCAGTGCTGGCATTTCACCGTCGTCACCGGCGCCCCGCTCGATGCGATCCGCGAAGGCAATACGCAAGGCATCCTCGCCGGCAAGCCCGACAGCCGCGAGTTCCGTCGGCATGACGGGCAGCATCCCGCCCATCGCGAACGCCAGATCGGTGTCGCCAGGCAATTGTTCGGCGCCATGGGCATCGAACGCGACGACAAGGAGCGGCGGCAGGACTGGGTACTGCGCGGCTTCCGCCAGTTCGACGCGCCGGTAAGCATCGTCGTCACCTATGATCGCGCGCTGCTCGGCAGCGACATCGCCCCGTTCGACTGCGGCGCGGTCACCAACGCGGTGGTCAACGCCGCCTGGTCGCGCGGGCTCGGCTGCGTGATCAACTCCCAAGGCATCATGCAAAGCCCGGTGGTGCGCGAGAACGCGGGCATTCCTGAGGATCAGGTGATAATGATATGCATCGCCCTCGGCTGGCCGGACGAGGACTTTCCGGCGAATGCTGTCGTAAGCGAGCGCAAGGGAATGGACGAAGCGGCGCGGTTTGTAGGGTTTGAGTGAGGGTTCGCGGTGAATTGACGACCCTAAACGCCCAACTATTCAAGACCATGCGGAAGTTCCTCCGCAGCGAAATCGACCTGTAGCACTCTTCGACTTGCCGACTTGGAAGCTGCCGCGGAAGCGTGAAGAATCGGTGTTGCGTAGAGCCATACGTCTCCGGCTTCCGCAGGGCAGGTTGCCGTTCCGCAGCGTCTGACAACGTCGTCGACTTGATCGACGCCTATCCTTCCGAGCGCGTGAGAGCCCGGCGCTATCAGAAGCGGCGCATTCGTTTCAGGCACATCGTCCAGATGCGCTCTCAAGGTGATCATACGCGTAAGCAGGTCGAACGGCGGCGCAACGTGGTGCATCCCGCCTTTGACTGTCCAAGGACCGAACCCGAGCGCCTCTCGCTTGTCCTTGATACAGATTGTTCGATCCTGGTGCCATCCAAGCGCCCAATTCCTTCCCGCCGACTTGTCGAACAGGACAGCCCTTACCGGTCGGGCTGACATACCCAGCACCTTTGCCGCGATGCTTCCTATCAGCCCGTCCGTGGCCAGAATAGGTTTGAGCGCACTCACCCCATGCAAGCGAACGCCTGCGGCGTTTTGCGGCAGCTGCGCAACCACCCGGAGCAGGTCTGCGATACACGATTGTATCGCACCCTTATAAAGCATCGCACCGTTGACTGTGAAATCAGTCACCGAATGGTCGTTCATCGTTCGCTCCGATGTGCTTGCGCAGTCCTGAAGGACAATCACGACAAGTCGGCGGCGAAACGTATCCCTACCGCAAGCTCACCACATTGTCCGCCGCGGGGCGTTTGCGGCTGCCGTCGTAGAGGCTGGCCATCGGTTCGTCCGCAACCACGATGCGCTGTGCCGCGCCGAAGCCGTTGAAGTCGGTCTTCATCGCCGCGCCATAGGCGCCGAGCATGCCGATCTCGATGAAGTCGCCCGCCTGAATGTCCGACGGCAAGGCGAAGGGGCCGGGCATGTAGTCGGCATCGTCGCAGGTCGGGCCGTAGAAGGCGAAGTCCATTTCCGGCTTGATAAGGTCGTCCTCCAACGCGCGGACGGGGAATTTCCAGTCCACATGCGCGGCATCGAACAACGCGCCATAGGCGCCGTCGTTGATGTAGAGTTCCTCGCCCCGGCGCTTCTCGACCTTCACCACGAGGCTGGAATATTCGGCACACAGCGCGCGGCCCGGCTCACACCACAACTCGGCATTGTAGGCGATGGGCAGCGCGTAGAAATGCTGATGGATGATCTTGAAGTAATCTTCCAGCGGCGGCGGCTCCATGCCGGGATAGACGCTGGGGAAACCCCCGCCGACGTCGATCATGTCGATCACCACCGAAGCCTCGGCAATGGCCGCGCGCGTGCGGTCCAGCGCCTGAACATAGGCGAACGGGCTCATAGCCTGGCTGCCGACATGGAAGCACACGCCGAGCCAGTCGGCATATTGCCGGCTTTCCTGCAGCAGCAGCGGCGCCTCGGTCAGGTCGCAGCCGAACTTGCTGGCAAGGCTGAGTTCTGAATACTCGCTGGAGACGCGCAGACGCACGCACAGCCGCAGGTCGGCGGCGGGCTCGCCATCCGCCCCGCGCGTCGCATCGACGATCTTGGCCAGTTCCTCGGAGGAATCGAGGCTGAAGGTCTTCACCCCATGCTCGAAATACGCCTCGCGGATCGCGCCGGGCGACTTCACCGGATGCATGAAGCACAGCACGGCCTCGGGCAGCAGGCCGCGTACCAGCCGGACCTCGGCGATCGAGGCGACATCGTAATGGGTCACCCCGTTCGCCCACAGGATCTCGATCAAATCGGGCGACGGGTTCGCCTTCACCGCATAGAGCGATTTGCCGGGAAACGTCTCGACGAAGAAACGCGCCGCGCGCGCCGCGGCGTGCGGGCGGTTGAGGATAATCGGTTCGTCCGGCGAAAGCGCGCGGACTACAGCCTTGGCGTCGGAAAAATGCTGCAATTCAAGGGACCCCCTAAACGGTTCTTGCGAACCATGAAACGACAAGCTGCCTTGCGGTTAGGAAGGGTCCTTGGGGCAGCGGGAGCGGCGCGTATAGAGCGTCAGTCATGAAACGCAAGTGAATAGCCGCACGCTTGGGCGCAAGGTTCGGCGGGGCCGCGCGAGCCGGCGGCGCGATGGGCCGCAGATCAGCTCAAACGGTCGCGGAAGGTTTCGTAACCGAACTCGCGCACCAGATCGAGCTGGTCGGTCTCGCTGTCCCACAGATAGATCGCGGGCAGCTGAACGCCGTTGAAAGTGTTGGTCTTGACCATGGAATAATGCGCCTGATCGAGAAAGGCGAAACGCTTGCCGACCTCGGCCCCGCCCGGAATGCGATAATCCCCGATTACGTCGCCCGCGAGGCAGGACGGACCCCCGATATGGACCTCCGGCGTGGCTTCGTCGCGCTCTTCACCAAGCATGGCGGGGCGATAAGGCGCTTCGATCACATCCGGCATGTGGCAGGTGGCGGATACATCGGACACCGCGACCGGCACGCCGTTGAACCCGGTATCGAGGATCGTGCCAACGAGGATACCCGCGTCGAGCGCCACGGCCTCGCCCGGTTCGAGATAGATTTCGGCGCCGGTATCCTCCTTCGCGTCGCGCAGGAATTCGACGAGTTCCTCGCGCTGGTAATCCGCGCGGGTGATGTGATGCCCGCCGCCCATATTGATCCATTTGAGCTGGCCGAACCAGGGCTCGATCGCGTCGAACACCGTGTCCCACGTGCGGTGGAGCGGTTCGAAATCCTGCTCGCACAGATTGTGGAAGTGGATGCCCTCGACCCCTTCCATATGCTCCTGCGTCAACTGGTCGAGCGGGAAGCCGAGCCGGCTGCCGGGGCTGGAGGGATCGTAGCGCGGCACTTCGCCGGTGGGCACCTGCGGATTGATGCGCAGACCGACATCGAAGCTGCCGCCGCCCGCGCGCGCCTGGTCCATGATAAGCGCGGCGCGTTGCATCTGGCCGGGGGAGTTGAAGATCACATGGTCGGACAGGCGGCAGACCTCGTCCAGCTCCTCGGGTTTGTAGGCCGCGCAATAGGTGCTGATCTCACCGTCGTAGAATTCGGATGCGAGGCGCGCTTCCCACAATCCGCTGGTGCAGACCCCGTCGAGATATTCGCCCAGGATCGGCGCGACCGCGAACATGCTGAACGCCTTGAGCGCGGACAGCATCTTGATCTCGGCCTCGTCGCGCACCGCGGCGAGGATCTGGCAATTGGCGCGCAGCTTCGCCGCGTCGACCACGAAGGCGGGGCTGCTGACCCGCCCAAGGTCGAACTGGCGGAACGCGCCCGGATCGCCGGCTCTGGTTTCCATTATCGGTCAGTCTCTCGATCAGGCGGCGGGGGGCCTTGCGGTATAGCCTGGCCCCCCAAAGCCGTTATTCCAGTTCCAGTATCACCTCGTCCACCGCCAGGCTATCGCCCTCGCCCGCGTTGATCTTGGCGATCTTGCCTTCCTTTTCGGCGCGCAGGATGTTCTCCATCTTCATTGCCTCCACCGTGGCGAGCGGCTGGCCCGGCTGCACGGTCTCGCCCTCGGCGACATGCAGTTTCACCAGCAGGCCGGGCATCGGGCATATCAGCATGCGGGAAAGGTCCGGCGGCTCCTTCTCGATCATGTGGTCCGCCAGATGCGCGATGCGGGTCTGGAGAATGCGCAGGGTGTGCTTGCCGCCGCGCGTGGTCACGGCATAGCCGGTGCGCGTGGGATCGAGCTGGAGGGTGAAGGTCTCGCCTTCTCCCTCGTCAGCCCCGCGCCAGACTTCCAGCGTGCGGTCGCCCGGCGTGTATTCCAGTTCCAGTGAAACCGGTTCGCCATCAACGAGAATTGCGTCCTCGGTGAGTTCGACGGTGTAGGTCCGCGCGCTGTCGGCCCGCTCGCCGATGCGGATGGTCCAGTCGCCCGGCGCGTAGAACTCGTCGTGCAGTTTCTGGTCGATCCGCCGCGCCCGGTCGGCATCGGCCGTGGCGATCACCCCGCCAACCGCCGCCAGCATGCGCTTCAGATCCTCGCCTGCCGCGGCGCCGGCAAAGCCTTCGGGGTATTCCTCGGCGATGAAGCCGGTGGTTAATTCCCCCGAACGGAAGCGGGGATGCTGCATGATCGCGCTGAGGAAATCGACATTGTGGCCGAGCCCCTCGATCGCGAATGCGTCCAGCGCCTGCACCTGCAAGTCCGCAGCCGCATCGCGGGTCGGCCCCCAAGTGACGAGCTTGGCGATCATCGGGTCGTAGAACATCGACACCTCGCCGCCTTCGAACACGCCATCGTCGACCCGGACACCGTCAACGCCGCGCCGCCCGTTCGCTTCGCCATCGTCTTCCCACGGCTCCTCCGGCGGGCGATAGCGCACCAGCCTTCCGGTGCTGGGCAGGAAGCCGCGATAGGGATCCTCGGCATAGACGCGGTTCTCGATCGCCCAGCCGTCGATCCCGATGTCGTCCTGCGTGAAGGGCAGTGCCTCGCCCGCTGCGACGCGGATCATCTGTTCCACGAGGTCGATGCCGGTGATCGCCTCGGTCACCGGGTGTTCGACTTGCAGCCGGGTGTTCATTTCGAGGAAGTAGAAGCTTTCGCCCGTCGGGTCCGCGCCGGAAACGATCAGCTCGACCGTGCCGGCGCTGTAATAGCCGACCGCGCGCGACAGGGCGACACATTGCTCGCCCATGGCCTTGCGCATCGCGGGCGTCACGAACGGCGACGGCGCTTCCTCGACCACTTTCTGGTGGCGCCGCTGGATGCTGCACTCGCGCTCGTTGAGGTAGACGATGTTGCCATGCTGATCGCCGAGGATCTGGATTTCGATATGACGCGGGTTGAGAATGAACTTCTCGATGAACACGCGGTCGTCGCCGAAGGAGTTCAGGCCTTCGCGCCTGGTCGCCTCGAAGCCTTCCTCCACGTCCTTGTCGTTATGCGCCAGCCGCATGCCCTTGCCGCCGCCGCCCGCGCTGGCTTTCATCATGACCGGGTAGCCGATCTCGCGACTGACCTGCAGCGCCTGCTCGGTGCTGGTGATCTCGCCTTCCGACCCGGGGACCGTGTTGACGCCCGCTTCCTTGGCCAGCTTCTTGGATTCGATCTTGTCGCCCATCGCCGTGATGGCATTTACCGGCGGCCCGATGAAGGCGATGTCTTCCGCCGCCAGCGCCTCGGCGAAGCTCGCCCGTTCGGAGAGGAAGCCGTAGCCCGGATGCACCGCCTCGGCCCCGGTCTGCTTGCAAGCGGCGATGATCTTGTCCGCGACGAGATAGCTTTCCGATGCCTGCGCCGGGCCGATATGCACCGCCTCGTCCGCCATCTTCACGAACGGCGCGCGCGCATCGGCATCGGAATAGACCGCCACGGTGGCGATACCCATGCGGCGCGCGGTCTTGATGACCCGGCAGGCAATTTCGCCGCGATTGGCGATGAGGATTTTCTTGAACATGCTGTCTTAAACTCTCAATCCGTGCGGGCCGCGCGTGTCGCAGCCCCGCGCTTCTATCGCTCGATCGGTCATAAGGAAAAGCGGCCCTTCGACAAGCGCAGGGCGAACGGGAGGAGCGAGAAGGCTCACTCCGCCGGCTCCCCCACCTGGCACGCCCGCCCGGCTGCCCGCATCGGCTCTTCCTGCACCAGCGGCGTCAGGCCCAGCTTGGCGAACAATGCGCCGTCGCTGTCGTCGCCGGCGTTCGGCGCGGTCAGCAGCTTGTCGCCGGTGAAGATCGAGTTCGCACCCGCGAGGAAGCACAGCGCTTGCGTCGCCTCGCTCATGCTCTCACGCCCGGCGGAGAGGCGCACCATGCTCAGCGGCATGCAGATCCGCGCGACCGCCACGGTGCGCACGAATTCGATATCGTCGATCTTGGCGAGCGGCGTGTCGGCCAGCATGTCGCCCAGCACCGTGCCCTTGACCGGGACCAGCGCGTTGACCGGCACACTTTCGGGATGCCGTTCCAGTGTGGCGAGGGTGTGGATGAAGCCCACCCGGTCCGCGCGCGTTTCACCCATACCGACGATCCCGCCGCTGCACACATTGATGCCGGCATCGCGCACGTTCTGCAGCGTATCGAGCCGATCTTCGTATTTGCGGCTGGAGATTACGCGCTCATAATATTCCGGCCCGGTATCGACATTGTGGTTGTAGTAATCGAGGCCTGCGTCCTTAAGCATATCCGCCTGTTTCGGCGTCAGCATGCCCAGCGTCATGCAGGTCTCCAGCCCCATGGCGCGCACGCCCTTCACGATCTCGACGATCGCGGGCATGTCGCGGTCTTTCGGGTTGCGCCAGGCCGCGCCCATGCAGAACCGCTGAGAGCCTTGGTCCTTTGCTTGCGCAGCACGCTGGAGGACCGATTGCACCTCCATCAGTTTGGTCGCCTCGACCCCGCTATCCGCCTTCACCGACTGCGAGCAATAGCCGCAATCCTCCGGGCACCCGCCGGTCTTGATGCTGAGCAGCGTGCAGAGCTGCACCTGTTCCGGCGGATGGTTCTCGCGGTGGACGGTGGCGGCTCGGAAGAGCAGTTCGGTGAAGGGTAGGTCGAAGAGGCCGGCGATTTCTTCGCGGGTCCAGTCGGTGCGGGTTTGGGTCATACAGGTTTCTTTTTGCGGAAAATGAGAAAGGCGCTCCCGATCCAGAGCGTCATAGTTATCG
The DNA here is from genome assembly GCA_947501005.1 of uncultured Erythrobacter sp. GTDB lineage: Bacteria > Pseudomonadota > Alphaproteobacteria > Sphingomonadales > Sphingomonadaceae > Qipengyuania. The sequence continues at coordinate 916,027 of CANMTU010000001.1, read as the reverse complement.
AGATTATCAGAAGCGCATCACGACGCTTATCTGAGAGACATTGTTCGAAATGCGGGAAGTCTGGGAAGCATTCCGACATGGCGTTCGCCCCGCTAAGAAATAGCCCCAATCCCAGTATGGCTACAGATGCCAGGGCGAAAATTGCCCCTTTCACTCCGCTGCCTCATCCAGATCCTCGCCCGCAGGCGGCATGTTATGCCCAAGCAGGCGCAGCACGTCCGCCGCGCATTCGACGACGTTGCTGCCCGGGCCGTAAATTCCCTGCACCCCGGCATCGCGCAGGAAGTCGTAGTCCTTTTGCGGGATCACGCCGCCGGCGATCACCTTGATATCGGGGCGGCCCGCTTCCTTCAGCAGACCGATCAGTTCGGGGATCAGCGTCTTGTGCCCTGCCGCCAGACTGCTCGCGCCGATGGCATCGACGTTTTCGCCCAGGGCCATATCGCGCGTTTCCTCCGGCGTCTGGAACAACGGGCCGCTCAACACTTCGAAACCCATATCGGCAAAGGCGGAGGCGATCACGTTGGCGCCGCGGTCGTGCCCGTCCTGCCCCATCTTGGCGACCATCAGCTTGGGCTTGTGACCAAGGCGACGCTCGACCGCCTTCACGCCCTCGACCACTTGGCGGTACCGGTCGTCCTCGCCATAGGCAGCCGCGAACACGCCGCGCACCGGCGTCGGCAGAGTGTCGTAGCGGCCGAACACGTCCTCCATCGCGGAGGAAATTTCGCCCAGCGTCGCATCGTGGCGTGCCGCTTCAACTGCAAGCGCGAGCAGATTGCCTTCCTTCTGCGCCGCCCCCCGTGCCAGCGCATCGAGCGCAGCTCGGCAGGCCATGTCATCGCGCCCAGCGCGCACCTGTTGCAGCCGTTCGATCTGGCTCCGGCGCACGGCGTGGTTGTCGACATCGAGCGTGTCGATCTCGTCTTCCTTGTCGCGGCGGTACTTGTTCACGCCGACGATCACCGTCTCGCCCCGGTCGACGCTCGCCTGCTTGGTGGCGGCGGCCCGTTCGATCGCGGCCTTGGGCTTGCCGCTGGCGACATAGGCGGTCATCCCGCCTGCCGCCTCGACCTCGTCCAGCATCGTGCGCGCCTCCTCGACCAGCGCGGCGGTGAGGCTTTCGATGTAATAGCTGCCGCCCAGCGGATCGGCGACATTTGTGATGCCGGTTTCTTCCTGGATCACCAGCTGCGTGTTGCGCGCGATGCGGGCGCTGAAATCGGTCGGCAGCGCGATCGCCTCGTCCAGCGCGTTGGTGTGAAGCGACTGCGTGCCGCCCAGCACCGCCGCCATCGCCTCCACCGTGGTGCGGATCACATTGTTGTACGGATCCTGCTCCTGCAAGCTCACACCGCTGGTCTGGCAATGGGTGCGCAGCATCTTCGACTTCTCGTTCTGCGCGCCGAGATCGGTCATGACGTCGTGCCACAGATGGCGCGCCGCGCGCATCTTGGCGATTTCCATGAAGAAGTTCATTCCGATGCCCCAGAAGAAGGACAGGCGCGGCGCGAAGGCATCGATGTCGAGCCCAGCTTCCATCGCGCGGCAGGCATATTCCTTGCCGTCGGCAATGGTGAAGGCAAGTTCCTGCACCGCCGTCGCCCCGGCCTCGTGCATATGATAGCCACTGATCGAAATGCTGTTGAATTTCGGCATGTTGGCCGAGGTGTATGCGATGATGTCGGAGACGATCCGCATGCTCGGCTCGGGCGGGTAGATATAGGTGTTGCGGACCATGAACTCCTTGAGGATGTCGTTCTGGATGGTCCCGGCGAGCTTCGCCTGATCGACACCCTGCCGCTCGCCCGCGACGATGTAGAAGGCCAGCACGGGGATCACCGCGCCGTTCATGGTCATCGACACGCTCATGCTTTCAAGCGGGATCTGGTCGAACAGGATCTCCATGTCGCGCACCGTGTCGATCGCGACGCCCGCCTTGCCGACATCGCCGACCACGCGCGGGTGATCGCTGTCATAGCCGCGATGGGTGGCGAGGTCGAAGGCGACGCTCAGCCCCTTCTGCCCGGCGGCGAGGTTGCGGCGGTAGAAGGCGTTGGATTCCTCGGCGGTGGAGAAGCCCGCATATTGCCGGATGGTCCAGGGGCGGCCGGTGTACATGCTCGCATAGGGCCCGCGCGTGAACGGCGCGATCCCGGGCACGCCGGGGTCGAGGCCTTCGGTATCCTCGGACGTGTAGAGCGGCTTGACGGCAATCCCCTCCGGCGTGTGCCAGGTGAGGTCGCGGCCTTTCACCTCCTTGTCGGCGCGGGCTTTCCAGTCGTCATAAGTGGGGGTCTTGTCGGTCATGATGGAACTCAGGCTTGTGCGCTCGGGCGGGCGGAGACTCGGTCGTGCCAGGCACGCAGGTTGTCGCAATCGGCGGGCATGCCGCAGCCGACGAATTGGGCGAAATCCGCCGTGGTCTGGAGCAGGATGTCGGCCACGCTGTAGCCGGGTTCGGCCAGAAAGTCCCGCCCGGCAAGGGATTCGTCGAAGAAGCGGAACGCCGCCTCGACACGCGGGCGGTTGGCCTCGCCCCATTCCTGGTTGCGGCCCGGAAGGGCGGCGGTGAAGGCATGGGTGTGGACCCAGACCTGCGAGAGCGGAATCATCAGGATCATCTCGACCCGGCGGCTCCACATCTCGATTTGCGCGATTTCCAGCGGAGCGCTCCCGAACAGCGGCGGCGCGGGATGGAGCGCCTCGAGATAGCGCATGATCGCGACGCTTTCGGCGATCACCGTGCCGTCATCGAGTTCGAGGATCGGCGTCTGCCCACGCGGATTTTTCGCCAGATAGTCGGGCGCCTTCTGCTCGCGCTGCGGGATCGAGACTTGCTTGGTCGGCAGATCGATGCCCTTCTCGGCCGCGAAGATGCGGACGCGGCGCGGATTGGGCGCGGGGTTCGGGCTATCGTAGAAAAGCATCAGTGCGAACCTTCCTTCGGCGTTTCCATGATCTCGGTCAGCTGGCCCATCATGTCCTTCGGATGCAGGAAGAAGATCGGCGTGCCGTGGGCCCCGGTGCGGGTGGGGCCGAGAATGCGCTTGCCGAGGCTTTCGAAATGTTCGCGCGCCTTTTCTATATCCGCGACCTCGTAGCAGACATGGTGCTGCCCGCCGGCGGGGTTCTTGGCGAGGAAGCCGTTAATCGGGCTGCTCTCGTCAAAGGGCTCGATCAGTTCGATCTGGGTTCCGTTCAGCCCGCTGTCGGTCGGGGTATTGACGAAGCAGACCTTCACCCCCTGTTCGGGCAGGTCGAACGGTTCGGTAATGTCGCTCGCCCCCATGACCTCACAGTAATAGGCCACGCTGTCCGCGATCGAGGGCGTCGCGACGCCGATATGGTTGAGACGGCCGAGTTTCATGCCTTGTCCTTTTGCTCTGACAGCCGCCGCGCCAGCTCTTCGATGTCCGCCACGGTAATGGTGGGCGCCTCGGCCAGCGGATACCATGCCTTGCCTGGCCGTTCGACGAAAGCCGTCTGCATTCCGGCGGCCTGCGCCCCGATCAGATCCCATGGATGGCATGCGACCATCATGGACGAGCCAGCCTTCGCCCCCGCCTCGGACAGGCCGTGTTCGTAGCTGCGCCGAGCCGGCTTGTAGGCGCCTGCGGGCTGGACGCTCAGCGCGCGGTCAAAATACTGCGCGATGCCGGCATTCTCGAGCCGTTCCTGCAACCCGTCCTCGCCCGAATTGGTCAGGGCGACAAGTGTGAAGCCGGCGTCTTGCAACTTCTGGAGGCCGGGCGCCGCATCGGCAAACGCATTGGACCGCTGCAAGCCCTCTTTGACGATCTGCTTGGCTTCCTCGAGCGCCAGCGACCCGCCGTCTTCCGCCACCTGCATCGCCAGAACCGCTGCCGCGATCATGGAAAAACCAGCCGGCTGGCCGACGAGAGTCTCGGCCAGCGAATGCTCGATCAGGCCGTTGAACCACCGATCCGCCTGCCCCGCCCCACCGCCGAGCCGCTCGGCAACGCTCTGGCGCAGGGGTGCGATGTCGATCAGCGTCTCGTTGACGTCGAAGAAGAGATGGGTTGGGCTATCCATGGTCGAAGCGCTCACAACGGAATATTGTCGTGCTTCTTCCACGGGTTCTCGAGCACCTTCCCGCGCAGCTTGCGCAGCCCCAGCGCGATCCGCCGCCGGGTCGAGTGCGGGTAGATCACCTCGTCGATATAGCCGCGTGATGCCGCCACGAAGGGATTGGCGAAGCGGTCTTCGTATTCCTTCGTTTTCTCGGCGATCTTGTCGGGATCGTCGCGGTCCTGGCGGAAGATGATCTCCACCGCGCCCTTGGCGCCCATCACCGCGATTTCAGCCGTGGGCCAGGCGTAGTTCAAGTCGCCGCGCAGATGCTTGGACGCCATGACGTCATACGCGCCGCCATAAGCCTTGCGGGTGATGACGGTGATCTTGGGCACGGTCGCCTCGGCATAGGCGAACAGCAGCTTGGCGCCGTGCTTGATGATGCCGTTATGCTCCTGCGCCGTGCCGGGCAGGAAGCCGGGCACGTCGACGAACGTGACGATCGGAATCTCGAACGCATCGCAGAACCGCACGAAGCGCGCGGCCTTCTTCGATGAATTGATGTCGAGCACGCCGGCCAGCACCATCGGCTGGTTCGCCACCACGCCCACCGTGCGGCCTTCGACCCGGCCGAAACCGGTGAGGATATTGCCGGCATGGGCTGGCTGCACCTCGAAGAAATCGCCCTCGTCCAGGGTTTTGCGGATCACCTCGTGCATGTCGTAGGGCTGGTTGGCGTTGTCGGGGATCAGCGTGTCGAGGCTCGGCTCCTCGCGGTCCCACGCATCGTCGGTCGGGCGCTCGGGGACCGTCTCGCGGTTGGAGAGCGGCAGATAGTCGAAGAAGTTGCGCGTCTGCAGCAAGGTCTCGATGTCGTTCTCGAAGGCGAGATCGGCCACGCTGGTCTTGGTGGTGTGCGTTATCGCGCCGCCCAGTTCCTCCTGCGTGACGACTTCGTTGGTGACCGTCTTCACCACGTCCGGCCCGGTGACGAACATGTAGGAGCTGTCCTTCACCATGAAGATGAAGTCGGTCATTGCGGGGGAATAGACCGCCCCGCCCGCGCACGGGCCCATGATGAGGCTGATCTGCGGGATGACCCCGCTCGCCAGCACGTTGCGCTGGAACACCTCGGCATAGCCGCCGAGGCTGGCCACGCCTTCCTGGATGCGCGCGCCCCCGCTGTCGTTCAAACCGATCAGCGGGGCGCCGACCTTCATCGCCATGTCCATCACCTTGCAGATCTTCTCCGCATGGCGTTTCGACAGCGAACCGCCGAACACCGTGAAATCCTGACTGAAGACGAACACCAGCCGGCCGTTGATCGTGCCGCTGCCGGTGACGACGCCGTCGCCGGTGATCTTCTGATCCTCCATCCCGAAATCGGTGCAGTCATGCTCGACATAGGTGTCGAGCTCCTCGAAGCTGCCTTCGTCGAGCAGCACGTCGAGCCGTTCGCGTGCGGTCAGCTTGCCCTTGGCGTGCTGCGCATCGATCCGCTTCTGCCCGCCGCCCAGTTTGGCGGCTGCGCGGCGGCGTTCCATTTCGGCGATATTGGCGGACATTGCGGCTCCCGTGAATAGGTTCGCAACGCGGTTAGACAGAGGGATGCCGCAGCGTCAATCGCCGCCGGTCATCTGCGGTGGGCGGAAATCAGGAATTCGACATTGCCTTCGGGGCCGGTGATCGGGCTTTGCGCGATCCCCTCGACGGCGAAGCCTTTTTCTTTGACCCAGTCGTGGATTTCTTGGCACACCCGCCGGTGCAGGGCGGGATCGCTGACCACGCCCTTCTTGCCGACCTCCTCCCGCCCGACCTCAAATTGCGGCTTGATAAGCGCGACGAGGCGGCAATCCCGCGCCGCGAGTTCGAGCGGGCGTTCCAGCACCTTTGCAAGGCCGATGAAGCTTGCGTCGCATACCACCCAGCCAACCGGCCGGTCGATCATCTCCGGGGTAAGAATTCGCGCACTGGTCTGTTCCAGCACCGTCACCCGTTCGTCCTGCCGCAGCTTCCAGGCGAGCTGGTTGGTCCCGCTGTCCACCGCGAACACATGGGCCGCGCCGCCCTGCAGCAGCACATCGGTAAAGCCGCCCGTGGAACTGCCGATATCCATCGCGGTCACGCCCGCCGGATCGAGCCCGAAATGTTCGATCGCATGGGCGAGCTTGATCCCGCCCCGGCTGACCCAGGGATGATCGCGCCCGCGTACGTCGAGCGGCGCATCCTCGGGCAGGCTCTGGCCCGGCTTCGCCAGTTTCTGCTCGCCCGAATAGACGAGGCCGGCCATGACCAGCGCCTGCGCCCGCGTTCGGCTTTCGACCAGCCCGCGGTCCACCAGCATCTGATCGAGACGGCGTTTTGTCGCCACGCAGCACCTTATCGCTTGAAACCCGACCGGCCTAGCGCGCATTGGAGTGGCATGAAAGCCATCTACGCTCACTTTGCCGGCGCGCTCGGCCTGACCTTCGCGCTTGCCGCATGTATCCCGCCTTCGCCGCAGCCCTCGCCGGCCCCCGAGCGCACGCCCGCCGCGCGCAACCCGGTGCCGCAGGTTTCCCTGCCCGCCGCCGGGCCGGATCCGGCCTACGACAACTGGATGGACGCGCCGCGCACGCCGGGGGACTGGACCTATAGCAGCGAGACCGGCGGATCGGTCGCATCCTATGGCGGCGCGCAATTCGCCATGCGCTGCGACCGGGCGAACGGGCGCATTGCGCTGATGCGGTCGGTGCAGGGCAACAGCGCGACGGCGATGACCATCCGTACCGAGACGACCGACCGGACCGTGCAGGCGCAGCAGATGCGCGGGCCGCAGATCGCCGCGGATCTGCAGGCGCGCGATCCCCTGCTCGATGCGATGGCCCTGACCAAGGGGCGCTTCGCGATCGAGACGCCAGGCGAACCCTCGCTCTATATCCCGGCCTGGGCCGAAGTGACCCGCGTGATCGAAGATTGCCGCTAGGTTTCCGCCGACGCTTCGGGGGAGCGTGAAAGCGCGCAAGTCTGACGTCGGAAAACTTTTTTTCAAGGCTTGTTTTCGGGCCCTGGGTGACTCAAATATGCTCGCAAGATCGGCGGCGAACGCAGGTCTTGGGCCCCGGTGAAACGCGGGCTCCTAGCTCACTAGCGCGAAAGGAGGTGATCCGATGTCTCATGGTTCAGTAGCGAGGTCGGTGAAGATCCCTACGGAGCATACTCGGTAATTCCACTTGCCAAGTAAGGCGACGTGAGCGGCACTTCCGGCCGCTGACCATGCGAAGGGCAGCACACCGTCACGGTGTCGCTGCCCTTCTCACTTTTGGCGCTCCGTATTCTGGCTTGTCATCGGGGTCGGCGCAATCTGGAGGCACCCACTTGCCTCGCACGATGGCGCGGATTAGGCGCGAGGCATGGATTTCGAGCATCGTCCCCACCCCGCCCCGGTCCCCGGCGAAACCCGCCGACAGGCCATCGCCGATCCCGGCTTCGGCAAATTGTTCACCGATCACATGGTGGTGGTCGAATACGATGCGGAAGAAGGCGGCTGGCACAGGGCAACGCTCGGCCCGCGCGAGGCGATCGCGCTCGATCCGGCGGCATCCGTCCTGCATTACGCGCAGGAAATCTTCGAGGGGATGAAGGCCTACAAGCACGCGGATGGCAGTCTCGCTTTGTTCCGGCCCGAACAGAACGCGCGCCGCTTCAATGAGAGCGCGCGGCGCATGGCGATGCCGGAATTGCCGGAAGACGTGTTCCTCGACGCCATCCGGCAGCTTGTGGCGAAAGACCGCGACTGGGTGCCGAGCGTCGATGGCGGCGCGCTCTATCTGCGCCCCTTCATGTTCGCGACCGAGGCGTTCCTGGGCGTGCGGCCCGCGCGGCAATACAAGTTCGTCGTCATCGCTTCGCCCGTGGGGGCCTATTTCAAGGGCGGGGCCAAGCCGATCCGGATCTGGGTGAGCCGCAACTATACACGCGCGGCGCCCGGCGGCACCGGCGCTGCGAAGACCGGCGGCAATTATGCCGCCAGCCTCGTGCCGCAGGCCGAGGGGATCGAGAATGGCTGCGACCAGGTCGTCTTCCTCGATGCGGTGGAAAAGAAGTTTATTGAGGAACTGGGCGGCATGAACCTGTTCTTCGTGATGGACGACGGCAGCGTGGTCACTCCGCCGCTGACCGGCACGATCCTGCCCGGCATCACGCGCGACAGCCTGATCGCCCTGCTGCGCGACGAAGGCCTGACCGTGCGCGAGGAACCCTACAGCATCGACCAGTGGCGGATCGATGCGACGACGGGCAAGCTGCTTGAGGTCATGGCCTGCGGCACGGCGGCGGTGGTCACCCCGGTCGGCTCGGTGCTGGGGCCGGATGGCGAGTTCACCGTCGGTTCGGGGGGCACCGGCCAGATGACGACGAAGATCCGCGAGCGGCTGCTGGGTATCCAGAACGGCACGGTCGAAGACCGGCACGGCTGGGTGCAGGCGGTCTAGATCCGGCTCATCCGCATGGCGAGCCGGGCGAGGGAGGGCAGCCGGCCCGCCAGCGCCGTGAGTGCCGGCCCGCCCCGGCGGTTCTCAGACACATGCCACAAAACCCCGGCGGTGCGGACCGGGCGCACGGCGCGACGGGCGAACGTGGCCTGGTAGGATTGCGCGCTCTGCCCGGCCAGATACGCCCTGACCGCCTCCCCGGCGCTGGCGAGCGCGATCGCCATGCCCTCCCCCGCCAGCGACGGAATGACGGCAGCCTGATCGCCCAGCCGATATATGCCGTCGTCCGTATGATGCGCGATCCAGCCATAAGGCACCGCGCCGATGGTATCGACGCGGTGGTCGCCCGCGAGTGCGCCGAGTCTCGATGCAAACGCCGCCTCGCGCGCGGCACAGGCGCGCAGCAGATCGTGCGGATTGCCACCAACCTCGGTCAGTGCTGATTTATGCAGGGCGAGACAGATATTCGCGCTGCCATCTTCCTGCAGCACAATTCCTGCGTAGCCGCCCTGGAAAAGATGCAACTCGATGGCGTCCCCGATCGCCGCCGCGCGTTCGGCCGTGGCGGGAACGCGAACCCGCAGGCCGAGCGCGGGGTCGGAGGTCCGGCGTGGGCGCGCGCTGCCGCGCACATCGTGCTTGCCGGCGGCGAGGAACAGGGCGGCGGGCTGCCATTCGCGCTTGTCGGTCACGAGCCGTCCCCCGGCGACGTCGCGCGCCCGTTCGATGACCAGTTCCGCACCCGCATCGACCGCCGCCGCCCGCAGCGCGGTGTCCAGCGCAAGGCGTGACAGGCCGAAGCCCGGTTCCGGCAAGGCCGCCTCGGCCACGCGCCCGCCCGCGAACAGGCGCAAGCGGCGGACGGGGTGCGCGCCGAGGGCGGCGGGATCGCAGCCGAGATCGCGCAGCGCGGCGGCCGTCTTCCAGCTCAGGAACCCGCCACAGATCGCGTCGCCGACCACCGCGTCGCGGTCGATCAGCACCGGCGCCCGGCCCGCCCTCGCCAGCAGCAGGGCCGCGACGCTCCCCGCCGGACCGGCGCCCAGCACCAGCGGCCCGGTCACCGCACCGCCTCGACGCACAGGCGGAAGGGGAACACGCGCCTGATCTTCGCCCCCCGCACGCCCGCCTCGGCCAGTAGCGGCGGCCATTCCGCCGGGCGGTAGGAGCGCGCAATGCTCATCCGCCCGTCATGCCGCACGATCGGATGCCAGCCCGCCAGCCGGGCGAGCAGCGGATAGCCGTGATAGGCGAAGCCGTGCCGGTGCAGGTCGTTGACGAACCAGCCGGTGCCCGCCTCTGCCTCCATGAAGCGGAGGAAGGCGACCAGCTGCGCCCGCGTCATGTGATGCGCGACGAGGCTGGAGACGATGCAATCGAACCCCTCGCCCGCCAGATCGGCATAGTCGCCGGTGCGGTAGTCTATGTCCCATCCCGGCGGGGTGCGCCGCGCCGCCGCGCTCGCGCTGCGCGGGTTGAGATCGATGCCGACCAGCCGCGCGGTCTTGCCGCGCTTTTCCGCCCAGAACGCAATCGCGCGCAGCATGTCGCCATCGCCGAAGCCCACGTCGAGCAGGGAAAATTCCTTCCTCTCCCCGATGGCGCGCGTCAGGAAATCGAGCGTCGGCAGTCTTGCCAGCGTGATCGTGTTCACCTTGGCAAGATCGTGCAGGACTTCGTGATAGGTCGCCGCGTCGAGCGCGGGATCGTCCATCAGTTCCTCGGCGATCAGCCGCTGGCCGAGCATGGCCCTATCCGCTCCAGCCGAAGCGGAAGCCTTCCATCGCCAGCCCCGGCCCGAATGCCAGCGCGACGCCGCTCTCCGGTTTCTCCCGCATGGTCCGCTCCAGCGCGAACATCAGGGTTGAGGACGACATGTTGCCGAAATCGCGCAGCACGGCGCGCGAATGGTCGAGCGCGTCGGGCGCAAGGTCCAGCCCCCGCTCCACCGCGTCGAGGATCGAGCGGCCGCCGGCATGGACGGCATAGGCGCGCGGTTTTTCGCCCTTGCCCAGCACCCGCTCGCGCACGTCCTCGCGCGCCAGAGCCGCGCCGATGCGCCCCGGCACCTCGCCCGACAGGTGCATGCGGAAGCCGGTGTCGCCAATCTGCCAGGTGATCAACTCGTCGCTTTCTTCCAGCGCGGCGGAGATACCCTGCCCCAGCGTCAGGCCTTCGCCCGATCCGGTGACAATGGCGGCTGCCGCCCCGTCACCGAATTGCGCGCCGGCGAGGAGCGGTTCGAGATCGACGTTCTGCTGATGATGCAAGGTCGACAGTTCGACGGTGACGACCAGCACCCGCGCTTCCGCTTCGGAGCGGACGATATGGCGCGCCGTGCGCAGCGCCGTGACCGCGGCATAGCAGCCCATGAAGCCGATCAGCACCCGCTCGACATCGTCGGCCAGACCGAGGCGGCGGGCGATGATCTGGTCGATCCCCGGCGCGACGAAGCCGGTGCAGCTGGCCACCACGATATGGGTGATCCGGCCGAGCCCGGGCAGCTTCTCGATCGCCGCCAGAGCGAGACGCGGCGCTTCCTCGGCATAGATCGCCATGCGGCTGTCGGTCCCCGGCGCGCCGGCGGAATAGAACCCGTCGCCCGCATCGAGCTTGGCGTCCTCCTCGCTCAACACCGACCAGCGATGTTCGATGCCCGAACGTTCGGCCATCCGCGCATACAGCCGCGCTTCCCGTGGTTCGGCCAGCTGGCGCACCGCCCATGCGCGATAATCCCGCTCGAAATCGCAGGCGGGAACGGCAGTCGCGATGGCGTTGATGCGTGCTGTCATGAATGGCTCGATGCAAGAAACGGCAGGAGCGACGAAAGGCTCCACACCGGATGCTAGCCCGAAAGCGTACCGGGGGGTAGCGCATTACGCAACTCCGCCACCCAGACATCCGCGACCGCATCGCTGGGCGCGCGCCAGTCGCCCCGCGGCGACAGCGATCCACCGGGGCTGACCTTCGGGCCGTTCGGCAGGGCGCTGCGCTTGAACTGGCTGAAGCCGAAGAAGCGCTTGAGGAAGCTTTCCAGCCATCTGGCGATGGTGGGGAGATCGTAGGCGTTCTTCGCTTCCTCGGGGAAGTCGATCGGCCATGACCCCTCGCTCGCATCCTTCCAGGCGTGCCAGGCGAGGAACGCGACATGCGACGGCGTCTGCCCGAAACGCAGGATGTGATGCAGGAAGAAGTCATTGAGTTCGTAAGGCCCGATGATCGACTGGGTGCTCTGGATTTCCTCGTCCTCGCCCGCCGGCACGAGTTCCGGGCTGATCTCGGTGCCGACGACGTCGGTCAGCACGGTATTGGTCGCTTCGTCGAACTGGCCCGAGCGCACGCTCCACGCGATGAGATACTGGATCAGCGTCTTCGGCACGCCGGCATTGACGGCATAATGACTCATCTGGTCGCCGACGCCATAGGTACACCAGCCCAGCGCCAGTTCGCTGAGATCCCCCGTGCCGAGAACGAAGCCGCCATGCTGCCCGGCCAGCCGGAACAGGTAATCGGTGCGCAGGCCCGCCTGCACGTTCTCGAAGGTCGTATCGTAGACCGGATGGCCGCCCGAGAACGGGTGATCCATATCCTTCAGCATCAGTTCGGCGGCAGGCTTGATGTCGATTTCCTGCGCCGTGATCCCGGTTGCCTCCATCAGTTTCCACGCATTGGACTTGGTGCCCGACGAGGTCGCGAAACCGGGCATGGTATAGCCGCGGATGTCGGTGCGCGGCCGGCCCAGCCGGTCCATCGCCTTGGCCGCCACGATCAGCGCATGCGTGCTGTCGAGCCCGCCGGACACGCCGATGGTGATGCATTTCGCCCGCGTCGCCTCGATCCGCCGGATCAGCGCATCAACCTGGATGTTGAACGCCTCGTAGCAATCGGCGTCGAGATGTTCGGCCCGGTTGGGCACGAAGGGGAAGCGGCGGATGGGCCGCAGCAGGGCATCGTCCTTCGGCGGCTGGACGGGGAAGCGCACGCGGCGGTAGCTGTCCTCCGGCCGGCCGGCGGCCTCGCAGGCATCGCCCCAGGTCTGCATCCGCATCCGGTCGTTCACGATGCGCGCGGTGTCGATGTCGCACACGCTGAGTTCGGGTTCGCGGTCGAAGCGCACGCTTTCGGCCATCAGGTCGCCCAGTTCATAGACCATGCCCTGCCCGTCCCATGCGAGGTCGGTCGTGCTCTCGCCATGGCCGGAGGCGGAATAGGCATAGGCGCACACGGCGCGGCTGGAACTTGCCTTGCTCAGCATGTGTCGCTCGTCCGACTTGCCGATGGTGATGTTGGAAGCGGAAAGGTTGAGCACAATGGTCGCCCCGGCCAGCGCGGCGCGGGTGCCGGGCGGCTGCGGCGCCCAGAAATCCTCGCAGATCTCCATGCCGAACACGCAGCCGGGAAGGTTCTCCGCCTCGAACAGCAGATCGGTGCCGAACGGCACGGTGCGCCCCGCCGCAGCGATCTCGAGTCCGATACAGTCCCGCCCGTGGGAGAACCACCGCTTCTCGTAGAACTCGCGGTAATTGGGGAGATAGCTCTTGGGGACCACGCCGAGGATTTCGCCCCGGGCGATGGCGATCCCGCAATTGTAGATCCGACTGTTGCGCCGCAGCGGCGCGCCGATCACCAGCACCGGCCGCAGATCGCGCGACGCCGCGACGATTTCGGCCAGATGCCGGTCGACCGCGTCGAGCAACGCCGCCTGCAGATGCAGATCGTCTAGCGCGTAGGACGAGAGGCAGAGTTCAGGGTAGAGGAGCAGGTCCACATCCTGCGCATCCGCCATCCGCGCCTGCTCGATGATGCCTTGCGCATTGTAGGCGACATCGGCGGTGCGGATCTTCGGCGTGCTGGTTGCCAGGCGCACGAAGCCGTGGGTGTGGCGGTCGTGGAAGGCGTGGGTCCGGGTGTCGGCCATTATCGGTCAGTCGTCCTTACGGGAATGAGAAGGGGCAGCATGCGGGTTCGCCCGTCACGGGGCAAGGGCCGAACGGCCATCAGGCCGCCTGCAGCAATTCGCTCGATCCGGGGCAGTCCTGCAGCAATTCGATCACCGCGCGTTCCTCGCGCGTCTGCCAGCGGGTGGCACGGGGCAGGCTGAGCGCGGCGCGCCAGTCCTCCTGCCCCTCGACCAGATCGAGAACGGCGGGATGGATATAGCTCTTGCGGGTGACGGCGGGCGTATTGCCCAGATGTTTCGCCACGCATTCGAGCAGGGCCTTCATGGGGATGTTGCCCTTGCCTTCGCGCAGGTTTTCGAAGCCCAGCACCGTCGCATGCCAGGTGCGAAAGTTCTTGGCGGTGAACCGCTCGCCCATCGCCGCTTCGAGATATTCGTTCACGTCGCCCGAACCGACGGTGTGCACGTCGCCATCCTCGTCAACATATTTGAACACGTTCTGGCCCGGCAGGTCCTGCATCTTGCGCACCGCCTTGGCGAGGCTCTTGTCCGACAGCTTGACGTCCTGCATCTTGCCCGACTTGCCCTTGTAGCGCAGGCGCAGGGTCTTGCCCGTCACCTCGGCATGGCGGCGGCGCAGGGTGGTCGCCCCGAAGCTCTGGTTGCGTTCGGCATACCCTTCATTGCCGACGCGGATCGCACCGAGATCGAGCAGGCGCACCACGCTGGCGACGGCCCGTTCCCAGGTCATCCGGCCGCCGGCCCCGAGATCCTCCTCGACCCGTTTGCGCACCAGCGGCAGGAGGTTGCCGAAGGCGAGGCACTTGTCGAACTTCTCGCTCTCGCGCGCGGCACGGAATTCGGGGTGATAGCGATATTGCTTGCGACCCTTGGCATCGATCCCGGTCGCCAGGATATGCCCGTTGGGCGCGGGGCAGAACCACGCATCGGTATAGGCCGGCGGCAGGGCGACGGCGTTAAGGCGCTTCTTTTCCGCGCGATCCCTGATCAGCTTGCCCTCGGGATCGTAATAGGCCCATCCCTTGCCTGCGCCTTTGCGGGTAATGCCCGGCAGTTCGTCGTCGACATAGATGAGATGGTTCATAGCGGGAATGAAACCGCCGATCAGAGAAGCCGGTTCCCCGCGCTTGCAGCAACCCCGCCCCGCACCTAGCTCAGGCCCGACACGAAGGAGAGCCCGATGCCCGATACCTATACCCCGCCCAAAATCTGGACTCATGACAGCGAGAATGGCGGCCGCTTCGCCAACATCAACCGTCCGACCGCCGGCGCCCGCGAGGAGAAGGACCTGCCGCGGGGCAATCATCCCTTCCAGCTCTATTCCCTGGCGACGCCGAACGGGGTGAAGGCGAGCATCATGCTGGAGGAATTGCTCGAGGCCGGGCATTCGGGCGCCGAATACGACGCCTTCACCATCAATATCGGCGAAGGCGAGCAGTTCGGATCGGGCTTCGTCGGCATCAATCCCAACTCCAAGATCCCCGCCCTGCTCGACGTGAGCGGCAGCGAGCCTGTGCGCGTGTTCGAAAGCGGCGCGATCCTGCTGTATCTGGCCGAGAAGTTCGGCGCCTTCCTGCCGACCGGACCGGCGCGCGCTGAGGCCTATAGCTGGCTGTTCTGGCAGATCGGCAGCGCCCCGTTCATCGGCGGCGGCTTCGGCCATTTCTACGCCTATGCGCCGGAAAAGTTCGAATATCCGATCAACCGCTATGCCATGGAAACCAAGCGCCTGTTCGACGTCGCCGACCGGCGCCTTGCGGACAGCGAATATCTCGGCGGGTCGGACTACACCATTGCCGACATCGCGGCCTTCCCGTGGATGGCGCCGTTCGTGGAAGGGGTGATCTACGAGGATGCACGCACCTTCCTCTCGATCGACGAATACGAGCATGTCGGGCGCTGGGCCAGACAGATCGCCGCACGCCCGGCGGTAAAGCGGGGGCGGATCGTCACCAAGACCTGGGGGGATGAGAATACCCAGCTGCGCGAACGGCACTCGGCCGCCGATTTCGAGGGCAAGACGCTTTGAGTTAGGGAAGGATGGCCGGGGTGATGTCAGCCCGGCCACAAAGACCGCCCGGCATGCGTTTTGCCGACCGCTTACGGCATCGCCGAAACGAATGGCGGCCGCGCCCGTTCGTCCAATATGTCCAAGCCTTACGAAAAGCTCGACCGCCTCTTCGTCGCCGGTGAATGGCGCGAAGGCCAAGGCGATACCCTGAAGAACATCTGCCCGTGGGACGAGAGCGTCATCTTCTCGATGAACGCCGCCGAAGCGAGCGATGTCGACGAAGTATGCGAAGCCGCGGTGAAAGCGCAGCGCGAATGGAGCGCGCTGCCGCCCTCGGCCCGCGCGGCCAAGATGCTCGCGATCGGCGACATTCTCGAAGCCCGCAAGGACGAGATCGCCGCATGGATCGTGCGCGAAGCCGGCGGCACGCAGATCAAGGCCGCGCTCGAACTGATGCTGGTAACGCAGGTCGCGCGGCAGGAAGCGGCCGCCCTGCCCTACATGGTCGAAGGCGCCATCCTGCCCGAGGATATTCCGGGCAAGGAAAGCCGCGCCTATCGCCAGCCGGCAGGCGTCGTCGCGCTGATCAGCCCGTGGAACTTCCCGTTGCAACTGACCGCGCGCACCCTGTTCCCGGCACTGGCGCTGGGCAATGCGGTGGTTCTCAAGCCTGCCAGCGACACGCCGGTCACCGGCGGAACTCTCTTCGCGGCGATCTGCGAAGAGGCGGGCTTGCCCAAGGGCCTCGTCTCGGTTCTGCCGGGCAGCGGATCGGAGATCGGCGATGCGCTGGTGCGCCATCCGATACCTTCGGTGGTCAGCTTCACCGGCTCCACCCCCGTCGGGCGGGGCGTCGGCAAGGCGGCACTGGATGGCGAGCGGATCAAGTCGCTCGAACTGGAACTCGGCGGCAATTCGCCGATCGTCGTGCTCGACGATGCGGATATCGACTATGCCGTCGAGGCCAGCGTGTGGGGCAAGTTCATGCACCAGGGCCAGATCTGCATGATCGCCAACCGGATCGTGGTGGAAGACGCCGTGCACGACGAATTCGTCGAGAAGTTCGTCGCCCGCACGCGCCAGCTGGTCGTCGGCCAGCGCGATGCCGCCGACTGCCTGATCGGGCCGGTCGTGAACCGCGATCAGTTCGACGGCATCATGGAGATGATCGCCAAGGCCAAGGATCAGGGCGCGCATTGTGCGCTCGGCGGCGAGCCTGACGGGCTGGTTATCCCCCCGCACGTGTTCACCGATGTGGGCGACGACAACTGCCTGGTCACGAACGAGATTTTCGGCCCCGTCGCGCCGATCCAGCGCGCGCGCGACGAGGACCATGCGCTCGAACTGGCGAACAACACCGAGATGGGCCTGTCGAGCTCGGTCTTCAGCCGCGACGAGGGCCGCGCGCTGGCCTTTGCCAAGCAAATCGAGGCAGGAATGACGCATATCAACGACCAGCCGGTCAATGACAGCCCCTTCGCGCCCTTCGGTGCGGTCAAGAATTCGGGCGTCGGCCGCTTCAACGGGCGCTGGGCGATTCAGGCTTTCACGACCACGCGCTGGATTTCGATCCAGCACGGCAAGCGCCAGTTCCCCTTCTCGGCCGAGGATCTCTGAGACGATGGGTTTCCTGAAGAACGGCACCTGGCACGACGAATGGGCGCATAACGATGAAGACAGCGGCGCGTTCGAGCGTGACGAGAGCGTGTTTCGTAACTGGATCACGCCCGACGGTTCGCCCGGGCCGGCCGGCGAAGGCGGGTTCGCCGCCGAACCCGGGCGTTACCGGCTGTATGTCAGCTTGGCCTGTCCCTGGGCTCACCGCGCAAATGCCGCGCGGCACCTCAAGGGGCTGACCGACGCGATCGAGCTGAACGTCGTCCATTGGCTGATGAAGGACGGCGGCTGGTCGTTCCGCGCAGGAGAATGCGTGACCGGCGATCCCGCGATCGGCGCGGATTATCTTCACCAGCTCTATACCCGCGCGAAGCCCGATTACTCGGGCCATGTCACGGTGCCGGTGCTGTGGGACACGCAGCGCGAGACGATCGTGAACAATGAAAGCGCGGATATCCTGCGCATGCTCGGCAACGCGTTCGACGGGTGCGGTGCTAACGATCTCGACCTCTATCCCGAAGCGCTGCGCGCCGAGATCGATACGTTGAACGACCGGGTCTACGACGCGGTCAATAACGGCGTCTACAAGGCTGGCTTCGCGACCACGCAGGAGGCGTATGAGAGTGCGGTCGGCCCGCTGTTCGCCATGCTCGACGAGTTGGAAGAGCGGCTGGAGGGGAAGGACTGGCTGGTCGGCGACCGCCTGACCGAAGCCGATATCCGCCTGTGGACCACGCTGATCCGTTTCGATCCGGTCTACCATACGCACTTCAAGTGCAACATCCGCCGCATCGCGGACTATCCCAACCTCGCCGCCCTTACCCGGCGGCTCTACGAGCGCGACGGGATCGCCGAGACGGTCAATTTCCACCACATCCGGCATCATTACTATGAAAGCCACGAGCGCATCAATCCGCACGGAATCGTGCCTGCCGGTCCGCAGCCGCTGATCCCCGGGGTGCCCGCATGAGAAGCCGGCAAGTCCTCTCGCTGCACAGCGCGATGCGCGACGATATTCAGGATCTTATAACCCGCAGACCCGTGCCTGCGCCGAGTCTGCCGCAGGTCGACCCGTTCCTGTTCCTCAACCATCACGGACCGCAGACCTATCCGCCGAACAATCGCGGCCTGCCCTTCGGCCCCCATCCGCATCGCGGGTTCGAGACCGTGACCTTCATTCTCGCCGGCAGCCTCGCCCATCATGACAGCGGGTCAGGCGAAAGCGTGGTCGAGGCGGGCGGGGTCCAGTGGATGACGGCGGGCAGCGGGCTGGTCCATGCCGAGCTTTCGCCCGAACAATTCAAGCGCAGCGGCGGCCCGTTGGAAATCCTCCAGCTATGGGTCAACTTGCCCGGACGGCTGAAAATGACCGAACCGGCATATGTGCCCGTGCCCGCGGCGGACATGACGGAAAGCCATCCGGGCGATGGCGTGTCGATGCAAACGGTGTCGGGCACGGATGGCGCACCGATCCGCTCGCTGACCGACGTGATGCTGGCAATCGTCACGATCGAGCCGGGCGGCCTTGCAATTCTACCCGCGCCTTCGGGACGAAACGTGCTGTTCTACATGATCGGCGGCGAGGCCCAGGTTGGCGGAGAGGCTGTTCCCGAACACACGCTCGCTCGACTGTCGGACGGGGACCGGGTCGAACTGTCGAGCGAAAGCGGCTGCCGCATCCTGTTCGGCCATGCCAGCCCGATCGGCGAGCCGGTTGTCGCCCACGGCCCCTTCGTCATGAACACCCAGGCCGAGATTGCACAGGCCGTTCGCGACTATCAGGCGGGCCGGTTCGGCGGCCTTTGAAGCCCCTCCCGCACCCGACCCTTTGCCTTACCGGATCGTTCGATCATCCTTCGGTGCTTGCGGTGGAGACGCGCTGATCCGACCCAGCCAGAAATAGCCATCGAAGGAGTTCGAAGCCGAATCGTCGGTCCCATCAGCAAGGGCGATGAACGGGTCGCGTTCGAACAAGCCCGTTGCGGAAGCCGGATGCGCTGCACATTTCAAGTCGTCCTTTGTCGGACGCCCACCCTTCATGTCGAAGTCGCTGCGAAGGTGGCAACTCCAGCTGGTTCCGGCCCCGTACCTTGCATCCAGCGATATGACCGACCCGTATGACCGGAGCCGCTTCGCCATGGGATCGAAGGCCCCGAAGCCCAGGTCGACCGCTTCCCTTTTCGCATGGAGACCACCGACGAGGATGAGAACCCGGTCATAGGCGGCGCCTTGCGCGGCAGTGGCAATATTCTCCGCCTGCGCCGCCTCATGCGGGCCTTGCCCGGGGAGATGGGCAAAACGCGCACGTTGTTCGTCGCTGCCAGCGCCATTGAACGCCGTGATGGCGATAGGGTATCCCGATTGCTTCAGACGATACAGGTCGCGCACCATCGCGAACATCGCCCGGCTGCCCACGCCATCGTCCCGCCCCCGCCAACCGGCGTCCAGCAAAAGCCTCTCAAAGTCCGTCTCTTTCGCGTTCCACGCCTTTTGCAGTGCATCCTCGTGGTCGGGACTGAATTCGATGCCGACAAGCAACCGCTCGCCATTCAAAGCCAAGCCGCAAGCAAGAGAACCGACGAAGGCAGGCGCTTCGCGGGTACCGTGGAGTTCGCCGAATACTATGAAATCGGGATCGCGTTCGACAACGGCATCCCATCCATCAGGCGTTCTGCAATCGCTGGTTTGCTGGACCAAGTTCGGCGGGCTTATAGCTGATGTATTCGTACAGCTGGCAAAAGCGATTGACAGTAGAAGAAGGATTGCTTTGCGCATATGACGGAACCCGAACTGCTTTGTCCGGAGCCTAATAGCGAAAACGCTTTTTGGCTACCTGATGGAACCGTGAGGCAGTATAAGTTGATGTCGAATTCCAAGGAAACTGATATTCCCGGCCTGTCAAACGAAGGTCGGCTTCGGGGGTTCGGCATCTTATCCGAGTAAAGCGGGACTAAAGTGGAGCGCACACCTTCGAAGTACCTTCTCACTCCCGGTCAATGGGCGCGGCACACTAGGATGATAACTGCGACCGCTAACTAGCTAGACTGTCCCCCATCGAGGGCTCTGCGAACCGACCGGCAGAACTGATGAAATCTGCTTCTGTAGTTCGCGCCGGATAATCCTTGCACGTCCGACCCGTAATGGCCGAATAAAGATTGCGGAGGGTCGCTAAGCAGTTTCGATCCATCGGGAAATCCGACACTCGGACGTGTTAGCTATTTCGGAAAGGGATGGCTGGGGTGGCAGGATTCGAACCTGCGCATGCCGGTACCAAAAACCGGTGCCTTACCGCTTGGCTACACCCCAGCAATGTGCGCCCCTATAGCGAAGCGAAGCATAAAGTGAAGGGGTTGTTGCGGGCGGTTATGCATTCCCCGCCGCACCCGTGTTGCAAAAAGCGCGGCGACGGTTCACCCATGAAGCCTGCCACGAAGGGGACCATGCGCGATGCCGGAATACCAGACCATTTTGCTCGAACAGGATGATGCCGTTGCCACGCTGACGCTCAACCGGCCGGACCGCATGAATGCGGCGACGCCGGAAATGTTCGACGAGATCCGCGCCGTGATCGACGATCTTTCCCGATCGGGGGCACGGGCGCTGCTGATCACGGGGGCGGGCCGCGGTTTCTGTTCAGGGGCGGATATCGGCAATCTGCGGTCGGGCTCGTCCTCGCCGGGCGACGGGTCGCGCCGGGCCTTGCAGCAGCATTACAATCCGTGCCTGCTGGCGCTGGCGTCGCTGGATATTCCGGTGGTGACCGCGGTCAACGGGGCGGCTGCCGGCATCGGCTGTTCGCTTGCATTGAGCGGCGACATCATCCTTGCCGCCGAAGAAGCGTATTTCCTGCAGGCGTTCGTCAATATCGGCCTCGTGCCCGATGGCGGCTCGACCTGGCTGCTGGCCAAATCGGTCGGCACCGCGAAGGCGCTGGAAGCCATGCTGCTGGGCGAACGCATCGCCGCATCGACCGCGGCCGAGATCGGCCTGATCACCCGCAGCGTGCCGGACGACGACTTGATGGAAGAGGCAAAGGCGCTGGCCCGGCGGCTGGCCAACGGACCGACCCGCGCCATGGGCCTGATTCGCAAACTCGCCCGCGAAGCCCAGACTCTCAGCTTCGCTGAGGCGATGAACCGCGAGGCCGAGGCGCAGCGCCTCGCCGCCAACAGTGCAGATTTTGCAGAGGGCGTCAGCGCCTTTCGCGAAAAGCGCAAACCCGCTTTCAAGGGCAAGTGACCAGTTCTGTCAGACAATGAAATTGGTAGCGGAGGAGGGACTCGAACCCCCGACACGCGGATTATGATTCCGCTGCTCTAACCACCTGAGCTACTCCGCCCCAGACATGCTTGGAGCATTGCCGCAAGGCGCGAAAGCGCCCTCGGCAGGCGGCGCGTTTAGGGCGGGTCGCCATGCTGGTCAACCGTCATTTCCCGCGAAACGCGAAGTCGCGGACATATTCCCACGGCCCGCCCCGATAGCGGTACAGGGCGAGGCCCGGGAACGCGAATGGCTGCGGCAGGATCGTGCCGGATAGCCGGGCTTGCAGGGCTTTCGCTTCCTTCGAGGTAACCTTGTTCTGGATCGTGACGTGGAGCCTGGGGCGATGCTGGTCCTGCGCGCTCAGCATGCCGTGGAAATGGTCGGCGATCTCGTCGCGCAGGTCGAGCAGCGGCACGCTCTGCAGCTTGATCGCCGTGCCGCCGCCGAGCGACATGATCCCCTCGACCGAACCGGGCAGCGGTGCGACCTCGCCCGCCAGGCGCGCGAGATAACCGCAGGCCTCCGCCTCGCATTGCGGCGGGATGGCGTGGAACAAGGTGACATGCGCCTCAAGATAATTGCGCTCGGGCGGGAAATGTTCGGTGCGCAGATCGGTAAAGCGGCGATGCAGGTCGGGCGGCAGCTTGGCCGTGAGGATCAGGGGCGCAGCGCCCTCACTCACATCTCGCCCCGTTCGCGGCGCAGTCTGCGCCAGGCGGCGGCGTTGCGGTTATGCTCGGCCAGCGTTTCGGCAAAGACATGACCGCCGCTGCCATCGGCGACGTAATAGAGCGCCTTGGTCTGCGCGGGGTCGAGTACGGCGGCGATCGCCTCGCGCCCCGGATTGGTAATTGGGCCGACCGGCAGGCCCGCAATCGCGCGGGTGTTGTAGGGGTTCTTATCGCGCAGTTCGGATACGCGGATGCGCCGGCCGAGCGGCTTGCCCCTGGTAATCGGATAGATCGTCGTCGCATCCGCGCCCAGCGCCATGCCGATGCGCACGCGGTTCGACAAGGCGCCGGCGACCATCCGGCGTTCCTTCGGCAGGCCCGTTTCCTTCTCCACGATCGAGGCGAGGATAATCGCCTCGCGCGGACTGTCGACGACCGTATTGGCGCCGCGCTTCTCCCATGCCGACGCCAGGTAGGTCTTCATCGCCTCCTGCATCCGGGCGAGCACGGCGGCGCGGGTTTCGCCGCGTTCGAAATCGTAGGTATCGGGCAGGATGCTGCCTTCCTGCGGAACCGGGATGTCACCGGTCAGCAAATTCTCGCCCATCAGTTTTTCGTGGACCAGGATGGAGGGCATGCCTTCCGGGATCGTCACGAAACGGCGGATGACCTCGCCATGCTGCAGCGTGTCGAGGATGGTGGCCGGGCTGGCATCGGCGGCGATCGCGAACTCGCCCGCCTTCACCGGATCGCCCGACCCGAGGATCTTGGCGCGCAACAGGAAGGCATCGGCCGAGGCGATCAGCCCGTCCGCCTCGAGCTTGTGGGCGACGCTGGTCAACGTCGAACCCGAGCGGACGATGAAGGTCGTGTCCTCCTCGACCTCGGCATCGCCCCACCAACCGGCAGCGAACCACGCCGCGCCGATCAGCGCAATGACGGCGAGGGCCGCGATGACCGCCTTCGCCGCGCGCACGATCAGGCGACTTTCTTGACGATCAGCGATGCATTGGTGCCGCCGAAGCCGAAGCTGTTGTTGAGAGCGGCCTCGACTTCGCGCTTCTTCGCGGTGTGAGGTACCAAATCGACGCCTTCCGTGCCCTCGTCCGGATCATCGAGATTGAGGGTCGGCGGCACGATCTGGTCGCGGATGGCGAGGATGCAGAAGATCGTCTCCACTGCCCCGGCCCCGCCGAGCAGATGCCCGATCGCCGACTTCGTGCTGCTCATCGATGCGCCGCACAGATCGTCGCCGAGCACGCGCTTGACCGCGGCGAGTTCGATCGTGTCGGCCATGGTCGAGGTTCCGTGCGCGTTGACGTAGTCGATGTCGCACGCTTCCATCCCGGCCTTGCGCAGCGCCATGCGCATGGCGAGTTCGGCACCCTTGCCTTCGGGATGCGGCGCGGTGACGTGATAGGCATCGCCCGACAGGCCGTAGCCGACGACTTCGGCGTAGATCTTCGCGCCGCGCGCCTTGGCGTGTTCGTATTCCTCCAGCACGACGACGCCCGCACCCTCGCCCAGCACGAAGCCGTCGCGGCCCCGGTCGTAGGGGCGGCTCGCCTTTTCGGGCGTGTCGTTCATGCTCATGTTGAGCGCGCGCGCCTGCGCGAAGCCGGCCACGCCGAGCGGATTGATGGTCGATTCCGCGCCGCCGGCAACCATGACGTCGGCATCGTCGTCCTTGATCATGCGGGCAGCGTCACCGATCGCATGCGCGCCCGAGGAACAGGCGGTGACGACGGCGTGATTCGGGCCCATCAGCCCGTAGCGGATGGAGATCTGCCCGCCGATCAGGTTGATCAATCGCCCGTGGACGAAATGCGGGCTGACCCGGCCCGGCCCGCGTTCGTTGAGATTGATCGATTCCGATTCGATCCCCGGCAATCCGCCAATGCCCGAGCCGATGGTGACGCCGGCGCGTTCCTTGAGCGCATCGTCCATCTCGTCGAGCCCCGCATCCTCGAGCGCCTGGCCGGCCGCATCCAGGCCGAAGATGATCATCGGATCGACCTGCCGCTGAATCTTGGAATCGATGCGCCGGTCGGGATCGAAGCCGTATTCGTGATCCTTGCCCTTCACCTCGCAGGCGATCTTCGCCTTGTG
Source organism: uncultured Erythrobacter sp. (assembly GCA_947501005.1). GTDB lineage: Bacteria > Pseudomonadota > Alphaproteobacteria > Sphingomonadales > Sphingomonadaceae > Qipengyuania. Next base: position 891,928 of record CANMTU010000001.1, on the reverse strand, counting down.
ATCGCTCACATCGAAGCGCGTGATCGGCCCCGCCCCGCTCTTGCCGGCGAGGAGGTTCGACCACGTGGTTTCGACATCGGCGCCCAGCGGGGTGACGAGGCCAAGTCCGGTAATGACCACACGACGCATGAAAATCTCCGAGGAAAAAAGACGACAGGCCCGGCCCGCAATTCAAGGGGTCGGGCCTGCCGGATACCGCTGAAGCGGATTCGAGAGCCAGGGAAAAGGTTTAGCCCTTGTGCTCTTCGATGTAGCGGGTCGCATCGCCGACGGTCGTGATCTTCTCGGCCGCATCGTCGGGGATTTCGACGCCGAATTCCTCTTCGAAGGCCATCACGAGTTCGACGATGTCGAGGCTGTCGGCACCCAGATCGTCGATGAAGCTGGCATCCTGCGTGACCTTGTCGGCCTCGACACCAAGATGCTCCACCACAATCTTCTGCACGCGTTCGGCAGTTTCGCTCATTCCATTCCCTCTCTTGATGGGGTTAATTTGGCTTTCGCCCTAATGAACGGGGCGGCGCTGCGCAAGTCCGCTTAATCACCGGGCAGCGCAGCCCCGTCCCGCAGGCGAGTTCAATCGCCGATCCGGTCCACCCGCGCCGCGTCCGCGGCTCCGGCCTTGGGTTGCTCGACCGTGCGAATGCTGAGTTCGCGCAATTGCCTCGGGCTGACCACGCTGGGGGCGCCCATCATCAGGTCCTGCGCGCGCTGGTTCATCGGGAAGGCGATCACCTCACGGATATTCGGCTCGTCGGCCAGCAGCATCACGATCCGGTCGATCCCCGGGGCCGAGCCGCCATGCGGCGGTGCGCCGAGCTTGAACGCCTCGATCATGCCGGAGAAGTTCGCATCGACCTCCTCGCGCGAATAGCCGGCGATCTCGAACGCCTTGTACATGATGTCGGGCCGGTGGTTCCGGATCGCGCCACTCGACAGTTCGTAGCCGTTGCACACGATGTCGTACTGCCACGCCTTGACCTCCAGCGGGTCCTGCGTCTCCAGCGCCTCGAGCTCGCCCTGCGGCATGGAGAACGGGTTGTGGCTGAAATCGACGCGCTTCAATTCCTCGTCATATTCGAACATCGGGAAGTCGACGATCCAGCAGAACTTGAAGCAGCCCTCCTCGACCAGTCCCAGTTCCTCGGCGACGCGGGTGCGCGCGGCACCGGCCAGTTTCACCGCGTCCTTCTCCTTGCCCGCGGCGAAGAACAGGCCGTCATTCTCGCCCAGGCCCAGTTCGGCGTAGAGCTTCTCCATGCCCTCCGTGCCGTGATTCTTGGCGATCGGGCCGCCGAACTCGCCGCCCTTGCGGGTGACGTAGCCCAAGCCGGCGAACCCTTCGCGCCGGGCCCAGTCGTTCATGTCGTCGAAGAACTTGCGGCTCTTCTCCTGCGTGTTCGGCGCCGGGATCACCCGTACGCGCCCGCCGCCGCCGACGATCTTCTCGAACAGGCCGAAGCCGCTGGTCGCGAAGTGATCGGTGACGTCGCTGATGATGAGCGGATTGCGCAGGTCGGGCTTGTCGCTGCCGTATTTCAGCATCGCCTCGGCATAGGGGATGCGCGGGAACTCGCCCGCGGGGGTCACGCTCTTGCCGTTCGCGAATTCCTCGAACACGCCGGCGAGCACCGGCTCGATAGTCTGGAACACGTCTTCCTGCGTCACGAAGCTCATTTCGAAGTCGAGCTGGTAGAATTCGGGGCTGCGATCGGCGCGCAAATCCTCGTCGCGGAAACACGGGGCGATCTGGAAATAGCGGTCGAACCCGGCGACCATCAGCAGCTGCTTGAACATCTGCGGGGCCTGCGGCAGCGCGTAGAACCGGCCGGGATGCAAACGGCTCGGCACGAGATAGTCGCGCGCGCCTTCGGGGCTGGAGGCGCCCAGGATCGGGGTCTGGAACTCGCTGAAACCCTGGTCGGTCATCCGGCGACGCAGGCTCTGGATGACGTGGTTGCGCAGCATGATATTCTTGTGCACCCGCTCGCGCCGCAGATCGACGAAGCGGTATTTGAGGCGCGTTTCTTCCGGATAGTCTTCCGCCGAATTGACGATCAGCGGCAGTTCGTCGGCCCGGCTCTGCACGGTCGCTGCGCGGGCGAACACCTCGATCTCGCCGGTGGGCAAATTGGCGTTGACCGTGCCCTCGGCGCGCGCCTTCACCTCGCCGTCGATCGTGACGACGCTTTCCAGGCGCAAGCCTTCGAGCATCGGCAGCGCCGCGCTGTCCTCGTCCGCCACGATCTGGGTTATGCCGTAATGATCGCGCAAATCGACGAACAGCACGCCCCCGTGATCCCGCTTCTTGTGGACCCAACCGGACAGGCGGACCGTCTCGCCGACATTCTCCTTGCTGAGGGCGGCGCAGGTGTGGGTACGGTAGGCGTGCATCGAAAGACTTTCCAAATTGCGGGCTTTGGCGCTAGGGCCGCGGGGGTAAGGTGCGCAGCGCTTCCCTAGCGATGAAACGCGCGCGCTAACAGGGCAAGGCCGGGGATTTGTCAAGATCGCGCCGGCCGGGGGCGGCACTCCGCCCGAATGACAGAAAAGAAGCCGATGAAGATACACGATCTGATTACCGATACGCAGACCCTCGCCGAATTGTGCGAGCGGCTAGCGCAAAGCGATTTCGTCTGCGTCGATACCGAATTCATGCGCGAGAACACCTACTGGCCCGAACTCTGCCTCGTGCAGATCGGCAATACGGAAGAAGCCGCCGCGATCGATCCGCTGGCCGACGGTATCGACCTCACCCCCCTGCTCGACCTCCTGACCGACAATGAGGACGTGCTGAAGATCTTCCACGCCGGCGGGCAGGACGTGGAGATCATCTACAACCTCACCGGCAAGACCCCGCATCCCATCTTCGACACGCAGATCGCGATGATGGCGATCAGCCAGTCGGAACAGATCGGCTATGCCAATCTCGTGGAAAGCTGGCTCGGCTTCACCGTCGACAAGGGCGCGCGCTTCACCGACTGGAGCCGCCGCCCGCTGACCGAACGGCAGATCGAATACGCCATCGGCGACGTGACCCACCTTGCCACCATCTTCCCCCGCATGCTCAAGAAGCTGATCAAGACCGGGCGCGGGCGGTGGCTCGATGCGGAAATGGAAAAGCTAGCCGACCCCGCGAACTACGCGAACGAGGGCGACCTTGCATGGAAGCGTATCCGCTCGCCCGGCCGCAACGCGCAGGTGCTCGGCCGCCTGAAGGCACTCGCCGCCTGGCGCGAGCAGGAAGCGCAGCACAAGAACATCCCGCGCGGCCGGATCATGCGCGACGAGACGCTGGCCGATGTCGCCAGCCAACCGCCCAGGCAACAGGCCGACCTCGTCAAGGTGCGCGGCCTGTCAAACGCCTGGAAGGACAACGACATCGGCAAGCGCCTGATGAAGATCATCGAGGATGCGGAGCCGTTGCCGAAAGACGAAATGCCCGAACGGCCCAAGCGCGGCGCGCCGCTGGGCAAGGAAGGCGCGCTGGTCGCAGACCTGCTCAAGCTGCTGCTGAAGATCCGCTCGCGCGAGATCGACGTGGCATCCCGGTTGCTCACCCGGTCCGACGAGATGGAGGCGCTGGCTTCGGGATCGCGCGATCTGCCGATCCTCGAAGGCTGGCGCTACGAGGTGTTCGGCAAGGATGCGCTCGATCTCGTCGAAGGCAAGCTCGCCTTCGCGGTCAAGAACGGGCGGTTGAAGATGACCCATGTGGACGATGTGGAGGTCGAGGAAGCGGCGGAATAACCCGTAGGGAGCGTCGAAGCTCCGGTTTTTGCGGGCGACGCGCATCGACAAGGCAAGAACCGCCCCGCGACAGGCTCGGGGGCGAACGGGTACCAAACCATCATGTCCACCTACCTTCCCACCATCAAGCAGTTGCAATACCTCGCAGCGCTGCACGAGCATGGCCATTTCGGCCGCGCGGCGGAGGCGAGCTTCGTTTCGCAATCAACGTTGAGCGCCGGGATCCGCGAGCTCGAATCGCTCCTCGGCGTGACGCTGGTGGAGCGGAGCCGGCGCGTGGTCCGCTTTACTGCGCTCGGCAATCAGGTGGTGGAAAAGGCGCACCGCATCCTGCGCGAGGCGGAGGAACTGTCAGACCTGGTGCAGGCCGCCGGCAAGCCGCTGGCGGGACAGCTGCGGATGAGCGTGATCCCCACGATCGCTCCCTTCCTTCTCCCCCGCTTCCTCCCCCGGCTGCGCCGCGAACGGCCCGACCTCGACCTGTTCCTGCGCGAGGAGACCAGCCAGGACGCGGTCGAATCGCTGCAGCACGGGCGGGTCGATTGCGCGCTCCTCGCCCTGCCCTTCCCGACCGGCGAGGTGGAGCAGGCGCATATCGCGGACGATGCGCTCTACGTCGCTTTTCCGAAAGGCGACCCGCGCGATCCGCCCGAAAGCATCACCGCCGACATGATCGACGAGGGTCGCCTGCTGCTGCTGGAAGACGGGCATTGCCTGAAAGACCACGCGCTGGCCGCCTGCAACCGCCCCGAACTGCGGGCGAGCACCACGATGATCGCCACCAGCCTGCATACGCTTGTGCAGATGGTCGATAACGGCCTCGGCCTCACCATGCTGCCGGCAATGGCGGTGGAGGCGGGCATACTGGCCGGCACCGACGTGGTCGCGCGGCCACTGAAAAGCGCGGCGGCCAGCCGCGAGATCGTGCTGATCTGGCGCAAGAACTCCCCCCGGCGAAGCGATTTCGAATTGCTGGCGGCGGAGTTGCGGGCGGGTTGAGGGCACGCCCGGCGACCGGCGCGCGAGAACCGTGGCCACGGACGCGCTTGTCATGCCTCGCCGGGCCGAATAGGTTCGGCACGTTACGCAGAAACCATAGAGAGAGCACGCAGATGAAAAAGACTTTCGCAGCACTGGCCGCTACCGGCATCATCCTGTCGCTCGCGGCCTGCGATGTCGACCAGACCGAAGAGGGCAGCCTGCCCGAGGTCGAAGGCGGCAATCTGCCCGAATACGATGTCGAACCCGCCGATGTCGACGTCGATACCGGCACCAAGACCGTCGAGGTTCCGACCGTGGACGTCGATGTCAATCAGGACGATGCCGAGGGCGTTCCGGCGACCGATCCCGGCGAGTAACGCCGCCGCCATTACGTCTTCAGAACAAGACCGAAGAGGCCCTCGCTCGCAAGCGGGGGCCTTTTTCGTAGCGGCGCCCGTCAAGATTGCCGGCGCGCCGCCACCCCCCCCCTCAATCCATGTGCTTCAGCCCGACCCGCAGATAGTCCCACCCGGTCACCAGCGTGAGAATCGCCGCGCCCCACAGGGTTATCAGGCCCACGGTGTGCGGCACGTTCGCCTCCAGCGTGCCGAGCATCACGTTCCAGTTCGGCAACCCCTCGCCCAGGATGAGCGACCCCAGGGCCACCAGCTGGAACGTCGTCTTCCATTTCGCCAGCCGCGACACCGGGACGCTGACCTGCAACCCGCCGAGAAATTCGCGCAGGCCCGATACCGCAATCTCGCGCATAAGGATGATCAGCCCCGCGATCACATGTGCATCGCCTACATAAGGGCCCCGCAGCACGTTCTGCGCCGCCAGCACCAGGATGACGGCGGCGACCATGATCTTGTCGGCGATCGGATCGAGGAAGATGCCCAGCCGCGACACCGCCCCACTCGACCGGGCAAGATAGCCGTCGAAATAATCGGTGATGCCCATCAGGCAGTACAAGATGAAGGCGGCGAGATAGCCCGCCGCCCACCCCGGCCACCACAGCAGGAACGCCAGCAGGGGGATCGCGACGATCCGCGAGAGGGTGAGGATGTTGGGGAGCGAAAGCATGAAAGGTGAATCTGTCCGTTCGCCCTGCGCCGGTCGAAGGGCCGTCCTTCCTTCGACCGCAGCGGGTGAGTGAAAGCGGGCCTTCGACGAGCGGGTCCGGGCGGCTTACCTGTTGCCCTCGCCGCCTAGCCGTTTTCGCCCCGCCGCAAAAGCCGCGCTTTGCGCTTGTCCAACAATCTCATGCCGCTAGGGATCACAACCCAGGCGAGGGGTTTCCTTCCGGGGGGTCATGACGACGACAACGCATCTGCTGCGCACACGGCGGTTTCTGCCGCTTTTCGTGACGCAACTGTTCAATGCCTTCAACGACAATCTGTACAAGACGGCCATGGTGCTGTTCGTGGTGTACAACATCTACAATTCCGAAGAGGCGGAAGGCATCTTCTCCGCCGTCGCTTCGGGGGTGTTCATCCTGCCGTTCTTCGTCCTGTCCGCAATCGCGGGGCAGCTTGCCGACATGCGCGACAAGGCGGCGATCATCCGCATCGTGAAACTGTGCGAGATCGGCCTGATGCTGGTCGGGGCAAGCGGTCTCTATCTTGCCCAGCAGGGGTTCGCCTTGCCGGTTTGGCTGTTCGGGATCGAGACCAGCATCCCCATCCTGCTCATGCTGTTCGCCCTGTTCCTCGGCGGCGTGCAGTCGACCTTCCTCGGCCCGATCAAATACGCCATCCTGCCGCAGCATTTGCGCAAGGAAGAGGTGCTGGCCGGCACCGGGCTGGTCGAGGCGGGAACCTATATCGCAATCCTGGGCGGCACGATCCTGGCCGGCTGGATCCCGGCGGAGGCGGCGGCGGTGCTTGTCATCGTGACGGCGGTGGTCGGCTATCTCGTCAGCCGGCAGGTCCCGCCAGCGCCGCCGCAGGGCGCGCCCGAAAAGCTCGACTGGCATATCCTGCGCGCATCCGCCCATCTCGTTCGCGAGACGATGCACAATCGCGAAATCTATTACGCGATCCTTGCGATCAGCTTCTTCTGGACCATCGGGGCGGTGCTGTTCATCCAGTTCCCCCCGCTCGCCAAGAACGTGCTCATGGCCAGCAAGGAAGTCGCCAGCCTGTTCCTGGTGGTGTTCTCCGTCGGCGTGGCGATCGGTTCGGTGGCGATCAACGCACTGCTGAAAGGCGAGGTGTCCGCCCGCTATGCCCCGGTATCGGTGGTGGCGATGGGGCTGTTCGTCGTCGCCTTCTACGTGCTGGCCAAGTTGTGGGAGCGGGACCAGCCGACCATGCTGCTCGACGTGCCGCAATTTCTCGGCTGGCCGATGGCGGCGTTCATCCTGCTGGCGCTGCTCGGCATCGCGGTGGCGGGGGGGATGTTCGTCGTACCCCTCTATGCTTTCCTCACCACACGCGCGACGCCGGACAAAGCCTCGCGCACGATCGCGGCGAACAATATCGTCAATTCGGGCGCGATGGTGGGCGGTTCGCTGCTGGCGATGGCGATGAGCGCGGCGGGCATCCCCATCGTGGAGCAAGTGCTGCTGTGCGCAGGCATGTGTCTCTTTTCCGCGTGGCTCGGGCGCAGGCTGCTCGACGCGGAACGCGATGCCGCGAGCCTGCGGGCGGCCGGCACCTAGACGATACCTAGACGATGAAGGCCAGCACCGCGGCGAAGGTCGCGAAATAGGCCGTCGTCACCCCGCGAACATCGCTGCCGGTCAGGCGCCAGTCGGCCGGGCCATCGGGCAGCAAGTCGCTGAAAAACTTGCGGCGGTTGGGGATCATGGCCCGCAGCCAGTGGCGGCGGCCATCGTCGGTCAGAACAAGGGAGCGTCTCATGGTGCGGGATTAACGGTTTCTTTACTTTCGGGGTCCCACGTTTTCCGCTCTGTTCCTGCGTGGGACGTTAACCTTTGCCGCTCACCACATCCGTCAACCAAAGCCGCGATTGCCAGCGCCCCGCCCCGCCGTTACGATTCGGCCATGACAGCCAAACCCACCCCCGCCGCCGCCCGCCTGCTCGTCGATTGCCTGGTCGAACAGGGCTGCGACCGGATCTTCACCGTGCCCGGCGAAAGCTTCCTGCAAGTGCTCGACGCGCTGAGCGATACGGCGTCCGTCGATCTCGTTACCTGCCGGCAGGAAGGCGGCGCGGCGTTCATGGCCTGCGCCGATGGGGCGATGACTGGGCGGCCCGGCATTGCCTTCGTCACCCGCGGTCCGGGCGCGACCAATGCCAGCATCGGTGTACATGTCGCCCGGCAGGATTCGCAGCCGATGATCCTGTTCGTCGGCGACGTCTCGACCACCATGCGCGACCGCGAAGGGTTTCAGGAGATCGACTTCCCCGCCTTCTTCGCGCCGATCGCCAAATGGGGCGCGCGGATCGATCAGGCCGACCGCATCCCCGAATATGTCGCCCGTGCCTATGCCACGGCAATGTCGGGCCGGCCGGGGCCGGTGGTACTGGCCCTGCCCGAGGATATGTTGAGCGCAGAGACCGATGCCGCGCCGCGCAAACGGATCGCCCCGCCGCCGCAGGCGCCTTTGCCCGAGGCGATGCAGGCGATGATGGCCCTGATCGCGGATGCGGCCGACCCCGTCGCAATCGTCGGCGGGGCGGGATGGGACGCGCGGGCGCGCGAATATTTCCAGCTCTTCGCCGAACGTATTGGCCTGCCGGTCGCCACGGCGTTCCGCCGTCAGGACGCGATCTCGCCCGCCTCGCGCGTCTATGCCGGCAGCCTCGGCTACGGCCCGAACCCCAGGCTGGTCGAGCGGGTGAAGCGCGCGGACCTGATCCTCGCCGTCGGCGCAAGGCTGGGCGAGGCGACGACCGATGGCTACACCGTTCCCCCGCTCGATGGCAGCGGGCGCAGGCTGATCCATGTCCACCCCGACCCGGACGAATTGCACAGCGTCTACCCGACCAACCTCGCGATCTGCGCCGACATGGGCGAGTTCGCGGAGACCGCCGCCCTGTGGGACGATGACGACGGGATCGATTTCGATGCCGGCGCGCAGGCAAACGCCGAATGGCAGGACTGGGCGACCGCACACCCAGCCGGTTTCGCGCTCGACATGGCAAGCGGCGTCCAGTTCATGCGCGATACGCTTCCGGACGACACGATTATCTGCAACGGCGCGGGCAATTTCGCCGGTTGGTGGCACCGCTACTGGCGCTACGAAGGATGGCCGAGCCAGCTTGCGCCCACCGCCGGGGCGATGGGATACGGCCTGCCCGCCGCTGTTGCCGCCGCGCTGCGCTTTCCCGAACGGATGGTGGTGGCGGTTGCCGGGGACGGGGATTTCCTGATGAACGCGCAGGAACTGGCGACCGCGGCACAGCACGGCGCGAACCTCATCGTCATCGTGGTCGACAACGGGACTTACGGCACGATCCGCATGCATCAGGAGCGCGAGTTTCCCGGCGATGCGCGGATCAGCGGCACGCGCCTCGCCAATCCCGATTTTGCCGCGCTGGGCGTCGCTTACGGGGCGTGGAGCGCCTTCGCCGCGACGACCGAGCAGTTCAAGGACGCGCTGGTCGCCGCCAAGGGCCGTAGCGGGCTGCGCCTTGTCCACTGCAAGATCGACATCGAACAGCTGGCCGCGAGCGGGGCGACGGTCAGCAAATTGCGCGGCGAATAGTCAGATGCCCGCCATCGAAAGGATGATCGACCATTCCTGAGGCTTGATCTCGGCCACCGACAGGCGCGACTGGGTAACCAGTTCGCAATCCGCCAGTTGCTCGGCCGCCTTCATGTCCTTCAGGCTGACGCCGTGGGGCAGCTTGGTCTTAGGCTTGACCTTCACGGCGGCCCATTTGCCCCTCTCGTCGCTCGGATCGGTCAGCCCCGTCTCGGTGATCTCGACGATGCCGACGATCTCCTTGCCGATATTGGAGTGATAGAAGAACGCTTGGTCGCCCACGCTCATGGCGGCGAGATTGTTCTTCGCCCGGTGGTTGCGCACCCCGTCCCACAGCCCTTCACCCTCGGCTTCGAGGTCGTCCCAGCTATAGGCGTCGGGTTCGGATTTCATAAGCCAGTAACGGGCCAAGGCATGTTCCCTAATCTGTTCGCGAAAATCGACCGGAGCCGCGCGCGGAGGGTCCGCACGAATAGGCAACGGCTGCCGCCGCGGCCCTGTTCCCGCCCGTTCCATGGCGAATTAACGGGATTTTAGTCGCCGACCCCTATTCGGTGGGACAGCCTTCAGGGGGGCGACCGAAATTGACCGAGCATTCTGAAAATCACGGATCGGACGAGGCTGCATCGCCAGCCCCTGCCGTATCCGGTGCGGAATGCGACCGGCTCTCGCTCGTCATCGCGCTGGCCGCGATCGTCCTGTTCACCATCACCGCAAGCGCGATCCTGCCGCATCTGGTGCAGGCATGGAAAGGGCATGCCGCGCCGCCCGACGTGGCGCTGACCAATGCCCTCGTGCTGAACGTCGCGCTGATCATCTTCGGGTGGCACCGATACAGGAAACTGTCCGCACAGCTGGCCGAACATCGCGCGGCGGAAGCCCAGATGCGCCGGCTGGCGGAGATCGACCACCTGACCGCCTGCCTCAACCGCCGCAGCTTCGCCGTCGCTGCCAGCGCGGCGATGTCCGGCCGCAACGTTGCCGACAGTCCGCTGGCGGCGATCGTCATCGATCTCGACAATTTCAAGCAGGTCAACGATCTCAACGGCCATTCGGCGGGCGACGCGGTGCTGAAGGCCACCGCCCGGCGGATCGCCGCGCTGCTTCCGCCCAATGGCCTGCTGTCCCGGCTCGGCGGCGACGAGTTCGTCTGCCTGCTGCCGTATCGCCCGGCCCAGCCCGAAGCGGTCGACCATTTCGCCGCGCGTCTGATCGATACCGTTTCGGCCCCGGTCCAGCATCGCAATCTGGCGATCGAGGTGACCATGTCGATCGGGATCGCCAGCACCGCCAGCCTCTCGGCGGAAGAATGCGCCGCCGGCGATTCGCAGCGCTTGATGCACAAGGCGGATATCGCGATGTATCACGCCAAGCGGAAGGGCAAGAACCGCTTCGAATGGTTCGAGGATGCGATGGAATCGGAACTGCGGTTCCGCAACGAGCTCGAGACCGGCATCCGTAAGGGCATGGCCAATAACGAGTTCGTGCCGTTCTACGAACAGCAGATCGATCTCGAGACCGGCGAACTGACCGGCTTCGAAATGCTCGCCCGGTGGATCTCGCCCGAACTGGGCGTGATCGGGCCCGACATCTTCATCCCGATCGCCGAGGATATGGGCGTGATCGCCGAGATGAGCGAGACGCTTATGGCGCAGGCGTTCCAGGATGCGAACGAGTGGGACGAGCGCCTGACCCTGTCGGTCAACATCTCGCCGGTGCAGATGCGCGATCCGTGGTTCGCGCAGAAGATCCTCAAACTCCTCGTCACCCACCGCTTCGCGCCGCAGCGGCTCGATATCGAGATAACCGAAAGCTGCCTGCACGAGAATGTCGGCCTGGTGCGCTCGATGATCACCAGCCTGCGCAATCAGGGCGTGCATATCAGCCTCGACGATTTCGGCACCGGCTATTCAAGCTTCTCGCAGCTGCGCAGCCTGCCGTTCGACCGGCTGAAGATCGATCGCAGCTTCATCGGCGGCCTGCGGCACGAGGACGATAGCAAGCAGTTCGTCGATGCGATCGTCTCGATGAGCCGCGGGCTGAAACTGCCGGTCACCGCGGAAGGCATCGAGGACGAGACCGTGCGCGACGTGCTGCGCGGCATGGGCAGCATGAAAGGCCAGGGCTATCACTACGGCATGCCCGAACCGGCCGATGCCGTGCGCCAGCGGCTGGAGAAGAGCGGCCTGATGCGCACCGCCGGGTCCGAGCGGCTGCCGGCATGCGACTTTCACGGCGCTGCGGCCGACAGCCGGAACGAGGGCGCAAAAGCCGGCTGACACTGGACGCTGTGCCAGCCAGCGCATAGATGCGCGGCGATGCGCGTCGAATTCATCAAGATGCACGGCCTGGGCAACGATTTCGTCGTGCTCGACGCCCGGACTCAGAACCTGCCTCCGCCCGATGCGGCGACCGCGCGCGCGATCGCGGACCGGCATACCGGCGTCGGCTGCGACCAATTGCTGCATCTCTCGCCGAGCGATCGGGCGGATGTACGGATGCGGATATACAACCCCGATGGCGGCGAAGTCGGCGCCTGCGGCAATGCGGCACGCGCGGTCGCACTGCTGATCGGCCATGATTGCCGAATTGAGACGGCGGACCGCATCCTCGATGTATCGTTGTCGGACGGGGGCGCCAAGGTCGACATGGGCGCACCGGCTTTCGCCTGGGACGCCATCCCGCTGGCCTATGCGATGGATACCGCCGCCATGCCGGTCGGTTGGGACATGCTCGGTGATCCGGTCGCGGTGAACGTCGGCAATCCGCATGTGATCTTTTTCGTGAACGACTGCGATGCGGTGCCGCTGGAAACCCTCGGCCCGCTGATCGAGAACGATCCCCTGTTTCCCGAGCGAGTGAACGTGAACGTCGCCACCATCGAAAGCGAAGACCGCATCCGTCTGCGCGTGTGGGAGCGTGGCGCCGGGCTGACGCGCGCCTGCGGCACCGGAGCCTGCGCCACGGCGGTCGCCGCGATCCGGCGCCGGCTGGTCCGCTCGCCGGTCACGGTCGCCCTGCCCGGCGGCGCGCTGGAGATCGCGTGGTCGGGGTGCGGTTCGATTCAAATGAGCGGGCCGGCGAAGGAAAGCTTTCGTGGCACGTTCGAATGGCGCGACTTCGCGTGAGCGGGCCTGGTCCGCAAGCGCAGGTGATCTCGCTCGGCTGCCGCCTCAATCTGGCCGAGAGCGAGCGTATTCGTGCAATGCTGGGCGATGCGGGCGATACGATCGTCGTCAACAGTTGCGCGGTCACGAGCGAGGCGGTGCGCCAGACGCGGCAGGCGATCCGCCGCGCCCGCCGCGCCAACCCCGATGCGCGACTGCTGGTGACCGGCTGCGCAGCCGAGACGGAGCGGGCGGACCTTGCCCGGATGCCGGAGGTGGACGGCTTCGTCGCCAATGCCGCCAAGCTCGATCCCCGGGCATGGAACATCGCGCCCGCCCCCCGCCCTGCCCCGTCCCGGCACACGCGGGCGTTCATCGCCATCCAGAACGGCTGCGATCATGCCTGCACCTTCTGCATCATTCCCCAGGGGCGCGGCCCGAGCCGGTCGCAGCCGATCGATGCCGTTTGCCGCGAGATCGAGGGGCACCTGGCCGAGGGGGCGCAGGAAATCGTCCTCACCGGGGTCGACGTGACCAGCTGGGGCCACGATCTGCCCGGCGAACCGCCGCTCGGCGAACTGGTCGCGGCGATCCTGCTGCTGTTTCCGACGCTGCGGCGGCTGCGCATGTCCTCGCTCGACGGGATCGAGATCGATCCGCTGCTGTTCGAGCTTCTTGCCGGCGAAGCGCGGGTGATGCCGCACCTCCATCTCTCGCTGCAGCATGGCCATGATCTGATCCTCAAGCGGATGAAGCGCCGCCATCTGCGCGCCGATGCGGTGCGGCTGGTCGGTCGGCTCAAGGTGCGGCGGCCGGATATCGCCATCGGCGCCGACCTCATTGCCGGCTTTCCGACCGAGAGCGAGGACCACCACGACGCCAATCTCGCCATCATACGGCAGCTGCAAATCGTCCACGGCCATATCTTCCCCTACTCCCCCCGCCACGACACGCCGGCCGCGCGGATGCCGCAGGTGCCGCGCGAAACGGTGAAGGCCCGCGCGGCGCAATTGCGCGCCGCCGTGGCAGAGGTTCGCGATTCCTGGCTCGGATCGCTGATTGGCCAGCCTCTCGCCATCCTTGTGGAGCGGGACGGAACCGGCCATGCGGAAAACTTCGCCCGCGTCGCGGCGCCGCCCGGCGCGCAGGCCGGCACCATCGCCCACATCGCCCCCACCCGGATCGAGGATACAATTCTGATATGAGCACGCCCAGCTGGAAAGAGCGGCTGTTCGGCGGCTTTCGCAAGACCTCCGAACGGCTGGCGAGCAATCTCACCGAAGTCGTCGGCACCGCAAAGCTCGACGATGCGACGCTCGACGATGTCGAGGATGCGCTGATCATGTCCGACCTCGGGCCGAGCGCGGCGGCGCGCATCCGCGCGAAGCTTGCCGAAAAACGCTTCGGGCTGGAGATCAGCGCGCAGGAACTGAAGGAAGCGGTGGCCGAAGAGATCGCCGCGATCCTGCGCCCGGTCGCCAAGCCGCTCGAAATCACCGCCTTCCCTCGCCCGCAGGTGGTGCTAGTGATCGGCGTCAATGGCAGCGGCAAGACGACCACCATCGCCAAACTCGCGCACCTGTTCCAGGAAGACGATTACGAGGTCATGCTGGCCGCCGGGGACACCTTCCGCGCTGCCGCCATCGGCCAGCTCGCCACTTGGGCCGACCGGGTCGGCGTGCCGCTGGTGCGCGGGCCCGAGGGCGGCGATCCCGCCAGCATCGTGTTCGACGCGGTCAAGTCCGCCACCGACCGGGGCACAGACGTGCTGGTGGTCGACACGGCGGGCCGCCTCCAGAACAAGCGCGAATTGATGGACGAGCTGTCGAAAATCCGCCGCGTGCTGGGCAAGCTCAACCCGGAGGCGCCGCACGACGTCGTGCTCGTGCTCGATGCGACCAACGGGCAGAACGCGCTCAGCCAGATCGACGTGTTCCGCGAAGTCGCCGGAGTGACCGGCCTCGTCATGACCAAGCTCGACGGCACGGCGCGCGGCGGCGTGCTGGTCGCGGCGGCGGAGCAATACGGCTTGCCGATCCATGCCATCGGCGTGGGCGAGAAACTCGACGATCTGCGACCGTTCGACCCCGACCTGGTTGCGCGCGTAATCGCGGGGGTGGCGTGATGGCCGAGGAAAAGCCCAAGCCCAAGACCGGGTGGCTCAACACGCTGGTCGATTACGGCCCGCTCGTCGTGTTCCTCGGCGTGTACAAGTTCTACCAGCCGCCCGAAACCTCGACCTTCGGCGAGATCGCGGCAGTGATCTACGGCACGATCGCCTTCATGCTGGCCGCCGTGGTGGCGCTGGCGTTCAGCAAGTGGAAGTTCGGCCATGTCAGCCCGATGCTGATCCTGTCGACCACGCTGATCGTCGGCTTCGGCGGGCTTACGATCTGGCTGCGCGACGAACGCTTCATCCAATTCAAGCCGACCGCGATCTACCTGTTGTTCGGCACGGTGCTGGTGATCGGCTGGCTGCGCGGCCGGGCGTGGTTGCAGGTATTGCTGGAGGCGGCGTTTGAGGGCGTGGACCATGCCGGCTGGCTGAAACTGTCGCGCAACTGGGGGTTCTTCTTCTTCGCGCTGGCCGCGCTGAACGAGGTGCTGGTGCGGATGATGGATTTCGAAAGCTGGCTGTGGGCGAAGATCTGGGTGTTCCTGCCGCTGACCTTCGTGTTCACCTTTACCCAGATCCCGATGCTGCTGCGCCATGGCCTTTCGCTGGAGGACAAGGACGCGGTGGTGAAGGACGAACCGCCGACGGGGTGAGGTCTTGTGTGATACCTGAAGCAGAAAACGACTCAGTGTGGCAGCACTGGGCCTTGGGAAACATTTGGTCTGCTGTTGGCGCAGCTTACGAAAGCCTCGAGCGTCTGAATTTAGGGTGGCAAGTGGAAACTAAGAACTTGGAACGTGAGCAATCCGCTGGAACAATTACCCTGCGCGGCCAGATTCTGTCTTCTCTGGTAGTGTGAACGGCGTCACGATCATCAGCAAGAGGAACGGAGCCAATCTGAGACTGCCCAAATCAATCAGATTTAATACGTCAAGAAACACCGGAACCATCAGCATGATCGTGATGACTGCCGCCGCTTTCTGGCGACTGGTTAAAGATTGTGGCTCCAGAAAACTCATCTAATGCTCCTAGCATACAGCATGGCCTAAGCGGAGCATGAACGGGATTATCATCGTCCGCAATGGGTCGTTAGCCGAACGACCGGTTTTGGTAGCCTTACCCCTAAATCTCCACTTGGCTCCCCAACTCCACCACCCGGTTGGTTGGCAGGCGGAAGAAGTCCATCGCGGTTGCCGCGTTGCGCAGCATCCAGGCGAAGATCCGCTCGCGCCACAGCATCATGCCGGGATTGGCGCTGGGCAGCAGGGTCTGGCGGCTGAGGAAGAAGCTGGTGTGCATCATGTCGAACGCGCCGCCGCAGCGGGTCATGCTTTTCAGCCCCTGCGGCACGTCAGTTTCTTCCATGAAGCCGTAATGCAGCACGGCACGGTAGAACCCGTCGCCCAGATCCTCCAGCTCGCAGCGCCGGTCGGGCGCGACATAGGGTGAATCGTCGATCAGCACGGTGAGAATGATCACCCGCTCGTGCAGCACCTTGTTGTGCTTGATGTTGTGGAGCAGCGCCGAAGGCACGCCCGCCGTCTGGCTGGCCATGAAGATCGCGGTGCCGGGCACGCGCGTGGCGCTGTTCTTGGCCGATTTGGCAAAGATCTCGATCGGCAGGGCAACCTCGCTCATCCGCTCGCGCATGAGGTTGCGGCCCTTGGCCCAGGTGGTCAGCAAGGTGAAGGCGATCGCCCCGATGAACAGCGGGAACCAGCCCCCGTCCGGCACCTTGGGCAGGTTGGCCGCGAAATAGGCCCCGTCGACGAACAGGAACACGACGAACACCGGCAGGGCCAGCCACCATTTCCACTTCCACACCGCGAGCAGCAGGACGCCCATCAGCATCGTGTCGATGAACATCGCGCCGGTCACGGCGATGCCATAGGCGGCGGCAAGATTGCTCGAACTCTGGAACATCAGCACCAGCAGGATGACCGAGACCATCAGCGCGTTGTTGACGAACGGGATGTAGATTTGCCCCCGCTCGCTCGCGCTGGTGTGTTCGGTCGACAGGCGCGGGATGAAGCCGAGCTGGATCGCCTGGTGGGTGATCGAGAACGCGCCCGAAATGACCGCCTGGCTGGCGATGAACGTGGCCGCCGTGGCCAGCAGGACGAGGGGCAGGCGAAGGAATTCGGGCGCCATGATGAAGAACGGGCTCTCCATCGCGGCGGCGGTTTCAGCCGGGTCCATTGCCGCGATCATCGCGCCCTGCCCGAAATAGTTGAGCAGCAGGCACGGCATCACGAACCCGAACCACGACAGCCGCATCGGCCCGCGCCCGAAATGGCCCATGTCGGAATAGAGCGCTTCCGATCCGGTCACCGCAAGGACGACCGAACCCAGCGCCAGGAACGCGATCGTGCCGTCTGTCGCAAAGAAGCGCACCGCCCAGATCGGGTTGAGCGCCTGCAGGATATACGGGTTCTGAACGATCTGGATCGTGCCGAGCACGGCGATCACGAGGAAATAGACGATCATGATCGGCGCGAACAGCTTGCCCACCGCCGCCGTGCCGCGTTTCTGGATCAGGAACAGGAAGATGAGCAGCACCAGCGCGATCGGGATGACCAGCGGTTTGAGGCTGGAATTGACGACCGTCAGCCCCTCGACCGCCGAAAGCACCGAGATCGCGGGCGTGATCATGCTGTCGCCATAGAACAGCGCCGTCGCGAATACGCCGAGCAGGACCGTGATCCAGCCATAGCGCGAGCCGCCGATATGCCGGGTCAGCAAGGCGACCAGCGCCAGTGTGCCGCCCTGCCCCTTATTGTCCGCCCGCATCAGGATCGAGACGTACTGGATCGAGACGATCAGCGTCATCGACCAGAAGATCAGGCTGACGACCCCGTAGATATGCAGGGTATCGATCGCGAGGCTGTGCGATCCCAGGAACGTCTCGCGAAAGGCGTAGAGCGGACTGGTGCCGATATCGCCGAACACCACGCCGATCGCGCCCAGCGCGAGTGCGGACCGCGATCCGCTGCCGTGACCGGGCGCACCCTCCACGCCTTCCGGCGCCGGGTCGACGATGGGCGCTGCCGTCTGGCTCATGGGAGGAAAGTGCTTTCTCGCATCGTATGTCCACCCTGCCCGGACGCAACCTGTCCTGCGGCAAGGCGGCGGCGATTAGCAGTGTTGGAAAACACCCGCAACACTATCTCGCAGGTGCGAAGGTCCGTGGGGTCAGCGAAGCGGCGGCGTTTGCCCCGTGGTCTGCTGGAGCATCTGGTATTGCAGCTGCACCGCCTCGCGCCATTCCGCGTTGCCGGGGGCCTGCGCCAGCGCATCGGCCCAGTATTCGCGCGCCCGGGCGACATCGCCGCCTTGCAGGCTCGCCAGGCCGAGGAAATATTGCGCAGCCCCGTTCGCCGGCGCGATCGCGCGCGCCTGTTTCAGGGCATAAAGAGCTGGCGGGGTCACATTGCCGTCCGCATGCTGGATCAGCGCCAGGCCGAGTGCGATCCAGCCCTCGGTATCGTTCGAGTCGTTCTCGACCGCGGCGCGATAGAATTGCGCGGCTTCCTCGTAATCGCCGCGCCTGGCGAAGGCATCGGCGGTCACCACCCAGTTCGACGGCATGCGCCCTGCATCGAAGAACTGCCGCCGCGCCGCCACCATGCGCGCGCCGGCATCGTTGCTCTGCGCCGCGGCAATTGCGGGCTGCGCGGGCAGTTCGGGGGAGCCCTGCAAGGCGTATCCGGTCAATCCGAACAGCAGGGCCGCCCCGAACAACGCCCAGCCGGACCGGTCGAGCCGCAGGACCACGGCCCCCAGCACGAATGCGACCGCCGCCAGCGCGAGGATGACGACCCAGCTCATCGCGCGCGCCGGAACCGGCGAAACAGCACGGCGGCGGCAATCAGGATGAGGACTCCCGGCACGGCGAACAGCGGCCAGGTCCTGACATTCATCGCCGGGGAGTAGCTGACATAGTCGCCATAGCGATCCATCAGCCAGCCGCGCACTTCGGCGGGATCCTCCCCGGCAGCGATGCGGATGCGGACCTGATGGCGCATGTCGCCCGCCATCGGCGCGTCGCTGTCGGCGATCGACTGGCTCTGGCATTTGAGACAGCGCAGCGTTTCCATGAGATCCTGCGCCTCTGCCTCCTGCGCGGCATCGTCGAGCTGGCGATAGGCATAGGGCGCCGGCGGCATGGCGTCCTGCGCCGCGAGCGGGGCGCCCATCAGAACGGCCAGCAGGACGGCGCGCCTCACGCCCCCGCCTCGCGCAGCTGTTCCAGCAGCAGCGGCACGTCGCTTTCGCGGATGTCGCCGATATGCTGATAGGTGATGACCCCCTTGCCATCGATCACGAAGGTTTCGGGCACGCCGGACGAGCCGATGCCCAGCTGCACTTCCGACAGATCGTCGCGCCCGATGCTGGTATAGGGATTGCCATGCTCTGCCAGGAAGGCGGCAATGTCTTCTGGCTTGTCGCGGATCGCCACGCCGACGATTTCGGCGCCCTGCCGCTCCAGTTCGGCAAGCTGCGGCGCCTCGGCGATGCAGGGCAGGCACCAGCTCGCCCAGATGTTGAGCAGGCGGGGCTTGCCGTCGGCAAAATCCGTGCTGGAGACGCCGGGCTGGCCTTCGGCCGCCGGGGGCAGAGAAAAATAGGGAAGCGGTTCGCCTACCATCTCGCTGCGGACGAAATCGTCCTTCGGCTGCGACATGCTGTAGGCCGCGATGGCGAGGAATGCGACGAACGCCGTCAGGGGAAGCCAGAGCCGCCAGTTCATGCCGGCACCTCCGCGTCTTCGCGGCGCTGCCTTGCCCGGCGACGGACCCGGCGGCGCTTGAGGTCGCCCGCCACCCGCCCGATCAGCGAGAGCATGCCGCCCAGCGCGATCAATCCGCCGCCATACCAGATGAAGGTGACGAACGGCTTCCACCACAGGCGCACCTGCCAACGCCCGCCTTCGGCCGCGTCGCCCAGCACGGCGTAAAGCTGCCCGTTCCACCGGGTGACGAGCACGCTTTCGCTGGTCTGCTGCGGCGGCGCCCAGAAACTGCGCGCCATCGGCACGATCTCGACCGGGTTGCCGCCGTCATATCGCGCGACCATCTGCCCGGCCAGCGCGGTCCAGTTCGGGCCGGCCTGCGGCCCGACCGCGGCGAGTTCGACCTGCCAGGGCCCCACCGTGGTCGCCTGCCCGATTTCGAGCGCCGCCAGCCGCTCGGTCGAGAAGGCGCTTTCGCTCGCCATGCCGAACAGCGAGACGGCGATGCCAAAATGGGCGATCACCATGCCCCAGGTCGCCAGCGGCGTTCGCGCCAACCGCCGCCCGCGCAGGGGCAGGAAACTCGCCACGCCAAGCGCAAGAGCGAAAGCCAGGCCGAGCAGCGGCAACAGCGCGATCCCGCCGATCATGCTGATCAGCACCAGCCCGGCCAGCAGCAGCGCCGCGATCAGCGCCAGTTGCTTGCCGATCCGCCCCCACCGGTCCCGCCGCCAGCGCAGCAGCGGGCCGACCGCCATGACGGCGAACATCGGAATGGCGAAGATCGCCGATACCGGATTGAAATAGGGCGGCCCGACCGAGACCCGCACCCCGAACGCCTCGGTCAGCAGCGGGTACAGCGTGCCGAGCAGCACGATCGCGAGGATGCCGCTGAGCATGACGTTGTTGAACACCAGCGCCCCTTCCCGGCTGGCGACAGAGAACCGCTCCCCTTCCGAAATGGTCGCGGCGCGCAGGGCGAACAGCAGCAGCGCCCCGCCGATATAGATCGCCAGCAGCGCGAGGATGAAACTGCCGCGTTCCGGATCGACCGCGAAGGCATGGACGCTGGTAAGAATGCCGGAGCGCACGAGGAAGGTGCCGACCATGCTCATCGAAAAGGCCACGACGCCGAGCATGATCGTCCACACCCGCAGCGCATCGCGCGAGGCCAGGACCGAGACCGAATGCAGCAGCGCCGTCGCCGCGAGCCAGGGCATCAGCGAGGCGTTCTCGACCGGGTCCCAGAACCACCAGCCGCCCCAGCCAAGCTCGTAATAGGCCCAGTAGCTGCCCGCCGTGATGCCTAGGGTGAGGAAGATCCACGCCCCCAGCACCCAGGGCCGCATGACGCGGGCGAAATCCGGCGTGACCTGCCGGGTGAGCAATGCGCCGACCGCGAAACTGAAGGCCACCGACAGGCCGACATAGCCGAGATAGAGCGTCGGCGGATGCAGCGCGAGGCCGATATCCTGCAACAGCGGGTTAAGGCCCAGCCCTTCGCGCGCCGCCGGTTCGAGCCGCGCGAACGGGTTGGAACTGAGCAGCAGAAAGGCGTAGAACCCGAGCGCGACGAAGCCCTGCGCGGCGAGCGTCGCCTGCATGGTGCGTTCCGGCAGACGCCGTTCCACCAGCGCGATCAGCCCGCCTGCCAGCGCCATCACCGTGACCCACAGCAGCATCGAGCCCTCGTGATTGCCCCACGCCCCCGAGACCTTGTAAATCCACGGTTTCAGCGAATGCGAATTGGCCGCGACCAACGCCACCGACAGGTCGGTCACCGCGAACACATACAGCAATGCGGCGAACGAGACGAGCGCCAGAGCGCCCTGCACCACCGCACCGGGCCGGGTCAGCCGGGCGATCTCGCTGTCCGGCCCCGCGCGCAGCGCCAGCGCCCCCGCCGCCATCTGGAGGAAGGCCAGCGCGGCGGCGAGCCACAATGCGGCAAGGCCGAGTTCCGCGATCACTGGAGGCCGACCGTCGTTTCCTCGGCCATTTCGGCGGCCTGATGCTCGCCCATGCCTTCGAGTTCGCGCGGCACGTAATTCTCGTCATGCTTGGCGAGGAGATTGTCGGCAAGAAAGACCCCGTCGGGACCCAGCCGCCCTTCGGCGACCACGCCAGAACCTTCGACGAACAGGTCGGGCACGATGCCCGAGAAGCGAACCGGAATGCGCGAGCTTTCGCGGCCGGTGACGGCGAAATTGATCGTCACCCCGTCGCTCTGCGTCATCAGCGAGCCTGGTTCGACCATGCCGCCCAGCCGCACCGCCTGGCCCACAGCTGGCGGATCGTCGCGCATCTGTTCGGGCAGGTAGAAATAGCTCGCTTGATTGCGCAGCGCATACACGGCCAGCAGCGCCGCCGCGACCAGCGCGATCAGCGCCAGCACCACCAGCACGAGCCGCTGATGCTTGGGTTTCATCGCGCTCATCGCCGGCGCGCCCGTTCGCGCTTCGCCTCGGCGCGGTGCATCGCGATCCAGCTCCACGCGACCAGCGCCAGCGTGGCGACGATGGCGACCGCGAAGGCGGCAATCACGAACGGCCATTGATCCAGCGTCTCGCGCATCAGACCGCTTCCAGCGCCTTGCGCCGCAGCCGAGCTTCGGCCTGCCGATCGGCCAGCAGGGCCCGCATCCGCGCAAGCACCACGCCGCCGAAGATCAGCGAGAAACCCAGCGCGGCGAGCAGCAGCGGCACGAGGAACGCAGCGTCGATCGCGCTCTTTCCCATCGTGATACTGGGCGGTTGGTGGAGGGAATTCCACCACACCACGCTGCGATTGATGATCGGGATGTTGACCGCGCCAAGCAGCCCGAAGATCGCCGGAATGCGCGCGGAAACCCCCTCGCGCTCCGCCGCCTGGGCCAGCGCGATATAGGCGACGTAGAGGAAGGCGAGCACCAGCATCGAGGTCAGCCGGCCGTCCCACACCCACCAGGTGCCCCAGGTGGGCCGCCCCCAGATCGAACCAGTGATGAGGCACACGACCGCGAACACCAGCCCCGGCACCGCCGCCGCCCGCGCCGCGATTGCGGCGAGCGGATGGCGCCAGACGAGATAGACGAGGCTCGCGACCGCGATCGCGCTCCACCCCGCCATGCCGAGCCAGGCGGCGGGAACGTGGATGAAGATGATCCGCACCGTCTCGCCCATCAACCGGTCGGGCGGGACCGCGAACAGCCCCCACGCCAGCGCGCCGCCCGCAACCAGCAGGCCGCTGGCGAGCAACAGGGGCGTGAGCCAGCGTGCTAGCCCCAGAAAGCGTTTCGGATTGGCAAAGCCATGCATGTCGATGTCGCGGTCGCTTTTACAGGGGCGCGCCTGACCCGCAAGTGAAGAGCGTCAGCGGCCGATCAGCTTTTGCGCCATACGGTCCGCCACCCGGTCGGGCGAGACGCCGGTTTCGTCGCTGGTCCGCCAGATATCCTCGAGCCGCGCCGGAATCTGCGCGATCCGCTTGCGCACCTCGTTGATGTCGCAGCGCGAACCGTCCTGCCGCGCGAGATATTCGAACGTCACCGAGATGATCCCGCCGGCATTGATGACATAATCGGGCGCGTAGAGGATGCCGCGTTCGGCCAGCATCGGCCCGTGTTCCTCGCGCTTCAACTGGTTGTTCGCGCCGCCCGCAACAATCTTGCAATCGAGCCGGCCGATCCCTTCCTCGTCGAGGATGGCGCCGAGCGCATTGGGGCTGAACACATCGCACGGGACCGACATGATCGCCTCGTGGCTCACCGTATCGGCGCCCAGTTCCGCCGCCAGCGCCTGCGCCCGTTCGCCGTCGATATCCGACAGGGTCAGCTTCGCCCCGTCCTTGGCGAGCAGTCGGGCGACCCCGCCACCGACGCTGCCGGTGCCCTGGATCGCGACGTGAACACCCTCGACGCTGTCCTTGCCGAGCTTGTGCTTCACCGCCGCCTTGATGCCAAGAAAGATGCCGAGCGCGGTGAACGGCCCGGGATCGCCGCCGGCCGCCTCGTCCCCCTCGGTGGGCAGGCCGGAGACATATTGCGTGCGCTGCGCCACCGCGGCCATGTCCGCCTCGGTGATGCCGACGTCTTCCGCTGTGACATAGCGCCCCGCCAGCCCATCGACCGCATCTGCGAACGCGGCGAGCATCTGGGGCGACTTGTTCCGCGCTTCATCGGCCAGGATCACGGCCTTGCCCCCGCCCATCGGCAGGCCGGCCATCGCGTTCTTGTAGCTCATCCCGCGGCTGAGGCGCAGCGCATCGCGCATGGCATCCTTCGGCTCGGCATAATGCCAGAACCGCGTGCCGCCCGCGCCGGGGCCGAGATGGGTGGAATGCAGGGCGATGATCGCGGTCAGCCCGCTATCGGGATCGCGCACCAGTTCGACCAGTTCGTGATCGTCGTAATCCGCTTCGGTCCAAAACGCCGTCATCTATCCGCAATCCCGCAAGTGTTTCATCTTCGGCGGCTGCATCACGGGAAAATGGGGCGATCGACGGGGTTCGAACCCGCGACCTCCGGTACCACAAACCGGCGCTCTAACCAACTGAGCTACGATCGCCACACGCCCCCGGACATCGCCGGGAAAGCGGCACATAGACGCGGGGTCGCGGGCGTCAACCCGCTTGGCGCGACATCGCGATCGTGTTGCATAACCCGCAGTGCGAGGAAAGCGAAAAAGCGCGATAGAGCCGTTTCGCGCAATTATCTTTCGGCACTTGCGAGCCGATCGCCGGTGCCACATGGATCCACCATGACCGGACCGGGCGAATCCTCTGCCGCAACGCTGCTGTCCCACCCGAGCGTGCAGAAAGTGCCGAGCAACAAGGTGGAGCTGTTCCAGCTGCGCGATTTCGTGCGGCCAGAGCTGTGCGCCGAACTGATCGCGCTGATCGAGAAGGACCGCCGCCCCTCCACCCTCGCCGATGAAGGCGACGATCGCTATTTCCGCACCAGCGAGACCTGCGACCTGGCGGCGAACGAGCCGGCGGTGCGCGCGCTGGAGGATGCCTTGCATCGGTTGAACGGCATCGATCCCGCGCACGGCGAACCGTTGCAGGGCCAGCGCTACGACGTCGGGCAGGAATTCAAACCGCATTGTGACTACTTCAATCGCGGCGGGCAGGACTGGGAAAAATATTGCAGCGTGGCGGGTCAGCGCACCTGGACCTTCATGATCTACCTGAACGATGTGGAAGCCGGCGGGGCGACCCGGTTCAAGGCGCTGAAAAAGACCTTCCAACCCGAGGCGGGCAAATTGCTCGCGTGGAACAACCGACGCGAGAACGGGGCGGAGAACCCGAACACTATCCATCACGGCATGAAAGTGCGCCGGGGCGCGAAATACGTGCTGACCAAGTGGTATCGTGAGAAGCCGTGGGGGTGGTAGGCAACCACCCCCGACTCGCGGCGACCGGAATCATCGCCGTCGTCTTCGGGGGCGTGGCCGCGCTTCTGTATGGCGTCACCAGTGTCACCGGCGGGACCAAGGTCATAACGAAAGTGCCGCTTGAAGCTACGCCGCGACAAGGCGCTTGGTGCGCCCTGTGGCTCTGTCTGTGAGGGGATGCGCTTGCACCTGCGCTGCCGTTAGGGCATAAGTAGGCGCAGACGGTGAGCGTTCGCATCGTGCCCTTTCGGAAGGGGCCGATTGGCCTTCAACCTGCTTCGCTCACCGTCCCTCGCGCTAGGTCTTGTGTTCCAGTGCGAGTGCCTGTGTCCCGTATACAGCGCTGCACCCGAATTTCGAAAACTTTTCTCTCCCTGAAAATCTCGAAGAAAACTATTGACAGCCTAAGTGCCTGATTTTGCAGGGTTGGGGTTAATTACCTGTGGAGAGATAGCTGGGAGTTGCTACAGGGAGGCTGGTTCCTTGCGCGGTATCGCTTATGGGAGACGTCGTCCATATCAACGGCGACGCCGGTATCGCGATCGGCTGCAAGGATGGACTGGTAGCCCAGGGGGGTTACATCAGCGGCTTCATGGCGAACGATGTCGCCGCAACGACCGGCTGCCGTATCGAACGTTCCAGCGTTGAACGAAAAAGGGCGGCCCCGCAGGACCGCCCCTTGTTCGAACTTGCGAGAAGAAGGCTTACTTCTTCTTGAGGTTCAGCCCGCCGAAGCGCTTGTTGAACGCCGCCACACGGCCGCCTTCCTGCAGCTGGCGCGTGCCGCCGGTCCAGGCCGGGTGGCTCGTCGGGTCGATTTCCAGCGCCAGCGTGTCGCCTTCCTTGCCCCAGGTGGAGCGGGTCTGGAATTCGGTACCATCGGTCATCTTGACGGTGATGGTGTGATAGTCGGGATGCCCGTCGGCTTTCATGTCGAACGTCCTTTGCAGCTTCGGATCGGTTCCGACCGGTCCAGCTATGATGGGAAAGGCGCGCGCTTAACCGCGTGCCATCGGTTTTGCAAGATCATTCCGGCGCGTCGGCAATCATGGCGGTGAACTGGACCTCGCAGGTCACCTTGCCGTCGACCGAGGCTTCGCCCGCGAACTTGCAGACGCGGGCGCGTTTCTGGACGAACGAGACCTTCAGGTCGAGCAGCACGCCCGGCGTCACCGGGCTGCGGAACTTGGCGTTCTCGATCGCCATGAAATAGACGAGCTTGCCCGACCCGGCGAGGCCGAGACTCTCCACCGCGAGGACGCCGGCGGCCTGCGCCAGCGCCTCGATCTGGAGCACACCCGGCATGATCGGTGCGCCGGGAAAATGGCCCTGGAAGAACTGCTCGTTGAAGCTGACCGCCTTGACCGCGTGGATCCGCTCGTCGGGGACGAGTTCGGCCACCCGGTCGACCAGCAGCAGGGGATAGCGGTGGGGGAGGCGCTTCAGCACCTCCACCACGTCGAAACCCGTCTCGCTCATAGCCCCTGCCCCGATCCCGCGATCAGCGACCGGTCGGCTGCTGCTGCGCCGGCTGAGCCTGACCCTGCTGGGCCTGCTGCTGCGCCTGCGCGGCCTGCGCGGCGCCCAGCACGCCCTGGATTTCCTGATACACGCCCACGGCATTGCGCGTCGGCTGGTAATTGGCCGGCGGCGTCACCTGAACCGAAGGCACCCGCGTATTGAGCGCGTCGGTCACCTTCTGGTTGATCGTCGCCGCGCCCGGCGCATAGACCACGGCATCGGGCGTCAGCAGGAGCTGGATCGAATTCTGGTCGACCACCTGCTGCACCACCGTGGGGTATTGCTGCAACAATTGCTCGATCGCATAGACGCGCGCGATTTCGATCTGGCTGCTCAGTTGTTCGAGTTCGGTATCGATCTGGCGGATCTGCGCGGCTTGCGGGGCGTTCTGCGCCGCCTGCTGTTCCGCCTGATCGAACTGCCCGTCCTTGTTCGTGTCGAGCTGCTGCAGCAGCGTCTGGCGCTGCTGGCTCTTCTGCTGGATCTGCGTCGCCTGCGCCTGATAGTTCGTGCCGATCTGCTGGTAGGCGTTGCGGAAGGCCGTCGATCCGATCAACACGCGCGGCGCATCGACGATGGCAATGTTGCCGCTGACCTGCGCCGAAGCCGGCATGGCGGTGAAGGCGGCACCGGCAAGAGCGGCGGCCGCGATGGTTTTGCTGAGAAGTTTCATCAGAATTGCGTTCCTACATTGAAGGAGAAGGTCTTCGTATCGTCGCCTTCCTGCTTCTTGAGTACGTGAGATACATCGATCCTGAACGGACCGAAGGGCGAGTTCCAGTTGACGCCCACGCCAACCGATATGCGAGGGCTCGGACTGTCGCCGTAGAAGACCTCGCGGAAGTTCGTATTCGGAATGATCGCGGGCGCATAGGCGGTGCCGTCCGGTGCCGTCGGAGTGGTCACCGTCAACGGGGCCGCATTTGCCTGCGGCTGGAGGTACAGCAGTTCGCCAGCTTGGTTTCGCGCCTGCAAGCCAGTGGGATAATCCTGCAGCACCGGCTGCTCCACCGAGAACAGCGATCCCACGTCCACCCATACCGAAGGCCGCAGGCCGAGTTCCTGCGCGCCGGAGCCGAGCGGTATTTCAAGCTCCGCCCGACCCAGATAATAGGCCTTGCCGCCCAGCGCGTTGTCCAGGGAATTGCGCCCGTTATTGTTTTCGCGGAATTCTTCCAGCGTCTGCAGAACGGGCGGCGTGGCGGGGTCCGCGTCGTTATCGAGATAGGCCAGCCGCACGATGCGCGGGCCGACCCCGCGAATATCGAAGCCGCGGAATTGCGGTTCGCCGAGGAAGAACCGGTCGTTCAGGCGGACGTCGTCGAAGCCGGGTGCCGCGTCGTTCTCCAGAGCGCGGATCCAGCCACCTTCCGCCGTGAAGGAAAGGATGAAGTTGGAGCCCAGATTCATGTATTTGGCGCCGCGTCCGCGCAGGCGCCCGTATTTCACGTCGCCCCCCAGCCCGGCGATCTCACCCGTCAGCGAGAAGGATTCGCCCCGGGTCGGACGGAAACCGCTGTCGAGATTGTTGTAATTAAGGGTCAGCCCGAAAATCGAGCTCAGACGCTCGCCGATCGCCTCGCACAGATAGCGGCTGGCGAAGAGCGGATCGCAGGTCGCGACGCCGTCACCATCCCGGTCGGCGAAGAATTGCGAACCGAGCGTGACCTCGTCGTAATTCAACGTGTAGGTCGCGATGAGCGACATGTATTCGCTGAGCGGCACACCGGCGCGGACGGACCCGCCGATGGTCGATTGCGCATAGGTGCTTTGCCCGCGATCGAAATAGTCGTTGTCGAACTGGCGATAATAGACATCCGCGCCGAGCGAGATGTTGCGGTCGAACAGATAGGGTTCGGAAAAGCTCACCTGCGCCTGCTTGGAATAGCGCGAGTAATTGAGGCTGAGCCCGATCGTCTGCCCACGGCCGCGGAAATTGCGCTGCCGGATCGAGCCTGCGAGAATGAAGCTTTCCAGCGACGAGAAGCCGGCCGACAATTGCAGTTCGCCGGTCGGCTGCTCCTCGACATTCGCCTCGAGTACGACGCGGTCGGGGGCGCTGCCTTCGACCTGAGTGACCTCGAAGTTTTCCTGGAAGAAGCCGAGCGACTTGATCCGCGCTTCCGACCGCTTGATCGCCAAGCTGTTGAACGCATCGCCCTCGGCCACGCGGAATTCGCGGCGGATGACCTTGTCCTGCGTCAGCGTGTTGCCGTTCACGTCGATCCGCTCGACATAAACGCGCGGTGCCTCGCGGATGACGAAGGTGACGTCCATCGTCTTGGTGTCGGGGTTGCGGGTGAAATTGGGCGAGACGTCGGCGAAGGCGTAGCCGAACGTGCCGGCCAGTTCGGTGATCTGCTCGACCGTGTTTTCCACCGTCTTGGCATTGTACCAGTCGCCTGATTTCATCGGCAGGCGCTGCGTCATCGCCGCGCTGTCGAAATCGCGCAGCTGGCTTTCGACCTGGACGTCGCCGAACTTGTACCGCTCGCCTTCCTCGACCACGTAGGTGATGATGAAATCCTCGCGGTCCGGCGTCAGTTCGGCGACGGCGGAGACAACGCGGAAATCGGCATAGCCTTCGGTGAGGTAGAAGGTGCGCAGCTGCTGCTGGTCGAAGGCGAGCCGATCCGGATCGTAGCTCGTGTTCGAGCTGAGGAAGCTCAGCAGGCCGCCGGTCTGCTTGGTGACCATCTCGTCGCGCAGATCGCCGTCGGAGAATTTCTCGTTGCCGATGATGTTGATCTGACGGACCTTGGATTTCGGCCCTTCGTTGATCTCGAACACGACATCGACGCGGTTCTGGCTGAGCTGGACCGATTTGGGTTCCACCGTCGCGGCGAAGCGGCCCTGCCGCTTGTACAGTTCGATGATGCGGGAAACGTCGGCCCGAACCTTGGACCGGGTGAAGATCTGCCGCGGCGCCAGCTTGATTTCGGGCAGGATCTTGTCGTTCTTGATCCGGTCGTTGCCTTCGAGGATGATGCGGTTGATCACCGGGTTCTCGACCACGGTGATGACGACGTTGCCGCCCTCGTTGGCGACGTTGTAATCCGAGAACAGCTCGGTCGCGGCGAGATCCTTGAGGACCTGGTCGCCCACGGCCGCGCTCCACCGGTCGCCGGGGCGCAGCTGGATGTAGGACAGGATCGTCTGCGCCTCGAGCCGCTGGGCACCCGATACGGCGATGGACCGCACCACGTCGCCCTGCGGCTCCGCCGTCGTCGGCGCGACGCCGACGGTTTGCGCCTGCTGCGCGCCGGCGGCCTGGGTGCCTGCGGGCACGTCGGTGCTCTGGGCAAAGGCGGGTGCGCCGAGGCCGGCCAGCGCCGATCCTGCCAGCAGACCTGTCATCAGCCGCGTGAGGCGGATGCTATCGCGCTTCGCGGCAGTCGCAAATCGGTTCATCGACAAGGAGATCCCGTCCACTTCGTTTCTATGCCGGTCCGGCAGGTTCCATTCGGCAAAACCGCTGGCGGAGCGGTTCGCGCGCCCCCTGCACGAAGCGAGCCGTCCAATCAAGCAAAGCGGCCGCCCCAGTCCGGCCCCTTCAAATCTATCCCCGGTTAGTTCCCGATGCCGGGAAGCGTCACCAGATCGTTTATCGTGACGAAGACCATCAGGGCCAGAACGAGCGCGACGCCCGCCCTGTAGGCGATCTCCGTACTGCGTGCGCCAAGCGGCTTCCGGCGGACCGCTTCGGCCGCGTAGAAGGCCAGGTGCCCACCGTCGAGGGCGGGAATTGGCAGCAGATTGATGAATGCCAAGTTAAGCGAAATCAGGGCCACGAACTCGATGAAAGGCAGCGGCCCCTGCGACAGTTTCTCGCCCGAGAACTTGGCGATCTTGACCGGCCCGCCAAGCTCCTGAACCGAACGGTCGCCGACCACGACCTGGCGCACGCCTTCGATCATCATGCCCACGATGCGCAGGTTTTCCGTGGCGGCCAGCCCGACCGCGCGGAGCGGACCGACCGGTTCGAAATCGGGTGCCGCGCCGAGAATACCCAGCAGGCCGATCCTGCCGGTGTTCCCATGCTCGTCGGTGAAGGTAAAATCCTGCGTCACCAGATCGAACGCCTGCCGGTTGCCATCCCGCTCGACCGACACGGTCATCGGCTTGCCGGGATAAAGAGCCACGCGATCGCGGATCTGGGTGAAATCGTCGATCGGCGCGCCGTCGATGGCAACGATCCGGTCGTCGACCTCCAGCCCGGCCGCCCGGGCGACCGATCGTTCCGCAAATCCGCCGATGACCGGCGGCGCGACCGGCCGGCCGAAAGCCATGAAGAACGCGGCGAAAATGCCGACCGCGATCAGGATGTTCATCGCCGGCCCGGCGGCGACGATCAGCGCCCGCTTGCCGAGGGCGGCATGGTGAAAATTGCCCGCGCGCTCTTCCGGCGGAACGGCGGCGATCTCGGCCTTGTCGGGAATGCTGGCGGGGTTCATGTCGCCCTTGAACTGGACGTAACCGCCGAGCGGCAGCGCGCTCAGCTTCCAGCGGGTACCGCGCTTGTCGGTGAACCCGGCGAGTTCCTTGCCGAATCCGACCGAGAACGCCTCCGCATGGACGCCGAACCACCGGCCGACGAGATAATGGCCAAGCTCGTGCAGGGTCACCAGCGGCCCCAGCAGCAGCGGGAAGCCGAGAATGTACATCCACCAGGGTATCGATCCGTCCACTCAGGCGGTCTCCAGGTATTCCGCGGCCCGGCGCCGCGCCGCCGCATCGATCTGCAGCACGTCGTCGAGCGATTGGGGCGCCGGCGGCCGGTTGCCGCGGGTCAGCACGTCTTCCACCAGTACCGCGATACGGGTGAACGGCAGGTTGCCTGCCAGAAACGCCGCCACCGCGACCTCGTTGGCGGCGTTGAGGACTGCCGGGGCCGCCCCGCCCTCCGCCGCCGCCTCGCGCGCCAGCCGGGTGGCGGGAAAGCGCCCCTCGTCCGGTTCGAAGAAGCTGAGTTCGCCCAATTTCGGCAGGTCGAGCGGGGCGCATGGCGTCTCCATCCGTTCCGGCCAGGCGAGGCACGAGGCGATCGGCACGCGCATGTCGGATGGCCCGAGTTGCGCCAGTGTCGATCCGTCGCGATACTCCACCATCGAATGAATGACGCTTTGCGGATGCACAACGATGCGAATCCTGTCGAGGCCGACCGGGAACAGGTGATGCGCCTCGATCAGTTCGAGGCCCTTGTTGAACATCGTCGCACTGTCGACGCTGATCTTGGCGCCCATGTCCCAATTGGGATGGGCGACCGCTTGGGCAGGCGTGACGGCGGACAGATCAGCGACCGTACGCAGCGGCCCGCCGCTCGCCGTGAGGGTGATCCAGCGCACATCCTCGATCCGCCCGCCTTCGAGGCACTGGAAGATCGCATTATGCTCCGAATCGACGGGGAGCAGCGTGGCGCCATGCTTCTCGACCGCCGCCGTCATCACCTCGCCAGCCGAGACCAGCGCCTCCTTGTTGGCGAGGGCAACCGTGCCGCCGCGCTCGATCGCGGCCATGACGGGGCCGAGGCCGGCGCAGCCGACGATCGCGGCCATCGTGATGTCGGCAGGGCGGGCCGCGGCTTCGCACAGCGCCGCCCTGCCGGCGGCCGCCTCGATCCCGCTGCCCGCCAATGCCTGTTGCAGATCGGCGAGGCGTGTGTCCTCCGCGATCACGGCCAATTCCGCCCCGAACTCGCGCGCCAGGCTTGCCAACCCCTCCACGTCGGTGTTCGCGGTCAGTGCGCGAACCTGCCAGGCATCGCGGTTGCGGCGGACGAGATCGAGCGTCGAACTGCCGACCGAACCCGTCGCGCCCAGAATGGTGATGCTCCGGCTCATGCCGGCAAGGCCACGAACAGGCCGGCAAGAAGGATTACCGGGATAAGCCCGTCGGTCCGGTCGAAAATGCCGCCATGGCCGGGAATGAGATTGGAACTGTCCTTCATGTGGGCCTTGCGTTTGAGCCAGCTTTCGAAAAAATCGCCCGACTGCGCGGCGACGGCGACGATCGCCCCGACCGCGATCAACGGAAAGACGGGCACCGTAACACCGATCCCCGGAGGAAACGCCAGCCAGTTCAGCCAGATGAAGGCCCACAGGCTTGCCCCGACGATCCCGCCAAGAAGGCCCGCCCAGGTCTTCGACGGGCTGACCCGGGGGGCAATCTTCGGCCCGCCGAGCGTGCGCCCGAAGCCGTAGGCGAAACTGTCGACGAAGATCACCGCACCCACGACGCCCGCGATCACGGGAAGCGGAAAAGCGGTCAGGAACAGGCCGGCCACGCCGATATAGATCAGCCCCGCGGCAAGACCGGCGATCCGCCACACGGCGTTTGCCGTCGCGCGCCAGATCAGCCGGGCGAACTCGGCATAGGTTCCCAGGGCGACGAGGACGATCAGCCCCCGCAGCCATATCCCGCCAGCCCACAGGGCCGCACCGGCAATGGCCAGCATCACCAGGGCCGAGGCGACCCGCTTGGGCAGGTCGGAGGTGCGGACGGCAAACGGAACGCGGACGTAACGTTTGGCCCGTTCCTTCAGCCGGTCGCGCTTACGCGGCGGGGCATCTGCCTCATCGTCCGCCAAAGCGCCGCTCCCGCCGCGAGAAATGGTCGAGCGCCTCTCTCAGGTGATCGGGCGTGTAATCCGGCCACAGAACTTCAGTGAACAGCATCTCGGCATAGGCCGCCTGCCACAGCAGGAAGTTCGACAGCCGTACCTCGCCGCTGGTACGGACCAGCAGGTCGAGCGGCGGCAGGTCGGCGGTGTAGAGGTGCTGGGCAAGGCTGCGCTCGGTGATCTCGCCGCCGGCCGCCGCCGCCCGGGCCGCCGCGACGATCTCCGCCTGCGCACCGTAATTCAACGCGACCGCCAGGGTTCGGGTGCCGTTCTCGGTCCTGCGCAGCGCATCTTCGAGCATTTCGACGATATCGGGGGCAAGCGACTGCCAGTCCCCGATAATCTTCAGGCGGACATTGTGTTCGATGAATTCGGGAAGGTCGGATTTGATGAACCGCCGCATCAGCTCCATCAGGTCGTCGACCTCGTCCTCCGGCCGCTTCCAGTTTTCCGAGCTGAAGGCGTAGAGGGTGAGGCATTCGAGATCGATCGACTGGAGCGACCGCACCAGCGCCCGCACCGCCTCGACGCCCTTGCGATGCCCCATCACCCGGGGCAGATGACGTTTCTTCGCCCAGCGTCCGTTGCCGTCCATGATGATGGCGACGTGGCGGGCCCTACCTTCGGCCATTGGCTCTGCCATTCGTGGGAATTGCGGCACGCCTCACTGGGTGAGGATTTCCTGAACCTTCTTTTCCACCGCCGTATCGGTTTCGGCCACGTATTTGTCGGTCAGCTTCTGGACCTCGTCCTCGGAGCGCTTGCGATCGTCCTCGGAAATGTCCTTGGCCTTCTCGTCGTCCTTCAGCGCCTCCATCCCGTCGCGCCGGACGTTGCGAATGGCGATCTTGCCCTTCTCGCCATACTCTCCGGCGAGCTTGGCAAGATCCTTGCGCCGGTCCTGCGTGAGGTCGGGCATGGGCAGGCGGATGGTCTGCCCGTCCTGAATGGGATTGAGGCCGAGATTGGCCTTGGCGATGCCCCGTTCGACCGCGCTGACATTCGCCTTGTCCCACACCTGCACGCTGAGCATGCGCGGTTCCGGCGCCGAGACGGTCGCCACCTGGTTGAGCGGCATCATCGCGCCATAGACCTCGACCGCGACGGGATCGAGCAGACTGGTGTTGGCGCGGCCCGTGCGCAGACCCGAAAGATCGCTCTTGAGGCTTTCGACCGCCCCGTTCATCCGCCGCTCGATATCGGCCTTGTCGTATTTCGCCATGATCGGCTCCCTCTCAATTCGTTTCGTTCTGCACTATCGTCTGAATGCCCTTGCCCGCAAGCACCCGGGCAAGATTGCCCTTCTCGCGGATCGAGAAGACGAGGATCGGAATGGCGTTATCGCGGCACAGCGCCACGGCGGTGGCATCCATCACCTTGAGATTGTCGGCAAGGACACGGTCGTATGTCACGGATTCGAAACGTTTCGCATCCGCGTTCTTCTTGGGATCGCTGTCATACACGCCGTCGACGCTGGTGCCCTTGAGCAGGACGTCGCATTTCATTTCCGCCGCGCGCAGCGCCGCGCCGGTATCGGTGGTGAAATAAGGCGCGCCGACACCTGCGGCAAAGATCACGATCCGGCCCTTCTCGAGATGTCGTTCGGCTCGCCGGCGAATGACCGGTTCGCACACCTGGTCCATCTGGATGGCGGACTGTACCCGGGTCGGCACGCCGATCTGTTCGAGCGCGCTCTGCATGGCCAGCGCGTTCTTCACCGTCGCCAGCATGCCCATGTAATCGGCTTGCGCACGGTCCATCCCCTGCGCCGCGCCGGCCATGCCGCGAAAGATGTTGCCGCCGCCGATGACGAGGCAGATCTCCAGCCCCGTTTCCTTTGCCGTCTTCACCTCCTGCGCCAGTTCGTTGACGAAGGCCGGGTCGATCCCGAACGGCTGATCCCCCATCAACACCTCGCCCGACAATTTCAGGAGGACGCGGTTCATCTTGGGGAGGGTCATGAGGAGACGGAATCCAGGCAGGTCGAGGGGTGGCGGCTGCTTAGCGGCGAAGGGTTTGTCGTGCAAAGGGAAAGGGCGCGCCGGCACCGCATGGCCCCGACCCGCCCCTGCCCCGTGTTCGCCGCACCAAGGTGCGACTTAATATTCGGTCGCGGCTTCGCCTTCCATCGGTGCGGGCGATTCGGTGGCGACGCTTTCCGGCTCGGTCTGCAGCATTCCGTCTTCGGCGGGGTTCACGCCCGTTGGGCTGGAGCCCTGCTCACCCGTGACCGTCGCACCCTCCTCGATCTCGACGGTATCACCCCCGTCGAGCGGTTCGCCGCAGGCGGTAAGGGACAGGGCCAGGGGAATGGCGGCAAGAATTGGCAATCGGGTCATCAGCTATCTCCGTATCGTACCTTTGCGCAATGAGGCGCGCGGTTCGATGTTCCGAGGATTGCCGGACGGATTTGGTCGATGCATCGGGCAAGACGACCCGGTGCACGAGAGGTCGGATACCAGGATTGTCCGAGTCGGATCGGGCGTCAGGCAACTGGTTTACGCTTTTGCCCCTTCCGGGATCTGGCTGATCATTCTCCTGCCGCAAACGAAAGCGGCCGCCGAACCTGGGTCCGGCGGCCCCTGATAAGGTTGGAGAGGATCGCCCTCAGGCGCCGCGCGTGGCCGCGACTTCGGCGGCGAAGTCGCTCTCTTCCTTCTCGATGCCTTCGCCGAGCTGGAAGCGGACATAGTCCACCAGTTCGACCTTCGCGCCGATATCCTTGCCCGCCTGCTCGACCACTTGTGCGATCGGCGTCTTGTTGTCGATCACGTAGACCTGGCTAAGCAGCGCGTTTTCCTTGGCGTATTTGCCGACCGCGCCTTCGACCATCTTTTCCTGCACGTTTTCGGGCTTGCCGCTTTCGGCGGCCTTCTCGCGTGCGATCGCCCGCTCGCGCTCGATCACGTCGGCATCGAGGCCTTCGGCGGTGAGCGCCTGCGGGAAGGCGGCGGCGATGTGCATGCCGAGCTTCTTGCCCAGTTCTTCAAGCTTTGCGGTATCGCCTTCGCTCTCGAGCGCGACGAGCACGCCGATCTTGCCGAGATCGGGGGCCACGGCATTGTGCATGTAGGGCACGATCGCGCCATTCTTGACCGAAACGGTCTTGATCCGGCGAATCTGCTGGTTCTCGCCGATGGTCGCCACATTGTCGGTCAGCTTGTCGGACACGCTGCCGCCTTCGGGGTAGTCGGCGTTCTTCAGCGCCTCGACATCGTCGCCCGTGTTGAGCGCCGTTTGCGTGACCTTGCGGACGAAATCCTGGAACCGGTCGTTCTTGGCGACGAAATCGGTTTCCGAGTTCACTTCGACGGCCACGCCCTTGGTGCCTTCGACGGCGAGGCCGACGAGACCTTCGGCGGCGGTGCGGCTCGACTTCTTCTGGGCGGTGGCGAGACCCTTGGCGCGCAGTGCGTCGACCGCAGCCTCGATATCGCCGTTCGAACCTTCGAGCGCCTTCTTGGCGTCCATCATGCCCGCGCCGGTCTTCTCGCGCAGGGCCTTTACGTCAGCGGCAGTGAATGCAGCCATCATGAATTCCTTCGTTGGGTTTGCATGCCGACACCGGGTCAGCGGCTGGCGCGACCCGGTGTATGGCAATTGGAAAAGACGGGCGCATGACGCGCCCGGCCCTGATCAGGCGGCAGCTTCTTCCGGCGGATTTTCCATCGCACCGACGTCCTGGCCCGAATCGCCGGCCGCTTCGCCGCGGCCCGAACGCGCGGCCTGGCCGATCGCGTCGCAATACAGCTTCACCGCGCGGGCGGCGTCGTCGTTGCCGGGGATCGGAAAAGCGATGCCGCTGGGATCGACATTGGTGTCGAGCACCGCGACCACCGGGATGCCAAGCACGTTGGCTTCCTTGATCGCGAGGTCTTCCTTGTTCGCGTCGATCACGAACATCACGTCGGGAA
This sequence comes from uncultured Erythrobacter sp., assembly GCA_947501005.1. Lineage (GTDB taxonomy): Bacteria > Pseudomonadota > Alphaproteobacteria > Sphingomonadales > Sphingomonadaceae > Qipengyuania. The sequence goes on along the minus strand of CANMTU010000001.1, from coordinate 855,140 downwards.
TGCCGCCCATGTCGCGGATACCGCCGAGCGACATTTCGAGCTTGTCACGCTCGCGCGTCAGCTGGAGGACTTCCTTCTTCGTCAGGCCGCCCGTGTCGGTCGACAGCTGTTCCTCAAGCGTCTTCAGGCGCTTGATCGACTGGCTGATCGTCTTCCAGTTGGTGAGCATGCCGCCCAGCCAGCGATGGTTGACGAAGTGTTGACCCGAAGCCAGCGCAGCTTCGCGGATCGCGTCCTGCGCCTGCCGCTTGGTGCCGACGAACAGGACCTTGCCGCCCGAACGCGCGGTCTGCGCGACGAAGTCAAGCGCGCGCGCGAACAGCGGTACGGTCTGCGACAGGTCGAGAATGTGGACGCCGTTGCGCGCGCCAAAGATGTACGGCTTCATGCGCGGGTTCCAGCGGTGGGTCTGGTGGCCGAAATGTGCGCCGGCCTCGATCAATTCCTGCATCGTGACGGTAGGTGCCGCCATAATTCAATTCCTTTCCGGTTATGCCTCTGGAAAGCTGGAACCCGAAATGCGGAGCGTCCCGCGGGTCGGGCACCGGTATGAGCGCCTTCCATGTGGATTTGCCTCTCTCCAGCTGCCGGTTCGGCACCCGGAATGCGAGGCGGACGCCCTCTACTGCAAATTCGCATATGACGCCACCGATAATTTAGTCCCGAGTTTCACACGCCCTGTCGTGCAAACTGCTTGACGGCGAAGAACAAAAGAGGAACAATGGAACTTGTCGGGAACATTCCCTGATCACCGCAAGTTATCCACAACGATTGCCGGACTTGTCAACAGGCAGCGTTCGGGTTTGAAGGAATTTCAGATGCTGGCCACTCTTGCTTTCGGTCTTGTCCTCTTCGGCGCATTTGCCGCATTCCTGGTCCTCGCAGATAGCGGGTATCGCAGCTGGCTGGCTTTTGGCGATCTGCGCAAGGAAATTGCGGGCGCCGGCCTGGCACCCCTACCCCAGGTCAAACTGCGCGCCGCGCCTCGCCGGACCGCCGATGCGCGGCCCGCACCAAGCGCCGCTATCAGGCAGCGCGCCGCCTGATCCGGCGGTAACGCAGCAAGGTAATGGGCAGCAGGACGAGGTAGCCGACGCCGATCGCGCTCAAGGTCCACCAGGGTTCCACCAGCAGGGCAGCCGATACCAGCCCGACGAACGCCAGCAATTCCAGTCGCACGCCCCGCCGTGGCCGCAACGACCCCCAGCTTGGCGTCGCCATGTTCGAAATCATGAGCACCGCGACCACCGCCAGCCAGATGCCGACCAGTAGCGGTTCGCGGAACAGGCCGATGTCGGTTGCGCGCCACAGGTAGAACGGCAGGAATGCGAGCCCCGCCCCCAGAGGTGCAGGCACGCCGGTCAGGAAGCCGAGCGACTTGTGCGGTTGTTCCTTGGTATCGATCTGCGCGTTGAAACGGGCCAGCCGCAGCGCGCAGCAGATCGCCAGCGCCAGCGCGGCGAACCAGCCGAGACGCGGCTCGATGGACAGCGACCAGAGGTAGATGATGATCGCCGGCGCGGTACCGAAGCTCAGCGAATCGGCCAGACTGTCGAGCTCGGCACCGAACCGGGACTGCGCCTTCAATGCGCGGGCGATCCGCCCGTCCGCCCCGTCGAGCAATCCGGCGATGATGATCGCCACCGCGGCGGCGTCCCATGCGCCCGAGATCGCGAAGCGAATGCCCGTCAGCCCCGAACAGAGTGCCGCGGCGGTGACCGCGTTCGGCAACATCGTGCGAAGCGACAGCCCCCTCGTCCGGCCGATGACAGGCTGCTCGTCTTCCGCCGCCTTCGGGCCGAGCCGTGCCAGCATGGCGTCGTCGTGCGGATCCTCGTCCGGATGTCTGTTCATTGCGATACCCCTTCGAGCAACTGGCGTTGCCCCAATCTGGCGAGCACGGTTTCGCCGGCTATGACTTTCTGCCCCAACATGACCGCACTGTCGGTCCCGGCGGGCAGATACGTATCGACCCGGCTGCCGAAGCGGATCAGGCCGACGCGCTGGCCCGGGCCGACCATGTCGCCCGGTTTGACGAACGGCACGATCCGCCGCGCGACGATGCCGGCGATCTGGGTGAAACCGATGCGCAGCCCGTCATTACGCTCGATCAGGATATGCTGGCGCTCGTTATCGTCGCTCGCCTTGTCTGCATCGGCGTGGAGAAACTGGCCCGGAATATAAACCACCCGGCTGACGGTGCCGGCGACCGGCGAGCGATTGATATGCACGTCGAACAGCGAGATGAAGATAGAGACCCTGACGACCCTGTCGGGCGCGAGGCCGGCCGCCATGCTGCCATCGTCGATCACGAGTTCGCGTGGCGGTTCCACCTCGACGATCTGGCTCACCTCCCCATCGGCCGGACACAGGATGACGCCGTCTTCCTGCGGGACCACCCGTTCGGGATCGCGGAAGAAGGCGAAGATCAGCACGGCCAGAAAGGCCATTGGCCAAGCCAGCGTCTCCCACGCGAACAGCGCGAACAGGACCGCCAGGCCGAGCGCGGCGAGTCCGAACTTGCGCCCCTCGGGATGGATCGAGGGTAGGATGTAACCTGCCGGTCCGCGTCCGCGATTGTCGAAGATTTCCCCTGCCATCGGCCCGTCCTAGGCCCCGCCGCGGGTGCGGACAACCCTGTCCGCCATGGCTCAGCCCGCCTTCCGGACGAACACGGTGCCGGCGGAATAGCCCGCACCGAAGCTGCATATCAGGCCGGTATCCCCGGGCGCGAGATCGCCGCTGTGCAGATGGAAGGCGATGATCGAACCGGCGCTCGACGTATTGCCATAGGTATCGAGCACGGTCGGGCTCTCATCGTCATTCGCCTCGTGACCCAGCACGCGATGTGCGATCAACCGGTTCATCCCGGCATTGGCCTGGTGCAGCCAGAGCCGGCGCAGCCCTTGGGGATCGATGTCCAGCCGGTCCGCCTCATCGAGGATCATCTGCGCCACCATCGGCACGACTTCCTTGAATACCTTGCGCCCTTCCTGGACGAACAGCTTGTCGGCCGCGCCCACGCCTTCGGGCGACGCGCGGTTAAGGAAGCCGAAATTGTTGCGGATGTTGTTGGAAAAGACCGTCTTCAGCTTCGTGCCGAGGATCTCCCAATGCTCCGCCGGGGCGAGCGCTGCATCCTCGACCAGAACGGCGGTCGCGACGTCGCCGAAGATGAAATGGCTGTCGCGGTCGCGCCAGTTGAGGTGGCCGCTGGTGATTTCCGGGCTGACGACGAGCACGCTGCGCGCATTGCCCGCGCGGATATAGTCCGCCGCCGTCTGGATGCCGAAAGTCGCCGAGGAGCAGGCGACGTTCATGTCGAACCCGAACCCGTCGATGCCCAGCGCCTGCTGGATCTCGATGGCCATCGCGGGATAGGGTCGCTCCATGTTCGAGGCCGCGCACAGCACCGCGTCGACATCGGCGGCATCGCGCCCTGCCCGTTCCAGCGCCTGACGCGCCGCCTTGACGCCGATCTCGGCGAGGACGGAAAGCTCGTCGTTCCCGCGTTCGTCCCAGCGGGGCGCCATGATCTCGGGATCGAGCACCGGCGCCTTGGTCATGACGTGGCGCGCCTTGATCCCGCTCGCCTTCTCGATGAACTCGACCGAGCTTTCCGTCAGCGCCTCGACCTCGCCCGCCTCGATCCCGGCGGCGTTACGCGCATTCTCGCGGCGGACATAGTCGTTGAAACTGGCGACCAGTTCCGCGTTCGAGATCGAATCCTCGGGCGTGAACAGGCCGGTTGCGGAAATGACGGGGCGGCCCGCGTGCTGCATGCGATCAGACATCGGCTGTGGTTAGTCCGCCAATCGTCGGGCGACAAGCCTGACCGGCACAGGAAGACGAGACGAAGGGCGGGTGGTGGACAGGGCTGGATTCGAACCAGCGTACGCTTGCACGGGCAGATTTACAGTCTGCTGCCTTTAACCACTCGGCCACCTGTCCACACCGGCTCGCCATACGTCGTGCGCGAGAAATGCAGGAAGCGCCGTAAGCGCTCCCGACCGAGAGGCGCCCCTTTGGCGAAGCGGCGCTTGCCTGTCAATGCCCGCACTGGCAGGAGCGCGCACCCAGGCAGATTTTCGAGAGGTACGATGGCGAAGGGCGAGCGCAAGCGCGCATTGAGAGGACGCGCGGGCCGCATGAAGGGCGGGCGCGGCAGCGGGCGGGCGAGTGCCGGCGCGGTCCGGCTATGGGGCCGTCACGCGGTCGAGGCGGCCTTGCTCAACCCCGAACGCAACCATCGCAAGCTGTGGGCGACCCGCGAAGGCATCGCCTCGCTCGATGGCGACCTTCCAGCCGATTTCCCGCTGGAATATGCCGAGGTCACCGACCTTGCGCGGCTGGTGGCGAAGGATGCGCCGCATCAGGGGCTGGTGCTGGAATGCGACCCGCTGGAGGATGTGTTCCTCGACGAGGTGCTGGGCGGCGAGGCGAACCGCCCGCTTGTCGTGCTGGATCAGGTGACCGATCCCCACAATGTCGGCGCGATCATGCGATCCGCCGTGGCTTTCGGGGCGGGCGCGATCGTGACGCAGGACCGGCACGCCCCGGCCGAGGGCGGGGTCCTGGGCAAGTCGGCGTCGGGCGCGCTGGAGCGCCTGCCGTGGGTTCGGGTCGTCAATCTCTCCCGCGCGATGGAGGAAATGGCCGAGGCCGGATACTGGCGCATCGGATTGACCGGTTCGGCGGAGGCCACGCTGGGCGAGGCGCTGCCCACCGGGCCGGTGGCGCTGGTGCTGGGCGCGGAGGGCGACGGGATGCGGCACAACATTACCGGCCATTGCGATGCGCTCGCGAAGCTGCCGATCAGCGACGCGATGGAAAGCCTCAACGTCTCGAACGCGGCGGCCGTTGCGCTATACGCAGTTGCGACCCGCCGATTGACGGAATAAAAAAGCCGCGCCGGACGGACCGGCGCGGCTTTTCCTGTTCGGCTTTACGAGAAAGCCGAAGCGCGTGATCAGTTCACCGCGTCCTTGAGGCCCTTGCCGGCCTTGAACTTGGGCTGGTTCGACGCCTTGATGGTCATCGGTTCGCCGGTGCGCGGATTGCGCCCCGTAGACGCCTTGCGCTTGGCGACCGAAAAAGTGCCGAAGCCGACCAGGCGCACTTCGTCGCCATTCTTGAGCGACTTTGAGATGGAATCGAACACCCCTTCGACCGCGGCGGACGCATCGTTCTTCGACAGGCCGCTGGTTTCGGCGACGGCGCTGATCAGATCGTTCTTGTTCATGGTTCTGGAACCCCCTCTGCTAACATTCTGCAATGAATTGTGAATCGCATTCGCGAATGCGCGCGAATTGAGAGACTTTTTACGATACTGTCAAAGGCAATAAGGGCTCAAAAGCGCAGATTTTCGGACGGCGTGCGAAAAAGGGGCGGCCCCGCGCCGGCAGGACCGCCCCGATTTTGGGTCTATGCAGAGCGACGTTGCCGCCGCCCCTATGCCTTAATGGGCGGTCGCCGGAAAAGCCGATCCGCCATGACCGAGGACCGGCTGGCTGGCGATATCGTCGGCTTCGGTCCACTCGATCGGCGCGGGCAACTCCGTCAACGCGCGTTCGAGCACCTCGTCGACATGGGAAACCGCGACGATCTCCAGCCCTTCCTTCGCATTGGCGGGTATTTCGGCGAGGTCCTTCACATTGTCCTCAGGAATAAGGACGGTGGTGATGCCGCCGCGCAGGGCCGCGAGCAGCTTCTCTTTCAGGCCGCCGATCGCCAGCACCCGGCCGCGCAGGGTAACCTCGCCGGTCATCGCCACATCCGGCCTCACCGGCACGCCGGTCAGCGTTGAAACGATCGAGGTGACCATGCCGACACCGGCGCTCGGCCCATCCTTCGGCACCGCCCCTTCGGGCAGATGAATGTGAATGTTCTTGCGCTGGAAGATGCTCGGCTTGATGCCGTAGGCGGGGGCGCGTGCCTTCACGAAGCTGAAGGCGGCGGCGACGCTTTCGTTCATCACCTCGCCCAGCTTGCCGGTGGTCTTGATCTCGCCCTTGCCCGGGGTGGTGACGCTTTCGATCGTCAGCAATTCGCCGCCGACCTCGGTCCAGGCGAGGCCGGTGACCGCGCCGACCTGTGCCTCTTCCTCGCCCATGCCGTGCTTGAACTTGCGCACGCCGGCGAAGTCGGCAAGGTTTTCGGACGTGATGGCCACGCTCTGCGCCTCGCCCTCGAGGATCTTGCGCAGCGACTTGCGCGCCAGCCGCGCAAGCTCCCGCTCCAGCGTGCGGACGCCAGCCTCGCGGGTGTAGTAGCGGATGAGATCGCGCAGGCCATCTTCCGACAGCGAGAATTCGCCGTCCCTCAGCCCGTGCTCCTCGATCTGCTTGGGCAGCAGGTGGCGCGTCGCGATCTCGACCTTCTCGTCTTCGGTATAGCCTTCGAGGCGGATGATTTCCATCCGGTCGAGCAGGGGCTGCGGCAGGTTGAGGCTGTTCGCGGTGGTCACGAACATGATTTCCGACAGGTCGATGTCGAGCTCCAGATAATGGTCCTGGAACTTGGCGTTCTGTTCAGGGTCCAACACTTCGAGCAGCGCCGAGGCGGGATCGCCGCGGAAATCCTGGCCGAGCTTGTCGATCTCGTCGAGCAGGAACAGGGGATTGCTCTTACCTGCCTTCTTCAGATTAGTGACGATCTTGCCCGGCAGCGAGCCGATATAGGTGCGCCGGTGGCCGCGAATCTCGGCCTCGTCGCGCACGCCGCCCAGAGACTGGCGAATGAACTCGCGCCCGGTCGCCTTGGCGATGCTCTTGCCGAGCGAGGTCTTGCCCACGCCGGGCGGGCCGACGAGGCACAGGATCGGACCCTTCAGCTTGTTGGTGCGCGCCTGGACCGCGAGATATTCGATGATCCGGTCCTTCACCTTTTCCAGCGCATAGTGATCCTCGTCGAGAACGCGCTGCGCCTCGCCGATATCCTTCTTCACCTTGCTCTTCTTGCCCCACGGCAGGTCGAGCAGCACGTCGAGATAATTGCGGATGACGGTCGCCTCGGCGCTCATCGGCTGCATCGCCTTGAGCTTCTTCAGCTCGCTTTCCGCCTTGGTGCGCGCTTCCTTGGAAAGCTTGGTCTTGGCGATCTTCTCGGTAAGTTCGGCGATCTCGTTGCCGCCGTCCTCGTCGCCGTCGCCCAGCTCGTTCTGGATCGCCTTCATCTGTTCGTTGAGGTAATATTCGCGCTGGGTCTTCTCCATCTGCCGCTTGACCCGGCCGCGAATGCGCCGCTCCACCTGCAGGACCGACAGTTCGCCTTCCATGAAGGACATGACCATCTGCAACCGCTTGAGCGGATCGGGTTCGACCAGCAATGATTGCTTGTCGGCGACCTTGGCGTTGATGGCACCGGCGATGGTATCGGCCAGTTCGCCCGCATCGTCGATCTCGCGCAATTGCTCCTGCGCGTCGTCGCCGACCTTCTTGTTGAGCTTCGCATATTCGCCGAACTGCTCGACGATCTGGCGCATCATCGCGGTGACTTCGCTGCCCGAGGCAGCCGGTTCCTCGACCATCTCGACGCTGGCCGCGACATAGCCGCCGCGTTCCTCAAGCGAGATGCGCTTCGCCCGGTCCGCCCCTTCGACCAGCACGCGCACCGTACCGTCAGGCAGTTTGAGCAATTGCAGGACCTGCGCGATGACGCCGGTGTCGTAGAGATCGGCAGCTTCGGGATCGTCGCAGCCCGGATCGAGCTGCGAGAGCAGGAAGATATCCTTCGAACCTTCCATCGCCGCCTCGAGTGCGGCGACGGATTTTTCCCGGCCGACGAACAACGGCACGACCATGCCGGGAAACACGACGATATCGCGCAGGGGGAGTAAGGGGTATGTCTCGTTCATATTCCGTCCAATGGCGGCATTTGTGCCGCTTCATACAGGTTGGAATATGGGGAGCGCCCCGGCGTTTCGCAACGAACCGCTCGCGATTGCCGGGGGACAGTCTCGCACTCGTGCGGACGCGGCCTACATGCCGGGAATGTTGAACCCCGGCGGCAGGCCCATTCCGCCCTGGATGTTCTGCATTTCCTCGGCTGACTTGCGATCCGCCTTGTCGCGCGCGTCGTTGAACGCGGCGGCGACCAGATCCTCGACCATCTGCTTTTCTTCCGGCTTCATCAGGCTGTCGTCGATCGTGACGCCGAGGATGCGGCCGCGTGCGGTGGCGCGCACCTTGACGAGCCCCCCGCCCGAATTGCCTTCGACCTCGATCGTGTCGAGCTTAGCCTGCACCTCGCCCATCTGGGTCTGAATCTGTTCGGCGGCCTTTTGCGCCGCAGCGATCATTTCTTCCATCGATTTCATGCGTTTCTACTCCGTGGTATTTCGCGCCGGCGTGGAGGCAGCTCGGCGCCGTCTTCGATCAGTTCGGCATCGGGAAAGGCGGCGAAGGTCGCCTTGACCAGCGGGTGTTCGCGCAAGGCCGCCTTCGCCTGTTCGCGTTCCGTCTGCTGGATTTCGACCAGCGAGGGAGCAGCGGCGGCGGGATCGCCGGTCTCGACCTGCCAGTTCTCGCCCGTGACCAGCCGCAGGGCATCGCGCAGGATCGGCTCGATCTTGTCCGAATACTTGTCGGCCCGGGAATAGACGAGGCGGCCCTGCTCGACCGCGATCGGGCGGATCTGCAAGCGCATGATGCTGACCGCCTGAAGCTGGCCGGCAGCATCCACCCGTTCGACCAGTTCGGGCCAGTCGAGGCCGGCGGCGGGCGCATTCGCTCCGCTTGCCTGATTTTGCGCGGGGGCGGCTTGCCCCCCGCCGTTCGCCGCGATCTCTTCCAGCCGTTTCGCCAGCCGGGCCGGATCGGGCAGGTTGGCGGCGTGGAGGATCCGCAACAGCGCCATGCGCGCCGACACCAGCGGATCGGGCGCCTGCCGGACTTCCTCATGCCCCTTGAGCAGCAATTGCCACAGCCGGTGCACCTGCCCGACATCCAGCCGCCCGGCCCAATCGGCGATCTGCTCGCGCTCTTCGGCGGACGGGGCATCGACCTCGCCGCCCGCGACCTGCGCCAGCGCGATACGGTGCGCCAGATCCATCAGCGAACGCATCAGCGCGAGCGGTTCGACGCCCAGCGAATACTGATCGTCCACCGCGCCGAGCACGGCCTTGGCATCGCCCGCCAGCACATGGCCGAGCAGGCGCCGCTGCGCGCCCCGATCGGCCAGGCCGAGCATGTCGCGCACCCGCTCCGCCGTGACCTTGCTGCCGCTCTCCATGTCGGCATGGGCGATCGCCTGATCGAGGATGGAAAGCCCGTCGCGCACCGAACCTTCGGCGGCATTGGCGACGATGTTGAGCGCCTCGTCTTCCGCCTTGACCTCTTCCTTGCGGCAGATCTCGGCAAAATGCGCCTCGAGCAGATCGACCGGGATGCGTCGCAGATCGAACCGCTGCGTCCGGCTGAGGACGGTCACCGGCAGCTTGTCGACCTCGGTCGTGGCGAACAGGAATTTCACATGGGCCGGCGGCTCTTCCAGCGTTTTCAGCAGCGCGTTGAACGCATTGCGGCTGAGCATGTGGACTTCATCGATGATGTAGATCTTGTAGCGCGCCGAGACCGCGGAATAGCGCACCGCCTCGATGATCTCGCGCACGTCGTCGACCCCGGTGTGGCTGGCCGCGTCCATCTCGATCACGTCGATATGGCGCCCCTCGGCGATGGCGACGCACGGTTCGCACACGCCGCACGGGCTGATCGTCGGCCCGCCCTCGCCGTCCGGCCCGATGCAGTTCAGCGCCTTGGCGATGAGCCGCGCGGTCGAGGTCTTGCCGACGCCGCGCACCCCGGTCATCAGGAAGGCATGGGCCAGCCGGTCGCGCGCGATGGCATTGGCCAGCGTGCGGACCATCGCATCCTGCCCGATCAGTTCGGCAAAGGTCTGCGGACGGTATTTGCGCGCCAGAACACGATAGGGCTGCGCGGCGGGGGGGCCTTCAGCGGCCTGTTTTTCCAGCCTTTCGGTGCGGACGGGTTCTTCGGCTTTCGGCGGTTCAGGCGCCCCGCCGAACATCGCGGCCTGCCCGGCATCTTCCAGCTCGGCCGGGCTTGGCGCATCGCCCTCGGCAGGCGCGCTCGCCCATGGCAGATCGTCTGGATTGTCCGGTGAATCACCCATGCGCTGCTAGGTAGGGCGTATGCCGCCGAAAGTCATGCAGGCGTTGAATGGAAAAGGAGCCGAGCGACCCGCCGCAATTCACCTGGGCTGCTTCCTTCCGGACCTGACCCGGTGAGCGAACGCAAACGTCCACCCGACTCCCGGCCCGCCATATGGCGGGCGGCGGGAAGGAAATCAACTACCGGAAATTGTCGGCATAGGCCTGCAGCTTGAGATGCTTGGGCGGGGTCGCATGCACCCGCGCGGGAATGCCGTGTTCTGTGGCATAGGCCTTGGCATCCTCTTTCGATCCGAAAGTCAGGCGCACCTGCGCCTGCGTATCGCCGCTGCCGGTCCAGCCCATCAGGGGATCGGGGCGCCGCGCCTCGGATTGCTCGAATTCGAGGATCCATTCGTCTACGCGGGCCTTGCCCGATTGCATCGCGCTCTTGGGTCGCTGAAAGATTCGTGCTGCCATATCGGAGTCTGTAATTCAGCTCTGGCTGCGTGCAAAGGCGTTCTTGGTCTTGAGGCTCGGCTGCTCGGTCCACGGTTCCTCAGGCCAACGATGCCTGGGATAGCGGCCTTTCATGTCCTTGCGCACATCCGCCCAGCTTCCGCGCCAGAAGCCGGGCAGGTCCGCCGTCGATTGCAGTGGGCGGCCCGCCGGGCTGGTGAGCTTGAGGAGGAGGGGCCGCTGCGCGGTGCCGGTGCCGATGACCGGCTGACGGTCGAGCCCGAACAGCGCCTGCACCCGCACCTCGACGCAAGGTGCATCGTCGGCGGCATAGTCGATGGCGTGCCGCGTCCCGGCGGGGGAGACGAATTCGCGCGGCGCGCCTGCATCCAGCGCCTGCCGCGCATTCCAGTCGAGCATGCCGAGGATCGCCTCGCCGATGCGCGTGGGCGATACGGCCAGATCCCGCCGCCCGTCGAGCAGGGGGCGCAGCCATAAATCCATCGTTTCGCGCAGCCGTACCGGAGATATAACGTCCAACCCGGCGAAGGCGGCGCGGGCAAGAAGGTCGCGCGGCACGATTGTCGACAGGTCTTCCCCGGCCTTTTCCACAAGGATATCCGCAATCGCATTCGGGTCCGGATCGGGGTCCGGCCCGCTCGCCAGAACGATCGCGCCAAGCCGCCGCTCGCGCCGCGCCTCCACCCGCTCCCCGGTCCAGCGCAGGATTCCGCGTCGCTCGATCCGGCTTTCGAGCCAGCGCTCGACCTCTTCCGCTTCCAGCGCGGCGGCGGCAGTGATCCGCGCGCCTTTCGCCTGCCCCTGCGCATCGCCGATCACCAGAAACTCAGCCCGTGCCAGCGGCGACGCGGGATCGAGGAAGAACCCGCGCCCGCCCGCCGAATGCCAGTTCTCCCCCGCCGCATCCCGGCGCTTTGCGACGAAATCGGGCCTGGCAAGCGCGAGGGCGATCGCCGGGTTTCGCCCTTCCGTTCGCATTTGGGCGGTTTGCGTCCGGGTATCCCTTCCGCAAATGAGGTGCAGTTCCTCCGCAACCCCGGGCTTGACATTTAGCTGATGCCGTGCCGCCTTGACCCATCGTTCCGCCAATTGCCGGCTTGCCGTTGCCCGTGGCGACCGGTCGCCGTCCCAGCGTCGCATCCGCGCGGCGAGGTCCTCCCCAGACCCGCCAAGGCCGCGTTCCTGAAGCAGGAGGACGAGCTTCGCCGCTTCCGGTCCCGCGCCCGCCGCCAGGCCGTGCAGCACCGTTGCCGCCCCGACCGGATCGAGCGGCAGGGCGGCAATCGCCTCGCCCAATGGCGTGAGCCGCCCTTTCCCGTCCAGCGCGCCCAAACCGCGCAGCATCGCGCGCGCGGCGGCGAGCGACGCGGCGGGCGGCGGGTCGAGCCAGGCGAGTGACGCCGGATCGCCGCTGCCCCAGCGGGCGAGCGAGAGAACCAGCGGGGCAAGATCGGCGGTCTCGATCTCGGGCGGATCGAAGGGCGGGCGGCCGGGATGCGCCGCCTCTTCCCACAGGCGATAGGCCGCGCCCCGCCCCTGCCGCGCCGCCCGCCCCGCGCGCTGTGCGCTCGCCGCCTGGCTGGCACGCCGGGTCACCAGATGCGTCGTCCCTGCCGCCCGGTCGAACAGGGCGTGACGCGACAGGCCGCTGTCGACGACGACCGAGACACCGTCGAGCGTCAGGGAGGTCTGCGCGATCGCGGTCGCCAGCACGATGCGGCGGCGCCCTTGCGGATCGCGGCGGATCGCGGCCCGCTGTTCGTCCGGGCGGACTTGGCCGTGCAGTGGCAGGACCAGCGCGGAAGGCAGGCGCTGCGCCAACCGCTCGTGCACCCGCTCGATCTCCCGCACGCCGGGCAGGAAGGCGAGGAGGTCGCCCGCCTCGTTGCGCCACGCAGTCGCGATGGCCGACGTCATGGCGTCCTCCAGTCCGCTTTGCGGCGCGGAGCCGAGCCATTCCACGCGCAGCGGCCAGGCGCGCCCCTCGCTTTCGATGACCGGCGCCCCCGTGCCCAGCAGGCTGGCAAAGCGGGCACCGTCGATGGTGGCGGACATGACCAGCACGCGCAGGTCCTCGCGCAGGACCGCTTGTGTTTCCAGCGCCAGCGCCAGGCCGAGATCGCCGTCGAGATGGCGTTCGTGCGCCTCGTCGAACAGGATGGCGGAGATGCCGGCAAGGTCTGGATCGTCGAGGATCATGTTGACGAAGATCGCCTCGGTCACGACGAGGATGCGCGTGTTTGCGCCCCGCTTGGTATCGAGGCGGGTGATGTAGCCGACCGTCTCCCCCGCCCGCTCTCCGAGCAGTTCGGCCATGCGCTCGGCGGCGGCGCGCGCGGCGACCCGGCGGGGCGAGGTAAGGATGATTGTGCCGTCGCACCATGCCTCGCTCAGCAGAGCGGGCGCGACCGCAGTGGTCTTGCCCGCCCCGGGCGGCGCGACCAGCACCGCGCCGGTATTGCGGCGCAGCGCATCGAGCAGGTCGGGCAGGACCGCGTGGATCGGAAGGTTGTCGTTCACGACTGCGACCGTTCGGGCTGAATGTGTCGAAAGGCTGTTCGTCGTATCTTCAGCGTCCTCAGGCCGAGCTGGTCCGCAGGACGATCAATACCCGCGCGAAACCGAGAACAGCGCCGCCTGCGTCATCGCCTGGCGGGCACGGTTGTCGGGAAAGATCGACAGCGCATCGATCGCCCGCTGCGCGAAATGTCGCGCCCGCGCACGCGTATCGGCGACGGCGTTGTGCCGGTCGATCAGCATGATCGCGTGGTCGAGGTCGGCATCGCTGGTCCGGTGCCCGCCGATCGCCGCCTTCCAGAAGGTCCGCTCCTCCTCGTCGCCCCGGGCGTAGGCGAGGATTACCGGTAGGGTCATCTTGCCTTCGCGGAAATCGTCGCCGCGATCCTTGCCCATGGTGGCGGCTTCGGCATCGTAGTCGAGCGCGTCGTCGACCAGTTGAAACGCAACCCCCAGGTTGCGGCCGTATTCGTCGAGCGCGCGCTCCTTCTCGTCGTCGCATTCGGCAACCACGGCGGCAATCCGGCTTGCGGCCGCGAACAGGGCGGCGGTCTTGGCGCGGATGATGCCGAGATACCGCTCTTCCGAGGTATCGATCTTGCGCTGCGCGGTAAGCTGGTCGACCTCGCCCTCGGCAATGATCGCGCTGGCGCCGGAGAGGATCTTCAGCACCTTGAGGCTGCCGTCCTCCACCATCAGTTCGAACGAGCGGCTGAACAGGAAATCGCCGACCAGCACGGTCGCCGGATTGCCGAAGATGATGTTGGCTGCCGCCTTGCCGCGCCGCAGGTCGCTGCCGTCTACCACATCGTCGTGCAGCAGGGTCGCGGTGTGGATGAATTCGACCGCCGCGGCCAGCTTGTATTGCCGCGTGCCCTGATACCCGACCATCTCCGCCCCGGCGAGGGTGAGCATGGGGCGCAGGCGCTTGCCGCCACCCGAAATCAGGTGACCTGCCAGTGCCGGGATCAGCGGCACCTCGCTCTGCATCCGGTCGAGGATGACGTGGTTGACCTGGTTCATGCCCGAAGCAGTCAGGGCCAGCATGGGTTCGAGCGAGGGTTCGGGCGTCTTGCGCGGCAGGGAAACGACGGTTGCTGTCATGTCTGGTTGGACATGGGCTGCCTAAGCTTTCTTGGCAAGAAACGAATTGTGGCTAGTCTGCCCCGATCATGACCGCCGAAACGCCCGACCAGCCCGCCGCCGACCCCGTTCTTGCCGGCTACCGCAAGAGCATCGACAATATCGATGCCGCGCTGGTCCACATGCTGGCCGAACGGTTCCGGATCACGCAGGCCGTCGGCCGCTACAAGGCTACCGCGACCCTGCCGCCCGCCGATCCCGATCGCGAGCGTCACCAGATCGCGCGCCTGCGCAAGCTCGCGGAGGAAAGCGAGCTCGACCCCGAATTCAGCGAGAAGTTCCTGCGCTTCATCATCGACGAGGTGATCCGCCACCACGAACGGGCGCGCGATACCTAGCCGGCGCGCGGCAGCTTGAGCTTCACCATCAAGCCGCCGAGATCCTCGCTTTCGCCCAGTTCCACCTCGCCGCCGTAGATTTCCGCCACGTCGCGCACGATGGCAAGGCCGAGGCCGGTGCCGGGCTTGCCGGTATCCAGCCGGGCGCCGCGGTCGAAGATGCGCATCCGTTCCTGTTCGGGAATTCCCATGCCGTCATCCTCGATCCAGATGACGCACAGCTTGCTATCTGGTTCGGCATCGACCGTGGTGAACACGCTGCCGCCGCCGTATTTTGCCGCGTTCTCGACCAGATTGCCGAGGATCTCGTCGAGGTCCTGCCGTTCGATCGCGACCGTCGCGCCGCGATTGCCGTCGATGTCGAGCCTGGCGTCGGGATAGAGCCGTTCGACCGCCCGGCGCACGGCCTCGGCGCTTTCGCATACCGGCACGCGCGCATGGCCGACCGCGCGGCGGCCGACGGCGCGGGCCCGGGCGAGGTGGTGATCGACATGGCGCTGCATCGTGCGGGTTTCGCGGATGACGGCCGTATCGAGATCGGGCGCATGCGCCGTCGCCGCATTGGTCAGCACCGTCAGCGGCGTCTTCAAAGCATGGGCGAGATTGCCGGCATGGGTGCGCGCCTCTTCCGCCTGGCGTTCGCTGTGCGCGAGCAGGGCGTTGATCTCCTCTACCAGCGGTTCGACCTCCATCGGCAGCGGTTCGGTGATGCGGTTGGTCCCGGCCGAACGCATCGACTGGATCGCCGCGCGAACCCGCCGCAGCGGCGACAGGCCGTACCAGCTCTGTAGCAGAGCGAGCAGCAACAGGCCGAGGCCGAGGACCGCAAAACTCCAGATCAGGATGGCCCGGATGCGCGCGATCTGGCGGTCGAGTTCCTCGCGGGCAGAGGCGACGCTGAAGGTCCACCGGGAATTGCTGTCGGGCAGGATCACCGTCCGCTCGACGATCCGCAGCGGTTCCGCGGGCAATTGGTCGCTGTCGTAGAAATGGGGTTCGTTATCGACATGGTCGCGCTGTTTCAGCGTGGTGTCCCACAGCGAGCGCGAGGGGATGACGGCGAGCGAATAGGAAGGAAAATCCTCCCGCCCTTCGGCGCTGATCTGGTAATAGAGGCCGCTATTGGGTTCGAGGAAGCGCGGCTCGCCCAGCGGGCGGTTGAAATAGACCTGCCCGTCGGAATCGATCTCGGCCACCACGATCATCGAGTTCAGCAGATATTCCAGCTGATCGTCGAAATTGTTGCGAACCAGATTGGTCAGCGACCGGTCGAGCGCGAACCCGCCGCCGAGCAGGAGGATGGTGATCCACCCCGCCGCGATCAGCATCATGCGCCGCGCAAGGCTGCTGCGCGAACCCAGCGCCTGCGCCATCGTCACCCGCGGCGCGGCTGCGGGCGGCGCCGTCTCGCCGCCGTCCGCCGGCCCGGCCCCGTCAGGCGCGCGGCTGGTCGGCAGGGTCGTCGAGGCTGTAACCAAGGCCACGGATCGTCGTGATCACTTCGGCGCCCAGCTTCTTGCGGATGCGGGTGACGAACACCTCGATCGTGTTGGAATCGCGATCGAAGTCCTGATCGTAGATGTGTTCGATCAGTTCGGTGCGGCTGACCACCTTGCCCTTGTGATGGATGAGGTAGGACAGCAGCTTGTATTCCTGCGCCGTCAGCTTGACCGGCTCGCCCTTCAGCGTGACCCGGCCCGAGCGCGTATCCAGCCGTACGTCGCCCGCCGTGAGTTCCGCCGAGGTGTTGCCCGAAGCGCGGCGGATCAGCGCGCGCAGGCGGGCGATCAGCTCCTCGGTCTGGAACGGCTTGGCAAGATAATCGTCCGCCCCGGCATCGAGGCCTGCGACCTTGTCGCTCCAGCTGTCGCGCGCGGTCAGCACGAGGACGGGGAACTTGCGCCCTTCCTTGCGCCACATCTGCAGCACGGTCAGCCCGTCGATTTCCGGCAGGCCGAGATCGAGCACGACCGCATCGTATTCTTCCGAACTGCCGAGGAAATGGCCATCCTCGCCATCGGTCGACAGGTCGATCGCATAGCCGTTCTGCTCCAGCGTGGTCTTGAGCTGCTGGCCCAGCGTAGGCTCGTCCTCGACGATGAGTATGCGCATGAAATCCGCCCCGTTGTGGTTATCGCGTTGTGTTCATCGGTCTGAACGCGTCAGGATGAACAGGGTTTCGCCCCGGCCGACGATTACCGGCTGCGTCCCAATATGCGACCCGTCCGCGCATCGACGTCGACATACAGGACCCGCCCGTCGCGAATGAATTTGAGGCGATAGGCCATAGCCGTGGAATCGTAGGCCGGGCCGATATATTCCGCATCCCGCATCATGGGCAGAATCCGCGCTTCGATCTGCCGCAGCGAGACGAGGCGCCCGGCATTCATCTCCTTGCGCGCCTCGTTCTGATCGGAGCGGCTGTCCTGCGCCGCCGCCCCGGTCGCGGCGAACGGACCGGCGACGAGGGCGGCGGCGAAAAGGGATGCGAGAAATGGTTTCATGATGCCCCGGCTGGTAGGCGGCGGGCATTGAACACCTTGTGAATATGGCGAAATGCCATCGTTCAGCGGGTCATCTCGTACTTCACGGTCACGTTCACGCCGGTCGAAACCTCGCCCGGCTGGACGGGTGCATCCATGCGCGATCCGCTCACCACGATCGCAGATCCTTTCTCGCGCTGCATCGGCATAGGGCCGTTTCCGGTGATGGTCTCGTTGATTTCCAGCAGGCGCAAACCCGAATAGCCGGCAAGGCGCGCATATTCCTGCGCCTGCGCCTGCGCTCGCTTCATCGCGCTGGCGCGGGCCTGCGCCTTGGCCGCCTCGTCGTCTTCCAGGGAGAAATCGGGGCCGTTGATCTCGTTCGCCCCGGCGGCGACCAGCGCATCGAGGACCTCGCCCGTGCGGTCGACCTTGCGCAGTTTCACGCTCACCCGGTTCGTGGCCATGTAGCCGCGAAAGATCTGCCGCTGACTGGCCTGATCGTAATCGTAGCGGGCGTTCACGTTGATGCCGGTGGTCTGGATATCCCTGTCCGCAATGCCGAGCGCCTTGATCCGCTCGATCACCCGGCGCATTTCCACCGAGTTCTGGCGCAGGGCGGCGACGGCGGTCTGGGCCTCGGTCTGCACGCCGGCGCTGATGGTGACGAGGTCGGGCGCGGTGTCGACCTCTTCCATCACGGTCAGTTCGACCACCGGGCCGCTCGCCGCGATCTGCACCTCGGCGGCCTGCGCTCCGGAGGCGAGGCCCGCGAGGGCGGCGGCGGAAACGAACGTCTTGATCATGGGCAGGCTCCTTGCCGGTTGCGTCGCGCCGTCATACCGCGCAGCCCACTTTCGCCAAACTGAATGTTCGACCGCTTGCGGGGCCGCGCGTCTGCGCCTACCTCGCGCGGCCTATGGCGCAACCTCCAATCCTGAGCTGGGAAGGCCTCGGCCTGCAACAGGGCGGCCGCTGGCTGCTGGGCGGGCCGGACCGCGAAGAGCTCAACCTGCATATCGGCGCGCGCGACCGGCTGGCGTTAATAGGGCGCAACGGCGTCGGCAAGACGACGCTGTTCCGCCTGATCGACGACCGGATCGAGGCGGATCGCGGCATCCGCAAGGTCAAACCCGGCACCCGCATCGTGACGCTGGAGCAGGAACCCGACCTCACCAGTCACGAAACCTTGATGGAATGGGCGCTGGCGGGCGATCACGCCCCCGCCGAACACGAAATCGAGACCATCGCCGGGCAACTCGGCATCGACATGGCGCGCGGCACCAGGGGCGCGAGCGGCGGCGAGAAACGCCGCGCCGCCATCGCCCGCGCGCTGGCGCAGGATCCCGATCTGTTGCTAATGGACGAACCGACCAACCATCTCGACCTGTCCGCGATCGACTGGCTCGAAAGCTGGCTCGAGCGGTACAGGGGCGCGTTCATCGTCATCAGCCACGACCGCACCTTCCTCAAACGCCTGACCCGCGCGACCCTGTGGCTCGATCGCGGCGAGATGCGGCGCAAGGAGATCGGCTTCGGCGGCTACGAGGCGTGGGAGGAACAGGTCTATGCCGAGGAAGCACGCGCGGCCGAAAAGCTCGACGCGAAACTGAAGATCGAGGCCCACTGGCTGGAACGCGGGGTCACCGCCCGGCGCAAGCGTAATCAGGGGCGGCTGGAAAAGCTGTGGCAGATGCGGGCGCAGCGCGCCTCGATGATCAGCGGCGGCGGCACGGCGAAGCTGAAGCTGGCGACGGAGGAGGACTTCCGCTCCAAATCGGTTATCGTCGCGGACA
Source organism: uncultured Erythrobacter sp. (assembly GCA_947501005.1). Taxonomy (GTDB): domain Bacteria; phylum Pseudomonadota; class Alphaproteobacteria; order Sphingomonadales; family Sphingomonadaceae; genus Qipengyuania. Next base: position 836,275 of record CANMTU010000001.1, on the reverse strand, counting down.
ATATTTCCAAAAGCTACGATGGGCGGGCCATCATACGGCCGTTCTCCCTGCGCATCCAGCGGGGCGATCGGATCGGCATCGTCGGCGCGAACGGGGCGGGCAAGACCACGCTGCTCAAAATGCTCACCGGCGAACTTGCGCCCGATGGCGGCACCGTCGATATCTCGAACAAGCTGACCGGGGTGATGATCGATCAGCAGCGCACCCTCCTCTCTCCCGACAAGACAGTGCGCGACGTGCTGGTCGAAGGGGGCGACTGGATCGACGTGCAGGGCCATCGCAAGCACGTGCAGGCCTATATGAAGGACTTTCTGTTCGATCCCAGCATGGTCGACACCAAGGTGGGCATCCTTTCGGGTGGGGAGCGCAGCCGCCTGCTACTGGCGCGCGAATTCGCCAAGGCTTCGAACCTTCTGGTGCTGGACGAGCCGACCAACGACCTCGACCTCGAAACGCTCGACCTGTTGCAGGAAGTGATCGCCGATTACGAAGGCACGGTGTTGATCGTCAGCCACGATCGCGACTTTCTCGACCGCACGGTGACGGTGACGCTGGGCCTCGACGGCAGCGGCAAGGTGGATGTGGTCGCCGGCGGCTACGAGGATTGGGAACGCAAGCGCCGCACGCTGCCGGGAACGGGCCGCGATGCCGGGGCATCGGCCTCAAAAGCCGCCCCGCCCCCTCCCCCGCCGCCGCCGCCCAGGGCCGACAAGCTCTCCTACAAGGACCAGCGGGATTACGAATTGCTGCCCGCCCGGATCGCCGAACTGGACGCCGCCATCGCACGGGGCGAGGCCATTCTGTCGGACCCCGAACTCTACACGGCAGACCCGCAGAAATTCGCCAACATCACCAAGGGTCTGGATAACGCCCGCACCGAGAAGGACGCGGCGGAAGAACGCTGGCTGATGCTGGCCGAACAGGTCGAGGGGTGAGCGCGGAGGCGCTGCACCGCGAGATCCGGGCCTGCACCCTGTGCGCCGAACATCTGCCGCTCGGTCCCCGGCCCATCGTGCAGTTCTCGCCGACGAGCCGGATCGTCGTGATCGGGCAGGCGCCGGGCCGCATCACGCACGAATCCGGCTTCGCCTTCGACGACAAGTCGGGCGTGCGCCTGGCCCAATGGCTCGGCCTGACATTCGAGGAATTGCACGATTCCGCGCGGGTGGCGATCGTCTCGATGGGGCTGTGCTATCCCGGCAAGGCGGCGGGGGGCGACAAACCGCCCCGCCCCGAATGCGCGCCCTTGTGGCACCCGCGCGTCTGGCGCGAACTTCCGGAGGACAGGCTGACCCTGCTGGTCGGCACCTACGCCCAGAAAGCCTATCTGCCTGATACGAAAAGCTGGACGATGGCACGGCGGATCGCAGAGTTCCGCGATTTCCTGCCGCGCTTCCTGCCCCTCCCCCACCCCGCCTGGCGCAGCACGCTGTTCATGCGCGAGCACCCCTGGTTCGAGGCTGAAGTCTTGCCCGCGCTGCGCCGCGAGGTGGCGAAGAGGTTCGGTGCCTAATCCAGGCCTTCTTCGGCCATCGCCTGCTTCACCGCTGGCCGTTCGAGATTGTGGGCGCGGAACGCCTCCAAGGATTTCGGCAGGTCGATCCCGAACTTGTCCGCCCACAGGGTCGTCACGAAAAGATAATTGTCCGCCACGCCCGGCCCATTGCCGACCAGCCAGTCGCGGCCACCCATCAACGTCTCGGCCAGCGCGAACTTGTCTGCGACCTTGGCCTTCGCATCGTCCCTGGCCTTGCCGTCGGCACCGCCGAACAGGGGGCCGAAGCTGCCGTGGATCTCGGTCCCGATGAAGCCCAGCCATTCGAGCCGCTTGTAGTGATCGGCGTGGTTATCGCGGTCGGTCGTCCGGTTGGCGATATAGGTCAGCACGGCGGGGTTCTCGGTAAGCAGTCCCATATCCTCGGTCCCGATCGCGGGGACATAGCCGCGCGGGCTGATCTCGTAGAAATCCCTGCCGTCCTCCGTCTCGTGCTCGCCCAGATCGACACTGGTCTTCTCGTAATCTACGCCGCTTTCGATCAGGGCGATATGGCTGGCGAGGCTGCAGGCGCCGGGGGCATAATACAATTTCATCGGGGTTCTCCGCTGTTCCCCCATCAAGCGCGGGCGGATGAGCGAGGTTCCGCCGATCAACGGATGCGATAGAAATCGGCCACTCGGTCGAGCGCGAGTTTCAGCACCAGCTTCCCGCTGCGCGCCGGCCAGCCCAGTTCCTTTTCCGCCTCGCTCATCGCCGCGCCGGCGCAGACGACGCGCCACAACACGTCCTTCAGCCCGCCGCCCGCTTGGGCCATGGCGCCGTCGAAGCGGTCCTTCGCCGCCATCTGCCGTTCCGACGGGGTGAGATCGCCGCCGCCGCCGCCATCAACCCGCACCGGGTTCCAGTTCATGGTAATGCTGGGCGCCAGTTGCGCGCGCTCGTAATCGCTGCGCAGCCGCTCGCCCGCATCGAACTGACGCCCGTCGATATGCCCCCGGGCGTGCAGCCAGGACAGCGGCGATTCGCCGACATTCACCGTGACGCTGCGCGCCCGCCTGCCGGGCGTCCCACCCCGCTTCGGGCCGATCTGCGTCAGTTCGCGTTCCGTCAATTCCCGTTTCATGCCCATCCTTCCGTGCTGGTTGGCAGGCGCGCACTTGCAAAGAGTTGGTTCGTGTAGGAAAGACCTAAAACCGATCTGGTTAGGGAGACCGAGGTGATCAACCGTATCCGCGATATCCGAAAACAGAAGAACATGACCCTCGCCGATGTGGCCGCCGCCTGCACGCCGCCCACCACCGCGCAGACCGTCGGGCGGTTGGAGACGGGCATGCGCAACCTGTCGCTCAAGTGGATGGAGCGGATTGCCGCCGCCTTGCAGGTGGAACCGGAACTGCTCGTCCGGTCCGAGCAGGCCGCCGCCCCGCAGATCGTCGCCACTCTCACCGCCTCCGGCCCCGAGGCGCTGAGCGAGCGGCGCGATGCCATTCTGGCGACCGATTTCGGCGGCGACGGGCCGCTGCTGGTGCTCTCGATCGACTATCCGCAGGGCGAATACCGACCGGGCGATCAGCTCTGGCTGCGGCAGATCGCACCCGACCAGGCGGGCCGCGCAGTCAATCGCGACGTGCTGGTTCCGCGCAGTGCGGGCCGGTTCGCCTTCGGCCGCTTGATCGACCGGAAGGGCGGGCGCATCGGCCTGCTTCCCCCGGGCCATGGCGAGAAGCAGATCGTGGTGGACAATCCGGCGTGGCTCGCTGTCGTCGAGATGCTGGTCCGGCGGCTCTAGGGCCGGATCAGACCTCGCCCCGCGCGATCCGTTCCTGCCGGTCGGCAACCGATTCCTGCGGCACGAAGCTCTGCGGGGTCACCCCCATCCAGACCAGCAACGGCGCCGCCATGTAGATCGAGCTGTAGGTGCCGACGAAGATGCCGAGCGTAATCGCCGCGGTCAGGCCGAACAGGCTCGCCGGGCCGAACAGCAGCAGCGGGACGAGCGCGATCAGCAGCGTCAGCGAGGTCATCACGGTGCGCGCCAGCGTCTCGTTCACCGACAGGTCGAGCAGTTCGGGCACGGGCATCTTGCGGTATTTCTTCAGATTCTCGCGGATCCGGTCGTAGACGACGATCGTGTCGTTCAGCGAATAGCCGATGATTGCCAGGATTGCCGCGATGATCTGGAGGCTGAACTCCATCTGGAACAGCGCGAACATGCCCAGTGTCAGCGAAACGTCATGGAACAGCGCGAACAGACCGCCCACCCCGAACTGCCATTCGAAGCGGATCCAGATATAGATCGCCACCGCCAGCATGGCCGCGACAAGCGCGAAGATCGCGTCCTGCCGGAATTCGTCGGACACCTTGCCCGAGACGTTGTCGTTACCGTCGAGCCGGAAGTCGGGATAATTGGAGCGCAAATCCGCCACGATGCGGTTCGCCGCCTGCTGCGCCGCGTCCTTGTTCGACGAAACCTCGTCGGGCAGACGGACGCGGATCGAGACCTGGTTGTCCTCGCCGAAGCGCTGCACGACCGGGTCGCCATAGCCGAGCTGGGCCACGTCCTCGCGCAATTGCGAGACCGGCGCCTGCTCGCTTTGGGTGAAGCTGGCCCGGATTTCGAGGCCGCCGGCGAAATCAACGCCGTAATTGAGGCCCTTGCTGAACACCAGCGCCCAACTCAACGCGATCAGCAGGAGGCTGACCGCGAAGAACGGGATCCGCAGCTTGAGGAACTTGATGTTCGTATCGTCGGGGACGAGCTTGAGGAGTTTCATCGTCCGATGCCCTTATAGATTGAGTTCGCTCGGCCGCGCATTGCGCAGCCAGTGCGCGACCCACATACGGGTCAGCGGAACGGCGGTGAAGACGCTGGTGAACAGGCCGATCACCAGCACCACCGCGAAGCCCTTGATCGGGCCGGAGCCGAACTGGAACAGCAGGACGCCGGCGATGAAGTTGGTCACATTGGCATCGTAGATCGCACGGCTCGCTTCCTTGTAGCCGGTTTCCACCGCCGAGACGATCTTGCGCCCGCGTTTCCGCTCTTCCCGGATGCGTTCGTTGATCAGCACGTTGGCATCGACCGCCGCGCCGATGGTCAGCACGAAACCGGCGATACCGGGCAACGTGAGCGTGGCGTTCAGCGCCGCCATGATCCCCAGAAGCATGAGGACGTTGATGACCAGCGCCACCGTCGCATAGACGCCGAAGCGGCCATAGGTCGCGATCATCAGCACGATGACGAGCAAGGTCCCGACGCCCATCGCCACGAGCCCCTGACGGATCGAATCGGCACCGAGATCGGGCCCGACGGTGCGCTCCTCGACCACTGCGAGGTCGACCGGCAAGGCGCCCGAGCGCAGCGAAATCGCCAGCTGGTTCGCGCTTTCGACCGTGAAGCCGCCGGAAATCTGCGCGGTGCCGCCGCGGATCGGCTCGTTGATGTTGGGCGCGGAGAGCACCTCGCCATCGAGGATGATGGCGAAAGGCTTGTTGACGTTCTCGCTCGTCAGCTTGGCGAAGCGGCGCCCGCCATCGGCGTCGAACTGAATACTGACAACCGCTTCGTTGGTCTGCGGATCGAAGCTCTGCTGCGCGCCGGTCAGATTGTCGCCGCGAATGCCGCCCAATCGCTGCACCGCGATCGACTGGCCGGGAAAGTCCGAGCTGGCGGCGTAGGGCACGATCTCGCTGCCCGGCGGGGCAATGCCTTGCTGCACGTCGGCCGGCAGGGCGGTCAGGTCGACCAGCTGGAACGAGAGCCGCGCGGTCTTGCCGACCAGTTCCTTCACCTGCTGCGGGTTCTGCAGCCCCGGCACCTGCACCACGATCCGGTTGTCGCCCTGGCGGATGATGGTCGGTTCGCGCGTACCGAGCGCGTTGATGCGCCGGTCGATCACTTCCTTGGCGCTGTCCATCGCCTGGTCGATCGCATTGGCGAGACCCTGTTCGGTCGGGGTGAGGACGAAACGCTGGTTATCGACCACCTGCAGGTCCCATTCGCGGACCGTACCCGTGCCGTTGATCAGCGGCAGGATGAGTTCGCGCGCGCGATCGACCTGCGAGACATCGTCGACCATGAAGCTCAAGCGCCCGCCGCGCGTCGAGACGTCGCCGATCCGCAACCGGGGTTCGGCCCCCCGCATGGCGGTGCGCACGCTTTCCTCCAGCGTATCGAGCCGCTGACTGGCAACCTGCGCGGGGTCCGCCTCGAGCAGGATATGACTGCCGCCCGCAAGATCCAGCCCGAGGTTCACGGTGGGGTCGGGCAGATTGTCGGGCCAGTTCGAGCCGGTCAGCGACATTATCGAGGGCAAGGCGGCCAGCATGGCGATGGCCGCCACGAGCCACAACATGGCCTTCTTCCAGGTCGGAAAGTCGAGCATGGGGAAACGCGCCTTCCGGTCAGTCGTTCGCGGGTTTGGCGGTGCTGGGCGACAGGACGTCGCCGATCGTGCTGCGCACGGCCTTCACCCGGAAACCCTTGGCCAGTTCCACCTCGACGAACTGTTCCTCGACCTTGACGATCCGGCCGACCAGCCCGCCGCCGGTCACCACCTCGTCGCCCCGCTTCAGGCCCGCAACCTTCTGCGAATGGGCCTTCTGCTGGCGCATCTGCGGGCGGATGATGAGGAAATACAGGATCAGCAACATGCCGACCGGCAGCACCCAGGCCGTCCAGGCCGGCGGCTGCGAAGCGGCGGAGCCTGCGGCAGCGAGAATATCGATCATTCGAAAAAAACCCGTCCTGAGAAATAAGCGGCGACGAGACGGCAAAGCGCGCGTGACCTTCGACGGCCGCGCACCACCCCTCGTCGCGTAATGGCGCCGGCGGTTAGCAGCATTACCGAACGAGAGCAACGCGCCTTGCGCTTCGCGAACAAGCCGCCTATAGGCCGCGCCTCCACTGGTATCGGGACGTGGCGCAGTCTGGTAGCGCACTATACTGGGGGTGTAGGGGTCGCTGGTTCGAATCCAGTCGTCCCGACCAGTGGAATTCCTGCCTTCGTTGTTCGTGAGCCGGCCCGGCGAAAGGCGCGGCCGAAAGGTCAGAGCGCCCGCTGCCGGGCGGTCGGCAATTACCGGCCCGACCTAGCCAGGGCTTTTGGCGTTCGCCCCGTTGCTCATCACCAGGAGTGCGGCACCCAGACCGCCGATCGCGGCGCCGACCGCGGCCCGACCGCCTGTCATCCAGCCGCGCGATTCTTGCGCTCCGTACGGGGCGCAATCGGCCGATTGCGCCCAGCGCAGCCAGTCGCCCCAATCATAGACCTCGCCGTTTGCGGCGTCACGATAGGTCGCCCCGGCATAGCGCCAGTCCTGCGCGGTATTGCCGGCCGCAAGCCATTCCGAATATTCCGGCCTGACCTGATCGCAGCGCCACTGGGATGGCGGCGGCAGTGCCCCCGCCTCCGCCGAGGAAACCAGGACCGCATCGCCCCCCTCGACCATCTGGGCCGAAAGACCGGCCGCAGCCCCGATCGCCACCAACACAAAGCCTGCGCAGAGCGCCGTTCCGCGCTTGCCGTGTGATTTGCCAGAGGGGATGCCGAAACCTCGCATCACGCGCTTATAGCGGATAATGCCTAAGGATCAATTTGCCTTGATGCGTTCGGCACATCTCGCGGACATGTCTTGCGATCGGCAGGTCCGGTCAGCTTTGCGCCAGAGCCGTATTGACGGGGATACGGATCGATCGGCCTTCTGCGATCATGCACGACATCTAGCACGCCGACCCGTCATCGCCCCGGAAGTCCGTTCCTCACTGCATCCGATACCGCTGTTCCAATTACGCGCCCCTAAGGTCGACCCGGCGGGAAAACTCAAGAACGTCGACAAACGAGGCACTCGCAGCGTAGGCCAATCCGATGCCCGACACGGTGTTCATTCTCAACGGCCCCAACCTCAATCTCCTCGGCACGCGCGAGCCGCATATCTACGGCACCGCGACCCTCGCCGATATCGAAGGCGACTGCCGCAGCCTCGCAAGCCGGCTCGGCCTCGCGATCGTCTTTCGCCAGAGCAATCACGAGGGCGACTTGGTCGACTGGCTGCACGAGGCTCATGCCGAAGGGGCCAGGGCTGTGCTGCTCAATGCCGGGGCCTATACGCACACCTCGATCGCGCTGCACGATGCGATCAAGAGCATTTCGGTTCCGGTGATCGAGGTGCACTTGTCCGACCCCGACACGCGCGAGCCGTTCCGCCACCTGTCCTATGTCGGCATGGCGGCGGCGGATTGCGTGAAGGGGCTCGGACGGCGCAGTTATCTCGTCGCGCTCGAACGCGCCGCGGCGCTGTGAAACGCGGGCGCGCCCCCTTGCCTTGCGCTGCGCTGCGGAGCATAGGCGCTGCGAACTAAGGTTAAGGGGTTTCATGGCCGACACACAGGGTAAAGCCGGCACCGCGTCCGGCATGAATGTCGACACCGCGATCGTGCGCGAACTGGCGCAATTGCTGGCCGATACGGGCCTGACCGAGATCGAGGTCGAGGACGGGAACCGCAAGATCCGCGTCGCGCGCGGCGGGGCGCCGGTCGCCATGACCGCGCATGTGCCGGCCCCGCTCGCCCACGCGGCGGCTCCGGCCTCCGCCCAGCAGTCGGCCGACCAGGCCGCGGCCGAGGTGGCGGGCAACGCGCTCAAATCCCCGATGGTGGGTACGGTCTATCTCGCGCCTGAGCCGGGTGCCGACGATTTCGTCACCATCGGCGCGAGGGTGAAGGAAGGGCAGACCCTGTTGATCGTGGAGGCGATGAAGGTGATGAACCCCATCACCGCCGACCGTGCAGGCACGGTCACCGCGATCCTGGTCGAGAACGCGCAGCCGGTCGAATACGATCAGCCACTGCTCGTCATCGGATGACGTCGTGAGCATTTCCCGCATCCTGATCGCCAATCGCGGCGAGATCGCGCTCCGCATCCATCGCGCCGCGCATGAAATGGGCATCGAGACGGTGGCGGTGCATTCCACCGCCGATGCCGAGGCGATGCATGTCCGCCTCGCCGATCATGCCGTCTGCATCGGGCCGCCGCCCGCCGGCGACAGCTATCTCAACATCGCCAACATCATCTCGGCCGCCGAACTGGCGCAGGCCGATGCGATCCACCCGGGCTATGGCTTCCTGTCGGAAAACGCCCGCTTCGCGGAGATCGTGGAGGCGCACGATATCGTCTGGATCGGCCCCAAGCCCGAACATATCCGCACCATGGGCGACAAGGTCGCCGCCAAGAAAACCGCCGGTGAGCTTGGCCTGCCGCTGGTTCCCGGCTCCGCCGGCGCGGTCGACAGCATCGACGAAGCGCGCCGGGTCGCGGCCGAGATCGGCTACCCCGTGCTGGTCAAGGCGGCGAGCGGCGGCGGCGGCCGCGGCATGAAGGTCGTGCCCGACGAGGACCAGCTCGAAAGCCTGATGAGCCAGGCCAAGACCGAGGCGAAGAACGCCTTTGGCGACGACACCGTCTATATCGAGAAATATCTCGGCAATCCGCGCCATATCGAATTTCAGGTTTTTGGCGACGGACGCGGCAATGCGATCCATCTGGGTGAGCGGGACTGTTCGCTGCAGCGGCGGCACCAGAAGGTTCTCGAAGAGGCCCCTTCCCCCGTCCTCTCCGAAGAGGACCGGATGCGGATGGGCGGCATCTGCGCCGATGCGATGGCCAATATGGGTTATCGCGGCGCCGGCACGATCGAATTCCTGTGGGAAAACGGCGAATTCTATTTCATCGAGATGAATACCCGTTTGCAGGTCGAACATCCGGTGACCGAGGCGATCACCGGCATCGATCTGGTGCGCGAACAGATCCGCATCGCGGACGGCAAGAACCTCTCCTGCGCGCAGGACGACATCACTTTCACCGGCCATGCGATCGAATGCCGCATCAACGCCGAAGACCCGTTCACCTTCGCGCCGAGCCCTGGCAAGGTCTCGCACTATCATGCGGCGGGCGGCATGCATGTGCGGGTCGATAGCGGGCTGTATGCCGGCTATTCCATCCCCCCCTATTACGACAGCATGATCGCCAAGCTGATCGTCTATGGCCGCACGCGCGAACGCTGCATCATGCGGCTGAAGCGCGCGCTGGAGGAAATGGTGATCGAGGGCGTGAAGACGAGCATTCCGCTTCACCAGCAATTGCTCGAACAGGAAGACGTGCTGAGCGGCGACTATTCGATCAAATGGCTCGAGGACTGGTTGCGGGAACGCGAGGTCTAGGGTTCCGCCCGTGTACCGGGTCTAATTGAAAATGAACCCGGCCGCCCGGGTCTCGGCGACGGTCTGCGCTCCCGTCAGGCGGGGGTGATTACCGGAAAGCGCCGTCCAGCGGGCTGCTTCGTCGCAGAAGATTTCCTGCTCGATTGCGTGGCGCCCGGCCGCCTCGAACAGGCCTGCCGAAAAGCTGCGCGCACCCGTCGGCAGGAAACGAAACCACAGGCTGGTGCCGCACGTGTTGCAGAATGCGCGTTCGGCCCAGTCGCTTGATCGATACAGGCTGGCACTGCCCTCGCCCTCGATCGATACCGACCCGCCGCGCTGCCCGGCATGGAACGCCCCGCCCCAGCGGCGGCATATGCTGCATTGGCAAATCTCGACCGCAAACTCCGGGTCGTCGAGCGTAACGCGCACCGCGCCGCACAGGCACCGCCCCGCCAGCGGTTCGCCATCCGCCATCGCTATTCCAAAGGAACGCCCGGCTGGTTCTTGCTGGTGCGTATCGTCAGCGAGGTCTTGACGCTGGCGACGTTGGGCGCGGGCGTCAGCTGGCTGGTCAGGAATTCCTGGAACGCCTGCAGATCGCGCGCGACGATCTTCAGGATGAAATCGATCTCGCCGTTGAGCATGTGAACTTCGCGCACCTGCGGCAGGTCGCGCATGGCGACCTCGAACTCGCGCAACGCATCCTCTGCCTGGCTCTTGAGACTGACCATCGCGAAAACGGTGATCGAGAAGCCCAGCTTCGCCGGGTCGAGTTCGGCATGATAGCCGCGGATGACGCCGTCTTCCTCCAGCGCGCGGACCCGGCGCAGGCAGGGCGGTGCCGTAAGGCCGACCCGCTGGGCCAGTTCCACATTGGTGATCCGCCCCTCGTCCTGCAATTCGGACAGGAGGCGACGGTCGATATCGTCCAGGCTGGCCATCGCGCTTTCCCCGTTTGCGATGTCGTACTTTGGCGGGATGCGACACGAATTGAGTGTGCGATCCCGCTGGCGGCTAAGATTGTTGTTCCTGCCAGCAATTCGCGAACAATGCAACGCATCGGAATCCACGCGGTTCACCAGACCTGCATTTACCGATTGGTAACTCTATTTGGTAATAAGCGTGTGGCCGCGACCATGGCCCTGCCCGGAGATGACATGCATTTCGACGACCGCCTTGCCACAGTGCTGCGCAACCGCGCCACGGGCGAACGGTCGGCGCGCACCCAGTTTCGCCAGTTGATCGACCTGCTGGGCGAACGGCCACAGGGCGAGGACCGGGCGCTCAGGACGGCGGCCTATCTGCGCCTGATCGCGCTGGGCGAGCTGTTGTCGGTTCGCGAACGCACCGCCCTTGTCGGCGAGGCGGGCTGGCGCTTCCGCAACCCGGAACTGGTCCGTTGGTTCGGCGACGCGCATCCGCACATCGCTGCGGCCGCGCTTGCCCGGGCGCAGCTTTCCGGCGAGGAATGGATGCAGCTTATCCCGAACTTCCCGATCCAGGCCCGCGGTTTCCTGCGCAATCGCAAGGATCTGCCCGAACTGGCCGTCGCCGTGCTCGATCGGCTCGGCGTGTCGGATCGCGCGCTGCCGAAGCCGCAGACGGCCAAGCCGCAATCGGGTGCTGATGAATTCGAGCCGCTGCCGGCACCGCCCGCCCCCGTTCGGCTGGTCCGCAGTGCGGCCGATATCCTGCGCGATGCAGGAAGCGGCCGCGACCGTGCCCGGGCCCTGTCCGGCTTCCAGCAAACCAGCGAAGGCATTCGAGCGCTGGTCGAACGGATCGAGAAATTCAAGCGCAGCCGGCTACGCGGGCTCGAGATCGACAAGCCCTCCGAAGCATCGGACGCGCCGCACCCCGACGGAACCGCTGCCCACCCCTTGCACGCGATCGCTTTCCGTACCGACCGTCACGGCGTGATCGACTGGGCGAATGCCGCAGCGGCACCGATGGTCGTCGGCATGGATCTCGCGGGATCGCTGGACCTTCACGCCGGGGCCGCCGCGACCGTCGGTGCCAAGGCCGTTCGCGCCCGGCCTACGGCGCTGCGCGGCGCGGCTGCCATCGCGGGGTCGTGGATCCTCGATGCCAGCCCCCGGATCGCGCGCGACGGCCGCCTCGAAGGCTATATCGGGCGGCTGCGCCGGGTCGGCGTGCCCGGTAATTCGGCGCGGGAGAAGGAGGCGGACCGGCTGCGTCAGCTCCTCCATGAACTGCGTACCCCGGTGAACGCCATGCAGGGTTATGCCGAAATCATCCAGCAGCAGATGGTCGGCCCCGTGCCGCACGAATATCGCGCGATCGCCGCCGGCATTACCGGCGATGCGGCCCGCATTCTCGCCGGGTTCGACGAGCTGGACCGGTTGGCCCGGCTCGAATCGGGCGCGGTGGAACTGGAAGCCGGCGAAGCCGATTTCGCGGCCATCGTGCGCACGCAGGTGGCCCAATTGCAGACCGTCCTCTCGCCGCGCGTCGCCCGGATCGATGCGGCGATCGACCGGGCTGGCGCACCGGTCGCGCTGGCATCGGCGGAAGGCGAGCGGATCGCCTGGCGGTTCCTCGCCTCGCTCGCCGGGCCGATGGCGGCGGGCGAGCGCATCGCGCTCGACTTGTCGACAATTCCCGGCGACCGCGTGGCGCTGACCGTCGCCCTTCCCACCGCCCTGCGTGCCGCGCACGATGCCTTCGCCGCCGAATTGCGCGCTGCGGCAAGCCCGCTCAGTTCCGGGATCTTCGGCGCCGGCTTCTCGCTTCGGCTGGCGCGGGCCGAGGTCCGCGCGGCGGGCGGCGAGTTGCGGCGCGATGGCAATCGGATGGTGCTGACCCTGCCGCTGGCGCGCAGCAACGCGGCGAACCTGGCCGCGACCGGATCGCGTGCCGCCAGCTGACCGTGCAAAGCGTCTTGCCCTTGTCCGGCGCCGGCGCTAGGCGCTGCTGGGTGCCGGTGCGGCGACATCGGGCCTGTAGCTCAGTTGGTTAGAGCTGGCCGCTCATAACGGCTAGGTCGCGGGTTCGAGTCCTGCCGGGCCCACCACCGTCGCCCGTATTTCGGACAACCTCGTGTCGGGGAGTAGCGCAGCCTGGTAGCGCATCTGCTTTGGGAGCAGAGGGTCGCAGGTTCGAATCCTGTCTCCCCGACCATCGAGACCTCGTTCAGGGAAATCTCGGGCACAGCCCGCATCACATCGGCCGCCGCGCGCGAAGCGCTTGGGCAAGCGTCCCCTCGTCGAGGTAATCGAGCTCGCCGCCGACCGGGAGGCCGTGTGCCAATTGCGTGATGCGGACGGGGTAGTCCTCCAGCCGCTCGGCCAGGTAATGCGCGGTGGTCTGCCCCTCCAGCGTCGCGTTCATGGCGAGGACCACTTCGTCCAGCCCGCCCTGTTCGACCCGCGCCAGCAGGCTGGCGATGTTGAGGTCTTCGGGCCTGATGCCGTCCAGCGCCGACAGCTTGCCGCCGAGCACGTGGTACTTGCCCGTGAACAGCTTCGCCCGGTCGAGCGCCCAGAGATCCGCGACATCCTCGACCACGCACAGTCCCTTGCCGTCGCGCCGGGGATCGGCGCAGATGCCGCACGGGTCGGTGGTGTCGACATTGCCGCAGATGTGGCATTCGACCAGCGCCTCGCCCACCGTCGCCAGCGCTTCGAGCAGGGCGGGCAGCGCGCTTTCGCGCCTTTTGACCAGCCACAGCACCGCCCGGCGCGCGCTTCTGGGGCCAAGGCCGGGCAGGCGGGCCAGCGCGGCGGCGAGGGTCTCGATTTCCTGTGAGGCCATGGTAACGCAGAAATCCGTTCGAGCTGAGCTTGTCGAAGCCCGGCTTTTTCTTCAAGCGCCGCACTCGACGACCAGTGCAGCCCTTCGACAAGCTCAGGGCGAACGGAGGTGATAGATGCGGATTGTCTTCATGGGAACGCCCGATTTCGCGGTGCCGACCCTGCAGGCGCTGGTGGACGCGGCGCACGAGGTGGCGTGCGTATATACCCAGCCGCCGCGCCCCGGCGGGCGGCGCGGACGCGAGGTGACGCCCTCGCCGGTTCACAAGCTGGCCGAGCGGCTGGGCATCGAAGTGCGCCATCCGACCTCGCTCAAACCGGCGGACGAGCACGCGCGGTTTGCCGCGTTGAACGCTGATATCGCGGTTGTGGCGGCCTATGGGCTGATCCTGCCGCAGGCGATCCTCGATGCGCCGCGGCATGGCTGCTTGAACGTCCACGCCTCGATCCTGCCGCGCTGGCGCGGGGCGGCGCCGATCCACCGCGCGATCATGGCCGGCGATCCCGTGACCGGGGTGACCATCATGCAGATGGAAGCGGGGCTCGATACCGGGCCGATGCTGGCGACCGCGCGCACGCCGGTCGAGGACAAGACGACCGGCGAACTGACCGCGGAACTGGCCGAACTCGGCGCGCAGCTGATGGTCGGCACGCTGATCGATCTCGATGCGCTCCACCCGATCGCGCAGGACGATGCCGAAGCGGTTCACGCGCCCAAGATCGACAAGGCCGAGGCGCGGATCGACTGGACGAAGCCAGCGGCCGATATCGAACGGCTGGTGCGCGGCCTGGCGCCCTTCCCCGGCGCCTGGTTCGAACTCGATGGCGAGCGGGTGAAGCTGCTGCGAGCCGAGATCGTGGATGGCAACGGCGCGGCTGGCGATGTGCTGGACGAGCGTTTGGCGATCGCTTGCGGCGAAGGCGCGATCCGGCCGGTCAAGTTGCAGCGGGCGGGCAAGCCGGCGATGGATCTGGAGACGTTTCTGCGCGGCAATACCGTGGCGGCCGGGACGCGGCTCGGCTGATGTCGGTGCATGACCGACAGCCTTTCGATTCATGACCCGCTTCGCTCTTACTCTCGAATTCGACGGCACGCCGTTTTTCGGCCTGCAGCGCCAGCCGCACGGGCCGAGCGTGCAGCAGGCGGTCGAGGAAGCGGCGCAGCGGATCACCGGCGAGGCGGTGACGCTCGCCAGCGCCGGGCGGACTGATACCGGGGTCCACGCGCTCGCCATGCGCAGCCATGTCGACATCGCGAAGGACATCGCGCCGTTCCGCCTGATGGAAGCGCTGAACGCACAGCTGCGCCCCGCTCCGATCGCGGTGACGGGGTGCGAAATCGTACCGGACGACTGGCACGCACGGTTCTCCTGCCTCGGTCGCCGCTATGTCTATCGCATCGCCAACCGCCGCGCCCCGCTGACGCTGGAGAGGGGTCGCGCGTGGCAGGTGGCGCAGCCGCTCGATGCCGATGCCATGCACAAGGCGGCGCAGGCGCTGGTCGGGCTTCACGATTTTACCACCTTCCGTTCGGCCCACTGCCAGTCGGCCAGCCCGGTCAAGACGCTTGACCGGCTGGATGTGGAGAGGGATGGCGACCATGTCCTCATCCATGCCGCGGCGCGCAGTTTCCTCCATCATCAGGTGCGCAGCATGGTCGGATGCCTTGCCCTGGTCGGCATGGGCCGGTGGGAGATCGCGCGCATGGCGGAGGCGCTGGCGGCGCGCGACCGGCAGGAACTGGGGCTGAACGCGCCGCCGCACGGGCTGTATTTCGTTGCGGCAATCTATCCGGATTGAACCGCGCGCCATCCGGGCTTGCGGCGGCGAAAGCGGTTTGGGGGTTGCCAATCGCGGCGTTCGTCCGGAGGAAGGCCGCCAAGTCGCAGGCAATTGCGTCAGGCACAACGATTCAGGAGAGAATTGATGACGACGACCGGCAAACAGCTGTTCACCACCTTGACGAGCGACGGCACGCTCACCCTCGAAATCGCGGACAGCACGTTCGAGGACCCGACCGGCAATCAGGTGCTGGTCCGGATGGAAGCGGCGCCGATCAACCCGTCCGACCTTGCGATCCTCACCGGCGCGGCGGATTTCGAGAATGCGGAATATTCGCCGGGCAAGGTCGTCGCCACCATGCCGGAACCGTTCAATTCCGGGCAGAAGGCGCGCCACGGCCAGCGGCTGCCGGCGGGCAATGAAGGCGCGGGCACCGTCGTCGCGACGGGCGACAGCGAGATGGCAAAGGGCCTGATGGGGCAGCGCGTCGCCTGCGTGCCGGGGCAGGCCTATGCCGAATATGCGCTGGTCGATGCGAATATGTGCCTGCCGCTGGGCGACAACAGCGCCGAGGACGGCGCGTCGAGCTTCGTCAATCCGATGACGGCGCTGGGCTTCGTCGAGAATGCGCGGATGGACGGGCAGAAGGCGATCCTGCACACGGTCGGCGCGTCCAATCTCGGCCTGATGCTCAACCGCATCTGCCTCGAGGACGGGATGGGCCTCGTCAGCATCGTGCGCAAGGAAGAGCAGGTCCGGATGCTCAAGGACGAGGGCGCGACCCATGTGGTCAATTCCTCGGACGGCGATTTCATGGACCAGCTGAAAGCCGCGATCGACGAGACCGACGCATTCTACGGCTTCGATCCGATCGGCGGCGGCAAGATGGTCGACAGCTGTTTCAAGGCGATGGAGCAGGTCGCCGCGAAGAAGATGACCGAATTTTCGCGCTACGGCTCGAACCAGCAGAAACGCATGTTCATCTATGGCCGGCTCGACATGGGGCCGACCACGCTGACGCCGAGCTACGGCTTCGGCTGGACGCTGTCGGGATGGTTGCTCACGCCGTTCCTGCAACAGGCGGGCATGGAAACGAACCTGCGGATGCGCAAGCGCGTGCTCGACAACCTGACCACGACCTTCGCCAGCAGCTACAAGACCAAGGTCGATTTGGAAGGCATGCTGACGAAGGACGCGATCCTCGATTATCGCCAGATGAAGACGGGCGAGAAATATCTCGTGGTGCCGAACGGCTAACAAGCCGAACCTTCGTTCGCCCCGAGCCTGTCGAAGCGCCGCTTCTTTTCAGAAGGGGCGGGGCTTCGCCAAGCTGAGCCCGAACGTGATCAGCCAGGTATGGACCGGGCCCTACCGCCCATCGAACGCGCGCTGGATGTCCTCCGGCGCGCGTTTTTCGTTGGCGAGCACGACTTGCAGCAGGATCCGCGCCTTCTGTGGATTAAGCGCACGGGCGGCGATGAAGCCGTTCGCCGTATCATCCACTTCGCGGTCGACCAGGCCCTCGTCCGCCCGGCTCGCGCGGACCACGGCGACGCCGCGCGCGGCCACCTCGCGAAGCACGCGCCGCACCGCCTCGGGCATATTGCCCTCGCCGACCCCGGCGATCACCACCCCGCACGCTTCCCTACCGATCTGCCGGGCAACATCCTCCGCCGATATGCCGGCATGCAAATACACCACCGGGACTGGCGGCAGGTCGTCGCGCCAGCCGAAAGCCGCTTCCATGCTCGCCCGCCACGGCGCGCCGAACCAGTCGAGCGACGCAGGCGTCACCAGCCCGACCGATTCGCGGGGGAAACCGCGAAACGCCTCCGACCCGCGCGTGCGGACCTTGCGCACGTCGCGCGCGGCGAACACCCGGTCGCCCATCACGACCAGCACGCCCCGCCCCGCCGCGCTGCGATCGCTCGCCACGCGCACGGCGTTGGCGAAATTGCGCAACCCGTCATAGCCGACCGCATCGGCGGGCCGCATCGCGCCGACCACCACCACCGGCTTGTGCGCCGGCAGCGTCAGGTCGAGCAGAAAGGCGGTTTCCTCCAGCGTATCGGTGCCGTGGGTAACGATGACGCCGTGGCATCCCTCGTCCGTCAAAGCCTCGCAGATGGCGGGATGCAGCGCGTTCCACACCTGCGGCCCCATGTCCGCCGAATCGATATTGGCGATCTGCCGGCCCGAAAGCGTGGCCGACAGGCCCAGCCCGCCGACCGTTTCGAGATAGGCATCGATCCCGATCTCGCCCGCATTGTATTCGTGGCCGATGGCCGAGCCGGCGATGCCCGCAATGGTGCCGCCGGTGGCGAGGACTGTCAGATTTGCGCTCATTTCGGAAAGCGCGATAGCGGCGATTGATTTTCGGGTCACGCCCGCTATGTGCTGCGGCACCGTGGGGCGGTTAGCTCAGCTGGTAGAGCATCTCGTTTACACCGAGAGGGTCGGGGGTTCGAGCCCCTCACCGCCCACGGTCCTCACACCAGCCACAAACGCAAGGCATAGGCGACCGCGCCCAGCACGGCGACGCTTCCCAGCCAGATCGCGGCCATCCACGCCGCCCGCTGCCACAGCGGCTTGCCGCGCGCATCCTCCGCGCCTTCGAGCGGATCGAATGCCATCAGTGGTAGCCCTCATACTCGGTCTTGCCGCGAAACACCCAATAGGCCCAGGCGGTGTAGCCCAGGATGATCGGCATGATGATCGCCGTGCCCACCAGCATGAAGATCTGGCTCTTTTCCGGGGCGGCGGCGTCCCAGATGGTGATGCCCGGCGGCACGATATAGGGCCACATCGTCACCCCCAATCCCGCCATGCCGAGGAAGAACAGCGCGATGCTGAGCCAGAACGGTTTGGAATGCCGCGCCACCGACAGGGCGCGCAGCAGGGCCAGCGCGACCAGCCCGGTCAGGATCGGCACCGGCGCGGCATAATAGATTTCCGGCGCGCTCAACCAGCGTTCCGCGTATTCGGCGTTGAGCGTGATGTTGTAGAGGCTGACCCCGCCCATCAGCACGAAGGTCGCCCAGGCGGCACGCTTGCCGAGCTGGCGGGCATGGTGCTGGCTCTCGCCGTCCAGCTTCCACACCAGCCACGTCGCGCCGAGCAGCGCATACCCCGCCACCGTGCCGAGGCCGGTAAGCAGGGTATAGGGCGTGAACCAGTCGAACCAGCTGCCCGCATAGGCGCGGCCCGCGACGGTCACGCCCTGCAGCAGCGCGCCCAACGTCATGCCCTGTGCCATCGCCGCGACGAAGCTGCCGCCGGTAAAGGCCGCGTCCCACAGCCGGCGGTGCGCCGGATCGCGCCAGCGGAACTCGAACGCCACGCCGCGAAACACGAGGCCGAGCAGCATGGCGATGATCAGCGGATAGGTCGCCGGCAGGATCAGCGCATAGGCCAGCGGAAACGCCGCGAACAACCCGCCGCCGCCCAGCACCAGCCAGGTCTCGTTACCGTCCCAGACGGGTGCGATCGAGTTCATCGCCCGATCCCGTTCCGGCCCGACCGCGAAGGTCGGGAACAGGATGCCGATGCCAAGGTCGAACCCGTCCATCACGACATAGGCGAATACGGCGAAGGCGATGATGAACGCCCACACCGTCGTCAGATCGAGATTATACGCCATCGACGGCCTCCTTGCGGTCGTGCGGCAACGCATCGGGATCATGGCCCGGGTTCTGCGTCGGCCCCGGGGTGATGCCAGCGGTGCGGACCGGGCCGGTCTCGCTCCGCTTGACGCCCTTCTCGCCCAGATGCGGCGAGTGGCTCATCAGGCGCACGATATACCACGTGCCCGCGCCGAACACCGCGAAGTAGATCAGGACGAACGCGATCAGCGAGGCGGCGACGGCCGGCGCGTCGAGCGGACTGGCGGATTGCGCGGTGCGCAGCACGCCGTAGACGGTGAAGGGTTGCCGCCCGACCTCGGTCGTGATCCAGCCCGCGATCACCGCGACGAAGCCCGACGGCCCCATCACCAGCGCCGCGCGGTGCAGCCACGGCCAGTCGTACAGCCGCTTGCGATAGCGGGCGAACAGACTCCACGCCCCGATTCCCAGCATGGCGAAGCCGATGCCGACCATGATGCGGAAGGCGAAGAACACCGGCAGCACGGGCGGCTGGTCCGCATCCGGAATGGTATCCAGCCCGGCGAGCGGGGCATCGAGTTCGTGCTTGAGGATGAGGCTCGAAAGCTTGGGAATGCCGATCGCGTAATCGAGCCGCTGTTCCTCGTCATTGGGAATGCCGAACAGGTAGAGCGGTGCGCCGTAGGGGTGGCTCTGGTAATGCCCCTCCATCGCCATCACCTTCTGCGGCTGATGCTCCATCGTGTTGAGGCCGTGCATGTCGCCGGCGAAGATCTGGATCGGCGCGACGATCGCGGCCATCCACATTGCCATCGAGAACATCTTGCGCGCGTGGCTGTTGGTCCGGTCTTTCAGCAGATGCCATGCCCCCACCCCGCCGACGACGAAGGCCGTGGTGAGATAGGCCGCGATCACCGTGTGGACGAGGCGGTAGGGGAAGCTGGGATTGAAGATGATCTCCAGCCAGCTCGCCTCGGGCAGCAATTGCCCGGTCTGCCCCACGCTCCACCCGACCGGCGTGTGCATCCAGCTGTTCACGCTGAGGATCCAGAAGGCGGAGATGAACGTGCCGACGGCGACCATGATGGTGGCGAAGAAGTGCAGGCCCTTGCCCACCCGGTTCATGCCGAACAGCATCACGCCGAGGAATCCGGCTTCGAGGAAGAAGGCGGTCAGCACCTCGTAGGCCATCAGTGGCCCGAGGATCGGCCCGGTAATGTCGGAAAAGACCGACCAGTTCGTGCCGAACTGGTAGCTCATGACGATCCCGCTCACCACGCCCATCGCGAAGGCGATGGCGAAGATCTTGAGCCAGTATTTGAATAGATCCTTGTAGAGCGGCTTGCCGGTTTTCAGCCACAAGCCTTCCAGCACCGCCAGATAACTCGCCAGCCCGATGGAAAAGGCGGGGAAGATGAAATGGAAGCTGACGGTAAAAGCGAACTGTATGCGCGCCAGCAACAGGGCATCGGCTTGATCGAACATGACGCGGCTATAGCCGAAACGCGCGGTGATGGGGATGTAAGTCTCGCACCATGCGTGCCGTTGCTTGCAACTGCCGCACGTGGATACCGCTTCGTCGTTCACGCGTCGGTCATTTGGCGAGGCAGGACCAGGGGCCGCCCGATGGAAGAACCGCCTTTACTTCAATCCGTTGCTGGGACCAGCGCCGGACAGGTGCCGGCCCGCAAATCCTTCGGGATCACATCGCCTGACTGGCGGTCGCCCCGTCGATCGCGGCGCGGGCTTCTTCGCTCGACCAGTCGAAATCGCCCGTCACCCGCCAGACTTCCTGCCCCAGCGAATCGTACAGCACCGTCGTCGGCAAAACCCCGCCGCCCAGAACCGCGCTCAGCTCCGCCTGAGAATCGATCCAGGGTTCGAGATATTCGAGGTTTCGTTCGGCGAAGAAGGCGCTGACCTTTTCGGGCGAGCCCATGTCCTGGCTGGCGGTGATGACGTGCAATTGCTCGTCGTAATCGGCGGCCAGCGCGTCGAGCAGCGGCATCTCCTTCACGCAGGGCGCGCACCATGTCGCCCACAGATTGAGCAGTACCGGCGTCCCCTGTAGCGCGCCCAGATTGAGCATGCGGCCCGCCGGATCGCGCAGATTGGTGGCCGGCATCAGCGTACCGGCATGGCTTCGGTCGATCTCGCCCGCGGGCGCGGCGGGCGCATCGGCCGCCGGGCTTTCTTGCGCCTGCTGCGGCTCCCCCCTATCGCACGCGGCCAGAGCGAGGCCGAGCGTGAGGACGACGATGAACGAGAAACGGGACACGGGCAGTTCCAATGCGATGTGGGGCGGCAGGTTCGCCGAAGGGCCTAGCGCGATCATGCGCGAAATCAACGCCTCGATCCCGTTCGACAAGGCGCTCTGGCGGCAGGACATCATGGCATCGAAGGCGCATGCCGCGATGCTGGCGGCGCAGGGCATCGTGACCGGGGCGGATGCGCAGGCCATCACCGAAGGGCTCGACCGGATCGCGGGCGAATACGAAGCCGACGGGGTCCCCGAGGATTGGGACCTCGAAGACATTCACATGACCACTGAAAGCCGCCTCGCCGACCTGATCGGCGCGGCAGCGGGCCGCCTCCACACCGCGCGCAGCCGCAACGACCAGGTGGCGACCGATTTCCGCCTGTGGGTGCGTGAGGCGCTGGACGAGGCGGATCGCGGCCTTTCCGCCCTGCAGCGCGCGCTCGTCATCCGCGCCGGGGAACACGAGGCCAGCATCATGCCGGGCTTCACCCATCTGCAGACCGCGCAGCCCATCACGCTCGGTCATCACCTCATGGCCTATTACGAGATGATCCGCCGCGACCGCAGCCGCTTCGCCGATGCGCGGGCGCGGATGGACGAATGCCCATTGGGCAGCGCGGCGCTCGCCGGGACCGGCTTCCCGATCGACCGCGATGCGACCGCGCAGGCGCTCGGTTTCGCGCGGCCGACCGCCAACAGCCTCGATGCCGTGTCCGACCGCGACTTCGCGCTCGATTACCTTGCCGCCGCCGGCCAGTGCGCGCTGCATCTGTCGCGATTGGCGGAGGAGTTCATCATCTGGGCGAGCCAGCCCTTCGGGTTCGTGCGCCTGCCCGATGCGCTTTCCACCGGCAGTTCGATCATGCCGCAGAAAAAGAACCCCGACGCCGCCGAACTGGTGCGCGGCCATGCCGGTCGGATCGTCGGCTGCAACATGGCGCTGATGATGACGATGAAGGGCCTCCCCCTCGCCTATTCCAAGGACATGCAGGACGACAAGCCGCCCGTGTTCGAGGCATCCGGCCTGCTGGCGCTCAGCATCGCCGCGATGGAAGGCATGGTCGCGGGCAGCACCTTCCGCACCGACAGGATGCGCCAAGCCGCCGAACTCGGCTATGCCACCGCCACCGATTTGGCCGACTGGCTGGTGCGCGAGGCCGACATTCCCTTTCGCGAGGCGCACCACATCACCGGGGCTGCGGTCAAGCGGGCCGAGGCCGACGGCGTCGCGCTCGACCAATTGCCGCTCGACGTGCTTCGGAAGATCGACAAGCGGATCGACGCGCGGGTGTACGATGCGCTCTCGGTCGATGCCTCGGTCGCCAGCCGCGCCTCCTATGGCGGAACCGCGCCGGAACAGGTAAGGCGCCGCGTGGCCGAAGCGCGCCGCGTGCTGGGAATGGACGAATGAGAAGACTGGCCGTCATCGCCGCAGCCACAAGCCTTGCCGCCTGCGGGCAGCAGGCGCAGCTCGAACCGGTTCCGCCCGGAACCCTGCCGCCCGCCCCCTATGGCGCGGAAACCAGGCCAGAGGCGGACGAATTGCTGGAACTCGATCCGCTCGCCGCGCCCGAACGCTCGGTGGAATTGCGCACTCGTTCGGAAGAGCGCGAGGACGATCCGTTCGACTTGCCCCCACAGTAACTTGCACCTGAAAGTTTGCGGAGCGCGAAGCAGAGTTTGCTTGGCGGCGTGGCGGCGACACGGTTAGGGCGCGCATCATGGATTACTTCGAACTTCGCGGCGGGGTCATGCATGCCGAAGACGTGCCGCTGCCCGAAATTGCCGAGGCGGTTGGCACCCCGGTCTATGTCTATTCCCGCGCGACCCTGATCCGCCACGCCCGCGTATTCCGCGAAGCGCTGGCACCGCTCGGCACGCCGCACATCGCCTTTGCGGTGAAGGCCAATCCGAACCTCGCCGTGCTGCGCGTGCTGGCGAAGGAGGGCTACGGCGCCGACGTCGTCTCGGGCGGCGAGCTCGACCGGGCTTTGGCGGCCGGCATGGCCCCCAGCGACATCGTCTTTTCCGGCGTGGGCAAGACCCATGGCGAACTTGTCCACGCGCTGGAGGCGGGGATCGGGCAGTTCAATATCGAGAGCGAGGAGGAAGGCTACGAGCTTGCCGCCATCGCCCGGCGGCTGGGCCGCACGGCGCAATGCGCGCTGCGGATCAACCCCGATGTCGACGCGCGGACCCATGCCAAGATTTCGACCGGCAAGCGCGAGAACAAGTTCGGCGTGCCGATCGACCGGGCCCGGGAAATCTATGCGCGGCTGGCGGCGGAAGCCGGGCTGCATATGCGCGGGGTGGCGGTGCATATCGGCAGCCAGCTGGCCGACCTGGCGCCGATGGAAGAGGCGTTCGGCAAGGTCGGCGCGCTGGTGCGCGAGCTTCGCGAGGCGGGCTGCGCGGTCACCCATGTCGATCTGGGCGGCGGGCTAGGCGTGCCGTACAAGCCAGGCGACGCCTTCCCCGCCCCGGCCGAGTATGGGGCGATGGTGGCGCGGGCGACGCAAGGGTGGGACGTACAGCTCACCTTCGAGCCGGGCCGCGTGATTGCGGGCAATGCGGGCGTCCTGCTGACCCGCGTCGTGCGCACCAAGCGCAGCGGCAACGGCCCGCCCTTCGTCATCGTGGACGCGGCAATGAACGACCTTGCCCGCCCCGCCATGTACGGGGCATGGCACGATATCGACGCGGTCGAACCGACGGGCGACCGGATGACGGCACATATCGTCGGCCCGATCTGCGAAACCGGCGACACCTTCGCGATGGACCGTGAATGCGATGCTCTCGCAGCCGGCGACCTCGCCGTGTTCCGCACCGCCGGAGCTTACGGCGCGACCATGGCGAGCAGCTACAATTCCCGAGGCTTCGTCGCGGAAGTGCTGGTCGACGGCGACCGCTTCGCAGTGGTCGCCGACCGGATTGCACCGTCCGCGATCATGGAGGCGGAACGGGTGCCGGAATGGCTGGATTGACCGGCGTTTGGACTTTTCCGACGGCCCTGCACAGGATGGGGCCGGGTTTGAGAAGGGCGAACAGGCCCAACCTGCGCAGTCGAGGATCGGCTGTGACGGGACCGGCGAAGGGGCAGTTCGGCGTCGTGGCTCATGAATGCACGCCGGCCATGACAGTGCTGAAGTTTCGCGCGAGCGGACGTTTGGCGGATCTTGCGATCGCCGCCCGGCGGCGCGGTTGCTCATGACCAAAGGCACCGAAGACGGCACCTCGCTGCATAGCCTGCCGCTGTTCTGCAGGGTCGCCGGGCGGCGCGTTGTCGTGGTTGGCGAAGGGCCGATGGCGGAGGCCAAGGCCCGGCTGGTCGAGCGGGCGGGCGCCGAGGTCAGCCGCGAAACCGAAGCGCATCATGCCCGGCTCGCCTTCGTGGCGCTGGACGATGCGCGCAGCGCCGAAGCCGCCGCGATCCGGCTGCGCGGCAAAGGCCTGCTGGTCAACGTCGCGGACCGGCCGGATCTGTGCGATTTCACCTTGCCCAGCATTCTCGAGCGCGGGCCGGTCCTCATTGCGGTCAGCACGGGCGGTGCCTCGGCCGGGCTGGCCAAGCATCTGCGCCTTCGCCTGGAAAGGCTCCTGCCACAAACGCTCGGCACCCTGGCGCAAGGACTCGCCCATGCGAAAGACACCCTGCGCCGGCGTTTCCCGAATGCGGAGGACCGCCGCGCGGCGCTGGACGACGCCTTAGCCGAACATGGCCCGCTCGACCCGCTGGACGATGCCAGCGCCGCTCATCTGGAAAACTGGCTGGAGGATAGCGATACCCCCCCCGGCGGCACGGTTCACGAATTCACGCTCGTGAGCGACGACCCCGACGACCTGACCCTGCGCCAAGCACGCCTGCTCGGTGTGGCGGACCTTATCCTGCACGACCCCGCCATCGCCGCGGCGATACTAGGACGCGCCCGGGCCGATGCCGAACGGGCGCCGATCGGCAACCGCGCACCGGCTGAGCGCGGCGTCACCCTGATCCTGCGCCGCCAGAAGCCCGCTCAGACGACCTGACGCAGCGGAACGTCCGCGCGCACGCCGATTTCGGAGAAATAGCGCGCCATGGCATCGACGGTCTCGTCGGCCAACGCGATGTGAACCCGGCGCTTGTCCGCAGGGTCGGCGATGCGCAGGAGCAATCCCGAATCGACCATCTGGCCAATCCAGCGCAGCCCGGTCGTGGCCGGGACGTTCGCCGCGATGCAGAGCGAGGTCACGCTCACCTTCCGGCGTTCCGCCTTGGCCGCGGCAAGATCGAGCAGGATGTCCCACGCCGGATCCGCGAACAGGGCGCCGTCGAAGAACCTGGCCCTTGCCTGCCGGTGGCGGATTAGGGCGCGAATGCTCTCGCCATCGGGCAGCGGCGGCGCATTCGACGACGCCGCGCCGGGTTCCTGCGGCGTCCACGCCTGAACCGGTGCCTCCAGCGCGAACGCCCCGCCCCCGCCCCGGCGCCCCGAGGGGAGGTTTTCCAGCCGATGCGCCAGACTGCCGACCTGTTCGGTCAACCGCAGGAGCATCGCCCTGTCGTCCGCCGCTAGTTCGCGCACCCGCGAGCCGGGCACCAGCGCAAGGACTTGCCCGAAAGCGACGATGCGTTCGCCCCGGGTCGGTTCGACGAGAATCTGCGCCCCGCCAAAAGCCAGGCAGGCAAAGACGGTATCGAGCGCGATCATGGTCGTCGAAACGATCAGCTGCGCCCCCGCCTTCTCGACCCGCGAATCGATGCGCGACAAGGTCGCCATCGCCGCCGCATCGGGCAGTGCGCAGTCGATCAGGACGAGATCGCCCAGCGGGCCGTCCTGCCCTTCGGCATAGTCGGCCAGACTGATGCAGGACCGCACGCGAAATCCGGCTTCCAGCACATCTTCGCGCATGTCCTCGCGCATGTCGGCCCGATCCGCCAGGATCGTGACCGAGAGTTGGAAGCCCGCAGCCTTACCTGCGGGTTCGTACGAAAAGTCCGCCTGCATCGAATCACCCCCGTACCTGCTCGATGAAGAACAGGATGGGAACAGATGCAGGTCCGGTCAAATTTTCAGGGACGAATTTCCAGCACTGTCCCATCCGGGATCATTTTCCACAAAGTGCGGATTTCCGCATTGGTCAGCGCGATGCAGCCATCGGTCCAGTCGCCCACCATCCGACGGTCTTCGGGCAGACGGTTGGGCTGGCCGTGGAGAAAGATCGCCCCGCCCGGCGCGCGGCCCGCCTGTCGCGCCTGCGCCCGGTCGGCGGCATTGGGATAGGAGACATGCAGGCTGAGATGATAGCGGCTTTGCGGATTGCCGAAATCGATGGTGTAGCGGCCTTCGGGCGTGCGCTCGTCCCCCTCGAACCACTTGTGGCCGAGCGGCGCGCCGCCGAACTGCAAGCCGGTGATCTCGTGGATCAGCGCCCCGTCGCGGTAGAGCCGCAAACTGCGCTCCGACTTGTCGACCAGCACGCGATCGGCCAGCCCCGCGCCCGGCTCGGCCGCCAGCGGAACGCTCAGCCAGAACGCGGCAAGAAACAGAAGGCGCTTCATCCCCGCAAGGCTACCCGCCCCGGCCGCAAGATCAATCCATGAACGGATCGCGCACCAGGATCGTATCGTCCCGCTCCGGACTGGTCGAGACCAACGCGACGGGCGTTTCGATCAATTCCTGCACGCGCTGGATGTATTTCACCGCATTGGCCGGAAGGTCGCCATAGCTGCGCGCGCCGGCGGTGGACTGGCTCCACCCTTCCATCGTCTCGTAGATCGGTTCGACCGCGGCCTGGTCCGCCGCATGGCTCGGCAGATAGTCGTAGACCTTGCCATGGAGGCGGTAGCCGGTGCAGATCTTCACCTCATCCAGCCCGTCGAGCACGTCGATCTTGGTGAGCGCGATGCCGGTCACCCCGCTGATTGCGCAGGTCTGGCGCACCAGCACCGCGTCGAACCAGCCGACCCGGCGTTGCCGCCCGGTGACGGTGCCGAATTCGTGGCCCCGCTCGCCCAGCCGCCGGCCGACCTCGTCTTCCAGCTCGGTCGGGAACGGGCCGCTGCCGACCCGGGTGGTGTAGGCCTTGACGATGCCCAGCACGAAACCGGTCGCGTTCGGCCCCAGCCCGCTGCCCGCCGCCGCCGTGCCGCTGACCGTGTTGGAGCTGGTGACGAAGGGATAGGTGCCATGATCGATATCGAGCAGCACGCCCTGCGCACCTTCGAACAGGATTTTCGCGCCCGCCTTGCGCACCTTCTTCAGGCGTTTCCACACCGGCTGCGCATATTGCAGCACGAAGGGCGCGATCTCGCGCAGTTCGGACAGCAGCGCCTCGCGATCGACCGGGGGCTGATCGAACCCGGCCCGCAGCGCGTCGTGATGGGCGCACAGCCGGTCAAGCTGCGGATCGAGACTGTCTAGATGCGCCAGGTCGCACACCCGGATCGCCCGGCGGCCGACCTTGTCTTCATAGGCCGGGCCGATGCCGCGCCCGGTCGTGCCGATCTTGCCCGAACCCGCCGCCCCCTCGCGCAGCCCGTCGAGGTCGCGATGGATCGGCAGGATCAGTGCGCAATTATCGGCCACGGCAAAATTGTCGGGATTGATGGCGACGCCCTGGCCTTCCAGCTTCTCGACCTCGGCCTTCAGCGCCCAGGGATCGAGGACCACGCCGTTGCCCACGATGGAGAGCGTGCCGGTGACGATCCCGCTCGGCAGCAGGGAAAGCTTGTAGGTCGTATCGCCCACCACCAGCGTGTGGCCCGCATTGTGGCCGCCCTGAAAGCGCACGACGGCATCGGCGCGGCTCGCCAGCCAGTCGACGATCTTGCCCTTGCCTTCGTCGCCCCACTGGGCGCCGATCACGGTAACATTGGCCATCGGAGTCTCTCGCTTCGCTCTAGGGGCATGCAAACGCGCCAGCGGTTAGGCGTCCGCACGCCGCAGGGCAAGGCGCAGCTGCGGAAACATCGCGCGCTTGCGCGGGTTAGAGGTGCATAGGAGATTTTATGACCGACTACCCTACCCTAGACCTGAACGACGACCGCCAGATCCCCCAACTCGGCTTCGGCACCTACAAGATCGACGAGGGCGATGCGCCCGAGGCGGTCGGTACCGCGATCGATGTCGGCTACTGGCTGATCGACACCGCCGCGGTCTATGACAACGAGAAGGGCGTGGGCGAAGGCATCGGCGACTGGTCCGACATCTTCCTCCAGACCAAGATCTGGAATGAGAGCCAGGGGTACGAGCGGGCGAAGAAGGCGGCGCAGAAATGCCTCGACCGGCTGGGGCGCGAGCATGTCGACATGCTGCTGATCCACTGGCCCTGCCCGGAAAAGAACCTGTTCGTAGATACCTGGAAAGCCCTGATCGAACTGCGCGAGGAAGGGGTCGCCAAGTCGATCGGCGTGTCGAACTTCCGCGAGGAGGATCTGCGCCGCATCATCGACGAGACCGGCGTGACTCCGGCGCTCAACCAGATCGAACTGCATCCCAGCTTCCAGCAGCGCGACCTGCGCAAGGTGCACGAGGAACTGGGCATCGTCACGCAAAGCTGGTCGCCGCTCGGCCAGGGGGACGGGTTGGCGAACGAGACAATCAAGGCAATCGCCGAGGAAACCGGCCAGCCGGCCAGTGCGGTGGTGCTGCGCTGGCATATCCAGCACGGCCTGTGCCCCATTCCCAAGGCGTCGAGCCGCGATCACATGGAAGCGAACTTCAAGGCGATCTCGATCGAACTGACCGACGATCAGATGGACCGGATCGACAAGCTCGACAGCAAGGACGGCCGGATCGGGCCGAACCCCGGCGACTTCAACTGATCCGCCCTAGCCGATTATAGAGGTTCGGCCGTGCCCGCACCTGACAGGCGGTGGGTGCAGCCGAGCTGCCGCGCATCGTCGCCCTCGCCAATGGCGGCGACGGTGCGCCAGCCGGCGCTTCGCATGCTTGCGGCAGCTTCTCGGTCGTGGTCCAGCGGCAGGAACAGCGTCGGGCGCGCTTCGGGTTCGGTGCCGCCGAGCACTTCCAGCATCGGATCGATATAGAGCGAGAAGCCGGTCGCCGGTTCGTCGCTGCCCTTGATGGCGTAGGTGCCCCCGCGGCCCAGCGCATTACGCGCGCCGTTGGCATGCAAGGTGAAGCCGAACCAGCTTTGATATTCGAAGCCGTGCCGCTCGGTCGGGTCGAGGGTGAGGCGCACATTATCCGGCAGGGCGGCGGCAATGTCGCGCAGCCCGGCGAGCCGGCTTGCCAGCACGCCGCCCGCATCGATCGCGGTGAGCTTGCGCGCCGCCTCCTCGAACGGGCCGGTGGCGTAGAGCAGCGGGAGATAGGCCTCCCCGCCCGCCGCGACGAGGCCGCCGGCATCCTTGGTGTCGAGTTCGCGGCGAACCGCCTCGCGCCTATCGCGATCGAGCGGCAGGGCGTCCTCCGCCAGGGTCTCGACCAGATCGGGCAGCGTAAAATCGACCGAGATATCCGTGAGCCCGGCCGCCGCCAGCGCCGCGACGGCAAGGTTCACCGTCTCGCGCGCGGCAGCCACGCTGTCGCTCCCGATCAGTTCGGCACCCAGTTGCAGGCGTTGGCGGGCTGGGTCGAGCTGATCCGCCTTGAGCAGCGCGATGTCGCCGGCATAGCACAGGCGCAGCGGGCGCGGCGCGGCGCGCATGCCCGTCGCCGCGATGCGCCCGACCTGCACGGTGATGTCGCTGCGCAAAGCCAGCGTGCGCAGGCTTTCGGGATCGGTGAAGCGGACCATCCGCCGGGTCCCCACGCCTTCCATCCGGCCGGCAAGCGATTGCTCGAATTCCACGAGCGGCGGGCGCACCCGATCGTAGCCATGGGCGTCCATCACATCGAGGATCTGCCGCATCGCGCGGGTGATCGCCGCCGCTCGGCGGGGCAGCGCATCTTCCAGGCCCACGGGCAGGAGGTCGTCTTGATTGGTCATTTAAAAGTATCCGTCTGCCCTGAGCCTGTCGGAAGCGTAGCTGGCCGCAGACCAGCAATCGTCCTTCGATCAGCCGGATGCGCTAGAAGGAAGAACGATGCTTCGACAAGCCCAGCATGAGCAGACTGCAAAATCAGAACGACAACGGCATGACGGTCTTCACGCCCTGCAAGGCGCAAGCCCGGCTTACCAGTTCGCGCGGGATCGGCTGGTCGACGCTCAGCAGCAGCACCGCTTCGCCGCCCGCGGTGCGGCGGCCGAGGTGAAAGGTGCCGATATTGATGCCGTTCTCGCCCAGCAGCGATCCGATCCGGCCGATGAAGCCGGGCGCGTCCTCGTTGACGATGTAGAGCATGTGTCCTTCGAGTTCGGCTTCGATCCGCACGCCGAAGATCTCGGTAAGGCGCGGCGCATCGGCTCCGAACAGCGTGCCGGCCACCGACCGCTCGCCCTGCTCGGTATCGACGGTCACGCGCAGCAGGGTGTTGTAGGCCCCTTCCTTCTCGTGCCGGATGGAGCGGATATCCATACCCCGTTCCTTCGCCAGGAAGGGCGCGTTGACCATGTTCACCGTGTCGGAATAGACGCGCATCAACCCGGCCAGCACCGCGCCCTCGATCGGCTTGCCGGAAAGCGCGGCCGCCGCGCCTTCGCGCTCGATGCTGATCTTGGAAAGATTGCCATGCGCAAGCTGCCCCACGAGGCTGCCGAGATTTTCGGCAAGACCCATATAGGGGCGCAGCTTGGGCGCCTCCTCGGCGCTGAGGCTCGGCATGTTGAGCGCGTTGGTGACCCCGCCATTGACGAGGTAGTCGGCCAGTTGCTCCGCCACCTGCAGCGCGACATTGACCTGCGCTTCCGTCGTGCTGGCACCCAGATGCGGCGTGCAGATGAAGCCGGGACGCCCGAATAGCGGGCTGTCCTTCGCCGGCTCGGTCTCGAACACGTCGAGCGCCGCGCCCGCGACCTGCCCGTCATCCAGCGCATCGGCGAGAGCCGCCTCGTCGATCAGGCCGCCGCGCGCGCAATTGACGATCCGCACGCCCTGCTTCGTCTTGGCGAGGTTCTCGCGGCTGAGGATGTTGCGCGTCTCGTCGGTCAGCGGGGTATGCAGGGTGATGAAATCGGCGCGCGAGAGCAGCGTGTCGAGATCGACCTTCTCGACCCCGATCTCCACCGCGCGTTCCGGCGTGAGGAAGGGATCGTAGGCGATGACCTTCATGCGCAGGCCCTGAGCCCGGCTGGCGACGATAGAGCCGATATTGCCCGCCCCGATCAGGCCAAGCGTCTTGCCGGTCACTTCCACGCCCATGAAATCGTTTTTCGGCCATTCGCCCGCTTGCGTGCGCTTGTCCGCCTGGGGGATCTGGCGGGCCAGCGCCATGATCATCGCGATCGCGTGTTCGGCGGTGGTGATCGAATTGCCGAACGGGGTGTTCATCACCACCACGCCCTTGCCGCTGGCATAGGGGATATCGACATTGTCCACCCCGATCCCGGCGCGCCCGATCGCTTTCAGATTGGTCGCCGCGTCGAGGATGTCCGCCGTCACCTTGGTCGCACTGCGAATGGCGAGGCCGTCATACTGGCCGATCACGGCCTTCAGTTCGTCGGGCGACATGCCCGGCTTAACATCGACATCGCAGCCGCGTTCTTCGAAGATGCGTGCGGCGTTGGGATCCATCTTGTCACTGATGAGGACTTTGGGTTTGGTCATCGTGTTTTCTCTCGTTTCGTCATGCTGAACTCGTTTCAGCATCCATCGAGCAGTGAAACCGTGCTTGATGAGGAGAAATGGAACCTGGAAGCGCAGCCGTGCCAAGCACAACCGCGTTCAGGGTGACGGAATGCCTGGCCCGATCAGCCGTTCTTGACCTGCTCGTAGGCCCATTCGATCCACGGCAGGAGGCGCCTGATATCCTCCTGTTCCACCGTGCCGCCGCACCAGACGCGCAAGCTCGGCGGCGCATCGCGGTAGCCGTTGAAGTCGTAGCCGACGTCGCGCTCGTCCAGCATCTTGGCGATCCTGTTGGGCACGCCGGCCTTGTCCTCGTCCGACAGGCTTTCGTACCAGTCGCCCTGGAACACGAAGCACACGCCGGTATTGGTGCGCTTCGCCGGATCGGAGACCATGTTGCGTAGCCACGGCGTCGACTCGATCCAGTCGGTCAGCACCTTGGCGTTGGCGTCGGCCCGCTCGAACATCGCCATGCGCCCGCCGATGCTCTTCGCCCATTCGAGCGCGTCGATATAATCTTCGGTCGCCAGCATCGAGGGGGTGTTGATAGTCGCCCCTTCGAAGATCGCGCGATCCACCTTGCCGCCCTTCTTCAAGCGGAACAGCTTGGGCAACGGCCATTCGGGATCGTAGCTTTCGATCCGCTCCACCGCCTTGGGGCTGAGGATCAGCATGCCGTGCTGCGCCTCGCTGCCCATCACCTTCTGCCAGCTATAGGTGGTGGCATCGAGCTTGGGCCAGTCCATCTCCTGCGCGAAGATCGCGCTGGTGGCGTCATTGATGGTGACGCCGGCGCGGCCTTCGGCAAGCCAGTCGGTATTGGGGATCTTCGCGCCGCTGGTCGTGCCGTTCCAGGTGAACACCACATCGTTATCTTGCGGGATGCTCGCCAGATCGGGGATCTCGCCGTAATCGGCATCCAGCGTGGTCAGCTTCGCCAGCTTGAGTTGCTTGACCGCGTCCTGAATCCAGACATTGCCGAAGCTTTCCCACGCCGCGACCGTCGCCGGACGGCCGCCGCCCAGCATCGTCCACATCGCGCATTCCAGCGCGCCGGTGTCCGACGCGGGCATGATGCCCACGAGGTAATCTTCCGGAACGCCAAGCAATTCCTTCGACAGGTCGATGGCATATTTCAGCCGCGCCTTGCCGAGGCTGCTGCGATGCGAGCGGCCGAGCGATTCGGTCTTGAGCCTGGTAATGTCCCACCCAGGGTGCTTGACCGTGGGACCGGACGAAAAGAAAGGCCGCTCTGGCTTGAGCGTCGGTTCAGCAGTCATGTATTCTCTCCTTGCAGAGAGCTCGCGCGGCGTTGGGACCGCGTGGCCCACCTGCGGCACTAGGGGTGCCGGGATTCGAGTCAATGCGCAAATGCGAAGCGCTTGAAAACGAAGGGTTCGCCAAACCAAAGGAAGGCCGCGGGTTTGGTTCCGGGGTTCGGCCCCGCCTGTCGTCCCTCTCGCCAAAGGCCGAACACGCCTTTATGGCGCGCTCGCAATGGACGTGACCGACCTTCGCATCGCGCTGTTCAGCGGGAACTACAACATCACGCTCGACGGCGCGAACAAGGCGCTGAACCGGCTGGCGGAATACCTGCTGCGCCGGGGGGCGAGCCTGCGCGTCTATTCGCCGACCAGCCGGGAACCCGCCTTCGCGCCGACCGGCGATCTGGTATCGCTGCCAGCCGTGCCGATCCCGGGGCGCAGCGAATATCGCATCCCGCTCGGCCTGTCGGGCGCGGTGAAGCGCGACCTCGAAGACTTCGC
Source organism: uncultured Erythrobacter sp. (assembly GCA_947501005.1). Classification (GTDB taxonomy): domain Bacteria; phylum Pseudomonadota; class Alphaproteobacteria; order Sphingomonadales; family Sphingomonadaceae; genus Qipengyuania. The sequence goes on along the minus strand of CANMTU010000001.1, from coordinate 802,722 downwards.
GCCCAACGTCCTCCACATCGCCTCGCCCGATTTCAGTTCGCGCGCGGCGGTCGGCTGGGCGAAGGCGCGCGGCATCGCGGTGCTGGCTTCGGTCCACACGCGGTTCGAGACCTATCCGCGCTATTACAATCTGGGTTTCATCGAGCCGGTGGTCGAACGCTACCTCAGGAATATCTACCGCCGGTGCGACGCGCTGGTAACCCCGAGCCAGTCGATGGTCGACGTGCTCGAGCGGCAGGGCATGAACGACGACGTGTCGATCTGGTCGCGCGGGGTCGATCGCACGATCTTCGATCCCGCGCGCCGCGACCCTGCATGGCGGCGCGGGCTGGGCATTGCCGACGATGCGGTGGCGATCGCGTTCCTCGGCCGGCTGGTGATGGAAAAGGGGCTCGACATGTTCGCCGAATCCATTGCCGAATTGCGCAACCGGGGCGTTGCCCACCAAGTGCTGGTGATCGGCGACGGTCCGGCGCGCGGCTGGTTCGAGAAGGCGCTGCCCGGCGCCATCTTCGTAGGCTTTCAGGGGGGCGAGGCGCTTGGCCGGGCACTCGCCAGCGCCGATGTGTTCTTCAATCCCAGCGTTACCGAAACCTTCGGCAACGTCACGCTGGAAGCGATGGCGAGCGGGCTGCCGGTCGTTGCCGCAGGGGCAACGGGGAGCACCTCGCTGGTCGCGGACGGACGGACCGGCGTGATCGTGCCGGACGGTTGCGCTTCGGCCTATGCCGCCGCCCTCGCCCGCTATTGCCAGGATCCCGCCCTGCGCGCCGCGCACGGCCGGGCGGGCGAGGCGAAGAGCCGCGATTACAGCTGGGATGCGATCAACCAGGCGGTGGTCGACACCTATCTCAGGATATCGAACCCCCGCCAGGATTGACCTTGCGAACGGCGGTCAGAGCCGCTCGATCTTCTTCGCCAGTGCATCGATCATGTCCACGATCTCGGCCCGCGACTTCGCATCGAACCCGCCGCCGGCCGCACGGTTGGTGAGCACGGCGGCAAGGTTGCCGAGCGAGCGGAACAGGTCGGGCGCGGCCTGCTGCTCCTTGTGCTTCGCCTGCCGGCCGAGGCGGCGCAGCATTTGTTCGATCTCGTCGCGATTGCCTGCGATTTCGCGCCGGCCGTCCTCGGTGACGCGATAGGCCTTGCGGCTGTCGTCCCCCGGGATATGGTCGATCATCCCCTCGTCCTCGAGCAGGGAGAGAGTGGGATAGACCGTTCCGGGGCTGGGTGCCCAGGCGCCGCCGGTCATTTCCTCCAGCTCCTTGATCAGTTCGTAGCCGTGGCGCGGTCCTTCCCCGATCAGGAACAGCATGACGAGCCGCAACTCGCCCCCGCGCACCATGGGCTTGCGCCGTCGGGGGCGGTGGCGGCCATGGGGACCGGTGAAATCCTCGCTGTTGCCGAACGGGCCTTTCCTGCCGAACGGCCCATCGGGCCCGAAAGGGCCGCGCGGGCCGAACGGACCGTCCTTGCCGAACACGCCGTTGGGGCCGAACGGGCCATGGCGGCCGAAGGGCTGGCGGAAACCGGTTTGGTCGCGTTCGTCATCATCCATCTCGATGTCGGTATCGATATCGAAATCTTCGCCTTCGGGGCGATCGGGAATGTGCCCCTCGATCGGTTTGCTGCGGTCGTCATCATCGTCATATTCATCATAAGCCATCGGATCGACTCCTCTCAAGATCGCTCTAAGATATATCTTGATGGTTCTTTGGCAAGAGATGAAATTCGCGTACGCGCCTCCTACATTCGCGCCATGGCCGATCTCTTTCCCGACACTGTCCCCGCCGCCATACCGAACGACGCCCCCCGCGAGGATGCCCCGCTGGCCGACCGGCTGCGCCCCGCCTCTCTCGGCGAGGTGATCGGGCAGGACCATCTGACCGGCTCGCAAGGCGCGATCGGGCGAATGGTGGCGGCGGGCAGACTGTCCAGCATGATCCTGTGGGGGCCGCCCGGCACCGGCAAGACGACCATTGCCCGCCTGCTGGCCGACAGCGTGGGCATGCGCTTCGAAAGCATCAGCGCGGTGTTCAGCGGCGTCGCCGATCTGAAGAAAGCCTTCGCTGCCGCCGACAAGGCCGCCGAAGCCGGGCAGCGTACCTTGCTGTTCGTGGACGAGATCCACCGCTTCAACCGTTCGCAGCAGGACGGCTTCCTGCCCTTCGTGGAGCGCGGTACGGTGACCTTGGTCGGCGCGACGACCGAGAACCCGAGCTTCGCCCTCAACGCCGCACTGCTTTCCCGCGCGCAGGTGCTGATCCTCCAGCGGCTCGACCGGGCGGCGCTGGGCCGGTTGCTCGATCGGGCCGAGGAGCTGGAAGGCCCCCTCCCCCTCACCGATCCGGCGCGCGACGCGCTGGTCGCGAGTGCGGATGGCGACGGGCGCTTCCTGCTCAATCAGGCCGAGACGCTGTACAATGCGAAGATCGATGAGCCGCTCGACCCCGCGGCACTGGGCGCGTTCCTCCAGCGCCGGGTCGCGGTGTACGACAAGGACCGCGAGGGGCATTACAATCTCATCTCAGCGCTGCACAAGGCAGTGCGCGGCAGCGACGTGCAGGCCAGCCTCTATTACCTCGCGCGCATGTTGACTGCCGGCGAGGAGCCCCGCTTCCTTGCCCGCCGCCTCGTCCGCATGGCGGTGGAGGACATCGGCATGGCCGATCCGCAGGCACTGGTGCAGTGCATGGCAGCCAAGGATGCCTACGAATTCCTTGGCAGCCCCGAGGGCGAATTGGCGTTGGTGCAGGCCTGCATCTACCTCGCCACCGCGCCCAAATCGAACGCCGCCTACAAGGCGCAGAAGGCCAGTTTCCGCAGCGCGAAAGAAACCGGCAGCCTGATGCCGCCGCAAAACATCCTCAACGCGCCGACCAGGCTGATGAAGGACATCGGCTACGGCGCCGGCTACACCTACGATCACAATGCCGACGAGGGCTTTTCGGGCGACGATTACTGGCCGGAGGAAATGACGCCGCAGACCTATTACGAACCGGTCGATCGCGGGTTCGAGCGTGAGGTGAAGAAGCGGCTCGACTATTGGGAGGGGCTGCGGCGCGAGCGCCGGTCGTGAGAATGCTGCGACTCGAGAGTGCTGTCATCCCGGCGAAAGCTGTCATCCGGCTACGCCCGCATCGAGCCGATGACTGGCATCCCCGCTTTCTCTGGAATGACGGTTACGGATGACTGGATTCGATCATTACCTCGCCATCGACTGGTCCGGCGCGAAAGGCGCGCGGCAGAAAGGCATCGCGCTCGGTCTGGCCGACACCAGTGGCGCTGCGCCCAGGCTGCTCCACCGGCCCGGCGGTTGGAGCCGCGAGGCGGTTCTCGCCTTTCTGCGCGACGATCTTCCACCGAACACCCTCATCGGCCTCGATCTTGGCATCGGCCTGCCCCACGCCGATTGCGGCGCCTATTTCCCCGGTCTCGATCGCGCCATTCCCGACGCCCCCGCGCTCTGGCAGCTGGTCGACGAAACCTGCGCCGGGGACCCCGACCTCGCCGCCACGAGCTTCACCGACCATCCTGACTTCGCGCCCTATTTTCGCCGTCACGGCGGGCGGGAGGGCGTGCAGTTCCGCTGCGACGAGGCAGCGCACGGTCGCGGCCGGTTTCGGGTGACCGAACAGGCGCAGGCCGAGCAAGGCTGCAAACCCTATTCCAATTTCAACCTCGTCGGCGCGGCGCAGGTCGGCAAGTCGAGCCTCACAGGCATGCGGATGCTGCACCGGCTGCGTGGCCATTTGCCCGTCTGGCCCGTCGATCCGTTGCCCGATAGCGGTTCGCTCGTGGTCGAGATCTACACCAGCCTCGCCGCGATGGAGGCCGGGCGCAGCGCCGCGCGGGCCAAGATGCGCAGCTATGAGGCGCTGAACGATGCTCTCGCTGCGCTCGGCTCGCCGCCCGTGGAAGGCAGAGGCGCGATCGACGATCATTCCTCCGACGCGCTGCTCGCCGCCGCGTGGCTGCGGGCCGTGGCCGGCGATGCGCGCCGCTGGCGTCCGCCCGCCCTCACCCCGGCGATCGCGCAAACGGAGGGCTGGACTTTCGGCGCATTTTGACCGAAAGGCGCGGCCCCGTGTGCCGGCTTAGCTCAGGTGGTAGAGCAGTTGATTTGTAATCATCAGGCCGGGGGTTCGAATCCTCCAGCCGGCACCGTTTTTGTTTGCCCCACCGCTGCGCTACTTGAGGGCAGGGTTTCCTGTTTGCCCTACCGCTTCGCTATTTGAGGGCAGGGTTTCCTGTTTGCCCTACCGCTTCGCTATTTGAGGGCAGGGTTTCCTGTTTGCCCTACCGCTGCGCTGCTTGAGGGCATGATTTCCTGTCCGCCCTACCGCTGCGCTGCTTGAGGGCGGTGGTCCTCCCCTCTCGCCATTCGGCGTGAAAGCCACTACGGGCGGACGATGCATTTTCTCGACCAGGCCAAGATCTATCTCAAGAGCGGCGCAGGCGGACCCGGCGCGGTCAGCTTCCGGCGCGAGAAATACATCGAATATGGCGGCCCCGACGGCGGCAATGGCGGCAAGGGCGGCGATGTCATCTTCGAAGCCGTGGCCGGTCTCAACACGCTGATCGATTTCCGCTATGCCCAGCATTTCAAGGCGCCGCGCGGCGCCCACGGCATGGGCAAGGACCGCACCGGCGCCGGGGCCGACGATCTGGTGATCGAAGTGCCGGTCGGCACGCAGGTCCTGTCGGAAGACAAGGAAGAGGTGCTTGCCGATTTCACCGAGGTCGGCCAGCGCATGGTCTTCCTCGAAGGCGGGATGGGCGGGCGCGGCAATGCCAGCTACAAGACCAGCACCAACCGCGCCCCGCGTCAGCACCAGCCGGGCGAGGCGGGTGCGGAGATGTGGGTCTGGCTGCGGCTCAAGCTGCTGGCCGATGTTGGCCTGCTCGGCCTGCCCAATGCCGGCAAGTCGACCTTCATCAACCAGGTGACCAACACCAAGGCCAAGGTCGGCGCCTATGCCTTCACCACGCTGATCCCGAAACTGGGCGTGGTGCATCACAAGGGGCGCGAGTTCGTGCTGGCCGACATTCCCGGCCTGATCGAGGGCGCGGCGGACGGCGCGGGCATCGGTGACCGCTTTCTCGGCCATGTCGAACGCTGCCGGGTGCTGATCCACCTGATCGACATTGCGGGCGAGGATCCGGCCGAGGCGTATCAGACCGTCAACGCCGAACTCGAAGCCTATGGCGAAGGCCTGATCGACAAGCCTCAACTGGTCGTCCTCAACAAGCTCGACCTGGCGGACCGCGAACTGGGCGAAGGGTTCGGTGACGAACTGCTCGCCGCGGGGGCCGAGAAGGTCTTCAAGGTTTCCGGCGCCACCGGTGCGGGGATGGGCGATCTCCTCGACGCGATCCTCGCCTATCTGCCCGACCGCACGTCGACCGAAACCAAGGCCGCCGAAGTCGAGGATGCCGAAAGCGCCGAGGCGCGCGACTGGTCGCCCCTCTGACCACCCGGCAATGACGATCGCCGCCCTGCCCGATCTGGCGAATGCGCGCCGGCTGGTCGTGAAGGTCGGCTCGGCCCTGCTGGTCGAACGGGGGGTGCCGCGTGCCGACTGGCTGGGCTTGCTGGTCGCGGATCTGGTACGGCTGCGCGAAAGCGGGACGGAGGTGATCGTCGTCTCCTCCGGCGCCATCGCGCTGGGCGCGGCGAAGCTGGCCATGGCGAAGGGCGGGCGCGGCAGCCTGGCCGATGCACAGGCGTCGGCATCGGTCGGGCAGGTCGAACTGGCCCGCTTGTGGAGCGCGGCGCTGGGCGCGCATGGCATCACGGCGGCGCAGATGCTGGTGACGCTGGGCGATCTGGAAGACCGGCGCCGCTATCTCAATGCCTCTGCCACGCTGGCGCGGTTGCTGGAAGCCGGTGCGATGCCGGTGGTGAACGAGAACGACAGCGTCGCCACCGAGGAAATCCGCTTCGGCGACAATGACCGGCTGGCCGCCCGGGTGGCGCAGGCGGCAGATGCGGAGGCGGTGCTGCTGCTGAGCGACGTCGACGGGCTGTACGACCGCGATCCGCGCGAGGCGGACGCGCAGTTGATCGACCGGGTCGAGGGCGTGACGCCGCGCATCATGGCGATGGCGACCGGCGCCAGCAGCTCGGGCCTAGGCAGCGGCGGGATGCAGGCGAAACTGCAGGCTGCGCGCATTGCCGAGCGGGCGGGCATCGCGCTCGCGATCGCCAACGGCGCCTATGACGGCCCGATCGCGCGGATGCTGCGCGAGAACCGTGGCACCCTGTTCGTGCCGCAGGCCGGCGGCTCGGCGCGCAAGGCGTGGCTGTCCGGCCGCTTGGCCCCGGCCGGCGTGCTGACGGTCGACGAGGGCTGCGGCGCCGCGCTTGCGAAGGGCGCGAGCGTGCTTGCCGCCGGACTGACCGATGTGGCGGGGACGTTTCACCGCGGCGACCTCGTCGCGATCCACGGCACGAAGGGCGAGCGGCTGGGGCAGGGTCTCGTCGAATACGATGCCGCCGAATGCCGCGCGATCCTTGGGCTGCGCGAAGGCGAGCAGGCGGAAAGGCTCGGCTATGCGCCCCGCGCCGCCGTGGTTCACCGCGATCACATGGTACGCGCATGACCATCGCGCTCACCGGGGCGACCGGCTTCGTCGGGCAGGCGGTGCTGGACGAGGCGCAGCGGCGCGAGGAACCGGTTCGCGCCCTCACCCGGCAGCCGCAAACGGCGCGGGAGGGAGTCGAGTGGGTCCGCGGAACGCTGGACGATACCGCCGCCCTCACCGATGTGTGCAATGGGGCAGAGGCCATGCTGCACGTGGCCGGCCTCACCATGTCGAACGACGCGGCCGAGTTCGAGCGGGCCAATGTCACCGGCACCGCCAATGTCTTCGCGGCGATGAAACAGGCGGGAGTGAAACGGCTGGTGTTCGTCTCTTCCCTCTCCGCGCGCGAGCCGAAGCTGTCGGCCTATGGCGCATCCAAGGCGGTGGCGGAAACGCTGGTCGAGAGTAGCGGCCTCGACTGGACCATCGTGCGCCCGCCCGGCGTCTATGGCCCACGCGACGTCGATTATTTCGAGATGTTCCGCAGCGCGAAGTGGGGCGTGGTGCCGATCCCCCCGCGCGGCGCAAGTTCGATCATCCATGTAGGCGATCTTGCCCGGCTGCTGCTCGATCTGGTCGACGCGCGCCCCGCCCTCGTCCGCCGCCAGCTGTTCGAACCGGATGACGGGCGCGAGGGCGGGTGGTCGCACAGGGAACTGGCAAGGGCTATCGGCACGGCGGTCGGGCGCAAGGTGTTCGCGCCGCAGCTTCCGGCGGCTGCGATGCGCGCCGCCTCGCGGATCGACGGGTGGGTGCGCGGCGACAAGGCCCGGCTGACCGAGGATCGCGTCGGCTACATGCTTCATCCCAACTGGGTCGCCCGGTCCGACCGGCGAGTGCCGCCCGCCGTTTGGGAACCGCGCATCGAAGGGCGCGAAGGCTTGCGACAGACCGCCGCGTGGTATCAAGCCGAGGGTTGGCTCTAGCCCTAGAGGAAGGGTTCCTCGCCCGGCTTGTGGATGCCGCATTCCACCTTGTCCCAACCTGACCAGCGGCCGGCGCGCGCATCTTCGCCCGGCTTCACTTCGCGGGTGCAGGGCATGCAGCCGATCGAGGGATAGCCGCGTTCGACCAGTGGGTGGCGCGGCAGATCGTGTTCTTCGAAATAGGCGGCGATCCGCTCCGCGTCCCAGTCGATCAGGGGGTTGATCTTGAGCCGCCCCTGCGCGTCCGCCGTATCGACTTCGAAGCGCGGCAAATTGGCGCGGGTGGAGGACTGGAACGCCTTGCGCCCCGTCAGGCTGGCATCGTAGCGGGCCAGCGCCTTTTCCAGCGGCAGCACCTTGCGCAATTCGCAGCAGCCATCGGGATCGTAGGACCAGCGCAGCCCGCTCTCGTCGCGCTTTTCAAGATCGGGGATCTCGGGATGGACGTTGATAAGGTTCAGCCCCAACCGCTCGACCAGTTCATCGCGATAGGCGAGCGTTTCGGGAAAATGCTTGCCCGTATCGAGAAACAGCACTGGCAGATCGGGCGCGATGCGCGAGACGAGGTGCAGCAGAGCCGCGCTTTCCGCCCCGAAGCTGGAGACGAGCGCGATGTCGCCCACCAGGTTGCCTTCGATCACGGCGCGCAGCCACTCGTCCGTCTCCGTGCCGCGAAACATGCGGTTGAGGCGGATGGCGTCCTGGTCGGTGAAACGCGGCCGTGTATCCAGCCGGTCGATGGTGCGTGCCTGGTTCATGCGTGTCGCCCCCCTAATTCCGGAGATTCCAGATCGGGGTCCGGCTGTCGGCCGCCGACTGGTACACCTCGGGCCAGCGGGCGAGCGCGGCCTGAAGATCGTCCTCGTCCAGCGGGGCGTCGGGATCGAAGGCGTCAAACCCGCAGCGGCGCATGTATGCCACCTGATCGACCAGCACGTCGCCCACCGCGCGCAATTCGCCGTCATAGCCAGCTTCGCGCAGGATGCGAGCGGAGGAATAGCCGCGCCCGTCGCCGAATGCGGGGAAGTTCACCTCGATCAACGCCAGCCGTTCGAGATGCGGCAGGAGTTCGCGCACGTCGTCGCCCGGTTCGACGCGGACCGCGCTGGCATTGGTCTGGGCGAGGAACGCATCCACGGTGACGGCGCCGTGATCGACCGGCTCGTCCTCGCGGTAGCGGATGAGGCTGCCCGCATCGGGGCCGCGGCCTTCGGCGGGCGGGGTCTGCTCAACCATAAAGCGCCTCCTTGAACGGGGTCATGCCGATGCGGCGATAGGTATCGAGGAAGCGTTCGCCGTCCTGGCGTTCCCGCAGATAGACATCGGCGGCGGTTTCGACGGCGTCGACGATGCCGGCCTCGTCGAAGCCCGGGCCGGTGATCTTGGCGAGGCTGACATCCTCCGCCTCGCTCCCGCCGAGCGAGAGCTGGTAGTTCTCGACCCCTTTGCGGTCGACGCCAAGGATGCCGATGTGCCCAGCATGGTGGTGCCCGCAGGCATTGATGCAGCCGCTGATCTTCACCTTCAGCTGCCCCAGTTCCGCGGTCTTGCCGTTGGCGGCGAAGCGTTCCGAAATCCTCTGGGCGACGGGGATCGAGCGGGCATTGGCGAGGCTGCAATAATCGAGGCCGGGGCAGGCGATGATATCCTCCACCGTGTCGAGATTGGGACTTCCCAGCCCCGCCCCGTCGAGCGCGGTCCACACGGCGTGCAGATCGGCCTTGCGGACATGCGGCAGGACGATGTTCTGCGTGTGCATCACGCGCAGCTCGTCGAAGCTGTATTCCTTGGCCAGATCGCCCATCAGACGCATCTGTTCGGCCGTCGCATCCCCGGGTATCCCGCCGACCGGCTTCAGGCTGATCACGGCGGAGACATAGCCGTCCGCCTTATGCGCCACGGTGTTGCGATCGACCCATAACGCGAAATCGGGATCGCTGCGATCGAGTGCGACATCGGCGCCGGCGTCGAACGGCGGATCGGCGAAGAAGGTGCGGATACGCTCCAGCTCGGCGAAGGGCGGTTCGACGCCCTGTTCCAGCAAATGCGCGAACTCTTCCTCGACCTGCCTCGTATATTCTTCCGCGCCCATTTCGTGGACGAGAATCTTGATGCGCGCCTTGTACTTGTTGTCGCGCCGGCCGTGGCGGTTGTAGACCCGCAGGCACGCCTCGGCATAAGTGATCAGCTGATCCAGCGGCACGAAAGGGTTGATGCACGGTGCGACCATCGGCGTGCGGCCCATGCCCCCGCCGACATAGAATGCCGCGCCCAGCGCGCCGTCCCGCTCGACAATCTGGATGCCGATATCGTGCAGCCGCATGGCCGCGCGGTCGGTGTCGCTGGCAATCACCGCGATCTTGAACTTGCGCGGCAGATAGCTGAATTCCGGATGGAAGCTCGACCACTGGCGCAGCAATTCCGCATAGGGGCGCGGATCGGTCACCTCGTCCGCCGCGGCACCGGCGAAATGGTCGGAAGAGATGTTGCGGATGCAGTTCCCGCTGGTCTGGATGGCGTGCATCTCGACCTTGGCGAGATCGGCGAGGATATCGGCCACATCCTCCAGCTTGATCCAGTTGTACTGGATGTTCTGCCGGGTGGTGAAGTGGCCGTACCCGCGATCGTACTTCTCCGCGATGTCGGCCAGCGCGCGGATCTGCAAGCTGTTAAGCGTACCATAGGGCACGGCGACGCGCAGCATGTAGGCATGGAGCTGGAGGTAGAGGCCGTTCATCAGCCGCAGGGGCTTGAACTGGTCCTCGGTCAGCTTGCCTTCGAGGCGGCGGCGCGCCTGGTCGCGGAATTCCTCGACGCGGGCATCGACCATCTGCTGGTCGTATTGGTCGTATCGGTACATCAGATTACCCAGTTGCGAATATCGGGATCGGCGGGCTTGAGCGTGAGGTCCTGCCGCACCGTCGGGCCGAGGGCGCGGATGCGGTCCTTGATATGCGCGGGGCGCGGCTGGCCTTCGTGCATCTCGGCATCGATGGCATAGGGCACGTTGACCCGCCGCTCCGCCTCTTCGACGCGGGCGAGCTCGTCCTCCCTGCCGGTGACGTCGACGGCATCCGCGACATGGAGCGACCAGTCGCTGCCGGTCCACCAGATGACCGCGCCGGTCTTGAGATCGTTGCCGGTCAGGATCCTCACAGCGCCGCCTCCATCGCCAATGCACCGACCGCCATATCCTCGCGCGCGGTGACTTCGCCGATGACGATCAGCGCGGGGCTGACCACTTCTTCACGCTCGACCATGTCGGGCAGCGCGGCGAGCGGGCTGCGCAGCACGCGCATGGTCGGCCGCGCACCGTTCTCGATCACGGCAACCGGCATGTCGGGCGCAAGGCCATCGGCCATCAGCTTTTCCGCAATCTGGGGTGCGGTCTTCACGCCCATATAGATCACCAGCGTGCGGCCCTTGCCGGCCAGCCCGGCCCAGTCCTGATCGCTCAACCCCTTGCACTGTCCGGCGACGAAGCTGACGATGCTGGACGCGTCACGGTGGGTGAGCGCGATCCGCGCAGCCGCCGCCGCACCGTTCGCCGCGCTGACGCCGGGCACGACTTCTACCGGCACGCCGGCGGCCTGCGCGGCTTCCATTTCCTCACCCCCGCGGCCGAACACGAAAGGATCGCCGCCCTTCAGGCGTATAACGTCCTCCCCGGCCCTGGCACGGCGGATCAGCAGCGCGTTGATATCGTCCTGCGGCAGCGTGTGATGCGCGCGCCGCTTTGCGACGTCGATCAGGCGGGCATCGGCGGGCGCCAGCGCCAGGATGCTGGGATCGACCAGGCCGTCGTGCACGATCAGGCTCGCGCTTTCGATCAGGCGGGCGGCGCGCAGGGTCAGCAGGTCGGCATCACCCGGCCCCGCTCCGACGAGATAGACAGTTCCGCAATCTTTCATGGCAGTGAAATGGCGGCTGCCTGCGCCCGCCGCCACCCAGAATGTGTCGCGCCCCGCGTAGATGAGATTTTGAAATAAGGGCTGTCCGCCCGCGAACCTAAACTTTCGCCTGCCCCTCCGGCATCTTCTCGTGTGCAAGGATCTCGAGCAGCCGGTCCATCTGTTCGCTGCTGCGGATATGCAGGTCGCGCTGGGCGAAGGGGATCTCGATATCGTGTTCCTTGAACAGCCACCACAGCCGTTTCAGCACCGCGCTGCGTACATTGCCGACGCCGTCCTCGGGATCGCGGATCCAGCAATGGATGGTGAAATTCACCGAGCTTTCGCCGTATTCGCTCATCCACACGGTCGGCGGCGGGGTCTTGAGCACCCGGTCGCTCTCCTTGGCGGCCTGCAGCATGAGTTCTTCCGCCAGGTTCATGTCGGCTTCGTAGCTGACGCCGACATAGACCTGCATCCGCACGTTCTTCGACGAATACGACCAGTTCTCGACCTGGTTGATCATCAGGTTCTCGTTCGGGATGAGATATTCGCGCTGGTCCCGCGTAGTCACCGAAACGGCGCGCACGCCGATCTTGCGGATCTGGCCGAAGCTTTCCTGCCCTGCCATGTCGGTCACCGCGATGACGTCGCCCGGCTTGATCGACTTGTCCATCAGCAGGATGATGCCGGCAATGAGGTTGCCGAAGGTCTTCTGCAAACCGAACCCGATGGCGAGGCCGAAGGCGCCCGAAAACACCGCCAGAGCCGTAAGGTCGATGCCCAGCAGGTCGACGCCGAGGAAGAACGCGCCTGCCCAGACGACGATCGAGACGATCTTCTCGACCAGCAATTGCTGCGCCATGTCGAGTTTGGTCACCCGGCGCACGATCCGCTTGGCCACCCGGCTGACGAACCAGGCGAAGAACAGCACGCCCAGAATGATGCCGACCACGATCAGCACGTCGAACAGCGAGATGCGGAGATCGCCGAAATCGAGCGCCAGCGTGTCGAGCGTATCGATCAGCGACCCGGCGGTGGAATTGGAAGCGCCAACCGCCTCGCGAATGCCCTCGGCCGCGGCGACGCCGCTTTCCGGCGCATCCTCCGCCAGGCTCCACGCCTGCTGCACCGGTGCGGCGGCTTCGACCGGAGTGTCACCGGGCTGCGGTGAGGGCGGCGGTGTCGGTGGCACGATTATCCCTCGTTCATGGCGGCGAATGCGCGGTCGAGATCGGCGATGAGGTCGCCGGCATCCTCCAGCCCGATGGATAGGCGAATGCCGAGGGCTTCGCCAACCCCCCATTCGGGGCGCGGCCAGGCCATCACCTTGCGCACCGGCGGCACATCGAACGGCAGGGCGAGGCTTTCGAACCCGCCCCAGCTATAGCCGATGCCGAACAGGCCCAAACTGTCGATCAGCCGGCAACGCGCCGCATCCCCCCGATCCTTCAGAACGAAGCTGAGCAGGCCGCAGCCGCCGGTGAAATCGCGCCGCCATACCTCATGACCGGGCGTGCCGGGCAGCATCGGACACAGCACCGCCAGAACCTCGTCGCGCGCCTGCAACCACTCCGCGATCCGAAGCGCCGTCGCGGCCGTGCGTTCGAGCCGCAGGCCCATGGTGCGCAGGCCGCGCAGGGCGAGCGCCGCATCGTCGGGCGAGACGACATGGCCGAGTTGCTGCGCCGTCTGCCGCAGCCGGCGATACCATCGCTCGCCCGCGCTGGCGGCGCCCATCATCAGGTCCGAATGCCCGCCGACATGCTTGGTCAGCGCGGTGATCGCGATATCGCAGCCATGCTCCAGCGCCGCGAAACCGAGCGATGTGGCCCAGGTGTTGTCGATTAGGCTGACGGCGCCGTTTGCCCGCGCGATGCGGGCGAGCGCGGGAATGTCGCACACCTCCATCGTCAGGCTGCCGGGGTTTTCCAGCATGACGGCGCGGGTCCGCTCGCAGAACGCGGCTTCGTAGGCGGCATGGTCGAGGGGATCGAAGAACCGGCATTCGACGCCGCCGCGCTTCAGCAGGTCCATCGCGGTGTTGCGGGTGGGATCGTAGGCATTATCGGCCACCAGCAGCACGTCGCCGTTCTTCACCACCGTCAGCAATGCCGCCACGATCGCGGCAAGCCCGCTGGGATAGAGGACCGTACCCGCTGCGCCCGGTTCGAGTTCGGTCAGCGCCTCGGCCAGCGCCCACTGGGTCGGCGCACCGCGGCGGCCGTAGAAGAAGCGGCCGTCCTCGTTCGATTTCGGCCCCTCGCGCAATGCGGCGCAATCCGGATAGAGGTGGGTGCTGGCCCGCCAGACCGGGGGATTGACCACGCGGTCGGCAAAATCGCCCGAACGGCCCGCTCCGACCAGCCTGGTTCCCGATCCGGCCACCGGTTTGCCGCGCGTCATGCCCCCTCCCGCTCCTTCGGCATGGCGGGATCCGCGCCCCATTCCAGCCAGCTGCCATCGTAGAGCGCCCCGCCCCGATGGCCCGCGCGGTCCAGCGCGAACAACAGCACCGCCGCCGTCATCCCGCTGTTGCAACTCGTCACCACCGGGCGCGAGAGGTCGACGCCTGCCTCGCCGAAGGCGGCGCGAATGTCCTTCGGCGAACGATAGGTGCCGTCCTCGTGCAACACCCTGGGGAAGGGCAGCGAGCGTGCGCCGGGAATATGCCCTGCGGAGCCGCTGCCTTCGGCGCCAGCGAACCGCGCGGCGTCCCGCGCGTCCACCGCCTGTTCGGACTGGCCGTCGATATTCGCCAGCATATCGGCCTTCGAACGCACGTCGCGCCGGCGTTCGGGCACGGGATAGACCGCCGGCTCGGGGTCCGGGCCCGCGCCCTGTTCGACCGGGCGACCTTCGGCGCGCCACTTGGCCAGCCCTCCGTCGAGGATGGCGACATTTTCGTGTCCGAACAGCTTGAAGATGAACCAGGCCCGCGCGCTCGAGCGGATGGCGCTGTCGTCGTACAGGACGACCGGCGCGGCGGGCGCGATGCCGAGCGCCGCCATGGCCTGCGCGAATTGTTCGGGCGTCGGCAGCGCCTTCGGCACGTCCGATCCGGCATCGGTGAAGCTTTCGAGGTCGAGGAAGCGCGCGCCGGGGATATGCCGCTGCTCGAACTCCGCCCGCGCATCGCGGCCTGTATCGGGAAGATGCGCCGTTGCGTCGAGGATGACCGGGCCGGATTCATTCGGCCGCGTGCCCAGCCAGTCGGTCGATACGAGATTGTCCATGCCCCTCTGCTAACGGCAGGGGCGTCTCCTGTCGATGTCAGTCGATTGCAGGGTCAGTCGAGTGCAGGGTCAGTCGAGCGCGCGGGCGGCGACCGGGGAATAACTGCGCGGCCCCTCGTCCAGTCGGAACGGTGCCACCCTGCCGCCGCCGGGAATTCCCTGACCGACGACGAAGGTCTTGACGATCGGCTGCTCCCCCTCCGCATCGAGCCGCACGCGCAGCAGCGGGACCATCAGCGCCGCGCTGCCCTGCCGGATGATCCGGGCTTCGCGCAGAGGGAATTGCAGCTTGCCCTCGTGCCGCACCGTCTGGCCCGGCGCGATGCGCGCGAACACATGTCGTTGTTCGAGCGGCTGATCCGCCGAGGCAATCTGACTTTCCATCGGCGCATCGCCATGTGCGGTGACGAGATCGGCGCTGAGCACCATGTCCTGCGCGGCCGACCGTGCGCGGTTGAGCAGCGTGACCTGATAGTCCAGCGTCGCGAACGCCATCGAGCGCGTCAGCTTGAGCGCGTCGGCATTCAGGCGAATATCGGCCAGCGTGGCCCGCTGCGACGAAGGGGCGACGACTGGCCGCTCGATCTGCGGGACCGAGACCATCGGGCGCCGCCTGCGCCAGGCGAAAAACGCCGCGCCGGCCAGCGCGATCAAACCGGTGGGCAGGAGGAACGGCCAGATCCCGCGCGCCTCGTCCGCCGCCGGTTCCTCGACCGGAAGGTCTGCGGGCGCGGCGGTCTGGCGGGTTTGCGGGATCGCGGTGGGCACCTGCGTCGCAGTGGGTTCAGGCGACAGGACCGGTTCGGGCGGCGTCAGCGGCACCCGGTCGACCGGCGGGGTCGGGGCAATGCGGGGCTCTGTCGGTCGCGGACTTGCCGTGGGGGTCGGCCGGGGAAGAGTTGCGGTGCGCGCGGCAGGCGATGCCGCCGGTCGCGGCTGCGCGGCGCGCGGCGTGGGCGTCGCGGTCGCGGTGGGTTGCGGTGTGGCGGTAGGCGTCGCTGTCGGCGCGGGCGCAGGGCGCGCGGTGGGGATCGCGCGGGGGCGGACCGGCACCGTGCCGCTCTCGGTATCGACCGGGCCCTGCACGTTCGGCGTCGCGGTGGGCGTTGGCGCGGGCGGGAGCTGGAAATCCCGCGCGCTCTGGGCAAGCAGGGGCAGCGGCGCGGCGAGCACCAGCACGGCAAGAGGCAGACGGAAACGCGTTTTCATGATCTCGGGCGGCCCCTTCGAAAGGCGGCGCTGAATAGGTGGTGAAGCACGCGCCTCCAAGCCCTTCCCTTGCGCCGCACCGCCTTTCGCGCCAGATGCGCGGCATGAGCGACACACACGCCCCCAGATTCCTCGGCAACAACACTGCCCTGCCCGCATCGCCGGAAGAGGCCGAACTCGATTACGTGCCCAACCCGCGCACGGGCGAACTGTATCTCGTGCGCTTCGCCGCGCCTGAATTCACTTCGCTTTGCCCGGTAACCGGCCAGCCCGATTTCGCCCATCTCGTGATCGACTATGCGCCGGGTGAGACCATCGTCGAAAGCAAGAGCCTGAAACTGTTTCTCGGCAGCTTCCGCAACCATTGCGGCTTTCACGAGGACGTAACGGTCGGCATCGGCAAGCGCCTGTTCGACGAGATGGCACCGCGCTGGCTGCGCATCGGCGGCTACTGGTATCCGCGCGGCGGCATTCCGATCGACGTGTTCTGGCAAAGCGATGCGCCGCCTACAAACCTATGGCTGCCCGATCAGGGCGTGGCCCCGTATAGAGGACGAGGATGATGCACGATTTGCGGGCGAACCTGCCGAAATATTCCCTGTGGCTGGCACTGGCGCTGCTGGTGTGGTTCATCATCGCCGCTTTCGGGCCGAAGATCGGGCTGATCGGGTGGAAGACCGGCTTCGGCTTCATGACCGTGACCGCCGGGCCGATCCTGATGGGGATCGTCGCGCTGGTCGCCGTGATCGCGCTGGCGCTCGCGTGGTTCCGCACGCCGCGCGGGGCATGGTGGAAAGCGGCCATCGCGCTGGCGATCCCGGTCGTGCTGTTTGTCGCCCTGCTATCGGTCAAGGCGCGGGGCGAGGCTGCTCCGCCGATCCACGATGTCGCCACCGACCTGCGCGATCCACCCGCCTTCTCGGCGCAGACGCTCGCCAAGCGCGAGGAATGGGGCGCGAACCCGCTGGTGAATTACGGTATCCCGCTCGGCCAGCTGCCCATGTGGCAGGACAGTGTGGACGGCGAACTCGCGGTCCAGAACCACGCCGATATCATCGCCGCCAATTACGACGAATTGCAGCCGATCCCGGTCGGCAACGCCTCGCCCGGGCAGGCGATGGACGCGGTGGTCGCCGCGATGGGCGAGATCGGGCTGGACGACATCCGCACCGATCGCGCGTCCGGCAGGGTCGAAGGCGTGGCCGAAACCTTCGCCTACGGATTCCGCGACGATGTCGTCGCCCGGGTGCGCGACGGCCGGATCGACCTGCGCTCAGCCAGCCGGGTCGGCCTGTCCGATCTCGGCTACAACGCCGAACGGGTCGAGGAACTGCGCCGCGCGATCGTCAAGCGGCTGGAGTCGTGAAGCGCGCGATCCAGCGCCGGTCGAGCCAGTCCTTCACCCGGCGCAGCCAGCGCCCCTGAAGACCGAGCGGGCCGTAGCTCAGTATGGCCTCGCCCCGCCCGGTGTTGAGGATATAGAGGTCCATCGCCCGGCCGCGATAGATGCCGCGCGGCGGCCGGCCTTGCAGCGCGGCGCGCAGGTTCCGGGCGAGGACCGGCCCCGCATAGACGGCGTGGACTCCGGAATGGGGGACGTTGCGGTCGGTCCGGTGGGCGACGTCGCCGGCGGCGAAGATATAGGGAAAACCGCACAGTCGCTGGTGTTCGTCGACCTCCACGAAGCCTTCGGCATCGACCGGCAGGCCGCAGCAGCCCGGCCATTCGGGCGCGTCGCTGCCCAGCGCGGCAAGGATCAGGTCGGGCGGGTCGAGCGCCGCTTCCCCCACCATCAGCCGCCCGTCCTCTAAGCGCGCCTCCCCTTCGATAACCCGGATGTTCTGCCGCTCGTATGCGGAGCGGGCGCGCGAACGGACCATTGCCGACATCCCTGGAAGCAGGCCGCCCTTGCCCGTAATCAGCGTGACCCGCGCATCGAATGTTGGATCGTTCGCCGTCCCGAAGGCGAGTTCCGCCCCGCCCGCCCCGCCGCCGATCACGGCGATCGTCCCGATGGCGCCCGCCCGGCTTCGCAGTGCGTCCCACCCCGCGACGAAGCCGTCGATGGGTCGGATATCGAGCAGCCTTTCGTCGCTGCCGAGCAATTTCGCCGCCCGCCCCGCCCCGCCGATGGCGAGCGATGCGATGTCGAAACCGATCCGCCGGCCGTTTGCCAGCGTGACGGTCTTCTCCCCGGCGCAGATCGCGACCGCTTCCTCGCGGTGCCATTCCAGCCCCGCTTCCGCGACCAGCGGGGCCAGCGGTATTTGCGTTTCCTCGATCCGGTACTCGCCCGCCATCCAGCCGGGGACCATGCCGGAATATTGCATCGCCGCGCGCGGTTCCACGAGGACGATGCGGCGTGCTGGCAGGCCGCGTTTGCGGATCGCGTCGATCACGCCGAGATGCGCGTGCCCGGCACCGATCAGGCACAGCACGCGCCCGCTCATGCGCCGACCCCGGCCGGGCCAAGTTGCTTGAGGAAAAGGAGGAACCTGGTGGAGCCGAGCGGGATCGAACCGCTGACCTCGTCATTGCGAACGACGCGCTCTCCCAACTGAGCTACGGCCCCGTTCCAGGTTTCGTGCCGGCGCGAAAGCCTGTTCGCCCCGGCAGGCGCGCGGCTTAGCGAACGGGGCGGGCCGTGCAAAGCGAAAAGTATCCCGCGCGCGCTTCCCGCCCCTTATCGCCCGCGCCGTTCCGCGATCAGCGCATCGACCACGCCTGGCTCGGCCAGGGTCGAGGTATCGCCCAGCGCGCCGAATTCGCCTTCCGCGATCTTGCGCAGGATGCGGCGCATGATCTTGCCGCTGCGCGTCTTGGGCAGCGAGGGCGAGAAATGGATCTGATCCGGCGTCGCGATCGGCCCGATCTCCCGGCGCACCAGCTGGCGCAGTTCGGCTTCGAGATCCTCCGACGGTTCCGCATCCGCCTTCAGGGTCACATAGCAATAGATGCCCTGCCCCTTTATGTCGTGCGGATAGCCGACCACCGCCGCCTCGCTCACCCTGGCGTGCAGCACCAGCGCGCTCTCGACCTCGGCCGTGCCCATGCGATGGCCCGAGACATTGATGACATCGTCCACCCGTCCGGTGATCCAGTAATAGCCGTCCTCGTCACGGCGGCAGCCGTCACCCGTGAAATATGTGCCGGGATAGGTGCTGAAATAAGTCTGCACGAACCGGTCGTGGTCGCCATAAACCGTGCGTGCCTGCCCCGGCCAGCTGCGCGTGATGCACAGATTGCCCTCGGCCGCGCCGTCCAGCACCGTGCCCTCATTGTCGACCAGCCGGGGGCAGACGCCGAAAAACGGCTGGCCCGCGCTGCCCGGCTTCATGTCGTGCGCATAGGGCAGCGTGGTGATCATGACCCCGCCGGTTTCGGTCTGCCACCAGGTATCAACGATCGGCACCGTGCCGCCGCCGACCACGTCGCGATACCACCGCCAGGCTTCGGGATTGATCGGTTCGCCCACGCTGCCGAGCAGGCACAGGCTGGACAGGTCGTGCTTGTGCACATGCGCATCGTCCTCGCGCATCAAAGCGCGAATGGCGGTGGGCGCGGTGTAGAAGATGGCGACCTCGTGCTTCTCGCACACGGCCCAGAAGCGGTCGTGGTCGGGATGATTAGGTACCCCTTCGAACATCAGCGCGGTCGCCCCGTTCAGCAGCGGGCCGTAGACAATATAGCTGTGCCCGGTGACCCAGCCGATATCGGCGGTGCACCAGTAAACCTCGCCCGCGCGGTAATCGAAGACGTGGCGGAAGGTCGTCTCGGTCCAGACGGCATAGCCGCCGGTGGTGTGAACCACGCCCTTGGGCTTGCCGGTCGAACCCGAGGTGTAGAGGATGAACAGCGGGTCTTCCGCATCCATCGGTTCGCACGGGCATTCCGTGCCGACATCGGCGGACAGGTCGTGATACCAGTGATCGCGCCCGGCCCGCATCGTCACCGCACCGCCGGTATGGCGCACCACCAGCACGCCTTTCGCATTCGCCTTTTCCAGCGCTTGGTCGACATTGGCCTTCAGGGGAATCGGCTTGCCGCCGCGCAGCCCCTCGTCGGCGGTGACGATCCAGTCGCTTTCGCAATCCTCGACCCGGCCCGCGATCGCATCGGGCGAGAAACCGCCGAAAATTACCGAGTGGACCGCGCCGATCCGCGCGCAGGCGAGCATGGCGAAGGCACCTTCGGGCACCATCGGCATATAGATCGTCACCCGATCGCCCCTGCAAACGCCCATCGCCTTCAGGGTGTTCGCCATGCGGACCACCTCGCGTTGCAAGTCGGCATAGGTAATCCGGCGGACCGTCCCCTCGGGATCGTCGGGCTCGAAGATCAGCGCCACCGTCTCGCCCCGACCCGCCGCCACGTGCCGGTCGACCGAATTGTGGCAGATGTTGAGCTTGCCGCCTGTGAACCACTTGATGTCGACCGGATCGAACGACCAGTCGGCGATCCTGCGCGGCGCCTCGAACCAGTCCAGCCGCTGCGCCTGTTCGCGCCAGAAGCCGTCGCTGTCCTCCACGCTGCGGGCATAGGCCTCCGCGTAATCGCCCGGCCCGTACGCGGCATCCCGATCGGCATCCGGTTTCGCGACGATCGCTTGGGGTGACGGTTCGGACATCGGCAGGGCTCCTCTCATGGGTCTCGGCCAGGGGTCTGACACACTTATCGCGCGCTGTGAAACCTTGCGAGGTGGGCGGCGGCAACCGTCCTTCGGGATAAGGTCGCGGGCTCGCGACGGCATGGCGTCAAGACGGCGCTTCATGCAGCCAAGGGTTTACGGGGCGGGGA
The DNA here is from genome assembly GCA_947501005.1 of uncultured Erythrobacter sp. GTDB lineage: Bacteria > Pseudomonadota > Alphaproteobacteria > Sphingomonadales > Sphingomonadaceae > Qipengyuania. The sequence continues at coordinate 782,073 of CANMTU010000001.1, read as the reverse complement.
AACCCATGCAAACACCCGCCTTGCGTGCTGTCCTTGGGATCGAGCTGATGAATTGTGTATCGCGCTTCGCCAGGCGCCCCGGACTTTGCGCCTTGCGATCCAGTGCGGCCACCATCGCGATCGCCCTTCCGTTCTCGCTCGTCTCGCCAGCCGCCGCCGCACAGTCCGCCGATCCCGCACCCTCGCCCGCCGGGCAGACGGTGGAGAGCCCGCCCCCACTCGTCGTCCCCGATGTCGATGCGATCCAGCAGGACGTGCCGGCCCCGCCGCCGGACGTCTCGCTGCCGGATGTCGAGCCGATCATTCCCGAAGAGGAATTCGAATCGGCGATCCCGCCGCTCGACGCCGCCAACGATCCCGAGCTCGACATGGAGCTGGAATCGATCGAAGTCTTCGAACGGCGCCTTGCTGCGGAACAGGCGGACGCCGAACCGGCCGAGGGCGCCGCCCCGCCGCTGGGCGATCCCGTGCTGGCGGATGGCGATGCGGTGGAGGCGATCGGGGATGCGCCGATTCGCGATGCCGAACTCGCCGCCCCGCTGCCCCCGATCGAGACCTTCGATGCCGAACCGGTCGAGTTCGCCGAGAACGAAACCGATGCCGAGGTGGTCGAGGTCGCCTATGATGTCGTGGTCGACGGGCTGGAGGAAATCGATGCCGAAAGCGAGGTCGACCTTGCCGGCATGTTCGACGAGCTGTCGGCACTGGAAGACGGCGACGGCGAGGCGGCGAATGTGGCGCAGGTCTCCGCCCGGCTGACCGAGGACAGCGTGCTGCTGCAGAGCATCCTCGCCTCGCAGGGCTGGTACCGGGCGCAGGTGAATACCCGGATCGACCGTTCGGAAGAGGCCAACGGCCAGCCGCTCTCCGCCGTTCTCGATGTGGTGCCGGGGCCGCGCTTCACCTTTTCCGATATCGTCATCGATGCCGATCCGGTCGTGCCGGCCGACCTCATCACCAGCAATCTCGCGCTCGAGGTGGGCGAGCCGATCGTGGCGGAACGGGTGCAGGGCGCGGAAGCCAATGTCGCGGTACAATTGCCGCAGAACGGCTATCCCTTTGCGACCATCGGGCAGCGCGACATCCTGCTCGACCCGGAAACCGCGGACGGCGTCTATACCCTGCCGATCGACACCGGGCCGCGGGCGGTGTTCGGCGGGATCGAGACGACCGGCGATCTTGCCTTCGATGCCGAACATATCGAGGTTCTGTCCCGCTTCGAACGCGGCGAACTTTACGACAGCCGGATGGTGGACGATCTGCGGCAGGCCCTGGTCGCCACCGGGCTGTTCAACACCGTGTCGGTCGTGCCGCAGGAAACCGGGCAGGCGGCGGGCGAGAACGCCGAATACGCCACCATCCTGGTCGAGCAGGATGCCGGGCCGCCCCGCACCATCGCGGGCAGCGCGGGTTACGGCACCGGACAGGGATTTCGGGTCGAGGCAAGCTGGGCCCACCGCAACCTGTTTCCGCCCGAAGGCGCGCTGATCGCCAACGCCGTCGCCGGAACGCAGGAACAGGGCGCGAGTCTGACCTTCCGCCGTTCCAACGCCGGGCGGCGCGACCGCACCTTCCAGTTGCGGGCCGAGGCGCTCCATTCGAATTACGACGCCTACGAGGCCTTCACCGGACAGCTGGCGGCGCTGTGGAGCTACGATTCGACCAATATCTGGCAGAAGCCCTTCACCTATGCCTATGGCGTGCGGCTGATCGGGACGAACGAGCAGGACTACGATCTCGCGCTCGACACGCTCGAGCGGCGGACCTTCTTCATCGCCGGGTTGACCGGCCAGGTCGGCATCGACCGAACCGACAGCCTGCTCGATGCGACGGAAGGGTTCCGCGTGACCGCGCTGATCGAACCCGAAGGCTCGCTCGAGGGTGGCTTCACACCCTATGTCCGCGCGCGGATCGATGGTTCGGCCTATTTCCCGGCGACCGATTCGATCGTGCTGGCGGCACGGGTGCGGGTGGGCACGATCCAGGGGGTCGACCGGTTCGACCTGGCGCCTTCGCGACGCTTCTATGCCGGCGGCGGCGGCTCGGTGCGCGGTTATGGCTACCAGCAGCTCGGCCCGCGCGTCGTCTATCCCGATCCCGATTTCGAATTCGACCCGGAAGAACCGGACCGTGAACCCGACCTCATCTACCGCCCGCTCGGCGGGTTGAGCCTTAATGAGGCGGCGGTCGAGGCGCGCTATCGCTTCGGCAATTTCGGCGTGGTCGCCTTCGTCGATGCCGGTCAGGTCTATGAAGGCAGCGCCCCGCAATTCAGCGACCTGCGCTATGGCGCGGGCATCGGCGGGCGCTACTACACCAATTTCGGCCCTCTGCGCATCGACCTCGCCACGCCGCTCAACCGCCGCCCGGGCGAGAGCCGGTTCGCGGTCTATGTCTCGATCGGGCAGGCCTTCTGATGGCGGACGAGACGTTGACCGATCCCTCGCACGAGGAAACCGACGCCGAGCGGGACACGGCCCCGCGCCGCCGCCATACCGGGCGCACGATTGCCAAATGGGTCGGCATCGTGCTGGCCGGGATCGTCCTGCTGGTGGTCGCGGCGGTCCTCGTCCTCAACACCTCGCCGGGGCGCCGCTTCGTCGTCAACCAGATCGAGGCGCTGGAATTCGAGAACGGGATGGAGATCGGCATCGGCCGCATCGAAGGCTCGCTCTATGGCGAGATGGTCCTGCGTAATTTCAGCCTGTCCGACCCCCAGGGCGAATTCCTGACCTCGCCCGCCCTGCGCGTCGACTGGCGGCCCTTCGCCTTCGCGCGCAACCATGTCGATATCCGCTCGCTCACGGCGGAGCGGATGACCTTGCTGCGCCTGCCTGAATTCAACGAGACCCCGCCGTCCAACGATCCGCTGCTGCCCGATCTCGACATCGATATCGATGCCGTGCGGATCGATCAGTTCATCGTCGAGGCGCCGGTGACGGGCGAACGGAGGGTCGCCAGCCTCGCCGGTTCCGCGCATATCGCCGACCGGCGGGCGCAGGTCGTCCTCAACGGGGCGACCATCGCCGGGCCGGGCCGCGCCGGGGGCGACCGCATCGCGCTGGAACTCGATGCGGTGCCGGAGGACAACCGGCTCGACCTCGATCTCGACCTCTATGCGCCGGGCGACGGCGTGATCGCGGCGCTCGCCGGCCTGACCGACCCGCTGCGGGTGCAGTTGGAGGGCGCAGGCGACTGGAGCGACTGGAACGGCCGCTTCGCCGCCGATCTTGCGGGCAGCGAGTTCGCCCGTCTGCGAGTCGCCGCGCGCGACGGCACCTTCGCGCTGCGCGGCCCGACCCGGGTGGCGCGCCTGTTCGACGGGCCGACCGCCGCCCTGCTCGGCCCCGTCCTCGAGCTCGACGTGACCGGCGAGCTTGACGAGCGGCGGGTGAACCTTGCCGGCAATATCTCCAGCGACGCCTTCCGCCTGAGCACCAATGGCGGCGTCGATCTGGGGGCCAGCACGTTCGACGATCTGCGCCTCGGCTTCGTGCTGCTCAAACCCTCCGTGCTGGCCGAGAACCTCGCCGGGTCGGGCATTCGCGGGCAGCTGGTGCTGAACGGTGATTTCGCCACGCCGGGCGTGGAATACACGCTCAACGCCAACCGCCTCGTGTTGAACGACATGGGGCTGCAGGACTTCGTCGCCAGCGGCGCGGCGGAAGTGAATGCCGACCGCATCCTGATACCGGTCGACGCGCGGGCGGCGCGCATCACCGGGCTCGATACGGTGGCCGGCGGCACGCTCACCAATGTCCGGCTTGCTGGTGATCTGGCGATCGAAGGCCCGCGCATCCTGTCGGACAATATGCGCATCCGGTCCGACCGGATCGATGCCGAGCTGGTCCTCCTCGCCGACATGTCGACCGGGCTTTACACCGGTGCCGTCGACGGGCGCATCGACGATTACCGCATCGAAAGCGTCGGCATCTTCGATATCGACACCGATATCGACCTGCGCACCGAGCTCAACAGCTATGCCCTGCAAGGCCAGGTTCGCGCCCGCTCGACGCGCCTGTTCAACGACGGCGTGCGCGATTTTCTCGGCGGAAATGCCGTCGCCTCGGCCGATGTGCGCTATGGCGGCGACGGGATCGCGCGGTTCAGCAATCTGCGCCTGACCTCGCCGCAGGTTCGCATCACCAACGGAGCCGGCAGCTACGCGCCCGACGGCACGCTCGCCTTCAATGCCGACGGCGTGACCGAGCAATACGGCGCGGTCGGCGTGCGGCTCGCCGGCACGATCAGCGACCCCCGGGCCACCGTCACGGCGGAGCGGCCGGGCTTCGGCATCGGCCTCGCCAATCTGCGCGCCGACATCACCGGTGCACGGGGCGGCTACCGCCTCGATGCGACGGCCGACACCGATTACGGCCCGCTCACCGCCGACGTGGTGCTGGGCACGGGCGACCAGCTCACGCTCGACATCAACAGCGCCAATCTTGCCGGGATCGATTTCGCCGGCTCGCTGCGCCAGACCCCTGCCGGCCCGTTCGCCGGGCGGCTGACCGCCGATGGGCGCGGGCTTGGCGGGGTCGTGAGGCTGGATGCGGCGGGACAGTACCAGCAGGCGCTGATCAATCTGCGCGCGCGCGACACCGAATTGCCCGGGCCGGCCCAGCTGAGGATAGGGTCCGCAATCGTCGATGCGAAGGTCGTATTGTACGACCAGCCCTATGTCGTCGCCGACGTGCAGGTGGGGCGGACGCGGATCGGCTCGCTCAACCTCGATGCCGCGCGTGCGCTGGTCGATTACCGCGACGGCCGGGGCACGGCCAAGATCCTGGCCGAAGGGGTCAGCGGAGTGCCGTTCCGCATCGCCGCCAATGCCGACCTCACCCCCGAACTGTGGCGCGTCGCTATGCGCGGGCGGGCGCGGGGCATCGAATTCGCCACGGTCAATCCGGCGCGGATCGTTCCCGGTTCGGGCAGCTACGAATTGCTGCCGACGAAGATCGATTTCGGCCAGGGCAGCGTGCGGCTTGCCGGCAGTTACGGCGACGGCCTCAGGCTCCAGTCCCGGCTCGACCGGCTGGACATGGCGATCCTCAACGCCTTCTCGCCCGGTCTCGGGATCGGCGGGTCGGCCAGCGGCAGCCTCGATTTTGCCCAGGCCGACCCCGGCGCCTTCCCCCGCGCCGACGCCCGGCTGACGATCGACGATTTCACCCGCACCACCGCGGTCTCGGTCAGCCAACCGGTCGACATCAATTTCGTCGGCAAGCTGCTGGCCGATGGCGGCGAAGCGCGCGCGGTGATGCGCCGGCGGGGCAGCGTGATCGGGCGCATGGTCGCTTCGCTGAACCCCCTGCCCCCCGGTTCGGGCAGCTGGACGACCCGGCTGCTGGCCGCGCCGCTATCGGGCGGTATCCGCTATAACGGCCCGGCCGACACGCTGTTCTCCTTCGCCGGCCTCCCGGATCAGCGCCTGTCCGGCCCGATCGGCGTAGCGGCGGATTTCTCCGGCCGGGTCCAGTCGCCCGATCTCGGAGGCGTGGTGCGGGCGAAGAACCTAACCTACGAGAACCAGACCTACGGCACCCGTCTGACCAACATGGTGCTGCGCGGCAATTTCTCCGGTGACCGGTTCGAGCTGGAGCAATTGAACGCGACGGCCGGCGAAGGCACGGTCAGCGGGTCGGGCTATGTCAGTCTTGCAGCAGATTCCGGCTATCCGATGGACCTTCGCCTCACGCTCGACGATGCCCGGCTGGCGCGTAGCGATGCGCTGTCGGCCTCGGCCAATGGCGAACTCAGGCTCACGAAGGCCGCCGGGCAGACCGCGCTGCTGTCGGGCCAGTTGCAGCTGCCCGAAACGCGGTACGAGATCGTGCGGCAGGGCGCGGCCGAGGTGCCAACCCTGTCGGGCGTGCGGTTCAAGCCCCCGCTCGGCCCCAAGCGGGTCACCGGCGACGAACCGGCCGAACCGCAACCCGGCCTGTTCTCGCTCGTCCGGCTCGACGTCGATCTGAATGCGGCCGACCAATTATATGTCTCGGGCATGGGCCTCGAAAGCGAATGGAGCGCCGATCTCCAGCTCAACGGAACCAGCGCCGAACCGCGCGTGGTCGGAACGGTCGAACTGATCCGCGGTACCCTGGGCTTCGCCGGCCGGTCCTTCGCGCTGAGCGAGGGCCGCGTCCGCTTCAACGGCGGCCGCACGATCGATCCCGTCATCACCCTCGTCGCCAGCGAGGACATCGAGGACGTAACGGTCAACGTCAATGTCAGCGGCCGTGCGCAGAACCCGCAGATCACTTTCTCCAGCGTGCCGGGCCTGCCGCAGGACGAGATCCTGTCGCGCATCCTGTTCGGCAGTTCGATCGGCAATCTTTCCACGCTGCAGGCGGTGCAGCTGGCCGCCTCGCTCAACTCGCTGCGCGGTTCGGGCGGCGGGCTCAATCCGCTCGGCAAGCTGCGTTCGGCCACCGGGATCGACCGGCTGCGGATCCTCGGCGCGGACGAGACGGAAGGGCGCGGCACCGCGCTGGCCGCGGGGCAGTACATCACCGACGATATCTACGTCGAGTTCATCACCGATGCGCGCGGCTTCACCGCGACCCAGCTCGAAGTGAGCCTCACCCCCGCCCTCTCGATCCTCAGCCAGGCCGGCGGTTCGGGCACGACCAACGTCAACGTCCGCTACCGGAAGAATTACTGATGCGGGGCGGCGCTGCACTCGCGGCGGTTTTCGCGCTGGCGCTGGTGTCGTGCCGGCAGGAACCGACCTTCGAGGAACGCTACGACGCCGCGCATGAGCGGATCGAGGGCATGGCCCGCGATATCGACGCCGATCTGAAGCAGGCGCAACCGACCGATGCCGCGGGTGATGCTGCCGGCACATTGCCCCCGGCGGATGACGACGAAAGCGGTCCCCCCGCGCCCTGAAGGCGCTCTGCCTGCCGCCCGGCACTCCGCGATTTCCGACCATGCCGTGCCCTCTGGCGCGACCGGTACTGCGCGTGCAAAAAGCATGTCACTCTTTTCCAACCCTTGCCGAAGATTGAAAACACGGTATGCTTTTACCAAAGCGCACGAAAAGTGCCGGAATATTGGAGAGCGCGGCGATGGCATGGGATTTCGAGACCGACCCCGAATTTCAGAAAAAGCTCGACTGGATGGAGGAGTTCGTCCGCGAAAAGGTCGAACCCCTCGGGCTGCTCGGCATCCATCCCTACGATGTGAAGAACTTGCGCCGGAACGAACTGGTCCGCCCGCTTCAACAGGAAGTGAAGGATCGCGGACTGTGGGCCTGCCATCTCGGGCCGGAGCTTGGCGGACAGGGTTATGGGCAGGTCAAGCTCGGCCTGATGAACGAGATCCTCGGCGGGGCGAGCTTTGCGCCGATCGTGTTCGGCTGCCAGGCGCCCGATACCGGCAATGCCGAAATCATCGCTCATTACGGGACGCCCGAACAGAAAACGCGGTATCTCGCCCCCCTGCTCGCCAACGAGATCGTCTCGGCCTTCTCCATGACCGAGCCGCAGGGCGGATCGGACCCGACCAGCTTCATCACCACCGCCACACGCGACGACGAGGGGTGGACGATCAATGGCGAGAAATGGTTCTCGACCAATGGCAAATGGGCCGAGTTCCTGATCGTGATGGCGGTGACCGATCCCGACGCCCCCCGGCACGAGCGGATGAGCATGTTCATCGTGCCGGTCGATACGCCGGGCGTCGAGATCGTCCGCAATGTCGGCGTGTACGGGCAGGAACAGGGGTCGGAAAGCTACATCCGCTACACCGATGTGCGCGTTCCGGCCGATCACCTTCTGGGTGAACGCGGCGGGGCTTTCGCCATCTCGCAGACCCGGCTGGGCGGCGGGCGCGTCCACCACGCAATGCGTACGGTGGGCAATTGCCGCCGCCTGCTCGATGCGATGAGTCGCCGCGCGGTCAGCCGCAAGACCCGCACCGGCACCATCGGCGATTACCAGGCGGTGCAGATGCAAATTGCCGACAGCTATATCGAACTCGAACAGTTCAAGCTGTTCGTGCTGAAAACCGCCTGGATGATCGACAAGCATCAGGATTACCGCAAGGTCCGCAAGGATATCGCGGCGATCAAGGCGCTGATGCCCAAGGTCTATCGCGACATCGCCCAGCGCTGCATTCACATTCACGGGTCGCTCGGCGTGTCGAACGAGATGCCGTTCGTCGGCAGTCTGATCGGCGCGATGGTCATGGGCATCGCCGACGGGCCGACCGAGGTGCACAAGGTCACCGTCGCGAGGCAGCATCTGCGGCAATATCGCGACGTCGCCGACCCGATCTTCCCGGACTATTCGCTGATCGAGCGGCGCGCCCGGGCGCAGGACATGTACGACCCGGTCGAGGAACTGGTGGAGGCGGCGGAGTAACCGGCGGTGGAAGCGCCCCCCGTCACCCGCGGCCAGCGGCTCAGCTACGGCTTCGGCGCGGTCGCCAACGGCATCAAGAACGCCGCCTTTTCCACCTATCTCCTGCTGTTCTACAATCAGGTGATGGGCGTGCCGGCGGGCATCGTCTCCGGCGCGATCGCGCTGACCCTGCTGGTCGACGCCGTGGCCGATCCGTTCCTCGGGCGCTGGTCCGACGTGACCCGCTCGCGCATCGGGCGGCGGCATCCCTTCATTCTCGGCTCCGCCTTTCCCACCGCGTTCTTCTTCGTGCTCGCATGGTTTCCGCCGGGCGGGCTCACCGACATGCAGATGGGCGTTTGGATCTTCGCCATCGCTTCGCTCACCCGCATGTCGATCAGCGCGTTCGAGATCCCGTCCAGCGCGATGACCCCCGAAATGACCGACGATTACGCCGCGCGGACCAAGCTGTTCGGCCTGCGGTACTGGTTCGGCTATGCCGGAACCTTCGGCTTCACCGCCTTCTCGCTGGCGGTGTTCTTCGTCGCCACGCCGGAATTCGAGCGCGGCCAGCTCAACCCCGAAGGTTACGTCAAGTTCGCCTGGCTGGGCGGTGCGCTGATCCTCCTCGCCATCCTCGTATGCGGCATCGGGACTCTCAAACGCGTTCCCTATCTGCGTCAGCGGGACGAACTGGGCGAAGGCGCCACGCCGGCTTCGCATTTCAAGGAAATGTTCTCCGCATTCAGCAATCGCGGCTTTCTTGCGATCTTCGGTTTCGGCGTCCTCAAATACACGGCCATCGGCCTCTATTCGGCGATGACGCTGTATTTCAGCACCTATGTCTTCGAGCTTCGGGCGGATCAGATCGCGCTGCTGACGATCGATAGTCTGGTGGCTGCGACGATCGCCGCGCCGCTTGCGCCGAAATTCTCCGCCTGGCTGGGCAAGCGCAACACCTCGATGATCATGGCCATTGGCGGGATCACGCTGGGATTGCTGCCGCTGGTGTTGACCTATTTCGAGGTGTTCTTCCGCCCCGGCGATCCGCTGCTCCTGCCGACGCTGTTCGTGATCGGCGCGGTCTATGGCGCGATGATCGCGACGTCGCTCATCAACACGTCCTCGATGCTGGCCGACGTTGTGGAAGACCATGCGGTGAATACCGGGCAGCATACCGCGGGGGTGTTCTTCGCTGCCTCCAGCTTCATGCAGCAATGTTCGACCGGGTTCGGCATCCTGGCGGCCGGTCTGGTTCTCGAACTGTCGCGATTTCCCGAGCAGGTCCAGGTGTCGCAGGTGACCGACGCGATGGAGAAAAGCCTGCTGATCCATTACATCCCGATGTCGGCCGGGCTGTGGGTCGTGGGCGCGCTGATCCTGCTGTTCTATCCCATCACCGAATCCTCGCATCGTGAGAACGTCGAACGTCTGCGCTCACGCGCGGCGCAGGCGCGCGAACAGACGATCCGCGACGGCGCGTTCGGTTCGCCAGCAAGGTAAGCTTCATGGTCGCAGATCCCTCCGCCCCCAGACTGGGCCTCGGCACCAAGCTGTTCTATGGCTTCGGCTCGGTCGGCTACGGCGTGAAAGACGTCGCCTTCCGCACCTTTCTCCTGCTGTATTACAACCAGGTTGTCGGCGTTCGGGCCGATCTGGTGTCCTTCGCGATCCTCGTCGCCCTGTGCGTCGATGCGATCTCCGATCCGATCGTGGGCCAATGGTCGGACACGCTGCGTACCCGTTGGGGCCGGCGCCATCCCTTCATGTTCGCCAGCGCCATTCCCGCCTCGGCCAGCCTGCTGTTCCTGTTCTTCCCGCCCGCGGGGATGAGCGAGATGCAGACCTTCTGGTACATCCTGATCGTGGGATGCTGCGTGCGCACCTTCATCACCTTCTTCGAAATCCCGAGCAGCGCGCTCGCCCCCGAACTCACCAGCGATTACGACGAGCGGACCTCGGTCGCCAGCTTCCGCTATTTCTTCGCCTATCTCGGCGGGGTCGGGATGGCGTTCCTGACCCTGCTGATCTTCCTGGCCCCGACGGCACAATATCCGGTCGGCCAGCTCAACCCCGCGGGATACGAGACCTTCGCCATCGTGGGCGCGGCGATCATGTTCGCCGCGATCCTCATCTCGAGCCTCGGCACGATCCACCGCATCAAGTATTTCCGCCAGCCGCCCCCGCGTGAGAAGATCGGCCCGATCGCCACGCTGCGCCAGATGAAGGGCACGTTCGGGCATCGGGGATTCCTCGCGATCCTGGGCTTCGGCGTCCTGAAATACACCTCCGTCGGGATGACTTCGGCCCTGGCGATCTATTTCGGCACCTATCTCTGGGGGCTCAGTTCCGCGCAGCTCGCGATCCTGACGATCGACAATCTCATGGGCGCTTTCCTCGCCCTGTTCGTCGCCCCGATCGCATCGCGCCGGGTCGGCAAGCGCAATGCTGCGCTCGGCCTGGCGGTTGTCGCGGTCGTCTTCGGCAGCCTGCCCTTTATCCTACGGCTGACCGGCAATTTCTTCGAGAACGGCGATCCGTTGCTGGTGCCGACGCTGTTCGCGTTCTCGGCGTTGTTCCAGATGTGCGGGGTCTCTTCCGCCGTGCTGATCCATGCCATGGTCGGCGACATCGTGGAGGAAAGCCAGCTTGCGACCGGCCGCCGCAGCGAAGGACTGTTCTACGCGGCGAACACGCTGATGCAGAAAAGCACGTCCGGTCTCGGCGTGTTCGCGGCCGGGATATTGGTCGCGGCGGTCGGCATCGCGCCGGGGATGGACCCGGCGACGATCGACCCGGCGATCCCGCGAATGCTTGCGATGGCCTACGTCCCGGCGCTGGTCGTGCTGTATATCGGCGGCGCGGGCTTCCTGTTCGCCTACCGGATCGACCGGTCTACCCATGAAGCCAGCGTCGCCGAACTCGCGGCGCGCGAACGGCGCGCGGCGCACAATCTGGACGAAATCGCAGAACCTGCGCAATGAGGACGCCGCGCGGGGTGCCGGCCCCTCTCGATCCGCTCGAGGACCCGGAGGGGCTGGCCGATACCGACAACCGGCAGCAACGCGCGCTGGCCGAACACGCCCGCTTCGTCGACGAGAACCTGAAGCGCAATTACCGCGCCAATTTCATTCACGGCGTGCTGGGCATGACCGGGTTTCGCCTGATCTACGCGCCCACCATCATCCCGGCCTATCTGCTGCTGCTGACCGGCAGCACCGCCGCCGTGGGCTTCGGTTCCGCCCTGTTGCAACTGGGCGCGACCATCAGCCCGATCGCCAGCGGATCGCGGATCGAGCATCGCAGCCACATCCTGCCCTACGCCATCCGCGTCGGCTCGATGATGCGCCTGATGATCCTTTGCCTTGCGCTGACGGGCTATTTCCTGACCGGCAATGCGCTGCTGATCGGGACCTTCGCCTGCTTCCTGCTGCTGGGCTTCTTCACCGGGGCGCAGCGGGTCGCCTTCCAGATGCTGATGAGCAAGCTCATCCCGATCCGCAAACGCGGGCGCCTGCAGGGCTACCGCAATTTTGCCGGCGGCCTGATCGCCGCGGTGCTGGCATGGGCAGCGGGCACCTACCTCATCACCGACGAATGGCTGGGCAATGGCTATGCGACCACCTTCCTGTTCGCTTTCCTGCTGACGAGCGCCGGTCTGGTCGTGCTGAAGACGATGATCCGCGAACCCGCCGCCCCCGTCTCGCGGCCGCAAATGCCGATGATGCAGAGGATCAGGCAATTTCCCGAACTGCTTGAGGATCGCGATTTTGCCTGGTTCCTGGTGGTCCAGTGCTTCTCGACCATGGCGCGCGTAGGGGCGCCGTTCTGGACGGTCTATGCCGGCACAAGGCTCGGCCTCGACGGGGCGCTGATCGGAGGGCTCAGTTTCGTGTTCTTGGGGTCGGACACGATCTCGAACGTCTTATGGGGCCCGCTCGGCGATCGTTGGGGGTTCAAGCTGATCTACGTCATGGCGCTGGCGAGTTCGATCGCGGGCGTCGTCCTGCTGATCTTCGGCAGCACCGCCCTGCCCATCTATTCCGCCTTCGTCTGCCTCGGCGTGGGCGGTTCGGGCTGGATGCTGGCGTCGACCACCATGGTCCTCGAATTCGGCAAGACCGAGGATACGCCGATGCGGCTCGCCTTCGTCACCACGCTGGAAGGCGCGATCGCGGCGGCCGGCCCGGTCATCGCCGGGCTGATGGTGGCGGGGACCGGGTTCATGCCGCTATTCGTGATCGTGCTGGCCGCGCAGGTCGCCGCATTGGCGCTGCTGATCGTCAAGGTGCGCGATCCCCGCAATCTGGCCGCTTCCGCCTGATCAGGCGGCGCCCGCCAGCATCCCCTCGCTGAGCGCCGAAAGATAGGCCTCTATCGCCACCGGGCGTTCGTCGAACCGGGCCGCCCAGCGCCGCGCCTCGTAGGCGCCGTTCAGGGTCGACATGATGATCTGGCTGGCGACCAGCGGATCGACCGGCTTGATCGATCCGTCCACGATCCCGTCGATCAGGAACCCGGCGAAGCGGCGCGCCAGCCGGTTGGAGCGCATGACCACGTCGTTGCGATGCTCGCTGTCGAGCGCCTGTAGCGCGGTGGTCCGCAACAGCGGCATGGGATCGAAGAACTGCACGTCGAGCAATTCGTTCAGCACACTCGACAGACGGGTCCAGTAATCCGTCTCCAGCCCCAAGCCGGCCATCTGCACCCTGGAAAGCCGGTCGTAGCTGCGCTGGAAGCATTCCAGCACCAGATCGTCCTTCGCATCGTGGTGGTGATAGAAGCTGCCCTTGGTGACGTTAAGCGCCTCGGCGATGCGGTTGACCGAGGCGCCGCGATAGCCGCGCTCGTTGATCATCACGGTCGCCGCGCGCAGGAACTCGTCGTTCTGCGAGGCCGCGTCTTCGGTGCCGCTGCGCCAGCCGCAATCCTCCAGCGCGGCGGGGTTCCACCGGCCCGGCTGCGAAGGTATGCCGTGGCACAGGATCTCGACCAGCTTGCGCTCGACCCGGGGAAAATCGAGGACGGAATAGCGCAGCGACCATACCGGCCACCACAGCATCGCCTCGATCAGGATATGCGCCCGGGCGGAATAGAGCGCGCGTTTTGCATCGTCCGCCGGCGGACCGAAAAAGGCGCGGACATCGTCGACCACCGCGCGGTATTGCGCCAGCAACTGGTCCTGATCGTCCTGTTCGAGCGAGCGGATTTCGGAAAGGGCGGTGATCAAGCCGCGCTCGCCCCGCCGGATCCGGTCGCGCAGGGCGACATGGAGGGCGACGAATTTCGCGATCCGCTGCTCAGTGGTGCGTTCGGCCAGCGCCTCTTCCGCCGTCGCCTTCATCAGGGCAATGGTCTCGGCATAGACGGTGACGATCAGCTCGTCCTTGCGCGGAAAGTAATAGGTGACGCTGGTGGCGTTGAGCCCGATGGCGCGCGCGACCTTGGTGAGGGTGGTGGCCTGCACCCCCGTATCGTTGATCAGGACCGAGGCGGCGTGGACGATCGCCGCGCGCTTCTCGCCGAACTTGGTCGTCGTATCGGTTTTCCTCGCCATCGCCGCGCCTTCCCCCATCCCTTGGCCGGGCAGCCTATATCCGCCTCCCGGCCCCTGCCAAGGCCCGGCGCCTGCCCGGACCCTGATCCTGCCACTGCCTAGAAGAAGCTGCTCAGCTCCTTCTTGAGGATCTTGCCGTTGGCGTTGCGCGGCAGCACCTCCTGCGAGAACGCGATCCGCACCGGCACCTTGAATTTCGCCAGCCGCTGCGCCGTCCACTCCTGCAATTCGGCTTCGCTCGCATGCATGCCCGGCGCGAGGTGGACGACGGCCGCCGGCTCCTCGCCCAGCGTGCGGTGCGGCAGGCCGATCAGCGCGGCGTCGGTCACGGCGGGGTGATCGTAGAGCACGTTCTCCACCTCGGACGAATAGATGTTCTCGCCCCCGCGAATGATCATGTCCTTCGCGCGGTCGGCGATGTAGCACCAGCCCTCCTCGTCCAGCCGGGCGAGATCGCCGGTCTTCACCCAACCGTCGACGAAGGTTTCCGCCGTTGCCTCGGGCTTGTTCCAGTATCCCTTCACCACCATCGGGCCGCGCGCCCACAATTCGCCGATCTCGCCGGTCGGAAGCTCTCGCGTGCCGTCCTCGCTCATGATCTTGAGGTCGGCCACCGCAACCGGCGGGCCGCAACTGTCGGGACGGTTGAGATAGTCTTCGCTGGAATGGCCGGTCACCGTCGCCATCGTCTCGGTCATGCCCCAGCCGTTTCCGGGCAGCGCGCCGAACACCTCGCGGATCTTGCGCACCAGTTCGGGCGCGGCAGGCGCGCCGCCATAGGCGATCGCCTCGATGCTGGAGAGGTCGTAATTCTTGCGCTCGGGATGTTCGAGCAATTGCCAGGCGATCGTCGGCACGCCCCCGGTGGAGGCGACCTTCTCGCGCTCGATGATCTTGAACGCCTCGACCGGGTCCCACTTGTACATGAACACCATCGTGTTGCCGGCGGCGATGTTGCCCATCAGCCCGGCGGAACAGGCGGTGACGTGGAACAGCGGAATGACGGTGAGCGTCGTCTTCTGAACCGGGTCGGGCATCGCCTCGCCCCGGCGCAGCACCGCACAGCCGGCGTTGAACCCGCTGGAGAGGATATTGGTGCACAGATTGCGATGCGTGCCGAGCGCGCCCTTGGGCTTGCCGGTCGTCCCGCTGGTGTAGAAGATGGTGGCATCGTCCTCCGGCTGGATGTCCACCTCCGGCAGTTCCAGATCGGGCAGGTCGGCATAGGCCGGGGGCTGACCGATCACCGTTTCGAGGCGCTCGGCCCCGTCCGGTGCGGTTTCGGAGCGGGCGACGAACACCGTCTCAACCCCGGGGAAGGCGCCGCGATGTTCGGCGATGCGGTCCCAACGTTCCTCGTCGCAAACCAGTAGCTTGGTGCCTGAATCGGCCAGCCCGTAGGCCAGCTCGTCACCCGTCCACCATGCGTTGAGCGGCACGCAGATCGCGCCGATCGTCACCGCGGCGAAGAAGACGACCGGCCATTCGGGCAGGTTGCGCATGGCGAGCGCCACCCGGTCCCCCTTGCCGACGCCGCGCGCCTGGAATTCGCGGGCGAGCGTCGCCACGGCGCGGAACCAGGCATCGTAGGTCACGCGCTCGTCCTCGTAGATCACGAATTCGCGCATCCCGTGCGACCGGCCGAGCGCCGCGATGAAGCGGAGATTGGGCGGTGCGTTCTTCCAGGTCCGCAGGGTGACGCCGCGAATGTCGACTTCCTCCATCTCGAACCGCTGGCCCGGCGCCGTCAGCATGGCCCCGCATTCGGCGCGGCTACGCGCGGGCCAGCCGGGCGGCGGCACCCAGCCGATTGCGGAGGCAAGGTCGGTATGTTCGGTCTTCGTCGCCATCACAGCACCTCGAACAGGCCGGCCGCGCCCATACCGCCGCCGACGCACATGGTGACGACGACGTGCTTCACGCCGCGCCGCCGCCCTTCGATCAGGGCATGGCCGACACAGCGCGCGCCGGTCATGCCGAAAGGGTGCCCGATCGAGATCGATCCCCCGTTGACGTTCAGCCGGTCGTCCGGAATGCCGAGCTTGTCGCGGCAATACAGCACCTGCACCGCGAACGCCTCGTTCAATTCCCACAGCCCGATATCCTCGACCGACAGGTCGAACCGTTTCAGCAGCCGGGGTATCGCGAAGACCGGGCCGATGCCCATCTCGTCGGGCTTGGTACCGCACACCGCCATGCCGACATAGCGGCCGAGAGGCGTGAGACCGCGTTCCTTCGCGACGCCCGCTTCCATCAGCACGCTGGCGGCCGATCCGTCCGCCAGCTGGCTGGCATTGCCGGCGGTGATCGTATGGCCCTCGCCCATGACGGGCTCGAGCTTGGCCAGCCCTTCGGCCGTGGTGTTCGGGCGGTTGCAATCGTCCATCGCGATCGTGACGTCCTGCTGCGAGACCTCGCCCGTTTCCCGGTCCTTCACGTCCATGACGGTGGATACTTCGATGATTTCGTCGTCGAACCGGCCGGCCTCCTGCGCGGCGGCGGTGCGCTGCTGCGACTGGAGGGAATAGGCATCCTGCGCCTCGCGCCCGATGCCATAGCGCTTGGCGACGACTTCGGCGGTTCCGATCATCGGCATGAAGATATCGGGATGCATCTTCAGCAGCTCTTCGTCGCGCGCGGGCTTGCCGGTGTTGTTGCGGATCGCGGTGATCGATTCCACGCCGCCGGCAACGCAGATATCCATCCGGTCGACGATGATCTGCTTGGCGGCGGTGGCGATTGCCATCAGCCCGCTGGAACACTGGCGGTCGACCGTCATCCCGGCGACCTCGACCGGCAGGCCGGCGCGCAGCGCGATCTGGCGGCCGATATTGAATCCCTGCGCGCCGCCCTGGCTGGCGGCGCCCATGATCACGTCCTCGATCTCCGACCCGTCGAGCCTGGCGCGTTCCACCGCCGCTTCGACGGACCACGCGCCCAGCCGGACGGGGTGGGTCGCGTTGAAGGCGCCGCGAATGGACTTGGCCAGCGGGGTCCGTGCGGTCGATACGATTACGGCGTCACGCATAAATCAGGGCTTCCTCTCCCACGACCGAGTCCAGCCCGGCCTTTGCCGCAGCCTAGCCCCGGTCGCCCCGTGTTTGCAACAGGGATGGCCACTTTTCTGAAAGACGAGTATGAGCCGATGGTTGCATCACGGTGCACGGTATGCAGCCCTGTAAAGATGGGGTATGCGCCAACCGCTTTACCGGCCCGTTCGCGGGCCGTTCCGTTCAAGCGGCGCGATCGACGCCGATAATCAGGAGACCGAAATGACATCACCGATCTCGACCGAAAAGCAAGGCAATGTCCTTGTCATGACCTCGGCCAATCCACCGGTCAACGCGCTGGGCCAGGCGGTGCGCCAGGGCCTGAAGGAAGGCATCGAACAGGCGGCCGCGGATGACGAGATCGCGGCGGTCGTGATCCGCTGCGACGGGCGCACCTTCTTCGCCGGGGCCGACATCACCGAATTCGGCAAGGCGCCGCAGGGGCCGAGCCTGCCCGAAGTGTGCGACGCGATCGAAGCGAGCGACAAGCCGGTGGTCGCCGCCATTCACGGCACCGCGCTGGGCGGCGGCTGCGAAGTCGCGCTTGCCTGCCATTACCGCGTCGCCGTGCCGAGCGCGAAGCTCGGCCTGCCGGAGGTGAAGCTCGGCCTGATCCCCGGCGCGGCGGGTACGCAGCGCCTGCCCCGGCTGATCGGGGCCGAGGCCGCCTTGCCCCTCGTCGTGCTCGGCAATCCGATCCCGGCCAAGAAAGCGCAGCAGATCGGGCTTGTCGATGAACTGGCGGGAGAAGACAGCCTCGCCGAAGACGCGGTGGCGTTCGCCAGGTCGAAGATCGGGCAGAGCGTCCCGCGCACCAGCGAGATGACCAACAATCAGGACGGTGTAAAGAACCCCGACCTGTTCGACGAATTCCGCGCAAAAAATGGCCGCAAGCTGCACGGCTTCGATGCGCCCAATGCCGGGATCGAAGCGGTCAAGGCGGCGGGCGAGATGTCATTCGCGGACGGGGTGAAGAAAGAGCGCGAACTGTTCGGCAAGCTGATGAGCGGGACGCAGAGCGCCGCCATGCGCCACTATTTCTTCGCCGAACGCGCCGCCAACAAGATCGACGACGTCCCCGCCGACACGCCGCTGATCCCGGTCAGGAAAGTCGGCATCATCGGTGCCGGCACGATGGGCGGCGGGATCGCGATGAACTTTCTGTCCGCCGGCATCGCGGTCACCATTCTCGAAATGAAGCAGGACGCGCTCGACCGGGGGACCGGCACGATGCGCAAGAATTACGAGAACACCGCCAGGCGCGGGCGGATGACCGGGGAACAGGTCGAAGGCGCGATGGGCCTGCTCACCCCCACACTCGACTATGCCGACCTCGCCGATTGCGACCTCGTGATCGAGGCGGTGTACGAGAACATGGACGTCAAGAAAGAGGTCTTCGCCAAGCTCGACGAGGTGGTGAAGGACGGGGCGATCCTCGCTTCCAACACCAGCTATCTCGATATCGACGAGATCGCCACGGCGACGCAGCGGCCCGGCTATGTCATCGGGCTGCATTTCTTCTCACCCGCCAATGTCATGAAACTGCTCGAGGTCGTGCGCGGCGAAAAGACCCGCGACGATGTGCTGGCCACCGCGATGCAGCTGTCGAAGAAGATCGGCAAGGTGGCCGCCGTGTCCGGCGTGTGCCCCGGCTTCATCGGCAACCGTATGCTGTCCAAGCGGCAGGAGCAGGCCAACAAGCTGATCCTCGAAGGCGCGAAATACTGGGAGGTGGACGATGTCCTCCTCGAATTCGGCTTCCCGATGGGGCCGTTCCAGATGGGCGACCTCGCCGGGCTCGACATCGGCTGGCACCGCGATCCTTCCAAGGTGACGACCGTGCGCGAGGCGCTGTGCGCGCAAGGCCGCTTCGGCCAGAAGGCGGGCAAGGGCTTCTACGATTACGACGAGGCACGCCAGCGCACGCCATCGGAAGAGGTGCAGCGGATCATTGCCGACTTCGCCGAGAAGGAAGGCAACACCCAGCGCGACATCTCGAAGGACGAGATCCGCGAACGCCTGCTCTACCCGATGGTCAACGAAGGCGCGAAGATCCTCGAGGAGGGCATGGCCCAGCGCGCGAGCGACATCGATGTGGTGTGGATCAACGGCTATGGCTGGCCGCTCTACACTGGCGGGCCGATGTTCTGGGCCGATACGGTGGGGCTGGATACGGTTGCCGCCGGGCTC
This sequence comes from uncultured Erythrobacter sp., assembly GCA_947501005.1. Lineage (GTDB taxonomy): Bacteria > Pseudomonadota > Alphaproteobacteria > Sphingomonadales > Sphingomonadaceae > Qipengyuania. Next base: position 762,931 of record CANMTU010000001.1, on the reverse strand, counting down.
GAGAAGCATGGCCTGCCGGTCAGCGATTACCTGCGTAACAAAGCGGGCAACGGCGAACGCTTCACCGCGCGCTGAATGAAAAGGGGCGGCAGTCGCAAGACCGCCGCCCCTTTCCTTCGTCGCTTCCGGGAGAGGTTAGAAGCGAACCTTGGTGCCGATCTTGTAGGTCCGCCCCTTGGCGGTGCCGATGAACGGATCGTAGCTGTATTCGAGCCGGGCGGCCGACGGTTCGCGGTCGAACACGTTCTCGACCCCCAGCTGCAACTCCGCCTCGACCCCGGCCAACGCCAGGTCGATCGTTCCGAACACGTCGTGCTGGAGGTAGGACTTTACCCGCCGTCCGAAATTAGTGCCGCCGAATTCGGGGGTGGTGGTGCAGAATTCCAGCCCGTCGCAGCGATTGTCGTCGACGCCGCTGATATAGATGGTCGACCACGTTACGCTGACCGGTTCGAACTGGACGTTGGCATATCCGCTTGCCCGCCATTTCGAAACCGTGCCGGGCGCGCGGTTGTAATTGGCCTGTCCCGCCGCGTCGTACCCCTCATCGAACAGCAGACCGTTGAATTCGAAATCCGAGAATTCGTATTCGAGCGTATGGGTGGCATTCGCACTCAGGTTGAGGCGGGCCGGGCCGAGATCGGTGCGATAGGTCAGACTGAAATCGAGGCCGCTGGTGGTCACATCGGGGCCGTTGACCGTCTGGGTGCGGATACGGCTGATATCGCTGCCGATGGTTTCCCCCTGATTGCAGACGCCGCCGGCGAAGACCACGTAGGATGCGAAAGGGCTGCTGCAATTGACCAATTGCTGCCCGTCCCGCCCCGGCGCGACATTCTGCGCGATCGCCTGGATCGGGAGATCGGTGAAACGCCCTTCGAACTCGTAGGTCCAGTAATCGACGCTCGCGCTGAATCCGCCGAACTCCCCGATCGCGCCGATATTGTACGTCAGCGCGGTTTCGGGGGCGAGGTCCGGATTGCCGAGGCTGTCCGTCGCCTTGAACGCGCCGCCCAGCGCATTGATACCGGCAACCGCGCTGATCCCCCTCCCCAGATCGGACGGCAGCGGCCCCCGGAACGTATCGCCGATCGATCCGCGCAGGGCGAGGAAATCGGTGACCTGCCAGCGGGCCGAGACCTTGGGATTGACCGTCGAGCCGACGCCGCCGCCGTAATCCTCGTAGCGGATGGCCCCGGTCACCTCGAACCCGTCGAACGCCTCGATCTGGGCCTCGGCGAAGACGGCGTAGACATCCTGCGTCAGCCGGGCGCGCGGATATTGGCCCAGGAACACGAAAGCGCCGACCGGGAAATTGTTGTCGTTCGGATCGTCGAGGCAGGAGAAGTCCCCCTCGATCGCGCAGGGATAGGCGTCGGGATCGGTGAAGCGGTTGATCGGGCTGGTATCGAAATCGGTCCTGCGGAACTGGCCGCCGACGGCATAGCCCAGCGTGCGGCCGAAAAGCTCGCTCTGCCCGCTCAGCACGATGTCGCCGATGAACTGTTCCTCGGTCTGGACCGCGCCGTTCTGCTGGCGGATGAAGTCGATGACCGCCTGGCTGTTCTCGTTCCCCGGAACGTAGGCCGGATTGCTCAGGCCCAGCGCGGGGTTGCCCGGTGCCGAATTGATGAAGGGATTGAAATAGAGGCAGCCATTGGCGCCCGGCGTCGTCCCCGTGCAGTCTTCCCCGCCGAAGCCGTTCAGCGCGCGCTGGTACCGGTCGCTCACGATATCGACCGAAAAGGCCGTGCGCGAACTGTTGATATAGGTGCCGAACGCCTGGAGGGTGAGATCGTCGCTCAGGTCGAAATCGAGGCCGGTCGATACGCGCCAGGCATCGTTGGTGGCCCCGCCATTGCCCGCGCCACGCGGATCGAGCGGATTGCCCCCGAGGGCGAAGGGCCGACCCAGCACGATGGATGCGAGGATCGGTGTCGTCACTCGGGGAAGCGTGCCGGGCGCGAAGCTCTGCTGAAGGAATGCGGCAAAGCCGGGATTGGAGGCGGGCACGGTGAACGCACTCTGGCTGCCCGGCCCGCGCGGCCCCTGCACCGGCGGATTGCTGGGCGAATATCCCAGATCGGGCAGTTCCGTATGCGCATACAGCGCCTCGGCGGTGAACCGCACCCTGTCCGACAGGTCGGCGGTGAACTGGGCGTAGATCTGGTAGCGATCCTCCTCCTCGATCAGGTTCACGAACGGGATGTAGCTGTACCGGCACAGCGAAGCCGAGCTGATCCCGCCGAGGGCATCGCAGGCACCGACCTGATTGCCGTCCACCGCGACGCCCACGGGAATGACGCCCCGGCCCGGAACGAAGGCCACCGGAGCGTAAAGCCCGGGATTGGACAGGGCCGAAAACCCGGTCGGATTCTGGGCATAGGGCGCCTGCGTGAAATCACGCTCCGTCGTCGCCAGTTCGGAGCGGTGCTGCCAGCCCGCCCCGATCATGAAATTGGCGGTGCCGATATCGAACCCTGCCAGCGCGCTGACCCGGTAATTGTCGTCGGATCCGTTGACGAATTCGTAGTCGCCGATCACCTCGAACCCGGTGAAGTTGCGGCGGGTGACGAAGTTGGCGACCCCGGCGATCGCGTCCGAGCCGTAGGTCGAGGCGGCCCCGTCCTTCAGTACCTCGATCCGGTCGAGCGCGAATAGCGGGATGAGATTGGTATCGGCGGCCCCGTCGCCCGGTTCGTTGGCGAAGCGCCGCCCGTTGAACAGGACGAGCGTCCGCTCGCGCCCGAGGCTGCGCAGGTTGATCGAACCGACGCCCTGGCTGCCGCCCGCGCCGTACTGGTTCGAATCCCCCAGCACCGGACCGACCGAGGGCAAGGTCTTGATGAATTCGAGCGGGCTGTCGATCCCCCGGGTTTCCAGCTCTTCCTGACCGAACACGTCGACCGGCTGCGCCCCATCCTCGCGCTGTCCGCGGATATAGGAGCCGGTGACGACGATCGTCTGGTCCGGATCGGATTCGACCTGCTCGGCAAGGTCCGGCGCGATGGCTTCGTCGGCTGACGGGGCGGTCTGCGCGTTCGCGGCCGGCGCCAGGGCAAGGACGGCAACCGGCAAGGTGGTGCCGAACAGATAGCGGGTCTTGCGGTTCATTCTTCTCTCCCAGGTTTTCTTGTCAGTCTTTTTTCTTCGGTCCGTCGGGCAGGCCGTCGGCTGCGCTGCTGCGCATGCCGCCAGCCTCGATCAGCACCGCGTTCCCGCCTTCTTCGTAGGGTTGCCAGGTGAAGCCGCCGGCACATTCGAACCTGCGGGCATCGGCCGGCATCTTGACGAAGGCGACCCAGCAGCCGTTCATGGTCTTCGCCAGCTTCCGGTCGGTCGCATCGACCTTGTCGCCGCCCCAGCTCGACTGGTCGATCGAATCGAAGGCGAACATCAGTTCGGCGGAATGGATCGGACCGTCCGCCCACTCTTTCGCGCGGAAGGCTGGCGTGTGATCGAACCGGTAGAGGAAGGCAGGCGCCCCGTCGTCGCCGGCGAGGCGGGCGAAGGTCCGCGCCCCTGCGAACCCGCCCTCGCCCATGTTCGAGCCGACGAGCAACGGCACGTCGAATTCGTTTCCGGCGCGCAGGGCGGCGATGGTCGAGGTCGGCTTGTAGCGGGGGTCTTCGTTGAAGAAGAACCCGGCCCGCAACGCCTCCGACGCGGCGAAGGTCTGGGCGGAAATCGCGCGAAGGTCCGCCGCCGTCGCATCTTCGCCGATGCCGATGGTAGCCAGCGCTTCGCCCGCCTTGGCCTGCGCATCGGCCTGCGAACGGTCGGGCAGGAGGAGGCTGCCCGATTGCACGATCGCCTTGTCGAACAATCCCTTGGCAGCCGGCAGCGACAGGAGATTTGTGACAATCCCCCCGCCCGCCGACTGGCCCGCAATGGTCACCCGTTCGGGATCGCCGCCGAAGCGCGCGATATTGTCACGCACCCATTCGAGCACGGCGACACTGTCCTGCAATGCGTAATTGCCCTGCGGCGCCTGGGGATCTTCCGCCGCAAGCGCGGGATGGACGAAGTTCGCCAGCGCGCCGAGCCGGTAGTTCACGCCGACCGTGATGACCCCCTGGCGGGCATTGGCCGTGCCATCGTAGGAGCCGAGGCTGCCCGAACCGAGAAAGAACGCCCCGCCGTGAAACCAGACGAGGACCGGTGCGTCCTGCACCCCTTCCGGGGCCGTGATGCTAAGGTAGAGGCAGTCTTCCGACTGGGCGCCGTTGACGCCGCCGAAATTGGCCACCGTCGTATCGAGGTCGACCGGTTGGGTGCAGGCGGTCTCGTGCGCGGTGGCGGACCGCACGCCCTTCCACGGGGCGACCGGCTGCGGCGCGCGCCAGCGGTTTTCACCGATCGGCGGGGCCGCGTAAGGCACGCCTCGAAAGACCAGTACGCCGTCCTCGCGCGAGCCTTCCAGGACGCCGGCGGCGGTTTCCACCCGCACCGGATCGATCTTCGCCGGCATCTGCGCGACCGCCGCCGACGGTGCCATCGCCAGCGCGATCGCGGCGGCGAACGAATGTCCGAACGTTCTCATCACTACTCTCCCCTTCTTATGCGAAGCGATTCGTAGCGACCAATTTACGATCTAACAATATGGATAATCGAACATCGGGTACGAAGCCTTCCCCCGGCGCTCCGAAGGTGGACTTCGGCCTGTTCGTGCCGCTATTACCGCGGGATGGAAGTCACTCGCGCCGAACTGTTCGATTCCATCTGGGCCGAGCCGATGGGCAATGTCGCCGCGCGGTATGGCATGTCCGGCAACGGCCTTGCCAAGATCTGCGACCGGCTCGACATTCCCCGCCCGCCCCGCTCGCACTGGACGCGCGCCCCCGAAAGCCGGGAGGACCAGCCGCCCCTGCCGCCGCCGCCCATCGGCCTCAGCGAGACGTTCGCGCTGGGGCAGCGACACGCGCGGCAGTCGCCCGGCCGGCGCGTTCGCCTCAGCGCGGAGAAACGCCGCGTCCAGCTGATGGATGCGGCCAAGGCCATCGCGCTGTCCCAAGGTCTGTCCGCGGTCACCATGCGCAATGTCGCGCGGCAGGCCGGGATCAGCGAAACCCAGGTTCACAACTGCTTCGGCGGGCGCACCGATCTGCTGGTGGCGATCGCCCGACGTGAGATCGAAGCGCAGGAAAACCGCCGGCGGCGGCGCGTCGCGCGCGGATCGAACCATCGCACCCGCGTGATGGTCTCGACCGTCGGCTATCTGCACGAGGCGGCGCAGTCCGGCCCGTTGCTGCAGATGCTGCTGCGCGCGCCGGACGTGCGCGAGGCGATGAAAGAGGAACGTGCCGAAAAAGGCGCGGCGGCACGCGCCCCGATCCTGAAGCAGTTGATGGGCCGTGGGGGCATGGACATGGCGAGCGCCCGCGCCTCGACCGCCGCGCTTACCGCCGTGTCCCTGAAAGCGGGCGGCATTCTCACCAGCGGGCGGGCGCCCCTCGCCATGGTGGAGGAGATCTGCCTCACCATCGTGATGGCGGGCACGGATAGCGACGACGAGGTGGCGGCGGGGCGCCGCGCCTAGCCGGCGCGGATCGGCATAAACGCGTCGAGCGAGGCGGCGATCAGCCGCGCGCAGGTGGCGACGGCGGTCTCGCGGTCGATCTCCCCCTGCCGGACGAGGCGGGCCAGCGCCTCGGGTATCGCGGCGTTGAGTTCGAGCAGGACAAAGGCCTCGCGCGGGTGCAGGGCCAGCGCGCGTGCCGTATCGCTCGCCACGAAGCGCAGCAATCTGCGGAAGCGCCGCTGGCTCGTTTCGCCCAGCGGACTGTCCTGCTGCCGTTCGCGCAAGAGCAACAGCAGGCTCTCGCCCGAAGCGATCAGATAGTCGAGATAGGCGAGATGGGCCGCAAGGGCGCGTTCCCGAAAAGGGGCGCCCTCTTCCAGCGGCGGGCGGATAGCGCGCTCCAGCCGGCCGAGATGGTCCTGGAAAATCTCGTCGAGCATGGCCGGCACGCCGTCATAATAGGCGTAGAGCAGGCTTCGCGTGACGCCGACCCGCTCGGCAATGTCGGCCAGCGGAATGGCGGACGAGCGCCGCTCCGTCATCAGCGCCTCGGCGGCGACGAGCACTTGCTGCGCCCGGTTGGTGTCTTTCGCCCCATTCATGCCACCCGTTTGCGAGGCGAACCATGATCTGACAAGCCCCGCACCGCCGAACGCGCCCGATGGACGTTGTGAGGACACGGTATGCGGCGGTCCTGCGCCCGAAAGTCACGACGGACGCAGGCCGGACAAGGGAAGAGGGCCGCTTCGCGACAGCCCCCTTCCCTACGTCAACGACCCTACGTCAACGACAGCACGCTATTCGGCGGCTTCGGCCAGCGCTTCGCTTTCGCGATACATCATGTGATCGTAATTCGTGCGGTAGAACATGTCCTTCACCTCCTCGTCGAACCCGTCGAGGGAGGCTTCGAACTTGCCGAAGGGGTCCTTCGTACCTTCGGGGTGCGGATAGTCGCTCGAGAACAGATAGAGCTCGGGCGCGCTGTCGCGGATCATGCGGCCGACATCCTCGTTCGGGAACGGGGTGAAACGCACCGCCCGCCGGAGATATTCGGACGGCTTCAGGTCCATCTCCTGCAGATACTGGTCGGTCTTGCTGAACGAATACCAGCCATGGTCGAGCATGCGCAGGAATTCCGGCACCCAGCCCGCCCCGCTCTCGATCACCCCGCCGCGCAGTTCGGGAAAGCGCATGAACACCCCGTCATAGACCATGGCGGTGAGAAATTCCTGCGGCGCGTACCACAGGCACAGGAAATCGGGGAAGCGCAGGTTCTCGCCCCCGCCATGCAGGTCGGCCGACCGCTCGCGCCCGTTGTTCTTGAACTTGGCGGGCTGCGTCTTCGTGCCGGGGCCGATATGCAGCATGAAGGGGATGCGATTGTCCTGCAGGAACTGCCAGAACGGATCGAGATCGGGGTGGCCGGGGCTCTTGTCGCCCGCCGGGCCGGCGCTGAACATCACTGCCTTCGCGCCCGCCGCAACCGCGCGTTTCGCTTCGGCCAGGCCACGCTCGGGATCGTCGAGCGGGCAGAAAGCCACGCAGTCCATCCGCGCATCGGCATTGCAGAAATCCTGCTGCGCCTTGTTAAGGGCGGTCGCCGCAGCATAGCGTTGATCGTCATCAGCCGCCTTGGTGATCGCGCCGAGGCCGAAGGTCGGGAAGACGAGCTGGCTGTTGAAGCCCAGCCAGTCGAGCGCCTCGACCCGCTCCTCCTTGTCGAACCCGCCATAGCCGAGCCAGCCCTTGGCGCCCTGGATCGGGTTTTCCCGAGCCTTGGCCCGCGCCTCGGGATCGGTTTTGCGCGCCTTGGCCGCGTCGATCATCTTGACGATGCGGTCGCCGCCCTCGCGCTTGGAATACACCTCGGAATAGGTCTCCTTGTACGCGCCTTCCAGATAGGGGGCGAGCCAGTCCTGCGTTTCCATCGTGTGTGCGTCGGCGTCGTTGACGACGCGGCCCTTGGTATAGGTCATCGTGCTCTCCTGAAATTCCGCCATGCTTATCTCACACTAGTTGTTAGGTCGTCAAACTAAATCGCGGAGTGGCACGTTTCCGCGCGTTCGCGATGTACGAAAGACAGGTTCGGGCTTGAAACCTGAGAATTGTTCGAATACCCGGTATGGACAAGAGGGGGAGCAGACGACCATCGACCTACCGGCCATCCTTGCCGTCCGACCCACCGGGGGCGGCCTTTACGAAGGCCCGCCCGGCCCGGCGATCGGCCCACGCCTGTTCGGCGGCCAGGCAATCGCGCAGGGCCTGCTGGCCGCCTGTCACGAGGAAAACGGGGAGCGGCTGCCCCACTCGCTCCACGCCTATTTCCTGAAAGCCGGATCGAGCGGCGAAGGCGTGTCCTACCGCGTCACCACCCTGTCCGAAGGGCGCAGTTTCGCCACCCGCCGGGTGGAAGGATCGCAGGAGGGAACGATGATCTTCTCCATGATCGCGTCCTTCCATGTCCCCGAAACCGGGTTCGGCCATGGCACCCCCGCCCCCGCCGACCTCGACGTGGCGGCGGCGATCGAGGCGCTCGACAAGTGGCGCGAAAGCAACGCGCAGGCCAATGCCTCGCCCATCGTCGACCGGTTGCAGAAGCGCCCGATCGAGATCGTACCGCTCGATCCCGGTTCGCTGTTCGGGGCCGAGGCGCGCGCACCGCGCACCGGCGTGTGGATGCGGATGCGCGAGCCTGCGGGGCCGGATCCGCTGCTGCAACGCGCACTGCTCTCCTATGCGTCGGACATGATGTTCCTGCGCAACGCCATGCTGCCCCACGCCATCCGCCCGGGCAGCAGCAAGGTCCAGGCCGCCTCGCTCGATCATGCGGTCTGGTTTCACGAGACGCCGGATTTCGACCGCTGGCACCTGTTCGCCACCGAAAGCCCGTGGGCCGGCCATGCCCGCGGGCTCAATCGCGGCCATTTCTACGACGAGAACGGGCGCATGGTCGCAACGGTCAGCCAGGAAAGCCTGATGCGCCCGCGGGGCGAAGCGCTGGACAGGCTGCGCGAGGCAAAGGATTGAGCGGCAGGCCGAGCCGAGCACACGTTTGAGGAGAGAGACATGTCACTATTCGATCTGACCGGGAAGGTCGCCATCGTCACCGGGTCCAGCCGGGGCATCGGCAAGGCGATTGCCGAACAGCTTGCGGCGCATGGCGCGAGGGTCGTCATTTCCAGCCGCACGCAGGAAACATGCGACGAGGTCGCCGCGGGGATCAATTCCGAACATGGCGAGGGCCGCGCGATCGCCGTGGCCGCAAGCATTTCCGACAAGGCGCAATTGCAGGACCTGTTCGCGCAGACGCAGGAGCGGCTGGGCGCGGTCGATATTCTCGTCTGCAACGCAGCATCCAATCCCTATTACGGGTCGATGGACGGGATCGAGGACGAGCAGTTCCGCAAGGTGCTCGACAACAACATCCTCTCCAACCACTGGCTGATGCAGCTTGCCCTGCCCCATATGCGCGAGCAACGGGACGGGGCAATCATCGTGATCAGTTCGATCGGCGGCCTGCGCGGCTCGGCCACGATCGGTGCCTACAACGTCTCTAAGGCAGCGGACTTCCAGCTGGTGCGCAATTACGCGGTCGAGAACGGGCAGCACGGCGTGCGCATCAACGCCATCGCGCCGGGCCTCGTGAAGACCGATTTCGCCAAGGCGCTGTGGGAAAATCCCGAGGCGCGCAAACGGGTCGAAGGGCAGTTGCCGATGCGGCGGATCGGCGAGCCGGAGGATATTGCCGGGGCGGCGGTCTATCTCGCCTCGCCGGCCGCGAAATGGACTACCGGGCAGATGATCGTAGTCGACGGCGGGGCGACGATATGAGTGGGCGGCTGGAAGGCAAGGTCGCGATCATTACCGGGGCGGGGTCCGGTATCGGCCGGGCAAGCGCGAAACTGTTCGCCGCGGAAGGGGCGAAGCTGGTCCTGCTCGACAAGACAGATGCGGTGCGGGAGACCGCCGCGATGGTCGAGGCAGATGGCGGGATCGCTACCGCGATGACCGGTGATGCGGGCGAGGAACAGGATGTCGCCGCGCTGGTCGCCAGGGCCCTCGACCTTCACGGGGCACTGCATGTCGTGTTTGCCAATGCCGGAATCACCGGGGGGGCGCGCGGCGGCTTCTTCGATGCGACGCCCGAGATCTGGGCGGAGGTCCTGCGGGTTAATCTGATCGGCCCGTTCCTCGCGGTGAAGCACGGCGCGCCCGCGATCCGCGACAGCGGCGGCGGGGCGATCGTATGCACCGCCTCGGTCGCCGGGCTGCGGAGCGGGGCCGGACCAGCGCAATATTCGGCCAGCAAGGCTGGCGTGATCAATCTGGTGCAGACGGCGGCGCAGCAACTGGCCGGGACCGGCGTGCGGGTGAACGCGGTGCTGCCAGGCCTCACCGAGACCGGCATGACCCAGCCGATCTTCGACGGCGCGCGCGCAGCCGGCAAGGAACACCGGATCGGCCAGCTCAACCCGCTGCTGCGTGGCGGCCAGCCGGAGGAGATCGCCCGGGCCGCGCTGTTCCTGGCGAGCGAGGAGGCCAGTTACGTGAACGGGCAGGCACTGGCCGTGGATGGCGGCCTGTCGACTTCGCACCCGACCTCGCGCCCGCCGGGCGATCCGAACCGTCCCACCTCCTGAGGAGCGTATCGATGAGCGACGCCAACCCCGCCCTGTTCACTTTCGTCAAGCTGACCGTCAGCGATATCGACGCCGCCACCCGCTTCTTCGTGGAAGGGTTCGGCATGACGCATTCCGATACGGTCGACACCCCGCAGTTCCGGGAGCATATGCTGACCGGCAAGAAAGGCTCGGCGACCATCGTGCTGTTTCACTGGAAGGACGGGCGGGCGGTAGATATCGGCACCGGCTACGGCCCGATCGGCATGATCACACGCGATCTGGAGGCGGACCTCGCCCGCGCTCTTGCCGCAGGGGCGACGCAGAAGGGCGAGACGACCAGTTTCGGCGCCGCCCGCATCGCCTTCGTCAAGACCCCGTCCGGGCACGAGATCGAAATGATGCAGCCCGGCGCGCGCCCGGCGGGCTAGGACGCCGGATCGCCCCACACCTCGATATTGTTCGCCCGGTCCACGCGGACGGGTAGCTTCGCCGTCAGCAGCGGGTCGAGGCCGTATCGTGCGAACAGCGCCTCGGTCCCGCTCTCGCCGGCTGCCGTGTCGAGCAGCCTTTGCCACAGGAAGAAGGTGTAAGGCTGCACGCCGCCTTCATAGGGCACGCCGCGGAAGCGGGTGTGGACGGTGCCGATGACCCGCTGATGGGGTTTCGCGGTGACAGGCTCGCCGTGTTTGACCGCCCCGCTGGCGACATGGTCTTCGAGAACGGCCAGCCGGTCCATGCAATCGGGCACGATTTCCGCCGCGATCTGCCGCAATACCGGGCCGAGCGTCTCGGCGATGCCATCGCCGGCAAGATAGTCGGCCGCGACATCGCCATACTCCACCGTGTCGAGGTCGGGCGCATGCATCCGTTCGACCCAGCGGAACACCTTGGGTGCCTCGTGCTGCATGATGGCGAGCGGCACGGGGTCGCGGCCGAGATGCGCGAATAGCGGGCCGAACAGCGCGTAATCGCCGATCGAAGGCAACCCGCCGAGAAGATAGGGCTGCTGCGCGAAATGGGCGTTCAGCCCGGCCAGCAATTCGCGATAGCTGCGCTCGATCTCGGGGATCGTTTCGGGGGTGACGCCCAGCATCGGCAGATAGCTGTGCATCCGCGCCATCGTCTTCGCCGTGCGCTCAGGATCGCCGCCGACGCCGAACGCATCGCGCAGGAATTCCTCCTGCTGCCCGAGATAGCTCCAGCGATAATGCATGGCATGGCGCGTCAGGCCGATCACGGCATAGAGTTCGAACAGGTGCGCGACCGTGCGTTGGCGCGGGCCTGCCGGATAGGCGGCGTAAAGCTGCCCGGCAGCCGCAAAATGGTCGATGATGTCGACCGTATCCTGGATGACGGCGCCGTCGGGCAGTTCGACGACGGGGATGATCCCCCGCCCGATGCGGGGGACGATCTCGCCGGCAAACCGGCTGTCGGCAGGCGGCACTTCGCGATAGGCGATACCCTGCTTGCGCAGGTAGGCGCGGACCTTCCCAGTATAGAGGGAATGCGGCAGGCCATAAAGGATGACGGGCTGGCTCAAAACGGTTCCTCCTATCGCGATCCGTCCGCTTGTGGCCCCGACGCGGGCGTGAAAGCAAGCCCCGCACCGGCGCGAAAGCGCGCGTTACGAACCGTTGCGCTCGTCCGGCTCGGGCACCGCGAACATCGGGGTGGTTCGGGGAAAGGGCTGGAACGCCCCCTGATCTGCCGCGCTGACCCGTTTGCCCACGATGGTGCGCCACAGGGCGAAGGTGACCCCGGCAAACGCGATGACCGCGATCGTTCCGAACAGGCCCTGCACCCCGAAGGCCTGCATGCCCGCCGATCCGATCATCGGCCCTGCGATCGCGCCGGCGGAGTAGGTCAGCACGAGGCCGCTGCTCGCCCCCACCTGCTGCTCCTCGGTCAGGTGATCGTTCGAGTGGGCGACGCACAGTGGATAGAGGGCGAAGGCGAAACCGCCGAACAGCGCGCCCAGCACGAACAGTTGCGGCCGCGGCTCGGCGAACAGGGCCAGCGAGATGCTGACCGCCAGCACGATGAGCATGCAGCCGACGATGACCGTGCGCCGGTCGAACCGGTCGGACAGCATGCCGAGCGGCCATTGCAGCACCACCCCGCCCCCGATCACGCAGGAGGTGAAGAACGCGACCTGCGCCAGGCCCATGCCCAGCCGCTGGATGAACACAGCGCCCAGCGCATAGAACGCCCCCAGGATCGCGCCGGTCGTCAGAACCCCGATCACGCCGAGAGGGGAGGCGTTGTAAAGCTGCTTGAGGGAGAACGGCGCGCTCTCCTCTATCACCGGCTGATCGATCCGGGTGAGGACCACCGGCACGACCGAGAGCGACAGCAGGATGGCCGCGATCACGAACGGCAGGCTGGGCCGTTCCGCGCCGAGATTGAGCAGGAACTGGCCCAGCGCCTGCCCGCCATACAGCGCGATCATGTAGGCCGCGAGGATCGAACTGCGGGTCCGGGCGCTCGCCTGCCGGTTGAGCCAGCTTTCCAGGCACACGAATACGCCGGCCATCATGAACCCGTCGATCAGGCGCAGTATCCCCCAGAACGGGGCGGACATGGTGATGGAATAGGCCAGCCCGCTCGCCGAGAAGATCGAGACGAAGGCGGCGAAGGACCGGATGTGGCCGACCCGCGCGATCAATCGCGGCACCCGCAGCGATCCGATGGTTAGCCCGGCGAAATACGCCGCGGCGACCATGCCGATCGCAAACGCGGGCGTGCCCGCCGCCTCGAGCCGGACGGAAACCAACGTCGAGAGAAAGCCGCTCCCCGCCATGATGACGAAGATGGCGACGAGCAGCGTGCGGACCGAGACGAGGGAAGCGAACATTTTTCGTGCTTTACCCGGATCGCGCAGGTTTCGACAGTCCCGCCCGCCGCTGTTAGACCCGTGCCATGACCATTGCGACGATCGACGATTTCGAAAAGCTCGACATACGCTGCGGCACCGTGATCGATGCCCGACCCTTTCCCGAAGCGCGCCGCCCGGCGATCAAGCTGGTGGTGGATTTCGGACCGGACATCGGGACGAGGAAAAGCTCCGCCCAGATAACCGCGCTGTACGAACCGGCCGATCTCGTCGGACGCAAGGTGATGGCGGTGGTCAATCTGCCGCCGCGCCAGATCGGGCCGTTCCTGTCCGAAGTGCTGGTGCTGGGATTTCCCGACCGGGAGGGCCGCATCGTCCTCGCCGCGCCGGGGGACGGGGTGCCGGACGGTGCGCGCCTCGCCTGAGGCGGCGGGGGCACGACCGCATGGCAAGTCTTACGGTCCGAACCCGTCAGTCGTGACCGGCACGCCTTGCGATACGCGGATGAGATCGAACACGATCGCCTTGACGATCGCCACCACCATCAGGCCCGTGACGAAGGAGAACGGCAGGGCGCCGATGATCATCGTCACCCGGATGGCGTCGATCCCGCCGAGGATGAGCATGCTGCCCACGATGAAGGCCAGCGCCGCGCCCCAGAACAGGATATGCCGGCGGCGCTGCCCCTCGGTCACCCCGGCCCCGTTGATCGTGTTGACGATCAGGATCGCGCTGTCGGCCGAAGTGATGAGATAGGTGATCAGCAGGACTACGACGAGGCCGGTCACCAGGATCATCGCAACCGGCCCGAGCATGACCGAAAGGGTCGCGAACAATTGGTCGGAAATGGGCGCCGTTACGATGCTGCCCCCCGCCGCGCCGTTGAGTTCGAGGAAGATCGCCGTGCCGCCGGCGAGCGCCATCCAAACGAAGCACAGCAGTGAGGGCACGAGGATCACCCCCAGCACATATTCGCGGATCGTCCGCCCGCGCGAGATGCGCGCCACGAACATGCCCACGAACGGCGCGAAGGCGATCCACCACGCCCAATAGAACACCGTCCAGTCGAGCTGCCATTGCGACAGCGCCTCGCCCAGCACGGTGCCGTCGGCCATGAAATGCGTCAGCGTCGTCGGCACGACTTCGACGCAGTATTTCACGATGCCCCGGCCCAGCACTTCAAGCCCGAACAGGCCCGACCCGGCGAACAGGAACAGGGCGAGCAAGGCGAAGGACAATACGAGATTGATGTTCGACAGCCATTTGATCCCCTTGCCCACCCCCGACAGGGCGCTGGCGGTGGAGGCGCCCACCAGCACGATCAGCGAGACGATGATGGCCAGCGCCGACGAGGTTCCATCGGCATCGAGCAACCAGTCCGCCGCGCCCAGCCGCGCGGCGCCGGCAATGAACTGCTCTACCCCCAGCCCCATGGTCACCGCCACGCCGAGCAAGGTCGCCACCACCGCGACGACATCCACGATATGGCCGGCATAGCCCGACATGGTGCGGCCGAAGATCGGCGCGAGGGCCGAACGGATGGTCAGCGGCAGGCCGCGGCGATAGGCGACATAGCCGATCGCCAGGCCGACCAGCGCATAGGTCGCCCAGGCGGCGATGCCCCAGTGCAGAAAGGTATAGAGATAGGCGGACGGAACCGCCTCGGCCGAAAGCGGTGCGGCCGCGCCCTGGATGATGGCCGGATTGTTGGCGAAATGGGCCATCGGCTCGCCCACGGCATAGGTCAGCATGCCGATCCCGATGCCGGCGCCGAACAGCATGGAAAACCACGACAGGCGCGAGAATTCCGGCCTCTCGTCGTCCAGCCCGATCCGCAGCCTGCCGGTCGAAGGGATGACCGCGAGCGCCAGGCAGACCGCCACGATGGCCGCGACCAGATAGATGTACCAGCCGGCGAAATCGCGGATGATCGAGCGGTTCACCGCATCGAGGGTTTCCGCCGCATTGACCGGAAAGAAGATCGCCCAGACGATCAGCAGCGTGACGATGATCTTGGCGGGAATTGTGACCTGCCGGCTCAGGCCGTCGTAGAAGCCGCGATCCGCAATGGAGATCGGCAGATCGACAAGTGGCGGCGCGATCCGGTGATCGCGTTCGGACGGCATGATGAAAAGCCTCTCGTTCGGTATGAAAACCGATGATGGTAACGCGGTGGGGGAACCCAGCGTTCTAAAGCAGGACGGGCGAAGATCAAGCCGTTAGGCAGGAACGCCCGCATGCGGTCGCGGCGCCTCGCCCGAACCGGGCAGCGGCAGGCGCACCTCGAACGTGCTGCCCTCGCCCGGCAAGCTTTTCTGCAATTCGATCTCGCCGCCATGCAGCTCGACCAGCTGCTTGACCAGTGCCAGCCCGATGCCGAGACCGTCGCCCACGATGCCGAGGCCGGTATCGGACTGTTCGAACATCTCGAAGATTCGCGCCTGATGGTCGGGTGCGATGCCGACGCCGTTGTCGGATATCTCGATGACGGCAAAACCGCGTTTCGTGCCGGTGCGCACCCTGATTTCGCCGTTTCTGGGGGTGTAGCGCGCGGCATTGCCGATGAGATTGCTGACGATCTGCACGAACCGGGCGGGATCGACGTCGAGCGTGATGGCTTCGGCCTGATCCTCGACCAGCAGCTGGTGATTGGCCGCCGCGATCGCCGGCATCACCAACTCCAGCGCCAAGGGCAGCAACTGTTCCAGCTGCCGCGTCTCCTTCCTCAGCGAGATCTTCCCCTGTTCGATCCGGTTGATGTCGAGCAGGTCGTCGACCAGTCGGGTCACATGGGCGAGGTTCTGCCGCATGGTGGCGCGCACCTGATCCGCATCCATGCCCTCCTTCGCCCGGTCGAGGATGTTCAGCCCCGACGACAGCACCGCGATCGGATTGCGCAATTCATGGGCGAGAACCGCCAGGAACCGGTTCTTCTGGCGATCCGCGGCCTGCAGTGCGGCGGTGAGCAAGGCCATCTCGTCCCGCTGGGCGACGAGCTGGCGGCGCTGCTGATAAAGGTCGAGGAAGACATTGGCTTTCGAGCGCAGGACATCCGCCTCGATCGGCTTCTGGATGAAATCGACCGCCCCCGCCTCGTATCCCCGAAACCTTCGCGACGCATCGGCCGTGCCGGCGGTAACGAAGATGATCGGCACATGGCGCGACCGTTCGTTCGCGCGCATGATCTCGGCAAGCTCGAACCCGTCCATCCCCGCCATCTGCACGTCGAGCAGCGCGAGCGCGTATTCGTTGTGCAGCATCAGTTCGAGAGCTTCCTCGCCGCTGCCGGCCTTGTGCAGAACCAGTCCGTCGCGCCGCAGCAAGGCCTCCAGCGCGAGGAGGTTGCCGGGAAGATCGTCCACCAGCAGGAATTTGACGGGATCGACCATCATCCGAGCATCGTTTCCAGCTGGGCCGCCATGTCGCCCAGCGCCGCGATCCGGGCAGACGGGCAGGCGGCCAGCGCGGCGGCGGGCATCGTCGCGACCTCGGCGGAGGCGGGGTCCTGCACGATTGCCGCGCCCCCTGCCTCGCACACGGCCATCAGGCCCCGGGCGCCATCCTGGTTGGCGCCGGTCATGACGATGCCGATCAGCCCCTCACCGAAGGCATCGGCCGCCGTTTCGAACAACACGTCGATCGCGGGCCGGGAATGGTTAACCGTCTCGTCGGAAGAGAGCGCCAGAGTGGCCTCCGTCTCCACCAGCAGGTGATAGTCCGGCGGGGCGAAATAGATCGTGCCGGGCGCGAGGGTTTCCTTGTCCTCCGCCTCCTTGACCGGCAATTGGCATTTGCGCGCGAACAGATCGACCAGCGCATTGTCCTTGCGGGGCGGGATGTGGACGACCACCAACACCGGAACCGCAAGATCGGCCGGCAAATGGGGCAGCACCTGCGACAGGGCCTGGACCCCGCCGGCCGACGCCCCGATGACGATTGCGCGCGGGTTCATCGCGCTTTCCTCCGGTAGATCTTTTCTTCCATCACGAAATCGGAAAACAAATCGGCATGGGCCGAGAACCGCAGGCTTTCCCGCGAACCGATGCCCAGGAAACCGCCCCGCGTGAGCGATTCCCCGAACAAGCCTACCGCGCGATCCTGCAAATCGCGATCGAAATAAATCAATACGTTGCGGCAGGAGATCAAGTGCATTTCACCGAACGCCGCGTCCGTGACCAGACTATGATCGGAAAAAACGGTCCGTTCGCGCAGGGACTTGTCGAACACTGCCCGATCGTAATTCGCGGTATAGTATTCCGACAGCGAGGAGCGCCCGCCGGAAAGCTGGTGGTTCTCGGTGAACAGGCGCAGCCGGTCGAGCGGGTACACCCCCGCCTGCGCCGCCCGCAAGGCGGCGGGGTTGATGTCGGTCGCGTAGAACATCGTGCGTTCGGTCAGGCCTTCTTCCGCGAACAGGATAGCCAGCGAATACAGTTCCTCGCCGTTGCTGCACCCTGCCACCCAAACCTTTAAGGATGGGTAGGTGCGCAGATGAGGCACGACCTTTTCGCGCAAAGCGCGGAAATAGGAAGGATCGCGAAACATCTCGCTCACCTGCACGGTCAGGTAGTTGAGCAGTTGCGGCAGCATCGTCTCGTCGTGCAGCACCGCAGATTGCAGCGCCGAGATGCTGTCGAACCCGAACTTCGCCTTCGCGTGCAACAGCCGGCGCTTGATCGAGGCGCGGGCATAATTGCGAAAATCGTAGTGAAACTTGCGATAGATCGCGTCGAGCAGCAGCTCGATCTCGATATCCTCGATACTGCCGCTCATCACCGGGGCATCCAGACGCGCACCAGCGACAGCAGCTTGTCCACGTCGATCGGCTTGGCCATGTAGTCGTTAGCGCCCGCCTCAAGGCATTTCTCCTGATCGTCGGGCATGGCCTTGGCTGTCAGCATCACGATCGGCAGCTTGCGCATGTCGGGATCGGCGCGGATCGCGCGAACGGCAGTGAGGCCGTCCATCACCGGCATCATCACGTCCATCAGGACGAGGTCGATGCGCTTGTCCGCATCCTCCGACGCTTCGGCCAGCGCGTCGAGCGCCTCCTGTCCGTTGCGGGCGATGCGAGTGAGCGCCCCGCGCGGTTCCAGCACGCTGGTCAGCGAATAGACGTTGCGCACGTCGTCCTCGACGATGAGGATGCGGCGGCCTTCCAGCGCGGCATCGCGGTGGCGGGCCTTCTCGATCATCTGGCGCTGTTCGGGGGGCAGGTCCGACACGACGCGGTGCAGGAACAGCGAAACCTCGTCCAGCAGACGCTCGGGCGACTTGGCACCCTTGATGATGATCGAGCTGGAATAGCGGCGCAGGCGCTGCTCCTCCTCAGCCGACAGGTCGCGCCCGGTATAGACGATGACCGGCGGCAGCGCCGCGTCGCCATCCTTGCTGAGCGTTTCGAGCAGGGAAAAGCCGGACGCATCGGGCAGCGACAGGTCGAGGACCACGCAATCGTACCCCCCCTCGCGCAACTCGTCGAGGCATTCGGCGGCGGTTCCCACCCCCACGGTCTCCACATCGCGCGAGGCGAGCAGCTTGCCCACCGCGTCGCGCTGCACCGCATCGTCTTCCACGATCAGCACCCGCCGCATGCGCGCGTCGAGCTTCTGCTCCAGCCCGGCAAGGACTTCGGCCAGCTGTTCGCGTGGGGCGGGTTTCCCAAGGAAGCCGATCGCGCCGAGTGCGAGGGCGATCTTGCTCTGGTCCGAGCCCGAGATGACGTGGATCGGGATGTGCCGCGTCTCGTCCTGATGTTTCAGCCGGTCGAGAACGGTCAGGCCCGACTGGTCGGGCAGGCCGATATCGAGCACGATCGCGCTGGGCAGGTATTCCCGCGCCAGTTCGAGCGCCTCTTCCGCCGTGCCGGCGATGATGCAGGCGAAACCCATCTCGCGCGATAGGTCGCACATGATGCCGGCAAAGGCCTGATCGTCCTCGATCACGAGGAGCGAGCGCTTGCCTTCGGTGATGTTTGCCCGGTCGTCGTCCAGCAATTCCCGCGTCGGGGCCGGCTTGGCCAGAGCGGGCGGCGGCGCAGGGGGCGCGGTCTCGTTCGCGGCGGACGGGGCCGGCTGGCGCGATGCGACCTTGGCCGGATCGTAGGCGACCGGAATGGTGACAGTGAAGGTGCTGCCCTTGCCCATCTCGCTGTCGAGGCGGATGGTCCCGCCCAGCAACCGCACGAGCTCGCGCGAGATCGACAGGCCCAGCCCGGTCCCGCCGAACTTGCGGCTGATTGTGCCGTCGGCCTGCCGGAATGCCTCGAAAATGGCCTCGCGCTGGGCTTCGGCGATGCCGATGCCGGTATCGGTCACCGCCAGTTCGATCGTATCGTGCGACCCCGCTTCGATCGACAGGCTGACGCTGCCCTGTTCGGTGAATTTGATCGCGTTGGACAGCAGGTTCCGCAGCACCTGTTCCAGCCGCAACCGGTCGGTCTCGATGGAGCGCGGCACGTCGGCGCCGGCGGATATGTCGAGATCGAGGCCGCGCTGCTGCGCCACGGGTTCGAACACCTTGCGCAGGTCCGCGGCGAGTCGTTCGGTCGAGACCGGCGCCGCCTCGATCTCCACATGACCGGCCTCGATCTTCGACAGGTCGAGGATGTCGTTGATGAGGGTCAGCAGATCGTTGCCCGAGGATTCGATCGTCCGCGCGAACTTGATCTGGTCTTCGTTCAGATTGCCTTCCGGATTGTCGGCCAGCAGCTTCGACAGGATCAGCAGCGAGTTGAGCGGCGTGCGCAGTTCGTGGCTCATATTGGCCAGGAAATCCGACTTGTACTGGCTGGCCTGTTCGAGTTCCCGCGCCTTCAGTTCGAGGTTGGCCGCCGCCCGGCCCAGTTTGTCGCGCTGCCCCTCCAGCGTCTGGGCCTGTTCTTCCAGCTGGGTGTTGGTCTGTTCCAGTTCGACCTGCTGCAATTCGAGCCGCGCCTGCGATTCCTTCAGCGCGTTGCCCTGTTCCTCCAGCTCCTCGTTGGAAACGCGCAGCTCCTCGCTCTGCGCCTGCAGTTCGGCGGCCTGGCGCTGCGTTTCCGCCAGCGCTTCCTGCAAGCGTTCGCGGAAGCGCGCCGATCGCAGGGCGATGCCGACCCCGCCCGAAATCTGGTCGAGCAGTTCGAGCGCGCGATCGTCGATCGCCTCGAAGAAGCCGAGTTCGATGACTGCGTTGACCTGCCCGTCGCTGAATGCGGGGGCGATCACGAGGTGGCGCGGAACCTCGCGGCCGAGGGCGGAGCCGATCGTGAGATAGCCGGGCGGAAGATCGGACAGGTTCGTTGCCTGCCCGTCGGCCGCGACCTTGCCGAGGAGGCCGTCGCCGAGGCTGAAACGTGTCGGCACGTCGGCACCGTCGGGCACGCCGACGGTCGCCACGCGGTTGAACGTCCCGCTTTCGCCCTTGAACAGGGCCCCGCCGCTCGCCCCGGTCTTCTCGGCCAGGAAGGACAGCACGACCGACGCGAGATGGGGGACGGTCTTCTCGCCCCGCATGGCATCCGCCAGTTCGACCTGCGCGGTCTGGAACCATTGCTGCCGATCGCGGGCGCGGTTGGCGCGGATAAGGATCGCGATGATGACGATCGTCAGGATTATGCCGATCAGGCTTGTCAGCAGGGCACTCACCACCGCCTGGCGCGAGGCCGAGGCCAATTCACCGACCCGCGCCTGCCGATCGCGCAGTTCTTCCCGCTTCAGCTGGGCGATCTGAAGGCGAATATCCTCCATGGCGTTGGTGCCGCGATCGGTCAGCATGACATCGACGGCCTGCTGCGCACCCCCGTTCTGCCGCAGGGCGATCGTCTGCGCCAGTTCCCGGAATTTCAGCCGAAGAACCGATTGCAGGGCTTCGAGATTGGCTGCCTGGACCGAATCGCTGCGCCGAAGCGCTTCGAGCTTCGTCAGGTTGCGCCGCGCCGCATCGACGCCGCCGAAATAGGGTTCAAGATACGCCGCCTCGCCGGTCAGGAGATAGCCGCGCTGCCCGGTTTCGGCATCAAGCGTCGCCGTAAGCAGGCCATCCAGCGTCGTCAGCACCTCGTGCGTGCTGCGGATCTGCGCCTCGTCCTCGTGCATGGTGCGCAGGTTGGAATAGGCGGCGAAGGCGCTGATCACGAAGAACAAGATGCCGACGAGCAGGCCGGTAAGGGTCCAGCCGGTCATGGATCTGCGCAGGGTCCGCGCGAATGCTCTCGTGTTCAAGGAATGGACGCCTTCAGAAACGGTTTGCGGCGCAATAACGATGCATGGCCGCCCCGGGCAATCGGTTTTCGTCGAACCGTCCGCATCGCCGCCCTACCCACCCCTCAATAAGCACGGGTCGCACCTGCCGGGGCGGACGGTCCTTCCCGCGACCGTCAGACGGGGTTCTCGATCGAGGCGGGGGGCGTGCTGAACCAGACCGGGCCGGTTTCCGCCATGTAAAAGCAATCCTCCAGCCGCACGCCGAACTTGCCGGGAAGATACAGGCCGGGCTCATTGGAAAAGCACATACCGGATGCCAGCGGCGTGCGTTCGCCGCGCACGAGATTGACCGGCTCGTGCCCGTCCATGCCGATGCCGTGCCCGGTCCGGTGGGACAGGCCCGGCAGATCGTAGCCGGGTCCGAAGCCCGCCTGCTCGTAAAAAGCGCGGACGGCATCGTCCACGCTTCCCGCCGGGGCGCCGATGCGCGCGGCATCGAAGGCAATTCGCTGCCCTTTCGCCACCAGGTTCCAGATCCGCGCGACATCGGGCCGGACGGTGCGGTAGGAGAACGTGCGCGAAACGTCGCTTTCGTAGCCGTGGACCGCGCAGCCACAATCCATCAATAGCACCTCGCCAGCCGCGATCCGGTGCACGGCCCGGCTACCATGCGGATAGGCGGACGCCTCGCCCACCAGGGCCATCGAGAATTGCGGGCTGCCGCCGAGCGCGCGGGTCGCCGCATCCATCAGCGCCGAGATGTCGCTGCCGGTCATCCCCGCCTCGACCCGCTCCCACGTCCAGCGATAGGCCGCCAGCGTCACGTCGGTCGCCGCCTGCATCAGCGCGAGTTCCGCCGGCGATTTCCGCATCCGCAGCGCCCGCACGACCGGATCGGCGGATATCACCGTCATCTCCGGCAGGCGCTCCGCCAACCCATCGGCGATGAAGAAGCGCGCCGTCTCTTCGATCCCCAGCCTGCCGCTGGCGAGGCTGCGTTCGCGCAGCCAGCCCGCGATCAGGTCGAGCGGGCTTTCGTCCTCCTGCCACACGCGCAGTTCGATCGGCACGTCGAGCGTCTCGCGCACCGAAGGCTCCTCGAAAAAGGGGGTGACCACCAGCGGTTCGCCCTCGCGCGGGAGGATCGCGGCCGTCACTCGCTCGCTGCGCCACCACTCGATGCCGGTGAAATAGGTGAGCGAGGCGCCCGGCTCGATCAGGACGGCGGCGATGTCGTTCGCCGCCATCAGGGCCTGAGCCCGGCCGATCCGCTGGAGCCGCTCGGCCGCGTCGATCGGTTTCGCGTCGCCGGTCAGCGGTTTCAGTGCCGACAGGTCAGGCTGCACCGCGCGCAGGATCGCGCTGGACATGAGGGCCGGGACGACGAGCGAAGTGCCGAGCAGGGCGCGGCGCGAGAGGGCGATGGTCATGGCCGCTGTGTGGCCGGTTCGCGCGATCGCCGCAAGGGATGGCGGGCCGGATGCACGCCCCTCCCCATCCGGGTCAGCCGCGCGCGAACCCTTCGACGCGCCAGTCCGACAGGGCCGCTTCCGCCTGCTCCCGCGAGCCGAACTGGAAACCGAGCTGGCTGGCATAGGCCAGCGCCCCCTGCCGCTTCGCCTCGGCGCAGGGGGCATCGAGGGCCCTGCGTTCGATATCGGCAGGCGCTTCGTCGCCGCGCATCGCGTAGGGGAAGTCTTCCCACCAGTCGATCGGCACTTCGCCGGCCACGCCCTGCACCGCATCGCGCACGATCACGTGATCGACGTGGCGGCCCACCCCGTAAGGACCGTAGATCAGCGTGGGTTGATGCCAATCGACATGGTCCGCGATGCAGCGAGCGAGGGTTTCGCCTACGAGGTCGTCGTCCCGCACGCCCGCGAACAACGCGGCGGCATCGGGATAACCGCGATGCGGCGCCTCGAGGAACGGCAAGTGGACGGCGGCCGCGCCGATCGCCGTGCAGGCGGCGCGGTCCTCGGCGCGGCGCAGGGCCATGTAGTCGATGCCGGGCGGCAGGCCCTTGTCGAGCTGGCAGGCGAGCGCGAAGCCTTCCGGCCGGTCGACATTGCCGGTAAAGCAGGTCAGCACCGTTACCTGGTCGCCCTGCCGCGCGTGGGCGGACAGGGTGCCGCCGGCCGAGAACACGGCATCGTCGAGATGAGGCGAGATGGCAAGAATACGCCTCACAGCAGATGCGGCTCTGCCCGGAAGCGGCAATCGGGATCGTGCGGCAGGACCGTGTCGAACGGCTGCGGCGGGCCTTCGCCCGACAGCGCGCGATAGGTATCGGCAATCATCCCGCCGACCACGTCCCAGCTATAGGTTGCGCGGCATTCGGCAAGGGCGGCATCGGCAAGCCACTGGCGCGCGCCCCGATCGTCGATCAGATGTTGCAGCGCCTTGGCCTGGGCCGCGATGTCGCCGGGTTCCACCAGCAGCCCGTTCTCCCCGTCGCGCAGGCAGTCGGACACGCCGACCGCGTGGCACGAAACGATGGCCAACCCGCTCGCCATCGCTTCCAGGATCGTGTTCGAGAACCCTTCCGCATAGGTCGGCGAGGCGAACACATGATGCCCGCGATAGATCTGCGGCACGTCGGCATAGTCGGCATAACCGGTGAAGGCGATGCGTTCGCCCAGGCGCCGCCCCGCGACCAGCGCCCCGGCCGCGTCAAGATCGGGGCCGATGCCGGAAATGGTGGCGCGCCAGTTCCCCTCCAGCCGGGCGCAGGCGGTGATGAAATCGAGGACGCCTTTGCGGCGGTCGACCCGGCCGTGATAGAGGATGCGCACGGTATCGTCCGCGCCCTGCGTGCCGGGGGTGAACCGCCCGGTATCGACGGCGCCCGGCACGAAGGTGAACCGCTCCATCGCAGTGCCGAGCCGGTCGTGCACCTCGCGCGCGAAGCTCTGCCCGCCGATCAGCACGGCGTTCGCATGGTCGAGGACGCGGACCATCGCCAGGCGGTGCGTCTCGCAGCACGATCCGACCCAGTGCCCGTCCCCGCCCTGGATCGAGACTACGACCGGCAGGCCGAGCCACTGGCCCGCGATCATCGCCGCCCAGCCGGTGGGATAGCCGTATTGCGCATGCAGGATGTCGAACGGGGCGGCGGCATGCTCTTCGGCGATCCGGGCCACGATGGCGGAAATGTCGCGCTCGAAATTGGCGGCGCCGCCCTCGTTCGCCTCCTGCTCGCCGCCCTGTTCGAGGCCGATGACCTTGACGCCCGGCACTTCGGGCGGCGGGCCGCCGCCATAGACGCCGCGCCCGAAATCGTCGCCGCGATACTGGCTGATCATGGTGACCGCGTGATCGCGCGCGACCAGCTGGCGCAGCAGGTTGATCGCATAGATCGACATGCCGCTGATCGCCGGGAAGAACCGGCGGCTGACGAAGCACACCCTCATGCCGGGGTCCGATCATGCAGATAGGCGATGCTTTCGGGGATCGCCTGATGCGCGCGCGGGCTTTCGCGCGACAGTTCGACCGATACCAGCCGGTCGAAGCCGATCTCGTCCAGCGCGGCGAGGATGGCGGGAATGTCCATGTCGCCTTCGCCGAAGGGCAGATGCACGTGGACGCCGGTCGCCATGTCCTCGATCGCCACCGTGCCGAGATGCGCGGCATAGCGGCGCACGGCGGCGGCGGGATCGATATCCCGGCTGACGATGCAATGCCCGGTGTCGAGCGCCAGCTTCAGGCGCGGATGCCGCTGATGCAGCGCTTCCCATTCGCCGCAGGTCTCGATCAGCATGCCGGGTTCGGGTTCGAACGCGGCATCGATGCCGACGCGTTCGGCATGGTCGAGCACGCGCTCCAGCCCCTCGTGCAGCCACGCGGTTGCATCTTCGCGGCCCACGCCCGGGAGGGGCACGCCGGCCCAGAAACTGACCGCGTCGGCCTGCCAGATGGCCGCGATGTCGAGCGCGCGGGCGAGGAAATCCACCCGCCTCGCCCGGCCTTCGGCGTCGGGCGAAATCAGGGTCGGCTCGTGCTTGGCGCGCGGGTCGAGCAGGAACCGCGCGCCGGTCTCGACGATCGCGTCGAGCTTCAGATCCTCGAGCAGCATGCCGATCCGCTCCGCCTCGATCCGCCAGCCGTCCGCGAACGGGTCGCAATGGTGATGGTCGAGCGTAATCGCGGCGCCGGCATAGCCGCTGTCGGCAATCAGCCGCAGCGCATCGTCGAGCCGGTGGTTGGCCGCGCCATTGGTGTTGTAGGCATAGCGCAGGGTCATGCCGCACGCACCCTTGCGGCGGCGGCATGATGCGCCTCGGGCTCGCGATAGAGCGGGTAGAGCGGGCCGACGATCGCATCGGCCCGGGTCGTGTCGAAATAGGGCTGACCGCCCAGTCGCGCCATCGCCTCGGGCGTCAGGCGCACCTCGGCCCGCCCCGCCCCCGGTTCGAAGCCGATCAACTCGCTATCCATCGCCAAAAGCTTGGCGGTGCCGCGTTCGCCGATGCGGTAATAACTCATCGTCTCGACTTCCATGCCGGGCACGATCAGCTTCGCCGTCGCGACCGGGCAGCCGGCGGGGCTCATATCGACATAGAGCGGGTCGAACCCGGCCTCCGCCACGCGTTCCAGGGCGACGCGGCCTCGGTCGCGCGCGCCCTTGCATGGCGTGTGCGGCAGTTCGGCGAACGGCTTGCGCGTCGTTTCGGCCAGCATGTTGGGCGCCAGCCATCCGCGCAGATCGGCCGCCTCGCGCGCCTGCCAGTCGATCATCGCGTCGAGCGCCCGGCGATCCGAACTCTTGGCCGCGCCCCCGCTCTGCGCCAGGAACCGGTCGACATAATTCGCCGGGCTGAGCGCGCGGGTGCGCGCCTCGTCGCCATGAGCATAGGCCTTGCGGGCGCGGCTGGCGGCATATTCGGTCAGCGCCTTGTCGAGCGCGGCATAGGCATCGGGATGCGCCGCCTCGCCGCAGCTTGAAACCATGATCGGTTCGGCAGGCGCACCGTCTTCGTCCACGCCGACGCAATAGAGGTTGCAGATGCCGAACTCGTCGGTCGCGAATTTGGGGATCGGGCGGATCCCGGCGGCACGATACCGGTCGAGCAGCGCGGCCGTATGCGGGGGAAGATCGCCCGGCAGGTCAAGCGCGATCCCGCGATCGAGCGCGCGGAACAGCAAGCCGTTGCCGTCGCGCTGGAGAATTTCGCACAGGCCGTGCCCCACCGCCCAGTCGAGGTCCGGCCCCGCCCCCATTCCGTTGGAGATGATGGTGGTGAACGGCTTGTAGCCATCCGCCAGTTCGGCGCTGTTATAAGCCGCCAGGTCGATCGGCACCAGCACGGTGGCCCCATCGGCATGGCGCACCGCCTCGACCCAGTCGAGCGTGGTTTGCCGCCCCACCGGCGAGCCTGCCGGCAGGCACAGCGTCAGCGGATCGGCCACCGCCGCCTCGCCCAGATTGGCGACGAGGTCGGCATAGGAGGCGCGCGTCTTCTTGCGTGCGGACAGCGACAGCGCGGGAAAGCACATTTCCGCGATCTCGCCCATCGCGCCGAGGATCGCCTGCCCCTCGTCGGCGCCGTAGCCGACCCCGTAGGGCATCACCCCGTCGAGGCGGGGTTCGCCATCCGGAAAGAGCGCGACGATCCACACCGGTATGCCGACGCGGTCGATCGGATCGATCGGAAAGGCCACGATCTCGCCCTTGGGAAAGGCGTCGAGATAGGCTTGCGCCGCCTTGGGCAGGTCCGACGGCAGGCCGGTGCGGTTCATAGGGCGTATCTCCTCACTTGCGGCGGGTGCGACAGCGCTTCGTCCAGCACCGCGACCGCCCGATCGTGGCCGATCTCGGGGGCGTATTCGAAGGGGGTCAGGACGGCGCCGAAATCCAGCGGCGCGATCACCTCGCGATAACGGCGCAGTTCGGCATGGGTCAGCGGGATGTCCTTGTGGAACGCCTTGTGGCTGGACACATGGGTGGAGCGCCCCGCCGCATCCTGGTCGATCTTGAACATGTCGCCGCAAAACAGCCGCCCGGCGAGCGCATCGTGCAGCGCCGCCTGGCCCGCATAATGCCCGCCGACATGGTGCAGCGTGTAGCCGGGCGCGAGTTCCAGCGTCTCGTCATAGGGTGCGGTCACGCGGAAAGCCTTGGTGTAGTTCAGATCGTCCCGGTGGATCGCCAACACCTTCGGCGCGAATTCGCGCTGCAACTGGAACAGCGCCCCGTAACCATGCGGATGGCTGGATGCGAGCGCCGCGATTCCGCCCAGATCGATGATCTTCGCCAGCATTTCGGCCGAATAGTAAGGCGCGGCCTCGAAAGCGATATTGCCTTCCTCCCGCACGATCAGCCAGCCGGTTCCGCCCAGCCCCAGTTGCGGCGCGGTGGTGAAGGCCCACAGCCCGTCGGCGACTTCGGCAAACGCGCCCGAATGGCTGTCGCGCACCGCCGCCTCGGGCAGGAAATGCCAGCCGTCTTCCGGCAGGTCGTTGCGCACGTCATTGCACACCGGGCAATCGGGCGGGGCGAAATGCAATTGCCAGAAGCCGCAATTGGCACAGGCGAAATGGCTCAAGGGCATGACGCGGCCTCCCGGTAGGCGTCGAAGAAACGGCGCGCGGCGGCGATGTCGCGCGTGATCGAGAACGCGTCGCCGCCTTGGCGGACATGGTCGGCGAAGGCGGCCGCCTGCTGCGCGAGGGGCGTGGTTTCAGTGTCGAACGCCAGCGCCTCCTTGCTGCCGTCGCGCGCGTCGATCCGGGTCGCGTGGCCGCCCGCATCCTGCCCCATCGTATCGCTGGCGACGATCATGCCGCGCGTGCCTGCGATCTCCAGCCGGCGCCGGGGGAGATCCTCGGGCCAATTGTAGGAGGTGTGGCTGGAAAACAGGATGCCCGACGGCGTGCGCCCCATGACCATGCCGCCATCCTCCACCGCGTAATCGTGCACGCGCCGCTGCAGGATCATCGCCAGCCGCTCGACCGGTTCGCCCAGCAGATATTCCGCCAGGTCCAGCCCGTGCGGTGCGAGGTCGAGCACCGCCCCGCCCCCGGCGCAGCGCGGCTCGGCCCGCCAGTTTTCGCCCGTGCCCCGCGACCAGTCGGGATCGACCCAGCAGCAATAGACGATGCGAACCGCGGTGACCGTGCCGAGATCGCCCGCCGCGATCGCCGCGCGGATCAGGCGATGGGCGGGATGGTGCCGCTGGTCGAAGGCGACGCCGGCGGGCGCGGTGCAGATTGCAGCGGCCGCGGCGATCTGTTCGACGCCGGCGCCGTCCTGCGCCAGGGGCTTCTCGCACAGGATCGGTATGCCGGACTTCGCCGCGATCTCGAACATGTCGGCGTGCAGGTGATTGGGCGCCGCGATGTACAGCGCGTCGAGGCCGCCCGCCGCCAGCATCGTCTCAAGATCCGCGAAGGAGCGGGCGCCGTCTGCTTCGGCCCGGCCCCGCGCATCCGCCGACGGGTCGCACACGGCCGCCACCGTCCCGCCGGCCGCGCGGATGCCCGGCGCCATGTAATCGCGCGCGACCCAGCCATAGCCGGCAATCCCCCAGCGCATGGTCACCACCGCTCCGGCAGGTCGACCAGTCGCCGCAGGCGCACCGGGTCGCGCGCGACACTCACGCCCAAGCTGTCATCCGCAATGGCCCAGAAACAGCCGCGCCCGTATTCCTCGCGGTAGCGCTGCGATGGCCAGCTCACCGCATCGTGCCCCGCACCGTCGCCCAGCAACGGATTGGGCCGCAGTTTCGCATCGGTGGGCGGCAAAGCCAGCCCGCCCTCGACCGGCCGCGCCGGGGTATCTGCCCCTTCCACGAGGGAGAACGCCTCGATCTCCGGATCGTCGGTCCAGTCCGTGGGTATCGGCGCGCACGCTTCCATCAGCGACCGGAGCAGGTCTTCCTCGTCGAACACGCGTGCGTCGGGGAAGATGGTCGCCCATTCGTGCCCCGGCCGGGCCGGACCCTTGGTGCCGTTCCGGTAGCCGGCGTTATGCACATGGCTGACGGCCAGCACCCCGCCCGGCGCGACCGCATCGCGCAACCGCGCCGCCACCCGCTCCTGATCCGGCAGGAAGTAGAAGGCATCGTGGCACTGGACGAGATCGAAGCGCCGTTCGCCCGCCGGCCAATGGTCCTTCGCATCGAAAACGACGTATTGGGCGTCTGGCGCGACCCAGTTCCGTGCCAGCCAGCACTTGGCGAACACGATGTCGGCGCTGACGCAGGCGACACCGCGCCCCCCAAGTTCGCGGGCATAGTGCCCGATGCCGCCCGCCAGTTCGAAAGCGGTTGCCGGTGCCTGCCAATGCGCTTCCAGCAGGGCCAGCCCGGCCAGGAAGGTCGGATCGACCCAGCGATAAGCGAAGTAGTCCGCCACCGGGCCGAAACGCAGCAGCGCCATCGCCTCGCGCAATGTCAGCTCGCCGCGCCGCGCCACCAGTTCGCGCAATTCGCCTTCATCGGTCGCCGGCCCGCGCCACCAATCGTCCTGATCCGACAACAAGGCGACCAGCGCGCCATCGCCGTCGCCCGCATCCAGCCGGTCGAGGGAAAGTGCGACAAGGTCTTTGCGCCCGCTGCGCAGATAGGGAATGCCCTCGACCACCGGCCAGCGTTCGCCCCCCTCGCCTCGCAGCGAGTGCGGCGTGTCCGCGGTCAGCGCACGCCCGGTCAGCGGGGAATGCCAGACGCTTTCCATCTCAGGGCAGTCCGACCTCATGCAGGACGGTATCGTGAAACGGCTTTACCGGCCCGTCATGCACCAGCCCGTAATCGTCCAGCACCAGCGCCATCGTCACGCCGGAGCGTTTGAGATGCTGTTCGATCTCGATCACCCGGTCGATGACGTCGGCGGCGTGGAACGCGCGGGCCGCGGCGGTGGTGTCGTCGCCGATGGCGGTGAGATGGTCGCGGCAGATTTCCGCCGCGCCGTCGGGCAGGTCGGCCAGTGCGATTGCGCGGGCGCGTTCGATCACGCCGTCGAGCCGGTTACCCAGCAGGATCTCCCCGCTATAGCCCGCATCGGGCATGGCGGCGCTGTGCAGGTGATGGATCATTCCGTGCCAGAACGCCCGCGCCGGATCGGCCGCGTAGAACGGCGCCAGCAAGCCGGCATACAGCGCTACGACAAAGCTGTGTTCGGCGTGGTTCTCTTCCGGTTGCAGCATGACGCGCGGCCGCCCCGGCCCGGTGACGCCGGCGCGCGGCTGGTCCCGCAGCAGCGCGATGGTATGCGGCAGCTCACCTGCCGGCGGCAGGGGCGCATCAAGGTGTTCGTTCAACCCGGCGACCAGCACCGGGTCGAGCGCACCCGCCACTTCGCCGATCGCGCGCTGTAGCACCGCGCGGCTTTCCCGCGCGGAC
Source organism: uncultured Erythrobacter sp. (assembly GCA_947501005.1). Lineage (GTDB taxonomy): Bacteria > Pseudomonadota > Alphaproteobacteria > Sphingomonadales > Sphingomonadaceae > Qipengyuania. Next base: position 732,431 of record CANMTU010000001.1, on the reverse strand, counting down.
AGGCCAAGTTCGTCGAGCTTGGCCAGATCGAGATCGCCCAGCCGCACCGCCGCCAGCGCCTGCGCCATCACGCGCATCGCCACTTCTTCCATCGCTCCGCCGGCGAGCCATGCGCTCCACCCCGCCTCGAACAGGCGGGTGGCGATGGTGCCGTCCCGGCCGGCCGAGCGGATGCGCTTGAGATCCCCGATCTCGCGCAGCAGGGGCAGCAAGGCGGGCGAGAGCGTCATCAGGCGGCGCCGTCGTCCAGCCAGTGGTCAAGCATGGCCTGCTGCTGCGCGAAGCCGTGCACGGGCGCGGTTCCGTTCGCGGTCTGCGGCAGCTTGAAGAACAGGCTCAATTCCTCGCGCACCCCGCCATGCCCGCGCTGGGCGGCAAGGTCGAGGCAGCGCGCAATCTCGATGGCGAGCGGCGCGGCGAGGATCGAATCCTTACACAGGAAATTCAGCTTCAACTGCATCTTCTGGCCGAGAAAGCCGGTGAGATCGATATTGTCCCACGCCTCCTTGTCGTCGCCACGCGGGCGGTAATAATGGATCATGATGATGTGATCTTCGACCTTGTAGCCGAGAATATCGTCCAGCACGCTGCCCTTCGTGCCCAGCTTGGATGCGAGGGACTTCGGATCGTCGAGCGCGAGCCCGTCCGAATTGCCGAGGATATTGGTCGAGAACCACCCGTCGACATGCAGCGACCGCTCCTTCAATGCCGGGGCGATCACCGTCTTGAGGAAAGTCTGGCCGGTCTTGCCGTCCTTGCCCGCGACCGGCACGCCGCGCTCCGCCGCCAGTTCGGCCAGCGGGGCGGCATCCGCCGCGACGGAGGGCGTGAAATTGGCATAGGGCGTGCCCGCGTCGATCGCGGCATAGGCATAGAGCATGGCCGGGCTGATCGCGGGATCGTTATTGTCGAGCCCCTGTTCGAACCCCTCGCGCGAGGCGAGGCTGGCGGTCTCGGGATCGGGCATCTTCTCGGTCGATGCGAGGTTGACGACCACGACCCGGTCGAGCCCGCGTTCCGTCTTGAAATTCTCGAGGTCCGCCTTGATCTGCGCGATGGCGCCGCGATGGCCGTCGGCCATGCGGTTGTTGCCGTCGATATTGGCGCAGTGCGCCTTGCTGCCGACGGCGGGCCAGGCCTTCATATCACGCAGCGCGCTCGCCCCGTTGCTCAGTTCCTTTTCGCCGATCACGCCGTGGCGGGTGGCGCAGGTGCCGAGATCGCTGTCGGACAGGTCCCAGCCGCCGAATTCGAGATCGCGGTAGGCGGCGAGGCCGGCCACGTTGCGGTTCGCCAGCGGCAGGCCTTCCAGCCCGTTCGAGCCGGCTTTCAGCATTTCGATCCCGGCCACGGCGGTGGTCGCGACCGCGCCCCCGAGACCGACGACTGCCACACCCACTTTTTCCGTCATACGCTGCCTTCCTTTGCGCCGAAACGGCACATATCCTGGTTGCAGCTTGTATGACGGGAGGGCAGGGGCGGCGCACCCGCACGCGGGGCGGCGGGGCGAATTTTTCATCGGGGGGATGACCTATGTCACCCGCACCGGGCCTGCGCGGTTACCTATGTGACCGGGAACCGGCCTGCGCCGTCAGCTTTCGAGCAACCAGTCGGTCGCGATATGTGTCACCCGGTCCTTGAAGGCCACTCTATGGGCCAGCGCCTCGACACCGACGATGCGGATGATCTTGCCGTCGCGCTCGATCAACCCGTCCTGCTCAAGCACCTTGAGCGTCCGGCCGACATGGGTCTTGGTCAGGCCCGTCGCATCGCCCAGGTCCTGCAAGGTCAGCGGCAGTTCGAAGGTTGCGCCCGAAGGCCCGTCGATCACCTCGAGCTGGGTGCGGATCTGCAGCAGCAGGGTGCCGATCCGCGTCAGCGCATCGGTCCGCCCGACCGAGGTCAGCCGGTCGGACAGGGCGACCTGTTCCGCCGCGCTGACGGCGAGGAACAGGGCGCCCAGGCGCGGATATTCGCGGCAGACCTTGCCCAGCGCGCTTCGCGGCACCTCGAACAGGGTGCAATTGCTCACCGCCGTCAGCGTCGCCGCGCTGATCCCCCAGGCGAGCGAAAAGGTCGTGGTGATGTCGCCCAGGAAATAGAACCGCAGGATCTGCCGCCCGCCATTGTCGAGCCGGGTGGAGCCGTGCAGCCACCCCGAGGCGACGATGAACAGGCTGTCGGTTTCCTCGCCCTCCTCGATCACGACCGAGCCTGCGGGAAAGGTCCGCTCGCGCCGTTCCAGCCAATGCAGCGCGTCGCGTTCCGAATAGGTCAGGGCGAGATGATAACCGAGCTTCTGCGCCAGCGCGCCCTGCGATCCCGATATGCCTGATGCATCTTGCGCGTTCGATCCCGCGCCGAAGGTCGTTCCCATGAAACCGGCCCTAGCCGATCGAAGGCCGCGTGTCTGCCATCCAGTTTTCACGCGTCCGGTGGGGCTTGGGATCGCCGGATCGCGGCAACCGTTGAAGGGGTATATCATGGCCGTATCCCCTACTCGCCCGACAGCGCCGCGCAGCCATCATCGGCTGAAGCTTGCGTTCTGCGCGTCCCTCTTCTTTCTTGCGAGTTGCGGGTCGGCCAGCGAACCGCAGGCCGCGATGGTGCGGCAGGAGGCCGCCGCCCCCGTGCGCGATCTGACGGCTGATGCGCTTGGCGCGACGCTGGAACGGGCGGCCGAACTGCCCAATCTGCGCTCGCTGATCGTGATGCAGGACGGGGAAGAGATCGTTGCGGAACGCTTCCGTGGCGGCCCCGCGCTCGATCGCACGGTGAACATCAAGTCGGCTTCGAAATCGGTGATCTCGGCGCTCGTCGGCATCGCCATCGAACGCGGCGTGCTCGAAGGCACGGAACAGCCGATCCTCAGCGAACTGGCGCCATCCGCCCCGCAGGACGCCGATCCGCGCCTGCAGGAGGTGACGGTCGGCAACCTGCTTTCCATGCAGGCCGGGCTGCGGCGCACCTCGGGCGACAATTACGGGCGCTGGGTCTCCAGCCCGAACTGGGTGCGCTATGCCCTGTCGCAGCCTTTCGTTGCGGAGCCGGGCGGCGCGATGCTCTATTCCACGGGCAGTACGCATCTGCTTTCGGCCATGCTGACCAGCGCCTCGGGCGAGACGACCTGGGCGCTCGCCCGGCGATGGCTGGGCGAGCCGCTGGGCATCGCGATCCCGCAATGGGAGCGCGATCCGCAGGGGATCTATCTCGGCGGCAACCAGATGGCGATGAGCCCGCGCGGCATGGCGCGTTTCGGCGAACTCTACCGCATGGGCGGGGTGATCGACGGGCGGCGGATCCTGCCGGAACGCTGGATCGACCGGAGCTGGACCCCGGCGACACGCTCGCCTTGGAGCGGCCAGCAATACGGCTATGGCTGGTTCATCACCGAGGCACGCGGACACCCGATCTACTACGCCTGGGGCTATGGCGGGCAGATGATCTACGTCGTGCCCTCGCTCGACCTGACTGTCGTCATGACGTCCGGAACCGATGTCGCACGGGGCAGCGACCATATCGATGCGCTCATGCGCCTGCTGACGGACGGCATCATCCCGGCGGCCACCGCCGAGCGAGCGGGAAGCTAGGGAACCGGCGCTTTCACCCCGCCCGCGTCAGGCATCCAGAATCCGGCGGTAGAGCGCAAGATAATCGTCCGCCATCCGCTCGACGCTGAACCGTTCGGCGGTCTTGCGGCGGATCTCCGCGCGGTCGAGGTCGCCCGCCCGCTCGATTGCGGTCACGGCTTCATCCATGTCGTCCACGAGAAAACCGGTGACGCCGTGCTCGATCAGTTCGGGCATCGAACCGCGCCGCCGGGCGATGACGGGGGTGCCGCAGGCCATGGCCTCCACCACCGAGAGGCCGAAGGGCTCGTCGAAATTGATGAGGTGCAGCAAGGCCCGCGCCGCGCCCAGTGCCGTGGTGCGCTCGGTCCCGCCGACCGCCCCGTGATACCGGATCGCCTCGGTGAGCGCCGGCTTCACCGCGCAGTCGAAATAGCCTGCGTCCTGCACGATGCCGTAGAGGTCGAGATCGCGCCCGGCGCGCTGCGCCGCCTCGATCGCCTCGGCCGCGCCCTTGTCGGGATGGATGCGGCCGAAGAACAGCAGATCGTCCGTGCCGGCCGGCGCGAAGGGGAACTCCTCCAGCCGGATGCCATGATGGATGGTTGCGGCGTAATCGAGATCGGGGCGGCGATCCGCCGCGCTGATGGCGACGAAATGCACCCGCCGCTCGAACGGCTTGTACATCGGCATGATCCGATCCGACGAGAAGCCGTGGATCGTCGTCACCATCGGCGTGGCGACGAGAGCGGCGAAGGCATGGGCGGGAAAATCGGCCTGGTTGTGGATGATGTCGAACTCGTTCGCACGCGCGAACAGATGCGCGAGGTGGCGATATTCCCAGACCTTCGCATCGATGCTCGGGTCCTCCTCGTAAGGTGCGGGGACTACCCCGGCGAGGGTGCCGGACGTCACGCTGTCGAGGGTTGCAAACAGAGTCACGTCGACCCCGCGCGCCACCAGTGCTTCGGTCAGGAGGTGGGTGACCAGTTCCCACGGCCCGTAATGGCGCGGCGGGGTGCGCCAGGCGATCGGGGCGAGCATGGCGATCTTCATTGCAGGACCAGTCCTTCGTCGGGATGCAGCACGCCCGCCTCCGCCCCCGTCATCAGTGTGGAGAGGAGCGGCGTCCCGCTCCAGCCGAGCGGGATCGGGCGGGCGGTGAGGTTGAGCAGGACCGTCAGGGTGCGGCCTTCGTGGGTCCGCTCATAAGCGAGAACCCCGTCCGGAGCGTCGAGCAGGCGCATTTCGCCCACGGCAAGCGCCGGTTCGGCCCGGCGCAGCGTTAGCAGCGCCTTGGTCAGCGACAGCATCGAGGCGGGGTCGCCATCCTGCGCGGCGACGTTGCGCGCCAACCAGTCGGGGTTGAGCGGCAGCCAGGGTTCGCCAGCGGTGAAGCCGGCATTGGGCGATACGTCCCATGGCATCGGCGTGCGCGAGGGGTCGCGCCCGATATCGAGCGCGGGCTGGCGGAAATGCTGGGGATCGCGGATACAGTCGGGCGGGATCGTCACCCTGCCGATCGCCAGCTCGTCCCCCTGATAGAGCGTCGGCGTGCCGCGCAAGGTCAGCAAGAGCATCATCGCCACCCGCGCCTGCCGCTCCCCGATCCGGCCCGCGATGCGGGGCGAATCGTGATTGCCCAGCACCCAGTTCGGCCAGCCATGCGCCGGCAGCGAGGCGAGGTAGGAGGCAATCAGATCGCGCAGCGGCGCTGCGTCCCACTCGCTCGCGATCAATTGGAAATTATACGGCAGGTGGACCTGCGGTTTCTCGGGCGTGCCGTACCAGCGGGCGCGTTGCTCGTTGGGAAGGTAGATCTCCCCGATCAGGACCCGGTCGCCATAGCCATCGGCGAGCGCGCGGAACTCGGCGCTGATCGCATGGGCTTCGGGCTGGTCGGTGGAATGGTGCTGGATCAACCGATCACGCTCGGTCAGCGCCGGGGTCCAGTCGGGATTGGGGGGATTGTCCGGCAGGCCCTGCGCCTTCACGATGTGCCACAACACGTCGATGCGAAACCCGTCTACCCCGCGATCGAACCAGAACCGCAGGACATCCATCATGGCCCGCTTGAGGTCGGGATTGCGCCAGTTGAGATCGGGCTGCTGCGGCAGGAAGGCGTGAAGATAGTATTGCCGCGTCGGCTCGTCCCAGGTCCAGGCGCTGCCGCCGAAGTCGCTGATCCAGTTGTTGGGCGGGCCGCCATCGGGTTTCGCGTCGCGCCAGATATACCAGTCGCGCCGGGGGTAATCCCGGCCGGACCGGCTTTCGCGGAACCAGGGGTGCCGGTCGGAGGAATGGTTGGGCACGAAGTCGAGCAGCAGCTTCATGCCCCGCCGATGGACCTCAGCCAGCAGGCGGTCGAACGTCTCGAGATCGCCGAACAGCGAGTCGATCCCGCAGTAATCGGCGACATCGTATCCGAAATCCGCCATCGGCGAGACGAAAACGGGCGACAGCCAGATCGCATCCACCCCGAGTTCGGCCACATGATCGAGACGCGCGATGATGCCCGCAAGATCGCCGACTCCGTCGCCGTCGCTATCCTGGAACGAGCGCGGGTAGATCTGGTAGATCACCCCGCGCTGCCACCATGCGGCCCGGCTCCCACTATGGCTTGGTCCGGTATCGTTCTGCCCGGCGTCGCCTTGCCCGATGTTGCCGTGCGCGGGGGCGGGAACGTTCAGGCGCCCTTCTGCCGCGCGATCCAGCCGTCGACATTCTCTTCCAGGATGGAGAGCGGCACCGGCCCGCTTTGCAGCACGACATCGTGGAATTCGCGAATGTCGAAGCGCGAACCGAGTTCGGCCCGCGCCTTCTCGCGCAGTTCCATGATCTTCAGCTTGCCGATCATGTAGGCGGTCGCCTGCCCCGGATAGACGACGTAGCGTTCGATCGCCTTGCGGATATCGCCCTCGGGGTTCGGCGTGTTCTGCTTCAGATATGCGATCGCCTGCTCTCGGCTCCAGCGCTTGGAATGGATGCCGGTATCGACCACCAGCCGCGCCGCGCGCCACAATTCCATGCCCAGCCGGCCGAAATCAGAATAGGGATCGGTGTAGAAGCCCATGTCCTTGCCCAGTTCCTCGGCATAAAGACCCCAGCCCTCGGTATAGGCGGTGACGCCGCCGAACCGGCGGAAGGCCGGGATATCGTCGCCCAGCTCGGTCTGGACCGCGCGCTGCAAGTGATGGCCCGGCAGCCCTTCATGGTAGAACAGGGCCTCCAACTCGTTGCGGCTCATATCCTCGAGCCGGTAGAGATTGACGTAATAGGTGCCGGGGCGCGAGCCATCGGGCGCCGGGCTCTGGTAGAAGGCCTTGCCCGCGCTCTGTTCGCGGAACGCCTCGACCGGTTTCACCGTCAGCGCGGCTTCGGGCAGGGTGTTGAAATATTGCGGCAGCACCGGCTCGATCTTCGCCTGCACGTCCCGCACGGTGGCGAGATAGTCCTCGCGGGTCTCGAAGTAGAACTTCGGGTCGGTGCGCGCATATTCGAAGAATTGCTGCAGCGTGCCCTCGAAGCCGACCTGCTCCATAATCTGGCGCATCTCGCCGTGGATGCGCGCCACTTCGCGCAGGCCGATCTGGTGGATCTGGTCGGCGGTGAGGTCCGTCGTCGTGTAGTTTGAGAGCAGCGCATCGTAATAGGCGCGGCCTTCCGGGAAACGCCACACGCCGTCATCCGTGCCGGCAATGGCCTGCTGCCGCTTCATCTCGGCCAGCAGCCGTTCGTAGGCGGGCCGGGCCGATCCCGTCCATGCGGTGCGCGCCCGCGCCTCGAGCGCGGTCTTCTCGGCCTGCGGGATGTCGAGCTTGCCCACCTTGCCGGCGAAATCTTCCAGCATGGCGTTGTCGTCGCCCGCCTCGATCAGGTTCTCGATGTCGGAGATGACGTATTCGTAGACCCATTTCGGCGGCATGACGCCGTTTGCCGCCCGCTCACGCGATTCGGCGATCAGCGTGTCGAGAACCGGGCCGAGCCCCGCGATCCGCTTGACGTAATCGCCCGCCTGATCCGGGTTGTTCACCGAATGGATGTTGATCAGGAAGGCGGGCAGATCGCTCTGCGCGCCGTTCATCTGGTCGAAGATGTAACCATATTCGCGATACGGAAACAGGCGCGCGCTGCGCTTCGCCATCGCGTCGAACAGGCGATAGCTGAGCGCGTCTTCCGCCGGCAGGGTGGCAGGGGCGAAATCGGCCCGCATGGCCGTGGCAGTCGATTGCAGCAGGTCTTCCTGCGCAATCTCGCCGCGGTCCGAAACATCGCCCCAGCTGCCGTAATCCGCGTCGCGAATGCCGCGATACGCCTTCGACAGGGGCGACAGCCTGAGCTGACGCTGATCGTAGGTTTCGAAGAACGCGTCGATCGCCTGCGCCTGCGGCGGGTTCGGCGCCGCCGCCACCGGCGCGCCGGGCTGCGCCGCGCAAGCCGTCAGCGCGAGCGCCCCTATCGATACGGCAACCGACCGCAAAACGTGACCCATATTTGCCAATTCCTTCTTCTTCCTGTTCACCGGTCATGGCGCACAAACGCGGTGCTGGCCAGAGCGCCATCCACCGCGATGCCACCGTCCCGCTGCCTACGCCCCGCCCGCCTGTGCCGCCTGCCCGGGCGCGCCGTCCGCCACGCTCGCCACCAGCTTGCTGGCAAGTTCCTCGGCACGAAACGGCTTGGTCAGCCGCGCGACATCGGACGGCACGCCTTCGAGATCGGCATAGCCGGACACGATCAGCGCCTGCAAGGCAGGGAAGCTCGCCTTCAATCGCGTGACGAGTTCGGTGCCGGTGATCCCCGGCATCAGATGGTCGGTCACCAGCAGCACCGGCTCCAGGCCCTGTTCGACCAGTTTCAGCGCATCCTCGCCCGAATTCGCCTCGACCACCTCGTATCCGAGGTCGGAGAGCATGTCGGCAGTGCTCATGCGAACGAGGAATTCGTCATCGACCACCAGCGCGATCCCTACGCCGGGAAGCGCGTTTCCTTCCGGTTCCTGCGCCTTCGCCACCGTCGGCGTGGCGCTGACGGGCAGCCACAGGGCCACCTCGGTCCCCTCGCCCGGGCTGCTGTCGATTGTCAGCGTTCCGCCGAGCTGGGCGGCGAGGCCGTGCACCATGGACAGGCCTAGCCCGGTGCCCTTGCCGATGCCCTTGGTCGAATAGAACGGCTCGATCGCGCGGCGCAGGGTTTCCTCGTCCATCCCCGTGCCGGTATCGCTGACCGAAAGGCGGACATAATTGCCGTCCTCCAGTTCCGCGATAGCGCCGGATCGCGCCTGTTCGACCGACGCGGCGATCCGCAGCGTGCCGCCTTCGGGCATGGCATCGCGCGCATTCACGGCGAGGTTCAGCAGCGCCATTTCGAGCTGATTGGAATCCGCCGTCGCCGGGGGCAGCGAGGACGGCGTATCGACCGACACCGTGATCTTCGGGCCGGTCGTGCTTTCGACGAGGCCGGCCATGTTCTCGATCAGCTGGCCGACATCCACCGCCACCGATTGCAACGGCTGCCGGCGGGCGAAGGCCAGCAGGCGCTGGACCAGCGTTCGCGCACGGTCGGCCGACTGGATCGCGCCGTCGATCAGGCGCTGTTCCCGCTCATTTCCGACGCGGTTGCGCTTGAGCATGTCCAGCGAGCCGACGATCGGTGCGAGGAGGTTGTTGAAATCATGCGCGACGCCGCCCGTCAGGCTGCCCATCGCTTCCATTTTCTGGCTCTGCCGCAACGCCTCGCGCGCTGCGTCGAGTTCGGCCTCGCGCGCCTTCGCGTGGCTGAGATCGCGGCCGACCGCGATGAAGTTCACCCCGTCCGGCTCGGGCGCGACGGTCCATTCGATCCACTTCCAGTCGCCATCACTGGTTGCGATCCGGTTCTCGAACCGCCCGGGCTGCCGCGTCTCCGCCATGTCCTCGATGGCGGCGATCGTCGAGGCCTTGTCCTCGGGATGCATGAAGCTGGCATAGCCGCGGGTGAGCAGATCCTCCTCGCTCCAGCCCAGCACTTCGCTCCACGCCGGGCTGATGGCCGACATCATGCCGGTATAATCGGCGCGCGCCAGCATGTCCTGCGACAGGTTCCACAACCGGTCCCGCTCCGCCGCGCGGGCGGCAACCTGCTGCTCCAGCGTGTCGTTCAGATCGCGCAGGCGTTCCTCGGCATTGCGGCGCGCGGTTATGTCGTTGAACAGGATCGCGATGCGGTTGCTCTGCGCGTCACCGGTGCGGAACGCATAGACGTCGAACCACCGGCCAAGCGCATCGGAACCGCTTTCGAACCGCAGCGGTTCGCCGGTTGCCGCGACCCGGCCGTAGATCTCGTACCACTTCTCTTCCAGCTCGGGCGAGGCGCTGCGCAGCCAGGCGCCGATGATGTCCTCGGAAAAGCCGCTCTGGCGATAGAAGGCGGGGTTGGCCTCGACGATGCGGTAATCGACCCGGCCCGCGGCATCCTCGAGATTGACTTCCGCGACGCAGAACCCCGCCTCGATGGATTCGAACAGCGTGCGGTATTTCTCCTCCCCCTCGTGCAGGGCCACCAGCCTTGCGCGGGCATCGTATTGCCGGCGCCGCCCCCTGAGCGCGGCGCGGGCCAGACTGACGAAGGTGGTGGGATGAAACGGCCGTTCGAGGAAGGTGACATTGCCCAGCGCCTCCAGATGGCGGCCCGCCGCCGGGTTGCGTTCCAGCCCGCCGCCCCGGTTGGTGAGCAGGATGAACGGCAGGTCGGACCAGCCCTGCTGCTGCGCCAGCCACTCGCTGAGCGGGCGCAGGTCGGCGGTGGCGATCGTCTCTTCGGTGACGACGACGAAAGCCGCACCCTTGTCGAGCTCCGCCAGCAGCTCCGTAAGTGAGGGGACCGTCTTCGCCTCGATCCCCGCCTCGCGCAGCATTTCGACGGCGATCGCCGCATCGCGGCCTCTCGGCGCCAGGACGAGGGCCTGTTCGGATACCGTCGTGCGCTTCACGCGTCCTCGCGTTTCAGCAATTCGTCTTCACCCATGATCCGCGGCACGCCGCGCAGGATGCCCTGAAATCCGCTCAGCGGTTCTCCGAGGGTCAGGCCGCGCCGGCCGATCTGGTATTCGCGGATGGTATCCTCGTGATATCCGGCGCGCTTCTTGATGACGGACATCGCCCGGCGCACCCGCCCGCGCGCCTCGAAATAGCGCAGCAGCAGGACGGTATCGGCAATGTAGGTGAGATCGACCGGGCTCTGCATCTCGCCCATCAGCCCATGCTGCGCCACGGTGAGGAAAGTCGTGGCGCCCTGGCGGTTGAGATATTGCAGCAGCTCGTGGATGTGCAGGATCAGCGCATTCTCGCCCGGCATCGCCGCCTGATAGCCGTTCAGGCTGTCGATCACGATCGTCCGCGCGCCGTGGATTTCCACGCAGCGGCGAACCCGCTCCGAAAATTCGCCCGGCGTGAGTTCGGCGGCGTCGACCTGTTCCAGCACCAGCCGTTCGCTATCGAGCAAAGGCTGGAGATCGATTCCGATCCCTTTCGCCCGTTCGATCAGCAGCGGCAGTTCCTCGTCGAACACGAACATCGCCGCCCGCTCGCCCCGCTCCACCGCGGTCTGGATGAAGGTGAGTGACAGCAGCGATTTGCCGGAACCCGCCGGGCCGAGCAGCAGGACGCTCGATCCGCGATCCACCCCGCCGCCCAGCAACGCGTTCAGTTCGGGCGATCCGGTGCGCAGCATTTCCTGCGTGAAGTCGCGTTTGTGCTCGGCCGAGACGAGGCGGGGGAATACCTGCACGCCGCCATGCGCGATCGCGAAATCGTGATACCCGCCGCGAAACCTGCGCCCGCGATATTTCAGCACCCGCAGGCGCCGGCGTTCCGGCCCGTAATCGGGCGCCAGTTCCTCCAGCCGCACGACCCCGTGGGCGATCGAATGCACGGTCTTGTCGTTGGCGTCGGTCGTCAGATCGTCGAGCATGAGCACGGTCGCCCCGCTGCGCGCGAAATAATGCTTCAGCGCCAGGATCTGCCGCCGGTAGCGCAGCGAGCTTTGCGCCAGCAGGCGGATCTCCGACAGGCTGTCGACCACGACGCGGGTCGGCTGCACCCGTTCGAACACTTCGAAAATGCGTTTCGTCGTCTCGCCCAGTTCGAGATCGGACGAATAGAGCAGGCTCTGCTGCTGATCCTCGTCCAGCAGGTTTTCCGGCGGCAGGAGTTCGAAGATATCCAGCCCGTCAATCGATAGATCGTGCGATTCCGCGCTTGCCCGCAACTCGTCCTCGGTTTCGGACAGGGTGATGTAGAGGCAGCGTTCGCCCTGCGCCACGCCGGCCAGCAGGAATTGCAGGGCGATCGTTGTCTTGCCCGTTCCGGGATTGCCTTCGAGCAGGAACACCCGGCCCCGGTCGAACCCGCCGCCGATGACATCGTCCAACCCGGTAATGCCCGTCTGTGCGTTCGATAGGGCGGTTTTCGGCAAATCTCGTCTCCACTTGTGCTGCGAGCCTTAGATAACCGGTCGCCCGAAGGCCAGTGGGGATAAGACCGTGTCCTCCGCTACCGCACCATCAGCACCGGGGCCTTGACGGTGCGGACCATCTCGGCGGTGGTGCTGCCCACGATCATCCGGCGAATGGGCGAGTGGCCATAGGCGCCCATGAGGAGCAACGCCCGCCCGGTCGCGGCGACCACGCCGGGGATGACCTGCTGCGCCTTGCCGCGTTCCAGCACGGTCGTGACCGGGTGGCTTGCAGCGAACGCCGCCTCCGCCCGCGCCAATTGCTCACGCTGCCTGTCGCCCTCGGCTTCGGCCATGACGATCGTGATCGGTAGCCCGTCGAACAGTGGCGAGTTGACCAGGCGTTCGAGCGCGCGTTCGGCCGCCGGGCTGGCATCGTAGGCGAAGACGACATGCTCCGGCTCGGCAAATTCGCGCGCGGCGACCAGCACCGGCTTCCCACTCGCCCGCACCACCCGCTCGATCATCGAGCCGATGGCGTCGGAGGCGTATTCGTGACCGACGCCGCGCTTGCCCATCACCACGAGGCGCGCATGGTCCTCTCGTTCGAGGATCGTTTCCACCACGCCGCCGTGGCGATGCAGGGTGGCCACATCGGCCACCCCCGCCTTGCGCAGCACCTGTTCGCCGGCTTTCAGGAGGACGCGACCCTTGTCGATCTCGGTGCGGCTGCTTTCTTCGGACAGGCGGACGAGTTCTTCCATCAGGTCGCTCTTCACGCCCAGCCCAATCGCGCCGGACAGGTCCCGGCGCGCCGTCACCGCATCGTGCCGCTGCACCACGTGCAACAGTTCGACCGGCAGCGACAGGCGCTTGGCCGCCCAGCCCGCATGGCCGCACACACTGGCCGCATAGGCCGACGCATCGATCGCCGCGAGGACGTTCTGCATTGCTGTCTCTCCCATCAGTGTCCTCCCATCTGCGCTTCGGCGCCGGGTTTGTCGTGTATGGCATAACGCTCGATCATGGCGGCGCTTTCCGCGTTCAGGCCGAGAACCTCGACCGCCGTCCCCTCGCGGCGGAACTTGAGGATCGCCTTGTCGAGCGTGCCGACTGCCGAGATGTCCCAGAAATGGGCGCGGCTGACGTCGATCACCACCTTGTCGAGCACTTCCTTGAAGTCGAACGCCTCGACGAACCGGTCGGAAGAGGCGAAGAACACCTGCCCCCCGATGCGGTATGTGCGCGTGGTCCCGTCCGCCGACAGGTCGGTATCGACGGTGAACAGGCGCTTCACCTTGCTCGCGAAGAACAGGCCCGACAGGATCACGCCCGCCAGCACGCCCTGTGCCAGATCGTGGGTCCAGACCACGACGACCACGGTGACGATCATCACGACCGACGATTGCCAGGGATTGGTCCGGATATCCTTGATCGAGCGCCACGAGAACGTGCCGATCGAGACCATGATCATCACCGCGACCAGCGAGGCCATCGGAATGATCGCGACCAACGGCCCCAGCACGAGCAGCAGGAACAACAGGAAGACGCCCGAAACGAAAGTCGACAGACGCGTCTCGCCGCCCGACTTCACGTTTATGACCGACTGGCCGATCATCGCGCAGCCGCCCATGCCGCCGAGGAAGCCGGTGAAGAAATTGGCCACGCCCTGGCCCTTCATCTCCTGCTGCTTGTCGGAAGGCGTATCGGTGAGATCGTCGACGATCTGCGCAGTCAGCATGGATTCGAGCAGGCCGACCGCCGCCATCGTTGCCGAATAAGGCAGGATGATCTGCAGCGTCTCGAACGTGAACGGCACGTCCGGTATCAGCCAGGAAGGCAGAGACGACGGCAGTTCGCCCATGTCGCCCACAGTGCGCACATCCATGCCCAGATAATAGACGACTGCCGTCAGGATCACGATCGCCACCAGCGGCGAGGGAACGGCCTTGGTCAGCCGCGGCAGAAGGTAGATGACGAACAGGCCCGCCGCGACCAGCACGTAGGTCAGCAGCGGCACGCCGGTGAGTTCCGGCAACTGCGCGATGAAGATCAGGATCGCCAGCGCGTTGACGAAGCCGGTGATGACCGAGCGGGACACATACTGCATCAGCAAGTGGAGCCGCAGGAACCCCGCGATGACCTGGATCACGCCCATCAGGATCGTGGCGGCGAACAGATACTCGACGCCGTATTGCTGAATCAGCGGCAGCACCAGAACCGCAATGGCGGCCGTGGCGGCGGAAATCATGCCCGGTCTCCCTCCGACCAGCGAGATGATCACCGCAATGGAGAAGGAGGCATAAAGGCCGACGCGCGGATCGACGCCCGCGATGATGGAAAAGCCGATCGCCTCGGGAATGAGTGCCAGCGCGACCACGATCCCGGCGAGAATGTCCCGCCGGGGATTGGAAAGCCATTCGCGCTTAAGCGCGGGAATATTGAACATGTGAACCCTAACACGACTCACACGACCGGCACGGCACCATGCAGGCGCCGCTCAACTGCGAACACGATGTGCGGCAAGAGCGCCGGTCTGAGAAATTGTCCCGGGGATAGGCGCCGGGCCGAGCCACCCGGCACGGCCGGGTCCGGTGGATGAAGGTCGCTTAACGCCAGCAACCCGATGTTGCAAGTGCGAACAACGCGGAGTTGCGATCCGAGACGCGCGTAGCATTTGAATTTACGCCATCCGCCTTTACTGGATCGCGCCATGCGCCGCATCTGCTTCCTGTTCAATCACGACCAGATCCATCAGACCGCCCATAGCCTGCCGATCGCGCTGCGCATGGTCCGGATGGAGGGGGTGGAGGTGACGCTGGCGTTTTCCAGCCCCTTGCTGGAAAGCCATGTGCGGACGCTGGCAGGTTCGGATTACGGCCGCTTCCGCGCCGAGATGCTGTCCGTCAGCTCGCCCGGATCGAAGTTCTTCGTCGCCGCTTTGGAGCGCGCGATACCGGCCCGCAAACTGGCGATATATCGCGACAATCTGGCTTTCTTCCGCCAGTTCGACGCGCTCGTCGTCTCGGAGAAGACCTCGCTGCTTCTCAAGTCGCACTACGGTCTGGTCGACCTGAAGATCGTTCACACCAAGCATGGCGCGGGCGACCGGGCGATCGGTTTCGATCGCGAGAGCGCTCGGTTCGACTTGGTCCTCGCAGCAGGTTCCAAGATCGAACGCCGGCTGATGGAAGACGGGGGTGTGCCAGCCGAGCGGATACGCATCGTCGGCTACCCCAAGTTCGACCTGTTCGCCGACCGGCGCATCGCCTCGCCATTCCCCGACCAGACGCGGCCGACCGTGCTGTATGCGCCGCATCCCTCCCCCGCCCTGTCGAGCTATTACCGGATGGGACGCCAAGTGGTGCACGCCCTGGCGCACAGCGATCGGTTCAACCTCATCTTCGCGCCGCACGTCATGCTGATGCAGCGGCGATGGACGGTGACCGTCTCCCCGCCCGCATTGGCACGGGTAGACCGACCCGATCCGCGCGATCTCGCCGCCGACAACGTGCTGTTCGATCCGGGCAGCGCGGCTTCGGCAGACATGAGCTATACCAATTTTGCTGACATCTATGTGGGGGACGTCAGCAGCCAGATCTACGAATTCCTGCTTTACCCGCGCCCGTGCCTGCACCTTAACGCGCACGGCGTGCGATGGCAGGGCAACCCCGATTTCGCGCATTGGGCGACCGGCCCCGTGGTGGGCCCGCAGGACGACATATTGGCCGGGCTCGATCATGCGATCGCCTCCTTCCCCGAATACCGGCCCGCGCAGGAGCGGCTGTTCGCCGACACTTTCGACCTCGGCGACGAACCCGCCGGCTTGCGCGGCGCGCGGGCGATCATGGAGTTCCTCGATGGCCATTGAACGGGGCGATATGTCCGTCACGCGAAGCGATCTCACTGGCCGGAAGGTATGGGTGATGGCCAAGGGCTATACCCCCGACGAGGGCGGCATGCAGACCTATGCCGCCGGCGTTGCCGAAGCCTATGCCCGCCTCGGCGCCGAAGTCACGGTGTTCACGCAGACCAGCGCCGGGCCGCGCCGCGAACCGTGCGGGCGGGTGGACCTGATCGACATCGGCGCGGGCGGCGGGATCGCGGTTCCGGCGCGCTATCTTGCCGCCATGCGGGCGGAACTGCGGCGTGCCGGCCCGCCTCTGTTCGTGCACGGGACCACTTGGCGCACCTCGCTCATCCCGCTGGTAATGGGCCTGCCTTTTCTTACGACCTTTCACGGGCGCGAATTCATGGGCGGGGGCGCGCTTCTCAAACCGGTCATGCGCCGCGTCGCCGACAGGGCGCGCTGCATCGTCACGGTCAGCCACTATACCGCGGCGAAGCTACGCGGCCGGCTGGGCGGCGACATCGTGCCGGTCGTCGCGCATAACGGCGTCAGCGTGCCTTTGGCGGACCCCGTCGAGCGGGAACCGGGCGAGGTGCCGCTCATATTTTCGCTCTGCCGGCTGGAGTCGCGCAAGAATATCGGCGCCTGCGTGCGCGCCTGTGCCCGCTTGCGGCAAGAGGGCCTCACCTTCCGCTATGTCATCGCCGGGCGCGGACCCGAGCTTGGGGCCATCCGGGCCATGGTCGAGGATCTCGGCCTCTCGCAGACCGTCTCCGTCGCCGGTTTCGTGCCCGAGGAGGAGGCAGTGGCGCTGCACCGGGAAGCGGAGATCTTCGTCCATCCCCAGATCGAGATCGCCGAGGGGCGCGATTTCGAAGGCTTCGGGATCGTGATCGCCGACGCCATGGCCTCGAACACCGCTGTAATCGTGGGGCGCGAAGGCGGGGCGGCGGAACTAGTGGAAGACGGCCATTCGGGACTGGTGGTGGATGGCAGGAGCGAAGATGATCTCGTGGCAGCCCTCGCCAGTCTGCTGCGGGATGCGAAACTGCGCGCGGATATGGCCAGGGCAGCCAAAACCCACGCTCGCACGGCATTTAGCTGGGACCGCCATGTAGCAACGATCCTGGACGCCATCACGGAGGGCCGGAACATTGGTGACCCGCGCTGCCTTGGCGCGGCGGCTTTGTCATCCGAGGGATAAACCGCTCGCGTCGCGCGTAGTGCGATCTATGACCGAAACGCACGACCTGGATCAGCAGCGCGGCCGCCATGCCGAAAACCCCAAGGAAATCCCGGCTCCCGGCTGGAAGGACATCCTGCTGCGAACCAAGGCGGAACTGGCGGACGACCATGTGTCCGTGGTCGCCGCCGGGGTCGCATTCTTCGGCCTGCTCGCCACCTTTCCCGCCATCGCGGCGCTGATCGCCCTCGCCGGCCTGATCGCCGAGCCGGCGACGATCGTCACCCAGATCGACGCCTGGACCGCCGGCTTGCCGGCGGATGCGGCGGAGATCTTCAAGGAACAGGCGCGAAAGGTGGCGACCGCGCCGAACCATTCGCTCGGCCTGGCGGCACTGATATCGATCCTGCTGGCGATCTACGGCGCGGCCAAGGGCATGAAGTCGCTGATGGAGGGGATGAACGTCGCCTATGACGAGCCCGAGGAACGCGGCTTCATCCGCCTCAACGCGGTCGCGCTCGTCCTGACGGTGCTGCTCATGGCGGGCCTGTTGGTCGCGATCGGCTTCCTCATCGTCGTGCCAATCTGGCTGGAAGCACTGGGGCTCGGCAGCATCGCGGAAACGATCGCCTCGCTCGTGCGCTGGCTGCTGCTGACCGCCATCGCGGTCGTCGGTCTGTCGCTGCTCTATCGCTACGGCCCCTCGCGCGACGATCCCAAATGGCGCTGGGCCACGCCCGGATCGGTGCTGGCGGTGATCGTGTGGGTGATCGGATCGGCGGCGTTTTCGTGGTATGTCAGCCGTTTCGGCAGCTATAACGAGACCTACGGCGCGCTCGGCGGGGTGATCATCCTGCTGACCTGGATGTGGCTGTCAGCCTATATCATCCTGCTCGGCGCGGAATTGAACAGCGAGATCGAACGCCAGACGAAGCGCGACACGACGACCGGACCCGCCAAGCCCATGGGCGAGCGCGACGCGGTGGTCGCGGACACCGTGGGCGAGGCGCAGGAGTAGGTTCGTTACAGCGTTTTGGGGAGCGAACCGGTCCGGTTGCCGGTGCGCTGCCTTGTACCGCGGCTGGTTATTCGCCTCGTCGAACGCACGGGAATCGCCGGATTGCGGCGGTCATCGCTGGTCCTGTTCAGGCGGAACTGACCGAGAGGCGTTAGCCCCCTCCCCCACGAATTTCGGCCTCGATCAGACCGAGCCGTTCAGCTTCCGATCGACCTGAGCGCCGCTGCGAAGCGGTCCGGCTGGATGGGTTTGTCGAGCACCGCCGCGGCATAGTCGAACGGCGCGCATTCGCGTGGCGTCGCAGTCACGAATATCACGGGAATATCGCCCAGTTCGTCGCGAATGCGGACGACGGCATCGGGTCCGCTGCCCCCTCTGCCCAGATTGACATCCGAAACGATGAGATCCGGCTGCCGCTCCCGTGCGGACGACAGGGCTTGTACTTCGGAGACCGCGATGCTCGTCGTGTCGGCGCCGTTCGCCTCCAGCATCGAGGCCAGCAATTCCGCGATCAGAAACTCGTCTTCGATGATCAGCACATGGCACATATTCAACCCTTTCACAGCCACAACGACTGAAAGCCGGGTTCGCACCAACGGCTCGTCGCAACGGTGTGCGGCGCTTTCTGGCTCATGGATAATCACGCTCGCGAGGATCGGCGCATTCCGCTCCGCCGACACAGGCGAGCGGTTTGCGCGATCCTGCGCCTGTCCTCCGACGTTCTAGCGCTTGCGAGCTTTCCGGGCGGCGTACCGCGCGTCGCGGGCGGCCTTGCGCTCCGCCTCGGTCGGGGCGGAGTCGGCGGCGGCCGCTTTCCTGGCGGCTTCTTCCCGCGCCGCTTCCTTGGCCTGCTCCTTGGCAAGCTTCTCGGCCTCGCGCGCCGCCTTGGCGGCTGCGCGCTTCTCGGCCTGAGCTTCATCCTTGATACGTTGGCGTTCGGCACGCGCGGCGAGTTCTTCCTCGCTCGGCTTGGGTTTGTTCTTCAACATTTCCAAGGCGCTGGCCTTGGCATTCTTCGCCGAAGCGACCCGGTCGTTGAAACCCGGTTCCTTGTATCCACTCATCAAATCGGTCTCTGTCTCGTCATTTAACTGGTTGAAAGGCGCTCCATACAGAAAACCGGGCGGTTTGCCCAATTTCTCTTTATTAAGCAGCCTGGTGATACCGCTCCGTCGCTATCAGCCCTCTTCCGTCGCCCGCTCCACGGCGATGCCTGCGGTCAGGCCGTGGACCGTGGTGGAGACGACGATCGTGAAGGCCACGATTGCCCACAGGGAACCCTCGTTGACCAGTTCGACGCTATGTCCGGCATAAGCCAGATAATAGATCGAACCGATCCCGCGCACCCCGTAGAACGAGATCACCGCGCGCGGCCGCCAGTCGAGCCCCATGCCCGACAGCGCGAACCAAGCCGAAAGCGGCCGGATGGCGAAGACCAGGGCAAGCCCGATGATCGCCTGCGGCCACCCGAGATAGGGCCACAGGCTGGGCAAGGCCGCGCCCAGCGCCACGAGGATCAGCGCAGTCAGCGTGTGTTCGAGCGATTCCGAGAAATCGTGCAACCGCTCGTGAAAATTGTTGTCGGTTTCCTCGCGCCGCAGGACCAGGCCGGCGACGAACGCGGCGATGAAGCCGTACCCCTCGATCAGTTCGGTAACGCCGTAGGCGAAGATAACCCCGGCGAAGGCGACGACGCCCGTCTGGGTCTGGGACAGCGCATTGCCCTTCGGCCAGTCGAACAGCGACTTGCCCAGCAGCCAACCCACCGCCGCGCCTCCAAGCGCACCCACGATGATGCGATAGACGACGTCGAGCATGACCCACTCGGCGAAAAGCCCGACCGAAAACGCCCCCGCGGTCGCGAGCAGTATGCCGAGATGGACGAACGGAAATGCCAGCCCGTCGTTCAGGCCGGCCTCGGTGGTGAGGGCGAAGCGCACCGGATGCTCGCCGCCCTCCATCGGCCGGCCGACCTGCACTTCGCCGGCCAGCACGGGATCGGTCGGAGACAACACCGCGCCCAGCAACAATGCGCCGGCGAGCGTCATGCCCGCCGCCTGCCAACCGACCAGCGCCAGTGCGAGAACGGTGAGCGGCATGGATATGACGAGCAGGCGAAGCGTGGGCTTCCACAGATTGCGTCCGACCAGCCGGTCGATCCTGAGGCCGGTGCCGAACAGGCCGAGGATCACGCACAATTCGGCCGCCACTTCCCAGATGCGCGGGGAATCGATCGGATTGATCGCCTGGGGCATCCCCGGCACCCAGGAAAATGCCGCGAACCCGCCGAGCAGCAGCAGCGCGGAAGCGGCCGGTTCCCGCCCGGAAATGAAGCGCGGCGACCAGTAGGAGACGATGATCGCCAGCCCCGCAGCCGCCAGCAGAACGTGATAGGAATCGAAGCCGAACATGCTTTCTCACTTGCTCTGGTTTGATGGAGCAAATGCGCGTCCATCAGGAGAACCGATCAACGCGCGGAAAGGCTCCCCGGATGAAGCGGTAAATTGGACCCGGCGGGGGAGCCAGGTCGGAGTTTCGGTTCGATGGTGGCACGCTGGGCGGTCGTGCCGATATCGTGGACCTGATCGAACTAATGCTCACCGTCGTGTCATCACGCCTCCGTTCGCGACCGAAATTTTTGCTAGAAGTTGAAAGGCCTACTTGCCCCTCCGTCGTTCGCCCGCTTGCTGATGGGCTCGCGGCGGCGGGAATTGTGACAAAAACGACACATGCTGTGGCGTATCCGAAATATCGTCGGAACAACCCTCGGGAGCTGCGGTTGTGCGGACATCAATTGTCACGATAAATCAGGAAATTAACATGAATACCAAGACTGCCCTTCTCATCGCCGCCGGCGCCGCGATCATGCCTGCCCAGGCATTCGCACAGGATGCCGAAGCGCCCGATGGCTCCAACGCATTCGGCTTCGAGCCCTATGTGGCCGTCGGTGGTGGGTATCACGTCTTCGATCGCGGCGATGAGCGCCGGTCGATCGGGCTCGACGATACGACCGAGGGTGCCGTCATCACCGGTACCGTCGGCGCCAACGTTCCGCTCGGCGCGTTTTTCGTCGGTGCCGAAGGGTTCGGTGCCTACGGCTTCAACGACATCGACTGGGAATACGGCGCTGCCGGCCGGTTCGGCATTCGCGTGGGCGAGAGCGGCATGTTCTTCGGCCGCGTCGGGTATATGTGGATCGAAGGCGAAAACGATTTCACCGATGACGATTTCGTCGACACCGAAGACGGCCCGAGCAGCCGCGACCGTGACGGAATGGTCTACGGCATCGGTGCCGAGGTCGGCCCGCAGGATATCGGCCTCGGCGGCCTGACCGGCAATAGCGGCGTTCGTCTCCGCTTCGGCGTCGACACGTTCAAGGATTTCGAATCCTTCCGCCCCAATGCGGCGGTGGTGTTCCAGTTCTGATCACTGCTCGATAGCTACGACCTCTGGCGGCCCGCATTCGAAACGGATGCGGGCCGTTTTTTTGTGATGACGGCGGAGCGAGTCTCTTCAACTCGCTTTCGAGTTGAAGAATGAATGTGCACGCCTGCACGCTACGCTCGATCAGTGTTGCAACTTACCAATTTCGATGGCCTTGCTTGGACGACGCAGGGCAGGTCCGACGCTCGCACGATATCAGATCGATCCGGTCGGCGCTGCGACCTTCGAACCGCCACCACACCTTCTCGAAGCACTTCAGGACTATACAATCAGACACCGCGCCAATTCAGACCTTTGCCGGTCGTGCTGCCTACTAGCGCATGGTGATGCGTCCTGCCTCCAACGGCCACCCGAATAATCAGTCGCCGCGCATTTGCGATTGCTCGAAACCGATACGGATGGTTGGCGAACTTCCGATTATTGTTGCCGAAAATGAGGGCATTCGCGTCGTAGCCGAGCCAGGCCGACCGTCATCTTCCTCGAAACCGACTATTCGTGATAACATATCATTGACATGAGAGTTCTACGCTGCGAGGGCGCGGCTCGCCTTTGAGACAGTGTCTCATTCATAGCCCTCCCCCCCCGAAGATAAGAGTTCTCCCGAATGTCCACGCGCCATCTCGCATCTGTCGGGACGTCGGCCTTGCTTGCCGCGATCGCCTGCTGCCCCGCCGCCGCGCAAACGGCGCCGACCGAGGAAAGCGCCGACCGCCCGGCCCCCAATGCCTCCGACGCCATCATCGTCAGCGGGGTGCGGCAGGCCTATCGCGGCGACTTCGCGATTGCCGAAATCCCCCAGTCGATCGACGTGATCGAGGCGGAAACGCTGGAGGAGAACAGTCTTGTCCGGCTGAACGATGCGCTCGACCTCAACGCATCGGTCGCTCGTCAGAACACTCTGGGCGGGCTGTGGGATTCCTTCGCCATTCGCGGGTTCACAGGCGACGAGAACGTGCCGACCGGGTATCTGGTCAACGGCTTCAATGGCGGGCGTGGGTTCGGCGGGGAACGCGATACCGCCGGGATCGAACGGATCGAGGTTCTGAAAGGCCCCGCCGCCGCGCTCCTTGGGCGCGGCGAGCCGGGCGGCACGGTCAATCTGGTGACCAAGCAGGCGCAGATCGGCGACACTTTCGGCACGGTCGGCATCCAGTTCGGCAGTTTCGACCGGCTGCGCACCGAGGCGGATGTCAATCTGGCGATTACCGAAGGGCTGAGCGCGCGTCTGATCGGCTATGTCGAGGGTGGCGACAGCTTTCGCGATACGATCGAGGAATTGCGCTGGGGATTCCTCCCGTCCATTGGTCTGGCATTGGGCCCCGACACCCGCGTGACCTACGATCTGGAAAGGACCCGCGTCGAGGTGCCGTTCGATCGCGGCATCGTCGTTCTCGACGGCGATTTCGACACCGTGCCGCGCACTCGATTTCTGGGCGAGCCGGGGGAGCAGGACTCGATCGCGCGAGCAGAGGGGCACCAGTTGCGCGTTCAGCACGATTTCAGCGACCGGTGGAGCCTTCTGCTCGGCGCAAGCATCCGCGATACGCTGCTGACCAGCTTCTCCGCCGATCCGGAACTGGCGCCGAGCCGGCAGCCGGTGTTTCTCGACGGTCGCACCCTGTCGCGCCAACGCCGCTCGCGCTTCTACGATTCCGAGCAACTCGTCCTGCGCGGCGAAATTAGCGGCGAGTTCTCGACCGCCGGGCTCGACCATCGTATCCTCATCGGCGCCGACCACGATGTGTTCGACAATTTCCAGGATTTCCGCCGCGTCCGCCCGCCCGCCGTCTCTTCCGATCCGAGCGATCAGGCCGGGTTCGTCATCGATATCCTCGACCCGGTCTATGGCCGGTTTCCCCTGCCGACGCCCTTGCCCGAGAACGACCGCCTCGACCGGCAGCTTTCGACCGGCATCTTCCTTCAGGATCAGATCGAGCTGACCGATCGGCTGCAGGTCCGCCTCGGCGCGCGCTACGACGAATTCACCCTGCGCACCGAGAACTACCGGACCGACATAGACAGCGAGCGCAAGGACGACCGGCTCAGCCCGCAATTCGGCGTGGTGTACGAACTTGCCGCTCCGGTCACGCTCTATGCGGCGTATAGCGAAGGGTTCCGGGCGAATATCGGCACGGACGTAGCGGGCGTCATATTCGAGCCGGAAATCAGCAAGTCGCTGGAGGCCGGGGCCAAGATGTCGTTGTTGCGCGGCGCGCTGACCGGCACGTTCACGCTTTACCAGCTCGACAAGACCAACGTCCTTGCCAGCGATATCAACAATCCCGGCTTCTCGGTCGCGATCGGCGCCGCGCGCAGCCGGGGGGTGGAGTTGGACGTGGACGGCCGCCTGCCGGGCGATATCGCCGTGCGCGTCAGCTACGCCTATGTCGATGCGGAATCGCGCAGCAGCGTCCTCGATCCCAATTTCTCGTTCGTGATCGAGCCGGGCGATCCGCTGATCAATATCCCGGACCACATCTTGAATGCGCAGGCCTCCAAACGCTTCGATCTGGCGGGGCGATCGGCCAAGCTGGGCGGCGGCGTGCAATATGTGAGCGACCGTCTGGGCGCGACTGGCACCCAGTTCTTCCTGCCCGACCACACCCTGTTCCGCGTCTTCGGGGAAGTCGAAGCGCTCGACGACATCACCCTCTACGGAACGGTCGCCAATCTGTTCGACGCGGACTGGTACGCCAACAGCTATTCGCAATTGTGGGTGCAACCCGGCGCCCCGCGAACGGTAACCATCGGACTGCGGGCGGGGATCTGATCATGATTGCACACGAAACGCCGCCCGCCATCCGCATCGCGGACCTGCACCACAGCTACGGCGCCAAACCGATCCTCAAGGGCCTGACCCTGACCGTCCGGCATGGCGAGATCTATGCCCTGCTCGGCGGCAATGGGGCGGGCAAATCGACGACGCTCAACGCCCTTCTGGGCTTCATCGCGCCGGCTTCGGGGACCGTGCGGGTCTGCGGCACCGATCCGGTCGCGCAGCCGCGGCAGGCAAGGGCGCAGATGGCCTATGTGCCGGAAAACGTCTCGCTCTACGATCACCTGAGCGCGCGCGAGAATATCGGTTACTTCCTCGCACTGGCCAAGGCGGACAGGGGAGCGGACGCCATCGACGAGGCCTTGCGGGAAGTCGGCCTGCCAGCCGATGCCTGGGACAAGCGCCTGTCAGGCTATTCCAAGGGCATGCGGCAGAAGGTCGCCATTGCACTGGCCTTGGCGCGCGACGTGCCGGTCCTGTTGCTGGACGAGCCGACATCCGGTCTCGATCCGCGCGCCGTGCTCGAATTCAACCGCCTGCTCGATACCGCGCGCGCGCGCAAGGTCGCCGTGCTGATGGTGACGCACGATCTGGTCAGCGCGGTCGATATCGCCGACCGGATCGGCTTTCTGGCCGACGGCCGGATCGAGGAAGAGCGCGAGGCGCTGGCCACCGGCGCGCGGTTCGATCTCAACGCGCTCCACGATCGCTACGCTCGGGCGGGGGTTTCGGCATGAGCGCGGCAACGCTGATCGCGCGCGAGGAATGGCGCCTGCTGCTGCGCAACCGCGCCGGCCTGATCGCCACCGGCCTGCTCGTCCTGCTGATCCTCGTGGCGAGCTTCACCAGCCTGGAACGGCGCAGCGCGATCGCCGCGGACCGCGACCGCTATCAGACCAGCGTCGATCGGGATTTCGACGCGCAGCCCGATCGCCACCCGCATCGCATGGTGCATTACGGCCAGTTCGTGTTCCGGCCGATCGCCCCGCTCGCCTTCTTCGATGCGGGTGTGGACGGTTTTACCGGCAACACCATCCTTCTCGAAGGCCATCGCCAGAACAGCGCCAATTTCGCCGAGGCGCGGCAATCCTCGCTGCTGATGCGGTTCGGCCAGTTGACCCCCGCCTTCGTGTTGCAGACGCTGGCACCGTTGCTGTTGATTTTCCTCGGCTTTGCCAGCGTCGCGCGGGAAACTGAGCGTGCCACGCTGCGTCTGATGCTGGCTCAGGGCATTGGCGGGCGCAGCCTGCTCGCCGGAAAATTGCTGGGCCACGGGGCCATCGCGCTGGCCGTGGGCGCACCGGCTTTCGCCGTGCTGATCGGCTTTGTCATCACCGGTTCCGCCGCCTGGCCGACGATCATGCTGATGATTGCGGGATATGCTGGCTGGTTGCTGCTATGGGCGTTCCTGAGCGTGGTAGTGTCGGCGTTTGCCGGTCGGCCGCGCGATGCCCTCGCCATCCTGATCGGATTGTGGCTGGTGATGGTGGTCCTGCTTCCGCGCGCGTTGCCGGTGATGGCGGCGGCGCAGACCCCGCTTGCCACCAATATCGAGACCGAGATCGCTCTCCATCGCGATCTGCTCGAAGTGGGGGACAGTCACGATCCCGACGATCCCTATTTCAACGACTTCCGCGAGGACGTGCTCGCCCGATACGGGGTGGAAACCATCGAGGAGCTGCCCGTCCAGTATGCCGGGCTCGTCAGTATAGAGGGGGAACGGCTGACGACGCAAATCTACGCCGACGCGGCCCGGCGGCAGGCGGCGCGCGAAGCCCGCCAGAACGGCTTGGTCTACAGGTTCGCGCTCGCCAGCCCGCTCATCGCCATTCGCCAGCTTTCGATGGCGCTGGCGGGCAGCGACATCGCGGCACATCGCGACTTCCTCGACCAAGCGGAGGCGTTCCGGTACGATTTCGTCCAGCGATTGAACCGCATGCAGGCCGTGCTGATTCCAGGGATCGAGGGCGACGATCCGCGCATCGCCGCCGCCAACTGGCGCACGATCCCCCGTTTCTCCTATACCCGCCCCAACCCCTACGACCGCATCGGCGCCCTCGTCTGGCCGGCAGGCATCCTGCTGGGATGGCTGATCGCGATCCTCGCCACGGCCATGATCGCCGCACGCCGCATCGAAAGGTCCGCACGATGAACCCGCTCGGTGCCGAAACCCGGCTGTTCCTCCGTTCCGGCCGCAATATCGCGGCGCTGCTGCTCCTGCTGGTTTTGTCCGCCACCGCGGTCTGGGCGGGGATTGCGGAGGTCGCGAACCAGCGCGCAGCCATCGAACGGGTGGCGCAGGAACAGGCGCGCGATCTTGCCGCGGTCGAGGACGCGAATGCCGGGCCGCAGGGCGATGCCGGCTATGTCGCCTATTATGCGTTCATGCTCACCCAGGACCCGCCGCCCCCACTCGCCTTCGCGGCGATCGGCCAGCGTGATCTCCAGCCCTACCTGCTGCGCGTGCGCGCGCTCGGGCTAGAGGCGCAGTTGTACGATTCCGAAGCCTATAATCCCGAACTGGCCCTGCCCGGCGTGTTCGACTGGGCCTTCGTCCTCATTTACCTGCTGCCGCTGGTCGTCATCGCACTGGGTCACGATCTGGTGACGGGCGAGCGCGAGACGGGCCGGTTGCGGCTTCTGCTGTCGCTGCCCGGCGATGGCCTGTGGCGCCGCCGGGCGGTGCTGCGCTATGCCGCCGTACTCGCCGCGCTGGTTATTCCGCTGCTTGTGGGCGGAGCGATCATGGCGGCCCCGGCTGGCGGCATCGCCGTCCTGATCCTGACCGCCGTTCTGTATTGCGCGTTCTGGTTCGGCCTGACCCTGCTGGCCGGCGCGGCGATGCGGACGTCAGCCACGGCGGCAACGGCAATGGTCGGATGCTGGATCATGCTCACGCTGGTCCTGCCGACGCTTGGCAATGCGGCCATCGCCCGTGCCGTCCCCGTCGCCAAGGGGATCGACCTGACGCTGGCCCAGCGCGAGGTCGTGCACCGGGGCTGGGACATACCGAAGGAACAGACCTTCGAACGCTTCTTCGTCAGTCACCCCGAATGGCGAGGACGGGAGGAGT
This sequence comes from uncultured Erythrobacter sp., assembly GCA_947501005.1. Classification (GTDB taxonomy): domain Bacteria; phylum Pseudomonadota; class Alphaproteobacteria; order Sphingomonadales; family Sphingomonadaceae; genus Qipengyuania. The sequence goes on along the minus strand of CANMTU010000001.1, from coordinate 705,085 downwards.
TCGAAGGGCGTTTCCACTGGAAATGGTACTACGCCATGCATCAGGTCGGTGACGAGGCCGTGGCCGAAGATGCCGCGGAGTATCGCGCCAGTCTGGAACGGCGCGAAGATCTGACCCGTGCGCTCGGTTTCGTGTTGCCTAGCGTCGGCAGCATGAACGTCGTCCACCGGATCGCCGATACCGATATCGAGGGCCAACTGGCCTATCGCGACAGCATTGCCGCCTTCCATGCCCGTTTGCGCGCGTTCTACTATCCGTATCTGTTCGCGGACCGGCCATTTACGCGCGCCGATTTCGCAATGATCCCGCGCTACTCCGTCCGCACGGCACAGGGTTCGCTCGGGGTCTGGCCGCTGGCGATCCTGGCCTTGGCGGCATTGCTCATGATCGGCTTGGGCGCCCGGCGGGTATCGCGCCTTGGCGGAGAGGGATCGGCGCGAACCGGTTAGGTCCGACCCTTGCCGGGCGTGGGCCGGTTGCCTTTCACCAAATCCGGTCGGCCTAGTGCGAGCATACCTTCGGCCTCGCCCAGTCGATCGGTTTGAAGTCGAGCAGCGTCTGCTCGATCCGGTTGGGGCGGTGGCCGGTGAAGGTCGCGGCGGTCACCCGCTCGAACCGCTGGCCGTTCATCTCGTAGGTGATCCACATTTTCGGGTTGCGCAGCAATCGAAGCGCAACGTCGTGCTCCACGAGGCCGAAGTCGGGATCGCGGGCGCGCCGTCGCAGTTCGGGGTCCGAACTGCTTACGATCCGCGTCACCCGCGCCTGATAATCGAACAGGTAGGGCGGCTTGGGGAACACCAGATGGTTGCTCACCCCGCCTTCGGTGTGGAGGTTGCTGAACATCGCGATCGAGCTTTCGGTCTTCAACCCGATATAGGGCGACGTGCAGGCCAGGAAGAGCGCGGTCGGCACGGCATAGACCCACCAGGCCTGCCTGCCATGCGGCCGCGGCGCCTGATAGGGCTGTTCGAGAAGCGCGGCCCGAACGATCAGCACCATGCTGACGCCGCCGAAGGTCGCCCACACGATCAGCCAGGCCGAGTGCCACAGCAGGCCGTTGCTGCGACCGGGAAACTGTGTTCCGATCGCCAGCGCCAGACCGGCCGCCAGTATCCACACGACGCCGATGACCAGTATCGCCGACCAGCCCGGCCGCAGCCGCGGCACCCGGCGGAGCAGCGATACGCCGGTCGAATACAGACCCGAGGAAACCTCGCGCGGAACGGCCAGCATGTACAGGGCGAACACCAGGCTAGAGAAATCCATGTACCAGGAATAGCCCGACAGCGGGATCACGTAATGGAACGGCAGGCTGACCAGCAGCCCCACCCAGAAGAAGCGCCGCCAGTAAAGGCAGACGATCGCGATCGTCTCGATCACGAAGGTCGACGCGATCGCCAGATACTGCCCGACGATATTATCGCCCAGGCCATAGGGTGCCATGATCGGCCGGTAGAGCGCGGTCGCGCAGCTCGTCTCCGGATCGAGGAAAGCGGTGTTGATCTTGTGGAACACGCCGTAGAAATACATGATCGCGAGCAGCGCCCGGGCGACGACGCGCAGTTCCTCGTAAGGCACGTCGCGGTCGATGGTCGTGGTTCGGTTCTTGACGATCTGCGCGCCGATCGCGATGAAGATTGCCGTGTTCATGAACAGGGCGATCGTCTGATTGTTCGAACTGACCGGCATGCGGAACACGTAGAGCAGGGTCATCAACGCCGCGACGACCAGCAACATGCGCGTCTTGCGCGGGTTCATGATCAGCAATGCCGCCCCGGCGAGCGGCGCCCAGGCCAGGGCCGCTATGCCCCACCCCTCGTCGCCGCGCAGCAGCGGCATCTGCGAGGCGGCGCTCAGCATCATCGCCACGCCCCACATGACGGAAAAGACGACCAACCCGTCGCTCGGCCTGGCCGCGACGTCGATCTCCGCCTTCGCGGGATGGAACAGCGCGCCGAGGCCGAGCCACCTCGCGGGCGCGGCGGAAAAGCCCTGGCTCATTGGGGAACGTCGCCGGTGACGATGGGCAGGTTGAAGAGCACGTCGATCATTCCCACGATCACCAGGATCACCGTCGCCGCGATGATCGCCGATTTCCACAAGGCGGGCTTAGGCATCGGATCGTTCATTGTTTGGTTCGCCTGGAGTTCGATGCGGTCGGGATCGGCCCGTTCGCCTGACGCGAAAGCAGGCGTGTCGGGTTGAGCTCGGCTGCGACTATAAGCCTGTTAAGTTAAGGAATTTGCCGCTGCAACTGCTTGCGACCGCGCGCCACCAGCGTCAGCCGCCGGCCGAGCTTGAGCAGCGGATAAAGCAGCGTCGCCGATTTGCGGTTGGAGAACAGGCGGATATTGAGGCGGCTGAACATGCTGTCGTCCCGCGACAGCAGCGCGAGGACATGCACCGCCTCGTCGCCGTAATAGACCCGGCCCCGCTGCACGAACAACATCCCCGCATTGAGGTCGTACCCCTCGCGCCAGTATTGCCCGACCCGCGGATCGGACGAGCGCGCATCGATCAGTTCGACCGGCCCGATCGCCTCCTGCAGGCGAACGAACCGCACGTAGTTCTGGCAGAAGATGCAATCGCCATCGTAGATGATCAGATTGTCGGGCTCCGCGCTTGTCATGACAGTGAACCTAACTTGGCCAGGGGGTTGCTGCAAGCCGACGCATAGGGATCGATGAACCCTAAGTAAGTCGTGCGCTCGGGCCGCTGTTCGGCGGCGCCGAAGAAATCGGTCGAAAGGAGGAATTTGGTCACCAGTTCCCGCGTGAGTTTCTCGAATTCGGGTTGGATGCGCGCCGGGGCACGGGCGGCCAGCGCCGGATTGTCGAGCATCGCGAACAGCGTTTCCTGGGCGTACCAGGGCGTGAAATCGAGGCCATACCGATCGAGAAACTCGCTCGCGAAGCCCTGCAGATTGGTGTCGGATATCGCGAGGCCGGGAAACTGGCCGCGCAGATAGCCCATGACGATCCCGGAACGGGTTGCAAGCGCGTGGCTGCCGACCAGCCCGACCGGCAAGACCGCCGCGACGGCTCCGCCGATCAGCAGATTGCGGCGGGTGAGACGCGACGTCATGCCAGCACCCTGTCGGCCGCGCGCATCGCCTGCGCGGAGATGGTCAGGCTGGGATTGGCGGGGCCGCCGACCGGGAAGGTGCTGCTGCCGAGGACCAGCAGGTTGCGCAGTTGATGGTGGACGCAATCCCGGTCGACGATGCTGGTGGCGGGATCGTTGCCCATCAGCGTCGTGCCGATGATATGCGCCTCCGTCCGGACCGGTTTCTCGTCCACCCGGATGCTTTCGATCGGCAGGGGCGCGAGCACGCGTTCGAGATCGGCATGCGCCCGGTCGATGGCCTTCTGCGTGTATTCGCCATGACCCTCGTAATGCACAACCGGCATGGACGGGGCGGCGGGATCGAGGCGGACATGGTTCTTCTCGTCCGGCAGGACTTCGAAGACGAGGCGGAGCGGCAGGACCTGGCGCCACTTGCCCGTCTCGTTGCGCAGCGTGCCCACGTTCCAGGTTTCGATCAGCGCCCCCGCCCGGTCGCGCCGGCGCGCCTCGTCGTCGTACAGCATGTAGCCGATCCCGGTCACCGAGGTGGAACCCCCGAAACCCTCGACCCCGTCGAGAAACGCTTCCGCGACCACGCCGACCTGTTCGTTCAGGCGGCGGCCGAGCAGCGGATGGTCGAGCGCGGATCGCTCGAGGATCAGCGGATTGAAGATCGCATTGGCGGCAAGCACGACGAGGTCCGCCCTGGCCGTCATCTCGCGGCCGTTGCGGATATATGTCGCCCCGCTCGCCATGCGGCCGTCATGCGCAATTCCCACGACTTCCGAACCGAGGGCGACGGTGACGCGGGGATCCTCGTAAACCCGCATCAAGCCGTTCTGAATGGTGAACTTCGCATCGACCGGGCATAGGTGACAGATGCCGTTGGCGCAGCACACCCCCCGCCCCGCGCCCGGCACGCTGGCGCGCGCGCTGGGCATGTTGAAAAACCGGCCGGGATAGGCCTGCTTCAACAGCTCTTCCGGGGCGGTGAGGCGGTGGGCAGGCTGGGCGAACGCGGTCTGGCGGCGATACGGCGCGCCCTCGTTCGATCCGGCGAGCGAAATCAAGGCCTCGGCGCGGTCGTAATAGGGCTCCAGATCGTCATAGCCGATCGGCCAATCCTGACCCACGCCGAAGCGCGAGCGCATCTCGAAGTCGGCCGGCAGGAAACGAGGCGAATTGCCCCACCAGCAGTTCGACCCGCCGCCGAAGGCGATGTTGAAAATCCAGCTCTTGCCCGGATCGCCCGAGCGTTCGTAATAGGGCGCGGACTGGGCGAGGTAATCGTTGGCCCGCGCCTCCACCCGGTCGGCATGTTCGGTCCGCGCGCCGCGTTCCAGCACGAGGACCTGCGCCCCGGCGGGCGCGCCCTGAAGGTAACGCTCGAGAAAGAACGAGCCTGCGAAACCTGTTCCGACGACGATCAGATCGTAGGTCTGCTGCTTGGGATCCGAAAAGGGCACTGCGTCCTAACCCCGAACAGACGTGTTGTGTACGGCGCCGCGCATGACATGCAACCTCTTGCTAAGAGGTTGAAATAGGACGTCTCCTGCCCATCGTCAACGCGCCGCAGCCGACCTACGCGGCGCGGTCCCGTTTCGAGACGAACACCCCAGCCCCCGGTTAGACGCCCCGCATGATCCGTCCGCTCGCTAGCGAACCCCGACTGCGTCCAGCACCTGTCCGATGGCATCGTAGATCGCGTCCAGCTGGCCATCGTCGATGCAATAAGGCGGCATGACATAGATCGTGTTGCCCAGCGGGCGAAGCAGGACGTTGCGCTCGCGGAACAGGGCCAGCATGCGCGGCGCGAGGTCGGAGAGGTAGCCGTCAACCGCGCCCACTTCGAAGGCCGCGATCGTCCCCGTCCGGCGGGGATTGCGCACCGACGGATGCGTCGCCAGCATCGCGAGGCGCTCTGCCTGCCGCTCACCCAAGGCGGCGATCCGATCCATCACCGGCTCGGTCTGCCAGATCGCGATATTGGCGTTCGCGGCGGCGCAGGCGACGGGGTTCGCGGTGTAGCTCGACGAATGGAAGAACATCCGCGCCCGGTCCTCGCTGCGATGAGCATCGAACACCGGCTCGCTCGCCATGGTGACCGCCAGCGGGATGGCCCCGCCCGTCAGTCCTTTCGACAGGCACAGGATGTCGGGTTCGATCCCCGCCTGTTCGCAGGCGAGCAAAGTGCCGGTTCGCCCCCAACCGGTCATCACCTCGTCCGCGATGAACAAGACACCGTGCCGCATGCAGATCCCGCGCATCTCCGCCAGCGTCTGCGCCGGATACATCAGCATCCCGCCCGCGCCCAGAACCAGCGGCTCGACGACGAACGCCGCCGCGCCGTCGCGGCATGCGTCTTCCAGCGCATCGAGCGTCCGCTGCTCGGCGCCCTGCGCGGGAAACGGGATCGAGGTCACGTCGAACAGCAACGGCTCGTAGGCCCGGTTGAACGCCCCCCGCGCGCCGACCGACATGGTGCCGATCGTGTCGCCGTGATAGCCGCTGTCCATCACGAGGATGCGATGGCGCGGCTCACCCCGATGGAGCCAGTAGCCTAGCGCCATCTTCAGCGCGACCTCGACGCTGGTCGATCCGCTGTCGGAGAAGAACACGCGGGTCAGGTACGCCGGCATCAGTTCGCGCAGGCTCCGGGCGAGTTGTTCGGCGGGGCCGTGGGTCCAGCCGGCAAAGATGATCTGGTCGAGGACCGCCGCCTGTTCGGCAATCGCCGCCGCGATGCGCGGATGGGCATGGCCATGCGTCGTCACCCACCAGGACGAGATCGCGTCGATTACCTGTGCACCGTCCTTGGTATGCAGCAGTGCGCCTTCACCGCGCACGACTTCGGGGATGGGTTCGCCGAGGCCGTGCTGGGTGAAGGGATGCCAGATGGGGGAGCCGTTCATCGCCATGCGCCCCCGGGAAAGCCTGCCGCGAAGGCATCACCCAGCGTTTCGGCATTCAGCGGGTCCAGCATCGCGAGCCGGCCGAGACGTGCGACATTGCCGATCGCGCAGATGGTCGCCTCGCTGTCCTCCTGCGCTTCGCCGACGAAAGCCACGCCGAGGATCGCGACGCCCCGCGCCCGCAGCACCTCGATCGTCAGCAGGGAATGATTGATCGTCCCGAGCGCCGTGCGAGCGACGATCACGACCGGCGCCCCCCAGCGCGCGAACAGGTCGGCATAGAGAAGATCGCGGGTCACGGGTACGAGCGCGCCGCCCGCCCCTTCGACCACCAGCGGCCCCTCGACACTTGGCAAGGCGAGGCGGGCCGGATCGATGGCGACGCCGTCGAGTTCGGCCGCACGGTGGGGTGAACATGGCTCGCTCAGGCGATAGGCTTCCGGAATGACGGACGCGGCGGGAACGCCGAGGCGCACCACCCGCGCACTGTCTGACCCGTCGTCGAGGCCGGCCTGGACCGGCTTCCAGTAGGACGCGCCCAAGGCCCGGGTCAGGCCGGCGGCGAAGACCGTCTTGCCGATATCGGTGTCAGTCCCGGTGACCACAATCGTCTTCAAAGCAGGTCTCCCAATGCGGCGGCGAGGTCGGCGATCTCGGCCTCGTCGGTGTTGAGGGTGATGGATACGCGCAGCCGCGCGGTGCCCGCCGGCACGGTCGGCGGACGGATGCCCCGCACATCGAAGCCGCGCGCCTGCAGTTCTGCTGCGATGCGCATGGTTCGATCGATCTCGCCGACCGGCACGGGTTGGATATGCGTGCCGCTGGGTGCGATTCCAAGCGCCGCGAGATGAGCGCCCGCCGCCCCGATCAGGTCGCGCAGGCGCTTGCGCCGGTCATCCGCTTGGCCGACGATAGCGAGGCTTTGGCGAACGATAGCGGCGATCAGGGGAGACGGCGCGGTCGAGAAGATGAAGCCCCGCCCCCGGTTGATCAGAAAATCGCGCAGCACGGCCGGGCCGAGGATCAGCGCGCCTTCGCAGCCCAGCGCCTTGCCGCAGGTCGCCAGCGTGACGACGTTCTCGCGCCCCTGCAATTGCGCCGCCAGACCGCGCCCGCCCGGCCCGCAAACGCCCACCGCATGCGCTTCGTCGATCAGCAACATGGCGCCGGTCCGCTCGGCAAGGCCTGCGAAATCGGCGACCGGCGCGGTATTGCCGTCCATGCTGTAAAGCGTCTCGAACGCGATCCAAGGCGTTCCACGTCCGCCCCCGGCGCGCCACAGGGCGATCGCATCCGCGGCGGCATCGACGTCGTTATGTGCGAAGGCTTGGAATGGCGCGCGCGAAAGCCGCATGCCCTCGTGCATGCTGGCATGGATCAGTTCGTCGTACAGAACGAGGTCTTCGCGCTGCGGCAGGGTCGAGACGATCAGGCTGTTGGCAGCATAGCCCGAACCGGTGAACAGCGCGCTCTCGCAACCGAAGAAACGGGCGGCATCGGCTTCCAGCGCGATATGTTCGGGCGCATTGCCGCGCAGCAGGCGGGAACCGCCCGCCCCCACCCCGACGCCTCTCGCCAGTGCCTCTTCAGCGGCCGCGCGCAGGGCAGGCGATCCGGCAAGAGCAAGATAGTCGTTGGAGGAAAAGTCGCGCCCGTTCGCGGCAGCGAGGGCACGGCGGCGCCCTGTGCGCTCCAGCTGCTCCAGATCGTCACTGTAGAAATCCGTTACCGTCACACGAAGCCCTTAGGTGACCTGCGCTGCGCCGCAAGGTTCTGTCCGCGTCATTAGCGTTCATCGGGAAAGACATCGTTGCGAGTATGCGGATCGATATAGGGCGCGCCGTTTCCAAGCGAATGCCCTGACTGACTGACCGACCTTACGTAATCCTGCAACTAACCGGACAAGTGCTTCCACGGTCCGTCAACCGTTAAAGCAAAACGCCCCAATTGCTCTGCCAATGCAGTCCGTCGCATTGTGCCGCGCCACGCGCCCGCTAGCCCTTCCCCTGCCAACCCTTATCAATTAGCGTGCGGGCGTGCCTCCATCGCTTTTCAGAAAATTGACGGTTTTCAGTGTTCTCGTCGCAACCGGCTGCAGCGAGCCCGAGGAAGAGCGTGCGCGCAAGCCCGTGCCGGTGGTCGCACAGGAAGTTCGCGTCCTTCCGGAACAGGTGGAGATCGAGGCAATCGGATCGGCCCGGGCGGCGACTTCGGCGGAGGTTTTTGCCGAGACCGCCGGGCGGGTGACCAGCGTGTTGTTTACCGCGGGCGATTTCGTGCGCGAAGGCCAGCCGCTGCTCCGCCTCGACGATCGGCAGGAACGGCTCGCGGTCGAGGCCGCGCGGGTCAATGTGCGCGAGGCGGACCAGTTGCTCAGCCGCTATCGCCGGATCGAGGATACCGGGGCGCTCTCCGAAAGTCAGATCGAGGCGGGGGAAACGGCGCTCGCCTCGGCGCGGGTCGCGTTGCAGCAGGCACAGGTCGCCTTGGCGGACCGCACCGTCCGCGCGCCGTTTTCCGGCCATGTCGGCCTGACCGAGGTCGATGTGGGCGATACGGTCAACGATCAGACGCCGGTCACCCAGATCGACCAGCGCTCGACGCTGTTCGTGGATTTTCCCGCACCGGAATCGATCTTCAACGCCCTGCGGCCGGGGCAGGTCGTGGAGGTGCAACCCTTCTCCGATCCGGCGCGCACGATCGATGCCCGCGTCGCGGCGACCGACACGCGCATTTCGCAGGACAGCCGCAATTTCATCGTCCGCACCGCGATCGAGAACGGGAACGATAGGCTGCGCCCGGGGATGAGCTTCCGCGTCACCTTCACCCGCGCCGGCGAGGCGCGCCCCTCGGTGCCCGAACAGGCGATCGCCTGGGGCGGCGAGGGATCGCACCTGTTCGTGGTGCGCGACGGCAAGGCCAGGCGGATTCCGGTGACGATCACTTCGCGGCGTGACGGGACGGTCCTGGTCGATGGAGGATTGCGCACCGGGGATCGCGTAATCGTCGAAGGGGTGCAGAAAGTGCGCGACGGGCAGGATATCCGCCTCGTGCGCGGCGGTGCGAAAGGCCAGCAGGATGTCCAGGTCCGCAGCCGCCCCGCCTCTGCCTCAACCCCTGCCCCAGCCACGCCCGGCCGCCAGGCCGGCACGCGCGATGCGGGATAAGTTCGACCTGCCCATGCTGGCGGTCAAGCGGCCGCTGCTGATCGGTGTCCTCAATCTCCTGATCGTCATCGCGGGCATCGCCGCGCTGATGGGAGTGGAGGTGCGCGAACTTCCCAATGTCGACCGGCCGATCGTCTCGGTGACGGCGAACCTTCCCGGCGCGGCGCCCAGCACGATGGATTCGGAGGTGACGAGCCTGCTGGAAAATGCCGTGGCGCGCGTTTCCGGGGTTCGCCAGATCAATTCCTCCAGCGAGGAGAACAATTCGCGCATCCGGGTCGAGTTCAATCCGGGCGTCGATCTCGACACCGCCGCCTCCGACGTGCGCGAGGCGGTCAGCCGGGTCACGCGCGACCTGCCCGACCGGGTCGAGCAGGTGACCGTCGTCAAGGCCGATCAGGACGCGCAATCGATCATGACGCTGGCGGTCCAGTCTGCGCGCTATGACGAGGCCGAGCTGACCCGCGTGGTCGAGAACGACATCGTGCCCGAATTGCTGGCGGCAGAGGGGGTTGCCAGTATCGAGGAATTCGGCACCCGCGCCCGGCAGATGCGCGTCGCGGTCGACCCGGCGCGGCTCAACCGGTTCGGCCTGACCCTGCCCGACGTCGCCAACGCGCTGGAGCAGGCGCCATACGACGTGCCGGTCGGCTCCTTCCGCTCCGACGCGCAGGAACTGGTCGTGCGGGCCGAGGCCAGTGCGACCGATCCCGCCAGGATCGAGAACGTGGTGATATCGGGCACGACGCGGATCGGCGACGTGGCCCAGGCCGATTTCGCGCCCGCCAATGCGACCAATTTCGTTCGCCTCGACGGCGTCCCGATCGTGGGACTGGGCGTGGTGCGGCAGGCCAGTTCCAACACGATCGAAATCTCGGACAGCATCCGGCAGAGCGTCGACCGATTGAACGAGCGGTTCGACGATCTGACCATCCAGATCGTGTCCGACGATGCCGATTTCATCCGCATTTCGGTGCGCGAAGTGCTGATCACCCTGGGCTTCACCATCGCCATCGTCATCGTCACGATGCTACTGTTCTTCCGCGCCTGGCGCCCGACTGTGGTGCCGAGCGCCACGATCCCGGTCGCCCTGGTCGGGGTGATCGCGGGCATCTGGCTGATGGGCTTCTCGATCAATCTGCTGACCCTGCTGGCGCTCGTGCTGGCAACCGGGCTGATCGTGGACGATGCAATCGTCGTCCTCGAAAACGCGCAGCGACTGCAGAACAAGGGTTTGGGGCCGCGCGCCGCATCGGTGCTGGGAACGCGACAGGTGTTCTTCGCTGTCGTCGCCACGACGGCGGTGTTGGTGTCGGTCTTCCTGCCGATCAGTTTCCTGCCATCGGAGACCGGCCGCCTGTTCCGCGAATTCGGCTTCGTGCTGGCGGTGGCGGTGGTCCTGTCGAGCTTCGTCGCGCTCACGCTGGTCCCGGCGCTGGCCGCCCAGTTCGACTTGACGAGTAGCGAGGACGAACCGGGCCGCCTGTCGCGCTGGGGTCGGAAGGCCAATGCGTGGTACGACCGGGCATTGGCGCGCTGCCTAGACCGGCCGAAACTCGCCGGTATCGTCTCGATCATGGCCGCCGGGGCGGCCGTCCTGCTCTATCCCTCGCTCGAGAACGAACTCGTGCCGGACGAGGACCGGGGGGTGATCGAAGTCGATGCCACCGGCCCCGATGGGGTTGGCATCGCTTTCATGGACGGCGAACTCGACGAGGTGGAGCAGGTTCTCGAACCCTATCTGGACGACGGGACGATCCGCAGCACCTTTTCCATCGTCGGCCGCTACGACCCCAACCGGGTGCGCGTGACCGCACAACTTGCCGACTGGAGCGAGCGGGACCGCAGCCAGACCGAGATCGTCGAGGAATTGCAGGATCCGCTGCAGGAAATCCCCGGATCGCGCACCAATGCGCGCGGGCGCGGAACGCTGAGCTTCGGCGGCGGGGGCGAAGGCATCGAAGTGGCGCTGACCGGGGCGGATTACGACGGGATCTATGCCTCGGCGCAGGCACTCGCCGATGCGATCGATACGCAGTCCACCATCCTTTCCAATGCCGAGGTTTCCTATCAACCGACCCAGCCGCAATTGTCGCTGCGGATCGATCGCCAGCGGGCGGCCGATCTCGGCGTCGATCTGGAGGATCTGGCGCAGACCTTGCGCACGATGGTCGATGGGGAGGACGTGGTGGACCTCAATGTCGGCGATCAGGCGGTGCCGATCTTTCTGACCGCGCAGGCGGTCACCATCACCAATCCGTCCGATCTCGGCAATCTCTACATCCGCGGCAGCGTGGAGGGCCGAGAATCGCTTATCCCCCTCTCCACCGTGACGTCGATCGAGGAAGAAGGGGTCGCGGCGGAACTGGAACGCACCGAACAGCGCCGGGCGATCGAGGTCAGCGCCGATATCGAGGCCGGAACACCCCTGCGCGAAGCGGTGGACGAGATCGAGCGCCTGTCGGACGAGACCATCGGCCCGGGCATCTCCATGATCCTGCAAGGCGATGCGGAAAGCCTGGAAGAAGCCTCGAACGATTTCCTTCTCACCTTCGGCTTCGCGCTCCTGATCGTCTTCCTCGTGCTGGTGGCCCAGTTCGAAAGCCTGACCAGCGCGCTGGTCGTCCTGCTGACGGTGCCCTTCGCGCTGGCGGCGGCGATCTTCTCGCTGTTCCTCACGGGCGTGTCGCTCAACATCTATTCCCAGATCGGCTTGGTGATGCTGATCGGATTGATGGCGAAGAACGGCATCCTCATCGTCGAATTCGCGGACCAGTTGCGCCATCAGGGGCGCGACGTCCGCGAAGCGGTGCAGGAAGCTGCCGCGATCCGCCTGCGCCCCATCGCGATGACGCTCACCTCGACGGTGATCGGTGCCCTGCCACTGGTTCTGGCGAGCGGGGCCGGATCGGAAGCCCGCCAGTCGATCGGGTGGGTCATCTTCGGCGGACTGGGTATCGCCGGTATCTTCACGCTCTTCCTCACCCCGGTCATCTATCTGGCGATCGCGCCGTTCGGAAAGCCGCGCAGCGTCGATCTCGAAAAGCTCAACGCCGAGATCGATGACGTGGACGAAGACATGACGATGGCGCCTGCATGAAAAGGTTCGTCGTGCTGATGACTGGCGTCGCTGCCCTGTCGGGCTGTGCCACCGTCGATCCCGTCATAATCGAACCGCCGGTGGCCGCCCCGGCCACTTATGCCGCCGATCTTCCGCCCTCCGGCCTCTATTCGCTATGGTGGCGCGGGTTCGACGATCCGGTGCTCGACGCGCTCGTCCGGCGCGGGCTTGCCGCCAATCTCGATGTGGATGCGGCATCCGATCGCCTCTCCTCGGCGGCGGCCCTGTTGCGCGCCGAGCGGTCGGATCGCCTGCCTGCGGTGGATGGCGAGGGCGGCGCGGGGATCGCGCTTCCCGATGACGCCAGAGTCACGGCGGATGCGGGCCTGTTCGGCCTGTTCAATCCCGACATCAACGGCAGGCTCGCCGCCGAGATCAGGGCGGCCGCGGCGAATTATGCCGAGCAGGACTATCTGCTGGCCGACCAGCGCCGGCTGGTCGCCGCGGCCATCGCCAGCCAGTATGTCGAATACCGCCGCACCGGGGCGCAGCTGGAACTGCTCGACCAGTCGACCGACTTGCAGGAACAGACCCTGCGCATCGTCACCCTGCGCTTCGAGGCGGGCCTTGCTGCCAATCTCGACGTGCGCCGGGCCGCCGCCGACCTGGCGCAGACCCGGGCGCGGCGCGGGCTGATCGTGATCGCGCGGTCGGAGGCGGAAAACGCCCTCGCGGTCCTGCTGGCGGAGCCGCCGGGCGTTTTTGCCGTGTCGGCCCCCGCGAATGCGCGGATACCCGGCTACGGGCTCGGCCCGCCTGCGGGCGTTCCGGCCGACCTTCTGCGCCGCCGGACGGACATTCTCGCGGCGGAGGCCCGGCTCGCGCGCGCGGCGGCCGAGATCGGGATCGAGCAGGCGGATCTGCGGCCTTCGCTGACCATCCCCGGCACGCTCGGCCTGGGGGACGGATCGCTCGGCGGTATCTTCGGCGATTTCCTGCTCTCGCTGGGTGCCGCCATCGATCTGCCGCTGTTCGACGGCGGCCGCCGCCGGGCGGAAGTGGATGCCGCCCGGTTCGAGGCGCAGGCCCGCCTGGCCGAATATCGCGCGATCTTCCTCCAGTCGCTGGGAGAGGTGGAGAACGCGCTGACGTCGATCGAGGCCTACCGCGCGCGCAACGAGGACCTTGCCGAAGCCATCGCACAAAGCGAAACCGCCCTGGCGCAGTCCAACGCCCTGTACCGCGAGGGCCTGGCATCCCTGTTCGACGTCCTCGACGCCCAGCGCCAGCTGATCGCCAGCCGCCAGAACCTCATCGACAGCGAGGCGAACCTCGCAAGCTCCTTCGTCGCCTTCCACGCGGCGGTCGGATCGGAATAGGTTGGCGGGCAGATGATGCTGGCACTGAGCTGCGTGATCGCGCTGCGGTGCATGCTATGGTCAAAGCCAATCCGGCGCGCAAATACGATGTCGTGTACGGCCGCGACTTCGCCCACCCCGAAGGCCACATTTGGAAGAGCACTCGCTCGATCAGAAGAGGGGACCTTCCGATGATCGGCAGCGAAGAGCGAGCCGAACGGGTCCGATAAGAAATTTGGTCTCCGGCATGACTAATCCCGCGCTCCTTCAGCGGAGAGTGGCCGATAACCGAATGTCAGATCCGCCCGATCCAGGACCGATCCTCCGCAAATTGTCAAACGAATCACCGATCGAACGCGCGAATGCGCGTCCATCGTCCGCGCTGCCAGTTCCGGGTTCCGGTCCGCAATCGCCTGCGCGACCCGTGCGTGGAGATCGATCGTCCCCCGCCAGCCGGGCTAGGCGGCGTTGCCATCCTGAAACACCCCCGACAGGCTCGTCAGTGCCACCCGGGATGGCTGGTGGATTGTACGGGTACCGTCGGGTGCCTGATCGATCGGTCCGTTGGGACAATAGCGATCGTCGTCCCAGCCCACATGGCCGATGACCGGATACAGGCACACCCCTTCCAGTGGCACTCCGAGGTCGCGGGCGACGGCGGCTTCGCGGGCGACATAGGCGATCCATGCCGGGCGCTCGTCCGCTTCGATACCGGTCTCGGCGATGAAGATCGGGCGGCCATAGCGGGCATAACCCTCCGCCAGCAGGGAGGACAGGCTGCGGCAGGCCGGATCGCGCCAGTCGAGCGAGGGGCCGCCGTGGATCCACTGATTGTTGTGATAGAAATTGACGCCAACCACGTCGAGCGTGTCCGGCGCGCCGCCCAGTTGCGGCCACGAAGTGCCGGCGAGCATGTCGAACGCCTGGAACTGGCTGAGCCGGTGGCCCTCGGCCTGGAGCGCTTCGTGAGGGCGGGCGGGATCGTTCAGGATATTGATCAGCGGCTCGGCGGTGAAAAAGCGCGTGTCCGGGTGCCGGGCGCGGATAGCGCGGGTCGCGGCGATGGCCGCGCCGGCCAGCTGCACCTTCAGCTCGTGCCCCCGTCCGCGCGCGAAGGGGTTGAGGTAGCCTGCATCCCCGCCGCCCCACGAAAAGAAGCTGATTTCGTTGACGGGGCACAGATAGAGCGGTCCCGGCAGGGCGCCAGCCAGCCGATCGGCCGCGGCGAGGGCGAAGGTCACGAACCGGTCGCGGAACCCCGCTCCCCAGATGTCGAGCCAGTCGGGCGTGCCATAGTGCAGCAGGTCCCAGATGACCCGCGTGCCGGTGCTGGCCGAGGCGTCGATCTGGTGTTCTGCACTGTCCCAATCGAAGCGGCCTGGCACCGCCTCGATCAGGTGCCAGCGCAGCCCGTCGCGCACGGTCGTCATGCCGAGAGTGGCGGCCAGCCGGTAATCCTCCTCCGCCTGGCGATCGTGGTCGGTCAAGGCGATCATGTCGCGTCGCTCGCCATCGCCGTGGCGCCGGTGCGACGAACACTCGAACCCGCCGAGCACCGGGCTTTCGAACAGCGGGGGCGTGGCTGCGGGGCGTTGGCGTTCGGCCGCAACCTCGCGCAGCACCCGGTCCCATCGGGGCAGCACCGCGGCGGTGGCATAGTCGCGTTCGACCTTGACCCGCAGCCCTTCGCCAAGGGCCCGGCGGCGGGCCGGGTCGTCGATCAGCGCCACCATCGCGGCCGCAACGGCAGCGGGATCCTCGTGCGGGACGAACACGCCCGACACGCCATCCGCAATCTGTTCGAGCGCGCCGTTATCGGGCGTGGCGATCACCGGCAGGCGCGCGGCACCGGCTTCGGCGATGACATGGGGCATCCCCTCGCCGCGCGACAGCCATACG
The DNA here is from genome assembly GCA_947501005.1 of uncultured Erythrobacter sp. GTDB lineage: Bacteria > Pseudomonadota > Alphaproteobacteria > Sphingomonadales > Sphingomonadaceae > Qipengyuania. The sequence goes on along the minus strand of CANMTU010000001.1, from coordinate 689,619 downwards.
AAGATGTCGAGCGCGCAGAGCAGATCGGACACGTCCTCCCGGTCGCCGGTGAATTGCAGGCGCGGACCCAGCCCCGCGGCCTTCGCCTGCGCGACGAGCTGATCGGCATAGTCCGGCATGAAGGCATCCGGTCCGCCGATGACGACGAAGTCCGCGTCCGCGCGCGACCGGGCAACGATGGCGGCGGCGGCAATGAAGTCCTCCACCCGCTTCTTGGCGTCCAGTCGCCCAACCCAGCCGATCAGGACGCGATCGGGCTTGATACCCAGGGCGGCTCGTGTCGGCTCCCGCATCTGGGGCCGGAAGGCGGCGAGGTCGACCATCGAGGGGATTGCCAGCGCGTGATGCGCGCGCTCCTCCATGCGGCTGGCGGCGGCGGCGCGGATCGTCTCGCACACGCCGATATATCGATTGGTGAAATGCTTGGGTCCGGCGAGTGCTTCGGACACCAGCCCGCCATGCTCGATCAGCGGCGGGCGCAGGTGCAATCGTTCCAGCGCGGGGTAGATATCGGCGACGTTCTGGCACGAAACGACCACGTCGTAGCCGGGGAGGATCGCGGCAAGATAAGCGACCGTGGCTTCGAAATCGAGTTGGTAGGGCGTGGTGTCGACGCGCACGCCGGCGGCGCGCAATTGTTCATGCGTCTGTTCGGGCATGCCCGGCTTGCGGAAGCAGGCCACCACATCGATGGTGAAGCGCGCCTTATCGAGCCCTTCGGCAAGCAACCGGACCTCGGTTTCCTCGCCGCCGACCACCAGCCAGGCGAACACGAACAGGACCCGCAAGGGGCGGTCTTGCGCGGCAATTGTCGTCACCTTCGCGGTCATTCGTAGGCGAAGATGATCTGGATGAAGTCCGGCCGCTCGGCGACCAGCGTGCGCAGGAAGTCGGGCGCTTCGTCGATAGGCACGACATGGGTGATCAGCTGCTGGCGGATTTCGGGGCCGCGGCTTTCGAGCAGCGCGATCGTTTCCCGGCCGAGGCGCTCGTGATCCCACAACTGTTCCATCCCGCGCGGCACGCGGCCGATTTGTGCGCAGCGCAGCGATAGCCAGTTGTGATGGAATTCCTCGCCCAACCGCACCGCATCCGCCCCGCCCTGGTAGAATGCTAGGTCGATCACCGTCCCGTGGGGGCGCAAAGCCTTCATCGCGTTGTGCAGGCTCTCGCCGCTGGCGCGGGTCTGGAAGACGAGGTCCGCGCCCTTCCAGCGCGCCTTGGCATGGCCGATCGCTTCATCCTCGGTCATGGCGGTCAGGCCCAACGTTTCGGCCCGCAGTCGGCGGAACGGCGAGGGATCGGCAATGACCACCTCGCTCGCCCCGGCGGCCTGTGCCAACAGCGCGGTGAGGAACCCGACCACGCCCGCGCCGAAGACCAGCACCGGTCGTCCGGCCAGCGAAGCGCCCAGCCGGGTGCAATCCCGCCCGACCAGCTCGTGATCGGCGTAGAGGATGCCGTTCGCCGCGATCGGCCCCATCTGGCCGACATAGATGCCCAGGATCGGGTCGATGGCTTGCGGCAGCGCGAAGAAACGGTCGCGCCCCGGATCGATGGTGTGGCCGCTCTTGTGGCCCCATGCCCCGGCAATCACGCTGCCGGTGGGCACGCCCTGCGCCTCCCCCTCGCTGACCCGGCCCACTTCCATGTAGCCCACGAAGGGGACCGGGTAATGCATTCCGGCCTCGCCGGCGATGAAGATGCGCCGTTCCTCGTCCCACCGGGAATGGAGGTAGGGGTTGGTGCCCTTCATGAAGGTCAGTTCGGTACCGGCGGAGAAACCGGAATAGAGCGTATCGATGCGCAGGTCCGATGGCGCGGGCGGCCCCTCGTCATAGCCGGTGAAGAACGGCACGCCCGGCGCTTCGAAACCCAGGCTGCGGATGTGGCGGTGGCTCATGCGGCAAGCTCCGCCGATGGCGCCTGCTCTGCGTCGACGGCGATGCTGATGGCTTGTCCGGTGCGGACGGATCGCGCCACGGCCTCGGTCACCCGCAGCGTGTCCAGCGCGTCGCGATAGGTACAGCGAATGGCATTGCCCTGCCCCATCACGGCCTCCACGAAGGCGCGATCCTGCCGCCAGACGGGGTCGGAATGGTTGGGCGTCACCGGGCGGCCCGCGCCTACGTCGATCATCACGTCGTGATCGGTGATCTCCACCGCGAAACCGTCTCCGAACAGGTGGAGGCCGACCCGGTGGCTCCAGCCCAGCAGGCAGGTCGCCGCGAAATTGCCGATCGTGCCATCGGCAAAGCGCAGGCTGGCAGTAGACGCGGTCGCCACGTCGAGCGCGGGAAAAGCATCGCGCGGCGAATGTTCGGCAAGCCCGAAAGCCAGTTCGACATCGCCGCACAGATAGCGGGCCAGATCGATGACATGGGTGGCCTGCTCGGCCATCTGTCCACCTGATTGTTCCTGCCGCCCCCACCAGTCCACCGGAGGGGTCGAATCGAGCCAGTAGCCCGAGGCGAGGCGCGGCTTGCGGCCGCCCAGCGCATCGCGCACGGCATCGAGCGAATCGAGCCAGCGCCAGTGATAGCCGACACCGGTGATGAGGCCCGCCGCGTCGATCGCATCGGCGGTGCGCTCGGCATCCGCCAGCGACAGCGCCACCGGCTTTTCCACGAAGAACGGCAGGTTCGCGGCGATCAGCGCATCCTCGATCGGGCCGTGGGCGAAGGGCGGCACGCAGACGAACACCGCATCGCAGAGTTGCGCCGCGAGCATCGCTTTCAAATCGGCAAAGACCTCGGCGCCGTGCCCGGCAGCAAGGTCACCGGCGCGCGCGGCGTCGGCATCGCAGACCGCCGCGATGCGAACGTCGTCCATCGTGGCGAGTACGTTGGCGTGGCGCTGCGCGATGCCGCCCGCCCCAACGAAACCGATCCTCAAGCTGGGCAATTTGGCATCCTTTCGTGCGTGCGCCTGGTAGATGGCGCGAGTCTCGCTCGCCATGCGGGCGGCGGTGAACTGGTCGGCCTGGCAAGACGCGGCGGCGGCGGCGCGGACCCGGGCGCCTGCCGGATCGTCCAGCGCGGCGGCAATGGCGGCGGCCAGGGCGGGCGCATCGGGGGCGCTCGCCAGCATGGCGGTATCCGTATCGAGGGTCTCGTCGATGCCCGGCCCCGGCACCGCGACGATCGGCAAGTGCGCCGCCATCGCCTCCAGCAGCACGAGCGGCAGGCCCTCGAACGCGGCGGCATGGACATAAAGATCGGCCGAGGCCATCAGGCTGGCCACATCGCGCCGCTCGCCCAGCAGGCGAACATGACCTGCCATGCCGAGAGCGCGCATATGCTCGATCAGGGCCGCGCGATCGGGCCCGTCGCCCACGATTGCCAGATCCACAGGGCGGCCCTGCCCCGCAAGCATGCCGACCGCATCGACCAACAGGTCGTGACGTTTTTGCGCGGTCAGGCGCCCGATGCTCAGCAAGAGCGGCCGTGTCCCTGTCCGTTCATAGCGGGCCAGCGAGGCAGAAACGGATCGCGCGGGTGCGGCGATACCGTTTCGCACCGTGGTCGCGTCGGCGGCATGCAGCAGGCCGCTGTCACGGTAGGATGCCGCCACGGCATCGCTCACGGCGATCACGGCCGCAGCCAGCCGCGTCGCATCGGCATAGTCGGCACGCTGGCCCTCGTCGGTAATCAGGCATGGCAGGTGTTCCGTCCGCACCACCGGGATGCCCGCCCGCACCGCCGCGCGGACCAAACCGTGCCCTTCCCAGCCGATCCCGGCATGGACGTGCACGATGTCGAACCCGCTCGCGCGCAGCCAGGTATCGAACGCCGCATCGTCCGACCAGGCGCGCACGGGGTAACGGCGCCGGGCCGCCGCGAACAGATCGGTCCCCGCCACGGCCACGACCGTCACCGCGCAATCCTCCAGCGCCTCGGCCAGCGCCAGGATGTGGACCCCCATGCCCGAAGGCGCGAGGCTGTCGGTCGCCAGGCAGATCCGCATCACTCGGCCGTCTCGGCCATGTCGCGATCCGCGCGTTCGGACAGGCGGCGGTAGGTGGCAAGCGCCTGCCCGATCACCTGGTCCATGTTGTAGTAGCGATAATTCGCCAGCCGCCCGACGAAGGTGACGTTCGGGGTCGCCCGGGCCAGCGCATCGTATTTCTGGAACAGCGCCTGATTGTCGGGCCGCGGGATGGGATAGTAGGGATCGCCCTCGTCACACGGATACTCGTAGCTGATCGAGGTGGCGGGGTGGCTCTGCCCGGTCAGCTTCTTGTATTCGGTGATGCGGGTATAAGGTACGTCTTCCGACGGAAAGTTGACCACCGAAGCATCCTGGAAGCTTTCCTGCGGCAGGGTCTCGTGGCGGAACGTCAGGCTGCGATAGGGCAGCCGCCCGTACCGATAATCGAAATACTCGTCGATCGGGCCGGTAAAAACCACGTGGTCCGCCAGCGCCTCGGCATCGAGATCGGCGAACTCGGTACCGGTGCGCAGGGTAATGCGCGGATGGTCGAGCATCCGGGCGAACATGGCGGTGAACCCGTCACGCGGCATGGCCTGGTGGCGATCCTGGAAATACCGGTCGTCGCGGTTGGTGCGGGTCGGCACCCGGCTCGTTACCGTCTTGTCGAGCTGCGAGGGATCGAGGCCCCATTGCTTGCGCGTGTAACCCTGGAAGAACGTCTGGTACAGGTCGGTCCCCACGACACTGACGACCACGTCCTCGGAAGTGACGATGGGATCGCGCGGCACCGCCTGGGCGGCGAGAAAGGCCGCGGCGGATGCATCGTCCGGCAGGTCGATATCGTAGAGCTGTTCCAGCGTGGTGCGGTTGATCGGCATCGGCACGCGCTTGCCTCTGGCTTCCGCCAGCACGCGATGCTCGTAAGGGCGCCAGGCCGTGAACCGCGACAGATAGGCGAACACATCGTCGCTGTTGGTGTGGAAGATATGCGGGCCATATCGATGGATCATCACGCCCGCAGCGTCGAGCTCGTCATAGGCGTTGCCGGCGATGTGCGGGCGCCGGTCGATCACCAGCACGCGCTTGCCGCTATCGGCCGCCAACCGCTCGGCCATGACGGAACCGGCGAACCCGGCGCCGACCACCAGCACGTCGTAAGGCTTGGCCCCCGGGCCGGTGGATGTCGCAACGTCCGTGCAGCGGGGGCCGTGCGTCCGTTGGGAAAGCGCCTCGCCCATCAGGTCGGCCATGCGCCGTTGCGTCGTATCCCAGCTGATCGTGTCGAGCTGATGGTCGACCGCCGTCAGCCAGTCGCCCTCGCCCGGCAGATCGGCCGCCGCGTCGAGCGCGTTTGCGAAGGCTTCGCTGTCGCCGGCGATCCAGACGCCCGGCGAGTGCCCCCAATCGGCGACCACGTCGGCGATCGCGGTGGATACCACTGGCCGCCCGCCCGAAAGGTATTCCGGCGTCTTGGTCGGGCTGATGTAGCGCGTCGCCTCGTTCAGGGCGAACGGCATGATGGCCACGTCCCACCCGGCGAGGACCCCGGGCAGCTCGCTGTAATCGCGCGGGCCGAGCCAAGCGATATTCTCCGCCTGCGGCAGGGTGGCGGGGTCGATCTTGACCACCGGGCCGACCATCTCGATACGCCAGCCGGGCCGCGCCGCCGCCAGTTCGGCGATCATCCGCATATCCAACCGCTCGTCGATGACGCCGAAATAGCCTGCCGTCGGCATGCCATCCGCGCCGCCCGCCTCGCGCGGGGTTTTACGGGCGGCGGCGAAATGGGCGCGGTCGACCGCAGAGGGAAAGGCATGCACATTGGCGGCGCGCCGCCGTTTCGCCTCGTACAGGCTGCGCCCGCCGGTGAAGACGACGTCTGCGTTGGCCAGCAATTCGGCCTCGTGCCTCAGCAAGGCGGCATCGGCATGAGCGAAGGCGGACAGTTCGTCCATGCAATCGTAAACCACGAGAGCGGCCTCTTCCCCGGCGCTGAAGGCGCGCATCAACGGGGTGTAATACCAGGCGATCGGCGCGGTGCGTACGCTCTGCTGCAGGAATACCGCGTAGAGTTCGGCCAGGGCGGCGGTCTGTTCCTCGGCCGACCACCAATGCGGCAGACGCGGCCGCAGGCTGGTGACGCGGTCCGCCGGAAAGCGATGATACTCCAGATAGGGCAGCGGATGCTCGCACCCGATCGGCTCCTCCCACATCCACACCTCACGCTCGCGGGCGAAGCGGCTGAGAAGGTGCTGCGGGCGCTGGCGCACGAAATCCCAGCGCAGGTGCGAAAATACGACAATTGGCAGATCGCCCAGCATCTCGCTGGATGCCTCGCGACAAGCGGAGCCGGACATCGGTGCCGCGCCGGCGGCAAGTTGGGGATTAGGCGTCTGCTCGTTCATCGTACACTCGAATAGGTTGAAACCGGATGCGGGCCCGCGCCGCGGACACGGTCGAAAGAATGCGAAAACGTGTCTAGCGAGGCGGGTTACCTCCAGCGTCGAACGGCATCGCGCAGCGCGTGCCGGGCTGCCTGTCGTAGTTTACACCGGCCTTGCGCGACCACGCGGAAACCGGCGCATGCCCGGCGCGGGCATCCCTCTTGCAAGGCGGTAGTCTTAAATCAGATGAGCGACCTGCCGCGATGCGGCCGAGCGGAAAGCCCTTCGGATTAGCGCCGGTGACTTGCGAAACGCTGCCACCGTCTCGTTTGGCAAAGGGTGACTCTGTCGGTCGGCGCGGTGAGATAGAGGTCCAGCCAATCCGATCTGATATGACGACGCTCTCTCCGGTTCGGTACGGCAGAAAGTCATCGTTCGTCGGCGGCATTTACATCCAGACCTCGGCTGAGCCCAGCCCGCCATTACTGCGATGAACAAGCAGCGCAACTGCAAATGTGTCAAACTTGCTAAAGGTTACAATTATTTAGACGGGATAGTTTTGATGCGCAATCACAGTCCTGTAGCCTCGATCGCAATCGGGTTCCGAGCGGCACAGGTTTGACCCGGCCCGGAACCGCCCAACAACGCGCTGGAACTGTTCCAAGAGAGCCGCATCGCACCGTGTAACGAGTTCAGTCGGCTTCCCTGCCGTCATTCCGCTATGCAGCAGCGATAGCTCGCCTCTGGATTCAGCGTCTTACCGAACGCCCCCACGATCGAAATCCGCTTTCAGCTGCTCCATATGCGCCAGATGGCGTTCGACCACTTCAGCTGTCTCGGCAGCGTATGAACGCAGTGCCGGGTCGTCCCCCGCGTCGCGATAGCCCGTCATGAGATCGACGGTCTCCTTGTGCGCGAGCACCTGCTGATCGACATACATCCGATCGAAGGCTTCGGCTGGCGTCGCCTGCAAGTGGTCGAGCAGCGACTTGCGCCCCGCGTCGATCGAGTCCGGCAACCCCGGCAGATCCGGCGTCTCGCTCGCCTGCAGAGCAGCGCGAAGCCTTTCCGTGCTGGCGGTATGATCTTCCACCATCATGCCGGCTGCTTCCTTCACCTTTTCGGATCGGGCATGCTGCAAGGCGACCTTGCCCGCGGCGATCTCGTACATGTCGCCCAGTGCGGCACTTTCGACGAACGACCCGGCGGAATGCGAGCCTGCCGTGTTGGCCGATGCGCGGCCGACCATTCCGCCGACAGTGTCGGCTGCCTTGTCTACCGCGCGGTGAAGGGCGCCGTGCTTCTCGTTACGTTCGGTCATGATGCCTTGTCCTGGTGATATGCGTTCATCGATAACAACCGTTGTTCGCCAGAATGGTTCTTCGGTCGAGATGCTTGTCGAACCATGTTTCGCCTAGAGCGGCATGGTCGGACCGGTGCCGCTCAAAAGCTCGAATTCGACCGCGTCATGAGCGCAGAAAATCCGCACTTCGTCGCCATGGTCGAGCGATAGGCGACGCAGACGGCCTTGATTGTGCAGCCGGGCCGCGCGGTCGACCTCCATCATCCGTTGATAGCCGCGCAGGCCGGGCGGACATTCGTACCGCTCGGAACCGATTTCTCCGCGATAGAAATAGGCATCGGCCGCGTGCAGCAGCCAGTTGCCACTGTCCTCCTGCACCGCGACCCCGCTGTGACCCCATGTATGGCCAGCCAGGGGCACCAACAGAATTTCGGGCGGCAAACCCTCCAGATCGCGCACGGCGTCGAAACCGAACCAGCGCTCGCCCCCGCCGAATGGGTAGAGCCGCCAATCGCCGACCTCGTCCCATTGCTGGGGCCGATAGCGCCGCGTGCCAACGAAGGCGCCGCCGCGCTGTTCGTCCGCGACTTCCTTCTCGCGCGCGGTGAGGTGAATGGCGGCATTGGGAAAATCCTCGATCCCGCCGGCATGGTCGAAATCGAGATGGGTCACGACGATATGGCGCACGTCGGCCGGGTCGAAGCCAAGCCGCCGCACCTGCGCCACCGCGGTTTCCTCCTGCCGCAACTGGATGTTGTTGAGTGCGAGGAAGAAAGGGGAGAGCCGACGCTTGGGATGATCGATATCGCTTGTGCCGAACCCGGTATCGATCAGCACCAGGCCCTGATCCGTTTCGATAAGCAGGCAATGGCATACCAGATGGCCGAAAGGCGCGTCGCTGCGTCCATCGAACAGCCGCCCGCCGACCGGGCAGCAAGTGCCGCAATTGAGGTGATGGATCCGCATCAGCTTTGCTTCCCCCGGGGCCGGAGCCGGGTGCGCGTGCGGTCTTCGAGCGGTTGTTCCAGCCGCCGGCTGACGAACCATGCGGCCCCGACCGATCCCAGCAGCAGACCGCCGAGCATCTTGCCCCACGGCCTGCCGCCACCTGTTCCTACCCTTTGTCCCATCGCCCGCGCCTCCGTCAGAGCTGTTGCAATTCCCGGATATGCTGTTCGATAATCGGGACGGCGGCCGTGGCCGTCTGGCGCAATTGCGGGGTGTCGCCGCCCTGCGCGTAGTTGCGGTGCAGCATCAGCGCCATCTGGTGTGCCTGACGCTGCTGCTCGACATAGGCACGCGCGAAGGCGTCGCCGGAAAGGGGACGCAACTGATCGATCATGCGCTGTTGCATCGGCATGAGCGCGGGCGGCGGCGGTGTCATACCGGCGGTGCGCGCGGCCGCCGTCACCTGCTGGGTCGTCCTGGTATGGTGATCGATCATCGTGCGGGCAAAGCGCATGATCTCGGAATTGGTGCTCTTTTCAAGGGCAAGCCGCGAGGACGTGATCTCGTAAAGATCGCTGGCGCCGGCAGCAGCGACATAGGGCATGGCAGTGGTCGGCTGCATGGCGCTGGCAGTCGCCGTGTTCGGTTCCATGGCGCTTTCGGACATATCGGTAGCGCAGCTGGCAAGCGGCAAGCTGGCAGCAATGATCAAAGCAGCAAGTTTCATCATGCAGTTCCTTATTCCCGTCAACAAGCGGAACATAAGGGAAAGCAACCTGTTCCGAGGAACAATCAAAGCTTGGATCAATACTGCCAGAGCGTGCATATTTTAAGATTTTGCGAGAAGTAAATAATTGTTGTTATTTATCATTTATCAAGTTGAATTCGTTCCTGACCGCACTCCTTTAACCTGCATAGGAACTAGCGCTTCCCGCCTTCGTTGAAACCCGAAAATCATCAACACGGAGCGTTCGTATGCAGGCGCAATCCCATCACGACGATCTGGCCCATCAAGACGGTCTGGCCCATGACGACGATCAGGATCGGGCGGCCTCGGTGTCGGCAGCGGTGACCATCGGCAAATCCGCCAATGAGGTGCGGAGCCTGTGGCTCGATCCCGCTACTCTCCCCCGTATCATGGAGCCCATGGCGCGTATCACGCCGCGCGCTGACCATACGGCCGACTGGGAGATGGATGCGCCGCTCGGGCGGACGTTGCACTGGCGCACGCGGAGGCCCGAAGAAACCGATCGCCTCGGCTGGACCACTGTCGACGGAGCGGACGTTCCCAATACCGGCACCCTCATCCTTCGCCCCGCCCCCGGCGATCGTGGAACCGAGGTGACGCTGAAGCTCCGGTTCGACCCGCCGGGCGGCCTGCTGGGTTCAGGGATCGCCAGGCTGTTCCATGTCGTGCCGCGCGAGATGGCGATGAAGGCGTTGTATAATTTCCGCGCGCTCGCGCTGACGGGAGAAGTCCCGACAACCGAGCCTCAGCCCGCTGCACGCAATGGCGGCATGGACAAGTAAAGGAGACAGGCGATGCGTGCATTATGCTGGAACGGCGTCAACGATCTGCGGGTGGAAACGGTCGCAGATCCTGAAATTCTCAACCCCAAGGACGTGATCCTCAAGGTCGGCCTGTCCACCACCTGCGGGTCGGACCTGCATCTGATCGACGGTCTCATCCCGACGATGCGCGAAGGCGATGTCCTGGGCCATGAATTCATGGGCGAAGTCGTCGAAGTCGGGTCCGAGGTGACCAAGGTCAAGCGCGGCGACCGGGTGGTGGTGCCGTCCTTCGTATCCTGCGGCGAATGCTTCCACTGCGCTCAGGAACAGTATTCGCTGTGCGACACCAGCCACCCAAAGCCCGAACTGGCGGAGCCGATCCTGGGCTACCCCACCGCAGGCATCTATGGCTATTCCCACGCATTCGGCGGGTATTCCGGCGCGCATGCCGAATATGTCCGCGTGCCGTTCGCCGATGTCGATTGCTTCATCGTGCCCGAAGATGTGTCAGACGAAACGGCGCTGTTCATCTCCGATGCGGCGCCGACCGGTTACATGGGCGCGGATTTCTGCAACATTCAGCAGGGCGACGTGATCGCTGTCTGGGGCTGCGGCGGCGTCGGGTTGATGGCGCAGCAGAGCGCGAAGATCATGGGCGCCGAATTCGTGATCGCGATCGACCGCTATCCCGAACGACTCGCAATGGCTGAGGCACTTGGCGCGGTTGCGATCGATTATACCAAGGTCGATGTGGTCGAGATGCTCAAGGATCTGACCGGCGGGCGCGGCCCCGATGCCTGCATCGACGCGGTCGGCATGGAAGCCGGCGGGCGCGGAATTCAGCAAGCCTACGACCGGGTGAAGCAGGCACTCTATCTCGAGACGGACCGCGGATATGCCCTGCGCCAGGCGATGATGGCATGTCGCAAGGGCGGCACGCTTTCGGTGCTGGGTGTCTACGGTTTGATGGACAAGTTTCCGATGGGCATGATCATCAACAAGGGCCTCACCGTTCGCGCCGCGCAGCAGCATGGGCAGGCTTACGTACCGCGCCTGCTCGAACACGCGCAGCGGGGCGAGTTGACGCCGGCCGCCATGGCAACCCACCACTTCTCGCTGGAAGACGGGCCCAAGGGATACGACATGTTCAAGCACAAGACGGATGGCTGCGTGCGCGCGGTTTTCAAACCGTGACCGGGCATTGCGGCAAAGGGACGGTAGGTCGAACAGCATGACGGCATCTCGGATGGACGCCTTGCTTGTCGTCGCCCTTCAGGATCTGCGCGAGGCGCGCGGCGTAGTTGTCGAGCGGATGCCGCAGATCGTCACTGCGACACGTGATCCCGCCACCCGTTCGGTGTTCGACGAACTGATCGCACGCTCTGACGGCGAACTGACCACCTTCTCTCGGATCCTGAAAAATCCGAATGGCGAGCCCAATCTTTGGGCCGGGGGGATCCTCGACGATGCGTGCCGCGATGTCGCCTCGAATGAGGCCGGGCCGGTGCGCGATGTCGCTTTGATCGGCGCTATCCGCAAGCTGCTCGCCTCCGATATCGTCTCGCTTGAAACCGCGATGGCGTTGTCGCTGAGTGAGGACGGGGATACCACGGCGGCCATTGCGGAGATGCATCGCGCGTCCACGGCCGCGAACGATCGACTTGGCTTGCAGCTTCAACGGATTGCGGGAGCATCCGCAGAGGATAACGGCAAGTCTGGTGCTGATCTGGCCAGGCACGCGGGAAGCGTGGCACCCGGAACCGGCAGCGACGAACGCCGTTAGCGACCGATGTTCTTTTTCTTTTCCAATCGCTTCGGTTGCCTGCGGTCGCTCGTGCTGTCCTGCGTCGTGACCTTGGTGCTTTTGGTCCTGCTGGGTTGGGTCAATATTCCGGGCGGCTGGTAATACGAGGTCAGGCCGCTTGGGGGCCTTTGACCGCCATCTCCGCCACCGGAACTTTTCGCTTCGCCTCAACCAAGCCCGGTCGGCTCGGACGTCGGGTTCCAATCATCCCCTGCCTTGCTCCACGCACGATCATGGAAATAATAGGCGAATGTCTGGACGACAGGCTCGATCAAGCCGATCGCCAGCGCCGCCTGCCAGTTGCGGGTGAGGACATAGGCCACGGTGATCGCCACGACCAGATGCATCACGGCGTAACTGGCGGTCTTCATGCAGGTGATTTTGAAACAGCTTGCGTGGGACTGGGACATTACTCTTTTCCTTGCCGCTTGGACCATACTGCATTGCGGTAATCGGGCGGACCGTTCGAAAGGTCAGCGTTGATAAGACGATGACGGGCGCAAATCGTGCCCGTCATCGTCTCCGGTCACTTCATCTGTTCCTTCTGCGCCCCGCTGTCCGGCCGCGCGGGGCCTAGCACGGGTTCTTCGCCCATCGGCTTGTTGCGGAACACGGTATATCCCGCTTCTCCGTCAAGGCTCGGCCCCTCGGTCCAGCGTCCTTCCGGATATGTCCCGTCGACCGAGGTCGCATAGAAATTGTAGCTGTTTTCCATGTCTTCCGCTTCTTCGCGCGGAACGCTGTTGGGTATCGGCAGGACACCCTTGTCGCCGCCCAATTCCTCGAGCACGGCGAGCCATTGCTGCTGGTGCATCGTATCGCGGGCAATCAGGAAGCTCAGCATGTCCTTCATACCGGCATCCTTGGTGGCGCCCCACAACCGGTAGGCGAGCACGCGCCCGGTGCTTTCCGCGGCGACGTTGCAGTACATGTCCGCCGCGACATTGCCGCTGGCATAGATGTGCGACATGTCGAAGGGCACGCCATCGGAGTTCGCAGGATAGGCCGCCATTCCGGTAGACAGCACGTGACGGTGCAGCATGCCTTCCATCACATGACGTGGGTTCTCGCCGCCCATCACCGCGCCCACGATCTTGTCCGTCGCGCCTTCCTCCTGCGCATCGGTCGGCGCCTTGTCGAGATTGAGGGCGACTGCGGTAGCCAGCATCTCGATATGGCCCATTTCTTCGGTGGCCGTGTGAAGAAGCATGTCGCGATACTTGTTCGTCGGCGCCCGGGATCCCCATGCCTGAAACATATACTGCATGCATACCCGGATTTCGCCTTCGACACCGCCGATCGCCTGCTGAAGCATTCGCGCATAGACCGGATCCGGATTGTCGACTTTTACGGGCCGCTGAAGCCTTGCATCATGATAAAACATAGCCATCCTTCCGAAATAATACAGAAGCGCCTTTTCACTGCGCATATATAGAATGCGGTACAGTAACAGACGCAGATTAAACCCGCATTCTTCGACGAATACTATATTGCCTGCGTTCTCAACAATAACCGGGGGTACAATTTATGGTTCCAGGGTTTTTACCCTAACATTTTGTAAATTCTAACATTCCTTAAACGTTATCGAAGGACCCTGGGAACGTCATTCGAGCTGTGACACATACGGAAGCAACCGTGGGTGCGTTCGCCTCTGATGTTGCAAAATCGCCGTCCCTCGGAGGTAGGAGACCACCCTACCGCATCTCGCACGTTCGGCAGCGTAAAGGGCTTCGTCGGCTTCTTACGGCGAACCGGCGGGGACGGCTTCGTGACCACTTCGCCGGACCTCGTTCTATGAGAGGGTCATCGGGAAACCGTGTTCGAGCATGGCAACCTGGCCCAGATGCCCGTCAACCGGATCAATTTCCGCGAGATCACGTACTGGAGAACCATCCTTCGCGGACTGCATGTGAAGGCGCGGGTGCGCGATCGGAGTCCGAAATGGCACCGCTTACAACTGTATGATCGACGGCTTCGTCTACTAGGCGAATACTTCTCGATGGACGTTGAGGCGTAAATTGCCGCTCATCTTCGCGTTAACCCCTGGAAGATGCGACTCGATGCGAAACCTCAAAAGGGGGCAGTTGAATTTCAGCTAACCGGCGGACGTGGCGACGGGCCGCGAGAGACGGCGCCTAAGAATGCAGTAATCGGTGCGATCATCCCTTCCCCGGCGTGGTTCAGTACATGAGTTTCGCCATTCAACGGCGGATCTTGCCGGCCTGTCCGTCGATGAGATGGCGTTCGGAGCTGACCCAAAGGGCGGCGAAGCCAACTGGGTTGGGGACGCAGGCATGAATGGAAGCGAACCTGTGCGGCGTCTTGATCTGACGGAACCGCATCATCGCCCGCTCTCTTCTGCTGAAAGGCCGATGGCTGTTTTCGACCCGGTTATCGGCCCCGCGCCACACTCATGGGGTCTTAGTCATGTGGCTTTCGAGATGGCCTTGCTGGTACACGGTTCGCGAAAGGTAACGCGTCGTGCCGCTGTTCTTCACGTAGTTCTTATCGAGGTGCCATCGCTATTCGCGAAGTCCCAGCATCCGACGCCCATGCTGTTGGCGGATGTCGGCCACATACAGCGGACCGGCCCGCGTTCCACCAGAACCGCACCGCTTCGTCTGCGTTGTCGATCTCCCGTTCGAACAACAGGTCCTCCATATTCCGAAACCCAACGGGAAGCGGACGTACATCATCATTACGAAGGAAATAACTTCGGGGACCAGTTGAAGTAGCGGAATGAGCTTGCTGGATTGCGAGGTCTGGGCGTCCGGCTGCGCTAGCGGATCTCCCGCCTCGTGCTAGCCGGTACATCTGGTCTGACATAGCCCCCCAGACCCATCAGCAGACCCCTTCAGTCGCCGAGGCGCAGCGTTAGCTGACCCGATGCTGCTTGCGCCGCTCGAAGGCCCGCATGGTGCTATCTGCCAGTGCTTCGAGTGTCGCCTTGTCGTCGTCGGAAAACGTCGAACGCGGTTTGCTATCGAGGACACAGAGAGTCCCGATCCGGCGGCCTGACGGTGTTTTGAGCGGTGCGCCAGCGTAAAACCGAATATTCGGATCCCCCGTCACGAGCGAATTGTCAGCAAAGCGGTCATCTTCCTTTGCATTCTCGATCACGAATACATCTTCACCCCGGATGGCGTGCGTGCAAAACGACATGGACCGGGGTGTCTCGGTGGTTTTCAAGCCGACCCTGGCCTTGAACCACTGACGGTTCTCGTCGATCAGGGATACAAGAGCAATCGGCGCATCAAGCGCGGCAGCAGCTTGCTGGACAATACGGTCGAACTGCGGCTCACTGGGCGTATCCAGCAAGGCATACGCCTTCAAAGCGGCAACCCGCTTTGCCTCATCGTTTGTTTTCATTGGTAATTTCCCTAACGATTGCTCGAATTGCCGTAGCGGGCAGGATCTGACGCAAAATTGATAGTGGGGTAGGCATTATTGCGCATATGCTGCGCGGCTCTTCGCCGCTCGCAGGGCTGTCGCCGCCCCCAAAGACACGGCCTGCCCAAGGAGCGAAGCCAGAATCTAAGCCCATCCGGCTCGACCAGGAGCTTGTTCCAGACATGGTGTCACGCGGCAGCGAGGTTGCCGTGCATATGACGTCGATCACTAGCCGATTGCCCAGAGCGACGACAGGTCAGGCTTCCGCCGAGACTATCTTTGGATTGAAAGCTAGATGTCTTTCAGATGCCGCCACATGACGTACACGTCGTTCGGGTCTCGCAAGGCTGAACCGTAACCGGAATTGCAATCACGTTAGCCAAGCGTGTCAGCGTTCTCCGCCAGGGCATGAAAACATCCGATTAGTTCAGGATCGAGCATAGCGTCATTCCCGCATGCTCCTCCCGAAACCGAGACGAACGTCGGATGTGGACAGTCGCTGAATGTGCAAGTCGGATTGATAGAGAAACCTGCGTCGGTCGGCGGTGCATTTACTTTTACGGAGCCTAACCTGCGTGTAGCCGTAAGCTTGACGCCCGACCGGTCGGTCGGTAGCGATGGTTCTTTCTTCGTAGCCTTTGGTGGCCGCGCGCAGCGAGGGAACGCATAGTGTTGTCTAGATACTGTAAGATCGCTGATCGAAAGATGCCTTCGGTAACTCGACGTCGGTGTATCCGATTGAACAGGTTTTCGAGTGGCTTAATACTCATTGGAGTTACGGCGGCTGTAGCGCCTGCTCCGTCCTATGCCAGACCACCCTTTGCGGGCCAGTGCGAGGCGCCATCTACACCGGCGGACTTGCTGCCCGACACGCAGGAAGGACGCGATCGTCTGTTCGCCAACCTCATGTTCGACGCCACGATATTCGGCACGTCCGCGGTGTTGCAGTACGAGCAGATGTATCGTCAGGCGATCGACCGCTCGTCGGACAATTACACCGGGTTCTTCAAGTTTTCGCACGAGCGCGATCTTGCCGGACCCGATTACGCAACCTTCCGCGTTCCCAATACCGATACGCTCTATTCCACGGCGTGGATCGATCTGACCGCCGGGCCGGTCAGGCTCCACATTCCGCCGACCGAACTGCAATATTTCACGCTCAACATCTTCGATATCTTCGGCAATCCCGAGAACCTCAGCAATCGAACCATCGGGTTCTCTGGAGGGAATTTCCTGATGGTTCCGCCGGGGTGGACTGGAACCGTTCCCGAGGGGCTGACCCTGTGGCGTGCAAGCACGCCGCATCTGTGGATCCTGATGCGCGTGTTTGCGCAATCGGCGGACGAGGTGGCTTCGGCGAGAAAGTTCCAGGATGGGGTGGCCATCGAGCCCCTGTCAGCGACACCGAACACAACGATGCAAAGCGACACGCCAGACCGCCCGGTACCGCCCAAACCGGGCAAGGGACCACGCCAGTTCCTCGAAGTGCTGGATTACGTGCTGCGGTCCAATGGGTGCCAGCCGGGCGAGGCGGCGCTGGTTTCCACGTTCCGCCCGTTGGGCATCCTGTCCGACAGCTCTTCCGACGGCAAGCATCGCGACGCGGTTTCCGTGGAAGCGATAGAGCGGGGGTTCAAAGACGCGCAAACTCTGATCGAGAATTCGAAATCCGATCTCGGCGTCCCGACCGGGGCGGGATGGGTCAAGGTCGAGAAAGGCAATTACGGCTTCAACTACCTGCGTCGGGCGGTTACCAACACTGCCGGGCTCGGCGCGAATGTGCGCGAGGAAAACGCTTCGTACACCACCTTCGTCGACGGTTCCGGCGAGACGCTGGACGGGTCCGCTCATGCCTACCGGCTGCATCTGCCGACCCAGCCGCCGGTCGATGCCTTCTGGTCCGTCACCCTGTATGACGCGCGGACCTTCGCATTGTCGCCCAATCCGCTCGGCCGCTATTTGATCAGCGATCGGACATCAGGGCTGAAAGTGCGCAAGGATGGTTCGCTCGATATCCGAATCCAGCACCAGCCTTTCGAGGATGGCAACTGGCTTCCCGCGCCGCGTGGACCGTTCTTCATCGTCCTGCGCGCCTATAGCCCGAAGCCGGAAATGCTCGCAGGGGAATGGCTGCCCCCTGCCATTGAACCCTTGAAACCCTGAGGGTTGAAAAAGCCCACCCGCCGCAGGGCAGGTGGGCTTTTCCATATCGGACAGTCCGATGCCCGATCGTCGGGCGCTCAGAACTCGTATCTGAGCGTCGCCCCAACGGTGCGGGGCGGAATATACATCTGGCTGATGACCTGGCCGAAAGCAGAAAAGCCCATATCCGCAAGCACCATCTCGTCGGTCAGGTTCTTTGCCCAGAGCTGCAGGCTAAGGGGGCGTTCGGCGAACGAGTAGGTCGCACTCGCATTGACGAGGGCATAGCCATCCTGCCGGAACGGGGCGCGGTTGAACTCGTCGAAGAAGACCTCGCTCTGATAGCCGACATCACTGGCCAGTTCGAGTTCAGATCCGTTGCCGAATTCGAACGTGTAGTCGCCGCGAATGTTGAACTTGAACTCAGGCGCCTGCGCCGGCGTGTTACCGGCGACCTGAATGGGATTAACCCCTTGAACGATGGGATCGTCGGTGACGAAATCCTGGAACTCGCTGTCGAGGTAGGCGAGCGATCCGAACAGGTTGAAATTGTTGGTGGGCGACCACCCGGCCTCGATCTCGATCCCCTTGTTTCGCAGGGCATCGACGTTGTTGACCCGGGTGTTGAGCAACCCGTTGCTGTCGACCGACGCCTGGGTCCGCTGAACGTTCTGAACATCGGCGAGGAAGGCCGCGACGTTCACGAACAGGCGCTCGTCACCAACCTTCAGTCCGATCTCGTAATTGTCCACCGTGGTGGGTTCGATGATCGGAGAATTGCTCTGGAAGATCAGCGCCGCGCCAGAGCGGAACCCTTGCGAGAAGGTGGCGTAGACCAGCAGATCCTCGGCCGGCTCCCAATCCACCCCGTATTCCCCGGTATAGGCCGAAATCTCGCGCTCGTCGTCGGCGATATCGTTGTCGGTCGTGATGCGGGTGCCGTTGAGGATCGTGTCGTTGACGATGGACCGCTCTTCCGTGGTATACCGTCCGCCGACCCGCAAGGTCACGCTGTCGAGCACTTCGTACGACACGTTGAAGAACGGGGCGAAGGCGCGGGTTTCGCTTTCGCCGATCAGGGACAGGTAGACGCCCTGGTTCGGCCCGGTCCCGACATCGGTCGAACCGCCGAATTTCTCGTAGAAGTAGAACAGACCGCCGATCGCGCTCAGGCGATCGTCCGTGTAGACCAATTGCAGTTCCTGGCTGAACTGCTTGTCGTCGAGCGGGATGCCCGCGAAGGTCGGCGTGAGGATTGCGGACTTGTCCAAATCCTGTCCGACATAGAAATCCAGCTCGCGGTAATTGGTCAGGCTGCGCAACGTGATCGTGTCGCTCAGGTCGTAGCCGACCGTGCCGGTCAGCGACCATGTCTCCTTCTCGAGCCGCGGATCGAAATTGGACGCGCCGTTGCGCGTGCTCGGGTCGGAGAAACCGCCCGCTCCCCGCGGAACGTAGGTCGGCGAGAATGGGAAGAGCTTGTTCTGGTAAGGGAAGAACCCGCTTGCATCGTCCTGATTGGCATATTCGCCGCCGAGCAGGATCGTGAGGTCGGGCGTGGGTTCGTATTGCACCTGAAGCCGCCCGGCATAGCGTTTTTGATCCTCGATATCGTTGCCGGTCACGATGTTGGTGCCGTACCCGCCCCGCTGCGTCGCCACGAAGGCGGCCCGCGCGCTAACGGTATCGCTCAGCGGACCGCCGACCGCGCCTTCCGCCGAAGCGTAATCGTAATTGCCAACGGAGAAGGAGGCATAGCCTTCGAAGGTGCGTGTGGGCTTGCGGGTCACCAGGTTGATGGTGCCGCCGGTGGAGTTCCTGCCGTACAGCGTCCCCTGCGGGCCGCGCAGCACTTCGACCCGATCGAGATCGAAGAAGGCTAGGCCTTGCGCTTCCTGACGGGACACGACCGCCCCATCGACATGCAGCACCACGTCGCTGTCTTCCGAACGCGTGACCGTGGAGTTGCCCAGGCCGCGCATATTGATCTTCAGCAAGCCAACCGTTTCGCCGATGGTGATCGTGGGGACCAGACTTTGCAGCTGCGTCACATCCGCCACCTGCTTGTCCTGAAGCAGGTCCGCTCCGACGACCGACACGGCAGTCGACGTATCCTGCAGCGTTTCCTCACGTTTGCGCGCGGTAACGATGATGACGTTGGGCGAAAGTTCAGGGTCGTTCGCCTTTGCTCGATCCTGTGGCTGGACCTGCGGATCGGCGGGATCGGTCTCCTGCGCCGAAGCGGGGCTTGCCAAGCCGCCCAACAGGCTCGCCGCGATCGCCAGCGCCGATACGCGCGACCCTACTACACTTCCAGTTTCGGATGCCATTTCACCGTTCTCCCACGCTGTGCCGTTTTCGACTTTATTTCTCGCCCGACCGGACGGTCGGCAATCTTCGATTCTTCGCAAAGATTGTCAAGTGTTAACTCGACCGCCCGGTCGGTTTAGTTCGCTAATGCGTTGATTTTCTGCCGCGCGTGTTCGGGGCTACCTTCCCGTCGGGACTGGCATAGGATGCGCCGATGGGCGCGGGCCACGGACAGATCGTCGGTCACGCCCATGCCGCCGTGCAACTGGACCGCGTCCTGAGCGAGGGAAAGGCTCGCGCGCGACGCGAAGGCCAGCGCCGCCATCGAGGCGTCGGCGCTGCTGATGGCCTCATCGCACGTCAAGGCGGCGCGCAGCAACAGGGAGCGCGCCTGTTCCAGCGCGACGAACATCCTCGCCACCCGGTGGCGCACCACCTGGAACGTGGCGATTGCCTTGCCGAATTGGCGCCGTTCGTTCGCATAGGCGACCGTCTCGTCGAAGCATCGCTGCATCAACCCGACCAGTTCGGCGACCAAGAGCACGCGATCCCGCGCGACGAGTTGCTCGAGTCGGTCGGCGCCGAGATTTAGCCGCGCGGTTTCCGGCAGCCGGACACAGTCGAACGCAAGTGTGGCCGCCCGGCTGTGGTCGGCCAGGTTGCGCGTGTCCGCCGTGATGCCGGAAGCGTCGCGAGCCACAACAAACGCTGTTGGCGCGCCGTCCAGCGACGCCTCGATAATGACGTGGCCCGCGTTTTGCGGCCATGCCGCCGCCTCGCAGATGCCGTTCAGGGTGAAACCGCCATCAACGCGAGCGGCGGTAACAGGCTGCCTGCCTCCGCATCGCCCAAAAGCGATCTGCTCGTCCCCGGCGATGACGCGGTCGAGAAGCTGGCGATGGTTGCTGTCCTCCGCCAGAAGTGCGGCGCAAAGCGCGACGCCCCGGCCCGCATAGGGGGTAATGGCGATATGCCGGCCCAGAAGAGTGGCGACGGCGGCGAGGTCGGCCAGCGGCGCCCCGAACCCACCCGCATCTTCCGGCACACCGAAGCCGAGGATACCGAGTTCACCCAGTTCCTTCCAGTCGTCATCCGGCATCGGCCCGGCACCTTCGGCCCCGGCGCGGTCCGAGAGGAAGCGCGATAGCATGTCGGTCATCATGCGCTGCTCGTCGGAGGGGGTGAGTTGCATGATCAGAGCGCCTCGATGATGGTGGCGTTGGCGATGCCACCCCCCTCGCACATCGTCTGCAACCCGTATCTGCCGCCTCGCGCCCGCAGCGCGTGGACGAGGGTCGCCATCAGTTTCGTGCCCGTTGCGCCGAGCGGATGGCCGAGCGCGATCGCACCGCCGTTAACGTTAAGCTTATCGGCATCCGCACCCAGCGCCTGCAGCCAGGCAAGGGGAATGGACGCAAACGCCTCGTTCACCTCTAACAGATCGATGTCGTTCAGAGCGAGGCCCGCGCGGTCAAGCGTGCGCCGGGTCGCCGGGATCGGTTCCTCCAGCATCACCACCGGATCGCCCGCGGTGACGGCAAGATCGACGATCCGCGCCAGCGGCGTCAGGCTGTGGGTCTTCAGCGCGCGTTCGGAGACGATCAATACGCCGCTCGCTCCGTCACATATCTGGCTGGCCGTGGCGGCGCTCAACGTGCCGCCTTCCACCAGCAGCTTCACCGATCCGATCGATTCCATGCTCGCATCGTCGCGAATGCCCTCGTCGCGGGTGTGCATGCGTTCCTCGCCAGCATCGGTCACATAGGGCACCGGCACGATCTCATCGTCGAAGGCGCCCGCTTCGGTCGCCGCGCTGGCCTTGCGATGGCTTTCAAGCGCGAAGCGGTCCATGTCCTCGCGCGTGAAGCCGTATTTGTCCGCGATCATCTGCGCGCCGTCGAACTGGCTGAAATTGGTCACGCCGAACCGTTCCAGCACCGATGCGGGGAACGGCCCCTCGCCCACGCCTGCTTTGGCCGCCAGGCTGACCGGGCTGCCCATCGGCACGCGGCTCATGCTCTCGACCCCGCCCGCGATGACCACGTCCTGCATGCCCGACATCACGGCCTGCGCCGCGAAGTGAAGCGATTGCTGGGACGAGCCGCACTGTCGGTCGATCGTGACGGCGGGCACCGATTGCGGCAGGCTGGAGGCAAGCACCACGTTCCGGCCGAGCGCGAAGGTCTGCTCCCCGATCTGGCTGACGCAGCCGATGATCACATCCTCGATCGACGCGGGATCGATACCCGTTTCCTCGACCAGCGCATCGAGGACGCGGGCGCCGAGATCGGCCGGATGCGTTCCCGACAAGGCGCCATTGCGCCGTCCGCCGGCGGTTCTTCGCGCGGCAACGATATAAGCTTCTGCCATGTCTTTGGCCCTTATGAAGGATTGAGTAGATCGGCGGCGATGATGTCGAGCTGGATTTCGCTCGTGCCGCCGAAGATGGTCCACGCCCGGCTGTCGAGATAGCGCGCGGCGGCGAGTTGTTCGGGCGGCGCGGCCTCGCCGTCTTGTGGAAGCGCCAGCGCATCCGGCAGGCCGGCATCGATAGCCAGTTCGTCAATCGCCTGAATGAGTTCGGACGCGACGAGCTTGGTCACGAGGCTGCGCTGCGCGGGCGGCGCGCCTTGTGCGACCTCGATCAGGGTGCGCAGTTCGGTGATCTCCAGCGCCTCGGCATCAAGCCGGATCCGGGTCGCACGATCGCGCAGCAGCGCGTCGTCCGCGTCGATCCCTTTCGTGACGGCGCGCAACCGTTCGATGATGGCGGGCGCAAAACTGGTCCCGCCCCGCTCGTTCTGGAGGAGGAATTTGGCGATCGTCCAGCCCTGCCCCTCCTCGCCCACCAGATTGGTGACGGGGACGCGGACGTCCTCGAAGAACACCTCGTTGAGTTCGTGCGCGCCCGAGGCGCTGATGATGGGGCGCACTTCGAGGCCGGGGGTGTCGATCGGGATGAGCAGGAAGCTAATTCCGCGCTGCGGTTTCACATCCGGATCGGTTCGCACGAGGGTGAATACCCAGTTCGCGAACTGTGCCTGCGTGGTCCAGATCTTCTGCCCGTTCACGACATA
Organism: uncultured Erythrobacter sp.; assembly: GCA_947501005.1. Taxonomy (GTDB): domain Bacteria; phylum Pseudomonadota; class Alphaproteobacteria; order Sphingomonadales; family Sphingomonadaceae; genus Qipengyuania. The sequence goes on along the minus strand of CANMTU010000001.1, from coordinate 666,816 downwards.
TTCGTCGCCTTCGCGAACGGCGCGCGTCCGCAAGCTCGCCAGATCGGAGCCGGAGCCGGGTTCGGAAAAGCCCTGCGCCCAGAAATCCTCGCCGCTGAGGATGCGGGGCAGGAAGCGATCCTTCTGCGCCTGCGAGCCGAACGTATACAGCACCGGGCCGACGAGCTTCAGGCTCATGCCCGGCAAAGCCGGGGCGTGCGCCCGCGCGGTTTCCTTCTCGAAGATCCAGCGCTGCATCGGCGTCCACCCCGGGCCGCCATGTTCGGCCGGCCAGCTATAGGCCGCCCAGCCCTGTTCGTGCAGGGCGCGGTGCCACGGGCCCGCGACTTCCGGCTCGGCGAACACGCCGGTCGTCGCGCGCGCGCCGGCGCGCATCGGCTCGGTCAGTTTCGCGTCGAGGAAAGCCCGGACCTCGTCGCGGAATTCGCGTTCGGCCTCGTTCAGCAGGAAATCCATGCCTCAGCCCTCCACGATCGCGACTGCCGACACGCCCGGCGCGCCATAGACATGGCTGTAGCCGATCCGCGCCCCCTCGACCTGTCGGTCGCCGGCCCGGTTGCTGCAATGCAGGAAGTTCTCGTAGACCTGGCGCAGGCCCGAGGCGCCGATCGGCTCTCCGCAGGCCAGGCAGCCGCCATCGGTGTTGACCGGCAGGCGGCCGCCGATCTCGCTCCACCCATTGGCGAGCCATTCCGATTGTGCGCCCGGCGCGCAGAACCCGTTCTCTTCCATGTGCATGATTTCGGCACCGCACTCGGTATCCTGCAACTGGGCGATGTCGATATCGTCCGGACCCAGCCCCGCCATTTCGTAGGCTGCTTCGGAGACGATGGTCGTGGGCGACTTGCCGCGATCTATATCGAGAGACGGGCTGAACACCTCGAAGGAACCGGCGGGGCGCGATCGCACGCAGGCCGCGCGCAGCTTCACCGGCGGCAGGCCCAGTTCGCGAACCTTCTTGCCGCTGGCGAATATCAGCGCGACCGCCCCTTCGGCGGGCGAGCAGAACATGAACTTGGTGAACGGATCGCTGACCATCGGTGCGGACAGGATCGTTTCCAGATCGACCGGCTCGCGCCGCCAGGCATGCGCGGTGCGCGCGCCGTTGCGAAACGCCTTTTCGGCGACCCGCCCCAAAGTTTCGCGCGAAATGCCGTAATCCGCCATGTACCGCTGGATCTTCATGGCGAAAAACTGCGTGGTCAGCATCAGGCCGGTCTCGCCATACCAGTCGGGCAGGCCCCATTCCGCCGGCTTGGGATCGAAGGCACCGCGCGGATGCTTGTCGAACCCGACCGCGATGCCGAGATCGTATTCGCCCGACTTGATCGAGGTGTAGGCGCCGAACATCGCCGACCCGCCCGTGGCGCAGCCATTGGCGACGTTGATGAATTGCAGGCCGGTCAGACCCAGCTTGGAAACCATGGTATCCGCGTTCCCCGCGGCATCGGAACCGCCATAGGCGAACTGGATGTCGTTCCAGTCAAGCCCGGCCTGCGACAGCGCCTGCCGCACCGCGAAGACACCCTGGTCCAGCCCGCTGCGTTCGGGAGTGCGCCCGAACGGGTGGATCCCGCCGGCAACGATATACACATCACTCATGCGGAAGGCCCTTCCTGTGCCGGGGCGAAAGCGTAGGTCGTTCGCTGCGACCCGTCGGCCATGACGAAGACTTGCGGGACGATCTGCATCGCCATGCCGATGCGCAGCTCATCGAATTCCACCCCGGTCAGGCGCCCCTCGACGATGATCGCATCGCCCAGCGCGACGTAGCCGACCGCGTATTCGTCGAACGCATCGGCGCTGGCATAGGGCGGGGATTTGGGCCGGAACCGCTGCACCGTCCACGACCATAGCCGGCCCTCGAGTGGAAGCCGCGTCCGCTCGAATCCGTCATCCTGCGCCGGAAAGGGAAAGGCGATGCGCCCGGTCTCGCGCTCGATCCCGCCGATCAGTGCGATCGAACCGTCGGCGTCGACATATTCGAACAGATCGTCCGCGATGGGCGGCGGCGAAGACTGGTGAAGAATGGCCATGCCCGGATGATGCGCCATCCCGGCCGGCCTGGCTGCTGACCAAAGTGTCAGGCCTTGCCGAGAAACCCGAGCTGTGCGGCCTTGAAGATCGCCTGATCGCGATTGACCGCGTCCAGCTTACCGCTCGCCGTGCGCAGGTGGAAACGGATGGTCGACCGCGTCAGGCCGATGATCGCGCCGATCTCGTCATTCGTCTTGCCGCGAGCGGCCCAGCGCAGGCACTCCACCTCCCGGCGGGTCAGGTCGGGCGAGACGATGCGCAGGTCGCAATGGCCGAACAGGGCGGCATAGCTGGCGATGAACGCCCGCGAAAGCGAACCCAGCCACGCCGCATGGCTGCGGAACGGCTCCAACAGATCCATTACGGACGGGTCGGGATGGAGGAAGCTTGCCGCACCGATCTGGCCGAAGGGCAGGTGGACGGGCACGACGATGGCCGCTTTCGCCAGTGCACGATGCTCGAAATCCGCAAGATCGAGCAGGTCGAGGAAAGGGTTGGGAACCGCCGTGTGGATGCCTTGCGCATTGCACCAGAACGGCTCGGCCTCGAACCGGCAGGCCATCGGCAGGGGGGATTTCAGCGCCAGGTTCGGCGCGCGCCACCATTCGGTTTCACCCTCGCCGAAACCGAACACGCTGCTGGCCAGGGGCGCCCCCTCGCCGTCGCGCATCGGTGCGCCGTCCGCGATGTTGTGGGTGGCCGCGACGCGCAGGCCGGTCGCCTCTTCGACCAGTTCGCGGAATGCCAGGGCGCAGGAACCGATCGTCTCGGCCGAGACGACCCTGACACGGGCAAGCTGATCCTCGAGACTGGTCACGAAAACCGGTCTAGTCCTTGCGCAGGCCCCCGAAAAGGGGTTCGCACAGCTGGCGCGCCGCTTCCTTGGGATCGAGGTCCCTGGCGAGCGGGGGATACCATTTGTAGGCCCAGTTGCACATGCCGAGGAACCCGTATGTCGTCATCACCGGGTCGCAGCGTTTGATCTTGCCCGCCGCCATCGCCTCTTCCAGCATGGTCTGGAGGAGCGTGACATATTCGAGCCGCTGGGCGCGGATCGTGTCGCGCATCTCGCCCTCCAGATCGGCGTAGTGATCCATGAAGGCGCGGACATATCCGGGATGCTTGGCGATCTGGGTCAGAATGTCCTCGCACGCCGAACGCAGGCAATCGAGCGGATCGGATTGCAGCCCGCTTTTCAGGCCGCTGAGCAGCCGCGACATATGCGCTTCGTGAATGGCGAAGAGAATGGCATTCTTGCTGGGGAAATAATGGTAAAGCGTCGGCTTGCCGAGCCCGACCTCTTCCGCCAGCATCTGCATCGACGTCTTGTGATAGCCGATGCGATCGAACAACGAAGCGCACTCCTCGACGATCATCTGTCGCTTGTCTTCATGCGCTTCCGATTTCTTCGCGCGTTGCGCTTGCTTTACCGCCACTTGTCGGTTCCTCTGCTTTGCATATCGTGCTTCGATGTAATCACTGTATTGCCGCCCCGCCATCCACGCCGATGGTCACCCCGTTGAGATAGGCCGCCCGGTCGCTGATCAGGAACGCCACCGAGGCCGATACGTCGCGCGGTTCGGCCATCCGGCCGAGCGGAACCCGGGTCAACCGCCGGGCGAGTTTCTCGGGCGTGTCGTAGATGGCCGAGACGAGCGCGCTGGCGACCGGCCCGGGCGCGATGGCGTTGCACCGGATGTTCCGGTGCGCCTGCTGGGCCGCGGTCGATCGCGTCAGCGCGAGCAGCCCCGCCTTCGATGCGGCATAGGCCGCGTCCGCATCCTCGGCCTGGGCGACCCCGGCGACGGAGGCGATGTTGACGATCGATCCGCCCTTGTCGCCCAGATAGGGTATGACGGCCCGGGTGCCAAGAAACGGTCCCTGAAGGTTCACGTCGAGTATCCGCGCGAAATCGGCCGGATCGCGCTCGTCGATCGGCACCTTCGAACTGGCGATGGCCGCGTTGTTGACCAGCGCGTCCACCCCGCCCCAGGTGGATGCGACCGCGGCGAGGCATTCGTCCCACTGACCCTGATCGGTGACATCGAGGATGCGGGACATGCCGCCATCGTCGCCGGAACCGGCATCTTCCGCCATGCCAGCGTCCAGATCGGTCGCGCAGACCCGGGCGCCCAGCGCGGTCAATTCCTCGCGGATCTGCCGTCCGAGAGAGCCGCTTGCCCCCGTCAGGATGATGCGTTTGTCCTTGAGATCAAAAATAAACCTTCTCCGACCGAATGGTCGGTTCGTCTTACCATTCCTCTCTCCCACGTAAACGAAAAACCCGGCTTTCGTTTCGCGACAGCTCGACCGGTCGGGCATCGCGCCCCTTTTGTTCGACCGACCGGTTGGTCTAGAAAGGGTGCGAACGCAGGATGGAGAGGATTCGCAATGGAATTACGGGTGGATGGAACCGCGCTGGTCACGGGGGCAAGTTCGGGCCTCGGCCGGCATTTCGCCAAGGTCCTCGCCCGGGCCGGTGCCAATATCGTGGCGGCCGCGCGGCGGATGGACAAGCTCGACGCGCTCGCCGCGGAAATCGCGGTCGAGGGCGGGCGCTGCGTCCCGCTGGAAATGGACGTGACCAGCGGGGCCTCGGTCGCGCAAGCCTTCGCGCGCTTGCCTGACCTTGCCGGCGGGCCGGTCGGGCTGATCGTCAACAATGCCGGCGTCACGCTGACGAAAGCGGCGCGCGATATCGAGGAGCACGAATGGCGCCGGGTCATCGACGCCAATCTGACCGGCGCGTTCCTCGTCGCGCAGGCGGGCGCGGCGCAAATGCCGGCCGACGGAGGCGCGATCGTCAACATCGCCTCTATTTTAGGGAAACGGGTGAGCAAGGGCCTGGCGCCCTATATCGCTTCCAAGGCGGCGCTGATCGCTCTGACCGAAGCGCTCGCGTTGGAATGGGCGCCGCGCGGCATCCGGGTCAACGCGCTCGCTCCCGGTTATATCGAGACCGATCTCAATCGCGAGTTTTTCCAGAGCGAGGCGGGCCGGCGGCTGATCGACCGGATCCCGGCCAGGCGGCTGGGCCTGCCCGGCGATCTCGACAGCGCGCTGCTTTTCCTGTGTTCGAGCGCATCCGGGTTCACCACCGGGGCCACCGTTCCGGTCGATGGCGGGCATCTGGTTAATTCCCTCTAAGTCGGCTCAGTTGACAACCGACCGGTCGGTCGATTAGCTCATTCGGGATAGGAGAGGACCGGCGGATGCAGGATTTCAGGAACAAGGTCGCAGTCGTCACCGGTGCCGCGAGCGGGATCGGCGAGGCGCTGGCCCGGGCCGGTGCGGCGCGCGGCATGCGCCTGGCCCTTGCGGATGTGGACGAGGAGGGCCTGCGCCGGGTTGCTGCCGAGATCGGCGGCGACGTGCTGACGATGTCCGTCGATGTCGGCAAGGGACAGCAGGTCGAGGCGTTCAGGGACGCCATCCTGTCCCGCTTCGGCGCGGTCGATTTGCTTTGCAACAATGCGGGCGTGGTGCCTGGCGGCCGCCATCGCTGGGTCTGGGAATATGACGAGGCGGACTGGCGCTGGGCGTTCGACGTCAACGTGATCGGCCTCGTCAACGGCCTCCGCAGTTTCGTGCCCGCGATGATCGCCGCGGGCACGCCCGCCCATATCCTCAACACCGCGTCGGTCGCAGGGTTCGTCAGCGGCGCGGGGAGCGTGGCCTATGGCGCATCCAAACATGCGGCGGTGCGGATTTCCGAAGGCCTGCTGGCGGGCCTGCAGGCCGTGGACGCGCCCATCGGCGTGACCACGCTGGCTCCCGGCATCGTGGCAACGCGCATCTACCAGTCCGAACGCAACCGGCCCGACGCGCTCAGGACCGGTACGGATACGTCGGAGGACGCGGAATTGACCGAAGCGGTCGACGAATTGTACGCCAACGCCCTCCAGCCCGGCGAGGTTGCCGAAATGGCGTTCGACGCGATCGAGCAGGACAGGTTCTACGCCTTCACCACCGACGCTTACGACGATGCGATAACCAGCCGCATCGACGCCATCACACACCGCCGCAATCCGGTTTTCCCGAGCCTCATGGCCATGACGAAAGCCGACGCGCAAAAGAGGAGCAAGGCATGACGGAGGTAAGGTTCGCGGGCAAAATCGGGCTGATTACCGGCGCCGCATCGGGTATCGGGCGTGCCACCGCGCTCGCGCTGGTCCGGCAGGGTGGCACGCTGGTGGCGGTCGACCGCGATGCGGACGGTCTGGAGCGGCTTTCGGCGGAACTCGGCAATGGTCACCGCACGATCGTCGCCGACGTCACCAGCGAGGACCGGTGGCGCGAAATCGCCGAGGAAGTGGGGGATGCCTACGGGCGGCTCGATATCCTGTTCAACAATGCAGGATACGGGAAGTTCGCGAGCATCGCGGAAACCAGTCTCGATCAATGGCGCGCCATCCTGGCGGTCAACCTCGACAGCGTGTTCCTCGCGACCAAGCACCTCCAGCTGCTGCTGGCCAGCGCGGGAGAAGCGGCGGTCATCAACATGTCGTCGATCCGCGGGTTGACGGGCGATGCAAACACCGGGTCCTATTGCGCCGCGAAGGGCGGCGTGCGCCTGTTCACCAAGGCCTGCGCGCTGGAATTCGCCGAGCAGGGCCTGCGGATCCGGGTTAATTCGATCCACCCCGGCCATGTCCGCACCTCGCTGACCGAAAACGCGCATGCGGACCCGGCGCAGGCCAAACGGCTGCTCGCCGACATTCCGATGCAGCGGGTCGCCGCGCCCGAAGAGATCGCGGACGCGGTCCTGTTTCTCGCCAGCGATGAATCACGATACATGACCGGCTCGGAACTGGTCGTCGACGGGGGAGCGACCGCACAATGAGGAAGGCAAGCCAGCAGGCCCGCGACATCGGCGCCCGGGTCGAGGAATTCGTGCGCGAAACGGTCGCGCCCTACGAACGCGATCCGCGCCGCGACCATCACGGCGCGCCGACCGACGAACTGGTGGAGGAATTGCGGGATCTTGCCAAAAAGGCGGGTGTGCACACCCCGCACATCCTGCCCGACGGGTCACATCTCAGCCAGGTCGACACCGCGCATGTCCTCATCCGCAGCGGCCTTTCCACCCTCGGGCCGATCGCCTGCAACACCATGGCGCCGGACGAGGGCAACATGTACCTCCTTTCCCACGTCGGAACGCCGGCCCTCAAGGAACGGTTTCTCGAGCCGCTGAAGGCCGGTGCCCGCAGCGCCTTCTTCATGACCGAGCCGGCGGACTGGGGCGGCGCGGGGTCCGACCCCTCGATGATGAAGACCGTCTGCGAGAAGGACGGCAATGGCTGGCGGATCAACGGGCGCAAGACCTTCATCACCGGCGCGCAGGGCGCGCGCGTCGGGATCGTGATGGCGCGTTCGCAGGATCCCGATTCCGAAGGCGGAGCCTGCATGTTCCTGGTCGACCTGCCCGACCCGGCGATCCGGATCGACGACGTGCCGAACACCATCGATACCTCGATGCCGGGCGGCCACGCCACCGTCACGATCGACAATCTGCGCGTTCCCGGCGACCAGATGCTGGGCGAGGCGGGCGAAGGCTTCAAATATGCGCAGATCCGCCTGTCGCCCGCGCGCCTTTCGCATTGCATGCGCTGGCTGGGGGCGTGCCTGCGCGCGCAGGAGATCGCGATCGATTACGCCTGCCGCCGCTCGGCCTTCGGCAAGCTGCTGATCGATCACGAAGGGGTCGGCTTCATGCTGGCCCAGAACAGCATCGACCTCAAGCAATCCGAACTGATGATCACCTGGTGCGCCGAAGTCCTCGACAGCGGCGACTTGGGAACCACCGAAAGCTCCATGACCAAGGTCGCCGTGTCGGAGGCGTTGCAGCGGGTGGCGGACAATTGCGTGCAGGTGATGGGCGGCATCGGCGTGACCGACAAGACCATGGTCGAGCAGGTCTACCGCGAGATCCGCGCCTTCCACATCTATGACGGGCCGACCGAGGTGCACAAATGGAGCCTGGCGAAGAAACTCAAGCGCGCCTGGCACGAAAGCCAGTCATGATCGACATCGCGCAAGCCAATAGCGGCACGGGGCCGGTGCGCGAAGGTTACGAGATCGATCGCAACCAGCTGACCAAATGGATGGAAAGCCATGTTCCCGCTTTTCGCGGCCCGCTCACCGTGGCGCAGTTCAAGGGCGGCCAGTCCAACCCGACCTATCGCCTGACGACTCCCGAACGCAGCTATGTGCTGCGCAGGAAACCGCCGGGCCAATTGCTGAAAGGCGCGCACGCCGTCGAACGCGAGGCGCGGGTGATGGCGGCGCTCGGCACCACCGGCTTTCCCGTGCCGGAAATTTACGGGGTCTGCACCGACGATAGCGTGATCGGGACCTGGTTCTTCGTCATGGAAATGGTCGAAGGCCGCATCTTCTGGGACGCGACCTATCCGGGCGTATCCCGTGCCGAACGGCCGGAATACTTCGATGCCATGAACCGCGCGCTGGCCGATCTGCACAAGGTCGATCTCGAACAGACCGGGTTGAGCGATTTCGGCCGGCCGGGCGATTATTTCCGGCGCCAGATCACGCGCTGGTCGGGCCAGTACCGCGCCGACCCCGAAGCCGGCGAGGACGCGGCGATGGACCGGCTGATCGAGTGGCTTGCCGCGAACATTCCCGCGGCCGACGAAGTCAGTCTGGTGCATGGCGATTTGCGCTGCGACAACATGATCTACCACCCGACCGAGCCCCGCGTCCTTGCGGTCCTCGACTGGGAGTTGTCGACGCTGGGCAACCCGCTTGCCGATTTCGCCTACAATGCGCTGATGTACCGCATGCCGCCCGATATCGTCGCCGGCTTGCTGGGTCACGATATCGCCGCGCTCAACATCCCGCCGGAGGAAGAATACGTCGCCGCCTATTGCGAGCGGATGGGCCGCGTCTCGATTCCGAACTGGGATTTCTACGTCGCGTTCCAGTTCTTCCGGCTGGCAGCGATCTTCCATGGCATCAGGGGCCGGGTCCTGCGCGGCACGGCGACGAACGCGCAGGCACGCGAGCGCGGCGAAGCCTTCCCTCACCTGGCGCGCCTGGGGCTGGACAGCATCGGCCGGTAGAAGGCGAGCCCGCCCCCCCTTTTTAGAGGGGGCGGCGGCTCAGATGCCGCGCGCTTCCTTCCAGGCTGCTTCGGCAAGGGGGCGGATGAGAGTCACGATCTCTTCGGAGTTGCCGCCTTTCTGAACCCCGTCGCGCACCCGCCCGGCAACGCCCTGCAGGATCGCGGCGACGCGGAACAGGTGGAAGGTGCGATAGAAGGGGTGCATCGGATCGACATCGAAGCCAGTCCGCCGGCGATAGGTTTCGGCATAGTCTTGCGCGCTCGGTATACCCAGGCTTGCCAGATCCGCGCCGCGCAAAGTGCCGCGCACGTCTACCCCTTCGGGCCGGAACCATTCCATCATGTGATAGGTGAGGTCGCCGACCGGGTTGCCCAATGTAGACAGCTCCCAGTCCACGATCGAGGCGACGCGCGGTTCCGTCGGGTGGATGATCAGATTGTGGAACGAATAGTCGCCATGAATGATGGACGTGCGTTCCTCGCCTTCGGGAATGGCATCGGGAAGCCATTCCATCAACGCTTCCATCTCGGGGATCTCGACGGTTTTGGCATCCCGGTACTGGCGCGACCAGCGCGAGATCTGCCGCGCGAAATAATCGCCCGGCCGCCCGTAATCGCCCAGGCCCAGCTGTTCGTAGTCGACCTTGTGCAGGCAGGCGAGCGTCTCGTTCGCCGAATCGTAGACCGCGCCCCGTTCTTCGGGCGTGAGTTCGGGCATCTTCGGATCCCAGAACACCCGGCCGGGCACGAATCGCATGAGGTAGAACATCGATCCGATCACCTCCTCGTCCTCGCACAGGACGAGCGGCTCGGCGACGGGTAGCCCGGCTTCGAACAGGGCGGACATGACCCGGAACTCGCGATCCACCGCATGGGCGGACTTGGGCAGCGGCCCCGGCGGCTTGCGGCGCAGCACATAGGCAGCGTCCGCCGTCTCGAGCTTGAAGGTGGGGTTGGACTGCCCCCCCTCGAACTGGCGCACGGTCATCGGTCCGTCGAATTCGGCCACCGCGCCGGTGAGATATTCGCGCAGGACGTCCTCGTCGAACGCGCGGTCCGGTTCGACATCGACCAGATTGCCGATGCGCCGTGCCGGTTCGCCGCTCATGCCGCTTTCCCTTCGCGATATTTCTTCAGTTCCATCCGGGCGAGCTGCCGTTCATGCACTTCGTCCGGGCCGTCCGTCAGGCGCACGATGCGGGTGTTCGCCCACATTTCGGCCAGGCCGAAATCGTCGCTCACCCCGCCGCCGCCATGCGCCTGGATCGCATCGTCGACGATCTGCTGGGCCATCTTCGGCGCGGCGATCTTGATCATCGCGATTTCCGCGCGCGCTTCCTTGTTGCCCACCGTATCCATCGCATGTGCTGCCTTCAGGCAGAGCAGGCGGCACATCTCGATCTCGCAGCGCGCCTGCGCGATCCGGTGCTCCCACACCGAATGTTCGGCGATGGGTTTGCCGAACGCCTCGCGCGACAGCAGGCGGCGGCACATCTTTTCCAGCGCCACTTCCATAGTCGCGATATTGCGCATGGTGTGATGGATGCGGCCCGGCCCGAGGCGCCCCTGCGCGATCTCGAAGCCGCGTCCCTCGCCCAGCAGCATGTATTCCGCCGGCACCCGGACATTGTCGAGCTTCACCTCGAAATGGCCATGCGGCGCGTGATCGTACCCGAAGACCGGCAGGTGCCGCACCAGTTCGACCCCTGGCGTGTCGCGCGGCACGAGGATCATGGATTGCTGGGTATAGGTGGGCGCGTCGGGATCGGTCTTGCCCATCAGGATGAAGAAATCGCAACGCGGGTGGCCTGCGCCGGAGGACCACCATTTGCGCCCGTTGATGACGTATTCGTCGCCATCGCGCCGGATGCTGGTCTGGATATTGGTCGCATCGGAAGACGCGACGTCGGGCTCCGTCATCAGGAAGGCCGAGCGGGTCTTGCCTTCGCGCAGGGGAACCATGAAGCGCTCTTTCTGCGCGGGCGTGCCATAGCGGTGCAGCACCTCGAAATTGCCGGTGTCGGGCGCCATGCAATTGAACACCTCGCTGGCGAAGCTGACCCGGCCCATCAATTCGGCGATCGGCGCATATTCGAGATTGGTGAGGCCGACGCTGCTGAAATATTCGTCGTCATGGTCGGACGGGGGCATGAAGAAGTTCCACAGCCCTTCCGCCTTGGCCTTCGCCTTGAGCTCATCGAAGATGGGCGGGATCTCGTTCCACCGATCGATCTCGGCAAGTTGCCGGTGATAGGTTTCGACATTGGGATAGATATGCGCGTCCATGAAGGCGGAAATGCGCGCCATCCATTCGCGTGAGCGGGCGGACTGGGTGAATTCCATAATGATTCAAATCCTCGGTCTGGGAGGGAAAGGGCCGATGCGACGTGGCGCGGGGCGCAAGCGCGGCATCGCCATGCTTTCACGATGGGAAAGCAGGCTGAGAAAGATTGCAGGTTGGCGGGTCATCGCGCCGGACCGCTGCCGCCGCCCGGGTCGGGCACGGGTGCAAGCCTCTGCGTGGCCATCTGCGACAGCGCCTTCTTGTCGATCTTGCCGTTCGCGGTCACCGGCAGGCTGTCGACAGCCAGGAGATATTCCGGCCACTTCTTCTTGTTCAGGCCGACAGCCTGCAAATGGCGGCACAGGGTTTCCAGGTCGTCGAGGCCGCGGGGTTCGTGCAGGCAGACGATCGCGCAGGCCTGCTCGCCCAGGCGCGCATGCGGAACGGGAACCACGGCGGCCGCTTTCACCACGCGATGGCGCAGGATCGCCTCCTCGATTTCCGCCGGATCGAGATTGTATCCGCCGCGGATGATCTGGTCCTTGATCCGCCCGACCACGCGGACCAGCCCGCCCTCATCCACCACGATCTCGTCGCCGGTGAGGAAATAGCCGTCTGGCGTAAGCTTCTCCTGCCCCGCGCCGAGGCCGTTCGCATAGCCGAGGAACAGGGACGGCCCGCGGACCCCGGCCTGCCCGCGCTCGCCATCGGCCAACGGCATGTCGTCACGGTCGAAGGCGCGGTCCTCGGTCCCGGGAAACGGCAATCCGTCGCACGATGTGCGCGTCGCGAAACCGTGGTCGGGATGGACCGAGCAATGGCCCATGCATTCCGACATGCCGTACATGCGCAGCGCTTTCAGGCCGAGCAGCTCGTCGGCCTCGCGGATGAGGTCGGCGGTCATGGCGCTTCCGCCGACGGCCATGGCGCGCAAGGGAAGACGCGCGCCATCCGTGCTTTCCCTTGCCGCCTCGACCATGGAGATAAGGTGCGTAGGCACCCCGATCGCCCAGGTGCAGTCGTAGCGGATGGCCCGCCGGATCGCTTCGGCCGGATCCCACTGATCGATGAGGACGAGCGGATAGCCGAGCGACAGGGCGAAGTGAACCGTGAAGGTGAAGCCCGGCGCGCTGTCGAGCGGCACGATGCCCAGAATGGGCTTGCCCGCCTCCGCATCGGCAATCGCGGCGCAGCACCGGGTCGCGTAATTCAGGGCCTCGGGGCCGTGCATCACGCCCTTGGGAACGCCGGTGGTGCCGGAGGTGAACCCGATGAGCGCGGTCCGCCCGTCGCGCGCATCGGCGGGGCCGGAACGCTCGCGGCGCGTCAGTTCGAAAGTGCCATCGGAAGCAGGATCGATCCGCACCACATGGCCCAGCCGCTGTTCCAGAACCTCGATTTCCGCCGGCGAGAGCTTGGGGGAATAGGGGCAGAGAACCGCTTCCAGCCGCGAAACCGCCAGCGCGATGGCCACGAAGGCGGCGCATTTGTCTCCGCGCACCATGATCCGGTCGCCCGCCTGCGCGAACTCCGAAATGCGGGTGAATGCATCATCGGCGAGCTTGGCCAGATCGGCCCGGCTCCATTCGCGCTCGTCGCAATCGATCAGGGCGGCGGCGGCCGGATCGTCGGCCAGCAGGGAAACGAATTGCGGCCACAGCCGGCTGTCGCCCCATGTCAGCGCCGCGAGACGCCCTGCCGCCATCGATGCGTCAGGCAAGGGACTGCCCCCCATCGACCAGGAAGGTCTGGCCGGTGATGAACGATCCCGCGTCCGAGGCCAGCAGGGCCAGCGCTCCCACGACCTCTTCCGGCTGGCCGAACCGGCGCAGCAGGATGGCGTTGCGGGTCCGTTCCTGCACCTCTTCGGTCAGCGTCTCGGTCATGCCGGTCTTGATCGAACCGGGTGCGATCGCATTGACGCGAATTCCCTTGTCCGCCCACTGCGCGGCGAGGTCGGCGGTCAGATGGACGATCGCGGCCTTGCTGGTCGTATAGGGAACGACCTGGCCGTCTTCGGGGCGGTAGGAGATGAACCCACCGACCGAGGCGATGTTCACGATCACGCCCGATCCGGCCTCGATCATGTGCCGGGCCGCCGTGCGCGATGCGAGGAAGGTGCCCGTCAGGTTCACATCGATGACCTTCTGCCAGCCCTTCAGCGGAATATCCTCGGGCATCCCCCACCAGGATGCGCCGGCATTGTTCACCAGAATGTCGAGCCGGCCGAACCGCTCGATCACGCCGTCGATCATTCCGGCGACCGACGCTTCCTCGGTGATGTCGCACGGCAAGCCGATCGCCTCGACCCCGAAGCGGGCGGCGATCCCGCTGGCGGTTTCGGCGCAATCGTCAGGGTTGCGGGATGCGAGGGCCACGTTGCAGCCAAGATCCGCCAGCCCCGCCGCCATGGCCTCGGCAAGATCGCCGCGCCCGCCGGAAATCAGCGCCACCTTGCCGTCGAGCCGGAAACCCCGGGCAACGAAGCCGGCTTCCGCCCCGCTCATCGTGCGCTTCCGCTCGGCACGCCAAGTTTCATTTCGAGAAGGTCAACCTCGTCGCACAGGAGGATCAGGCGGCCGCCCTTCATGCCCTTCGTCTGCGCGACTGCGGCGGCCCATTCGGGCGAAGCGAAAGCCGTGTCGAGCGCCGCCCGGTCGGCGAAGGTGAGGACGGCATGCCCGTCCCACCCCTCGTCGGCTTCGCCCTCCTTGGCGTCGTAATCCTTCACCACGACCCCGTGGCGATAGGCGATCAGCCCCGGCAGCTTGGCGGCGGCGTCAGCATGTTCGCCGCGCCACCAGGTGGTGAAGCGTTCCTTCGACCAGTCCGGCGGGCGGCTGGAGAGGACGACCATGCTGACGGCCACGGTTACTTGCCCGTCCAGTTGGGTTCGCGCTTTTCGAGGAAGGCGGCGACGCCTTCCTTCGCATCCGCGCTGTGGTGAACGACGTTGCAGGTCATCGTCTCGAGCGTGATGAGCGAATCCGTATCGGCATCGAGACCACGGTTCAGCGCCATCTTGGTCATCCACATGCAGAACGGGCTCTTGTCGATCAGGTCGGCGCAGAAATCCTCGATCATCTGGTCGAAGTTCTCAGGCGAGGCGCAATCGTTGCACAGGCCCCATTCGACGCATTGCTCGCCGGTCAGCAGCTTGCCGGTGAACATGAGTTCCTTCGACTTGCGCATGCCGATGTAGCGCGGGAGGCGATAGATCGGGCCGGCACCGCCGAACAGGGCGCGGCGGATATGGAAATCGCCGATCTTGGCCTCGGTGCTGGCCAGCCCGAAATCGCACGAGATGAACAGTTCGAACCCGCCGGCCACCGCATAGCCTTCGACGGCGGCAATGGTGGGCTTCTTCATGTTGTAGATCTTGTCGTAGGTCCGCGCGGAATCGATCGCGAGCTGCAGCGAAGTGGAGCTTTCGTGCAGCACCGGGCCGACCAGCTGATCGAGGTCGGCGCCCGAACAGAACGTGTTGCCACGCCCCCGGAACACCACGGCCAGCGCCTTGTCGTCCGCCGCGGCGCGATCGACGGCGACTTCCAGTTCGCGCAGCAGCTGCGGGCTGACGCAATTGCGCTTGTGCGGGCGGTTGAGCCAGATGGTGCACACACCATTATCCGCCAGCTCGTACTGAATGACGTCTTTTTCTTCCTGTGCCATCGTTACCTCTCCTTCTTGGATCAAAAAACCGGAGGGCGAACGAACCCGACCGCCCAGTCGGTCGAATGCGTAGCTCGGTCTTCTTGCGGCTGTCAACAGGAAGCTTTTCAAATCGAACGTACGGGGGGGGGCGCCGACTTGGCTGAAATTCCGGCAAGCACGCCCGCGCTGGCTTGAAGACAGGTCCACCGGTTGACCCGTCGTATAACAGACCGTATCCAGTCCGACCAGTCGGTCGGGCGTTAAGGAACGGACATGCGGCAGGAAATTCAATCGAGCAATCCGATATGCGCCGTCGCGCGCACGGCGCGCCACCCGGTTTGCGCCGGCCTTCTCTTTGCCCTGTCTGCGGGTTGCGCGAGCATCCCCGCGCCCGGCGAAGAGCGCGGCCTGGCGCAGCAGGCGCCTGCCCCCGGCTTCGCGGGCGATAGCCAGCAGCAGGAAGCCTACCGGCTTGCGAAGCGCGCGTTCATCTGGGGGTACCCCCTCGTCCGCTCGGCGCAGATACGGCAGGCGATGACCAAACCGGAGGATCCGTTCGCACAGCGGCCCCCCGCCTCGCCCGGCGCGCCGCTCAACCGGTTCGGTCACGCCCGCATCCTATCGACGCCGGAGCATCGCGCGGGCGTCGCACCGAACAACGACACGCTGTACAGCCTCGCCTGGCTTGACATGGATGGCGGGCCGTTCGTGCTGGAAACGCCATGCTTCGGATCCCGCTATTACACGATCCAGATGGGTCAGGCCGATTCGTCCACCCACGTTTCGCCGGGCAGCCGCACCGATGGCCCCTGCCTGCCGCCCCTGTTCATACGGGGGCGGCATGGCAACCACCCCCTTCCCCCCGGCATGCGCGGGATCGTTTCGGATCAGCGTTACCTGATGATCGCGGCCCGCATCCTGGTGGATGAAGGCGATGACCTGCAGGATATCCACGCGCTGCAGGACCGGTTCGTGCTGCGCCGCTGGTCCGATTACGCGGCCGGGCGCGAGCAGCTTCCGCCGGTGCCGGATCAGGCGCTTCTGCCGCAGGTTTTCGTTCCGGAGGCGGGCCCGCTGGCGTTTCTGGATGCGCTCGGCATCGTGCTGCGCGACTGGCGGGCGGGACCGGGGGAACGCGCGCTCGTCGATGCGCTGCCTGCCATCGGACTGAGCGCGGGCAAGGGATTCCGGCCGGACGATCTGCCGCCCGATATTCGCGCCGCCATCGCCCGTGGCCTGCGCGACGGCGAGGAGGCGGTCAGGCGCAAGACGTTCGATCTCGATGCCAAGCGTAATGGCTGGGCGATCAATATGGGGGGCGCCGAATTCGGCGGCGACGACCTGCTACGCGCTGCCGTCGCCATGGATCAGATCTACGTGCTCCCGGCAGAAGAGGCCCTGTATCCCAATGCACGGACCGATGGCGACGGCGCGCAGCTGGACGGGCGGAACAGTTACCGCCTGCGCTTCGCTGCCGACGAGATGCCGCCGGTCGATGCCTTCTGGTCGGTCACCGTCTATTTCGCCAAGGGGTTTCTCGTCCCCAATCCGATCAACCGGTATTCGATCGGAGATCGCACCGCCGGATTGCAGCGCGAAGCGGATGGCTCGCTCGAAATCATCCTCCAGCACGAACTGCCCGCCGATCCCGAGGCCAACTGGCTGCCCGTTCCGGACGAGCCGTTCATGCTGATGATGCGGCTTTACAACCCTACCGATGCCGTCCGGAATGGCGATTGGGCACCGCCGCCGGTCGAGCGGATCGAACCGCGCTAGGCAGGAGCTCGGCGCACTTGGCGGTTGCGACCTATTCGGCCCTGTCCTTCGCGAGATAGGGCGCGGCCGCCATCCAGGCTGCTACCCCGCCCGAGGGAATACCGCAGACAATGGCCTCCGCGATCTCGGCATCGCTTGCGCCTGCGCGCCGGGCGCCATCGACATGCCGTTCGGCCATCGGACTGTGATCGGCCGCCAGGACCACCAGCAGCAGCAATTCGCCCGCCTTGGGGCTGAGCGGGTTGGCATCAATGCTGCCCCGGCGCATCAGGTAATACCCGTCCGCCGCGGTCGGGATGGTCCGAAGCATCACTTCGAGCGCGGGCGGCACCACGCCGAAATACTCCTCGAAATTCCTGCGGGCCTCCCCTTCCGCCACTTCGATCTCGGGGGGCCGTTCGTCCGAGGTGGTAATCCCGAACACCGCCCCGACGACTGCGGCGAAACCGCTGGCGGCCCCCTCGCCCCGAAGGCTCGCGAGGACGATGACACCGGCCTTCGCATCGCCAACCTCAAGACCCGATGCCTTGCCATGCGCAAGTTCGCGTCGGGCGAGGTCGGGATAGTTTCGCGCGCTCGCCGCGACGGCTGCGAGCAGGGCTTTCAGCCGCGCCGGCAACGCGCCGTCCTCGTCGATGACCTTGCGAAACCGCTCGTACCCGGCGAGCGTGAAATGCGCGTCGCGCAGGATGGCGAGATCGGAAATTGCGTTGCTCATAGATGCTCCATGACTGGACCCGGGCGGCGTTCGAGACAGACAGCCCGGCGCCGCGCCCCTTGCCGACCTTGCGCGGTCGATTGGGTTTGACAGCTTTGCGACCCGCTCCCTACACTGAACCGACCAGTCGGTCGAGAGGAATCCAGCCATGCCCGGTGAAACGCAAGACATCCTGCATTCGCGCCGCCTGCGCCGCAGCGCGCCCCTGACCTTGGCCGGCTATGACCGGTTCCGACATGTCGTCAACGCCGATGGCGCGCTGCCTGCCCCGATCAAAGGCCTGTTCGTGGCCGTCGCCGCGATCGTGAAGCGATACGAGGATATGGCGCAGCGCGAACTGGCGCGCGCGAAGGAGATCGGCCTGTCCCTCGATCACGCGAATGCCGGGGTGGTGGCGCTGTGCAGTTCGCGCGGAGAGGGTGCGGCGCTGGCCTTCCAGGCGATGGTGGACGAGGTGTACGGCCCGGATGATCAGCCGATGCCGGAGCCCGCCGAACGCAAGGTTGCAGACGGCGAGGCGCGCGAGAATTTCCTGAAATATTTTGGCGAGATGCCCCCCTCGCTCGGCGCGCTGGTCGATGACGTTCCGCTGGCCGCCGATGCCTATTACCTGATGCGCGAAGGAACCCTCGGCGGCAGCGCGATCGGCGCGAAACATGCCGAGCTGTTGCTGGTGACGGTGCTGGCCGCCGATTACAACGCGCTGGTCTCCGTCCACGCCGCCGGCGCCCTGCGCGCCGGGGCCAGCCGCGCGGAACTCTACGAAGCGATCCTGTGCGCCGTGCCGGTGGCCGGTCTCTCTGGCTGGGTCGCGGCATACAACGCGATCGACGCCGCCGAACGATCGGCAGGATCGGGCCGCTAGACCGGCCGCAGGAGAACACGCGATGAGCGAGCAGAACACGGCCGTCTTCCTTCGTCACGCAGCCGGTGCGGGGGCGCTGGACGCCGACATCTTCGAATACCGGCAAATCCCGCTGGCGCCCTTGGAGACCGATCATATCCGCCTGCGAATCACGCATGGATCGATCGATGCCGGAACGCGCGCCATGCTCGATCCCGCGTCCGGTTACGTGGTGACACTGCCCCCGGGCGAGATCGTCCCGATGTCCGCCGCGCTGGGCGTGGTGAGCGAGACCCGCCATCCCGGCTACCGGATCGGGCAGACGGTTCGCGTCTTCATGGTCAAGCGACAGAAATTCGTGGATCTCGATCCCGAGGCAAGCTGGGGAACCGAGATCGTGGATCCCGGTATCGATCCGCTGACCTATCTCGGCACTCTCGGCCTGACCGGTTTCACCGCCTGGATCGGCATGCTGCGCATCGCCCGCCCCCTGCCGGGTGAAACGGTCCTCGTATCGTCGGCGGGCGGCGCGGTCGGATCGGTCGCCGGGCAGCTTGCGAAGGCGGCAGGCGCAAGGGTCGTCGGGCTGGCCGGCGGGGCGGCGAAATGCGCGCGCATCGTGTCCGAGTTCGGCTTCGATCACTGCATCGATTACCGCGCGGCCGATTGCGCGGATCGCCTAATGGCCGTCAGTCCGGAGGGTTTCGATATCTTCTTCGACAATGTCGGTGGCCCGCTGCGCCGCATGGCCCTTGACCTGATGCGCGAGGAAGGACGGATCGCGCTGTGCGGCCAGATCAGCCAGTACGAAGGCGGCGACGATGACGGGGGTGTCGACCTGATGCCGGCGATCACCAAGCGGCTGCGCATCGAAGGCTTTCGCTCGCTGTTCCATCGCGGCGAACTGGCGGAGTTCACGCGGGCGGCAAAACATCTTGTCGAGACCGGCCGCCTGCACGGCACCTATACGGTCACCCCCGGTCTCGAACGGCTGCACGAAGCCATCAATTCACTGACCTCGGGGGCCAATCTCGGGCAACAGATTCACGCGATGGACTAGGCCCGTCGCCGCTCCCCCCGTGCCTTACGCGGCGGACGGGTCCGACATTTGCTCGGCGCCAAGATGGCGCGAGGCGCGCCACCAGCACCACGCGGCGATCAGACTGCCGATGGTCGCCAGCGCGAGGGCATAGCGCAGCGACGTGTCGACGAACCCGGCGACGACCAGTTGGTCGCTGACCACTCCGACCAGAAACGGCCCGAACCCCAATCCGATGATATTGAAGACGAGCAACAGGATCGCCGAGGCAACAGCCCGCATGCGCGGATGAACCAGCGACTGCAGAATCCCCACGACCGGCCCGTAATAGCAGAACATGAACATTCCGGCGATGAACGCGAAGACATAGGAAATCGCGAGGGACGGCACCATCAGCTGCACCAGCGTGGCCAGCACGAACAGTGCGAACGCCGCGGCGCTGACCCAGAGCCGGGCCGCCGGGATCCGCTCGCCCAGCCTGTCCGACAGGACGCCGCCCAGATAGATGCCGATGCCCCCGCCCACGCCGTTGATGATCGCCAGCGCGGTCGCGACCTCGGCGACGGAGGTTCCCCAGACCCGGATGTAGAACGGGGCCGACCACGTCATGACCGCATATTGCGTAAAGGCGTGCATGCTGGCCCCGAAGATCACCAGCCGCGTCACCCGGTTCTGCCAGAGAATGGCGAAGGCGCGGGTGAGCGGGATGCTTTCGTTGGGATCGTGCCCCACATCGAGCCGTCCGCGTTCGGGCTCGCGCGACAGGAGGAGAAATACCGGCACGAGAAGGATGCCCGCGATCCCGAACAGCGCGAAGGATTCGCGCCAGCCCAGCGCCTCGGCCAGCCAGCCGCTTCCTGCATAGCCGGCAAGGATGCCGATCGGCAGCGCGAGGCCCCATACCGCCAGCGCGGTTGCACGCCGCTTTGCCGGATAGAGGTCCGCGATCATCGAATGCGATGCCGGAACGCTGCCCGCCTCGCCAATGGCGACCCCGATCCGCAGGAGCAGGAGCATCAGGAAGGATTGCGCAAGGCCCGACAGCGCCGTCATCGCCGACCAGACGAACAAGGCCGCCGCGACGAGATATTTGCGGTTGAAGCTGTCGGCCAGCCGGGCGATCGGCAGCGAAAGGGTCGCATAGAACAGCGCGAAGGCAAGCCCGGTCAGCGCGCCGAGCTGCGAATCGCTCAGCCCCAGTTCGGCCTTGATCGGCTCTTGCAGGATCGAGATGATCGTCCGGTCGATGTAGTTGAACATCGAAACCAGGAACAGGGCGACCATCGTCGACCGTGCAGCGCGGTTCTGCTTATCCAATGCAGCCTCTCCATCGGCCCGGCCCGCGTGGGGACAGGACATCCATCCTCGATCGACAGCCTTATCGACCGACCGGTCGGGCGTCAATGCGGAGATGGTTTTGGGTGCCGAGCGAGGATTGGTTCGCTGATATCCGGGCGGGTCCATGTAGTATGATGCCGTGGGGCACGGGTTAGTGATAGATAGATTGCCTGGACAAACTCACTCGGAACCCACCTGAAACGGAAAGGGCCCATGCCGCAGACTACGAGAGACCGAGGCGGTAGAAGCGCGCGGTGAGTGCAGCTCGGTCGAGCCACTACTAATTTTAAGCTTGGTTGGGCCAAAGACCGCTACAACCCCGCAACCCTCGCCGGCGGAAAAGCAGATCTCATGAACAAATGGCGGAGAGGGTGGGAGCCACGCTCGAGCTCGAAATCGCTTTAATCAGGCGCATTTCGGAAACTTAGGACGCCCGCACCTGCCGTCGGGAGAGCCTCGCTTGTTCCTGTGGCAGCAGACAAGTGAGGCCCATCCATCAAGAGTACATCCCGACTATAACGGTCAAACGCGCAATGTTCGCCAAGCCCGAACCCAGTGCAACCTACGCCAGACAATTCCGGCGATCATCAATGCCATACCGTTCTGGACAGCGGTGAGGGGCGCTGACAACGCCAGACATGGATTAACAAAGCCGTGAACCACGGCTTCTTGCAACAAACCTAACAGAAACAGCAGCGCTCCTGCTATCAGGAGCGACTTTTGCCGGCGATGGCTTTTATTTTCCCTCCTATCCTAAAACTCCGATAGCCGAATTGTGAGCAGGTTTAAAAGGGGGGCAGGGTGTTCCCCGGATGGGCGGTATGTTCCCAAAATCTTTCCTTACTTTCTTAGTTGCACCTGAATGCTAGCCTCGTTGGCAATGCCTCCAGCATTTCATATAAGGCGGCAAAGAGCGGAGCTTCACAGTTCGCCAGGGGGAATCGATGCGTTCAATCTTTCTGTTAGCCGCGGCCGCCTTGCCGCTGTCGCCGCTTGCCGCGCAAGACAGAGGCAACTCACAAGGTGACCTGTCTGTTACCATCTACAACGACGACCAGGCGCTGATCCGAGACGCGCGCAGCGTGACAGTTCCTGACGGTATCACCTCCATCCCGTTCCCGGATGTGTCCGCGCAGATCCGCCCCGAGACGGTGACACTCGAGGGTGAGGGATTTATTATTCGAGAGCAGAACTTCGATTATGACCTGCTCTCCCCCGGGGCACTGATGGCAAAGGCAGTGGGGCGCCAGGTAACGCTCATCCGCACAAACCCCGCGACCGGAGTTGAAACGCGCGAGCGGGCAACGATCTTGGCGGTCAACAACGGCGTCGTCATGCAGATTGGCGAACGGATCGAAGTGCTTCGCGATGATGGCTTGCCCGTGCGGGTCGTTTTCGACGAGATCCCGTCGAACTTGCGCGCCAAACCGACCTTGTCGGTCACTTTGGAGGCGGAGCGTCCCGCCACGCGCCAGCTTGCCTTGAGCTATCTATCGGGTGGGCTGGAATGGCGCGCGGATTATGTCGCGCTGTTCGACGAGCCGGAGGGTAAGCTCGATGTTCAGGGATGGATTACGCTTACCAACAACACCGGCACCACTTTCCAGAACGCGCGCACCCTGCTGGTTGCTGGCAGTGTGGGGGAAGTGCAATCCAACCCCTATCCGCAAAGACGCGGCGGCCGCGCCACGCAACGGATGGATCCCGGCACCGAAAGCGCGGATCGCGAGCGGCTGGGCGATTTCTACCTCTACCCGCTTGAGGGGCGCACCACCATCGCCAACGCGCAGCAAAAGCAGGTCAGCTTTCTGGATGTGAGCGGCGCAGCAGCGGCACGGGGATATGAGTTTACGAATGACTGGCTTCGCAGCGATGACGAAGCGCAGGCGGTTGCCACAGTGATCAAGTTCTCGACCAGCCAGCAGGGCGGCCTAGGCGATGCGCTGCCCGCCGGAACGGTGCGGGTTTACCAACGCGATGCGCGCGGCAATGCGCAGTTCATTGGCGAAAGCGAGGTCGGTCACACGCCCGCAGGGTCGCAGCTGGCGCTCGTCACGGGGAGGCGTTCGATGTGAAGGTTCAGCCAAACGTCGTAGCTCGCAGCCCGATGACTTCGGACGAATGGGAGCGAGCAGTCCGTTATCGTATCACCCGCGGCGATGGCACGGCCGAGACGATAGTGATCGAAAAAAACCCGACTTTTTGGCACACGGAGATGCGCTACACGCTGACAAATGCGAGCAGCCGTCCGGTGGTTGTCACCGTGGCGCAGAACGGTCTCGACGGGTATTACCGAGACACCCGGCTGCTGGAGGAAAGCATCGCGGGCAAGCAGCGCAATGCCGACACCCGCGTGTGGGAAGTGCCGGTACCTGCGAATGGCGAGATTGTCCTGTCTGCCACCTTCGCCACTCGCTACTGAGCAGAAAGCGCCATGCTCCGCCTTCTGTATAGGATCGGTCTGGTCGCTGCGCTCTGGTCCGCGCCGCTGCAGGCGCAGGACGCGGTGACATCGGCTGGGCCGGACGCGGTCGAGGTGTCGCTCTACCGCGACAGCGGTCGCGCACCGGATGACGCTATCGATCGCAACTGGCCCGAAGGCTTCGCCCTTGTGAGCGAAACGCGCTTAGTTACCCTGCCGCCCGGTCCGACCACCATCCGCTTCGAGGGCGTGGCGAGCGGGATTGATCCGGCAAGCGCGCTGGTGCGCGGGGTGGGCGTTGAGGAGAAGAACCAGGACGCGAACCTCCTGAGCGAGCGTGGCTTGCTCGACCATTTTACCGGCCAGAGCGTGACGGTGCGGCGCTTCAATCAGGCAAGCGGCAAGTACATCGAAGAGCCTGCCCTGATCCGCTCGGGCGCGAGCAGCGTAGTGCTGGAGACAGTGGCGGGGTTCGAGGCGCTGCGTTGCACCGGTCTGGCGCAAACGCTGGTTTTTGACCGGGTGCCCCAAAGCTTGTCACCCAAGCCCACCCTATCAGTAAAGGTCGCGGATCAGCCAGGCGGGCAATACAATGTGACGCTCACCTATCTCGCCGACCGGTTCGACTGGCAGGCAAATTACGTGGCAGAGCTAAACGCAGACGCGAGCGCCATGGCGCTTCGTGGATGGATGACGCTGGTCTCGGCCGATACGACGAGTTTTGTTGCTGCTGACACGAACGCTATAGCGGGACAAGTATTTCGTAGCACCGGAGGGGAGAATGAGCGGCTGGCAAGGGCAAGGCGCAGGCAAAGTGTATCCTACAATTGCTGGCCAATCGGAACTACCGGTGCCTTCCGCGGCTACAATGCGCCTGAACCGCCTCGCCTTTTCTCTCCGCCTCCTCCTCCCCCTGCGATGTCAGTCGATGCCATTGTGGTGACAGGCACGCGTATCGCCAGGCGCGAAGATTTGGGCGACCTCAAGCTTTACCGCATTCCCTTTCCCACGACGGTCGCCGCAAATTCGCAGAAGCAGGTCGCCTTCCTCGACAAGCAGGAGGTTAAGGGTGAACTGATCTACCGGGTTGAGATACAAAGGGCCTCCGTCACGGAGATCAAGCGCATCTTCCGCGTTGAGAACACGCCCGAAAATGGCGTGGGCGAACCCCTGCCGTCAGGGCAGGTTGCCTTCTTCCAGCGCGCGCTCGGCTACCGCCAGCTGGTCGGCGAGGGCGCGACGCGCGACAAGGCAGTCGGCGAGGTGATCGAGTTTGCATTGGGCGGAGCGGACAATGTGACTGCCGAGACGGATTATAGCGGCACATCCGGCGAAGATTGGCAGGAGATCGTCATTATCCTGCGTAACGCCAACCCGGCCGCCGTAACTGTGGAAGCTGAATTCGCGGAAGACGAAGCTGGCGCGGCACGGCACCGTTTCGCCCAGCGCACCTTCGAGCGTGACGGCAAGCGCGTCTGGCGCGTGCTCCTACCCGCCAATGCCGCGGCTGAATTTCGCTACAGGCTATATAATGGAAGCGGTGAAAGCACGGCTTCCGCCGAGCAAGAGCAAACTGAGTAAATTTTGGGGATTTGAAGCTGGTAATGCCATCTAACCGATTAGTGGCGGTAAAGATCAGCATGAGCCTGTCGTACCAAATGCATCGATTATCAAGCGGTCTGCATCAAGCCTCAAGCTTCTGCAATCGATGGATATCAGTTGTTCGATCGGGATCCGGCGAATGGCTACTCCTGGGCCGGTTGCGGACTGTCCCCTTTTGGCAAAGAGGTTAGCGGGAGCGGGCCTTCCGGCGGCTACCGAACCAGCAACTCAAGCGTCCAATACTGAGCCAAACGCTGACCGGCAAAACCAACCCTAACATTCGAGAAGCTAACTCTGCGCTACCAACCCACTTTGGTATGAGCCAATTGCAGCCAAAGTTCTTAAGTTTGCTGAGTTGAGTTGAGAAGCGACAGCCGCGGCAAGAGTGTACGCTCGTCCAACGGAAAACCTACGGTTTAATCATCTTATCTGCGCTGTGCCGCAGTCGCTCCTGCGATCGCGAAATCGTCGGTTGTGATTCCGAATACGCCCGCCAACTCCTCACCAGTCGGACCATAGAAGCGCAGCTGTATTTCCCCAACGTCGTTGCCACCTTGCTGCAACGCAGTAGCAAAGGCGTTTCGATAAAGGCCGTTGCCGGGCGTCAGGTCGAATTGGCCGAAATCGATATTGGAACTGCTCGCTGTATCTCTGCCCTGAAGACGCAGTAGGCCTGTATAACCCTGTGATGCGAAATCGATGACGAATTGCGACGTCCCAGTCACGTCCAATTGCCTGAGACCGCCATTGCTTCCGGCGGTGCCCCGCACGACGCCGTTGTACGTTCCAGTTCCGGTGCGCGCGTTCAACACACCTTCGAGTGTGTCGAGCCCGTATTGAAACCAGTCATGCTTCACATTGATCAGAGTCGAGTTTTCGAATGTTCGACGATATACGCCGAATCCCGAATAAGTCAGCGCTACCTGTCCACCGTTCGCCGGTTGATAAAGCGCCAATTCAATGTCTTCAGTCCCAGCATTGATACGATAAACTGTAAATTGTGATTGTGCCGGGCTGACAATATCAGAGGGCTTAAACAATCCTTCGGAATCGACGAAACCAGATACTCGATAGCTTTTTTCAGACTCGGTGTAAATGACTTGGCCATTGCCAGATATGCGACCGAGGCTAAAGCCTGGTGAACCGTCTTTGTTCTGGCGGCGTTCAAAACCCGCGCGGGCCGTGTAAAACAGTTCGTCGGTTCGGAGATTGTAAATTGATAGATTCTGGTGGGATTGCCCGTTGGACAAGGCTGTGAAACCACCTACGACCGAATTACCCGCACCATCATCACCTGAAAATGTCCCTCCTGCTTCCTGTGCATTCCTCCCGTAAAACGAGCCACTCAGCAGACCCGAGACTGGGTTATTAGACCCTTCGTATCTAAACGTTCCGTCGAACGCATTCGACATTGACGAAATTCGTCCTGAAGCGCGCAAATACAGTGCGCCAAAGCGCCCACCTCCTGAAACCAAGAATGTTTCGGATAAATTCGTGTCCATTTCGAACGTACTGCGTGCGAAATCGAATGTTGTGACACCAGTGCCCTGGAAGCTGACCGGTTCGCTCCCGACCTGCGATGAGAAACCGAACACATCGGTCCTGAAATCTGCCGATCCGGTCGTAGGAATAGCGGAAGTTGCACTTGGGAATCCATAGACGAATACGTCGAAGTCGGTGTCCTGCAATCCTGAACTCGAGCGGTTCGATTGCCAGAAACCCAGTGCAACTGAATCCGTTTTCAGGGCCGAGCCATAACCGGAATAAGCAAGTGTCAGAAAATCGCTGTTGCTCCCGCTTTTTGTCTGGAACCGCACAAGATCGGGATCGTCCGTCGCGATAGAATCTGCAGGTGAAAAGGATGCTGTTCGGCCGTCGTCGGACGTCAGTGTGTAGCGATCTGCCGATGCATCGTATGCGATCTGAACCCCGCTGGTCGTACTGCGCGAGGCCAGCGTATTACCCGACTTGAGATCGAACTGTGCGACTTGATTGCCAGTTACGACATCGAACGATTGATCCTCCTTTAGATCGGAGATGACCGGCGTCGGCGTCGGCGTTGGCGTTGGCGTAGGTGCGGGAGGAGGCGACGGTACGCTGACAACTGGCGCACTATCGCCGCCTGAACCGCATGCTGCCAAGCCCAGACTCATCGCTGCTGCTGATGCCCGAATGAAAATCGCACGATTATTCATCGAATTCCCCCATCTCAGATACTGCCCGTCGCTCATTTCACAGCGCAGCGGCGATCCCAATCTCGCCAGCAATACGATTGAAATCGTTAATTTCGACGCTTGAGCGATTGCGTTCATAACTTACTCGGATTACAGGCGCAAACCTACCAATGCGCAGGGTGCGAAAAGTGCCTGCAACCGATGCCGAGTATCGGTCGTCTACCCGCCGGTTGGGGAAGAGATCGAGCCGACGATCCGCCTCCAGATGGGAGTAGCCCAGATTGAGTACGGCGGTAGTCTTTCCGAATTCGCGAAAAACCAAAGCGCTGACGCCGCCAATCACAGTCGAATAGCCTGGGTCGTTCGCGACATCCCGCTGAGCCTGTAATCGCCCACCGATACCAAAACGCGCGGAAACCGATCGATCCAGACCCAACGAAATCGCGAAATTGTCTGCCGACCGTTGGGCACTGAAGCGATCCGTGCGATGGGTTATGGCGCCATCCACTCGTAAGTTGGCGCGCTTACCAATGGGGTGGGCCCATTCGGCATTGCCGCCATAGCTGAAGGAAAACGGCGATCGCCCGAACCAGCGCCAGCCCGCCAAGGCAGAAAAACTGATCCGATCGCGGCCCGATCTGTATGTCGGACCCGCCTGCAAGACGATCGAATAATCATCGAACGTGCCGGTACGATAGAAATCGCCGTTGGCCGAAGCACGCACCATCAAATCGGTTCGCTCGTCCATTCGCGTTTTGAAAAAGGCCTGGCCTCGCAGGTTCAATCCGATGCCGGAACTAGCCTGAGCATCTTCGCTTAGATTAAAATTGCCGATAATCGTGCCCAGCGTATCGGAAGTCGTCGCGCGGTTGATATTGCTGTCGGGCGCGATTGCTAGCTCGACATTGAGGCCGGACGGTTTGGCGGCGGACAAAGATTGAGCGTAAAATCGAACCAATTGTTCGACTTCCGGCGGGAGCGTCTGGGTCTGAGCTGCACGAAACTCCCGTTCCGCGCTTCGCATGTCACCCAGCAATAATTGCATTCGAGCTAGCTCAATACGAACTCGCGCCGCATCAGGTTTTTCATCTAATATTGTACGAAATAAAATGGCTGCTGCGCGATAGTTTTGTCGTAGATCGGCCAGCATCATCGCAAGCCGAAACCGCGCTTCGGTTCGAATTTCTAGATCGGGATTCGCGACCAGCGCCTCGTATGCGGACTGCGCCAGCTCGATGTCGCCGCGTCGAATCGCATCATCGGCCAGAATGAACAGTTCTGTTGGCGTTAGCGACAAGGATTTGGCAGAAAGAACTTCTGTTGCTGCCATTACCGCTGGGGAAGGCTCCGACTCGGGCAGTTGCGCGCCTATCGCGGGAACGAAAGCGAGGCTAAGCGATGCCAAATACATTAAAAGCGCGACCCCAAACCTCAATCGACCTGTAAAAGAGCCGCCGCCTATCTGCAACCCGCGGTGCAGTCAACTTCAGCTTGTGACCGAACATATTGTAAAATAAAGAAAAAAATAGTAAACTAGCTTCGCGGACTCAGACAAGCGTTTACCATCAGATCCGGAAGCTAGTACTCTGGCAGCTTAAGGGTTTGCGGGAACCACTTTGACCAGCAGGAAGTGGGCGCGTAGCCGCCGTCGGCGCCAGCCTGTTCCAACGGCAGCTTTCAGGCGAAAATTGCGACCACTTGAATGGCCGAAATTAGGGCGCAAAGCTGCCGTATCTTTGCCGAACCTTGCGGTGATGCTAGCCTATGGTCTTGAGCACCACCATTCTGCCCTGGTCACCCTACGAAGGTCGTCCTTCGCTAATATCCAATGGTCGCAGGCCGCTGACCGCGACTTTCGCGGATGTGGTCTAGTCACGCGCTTAATTTCCGTCATACGAATTTCCCGCAATCTTCGCTGCGTCGCAAGATGATGGCGAGAATGACGTTCCGCGCGATCTGGTACGGCTCGATGCCGAGGAACTCGGGCGCATGTTTGCCAACGGTCGGCTTGACACATTCGCGCGTCCTCTTGGCGGGGGCAAGGTCGTGGGTATCGACGCAGGTCTCTGGGAGCTGGACGAGCCACTTCACCGCTTCGCGACGGGCGCGTTCAATTTTGAACTTTGGGCCGATCCCGAAGCGCCGCTAACTCATCGCATCTTCGTTGATGATGTGCAGTTCGACGATTGGCTGGCCGCGCTCAAGCCACTGGCCCGCTGACCACTCGGCAGGTAGAAGAGATCGCAGATCCGCAGCTTTGTGCCGTTCGCGCAGTCGCAGCACGAAGGCTGAACTCGCCCCCTACAATAAAGGTCGGGGACGGCGAGTTACGTAGGGCGGTCTCGTCCGATCCGCCCGGCGTCGGCCCGCTGCTGTTGACCGTAGAAGAGGTCCGCAAGCTGATTGGGCGGAGTGTATCTACGATCTATGGAGACGAGAAGAAAGGTGCGTTCCCGGAGCGGATCAAGCTCGGTTCGAGTTCGCGCTGGCGTAAGGACGAGGTGCTTGTCTGGATCGAGGAGCAAGCGGCAAAGCGCGGTGGGCGCTAGCGCAGCTTGCGGCTTAGACTGTCGATGATGTCATCGGCCGGAATCGCACCTTTCATGATCAGATCCGCCCACCGCTGCGCGAGCTCGCGGCGACGCGGCATGTAAGCGGCACGACTGTAGCGCAGCTCGCTCGCGCTCATTCCCTTCGGCGTATGCGCAAGCATCAGATCGATGATCATCCGATCGGCAAGGAGCCGCACGTCAGCGCCAAGCTCCCGCTCGGCTTGCTCGTTCATGATGGTCGAGAAGCTCGATCGCCATCCATGCGGAACATGGCGGCCCTTGTGGCCCTCGCGGTTGTAGAAATAGCCGATCGCGTTTCTCGCTGATCGGCTTGAGACCAGACCGTGCGCCCGGAAATACGAACGGTGAGCGACCGGTCAGCCAGCGCACGGCGCGAAGAGTATCGACCGCCTGCGCGGACAGCGGTACCGGATGATCGAACGCCTCGTCAGTGCGCAGGTGCAGTTCTTGCTTGATTTGCGATTCCGGCACCTTCCACAACGCCTCGCTCGTATCTGCGTTCGTATCGCCCCAGTCGATGCCGGCGATGTCGTCCCATTCCATAAACCGGACCATGCCCGGACGCTGTGCGGTGAGCGCCAGCAGGCGTGCAGCGAAGCGGTTGACTGGCGAGGCACCGGCACGATCGATGTCGCCTATCATCGTGCGGATCGCATCAACGTAGATGAGGGCGGGGTAGCGCTTGGCCGGCGGCAGCGGTTTCAATCCATCGTTGCTATCAGTGGCAGGGTTCTCGAGGCCCGCGCCTTCGGCATTGACGTAGCGGCAGATCGCCGCAACGCGCTGCTTAATCCGCCGCGCTGTCTCAATCGCGCCGCGCTTCTCGACCTTGCGCAGGATCGAGAGCAAAAGCGGCTTGTCGATCTCGGCCAGCGGCATTGCGCCCAGATGCGGGAAGACGTCGCGCTCGAGGCTGGTGATGACATCGTTGGCGTGCACTGGCTTCCAGCGCGCGACCTGCGTGGCATGCCGATCGCGGGCCACTTCCTCGAACGACTTTGCCGAACCAGCCCTGCCTATCAGCCGACTGCGCTTTGCGCTTTGCCGGGGGTCGCGACCATCTCGCAGGATCTTCTTCGCCTCGTCGCGCTTCTCGCGAGCATCGGCCAGCGATACCTCGGGATATGCACCCAAGGTCAGCAAACGATCCTTGCTTTCGAACCGGTAATTGTACCGCCAGCTTTGGTGGCCGCTGGCAGACACATGAAGATGCAATCCGCGGCTGTCGGCAAGTTTATATGTTTTGTTTCTCGAAGCAGCCGCGCGCACGGCCTTATCCGTCAACATCCTTACCCCTAGGTTGATTGGTTCGTTACCCCCAGAATACCCCGACATGCATCTAGCTTGGGGTAAAATGAGCTGGACCGCATAGGAGCTGCAACCATAGGATTTGTAAAACTTTGAGCCGAAATCTGGAAGGGTTTGGAAAGCCCACAAAAGGCCCGTGGCGGAGAGGGTGGGATTCGAACCCACGATAGAGTTGCCCCTATACCGCATTTCGAGTGCGGCGCATTCGACCTCTCTGCCACCTCTCCGCATGTCGGGTGCGCTTAACGGGCCGTGTGGCCCCGGTCGAAGCGAGGGGGCCGGTTAGCCGACCCGCGCCGGCTTGCCAAGCGCTTTTCCATGACCGGCGGGGGACAGGGCGCAAACCGCGCTTGTGTAATGCGCGTTCTTACCCATATCCTGTGCAGACATGGACAAGACTTCCTACTTCTCCGTACAGGCCGGCCGCACGATCGAAGTGCCCCGCCACGTGAAAACCCGCTTCGCGATCGGCGATATCGTGCGCCACCGCGCGTTCGATTTTCGCGGCGTCATCTTCGATGTCGACCCGGTCTTCGCCAATAGCGAGGAATGGTATTCCTCGATTCCCGAGGAAATACGGCCGGATCGCGACCAGCCGTTCTATCACCTGCTCGCTGAAAGCGACGAGAGCGATTACGTCGCCTATGTCAGCCAGCAGAACCTGATCGAGGATTCGCGCGCCGGCCCGATCTCCCACCCCGATGTGCACGACTATTTCGAGGTGTTCGAAAACGGTCGCTACCGGATGCGCCGCAAGCTGACGCACTGATCGCTCAACTGCGGATTTTCCAGCCCGATTTCAGCACCCGGTAGACGACATAGGCCAGCACCGCGTTGGCGATGCCGAGGCCGATCGCGCTGTGGATCACCGCCTGGTTGGTGTTGCCGATATCGCTCTCGCCGAGAAAGCCGAAGCGGAAGCCCGAGATGACGTAGAAGAACGGGTTCACCCGGCTGATCGCCTGGAACAGCGGCGCGAGGTTGTCGATCACGTAGAACGTGCCCGAAAGCAGGCTGAGCGGCGCGATGACGAAATTCGTGACCGCGGCGTTATGGTCGAACTTCTCCGCCCAGATCGAGGCGAGCAGACCCATCAGCGACAGCATGACTGCGCCCATCAACCCGAACCATACAACCGCCCATGGGTGCGCGATCGACAGGTCCACGCCGGGATAGAACGCCATGGCGATGGCGACGGCGAAACCCACCAACACTGCGCGGGTCACCGCGGCGGCCGTAATTCCAGCCATCAGCTCTCCGTCCGATAAAGGCGGCATCAAGAGGTCGATGATCGTCCCCTGGATCTTGCCCGCCAGCAGCGAGAAGCTGGAATTGGCGAACGCGTTCTGCATCATGCCCATCACGATCAGGCCGGGGGCGACGAAGGTGGCGAAGTTCACGCCGAGAATCTCGCGATCCGTCCGGCCGAGCGCCACGGTGAAGATGACGAGGAACAGCAATGTCGTAACCGCCGGCGCCCAGATGGTCTGCGTCTGGACCTTTAAAAACCGCCGGACCTCCTTTACATAAAGGCTCCACAACCCGACGCGATTGATGCCGGTGATGACCGGCTCGCCGCGTGGCGGGAACCGGGGCTTCCGGCCCTGGTCTGCCGGGGTGAAGGCGCTCTCGCTCGACTGGGCGGTGGGCGCGGCGGGTTGGACTTGATCGGCCATGGGCGTGCGCCTAGGGCCAAGCACCCCTTGCTGGCAAGCGCGGCGAGGGACATTACAGGATTGCAGGACTGAGTATGAGCTGGACCGACGAACGGATCGCCACCCTGAAGAAGATGTGGGAAAGCGGGTCGACCGCAAGCCAGATCGCCGACGAGCTGGGCGGAGTGAGCCGTAATGCCGTGATCGGCAAGGCGCATCGCCTCGGCCTGAAGTCGCGGCCCTCGCCCGTGAAGGCGGGTGAGAAGAAGGCCGCGCCCAAGGCGCCGGCAGCCCGGCCCGCGCCTGCTCCTCGCCCCGCGCCGACGAAACCGGCCGCGCCGCAAGCCGCACCTGTCGCTTCTACGCCTCCGGCGCCCGCGGCCGATGCAACCCCCGCCCCCTCGCCCGCCGCGACGCCTGATGCAAAGGCGGATACGGGGCAGAGCCAGCCGATGCCCAACAAGCAGGGCGACCTGCCCAAGATCGTCTCGGTCGGCCCGGGCGGATTCCTGCGGCAGGGACCGGGCGATCAACAGCCGCCGATCCCGCCCGCACCGGCGCGGCGCCTGGTTCCGGCCAAGCCCGATCCCGCGATTGCCGACAAGACCAGCCTGCTCGATCTGTCGGACAAGGTCTGCCGCTGGCCCATGGGTCATCCGGGCGAGCCGGACTTCCATTTCTGCGGCGAGACGGTGAATCCCGGCTTCCCCTATTGCGTCGAACATTGCGGGCGTGCCTATCAGGCGCAACTGCCGCGTGGCGTGCGCCGCCCCCCGCCCCCGCTGCCCTTCGGCGGCCCGCGCGTTCGTTGAGCGCGACGAGAGGATAATCTGGCATGGCTCTCGGTCTGTACGACGCTGTCGTTCCGAATTTCGTCCAGGTCGTCCAGTCGGTGCAAGGCATTCTGGACAAGGCCCAAGCATGGGCCGAGCAGGAAGGCATGGCGCAGGAGGATCTGCTGGCCGTCCGGCTCGCGCCCGATATGCTGCCCCTGGCCTATCAGTTCAAAAGCTGCTGGACCCACTCCGCCCATGCGATCGCGCAATGCGGCGAAGGGCGGTTTTCCCCGCATGTCGATCCGGCGCCGACGACTTTCGACGGCGTGAGGGAATTGCTCGACAAGACCCTCAGCGCGCTCGAAGCGGTTGAACCGCAGACGCTCGATGCGATGGCCGACCGGACGGTGGTGTTCTCGATCGGCGAGAAATACCGCCTCGATTTTACGGTCCAGAATTTCCTGCTGAGCTTCTCGACGCCCAACGTGTTCTTCCACGCGGCCACGGCGTACGACATATTGCGGATGCAAGGCGTCGCACTCCAGAAGCGCGATTTCCTCGGCAGGATGCGTAGCGAGCCGCGCTGAGGCCGCGCTACCCTAGCGTTTCTGCGCGAACCAGATCGTGTGACGCGGGCCCTTGTTGTTCGGCCGCGCCCGTACGGTCCGTTCCTCTACTTCGAAGCCGGTGTCCTTCAGCCGCCTTGTGAAGACATGGTCCGGCGCGGCGGACCAGATCGCCAGCACACCGCCTGGATTGAGCGCATCGCGCGCTTTCGCAAGACCGGTGCGGGTATAGAGCCGCTCGTTCCCGTCGCGCACGATCCCGTCCGGCCCGTTGTCGACGTCCATCAGAATCGCATCGAAGCGCGGCCAGGTTCCGTCGATCGCGTCGTCGATCAGCGCCGCCACGTCGCACAGCACGACTTCGCCGCGCGGATCGGCCAGACTGTCCCCCGTCAGATGGGCGAGCGGCCCCCCCGCCCATTCGAGAATCTCGGGCACCACTTCAGCCACCACCGCGCGCCCCTCGGGCGGCAGCGCGGACAGCGTCGCGCGGTAGGTGAAGCCCATGCCATAGCCGCCGATCAGCACTCGCGGACGCGGCGCGGTCAGGCGGGCGACAGTCAGTTCGGCCAGCTGTTCCTCGCTGAATTGCATGCGCGTACCCATCAACTCGTCCCGGCCGAGCATGATGATATGGTCGCGCCCGTGGCGGATCAGCGTCAGCGTTCCCCCTCCGGGAATGTCGGCGGTGGCAAGGGTTTCACGGGGCAGCATGGCCGGTCAGACCTTTCCGGGTTTTCGATGAGCCGCTTCGCTTGGCGAGGGAACGCAGGCAAGAGGTCGCGATGTGAAGCGGGTTAGGCCGGGTTCGTGTCCGCCTTGCTTGGTTGCTACTTCGATTGAGCGGAAAGGCCTGGCGTGGAGTGCGGTCCCCGATGCGTCTTGCGGAGCCGCAGCCCTGACATGTTGTTCCCCGGAGCCGAACGGGAGTGAGAGCGCAAGCCACCGAGGCTTTCTCCCGAAACCGGCACCGGTCGCAAACCGCGCGATGGCTGCATTTCGAAGGCTTACCCTGGATAGCATGGCGCTCTCATGTCCATTACCCGGCCCCGTGGCAAGTCCGCGCTAGAGCACGGGGTCCGGCAGTTCGACCGCGATCTCCAGCCGGGCCACCGCGCCCTCGCCGAGCGGCGACGACGTCATGGAGAACGTACCGCCGAGCGACTGAGCCAGCGTACGGGCAATCTTCAGGCCAAGGCTTTCCGAGACGTTCGCGTCGAAACCCAGCGGCACGCCCTTGCCATTGTCGGCAATGGTGACCGCGACATGCTGATCGACCCGCGCGACCGTCACCTTGACCTTGCCATGGTCCGCATCCGCGAAGCCATGCTCGATCGCATTGGTGATGGCCTCGGCCACGACCAGCGCGGTCGGGATCGCTTTCTCCGGCGGCAGGACGGTGTCAACCTCGGCGGAAAACTCGTATTCGATCCCGTCGCGGCTCGAGGCGTCGATCACGTCCTGGCAGATCTGGTCGATATAGGCCGCCAGCGAAAGCTGCGCGCCCGCCGGATCGTACAGCTGGCGCTGGATCCGGCCGACCAGGCCGAGCCTGCGCGATGCCTCGTCAAGCGCGGCTTTCGCCGCCGGATCGTCCATCCGCCGCTTCTGCAACGCGATCAGCGAGCCGACCATCTGGAGGTTGTTGCCGACGCGGTGCTGCAATTCCTTGAACAGGATCTCGCGGGTATCGGCCAGTTGCTCGCTTCGCCGACGTTCCCGCGCGAGGTCGTGATTGGCGGTCTGCATCCAGTGGATGAGCGTGATGTCGACCGTCACGATCAGAACATAGAAAGCCAGCGCGACGAACGCGGTGAACGGCAGGGCAAAGCTGTCGAAAGGCGGGATGAAAAACCACCACGAGAGCATACCCGACAGGACACCTGCGAGGATGCCCGGCCCCATGCCGAACAGGAAGGCGGTGACGATGACCGCGGGAAAGAAGGTGATGTAGGGAAAGCCGGTCGGCAAGGCATCGCCCACGGCCAGCCGCACGCCGAGCCCGAGCAGCGAGAGTGCCACCGCCACCCCATAGGCGAGCCAGCGCCGCGTCCGCGCGAGCGGCAGACGCGACAGCAACGGAATGCGCTGGCCAGGCGGTTCGGCGCCGGCGAGGCTGGCGGAGATTTGCGTATCCATGAAACTTACAAATGCGAAAGGCCGCGAGATTGCTCCCGCGGCCTTCCGGTTTTTCTGGTGAAGGAGGATCAGTCCTTGAGGAAGTCCGGCACGTGCGCCTCGCCCGAGCCGCCATTGCCGCCGTCCCGGCCGCCGCCATCGCGGTTGCCGCCGTCCCGGCGCGGACCGCCCCGGCCGCCGCGGCCACCGCGACGGTCACCGCCGCCGCCACCACGCGGGCCGCGATCGCCTCGATCACCGCGCGGTTCACGCGGTTCGCGCGGCGGGCGCGTGTCTTCCAGTTCTTCGCCGGTTTCCTGATCGACGACCCGCATCGACAGGCGGACCTTGCCGCGCTGATCGATCTCGAGCACCTTGACCTTCACCTCCTGCCCTTCGGACACGACGTCGGTCGGCTTCTCGACCCGCTCGTTCTTCATCTCGGACACGTGGACGAGACCGTCCTTGCCGCCCATGAAGTTCACGAAGGCACCGAAATCGACGATGTTGACGACCTTGCCGTCGTAGACCTTGCCAACTTCCGCTTCCTCGACGATGCCGGCGATCCACTTGCGGGCCGCTTCGATCTCGTCGGCGTTCGAGCTGCTGATCTTGATCATGCCCTCGTCGTCGATGTCGACCTTGGCGCCGGTTTCGGCGACGATCTCGCGGATCACCTTGCCGCCCGTACCGATGACGTCGCGGATCTTCGACTTGTCGATCTGCATCGTCTCGATCCGGGGGGCGTGCTTGGAGACTTCACCACGTGCCGAGCCGAGTGCCTTCTGCATCTCGCCAAGGATATGGGTCCGACCTTCACTCGCCTGCGCCAGCGCAGTCTTCATGATCTCCTGCGTGATGCCGGCGACCTTGATGTCCATCTGGAGCGAGGTGATGCCCTTTTCCGTTCCGGCGACCTTGAAGTCCATGTCGCCGAGGTGATCCTCGTCACCGAGGATGTCAGACAGGACGGTGAAATCGTCGCCTTCGAGGATCAGACCCATCGCGATGCCGGAAACCGGGCGTTCGAGGGGAACGCCGGCGTCCATCATCGAGAGACAGCCGCCGCACACCGTCGCCATCGAGCTCGAGCCGTTGGACTCGGTGATGTCCGACAGGATGCGGATGGTGTAGGGGAAATCCTCGTGCTTGGGCAGGACCGGGTGCAGCGCGCGCCAGGCGAGCTTTCCGTGACCCGTCTCGCGCCGGCTGGTGAAGCCGAAGCGGCCTACTTCGCCGACCGAATAGGGCGGGAAGTTGTAGTGCAGCATGAAGTGATTGTACGACAGGCCTTCCAGCCCGTCGATCATCTGTTCGGCATCCTTGGTGCCGAGCGTGGTGGTGCAGATCGCCTGCGTTTCGCCGCGGGTGAACAGCGCCGAACCGTGGGTGCGCGGCAGCAGGCCGACCATCGCCTCGATCGGGCGAACTTCGGTCGTCTTGCGGCCGTCGATCCGCTGGCCGTCCTTGAGGATGGCCTTGCGCACGATGTCGCTTTCCAGCTTCTTCACCAGCTTGAGCTTGCCGAGATATTCCGCCGGATCATCGTGATCGAGGCTCTCGTAATGGGCGCGCGCCTTGGCCCGGGCGGCGTTGACCGCATCCTGCCGATCGCCCTTGTCGGTGATCTTGTAGGCCGCGGCGAGATCGTCGCCGATGATGCCGCGCAGTTCGTCGAGCGTGGCCGACTTGTCTTCGACCGGCTGGAGTTCCCACGGATCCTTGGCGGCCTGTTCAGCGAGATCGATGATCGCGCCGATGACCTTGCGGCTTTCCTCGTGCGCGAACATGACGGCGCCGAGCATTTCCTCTTCGGTCAGTTCCTTCGCTTCGGATTCGACCATCATCACCGCATCCTGCGTCGCGGCGACGACGAGGTCGAGACGACCTTCGTCGTCGAGCGCCTTGTCGAGGCTGGGATTGAGTTCGTATTCGCCGTTGCGGAAGCCGACGCGCGCGGCGCCGATCGGCCCCATGAAGGGCAGGCCGCTAATGGTCAGCGCAGCCGAGGCGGCGACCATCGCGACGATATCGGGCTCGGTCTCGCCATCGTAGGAGAGGACCTGCGCGATCACGTTGATCTCGTTGTAGAAGCCTTCCGGGAAGAGCGGCCGCACCGGGCGGTCGATCAAGCGGGAGGTCAGCGTTTCCTTCTCCGTCGCGCGGCCTTCGCGCTTGAAGAAGCCACCGGGAATACGGCCCGCGGCGGAGAATTTTTCCTGGTAGTGGACGGTGAGCGGGAAGAAGTCCTGCCCTTCCTTCACGCTGCGCGCGGCGGTGACGGCGCACAGCACCACGGTTTCGCCATAGGTGGCGAGGACCGCCCCGTCGGCCTGACGGGCAATGCGGCCGGTTTCCAGAGTGAGGGTCTTTCCGCCCCACTCCAGCGATACGGTTTTCGTGTCGAACATGGTTTTTCCTTAACGTACCCGCGGCGCCTTATTGCGGCGCGGGGCCTACTGTGCCGGGGATACCGTCCCGGTCCGGTTCGGGGCCTGGTTCGCGCCCCATTCGTCGGACCCGTCGCGCCGAATTGCACGCGGGCCGGATAGTCGAAGGGGCGGCCCTTGCAGCCGCCCCTCCGGGAAACTCTTACTTGCGAAGACCCAGCTTCTGGATCAGCGCGTTGTACCGCTCGACATCGATCTTCTTGAGATAGGCGAGCAGGTTGCGGCGCTTGTTGACCATCATCAGAAGCCCGCGGCGCGAGTGATTGTCCTTGTGGTGCTTCTTGAAGTGATCGGTCAGGTTGCGGATACGCTCGGTCAGGATGGCGACCTGTACCTCGGGGGAGCCGGTGTCGCCCTCGCCCTGCGCGTTGTCCTTGATGACTTCCTGTTTCTTTACGGCGGTGACCGTCATGCTGTTACTCCGCGACATCCGGCAAATTGAAGCCCCGGACGACCGTGGCCGTCCCGTCCGAAAGGTCCACCAGGGCCACCGGCACATCGTGCAGAGTGGCGAGATGAAGCCCGTCTGCCTGGGGCAAGTCCGACAATACCCGGCCCTGGCGGACCGCCTGCGCGCTGTCGGGATCGAGGGTAAGAGCCGGGATGTCGTCCAGCCCCGCCTCTAGCGGCAGGATGAGGTGTTCAAGTGGCGCGCCCTTAGCGATCTCGTCCAGTTTGTCCAGCGAAATCGCCTGTTCCCCGCGGAACGGGCCGGCCTTGACGCGTTCGAGATAGGTCGCATGCCCCACGGTTCCAAGCGCATGTGCGATGTCCCGTGCAAGGGAGCGGATATAGGTGCCCTTGGAGACGTGGGCGCGCAAGGTAACGGATTCGAGACGCTGATCCTGCGCTGCCCCTTCGACGGGCTCGGGGCGAACGGACAATGAGAACACCTCGACCGCCCGCGTCTTCATCTCGACCTGTTCGCCTGCCCGCGCGCGGTCGTAGGCGCGCTTGCCGTCGATCTTGATGGCGGAATAGGCCGGCGGGATCTGCTCGATCGGCCCCATGAACAGTTCGAGACTGCGGGCGACATCCATTTCGCCCGGCCGCACGTCGCTCGTCGCGATGACCTCGCCCTCGGTGTCGAGCGTGCTTGTCTCCTCGCCGAAGCGGACGGTGAAGTCGTACACCTTGCTCGCATCGAGCATGCGGCCGGCCAGCTTGGTCGCCTCGCCCAGCGCGATCGGGAGCACGCCTTGCGCCAACGGGTCGAGCGTGCCGCCATGGCCGACCTTCGTCTTCGGATAGCCGCCCTGGCGCAGCACGCGCTTGACCATGCCGACCGCCTGGGTCGAGCCGAGCCCGCGCGGCTTGTCGAGGATCAGCCAGCCATGCGGTTGCCGCTTCGCCCCGCTCATCCGGCCACCAGATCGCCGATATGCGTGGCGACGGCGAAGAATTGCTCTTGCATCCACAGGACCGGGGGCAGGACGGTATTCTCGATGAAGCCCGCATTGGGAAATGCCCATGTCGCCGCGATCAGGATGACGAACAGGATCATGCCCATCGCCTGCAGCTTCTGCCAATGGCGGGCGAAGCGCCGGGGCAGCAATCCGCCGACGATATGCGACCCGTCGAAAGGCGGGATGGGCAGGAGATTGAACAAAGCGAGGAAGACGTTGATGAGGATGAACGCGCCGCCCGCCGTCATCACCCATTCGGGCAGCATCGCGCCCATCTGCGCTGCAAGCCCGAACGCCAGCCCCAGAAAGATCGCGCCGACCAGCGCCAGCAGGATATTCGTCCCCGGCCCCGCCGCGGCGACCGCCATCATGCCATAGCGCGGATTGTCGAGCCGGTCGGCGCGGACCGGCACGGGCTTGGCCCAGCCGAAGATCGGCCCGCCGAACAGCGCCAGCGCGCCTGGCACCAGCAAGGTGCCGACCGGATCGACATGCTTGACCGGATTGAGCGTCAGCCGCCCCAGATCGCGCGCGGTCGTATCGCCCAGCGCGAGCGCCATCCAGCCATGCGCTACCTCGTGCAGCACGATGGCGACGACGAGACACGGGATCAGGATTGCCGCGAGGAGGAGGGTTTCTGTCATGCAGGCAAAATAGGCATTGCGGCCGCGCAATGCATCATGCGCCGCCCATTGCCGCAACGAAATGGCGGCGACACATCGCGACGTAGCGATCGTTGCCGCCAATCTCGGTCTGCGCGCCTTCGCGCACCGCCTTCCCGCTCTCGTCGATGCGCATGTTCATCGTCGCCTTGCGCCCGCAATCGCAGACCGCCTTCAGTTCGATCAACTCGTCCGCCATGCCGAGAAGCGCGGCCGATCCTTCGAACAGGTCCCCACGGAAATCGGTGCGCAGGCCGTAGCACAGGACGGGAATGCCGCTCTCGTCGGCCAGGCGGGCGAGCTGCCAGACCTGCGCGCGGGTAAGGAACTGCGCCTCGTCGATCATCACGCAGGCCAGCGGGCTGGCGGCATGGTCGGCAAGCACCCGGGCGGCAATGTCGGTATCGTGATCGAACCGGTGCGCATCGCTCGAGAGGCCGATGCGGCTGGAGATCGCGCCGAAGCCGAGCCGCTCGTCGATCGCGGCGGTCCACAGGGAAACCGCCATGCCGCGCTCGCCGTAATTGAAAGCGGCCTGCAACAGGTTGGAGCTCTTGCCGGCATTCATGCTGGCATAATAGAAATAGAGCTTGGCCATCAGGCGTCGTCGAGGTCGCGGATCACCTTGGGATCGTTGAGCAGGCTCTCGATCCGCTCGGCCTCGTCGAAGCTTTCGTCTGGCTGGAACGACAGGCGCGGCGCGAATTTCAGGCCGAGCCGCTTGGCGACCTCCTTCTGGAAGAACGCCGTATTGGTCCGCAGTGCCTTCAGCACCTCCGCCTCGTCC
The DNA here is from genome assembly GCA_947501005.1 of uncultured Erythrobacter sp. Taxonomy (GTDB): domain Bacteria; phylum Pseudomonadota; class Alphaproteobacteria; order Sphingomonadales; family Sphingomonadaceae; genus Qipengyuania. The sequence goes on along the minus strand of CANMTU010000001.1, from coordinate 625,546 downwards.
CGTCCGAGCAGCGGTTTCACATAGGCTTTCGCGTTGCGCAGATCGGGCGACATCCGCACCTCGGTCACCGATATATGGGTGGCGCGCAAGGTCTCGTCATGCGCCTCGCCGCGGGCGAGCAGTTCGGACAATATGTGCCGAACCCGCTCGCCCACCTTGAGGACGCGGACGGATTGCTGTTCCGAAGTGGAAGCGTGTTTAGCCATCGGTTTACCCAATAAAACCTGAAACGACTGAAGCCTTTTGCACGCTAGTTGATCGGATCCTGCCCGTCGAAGTGCTTTGCTATACGTTCAAGCGCTCTCGTCTGGCGTTGCTTTTCCCGATAGATCCCTGCGAGGACAATCGCAGCGAATATGGCTGAAATTGCTGATCCGGCAATAATCATAAAGTCCTCTCGCGCAGCTCCACCTCGAACACCTCGAGCTGGTCGCCCGCCTTGATGTCGTTCGTATCGGCCAGCACCACGCCGCATTCGAGGCCGGCGCGCACTTCGTCGACATCGTCCTTGAACCGCCGCAGCGAGGCGATGGTGGTTGCCGAGACGATGACATCCTCGCGGGTGAGGCGGGCGTGCAAGCCCTTGCGGATGACGCCTTCCTCGACCAGCAGGCCGGCCGCCTTGTCGCGCTTGCCCGACCGGAACACGTCCTTGACCGCGGCACGCCCGACGACGTTCTCGATCCGCTCCGGCCCGAGTTCGCCCGCCATCTCCTTGGCGATCTCCTCGGTCAGATGATAGATGACGTCGTAATACTTCATCTCCACCCCGTCGCGTTTGACGAGCTCGCGCGCCTTGGCGTTCGGGCGGACGTTGAAGCCGATGATCGGCGCCTTCGAGGCGGCGGCAAGCTGCACGTCGCTTTCGGTGATCGCACCCACGCCCGCGTGCAGCACGCGGACCTTGATGAGATCGTTCGACAGGTTGTGCAGCGCCGTGGTGATCGCCTCGACCGAACCCTGCACGTCGGCCTTCACCAGCACGGGGAACTCGACCACGTCCGATGCGAGGTTGTTGAACATCGTATCGAAGTTCGTCGGCGCCAGGGCCGTGCGCTTCTCGGTCGCCTTTTCCTTGCGGTATTCGGCGACTTCACGCGCGCGCTGCTCGTTCTCGACTACGGTCAGACGGTCGCCCGCCCCCGGCACGCCGCCAAGGCCCAGGACCTCGACCGGCATGGAAGGACCGGCAGCCTTGATCTGCTTGCCGCTGTCGTCGACCACGGCGCGCACCCGGCCGCTCTGCGTGCCCACCACGAAGGTATCGCCCCGCTTCAGGGTGCCACGCGTGACCAGCACGGTCGCGACCGGGCCGCGGCCCTTGTCGAGCTGTGCCTCGATCACCGTGGCTTCCGCCATCCGGTCGGGGTTTGCCTTGAGTTCGAGCAGTTCGGCCTGAACCGCGATCGCCTCGAGCAATGCGTCGAGCCCGGCCTTCGTCTTGGCGGAAATCTCCACGTCCTGCACGTCGCCCGACATCTTTTCGACCACGACCTCGTGTTCGAGCAGGCGGTTGCGGATATTGTCCGGCCGCGCCTCTTCCTTGTCCATCTTGTTGATGGCCACGATCATCGGCACGCCGGCGGCCTTGGTGTGATTGATGGCCTCGATCGTCTGCGGCATGATGCCATCGTCGGCGGCCACCACCAGCACCACGATATCGGTCACGTTCGCACCGCGCTGGCGCATTTCGGTGAAGGCGGCGTGGCCCGGCGTATCGAGGAAGGTGATCTTCTCGCCGCCCTTGGTCGTCACCTGGTAGCTGCCGATATGCTGCGTGATGCCGCCGGCCTCTCCCTTGGTGACGTTGGTCCCGCGCAGCGCGTCGAGCAGGCTGGTCTTGCCGTGATCGACATGGCCCATGATCGTGACCACCGGGGGACGCGGCTTGAGCGTTTCTTCGGGATCGAGATCCTCGTCGGCACTGATGTCGACATCGGCTTCGGAAACGCGCTGGATGTTGTGGCCGAACTGGTCGACCAGCAATTCCGCGGTGTCCTGGTCGATCGTCTGGTTGACGGTGACCATCATGCCGAGGTTGAACAGCTCCTTCACCAGGTCCGCACCCTTTTCGGCCATGCGGTTGGCGAGTTCCTGCACCGTGATGGCTTCGGGCACGATCACGTCGCGCACCTGCTTTTCGCGCGGCTTGTTGGAACCGCCGCCCTGCATCCGGCGCTCCTTCTCGCGCGCACGCTTGAGCGCGGCGAGGCTGCGTGCCCGGCGGCCTTCGTCCTCGTTCAGCGCCTTGTTGACGCTGAGTTTGCCCGAGCGACGCTTGTCCGGCTCTTCCGCCGGAGTGCGGGCGGGCTTCTCTTCCTTCTTCTTGCGTTCCGGCTTCTTGGGCTCGGGGCGGGCGACCGGGGTGAAACGACGCGGCGCGGGCGAAGCCGCGGCGCCCGTTTCCTCGGCCGGCTGCGCGGCTTCGGCGGCGCTTTCGCCGGTTGCCGCAGCAGTGGTTTCCGCGGGCGTTTCAACAGCGGCTTCAGCCGGTTGCGCGGCCGGCTCGTCAGCGGGTTTCGCGGTCGCGCGCTGCTTGTCCTCGTCCGCCTGTTTCTGGGCAGCTTCCTCGGCCTTGCGGTTTTCCTCCGCGCGCTTCTTCTCGTTCTCCGCCGCTTGCCGGGCTTCCTCGTCTTCGCGCTTGCGGGCTTCCTGCGCCTGGCGCAGCCGCTCTTCCTCGGCCTCGCGTTGCAGGCGGGCGACGCGTTCCTGCGGTGTCTCGTCGCTTGCAGCGGGCCGCCTGGGGGCGGGCTGTTTGGCGACCGGCGCAGGTGCGGGGGCCGGCGCCGGGGCGGGAGCGGGAGCCGGCGTCGCCTCGGGCGCGGGCGCCGGCGTGGGCGCGGGCGCTTCGCCGGGTTTCACAAGCTTGCGGCGCCGCTTCACCTCGACCGCCACCTTGTTGGTGCGGCCGTGGCTGAAGGTCTGCTTGACCTCACCGCCCTCTGCCGGCCGCTTGAGGCCGAGCGGTTTGCGGGGGGGCTTGTTGCTGTCGTCGCTCATCTAGCTCGTTTCTCTTTCACTCAATCGTTCGTCGTCCTGAAACACCGCGCGGGGCGTTTCGGCATATTCGGTGGGCAGATCGTGCCCGGTATAATGCATGAGGCGCACCAGCGGCTTCTGCACCCGCCCGGCCGCGGCGGCATCCGCCAGCGCCAGATGGACGACATTGTCGCGGCCCAATGCCACAGACAGCACGTGTCGGTCCAGTGGCAGCGTGATGCCCCGTTCGCCCGATCCTTCCGCATCGCGCCCGACGCGCCATGCCTGGTCGAGCTTCTTGCGCCCGTCCTCGCTTGCATCGCTGGCGTGAAGCAACAGCGCCGCCGCCCCGGCGCGCGCCGTCTCGGCGATGCGCTGGGTACCCAAGATAAGATGGCCGACGCGCATTTCGAGTCCCAGCCGGTCGAGAAAGACGCGGGTCAGGGCATCCTCGATCCGTTCGGGCAGGTTCTCGGGTATCTCCAGGTCGCCGGTCTTGAATGCCCGCGCGAGCCACGCCTTCAACTTCCCGCTTTCCATCGCCGCTGCGAATGCGGCACGCGAAGCGGCGACCCATGCCCCCCGCCCCGGGGCCTTTTCCTGCACATCGGGCAGGACGAGTCCGGAGGGCGAGACGACGAGCCGCAGCAGCGCGGAACGCGGCTGGATTTCCCCGGTCAGGATACAGCGCCGCTCAGGCCCGGAAGCGTTCCGGGCCTTGCGGTGTTCAGCGATGTCGGACGTCAGGCGCTCATTGGGTGGAGTCCGCATCGGCGGCCTCCTGCGGTTGGCCTTGCGTGCCGTCTTCGGCCTCGGTGGCGGTGGCGGCGGTTTCTACCGCGTCGCCATTACCGGCGGCTTCCTGCGGCTCCTCGTCCTCGAACCAGTGCGCGCGGGCGGCCATGATGATCTCGTTGCCCTGCTCTTCCGAGAGGCCGTATTCACCCAGCACGCCGCCCTTGTCCGCCTCGCGCTGCGGGCGATCGCTGCGCATCGGCGGGCCGTCGGGGCTGGTGTTGCGGCGACGCGGCGCCTCGCGCTTCTTGGCGATGAGTTCGTCGGTCGCCAGATCGGCGAGATCGTCGAGCGTCTTGATGCCGGCCTTGCCCAGCGTCACCAGCATGGCTTCACTAAGATGCGGCAATTCGGCGAGATCGTCTTCCACGCCGAGTTCGCGGCGCGTCTCGCGATGGGTCGCTTCCTGGCGTTCGATCGCCTCCTGCGCCCGGCTCTGCAGTTCTTCGGCGAGATCCTCGTCGAAGCCCTCGATCGCAGCCAATTCATCGAGCTCGACATAGGCGACCTCTTCCAGTTCGGCGAACCCTTCGGCGACCAGCAGCTGGCTGAGCGTTTCGTCCACGTCGAGTTCTTCTTCGAACATCTTGGAGCGTTCGGCGAATTCCTTGCTGCGCTTCTCGCTCGCCTCTTCCTCGGTCATGATGTCGATCTGGTTGCCGGTCAGCTGGCTGGCGAGCCGCACGTTCTGGCCACGGCGGCCGATGGCGAGGCTGAGCTGATCGTCCGGCACGACGACTTCGATCCGCTCCGCATCCTCGTCGAGGACGACGCGGCTGACGGTGGCGGGCTGGAGCGCGTTGACGATGAAGGTCGCGCCATCGTCGCTCCAGGGAATGATGTCGATCTTCTCGCCCTGCAATTCCTGCACGACGGCCTGCACGCGGCTGCCCTTCATGCCGACGCAGGCGCCGACCGGGTCGATGCTGCTATCGTGACTGATCACGCCGATCTTGGCGCGGCTGCCCGGATCGCGGGCGGCGGCCCTGATCTCGATGATGCCGTCGTAGATCTCGGGCACTTCCTGCGCGAACAGCTTGCGCATGAAATCGGGCGCGGCGCGGCTGAGGAAGATCTGCGGACCGCGATTGTTGCGTTCCACCTTGGTGATGAGCGCGCGCACGCGCTCGCCCACGCGGGCGGCTTCGCGCGGGATCTGCTGGTCACGACGGATGACGCCCTCGGCCCGGCCGAGATTGACGATTACGTGGCCGAATTCGACCGACTTGATGACCCCGGTAATGACTTCTCCGGCCCGGTCCTTGAATTCTTCGTACTGACGCTCGCGCTCGGCATCGCGGACCTTCTGGAAGATCACCTGCTTGGCGCTCTGCGCGTCGATCCGGCCAAGATCGACCGGGGGCAGCGGATCAACGATGAAATCGCCGACGCTCGCCCCGTCCTGCAGCTTTTCCGCCGCCTTGAGATCGATCTGCTTGAAGTAGTCTTCCACCTCCTCGACCACCTCGACCACGCGCCACAGCCGCAGGTCGCCGCTTTGCGGATCGAGCTTGGCGCGGATGTCGTTCTCGGCGCCGTAGCGGGCGCGCGCGGCCTTCTGGATCGCTTCTTCCATCGCTTCGATCACGATGGACTTGTCGATCATCTTTTCCGATGCGACCGAATTGGCGATCGCGAGGAGTTCGGCCTTGTTGGCGGAAATGGCACTGGCCATCAGTCGTCTGCCTTTTCTTCTTCGGTTTCGACGATTTCGTCGGCACCGCTGGTGTCGAGGGGCTGGGTGGCGGCGATCAGCGCGTCGGTCAAGACGAGCTGCGCCGAATGAATCTGTTCACGGGGGACGGAAGTCTCGCCCGCCTTGCGGTCGACGATGGTGACCATGCCGTCCTCGATACCCTTGAGGTCGCCGCGCAGCGTGCGTTGGCCGTCCCAGCCCTTGTCCATGCTGATCTTCGCCTCGTGCCCCGCCCAAGCGGAAAAATCCTTCGCGCGGGTGAGCGGACGGTCGATCCCGGGGCTGGAAACCTCGAGGTGATAGGCGCCGTCGACCAGCACCTCGCCCGCTTCCTCCAGCGCGTCGATCCGGTCGGACACGCGGCGGCTGAGCGCGGCGCACTGGTCGATCACGAGCTGCCCGGTCGCCGGGTCTTCCGCCATGATCTGCAGCGCCTGCCCGCCATCGCCAGCCTCGGACGACATCATCTTCACCCGCACGAGTTCAAAGCCGAGCGCTTGCGCTTCGGGTTCGATCACTTCGGTCAGGCGCGTCAGGTCGGTCATTCTGTCTCCGGTTCGCACAATGCGGTATCGCGGTTGCGCAAAGGTTTCATGGCCGGCCCCTTGCGGCGCCAGCCCCTTCAATGTCGCAACAATGTCGGGATTGGTGGCGAGATAAGCGAAGGTTTCGAAAAAAGCAAGCGCCTTGCGCGAGGGGCGCTCACGCGTCGTCGATCAGCCCGTGCTTCTTGATGCAGTGCCGCAGCTGATCGTAGCTCATGCCCAGCGCCTTGGCCGTCTGGCGCTGGTTCCAGCGGTTTCTGCCCAGCGCATGTTCGACGATCGCGCGTTCGTGCGCATCCACCGCCGCGCGCAGATCGTCGATATCGTCGAACGCTGCGGTGCCGGGTTGCGGTTCGGAGCGCGGTTCGTCCTGGCCTTGCCCTTTCGCCTGTATGGGCGTCGGCGACGGGGCGGGTTTCCACGGGCTGTCGAACGGATCGAACACGATATGCCCGATCGGCGCACTCCAGTCGTCCCAGCGATAGACCGCCCGCTCCACCGCATTGCGCAGTTCGCGCACATTGCCGGGCCAGGGATAGTCCTCCAGTTGCTGGTGAACGTGATCGGCAAAACCGGGCCAGCTCTCCCAGCCGAGCTCCGCCCCCATGCGCCGCCCGAAATGATCGGCCAGCACGGCGATGTCCCCCTCGCGCACGCGCAGGGGCGGCAGGGTGATGACCTCGAAACTCAGCCGGTCGAGCAGGTCGGCACGGAAGGTGCCGTGTTTCGCCTTGTGCGGCAGATCCTCATTGGTCGCAGCCACGATGCGGACATCGACCCTCAGTGGCCGGCTCGACCCGATCCGGGTGACCTCGCCATATTCCACCGCACGGAGCAGGCGTTCCTGCGCCCCCATCGACAGCGTCCCGAGTTCGTCGAGGAACAGTGTGCCCTTGTCCGCCTCCTCGAACCGGCCGACGCGGGCCTTGGTGGCGCCGGTGAAGGCGCCCGCCTCGTGGCCGAACAATTCCGCCTCGATCAGCGTTTCGGGCAGCGCCGCGCAATTCATGGTCACGAGCGGTTCGCCCCAGCGCGGCGAGAGGCGGTGCAGGCGCTCGGCAATCAGTTCCTTGCCCGTTCCCCGTTCGCCGATCACGAGGACCGGGCGGCGCATCGGGGCGGCGCGGCTGGCGCGTTCCACGGCATCGAGGAACGCCCCCGACTGTCCGATGAACTGGCTCTCCCGCTCCATGGCCAATCTATAGGAAATTCCGCCACACCTTGGCAACTGGCACTATCATCTCGACAGCGACCTGACCGTCCGACCGCGGAATTGCGCCACTTATTCGGTTTGGCACGCCCATTGCAGAGATACCGGCATATGAACCAACGGAGCCTGCCATGTACGACCTACGCTTTTTCAGAACCAGACTCGGCCGCGCCGCGCTGGCAAGCGTCTTTGCCATGTCGGTCTTCGCCGCCCTGAGTTCGCACATCACCGTCACCGCGCCGTCGGCCAGCCTGGCCTCGCTGCAGGTCGCGGAAATCGCATGACCAGGCAGGACAGACCCAAACCGGGCGTACGACTGACCCGTATCGACGACGAGGTGGAGCGGCTGCGTCGCTCGCCCACGCCCACCCTATCGCCGCGCCGCCGCGACGAGAAGAGCGCGGCCGACTGGCTCGACGGCGAAAAGGTCAGCGCCAAGGTCAACGAATTTCTTTCAATCGGAGGACCCTTCATGGGCATTTTCAGCCGCACCCGCGATATCATCGCCGCCAATTTCAACGACATGCTCGACAAGGCGGACGATCCGCAGAAGATGATCCGCATGATCATCCTCGAAATGGAGGAAACCCTGGTCGAGGTCCGCGCCAGCGCCGCGCGCACCATCGCCGATCAGAAGGAGATGCACCGCCATTCGGTGAAGCTCGACAAACTTCAGGCCGATTGGGCCGACAAGGCGCAGCTCGCCCTGTCGAAGGATCGCGAAGACCTCGCCCGCGCCGCGCTGGTCGAGAAGAAGAAGGCGGCCGACATGTGCGAGCAGCTGAAGGAAGAGATCGCCGTCCTCGACGATGCGCTGCGCGCCTACGAGCAGGACATCAACAAGCTGCAGAACCGCCTGCGCGAAGCCCGCAGCCGGCAGACCGCCATCGCCGCGCGGCTCGAAAGCGCGGAGAACCGGGTCAAGCTGCGCAGCCTGATGACCGAGGAACGGGTGGACGACGCCCTTACCCGGTTCGACCAGCTCGAACGCCGGGTCGATTATGCCGAGGGCCGTGCCGATGCGCTCAGCATCTCGGACGGCAACAAGCCCAGCCTGTCGGACGAGATCGCCGCGCTGGAAGGCGCCGACGCGATCGACGACGAACTGGCGGAAATGAAACGCGCGCTCGGCCAGAGCGGCGCCAAGACGGAGGATTGATCGATGGAAGAGATTTTTGCCGTAGCCGCCATCTTCATCGGGCTTCCCTGGATCATCTTCCACTACATCACGAAGTGGAAGACCTCGGCCACCATCACGCAGGACGACGAAGTCCTGCTGGAAGAACTCTACAACCTTGCCAAGCGCCTCGACGAACGGATGGACACGGTCGAACGGCTGGTCGCCTCCGACAATCCCGACTTTCGCCCCGCCCGCCTCGTGCATGACAGCGAGAAGGACAATCAGCAGCTTCGCGAGCTGGAACAGCTTCTCGCGGAAAAGAAAGGAACCGCCCGATGAACAGCCCCCGCACCACTCTTTATCGCGACAAGACCAATGCGAAGCTGATGGGCGTATGCTCGGGCATCGCGGACTATACGGGGGTTGACGCCCTGTGGATCAGGCTCGCTTTCGTGATGACCATTTTCATGACCGGCGGCGCGATCATCCCGTTCTACTTCCTCACCGGCCTGCTCCTCAACAAGAAGCCGGCGCATCTCTACAGCGAGCCGGCCGAGCAGAAATACTGGCAGGGCGTGCGCCAGAACCCGAAACGCACCGCGCGCGAGATCCGCAGCAAGATGAAGGACATCGACCGCCGCCTGGCCGAAGTCGAGACCTTCTACGTCAGCAGCAATCCGCGCCTCACCGCCGAGATCGAACGGCTGCGCTGAGCAACACAGGGGAGAGTCGTCATGGATTGGATCATCGGCCTCGCGCCTTTCATCATGGTCTGTTTCATCATCTGGGTGGTGAGCAATCGGAAGCTTGAAGAAAAGCGACTGAGGATCACCGCCGATCACAGCGCGGAAAAGGCGGCGCAATACGCAACCCGCATTACCGAACTCGAGGATCGGCTCCGCGTGCTGGAGCGGATCGTGACCGACAAGGGCTACGACGTCGCCACCCAGATCGAGGCGTTGCGCGATCAACGGCGGGTGGACGAGGATACGGACGCAGCCATGCCCCTCCAATTCCCGCGGAAGGAAACCGCCCGATGATGCCGCCCGATTTCGACGAGCCGATGGGCCATGAGATGGTGACCATCATGGACAGTGGCCCCGACTGGTTCATGTATCTTGACCAGCTTGCGCCGCTTGTCGTCGCCGTAGTTCTGGTCCTCACCATCGGTTGGATCGCAACCACCTGGTTACGGATCAAGAACGGCTACCCGTTAAGCGATGCCTGGGGCAACGCGGCGCATCCCCTCCCCAAGGAAAATAGCCAGCAACTCCAACGCCTTGCCGATGAGAATGCCCAGCTTCGCGCCGACATGTCGCGAATGAAGGACCGCCTCATCACGGTCGAGCGGATCGTGACCGATAGCGGCTACCATCTGACGAGCGAGTTCGAGCGGCTGCGCGACACCGAGAAGGAAGAAGCATGACCGGTTGGGCCTTGGTCGCGATCGTCGCCATCGTGGTGTGGGGCATCGTCCAGATGAGCCGCAACCGCGCCGGGGGCCGGCAGGACCCCCGCGAATGGCAGGACGAGGGAACGGCACGTGACCTGCACGACGCCGAAGCCCAGCGCGAGATTGAGGAACTGCGCGAACGCATTCGGGTGCTCGAACGCATCGCGACTGACGGCAACGGGCCAGGCGCCCGCGAGACCCAGCGCATTGCCGCCGAGATCGAGGCGCTGCGCGATGAAGCCGAAGACCGGAACGAGGAGCAACGCTGATGTATTGGGGACACTTGCCACTGTTCATCTTCATCGTCGTGATGGTCGGCATCGTGCTGGGCGTCGGCAACGAAATGCTCCGGCAGATACTGCATCACCGCGAACGGCAGATGAAGCTGATATCCGACAAGGCCGCCGAGCAGGCCAGCCACTACGCCTCGAAGGCGGAGCAGCTGGAAGACCGGGTGCGCGTGCTGGAACGCATCGCCACCGCCCGCGGCGCCGATCTTGCCGCCGAAATCGAAGACCTGCGCGAACCGCGCGCCCATTGAGAACCCCCTGGTTCAAGGAGCACATGAGGATATGTTCGAACCGACACTCGTCATCGCCGCCGCCGCGCTGGTCGGCCTCGCGATCGTCGCCGCCACGCTGTTGCAGGTCTGGCACGGCTGGCTTGAATTGCAGCGCGGGCGGATCGAAACCGGCTCGCTGGCAGAGCGCGAAGGCAGCCCGCTGGGCGCCGCCCGCATCGAACTCGCCGACCTGAAGGAACGCATTCGCAAGCTGGAAGCGATCGCCAGCGGGGTGGAATTGTGAACCATTCCCCGCCCCGTTCGTCCTGAGCTTGTCGAAGCAGCCCCATTCCTTCTAGCGCATACCGCAAGAATGAAGGACAGCCCTGCGACACGCCACGGGTGAACGGAGAATTTCTTGAGATCTCTCGACGACATAGCCGAGGAATACACTTTCCTCGAAGGCGACGAACGCTATCGCCTGCTGATCGAACTGGGCCGCGAGCTCGACCCAATGCCCGCCGCGCTCAAAACGGATGCGACGTTGGTGCGTGGCTGCTCGGCCCAGGTGTGGGTCTATCCGACGGGCGAGGCCGACAAGCTGCATTTCGTGGCCGACAGCAATGCCGCGATCACCAAGGGCATCGTCGCGCTGGTGATCGCGGCGGTGCAGGACCAGCCCGCCGGCATGGTCGCCGCGATGGACGTGAAGGAAAGGCTCGCCCCGTTCGATCTCGAAAACCAGCTCTCCAGCAACCGGACACAGGGCGTGCCCAACATGATCGCGCTGGTGCAGCAACACGCGGCGCGGATCGCCGGCGCATGACATGACCCGGGCGCTCCACCGCGTCCTCGGCCTGCTCAGCGTGGCATTGGCCCTCATCGGCGCGGTCCTGCCGATCATGCCGACGGTGCCGTTCCTGCTGCTGGCGGTGTATTTCTTCGCCCGCAGCAACCCCGAATGGGAGCAGCGCATCCTCGATCATCCGACGTGGGGGCCGCAGGTGCGCGACTGGCGCGAGCGGCGCGCGATCAGCCGCAAGTCGAAGACGCTGGCGATCCTCGCCATGGCCGCCGGCGCGGTGTTCACATGGTACACGCTGGGCGCGCCTTACTACTACATCTCACTCGCCATCCTCGTCGTCGCGGGCGGCTGGATCGCCACGCGCAACGAGTAGGCGGGGCTCTGTGGACTACATTCTCGCACAGCTTGCGTCCGCGAAGATCGCCGATTGGGCGGGCGTGTTCGCATTCGCCCTTGCCGCCTTCGCATGCCGGCGGGCCGCATCGGCGGCGGGCGGCACCGGCTTCGCGCGCGAGCGGTGGTTCTGGATCGCGGCGACCGGCCTGCTGCTTTTCTTCGCCTTGAACGAGCTGCTCGATCTGCAGACGCTGTTGACCGAGGCCGGGCGGCGCATCGCGCGCGACGGTGGCTGGTATCGCGAGCGCAGGACCGTGCAGCTGTGGTTCGTCTTCGGTCTGGGAAGCGCGGTCGGGCTCGGCCTGCTGGTCGTTGCCTGGCTGCTGAGGGCGAGCCGGCGGTGGGTGCTGCTGGCCCTGGTCGGTTTCGTCCTGCTGGCCGGGTTCGACGTGTTGCGTGCCGCTTCCATGCATCATGTCGACCAGATCTTGCGGCGGGGATCGACCGGCTTCGGCTTCGGAACGGTGGTCCAGTACACGGCCATCGCGATCATCGCGGCAAGCGCACTCCTATCGGCCCGCCCGTCACCCAGCCGCCGGGCCCGCACCTAGTTAGGAGGGTTGGGGGACGTCTTCCTCGCGGGACCACCGCGCCTCGTCCACCCTGGCCGCATCGCAGTGCGTTTCGAACGTGCCGTCGAGATCGAGCAGGGTCAACACGCCGCGATCCGCAAACCGTCCTGCGAAACGAGGCCGACAAAGTCGACCGGGTTCTCGTGACCGAAGCGTTCCCCACGGTACGACTTCGTAAAAGCGACTGAGCGTCCGGCGCGTCTCCCCACCAGCACCGCCGTCAGCGTCTCGCCCGTGCGGTAGGCCCCTTGCGGTAGGGGAATTGGGTTCGATGATCGTTCCGGTAAGGCTGCCGCCGCCATCCATCAGTTCGGTGAGAAAGGGGTCGTGGTGATCATGCCGGATGGATAGAAGAAACTGCCGTCTCAGCGCCCGCTCAGACCGGGCAACGAGCCGATCAAGCCCCGGCGCTTTCCCGCACCACCGCCTCGCCCGCCTCGCGCTGCCGCTTCAATTCGGCTTTCAGCGCCGCCGGGCTGCGTGCGAACACGAAGCCGAAGCTGACCCCGCCTTCCTTGCCCACGGTGGCGTGATGCAGCTTGTGCGCCTGCACCAGCCGCTTGGCATAGCCCTTCTTCGGCACCCAGCGGAAGAACCGCTGATGCACCAGCCCATCATGGATAAAGGTGTAGATCAGCCCGTAGCAGGTGATGCCGAAAGCGGTCCACCAAAGCACGTCCGACCAGTAATAGCTGATCGTGAACATCGCGAACACGATTGTCCCGAAAGTCACCGCGTAGAGATCGTTCTTCTCGAGCGCATGGTCGTGCGGTTCGTGATGGTCGCGGTGCCAGCCCCACCCCCAGCCATGCATAACGTATTTGTGCGCCCACCATGCGAACAGTTCCATGCCGAGGATCGACAGGACTACGGTCAGGAGGATTGCGGGCAGGCTCATCGATCAATGCTCGTGCGTGACATCTCGCGCCGTGTGGCCGGCAGGTTCCACCACGGGACATGCGGCGCGCGGTGATGTTCGTGGTGATAACCGAAATGGAAACAGGTGGCGAGGGATACAAGGCTGCCGAAATCCTCGCTGCGCGCATTGTGACGGTCGGCGAAGGCATCTTGGTCGTGCCGGTGCGGGCGATAGGTGCCGAAATAGAACAGCTGCAACGAGGAGGCGATGGCCGGCAGGCCATAGAGGAGCATGATATTCTCGGGCGGCACCTGCAACACCAGCCAGTACGCCGCCACCACGGTGCAGACGAACAGGCCGGACCGCCAACCGAAATAGCGTTTGAGGAAGGTCGCGTACCACGGCCAGAAGCGGCTGGGATGATCGGTGCTGAAGTCTGGATCCTCGTGCGTCCCGGGGGCCTTGTGATGCGCGAAATGCGCCTGTCGCATCCGCCGCCAGCCGAACCCTGCGTAAAGGAACAGCAGCGCGCCGCCGATGGCCCCGTTCAACCGGCCCGCCCGCGGGGCCAGCGATCCGTGCATCGCATCGTGGCTGACGATGAACACCCCGACCGACAGCCAGCATTGCACCGCCGCCATCGCCAGGGCGAGCGGCACGGACCGCCATTCGAGATCGAACCCGAACATCGCATAGAGGTGAAGCGCGATCCAGCCGGCGAACACCGCACCCCCCAGCGCGAGGCCGATCACGGATTGCCGCAGCGAACCATCGGCGCGGCCGGTCGGAGTGGTGGACAGGGGCATGGCCGGGATCATACCGCGCATCGCGCCCCGCGAACAGTCCCCCGCCGCAGCGGCGCTACTCGGGGAAGAAGAACCGCGTCACTTCCTCGCGCAGGCGGGCCGGGCGCAGGGTCTCGGAATCGATGCAGCACCACGCGCTCGTCACCTCGGCCAGCACATCCTCGCCGCGCTGGATGATGGTGGAATAGAACGCCCGCGCGCCCTGCACCTTTTCCAGAACGGTGCGCGCAATAACATCGTCATGCAGGAAGGCGGGCTTGCGATAGGTGATCTCGTGCTTGAGCGCGACCCATGCCTTGCTCGCCACCTCTTCCGCCGGGGCGATCTTGTTCCAGTGGGCCAGCACCGCGTCCTGAACCCAGTTCAGATAGCGGGCATTGTTTACGTGGCCCATGAAATCGATATCGCCAGGCACGACTTTGATCGGAAAGGCAAAGGGTTTTGCTGACATATGTGTAAGTTAGACCCGATAGGTTAAGTTTCCAAGACTCTGCTTTTGCCTTTTTGCATCCCATCCCCCGTTGTCGCACATCCGGGCGATGGCCAGCAAACCGCGCACACTCTACGAAAAGATCTGGGATGCCCATGTGGTGGAGCGGCGGGAGGATGGCACCTGCCTGCTTTATATCGACCGGCACCTCGTCCACGAAGTGACCAGCCCGCAGGCGTTCGAGGCGCTGCGGATCGCCGGGCGGGGCGTCCGCCGGCCGGATCTCACGCTGGCGGTTCCCGATCACAACCTGCCGACCACCGCCCGCATCGCCCCCGATGGTAGCCGCCTGCCGATCGCGGACGAACAGAGCGCCGCGCAGCTCGACGCGCTGGAAGCGAACGCGCCTGCCGCCGGTATCCGCTATATCGACGCGGTCGCGCCCGAGCAGGGCATCGTCCACGTAGTCGGCCCGGAACAGGGCTTCTCCCTACCCGGCACCACCATAGTGTGCGGCGACAGCCATACCGCGGCGCATGGCGGGATCGGCGCCCTCGCCTTCGGGATCGGCACCAGCGAGGTCGAGCATGTGCTGGCGACGCAGACGCTGCAATTGCGGCCGGCAAAAACGATGGAAATTCGGGTCGAGGGCGAACTCGGCTCCGGCGTCACCCCGAAGGACCTGATCCTCCACATCATCGGCGTGATCGGCACGGGCGGCGGCACCGGTCACGTGATCGAATATCGCGGCGCGGTGTTCGAGCGCATGAGCGTCGAGGGCCGGCTGACCGTGTGCAACATGAGCATAGAGGGCGGCGCACGGGCCGGCCTGATCGCGCCCGACGATATCGTGTTCGACTATCTCGAAGGCCGCCCGATGAGCCCGCAGGGCGCCGAGTGGGACGCCGCGGTCGCATACTGGCGCGGGCTTCGCACCGACGAGGGCGCCGCGTTCGACAGATCGGTGACGATCGACGGCGCCGCGATCGCGCCCACCGTCAGCTGGGGCACCAGTCCCGAGGATGTCGCACCCATCTCCGGCCATGTCCCCTCGCCCGACAGTTTCGCCGATCCGTCCAAGCGCGATGCGGTGCGCAAGAGCCTCGCTTATATGGGTCTCGAACCGGGCAGCCCGCTGGACGGTATCGCCATCGAAAACGTCTTCATCGGCAGCTGCACCAACAGCCGGATCGAGGATCTGCGCGCCGCCGCAGCCGTGCTGAAAGGCCGCCGCAAGGCCGACGGCGTGCGCTGGGCGATCGTCGTGCCGGGTTCCGGCCTCGTCAAGCGGCAGGCCGAGGCCGAGGGGCTGGACCGGATCTTCACTCAGGCCGGCTTCGAATGGCGCGAGCCGGGCTGTTCCGCCTGCCTCGCCATGAACCCCGACAAGGTGCCGCCGGGCGAACGCTGCGCCTCCACCAGCAACCGCAATTTCGTGGGCCGGCAGGGGCCCGGCGCGCGCACCCATCTCGTCAGCCCGGCAATGGCCGCGGCCGCGGCGGTGGCCGGTCACCTGACCGATGTTCGGAACATCGCCGGGTGACAGGGCTTGATTCGTCACATGCCATTTTGGGAAGGATGACACGATGAAAGACAGGAACAGGTCCGCCGCCACGATCGCCGGCGCGGTCGGTTCGGCGGCGGTCGCGGCCGCGTTGCTCTATGCCAACAAACGCCGCAACCGGAACGCCGCCGACGCCCGCCCGCCGCACACCTCGACGGCCCCGCATTACGATACGACTGAAAAGCCGGAGACCGACTGATGGACAAGGTATCGACGATCGAGGGCCGCGCCATTCCGCTCGGCCTCAAGAACATCGATACCGACGTCATCATCCCGGCGCACTGGCTGAAGACGATCACGCGTGAGGGCCTCGGCAAGGGCGCGTTCGAGACGATCCGCGCCGTGCCGGGCAACCCGTTCGACGTCGAGGATTTCGCCGCTGCGCCGATCCTGATCGCCGGGGACAATTTCGGCTGCGGGTCGAGCCGCGAACACGCCGCCTGGGCGATGCTCGACATGGGGCTGCGCGCGGTGATCGCGCCCAGTTTCTCCGACATCTTTTCGGGCAATGCGTTCAAGAACGGCATCCTCGCCGTCGCATTGCCGCAGGACCAGGTGGACCGGCTGCTCGCCGTCGCGCAAACCGATCCGATCGCCATCGATCTCGAGGCGCAGACGGTGACGACGCCGTTCCAGGATCGCTTTACCTTCGAGATCGACGCGTTCCGCAAGCGCTGTCTTATCGAGGGTCTCGACGAAGTTGGTTTGACATTGGCGCGCGATACCGCGATTTCGGATTTCGAGACGCGGGTGGCGGGGCAGAAGCCCTGGCTGGTTCCGCGAACCTGATCGCGAAACAAGGAGAGAGCGTGTGAAAGCTGTGCTGACCAAGGACGTTGGCGGACCGGAAACCCTGGTCGTCGAGGATGTCGCCGAACCCACCCCGGGCAAGGGCGAAGTCGTCGTCGATGTCGCGGCCTGCGCGATCAACTATCCCGACACGCTGATGATCCGCGACCTCTACCAGTTCAAGCCCGAGCGCCCCTACTCGCCCGGGGGTGAATTTTCCGGCACGATCAGCGCGATCGGCGAAAGGGTCGAGGGTTGGCAGGTCGGTGATCGCATCCTTGCCAGCGCAGGCAATGGCGGACTGCGCGAAAAGGTCGCGGTCGCGGCAAACCGGATGTTCAAAGTTCCCGAAGGCATCGACCTCGTCCAGGCGAGCGCCCTGCTGATGACCTACGGCACCACCATTCACGGCCTGAAGGATCGCGGCGACATCAAGGATGGCGATACCGTGCTGATCCTCGGCGCCGCCGGCGGGGTCGGCCTCTCCTGCGTCGAGCTGGCCAAGGCCTATGGCGCGCGCGTGGTCGCCGCCGTATCGAGCGAGGAGAAGGCACAGGTCGCGCGCGATGCCGGGGCCGACGACGTGGTGATCTACCCCCGCGAGGAGATGGACAAGAACGCCTCCAAGGATCTCGCGCAGAAATTCAAGGACGCGGTCGGCCCGAACGGGGCGGATATCGTCTACGACATCGTCGGCGGCCAGTATTCCGAGCCGGCCCTGCGCTCGATCGGCTGGGAAGGCCGCTTCCTCGTGATCGGATTCCCTGCCGGCATTCCCAAGATGCCGCTCAACCTCACTTTGCTGAAAAGCTGCGACATTCGCGGCGTGTTCTGGGGCGCGTTCGTCGCCCGCGAACCGCAGCGCAACGCCGCCAACATCGCGGAACTGTTCGACCTGTGGAAGGCGGGCAAGATCAACCCGCTGATCAGCGAGACCTACCCGATCGAGCGGGCGCACGAGGCCATCGCCAAGCTGGAAAACCGCGAGGCTGTCGGCAAGCTGGTCGTCACGATGTAGCGGCTTGCGGGCGTTGCGGCGCGCCCCTATCGCTGGATGCCAAGAACCATATCAGCGAGGACAGCACGATGGACTTCAAGGATCGCGAACGGGGCGAGGAAGCCAAGTTCGTTTTCGATGGGGAAAACGACTTCAAGATCGCGGCCCGCCGCAATCGCCTGCTGGGCGAATGGGCCGCCGATCTGATGAACCTCACCGACGAGGAAACCGATGCCTACCGGAAAGCCGTGGTGCAGGCCGATTTCGAGGAAGCGGGCGACGAGGACGTGATCCGCAAGCTGCTCGGCGATCTCACCGCCGCCGGCTGCGACGTAAGCGAGGCCGACATCCGCGCCAGTCTCGAGGAATGCGCGGTCGAGGCGCGCCAGTTCATGTCCGACCGGGCCTGATCCGATGGCGATGCAGGCACAGGAAATCGAACGGTTGATCGCCGAGGGGCTGCCCGGCGCGACGATCGAAATCCGCGATCTGGCGGGGGACGGCGATCATTACGCGGCGAAGGTCATCGCCCCGCAATTCGCCGGAAAGACCCGCGTCGCGCAGCACAAGATGGTGTACGATGCGCTCGGCGGCCGGATGGGGGGCGCGCTCCACGCCTTGCAACTGACGACGCAAGCACCCACCTGATTCGGCGTAATTCAGTTCTCAGGAAGGCAGGCTGACAATGGCCGAAGTTAATCAGCGCATCTCCGATATCGTGGGCAAAAGCGATGTCGTCCTATTCATGAAGGGCACCCCGCTCTTCCCCCAATGCGGGTTTTCCAGCCGCGCGATCGCGATCCTCGACCATTGCGGCGTCGCCTATGACAGCGTCGACGTGCTGCAGGACATGGAAATCCGTCAGGGCATCAAGAGCTATTCCGACTGGCCGACCATTCCGCAGCTTTACGTCAAAGGCGAATTCGTCGGCGGCAGCGACATCATGATGGAGATGTTCGAGGCGGGCGAGTTGAAGGAACTCATGGACGAGAAGCAGGTCGCCAAAGCAGAAAGCTGAAGCCAGCCTGTTCATGACAACGGGAAAGGCCCGCCCGGGAGACAACCGGGCGGGCCTTTTTTTCTCGGCTGCGAAGGGACGGACGCAGCCGAAGAAGACTTCAGGGACGCAAACCATTATGCAGATGGCGTGCCAAAACGCAGGCAAGCCCGGTGCCCTGCGCCATGCGATGGTTAATGTGCGGCAGCCCAAAATGCCGACTGTAAAGCTTTCCGACAGAGGCGCGGCAGGTATTGCTTGCCAAGGTAGGCCGGGCATCGCCATTCTCGCACGATGACCGCCGAGACGCCCACGCCCATCCCCGCCGCGACGCTGGTCGTCTTTCGCACCGGCCGACAAGGCGGCCCGCCCGAGATCCTCATGGTCACCCGCTCGCGCGAGCTCGTATTTGCGGGCGGCATGGCTGTGTTTCCGGGCGGCAGGCTCGATCCGGCGGACCGCGAACTGGCGGAAACCCTGGCGCAAGGCGGCGATGTCGAGGATGTGGCGCACCGCATCGCAGCCATTCGCGAAACGCTGGAGGAAACCGGCCTCGCCGTCGGCTTCGCGCAGAATTGCGATGCGCAATGTGCCCGGCGCGCGCGGGACATCGCGCTGGCAAGCGGAGCGCTGGCGCCGGCGATGGAGGCTTGCGGACTGACGCTGGATATCGAAGCGCTGGTGCCGTTCGCCCGCTGGCTTCCCCTCGGCCTCGCACATGACAGAATTTTCGACACCCGCTTCTACCTTGCCGATCTCGGCACCGGCGCAGTCGACATCGCGGTGGACGAGACCGAGAATACGAGCCTGTTCTGGGTGACCGCCGAACAAGCCCTCGCCCAGGCGGAACGGGGCGAAATCTCGCTGATCTTCCCGACCCGCCGCAATCTCGAACGGCTCGCCCAGTTCGGCACCTTCGCCGAAGCGAAGGCCCATGCCGTGGCGACCCCGCAACGCATCATCACCCCCAGCATCGAGACGACGGAGCAAGGGCGGGTCCTGCGCATCCCCGAGGATCTCGGCTATCCGGTGATCGAGGAACGGTTCGACAGCGCGCTTCGCGGGTAACGGCCCGAGCGCCGTTCTGTAGCATGTGAGCACGCCCGAAAAGTGGCGCGCCCGGCAGGACTCGAACCTGCTGCCTCAAGATTAGAAGTCTCGCGCTCTATCCAGATGAGCTACGGGCGCGCGCCGGGCCCGCCATAACGCCGCTTTTCCGCCGCGCCAATCGCGGATAGGCAAAGGCCATGCAAAATGCCGTCCCCGAGCCGCGCCCGGCGTTCCGTTATTACGATCTGGTGATGGCAGCCTTCGTCGCCATCCTCCTGCTGTCGAACCTGATCGGCGCGGCCAAGCCTGCCGCCGTTACATTGCCTGTGGTGGGCGACTGGTCGTTCGGTGCCGGCGTCCTGTTCTTCCCCGTCAGCTACATCATCGGCGATGTGCTGACCGAGGTGTATGGCTATGCCAGGGCGCGGCGGGTGATCTGGACCGGGTTCGCCGCCCTCCTGTTCATGGCGTTCATGGCGTGGGTCGTGGTGGCGCTGCCCCCGGCGGCGGGCTGGCCGGGGCAGGAGGCCTACGAATTCGTGTTCGGCAATTCGTGGCGGATCGTGCTGGCCTCGATCGTCGCCTTCTGGGTCGGCGAATTCGCCAACAGTTTCGTGATGGCAAAGATGAAGATCTGGACGCAGGGCCGCCATCTGTGGAGCCGGACGATCGGATCGACCATCGTCGGCCAGGGGTTCGACAGCCTGATCTTCTACCCACTGGCGTTCTGGGGACTGGCGGGCTGGCCGGTCGAACTGATCTGGCAGGTCGTCCTCTCGCAATGGGCGATGAAGGCGGCGTGGGAGGCGCTGCTGACACCCCTCACCTATTTGGCGGTCGGCAGGCTCAAACGGGCAGAGGGTGTCGACGTGTTCGATACCGACACCAATTTCTCGCCCTTCGCCGCGACCCGGTCCTGACCAGAAAAAGGGCGACCCGAAGGCCGCCCCCCTATCTGTCGATTTCGTTCTGTCGATCCCGAAGGTGCGGGATCAGAACGTCACCCCCACGGCCACGCCGTAGCGGCGCGGTTCGAGCGTGAAGATGTTGGTGAAGTTGCCCGAGGTCGCATCGGTCAGGTAAAGCCCGGTGATCGAGTTCGCATCGAAGATGTTCTGGACGAACCCGCGGACATACCACGCCTCGGTCGCGCTATTCAGCTGGATCTGCGCATTCGCCTGCACGAAGGGTTCGATCCGGTTGACCCGGCCGTTGAACACGTTGCCGTACTGCTCGCCGGTGAAGGCAATGTCGAAGCGCGGAACCAGCGTCATCCCGTTGGCGAAATCGGCCGTGTACTGAACCCCGGCCGATGCTTTCATGTTCGGCGCCTGGGGCAGCTTGTTGCCGCGCAGATTGACCTCGACCCCGGGGCTGAGGACGTCGATCGGGCCGAGCGCGGCGAAAGCCGGATTGGCGGTTTGCGCGTCGAGCACGTCGCAGATGCTGAACGCGCCGGTCGAGGCGATATTGCCGTCCTGCGGGAAGGCGGTGGGCGCCCGCAGGCCCAGGCCGCCATTGACGAGCGCGACGAAGGTGTTGGCACCCGCCCCGGTCACCGCGCATAGCGAGCCGTTGGAAATATCCTTGATGATCACGGCGTTGGGATCACCGCCGCCCGGATCGCGCGGGTTGGAGAAGAACTGGTCGCCCGCCACTTCGGCGTTGAGGTAGCTGACATTCATGTTGATCAGCACGTTGCGGCTGGGCGCGAGGATCGTTTCCAGCTCCAGGCCCCAAATATTGGCATCAATCGTATCGTTCACCGACGTACGCGCGATGATCCGGCTGAGCTGCAAATCCTTGTACTTGTAGTAGAAGCCGGTGAGATTGATCTGCGCCGCGCCGTTCAGGAAGGTGTTCTTCGACCCGATCTCGAACGCGTCCACGGTTTCCGATCCGAAGCTTTCGGGAACGGCGAAGACCGGGGCGAGCGGCGGGTTGATGCCGCCCGACTTGTAGCCCCGCGAATAGGATGCGTAGACGGTGTTGTCCGGCGTGATGCTGTAATCGAGCACGGCCCGCCCCGTGATCTCGTCGAACGAAACATCGCGCGTCTGGACGAGCTGGTTGCCGTCGATCCCCGCATCTCCATCGAAGGAACCCACGAACGGGGAATCGAACGGTGCACCATCGTTCGAGAACGGATTGAGGAAGTCCGCAAAGGTGGTGCGTGCGGTGACTGTCTTGCTGTCGTTGTTGTACCGCAGGCCGCCGGTGAATTGCAGATCCTCAGTGATGTCGAAATAGATCTCGCCGAAAATGCCGTAGCTTTCCAGCTGGTAGTTCAACGAGTTGTTTCGATACATCGAAGTCGCGAGATAGGACGGCGGCAGGCCGTTCGCGAGGGCGGAGAAAGTGCCCAGAACGCCGGCGGCGTAATCCAGCCCGAACGAGTTGACGTAGTAGCTGTTGTCGATGATCTCCGTCTCGGCATAGATTCCGCCGACGAGGAAGTTGAACGGCCCGTCGAAATCGCTCGAGAGGATGGCTTCGGCCGACCATGCGTTCTGTTCCTGGTTCGACCGATCGAAGGCGAGCGGCACGTCGGAACAGATGGAATTGCCCTCGAACGCCCCGCGATTGCCGTCGTCATTGTCGGACGTGCAGAGAACGCCGTTCGGTCCTTCGGGGATAAGCGCCTCCGCGACCGGCGCGAAGTAGGCGCTGGAGCCCGGCACGAAACCCACGATCTGTCCGGTGGCCGGATTGGTGACCGGAATCCCGTTCGCCGCAAGGAATGCGAGCGTGTTAAGCCCTTGCGCGAAACCGGTCCGGTCGAGGACGCCGAGATTGTAGTCCTGCCGGGAATCGACCCCGCTCTCCTGATAGATGCCGGTGACCGACAGGTTCATCGCGCCGAATTCCTGATCGAGATGCGCCTGCACCTGCAGCTCGTCCGCGAAATATTCCGGAGTGAAGGCGGTGTTCACCGTGCGAACGTCGTTCGGCTCTTCGAAATTGGCATAGCCATCCGGGCCATAGACGCTGCCGAGCGCGAGACTTTCGGGAATGCCCTGGATGCGGAACAGTTCGGCCGAAGGCAGCACCGCCGCCAGCGTCGAATTGCCGTTCGTACTGGCGAAATCGAGCCGGTTGTTGAGGCAGCCGAGCACGCCGGTGGGATCGCGCTGACAGAGCTGCTTCTGAATGCGCAAACGGTCGTCGTCCTCGCGGAAGTAATAGCCCATGACGTCGATCACGGTCGTATCGGTCGGCTCGAAGCGGAGCGATCCGCGGATCGCGTACATATCGCGTCCGTCGATGTCGGAATCGTCGAACAGATTGGTCGTGTACCCGTCGCGCTTGAGGTAGAAACCGGCCAACCGCGCGCCGATCCGCTCGCCGATGGGCACGTTGACCATGCCCTTGGCGCGGATGCTGTCGTAATTGCCGTATTCGAAGTCGGCCGACGCGCCGAAGCCGGAAAGGTCGGGCTTGGCGGTCACTACGTTGACCACGCCCGCCGTCGCATTGCGCCCGAACAGCGTGCCCTGCGGCCCGCGCAGGACTTCGATGCGTTCGAGATCGAAGAACTCGGTTTCGAACAGGCGGGTGCCGAACAATGGCGATCCATTGACGTGGATGCCGGTCGCCGCGTCGCAGGTCACGCCGACGCACAGGTCGCCGATGCCGCGAATGGTGAAGCTGGAACTGGTGAAGTTGGACTTGGTGAAGGATACGTTCGGCAAGGTCAGTTGCAGGTCGCTCGAATTTTCGATCTGCTGCGCCTCCAGCGCCTCGGTATCGAAGGCGCTGACCGCGATGGGGACTTCCTGCAGGCTTTGCGACTGACGCTGCGCGGTGACGATAATGACCGGCATGGAATTCTGGGTCGTCGTTTCCTCGGCAATGCCGGATTCGCTGTTATCTCCGGTAACGTCTTGCGCGAAAACAGGTGTGGCCATCGCCCCGGCGCACGCGCCCACCATCAGGATTGCCCTGAACTTCATCTGCCTCTCCTTGTGTTTCGGGTGCCTCTTATGGGCGCTCCGATCGGATTGGACGCTATCAGGAAATAAAACCGTGGCAAGCGCGTGGCGGCTCGCAATATGATTTCGCGCCGCTTCGGAACAAGGCGCGTCATATCTGTTGCCTCGCCGCTACAGGCGTTCAGCCATCAGAGGTCGAGCAGCGCCTTGCTTTCCGCGATATGGGCGATGCCCCGCTTGCCATCCGCGTCGCGGTGCAATTGCACGAACACGTCGATCACGCTGGCGGCATAGGCAATCGTATCCGAACGGGTGAGACCAATGCCGGTCTGCATAACCATGAGCGACAGCTGCTCCAGCGCGCCGCGCAGGCTGTTGGCATGGATGGTCGAGAAACTGCCCGGATGGCCGGTGTTGATGGCCCGCAGGAAGCTGACGCTTTCCGCGCCGCGCAATTCGCCAAGCACGATCCGGTCGGGCCGCAGCCGCAGGGCCGCCTGCAGCAATTCATTGGCGGTGACCTTCGCCTCGCCCAGCTCGCCCTTGACCGCGACCAGCCCGACGCCGTTCGCACCCGGCAGTTTGAGTTCCGGCGTATCCTCGACCAGCACGACCCGCTCGTGCCGGGGGATCTCGCCCAGCATGGCATTGAGGAAGGTCGTCTTGCCGGTGCTGGTGCCGCCGGACACCAGGATTGTGCGCCGCTGCCGGATCGCCTCGCGCAGGAACGCGACCGGGTTTTCGCGCGGATCTGGCAGGCTGGCCTGCGCCGCGGGGGCGAGCGGGCCGGTATCGTACGCATCGAGCGGGAGGTCCAGCCGGCGATGGCGGCGGATCGCCATGGCCCAGTGCCGGCGCGCGGCCGGCGGGCCGCAGAACTGGATGCGGGCGCCATCCGGCAAGGTCGCGCCCAGCAGCGGGTGTTCGCGATTGATGCCCTGATGGCTGACTCGCGCGACCTGCTCCGCCAGCCGCTGGATCAGGCGGTCGTCGATGTCGGGGCGGACGATGCGCTGCATCCCGCCCCCGGCCGCCGCATCCTCGACCCAGATTTCGCCGGGGCCGTTGACGAGAATTTCGGTGACCGTGTCCCGCTCCAGCCATTCGCGGAACGGTTCGAGATAGGCATCGAGATAGACGCTGCGTTCGCCGGGCAGGTCGACGCGCGGCGCGTCGTCTTCCGTCCCGGTGACGAGGGATGCGATATCGGCGCTCATCGCGGCGGCAGCTTGATCAGCTCACCGTCGAGAAATCGAGATCGCGTGCGATGAAGATGCGGATCGGTTCGCCCTGGCGGACCCGCACGGTCGGCCCGCGCTTGCCGTCCTGCTCGGCTGCGGCAGTGGCCGCCGATCCGCCTGCGCCGCCAAGGATCAGGCCGCCCGCACCGCCCGTTGCGACCTGTCCCAGCCCGCCGACGACCGACAGCAGCATGGCCGAACCGAAGCGCTTGAAGAAGCCGCCGCCGGAAACCTTGCCCTGCAAGCCGGTCGTGCCGTCAAACCCGATCGCGGGGGACCCAAGGTTCACCGAGGCGCCGTCGGGCCGGATCAGCCGCGTCCAGATGACATAGGCGCGCTTCTGCCCGTTCTGCATGCCTGACTGGTATTGCCCGATCAGGCGGCTCGACCGGGGGACCAGCACGCGGCTGCCGTCGAAACTGCGCACGTCCTGGCTGACGACCGCACGCACGAAACCGGGCACGTTGGTGTCGATCGCGGTTTCGAGGATGGCGGGAACCAGAGTGCCCTGCGTGACCGTGGTTGCAGGGTTGCTCATCGCCTTGGCCCGCGCCGGGGCGCCGCCCACCCCGCCGACCCGGCTGGCGAAATCGCCCGCGCTGCCAGAGGCGGCGGGTTCGCCCTGTGCATCCTCGCGCGCTTGCGCAGGGGTTGCGGCAAAGCTCGGCGCGCCGGCATCGAACACCACGGTCGGGCTGCTGTAGCGGTTGGCGGCAGGTTCGGCCTGCGTCATCGGCGGATTGGACAGGACCGGGGCCGGCGCGGGGTCGGCGTAGGTGTTGTAATCCTGCGCATCGATCGCGGCGAAGTCCGGCTCGCTTTCCAGCGGCATGGGTGCGGGCGCGGCCATCTCCTGCGGCTGCTGCTGCACCTGCTGCCCGCCGACGCCTTGCGGCTGGGGATCGAGCCGGGCGGAGTTCATGCTCCACAACGTGATCGCGCCGAGGCCCGCCACCACCGCGATGCCGGCGACGAGGCCCATCGCATCGGACTTGCCGCCGCCCGGCCGCGCCACCGCCGGAAAGGCGTTGCGCTGAGCCAGATCGATGACTTCGGCATCCGCCTGCTCGCGCGGGTCGACATCGTTGGCCGGGCCGTTGAGCGTGGGCTTCTCGGGAAACTTGTTGGCGAGGCGCATCAGTCGGCCTTTCTCGAAGCGAGGGCGGCGGTGCCGCCGCTTTGCGTGGAGCGGGAAACGGGGGCGGGTCCGGTATTGGTCAGCGTGGCGGTATTCTCGCCCGAACGCAGGACGATCGCCTGCGGCACGCCGTCGATCACGATCACATCGTCGCGCACGGTGAAGTTGACCGGGCCTTCGACGCCCTCTTCATTGGTGACGAGGATCGCGGGTACCGCGCTGCCTTCGGGCCAGGTCAGGAAGGTCGCATTGCCATCGTCGAAGGTCTGCTGCGGAAGCAGGGCCCTGTCGCCCGCGCCCGACCAGGCGAAATTGAGATCGCTGGGATCGACGCGGTCGTTCGGATCGATGGACTGGATCTGCGTGTCACCTGTTGCCGCCGCCCCTGCGCCGGGCGCGCCGGCCAGTTGCGCAGCCGGCGGAGCGGCCGGCTCGGGCGGATATTCGAACCGCATGACGTAAAGCGGCTTGGCAGACGGGCTGGCCACGAGATCGAACAGATAGGTGCGCTTGCTGGTGACGACCGTCAGATTGGTCGAGGCGCGCGCTTCGAGGGGCTTCACGAACAGGATGTTCGCGCGCTTGTTCGGCGTCACCTGCCAGGTCTGCGAATTGCCGATGGCGACGTTCTCGATCACCTCGTCCTCGCCGAAAACAATGCTGGCCTGGACGTTGATCTTGCCTTCGAGGCGGAAGACCTTCGCTTCGTCATACATCACCTGCGACAGGCGATTGTCGGCCAGCGCGGGCGTCGCCACGCAGCAGGCGAGCGCGAATGCGCCAAGAATAGCTGGGGCACGGGTCATGCCGGTTTCTCCGTCGATCTGTTGAGCGAACGCGGCGGCGCGGCCTTGAAACGGCTGCCGATGCCCTGCGTCCGGCTGGGTGCGGCGTTTAGCGGCGACACCTGTCCCCCGCCTGAAGCGGTGGCGAACACCTTGGTCGTGCGCGAACCGGAGCCGCCCGATCCCCCTGCCCCGCCATCGTTCGCGGCCATGGCGACCGGCATGGCGGATACGTCGATCCGGCGGGCGCTGGCGCTGGCCTGGGTGGCGGCCTGGGCCTGCACCAGTCGGGGGCTGGGCGCAGGGGCCGGCGCCTGGCTGGCGGCAGCGGCGATCACGGCGGCAGCCTTCTCCTCCTTCGACGGGGCCATGCCGAACACGGTCCAGCCCGCCACCATCGAACCGGCGACCTTCAGCACCAGGACCATCAGCGCGACATGGACCGCGCCGATCATGAAGAACGCCATGCCCGCCTGCGCCGGCACCACGCCAGCCTGCGCGGTCAGCGCAGATAGGATCGGCACGGCGAGTTCGAGCATGATGCTGCCCCCCAGCACCGCGAAGAGCGGCGCGAGCGCGCACATCACCATGCCCTTGACCCATCCGCCGAACAGGCCGCGCGTGCCGTTGAACAGCGCCAGCACCACGAAGATCGGCCCCAGCGCGATCAGCACGCCGAGCGCGATCTTGGTCGTCACCAGCAGGCCGATCGTGCCGAGCATGAACAGCATCGCGCCGAGCCACATCATGCCCTGCGGCGAGAAGGCGGAGAAATCCTCGGTGCCGCCCCCGCTCGCATCCTGGATCGCCATGAAGACGACATCGATCTTCTGCGCGAACACGTCGGTCGCGGAACCGCGCGTACCGGTAAGGATGCCGGCAAGATAGTCGGGCGTGCCGACCGCCAGGTTCCACACCACGCTCTGATAGGCGACCCAGCTGGTGGCGAAGGTCAGCACGAGGCCCAGCGTCATCATCCGCGGAACCAGCGCGCGCACACCGATATTGGTGCGCCCCGTCAGCAGCAGGAAGCCGAAGATCGCGATATACAGCGTAAGGACGAGCGTCAGCACCGTGCCGAGCGAACCGCCCGGCGCGAACAGGCGACCGAAGGCGGCGGCGGACGCTTCGCCCGAGATGCAGTCCACCCCGCGCAGGGCGGCGGCGACGCCGTTGCCGACCTGTTCGGCGGCCTGCTGACAGGTTGCGCTGGTCATTCCGCGGCCATCCCGAGTTCGTAGGTATCGTTCGCGCCATCGCTCGACGGATCGTTCGCGCCGCCGGGCCAGGCATGGCCGGTCAGCGTGGGGAACCAGTCGCCCGGCGCATCGCCCAACGCCTCGCGCAGCACGTCGAGCCGGCGGACCGTGCTCTCGCGGCCCGACAGCAAGGTCAGCACCTCGGGCGCGCCCGACAGGTCGAGGCGGACGACCACGCTCGCATCGGGCTGGCGCACCAGGAAGCACCGGCTGTGTGCCGGCAGCGTGCGGATCAGCGCGAGTTCGTGTTCGGTCAGGCCGAAGCCGTCGCAGTAATCTTCCGGCCGGGCGCGGCTGTTGGGCATGAACACCATGGTGGCGGTCTGTTCGACCAGCGCGGTGGAAATGCGGCTTTCCAGTGCGTCGCGCGCGCTCTGTGTGGCGAAGCCGACCAGCGCGTTGCGTTTACGCAGCGTTTTCAGCCAGTCGCGGATGCGGGCGGCGAACACTTCGTCGTCGAGCGCTTTCCAGCCCTCGTCAATCAGGATCATGGTCGGCTTGCCGTCCAGCCGTTCCTCGATCCGATGGAAGAGATACATCATGGTCGGCGTGCGCAGCTTGGGGTTTTCGAGCAGCGCGGTCATGTCGAAGCCGAGAACGCGGGCCGACAGGTCGAGCTCGTCCTTCGCATTGTCGAACAGCCAGGCATTCTCGCCCTCCGCGATCCAGGCGGACAGGCGATCCGCCAGATCGCCCGGTTGCGGCCGGCGGGTGCCCGAAAGCAGTTCCCGGAAATGGCGCAACCGGCGCAAGGACGCATCGTTGGCATAGGCCGCATCGACCGCCGCTGCGATCGTCTGGTCCTCTTCCGGCCCTTCGGCCTTCAACAGGACCGACAGCCAGTCGCGCAGGAAGGCCTTGTTGCCCGGCGTCTCGGGCAGCGAGAGCGGGTTGAACCCGGTCGGCTCGCCCGCGCGGATGCTGTCATAGCGCCCGCCGATCCCGCGCACGAACAGCTCCGCCCCGCGATCCTTGTCGAACAGGATGGTGCGGGGGCTGAACTTCTGCGCCTGCGCGGCAAGGAAGTTCATCACCACGGTCTTGCCCGAACCCGACGGCCCGATGACCGAGAAATTGCCGAGATCGCCGTGGTGGAAATTAAAAAAGAACGGCGTCGCGCTGGTCGTTTCCAGCAGCGTCACCGCCTCGCCCCAGTGATTGCCCTGCGCCTGCCCCAGCGCAAAGCCGTGCAGGCTGCCGAAGCTCGCCATGTTCGCACTGGAGATCAGGGCGCGCCGCACGAGATAGCTCTCATTCCCGGGGAACTGGCCCCAGAAGGCCGGTTCGAGATTGGTATCCTCGCGCACCGCGATCGCGCCGGTATCGGCGATGGCGGCGGCGCAGGCGGCGGTCGCATCGTCGAGCCGGGCGAGATCGCGTTCTTTCACCATCACGGTCAGGTGATGATCGCCGAAGCCGACCGCGCCATTGCCCAGCGCATCACGCGCCGACAGCATATCTGCGCGTTCTGCCGCAGCTTCCTCGTCGGCGGATTTGAGGCGGCGGATCGCGAGGTCCATCCGCTCGCGCGCGGTCTGCCGCTCGGTCGGCGCGTAGCTTTCGGAGACGACCATTTCGTAAGGCAGTCGCAGCAGCCCGTCGAGCAGACCGGGCGTCGTCGCCTCGGGATAGTCCTTGAGGCCGAGGATCGTCGCGAAGTCGGGCGAGCCGGACCCGCGCTGCTCCAGCGCATCGAGCCCGAAGGAGACGCGGCGATAGGGGAGCATCTGGCCGAGATCGACATCCTCGGTCGGCTTGCGCACCGGGCGCATCTCGCCGTTGTAGAGCGCCGACAGCAGTTCCAGCATCTCGGAATTGGTGTTGCCCTGCGGCCCGACATATTCGCCCAGCAGCGAGGCGCCGTATGCCTGCAACGAGGCGACTAGCCCGGTGGCGGCGGCGCGCAGGCTGCGCAGATCCTTGGGATCCGCCTCCAGCCGTTCGCCCTTCTTGCGGCGCTTGACCGTCTTGCCGACCCGCTCGACCAGACCCGCCTTGCCGCGCGCCGGACGGCGGATCAGGGTGATAAACTGGTCGTTGATGAACAGCTGACCCGAACCCAGCCGTTCCTTCCAGCGCGCGTCGATATGACGGCTGATCGGTTCGGGAAACTGCGCGTCGAGCTCGACCGAGACCCGGCGGCGGATCACGTGATGGTACAGCACGAAGCGCGCATCCAGGGTCGAGCGCAGCATGACCTCGCGGGTGGCCGCATGAGCATTGAGCGCTTCGCTGTCCTCGGTCTCGAACAGCAGGCCGGGAACCTGGATCGCGGTCATCACCGCGCCGTCGCGCAGCAGCACGGTGTGTTCGTCGACCAGCCGCGCATAGGGCAGCCGGTCCCCGACCCGCGCTTCCTTGGCGCTCCACGACGCCGCTCCGATCCATTTGCTCATATGTTCGACCCTCCAGGTGGTCGGCTCAGGCGGCGTAGCTGTTGCAGCCCCACCGCTTGTAGTTCTTCACGCGCGGGCATTTCGAAACCTTGGTCATCCACAGGTCGAAGATGCGCGGTTCGCGCAGACAGGCGAAGTAACCGACGCCGTGCATCACCACGGCGGCCAGCAAGGCGAGCCAGCTGCCGGTGATGAGGAACGCCTCGGTCGTGACGACGCCGTTGATGATGAAATAGTTGAACGTCACGCCCGCGAACATCTGCGGGCGGGTCAGCGCGCGGTGTACGGGATGACGGACGAGCGCGCTCATCTCAGGCGGCCACGCCCTGGATGCCCGCCACGATCGACGCCGCGCCGAACAGGATGAACACGCCGATGATTACGGTCGCCCCGAAGCGCCAGTTCAGGCGCCCCGTCAGCATCATGAAGCCGACCGCCGCCACCGCCATCACGGCAACCGCCGTCGCCACATTGCCGAGCAACGTGCCCTGCAACCAGCCGAGCGCGGCCACGATCGGCCCGGATCCGGCCGGATCCTGCTGCGCCTGCGCAAATGCGGTACCCGGCGCGAAAAGAACAGCCAGGGCGGCCAGCGACGAGAACTTCGACTTCACAAATGGCACTCCGTTTCAATCAATCGGGGGTTCGCGAATGGTCGGACAGCCGACCCAGGATCGAGGCGACGTAGAGCCGCGTTTCGCGAATGCGGGGAACGCCGCCGGCGCGCAAGACCCGGCCCGGCCCGGCATTGTATGCCGCCAGCGCTTTTTCCAGGTCGCCATCGAACCGGTCGAGCTGGGCGCGCAGATACCGCGCGCCGCCTTCCAGATTGGCGAAGGGATCGCGCGGATCGACGCCCAGTTCGCGCGCGGTGGCGGGCATCAACTGGGCAAGGCCGCGCGCGCCGACCGGCGAAACGGCATCGGCGCGCCACCGGCTTTCCTGCCAGACCATCGCCTCGATCAGCGTGGGACTGAGATCGAACCGCGCCGCCAATTCGGCGACCTTCGCACGGTACAGTTGCGGCACGGTCAGGGCATGGCTGCGCGGATCGGCGACGGCATGATCGGGAACCCAGACGTCCGCCGGGACTTCTTCGAGCGAGACGGGTTCGAGTGCGGCAGGAGCGACGTCGGTCGCATCCTCCGTTATCAAGGCTTCGCCGCCGGCGATCCAGTGCGCACCGTCGTCCCCGATCTCCATCACGTCGGCCTGCGCCGGCGCGTGAGACAGGCATATGAAACTGGCGACCGCCCAGGCCGTGCCGCGAACGCGAATCATGAATAGCCCTCCATTCGATCCCGATGGGCATTCTACATGACGGGCTGGTGACAGGAAGGTTAACCGAACATTCGATCCTGCGGGCGACCGCAGTTACGGCACGTATGCTCGCAAAAGGCCGGCGCCGAGACGCCGGTCCGCGATTTCAACGCGTTCGCAGCGCCACGTGCTGCTGGAACGCCCCGCTGTCGAGCATGGCCAGGCCGCGCAGGGCCAGCCAGCGCGAATCCACCCATTCGCCGGTCGCGGTTTCCAGTCGCACGCGCTCGCTGCTGCGCGCAGCCGTTTCGAACCTGGCCTCCGCCGCTTCGTATTGCCCGGTCCGCGCGAGCGCGACTGCTTCGTTGATCAGCTTGGCGGGATCCTGCGCGTCGAACGAAGACGTCTCGATCGCGGCGAGCGCCGCCACATCGTTGCCCGCGGCCAGTTCCTCGTACCCGACGCAATCGCCATCGCCATGCGCCAGGGCCGGCCCGGCCAGGACGAACGCTGCGACAATACCGGCATATGTTCTTATTTTCATGCCACTCTCCTCTACCCTCGCCGCTTCCAAGCGACAGGCGATAGCGGATTATGGCGCGAAATGCAATAAAACCGTCATATTGTAATATTCCTGTCATGTGGGGCGCATCGATTGAAAAATCATGTGCTCCCCCAGCCGGTTACGGCATCGGCCTGTGGATACTGACACACAGCCGTCACGAACTCAGCAGAACTGTCACACAGCGGTCCTAGCTCGCGAGTTGCGACACCCGTTTCGCAGCGAATCACCGGTTTTTTTGAGGGGACCGACAGCGTGACCACTATTCATCGTTCACTGGTACTGGGCTGCAGCGCCCTGGCGCTCGCCAGCTGCGGCGCCGACGAGATCGTTTCGCCCGGAACGGGCGGCAACATCACCATCAACAACCCGCCCGCCCCCGCGCCGACGCCTACACCGACGCCCACCCCGACCAGCACGGTCACCGCGGCAGCAGGGTGCCCGACCATCTCGGACCCGCAGGGTCTGACCGATAGCGGCACGATTTCCGGCCCGACCGGCGAGTATCGCGTGTGCACCATGCCGGCGCGGTTCACTGCCAGCTCCACCCTGCCCTATATCAAGGGCGTCCTGTATCGCATGAACGGGCGCGTCGATGTCGGCACCGATGGCGGCCCGGCCGCCGATACGTCGGACGGCGCGGCGGACACCAATGTCCAGCTGACGATCCAGCCCGGCGTCATCGTGTTCGCTCGCCAGGCGAGCTTCCTCAACGTCAATCGCGGCAACACCATCCGTGCCAACGGCACGGCGCAGCGTCCGATCATCTTCACCAGCACCGACAACGTGCAGGGCATCAACGATGGCTCGTCCTCGGGCCAGTGGGGCGGCGTCGTCCTGTCCGGCCGGGCGCCGGTAACGGATTGCATCGCCGCCAACGCCGTCGGCGGGACGGTGAACTGCCAGCGCCAAGTCGAAGGCGTGGCGGACCCGGCCCTGTTCGGCGGCGCGACCCCGACCGACAGTTCGGGCAGCATGAGCTACGTCCAGATCCGCTATTCCGGCTTCGTCCTGTCGGGCGACAGCGAGCTTCAGTCGCTGACCACCGGCGGCGTCGGATCGGGCACCACGCTCAACCACATCATGAGCTACAACAGCTCGGACGATGGCATGGAGTTCTTCGGCGGCAACGTGAACGCGAAATATCTCGTGATCGTGGGCGCGGAGGATGACGGGCTCGACACCGATACCGGTGTGAAGGCGAACTTCCAGTACGTCGTCGCGGTCCAGCGGCCGAACACCGGCGATACGATGATCGAGGCGGATTCCGACAACGCCTTCAACGATGCGACGCCGCGCCAGAACACGCTGCTGTCCAACGCCACCTTCGTCGCCAGCAGCGGCGCCGGCGACCAGGTCGTGCGCATTCGCGGCTTTGCCGACTATTCGATCGCCAACTCGGTCATCGTCTCGCGCAACGACACGCCCTGCCTGCGCGTCGACGGGCAGGAAGAGCTGACCCGCACGACCGGGCCCGACGAAGCCGGCCCCGTGCGCTTCGACAGCGTTGTGCTCGCCTGCACCGCGCCGTTCCGCGACAGCTCGGGCGCGACCGCGGCCGATATCCGGGCGGTGTTCGATGCCGGTTCGAACAACAATTCGAACTTCACGCAGACGCTCCAGATGCTGTTCGTCAACGGATCGAACGAGGATGCGGTGCCGGTCTACGACGTGACCCAGTGGGGCTCGTTCTTCGAACGGCCGGCGCATATCGGCGCCGCGTGGAACGGCAACACGCAATGGATCACGGGCTGGACCTGCAATTCCAGCACGGTGACGTTTGGCGATACCAGCGCGAACTGCACCAGCCTGCCGATCTACGACAGCTGACGCCTGCCTGACCGATACGGGCCGCGTCCGCAAAGGGGCGCGGCCCGTCTTGCCATTCCATCGAGCGTTCGCCGCTCGTCATCAGATAACGACCACCCAGGGGGGTCACACAATGTCCACCGGCCAGCGATTGTCCGCGCTGCTTCTGTTTTCCACCGCGCTGACCTACCCGTCCATCCTCGCCGCGCAATCCACCGGCGCGGAAGGCCCGCCTCCGACCGAGGAGGAGGTGCCGGACGAGGCCGAGGCGCAGGACCTCAACGATGCCGTGCCCGGCAATATCGTCCCCCCGGACGAAGCCGTCGAGGAAACCGATATCTCGATCCCGGGCGGCGCGATCATCGTGACAGGGCGGCGCCAGCGCGATCCCGTGCGCTCGTCCAGCCAAGTGCTGACCGTGCTCGACACCGAGAGCATCGCACGCACCGGCGAAGGTGACATCGCCGGCGCGCTGACCCGGGTTACCGGCCTTTCGACCGGCGGCAACGGACTCGTCTATGTGCGCGGCCTGGGCGACCGGTATTCGCTCGCCTTGCTCAACGGCCTCCCCCTGCCCTCGCCCCAGCCGCTCAGCCGGGTTGTCCCGCTCGACATCTTCCCGACCAGCGTGGTCGCCTCCAGCCTCGTCCAGAAGACCTATAGCGCGAACTTCCCCGGCGAGTTCGGCGGCGGCGTCATCAACCTGACCACCCGCGCCATTCCGACCGAGAGCTTCGTCACCCTCAGCGGTTCGATCAGCGGCGATACCGAGACGACGCTGGGCCAGGGCTACAGCTATTACGGCGGCGACTACGACTGGACCGGCTATGCCGACGCCCGCCGCGACGTGAGCTCGCGCCCCGCCCTGCAGAACTTCTTCGACAGCGGTGCGCGGATCGGGGATCCCGATGTCGATACGCAGGGCATCCTCACTGAACTGGGCGATCCCAACCTCGTCCTCGTGCAGCGCATCGGCGACCTGCCCTACAATTTCTCGGCCGGGGTGACGGCGGGTACCGCGGTCGACGTGTTCGATGACGGGCAGTTCGGCGTGATCGCCACCGGATCGATCAGCAACAAGTGGCGCAACCGCTCCATCGTCGCGCAGACCGCGGTGAACGGCGATCTCGATCTCGACACCGACTACCGCGATTTCGTGACTGATAACCGGGTGCTGGTGAACGGCCTGCTCGGCTTCGGCCTGGAGGTTGGCGAGCACACGCTGCGCTTCACCAATGTCTATATCCACGATACGCTGAAACGCGCCGCCCTCTCTGAGGGCGAGGATTTCCAGGATAACGACAGCAACCTTATCCAGAACACCTCGTGGTTCGAACGGCAGCTGTTCAACACGCAGGGCGTGGGCGAGCTTCGCTTCGGCGATCTGGCGGTGGACCTGCGCGCCGGTTACGCGCAGACCAGGCGCGACGCGCCGTTCGAATGGAACTTCACCTATACCCGTACGAACAACGGCAACGATCCGCTGGGAGATCTTTACCTCAACACCCTCGATCCGCAGCGCGGCGGGGCGACGGTGGCGTTCTCGAACCTCAAGGAAGATCTCTATTACGGCGGTATCGACGTCAGCTATCCGTTGACCGACTGGCTGACCGGCACGATCGGCTATGCCTATACCGACACCAGCCGCTTTTCCACGCGGCGCGAGTTCGACATCCGCGCGTCGACCGGCTTTCCCGACGTGTTCGGCGCGTTCCGGCCCGACGCCCTGCTGGGCGACAGTCTGATCGCATTGGGCTTCGATCGCGACGCGCAGGCGGCGGCGGGGATCGGCCCGTTCTCCTACACCATCTTCGAGACGACCCAGTCCGATCCCGCCTTCCAGGCCGATCTGCGCGTGCATGGCGGATATGCCAAGGCGATCGTGGTGCCGGTACCCGAACTGACGCTGGACCTCGGCGTGCGGTACGAGACGGCCGATCAGTCGGTCACCCCGGTCGAGGTGTTTGCCGATCCGATCCGGTCGACCAATGCGACCTTTCTGGACAACGACTATTTCCTGCCCGCCGCCACGCTGACCTACGAGTTCAGTTCGAACCTGCAGGCCCGGCTGGCGGCATCGAAGACGATTGCCCGCCCGCAATTCCGGGAATTGATCTTCCAGACCTATTTCGATCCGGAAACCAACCGCCAGTTCAACGGCAATCCCTTCCTGGTCGACAGCGAACTGCTCAACGCCGAAGCCCGGCTCGAATATTATTTCGGCAGCGACAGCCGGGCGAGCGTGGCGGGCTTCTACAAGGAGATCGACCGGCCGATCGAGGTCTTCTCCAGCTTCTCGGACAACGAGCAGATCAGCAGCTTCGCCAACGCGCCCAAGGCCGAACTGTATGGCGGCGAGGTCGAGTTCCAGTACAACCACGACCTCGTCGATCTGGGCGACTGGTTCGAGAGCAAGCGCCTAGTGGCGATCGCCAACTACACCTACACCCAGTCGAGCGTTAAGGTCGGCGAAGGCGATTTCGCCCCGATCGTCGGCGCACCGACGCAGCCGGCATCGGACCTGTTCTTCGACGGCGCCCCGCTGACCGGGCAGAGCGATCATCTCGCCAACGTCCAGCTCGGCATCGAGGATCTCGACCGGCTGAGCCAGCTCACCGTCCTCGTCAATTATGCGAGCGAGCGGGTCACGGCCCGCGGGGCCGGCCCCCTGCCCGACATTATCCAGGACCCCGGCCTCACGCTCGACATCGTGGCGCGGCAGGGGTTCGAGGTGCTGGGGAAAACCCTCGAACTCAAGCTGGAGGCGCGCAACCTCACCGGCCGGGGGAACGAGGAATTCCAGACCAATGGGACCAAGCGGATCGAGATCAACACCTACGATGTCGGCCGCGAATTCAGCGTCAGCGCCTCGCTCACCTTCTAGGCGAGACGCCGCCGCTCACTTGAGCGTGAGGGATTGCCCGGTCGGCGCGGTGGATTGCACGCCGACCGGGTGCTTGGGCCGATAGGGCGCCTCCAGCCGGTCGACCTCCTCCTTCGTCAAGGCGAGGTTCATCGCCGCGACCGCCGCCGCGACATGCCCGTCCTTGGTCGCGCCGATGATCGGCGCGGTGATGCCGGGCGTCGCGAAATGCCATGCCAGCGCCACCGTCGCCCGCTGGACCCCACGCGCCTCGGCGATCTCGCCGACCACCTTCACGATCTCGCGATCCGCGTCGACGTTCTGGGTGTAGAGCGTCTTGCCGAACCCGTCGGTCTCGCTGCGGACCGTGCTTTCGTCCCACGCGCGCGCCAGTTTTCCGCGCGCCAGCGGGCTCCACGGAATGATGCCGACGCCGGCATCGCGGCACAGCGGGATCATCTCGCGCTCTTCCTCGCGGTAGAGCAGATTGACCTGATTCTGCATCGAAATGAACGGCGTCCACCCGTTCGCCCGCGCGACTTCCTGCGCCTTGGCGAATTGCCATGCCGCCATGCTCGACGCGCCGAGATAGCGCGCCTTGCCCGCCTTCACGATGTCGTGCAGCGCCTCCATCGTTTCCGCGATCGGCGTCGTCTCGTCCCAGCGGTGGATCTGGTAGAGATCGACATAGTCCATCTTGAGCCGGCCCAGACTGTCGTCGATCGCCTGCATCAGGCTCTTGCGCGAGAGGCCGCCGGCATTGGGCGCGTTCCGCCATGGCAGGAACGCCTTGGTCGCCAGCACGATCTCATCACGATGGGCGAATTCGGGCAGCAGCTTGCCCACCACTTCTTCCGACGCCCCCCGCGAATACATGTTGGCGGTATCGAAGAAGTTGATCCCCGCCTCCACCGCCTCGCGGATGAAGGGGCGGCTCTGGTCCTCGTCCAGCACCCAGTCGCCATGCCAGCCGCGCGACGTGTCGCCATAGCTCATGCAGCCGAGGCACAGCCGCGAAACCTTGAGGCCGCTGGGGCCGAGATTGACGTATTCGATGGCTACTTCTCCTGTGGCGTCACGCCGCCCTGACGTCGAGGAAGCCGCCGAGGCGCTGGCGGATAAGCGCTTCGGCTTCCTGCATGATCCCGTCGATCAATTCCTTGCAGGTCGGTATGTCGTTGATCAGCCCGGCGACCATGCCGCACGACCACGCACCGGCATCCATGTCGCCCTCGCTCATGATGCGCGGATAAACCCCCGCGACTTCCTCGGCGATGTCCTCGAATGTGAGGGCGTCGCCAAGTTCCCGCTCCTTCTCCAGCAGGCGTTCGACCGCATCGTTGGTCAACACGCGTTCGGTGTTGCGCAAGGGCCGCATCACCAGCCGCGTGTCGAGCTCGCTGGCCGCCACGATCGCCTTCTTCACGTTATCGTGCACCGGCGCTTCCCTGGTGGCGATGAAGCGGGTGCCCATGTTCATGCCGTCCGCCCCCATGGCCAGAGCGGCGACGAGGCTGCGCGCATCGGCCATGCCGCCGCTGGCGACGAAGGGAATGTCCAGCTCGTCCGCCGCGCGGGGCAGCAGGATCATGTTGGGAATATCGTCCTCGCCCGGATGCCCACCACATTCGAAGCCGTCGACGCTCACCGCGTCGCAGCCGATCGCCTGCGCTTTCAGGCTGTGGCGCACGCTGGTGCATTTGTGGATCACCTTGACCCCGGCATCCTTGAAATGCGGCATCACCTGCGCGGGATTGTTGCCCGCCGTTTCCACGATCTTCACCCCGCCCTCAATGATGACCCGCACGAGGCCGGGATAGTCCGGCGCGTTGAGCGACGGCAGGAAGGTCAGGTTCACGCCGAAGGGCTTGTCCGTCATGTCCTTGCAGCGGGCGATCTCGTTGGCGAGCTTTTCCGGCGTGCCCTGCGTGAGGCCGGTGATGATGCCCAGCCCTCCCGCATTGGAAACTGCCGCCGCCATTTCCGCGAACCCAACATAATGCATGCCGCCCTGGATGATCGGATGTTCGATGCCGAACAGTTCGGTGATACGCGTTTTCATGACGATGTGCCTCTCTGGTTATATCGGTGCGACGGCCTGGAGCGCCTCGAGCAGGTCGGCGCCGCGCGCGGTCAGGGTCAGGCCATTGCTACCCCGCTCCGCCAGCCCCTGCCGCTCCAGATCGCTGCTTTCGACGGCGCGCATGACGCGGCCGTAACGCCCGCCGTGGTAGATCAGCGGTTCGACCTCGCGGCGGTGGAAATCGACCACTTCGCCGAGGAAGATCGCGTGATCCCCGCCCTCATATTCGAATTTCGCCCGGCAGCCGAAACGCGCGGCGCAGCCTTCGATGAGCGGGGCGCCTTCCGGCCCGTCCACCGGCTCCAGCCCGGCGAACCGGTCCACATCCGAGGCGGCGAACCGGTCCGACATTGCCTGCTGATCCGCTCCAAGCACATGCACCGCCCAGCTTTCCGCCTTGCGGAACACCGGCAGCGAGGCGGATTTAAGCGCCAGGCTGAACAGCACCATCGGTGGATCGAGGCTGACCGAATTGAAGCTGTTCGCCGTCAACCCGGCGGGCCGGCCGTCCCGCCCGCGCACGGTTACGATCGTGACCCCGGTGACAAAGGAGCCCAGGGCGCTGCGGAAGGCTTTGGCGTCGAACATCGCGCGCTTCGCTACCCTGTGCCGAAGAGAAGGGCAACCGACCGAAAACGCGGTTTGTTCGTGGCAGGCATACCGCACGATGTCATGGCCAATATACGGGCTTCGCAAGACGGGAGCGCTCTGTCATGCGTGCGCGGCAAAGCAAAAGCGAACAGGATTTTGATGACCGACGCCGAACTGGCCGCCCACCTCGCGCAGACAGCCGGGCGCATCCTCCTCGAAATCCGGGACAGCGGACTGTTCGAAGGCAAGGCGCTGGGCAAGGCAGGCGACGAAACGGCCAACCAGTTCCTCGTCCACGCCCTGCGCGCCCGCCGGCCCGGGGACGGCCTGCTGAGCGAGGAAAGCAAGGACACACGCGAACGGCTGGACAAGGAGCGGGTGTGGATCGTCGATCCGGTCGACGGCACGCGCGAATATGGCGAGGGGCGCACCGACTGGGCCGTCCACGTTGCCCTGTGCATGAACGGCCGGCCGGAAACCGGCGCGGTGGCCCTGCCCGGTCTGGGCGAAATCCTGCGGAGCGACGATCCCCGGCCCCTGCGCGATACGGCGGACCCGCCGCGCATGGTGGTCAGCCGGACCCGCCCGGCGCCCGAGGCGCTCAGCGTTGCCGAGAGGATCGGGGCGGATTTGATCGCGATGGGTTCGGCCGGGGCGAAGGCGATGGCCGTGGTGCGGGGCGAGGCGGAAATCTACCTCCACACCGGCGGCCAATACGAATGGGACAGTGCGGCCCCGGTGACCGTCGCCCTTGCCCATGGCCTGCATGCGAGCCGGATCGACGGCAGCCCGCTCCGCTACAATCAGGCGGACGTCTACATGCCGGATCTCCTGATCTGCCGCCCCGAATGGACCGATCGCATCCTGTCCGAAATTGCCGCTTTGAATTGACATGCAGGCGAGCCGGCAGTGGTGTCCGCGATGCAGACTCGCTTGACTTGCCCCGCCCTTCGTCTGAATATGAGGTATGGACTAGGCGGATCGAACCGCCGCCCCCGAAGGAGAGAACCGGATGGCCACGCAGCCCGAAGTTGACATGCACAGCGAAGAGGACGCGTTTCGCGAGGAGGTGCGGCAGTTTCTCGATCAGCATTTCCCCGAGGAACTGAAGGGCAAGGGCAATGCGATGGCCTCGGTCGAGGGGCCGGGCGACGAGACGGAGCCGCAGCGCCGCTGGCGCGAGGCGATGGGCGACAAAGGCTGGGGTACGCCGACCTGGCCCAAGGAATATGGCGGCGGCGGGCTGACCCGCAAGGAAGCCGCGATCCTCAACGAGGAGATGGCCAAGGCCGGGGCCTACAACCCGATCGGCGGAATGGGCGTGATGATGTTCGGCCCGACCCTGCTCGAATATGGCAGCGAGAAACAGAAGAAGGAACACATCCCGCCGATCTGCCGGGGCGAAATCCGCTGGTGCCAGGGCTATAGCGAGCCGGGCGCGGGGTCCGACCTCGCCAACCTCCAGACCTTCGCCGAGGACCGGGGCGATCACTACGTCGTCAACGGGCAGAAGACCTGGACCAGCGGCGGCCAGTGGGCCGACAAGTGCTTCGCCATCGTGCGCACCGACAAGAGCGACAAGCACAAGGGCATCAGCTTCATGCTGATCGACATGGACGCCCCCGGCGTCGAGGTCCGCCCGATCCAGATGATCAGCGGGATGAGCCCGTTCTGCGAAACCTTCTTCGACGATGTGAAGGTGCCCAAGGAAAACCTCGTCGGCGAGGAAGGCCAGGGCTGGACCATCGGCAAGCGCCTGCTTCAGCACGAGCGCACCAATCTTTCGGGCGGCGGCAGCATGGCCCGGATGATGGGTTCGAGCCTGGCCGATATCGCCCGCAAATACGGTGAGACCGATGCCGACGGACGGCTGGCCGACCCGGTGCTGCGCGACCGGATCGCCGATTTCGAGATCCGCTGGAACGCCTTCCTGTTGACCGCCCGCCGCGCCGGCGAGGAAAGCAAGGCGCAGGGCGGCGTTTCCGAAATCAGTTCGGTGCTGAAGAAGGTCGGCACGAAGCTCGGCCAGGAACGCGCCGAACTCACGATCGAGATCATGGGCCTGCAGGGGCTTGGCTGGGAAGGCGAAGGCTTCAGCGAGAGCGAGCTTGCCGGCGTGCGCGCATGGCTCTTCGGCAAGGCCACCACGATCTATGGCGGATCGACCGAGGTCCAGAACAACATCATCGCCAAGCGCGTGCTTGGCATGCTCGATCACCAGTAAGCCGGAGGGGCTCAGACAATGGCGGTTCTCAACGAAGAGCAGGACATGCTGCGCGACATGGCGCGCGAGTGGACGACCAATGAAAACCCGGTCACCGAATGGCGCAAGGTGCGCGCCTCGGGCGATCCCAAGGCGTATGACGAAGGCGTCTATGCCACGATGGCCGAAATGGGCTGGACCGGGATCATCATTCCCGAAGACCATGGCGGCTCGGACTTCGGCTGGCTTTCCGCCGGGCTGGTGATCGAGGAACTGGGCAAGACGCTGACCGCGAGCCCGCTGGTCGCCAGCACCATCGCGGCCTCCGCGATCATCCTCGGCGGCAGCGAGGAGCAGAAGGCGAAATGGCTGCCCCGGCTCGCCAGTGGCGAGATCGTGGGCACGCTCGCGGTTGACGAGGCTGCGCGCCATGATCCGGCGCAGATCGGGGCAAGCGTGGCGGACGGCAAGCTGACCGGCACCAAGCGCTTCGTTCACGAGGCGCACGGCGCGAACCTGTTCGTGGTTGCCGCGAAGGACGGCCTCTATCTGGTCGAAAAGGGCGACGGCGTCACGCTCACCGACCGCAAGCTGACCGATCAGCGCAGTCATGCCGATATCGCGTTCGACGGGGCAGCAGCCGACCGCTTGGGTGAGGGCGGCGACGATCTGCTGGACAAGGTGCTGGACCGTGCGCGCGTTCTGACTGCCTGCGAAATGCTCGGCATGGCGCAGCATGTGTTCGACACGACGCTCGATTACCTCAAGCAGCGCGTGCAGTTCAATCAGGTGCTGGCGACGTTCCAGGCCTTGCAGCACCGCATGGCCGACCTGTTCGCGGATCTCGCGCTGATGCGCAGCGCGGTCGAAGGTGGGCTGCAAGCGCTCGACGCCGGGTTCCGCCCCGCCCAGGCCGCCACCATGGCCAAGGCCGAAGCCAACCGGGTTCTGAAGCTAATCAGCAACGAGGGCATCCAGCTGCATGGCGGCATCGGCATGACCGACGAATACGATGTCGGCTTCTACCTCAAGCG
Source organism: uncultured Erythrobacter sp. (assembly GCA_947501005.1). GTDB lineage: Bacteria > Pseudomonadota > Alphaproteobacteria > Sphingomonadales > Sphingomonadaceae > Qipengyuania. The sequence goes on along the minus strand of CANMTU010000001.1, from coordinate 582,825 downwards.
CGCCCGCGTGCTCGAGGCGAGCTTCGGCAGCACGTCGTTCCTCAAGGATCGTTATGCGACCCTCGGCGGCTATTGACCGCCGAGAGAAGCCGGTGAGGCGGACCCAAGATCTGCTGGATTTGGCGGGAGGCCGCTCGGCGCCGGGCTTGGGCGAGGATGGGGTTTGAAAGTCTGAACCGCGATCGAATCTCGAGATGGGCAATCCGGTGCGCCGCGATGCATAATTCTGCCTCGACGGGACCGAACAGCCAGTGAACCACGAACGCCGTCGCACCCACATGCTGCGGCGGCGTTCTGTTGGGCGCGTGCCGCGGGCTGCGCGCCG
>CANMTU010000001.1:0-575000 GCA_947501005.1 uncultured Erythrobacter sp. | reverse complement strand
AGGTTCCCACGCGTTACGCACCCGTGCGCCACTAACCCCGAAGGGTTCGTTCGACTTGCATGTGTTAGGCATGCCGCCAGCGTTCGTTCTGAGCCAGGATCAAACTCTCAAGTTTGTGTCACACACCAGACAAGCACGGGGCGAACCCCGCAGACCTGCTTGGCATGAGCTTCTAGGAGCCGATACCTGCACATCAAACGTAATGGATACGAATGAACATGCATCATCACAGACCGCCGTGGTGGCGATCAGGATGTGGCAATCGGCATAAATAACCGGTATCCGGAGCCTAAAAATCCCCGGACCGGGCGCCGTCGCCCACATGTCCCTTCATCAAAAATCAACAATGTCAAAGAGCCGCTTAGACAGTAAGAGCGGACAACCTTAGCTTCCCCGATTTACACCGGGGGAGCCGGCTATCCAAATCTGTTAGCGACCGTTGCGGTGGGCGGTGGAAGCCGCCAGCGCCGCGTCGGTGAGGGCCATCTATGCCGGGACCGGGATTCGGTCAACGCCTTTTTGCAAATTTGTTGCGCTTTTTTTGCGAAATGGCGGAATTCTGCGGTTTTGAAGGTTTGGTAGAGCGTAGTCGGATACGCCTGATCGATCGCCCCCTCCCATAGTTGCCCGTCCGAAGACTCGAATCCGGCATGATTCAGATGAAATCTAGGCAGCATCGCTGCAAAAAAAGCCCTCGGCCATGGAATCGCTTGGTGCCGAGAATCGCAGCATGAAAGATTCGGCTCTTAATTGCGGCATCGAAAGCTTGCGGCTGGGCGCCAGAGGCACAGCGGATCGCCCTCTCCTCTTACGCGCGATATGCCGCCGACCGGCGCTCGGCCCGTTCGGAGCGAAAGCGCAGTCTTACTAGCGCGCCCTCGTTATCGAAGCTCAGCTACTCTCCCTAGGGGCCACGCATATAAGCGGACTTATGTCGTGGGTGAGATATCCCAGCCATCTCCAACCTGCCGGTAAGACGATCCCTTCCGGACGCGGACACACCCGAATTAGGCGGTCCCCCGCTTCCGGCATCCGTCTAACAGCCAGCCCGGCGCTCCCCCTCTGCCTCTCCTCTTGCATAGGTGAGCCGCCCGCTGCTTGCAGGTGACCCGCGCGCTGCCCAAATCGTGGAGCGATGCCTCCCGATACGATAACCTCCGATCAGCGGCAAGATGCCGACAGCTGGTCCACCCTCAAGCGCTTCCTCCCCTATCTGTGGCCCAAGGGCGAAGCGCGGCTGAAGAAGCGGATCGTCGGCGCGATGGTGCTGGTGTTGCTCGCCAAGGCGACGACTCTGGCCCTTCCCTATGCCTACAAGATGGCGGTCGACTCGATGACGACGCCCGCCAATCAGGCGGCGATGGTCGCCCTCGCTTTCGTCGTTGCCTACGCCGCCGGACGATTCGCCTCGGTCGCGTTCGACAACACCCGCAACATCGTATTCGAGCGGGTCGGGCAGGAAGCGACGCGCAATCTGGCGTCGGACACCTTTGCCAGGCTGCACCGGCTCTCACTGCGCTTCCATCTCTCGCGCCGCACGGGCGAGGTCACCAAGACGATCGAGCGTGGGACCAAGAGCATCGATTCGATGCTGTATTTCCTGCTGTTCAACATCGCGCCCACCATCGTCGAACTCGTGGCGGTCGGGGTGATCTTCTACATCAATTTCGGTTGGGGGCTGGTCATGGCGACGGCGCTGACCGTGGTCGCCTATATCGCCGTCACCCGGTGGATCACCGAATGGCGGACCAAGCTGCGCAAACAGATGAACGATCTCGACGGGCAGGCGCTGGCCCGCGCGGTGGACAGTCTGCTGAATTACGAGACGGTCAAGTATTTCGGCGCCGAGAAGCGCGAGCGCAGCCGCTATGCCCGCGCAGCCGATGCCTATGCCGAAGCCGCGATCAAGAGCGAGAACTCGCTTGGCCTCCTCAACATGGTGCAGGCGCTGATCATGAACCTGCTGATGGCGGCCGCGATGGGCTACACCGTCTGGGGGTGGAGCCAGGGGCGGCTGACGACCGGCGACCTCGTGTTCGTGAACACCTACCTCACCCAGCTTTTCCGCCCGCTGGATATGCTGGGCTGGGTCTATCGCACGATTCGCCAGGGGCTGATCGACATGGCGGCAATGTTCGACCTGATCGACCAGCAGGTCGAGGTGGCGGACAAGCCGGGCGCCCCTGCCCTGATCGTGCGCAAGCCTTCGGTCGTGTTCGACAACGTCGCCTTCGGTTACGAGCCGGACCGGACCATCCTGCACGGCCTCAGCTTCGAGGTTCCGGCAGGCAGCCATATCGCCATCGTCGGCCCCTCGGGCGCCGGCAAGAGCACCATCGCCCGGCTGCTGTTCCGTTTCTACGATCCGCAATCGGGGCGCATCCTGATCGACGGTCAGAATATCGCCGACGTCACCCAGTTGTCGCTGCGCCAGCATATCGGCATCGTCCCGCAGGACAGCGTGCTGTTCAACGACACGATCGGCTACAACATCGCCTATGGTCGCGAGGGTGCGGATCACGAGGATATCGTGCAGGCGGCGGAAGCGGCGGCCATCTTTCCGTTCATCGAGCGCCTGCCCGACGGGTTCGACACCGAGGTCGGCGAACGCGGCTTGAAGCTTTCGGGCGGGGAGAAACAGCGAGTCGCCATCGCGCGGACGCTGGTGAAGGATCCACCAATCCTGCTTCTCGACGAAGCGACCAGCGCGCTCGATTCGCGGACCGAGCAGGATATCCTGCGCACCCTGCACCGCGTCAGCGAGCATCGCACCACTCTGGCGATCGCGCACCGGTTATCGACCATCGCGGACGCCGATCGCATCCTCGTGCTCGATCAGGGGCAACTGGAGGAAAGCGGTACCCATTCCGACCTGCTGCGCCAGCGCGGACTCTACGCCGATATGTGGGCGCGCCAGCAATCGGAAGGCGCGGAAGCCGAAGCGGCGGAATAACGGAGCTTACGGGCGCGCTCACCGCACAGGCGACCGCAACGCCTGTCGGATAGCGAAAAAGGAACGACGCCAAGAAAAGCGTTGTCCATTGCCCGGTGCGCGCCAATACCCGGACCGGGCGCAACCGGGGGACACGCGATGGCGGACGAGGCGGATTTCGTAGATCATTACGCGGTGCTTCAGGTCGATCCGCTGAGCGACGAGCGGGCACTGGAAACCGCCTATCACTACTTCGCCAAGCTGTATCACCCCGACAATGCAGGCTCGGCGGATGTCGAGAAATTCAGCCAGGTCATCGAAAGCTACCGCATCCTGCGCAGCGTCGATTCGCGCGCGGCCTACGATGACGAATACGATCGCCGCATTGGCCTGCCGCGCAAACCCGCCCTCGACGGGCCGGCAAGCGAGTTCGGCATGCACACCGCGGCCGAGGATGCAGACATCCACGAACAGATCATGCTGCGCCTCTATCGCAAGCGGCGGGCCTCGCCCCTCGATCCGGGGATCGGCGGCTTGCAGCTGCAGGAAGCGGTGGGATGTTCGAGCGCAGAGATGGACTTCCACCTCTGGTATCTCAAATCGAAACGAATGGTCGAAATCACCGAGCAGGGGATGATGGCGATCACCATCGAGGGGGTGGACTACATCCTTGCCACCTCGCGGGAGGATCGCCGCCAGAAGCTGCTCGAACTGCGGCCCGCCGATAGCGAATAGGCGTTTCGATCGGCGGGCCGCAGGGCCGGATATGTCTTACAGGATATATTTCGACAGGTCGGCATCGCCCGCCAGATCGTCGAGCCGTCCGCGGACATAGCCGGCATCGACCGTGATGGTCTCACCCGCATGGTCTTCCGCATCGAAGCTGATGTCTTCCAGCAGGCGCTCCATCACCGTCTGCAGGCGGCGCGCGCCGATATTCTCCACGCTTTCGTTTACGCGCGCGGCGATCCGGGCGACTTCGGCCACGGCATCCTCGGTGATGTCGAGGGTCACATCCTCGGTGCCGATCAGCGCCTTGTACTGCGCGACCAGATTGGCCCGGGTTTCGGTGAGGATGCGGACGAAGTCCTCCTCCGTCAGCGCGCGCAGCTCGACCCTGATCGGCAAGCGGCCCTGCAATTCGGGCAGCATGTCCGACGGTTTGGAGAGGTGGAACGCGCCGCTCGCGATGAACAGCACGTGGTCGGTCTTCATCGGGCCGTATTTGGTGGCGACCGTCGTGCCTTCGATCAGGGGCAGCAGATCGCGCTGCACGCCTTCGCGCGAAACACTGCCACCGCGCACATCGCTGACCGCGATCTTGTCGATCTCGTCGAGGAACACGATGCCATTGGTTTCCGCATTTTCCAGCGCGACGCGGTTGACGTCGTCCTGGTCCATGCGCTTCTCGGCCTCTTCCTCGACCAGCTTGTCCCACGCATCGGGGACTTTCAGCTTGCGCCGCTTGGTCGGTGCCTTGCCCATCGCCTTGCCGAGCATGTCGGACAGATCGATCATGCCGACATTGCCGGGCATGCCGGGAATTTCCATCGAGCTTGCCGGCTGGTCCTTCACGTCGATCTCGACCTCGGTGTCGTTCATCGCGTTCTGGACGATGCGCTCGCGAAACGCCGCACGGGTCGCCTCGCTGGCATTGTCGCCGACCAGTGCGTTGAGCAGCCTTTCCATCGCGGCCTCGCTCGCCTTCTCGCGCACGGCGTCGCGGCGGCGTTCCTTCTCCAGCCGGATCGCTTCCTCGACAAGGTCGCGGGCGATCTGTTCGACGTCGCGGCCGACATAGCCGACTTCGGTGAACTTGGTCGCCTCGACCTTCACGAACGGTGCCTCGGCCAGCTTGGCGAGGCGGCGGCTGATCTCGGTCTTGCCGCAGCCGGTGGGGCCGATCATCAGGATGTTCTTGGGCGTCACCTCGTCGCGCAGTTCGGGCGCGAGGCGCTGCCGGCGCCAGCGATTGCGCAGCGCCACGGCGACCGCGCGCTTCGCTTCCTTCTGGCCGATGATATGCTCGTCGAGCGATGCGACGATCGCTTTTGGGGTCAGATTGTCCATGATGTCCTCAAACGGTCTCGACCGTCACGTTGCCGTTGGTGAAGACGCAGATCTCGGCGGCGACCTGCATGGCCTTGCGCGCGATGGTTTCGGCATCTTCCTCGTAATCGGCGATCGCCTTGGCTGCGGCGAGCGCGTAATTCCCGCCCGATCCGATGGCGGTGATGCCGCCTTCCGGCTCCAGCACGTCGCCATTGCCGGTGAGGACGAGGAGATTGTCCTTGTCCGCCACGATCATCAGGGCTTCGAGATTGCGGAGATATTTGTCGGTGCGCCAGTCCTTGGTGAGTTCCACGGCGGCGCGCAGCAATTGCCCGCTATATTGCTCGAGCTTCTTCTCCAGCCGTTCGAACAGGGTGAAGGCATCGGCGGTGGCGCCGGCGAACCCGGCCACGACCTTATCGTCCTTGCCGATCCGGCGGACCTTGCGGGCATTAGGCTTCATGACGGTGTTACCCATCGAAACCTGCCCGTCGCCCGCGACGACGATCTTGTCGCCGCGCCGAACGCCGATGATGGTGGTGCCATGCCACTGGACAAGGCCGTGGCGATCCTGCGTATCTGTCATGCCGCGCGATATGGGGGCGCGGCGTGAGGGGTCAAGCGACGGGTTATTGCCCGCCCGGCCCGCCGGCCCCGCCGCCCATGCCCGGCTGGCCGACCGTGCCGATATTCCCGAACAGATCCTCGAGGAAACTACGCTCGCGCCCGAGCGTCGGCGTGGCGTCGCCATCGGGCGAAAGATACACGACCTGTTCGATCCCGGTGCGACCCGCCTCGCTCACATTGCCGGCCGCGTCGAACTTGACTGCCAGGACCTGCTGCTGCTGGATCTTGGGGCGGACGAAGGGTTTGCGCCCCGTCACGCTCGACACGTAATACCAGGTCGGTTCGCCGAACTGACTGGTGAAGGTCGGCCGGCCAAGCGTCGCCTCGACGCTCTGGCGGTTGTCGATCCCCGGCTGCACCACGTCGACCAGGGCGGCATCGACGACATAGCCGCGCGATTCCCTGATGGAGCTGCATCCTGCCGTCGCCGCGGCAATCGCTACCAGGGTCGCCAGTGCGGCGAATTGGGGGGCGGATCTGGAAATGTGCAAGTCTCCGTGTCTGGTCGCGCTTGGCGGTTTGGCCGGTGCGTCCTATATGATGCGCGCCCTAAACCGCGCCGCCGCTTCATGCAATATCGGGCGGTGCGATGCGCCCGGCGGCTTGAATTGCCGGTGAACAACACCCGATGGAGCTTCGAGCATGTCCTTCCTTGCCCGCCTGTTCGGTACCGCGCCAGATCCGCGCGAACAGTGGCGCCCCCTGTGGCACCGCGTGGTCGCGGAAGCGCGCGATCCCGACTATTACCGGGTGTGCGGCGTTGCCGATACGCTGGCAGGGCGGTTCGACATGGTCACCCTCGTCCTCAGCATCGTGCTGATGCGGATGGAGCGCGAGACGGAGCTTGCCCCCCACACCGCGCTTCTGACCGAACTCTTCATAGAGGATATGGAAGGCCAGCTGCGCGAAGCGGGGATTGGCGATCCGACGGTCGGCAAGAAGATCGGCAAGCTGATGAGCAGCATGGGCGGCCGGCTCGGCGCCTATCGCACCGCGATCGACGGCGCGGACCGGGCGGCTTTCGCCGAGGCCCTGCGCCGCAACGTGACCCTGGCGCAGGAAGACGAGGCCTATGCCCTGGCCGAACGAATGATGCGCCTCGACGCGCGTTTGGGCCGGACCAGCACGGAGCAGCTGCGCGCCGGGGACTTCGCATGATTCCCGGTGCGAGCGAGTTGGCGCGGCCGATCAGGGTGCGTGCCGTGCCCGAGCGATTCTCTCTCGACACGAGCGAGGCTGAACGGGCGGGTTTGGCCCGGCGCTTTTCCGTGACCGCGATACCGGCGCTGTCCGGCACTCTCTCGCTGCAACAGACGGAAGAGGGGATCGCTGTCCACGGAACGCTGGAGGGCGAGATCGTGCAGCCTTGCGCGGTCACCCGCGAGGATTTCGCCTACGCTTTTCGTGAGCCGGTCGCGCTGATCTTCGTGCCCGAAGGACAGCTTACTCAATATGACGAAAGCGAGGAAATCGAACTCGATCCCGCCGCGCCCGACGAGCTCGAATACGAAGGCGAAAGCTTCGATCTGGGCGAGGCGCTGGCCCAGACCCTCGGCCTGGCGATCGATCCCTACCGCGAAGGCCCGAATGCGGACGCGGCACGCAACGAAGCCGGGATCGAGAGCGACGAGGAATTCGACGCCGCACCGAAGGGACCGCTGGCCGAAGCTCTGGCAGGACTGCGGAAGGGGTAGAAGTCGGGCTTGTGGGAAGTGCGGCGGTGTCTTGCTGAGGCGGGAAGGCTTCAAGACCGCCGCCGTCGTCCTCACCTGCCATTTCACGTTCGAGACGTGACGCAGGACGTCAACGCCTCGACGCCGGACGCCGCCATTGCGATCATCGGCAAGCGGCACATCGTCCCGACTTCCCATAAACGCCTAAACGGGCCCATACCCCGCACCCGTTCGCGCGGCCAGCCACGCCCCTAGAACGGAATGTCGTCGTCCAGATCGTCGTAGTTCGAGCCGCCGCCCTGATCGTTGCCGCCGGACGAACCGCCGCCGCTGCGCCAGCTGTCGCCGCCCGAACCCTGACCCCCCGAACTCTGGCCGCCGCCCTGGCCCCAATCGTTGCCGCCGCTGCGCTGGCCACCGCCACCGCCACCGCCGCCCGAGCCGCCCGGCCCGTCGAGCATGGTCAGGGTGCCGTTGAAACCGCGCAGCACCACTTCGGTGGAATAGCGATCATTGCCCGACTGGTCCTGCCACTTGCGGGTCTGCAACTGACCTTCGACGAACACCTTCGACCCCTTGCGCAGGAAGCGTTCGGCAACGCTGACCAGACCTTCGGAGAAGATCGCCACCGTGTGCCATTCGGTGCGTTCCTGGCGTTCGCCGCTGTTGCGGTCCTTCCAGTTCTCGGTCGTCGCGATGCGCAGATTGCACACCTTGCCGCCGTTCTGGAAGCTGCGGACCTCGGGGTCCGCCCCGAGATTTCCGATCAGCATGACTTTGTTGAGGCTTCCGGCCATCGAATCGTCCTTCGTAACTGTTGCGCGAAGGCCTATCGGATGGCGCGGCGCGGTGCCAGTGGCGAACCGCTCCCTGTGGAAAGCTCGCCGTCGTAAGCGCTAAAGACCGAGCGCGGTCGCGATCCAGAAGGTCAGCCCGGCGAAGATCCAGGCGAGCGCGAAGAGGTAGGCGATCATCACCACCGGCCATTTCCAGCCATTCGTCTCGCGCCGGGCGACCGCGATGGTGGACAGGCATTGCGGCGCGAACACGAACCAGGCGAGGAAGGCCAGCGCGGTCGGCAGGCTCCACAGCGCCGCGATCTTCTCGGTCACGCCTTCGGCGGCGACCTCTTCGTCCGCCGCATCAACCGCATAGGTCGTGGCGAGCGCGGACACGGCCACTTCGCGCGCGGCCAGCGCCGGGATCAGCGCCAGGCTCATCTCGCGGTTGAAGCCGACCGGCTCGAGCACCGGATGCAGCCCGTCGGCAACCGCGCCGGCGAAGCTTGCATCGAGCTGGCTTTCACCCGGCTCGGCCCGCGGGAAGGACAGCAGGATCCACAACGCGATGGTCGCCACGAAGATGATGGTGCCGGCGCGGCGCAGGAACACCCAGCCACGCTGCCACAACCCGATCGCGAGATCCTTGAGGCGCGGCAATTGATAGCGCGGCAGCTCCATGATGAACCCGCTTGCCGCGCCTTTTGTTACCGTGCGGCGCAGGATCAGCGCCACCACCATCGCCCCGACGACGCCGGCGACGTAAAGCGCGAACAGGACCAGCCCCTGTAACCCGATGCCGGGGCCGACGGTGGTGGAAGGGATGACCGCAGCGATGATCACCGCATAGACCGGCAGGCGCGCCGAACAGGTCATCAGCGGCGCGATCAGTATGGTCGTCAGCCGGTCCTTGGGATCGCTGATACTCCGGGTCGCCATGATGCCGGGAATGGCGCAGGCGAAGCTGGAAAGCAGCGGGATGAAGCTCTTGCCCGACAGGCCGACGCCGGCCATCAGCCGGTCCATCAGAAAGGCCGCGCGGGCCATGTACCCGCTCGCTTCCATCACGAGGATGAAGGCGAACAGGATGATGATCTGGGGCAGGAAAACCACCACCGACCCGACGCCCGCCAGCACGCCCTCGGTCAGGAAGTCGCGCGGCAGGCCGGCCGGCAAGGCGCCCTTCACCCCGTCGGCCAGCCCCCCAAGCCCGCCTTCGAGCGCGTCGACGAACGGCGTCGCCCACGCGAACACCGCCTGGAACATGATGAACAGCAGCGCGAACAGGATGACCGGGCCAAGCCAGGGATGAAGCAGCAGCCGGTCGACCCCGTTCTCGATCGTGTGGCGCGCCGATTTCGACAGGATCGCACCGCGCGCTATATGCTTTGCCGCAAGCCGGCGCTCCGGCAGGGACAGGTGCCAGTGCGACGGGTTCGCCTCGCCCGCCCGGCTTTCCGCCTCTGCGATCGCGCGGTTGAGTTCGTCGAGCCCGCGCCGGCGCACGGCGACCGTGGGGATGACGGGAACGCCCAGCGCGGCGGACAGGGCCTCGGGATCGAGGGTCAGCCCGTCACGCTCGGCAAGGTCGATCATGTTCAGCGCGACCACCGTGGGCCGCCCGAGTTCGAGCACTTCCTGCGCGAACACCAGATGCTGTTCGAGATTGGCGGCGTCGAGCACCAGCACGATCACGTCGGGCGCGGTCTCGGTCTCGAATTCGCCATGGACGACCTGCCGCGTCACCTCCTCGTCGGGGCTGGCGGCGTCGAAGCTGTAGGAGCCGGGCAGGTCGAGCAGTTCGACCGGTTCGCCCGACGGCAGGATCAGCCGCCCCGCCTTGCGCTCCACCGTGACGCCGGCATAGTTCGCGATCTTCTGCCGCGCGCCGGTCAGCGCGTTGAACAGGGCGGACTTGCCCGCATTGGGATTGCCGACGAGCGCGGCGCTGCGGCGCCGGGTCATGCCGGTTCGACCGCGATGGCGTGGGCATGGGCGCGGCGCAGGGCGATCGTCATGTTACCGAGTCGCAGGGCGATCGGGTCACGCCCGCCGAACACCCCGCGATGGAGGATGGCGACTTCCGCCCCCTCGTCCACGCCCAGGGCCTTCAACCGCTTGCCCTCGTCCACGGCGAGGACCGCCCAGTCGACGGCGACGATGCGCGCGGTTTTACCGGATTCGAACCCGTCCAGAGTCATGCCAGCCCCTCTGTCAGAGGTTCGGCGTAATTGCAAACGGTTATCAATAGCGATTCCGGGGTCGATCAGCGTGTCGGGTAGCGCAGCCGCCCGAGAAAGCGAGTGACGCTGAAACTTTCCCGCCCGGGATTGAGCCATTGCGCCTTGGCCTTCTCGAACCGCATCACCCCGTCGATCCGGCGGTCGAGAAAAGCCCGCGTATCCACCTTGCCCTCGCTCTCGTCCTCGAGAAACACCGCGAGCGTCGCGGCATAGATCGAGGCGAGGATCGCCCGCTTGGTATAATGATTATAGTCGGTCGCCATGTCCCCGGCGAGGCGCCACATCACGTCCGCGCTGCGCCAGCCGAGTTTCACCGCGCGGGCCGCGTTCTGTGGCATCGCCATGATGGCGAGCGCCCGGCGCAGGGCCTCTTCCTGCCCCGCCACGGCATCGAGCCGATACTGGACGAGCACCCGGATACGGTCGCGGATCTTGAGCTTGGCGAGATCCTCGGGCGGCATCGCCGCAGCCATCGCCATGTCGATCGCCTCGATCCAGGCGGAGATCATCTCCATCGCCCGCGACCCGCCGAAGCCGGGCTTGAAGGCCAGCCGCGCCACGTCGCGATCGGCATCCATCTGGTCCGCCGCCATTTCGAGGGCAGCATCGCTCCACCCGTCGAACACCGCCGAATCGGCGATGGCGGGTGCCAAAGCGAGACGCAGTTCGTCGAGCGTCAGGTCGGCAATGTCGGGCGCAACTTTAGCCATCAGTTCGGCCCGTAGGTCTGAGCCGTCTTCTTCTTCGACGCATCGGCGCTGTCGATGGTCGCCAGCATCGGGCTGCTTGGCCCCATCAACCTGGCGTAATCGCGCGCACTGCGGCCGGAATTGTCGGTCCGGTCGGCATTGGCGCCGTGTTCGAGCAGGAGCTTGACCATGCCGGTATCGCGGCGATGGATCGCGGCGATCAACGGGGTTTCCCCCGTCGCATCGCCGACATCGACATTCGCGCCCGCCTTGACCAGCGCCTCCAGCCCTTCGGCAAAGCCAAGCTGCGAGGCGAGCTGCACCGGGGTCAGCCCGCTCTTGTCCGAAAGGTTGGGATTGGCGCCCTTCTGCAACAGGAAGCGCACCCAGGTCGCATCGCGCCGCTGGACCACGTAGTGCAGCGCGCTCTGCCCGCTGGCAAGATCGCGCGCATTGACGATCGTGGTGCCCGGCTGGTTGAGCATTTCCGTGGCGACGGTGCCGTCGCGGTCCTTCACCGCTTTGAGGAACTTGTACCCGTCGGATTGCATCTGCGCCGACAGCGGGGCAGCCGCCAGAAGCGCCGCCGCGAAGCCCAGACAAGCTTTGCCGAAATAAGAACCTGCGCGCACCCTGTACTCCATCCGTCGAAATTTCCGCAGCTTGCAGCCCCGGCTCCTCTTGTATGACACGCTTTAGCAGACCATGAACCAGCTTGTCATGTCGCTATCGCGCCGCTTCCCTTTCGCCCGGTCTCCCCTTGGTCCGATCATGGCCGCCCTGCTCCTCGCGGGGTGCCAGCAATCGGCGAACGCGCCTGCCGAACCGCCGCCACTGGCTGGCGCGACCATCGGCGGCGATTTCACCCTGACAGGGGAGGACGGCGAACCGGCCAGCTGGAAGGATTATGCCGGCAAGTACCGCATCGTCTATTTCGGCTACACCTTCTGCCCCGACATCTGCCCGACCGACGTGCAGCGCGCGATGGCGGGCCTGAAGGCGTTCGAGGCGAACAATCCGCAACTCGGCGGCGCCATCCAGCCGCTCTTCATCAGCATCGATCCCCAGCGCGATACGCCGGCGGTGCTGCGCGAATTCACCGACAATTTCCACCCCCGCCTGTTCGGCCTCACCGGAAGCGAAGCCGATCTCGAGGAGGTCGCCCGCAAGTTCGCCACCACCTTCTCGCGCGGGGAGACCCAGCCGGGCGGCGGCTATCTGATGAACCATTACGGCTACACCTATCTGTTCGGGCCCGAGGGCGAGCCGATCGCCCTGTTGCCGACCGATGAGGGGCCCGAAGCGGTCACGGCGGAGCTCGACAAATGGGTGCGTTGAGGGACCGCTTCTGGGAGAAGCCGCTCGCCAGCCTCAATCGCGAGGAATGGGAGGCCTTGTGCGACGGGTGCGGGCGCTGCTGCCTGCACAAGGTCGAATACGAGGAAACCGGCGAGATCGAGGAAACCAACGTTGCCTGCACCCTGCTCGACTGCGGGACGGCACAATGCCGCGATTATCCGCGACGCAAGGCCTTCGTCCCCGATTGCCTGCGCCTGACGCTCAAGCTGGTCGACCGGATCAACTGGCTGCCGGAAACCTGCGCATATCGCCGCCGGGCCGATGGAAAGCCTTTGCTTTCCTGGCACTACCTCGTCTCGGGCGACCGCGAGACGGTGGTGCGCGCAGGCATCTCGGTGGCAGGGCGGGTCATCAGCGAGGACGATGCCGGCCCGCTCGAACATCACATCGTCGAATGGGACAATGGCGACGAGGACGAAGGCGCGCCCGGATGATCGACTGGTTGCGGGCGGCCGGCAATCTCCGGACCGGAACCCAACCGGCCGCAAACCCCGAAATCGAGATCGCCGGCCGCATCCTGCCGATCGAACTGCGCCGGATGAAGCGCGCGACCCGCCTCACCCTGCGTCTCGCGCCGGACGGTACGGCGGTGCGCATCACCCTGCCCGACTGGTGCGCCACGCGCGAAGCGCTCGCCTTCGCGCACAAACGGGCACACTGGCTCGAACAGCAACTGGCCAAGGTGCCTCCGGCGCTGGGTCCGCTGGAGACGGGGACCGTGCTTTATCGCGGGCAGGAACTGGCGATCGACTGGGCGCAGGAGCATCCTCGCAAGGTCACGCTCGGCGATGGCGGGGTCCGGCTCGGCGGGACGCGGGACACGCTGCCCCGCCGGCTTGGCCGCTGGCTGGAAACCGAAGCGCTGCGGCATTTCGAGGAGGATGCCGCGCGTTTCTGCACCGTGGCCGGCCTGCCCGAACCGGCGGTCAGATTGACGCGGGCGAAGCGCCGCTGGGGCAGCTGTTCGAGCGAGGGGGTGCTGCGCCTCAACTGGCGGCTAATCCAGGCGCCGGACCCCGTCCGCCGCTCCGTCGTCGCGCACGAGGTCGCCCATCTCGTGCATTTCGACCACTCGCCCGCCTTTCATGCGTTGCTTGGCCAACTCTACGACGACGATCTGGACGCAGCCAATGCCTGGCTGTCTGCCAACGGGCGGACGCTTTACGCCGCGTTTGGCTAGCGTTTCGTCGCCGCTTTCCCTATCTATGGGGCATGCGCATCATCAGCCGAATGAACCCGGTCGGCGGCATGTCCGATTTCTGGAGCGAGATTCGCCGACCGACCCCCTATCGCTGGCCCGTGCTGGCGGCCTCCCTGCTCACTTCGGGGACGCTGCTGTTCTGGGTCACGCAGGAAGATTATTTCGTGCCACCGCCACCGCCGCGTGTGACCTACATCACGACCTTTGCCGAAGGCCGGACCGACGCCGAGATTCGTCAGTCCAATATCGAGAACCAGCGCCGCACCGACGCGCGGGAAGCCGCACTGGCCGCGCGCGAGGAACGCAAACGAACGATCTATCGTGAGCTGGGCCGGGCAACCGGCATCGATGTCGACCGGATGGAGGCCGAAGCCGCGGCTGAGCGGGCCCGCGCGGAAGCGGCGGAAAAGGCGCGGCTCGACCGGTTGTTCGGCGGGCGGGATCAGCCCACCCCCAAGGCGAGCGCCGCTCCTGCCGAATGATGCGCAATGGTTAATGGCGGCGGCACGGCTGGCGGCGCGCGGTCGCCCCGCGTCGCGCCCGAACCCCGCCGTGGGCTGTCTGATCGTCAAGGACGGGCGCGTCGTCGGTCGCGGTTGGACCGCGCAAGGCGGCCGCCCGCATGCCGAGGCGATGGCGCTCGAACAGGCCGGCAAGCAGGCAGCAGGGGCCGAGGTGTTCGTCACCCTCGAACCCTGCGCCCATCAGAGCACACGCGGGCCGGCTTGCTCGGACTTGCTGGCAGAAGCCGGCATCGCCCGGCTGGTCGCCGGGGTCGAGGATCCTGATCCCCGAACCGCCGGCGCCGGCCTGCGCCGATTGCGCGATGCCGGGGTGGATGCGCGTCTGTTGCCCTGCCCCCCTTGCGATGACAGCTTGGCTGGATATCTGCACCGCGCCCGGCTTGGCCGCCCCTTCGTCACCTTGAAACTGGCCCTGTCGCTCGACGGATGCGTGGCGCTGGCGAGCGGAGAGAGCCAGTGGATCACCGGCGAGGCGGCACGGGCGCACGTCCATTCGCGGCGGGCGCGGCAGGATGCCATCCTCGTCGGCGGCGGCACCTGGCGGGCCGACAGCCCCCGCCTCGACGTGCGACTGCCCGGGCTCCAATCGTGCAGTCCGCGCCGAATCGTCCTGACGCGCGGCCTTGCGCCGGAGGGGGTCGAGGTGCTGGACCGGCCCGAAGGGATCGCCGCGTTGAAGGACGTGCAGTATCTCTATGTCGAGGGCGGCGCGGGTGCGGCGGCAGGTTTTCTCGCTGCCGATCTGGTCGACCGGCTGGAGATTTACCGTGCCCCGATCGTCATCGGCGGCGGATTGCCGGGGATCGCCGACATCGGGCTCGAACGCCTGGACGCGGCGCATGGGCGATGGCGCCTTGCCGAATCCCGGCAGCTTGGCAGTGACCGCTTCGAAGCCTATTCGAGAGACCGACAGAAAGAGAAAGCGCCATGTTCACCGGTATCGTAACTGCCATCGGCGCGATCGAGGAAGTCGCGCATCGCGGCGATCTTCGCGTCGTCGTCTCGTGTCCGTGGGATCCCACCCGGATCGACATCGGCGCCTCGATCGCCTGCGCGGGCGTCTGCCTGACGGTCGTGGAACGCGGCGGCGAGGCGGGCGTGGCATGGTTTGCGGTCGACGTGTCGAACGAAACGGTCGATCGCACCGCCGCCGAACAGTGGGCGAAGGGCGCATGCATCAATCTGGAGCAGGCACTGAAGCTGGGCGACGAGCTTGGTGGCCATCTGGTGACCGGGCATGTCGACGCGGTGGGCGAGGTCGTCGAACGGCGCGATGTCGGTGGGTCCACCCGGCTCGACATCGTCGCGCCAGCGGATCTTGCGCCCTATATCGCGCAGAAGGGGTCGATCACGATCGATGGCGTCTCGCTGACCGTGAATTCGGTGCGCGATCAGCCCGCGGGATCGGTGCGCTTTTCCCTCAACATCATTCCCCACACGGCCGACGTCACGACGCTCGGCAAACTGGTGGAGGGCGATCAGGTCAATCTCGAGATCGACACCATTGCGCGCTACCTTCAGCGGATGCAGTCCCTGAGGGCAGCCTAGTTTCAACGCGTGGTCCGTTCGGGGCGACGAAGTTCATCGTGACGCCAAGCGTCCTATAGACTTGCTTCTCGCGATCCGAATTGCAGGATCGAGATGAGAAGGCCGCTGCGGTTTGGGGCGACCGGATCGAAGGCTAGTGTCGGCAGCGCGCTCATGCCGTGTGATTGTGCCGCCGGCGAGTAGCGGACCGGATAAGGCAAACGGCAACAGATCATCGCATCGCCTGCCGCCCACAATGCAGGCCCCGGAAAAGCGAAAGGGGCGGCGCATCGTATGCCCGCCCCCCCGTTTCCGGCCTCAACCGAACGATCTAGACCTGAGCCTCAGCGTGCGCCGAACAGGCGGGCGAAGAAGCCGGGTTCGGCATCCATCGGGATGATCTTGCCGTGATGCTTGTACCGCAGGCTGGCGTCGCTGTACGGCTTGGGGCTCGACCAGCGATCCGGGCGGCTGCTGTGAAAGGACAGACTGGACATTGCGTTACCTCCATGAACCGTTGCTCTCAATTCATGCACGTATAATCGCTAAATGCCGGGAAAGTTCCCGCTCTGTTTCGTTTCCGTCCTAACTTGGGACCATTACGGGAAACCAGGGTAAACCTGCTTGCAATCCCGATAACGGCCCGATCCCGCTATCGGTCCCCGCCCGCCGCGATCCAGCGGTCGATCTTGGCTTCCAGCACCGGAAGCGGCAGCGCACCGGTATCCAGCACCTGTGCATGGAAATCGCGAATGTCGAACCGGTCGCCCAGCGTCTCTTCCGACCGCTTGCGCAGTTCCTGGATCTTCAGCGCGCCGACCTTGTAGGCCAACGCCTGGCTGGGGATGGCGATATACCGCTCCACCTCGGCGACGACTTCGGTGCGGGTCATCCCGCTGTTTTCCAGCATGAAATCGATCGCCTGTTCGCGCGTCCAGCCCTTCGCATGCAGCCCGGTATCGACCACCAGCCGCATCGCGCGCAGCTGTTCGTCCTGCAAGGTGCCGTAACGGTCCCACGGATCGTCGAACAGTCCCATCTCGTAGCCCAGCGTCTCGGCATAGAGCGCCCACCCCTCGACATAGGAGGTCTTGCCGCCGAACCGCATGAAGCTGGGCAGATCCTCGTTTTCCTGCGCGAGGCTGATCTGGAAGTGGTGCCCCGGCGCGCCCTCGTGCAGATAGAGGGTGACGTTGCCGGTCGTCAGCCGGCTGGGCAGGTCGTAGGCGTTGAAATAGAACGTGCCGGGGCGCGTGCCATCGGGCGCGCCGGACGAATACGAACCGCCCGCCTCGTATTTCTCGCGATACTCCTCATACGGCTTGATCTCGAGCGGGGTCTCGGGCGTGAGCGAGAACAATGCGGGGATCTTCGCATCCACCGTCCGCCCGATCTCGTAGTAGTTCTCGGTCAGCGCCGCGCGGCTCTTGGGCTGGAATTTGGGATCGGTCCGCACGTAGTCGAAGAATTCGCCGAGCGTGCCTTCGAAACCGACCTCGGCCTTCACCGTCTCCAGTTCCGCCTTGATCCGCTCCACTTCGGACAGGCCGAGATCGTGCAGGTAATCGGGCGACAGCGGCAACGTCGTCGTATCCTCGATCAGCTTGGCATAGAGCGCTACCCCGCCGCGCATCTGCGACAGGCCGACATTCGCGCGCGCCTGCGGATAATATTCGTCACGCAGAAAATCGCGCAGGCGGGTGTGGACCCGCATGATGTCGGCGATGGCGGCGCGGTATTCGCGTTCCAGCCGCGCCTTGTCCGCCGCCGCGAAATCCTCGGGCAGGTTGGCGATCGGCAGGTAGAACGGCGTATCCTCCACCTTCATCGCCAGCTGCGTATCGAGCTGGCTGATGACATTGCCGATGGTCAGCTGCGTTTCCAGCACGCCGCTGTCCATCCCCTGCCGGAACCGCGCGATCGAGCGATCGATCAGCGCCACATATTCCGCGTGCCGGCTCAGCGCGTTGTCGTAATCCTCTAGCGTCTCGAAGGGCGCCGCACTCTGCCCGCTCGAGAAATCAGGATAGAAGGTGTGGAAGCCGTAGAAGTGATTGATCGGCCGAACCTCGGTCAGCGCGAGGATATCCGGCTGCAGGTTTTCGAGCGCCTCGCGCTGGTCGTATGCGAACACGTCGTAGGCGAGCTTGTCGGTTTCCGACAAAGCGGCGCGGTCGATCCGTTGCAACCGATCGAGATTCGTCTGCGCATCGGCGCGGCTGGCGTCATTGTACTCGTCGGTCAGGAAATTGCCGAGCTGGCCGGCATTGCGCATGTCGCCCCGGAAGATCGCATTGAGCGGATTGAGGTCGAGATTGCGTTCGTCCGCATCGGCGAACAAGGCGAACAGGCGTTCGTGGGCCGTCGATGCCTGGACCTCGGTGGCGGCCCCTTTCGTGCCGGGCATCGCCCGTGCCGCCGCTGGCGAGCGATCGGCATCGTTCATCGTCGCACACGCGCCGAGCGACAGGGCCATGCCGGCCATCAGGATCGAGCGCACACCGGCCATGTCATCATTCTCCGTTCTCGATGTCAAGCGCCCATGCGGGCACCCACGGCGGTGCGGCAAGGAGCGACCGATGAACCGCGCGTCCGGTTCGACCGGCTATTCGACCACCCGGCCGCGCACCATCACCCAGTCGACGTTTTCCAGCACCGATACGTCCTCCAGCGGATTGCCGCTCACCGCGATCATGTCCGCCGAATAGCCCGGCGCGATACGGCCGATCTCGTTCTCCATCTCCAGCACTTCGGCGGCGCGGGTCGTAGCCGAAGCCAGCGCGTCGCGATCGCTCATGCCCTGCGCGCGCATCAGCGCGAACTCGCCGGCATTGCGGCCGTGGTCGAACACGCCAGCATCGGTGCCGAATGCGATCGGCACGCCCCAACCCAGCGCCTTGCCCATGAAGGTCTTGGCGGTTTCGGCAACGGCGCGGATCTTGTCTTCAACTACGGGGGTGTAGATGCCCTGCCCCAGCCGCTCGGTCACGCCTTGGAAGGCCATCAGCGTCGGGATCAGCACGGTGCCGTTCTTCGCCATCTGGCGCGCGGCTGCCTCGTCGAGATAGGTGCCATGTTCGATCGTATCGATGCCCGCCCGGCTCGCCGCCTCGATCCCGCGCGCGCCATGGGCATGCGCCATCACCTTGAGACCGAGCGAATGCGCGGTGTCGGCGATGCTCTTCATCTCCGCATCGCTGAAATGCGCCTCCAGCCCGCGCCCCTGCTGGCTCAGCACGCCGCCGGTCGCAGTGACCTTGATGACATTGGCGCCGTTCTGGCTCGCCCGGCGGACCTTCGCCGCGCATTCGACCGCGCCGGTGCAGCTATAGCCGCTGGAAAGGATTTCGTTGATCTCGGGCAGGAAACCGGTGACGTCGCCATGCCCGCCGATGATTGCCAGCGGCGGCCCGGCGGCAACGATGCGCGGGCCGGTGATCAGCCCTTCTTCCGTGCCGCGCCGCAGGGCAAAGGCTGTCTGCTGCGCACTGCCTGCCTCGCGCACGGTGGTGAAACCGGCACGCACCGTCTTTTCGGCATTCTTCGCGCCGACGACGACGCCCCATTCCGCCGGCTCCACCGCCTCGCGCCAGAAATCGCCGCCGGGATCGCCGGTGAGGTGGACATGCAGGTCAATCAGGCCGGGGACGAGCGTCTTGCCTTCGAGGCGGATCAATTCCGCGCCTGCGGGGGCAGGCTGAAACCCGTCGGCGATTGATACGACGCGGCCATCGGTCACGGTGACGGTGGCCGGTCCGCTCGGCTCGCCCGCAGCATCTGCGAGGACGTGATCGGCCTGGATGACGTAGGTCTGGGCGGCGGCGGGTGCTGCGATGACGACAGCGGCAAGAGCGGCGGCAATAAAGCGCATGGAGCGTCCTTTGGCGAGCTGGCCGCAGTTCACGGCTGGCTTTCGGGCAAGAGATAGTCTGCCGCCGAACCTATAATGAGCAGCGCGGTTCGCCCAACGATTTTTTATCGATGATTTACCGCCTTCGTGCGATGAGGGGGGGGGATTGGATGGGGGGGTCGAACGTCTGGTGGGGCATCCGAATAACAATAGCGAATTCTGGCGCATTTCGGCGATCCGCGCGGATTGCGTAAGGCTTCGTCCATGATGGCGCGGCGCGGTGTTCTCGCGACGCTCGCCGGTGCGGCTGCTGCCTTATTGGGTGGGTGCGACTGGTCCCTGGCGCCCTCGTTCCGGTTCCGCATGACCGTCGAGGTTCAGACACCGCAGGGGCCGGTCAGCGGCTCGTCCGTCCTCGAAATCCAGGCCAACCGCCAGACCGATCTTATGACCGGTGGCAATACGGTCGGGGTGGATCTGACGGGCGAGGCGGTTGCCGTCGATCTGCCCGATGGCCGCACGCTGTTCGCCGTGCTGCGCCTGGCGGACCAGAAGATCGACGATCTTCCGACAGTGGTGATGAAGACGCTCGACCCGCAGTTCGACTACGACCGTGCCGACAGTGCCATGCGCATTGCCCGCGGGCGCGGGGCGGAGGGACCGGTGGCGCTTTCGCCCGAAGCCTATCCGCTGCTCGTCATGTTCGCCGACATTGCCGATCCGACCAGTGTGGAGCGGGTCGATCCCGCCGCCATCGGCGTGACGCGCATCACCCTCGAGACCACCGATGATCCCGTGACGACGGGTATCGAGCGGCGGTTGGCGTGGTTGGAAGCAGTTGGCCGCGAACGCGGCGCTTTGAAACCGAGCCACTCTCGATACCTAAAAGATGCCAAGCTTATAAATCGGGTAAGAGCGACCGACTTTAATACGGAGCTATTCAAATGAACCGCGATCTGCTTCTCGCCATCCTTGCGATGGACGCTTATAATCGTGGATATGGCGCTGGAATTAAATTAGATTCCGGCACTCTCGGTAAAGCTAATCTAATTGATCCTATTAGCTTGGGTATCGACGATGAGAAGTACAAAGTTTGGCAAGACGCCGGGTTCTACGCCATCGCTTACGAATACAATGGCGAAACGATCATTTCCTATCGCGGGACGAACTTTAAGGTCAACTGGAGCCCTTCAACCTTCCTCGATAGTCCGATCATCAAAGACGCCGTGAACGGATGGTCGGTCGGCGGAGGGATTGCCGGTGCGCAAGCCGGTCTCTAACTCCAACCCCATTAGAACGTATACCCCACCCCGATCGCGACCAGCCACTGGTCAGCATCGCCGCGCAGGCGGGTGAACGGCGTATCCTCCGCATCGCCGAGCAGGCGCGAATAACCACCCAGTCCGACCAGCGACAGGCCGCCATCGGTGAGGTCGCCGCCAAGATCGTAGGCGAGGAGCAGGTTGGCGCCGGCCCGCTCGAACCCGCCTTCCGCCTGGAAGCCGGGCAGCAGGTCCTGCACCGGAAGCGCCGCGTTGGCGGTCGGCACCGAGTAGTAGTAATCGGCATAGTCATCATCGACATAGGTCGTGCTGAGCGAAAGCGAGGCCGCCATCGCGCGGCTGAGCGGAGTGAAATAGGTCAGGCTGGGCGAGACCGTCATGCCGCCATGCGCGCCGGCCACGTCCCATGCCACATCGACATTCGCACTGAGCGAATCGTAGGGGTTGAGGACGGCCGGCAGGCCCACGCCGACGGTTCCGCCAACCTCGACCGCGGTGTCGAGCTCGCCATAGGCCGCCACTACGCCATCCTCGATATCGTCGATGTCCACCCGGTCGCGCCGGATGCGGGCGACCGGCCCGGCGGAAAAATTGATCCCCGTGTTCGCATCCGGCACGAGGTCGAGGGCAACCCCGCCGGGGCGCGGATTGATATCGATCCCCTTGTAGGATGCCTGCACCAGCGGCAGCACGAAAGTCGTGTAGTCGTCGGACCCGCTATAGCTCGGCCCGTAGGCGACGCCGATGCCGACGCTGACGAAATCGCCGTCGAACACGGTGGTTTCCGGCACTTCGGCGGTCACGCCCGGAAGGCTCTGCTCCTGCGCCAGCGCGGGGGTTGCGATAAAGAACGGCAGGATGGCGGCAGCGGCCAGAGCGTGACTTTTCATGAAGGGATCCCTGAATTGGTTTTAGCGGGAAACATTCAGGAAAGCCGCCTGTTCCGCGTACCCGCAATTGTGCGCGGCCCGATACCCCTCTAGGCGCTCGGGCATGGCGCATGAAGCATTCGATCTGGCAATCGTCGGCGGCGGTCTGGCAGGCGGCCTGATCGCGCTGGCCGTGCGGCAGCAGCGGCCCGAACTGTCGCTCGCTTTGGTCGAGGCGGGGGAGAGCTTCGGCGGCAATCATCGCTGGAGCTGGTTCGAGGGCGATATCGGGCCGGCGGGCGAGGCGCTGCTTGCGCCCTTCAGGAAGACCGTGTGGACCGGGGGGAACGATGTCCGCTTTCCGGCCTATGCACGGCGGATGGCGGCGGAATACCGCTCGCTCGACAGCCGCGATTTCGATGCCGGACTGCGGCGCGAACTGCCGCAGAGCGCCGTTTACGCCGGGTGCCGCGCCGCCGACATCGCGGCCGACGGAGTATTGCTGAAGAGCGGCGAACGGCTGGTCGCCAACGCAGTCATCGATTGCCGCGATGCCGGGCCGAGCCCGCATCTCACCGGCGGCTGGCAGGTGTTTCTCGGCCAGCATCTGCGCACCGCCGCCCCACATGGGATCGCACGCCCCGTCATCATGGATGCGACGGTCGCGCAGCCGGGCGCCTATCGCTTCGTCTATCTCCTGCCGCTCGGCCCCGACGAGATCTTCGTCGAGGACACCTATTATGCCGACAGTCCGGCACTCGATGCGGATTTGATGCGCGGGCGGATCGCGAACTACGCCGCGGCGCGGGGTTGGCAGGCCGAACTTGTGCACGAGGAAACCGGCGTCCTCCCGGTGATTACCGGCGGCGATTTCGGCGCCTACCGCACCGCGCTCGAACAGCCCGGCGTGGCGCTGGCCGGGGCGCGGGGCGGGTTCGTTCATCCGCTGACGAGCTACACCATGCCGATCGCGGTGCGCAACGCGCTCGCCATCGCGGGGCTGGCACATCTGCCCGGCGCCGCCCTCGCCAACGCCGTCGCCGCGCGGGCGACCCGACACTGGGCCGATACCGGATATTACCGCCTGCTCGCCAGAATGCTGTTCGATGCCGCGCGCCCCAGCGAGCGCTACCGCATCTTCGAGCGGTTCTATCGCCTGCCCGAACCGCTGATCGAACGGTTCTATGCCGCGCGTTCCACCCCGGCGGACAAGGCGCGGATCCTTTCCGGCAAACCGCCGGTGCCGGTCGGTCGCGCCCTGCGCGCGATCCTTGGCAAGGGGGCACCGTTGGCCCATATTGGAAAGCGATGAACCTCCAGACCAACCCGCCCGTACAGGGCCACTCGTCCGCCATTCCCGCAACCGGCAAGACCGCCTGCGTCGTCGGGGCAGGCTTCGGCGGGCTGGCGCTCGCCATCCGGCTGCAATCGGCGGGTATCGCTACCACCGTGATCGAAGGGCGCGACAAGCCCGGCGGCCGCGCCTATTTCTGGGAGCGGGAAGGCTTCACCTTCGATGCCGGCCCCACCGTGATCACCGATCCCGATTGCCTGCGCGAATTGTGGGCGCTGTCCGGCCACGACATGGCCGAAGACGTCGAACTGATGAGCGTCATGCCGTTCTACCGGCTGAACTGGCCCGACGGCACGAATTTCGATTATTCGAACGACGAGGAAAACCTCTTCGCCGAGATCGCCAAGCTGAACCCCGCCGACGTCGCCGGGTATCAGCGCTTCCTCGATTATGCGGCCGCCGTGTACGAGGAAGGCTATGTGAAGCTCGGCCATGTGCCGTTCCTCGATTTCAAGTCGATGATGAAGGCGGCGCCTGCGCTCGCGAAGAAACAGGCATGGCGCAGCGTCTATTCCATGGTTTCGAGCTTCGTCGAGAACGAGAAGCTGCGCGAGGCTTTGAGCTTCCACACCCTGCTCGTCGGCGGCAATCCGATGAAGACCAGCGCGATCTACGCCCTGATCCACAAGCTGGAGAAGGATGGCGGCGTCTGGTGGGCAAAGGGCGGCACCAACCGCCTCGTCGCCGGCATGATCACGCATTTCGAGCGGTTGGGCGGCACGGTGCGGATGGGCGATGCGGTGCGGCAGGTCCACACCCTCGGCAGCCGGGCGAGCGAGGTCGAGACGGAATCGGGCTGGAAACAGCGGTTCGATGCGGTCGCCAGCAATGCCGACATCATGCACAGCTATCGCGATCTCCTGTCCGAATCCAAGCGCGGCAAGAGCTACGCCAAGACGCTGGGGCGCAAGACCTTCTCGCCCAGCCTGTTCGTCGTGCATTTCGGGGTGGAAGGAACCTGGCCCGGCATCCCGCACCACATGATCCTGTTCGGTCCGCGCTATAAGGGATTGCTGGAGGACATCTACGATCACGGCGTGCTGCCGCAGGATTTCTCGGTCTATCTCCACCACCCGACCGTGACCGATCCCTCGATGGCGCCCGAAGGCATGAGCACGTTCTACGCGCTGATCCCGGTCGCCCATATGGGCAAGCTCTCGCTCGATTGGGAAGAGATCGGCCCGATGCTGGAAAAGCGCATCCTCGACGAGGTGGAGCGCCGCCTGATCCCCGACTTGCATTCGCGCATCGTGACCAAGTTCCACTACGCGCCGCGCGATTTCGCCGGCGACTTGAACGCCCATATGGGCAGTGCCTTCAGCTTGGAGCCGGTCCTGACCCAGAGCGCCTGGTTCCGCGGCCACAATCGCGACGACCAGATCGAGAATTTCTACCTCGTCGGCGCGGGCACCCATCCCGGCGCGGGCATTCCCGGCGTGGTCGGCAGCGCCAAGGCGACGGCGAAACTGATGGTCGAGGATCTGGTCGGGTGAAGCGCCTAGCTGTCTATTGCGGGTCCGCCACGCCGGCAGATCCGCGCTACATGGAATTGGCGCGCGAAGTCGGTGCGGGTCTCGCGCAACGGGGGATCGGTGTCGTCTATGGCGGCGGCCGGCTCGGCCTGATGGGGGCGGTCGCTTCGGCGGCGCTGGAGCAGGGTGGCGAGGTGATCGGGGTCATCCCCGACGCGCTGGCCGGCAGCGAGGTCGCCAATCGCGAATGCACCGAACTCCACACGGTCGGCGGGATGCACGAGCGCAAGCAGATGTTCACCGACCTGTCCGACGGGTTCCTCACCATTCCCGGCGGCGTCGGCACGATGGACGAATTGTGGGAAGCGGTCAGCTGGGCGCAGCTCGGCTATCACACCAAGCCGGTCGGCCTGCTCAACGCCTTCGGTTTCTACGACCATCTCATCGCCTTCAACCGGCACATGGCAGAGGTCGGCTTCGTGCGGCCGGCGCATCGCGGCATCATCGTCGCCGATGGCGCGTTAACCGGTTTGCTCGACAAAATGGCAGCCTATCGCCCGCATACGCCGATCTTCCGCATGAAGGCCGAAGACCTCTGAGCACGACGCAGCGCCCCCTGACCACGCAATACATGCGCCCGACCATCGCCCGGGCGGGCGGCGGGCGCGATCGTGCATCTCTGGTGGACCAGGCGCGCATCGCAATCGAGCAGGGGTCGCAAAGCTTCGCCGCCGCGTCGAATCTGTTCGACCGCACTACGCGCGAACGGGCCTGGCTGCTCTACGCCTGGTGCCGCCGGTGCGACGATATCGCGGACAATCAGGACATGGGCGGGCCGCTCGGCGATCAGGGTACGCCCAAGAATGCGGAGGACCGCATACAGGCACTGCGCGTCCTCACCCGCCGCGCCTTCGACGAACAGCCGACCGCCGACCCCGCCTTCGACGGTTTCGGACAGGTCGCGGACGAATGCAATCTGACGGCGGACATGGCGAACGACGTGATCGGAGGCTTCGCCCTCGATGCGACCGGGTGGAGCCCGTCGAACGAGCGCGACATGCTGCGCTATTGCTATCACGTCGCGGGGGCGGTCGGCGTGATGATGGCGCGGGTGATGGGCGTGCCCGACGACGATGGCGACACGCTCGACCGGGCTTGCGATCTGGGGCTGGCGTTCCAGCTCGCCAATATCTCGCGCGACATCGTCGAGGATGCGGCGGCGGGGCGGGTCTATCTGCCCGCCAAGTGGCTGGCCGAAAAAGGCTTCGCACCCGGCGACCATGCCCGGCCCGAAAACCGCTTCACCCTCGCCAGCCTGATGCCGCGCATGATCGCGCTGATGGAAAAGCACGAGGAAGCGGCCAAGCTGGGCGCGGCGCGATTGAAGTTCCGCCAGCGCTGGGCGGTGCTGAGCGCGGCGAACATCTACGGCGCGATCGGGCGCAAGGTGCTGAACCGCGGCCAGAAGGCGTGGGACCGACGGGTGGTGGTGCCGGGCTACGAGAAGCTGTGGCACGTGGCGGTCGCCTTCTTCGAGGCGCTGTGGAACCGCCCGCGGGGGCCGGACGTGCCGATTACCTGGAGCAGGCACGATTTCAGGCCAGTGGCGGGGTGGTGAGCGGCTTTCTCTAGCCTCAAACCCGTTCGCCCCGGGCTTTTCGAAGGCGAAGCGGGCGGAGGGCCTGCGGCTGTCCCTCCTTCCCATGATTTGCAGGGCTTCGACAAGCACCGCCCGAACGGAATTGAGAGAGTTTCAATTCCGGGCCAGCGAAGCTAGTCCCCCCCCCCATGATCAGCAAACTCCTCATCGCCAATCGCGGCGAGATCGCCTGTCGCATCATCCGCACCGCGCGCGAAATGGGCATCGCCACCGTCGCGGTCTATTCGGACGCCGACGCCAGGGCGCTGCATGTGCGGCAGGCGGACGAGGCGGTGCATATCGGCCCCTCGCCGGCGGGAGAAAGCTATCTCGTGGGCGAAAAGATCATCGCCGCGGCGAAGCGGACCGGGGCGGGGGCGATCCATCCCGGCTACGGCTTCCTGTCGGAGAATGCCGGCTTCGCGCAGGCGGTGATCGATGCCGGATTGATCTGGGTCGGCCCCCGGCCGTCCAGCATCGAGGCGATGGGCCTGAAGGATGCCGCCAAGAAGCTGATGCGTGAGGCGGGCGTGCCCGTCACCCCCGGATACGATGGCGAAGATCAGTCGCCGGACCGCCTGAAGGAAGAGGCCGACAAGATCGGCTATCCCGTGCTGATCAAGGCGGTCGCGGGCGGCGGCGGCAAGGGGATGCGCAAGGTGGACGACGCGGCGGACTTCGCCGCGATGCTCGAAAGTTGCCGGCGCGAGGCCAAGGCCAGCTTCTCCAACGACGAGGTTCTGCTGGAAAAGTGGATCACCTCGCCCCGCCACATCGAGGTGCAGGTGTTCGGCGATGCCCACGGCAATGTGGTGCATCTGTTCGAGCGCGATTGCTCGCTGCAACGCCGTCACCAGAAGGTGATCGAGGAAGCGCCCGCCCCCGGCATGGACGAGGACACGCGCGAGGCGATCTGCGCCGCCGCCGTCCGCGCCGCCAGGGCAGTGGATTACGAGGGCGCGGGCACGATCGAGTTCATCGCCGATGCCAGCGAGGGCCTGCGCGCCGACCGTATTTTCTTCATGGAAATGAACACCCGCCTGCAGGTCGAACATCCGGTGACCGAGGAGATTACCGGCGTCGATCTGGTGGAGTGGCAATTGCGCGTCGCGAGCGGTGAGCCGATCCCGCGAAAGCAGGAGGATTTGCATATCGACGGTCACGCCGTCGAGGCGCGGCTCTATGCGGAAGACCCGGCAAGCGGTTTCCTGCCCAGCACCGGTCCGCTCGACTGGCTCGACCTCGGCATTGCGGGACGGATCGAAACCGGGGTCGAGGAAGGGAACGAAATCTCCCCGTTCTACGATCCGATGATCGCCAAGCTCGTCGCTTGGGGCGAGGACCGCGACGATGCCATCGATCAGTTGATCGAGATGGCGGAAAGCGCCGAAGTGTGGCCCGTGCGGACGAACGCGGCATTCATCGCCAACGCCCTGTCGGACAATGATTTCGTCGCCGGGCGGATCGATACCGGCTTCATCGCAGAAAAGGGCGATGCGCTCATTCCGTCGGGCGAGCCGGATGGCGCGGTCCTGCGCGGTGCGGCGCGGATCGCGATGGTCGCCAACGACGATCAGCCGGAAGGTCTGGCAGGCTTTCGGTTGAACCGCGCGTCACGCCACGCGATCGCGCTTTCCTATCGCGGCAAGAGCGCGGTCACCGAACTGGACGATCAGCCGTTCGAGCCCTCGCTGACCGGTTTTGCCGAAGGCGCGCGTATCGTCGTGTTCGACAACGGGCAGGCGTTTGGCTTCGAGACCGAGACCCGCGGGACCGGCATGGCCTCGGCCGCAGACGGCGCGATCCTGGCGCCGATGCCGGGCAAGGTCATAACGCTCGACGTGGCTGAGGGCGACAGCGTCACCGCCGGGCAGCGGCTGATGGTGCTCGAAGCGATGAAGATGGAGCACGCGCTTACCGCACCGTTCGACGGAACGGTGACCAAACTCAACGCCAGCGAAGGCGGGCAGGTGCAGGTCGAGGCCGTGCTGGCCGTAGTGGCACCTGCTGGCGAGGATTGACCCCTCGCGCTTGTCCAACGCCCCTCCCCGTTCGCTTGTCGAAGGGCTGTCCTTCAGTTGACGGACAGCGAGGTTTTAAAAAAGCAGGGCCTCGACAATCTCAGCCCAAACGGATTTTCACGCGGTGAGTGGCACTTAAGCCCCGTCCTCCACATCTTCCGGCTTGGGCGCGCCGAACAGTTCGCCGCGTTCGGAGAACAGCACGAACACCAGGCTCACCACCGCCGTGATCAGCAGCGCGCCCGCCAGCGGCCGCGCCGTGCCGTCATACATGAACCCGATCAGCGCCCCCAGCCCCGCACCGGTGGTCAGCCGCAGGAAGCTTTGCGCCGAACTCGCCGCGCCGGCGATATGCTTGAACGGCTCCATCGCGATCGATCCGAAATTGGCTCCGATGAAACCGAGCAACGCCATGTTCGCCGCCATCAGCGGCACGAAGGTCCACAGGCTCTCGTCCGGCTGACTGGCGAACCACAGCTGCGCGCAGGCCACGGCAATGAACACGAACAGCGCCGCATGGCTCACCCGCCGGGCGCCGAACCGTTCGACGATGCGGCTGTTCGACCAGTTGGAAATCGCCATCGCGCCCGCGCACATCGCGAAGATCAGCGGAAACATCTCGCCCGCGCCGAAGGCCTCGCCGATCAGTTGCTGCGAGGAATTGATGAAGCCGAACAGGCCACCGAACACCAGCGCACTGCCCAGCGTATAGCCGATCGTCTCGCGCAGAGTCACCGAATGGGCCATGTTGCGCACGATCGCGGGAATGCGGATCGGCTGGCGCTGAGCCTCATCCAGCGTCTCGGGCAGGCGGGTATAGACCCACACCGCCATCACGCTGCCGGCGGCGGCCATCGCGGCGAAAATCCAGCGCCAGTTTCCCGCGACCTTGAGAATGCCCTGCCCGATCGTCGGCGCGATGGCGGGCACGATCAGGAAGATGACGAAGATCAGGCTCATCATGCGGGCCATCTTGTCGCCGCCGACCCGGTCGCGAATGATCGCGGGCGGCAGGGCGATGATTGCCGCCGCGCCGAAGCCCTGGACCGCCCGCAATACCAGCAGCGTGGTAAAGTCGGTCGCCAGCGAACAGGCGATCGACAGGGCGATATAGATGCCCAGCCCAACGAACAGCACCGGACGCCGGCCATAGCGATCCGCGAAACTCCCCGGCACCAGCGCCCCGAACCCGGCTGCGATCAGGTATGCGCCGACGATGAACTGGCGGCTGTTGCCCTCCGCCCCCAGCGTGGTCGCGAGGTTGTCGAGCGCGGGCAGGATGGAATCGATCCCGAAGGCGTTGAGCGCCATCAACAGTGCCATCATCCAGATCAGCGAGCGTTCGCTGATAGCCCGCCGCGCGCCCGGTTCGCCTTGCGGCCTGGCCACGGCCTCGCCGCTGTTCATCGTTTCTCTTCGCATCTGCACAAAAAGATAGGTGGCGAGAACGGTTCCGCTTTGCAACGGCTCGGCCTATTTATCTCGAGCCATGGCACAGGCGTCCGACAGCGAGACCGGCGAGCGGCATGATGACGGGGCGGGGGAGGAAACCCCCGGCCTGCGCAAGATCATCCATGTCGACATGGACGCATTCTTCGCCAGCGTCGAACAGCGCGACAATCCCGACCTGCGCGGCAAGCCCGTCGCCGTAGGCGGGTCGAGCGGGCGCGGCGTGGTCGCGGCGGCAAGCTACGAGGCGCGGCGCTTCGGAGTGAGGAGCGCGATGCCCTCGATCACCGCCAGGCGGCTTTGCCCCGACCTCATTTTCGTCAAGAGCCGGTTCGACGCCTATCGCGAGGTGAGCCAGCAGATCCGCGCGATCTTCGCCCGGCACACCGATCTTGTCGAACCCCTCAGCCTCGACGAGGCCTATCTCGACGTGACCGAGGACCGGCTGGGTCTCGGCAGCGCGACCCGCATCGCCGAGACGATAAGGCAGGACATCCGCGCCCAGACCCGGCTGACCGCGAGCGCGGGGGTGAGCTACAACAAGTTCCTCGCCAAGCTGGCGAGCGACCAGAACAAGCCCGACGGCATCTGCGTCATCCGCCCGGGAGAAGGGGCGGCCTTCGTCCAGTCGCTGCCGGTGCGGCGGTTTCACGGGGTGGGGCCGAAGGGCGCTGAAAAGATGGCCCGGCTCGGTATCGAGACCGGGGCGGACCTGGCCGCGAAGGACATCGAATGGCTGCGCGCCCATTTCGGAAGCTTCGCCGACTACCTCTATCGCGCGGCGCGGGGCATCGATCTGAGGCCCGTGCGCAGCAGTCGCATCCGCAAGTCGGTCGGTGGGGAGCGCACCTTCAGCCGCGATCTTTCCGGCGGCAGCGAATTGCGCGAAACGCTGGAGACGATCATCGACATCGTGTGGGACCGCATCGCGCATAACGGGGCGAGCGGGCGGACGGTGACCCTCAAGCTGAAATACACCGATTTCCAGATCTTCAGCCGCGCTCGATCGCTGCGCGAGCCGATCCGCGAGAAACAGGCATTCGCGTCCGTTTCGCGCGAATTGCTCGAAGAAGTGCTGCCGCTGCCCATGCCGATCCGCCTGATGGGCCTGACCCTGCGCAATCTGGAAACGAAACCCGCAGCGGAGGGTGCGGACCCGCCGCCCCGCCGCCCGGATGCGCAACTCAGCCTGCTCTAGGCTTTGCCCTTCGTGCCCTGCCATTCGGCCAGCCGCTCGCGCGTGCGGGCAAGCAGCGGTTCGGGGAGCGAATGCAGCGGGAAGAAGCGTGCCTCCACGATCTCGGTGCCGTCGGGCCGGGGCATCTCGTCGACCGTGCAGTGATAGACGTATTCGGTGTGTTGCGCCTGGCTCAGCTGTTCCTCGAACACGTGGTGCAGGGTGAGGTTGAAGGCCTCGCAGCCGGTTTCCTCGCGCAATTCGCGTGCGGCGGCCAGACCCGGGTCCTCGCCGCGTTTCACCCCGCCGCCGGGCAGGGCCCAGCCTTCGGGGCCGTAGCTATGGCGCACGAGCAGGACCTGCCCCTCGAGATCCTGCGCGATCACGCTCGCCCCATCCTTCGTCCGCCCGGTAATGCGGCGCACTTCGTTGCGCAGGCGGTACGCCGCCTTGTACGCGACGTGGAGCAGAGGCCGGGGGATCAGACGAAGCATGTGACCGGCCGACGCGCCGCGCCCAGCAGCCTGGCGATCGGCAGATCGCTGCGTCCGGCCGCCGCATCGTCCAGCACGGCGCGTTTCTCCTCGCCCCGCGCGACGAGCACGATCTCGCCACTGTCGATCAGGGCGGGAATGGTCAGGCTAATCCGGTCGAACGGGGCCTCGGGCGGAAGGGGGTCGGGGGTGAGCGTCATGATGCGGCGGTCGTCATCGGGCTGCGGATCGGTGTTGGGAAACAGCGAGGCGACGTGTCCGTCCGCCCCCATCCCCAGCCAGGCGAGCGCGAATGGCGGCACCTGTTCCATGATCGTGAGGCTCGCGACCTCCGCCCCGACCCGTTCGAACAAGGCGCGCAGCTTGCCGGTGTTGGACGCCGCGTGATCCTTCGGCACGACGCGATCGTCGTTCGGCCACACGACCAGGCGGTTCCATGGAAGGTCACGGGTAAGCAATTGCTTGATGATCGGAAACGGGGTGGACCCGCCCGGCACCGTGATCGCGACCGGACCTGCGGCGGAAGCGAAGATCGCCCCCAGCTTGCCGCCCAGCCAGTCGGCCACCATGCCGTCGTCGGCGTTCTCGATGATCGTCACGTCGCTCATACCTGCCGCCTAACGCAAAAGGCCGCCCGCTGCATAGAGCGGACGGCCCGGATCGGTGTATGCCGAAGCGCCTATTTGCTGGCCTGGCGGAGGAACCAGATGCGTTCCTCGCACTGGTCCGCCCATTCGTCGACGATCCCGCTGGTGGCGTTGTCGCCCGCTTCCTCGGAGGTTTCCTTCACCTCCTTGAGGCGCGCGTGCAGCTTCAGATTGTCGTCATGCAATTCCTTGAGCATGGCGTCTGCGGCGATCGTCACATCGTCCTGATCGGCGATCTGGGTCGTGCTGGCCACGCTGCCGATCGAAGTGAGCGTGAATTCGGCGTTCTTGCGCACCCGCTCCGCGATCGCATCGACCGTGCCGAGCAATTGCAGCGCCTGTTCGTCGAACAGCAAGTGCAGGTCGCGAAACCGCGGGCCGGCGACGTGCCAGTGGAAATTCTTGGTCTTGAGATACAGCGCGAGCGTATCCGCCAATGCGCCGTTGAGCGCGCTTATGAGTGCCTTTTTCGAATTGTCGCCGGACGTGGCCATGCGATGTCCTTTTCTTGCTGTGTTACGGGTTCGCTTTCCCAACGCAGAAAGATTGTCACGGTTTCGCGATGTCATGCACTCTCATTGATCGGCTGCTCCGATCAATGGGCTTACGCCGCCCACGGACCGGTGATGGCGATCGTGCGAGTGGGGGAATAGGCGTTGACGAAGAACCACTTGCCGTCGGGCGAGAAACAGCCACCGGCAAGCTCGGTCTGCAGGTTGAGGCGGCCGAAATCGTAGGCACGGCCATCGGGGGTGATCCCGCGCAGATGGTTGTCGACCACGTCGGTATACTGATCCTCGCACACGATCAGGTGGCCGTTCGGCCCCACGGTGAGATTGTCGCCGTAATTGAACTGGTCCTCGCGCTCGCTTTCGAAGAACAGTTCGATCGTATCCGCCCGGCGCCCCCGGCCCGGCACGAGCCTGAAGATCTGCCCCAGCTTCCGCGCGCCGCCATTGGTCGAGCAGACATAGACTTCGTCCGTCCCCATGTGGATGCCCTCGCCTCGCGCGACCAGCGCCGCACCGCGCGCCGCCGC
Source organism: uncultured Erythrobacter sp. (assembly GCA_947501005.1). GTDB lineage: Bacteria > Pseudomonadota > Alphaproteobacteria > Sphingomonadales > Sphingomonadaceae > Qipengyuania. Next base: position 542,100 of record CANMTU010000001.1, on the reverse strand, counting down.
CCGCATCCGCAGATCGTCTTCGGGCGCATCGACCTCGGCGAGATCGAGCCAGTCCACCGCATGGCTTCGCCCGACCTGCATCGCCGCGCCGTCCCAATTGCGCGTATCCGGCACGCCGGCGACGATCATCGCCTGCAACCGCCCGCCCTCGTCCAGCTTGCCGGGCGTCTTCGGCATGAAGCGATACAGCACGCCATCGCCGCGATCCTCGGTAAGATAGACGTAACCGGTCGCCGGATCGACGCACGCGGCCTCGTGGTTGAAGCGGCCCATCGCCTTCAGCGGCACCGCATCGACCAGGCCCGGCGCGGCGGCGGGAACCTCGAACACCCAGCCATGATCGCGGCCGAGCTTGCCTTCGCCAACTTGATCGGGCGCGCTGACGAATTCCTCGCAGGTCAGCCAGCTGTTCCACGGCGTGACCCCGCCCGAACAATTGCGGATCGTGCCGGCGAGCGAGCGATACTGCCGCTTCACCGCGAGGCTCTGCGCGTCGAGCACCAGCGTCGTCGTGCCGCCGGGCAGCACTTGCTGGCCGCCCATCCGGTCGTACCCGCCGGCCAGCGGGCCGCCCGCGGCATTGCCGGGCGACAATTCATGGTTGCGCACCAGCGCGAACTCGCCCCGGCCGAGCGGCAGGCAGCCCATGCCGTCGGCCCGGTCGGGCACGGTGCCCCCGTCGCTCATCGCCTCGCCCAGGCTGGAGATCAGCCGGTAGGAGAAGCCCTCGGGCAGATCGAGCAGACCGGCGGGGTCCTTAACCAGCGGGCCGTAGCCGGCGAATGCCGCCTCGGCTCCTGCCGCGCGCCGCCCAGCCTCGCGCACGACGCACCCGCTCGACGCGAGCGCGCCGAACGCACTGGCGGTGGCGGCAAGAAAGCGGCGGCGGTGAACTGGGAACATCGGGCACGACTCCGTAAGGTTGCGAGATCCCTATCCATCGGCCGCATGAATGTTGAATGACATTTTCGCGGGCTTATCGCCGGTAGGTCGATCGGGGCCGTCCGGTTGGAACGAACCGATCGTGGAGCGGGTGAAGGGAATCGAACCCTCGTCGTCAGCTTGGGAAGCTGCTGCTCTACCATTGAGCTACACCCGCGTGATTCCGCCGGCCGGCAATGCAACCGGGGAAGCGCCCGGTCAACAGTTTGCTGGTCTGCAACCATTCTTTCGTCGGCCGGTCCGCATATTGCGGTCAGGGCCGAATTTTGCGAAGCCCTGCGCCCATGTGCATCTCCCCGCCCCTCCGCTTCGCCCTGCCTGCGCTGTTCATGGCCCTGGTGGCCTGTTCCGGCGGCGCCGATCCGGAACCGGACGAAACCGCCATCGCGCAGAACGATGAGCCTCAACCAGACCCGAACCATGCTGCCGACGCGCAGGTTTCGACCGGATCGACGCAGGTCGCCGCCATCCCCGCGCAATTTCTCGGCGTGTGGGATCATGTCGAGGGGGATTGCCGCCCCTCGTCCGATCTGCGGATGGACGTGCGCCCGCGCGAGATCGAATTCTACGAATCGCTCGGCAAGGTGGCGCGGGTCGCGGTCGAGGATGCGCGCACCGCGCTGGTCACGCTCGACATGGCCGGGGAAGGCGAGACGTGGCAGGTCACCAACCGGTTCGTCCTCAACGAAGACGGCACGCGGCTGACGCCCGAGCATGTCGGCGAGGCGGACGATTTCACACCGATACCCTTGAAGAAATGTCCGGGAGCTTCCGATGCGTAACGTCTTTGTCCCCCTGCTCGCCCTGTCCCTCGGCGCCTGCGTCACGCAAGGCGGGCTGCCGACCGGTTCGCTCGACGCGGCACCGCCGCCCGCCGCGGGTGCCACTTGCGAGGTGGCCGAAGCGCAGCAATTCATCGGCCGCAAGGCGAGCGAGAGCATCGGGCGCAGCGTGCTCGACATGAGCGGCGCGCGCACTTTGCGCTGGGGCGGGCCCGACACGGTCTTCACCATGGATTACCGGGAAGACCGGGTGAACGTCACCTATGACGACAGCGGCATGATCGTGCGGATTTATTGCGGGTGACGGCCTCACGCGGGGTGCGGCGGGCGGGGGCCGGTGCGCGCGGCGAATTTCCGCTGTCCGCATGGCTGGCAATCGCCGTCTGCCTTGGCTAGAGCCTGCCGCATGACAGGACAATTCCAGCTTACCGAAGAACAGCGCGCGATCCAGGATGTCGCGCGCAAGTTCACCGCCGACAACATCACCCCCTTCGCCGGGGATTGGGACCAGACCAGCCACTTCCCGCGCGACGTCATCAAAAGCAGCGCGGAACTCGGGTTCGGCGCAATCTATGTCAGCGAGGAGAGCGGCGGCATCGGCCTCGGCCGGCTGGAAGCGGCCCTCATTATGGAGGCGATGGCCTATGGTTGCCCCACGACCAGCGCGTTCATCTCGATCCACAACATGGCGAGCTGGATGATCGACCAGTTCGGCGGGCAGGACGTGAAGGACCGCTATCTTCCCGATCTCGTCGGGATGGAAAAGATCGCGAGCTATTGCCTCACCGAACCGGGCAGCGGGTCCGACGCGGCCGGACTGAAGGCGCAAGCCGTGCTGGACGGCGATCATTACGTGTTGAACGGCACCAAGCAGTTCATTTCCGGCGGCGGCGTGAACGACGTCTACGTCACGATGGTCCGCACGGGCGAACACAAGACCAAGGGCATCACCTGCCTGGTGATCGACAAGGACACGCCGGGCGTCTCCTTCGGCAAGCCGGAAAAGAAGCTCGGCTGGAATGCTTCCCCCACCGCGCAGGTCATCTTCGAGGATGCGCGCGTCCCGGTCGCCAACCGCGTCGGCGACGAGGGCGAAGGGTTCCGCTTCGCCATGATGGGGCTCGACGGCGGGCGGCTGAACATCGGCGCCTGCAGCCTCGGCGGGGCGCAACGCTGCCTCGACGAGGCGGTGGCCTACACCAAGGACCGCAAGCAGTTCGACCAGCCTATCGCCGATTTCCAGAACACCCAGTTCATGCTGGCCGACATGGCGACCGATCTGGAGGCGTCGCGCGCCCTTCTCTATCTCGCCGCCGCCAAGGTGACGGACAATGCGCCCGACAAGAGCCGTTTCTCCGCCATGGCCAAGCGTCTCGCCACCGATAACGGCAGCAAGATCGTGAACGATGCGCTGCAATTGTTCGGCGGCTACGGCTATCTGCAGGAATACCCGATCGAACGCTTCTGGCGCGACCTGCGCGTGCATTCGATCCTCGAGGGCACCAACCAGGTGATGCGCATGATCGTGGGGCGGGACTTGTTGCGGCAATGAGGGATGCGATGAAAACCGACGATTTGAACATTCACGGCCACGGCGCGGTCGGTCATATCTCGTTGAACCGGCCCAAGGCGCTGCACGCACTCACGCTCGACATGTGCCGGGCGATGAGCGCGGCGCTGGCCGACTGGGCCGGGGACGATGGCGTTCAGGCCGTCATCCTCGACCATGCCGAGGGGCGCGGCTTCTGCGCCGGGGGCGACATCAACCTGCTGCGCCACTCCGCCTTGAACGACGAGGGCCAGTCGGGCCGCGCGTTCTTTCATGACGAGTACCGGCTCAACCACCAGCTGTTCGAATACGAGAAGCCCGTCGTCGCTTTCATGGACGGGATCACGATGGGCGGCGGGGTCGGCATTGCCCTGCCCTGCAAATATCGCGTCGCGACCGAGAATACGCGGTTCGCCATGCCGGAAACGGGCATCGGCCTGTTCCCGGATGTCGGCGGCGGGTGGTATCTCTCGCGGCTCGGCGGGCGGGTCGGGCAATTCCTCGCGCTCACCGGCGCGCGGCTCGACGGGGCGGAGTGCGAATGGGTCGGCCTCGCCACCCACTATCTGCCGACCGACAAGCTGGCCGAGGCGAAGGCCCGCATTGCCGAACATCCCGAGCGCATCGCCGGCATCCTGTCCGAACTGTCGGTCAAGCCGCCCGAGGCCCGGATCGAGGCCAATTGCGAGCGGATCAACAAGCATTTCGCTTCCGATCGCTATGAAGACATTCTCGCCAGCCTCGAGGCCGACGACAGCGACTGGGCGGCGAAGGAACTCGCCACCCTGCGCACCAAGAGCCCGCAGACCTGCAAGGTCGCCATGCGGCAATTGGCGCAAAGCGAGGCGCTGGACAGCTTTGCCGACAACATGCGCATGGAATATCGCATCGCCAGCAGGGTGCTGACCCGGCCCGATTTCGCGGAAGGGGTACGCGCGGTAATCGTCGACAAGACGAACGACCCGCAATGGAACCCGCCAACCCCCGAAGGCGTGAGCGACGAACTGCTCGACAGCATATTCGCACCGCTCCCCGAAGGCGAGGAGTGGACGCCGCTACGCTAAGCAAACCGTCACCCTGAACTCGTTTCAGGGTCCATCGCCGTCTCTCACGGAGGAATGGGCTGAAAGATGGATGCTGAAGCACCTTCGGCATGACGAGAAGGAGGAATGATGACCGACTACGAAACCATCACCGTCGAACAGCGCCCTGAAGGCAACGGGGCGGTCACGCTGATCACGCTCAACCGGCCCAAGGCGCTCAACGCGCTGAACTCGCAGGTGCTGCAGGATCTGATCGCAGCCTTCGCCGCCTACCAGGCTGATGACAGCCAGTTGTGCGCCGTGCTCACCGGTTCGGGCGACAAGGCCTTTGCCGCCGGGGCCGACATCAAGGAGATGAGCGAGAAGGCCGCGGCCGACTTCTATCTCGAGGATTTCTTCAGCCCGTGGACCAGCGAGATCGTCAGGAAGACCCGCAAGCCGTGGATCGCGGCGGTCAACGGCTTCGCGCTGGGCGGCGGGTGCGAGTTGGCGATGATGGCCGACTTCATCATCGCCAGCGAGAACGCGAAGTTCGGTCAGCCCGAAATCAAGCTCGGCGTGGCGCCGGGCATGGGCGGATCGCAGCGCCTGACCCGCGCGATCGGCAAGTCCAAGGCGATGGAAATGTGCCTCACCGGCCGCATGATGGACGCCGAGGAAGCGGAGCGCAGCAATCTCGTCGCCCGCGTGGTGCCGCATGATACGCTTCTGGACGAGGCGATGAAGACTGCCGTTCAGATCGCCGGCATGCCCCCGATGGCCGCGATCGCGAACAAGGAAATGGTCAATGCCGCGTTCGAAACCTCGCTGGATCAGGGTCTGACGATCGAGCGCCGCATCTTCCAGATCCTCGCCGCGAGCGAGGACAAGACCGAAGGCATGGCAGCCTTCGTCGAAAAGCGCGAAGGGCAGTGGAAGGGGCGGTAACTATTCTTCCGTTCGTCCTGAGCTTGTCGAAGGGCGAACGTGGCGCAACGCCAGTCGTATTTCGACGGGCTCAGCACGAACGGAGTTCTCTATTATGAAAATCGCCTTTATCGGCCTCGGCAATATGGGCGGCGGAATGGCCGCGAACCTCGCGAAGGCGGGGCACGAGGTCAACGCCTTCGACCTCAGCGAAGACGCGCTCGCCGCGGCGAAGGACAAGGGTTGCACGCCCTTCACCGACGCGCGCGAGGCGGTGCAGGGCGCGGACGCGGTCGTCTCGATGCTGCCCAATGGCGGCATCGTCAAGACGGTCTATTCCGACAGCGTGATCGGCCATGCGCCGCAGGGCGCGGTGTTGCTCGACTGTTCGACCATCGACGTGGCGACCGCCAAGGAGGTCGCGGCGAAGGCGGAAGGCGCAGGCTATGCCATGGTCGATGCGCCGGTTTCGGGCGGGATCGCGGCGGCCAATGGCGGCACGCTCACCTTCATGGTCGGCGGCACTCCGGACGCGTTCGAGCGCGCCGAACCGATCCTGCAGGCGATGGGCAAGGCGGTGATCCATGCCGGCGATGCGGGCGCGGGACAGACCGCCAAGATCTGCAACAACATGCTGCTGGCGATCAGCATGATCGGCACGGCCGAGGCAATGAAGATGGCGCAGAAGCTCGGCCTCGATCCGCAGAAGTTCTACGAAATTTCCTCGCAATCCTCCGGCTATTGCTGGTCCTTGAACGCCTATACGCCGATGCCCGGCGTCGGCGTCGAAAGCCCGGCCGACAACGATTATCAGGGCGGCTTCGCGACCGCGCTGATGCTGAAGGATCTGCGCCTCGCCATGGCCGCGGCGGACGAAGCGGATGCCGCCGTGCCGCTCGGTGCGCGGGCCGCCTCGCTCTACGAGGACTTTTCCGGCGCGGGCAATGGCGGGCTCGACTTCTCGGCGATCATCAAGACCTATTGATCTCGGCCAGGATCGCGGCGAGCCATCGATGGGCGTCGCTGCGGTCCCCGATATCCGCGACGAATTCCTGGCCCTGCGCCACCGAGATCAGGTGATCCGGGCTGGGCCAGCGTTTCGCCGCGCCGTGATAGGACAGGCCGACTTCGCGCAGCCATTCCGGCACTCGCCAATGGGTGCGGCTCGCCCCATCGCGGGTGAGGCGTAACGCCTCGCTGGCATGCGCTGCCGTGGCGCCGGAACCGACATACAGCGTGTCGCTGCAATTGGCGTGGTGAAAGCCGAATGCGTGCGGATGGCCCATTGCGGCGAAGCGCTTGCGGGTCGGCGTGTCCGCGGCCTCCAGCCGGACGATTTCCTCGATCCGGAGATAGCCGAAGATGCGGTGATGATCGCCCTGCCCCTCGCCCGCGAACCAGCCGAAGAACAGGAACACGTCGCCGGTGCACACGCCCTGCCGGTCGAGATGGGTCTGCGCCCCGCCGCACTGCCCGAAGACGCAGCGACCGCCGGGCAGGAACATCGGATCGTCATGGCAGAGATCGTCATGAGAGAGCCGCCCCCTGCTCGCCGCGCCGACCAGATCGCCCAGCCCCCGCTCCCCATAGGTTGCCGGGGCGAAGCCCTTGGTATCGGGGATCGGCAGGCTGATCGGCCGGCCGCCCACGATCGGGGACGGGCCGCCGCCCGCCGCACTGTCGAAGCCCTTGCGGCTGAAGATTATCCGCAAACCCGCGTCCGCCGGCCGCTCAGCGGCCGCCGACCTCGCTCGGCGCGGAGGGGCCACCCGGCGGCGAAGGCTCCTTCCACGCCAGCACCGGCTTCCTCGCCGCCAGCGTTTCGTCGAGCCGGCGGCGCGGGGCGTAATAGGGCGCGGCCTTGAGGCTTTCGTCGCCCGCCTTGGCCCGCTCCGCCACGCTGCGCAGTGCGGTGATGAACTGGTCGAGCCCGGCCTTGCTCTCGGTCTCGGTCGGTTCGACCAGCATGGCGCCGTGCACCACCAGCGGGAAATACATCGTCATGGGATGGAAACCCTCGTCGATCAGCCCCTTGGCGAGATCGAGCGTGCTCATCCCCTCGCCAAAGCCCTTATCGCTGAACAGCGCCTCGTGCATGCATGGACCGCTCGGCCCGAACGGCGCATCGAGCACGTCGTCGAGGCTGCGCAGGATGTAGTTGGCGTTCAGCACCGCGTCTTCCGCGACCTGCTTCAACCCGTCCGCCCCGTGGCTGAGGATATAGGTCAGTGCGCGGGTGAACATGCCCATCTGGCCGTGGAACGCGGTCATCCGGCCGAAGGCGCGTGTGTGGTCGAACTCGGCAGCGTTCTCCTCTTCCACGAGGTGGACGACCCCGTCCCCGGTCCGCGCGGTGAAGGGCAGCGGGCCGTAAGGGGCCAGCGCTTCGGACAGCACGACCGGCCCCGACCCCGGCCCGCCGCCGCCATGCGGGGTGGAGAAGGTCTTGTGCAGATTGATGTGCATCGCATCGACGCCTAGATCGCCGGGGCGCACCTTGCCGACGATGGCGTTGAAGTTCGCCCCGTCGCAATAAACGAAGCCGCCCGCCTCGTGGACCGCGTCGGAAATGGCCTTCATGTCGCGCTCGAACAGGCCGCAGGTGTTGGGATTGGTGATCATCACCCCGGCGACGTCCGGACCCAGCCGCGCCTTCAGCGCCTCGAGATCGACGCGGCCCTCGGCGGTCGCGGGAATGTCCTCCACCTCGTAGCCCGCGAAGGCGGCGGTGGCGGGATTGGTGCCGTGGGCGCTTTCCGGCACGAGGATGACCTTGCGCGCATCGCCGCGCGCTTCGAGCGCGGCGCGGATGCACAGGATGCCGCACAATTCGCCATGCGCGCCCGCCTTGGGGCTCATCGCGACGCCATGCATGCCGGTAAGCTTGAGCAGCCAGAAGGCCAGTTCGTTGATCACCTCCAGCGCACCGCGCACCGTATCCACCGGTTGCAGCGGGTGAACGTCGGCAAAGCCGGGCATCCGCGCGACCTTCTCGTTGAGGCGCGGATTGTGCTTCATCGTGCAGCTACCGAGCGGAAACAGGCCGAGGTCGATGGCGTAGTTCTGCCGGCTGAGGCGAGTGTAGTGGCGCACGGTTTCCGGCTCGGTCAGCCCGGGCAGGCCGATCGTGCCGTGGCGCGCCATGGTGCCGAGGCGGCTCGGCACGTCCTTGGCCGGGGTCGGCGTGGCAGGTTGCGTCACGCCCGCAAGATCGAGCCTGCCGGCGAATTCGAAATCGACGCCGGTCGTCTCGGTGCTGCCGATCTCGAAGATCAGCGGTTCTTCCAGCATCAGCGCGCGGTTACCGGTCACGGTTTCCGGGCCGCTTCCCGAATTGTCGCCTTCGACCGGGGTGCCGGGCTTCCAGCCGGATTTGTTGGGAGCATTCATGCCAGCGCCTCCTCGAGCGCACGCGCAAGGGTTTCGATATCTTCCTCGCTCGTCGTTTCGGTCACCGCGACCACCAGCCCGTCGGCCAGTTCCTCGCGGGTCGGATAAAGCCGGCCAAGCGAAACCCCCGCCAGCACGCCGTCATCCGCCAGGCGGCGGACCACGGCACGCGCATCCTGACCAAGCCGCACGGTAAATTCGTTGAAGAAGGTCTCGTTCAGCACCGCGACGCCGGGCACCTGCGCCAGCCGGTCGGCGGCGATGCAGGCGAGGCGGTGGTTCTCCGCCGCCAGGGCGCGCAGGCCCTTCTCGCCCAGCAGCGTCATGTGGACGCTGAAGGCGAGCGCGCACAGCCCGCTATTGGTGCAGATGTTGCTGGTCGCCTTCTCGCGGCGGATGTGCTGTTCGCGGGTGGAGAGGGTGAGGACGAAGCCACGCTTGCCTTCCGCATCTACGGTCTCGCCGCACAGGCGGCCGGGCATCTGGCGCACATGCTTCTCGTTCGTGACGGCGAACAGGCCAAGAAAGGGCCCGCCGAATTGCAGGCCGACGCCGATCGCCTGGCCTTCGCCAACCACGATGTCGGCCCCCAGATTGCCCGGGGCCTCGATCGCGCCGAGCGCCACGGGTTCGGTGTTGACGACGATCAGCAGTGCGCCCTTCTCGTGCGCGGCGTCGGCGATCTTCTGCAGGTTCGGCAAGCGGCCGAGAATGTCGGGATATTGCACGACCACGCAGGACAGATCGTCGCTCATCTGCGCGATCAGCGCGTCCTCGTCGTACTGCGCCTCGAGCCGGGGCCAGTCGCTCGCGATCTCGTCGCCGGTGAACTTCGCCATCGTCTCCACCACGTTGACGTAGTGCGGATGCAGCCCGCGGCTGAGCAGGGCGCGTCGCTTTTTCGTCACGCGGCCGGCCATGCTGATCGCTTCCCAGCAGGCGGTCGATCCGTCATACATGCTCGCATTGGCGACCACGCAGCCATAGAGCCGCGCGACCTGGCTCTGGAACTCGAACAGCATCTGCAGCGTGCCCTGCGCGATTTCCGGCTGGTAGGGCGTGTAGGCGGTGAGGAATTCGCCGCGCTGGATGATGTGATCGACGGAGGCCGGCACGTGATGGCGATAGGCCCCCGCCCCGAGGAAGAACGCCGCATCCGCCGCCGCAAGGTTCTTCTGGCCAAGGCGGCGCATATGCCTCTCGACCGCCATTTCGGAAGCGTGCATCGGCAGGCCTTCGATCGGGCCGTTGAGCCGCGCTTCTTCGGGCACGTCGGCAAACAGCGCGTCGATATCGGAGGCGCCGATCGTTTCGAGCATAGCCGAACGGTCGGCATCGGTCAGGGGGAGGTAGCGCATGTCAAATTCCCGTCATCCCGGCGCAAGCCGGGATCTGGTGCAGCCAAGTCCGACCAGGCGGACAGAAATCCCGGCTTGCGCCGGGATGACGAAATCATAACCCGTCGCAGAAGCTCTTGTATTTCGCCTCGTCCATCAGCCCGTCGAGCTGGCCCTTGTCGGCAACGGTCATTCTGAAGAACCAGCCCTCGCCTTCGGGGTCGGAGTTCACCAGCGACGGATCGTCTTCCAGCGCGGGATTGGCTTCGGTCACTTCGCCGCTGATCGGGGCGTAGACGTCGCTCGCCGCCTTGACGCTTTCGACCACGGCCGCATCGCCGCCCTTTTCGAGCGCCTTGCCGGCATCGGGCAGTTCGACGAACACGATGTCGCCCAATTGCCCCTGTGCGTAATCGGTGATGCCGACGGTTGCAGTGTCGCCGTCCAGTTCGATCCATTCATGTTCGTCGGTAAAATAGCGGGCCATCGTGTCACTTCCCTCTGTGATAGCGGTGGGGGACGAAGGGCAGCGTGGCGACCTTCGCGGGTAATCTCTTGTTGCGAACCTCGACTTCGAGCGCGGTTCCCGGTTCGGCCTGCGCCATGGCGACATAGCCCATGGCGATCGGGTGGCCGAGCGTGGGCGAAAAGCCGCCGCTGGTGACGCGGCCGACCTCTTCGTCGCCGGCGAACACCTTGGCCCCTTCGCGCGCGGGCAGGCGGCCGTCGAGGACCAGCCCGACGCGGCGGTTCTTGGTTCCGTCGCGCAGGGCGGCGCTGACATAATCGTGGCCCTTGTAGCCGCCGGTCTCGCGCCGCGTCTTGGTGAGCGCGAAGGTCAGGTCCGCGCTGACCGGATCGATCTCGGCGGTCAGGTCGTGGCCGTAGAGTGGCAATCCAGCTTCGAGCCGCAGCGAATCGCGCGCGCCCAGCCCGACCGGACGCACCTCGATCTCGGCGCACAACCGGTTGCACAGCGTCTCGACATGCTCGTTGGGCAGCGAAATCTCGAACCCGTCCTCGCCGGTATAGCCGGCGCGCGTGATGCGCAGCGGCCACTCGCCGAAATCGTGGCAGACGCTTTCCATGAACACCATGTCGTCGATCACGTTGCGCATGACGCGGTTCAGGGCCGTCGCCGCGTTCGGGCCCTGCAGCGCGATCAGGGCGTGATCGTCCATGTGAGTGAGCGTGATCTCGTCCGGCAGATGTTCGCGCAGCCAGGCGATATCGTCCCACTTGGTCGCGCCGTTGACGACGATGTAGTAGGCGGGATCGCCCCAATGGCCTTCGGTCCCGGCTTCCTCGTCGCCGGCGATCCACGGGGTCGCGTTGGTGACCATCAGATCGTCGAGGATGCCGCCCTCGTCGTTCAGCAGCAGGGAATAGCGCACCTTGCCCGGCTTGAGCGTGGCGATGGCGCCGGGCAACAGCTTTTCGAGTTCGGCGGCCACGTTCTCGCCGGTGACCATCAACTGGCCCATGTGGCTCACGTCGAACAGGCCGGCCTGCTCGCGCGTCCAGTCATGCTCGATGACGATGCCTTCATACTGGATCGGCATGTGATAGCCCGCGAACGGCACCATGCGCGCGCCCTTGCGGCGATGCCACGCATCCAGCGGCAGGGCTTCGGTCTCCTGGATGGTGTCGGTGTCGTCGCTCAAGGCCGGTCCTTCAAGTAAAGCATGGCGACGCCTGCGCAGGCGCCGTTACAACCCATGCCCCCTCTGTCGGGATACCTGAGAGCTTGACCGGCGCGGGACCGCGCAGGCTTACCCCTTCGGTGGCCGGGCACGATTGCGCCCCGACGCTTTCCAGAGTGTCGATCGACGCGCACGGTCCGATCTGCCTGAGAGATTCCGGGGCGGTTGCTCCTTCGGCGCCGCGCGGCCGTTTGGCCCCGCGAACTCTCCCGTGCGCGCCCGCCGCAGAATCGCTCCCACGGCCGACAGGGCAGCCCTGCGCGAGTCCGTTCTTCCGGTCAATCGGGCAGATGCGCGTTCCACCCGTTAAGCCACAGCAAACGAGGGTTTTGGAACCCGCCGCCCCGTCTCCCACCAGCGCGGCGCTTAGTCGAGATTGGGGCGCAGCCACCGCTCGGCCGTGGCGACGTCGACGCCGCGGCGCCGGGCATAGTCCTCCACCTGATCGCGGCCGATGCGGGCCACGCCGAAATAGGCGGCTTCGGGATGGGCGAAATAAAACCCGCTCACCGCCGCGGTCGGCAGCATGGCGAAATTCTCGGTCAGTTCCAGCCCGGCGTTCCCCGGCACATCGAGCAGGTCGAACAAGATCGGCTTGAGGCTGTGATCGGGGCAGGCGGGATAGCCCGGCGCGGGGCGGATGCCGCGATATTCCTCCTTAATCAGCGCGGTGTTGGTCAGCTGCTCGCCCGGCGCATAGCCCCACAGATCGGTGCGCACGTGCTGGTGCAAGCGCTCTGCAAACGCCTCGGCGAACCGATCGGCCAGCGATTTCAAAAGGATGTCGGAATAATCGTCCTTGTCCGCCAAAAAGGCCTTCGAATGCGGCTCGATCCCGTGGATGCCGACCGCAAAGCCGCCCATCCAGTCGCCCGCCGGATCGATGAAATCTGCAAGGCACATGTTGGCCCGCTCGCGGCTCTTCTTCACCTGCTGGCGCAGGAAGGGCAGCGTGACGTGCCCGCTCTCGAGATGCAGCGTCACGTCGTCGCCATCCCGGGCGCAGGGCCAGAAGCCGCACACGCCCCGCGCCGTCAGCCATTTCTCCGCGATGATCCGGTCGAGCATGGCGTTGGCGTCGGCGAACAATTGCTCCGCCGTTTCGCCCACGACCTCGGCCTTGAGGATGTTGGGAAACGTGCCGTGCAATTCCCAGGCGCGGAAGAACGGGGTCCAGTCGATGTAGTCGCGCAGGTCCGCCAAATCCCAGTCGGCGAAGCTGTGCACGCCGGGCTTGAGTGGCGGCGCGGCCTTGTCGGACAGGAAGGCGTCGTAGAAGTTCGCGCGCGCTTCCTCGATCGACAGCAGCACGCTCTGCCCCTTGCCGGCGCGGGCATCGCGCACCTTGACGTATTCGCCGGCGGTGGTGGTGACGAACTCGTCGCGCTGCGTGTCGGACAGGAGGCGGCTGGCGACGCCGACTGCGCGGCTGGCGTCGAGCACGTGGATCACCGGCCCGTCATAGGCGGGATCGATGCGCAGCGCGGTGTGGACCTTGCTGGTGGTCGCCCCGCCGATCAGCAGCGGCATGGTCATGCCCGCCCGTTTCATTTCCTCGGCCACGCTCACCATCTCGTCGAGCGAGGGGGTGATGAGGCCCGAGAGGCCGATCATGTCGGCCTCGTTCTCGTTCGCCGCCTGCAGGATCTGCGACCATGGCACCATGACGCCGAGATCGATCACCTCGTAGCCATTGCACTGCAATACCACGCCGACGATATTCTTGCCGATATCGTGCACGTCGCCCTTGACGGTCGCCATGACGATCCGCCCCTTGGACTGGTTGGCGAGGCCGGTTCTCTCCTTCTCAGCCTCGATGAAAGGGATGAGATGCGCGACCGCCTTCTTCATCACCCGCGCGGACTTGACCACTTGCGGCAGGAACATCTTGCCGCTGCCGAACAGGTCGCCGACGACGTTCATCCCGTCCATCAACGGGCCTTCGATCACCTCGATCGGGCGGTCGTATCGCTGGCGCGCTTCTTCGGTATCGGCGACCACATGGGCGTCGATCCCCTTGACCAAAGCATGTTCGATGCGGCGGGCGACGTCCCAGCCGCGCCATTCCTCTTCCGCCTTTTCATCGGCGGCGGACTTGCCCTTGTAGCTTTCGGCAAGGTCGATCAGCCGCTCGGTCGCGTCCGGACGGCGCATCAGGATCACGTCCTCGCACGCCTCGCGCAATTGGGGGTCGATCTGGTCGTAGACGTCGAGCTGGCCGGCATTCACGATCGCCATGTCGAGCCCGGCGGGGATCGCGTGGTAGAGGAACACCGAATGCATCGCGCGGCGCACCGTCTCGTTGCCGCGAAAGCTGAAGCTGAGGTTGGAGAGGCCGCCGCTGGTCTTGGCGTGCGGGCAGCGTCGCTTGATCTCGGCCACCGCTTCGAGGAAATCGAGACCATAGCGGTCGTGCTCCTCGATCCCGGTCGCCACGGCGAAGATGTTGGGATCGAAGATGATGTCCTCGGCCGGGAAGCCGATGCCGGTGAGGAGGTCGTAGGCGCGCGAACAGATTTCGACCTTGCGCTCTTTCGTGTCGGCCTGCCCCGCCTCGTCGAACGCCATCACGACGACCGCCGCGCCGTAATCCATGCAGATGCGCGCCTGTTCGAGGAACTGCGCCTCGCCTTCCTTCATACTGATCGAATTGACGATCGGCTTGCCGGAGACGCATTTCAGCCCCGCCTCGATCACGCCAAATTTCGAGCTGTCGATCATCACCGGCACGCGGGCGATGTCGGGTTCGGCGGCGATCAGTTTGAGGAAGGTGGTCATCGCCTTTTCGGCGTCGAGCAGGCCTTCGTCCATGTTGACGTCGATCACCTGCGCGCCGTTCTCCACCTGGTCGCGCGCGACCTCGACAGCGGCTTCGTAATCGTCCGCCATGACGAGTTTCTTGAACCGGGCGCTGCCGGTGACGTTGGTGCGCTCGCCGATATTGACGAAAAGGGCGGTTGAGAGATTGCTCATGAAAGTATCAGACCTGTTCGAGATCGCGGGCAAGCACGACGTCGTCGTAGAGAGTGCCGCCGACATCGAAGCGGCGCGTGGCGATTTGGCGGAAGCCGTGCTTGCGGTAGAACCCGATCGCGCGGTGATTGTCGTCCTTCACGCCCAGCAAAAGGCGGGAATGTCCCGCCGCCCCGGCAATTACGTTGGCGAGGAGGCGCGCCGCGCTATCGCCGCCATGGAAGCGCGACAGAAGGTAGATCTTCTTCAGTTCGATATCGCCGGGCTGCGCCGCCTCGAGTTCGGGTTTTACAAGCAACGCATAGCCGACCGGGGCGCCATCGCGTTCCGCCAGCCAGGCTCGCGCTCCGGCGTCGAGGCGCGCGCGCAAATGGGCAGGCTCGTGATGGCGGGCGCAATGCGCGACGAGGGCCGCGCCGTCGATCAGACCCGCAAAGGTTTCGAGGAAGGTGGCGTTCGCAACGAGGGACAGGCGTCCGGCATCGTCCGTGCCCGCTTCCCGGATAGCGATGGAGATTGAAGGCGCGTCTTTCATGCCAACGCGCTCAGGCCGCGATGGTGAAGGCTTCGAGCCCGGCGAGCTGCATCTTGGCCTCGATCGCGGGGACGGCGCGCGGCGGCAATCCCTTCACCGTCTGCGCCATCGCGGCGATATGCGCGGGCGTCGATCCGCAGCAACCACCCAGTGCATTGATCCGGCCGTTCTCCGCCCACATCCGCGTCAGTGCGGCGGTGGTTTCGGGCAGTTCGTCATATTCGCCCAGATCGTTGGGCAGGCCGGCATTGGGATAGGCCATCAGATAGGTATCCGCGATGTCGGACAGCAGCTGGACGTGCGGGCGCAGCTGCTCCGCCCCGAAGCTGCAATTGAGCCCGATGGTCAGCGGTTTGGCATGCCGCACCGTGTACCAGAACGCCTCCACCGTGTGGCCCGACAGGTTGCGGCCCGACAAGTCGGTGAGGGTAAGCGAGATCATCAGCGGAATGTCCCGCGCCAGCTCGCGCTCCAGCTGCTTCACCGCCATGATCGCGGCCTTGCAATTCAAAGTATCGAACACCGTCTCGATAAGGATGAAGTCCGCCCCGCCCTCCAGCAGCGCGGCGCATTGTTCGCGGTAGACGGCGACGATCTCGTCGAACGTCACCTCGCGAAAACCCGGGTCCTCGACATCGGGGGAAAGCGACAGGGTCTTGTTGGTCGGCCCCACCGCCCCGGCGACGAAGCGCGCCACGCCGTCGCCCCGTGCGTCGACCGCCTCGCGGATGATGCGCGCGGCGGCCACGTTGATCTCGCGCACCAGGTCTTCGGCCCCGTAATCCGCCTGGCTGATGCGGTTGGCGTTGAACGTGTTGGTGGCGAGGATGTGCGCGCCGGCATCGATATAGCTGTCGCAGATCGCGCGGATCACCTGCGGCTGGGTCAGGTTGACGAGGTCGTTATTGCCCTTCTGCTCCTGCGTCAGGCCGGTTCCGGCGGCATAGTCTTCGGGCGAGAGGCCGGCGCGCTGGATCGCGGTGCCGTATGGTCCGTCCTTGATCAGGATGGAACGCGCGGCGGCGGCTTCGAAGTCTTCGCGTTTCGACATGGATCAGGCTTTCGCTCGCACGCCGAGCATGTGGCAGATGGCATAGCTCAGTTCGGCGCGGTTGAGAGTGTAGAAATGGAACTGCCGCACCCCGCCCGCATACAGGCGGCGGCTGAGTTCGGCGGCGATCGTTGCGGAGACGAGCTGGCGCGCCTCGGGCTTCTCGTCGAGGCCTTCGAACAATCCCTGCATCCAATGCGGGATCGCGGTGCCGCACAGCCCGCTCATCTTCTGGACCGCGGCGAAGCTCATCACCGGCATGATGCCCGGCACGATCTCGCCCTGGATCCCGGCGGCGGCGGCCTTGTCGCGGAAGTCGAAGAAACATTCCGGTTCGAAGAAGAACTGGGTGATCGCACGGGTGGCGCCGGCATCGAACTTGCGCTTCAGATTGTCGAGATCGGCCTGCCGGTCGGCGGAATCGGGGTGCATTTCCGGATAGGCGGCGACCGAGATCTCGAACGGCGCGATGTCCTTCAGCCCGGCGATCAGCTCAGCCGCATTGGCATAGCCGCCGGGATGCGGGGCATAGCCCTTGCTGCTGTCGCTGGCATCCCCGCGCAGGGCGACGATGTGGCGCACGCCCTCGTTCCAATATTCCTGCGCCACCGCGTTCACCTCCTCGCGCGTCGCATCGACGCAGGTGAGATGGGCGGCGGCAGGCATGGCGGTCTCGTTCACGATCCGCCGCACCGCCTCGTGCGTGCGTTCCCGCGTCGAACCGCCGGCGCCATAGGTGACCGAGACGAAGCGGGGGCCGAGCGGGGCAAGCGTCTGCACGCTGTCCCACAGGGTCTCGGCCATCTTCTCGTTCTTGGGCGGGAAGAATTCGAAGCTGACCTCGATATCGCCCGGAACCTGGGCGAACATCGGCGCCTCGAGCGCGCGCTGCGCCTCGCGCATCTGGTTGAGCGTCGGACTCACGATACGGCCCTCCTCGCCGCGGCGGCTGGGGCCGACTGGCGGGTTGCGATCCAGATCTTCACTACCAGCTCTCCATCGTCGAGGGCGACGGGCCGGGCCGGCAGGAAACCGGCCTCGCCCAGCAATTCGTCCATCTGATCGTCCGCGAAGCCCAGCCGGGCATGGGCGTGCCGCCCGCGCAATTCCTCGCGCTGATGCGCGGCGAAGTCGACGATCGCGATGCGTCCCCCGCCCCGCGTCACCCGCGCAGCCTCGGCCAGCGCGCCGCCCGGGCTTTGGGCGAAATGGAGGACCTGGTGGAACATTACCGTATCGAACGCATCGTCGCCGAAGGGAAGTTCGGTGAAATTGCCCTGCACCAGTTCGACCTGTTCGGGCGGAAGGTGCTGCAGCTTTGCCCGCGCGACGCGCAGCATGGCCAGGCTCTTGTCGAGCGCGACGATGTGATCCGCCCGCGCCGCGAACAGTTCCGCCATGCGCCCCGTACCCGTGCCGATATCGAGCAACCGGCCGAGCGGGCCATCGCCCAGCGCCTTCGCCAGGGCACGCTCCACCGCCTCGTCGGAGGAATGGAGGCGGCGCAACTCATCCCAATCGTCGGCATGATCGGCGAAATAGCTTTCCGCGAGGCTTTCGCGCCGTTCGCGAATTTCCGCCAGCTTGCGGCGATCGGTCTCGCACTGGCGGGCGAAGCCATCGTCGATCCGTTCGGCGGCGTCGAGCAGGGCGTTGATCTCGGTTTCGAGCGCGCGCGCCTCGCCGCCAGCGCGCAGGAACGTCCAGCTGCCTTCCCGGCGGCGATGCGCCAGCCCCGCCTCGCACAGGATGCCGACATGGCGCGAGACGCGCGGCTGGCTCTGCCCAAGTGCCTGGGCCAGTTCACCGACGGCGAGTTCCATCGAGCCGAGCAGCCGCAGAACCCGCAACCGCGTGGGATCCGCAAGGGCCCGGAAGATGGTTTCGATGCGCATTCCAGCTTCGATATAAAGATATTTTTATATCTGTAAACGTGTGCTGAGAACTGATCGCGGTTCTTTTTCAGGAACATGGTTACTTCGCGTTAACCATTTTCCTTCAGATCCTCCCTCACCGGAGCGGCAGATCGCTCGCCCCGGCAAGCAATTCCGCCGCTGGCTCCATTGGTCAGCCGCCGTTCGAGGGAGGACCGATGATGAACACACTGCCGATCCTCGCCCTTCACTGCGGCCCCGCCCCCGCCGGCAACGCCCGGGCCTAGTGGCATGATTCGCGACATCGCTTCGGCCGAATGCGAGCGGCTGGTAGCCGACCTGCTGGCGCATATGTCGTTGGCGGAAAAGGCGGGCCAGCTCGGCGTGCACCATCTGGGCGACCTGTCGAACCGCAATGCCAGCGACGCGCTGATGCGCGAATTGAAGGACGGTCGGATCGGGACGGTTCGCGGCGTCATCTCGCTCGAACAGGCGGACGCATTACAGGAAATCGCCACCGAACGCTCGCGCCTCGGCATTCCCCTGCTCTTCGCCGACGAGACCGGAACCGGCTTTCGCACTGTCCTGCCCACCCAGTTCGCCGCCGCGTGCAGCTGGGACGTGGACGCGATCGAGGCGGGCGAGCGGGTCGTGGCGGCGGAAGCCGCGATGCACGGCATCAACTGGTCGCTCAGCCCCGAAGTCCTGTTCACCGATCTCGCCGGCCAGGACGTCGCCCGCTCCATCGGCGAGGATGCATATCTCGCCAGCCGGATCGCCGCCGCCCGGGTGCGCGGCCTGCAGGGCGGACGAGATGAGGCTGGTCCCGGCGTGCTCGCCACGCTCGACCTGTCCGGCATCCTGCCGACCCATGGCGAGGCCGGCCGCCGCACTGCGATCGAAGCCCTCACCATCGCGGAGCGGGCGATCGATACCGGCCATCTCGGCGTCATCGCGTTCGACAAGCTCTCCGGCGAACAGCGCGTGGCGATGGACAACGCCTTTTCCTTCCTGCGCGGCCCCGGTGGTTTTGCCGGCATCATCCTGTCGGAATGGGAACGCCTTGCCGCCAATGCCGAGGGGGCCGGCGCCGGCATCGGGTTCGAGGACCTTTCGGTCGATGCCCTGATCAGCGCGGTGCAGGCCGGCCGTATCAAGAAGAGCCGGCTCGACGATGCGGTCCTGCGCATCCTGCGCGCCAAGTTCGCGCTGGGCCTGTTCGAGGCGGCACTGGGCGTCAGCCCGGCGGCGCACCATCGCCCCCGCGAGAACGAGCAAGAGAGGCGGAGCGCGGCGCAGAACCTGGCCGCGCGTTCGATGGTGCTCCTGCGCAACACGCCGGCCCTGCTGCCGCTCGGTCCCGATGCGGGCGACGTGCTGATCGTCGGCACGGCGGCAGGCGACAGGCACATGGCCATGGCCGGGCGCGGCGGGGGCGAGGCGGCCAGCGTGATTGACGGGTTGCAGCAACTCGGCGTCCCGCACAAATACGTCGCCGGTCTGGCCCTGCGCGGGGAAGGCATCCAGCGCGAGGCGCTGGTCGAGGCGGATCGCATGGCCATCGCCATGGCGAGCGAAGCCGCCAAACGGGCCCGCACCGTGGTGGTCGTGATTGGCGAAAGCAACCGGATCGGCCAGCTCGGCGAGGCGCAGCAGGCGCTGCTCGAAGCCCTGCGGCGGGTCAACCAGCGGATCGTGCTGGTGACCGGAGGCTCCTTGCCGATCGATCCGATGATCGGGGAAGAACGGCTCGATTGCGTCCTCCATGCCGGGCAATTGGGCACGATGAGCGGCCATGCCATCGCCGAGGTTCTGGCCGGTCGCACCGCGCCGAGCGGGAAGTTGCCGCTCGCCCTGCCAGGCACCGACGGGGCCGCTGGTCTGCCGTTCGGCCACGGCCTGAGCTATGCCGAGTTCGACCTCTCAGCCCTCGCCATCGGCGCGGCGGCGCGCACGCTCAACGTTTCCGCCACGCTGACCAATGTCGGCACGTTCGCCGGGACGGAAACGGTGCAGCTGTATCTCGCCCATGCGGACGCGGGGGCCGATGCCGGCCCGCCCCGGCTGGCGGATTTCCAGAAGATCGCCCTGCAGCAGGGCGAAAGCCGCACCGTGCACTTCACGATCGATGCCGGCATCGCCGGGCGGCATCTGCCCGACGGCCGGTTCGTGGTCGAGCCGGGCGAGCTGACCCTCGCGGTCGGCCTGAGCAGCAAGGCGGTCCTTGCCGCCCGGGCCGAGATCTCGCCCGAACTGGCGCGGGCGATGGCGGGCCTTTCGCCCACCGTCACCCCGTTCCGGCGCCGCGCCTGAGCGCTAGACCACCGCGTCGCGCTTGATCGTGATGACCTGCGGGTAAGTGAATTCCTTCAGTCCCTCGATCCCGTATTCCGCCCCGATGCCCGACTGCTTGTGCCCGCCGAACGGGGCGAGCGGCGAGAGGTGCATGAACTCGTTGATCCAGACCGTGCCGGTTTCCATCCGCTCCGCGATCTCGACCGCCTTGTCGGTGTCCTTGCTCCACACCGCGCCGGCGAGGCCATATTCCGAATTGTTCGCCCGCTCGATCGCCTCGTCCACCGTGGCGAACTTCATCAGCGGCATGACCGGGCCGAACTGTTCCTCGGCCACGATCCGCGCATCCTCTGGCGGATTGTCGAGAATGGTGATCGGCACGTAATAGCCGGTGCCGGACGGGTCGACATCGCCGCCGGCGAGGAACTTGTACCCCTGATCCTTGGCGTCCTGGATCAGGTCGCACACGCGCTCGAACTGCTTCTTGTTCTGGATCGGGCCGACGCCGGTGCCCTGCTGCGATCCGTCGCCAACTTTCACCCCCGCGGCGTAATCCGCGATGGCCTTGGACAGGTCGTCATAGATATCCTCGTGGATATAGATGCGCTTGGCGGCGATGCAGACCTGCCCGGCATTGGAGAAGCTCGACCAGAACAATTGCGCGGCGACTTTTTCCACATCGGCATCCGGCAACACGATCGAGGCGTCGTTGCCGCCCAGTTCCAGCGTGATGCGCTTGAGATCCGCGCTGGCGGATTCCATGATCTTCTTGCCGACCGCGGTTGAGCCGGTGAAGGTGATCTTGTCGATCCCGGGATGCCCGGTGATGAGTGGGCCCAAGCTGTCCTCGCCAGTGATGATGTTGACCGTGCCGGCGGGAACCACATCCTTGATCAGCTCGGCAATGCGCAGTGTGGTCAGCGGCGTGAACGGCGAGGGTTTGAGGACGATGGTGCAGCCGGCGATCAGGGCGGGCACGATCTTCTGGATCGCCATCATGATCGGGAAGTTCCACGGCACGATCCCGCCGACCACGCCGATCGGCACCCGGCGCGTGCGCGACAGGCGCGTATCGTCGTCTTGGTTGATCACGTCGTCCAGCGTCAGCGCGGACTGCGCCTTGGCGAGGCCCGCCGCGCCGTAGATTTCCTGCTGGGCCTGCTGGTGCGGCTTGCCCTGCTCGCTCGTCAGCAGGCGATAGAGTTCCTCGCCGTTTTCCTTGATCGCGTTGGCGATACCGAGGACGACGTTCTGGCGTTCTTCCGGCGTCGTCCGGCGCCAGCTCTTGAAGGCTTCGCGCGCGGCGGCAACCGCCCGATCAAGCTCGTCCTGGCCGCATGCCGGGACCTGCGCGATGACGTCTTCGGTGGCGGGATTGATGACGTCCAGCGTGGCGGATGTCGTTACCATTTCGCCGCCGATGAGGTTGGCATAGGTCTTGGTCATTGCGTCTCTCCAGTTCTGTCGTGCCGGTTCTGTGTAGGAATTCGCGGCGCCGCATTCAATCGGACCGACATGTCGCCTTCGGCCCTGCGCAATCCGATCGCCGGACATGCGGCAGGGTTATAGCGCCCGCGAAACACCGTCAATCGTGCTGGGAACCGGGAAACGCCAATGCCGGGCGACCGGATGTTCGGACCGTTTTGCCCCGTCGCTCATTCGAAGGGCATGGCTGACGACACGCACCGAGGCGACGCCCGAGCCAGGATGGTGGCACGGCAGATCGCGGCGCGGGGGATCGACGACCCCGCGATCCTGCAGGCGTTCCGCGAGGTTCCGCGCGAGGATTTCCTGCCGGACGACATGCAGGAATTCGCCTATGAGGACGCTCCCCTGCCCATCGGCGAGGGGCAGACGATCAGCCAGCCCTTCATCGTCGCCTGCATGATCGATGCCGCCGAACTGACGCCCGATTCCGTCGTGCTCGAGGTGGGCGCGGGCAGCGGCTATGCGGCGGCGGTGATGTCGCGCATCGCGGGCCGGGTCCATGCCGTCGAGCGGCACGAGGTGCTGGCGGCCGCCGCGCAGGAGCGGATCGCGGCCCTCGGCTACGACAACTGTGAGATAACCGTCGGCGACGGGCGCGAAGGACTGGCACGGCACGCCCCGTTCGACGCGATTCTCGTCGCCGCCCGTACCGCCGAAGTGCCGCCGGCGTTGAAACGGCAGCTGGCCGTGGGCGGGAAGCTCATCATTCCGGTGGGCGATGACGATGTGCAGCAATTGCGCTGCATCGAGCGGACCGGCGCGGACGAATGGCACAGCCATGACATCGCCCCGGTGCGCTTCGTCCCGCTGCTGGCCGGGGTGAACCCACAGGACGGCACCCGGGCGGCAAGCGACCATCGGCCCGCCTCGCAGCGGACGACCGCCCGGATCATCGCCGAAAGCTGCACGCGCCTGCCGCCGATCGACGACGCCGCGTTCGCAGAGGCGTTCGATCGCTTCGCCGACAAGCGCATCGTCATGCTGGGCGAAAGCAGCCACGGCACGCACGAATTCTACGCCGCGCGAGCGGCAATCACGCGGCGGCTGGTGGAACGGCACGGCTTCACCATCGTGGCGGTCGAAGGCGACTGGCCCGATGCGGCGGTCTACAATCGCTTCATTCAGGGCGCGCCGCCGGACACGAATGCGGCGCCGCCGTTCCAGCGCTTCCCGACCTGGATGTGGCGCAACACCGTGATGCCCGGCTTCCTTAGCGACCTGCGCGCGATCAATGCCGAGCGACGGGCCGACGAACAGGTCGGTTTCTACGGGCTCGACATCTACAACATGTCGGGTTCGATCGAGGCGGTCCTCGCCTATCTCGACGAACACGACCCGCAGGCCGCCGCCACCGCCCGGGAACGCTATGGTTGCCTGACCCCGTGGCAGGCCGATCCCGCCACTTATGGCCGGGCGGCGCTGCGCCGGGGGTTCGCCGAATGCGAGGGGGCGGTGATCGCGCAATGCCGCGACCTGCTCGACACGGCGATCGAACGGGATGGCGGCTCGTTTTCGGCGGCGATGAATGCCCGCCTTATCGCCTCGGCCGAACGCTATTACCGGGTCATGTATCACGGCGGCAGCGAAAGCTGGAACCTGCGCGACAGCCACATGGCCGATACGCTGGCGCATCTGCTGGAAAATCGTGGACCCGACGCAAAGGCGGCCGTCTGGGCACATAACAACCATATCGGCGATGCCCGCGAAACCGACATGGGCGCGGTGCGGGGCGAACACAATATCGGCCAGCTTGCCCGCGAGAAATGGGGCGAGGAGGCGGTCGCCCTGATCGGCTTCGGCACCCATGGCGGAACGGTCAGCGCGGCGAGCGACTGGGACGGCGAACGCGAGGTCAAGCAGGTCAACCCCTCGCGCCGGGACAGTTACGAGCGATTGTGCCACGACAGCGGCGTCGACCGGTTCCTGCTCGATCTGAAAGGCGATGCGCAGGTGCGGGACCGACTGGCGCAGCCGCGGCTGGAACGGTTCATCGGCGTGATCTACCGCCCTGAAACCGAACGCTGGAGCCACTACAGCGAAGCGGTGCTGCCCCGGCAATTCGATGCGTGGTGCTGGTTCGACGAAACCCGCGCGCTCACTCCCCTCGAAGCGCACGAGCCGCATGACGGCGGGGCCGAAACCTTTCCCTTCGGCGTCTGACATGCCTGGCGACGTTCGGTAGCTCGCGTGGAATGGTCTGGCCTTCTTGCTATCCTCGCACTTGCCCTGCTGCCTTCGCTTGGCAACCTCGTCGGGGTGGGTCTCGCCGAATGGCGGCGCCCGCCTGAATGGCTGGTCGGCGGGGCGCTGCATGCAGCGGCCGGGATCGCGACCGCGGTCGCCGCCATCGAACTCATCCCCCGCGCGCAGGAGCGGATCGAGACATGGATGCTCGCCGCCGCCTTGGTGATCGGCGCGGTCGGGTCGGCGGGCATCGCCAGGGCAACGCGCGTCATCCGCCGCCGCATCGGCAGCAAGGCGGGCCGGGCGACCACATGGGGCGCCTATGCCGCCATCGGTGTCGACCTGTTCACCGATGGCTTGATGACCGGAGGGGGCGGCGCGGTGGCTGCCGAACTCGGCCTGCTGCTGGCGCTCTCGCAGGTGATCGGCAACCTGCCCGGCGGGTTCGCCATTGCCGCCAATTTCCGCGCCGCGAATATCGGTCGGTCAAAACGGTGGCGGGCGCTGGCGATCTATCCTTTCCTCCCCGTGCTGGGCGCGTTCCTCGGCTATATCGTGCTGGCCGATGCAGGGCCGATCCTGACCGGATTCGTGCTCGCCCTCTTTGCCGGCTTGCTGCTTACCGCGACGATCGAGGATATCGTGCCCGAGGCCGACCAGCCGCAGGCGAAGCGTCGCGTGTCCAGCCCGGCCTTCGCGCTGGGTTTCGGTGCACTGCTGCTGACCTCGGCCTATCTGGGCTGAAACGCGCGCATCAGCCGATCACCGCCGGCAGCAGATCGAAGAGGATGCCGACCGTCGATATCGCGATGCCCAGACCCGGAACCGTGGTGACCGAACGCACGCCGCCCCGCCGCCACAGCCACACCATCGCGCCCAGCGCCGGAACCGTCAGCGCAGCCGCGATCCAGCGTGCGGCGGGCTGGTCGGGAAAGATGCTGCTTGCCCCCCACAGCAAGGAAAAATGCGCCGCCCACACGGCCAGTGCGAGCGTCGGGGTCAGCAAGTCGATCGCGTTGCGATAGTCGCGCATCCGCCTCAACCCCCGGGGAACAGCCGGACCACCAGTGCGACGGCAATGCCCTGCAACGCGGTGAAACCGATGAAGCGAACGACGATGTCGAGCGTGACGTTGGCGGGCGCGACCAGCAGGCCCCTGCCGCTGCGATAGCCGAGATAGAGCGCCATGACGACCGAGACGATGACCACGAACGCCTGGAGCGACAGCAGGGCGAAGACGGTCGCGCCCTGCCCGCTGGCGCTCGGCTCCAGCCCGGCGCCCTGCCATCCCGTCCAGTCCCACCAGATCGCCGCCGCCAGCAACCCGGCGCCCAGCGCCGCCATCAGCCACGGACCCTGCCCCGGAAACGTGCCGCGCGGTTTGCGGGCGAGGATCCGGCGCGACAGCCAGGCCGCTCCGAACGCCAGCACCAGCAGCACGGTGATACCCAAAGTCTGCAGGAAAGGCGGGGGCGCGATCCAGACCTCGGGGTTTATGCCGAACAAATAGAGATAGCTGAACAGGGCCATGAACGCGATCATGCCCATGACCACCATCAAGGTGTTGAGCGCCCACCACCCGTGGCTCTTGGGGCCGGTGATGGCGATCGGTACGGTGATGCCTGCCCCGATATCGGCCGTTTCCTGCGCGATCGGACGGTCGGTTTCCCACAGCCAGCGCAGCACGCAGGCGACGGCAAGCACCCCGCTGACCGCGGCGAAGGTATAGGCCTGCACCGTCAGCGCGAGGAAGAAGCCGGCCGTGAACACCGCCGCGCCGACCGGCCAGGGCGAGGGGCCGGGCATGATCTGGAGATATTGCGGTTCGGCGTTGATCGGCGAGGTGATCAACGTTTCGCGCAAGCCCGTCGCGCTGTTGGGGAGGAAATACCGCCCTTCCTTCACATCGTCGCAGATGGCGGGATCGTCCCACAAGGGTTCGCGGCTTTTGACCAAAGGGATCGAGCGGGTCGAATACATGCCGGTCGGCAGCCATTCGAGCGTGCCGCCGCCATAGACGTTCCCGGCATCCTGATCGGTGGTGAAGCGGAACCTCCGCGCCAGATCGATCAGGAAGACCAGAACCCCAGCCCCGATGACGAACGCCCCGATGGTCGAAACGAGGTTCAGCGCCTCCAGCCCGCGATCGGGCAGATAGGTATAGACCCGGCGCGGCATCCCCATGAAACCGGTAAGGTGCATGGGCAGGAAGGTGATGTGCAGCCCGCTGAACATCAGCCAGAACACCCATTTGCCCAGCCGTTCGGACAGGGGGTTCTTCGAGGTCATGCCGTTCCAGTAATAGAACGCGGCGAACATCGGGAAGACCATGCCGCCCAGCAGCACGTAATGCAGATGCGCGACGATGAAGTAGGTGTCGTGCGCCTGCCAGTCGAACGGGACCATGCCCACCATCACGCCGGTCAGCCCGCCCATCACGAAGATCACGATGCTGCCGACCACGAACAGCGCCGGGGTCGACCAGCGGATCTTGCCCACGGCGAGCGTCGCGATCCAGCAGAACACCTGGATGCCCGCCGGCAGGCTCACCGCCATGCTGGCGGCGCTGAAATAGCCGGTCGACACGCGCGGCATGCCGGTGGCGAACATGTGGTGCGCCCAGACTCCGAAACTGATGAACCCGGTCGCCACCAAAGCCAGCACGTTGAGCCGGTAGCCGACCAGTTCGGTACGCGCGATGGTCGCCACCATCATGCTCATCAGACCGGCGGCGGGCAGGAAGATAATGTAGACTTCCGGATGGCCGAAGAACCAGAACAGGTGTTGCCACAACAACGGGTCGCCGCCGCGCGTGGGATCGAAAAAGGGCCAGTTGAACGCCCGCTCCAGTTCCAGCAGCAGCGTGCCGAGGATGATGCTGGGAAAGGCGATCACGATCATCACCGCGAACACCAGCATGGCCCAGGCGAACATCGGCATCCGGTCGAGCGTCATGCCCGGCGCGCGGGTGCGCAGCACGCCGACGATAATCTCGATCGCGCCGGCAATCGCGCTGATCTCGATGAAGCCGATGCCGAGCAGCCAGAAATCGGTGTTGATCTCGGGCGAATAGGTCATCGAGGTCAGCGGGGGATACATGAACCACCCGCCATCGGGCGCCAGCCCGACGAAGATCGAGGCGAAGAAGCATAGTCCGCCGACGAAATAGGACCAGAAGGCATAGGCCGAGAGGCGCGGAAACGGCAGGTCGCGCGCCGCCAGCATCTGAGGCAGCAGCATCACGCCGATCGCCTCGACCATGGGCACGGCGAACAGGAACATCATCACCGTGCCGTGCATGGTGAAGAACTGGTTGTAGGTATCCTGCGGCAGGAAATCCTGCATCGGTGCGGCCAACTGCACTCGCATGCCCAGCGCCAGCACCCCGGCCAGGAGGAAGAACAGGAACGCCGTCGCGACGTAGAAGAAGCCGACGTAATTGTTGTTTACGACCGTCAGCAGGCCCCAGCCCTTGGGATTGTCCCAGATCTTCTCCAGCTCCTCCACCTCGCCTTCGGGCCGGGGGCGGTGGGTCGGGAACAGGCGATAGAGTTCGTGATCGAACCCGGTTTCGGACGTGCGGCCTTCCATGGCATCGCGCGTGCGGTCGAGCGGGGCGGTGCTCACTTCTGCTGCTCGAGCCAAGCGGCAATGGCATTCAGCTGGTCGGCGGACAGCATGTCGTAGCTCGGCATGCGGTTGCCCGGCTTGATCGACTGGCTGTCGCCGATCCAGCCCATCAGCGTGCCGCGATTGTTGGGCAGGATGCCCGCGCCCAGCGTCAGCCGGCTGCCGACATGGGTGAGATCGGGGCCGACGAGGCCGTTCGCCTCGGTCCCGCCGACGCGGTGGCAGGCCGCGCAGCCGCTTTCCATGAACAATTGCCGGCCGCTCAGGGCCTCGTTCCCGGTCTGCGCGACCCGGCCGGTGATTGCTGTCAGCTCGCCGGGCACGTCCTGATCGGCGACCGCGGGGCGCAGGCTCATGGTTCTGTTCCGCATCCAGTCGGCCCAGCCCGCCCGGTCGTGCGCGACGGTGACGAAGCCCATCAGCGCGTGCGGCCCGCCGCAATATTCGGCGCAGACCCCGCCGAAGCGCCCCGCCCGGTCAGCCTGGACGACCAGTTCGTTGCGGCGCCCCGGGATCATGTCCTCCTTGCCCGACAGGTTCGGCACCCAGAAATTATGGATGACGTCGCCGCTTTCCAGCTCGACCACGACCGGTTCGCCCACCGGCAGATGCAGTTCGTTCGCATCGCGCAGCAGGACATCGCCCGAGGCGTCGAGATATTCGACGTCGAACCACCACATGTGCCCGGTTACCCGAACGCGCATGGCGTCGGCGGGCGCGGGCGCGGTGATCGATGCGGTCAGCGTGAGGCCCCAGACCAGCAGGCCGGTCAGCACCACGCCGGGAAAGGCGATCCCGCCGATCCATACCGTCCTTTCCCCGCCGAGCTTCGCCTTGAGATGCGGCGGCCCCTTGATCGCGACATACAGCGCGGCCACCACGATGCCGGTGACCAGCACCCCCATGGCGAACAGCGCCCAGGCCAGCACCACCACGCTATCGGCATAAGGCCCTGCCGGATCGAGCACTGGCGGCGGCCAGCCCCACCACGCATCGAAAACGTCGCTGCTGTCATTCATCGTCGAGACCATAGAGATATGCCGCCACATCGCGAGCCTCTTCTTGCGTGAGAGGCATGGCGGGCATGGTGGAGCCGGGTTTGACGGCCGGCGCGTTGCGCACGAAACGCGCGAGGTTCTCCGGCGTGTTCGGCACCGCGCCGGCGATCAGGCCGATATCGTCGAACCCGACGAGCGAGGGGCCGGTGCGCCCCTCGGGCCAGTCGATCCCGGGAATTTCGTGGCAGGCGGCGCAGCCGACACGCTCGATCGCTGCGCGCCCCCGCGCTGCATCCTCGGCATCGGGGATGTAGCGCGGGCCGGGCGGTTGCTTGCACCCGGCAAGGCCGAGGGCAAGGCACAGCAGTGCCGCCGCCGCGCGATATGATCGGTGCCTGCCGCCGGTCATGTCGGTCCCCTCATCCCTGCGGGAACCGGTCCGGTTGCAGGACTGTTCCCGAAAGGATGGGTAAAATGCCGGCGACACTCGCGAGCCTCGTTCTGCTGGCTGCGCTTCCTGCGTGCAGCGCAGTCGAACCGAACACCGACCGCTACGAGATTTCGGGCGAGGTCATCGCGCTCAGCGGCGGGGATGCGGGTGCGCGCGGGGCTTGCGTGACGTGTCATGGGTTGAACGGCCAAGGCAATGGCAGCCACGTTCCCCGGCTCGCCGGGCTCGATCCGGGCTATCACACGCGGCAGCTCGAATATTTCGCGCGCGGTCAGCGGCGCCATCCGCAGATGACCTGGATCGCCGATCATCTCGACTGGCCGGCGCGCGAGAAGGTCGCCAATTACTATGCCGAACTGCCGGTTCCCGAAGGCGCCGCCAGCACGCCCGATGCCGAGGATTGCGCGGCGGCGCGGCTGTACCAGCAGGGAGACGCGTCGCGCGGCCTGCCCTCGTGCGCCAGCTGTCACGGCGCGAACGGCGCCGGTGTCGGGCAGGGCAATCCCCCGCTGGCCGCGCAGCCCGCCCCTTATCTCGAGGCGCAACTTAAGGCCTGGGATGCGGGGGAGCGGCATGGCGATCCGAACAACACGATGACCCGCATCAGCCAGCTTCTGACCGAGCGGGAGAAGGCGCGGCTGGCGGGGTATAGCTCGGCCCTTTCGGGTGCTGCCGGCTATCCGGCACCTCCGGCAACATGCCCTCCAGCACGTCGTCCTTATCCCAGAAGTGGTGCTTGATCGCCGCCAGTGCATGGGCGGGAATGACCAGCGCCAGGAGGATCACGCAGGTCACGTGAACGTCCATCGCGAATTCCAGCACCCAGTACTGCAATTCGGGGGAGAAATCCTGAAACGGCATGGCGGGCAGCGGGACGATGCCGGCCAGGTGCAGATCGCGCGCCGGGGTGATGGCCGACCACATCGCCCAGCCCGACAGCGGCAGGAGCGCGAACAGCAGGTAGAACACCGCGTGGATCGCATGCGCCACCTTGCTGCGCCAGCCATGATTGTCGGCATCGTTGATCGGGCCGGGAACGATCAGCCGCCAGAGCAGGCGCAACCCGCCCAGCAGCAGCACGGTCAACCCGATCTCGGAATGCAGTTCGTAAGCATCGAGCTTGGCCGCGCCGACGAGATAGCGCCCCATCAGCCAGCCGGTGATCAATTGCCAGATGATGATCGCCGACATCGTCCAGTGAAACGCCACGCCGACCGGCGTGTACTTGCCCCGCTCTCGGTAGCTGACCGACCATTCCTGCCATTGCTGGACCCAGGGCTTCATCGCGCGAGGGCCGGCTGCATCGAACGATAGAGGATGGCGAGCGCGACCATGAGATAGGCCGCCGATGCCGGCGCCCACATGATCAGCCCGGCGATCTGCTGGTCCTCCAGCGGGCTCCACCCCCAGGCCTGCGTGGTGAGGTAATGCGGCGCGTAGAAGGCCCGGCCCGCGAAGGTCAACAAGGCGCCGAGCGCGCCCATCTGCACCATCGTTGCCAGCGTCATTGCGACCGCGGCTGGCGCCTCCGCCCGGCGCAGTGCGGCCCACCACAGGGTTGCCGTGGCGATCAGGCTGGCCTGCATCGCCCAGAAGACGAAATCGTTCGACAGGGCGGCGGCATATGCCGGAGGCGCATGCCAGGCCCAGAACACCCCCGCTTGCAACGCGGTCAGCAGCGGGAACGACATGCGCGCCGCCACCCGCTCAAGTGCGAAGGCCCGCACCAGCAGCGGCGCGAGGATCAACGACAGGGCGACATGGTGGAACGTCCGCACCGCGAACAGCGCCGATCCCAGCGCGCACAGGGGCGAGACATACAGCACCAGAAACACCCCGGCCGCCGCCGCGCAATCCCTGGTGCGTTCAGGATGTCTCCGCGCGGTCAGGACCAGAGCGACGCTGACGATGGCGAGGAGGACGAGATCCGCATTCCACGCCCCCGCCCAGCCGGCCGGATCGGGTGCGACCCCGCAATAGGGCGTCCACATATGGGCGTTATCGATGCCGGCGCTGTTTCCCAAACCTGTCATCCAACCAGTCTTTCGAACATTTTTCCGCGCGACGAAACCCCCTTACCCTGAATGCGCGCGGCCCCGACAATGTTTCCGCCTGCTATTCCACGTCGTTGCGGCCTTCGTGATCGAGCCGCCTGTCCTTGGGTCCGAACCAGCCTTCCACGAACCGCAACAGCGTCACCATCACGAGGCTGATGACCGAGAGGATCAGGACCAGCGGCCACTGGCCCGCACCGCAGGCGATGCCCAGGATCGTGGCGAGCCACAGATGCGCCGCGGTGGTGAGATTGTGCACCTGTCCGCGGCTGAACACGATCAGGCCCGCGCCGATGATCCCGATGAACGAAGCCGCCGCCTCGAACAGGCGCAGCGGATCGCTGCGCGCCCCGCCCAACTGCGCATGAAGCGACAGCATCGACACGACCATCGCGGCGGCGGAAACGCAGACGATGCCGTGGGTGCGCATCCCGGCGGCGTGGCCGCGCAATTCCCGGTCCAGTCCTACGGCCAGACCGAGCAACGCCGCAACGCCGAGGCGGGCGACGATGTCGAAATCGATCCATTGAATATCAATTGCTTCGTTGATTACCATTCTGACCCAGCCCTGGAGTTCCGGTTCGCGTTCCGGATCAGGATGCCGCCTCGTTGGCCCGCCGATCGAGGGCGCGCCCGAGCGCCTGCGCCAGTTCCTGCGTCCGATAGGGTTTGCCGATCACGGGTGCGCCGGGAAACGGCGTCTCGCGATCGGCGAAGCCCGTGGCAAAGATGAAAGGGATGGCGCGTTCGGTCAGGATGGCCGCGATCGGAAAACTGCGCTCGCCATTGAGGTTGATGTCGAGGACGGCCGCGTCGAACCCTTGTTGCCCGATCGCCGCGATCGCCGGATCGACGCGGTAGCACAGCTCGACCGTGGCGGCGCCGAGTTCGAGCAGCATGTCCTCGGCACGCATGGCCACGATCGGCTCGTCCTCCACCAGCAGGAGCGTCATGCCTTGCAGCGCGCTCATGCCGTTGCCGCGTCCAGCGGCGCGGTGATCGCGCATACCAGCCCGTCCGGCGCGAAGTCGATGCGCACTTGCCCGTCGAGCTCGGCGGCGAGCCCGCGTTCCAGCATCCGGCTGCCGAAGCCCCGCGATTGCGGGACGACGACCTTCGGCCCGCCGCTCTCGCGCCAGGTGAAATGCAACATGCCCTCATCCGTATGCCAGGTGACGTCGATCTTGCCCTCGGGCACCGAGAGGCTGCCGTATTTGACCGCATTGGTCGCCAGTTCGTGCAACGCCAGCAGCATCGACACCGCCGTTTTCGAGGCGAGCATGAGATGCGGCCCCGAGATATGGAACACGTGCTGCTGCACATGGGGTTCGAGCGCATCCGCCACGATCTGCTGCAGCGGCGCAGGCTCCCAATTGCGCTTGGTCAGCAGGCTGTGCGCCGCCGCCAGTGCCATCAGCCGCCCCTCAAGCGCGTGGCGGATCGCGGGATCGGACGATTTCATCGTCTGGGCGACGATCCCCTGCACGATGGCCAGCAGGTTCTTCGCCCGGTGATTGAGCTCGTCGATCAGCAGGTCCTGATGCTCGCGCGCGCGCCGTTCCTCGGTGATATTGCGGGCTTCGATGACGGTACCGATGGGCTGCTTCTGATCGTCGAGCACCGGGCTGGCCGTGAAACCGACGGGGTAGAATTCGCCGTCGGGCGCGACGAACAATTCCTCGCCCGACATCTGCGCGCGTTCGGGAAAGGCCCGGTCGATCGGGCATTCCTCGATCGGGTAATGCGACCCGTCGGGTTTTTTGTGATGCACGACGTCGTGCAGCGGCCGCCCGCGCATTTCGGCGAAGGCATAGCCGGTCAGCTGTTCGGCGGCGGCGTTGGCGTAGATGCATTGCTGGCTCTCATCCATGAGGAACACCGCCGAGCGGGTATTGCCGAGGATGGCGTTCAGCCGCCGGGTCGTCTCGCGCGCGGTCCGTTCGGAGCGCACGCGTTCGATATGCGCCCACGACCGCTCGACCACCTCGCCGATCAGGTGCAGCTCGCTCTTCGTCCATTTGCGCGGCCGGGCGCTGTGCACGGCCATCAGGGCGGTCAGCCTGCCTTCCTTGATCAGCGGCATGCAGATCGTCGCGCGCACGCCGATGCTGGCGAACATCTGTTCGGCCCCCGGCGGCAGCGTGGCGGTATCGTCGATGACGAGGGGTTTGCCGCCTTTCAGATTGGTGACCGCCAGTTCGCCGAACCGCGACAGCTGGTATGAGCCGACGATGCTTTGCGCGCCGGGCGCGACCCAGTTGCCGCCGATCGTGAACCCGTCCTCGTCCGCGTCCATGTCGGCATAGGCGCAGATCTCCAGATCGAGATGTTCGCCGATCAGATGCGCCGTCCGCTGCATGATACCGGTCGCATCGGTCAGGTTCTGCGTGGCCTCCGCCAGCCGGCCCAGGAAGGCGAGACGCGAGGAACTGGCGCGCTGGATCGCCTGGGATTGCCGCAATTCGATCTGCGACACGGCCTGCGAACACAGGATTTCCAGCGACCGCTCCTGCTGCGGCGTGATCCCGCCGGGGCGCGGCTCGCTATCGGCGACGATCAGCGTCACGCTGGTCGAACCGTCGGAGGTGCAAAGCTTCAGTCCGCACAGGAAGCGGATCTCGCCCCCCTCGGGCAGGCCGATCTCGTGGTCCGAAAATTTGCGGAAGACGAAGGGCTCGTTTTCCTCGCGCGATTTGAGCGACAGGTCATCGTAGATCCGCTCGATCGTCTCGCTCGGCCCCAGCAGGGCCTCGGCCCGCTTGCTACCGTCCCGGCACGCCAGGAGCGCCGCCATCGGCGCATCGAAAATCTGCGATGTCAGGTCGACAAGCCCATCGAACGCCGCCTGCCCGCCAATGTCGATGTCCGTCTCAGCCAAGTTCACCACGTCCGCAATTTCCCCGTCCACACGGCAAACATGGTACGAGGCGCATCGTCATAACCCTCTACGAAAGGCGGGAAATCCCGCTTTCGCCAGTTGCGTATCGCCATGTGGCAGGCATGGCAAGCGCCGAAGCCCCGCAGGCCCGGTCAAGCGGGGCCTTACGAGACCGCGCTCAATTCGATCAGCGCCGTCACCCCGAATTCCTGCTCTACCCGCGCTTCCAGCCGGTTGGCGAAGGCCTGTTTC
The DNA here is from genome assembly GCA_947501005.1 of uncultured Erythrobacter sp. Taxonomy (GTDB): domain Bacteria; phylum Pseudomonadota; class Alphaproteobacteria; order Sphingomonadales; family Sphingomonadaceae; genus Qipengyuania. The sequence goes on along the minus strand of CANMTU010000001.1, from coordinate 507,785 downwards.
TCGCTTTCGGACAAGGCGCCCTGAAGTTTCACGGTGACCCAGACGGGGTTCTCTCCCCACGACCGGTTGCGGGTGAACTGGGACTGGATGATCATGGGCCGCATGCCCGGCGTGTCGATCACCTCCTTTTGCACCGATGCGGAAATGCGCTGGGCGAGCGAGGATTGCTGGAATTGCGGCGTCTTCCAGAACTGCACCGCCAGCAGTGCCGCCAGTGCGATCGTGCTGATCACGATCGAGGCCCGTGCTATCGTCGTATTGCCGCGGGGATAACGCGCGCCCTTGGTTCCGAGGCCGTAGATGCGAAAAACGACGAAGCCCGCCAGATTGATGCCGACGATCTGGATCGCAAGCGCCCACAGGCTCGATATGACCATGTCCATCTCGCCCAGCGCCAGCCCCATGCCGACGAGCCCGGCCGGGGGGGCCAGCGCGGCGGCCACCAGCATGCCGGTCGCCGCGCCGCTGACGAGGCTGCTGCGCTCCGACTGGACGAGATTGAGCGCGCCGGCGACGCCCGCGGCAAGCGGCAGCAGGAAAGACACCGTCGAGCGCATGCTGGTCTCGATCATCAGCGCGGTCGCGATCTGCTGGTCGAATATGACGCTGAGCAGATAGGCGGTCGCGATGCTGGCAAGCAGGGCCGCGCAATAGCGCGACAGGGACCGCATAAGGAGCGTGTGATCCCCCCTCGCCGTCGCGATGGCGAGCGTCATCGCCGGGCCGGCAAAAGGCGCGATCAGCATGGCCGCGACCAGCAGGAACACGCTTTCCGTGAACAGCCCGATCCATACGATGATGCCGCCGATGACTGCATAGCTGAGGAAACCGGGCCACGAACCGATGCTCTGCAATCCGTCGAGAAACACTTCCAGCGGGCTGCGCGGCTGGATGTCGAGCATCTGGTCTTCGGCCTCGGAGGCTGGCGGGCGAAGCGAGATTATCCCCTGCGGCGCGAAGATCGCGCGCAGCCCCTCATGGTCTTCGATCGCACCGACGAAAGCCTCGATCCTGGCGTTCGGCGCCTCGAAGATCAGCATCTGGCGCAGGCTGTCCTCCGCCTGCGCGTCGACCTGCGCGAACAGGACGATATCGTGCTTGCGGGCGGCTTCGATGACGGCTTCGGTCTGGCTGGGATCGACGGTCAGGGCGAGTTGACGCATGGTTTCCTCGGCGGTTTGCGTGGCGTGGTTTCAGGTCCGGCAGGCGGGACGCAGCGGAATTTCGACCCCCGGTGACCGGGATCGGCGGGGTTGAACGGGTTTGAACGCATCATCCCGCCCCTGACAAGGCGGCGCGACGACCCGCATGAGGCGATTGGCATGCCGCCCCGGATTGCGCAGGCGGCCCCGCCCTCTCCCGCTTCATCGGGAACGCCTTCGGATTACAAGACTTTGACTGGGTATCAAGTGCCGATTTTCCCATCGGCGTATCAACACGAAAACGCATGGAGAGCACGCATGTCCGCACCCGAAAACCTTGCCGATTGCTATACCGAGGAACTGGCCGATCTGTGGTCGGCGAACGACCAGATGGAAAAGATCGTCAAGGAACTGGCCAAGAAGGCCAGCGACGACAAGCTGCGCTCCAAGCTGGAAAAGGCGACCGACGGCATCGCCAAGCATACCAAGACGCTCAAGGAACTGCTCAAGGATTGCGGCGAGGACGAGAAGGAACATTGCAAGGGCATGGAAGGGCTGGTCAAGGAAGCCCGCAAGCATGCCCTCGAAGCCAAGATCGAGGACGGTGACGTACGCGACGTGGTCATCCTCTCGCAATATCAGCGGATGTGCCATTACGGCATCTGCGGCTTCGGCACGGCCAAGGCCTTCGCCGACGCGCTCGGCAAGAAGGATCATGTGAGCAAGCTCGACAAGATCACCGCCGAAATCTACGACGCCGACGAGAATATGAGCGATCTGGCGGAACGCAGCGTCAACCTCGCCGCCAAAGGATGAGCCTGTCCGGGGGCAGTGCGAACCCGTTGCCGATACGGCAGGTCTCGCACGTCCCCGGATTGCTTCGCGATTCGATCTTGCCGCCGCCCGCCCCGGATGTCGGGCCATTGATCGACAGTGTGGTGGGGAGCGATCCGTTCGCCGGTCGCGCTCAGGTTTTGCGGACGGCGAACACCCTTTCCGCCCCTGCCTTCGATTACGCTGTGGCCATCCCGGCGCGCGACGAGGAAGGCTTCCTTCCGCGCTGCATCGAAAGCCTGTCCCGCGCGATGGAACAGGCGGCGCGACAGTCAGGCGCAAGCGGGGCGCTGGTCATTGCCCTGCACGACAGTACGGATCGCTCGTTCGATCTGGTCAGAAATGCCTTCGCCGCCGCCGATATTGCGGGGCTAGCGGTCGAATTCACGCTCGATCCCGAAGTCAGAAACGCCCCCCACGCTCGCAGGTTCGCGCTCGACTTGGCCGTGCGGCTGTGCCCCGGTGGCGTACTGTTGACGAGCGATGCGGATACGCGGGTGGGTCCGGGCTGGTGCTGCGACATGCTAGGGGCCATCCGCTCGGGATACGACCTCGTCTGCGAGGACATCCGGCTCGACGAAGAGGAACTTGCCCGCCTGCCCGATAGCGTGCGCGAGGTCGGCGAGGCGGAGCGGGCGTTCTTCGATGCCAGCAACGCCTTGTGGGATCGATGGACCGGCGGGGCGCACGGCGTATTCGCCCATCGGCCCTCGGGCGCCAGCATGGCGCTGCGCAGCGACGTGTATGGCGCGCTGGGCGCCCTGCCCCTGCCCCCGTCGGGGGAAGATGCGGCGCTGTGCGATATGGCCCTGAAGGCGGGCTGCAAGGTCGTGACGCTTGGCGATTGCGGCACGCGCACCTCGGCCCGTATCTATGGCCGGGCTGAAGGCGGCTGCGGCGCGGCCCTGAACGAACGCGCGCATCAGGAAGACCCGCTGTGCGACGGGCGGCTGATGCGGGTGGCGGACTTGCGCCTTCTGGCGAACAGGGTCACAGGTTCGCAGGGTGAAACGGCGGCGAATGCGCGCCTCCAACCCCTGCGCTACAGCGAGCTTCTGCGCGAACTTGGCAAAGCTCGGGCGATCCTTCGCTGATGCGCACCGCGATGTCGGACGATCTGCTCGCTCGCCTGTCCCTCGCTCCCATTCAAGAGCGTGCGCGGCAGGCGGATCGGCATGATGGCGACCTGGCACAGGACGTGCGCGACCTGGACGGCGCAGGGTGGCTGGCCGCGTGCCTGCCGCAGGCATTCGGCGGCGCGGGCTGGGGCTGCGAGCCGGCCGGCACCGAACCCGCCTTCGACGCGCTGCGCAAGGTCGGGCGCGCCAACCTCGCGCTCGCCCGCCTGTTCGAAGGGCATATGAACGCGGTCAAGCTCGTCCACCTGTATGGCTGCGAGAGTTTGCAGGCCGACGCGTTCGCGGAGGTCAGGAACGGCACGCTGCTGGGCGTTTGGGGCGCGGACGTGCCGGGCGATGCCGTAGTGCGCGATGACGGAAACGCCGAAATTTCGTTTGAGGGGACCAAGCAGTTCGCCTCCGGCCTCGGCCCTGTCGGGCGCGCGGTCGTCACCGTGTCGAGCGATGCGGGAACCGAGCTGTGGCTGGCCCCGGTCGATGATCCCGGCCGCGCCGATCCCGCAAGCTGGCGCATGGGCGGGATGCGGGCGACGCGCTCGGGCCGCTACGACTTCACAGGGATCCGGCTCGATCCGGCCTGCCGGTTGGGCGCGCCGGACGTTTACTACACCGAACCGCATTTCGAAGGCGGTATCTGGCGTTACTGCGCCGCGCATCTTGGCGCAGCGGAAAGCCTGTACGAAACCATGCGCGATGCCCTGATCGGCCGCGACCGCGCCGGCGACCCGCACCAGCAGCGCCGTATTGCCGAAACCGCCATCGCGCTTGAAACCATGCGGCTGTGGATCCTGCGGGCGGCCTGCGCGGTCGAGGCGGAGGGGGCCCAGCCGGACGCGGCAGTGCTCTCGCTGCTTGCGCGGGAGGTGACCGAGGAACACTGCCTGATCGTGATCGGCCGGGTCGAGCGTGCACTGGGAACGGCGGCCTATATCGAAGGCTCTCCGGTCGAGCGCATCTGCCGCGACCTGCGCCTGTTCCTGCGCCAGGCCGCGCCCGACGCCAAGCGCGCAAAGGCCGCCGCGCACCTCGTGGAAAGCGGCGCACTGGTGGACCGGTTGTGAGCCTGCCCGAAGCGGTATCGGGCACCCTGCTGGACGCTGCGCGAACGGCGCCGCTGATCCCCATCGAACAGCTTGCGCCGGGCGCGGGCCTAATGCTGGTCATCCCCCATCCGGACGACGAGACGTTCGGCTGCGGCATGGCGCTGGCCGCCGCAGTGGCGAGCGGCAGACGGGCCGCGATCGTCCTGCTGACCGACGGCGAGGCGTCGCACCCATCCTCTGCCCGATACGGCTCTGATGCCTTGGCCGCGCTGCGCCGCGCGGAATTGCAGGAGGCGCTGGGCCATCTCTGTCCGGGCGCGCCGATCGCCGTCCACCGGCTCGCCTTTCCGGACGGCGCGAGCATGCCGGCGGACATTTCACCCGAGACCGTCGAGCAGGTCGCAGACCTGGCCCTGGAGAACAAGGCTTCCGTGATCTGGACGACATGGGCGGGCGATCCGCATTGCGATCATCAGACCGCCGCCGCGCTCGCCACCCGCGTGTCGCGGCGGCTGGCGATCCCGCATTTCGCCTTCGCCGTATGGGGCCGGTTCGGCCCGGGCACCCCGCCCTCCGGTCTGACATGCTTCCACGACGCCCGGTTCCTCGCGGCCAAACGCGATGCGATCGACTGCTATCGCTCGCAAACCGGCGACCTGATCGATGACGATCCTGAAGGTTTCGTCATGCCGGCGGTGTTTGTCGACCATTTCGCAAACCATCCGGAGATCTTCATCCGTGAGCAATGAGACGGACAAGCGCACCGCTTTCGAAGCGCTTTACGAGGCTGACCGCGATCCGTGGAACGTCGAGACGAGCGATTACGAACGCCGCAAACGCGCCGCGACGCTTGCGGCGCTTCCCGACGGGCGGTTCGCGCATGTGCTGGATATTGGCTGTTCGACCGGTGTCCTCACCGCCGAACTCGTGCCCCTGGCGGATCGGCTGGTCGCGATCGATGTGGCGGAGAATGCGTTGCGGGCGGCGCGTTCGCGGGTGGAGAACGGGTCGCACGTTACATTCGTGCGCGGCGAGGTGCCGCGGGACTGGCCGGCGGGCCGCTTCGACCTGATTCTTTTTTCCGAGGTGCTGTATTTCCTTTCCGCCGAGGATGTCGCCCGTGCGTCGCGGCGCGCATGGGAGAGCCTCGACCCCGGCGGCGCCTGCCTCCTCATCAACTGGACCGGGCCGAACGACCTGCCGGTGGACGGACCGCGCGCGGTAGAAATCTTCAAAGACTCTGCAGGGTGGGCTGCCGATCTGCGGCAGGAAGCGGACCAGTACCGGATCGACCGGTTGCGGAAGCAATCGAGCGCTCAGGGCGGTTAGGCGAGGCGCGAACTTGGGATATGGGGCAACCGGTCGGCAAGTTTGCAGGAGGCGAATGGGGACGCCCTTCGCGCCAGACAGGCGCGCAAAGTCACAGGGTTTGACGGCGGCTCACTCTAACATCAGTCGCACGGGCGGCGTAGCGAGTAGCTTGGTTACGGAGCGTCACAGTCCGCCTTTGCGACTTCCGCTAGACTTGTGAACTGATCGCCCGGAAGAATATCGGCGCCGGCGAGCGGTTGATCGCAGCGACATCTCGAATAACCGGCCCCTGGCGACGCAAAGCGGTAAAGCAGATTCTCATCGCATACGTCAAAACGGGGCGGGAAACTCGTCCCGCCCCGTCCGATAGTCTTACGCCTGGTACGATCAGTGCGTGCGGCTGATCGTACTCGAATGGCCGCCGGCGCGGGCAAGGATTTCGTTCGCCTGCTCGGTGGTCATCCGGGCGTGGTCGGTGTCGACCGATACCATCACGCCGCCCTTTTCCATTTCGCGCTCGTAATAGGCCGCATCTTCCTTGCTCACGCCGTGATCTTCCAGCGCGCCGGCGATGGCACCGGCCGCCGCACCGACGGCCGTACCGGTAAGCGCCGCGCCGCCAGCAGCCGTCGCGGCGATGGCTCCTGCGCCGACCAGCGGCCCGACACCGGGAATCGCGAGCGCCGCCACGCCGAGCAGTGCGCCGATGCCGCCGCCGAGCGCGCCCTTGCCGACGATATCCTTCGCCGCCTCGGCGCCGGAACCGTCGGTCGTGGTGGTTGCGCCATGGTCGCGCGCGACGACCGAGATATTGTCGTTGCTGGCGCCGGCAGCCTTCAGATCGCGAATTGCACGGTCCGCTGCGTCGTGCGTATCGAAGACGGCGGAACTGAGGTTGGGGTTGTACTTGGTCATAACGGGTCGTTTCCAATTATTGGATGAATAACCAATCAACCAAGCGGCGCCTGTTGCGTTCCGCTAATCAGTTCCGGAACCGTGGTTTTCGGTGGGCGCAGAGCGTTATACTTCGAAGTATTTTTTGTCCGCCTGTCGCGGACCGAATGGATACGAAACGGGCCACTGCGCGAGGCATGTATGTTGGTGACGGACGAAGCGATGGTCACATCCAGCCCCTCGTCCCCCCTCATCCCCGGCAATCTTGGCTCAAGGTAGAGCCAACTATCTCCCTAACGGGGGCCAAGGTGCCTGAAATAGAACTAGATGATGGAAGGCCGGGCACGCCCTACAAGGAACGCTGCGCGTGCATCATTCCATCCGATATTCGCAAACCAATACGATGGCTCAGCGCCGCCCATTCGCATGTTGACGATAAAGCTGGGTTCGCCCCAACGCCGCAACTGCAACGTCGCTCGCAACGCCCGTTCAAAACAAAACGGGAGCAGCGGAACGGGCAGCCGAGCTTCGATCAACGAAGCGTCGAACAGCCCTTCCCGCTACTCCCTGCACGCGTCAAAGCCTCGACAAACGCCTAGAACCGCAGCTTGGCTCCCAAGCGATAGGTGCGGCCCAGGGGGTTGCCGATAAACGGATTGTATCCGAGCTCGAACCGCGCTGCCGGCGGGTCCTGATCGAAGATGTTCTCGACCGAGGCCTGCAACTGCACTTCGGCAAAGTTCATCGCGATGTCGTACAGCACGGTGAGGTCGTGCTGCGCCAGATCAGGGATCTCACGCCCGAAATCGGTCTCCGTTGTCGGATCGCCCGGGCTCGTCCCGTAGGTCGCGATGAAGCACGGCGCGTTCTCGGGGCACCGATCGTCGGTCACGCCGCTGGCATAGCGGAAGACGTAACGCGCGTTGAGGTTGCCGACATTGAGATTGGCGAAGGCATTGCCCTTCCATTCCGAGATCGTGCCCGGCGAACGGTCGAAATTGGCGAACCCGACCGCATCGTAGGCACCGGCGATCTGTACCCCTTCGACCAGGGTCGGGTCGACATCGTAGTTCAGCGTCCACGTCACGGCGCCGCCGACGGTGAACCGGCTTTCCCCGAACAACAGACTGTAATCGGCCTTCACGTCGATGCCGTCCGTCTTGATCTTGGAGCTGTTGACGATGAAGGTTCCGATCCGCGCAAGGTCGTTCCCGGTCGTGGTGCCCTGAACGCAGCCGCCCGCGAAGGTCAGCCGGTCCGCCAGCGGGCTCTCGCAATTGGCGAGCCCGCCTGCGACCGGAATGACCGCCGTAGCCAGCGCGTTCTCGTCCTGCACCGCGATCGCGTCGTCGAAATCGTAGCTCCAGTAATCGACCGACGCGTTGAAGCCGCCTGTCTGGACCACGGCACCGACATTGTAGGTGAAGGCGCTTTCCGGGCGCAGCGACGGATCGCCGGTGATGTCGACCGAGAGGAAGCCGCCATTTGCCGCGTCGATCGCCTGCAGGGCCGTCACGGTGGAGGGGGAGATGTTGCTCGGCAGCGGGCCGCGGAAAGTGGTCGAGGCGGAGCCGCGCAGCACCAGCCACGGCACCGGCTCGAACCGGAAACTGCCCTTCGGATCGAGCGTGGACCCGGTCAGCCCGCCGTAATCCTCGTAACGCAGCGCCAGATTGACCTCGAGCGTTTCGAGGATCGGCACCTGTACCTCGCCGAAGACCGCATAGACATCGCCTTCCAGATCGACGTTGCGCGACTGGCCGAGGAAGGCGAACGGCCCGGTCCGAACCCGGCATGTCGTGTCGCCAAGGATCGGGCAGGGATTGCGGTTCGCATCGTTCAGCAACAGGCCTTCGTCGTTCCGCCCGGTGCTGCTGAAATTGGTCGAGCGATATTGCGCGCCGATCCCGAAGGCGAGCGGGCCGGCACCCAGATCGATACCGCCCAGATCGCCGCTGATCAGCGCATCGATCACCACCTGGCGTTCCTGCTGCCGGGTCCCGGTATTGCCGAACAGAAAGCGCAGCAGTTCGGGATCGTTGCTGTTCGCCTGGCCCTGCGGCCCGGTGTAATTGGGATTGGTCTGCCCCGTTGCCTGATTGAGGGCGATCGCGTTGGAGAACGGGTTGTAATAGAGACAGCCGTTCTGGCCCGGCGTACCGGTGGCGACGTTGCAGTCCGGCCCGCCCAGCCCGTCGAGCGCGTTCTGCAGGCGCACCGGCAGGTAGTCGGGGATCTTGGATTCGGAACTCGACTGGATGTAGGTTCCCTGCAGGCTGGCGACGAGGTTGGTCGCCATGTCGACTTCGAAGCCGCCGGATACGCGCCAGCTGTTGTTCTTGCCGAAGCTTTCATTGCCGAAAGGCTCGCCCGCCAACGGGTTGCCGCCCAGCGCGAACGGCCGGTAGACGAGGATCGCGGCACCCGGAGTGAACGGCCCGATCGCGGTTGGAAACCCGGTCTGCTCGACGAAGTCGGCGAAGCCGGGATTGGTGGCCGGGACGAAATAGTTGAACCTTGTACCGGGACCCGCCGGCCCGGTGGTGGAGGGATAGGAGGGCGAGAGAGCGGTGCGCGTCACGCTGCGCGCCCACAGCACGTCGGCATTGAAGCGGACCGTGTTGGACAGGTCCACGTTCATCTGGCCGAAGGCCTGGTAGAAATCCTGATCCTCGACGAGATTGTTGTAATCGGTGAATTGGTAGGCGCACAGCGGCGCCGCACCGCCCGAGAAAACCTGCGTTCCGCCGAGATCGGTACATCCGGCATCCTGGAACGGCGTGCCGGAGATGAGCGTCGGCCGAACCGCGGCGCGCGGATTGCTGCGGATCGGCCCGCCGGGCCGGATCGCCGGAAAATACGTCGCGGGATTGCTGACGACGGAATAGCCGGCCGGATTGACCTCGTAAGGCAGATTGGCATAGTCGCGATCGATCGCGGCGAGCGGCGAGCGGTGGCGATAGCCGAAGCCGGCCAGGAAATTGACGTCCGTGCCGAGGTTCTTGCCCGCCAGGATACTGGCCGTCCAATCCCCGTCGCTATCGTCGATGAAGCGGTAGTCGCCCTGTATCTCGACCCCGTCGAACCGCTTGCGCGTGATGAAGTTCGCCACGCCCGCGACCGCGTCGGACCCATAGGTCACGGCGGCGCCGTCCTTCAGCAGTTCGACCTGTTGCAAGGCGAACAGGGGCAGGAGGTTGGTGTCGACCAGACCGTCGCCCGGCGAGACGATCGTGCGGTGCCCGTTCAGCAGCACGAGCGTGCGGGTCGCCCCGAGATTGCGCAAATTGATCGAGCCGACCCCGCCCAGCCCCTGTGCCGCCGCGGAGAACTGGTTCGAATCGCCGAGGACCGATCCGACCGCGGGAATGTCCTTGATGAAGTCGAGCGGCGAGGTGACGCCCTCCTGGGCGAACTCCTCGGTCGAGAAGACGTCGACCGGCAGCGCGCTGTCTTCGGGCGTGCCGCGAATGAGCGATCCGGTCACGACGATGGTGGTATCGGCATCGCTGACCGGGCCCGGTTCATCGACGACGTCGACCGGATCCGGCTCGACGGTTTCCTGCGCCCAGACGGTTCCGGGCACGAACAGCAGACCGGCTGCGATTGCGGACATACAGGCGGTTTCGAGATATTGCTTTTTCATGACCTCTCCCTGATCACACCAGTGTCGGTGCGCGGGAGTGGCCGAGCCCTCATGTAAACGCTGCTCTACGCATTGTTCTGTTTACCGGGGTGATCTTTTACCTCTCCCAATGAACGACATAAGACGTTTTCGTAAAGTTTGACAAGCACCAAATTTCGTAAAATTTCCCGCGCGGGAATTCCGTTTCGCTCGTATTTCTCTCCGCCCCGGCATGGCTCTCGCCGTGGGGGTTTCGCCATTCGTCGGAAACGCCAGCCTCGGAGCTCTGTGGCCGTGTTCTTGAGGGCGCGATAGGCAATCGAAAAGTTGGCAATTAAGCGCCTCCCGTGTACCCGTCGATCACCGAGTTGGCGATTTTCCCAAAGTCCATTGTGCAACCCGCCAGCCTCGATCGTCGCTGCGTATGACTTGCGGCGATCGAAACCTGAACTCGCCGCCGAGCATTTCGCCGCGATGTGCAAGGGAATGGGCGATCTCGCGCGCCGGTTCGGCATGTCGCGCAACAACAAGCGCGGCGCCGAGCGGATCGAGGGTGCGGTCGAAGTTTTCTGCCGCGCCTGCCCCTTCGGTTAGAACGGGAACGGGGCGGTTGGTTTTCGGGCTGTAGTCGCAGGGCGCGGGCGGTGACTAGCTGCGACCGACACCGATCCGTTCCGTGCCGGCTTCCGCTCGTCATAGCTAAACGAAAGCCGCCCCGCCCCTCCCCCAGACCGAGCTACAACCCCAACGCCCCCTCGATATCGGCAAGAGGAACCAGCTTGAAATTCTGCGCGCCGGTTTCGTTTACGCCGTCCTGCGCGACAAACAGCCCGCCCGGAAAATCAGGGCCGAAATCACCGCGCATGGCTTCGATCCCGTCCGTCTCCTCGGTCGATCCGACGCGGCCTTTCGCGATCCGGAAGCGCCCGGCGGGAGCCAGATCGGGCAGGCGGAAGCGGGCATAGGCATTGTCGCCCTGGCTCGAGGCGTAGAGCCAGCCGCCCTCCGCCCCCTCGGGCACGAGGGCCAGGCCTTCCAGATCGGCGACCAGCATTCGACCGTCGACAGCTGCGACGATTTCCCCCGCCGTCTCCCCCGATCGGAAGCGCCAGATGCCGCCAGCCTCCTCGCCGATATAGAGCGTTCCGTCGCGCGCATCGACGGCGCAGCCTTCCGGCTGGCTCGGCACGCGCAGCGACCGCAGCAGGGTGGCGCCGGGCGTCTGGCCGAGAGCAACCGACCATTCGCCGATATTGCCCTGCTTGGGCGCGGTGTAGACGATGAGCTGGCTCCCACGCCGGTAACCGCAGATGCCGTATGCTTCCCCCGACCCCGACGCCACCGTCCCCAACGGCAGCAGGCGCGCGGCCTGCGTATCGAGCCGGAACAGGGCGATCTTCGCCTGGGCAAGATCGGACCGGTCGCTGGCGAAGACGATGACGCCGTCCGCCCCCATATCGACCAGATCGACATTGTTCAGCCCCGGCCGGGCGATGAAATGGCGAACCTCTCCATCGAGGCCGTAGACATAGAGCCCGCCCTTCTTGTCGGTCGCGACGATCAGGCTGGCGGCGGGATCGGCGGCGTTGCGCCAGATTGCCGGATCGTCGGCCGCATCTTCGTTGGCTGTGCCGACCGGCCGGGTCTCCGCCACGGCGAAAACCTCGACCGGCGGATCGCCCGCCGCCGGAATACTCGCGCACCCGGCGGTGACAACGCAGGCGACGACAGCGAGCAGTTTCGAGCCAAAGCGCATCAGAAATTCACCCGCACGCCGCCCTTCATCGTCCAGCTGTATTCCTCGTATTGATACAGGTTCCGCTGACCGCCGAGGCGATTATAGGCGAAATACTTCGCGTTGTTGATATTGATCCATTCGTAGAACAACTGGACCCCAGGCGTCAGGCGGAATTTCGCACTCAGATCGAGCTGGAAGTGATTGTCGACATACCGGTCGAGCGGGGCTTCGTCGGCCAGTTCGTCAAGATAGCGGTCGCGATAGGTGCCCGACAGGCGCAGATCGACCGGCCCCTTGTCGTAGCCGAGCGAGAGGTTCGCCGTGTGCCGCGATGTCGCCGGCAGCGGAATCTCGCGCGGATCGCCGATATCACCATCGGTGAACACGGTCCCGGTCGCGTCGGTGAAGGTGTAGTTCGCGTTGACGATGAACCCGTCGAGCGGCGCGGGGAGGAAAGTGAGCGCCTGTGCGTAGCTTAGTTCCACGCCGAAGATCTCCGCACTCTCGCCATTGATGGGAATGACCGCTTCGTCGAACGCGATGCCGTTGAAGGTCCCGTCGTCCTGCTGGGTGTCGACGATGTAATCCTCCACGCTCTTGTAGAAGACGCCCGCCGTCAACGCGCCATTGGAGGCGAAATAGTATTCGGCCGACGCATCGACGTTCCAGGCCTTGTAGGGCAGAAGGTCGGGGTTGCCGAATTCGCCTTCCCGCTCGCCGTCATCGTTCTGCTCGACCGCGAACCGCGGTGCCAGCGCGGAGAGCTTCGGGCGCACCAGGCTGCGATAACCGGCGAGGCGCAACACCATGTCGGGTCGCGGTTCGTAGCGGATGTTGAGGCTGGGCAGCCAGCTGTCGTAGCTGCGCTCGAACCCGACCGGGCTGACGAGGACGGTATCCTCGCTCGCCGTGGCGCCGCCGGGTAGCGTACCGTCTTCCTCGATCAAGGTGACGGTGTTGCCGCGAATATCGTTGTCCGTATGTTCGAGCCGGACCCCGCCGATCACCAGCAGGGTCGTGCTTTCGTAACGGCCGAGCAGATATCCCGCCGCGATGTCTTCGGCGACGGCGTAATCCTCCACCGCGCTGTCGAACTGGCTGTCGGCGGGAACGAGCTCGAATGCGGCGAAATTGGCCTCGAAATATTCGCGCGACTGCGTGTACCCCGCAACCGGCCCGATATCGCCCAGACGATAGGTCTGCCCCGCGCCCAGCACATCGGCCAGCGTGAGGGCGTCGTTCTCGTAGAATTGCACGGTCTTGTTGTAAGACTTGTCGCGCCAGCGGGCCTTGGCCCCGGCCTGAACGGTGAATTCGCCGCTGGCGAGCGCGAAACGGCGACCGACATCGAATTGCAGCGCATATTCCTCGTCCTGCGCATCCGACAGGTCGACGAATTCCAGATCGTTCAGCTCGTAGGTCGCGGGATCGAAGAAGTCGGTCGTCTCGCCGGTCACCGAATAGCGCGGCACGCGCGGGTCGGAATAATCGAAGCCGACAGTCAAGCCATCACCATCGAAATCGCGCTCGAAGTTGATGGGATCGATGCTGCCATCCTCCTTCTCCGTCGATTTCGCCCAGCTTGCCGAATAGGCCGCGAACCAGTCGCCCCAGTCGCTTTCGCCGCCCGCCACGATGGAACGGATCTTCTGGCTTTCGAACCGGTCCTTCAGATCGCGCTCGACGGTGAATTCCTGGTCCGCATCGCTGAAACCGGCTTGCGAGCCGGAAACGCTGCTCGGCCCGTCATCCTCGAAATCGCCGAGGTCGAAGGTGGTGCGGCGCCGGTATTCCTGATCGTCGAACTGGCTGTATATCCCCTTGAGGTAAAGTTCGGTGGCATCGCCGGCGCGCATGTCGAAGCCGAGCGAGGCGCTGAACCGCTCGCGCTCGACATCGTAATCGCGATATTCGACCGTGGCGGGAAACACGGTGCCGTCCACATCGAACCAGTCGTCCGCCTCGATATTGTCGGTCTCGAACTTGCGGCGATAGTAGGAAACGCCGCCCGATACGCCGAAATCCGCGCCCAGCCGCGCGGCGAAATCGACGCTGCCCTTGGGCGTCAGTTCGCCGGAATAGTCGTTGTAGCTGCCCTCCAGCCGGGCGGTCAGGAGATCCTTCCTGCGGTCGAAGGCGCTGGTCGTCTCGATCTCGACCGAGGCGCCGATCGTGTCGCCGTCCATATCGGGGGTCAGCGATTTCTTGACCGTGATGGATTCGATGATGTCGCTGGAGATCACGTCGAGCGCGACCGAGCGGACATCGCTTTCCGGCGCCGGCAGGCGTACGCCGTTCAGCGAGGTGGACACGAGTTCGGGATCGAGCCCGCGAACGGCGACGAAGCGCCCCTCGCCCTGATCGTTCAACACGTTGACGCCGGGTAGGCGGCGCAAGCTTTCCGCCGCGTTCTGGTCGGGAAACTGGCCGATCGCATCGCGCGTCAGCACATCGACCACACCGTCCGCCTCGCGCTTGCGCGACAGGGAACTGGCGAGATTGGCGCCCTGCCCGATGACCAGGATCTCGTTCGGCGAACCGGAGGCGAGCTGCACGTCCTGCCGCACCGTTCCGGTGGCGGGGACGGTTATCGTGCGCGTCTGCGTCTCCGCCCCGACATAGCGGATTTCGATCGTATATTCGCCCGCCGGCACATCGGCGAAGCGGTAGGAGCCGTCCCTCTCGGTGGCCACGACCCGGTCGAGTTCCACGATCCGCACTTCGGCATCACGCAGCGCGATCGTCTCGCTGGCATCGCTGACGCTGCCGACGATCTCGCCCGCCAGCACGGGAAATGGCGCCGCCGCGAGCAGGATCGATCCGGCAAGGAATTTGGCTTTGAGTTTATGCATTGTGCCCTCCGTTGGGAGGGGCACCTACGCAGCGATTGAGCAGCTCTCGTGACGAAACCCTTGCAGATTGAAGGCAATGTGACGGTGATGCTCACGAAAACGTCACAGTTCTCGCGATGGAGGCCGAGCCTGGCACACGCCAGCAGGTATGTAGATCATCGCCGCCAGCGGGCCATTTGCTTTCGGGCGGCGGTGGTTTTTTCCTGAACGGTTCCCTCCCTCCGGGAGCGCCGATCGAGTTTAGCTGGCCACCACACAATCAATCTTGGTCTGAATGGGTTGCCCGTTCGGACAATCCATCCACGCTCATCCTCGCAACCGGCGCCTCTAGTTCACCGCGATCGCTTCCATTGCGGTACTGGCAGTCAGCCACGCTTCCTCCGCTTCGGCCAGCCTGTCTGCCGCTTCGGCCCGTTGCTGAAGGAGGTCCTGGATCGATGTCTTGTTGTGCCCGGAACCTTGCCCGCTGCATTCGACGATCAACCGGTCGAGCTTGTCCACGTCAGCCGTCAGACGCTCCACCACCTTTTCCGCCTTGGCCAGTTCCGATTGGGCAAAGCGCGTCTGGTTATCGGTCTTCGTCCCGCGCGAACTGCGTGATTTTCCGCCCCCGCCGCGCTGGTCGTCCCTGGGTTTGCGCCCGAGAATGAAATCGATGTAATCCTGCATGCTGCCGGCGTATTCGCGGGCCGTTCCGCCATCCACCAGGATCAGCCGATCCGCGGTCAATTCGACCATGTGGCGATCGTGGCTGATAAGGATGACGGCGCCGGAATAGCTGTTCAGCGCCTGGATCAGGGCCTCGCGCGCATCGACGTCCAGATGGTTGGTCGGCTCGTCCAGGATCAGCAGATGCGGCGCGTCGCGCGTGATCAGCGCCAGCGCCAGCCGCGCCCGTTCCCCGCCCGATAGCGTGTCGACCCGCGTCTGAGCGCGCGCACCCGAAAAGCCGAACCGCCCCAATTGCGCGCGAACGGCGCCCTGGGCCGCGCCTTCCATCGTGCGTTGCATGAGGTCCAGCGGGGTGTCCTCGCCTGCCAGCTCCTCGACCTGGTATTGCGTGAAATAGCCGACTTTCAGCCGGCCGGGCGCGTTCATCTCCCCTTCCGCCGGCATCAGTTGCGACGCCAGCAGGCGCGCAAAGGTGGTCTTGCCATTGCCGTTGCGCCCCAGCAGCGCGATCCGATCGTCGGCTTCGATCCGGAAACTCAACCGCCGCAGGATCGGCGGCGCGTCGCCATACCCCGCCGCCGCCTCATCGAGGGTGATCATCGGCGAGCGAAGTTCCTCGGGGTCGGGGAAGTCGAAGCTGAGCGTCGGATCTTCCATGAGCGACGCGATGGGCTGCATCCGCGCCAGCATCTTGGCCCGCGATTGCGCCTGCTTGGCGGTGGATGCGCGCGCACTGTTGCGGGCGACATAATCCTGCAACCGGGCGCGCTGCGCATCCTGCGAAGCCTTGGCCGAGGCCAGTTGCGCCGCGCGTTCGGCACGCTGCTTCTCGAACGCATCGTATCCGCCGGGATACAGCGTCAGCTTGCCGCCCTGCAGGTGCAGGATATGATCGACCACCTTGTTCAGAAGATCCCGCTCGTGGCTGATGACCACCAGCGTCGCCGGATAGGATTTGAGAAAATTTTCGAGCCACAAAGTCGCTTCGAGATCGAGGTGGTTGGACGGTTCGTCCAGCAGCAGGATGTCCGGCTCCGAAAACAGCAGTGCGCCCAGAGCGACACGCATCTTCCACCCGCCGGAAAAACTTTCCATCGGGCGCTGCTGCATCTGTTCGTCGAAGCCCAGGCCGCTCAGGATCTTGGCTGCGCGCGATGGTGCGCTGTAGGCATCGATCGCGAGCAGGCGATCGTGGATGTCGCCCATCCGGTCCATGTCGGTGCAGGTTTCGAGTTCCGTCAGCAACTCCGCACGTTCGGTGGCGGAAGCCAGCACGACCTCTTCCGGCGTCATCGTGCCGCTGGGCGCCTCCTGCGCGATATATCCGATCCGTGCGCGCGACGGCTTCGTGATTTCGCCCTCGTCCGCCTCGATCTCGCCGATCAGCGCTTTCATCAGGGTCGACTTGCCCGCGCCGTTGCGTCCGATAAGGCCCACGCGCGCGCCGATGGGCACTGTCGCGTTGGCGCGTTCGAGAATGGCCCGGCCGCCAAGCCGGACTGTGACACCATCGATGGTAAGCATGGGCGGCCCCCTAACAGCCTATTGTCGTTCGCCCAAAGAAAATACGGGCCAGGGGCTGCTGCACGAACGTTACGGCACGATGATAATCCGGCGGCAGCTCCAAACCGAGTGGTACCGGCCCGGTGCTTTGCTAAAGTCTTTCTTAATAAGAACAACTTACCTCGATCCGGCTGGAGATCGAGATGGCCGGAAATTGTCAGGGATGCAAAGATGGGATGGAACTTCCATTCCGGTTGAGAACCGCATTCCAACCCATCGTGGATCTCGAAACCGGGCAGCCCTATGCCTACGAAGCCTTGGTAAGAGGGGATGCGGGCCAATCGGCGCAGGAAATCCTGTCGCAGGTGACCGAGGAAAACCGTTACGCGTTCGACCAGGCCTGCCGTGTCAACGCGATCAGGGACGCCGTAGCCGCTGGCCTGCTCGACACTGACGCCAAGCTCTCCATCAATTTTCTTCCGAACGCGGTCTATTCCCCTCTCGCATGCATCAGGCTGACATTGCAGACCGCTTTGGAAACGGGGCTGCCCACTTCGAGACTGGTCTTCGAATTTACCGAGAACGAGAAACTCGACCCCGGCCATGTTAGGGACATCGTGAGAGCATACCGCGCGCTCGGTTTCGCAACGGCGATCGACGATTTCGGCGCCGGTCATGCCGGCATCGGCCTTCTCGCCGATCTCGAGACCGACGCCATAAAGCTGGACATGCATCTGATCAGGAACATCGATACATGCTCGCGGCGGCAATTGATCGTCAAAAGTTTGATGGACCTTTCCCGCGACCTTGGCTTGCTGGTCGTGGCCGAAGGTATCGAAACCGGGGAGGAACTGGCCACCTTGCGGTCTCTCGATGTCCGCTTCGTGCAGGGTTATCTGCTTGCCCGGCCCCAGATCGGCATCCTGCCGAAAGTCGACATGGACAAGATCGAGCAGCGCGCCGCCGCTTGATGTGCGTTCAGGGGTGAAGAATAGGCGGCCGGTTTCGTCGCCACGCTAGTATTTGCTGCCCAGATTTCGATGCCCGCAGACGGGAGTTCACAGCAGCCCAGTTAGGCGGTGCGGGGTGAAAGGCACGAAATCTTCGAAAGCTGCCGCGACAGCTACCGCGCCTCAAGCCATTTCGAGCTCTTTCGACGCCGCCGATAGCAACAAGGCGATCTCAGGCAGACTTTTACGCCCGAGCTTGCTCATGGCGTTCCTGCGGTGCATCTGGACGGTTCGAACGCTGAGATCCAGGCTGTGTGCCACCAGCTTGTTTGGCAGCCCCTTCAAAAGCCCGGAAATGACCTCGCGCTCACGATCGGAAAGCGTGTCGAACAGAGCACAGGTTGCTCTTGCATGGGCGCGGTTCTTCTGTTCGGCCTCCAGTGCCAGAAACCCGCGTTCGAGCGCGGCTTCGACATCATCTGCCGAAAAGGGTTTCTCGATGAATTCCGCAGCCCCCATCTTCATCGCGCGAACCGCGACGGGCACGTCGCCATGCCCCGTCATTACGATCTTCGGCCAATAGAGATCGCGCGCATTCATTACCCCTATGACATCGAAACCGTCCATTCCTGGCATTCTGATGTCGAGAAGGACGGGAGCGGGGGTCAAGTCGGGAAGTTGCGCGACGAAGTCCTGCCCGCTCGCAAAGGGCCACGAGCGCACCGATGCGGTGGCCAGCAGGAAATGCAATGATTTACGGACTTCCAGGTCATCGTCCACGACGTAAACATATCGTTCGGCTTTATCCATCTGCCTTCCTGATCCCAACCCAAGGTCGTGGCTGACACATCTATGTAAATCCGGCCAATGCGCTCGATAACCTATTAAGTGGTTAATCAAGCGGTAGAATTTTGGCTCGATCATTCCGGCGAGCAGCGCAGGATGGTGATCCGGCAACCTCCCGGTCAGGCGGGCAAGCTCCCAGCAATGCCCGGTTGCAGTTTCACCGCTGGTAACGAACCGCTGGTAACGAGAAGCGATACGATAGCGCGCTGGGGTTGCCTTTGCTATCGAACCGGGCGGGGTGCTCGACCTGGCACCGGGGGTTTAACATTGGATAAAGGGATCTGTTATGAATGAGATTGACGCCGCTTTCGTCGGAATGGGGGTTCCGACGGGGCTGACGGGTCTCGATGGCATTCTCGACGGCGGTTATGCCGACGCGCGTGTGCACCTTGTCGAAGGGCGTCCGGGCTCCGGCAAGACGACGCTCGCCCTTCAGTTCCTGGTCGATGGAGCCAAAAGCGGCGAAACGGGAATGTATATCACCCTATCGGAAAGTCGGGACGAATTGCTCCATGTCGGAAGGACGCATGGCTTCGACCTGAGCAAGATTACGATAGAGGAACTCACCCCCCCCGAACTCTCGCTCGATACCAGTATGGAGCAGTCGATCGTCTTCGCCTCCGATCTGGAGCTGTATGAAACCATCGACATTGTCATGAAGGCCGTCGAGAAGGTCAAACCGTCACGCCTGGTCTTCGACAGCCTGTCCGAGGTTCGCCTCCTGTCGCAGGGATCCTTGCGCTTCCGCCGCCAAGTCCTTGCGTTGAAACACTTCTTTACCAAACTTGGCTGTACGACCCTGTTTCTGGATGATATCACGGCGGAAGAGGATGACGTGAACCTCCATAGCCTCGTCCACGGCGTTATCAGGCTGGAGCAAACGGCAACCTCTTACGGCACGGAACGCAGGAGGTTGCGGGTTCTCAAGATGCGCGCGCGGAATTTCTCCGGGGGTTTTCACGATTACAAGATCGTTCGCGGTGGGCTGCAGGTCTTTCCGCGTCTTGTTGCAGCCGATCTGGGCAATGGTCTCGATCCGAACCACGGCGCGGCAAGCAGCGGGCTGAACGAACTCGACGCCCTGATCGGCGGCACCGGCGTTGATCGTGGAACCAACACGTTGATCGTCGGCCCCGCCGGCGTCGGCAAGTCCACGCTCGCCACGCAGTTCGTTCGCGCATCTCTCGAACGTGGGGAACGCGCGCTGTTCCTCAGTTTCGAAGAGACGGCCCAGAATTTTTTCCGGCGCAATGCGGGGATGGGGATCGACGTTCAGGACGCCATCGATAGCGGCCAGTTCATCTTTCGAACGATCGACCCCGCCGAATTGACCCCCGGCGAACTGACGGAAAGTATTCGTAAGCATATCGAAGCCGGTGTCGGCACCGTGGTTCTGGATTCGCTGACCGGTTATCAGCACGCCATGCCGGAAGAGCGATTTCTTCTGCTGCAGATGCACGAGCTTCTGACTTACCTCAATCAGCAGAACGTTCTGACTTTTCTTGTCCTGGCGCAAAGCGGGCTGATCGGCGAAATGCGTTCCCCCTTCGAATTGACCTATCTGGCCGATTCCGTGATCGTTCTGCGGTATTTCGAGGTCGAGGGGCAAGTGCGTAGAGCGATCTCGATGATGAAGCGACGTACCGGAAGCCACGAAACCAAGCTGCGGGAATTCCATATCGATTCACGCGGTATTCGGGTTGGCTCCGTCCTTTCCGAATTCACCGGAGTGCTGACAGGCCTGCCAAACTATCAGGGCAACGATCCCGCAGCGCAGGGAGCCGGGTCCGCCGCGCAATGAATTCGATCGTGGCCATCTGCGCTCCGACCGGTAGGGACCAGACCCTGATCCTGAGAATACTGGAGATGGCCGGGCTGGATGGCGAACCGATGGCCCCGGCAGGGCTGAAGGAACGCATAGAGAATACGACCATTGCGGCGGCAATCCTTACGGAAGAAGCCGTAGCGATGCTGAAGGCGGAACAGTGGCGGGAGACTTTAGCCGAACAGCCGCCCTGGTCCGACTTTCCCTTTGTCGTTCTCACATCGCTTGAAAATTCGCGTCCGCAAATGCGGAGCCTCATCGCGGAACTCGGCAATGTCGTTCAGGTTTCTCGCCCGTTGCATCCGGCGGCCCTGGTCGATCTGGTTCGCAATGCCCTGCGCGCGCGGGCACGTCAGCTGGAAGCCAAACGCTATCTCGAGTTGAGCCAGGTTGCAGAATCGAACCTGCAGAATTTTGCCGACGATCTCGAGCGTCAGGTGGAGGAAAGAACCCATGCTCTGACGGAAACCAACCGGCGTCTTGCGCTGAAGATGCAGGAAAGTTCCGAAGCGCAGTTGCAAATCGGCAAGATGCAGGCCGAGTTGATCCATGTCTCTCGCGTCAGTGCCATGGATACGATGGCGTCGGCGCTGGCCCATGAACTCAATCAGCCTCTGACGAGCGTGGTCAATTACCTGCAAGGCAGCATTCGCCTGATCGGCGGTTCCGCGGATACGGACAGTCTTGTTCGCGATGGCCTGGAGCAGGCCCTTGCAAGCGCCAAGCGCGCCGGGGACATCATTCGCAGGCTACGGGATCTCGTCTCTCGAGGGGTGGTAAACCGTCAGCCCGAAGACGTGGCCCAGTTGATCGATGAAGCCGTGGCGCTGGGTCTGATCGAGGCCAAACTTCATGGCGTGTCGCACAGGATCTCGATCGATGGCCAGCCCGCTCCAGTCGTGGTGGATCGCGTGCAGATCCAACAGGTCATCATAAACCTGCTCAGAAACGCGCTCGAAGCGATGTCTTTCATGGCGCAGGAGAAGACGCGCGAGATAACCATAAGTGCTGCGCAGAAGACGCCCGAAACGGTTGCCATTTCGATTGCGGATTCCGGTCCCGGTATGGATGAGGAAGTCCTGAGATCGCTTTTCTCATCGTTCCGGACCACCAAGGAGGAAGGTATGGGCCTGGGGCTTTCGATCTGTCAGACAATCATCGAAGCCAATGGCGGCAACATCACTGGGGAGAACCGGCCTGTGGGCGGCGCCGTATTCCGGTTCACTTTGCCCACGGCACGGTCGCCATCACTGGTCTCGGTTGACGCTGGCTAGGATACGATTTTTCGATGTCTTCCCCGTTTGCTCTGGTCCGCTCGCCAAGTACCGGCGAAACCAGCCCGAGCCTACAGAAGCGGGTTCAGCATACGCAACACCGTCGTGCTTCGCGCCAGCTGGGCGCGATGTTGAAAGTTCTTCGAGGGCGAAAGCCGATCGATATCCTTCCGGCAGACGCTGGCGATCGCCATCCGTTCGGCTTGGGTCATGCAAGCGATATCGACGTAGGACAGCGTGCCCTGATCGTTGCGCGCCATCGTCATGCCCCCTGGAGGACCGCGTTGAGCTTGGTCAGGGAAAGCGGCGCAGGCAGGGTCAGGCCTGCCTTGTCCTTGCTGACCCATTTCGCGGTGACGCCTTCGAAACAGTGATCGTTTACCTCGATTGTCGCCAGCGATCCGCGGCGAATGGCCGGTGGCACGGAAACGCAGAAACCGCGCTGCGAGACATTGACCAGCTCCCCCTCGATCCTGGAACCGTCGCAGTAAATGCGCACCGCGCCCTTCGATGGCACGCGGACCGAGCGGTAGCGTGACCCACTGTAATCGAGTGGATTGCGCGCACTGATATTGCGAACCCCGAAGCGTGATCCGTCAGCCCAGATTACGCGGCCCGAGCGAAATTCCTCATTGCCCCATTTGTAGTCGATGAGGTCGTCTATCGACACCGGCAGGTCGGATTCGAAACCCGCGCCGCTTTCGGAAAGATCACGCATCATCGCGACCGCCACAGCGTCGTCACGATTGAGGCATGCCGGGATAAAGGTCTTCTTGCTCCGTTCTGTTTCGCGTCGTTCCAACCAATCGCATTCTTGCATTGCGCGTTCCCCCAAATCGGCAACGGCATCATGTTTGAAGCCGTTTGAGGCGCGCAGTTTTGCAAAAAGGAATTTCGCTCCCAAGCTGGATGAAGTGCGGGGGGCGGGTTTACTCTTTCTTAGTTCCTGTTGGACGTCCGGGCGATTCTGTCGAAGCCTGCTGGAGGCAACGGGCCGCATAATTATTGCGCTCAGGGTTTTTGGACAGGTAGCTCCGTCGCTCGATCAGAGACGCACTTGGCAAAGGCAATGCGCCCTGCCCAAACCGGCGAACCCCATTTTGGCGAATGGGATTAAGGTCATCTTTACCATGCCGAGCTAACTGCCCAGTCAGCGAAACGCCGATCGGATGCCATGTACACGATTCTGATAGCCGACGATGAGCCGCTGATGCGGGAGTTGCTGGAAGTGCGTCTCGCGCAGCGCGAATACCGTTCCATCTCGGCATCCGACGGTCGCGAGGCCCTGGCCCGGCTTGAGGATTCGCAGCCCGATGCAGTGGTGCTGGACGCGATGATGCCGGTTCATGACGGGTTTGAAGTGCTGCGCCAGATGCGCGCGTCGCCCAGGCATGCCGATACGCCAGTCATCATGCTGACTGCGCGCCGCGGGGAAAAGGACATCGTGAGCGCATTGGAAATCGGCGCCAACGATTATCTGGTCAAGCCGTTCATGCCGGAAGAACTGTTCGCACGGCTCGCGCGGCTGCTGAAAGGCGTATGAAACGCGCGCTGGTCCTTGGCTGGTGTGCCCTTCTGGTCTGCGCGACCGGACCGGTATCGGCGCAGGGCACGCTGTATGACGAGGCGCGGGAAGCAAGGCTCGCCGGTCGGTCCGCGCGCGCCGTCGATCTCCTCGAACAATGGCTGGTATCCCATCCGGACGATACCGATGCGCTGGTGCAGTACGGCTATGCGCTGCTTGCCATCGGCCGTATCGACGCGGCCGAGCGAGCCTTCGACCGGGTGCTGGTGCTGGCGCCCGGATATGGCGATGCAACTACAGGAAAGGCGGAGGCGGCGGCGCGCCGCGCGGATGCCACCACGTTGGGGCGCGCATTCGTGCAACTCGAAGGCGCGTCAAGCGACCTCGAACCGGGGCAGAAAGACTGGAAAGAGATCGGCATCGCCGCGTCGTTTCCGTTGGATCCACGAACGACATTGAATACGCGCGGCACATGGTACGAACGTTTCGATGTTCGCGACGTCGAATTCGGAGCGCTCGCAACCCATCGTGTCTCAGAACTCGCCTGGCTGCGGCTGGGCGTATCGGCAGTGCCTTCGGCGGACTTTCGCCCGGCGATCGGCATCGAGGCGGGCGCCGATATGCGCATTGCCGAAAGCACGATCGGATCGCTCGATGCAGCGTGGCAGAAATTTCCGGCGGGGGACGTCTGGACATTTCGCCCGGGCGTTACCCGATATTTCGGGAGCGGTCGTTACGCGCTTGCAGCGGGTCTTCGCGCAGTTTCGGCTGAAAGCTCGGACTTGCTCATCGGTGGATCGCTGCGCGGCGACTTCTTCCCGCAGGATCGCAATCGCCTCTTCATCGGGATCGCCACAGGCCCGGAAACCGACCTTGGCGAAGTCCGTGATACGACCAGCTTCTACGGCGGCGGCGAAACCCCGCTGACCGGTGCGGTGTCCCTGCTCGGCAGTTTCGCATGCGAATGGCGCGCGGCGGGCTCGGACCGAACCGAAGTGCGTGTTGGCCTCAAGGTTTCGATATGACGGCGTTGCGCACATTATGGAACGCCTCCCTCGCGCTATGCCTCTTGGCCGCTCTGGTGCTTCTCGTCCTGGTGGGGGCGCGCCTGATCGCGACCCGGTTCGATCGAAGGCGCGCGGCGGCGCGGGCTCGCATGCTGCCCCAGCTGCTCGACGGCGATCCTGCGCGGCTCGAACCCGTCAAAGGCATCGAACGCGGCGTTGCGGCTGCGCTCACCATCGAGCTTGCGGAGATGACCCGGGGAACCGAGCGTGACGTCCTCCTCGCCCGCGCTTTCGCGCTGGGTGTGACCGTTTATTTCGCCGGACGAATGCGCGCCTGGTCGGCGCAGGCGCGGCTTACCGCTGTCGAAGCGCTCGCCATGTTCGAGCAGTGCCGCAAGCAGACCGTGCGGGCGCTGGACGATCGCAATCCCGACGTTCGCCTCGGCGCGGCGCTGGCACTGGCGCAGCACGGTGAGGCCCCCGCCCCGCTGACAATCCTGAGCAAGCTCAAGGCGGACGACGGGGAGAACTCGCTCCTGCTCGTCTCTCTCGTCGCTGACCTGGCGGAGCGGGATCCCGGGGCGGTGGCTGATCTACTCCACGAGAAAAACCTCTCGTACCGCACCAGGGTGGCCGCGATGGATGCACTTGCCGAACGCGGCGGAGACTATGCCGCAATGCTCGCATCGATCGCGCGCGAATACGTCGATCAACCCGATTTGCAGCCGTGTCTGTTTCGTATCCTGGGCCGTACCGGCCATCCGGCCGTGGCCGAAGCCATCATCGAAGGCATGGCCAGCGATAACTGGACGGTCCGCTCCTCTGCGGCGGAAGCGGCGGGCAAGGCCGGTGTTACCCAGGCGGCGGACATCCTGGGCAATCTGCTCGACGATACCAATTACTGGGTGCGCTACCGTGCCAGCGAGGCACTTTTGCGGCTTGGTCCCCGCGGCGTCGCCGTGCTTCGCGAAGCCAGCGAAAGCGAAGACGCGCTCGTCGCCGGCACCGCCGCGAAGATGCTGCGCGAGAGCCGTGCGGCATGACCGGGCTCGTATTGGCCGATCCTCCGACCTGGATGGTTGCCTCCGCCGAAGCGATCGCCAGCGTGGTCATCGTGACGGGCCTGTTGCAGACCGTCTTCTATCTCGGCTTGCTCCTTTGTGCCGGAGCGGCGCTGGGCACGCGGCCGCCCGTCCTGCGTAGTGCGACCTTATGGCGGCAATATTCCAAGCAGGCGCCCGCGATCTCCGTGCTCGCGCCAGCTTACAACGAGGAGCTTTCGATCGTCGAAAGCACGCGCAGCTTGCTCGCCCTGCAATATCCCGATTTCGAGGTCATCGTCATCAATGACGGGTCGAAGGACGGCACGCTTGCCCGGCTGATCGCCGAATTCGAACTCGAGCCGGTGGATCGCCTGGTCGACGGAGGGGTGGACCACGCGCCGATCCGCAGCTTCTACGCCTCGCCCAAACTGCCGCGCCTGCTGGTTCTGGACAAGGAAAACGGCGGCAAATCGGACGCGCTCAATGCCGGGATCAATTGCTGCCGCACGGCGCTGTTCTGCGCGATCGACGCGGACTCGATCCTCGAATCCGATGCCTTGCTGCGGATCGTTCGGCCTTTCATCGACGAGCCGGACCTGACGATCGCAGCCGGCGGCTCGATCCGCATCGCCAATGGCTGCAAGGTCGATTCCGGGCGCATTACCGATATCCGCCTTCCGCGCAGTTTCCTCGCGCTGGTCCAGATCGTCGAATATCTTCGCGCGTTCCTGATGGCGCGGGTCGGCCTGAGCAAGATTCAGGCATTGACCGTAATCTCCGGTGCGTTCGGCCTGTTTCGCCGCCGTCATGTGGTGGAGGTCGGGGGGTACAGCCACGGCACGGTGGGCGAAGACATGGAACTGGTCATCAAGCTTCATCGCCTGATGCGGGAGCGCAAACAGGATTACCGTATCGAATTCATCGCCGAACCGGTCTGCTGGACGGAATGCCCGGACAGCCTTTCGGTGCTCGGCCGTCAGCGCGCACGGTGGCAGCGCGGATCGCTCGAATGCTTCGTCAAGCACAAGCGGATGCTGTTCAATCCGCGCTATGGCCGGATCGGGATGATCGGTTTCGGCCATATCCTGCTGGTCGACGTGCTGGGCCCGTTGGTAGAGGTCTTGGGGTATGTTCTCGTACCGCTTCTCTGGGGGCTCGGTCTGCTCGAATTGCCGTGGTTCCTGGCGTTCCTTGCCGTGACCTTCACGCTCGGCGTCTTTCTTTCGGTCGCCACCCTCATACTCGAGGAAATCCAGCTTCGCCGTTTTCCGAAGGCACGCGAACTCGCCATTCTGGCCGCCGTCGCGGTGGTGGAGAATTTCGGATACCGCCAGTTGTCGAATTTCTGGCGCCTGCAGGGCTGGTGGCAATTCGTGCGCAAGCAGCAGAGCTGGGGCACGATGGTCCGGAAGGGTTTCGCGACCAGCTAAGGCGCGAGTTCAACGAGTTGTGCGTCGAGGTCGCAGGCCAAGACAGAGTAATCCCCCCCGCCCTCCGCCGCCTCTTCGAGCGCCAGAGCCACCTCGCCGATCGCTGTATATCCCAGCATCGGTGCGATGCCCGCCAGATTATGCGCCTTTGCGGCGATTGCGCCGCGATCCTGCGCAGCACAGGCCGCGGCAAGTTCCGCGCGGTGCTGCCCCGCCTCTGCTGCAAAGCGGCTGGCAAGCTGCGCCATCTTCGCGTGCAGCGGGTCGGCCATTTACAGGAACGCGCGCACGCGCTGGGCCAGGGTCATCGGATCGAATGGCTTCGCGATCACGCCGACCGCGTCCAGCGTCGCGAAATTCTGCATATCGTTTCGCTGCGCCCGGGCGGTGACGAAGATGACGGGGAGAGACGCGAACCGCTCTATCTGCCGCACATGCGATAGCAGGCTCGGCCCGTCCATCTCCGGCATCATGACATCGAACAAGGCGACGTCGGGGCTCCATTCCGCCATGATTGACAGTGCCTGCGCGCCGGATGATGCCGTACGCACCTGGAACGTGCTGTCGAGCGAAAGCGCGATATCGGCGATCTCCCGAATATCGGGTTCGTCATCGACATACAGCACACGCATCAGGCAGCTTCCTTTTCGCACCGTTCGATCAGCGAAATGACCGCGTCGGAAAGATCGTCTATCGACGCGCGGCTCTTCACCAGAATGCGATCGGCACTATCGATCTGGCGCGCGTCATCGATGGCCGTGAACAGGACGATCGGAAGGCGCGGGTAGGCCGCCCGGCATTCGAGAACGAAGTCGAGGCCGCTTTCATCGCCCAGGCCGATATCGACGATGACTGCCGCAAGTCCGCCTTTGGCGGCGATGAGACGGGCATCGTGCAGGGTGTGGGCGGGCACGACTGTCGCCCGGTTCGCCAGCACGCTGGAAACCACACTCAGACAATCGCTGTCATCGTCGAGATGAAGCACGAGCGGCAGGCTCGCATCGACGGTTTCCGGTTCGATTTCCGACGCAATTGCCAATGGCAGGTCGAGATAGAACACCGTTCCGCCGCCTTCGCGATCGGCAAAGCCGATCTCGCCGCCGTGTCGGCGCGCAATTTCCCGGGCGATGGAGAGGCCGAGGCCCGTGCCGCCCTTGGCGCGGCTGTCGGAAGCATCCGCCATGGCGAACTTTTCGAAGATGCGCTGGCGAAAGGCCAGCGGAATGCCCGCCCCGCGATCGCGAATTTCAATGCGCGCCCGGCCGGCTTCCTGCATGCAGAACAACTCCACGACCCCGCCTTCCGGCGAGTGCTTGATGGCATTTGAAAGGAGGTTGGTCACCAACTGCTCCAGCCGATCCGGGTCGCCCATGATGCAAAGCGGCCATGGGGGCATATCGGTCGTGACGACAACCCCGTGCTGTTCGGCAAAGCCGATCATGGCCTCCCGCGTCCGTCGTACCAGAGAGCCGACCTGCATGCGGCGAACCGCGAATTCCATCTTACCGGATTCGATCTTCTCGATATCGAGGATGTCGTTGATAAGGCGGATCAGGCGTTCGCAATTGCTGTGCGCAATGCCGATCAGGCGCCGCGTCTTCTCCTCGAGCGGTCCTGCCGCCCCGCCCATGACGAGGCCGAGCGAGCCGCCGATCGAGGTGAGCGGGGTGCGCAGTTCGTGGCTCACGGTGGAGACGAATTCGGTTTTCATCCGCTCGGCCTGCTTGCGCGCCGAAATATCGCGGATCGACGCGACGAAATCGAACTTGCCCTCGTCATCGCCCGATCCCTCGACCCGGCTGATCGCCACCTCGGATTCGAAGGTCGCGCCGTCGGCGCGCTTGCCCAGAAACTCCTGCCTGCGCCCGGCCCCATCCACCCCGGCCATCCCGACGCCCGCGAGCCAGGCGCCGGCATCTTCCCGCGAAAAGGGATGCTCCATCAAGACAAGGACATGCTGCCCCAGCAATTGGTCTTCGGAATAGCCGAACATCCGGCTGATGCTCGGGTTCATCCGCGTGAGGTGGCCATTGCCGTCGAGCCACAACATCCCGTCCACCGCACCATCGAACATGGCCAGCTGGCGTACGGCAAGCTGTTCGACCTCGGCCAAAGCCTGGCGACGTTGCCGGACCGATGCGCCCACCAGCAAGGTGACGAGCGTGAGCAGGAGGGCAAGCGCAAGCAGCAGGACAGTAACGGTGCGCTGCACGTGTTCGCGCGATGCCGCCGCAGCACTGGTCTGCTCTGCAAGACGCGCGGTTTCTTCCGCGTCCATCTCGGCGATCATGCCGCGAATGTCGTTCATCATTTCGCGTCCGTAGCCAAGGGCAATACGGCGACGGGCCCGTTCGGCGTTTCCGTCCGACACGTCTTCGGCGTTGCGCGCAGCATTGCTCAGTTGCCGCTCCGAAGCATCCATCAATGCGACGAGCTTGACGAGCCGGCGCTCCTCCCGCCCCGCCCGCAACCTAGCAAACAGACTGTCGCGCCGGGGAACGGCGGCGAAGTATGGGTCGAGGAAATCGACATTGCCGGTCAACACATACCCCCGAACGCCCGTCTCCACGTCGAGATGCAGCGTCAGAAGCTGGCTTAGCTGATCCCGCGTTTCCACCGTGCGCTCAGCCGTCGAACGCAATGTCCGCACTTCCTCGAACTCCTGCGCGATCAGAAAATGAACGCCCAGAAGTGAAAGCGGCACGAAGACGAACGCTACCGCGAGAACAGCCGAGCGAAAGGCAGGCGATACGGATTTTGTGCGGACCATGCGATTACACTCGATGAAGGCTGGTGCCCCTTCTGAAGAACCGTGGTTGAGATCTGCTTAAGGTGGGAGTTGAGGAAGGACTGCGAGGCGCTTCGCGTGCAGGCTGGGGGATACTGCGAAATATCCACCTAGATTGACGATCATTTATAGGTGCATTTCCGGCCGTTGCATCGACTGTCCTATCAGGCCAGTTGGTCAGCCCACATCATTTTCGATTCTTGGTCGCAGGGTTCTTAATCGTATGGCCATGCCCGTTCCCCCGATCGCAAGAGTGAGAGAACGGCTTATAAACGCATGGAAGGCGGCGCGGTTTGGAATGTAGCGTAGGCCACTTTTCTCAGACCCAAGCTCTGGACAGGGGGATATCAGGCTGGCGCTTTCACGGCACCGTTAGTGCTACAAGCTTCGTGAAAGCGATCGAACGGACGAAGCGTGAATGTCTGACCGGCCCTTTTTCTGCTCTGTTAGCAGCCTTGGTTACTGCGACCCCTGATTGTCTCGTTCCAATATCCAGCCGAAAGCCAGTTGTGGTGGCTGAACACGTGCCGGTTGGCAATCCAATCCGGGCCACCGACCTTGGAAGCCACGTCTAATTTAGCCGTGCCGCCGAGCGAAGGGTCTGGCGCCTACCTGCCGAAAAAGTCTTGAGCCATTTGTCTGCGCGCCGGGCAGTGCTGCGCAACCATTCCTGACCAAAGAACTTGGTCGGGTAATAAAAACCGAACCGGTCGTAAGCGAAGCCCCCTTCCGCTTCCTCCACTGTGGGGAAGGTAAATAGCCTCTTGTATTTCAAATACTTATGCTTGGCCCGACCCCAATGAAAGTAAGCTATCTGATTGCCATCCAAAGAGTGAAGGGATTTGCCATCATAGCGCATGCCGTCTCCAGGCCACGGCACATCGCCTCTAATCTTGTAAGCCTGCCATAATACCGAGATTTCTCCACGCTGTTCAGCATTTCTCACGGTTTTGGTGAAAGAGCTGGGGTTTTCGACGCTTCGTGTCCAACTCCACTCATCGTAGGCCCAAAAATCTTCCCCTGCCAGGACCTCGAAATACTTTTCATCCTCAAAAACGAGGTTTCTCAACTTTTTCGTATTTCGCAGGACAGTCAGATGACCAAGCGTACCCTTACTATCCGCCGTCAATACATCCGTCCGCCCATCGAGAAGTGGTCTCAGGATACGATCCAGGTCGCCGTATATTACATCTTCATCGCCGAACGCCCAGTATTCGTACCCTTCCAGATACGTATCAAATAAGCGCCCGTAGGCAGGTTTGAGATCACAAAGATATCTAGCGGTCGGCAGACTGACCTTTGTGCCAAGCTTCTCCTCCGCCATAGCCTGCAAATCAGACAACGTGCCTTTCAGCAGTCGTACGTTCCCCGGAAGGTCGGTTAGATCGGCGTCCGTGATCAACAACAGATCGAGCGTGTTCTGCTTCGCCAATGACCTGAGATAGATCGGAAACCATGGGCCGAATTTCCCGAAGTAAGGGATGATCAGCAAGGCTTTGCCTTTAGCTCCATGCATAATCTTGCTACCTCCTGCCTATGAAATCTGCCTGTTACTAAGGAGGCGCTACCTAACGCCTTTGCAATGCAATTCGCCGACCTTGGTGAATTCTTTCGAGCAGCCGGCCGGGGCGATGCCATTCGGTTTATGTAACTAATCCTGTTTCAGATGAAGTTGAGCTTCTAGAGAGCCTCACTCCAGACGTGATGGCTCGTAGTTCACTGACAAGCCCGGTCCCCCAGGTTTGACCGATCCGATCACCAACGCCTGAAACCGCTTGAGATTAGCTTTGCGAAAGCCTCACCGCAATGCGTCGCTTTCAACCGAACCGTTCTGCAACAATGGTGTCGAATTACTCCGAACCCAGCGAAAGGCCCGTCGAACCAAACCGGTTGATACGGACCGCTGACTGACGCCGGTTTGCAGCGAACCGAGCTCCCTTGCATCCAGCTCCTCACCGTCAGCTCCTGCAATCAGCGCCGGGAGGCCGAACTGCTATTGCGAATATATCTAGAACACTCCGTCGGAGGTTAACGATGCCCTTCGACGTCGAAATCGAACCACTCAAGACGATACATGCACCGGATCGGATTGAGTCTGAGTTGTCTCCGACACTTCATGCAACGCGCGGAACCCGGCGTGTTTGGCAACCAGATCGTCATATGGGCCCGATGCGATCACCCGGCCCCGCTCCAGCATGAAGATCTGATCGCAATGCCTCACCGTGCTGAGGCGATGCGCGATCATGATGACGGTCTTGGTCCTGTTCAAAGCGAACACGGCCTCGATCACTGCGCGCTCCGTCAGATTGTCCAGAGCGCTCGTTGCCTCGTCGAAGACCAGCAGATCCGGATCGTGGTAGAGTGCGCGCGCGATGCCGATGCGCTGCCGCTGCCCGCCGGACAGACGTGTCCCGCGCTCGCCCACCATCGTGTCGTACCCTTGCGGCAGTTGTTCCATCACGAAGTCGTGGAGAGAGGCCGCCTTCGCCGCACGTTCGATCGTCGCGTGATCGATCTCATCGGATGGAATGCCGAATGCGATGTTGGCGGAAACAGTATCGTCCGTCAGGAAGATGTCTTGGGGCACATACCCGACCGACTTCTGCCAGGCTCGGACATTATGCTCGGTAATGTTCTGTCCGTCGATGCGCAGATCGCCGGAATTCGGCGCAAGCAGCCCCAGGATAACGTCCACGGCGGTGGTCTTGCCGGCCCCGGTCGAACCGACGATCCCCACTGTACTGTTGGCCGGGATGGAGATCGACAAGTCCGAAAGGGCCGGCCTGTCAGCCTCGGGAAAGGAGAAGGTCACATCCTTCAACTCAAGCTTGTCTTGCAGCCGTATCGGCGCAAGGTTCGTTCCCCGGTCAATGTCGCGCAGCTCCGCGCCCTGCAGATCCCGGTGAAGATCATCGAGCGAAGCCTGTCCGTAACGGATTGTCGAAATTGCTGAGAACAGCTTCTGAATCGTCGGGAAGGTCCGCGCCGCGGCAAACGCGTAGACGCCGAGGATCGGAATGAGCCCTTCGAGGCCTGCTTCCTGCGTCACCAGCAGCCACAGCACGAACAGAATCATCCCGCCGAAGGCAATCACTTCCAACAAATGACGCGGAAGTTCGCTGATAACGGCAGTCGCCGCCTGGCCGCGGGCCTGGCGGAGGGCGGGCGTACGGAAGCGATCAAGATAGCTGCGCTCGAGATTCATCAACTTGACGACTTTGATGCCCCCCATCGCCTCTTGCATGAGCTGGTATTTCTCGGTGTTTGCGTGGAGGTTCTCTGTCCCCATTCGCATGAGGGGGCCCTTGGTCAGCAAGTAGATCAAGCCATAGGCCCCGCCGAAGAGCAGTGCCGCACCGATCGCCGCCATCGGCTCCATGACCAAGAGGAACACGACGAGTAGTATCAGCATCAGGGAATGCGCGACAAGGTTGACCGCGGCTTGCAACGATCCGTTCACTACGTGGGCGACCTCGGTCAAGATCGACTTGCCCATGTCGGACGTGTGGTGCTGCAGAAACCAGGCGTAAGGTTGGCTGAGGTAGCTTTGCATGAGGCGGAGCGAAAAGCTTGGGACGCGCATGCGCACGAAGTATGTCAGCGAATAAAAGCTTACCGCCCGGAACAGCGTTGAGGTCAGCACTATTACGAAGGCGGCCACCCCGAGAAAAATCAGGAAGCTGTTCGTGTCGGGGGCGCCCACCCATGCGTGCAGCGTACGCAACCAGGCATTTTCCTGTATCAAGTCCGGATTCGACACGACCGCCAGGAAGGGCAGGACCGAGGCCACGCCCACGACGTCCACCAAGGCCATCAGCAGGGCGAGTATGACCAGAACGACTGAAGTCTTACGCTCACGCGCGTCGAGGATATCAAACAGTTTCGAAAAACTTGCGATCACGTAACATTCCCTTCGATCGCGAACCGGACCGGGTTGAAAAAAGCCGGTGGCCCACGGAAACTACACGCTTGTCAACGTACGCAGGCGGTTGCCACACGGCGTATAGCCGCATCGCGCCAGCCCCGACATCCCTAAGCTTTCCCCTCCAAGGTCGCCGTACATTACTCGGATAGCATTTCTTATCGTCGCAGAATGGGCCTGATAGACAGACCGTCAGCCATGGCCGGACCCGAAGCGGCGTCGAGGTGAGGCATGGCGCTCGGTTTAACGCCCTTCAACACCGGCTGTCCTTAACAAACCGGTACTGCATCCGACTTGCAAAGGCCTAACTGCATGCCTGTGCCAATAAAATACCTATGCCAAGATGGCCGGGCCGACCACAACTTTCTGACGGGAAACGCGAACTACCGATCCTGTGGGTGGGCACGGTTCGCCTCAAACCGGGCACGGTTTTGGACCTGTGTATATCGAAGGGCACGATCCGACGCCCCGTCCATTTCGCTTGCAAGCACCTGTTCGATATGATGTTCCGCGCGACATGCAGGCAGTTGACGATATGGGCAGACCCCTTCCGCTATGAAAGCTTTTCTCGGATGGCTGGAAAGCGTTGCGCGAAAAGGTGTACGGCGCCTGCGCAGGGAGTGCGTCGAACTCGGCGTTTCTCCCGAGCGGTTCGGATGGCGGTACGTCGAAGCTGCATCCCTGACCAAAGATGCCGTCAGCTACCGGACTGTCCATGCCCCGGCGCACGCGGCAAACGCGCTGCCCGGCAATTTCGCCGCGCGCCAAGCGCTTCCCGACGATCCTCACTGGTGGGGCTATTCGATGCGCGACGTGCCCAGCAGGATGAGCGGCGAAACCTTCATCGCCACTTTCCGTGACGCGACGGTCCTTGCTTATCGAGACAGCATGGGAGAGTTCCATCCCGGCATTCTGTCGCACGACGACCGCGCTATCAATCTGCGGGAGATCCGGTTTCGCCAACCGCACGGAGAGGTTCTGAACGCAGCCAAGGCCGAAGGAACGGCGCCGGTCAGATTAAATCGCGCGGTCTGGGTGCTGGAGCGGGTCTACGAGAACCATTCCCACTGGCTCACCGCCCATCTGCCCAAGCTGTTGCTGGCCAAGGAACTCGGGCTTCTGGACAAGGCACTGCTTCCGCTGCGCCTCGAGCCGGCACAGGAGGTGTCGCTGCGGAGGGCGGGGATAGAACCGGAGGGAATACCTCGCTACGACGAAACCCGCCCACTCGTTGTTTCCGAGCTGACGGTGATCGGAAGCGACCGCTTCCGGCCCGAACTGCTACGCCCTGTGCGCGACGCGATGGCCCCCGCCCTCCCCAAAGCGGAGCGCAACCGGCGGATCTATATCAGCCGCGCACGGGCCCGCTTTCGCAGACTGCTAAACGAAGACGAAATCTGGCCGATGCTAGAAGCACGCGGGTTCGAGCGAACTTTCATGGAGGATCTGAGCTTCGAGGAACAGGTCGAATTGATGCGCCGCACCGAATTTCTGGTGGCGCCCCATGGTGCCGGCTTGACCAACATGATGTTCTGCGCCGAGGGCACCAAGGTTGTCGAAATCGCCTCCCCCTATTTTCCCAACCCGAACTTTTATGCCCTTTCGCAAGCCATGGGTCACTCGTATTATCTCGTCCCGGCGGAAGACCACGGTGATGACCCGCCATTGGAAAGGGACATGTCTGTCCCGTTCCAGGGCTTGCGCGAAGTTCTGGATATGATCGAGGATCGCATGGGTTATGCGTAGATAGTGCGCGTCTCTGTCATCATACCGGTTCTGAACGGCGAGGCTTTTCTGGCGCAGGCGATCCGGTCGGCCCGGAACCAGAGCCTGCCCCCCGTCGAAATCATCGTTGCGGACAATGGGAGCACTGACGGCAGCCTCGCCATTGCGCGCGGCTTCGGATCGCCAGTGCGCGTAATTTCGGTGGCGCAGCGGGGCGCGGCCGCTGCCCGGGCGGCAGGTTATTCCGAAGCGACCGGCGAAGCGCTGATATTCCTCGATGCCGACGATCTGATGGCTCCCGACACCTTGGCCCATCTTGCCGGGGCGCTTCAGAAAGCCGACCGTGCGATCGCCTGTTGTCCCTGGCGACGCTACGAACTGGTCGGGGACTGCTGGCGCGCCGGGCCGGCTTCCTGCGCGCCTCGGCGGCCCTGGCACGATGACATCGCGGCATGGCTGACAGGCTGGTACCATCCACCCTGCTCGGTACTCTGGTCACGGTCGGGCTACGAGGCCGCCGGTGGCTGGGATCCCACCATGAGCGTGAACGACGACGGCGAGATGATGCTTCGTGCACTGATCGCCGGCGTCCCCCTGATCAGGTCCGGCGGAGGGATCGGGTATTATCGCCGGCAACCTTCGGGAATGATGTCCCTCAGTGGGCACAATTGGAGCGCTGAGGGGCTGCAAGCCCGGCTGCGCGTGTTGGAAAAGGTCGAAACGCAACTCCGCGAGACCGGCCGCGCCGGCCAATATTCGGCTGCTCTGGCCGAAGCCTACGACATTATTGCCCGGGCATGCCAAAGCGGGATCCCGAACGCCATCGGGGAGCAGGCCGAAGCAGGACGCCACCGCAACGGCGGGTTTGGCTTGACGCGCAGGAAAATGCGCAGGCTCGGGGAACGGGCAGGCAGGGCCTTAAAGCCTCGTGCCATCCCAGGTTCGGCCCTGGCGCGATCGAGTGACGAACCGCTATCCGCGACGCAGGAGACAGACCCGCTGGTTTCCGTCATCCTCCCAACCTACAATCGGGCCGCCACACTGGACCGGGCGGTTCGCAGCGTCCTGCTGCAGGATTACCGGAACTTCGAACTGATCGTGATCGATGACGGCTCCACCGACGAGACGTCGTCCTATATCTCGACGATTCAAGACAAGCGGCTGCGATACCTGCGGCAAGAGCGCAATCAAGGCGTCGCCGCGGCACGAAACGTGGGCATGGCGGCTGCAAAGGGTCAGCTGATCGCGTTTCTGGATTCGGACGACGCATGGATGCCTGAAAAGCTGGCTCGTCAGGTCGCACAAATGCAACGATCTGCACGAAGGGTCGGGCTGCTCTATACCGGCTTGGCCATCGAACACGCGGATGGAAGCATCGAGACGTGGAGACCTCACGCCCGCGGATACGTCCTTGGAAAGATGCTGCAGCGAAACATCGTGCATTTCGGGACCAGCAGCACCATGATCCGCGCCGAGGCTGCCGAAGTCGTGGGTGGCTTCGACACGACCTGGCCGGCGAACGAGGATCACGATTACTGGGTGCGGATCGCACGGTTCTACGAATTCGACTTCGACGCCGAGCCGCTCGCCGTTTATGACCTCGGGGGAACGAGCGAAGGCGTCGAGGGCAAGCGATCCGCACGGTTCAACCGCAACATGCGCGCCCGGAACATGTTCGTGGACCGCCACGGGTTCGAGGCATCCCGGTTCGGTTCGGCCTATACCTATCAGATGGAGAGTGCCCGGCGGCATTTGCGGTCGGATGAAGGCGATGCCGGCGCCGGCCGCCTGTTGCTGCTGAAAGCCGCGCGTGCCGCCCCCCTCCGGCCCTCGCCCTACATCTGGCTGGCGGCTTCGTTCGTGCCGCGCGGCCTGCGCGCAAGCGCAATGGCAAGCCTGCGTTCTTTGAAAAGCAAATTGCAACCCGGGGTTGCGAAAGGCAACGCTTAACGTTCGAGAAGGGGTGGCGTGGCATGATGCGCCGGGCTGTCGACATCGATAAATGACTGGCGCATACCTTGGAAAACCGGGTCAAACGCGCGCTGCGCGGAGAAATGAGGTAGAGGTATTGCAGATCGTCCAAGCCGATTGGAGTACCGGAACTCTATGCCAATTGTTGGTTTCTGCGGCCTTGATCTGTGACTTGCTGGTTGTAGAGGTCGATCAAGGAGAACGCGCAACCCGATAAGTTCGGGTCTGAAGGCACGACGATATCCGATATTAATCCGGGGTATCCGGCGGACTTGCATGTGAAGATTAGTGTTGATGCAACTACCGGCGCGTACACTGGTTGCATTGCGCTGAGTTCGTCGATGGGGAAGGTGAATCATGGTGAAGATGCATTACGGCTATCTTCCGATTCGAAGGAGAGAAGCGGGGCAACGGGACGGTCCCCGGCGGGCTTCAACGCCATGGTTCGGTAATGGTGCGCCTACCGGAATAGGTCGCACGCTACAAATGACGAAAATAGCATGTCTGACCCTTGAACGGCAGACTCAAGCATTCCGGCACTGCGAAGAGGCGTCTCGTCCAAAATCTGAAGTCCGATCGGTGAACCATCAAGGCCGTTCGCATGGGACTGATCTTTCGCTGCCACTAGCGAGATCGACGGTGCATGGGGCGGTCCGGTGAAACTCGCCTTCTTCGTCACTCAGTATCCCGTACCTTCCGAGACGTTCGTGACGGATCAGATCGCGGCGATGGTCGCCCGCGGTCACGATGTGACGATCATTACAGCCAAGCGGCGTGAAGGTGTGCTCGATCCGCGTCTGGAAACCGCAACGCTCGTTGCTCTCCAACCGGTCGATGTGCACCGATCGCGCGCCATACCCCGTCTTGCTATGCGGGCGCTTCGGAATCGTTACGATTTGCGGAAGGCGGCAGTTGCCGCGCGTGCTATCGTCCAGAGGCTTCCCGGGTCAGCACTGGATTTGGCCGCGCATACCGACGACGCGCTGGGCCGCTTCGATGCGATAATCTGCCATTTCGGCACTGCCGGCGTGCGCGCGGAAGCGCTGCGGCGGGCAGGGGTGTTCAGTGGTCCCATCTGCACGTTCTTCCACGGCTACGACGTCAGCAAGTTGAGCACGGTGAAGCGTTATCTTCCCCACTACCGGCGGCTTTTTCGGCAAACTGAGCTCATGCTTCCGGTCAGCCATTTGTGGCGACGGCGGCTCGTAGAATGGGGCGCGGGTTCCGACCGAGTCATTGTCCAGCGTATGGGTGTCGATTTCGAAAGAATTGCCGCGCAGGCGTTTGACAAGCCTATCGGGCGCCCGCTGCGGGTATTGAGCGTCGCACGGTTGATCGAAAAAAAGGGGATCAAGTTCGCGATTGCCGGCGTGCGCCAGGCGGGTATCCCCATCGAGTACACGGTGATCGGTACTGGTTCGGACGAAGAGGCGCTTCGCATCCAGGCAGCCGGCAGCAAGAACGAAATTCGGTTTCTGGGTCGCCAGCCACACAGCGCAGTGCTCGCGGAGCTGGTGCGATCGGACGTATTCCTCCTACCTTCCGTAACCGCGACTGACGGAGACATGGAGGGCGTACCGGTGGCGCTAATGGAGGCCATGGCGACCGGCGTACTGACAGTAGCGACGCGGCACAGCGCCAACAACGAACTGATCGCCGACGGCGAGGAGGGCTTGTTGGTAGATGAAGGGGACGCGGGCGCGATCGCGACAGCGCTGGAAAAGATAGGGAGCGGCGAGATTGACGTTTTCTCCATTCGCCGGGCGGCGCGAGAAAAGGTGGCGCGTGAGTTTGATAATGCCAAACTGAACGAACAGCTCGAACAAGTGCTGGCACAACTGACAACATCGAAACGAGGGAACAGGAAGGACCTGGCATCGGCGAATGGTTCTTCGAAGCCGTTCGAAGGGGGAGAGTTGCTATAATTGCAACTCATTTGCGAGCGGCGCAGGCTACCTCCTCCACCTCATGATGAGCGATCGGGTTCCCCCTCGGCCGAGCCTGCTCAGCGGCAGGTCAAGTTTGGCGGTTGGTGGGGTGGCGCTCCAAGCGGGAACGGCCATGGATATCGGCCTGAACAGAGGCGAACTTTCCTGGCGTCTTGATCGGTGCAAACCGCATCAGCTTTTGCTCGCTGTCGGAACTGAAAGAGTGCGACCGTTCTACCGTTTGGCCGGCCGACCGTTCCAGCCTTTAAATTACCAGATCAATCGCTGCACGAAAGGAACGGAACGCATCGTCTCGTGAGAAACGTGGCGTCCAAAAGTTTTTCCTTGCACAATGGAATACAGCCCCCTCGTTGCCGGTCTTAAACCGTAGCCTCCAGTGCTCCGCAACGCGATCGGATGAGAAGCTTCCGACGACAAGGCATTGTTCCTACCTAACTAATCACCGCCCCCCTCTAGGCGGCACATCCGGTCTGACAGACACCTGCGAAGAACGCGCGATCCCATGCCGTTCGCGATCGGACCTGCCTCTGCGCCGCTCCTACGCATTGCTAATTATCCGCCGCCAAAATCGTGTTGCGTCATGCGAACATGTCGACAACCCGACGACCGGACAACCTCCGACCCCAATTCACGACCGAACAGGCATTTGCCTCGACCGCCCCCGTCCTGTCTATACAAGCGGCATACCAAGCGCGATCAGCGAGCGCGGATGAACTCGCGCACGTCGGCCGACAACGCCCGCCGGTCTTCATCGCGAACATACATCATGTGGCCGGAATCGTAATAGCGCCACTCGATCCGGTCCTGGGGAATGCCGGTGCGAGTCAGCGCGTATTCGGCGGCGAAGAACGGCGTGGCGAAATCATACCAGCCCTGCCCCACGAAGATGCGCATCCCCGCATTCTCTCGCAACGCCCGGCCGAGATAGGGAGTGACGTTCAGATAGGCATTGAGGTCGCGCCCGCCCTCGAGGTTCCAGTCCCACGGCCCCACATTGCCGATCGCGACATAATCCTCGTCGGTCTCGTAGCCGAGCGTGTCCCGCATGAAGTGATTGATCGCCGCATTGTAGCCGCCGTCAATGCCGTAGAAGCTCGGATCGTTGTCGGGATATTCGCCCGCACGGTCGTAATCGACGCCGGTATAGCGACTGTCGAGCCGCCCTACGGTCAGGCCGCGATCGCGCAGCAATTCCTTGTAGAACCGGCCCGAACTCACGCGCAGGTCCGCGCGTTCGAGAAACGGCTCGGACAGTCCCGTCAGGCGCGCCAGCTCCGC
The DNA here is from genome assembly GCA_947501005.1 of uncultured Erythrobacter sp. Taxonomy (GTDB): domain Bacteria; phylum Pseudomonadota; class Alphaproteobacteria; order Sphingomonadales; family Sphingomonadaceae; genus Qipengyuania. Next base: position 467,499 of record CANMTU010000001.1, on the reverse strand, counting down.
CCGCACGACCGCGCGTTCCGCGGCCGGAGCGGTCTGCCCTTTCAGAAGGAAGCTGGCATAGGGGCCGATCGCGAACTCGCGTGCCCGCTCGACAAACGCCGCCACCGAACCGGCATCGGCACCTGCGAGGCCATGATAATGGGCGGTCGCCGCCATGGTCGGAAGGGTGGTGATGTAGCTCAGTTCGGCGCCCTGCGTTTCCGCGCCCGCCGCAAAGTCGAGGACGGTGGATATCAGGATCACGCCGTTGAGCGCGACATCGTTGTAGCCCCCCTCCAGCTGATCGACCACGGCGGCGGAGCGCGTCGTGCCGTAGCTTTCGCCGCCGAGAAATTTGGGGCTGTTCCACCGCCCGTTGTCGCTCAGCCAGCGGCGGATGACTTCCGCCACCGACCGGGCATCCTTGGTCACGCCCCAGTATTCGGTCCCCTCGGTGTCGCCGATCACGTGCGAGAAGCCGGTGCCGACCGGATCGATGAAGACGAGATCGGTGACGTCGAGCAGCGAGTCCGGGTTGTCGACGATCGGGTAAGGTGGCGCGCCGTCGTCCCGCGCGTCGGAGGGGATGGCGACCCGCTTGGGTCCGAATGCACCCATCTGCAGCCAGACCGAACCCGAGCCGGGGCCGCCATTGAACAGGAAGGTGACCGGTCGCGTCTCGTCACCCGGTTCCGCGACATAGGAGGTCACCACGATGGCAGCCGCCGGCTTGTCCTCTTCATCGGTCAGCACCGTCTCCGACACCGTGGCGGTATAGGCCACCCTCTTGCCGCCGAAAGTCCCCGAAAGCCTGCGCGAGGTCGAATTGGCGACATAGTCGGCCTGCAATTCGGCCTCGGGCCTGTCCCCGGCACCCGGTTGCGCGACAAGAGAAGACGGCGAGAGCGCGATTGCCGCGGCAGCGAGCGCGATGGTGGGGCGTTTGATCATGGCCGGTCCATGCCAAAGGCGGGCGGTGACTGCAAACGGGGAGCTACTTTGCCGGGTGTTGAGTGCCAGGTGCCGCATGTTTTGGATCGCGAGGACGTTGCTTAATCGGCAGGCGAAAGCAGTGGATCGCTTTATTCGCGCTGGATTGCTTACCCTCCGCGAAAAGAAATGCGACTTTCGCAAATCATGGACGAACTTGGTCATCTGCACCTTGTTGCTCGGTCGCAAAGAAATCGAACCCGACCCCGTCTCCCAAACCAGCCGCAAATCTGAACGGACCCAAATCACGGTTGCAACTGCGAATGACTTGCATTAGCGGGCGGTCAGATCGTGTTCAGGGAGCCAATTTTGAAACCGACATTCTTCGCGACGACCGCTTCGCTCGCGCTCATGACCACCTCGCCCGCGCTCGCGCAGGACCGTTCGGCCCAGACCGGCGATCCGGGTGACGAGACGGACGCGCAGACGATCATCGTTACCGGCGCGCTGACCGATTTCGGGGCGACCAAGTCGGACACCCCCATCGTCGAGACTGCGCGCTCGATCTCGATCGAAACCGAGCAGGATTTCGAGGAGAAGGGCGCCCAGTCGCTCGACGATGCGCTGACTTATTCGGCAGGCGTCACCGCCGAACCCTTCGGCTTTTCCACGCGCGGCGACTTCGCGCAGGTCCGCGGCCTCGACGCGCCCGAGTTTCGCGACAATCTCCAATACCTCTTCGGGTTCTACAACACGACCCGGCAGGACATCTACACGCTGGAACAGGTGGAGGTGCTGAAGGGCCCGGCCTCCGTGCTGTATGGCGCGAGTTCGCCCGGCGGCATCATCAACGTGGTGACCAAGCGGCCGCATGGCGTGACCGAGGGCGAGGTGCGGATCGATTACGGCAGCTTCGATCGCAAGCAGATCGCGACCGACATCAACATTGCCGTGCCGGGCGCCGAAGATGAGGCGCAGTTCCGCTTCGTGGGCCTGCTGCGCGATGCCGAAACGCAGATCGAACAGGTGGAGGACGACAAGCTCGTCATCGCGCCTGCGCTTACCGTGCGGCCCGCGACGGACACCGAGGTGACGATCCTGGCCAATTACTCGCGCCAGCGATCGGATACCGCGCACCAGTTCCTCCCCGTCACGGGGACGCTGTTCCCCACGGCCAGCGGACGGGAAATCGACCCCTACGCATATCACGGCGCACCCGGCTTCAACGCCTACGACACCGACAGCTTCGCGCTGACGCTGATCATGGAACAGCGGTTCAGCGAAACCTTCTCGTTCGAGGCGGTCGGCCGTTATGTCGATTCGCAGGCCGATTACCGGCAGGCCTGGATCGCCTTTCAGGGCAATGGCGTACCCCGGATCGACGCGAACGGCGACGGCGCTTGGACCTATTACCTGGCCGACAACCGCAGCGAACAGCTCGCCCTCGATGCGCGCCTGCGGGGCGAATTCTCGACCGGCCCGATCGAGCACGAATTGCTCGTCGGCGTGCAGCGGCAGGACGTGACCACCGATTCCGACACCGCCTATCTGTCCGCCGCAGGCACGCTCAACGCCTTCGATCCGCAGTATGACGATGTGCTGAGCGTGGCGGAAGTCCGGCAATCGCAGGGCAACGGCCGGCGCAACTATGTCGATTCCACCGGGATCTACATCTCCGACCAGTTGAGCTGGGGTTCGCTCGTCGCCAATGCCGGGGTGCGGTTCGACGACGTCTCCAACCGGATCGAGAACGGCAGCACGCAGGAGGACGACGCCACCAGCCTCAGCTTCGGTCTGCTCTGGCGCGGGCCCGCCGGCATCTCTCCATATGTAAGCTATGCCGAAAGCTTCGAGCCGGTCGTCGGCTTCGATACCCTCACCAACGCGCAATTGCTGCCGCAGGAAGGCCGCCAGTACGAAGCGGGTTTCAAGTGGCAGCCGCCGGGGGTCAACGCCCTCGTCACGTTGTCGGCGTTCGATATCGAGGTGTCCAACCTGCCCAATCCCAATTCGCTCGTCGGCGGCGACAGCCAGCAGGAAGGGATTTCCAAGGTTCGCGGGATCGAGTTCGAGGGCAATGCCCTGATCGGCGGTCTGCGGCTCGACGCCAATGTCAGCTACCTCGATGCCGAAGACCCCGACGGTTACGAGCTGACCTCGATCGCCGACTGGCAGGCCTCGCTGTTCGCCCTTTACAATTTCGAGGGCATGCTCGACGGGCTGAGCCTTGGCGGGGGCGTCCGCCATGTCGGCGGCAATGAGAGCAACGGGATCTCGGCGGTCGACGGCAGCCTGCTGACCTATCGCGTCGATGGGCGCACGGTGGGCGACCTGTCGCTCGGCTACGACTTCGACCGGTTCGAGTTCCGCCTGACCGCGCGCAACGTCACCAACGAGGAATATTACGCCGTCTGCCTCGTGCGGGGGGACTGCTTCCCGGGCGAGAAACGCAGCATCAACGGTTCGTTGACCGTGAACTTCTAATGGAGGGCTTCTGATGGAAGGCGATCCTCCGATCCTCGTCGCCGCCGCGCTGGCCATCGCCGGCGTGGCCTTGCTCCGGCTTTCCTGGGGCAAGCCCGCGCGCTCGACCGGGCTGAACCTCGCAGGATGGGCGGTGCTGGCGGCCGCTTTGGTGACGGGGTGCGCGGCGGCGGGCGCATGGGGCGTGGCAGTCGCCGCCCTCGTCGCCACCGGTGCTGCCTTCGCCGTGCTGGCTGTCGCCGCGCGCAAGCCCGCGCGAAAGGCGAGGGCGAAGACGATCCGGACCAGCCATCGGGGAAGCGGCGACATAGCTTCACGCGCGCGATCCGGCTGGCTGACCTTCCTGATCGCCGGACCGCTCGCCCTGGGTGCGAGCGTGCTGCTGGCGCTGGCCGTGCGCGCTCTGATCATCGGCGCGGGCGGCGCCGAGGCCGACGGCAATGTCGCCGTCCTCGCCACCGTTCCCCTCGCCTGGCCGATCCTGTCCTTCGCGCTTCTAATGATGCCGCAGCGCGCGTTGCAGGTTGGCTGGGTCTTGGGGATCGCGGCTGTCTCGGCACCTTTCCTGCTGCTACAAGGAGGCACGGCATGAGCTTCGCATTGTCCAAGGATACCGTCCGCCGGGCGATCTCCGCGCATTCGGCGTTGGGCCTGATATGCTGCGCGCTGCTGTACCTGATCTGCGCCACCGGCACGGCCATCGTGCTCTACGAGGAATGGCAGCGGTTCGAACAGCGCGACGCGCCCGAGATGACTGCTATCGCGCCGGCCAGCATCCAGCGCGGGATCGAGAACGTCCTCGCCAGCGAGCGCGACCGGCCGGCCACCACTCATCTCTACGTCCACCTGCCGACGGAGGCCCTGCCGCGCACCACCATCACGACCGATACGCAGGCGGTCCATATCGACGGGCAAGGCCGGATCGCGGCGCCGGAAGAAAATGCCTGGGCCGAGTTCCTGCTGGCCCTTCACTATCGCCTGAACCTGCCTGCAGTCGTCGGCATGTCGCTCGTCGGCCTGTTCGGGGCGATGCTGGTTGCGCTCACCATTTCCGGCATCGCGGCGCATCCGCGCATCTTCCGGGATGCCTTCCGCCTCCGCGCGCGCCGGGGGGACGATGTCGCCACGCTCGACTGGCACAATCGGCTGGCGGTGTGGACCATCCCCTTCGCCCTCGCCATCGCGCTGACGGGGGCAATGATCGGCCTGTTCTACATCTCGGGGGCGGGCCTTGCCGCAAGCGCCTATGGCGGCGACAGCGAGGCGGCCCTCGCCCCGGTTTTCGGCGGCGAACCCGAAGGCGACGCCGCGCCCGCGCCGATCCCGAATGCCGTACCGGCGCTCGCCTTCATGGCGCGCGAATATCCCGCGACCCGCCCCTATTACGTGATCCTGCACGATCCGGGCACGGCGGGCCAGCACATGCAGATCGTCGCAGAACATCCGCGCCGGCTGATCTTTGGCGAATACTACGCCTTCTCGGGCGGAGGGGTCTTTCGCGGCACCGCCGGCATGGCGGACGGGACGGTCGGCCAGCAGCTCGCCGCCTCTACCTACAATCTCCATTTCGGCAATTACGGCGGGCTGCCGGTGAAGATCGCCTACATCCTGTTCGGCTTGGCGATGACGGTCGTGGTGGCGACCGGAACCTTCATCTGGCTCGACAAGCGCGAAAGAGCCGGCAAGCTCTCCCCCTATCTGCGCGCGAGCTGGTGGGGTCTTGTCGCAGGTGTTCCTTCGGGAATGGCCGCAACGCTTTTGGCGCGTCTTGCGCTCGGCAACGACGCGCCGTTCGTGGCGATCTTCTGGACGACGTGCCTGCTTACGGTCGCCGTGTGGCTATTTCGCGCGAGGCGAACGCGATCGGGGGAAGCTGTGACGGTGGGGGCTGTGTTGGCTGAATAGCGGTTCTTTAAAACAGGCCGTCGGACGCACTTGAGGCCGATATGGGTGCGTCCTGTCGCGAATTAAGATTCTTCGCGTCTTCAGCACTCGTCGATGTCCGGAGAGGCGAACCGTCAGCCTAGACCGTTCGGGAGGTTGCGGCCTGCCTATCGCTGAAAACAGGGAAACCCATCGTTGGCGATACCGTAGGAGACGGTGTCGAGATTGCTCCACGATAACCGGCCAATCGAGTCAGCACATTGGAGATGCCGCTCTGCGACCGTCCTGTTCCGCGCCTCCGCGGCGCGACTGCAAACTGAGACAGGACGGACATTGGGTGGCGGAGCGGGTGGGACTCATACTAAGCGATTAAGACATTGAAACAATTTGAACTTAACGATGCCTTTTAGAATCTTACCCCCGACAATACCCCCGCGTAATCAAGAACTTTTATTGGCGGCCTCCAATCTCGAAGGCGAATATCCCCAACTTCGCAAAGCCCAGCCGCGTTCGATTATAACCGAATGTTCCAAACGTCGGCCCGACCCGCCTAGTCGGCTATGGCCGGTTTGCGCCCCACATCGGTCGTTCGAGCTGTTGTCGACGTTACCTGAGAGCTGCCTTTTGTTCAGTTATTAGATGCTGATAGCTTCTGGCCCCGTTCCAAGCATCCTGACAGCCGCGGTACGATCTCAAAGCTTCCAGTTTATCGTCGTGAGGGGCGCGGAGCGGCCATCTTATTTTAATATACCGCTTGTAACGCGGCCCGCTTCCTCGGCAAATACGATGTCGCCAGCGACTACACACCAGAAGAATTAGAGCGGTGCACGCGGGATGATGGGCACGGCTCCTTATCCGGTGACTGCAGCGAACAACTAGTTGCCTTGCAGGGTTATCGCAATGTCGAAGTCGCCCATCAGGCGCTAGGTTTCGACATCACGACCCAGCAGCCAACCGCCTTCACAAGGAGATAGCTACTTTGGTTCTTATCGCGGTTGCGCATCCTGTTGATCCCTTGGGGGCGGCTGACGGAAATTCGGAAGTCCCTCAAAGCCGTCGATCTTGCCGTTCAACAATGAGACAATACCGAATACCAGACTGAAATCGCTATCCTATCGGTGGCCTTTGTGGGAATTGCCCGCTCATTCGCTCAATTGGGGTGTGGCTTACAGAATGACATATGTGAATAAGACGGTCGCCCCACTGGAAACGACGGGGCGCTTTAGCGACTATCTGTCGATCGCGCGGTTTGATCATGCGACAAAGCATGTCTTCATTCTGCCCGGCATTGCCTTGGCGTATATGCTGCGCGGATTGCAGGAACCCAGCTTCATCGCGGCGGTTGTGCTGGGCGGCCTGTCAGCTCTCTTTATTGCTTCAGCCAATTACTGCATCAACGAGTATCTCGATCGCGATTTTGATGCGCTCCATCCGACGAAATCGGCGCGCACCGCGGTCAACGTTCGGCTCGACGGCAGACTGGTCGCGCTGGAATGGTTCATCTTCATTGCTCTCGGGCTTGGCTGTGCCGCGCTCGCCAGCACGACAATGTTCTGGATCGCTTGTGCGTTTGGGCTGCAGGGTATCGTCTATAACGTACGCCCGTTTCGCTCGAAGGACCGGACCTTCCTCGACGTCATATCGGAGTCGGTCAACAACCCCTTGCGGCTCATGTATGGGTGGGCGATGGTGGACCCGTGGTCGATCCCGCCCGCTTCACTCATCCTCGCCTTCTGGCTGGGCGGCGCATTCCTGATGGGGGCCAAGCGCCTTTCGGAATATCGCGAGATCACCAAGTCACATGGTAAGGATCTGCTCGAACGGTACCGCGCCAGCTTCCGTGGCTATTCCGAAATCAGCCTGACGGTGTCGGTTTTCGTCTATGCCATGCTGTCGACGTTTTTCATCGGCATCTTTCTCGTCAAGTATCGGGTCGAGTATCTTATGGCGATGCCGGTGCTGGTGGCACTGTATGGCCGGTATCTCAGCATGTCGCTGGTCCCGAACTCAACGGCGCAACGGCCCGAAAAACTGTTTCGCGAACGTAAACTCATGCTGATTGCAGTTGCTCTGGCGGGAACGTTCGTCATTGCCACCCTGTACGACTTCCCGTTTCTTGCCCGGTTTGCAGAGGAACAGTACATCGACGTTCGTTGACGGAGGCGAACGTCGCAATGCCCGCTACTGCGTCGGTATGTGAAATGGCCCATGACGTATCGCAGTCTCTCTGCCACCTCGATCAGAAGAAGTTGCACGGCAAGTGACCGTGGCAACGAACGCGACCCCCTATTCCAAGGTTTCGATGCGGTTTTGCTTGTTTCCGCATGGCGAGCCGCTCCCACTATTTTAGAAGATGATAGAGTGGATTTGAAGCAGAAGATCAGCACCGCACGGACGGCCGCAAAGACTGCGGCTTGGTTGCTACGAGCGAAGCGTAAACAGCTATCCTTTCCAGCCAGAGCAGAACATCTGCTGGAAGGTTTTCGAAAGTCCCGGCCAGACAACGAGGCCTACGATGACCTTGTTCGGTACATGGCCTTATCCTGGCTTACCTATCGAAATCAGACAGGATCGGGGGCAACCTTTTTCGGGCATCCAAGCTGGAGCGGAACCGATTGCGACGCATTGGAAGGCTTCGCACGCATGATGCCACTTTTCGCCGCGTGGTGCGCTTCAGGGCGCGCAACAGTAATTTCGGTCGAGGATCAGACTCTTGATCTCGTCGACTCGTACAAGCGGGGATTATTGGCGGGAACTGATCCATCCGCCTCATCCTACTGGGGCGACATGCCTGGCACGAGCAACCAACGCATTGTTGAAGCTGCCGACATCGCCTTGGCATTATGGCTCATGCGGGACTTGATCTGGTCTGATTTCTCAGACGCAGAAAAGGCGCAGATAGCTGATTGGTTTGCCCAGGCGGGGGGCAAGAAGGGTCTGGACAACAACTGGCAGTTGTTTTTCGTTCAAATCGATCGGGTGCTGACAGCGCTTGGCTATCCAGAGCGGATTGACAATGTTCGCGCACGTTACGATCGAGTGAAGGAGTTTCATGTCGGGGAGGGTTGGTTCAGCGATGGTCCCGGTGGGCACATTGACTACTACAATGCGTGGGGCTTTCATTACGCGCTGAGTTGGATCGATCGCATAGATCCAACTTGGGATGCGGTTTTCATTCGGGCGGCTCAGACCGCCTTCGTCGCCCAGTTCCGTTACCTCATAGGACCCGAAGGTTTTCCCGTGCTCGGTCGCAGTATTCCCTACCGGATGGCTGTGCCGGCGCCTCTCGTGGCCGGGGTCGAGCATGAACTAATCGAGGCTGGGGAAGCGCGCCGAGCGCTTGACTGCATCTGGAACCATTTCATTACGCGCCGAGCCCTGCGGAATGGAATGGTGACACAAGGCTTTTACAAAAGCGACAGCCGCCTCATTGACCCCTATTCCGGTCCGGCGAGTAGCCTGTGGTCTTTGCGTTCGCTGGTCATGGCGTTTTACTATCCACCTGAGCACGATTTTTGGACCGCTGAACCTCTACCTCTTCCGGTAGAACGACAAGACTATGCCATCTATTTTGATGCCCCAAAATGGCACGTTCGGGGCGACAAACAGACGTCGGAAATCACGCTTAGCTTGGCCGCAAATAGTCAGAAATCTCCGGCAAAGTTTGCCTCGAGAAGCGTTATCTACCAGCTCAAATGTTTTCTCGGTGTGGCTCCACGCCCCAAAAACTTGGGCCCAAAGTATGATCGCCATACCTATAGCAGTAGCAGCCTGTCGGTTTGCGACAGGCATTGCTCGCAACATGAACGGTCGGGTCGAGGAACTGCATGAACCTCAACTATCCTACGGTTGTGGCTGAACTTGTCGCCGTAATTATCGCCCTTTTGGCGACGGCTGCGCTTCCCCGCTCATTCATCGAGCCACTGTCAGATCGGATCGGGGCTCTCGGCCGCTTCGTCCCCACCGCAGCGTGGGCGCAGGTGCTGCTGGTAGCCCTAATCGCCATCGCTGCTCGTGCGATCATCTTACCTTGGCTGGATGCGCCTGTGCCGTTGGTCCACGACGAACATAGCCATATGCTTTTGGCGGACACCTTTCTCGAAGGCCGGTTGAGCAACCCGGCACATCCCTTCTGGGAGCATTTCGAAAGCTTCCACATCATCGTTCAGCCGACCTATTCATCGATGTTCTTTCCCGGCCGGGCCCTGCCGATGGTGATCGGAGAATTATTGTTCGGTCACCCATGGCCTGGGGTCTGGCTTTCTTTCATCGGGCTCGCTGCGGCGACCGTTTGGATGTTGCGAGGCTGGCTACCAGCAAACTGGGCGTTTCTCGGCGGGTTGCTGATAGTAGGAAGGCTGGGCCTCTACAGCTTCTGGATCAACTCTTACTGGGGCGGTGCCGTCACAGCGCTCGGCGCGATGCTGGTGGTGGGCGCATTTCCCCGCTTACTTGCCCGCCCCCGCTTGCGCGACGGGATATTGCTGGGAACCGGGGTCCTTTTGCTTATAGCGACCCGTCCATTTGAGGGGTTCTTCCTTTGCGCCGGTTTGGGCCTTTTCGCCCTGCCCCGGTTATGGCGCGCGGAGGCCACTCGATTGAGAACCCTGGCCGTGCGCGGGGCGGTGCCGCTCCTTGTGCTTGCCGGTGCCGGCGCTGGACTGGTGGCGGTTCATAATCAAGCGGCGACAGGAAGCGCATTTAAAACTCCCTACACGCTAAATCGTAACGTTTACGCCGTCTCTCCCGCATTTCTAACGCAGGATCGGCTGATCCCGGACGATCGAAGCTTTAATCGCATTGACCATGTTCGCGCATTCTACCGTGGGTGGGAGCCGATCGCGTATCGTATGGTGCGACGCAATCCGCTTGAATATTTCCGGCTGCTGTTGCGCAAACTCGTCTTAACCTGGCAATTCTACCTTGGGTGGTCTCTGCTCATACCGTTCCTTGCGGGATTGTGGCTTCTGCGGCGCGAGCCGCTGGTGCTGGGAACACTCATCTTCTTCATTCCAGCCATGTGGATCACCCCTTGGCCACGACCACACTATTTCGCACCGATCTTTCCGCTACTACTGCTTCCAGCGATGGCAGGACTGGGGGCAATGAGCGCGCGCGAGCCGCGTTTGCGGGTTCTGGCCGCTGTGCTTGCGGGCGCTACTGCCCTCACCGGGCCCATAATGGCCACCCTGTCCCTGACAACCGGCTGGCCTCGCTTCGAGCCGAACTACTGGGACGCAGCCTGCTGCGCGACCGTAACCACTTTCCCGAAATCGGAGGTTGAGGCGAGGCTGGCGCAACTTCCCGGCGCGGATCTGGTCCTGGTTCGTGCTACTCGGGCCAGCCCTGCTCATTCCGAAGTCGTCTACAACAAGGCGAACATCGACGCCGCGCCAGTAGTCTGGGCCCGCAGCCTGGGGCCAGACAAGGACGCCGCGCTCCTTCGCTATTTCTCTGGGCGGCAGGTCTGGATTTTCGAATGGCTTCCTGCGGAAATAAGCGAAACTACCATCCCTCCGTACTCGCTTATCAAGGCGAACGGTTCAAGGGCGCGCGACGGTGCAATACATAAACGTTAGCACTTATCGCCAAGGGTAAGGATACGCGTCTCACAACGGGAAGCGAAGAGTGAATATGCTTCTACGCTAGTCTCCACCCGTTGCTTATAACTGGGCATGATCCTAAATTCGTTAGATAAGCAAGAGGTTGCATGTCATGCGCGGGTTCGTACACATCACGCCTGTTTACGGTTAGGACGCAGTGCCCTTTTCGGATCCGAAGCAGCAGACCTACGATCTGATCGTCGTCGGAACAGGTTTCGCAGGCTCGTTCTTTCTCGAGCGTTACCTTCAGGGCGCGCCCGCAGGGGCGCAGGTCCTCGTGCTGGAACGCGGGGCGCGGACTGAACATGCCGACCGGGTGGCGACGCGGGCTAACGATTACCTTGCCCAGTCCGCGCCCTATTACGAACGCTCGGGCGATCCGGGCAAGAGCTGGATCTTCAACATCGCCTTCGGCGGCGGGTCGAACTGCTGGTGGGGCAATTCGCCCCGCTTCCTGCCGGCGGACTTCGAGATGCGCTCGCGCTTCGGCGTGGGTCAGGACTGGCCGATCGGCTATGGCGATCTGGAGCCGTATTACGACCGCGCCGAGGCTCTGATCTCGCTCGCCGGATCGAACGAGGGTGCGCCGTATCGCCGCCAGACCGCGTTCGTCCAGCCTGCCCATCGCCTCACCGCCCCGGAAGAGCTGCTGAAGCAGGCCTATCCCGACCGGATCTTCAACATGCCCAGCGCGCGCGCCAGCGTGCCGGGCGCGGGTCGCGGGGTGTGCTGCGCCAACGGCATCTGTCACCTGTGCCCGGTCGATGCGAAGTTCACCATCCAGAACGGCTTGATGCGGGTTTACGAGGATCCCCGCGTTACCGTCGCCCTCGGTTCGGAAGTCGTGGCAATTGCGCATGACGGCCGCATGGCGAGCGGGGCGACATATATCCGCAACGGCCGCGAGATGACGGCCAGGGCGGACCTCGTCGTGCTTGCCGCCAATGCGATCTTCAATCCGCTGATCCTCGAGCGATCCGCGCTCGATCATCCGTTGCTCGGCCGCCGCCTGAACGAACAGGTCGGCGTGGTCGCGGAGGCGTTTCTCGACGGGGTCGAGGGTTTCGGCGGTTCCACCTCGGTGACCGGGATCGGCTACATGCTGTACGACGACGAGGCGCGCCGGCGCGACCGGGCGGGGGCGCTGATCGAAACCTGGAACGTGGGTACTCTGCGCAACGAGACGGGCAAATGGCGCCAGGTCCTGCCGCTCCGCCTCGTCTTCGAAGTCCTGCCGGACGAGAAGAACCAAGTCCGCCTCGATCCCGCCGCCCCGTCCATGCCGGTCGTGCATTACGAGGGGCATGGCGAATACACGCAGAAGGCCATCGACCGGGCGCATGCCGATCTCGAACGCGTGCTCGCGCCCCTGCCGATCGAAAGCATCCGGGTGGACGAGAAACCGGTCCGGACGGAGGCGCATATCATCGGCACGACGCTGATGGGCAACGATCCCGCCACCAGCATCGTCGACCGGGATTGCGTGCACCATAAACTGCGCAACCTGCTGGTCCTCGGCAGCAGCACCTTCCCGGTCGGCGGCCCTTCCAATCCCAGCCTGACCATCTCCGCCCAGGCGATGCGCGCGGCCGACAGGGTGCTGGCATGACGTCGCGTCTCACCCGCCGCAATCTGCTGATCGGCGGAGCCGTCGCGGCGGCCTTGCCGGTCGGGCTTGTCGGCAGCCATGCGCTTGCTACCCGTTCCGGGATCGTCATGGGCTATCTGCGCGGCCAGTTTCCCGGCCTCGCGATATCCGACACCAATCTGCAGGGTTTCGCGAGCGAGTTTCTGGATCGGTATGGCCTCGATTTCACGCCCTGGTACGCCCAGGAAACGATGTTCGCGATGCTGGACAATCCGACGCTGGCCGCCCGTGCCCCGGCGCGCATCCAACCCGAGTTCGAAAAACTGACGCGGGAACTGGTGACCAAATTCCTCCTGTCGACCGATTTCTTCGGCGCCGCCGAACAGCGGCCCGAGCGCACGACTTACCTTGGGTTCATCGATCCCTATGCGTCGGCTTGCAGCAACCCCCTGGCCAAGTTAGGTTCACTGTCATGAAAAGCGCGGAGCCCGACAATCTGATCATCTACGATGGCGATTGCATTTTCTGCCAGAACTACGTGCGGTTCGTTCGCCTGCAGGAGGCGATCGGGCCGGTCGAACTGATCGATGCGCGCTCGTCCGATCCGCGGGTCGGGCAATACTGGCGCGAGGGGTACGACCTCAATGCGGGGATGTTGTTCGTGCAGCGGGGCAAGGTCTATTACGGCGACGAGGCGGTGCATGTCCTCGCGCTGCTGTCGCGGGACGACAGCATGTTCAGCCGCCTCAACATCCGCCTGTTCTCCAACCGCAGATCGGCGACGCTCCTTTATCCGCTGCTCAAGCTCGGCCGGCGGCTGACGCTCGTGGCGCGCGGTCGCAAGCTGTTGCAGCGGCAAATTCCTTAACTTAACAGGCTTATAGTCGCAGCCGATCTTAACCCGACACGCCTGTTTTCGCGTCAGGCGAACGGGCCGATCCCGACCGCATCGAACTCCAGGCGAACCAAACAATGAACGATCCGATGCCTAAGCCCGCCTTGTGGAAATCGGCGATCATCGCGGCGACGGTGATCCTGGTGATCGTGGGAATGATCGACGTGCTCTTCAATTTGCCCATCGTCACCGGCGACGTTCCGCAATGAGCCAGGGCTATTCCGCCGCTCCCGCAAGGTGGCTCGGCCTCGGCGCGCTGTTCCATCCCGCGAAGGCAGAGATCGACGTCGCAGCCAGGCCGAGCGACGGGTTGGTCGTCTTTTCCGTCATGTGGGGCGTGGCGATGATGCTGAGCGCCGCCTCGCAAATGCCGCTGCTGCGCGGCGACGAGGGGTGGGGCATGGCGGCCCTGGCCTGGGCGCCGCTCGCCGGGGCGGCATTGCTGATCATGAACCCGCGCAAGACGCGCATGTTGCTGGTCGTCGCGGCGCTGATGACCCTGCTCTACGTGTTCCGCATGCCGGTCAGTTCGAACAATCAGACGATCGCCCTGTTCATGAACACGGCGATCTTCATCGCGATCGGCGTGCAGATCGCCAAGAACCGCACCACGACCATCGACCGCGACGTGCCTTACGAGGAACTGCGCGTCGTCGCCCGCGCGCTGCTCGCGATCATGTATTTCTACGGCGTGTTCCACAAGATCAACACCGCTTTCCTCGATCCGGAAACGAGCTGTGCGACCGCGCTCTACCGGCCGATCATGGCGCCCTATGGCCTTGGCGACAATATCGTCGGGCAATATCTGGCGATCGCGTCGACCTTCGTGATCGAGACGATCGCGATCGTCTGCCTTTACTGGCGGCGCTTCTTCTGGGTGGGGCTGCTGGTCAGCCTGCCGTTCCACTACGTGATCCCGCTGTCAGGTTATTCCTGGTACATGGATTTTTCGAGCCTGGTGTTCGCCCTGTACATGCTGGCCGTTCCGCGCGAGGTTTCCTCGGGTCTGTATTCGACTGGCGTATCGCTGCTGCGCCGGGTGCCGCGGCTGCGGCCGGGCTGGTCGGCGATACTGGTCATCGGCGTCGTGTGGATACTGGCGGCCGGTCTGGCGCTGGCGATCGGAACGCAGTTTCCTGGTCGCAGCAACGGCCTGCTGTGGCACTCGGCCTGGCTGATTGTGTGGGCGACTTTCGGCGGCGTCAGCATGGTGCTGATCGTTCGGGCCGCGCTTCTCGAACAGCCCTATCGGGCGCCGCGGCCGCACGGCAAACCAGCTTGGTGGGTCTACGCCGTACCTACGGCGCTCTTCGTGGCCTGCACGTCGCCCTATATCGGGTTGAAGACCGAAAGCTCGATCGCGATGTTCAGCAACCTCCACACCGAAGGCGGGGTGAGCAACCATCTGGTGTTCCCCAAGCCGCCCTACCTGTTCGATTATCAGGCGCGGGTGACGCGGATCGTAAGCAGTTCGGACCCCGAACTGCGACGGCGCGCCCGCGATCCCGACTTCGGCCTCGTGGAGCACGACGTTGCGCTTCGATTGCTGCGCAACCCGAAAATGTGGATCACCTACGAGATGGACGGCCAGCGTTTCGAGCGGGTTACCGCTGCGACCTTCACCGGCCATCGCCCCAACTGGGTCGAGCAAAAGCTGCTTGACTTCAAGCCCATCGATTGGGCCCGGCCAAAGGTATGCTCCCATTAATCAGGGCGGTTTCTGCTCCGTTTGCTGAAGGTCCGTTTTTCAAGTTCTCACGCTAAAACCAGACTGTCTGCAACCGGCCCAATTCCGGACACCACATCTTACACCGATCGCCAATACCGACCGGATAGGCTGTAGAAATAAAAGGTCGGCTGCTGAATTTGCAATCTGACGAACTTGTCCGGATTTGTGCAATTTTCGACGTTCTGCAGTAAGAGGTCTGTTGATAAATATGGATGCTCGATAATCTCGGTTATCGGTCTGCCAATGCAGCGAGCCACCATGCTTTGAGGTAAACGAATCCGTCTACTCGGCGAATGCGGATGCAAAAAAAGGGGCGCCTCATCTGAGGCGCCCCTCCTTATTCACCGTTGCTTTCTCCATCCGCGAAGCGAAGCCGCAGGAGGTGCCCGTGAAGGGCTTGAGCACCGTCTTTCCTGACTCGTTCGGCCCAAAGCTCCCACCGGCGAAGTTATAGCCCCCGGTTTCTGCGTAAGCGGACGTTTGGTGCTGTCAGTCTAATCGCAACTTGTTTCCGATGGACGCAGCTCGCCCCTTACCCAACCTGGTTAGGGCCATGAGGTTCTGCCACTCGGGTCTGTAGGTTTGTCGATCAAAAAGATGGCGTTCGGAACTAACCCGAAGGGCGGCGAAGCCAATTGGTTGTGGACGTTGGCGTGAACCGAAGCAAACTTCAGTAGGCCCTTCATCTGCCGGAAGCGTAGCATCGCACGTTCTCGTCTGCGGAACGCCAGATCGTTATCACCTCGGGACATCCGTGCCGCTTCAGCGCCTTCTTCATGAACCGCATCGCCGCATCCTTATTCCGAGTTTTCGTCACATAGCTCTCGAGGATCTCACCCTCTTGATCTACCGCCCGCCATAAGTAGTGAAACTCGCCGTTGACGTCGAGGTGCCACTTCCATTGGCGCAACCCGCGCATCCTGCTCACCCGCTGCGGACGAATGTCTGCTGCAAACAGCGGACCGAACCTGTTCCATCAGTGCCGCACGGTCTCATGGCTGATGTTAATTCCGCGTTCTGTCAGCAGCTCCTCCACGTTCCGCAACGACAGCGGGAAACGCACATTATCACCACGATGCGTATCACCTCAGGCGAGAAGTTGAAGTAGCGGAACGGGCTGGCTGGTTTGCGGGATCTGGGCATACAACCGCCCTGCCCCGCCAACCTCAAAACGTCAGCGGTGCATTTGATCTGACAGGACCCCGTCATCAGTCCATCGTGCTTAACGGTTTATCAAGCATTGCAAGGTATCGGATGAGCCTTCCGAATGTTGACAATTGGCCTTTGCCAGGCCGTTTGCCGTGGATCGTTCCTCATCCAGTCTTACACGAGAACAAAGTGAACCACCGCTCCTATCCGGTACCGAAAGATGAAAGCGTGCGCAGGGCTGAGTTGGCAGCGTACCAGATTTTGGATAGCAATCCCGAACGGGTGTTCGATGATGTCGTCCGGCTTGCGCAAAGCCTGTTCGGTGTTGCTACCAGCACAGTGTCGCTGGTCGACGAAGAACGTCAGTGGTTCAAGGCACGAGTTGGGTTGGACGTTCAGGAGACAGGGCGTGATGTAGCATTCTGCGGTCATACCATCTTGCAGAATACCGTTTTGGTGGTTCCTGACGCCCAAGCCGACGATCGCTTTGTCAATAACTCGCTTGTTACCGGCCCCCCCCCCATATCCGGTTTTATGCCGGTGCCCCTCTCACGACTCCGGCTGGTCTGAATATCGGCACGTTATGCATTTTCGATCCTCGACCGCGCCCTGCAGGGTTCGACGAAATTGAACGCGGCCACCTTTCGATGCTCGCCCGGATCGTCATGGAACGCCTGCACGTGCGGCGACTGGAACTTGAACGTCAGAACGATGCTGAGAAGTTTCTGGTCGTCGCGGGAGCGCTTGATGATGCCGCGTCGCACCTGGACCAGGGAGCAGAAGGATTGGCCAAACTCGCCGAGACCGGCGCACTTCGGTGCGATGCTGCAGGACAAGGCGTTCGTCAGCTTGTATTGATGGGCAAAGAAGTCGAGCAGGAAGTGGCTCACGTAGCAACTGACGTCACCCAGCTCGCTGCTACTACCGAGAACATGCGAAGCTCGGTTCGTAATCTTACCGGGCATCTTGAAGGCATCGGCTCGGTTGCAAGCGAAATTTCCACTATCGCATCACAGACGAAGATGCTCGCGCTGAATGCATCGATCGAAGCGGCACGAGCGGGTGACGTTGGGCGTGGTTTCAACGTTGTCGCTGGTGAGGTGCGCACTCTTGCCGGACGTACCACAGTCGCAACCGATCACATCATGAGCGAACTCAAAGCGATAAAGAACACGGTCGCGATGGTAGTGAGCGAGTGCGACCGAGTGTTCGAGCGCGTGGACGGTATGCAGACCGTCTCGCAGCGCATCAGAAGAACCTCAAGTCTCCAGGGTGCAGTCCATGCCGACGTTATTCTCGAGATAGATGAGGCGGTCGTTACCGCCCAGGAGGTCGGCGGAAGCGCGAACGTAGTCAACGAGCATAGCACTGCGGTGCATGGCCAAGCTGCGCGGCTGCGCAGCCAGGCCGCCCAACTGACGCAGCGCTATGGCTAAGCTGACACTCTTGTCCTTTCATCAACAACCCATCGATTGCACGCCATTTTGAAGCGTTCACTCACTCCTAGGCGCCACGCTTGTCGGTTTGCCGAGCATCACATGTAGCTCTTTTCGGAGGGTGGCGTTGTGCTAGCCGGCTGAAGGTTTGGGTCGTTCTGATTTACCCCCAATGTTTCTACAAAGGCCGAAAGCCAACGTGATTGATGCGAGCCGCCATCAGCGTTGTTAAACCGCGACAATCAGATCAGGTAATCCTTCGAGTGGAAAAGTACCGCCCTGTTTTGAACATCTTAACGGCTTCGGATCAAATCAGTTCACACGATGGCTGAAGATTCGATCGAAACCGAGCGCCTGGATGCGCTGCACCAGTTGAACCTGCTGGATACCCAACCAAGCGAGAGCTTTGATCGCATCACGCGGATGGCCAGCCAAATCTTCAACCTGCCAATTTCGGCAATATCGTTGACCGACCACGACCGCCAATGGTTCAAATCCAGAATAGGTGTTGAACACCTCTCAATTCCCAGATCCAAAGCACCGTGTGCGCAAGTAGCTGAAACGGCGGACATCGTGCTCCTACCCGATTTGCTCGCCGATCCTTACTACCGCGACAGTGTCCTCGCTTCTCAAGGCGTGCGTTTTTACGCGGGCGCTCCTCTGGTCACCCGGGAAGGTTACGGCCTCGGCGCATTGTGCGTCCTTGGCATGCAACCGCGGCAGGTGACAGAGGCAGAGACCAGCGCCCTGCGAGATCTGGCTGATATGGTCATGGCGCAGATCGAGCTTCAGCACGCGTTTGGTCGCATCGAGCCTGTCAGCGGTTTGCCCAACCGTATCCAGTTCCTCGAAGATCTGGCTGATCTTGGCCGCGACAATCCCGGTCGCAACCAGCTGGCAGTCCTGGTTGATCTAGCGCGGATGGAGCAACTCAACAGCAGTTCGCGTGTCATGGGATCCGGCTTTGTCGACGACATGGTGAAGGATGCTGCGCGAACGATCCGTGCCGCATTGCCTTCGAATCGGTCCGCTTATCACGTCGCGCCGACCCAGTTTGCGTTCCTCGCCGAGGCCGAGGAAGACCTTGCATCCTACGTGCCCAAACTGCGCGACTTTCTTGCTAGCCTCGCTGCAAAATCGACGCGTCGTTTTGTGACCACCCCCTCAATAGGTATCACCCCGTTTACTGCAGGTGAGACGCCGCCGCGTGATGTCCTGCGAACCGCACTTAATGCCGCGCACGATGCACGCAGGTCAGATGATCTCGTCGGTGTGTACTCGAGCTCTAGCGACGCAGCACATCGGCGCCGTTTCACGTTGCTCAATGATTTTGGCTCCGCACTCGAAGCAGATGATCAACTGCATGTGCTGTATCAACCACGCGTCGAGCTTTCTACAGGTGCCTGTCGGGGCGCTGAAGCGCTCCTGCGCTGGCGCCATCCGACCCTGGGTGACGTTTCACCAGCTGAGTTCATCCCGATAATCGAGCAGACTTCGATGGCTCGTGGTACTACTGCATGGGTGATGGAAGCGGTTCTGGCTCAGCTGGCCGAATGGCGAGGAGCAGGTCTCAATCTCCAGGTCTCTGTCAACGTCTCAGCTGCCAACCTAGCGGAAAGCGACTTTGCGGCAGCGATACAGCTGCGTCTGATGAAATATCGATTGCCGGCCGACGCGCTGGAACTCGAGGTCACAGAGAGCACCATGATGGTCGATGAAGCAGCTGCGCTGGAGCAGCTTCGAACATTGGACACGGCGGGTATCCGATTGGCCATTGACGATTTTGGCACGGGTTATTCCAGTCTTGCCTATCTCGATCAACTCCCCGCACATGTGGTAAAAATCGATCAATCCTTCGTGAAGAACGTAATCTCGAGCGAGCGCGAACTCACACTTGTTCGCACGATGATCAATCTAAGCCATGCCTTTGGCTACAGGGTCGTTGCGGAAGGGATCGAGACCCAAGCTGTAGCGTCTGCGATGCGCGACATTGGATGCGACGAGGCACAAGGCTACTTCTACGCCCGACCGCTGCACCCTGAAAAATTTATGCAATGGCTGATCGATAGGGATCCGAAAACTGCCGATAAAGCAGCAGCGTGAAGCAGTGTAGCGAACCAGACCAAGATAGAGTGACAGTAGCTCTGAACGCCACATCAACGTCGATCGGCAGATGATCCTGCCGCCATCTACCTCCGATGATTGTCGGTCGAGCCCCTCAATTATTTTCCTGCTGCAGGTTTAATTGTTTCTCAAAATCCAAGCAGTAGACCTGCTCGGATGGCCGCGCTGAAATCTTTGGTGATACCCCCAACCTTCGCGCAGGACGTCAGCCTGGAAGTAAGCGCAGCTTTCGGCACGTGGTCGTCTGATCTTCAGGAGCTGTGGCACAGGGTGACCACTCCGTTGATGCTTCGGGAAATTCGCTTCCAGCACGCAATCGGGTGATCCTGCATTTTGCAGCTATCGCGCCGATCGCTGTCTTTGCTGGGGTTGCAGCTTGTATCGGTTTGGTGGCAGGTGGAGCATATGCCAGCCGGTACATAATGGCGGGCGCAATGCTTGTGACCTTCTGCATTATCCTCTCTCCGCTGCGAATAGGTGGAACAGCCCTTCTTGCGGCCTCGGGGTTCGGTTCCATAGTGATCCCCGTGATCTTGTTAACCAAAGCAGGGATATACAGCGTCGATCTAATCTCTTTTACGTTTCTTTGTTGTTCGCTCCCTCTCCTGATCAAGCATCGAAGCGACCGTCTCCGCGATGAGAATTTCATTCTTACCTTAAAGAGCAGAAAAGCTCAGGACGATTTATTAAGCAGCAACCGTCAACTCGAGAGCCTCAGCCAGATAGACCCTCTTACAGGCCTTCTCAACCGGCGCGGTTTCGATCAACATTTTAAAGCAGCATTCGATGCAGCTCAGATATCTGGCGAGCCGTTTGCGATACTCATGCTCGATATCGATCATTTCAAGGCGTTCAATGACGACTATGGTCACCAGCTTGGTGACCGTTGCCTTGCGGAGGTTGGCTCATTGCTAGGTGATGAGGTTGGTCGACATGGCGGGATCTCGGCTCGGTATGGAGGCGAAGAATTTATAGCCGCGCTCAGGGGCATCGCGAGTGTTAACGGTATCGCTATTGCTCAGGCAATCCGCAGAAGGATCTCCGACCTGCGTATAACCAATGGTGGAAGCGATACTGCTTTAATCACCGCGAGTGTCGGTGTCCGCATTGCAAGCGCGAGGAAGACAACCCGCGACAAGTTCGTCCAAGAAGCCGACCAAGCCCTGTACGCTGCCAAACATGCCGGACGCAACCAGGTGGCCTTATATAGCCGAGATGCCCATGGATCTTTAGATGAGACGGTAACGCAAACATCCCAAGACGAAGCTCCCGTCCGGGCAAAAGGTTGAGGAGCGAACCACAACTCGTCTGACCCGTCCCAGGGACTCGCGCCGTACATGGTCGGCAAGCGACATGTACCGAAAGCGCCAGTCGCAAGCACAGTGGAAGTTACCATGCGAAAAAGTGGCTTCCACTCTACCCGTATCATGGCTTTGACCTCATTCCGGTCATTAAGATACTCACTATCCTTTGCCGAAAGAGTCGTAAGCTAAATGTCAGTTTTGCCCACCTAGGGAACTGTAAGCGGCCTGACCGCTTACGGCCCAATCTTCGCCGGTTCGTTATTCCTCATCCCGGACGTTCTCCGACGGTTCGGCGTCGTCCGCCGCCGCCCGATAGCGATCTTTTAGCTTGATCAGCTCGACAACTATATCGTCTGCGGACGAAATGCCGGTGTTGAGCGCAGCGCGGTTCGCCAAAGACGGCGCATAGGCCAAGATGTCGTCCTTCGAAAGCCGATGCCAAATTGGCAGTAGCCGCGCCTCCCCGTTGACCGCCCGTTCCAAAAGGCCATCTAGCTCATAGTTTGGCCAAGGCTTTGCAAAGAAATCAGGAGAAAACACCGCGATGCCGAAATAGGAGCCGGCAAGGCCAGCATCGATGCTCTGCCTTATGCTGCCGCCCCACTCGATAGCGTCGGTATCGTACCAAACCTTAAGGCCGGCATCCTTCATTTTGGTGACTAGGTCATCAACGAAGCCCGCCTTGTCCTCCCAGGCGTGCGACACAAAGACATCGTGAATCTCGCCGGAGCCGTTCGCTGAGGTCAACCGGAAGGGGGAAGTAGCGGAGGCTGTCGCCTCGAGCTGGGCCGCGACTTGAGCCTCCAAATCCGCAATGCGGCTTCTCATAGCGTTCGCGGCGGCGGCGGACGCCTGATCGGCACGCCGTTGGCGCTGCTCGTCTGATTTACGCCGGCTTTCGTCGTGGCGGCGCCTCTTGTCGTCGGCGTCCTGTACCTTCTTGCGTTCGCGTTCTTCCTCCTTTGCGATCCTATTCTGCAAATCGGTGGCGCTCTTGATCTTTGCAGCGGCCTGCTCGGCATATCTGCTTTGGTTCGCTTGCGCCGCGCGCGCGTGGCCATCTTCGCGTTGAGCAGTGCTAGTGTAGCTCTTTACAGAGCTTGTCGATGTCGCGCGGCGCGCCGAGGCTAGGGCCGCGCCAGATTTTCGCGCAGCGTCTGCAGCCTTTTTTACTTCCGTCGCTTCCTTTGCGCGAAGTGCTGCAATTTCCTTGTTCAAACGCGACAGGCTCGAACGATCAGATGATAGCGACATGGTAGTTCCCTTCGCCTCCGATCTAGGTACGAACTTTGCCGGAGCAACTGTCGTTCCGCCCGCGTAAATGAGGGCCTGCTTCTACCATTCGCGTACCGAAAAGCCGCCTGCCAGCAACCGGCCGACTTCCAGTGGTCACCCCTTTGACAGATTGGTAGTGTAGTGCGAAGCCTGCCCTTGGTGAATGGCACAAAGAATGCGAGTTCAGCTTTTTAGATAAGTAAAGAATCACGCCACTACATATATGCACATCAGTAAAGTTCTTTACTAAGAATTTCCTCTATAGTAAAGACGTTGTCATAGAACATAAAGCTCCCTAAATTTTTCCCGATTATCCCCTTGACGCATGTAGCTATAAGGACGACAGCGGACCACTATGGACCACCACGGACTGACACGCCATGACACAACCTGACACAATGTTGTGACGTGATAATGGGAAAAGCGGTTAAAGCGTTCTACACACTTCCCAAGCGGCTGGCGATGCGCTATACACCTCACTGACACATCATGTGGGGTGATTCATGAACGCTGAGATCGTCCAGCAAATGCGAGCGGAAGAGGCCGACCTAGTCCGCAAACTCCAAGCTGTGCGCGACTTCCTCGCTGCCTATGGAGAAGCGCCTAACGATAGCGGGTCGGTATCGACCCTTGGCCGCAAGGGTACAGATAGCCCCAGCCGCGAAAAGGTAGAGATTACCAACTTCACTGAGCAGACGCGTACATCCGTAGTGTTGGCCATGCAGGCTCTTACGATGAACACTAAGCTGATGAAGACCCGTGAACTCAAAGAGTTCATTGAGGCTAATGGGCATGAGATTTCTGGGTCGAATAAGGTCAACGCTCTAGGCGCACTACTAGCGCGAAGTGCGGACATAATCGGTCATGGAAAATCGGGTTGGTCTTTGGCGGATCGCGATAAGGCGGTCGAAATCGTCAACGAGTACGGCCCGAAAGAGAAAGAGCCGACCAGCGAGGATGCTGGCGGCTCTGACACCGGATGGAGAAGCGATGCAACGCCGATCCATCCTTGGAAACCACACTCAGATCACAGCACCTACAGCTAGAAAGAGAGCATCCCATGTGGCAAACCGCCTTGTTAGCCTAAGCTAGCGGCTTGCACCGGGGCCAACGGCCTCGGTGCTTTCCTGCTAGCAAAATCCACCGGATTCGTCTAGTCGGAAAGTGAGTTTCTAGCTTTTCGAGAGGATGGTCTATGTCTGTAGAAATGATGTCCCCGAGGAGAGGTATGGGGCATCGTCCTATAAAAGGAACAGGTCGCGTGTATGCAATAGCTTACGACCTGAATACCGAAGCTGCTGAGAGGCATGGCGCTTGGGCGAAGATCGCTCGAGTGCTCGAAAGCCACGGCTTTTGTCGCCAACAAGGCAGTGTGTTTTATGGTGACGAGAACACGTCCGCAATGACGTGCGCTCGTGCGGTGCTGGATCTGTACGACAAGTACACGTGGTTCTGGGAAGTAGTGCGCGATATGCGCATGCTTCGCATTTCAGAGCAAGACGACTTGTTGGCGATTGTGCCGAACCGCTTGCGTCTCGACCAGCAGGACGCAGCTTAATGAGTACGACCGCTCGCTTAACCCTTTCAGAGGCGCTGGCGAGCGGTCGCCTAGACGACTTCGCTGCACAGGCAGAAGCCGAAGGCGTCGGACCCGCCGATCGCTCTCAATTCGAAGCTTTAGTTGGGACGCTCACAGCGCCCCAACCAGAAGGTCAAACATCCCGTTCACGCGGTGACGGTTCGAAGCGCGGAAAGTGAACTCGTCCAGATAACGCTGCATGTGCTTGCCGCTGATCTGGACGTGAGTTGACCGAACCGAAGCCTTGAACAGCTTCCAGAAGCCTTCGACGGTGTTGACGTGGAAGGTTTCGTCCCGCTGATAATCGTAGAACGCATACTCTTTGCGACCGTGCTTCACGGCACCATGCGAGTAGCCATCGCCAGTGAGTAAGCCGTAGCTGTAAAGTTCGTCCGTCGAGACGGTTGCGCCGGGTTCGACGTTAGCCAGCACGACACTGCGAAGCGTGTCTTTCTTGACGTTGGGAATAACAACCGCCTTCATGCGACCATTGCGCTCGGCAAGGCCCATAACAATCGTCTTGCCAGCGGCACCGCGACCACGCTTGCCCGACCGGCGACCGCCAACATAAGCTTCGTCCAGTTCGATATGGCCAGACAGAAGCGCGTCGAAGCCCTGCGCCTTGCTCATAAGGTCACGGATTTGCTGACCGATGCGGTATGCGGTCTTGTAGGTCACGCCAAGCTGGCGTTGCAGTTCCTTGCCGCTCACGCCGTGGCGCGTCGTGCAGAAGAGATACATGGCGTAGAACCAGCTAACCAACGGCGTCCGAGTTTTCTCAAGGACGGTGCCAGCGGTCGGGTTCACGTGGTGGCCGCAAGCCGCGCAAACGTAGGTGCGACGTTCGGCCAGCTTGTGGTGAGTGCTGTCCTTGCCGCACGTCTGGCATTCGAAGCGAGTGCCACCAAAGCGCACCGCCATGATGTGATCGAGGCAATCCTGTTCGGTCGCGAAACGCTGGAAGAACTCGCGAACCGAGAAGTCAGGGGAGGCAGAGGGGCTTTTCTTTGTCATGCCATCTTAATGACAGACCACCCTACATGCGTCAAGGGGATAATCGGGAAATTTTTAGGCCAGAAGATCCCATCTTTATCCGTATGACAATGGGGTTGAAGGGGTAGTTTTCTTTAAGGCACGCCTTTGTCTACACATTATCCCTCCTTCTTTTCGAGCCTTTCTACTTCCGATTTGGAAGTTTCGTGAAACCCTTGGCACTTTTCAAAGTGCCGGCAAATTTCGTGCCTGAACCGCAGCCTGGCCGTCAATCAGACGGTTGACCTCCAACCTGTCTCGTTGCATTTCGCGCGGAGGAAGTTGCCTTTCGCTGTTGGCGATGCTTCCTTTAGTCGGGAAGCGAAGCAATGCGCATTTGGCAATGACGATCGAGGCGCTCGATCATGTGAATTTGCGCACGGTCAATCTCGATCAATTAAAGGACTTTTATGCACAAATGCTATGCCTTGATCCGGCAGAGACCGGGGGGACGAAGCGCGGCTACTGGCTTGGGTCGGGCGGCCAGGTGATGCTGCACCTCATTGAGGCGAAGCGGACTGATCGCGTCGAGTACCCGCAGATCGAACACTTTGCCTTTCGTGCGCGCGGGCTCAAACACACTATGTCGCGGCTGGATCGGATTGGGATGGCGTACAACTTGAACCCCGTTCCGGCGCTTTCTCTGGTGCAATTGAACCTGCGCGATCCTGACGATAATCGCGTGCATCTCGACTTCCCGATCGATGAGTTCGAAGCCGGAATGGCCCCAGGAAAGATAAGTAACCGGTGAGCCATGTGTTGATCCTAGGTGGAAGCGGTCATCTCGGCGCCGCGCTGCGCGAGCGTGCTCGTGCCAAGACACAGGTTACGGCGACATATGCGTCCCGGCCGGTTTCTGGCAGCCTGCCGTTCCGGTTCGAGGATGCGGAAACATTGCCGGAGGCGGCTGTGGCCATTGGTTCGTTTCCCCTCGCGCGTCAGCTGGAGGGTCGCCTCGAGACCGAAATCGACGAGGCCGTGCGCGTTTATATCGACCGCTGCAGAGGCGCTCGGATCGTGCAGCTCTCCACGGATGCCGTCTTCAGCGGCACTAAAGGGTGCTACGATGAAAACGATCCGGTGGATCCCACTACCGCATACGGCCGCGCTCAGGCCGGCGTAGATGCGGCGCTGCTGAAGCACGCGCCGGATTGCCTGATTGTGCGCACCAGCTTCATCTTCGGCTGGGCCGGCAAGCGCTTTGACAAACGCCTGTCTCCTTTGGTTCGAGACGGAATGGCTTCGCTCTCGAAAAAGTGGCCGGCCAACATTTATCGCGGGCCTACCGAAGTCAATTTCCTCGCGGAGGGAATTTGGCGCGCAGTCGAGCGCGGCTCGACGGGTATATTAAACATCGCAGGGCCACGGCTCAGCATCTACGATTTCTTCGTCAAAGCTCTTCTGGAATTGGGTCCGTATGAAATACCAGCTCCATACGAAGAGATGAATGACAGCGTCGCCCGGGATACCAGCTTGCACGCCGCTCGCATGGAGGGTGAACTCGATTTGAAAGCCAAGGAGGTTTGGGAGTGGTATCGACTTATTCTGCAGCGCCGGGACGCTTGCTAACCGGCGGGCGGTTTGGATTTGGACCGCTCGCCGACCTGGAGATGGAGCTGGAACGAGGCAATTCACAGCTCATCTGGGGCTGGAAGCGCGACGTCGAAAATGCCTCGCGCGTCGTCTACTTCGGCGGAGAATTGGAAGCGGACAACGGCGAAGTCGTGCTGTCCCGCTGGTATCTTTTCTATCGTCATCGGGCCGAGGCTGCATCGATCACCCGGATCGCTGCACAACTCGAAAATAATGAGCAGCTGAAGCCGTTCCTGACTTCTTTCCGGCTCACCCCGGCAGCTGGGGACCAGTTTGATCTTCGGCTCGAACTCGGAGTTCCCGACCGCGCAGATCTGGATCGAGTGCGACGGCTTCAGCTTCGCAAACCCCGCCGCCGCTTTGCCGAAATCGTGATGCCTCCCGCACTACCGCTCGAGCGCGCCGCCGACCTGCTTCCTGCGGACATCTATGTGGGATCCGGCCTCTCCTACGAAGCAGGACTGCCGACGTTGTGCGACATGCACCTCGCGTTTGGAGTCGACAATGAGGCGTGCACCCAGTTCGCGGTCGGCGATGAGGACATGCTTCCTGCAC
The DNA here is from genome assembly GCA_947501005.1 of uncultured Erythrobacter sp. Lineage (GTDB taxonomy): Bacteria > Pseudomonadota > Alphaproteobacteria > Sphingomonadales > Sphingomonadaceae > Qipengyuania. Next base: position 440,360 of record CANMTU010000001.1, on the reverse strand, counting down.
GGCTCGCGTCCGATCTGGCCGATGCGATAGGCAGCTTCTGCGCGGTGCATGTCGGCGCACTAAAGGCCATGCCAACCCCCTCCATGCTGGCAATCGCCGAACTCAAGAGAGCAGGTTTGATCGGTAAGGTCTTCACCGACAATGTCGACAACATGCTTGCCAAAGTGGGTGTGCCGTTCGAGCGTACGCGAGGGAGCGGTGTCTTCAACGAAGTTTATCCAGCCGAATTTTCGAGCCGGCGGCTGATCGTCATCGGCGTTGCTGCCGACCGGCGCAGCCTCGTGAAGCAAGCACGGGCGAAGGGGCTCGAGATCGTCACTGTTAATCCATGCGAGAAGGTGGCGCCGATGGTGCGTCACCTCGATTACATTCGGCCGACCGATCCGTTCTTCAAAGTAACCGCCGACACCTTCTTTACTCATTTGGCGTCGCAGGCGCTGCTGGATGGAACCTGGGCCGCCGCGTGAGGGGCGTTGCCCCTACGGTCCTCCTTGTATCGCAGACGGTTTCCCTGCCGGCGCGGCGGAGAACTTGGCAGCAGGCGCAGGCACTCACGCAAGCCGGCTGGGAAGTACGGGTGCTTTGCCCGCGAGGACAGGGACAGCGACAGCGTGAGACAATCGACGGAGTTCAAATCCGCCGTTTCGCACAGCTCTTCGAGGGGAGTAGCAAGGCTGGCCTTCTGGCCGAATACGTGCTTGCCCTTACGCTTCTCATAGCACACTTGATCGCGGCGCGGCTCCGCGGTCGGATCGATGTGGTGCAGGTGGTGAACCCACCGGACTGGCTGGTAATCCCAGCGCTGCTGCTCCGACCTTTTGGAACGCGGATCGTGTTCGATATGGCCGACTTCTCAACGTACCTGTTCGAAGCGAAATTCGGGCGTCGAAGCGCACTGATGCCGGCCGTGGTTTGGCTGAACCGGCTGGCGCTCCGCATTCCGGATCTCGTCCTCAGCGCAAACGAGACCTACCGGCGCATCGCGGCGGTCAAGGGACGCCGCTCTCCAGGCACGACGCTTGCGGTATATTCCTACGCGGAGCACTTGCCTCCCATTAGCGCTCGTGTGCCCGGGCCGCTGAGAATCGGCTATTTTGGCGTCCTCGGATCGCAAGACGGCGTCGACCGGCTCATCGAAGCGGCCAGCCGCCTGCGTTCCGCGAAGTTCGAGTTGATCATCGTCGGAGACGGACCTGCATTGCCATCGCTCCGCGAGTTTGCACGACAGGCGGGGCTTTCAAACGCTCGTTTTACCGGCTTCTTATCGGGTGAGGCACGCGAGGCGGCCATCGCCTCGTTCGACATTGCCGTGATTGCCGATCCGGCCAATCGTTACACGCATTCAATCAGCATGAACAAAGCCTTCGCTTATGCGGCGCATGGCTTGGCCATTGTCAGCACTCCTTTGAGAGAAACAAAGCGGCTTCTTCCTTGCGCCTTGTTCACTCGGAACGAAGACCCGGCGGCCCTGTCTGAATGCCTTGAACGATTGCTGCTAGATGAATCGCTTCGCAAGCATCTTGGCGAGGCCGCGAGGGCTCGCGCGAAAGCGGCGTTCGACTGGCACCCTCAATCGGCGCGATATGTGGCAGCAATGAACACGCTCGCATCCGGCATCGCCGCGCGTATCCCTGTCGTACCGATCGCGTAAAATAATTTCCTAAGCATCAATATTTTGAATCATCATGGATGTCGGCTTGTATCGAACGCGAATGATCGACATGGTTCAACGGCAGAATGTCTACTTTGCCGTATGAATTACCAGAACCGGACAGTCCGGAAACGGGCTACTTCCTACCTTTCCGATCGCTATCCATATTATGAAGAAAGCCAAGTGTAGGTATATCCAACCTGCTCCCAATCGTTCGCCATTAATTGCGCTGCGCGGAACGATGGCTTCGCGTTCCAATTTAGGTAGCTCAAGATGCTCCTGCGGCGACCCGAGAGCCGCTAAGCGTTCGTAAGCGCCTCAGTGGAAGCTGCGTGCCTCGTCGCCGGGCGGCCGACGCCTTCCACGATCTGTGCGTTTGATGCCAATCCTGCGGCGCCGACCCGCCATGCTGGCTTGCAATGCGCCTCACACGTCGCAATAGATGTCCGTGTGTATGACCCCAAGGACATTGAGCGAATCCACGGCGGTGACGCGCTCGACTATGCGCGCAACAAGAACCGGGGTGGGCGCTCTAGTGCCAAAGGCCGCGACTTCGAGATCCTTTATGGCGCCTACCGGATCGCGCTTGAAGCCAAGGCGGTGATCGCGCTCGACGAGCTAGGAGATAGCGTGGTCATGGCCGACCAAGTGCTGTGTTTCATCGACGACTTCATCGTCGAGAAGCCGGGCGAGACCAACCTCGGGCAGCTAAAGAGCGGAGTGGCGACCTGGGGCAAGGGCGATCGCTGCGTCGCCAATGACTTCCGGCTTCAGAAAGCGCTCGACGAGGCGCTCGAACGCACTGCCAGCTATCGTTTGGTGGTGGGCGAGGCCGGAACCGCCGACAAGCTGGTTGCGGGGCGTCCTGATGACCTGAGCGAGGTCGAGGTGTGCGTTTTTCCGGAAGGGCAAAGCGACCGCGAGCTGATCGCCGCTCTCCCGGATCTGGCCTCGGCGCTCGATGCGCTGACCATCCGCAGTCCGGAACCGATCGTGCGCGAGCAGGCGTTCCGGCTCCTGTTGGCAGCTTGGCTCCTATCGAAAGGGCCCCAGCGCCTGGACGCGCTAGTCAACAGCGCCGCCGAAGGACCCAATGGAATCATCGCGCCGATGTTGCCGCCCTACGAGGTTGCGGACAATTTGCGCGAAGCACTCGACGCGATTCCGGATTTTCTGTACGCCATCGACCGGAACGTGTTTCATTATACCAGCGGCAGGATGAACGGATACGCCTCTTTTCACTGTCATACTCCGCAGTTCGCGGCGTTCGCCGCGGCGCTGGTTAATAGCCCGCCGCGCGATTTCGAGGATTTCTTCGTGGTGATGAGGACTTACCTGTGACATCTACCAGGTCCTATTCCAAGTTGATTGCGCACGCCGGGAGCGATACGCGTGCGGTGCTCGACAGCCTAGCTGATGCGACGCTCGACCCGCAGGCCTATGGCGCGGCGATGGAGCGTATCGGCCGTGAACTGGGTGAACTTTTCGCCGCGCAATGCGAGGTCGAAGGACGTTCCGTCTATCTCGCGCTCACCGTTGAGGACGCTGATTTCCTCGCTGCCGGAATCGCTGACGCGCTGACCGCGTCAGGCGCCGAGGTCGGCGTTGCATGCTTTTGGAACGTGCGTCAGAAGCGCGCGGGCATACCCTGGCTCGATATTGCTACGATCGCCGATGAATATGCGGAACCGGTGCCCGACGGGCTCGATCACCTGATTGTGGTCAAGTCGATCATCTCGGGGGCCTGCGTGGTAAAGACCAATCTCGCGCATCTGCTCGCGCGCGCCGAGCCCGCGCGGATCCACGTCATGGCGCCGGTGTTACTCGAAGGCGCCGAGGAGCGCCTGGCCGCCGAGTTCGAGCCCGAGGTGGCAGAGCGCTTCGAATATTGGGTCTTCGCCACCGACAGCGAAAAAGACCAAATGGGCAATGTGCTCCCAGGGATCGGCGGCGAGATTTACAGTCGCCTAGGGTTTAAGGGGCAGGCGAGCAAGAATCAGGTGCTGCCGCGTCTGATTCTAGCGCGTTCGGGTAGGGGCTCGGCTCAAGTTGCCACTGAGGCATGACCGGCGCCGCCGGCCACCTATCCAGCTTGCTGCTGCGCGAACCTGACGCCGTGCGCTAGGCGCCAAGCCGGATCTCTTAGGCCCATCTAGACGAGCGCCCTGATTCTCAAGATATGCCAGGCACAGGTATCGGCGAACGCCGACTTCACTATTGTGTCCTACGGACGGCCAACTTTACTCGCAGGCGAACTCGCGGAGTTTCAGTCTCCAACGGGAGCTTTATGGTATCCGGCTGCCAACTCCGGACTGTCCGCAAACGACCCATGAACAGAACGGCGGCTCTGTGCGGTTTTCAAACGAAGAGCGAACGAGTGGCTTCCCACCCAAAAAACGCACTTCGTCTACCAGCACTCTAAAATTACATAGAAAGCTCTGAGGATCTGCACTTTGACTGCCAGAAGCGGCCAGAGAGGCTGCAAAAATCAAAAACTGGCTGGTCAAAGTCGATAGATAGCCAGATTTTCTGTCCGTCTCTGTGATTCCCCATGCGCGTGATGATCATCTCAGGCGAGAGAAGGTCGCAGCTAACGAATTTGGTGATAGGTTTGCCTTTACTAGAAAGCAGAGCATTCTCAGGAAGATTTATTCCGTGGATTTCAAGCCTTGAACGATAAGCAACCGTTCTGGGTTTGTCGGAGATGGCTTGATGCAAATACAGGTGGCCGTTGGATACCAAACATCCAGAACCATTTATCAAACATACGAAATTGCGTAGACCATCTCTTATCGAACCTCCGGCTTCGATCGCGCGGAGCGCGAGCATATCAATTGTACCATCTGCTCCTGAGCTTTGCACTTGCGATGCGCGGCTATGTCGCTCGGGAAGTTTGGAAAACAGGATATCAAGCTCTTTGCCGTGGTCCGAACGCAAGGGCACCTCGATCTCATATGTGGCCGGGCGAAGGTCATCACCGAGCATTGATAGCGATATAACGTGAAGATAGTCTCCGTCATATCTTTGCCAGAATGACCACTGCAGCTTGGTCTCCTCAAGCAACACAAGGATTCCCTGACTTTTCATCAGTTCGGCACACTTTTTCCGAACGGCCACTCTGGCTTCGTGAACTAGGTCGACGGTTTCCTCACGCTTGTGAACATAGCCGAAGTTCACCGCGTCTTCGAGGACATAGGATGCGTAGTCGACATCTATGACCTCAATGTCGTAAAAGATTTCTTCGGCGGTTGATCGTTCGTAATGAACTTCCAGCGTGACCTTCTCAGGTAGCTCGAATTTAATAACGCACTCACGACAATTCGATCCATCTTCATTTCTGGTCGCGATGGAAATCAGTTCAAGCGGAACCGCAGCAGGCTTCCAACGATCTAGAGTTGCCTCGAAAACACCGTTTTGAAGGGTGTGAGGCATTGGATACCGTCGCTCGCCAACCATATGTCTGGGTGGCATGGCACGATTTCTGGCTTGCGAAATGTCATGCGCCCAACTCTCGTTTCGTTTCGGCGAACGTCGCACTGTCCTTGTTGAACCCGGCTTGATGAGTGCCTTGGCGCCTGAAGTTGGTGTAGAGCGACACCAATTCGGTCTTCGCCAAACTCGGTTGGCCAGCAGTGCGGGCTGCGATGTCCTTGAGGTTCAGTTGCCGGAACACCGTCTCGAGATCGATGATGCCCGGTCCCGCTTCGATGAAATAATGCGTTGAAGGGCTTGCCTCTAAATTTCGGTGAACCCGGCCCGCATTCGTTCCAACACGTTGAATGGCGAATTGCGGCTTGCGACCGTCTTTACCGGTCAGAAATTTGAAGTCTGGATGAGAAGTAGCTAACTTCAGCTTCTGCCGGCGTGTCGAACGCTTGGCCCAGATCTGAAAAATTGCCGGGACATGCTTCGAGCGACCTTCGAACAGGAAGGCGTTGTCCGGAAGCGGCAGTTCGTCGATCAGATGGAAATTGAGATGCAGTCGGTTCTGGACCGAAACTTTCTGAAAAGTGAGTGGCACTATGAACGCAATGACCTCAGCCGCTTGAGCCGCATAATTGAAGAACTTGACGGCCATGTTGGCATTCTTGCCAAAGGGTGGGTTGCCGATGACGATCAATTGGCCGTTTTGCGGGAACGATGTTTGAAGAAAGTCAGCCTTGATGATGCCTGGTCCTTTGGGATCGATGTCGTATGCAAGGCTTCCTAAAGGCAAGTGCTTGGCAAATGCGCCCGTGCCTGCACTGGGTTCGACGTATCGAAGATTGCGATGTAGGCACAAACCATGATCAATGCGTTTGGCTTCGAACTGATCAAGCAGCGACCGCGCAACGGCATCTATGGTATAGAATTGGTCGAGCCTTCGAGCCTTGTTGACGCCTCGGGTATGCGTCGGATTTTTTCGGACCGAGGATACTGCGGTATAGGCAGAGTTCGCCCGGACGGTGAGTTGAACGCCTGCATGGTCTGCCGATGCTAAATCGAGCGGGAGATGGGATATCTTTTTCATATCCCGGTTGTAGGATTCGCATTATTGCGTTATGCAAAAACGACGAATAAGCGGATTAAGCAGCTGATAAACCGGTATCTTTCAGATGATTTTTCCTCCAGGATATTGTACTCTGAAAAAGGGTTTTGGCCGAATAATCATGCGCAAGCGTCTCACTGCCAGCGAGCGCCACCTAAGATCGAAAAAGGAACTTGCTTTTCAGATCGGCATCAACAGTCAAACTTTGACACGCATCGAGAATGGCAAACAGCGACCATCCAGGAACACCCTGGACGCTTTAATGAAGGTTCTGGAGTTTGATTGGGACGAGATTGCCAGGAAAGGACGCAGTTCGAAGGGAGCACCGCCTAATCTTCCGGAAAACCTAGCGAACCTTTGCAAAGGGCTTCGGATCGGCAGACGCATGGAGCGGTTGAGATTAGAAGATGTGGCAGGAATGACGGGAATGTCGATCTCACAGCTATCTCGTATCGAACGCGGGCTCATGGAACGCAGCGAGCAATTCGAGATCGATTGGCCTGACGGTGTACGGAAGCAAGATGACGATACGCGGTATCGGTTCAAGCATCCGGAACTCAGCAGGCTGGTGAAGCGCGCAGGCTTCGATGACTCGTACGGTTTTACGAAAGATCGTTCGAAAACTTAACGGTCGAGGTTCAAACGCTTGTCCGACTGCAGCTTTCTCGCGCAGCGGGTGTGGATGCAAAAAAGGGGCGCCTCTCCTGAAGCGCCCCACCCTTAATTACCGACATTCTCCCCTTCAGCGAAACGAAGCCGCAAAAGATGCTCGCTGAGCGACTGCGCCCCATCTCGGCGGATGCGCTCAGCCCAGCTTTCCCACCGGTCGATGCGATCGACCAGCCATCGGTATAGGCGATCCCGCTCATACTCGTGAGGGAACGCCATCGACCAGAGCGTGCGCGCCAGTGGCACATTGTCGCCGACCGGAGGTCCGGTAAATTTGATCGCTGGTTTGCCGGCAATCTCGGTGCGGGCGAACCGAAAGGCCAGCTTGGCGGCGAAGATTTCGCACTGCTCCATGATCGCTTCGCGTAAGAAGGCATCCTTATCGGCGGTCGGCCCGTCCAATGCGCGAAATACCGGCAAGCCAATCGGAACAGGCGCCATGTTTCTGCCTCTCGTGCTCGCAAGCATTTTCAGAACGGCTTTGCCTTCGCTGGTCAGACTACCGTTCACCCCGTGCTCCGTGAGACCACGGCCTTCCAAAAATGGCCCGAAGAACTGCCGGCAGAGGTGCCAGGAATCGTCGAACAGATCGACGACTTTCTCCTCGATGCGCACGACCTGCCGATCGATCGCGGCGAGCACCGACAAGAGCACTTCGAGCGCTTCCTCGCGATCCTGGGCCGCGCCGTCTTTCATCCCCAAATGATCGACCCAGAAATACTGCCGCACGCTTTGCCAACCTCGCCCCTCTTCGTCGAGAAGGGGCGGCTGCTCAAGATCATTGACCGTCAGCCAATAGCCCCAATGTAATTCGGGGTTGCGATCGGCGCCGTAGGATTGCGCCTTAAACATCGCCCTCTCCCTTGTGTTCGAGTTTGAGATCTGGCGCCGGCAAGCCCTTTGCCGCATTCCGGACCGGCAACCCGTCTTCCAGCACATGGAGCTGCGCGGCGAGCGTGGTGACCTCGCCATACATGTAATCGATGTCCCGGTAGGTCCGGCCCTCCTCGGCTTCGAGCGTCCGTCTGTAATTCGGAACGAGGTCGCCGGGCCGGTCCGCCGTGAACCCGAACCACCATGTGTCGGGCAGGTTGTTGTCCGCGACAGATGATCGGCTCCTTCGAGGCCGCTGATCACGTGGCGGATGGCCACCCAGGAGATGGCAGACACTGACTTGCGGGCGCTCCTCTTCTTCGCAGCTCTCGGCATAGTCCAGCGGCCCATGGACATGGATCCCCGCTACCGCGGGCACGGCATCGACGCTGTAGCCCCACAAGGGATGAGACGGTTCCACGCCCACGTATCCCGCCCATTCGCCGGCATGCTGACGCAGCAGGATGCAATCCTTGCCCGTGGCCGCATCTCTCCAGGCAAGCTTGTCGGGTTCGGTCTCCCACGGTCCGGGCCCGTGCGGATGCCGGTTGGGATTGTTGAACAGCTGCAGCGGACGGATCTCGGTGCCGCCGATCGCGAAGCGGTCGGGCAAGACGGACAGATTGGTGTTGGGGTTGGCCGGCAGGGTGGCGCGACCGGGTTTCTTCTTACGTGGCATATTCTTATCCTTCATAAACGAGAAAAGCCGCCGTCCGGATGGACAAGCGGCTTCTGGATGCCCGCACATGGCAGGCGATGGTGGGCGGGTGGTAGGTTGTAATATGGGGCGCTTTGCGGTCGAATTGCCCAGGCTCGAACAGCAGGGGCTTAGAGCTGGATCATGCGAGCTCTCCTTCGATCTGTTTCGATTGGTGCATTGGCGCCACCGGCAGAGTGGTCGAAGGCGCGCGGAAAATCGTGCCGCGCAAACCTGCTTCGGCATGTCGCGCCCGAGCCCACGGCGCGAGATCGCGTGTGCAGAATGCCGAGTTCGGACACGCGTGTTTCAGCCGATCGGACAGCGCCATGAGCGTTGCCGCCCGCTCGCAGGTCACCTGCCCCAGAATGGCGAGCTGATAGATCGTAAGGATCGCAGCGGTGACAACGTCGGCGAGCACCTGGTCCTCGACCCTCGCCCATTCGGCGCCTGCGACCAGTGCGCCGATATCCTTCGATGCGCTCGGCTTGCTGGGGATGCCAAGCGCAGCGGCAAGCTCGGGCAGATGGACGCTCGGTGCGGCGACCGAGCTTGTCTGGCACAGGTCGAGCCGGTGGCGGCTGTGCGGATGAAGGTCGGCCACTTGCGAAGGCAGGACAAGATCATGCATCATCGCGGCTGTGCGCACGGCAGAAAGGTCCTTGGCTTCTCCGCCCCAGGTTGCGAGCAACGCCTGCGGCTCGGCCCGAAGGGCATCGAAGAAGCGCTCGATCTGGTGCGCTTCCTTCATAGTTCGGGCGCTTAGCACGACCGGATCTTCGATCTCAGGGACGGTCTTGCCGGGTGTGAAGCGCAAGGTCAGCCAGCTCGACGCAGCGATCCGGTGGAAAGGCCAGCGCACCTTGGGCTCGGCCGCCCTGCCCTCGGCGATGCGATAGCCTGTGTGACGGTCTCGGTCGTAGCTGTATTCAAAATCGGCGACGATAATCGTCAGCGCAGCATTGTTGTCCTCGCCGGGACGCGAGGCGAACAGGCGGGCATCCTCGGCCCATTTGGCAAAGAAGTCAGTGTTGGGTTCGTCTGTCATCGTTTTTATCCTTGGTGGTAAACGCAAAAGGCCCGCACTGTCGGCGGGCCCTTTGGATGGTCTGGGTCGTAAGTTGGGAAGGGGACGCGGCGCCTTAGCGGTGCCGTTCCTGTGCTGTGATCTCGATCAGCTGAGGTGCCGGCAAGCCGCTCCTGAAGAACCAGGCCTGCTCGTGCGCGACGAGCGGCAGCTCGATCTCCTTCCACCACACACGGCCGTTCCAGCGATAGCCGCGCGCTTTCAGAAGATCCTTCTTGCCGATCGGCGCGCCGACCGCTTCGATGCGCATTGTCGTGCGATCCGCGCCGTCGATCAGGCGCTGAAGATGCGAGCGGCTGTCCCGCTCCCAGCCTGCGCGTTCCTCCTGCAAAAGTATGAACAACGACCACACATCGTCGCCCGCCCGGTGCGCGTTCGAGAACCAGCCATGCTGGCCGAGCAAATGCTGCTGGCCGCGGCCATCACAGCCTGCCTTGAGCCAGTCGATATCGGCCATCGAACAGGCCCATGGTGCTTCGCGCAATTCCTCGTAGCGCCGCTCGAGCCAACTGATCTCGAACCGGGCATTGTGCGCAACCAGGAGATCCGCCCGGCTGAGCAGTCCCATGACGCTCGCATCCTCGATCTTTTTGCCGACAAGATCCTGATTGGACAAACCGGTCAGCATCACGATCTCGGGTCGAAGCGGAACCTTGGGATCCTCCTGCCACGATAGCGGCCCGAAGTGGCCGATGACATTCGCGTGCTCGTCGATCCATACCAGCATCAAGGCAAGCTCGATGATCCTGTCTTGGTCCGGATCAAGTCCGGAGGTTTCCAAGTCGATCAATGCGAGGCATCTCCCTTCCGGCGGTGCGCCGCCTTCAGGCATGTTCGCATAGTGCTGCGGCACCTTGCGCAGCACGCGGTAATCATCGCTCTTCTCGAGCAACTCCGCGAGACCTTCGCGCTGTTGGTCTCTTGATCGGTATTCGGTCATGTTCGGTTTCCTTTTGTGGAAACCGGCTCGGCAAGGGCTGCGCTCTTGCATCCCTTTTCCTTTCACCGGCCGGTTCCGGCCGACATGCTTCCTTTGAAGTTCTGCTCGACAAATTCCATGCTCGTCGCTTCGTGCGGCGATGCTGCCCAAGATGTCTGTGACATCGCCCCAGGCCAGTTCCGGCCGCACTCGAAGGAGGTTTTTCCAACCCTCCGTGCGAGCGAAGCGAGCTACCGACCGGCCGAACGCGAGTTCGGACGACGCAAACAAAATCGTCCGCTCCAAGGGTGCGGATGACTTTGTGGTATTGCGCGTAAAAAACGAGAAAAGGTTAAATATCGAAATATCTCCGTTTACCATGCGAATTGATCTCATTTGCGTTTATGCAAATGTCTGCATGAGATCGTGCTTGGTAACGACGGTCTTATGAAGCGGACGGGTTCGTTGAAACCGTCCGTCGTAATTTTCCAAGTGTGGTAGCAAAAAAATTTGCTGTCTTGTTTCTCATGCTTCGGATTTTGTCATACAACCGTGGTATGATGGAAAACACGCCCTTCAATAGTTTGATGATAGAAGTTCTTCGGCGAGTGACGATGGACTTTCCGGAGCTTCGTGCGCAACTGGAAGCCTATGAGAATGCCAAAGCGAAGGCGGAAGACCGCGACGAGGCGGGCAAATTAACCCCTGCCGCTCGCGCTGCGCGTGAGACTTTGCGCAATGGCTTATTGTTGCAAATGCCGATCAAAAGGGCGCGCCGACAATACGAAAAAGCAGTCAGGAAACGCAGGGCGCTTGCCGAGAAAGCTGTAACCGAAGCGCTGCTTTTGTATGTCGAATACGACCAGTATCAACGGGAACTCGACATTCTCGACGAGTTCGATCCGCCGGCCCAAAACGACGCAGTACCGAGCAGGGAACGCCCCGATCAGGATAAGACGGATGCGATGGCTCGACCGCTCGTAGATGGGCTTATCGAGCGCGGCCTGGCCCCTTCGACAATCGGCAGACTGACTGATTTACATAAAGATCTTTTTGCCAAAATGATTATCGATCTGCGCGACGATCCGGAAGTTGCGGACCCCAAGAACCTTTGGGGACAAATGGCAAGGGCAGGCATTCTTGATGCCTATGTGGCCGGCATGACCCAAGAGCAAGCAGCTGCGGTGAACTTCGCGAGAAGCATGCAAGGTCATGACGGAATGGCTGCTGAATTTGCCGAAAAGGTGCGCGAGGCTTGCGGTCTTCCGGCCGGCTTCAGCTCGGATTTTCTGAAAGGGATCTACCACCTTGAAAAGCATCATGATGGGATCTCGGAGGGGCAGGCGAGGGCCTATTCGCGCGCCTACAGATTGACCAGAGACCGCGATATCGAGTTACTCGGCAAGCTGCTTGGACGCGACGAAAATACTGATCTCGATCGCCTTCAGGCCCTTACACACTTCTTGTATCAGCGCACCAGGCACGAAGTGCATGACAGCTCGGTAGAGCTCCAGGTTATCGCTGTCCGCAACGAGTTCGATCGCCTGGAAGCGCATAACAGATCGACCGAGGATTGGGCGCGCGACGTACCCAAAATGATCGCCTCCTTGGCGGACGACTTCGCCGATACCGTGCCAGGCCTTGAGGCCTTCGACATGCTTTTGTGGAATGGATTCAGGCTATCGTCGACCTATCGAGAGCTCGAGCGGCAGCGCGAGCAACGCAAGGAGGAAGAGCGCCGCGACCTATTCCACGATAGCATCTGCCAGGCGTGCAGTTGGGATCTGCAATTCAAAATTGTCGATGACATCGTCCGCATGGAGGGTGAGGACGGTTTTGACGAGATCGATGCCAAGGTCTGGGACCGAGCAAGTTGGGAAACCGAACACGGCCGCCTGTTCAACAATTCCTTTTGCGAAAACAAGGACGACGAAGCAGCTCCCGATGGTGAGGTTGTGGGTCAAGATGCGTCCGACATTGAAGTTGCTGACCATGCGCCCGACTACTTGGTCGAGGACGGTCTGGACCAAGATTTGAAGGATGCGGGCGAACAGTTCGCGTCCGAACCGGTACTCTCCCAAAACCTGCCCGTGGTCATCGTGCCGCAGCACTCAGCTACCCCATCGCTCTTCGATTTCGAACTACGAGGGCCACAGAGATCGCAAGGTTCCCAAGCAAAAGCTGAGGCAGCTTTATCCGGTGGCGTGTCAGCCAACAGACCGCGCCCCTTCCCCCGAAAATCCATCGACCAGCTAACCGACAAGGACTTCCGATGAGTACCGATTTGACCACCGAAGACAACTTCCGGGGAAGGCTCCAAACCTTTCTGCAAGAACGCCCACCCGTGCCCAAGCCTAAACTTCCCATGATGTATCATATGACGACCATGATGGCGCCGACCCTGATCGTATCGAGGGTGGATGGCGGCGTAGGCGCCAGCATGCTCGCCCTCATGCTCTCGCTCTATCTACCCGAGCAGCCTCTGATCATCCAGGTCGGCGGAATGAAGAGCTGGGCCTACCGCGAGCTTCCGGAAAATTACTTCATTCATATCAAACCCGGCGAGGAAGAGGATCCGATCGCAGCGGTCTTGGATAATCGTCTGACATACGGTGACCGCGTCGCCATCATCGAATACGAGCAGGCGCTACCTGTCGAAGCGATTGCGGCTGCAAACTTCATTGCAGACAAACTTTCGGGCTATGCCATGCTGTTTCTCATTGCGGATAAGCACGACCAAAATTTCAAGCTGCTACAGACGGCAAAGGATATGGAGGTCGAACGCGTCATCGGACTGCGCAAATACAGCCTCATGCAGCGCACGAGCGATACACTATTGCAGATCCCGAGTATGCCTAGTGCAATCGCCGCGAAGCTTCAGACACAGCCTTCAAGCTTTGCTTATGCTCTTAGAGCACTGGAGAACCCGGTCGCTACGATGAACTTCCAGCAGAAGCTCGATGCATTCTTCGCCGAGATCGCAAGGAGGATGCAGTGAATACGATCGATGAAATCTGGCAGGAACTCTTCGGGTGCAACATCACCGCTCACGAGCGCAGGGTCATGGAGCGGATCGCGGCCTATACCGACAGCGACGAGAGCACCTTCATTTCTAGCGCGGTCACCGTGCATTGCCTGTACTCGGTGCTGATTCTCGACCCGGAGAGCCCGGTACGGATCGGCGCGCTGGCAAACAATAGTTTGCGAGAGCTGAGGAAACAGACCGAGAGGATGATCCGGGTTACCAACGTAGCGCATACCAATGTATCTGAGTTGTTCTCCCGCTCGCAGGAAGTGCTCGAAGCCTTCGATACCGCGGAAAGGTTTGCCAAATGGCAGCGCAACAACCGGATCACGGTTTACGAGAAAAGCGAGCACCCGTTCTGCAAAGAGTACTCAGTCTCGCTCGATGTAGTCGGTATTTTCCTTGCTGCTTGCATTGCGTCGTCGATCGTTGGCGCACTGGTTGCCGGGGGCATTGGATTAATGGTTTTAGGAGGCGGGTGATATTACTTGGTAAAAAGAACAGCTATGACGCAATCATCTTGCTGATGTGTCGACTGAAATCTATTTGATGTCAGCTAATGGGCCGATTGTTGACCGTCCTCTTTTGGTGAGAAATCGGCTAAAGCTGCCGTCAAGCAGCTCACTATTGATCAGCGGGTCCTAGGTTCTAGCCCTATAGCGCCCACCAAATTTCCCGTATTCATCAATGAGATACTAAGCTTGCGAGATCGGGCTATCGAGAGCATTTTCGGGCTAGTTAGTTCTCTAGGTAGCAGCGCGCTAATTCGGCGCTGCAGTGCAGTGAACGGTTGATGGCCTGCGCTCTGTCAAACTGAGCTTGAGCGAGTAGTCGGCTCACCTTCCCGCCAGCGGCGCACGCGGGGATGGCAGCTTGGAAACTCAGGCAGCGCGGTGTCGTGCTGACAGCTAGGCCGCCCGAGCTTCGATCCAGAGCGCCCGATGTACAAGAATGACGCTCTTGGCTGGATGCCCTGTCGGCTCGGATACGCCCCATAGACGGTAAGAACGGTCAGACGGTTGTTCGTGGAGGCCAAGAGCAGATCGGGGCCAGGGGCGCGACAGGTCTGGTGCTCGAACCGTCGGTCGCGCATCACCCGCTCGATCGTTGTTTCGAGACTGGTGCGATCACTGTACCGCTGAGCGCTCTGTTCCTTCGAGCGATAATATAGTCATCTGACGCTAAAGCATCTCAAGTGGTCGACGGTTGGCTGGCCTGGGAAATGCCGCGTCGAGGGTCGCAAGGTGGGCGTCGGAAAGAACGATATCGGCGGCCGCGCGGTTCTCCCGCACATGTGCGACTGAACTCGCTTTGGGGATGGCGATGAGACCATCTTGCCGCAACGTCCACGCAAGTGCGACCTGCACCGGGGTTGCACCAACCTCGGCTGCAATTGTGGCGAGAGCGGGGTGCGTAGAAAGCCGTCCCTGCTCGACCGGACTATACGCCATAACCGGTATGTTATGCTCGGCGAGCCACGGCAGCAGGTCCAATTCGGGACCTCGGCGGACCAGATTGTAGAGGATCTGATCGGTCACGCAGCCATCCCCGCCCGCAGCGACAAGCTCTTCCATATCGTCGGTATCGAGATTGCTGACACCCCAGTGCCGGATCTTTCCTGCCGATTTGAGCGCCTCCAATGCCTGCACTGTCTCAGCGAGCGGCACCGATCCCCGCCAGTGGAGCAGGTAGAGGTCGAGCCGGTCGGTGCCGAGCCGCTTCAGGCTCGCCTCGCACGCGTCGGCAAGGCGGGAGCGCGATGCGTTCTGCGGATATGCCTTGCTGACGAGGAACAACTGGTCGCGAACGCTGCCCAGCGCCTCGGATATCAGCGTTTCTGACGCACCATCGCCGTACATTTCGGCGGTATCGATGAGCGTCATGCCCAGTTCGACACCGGCGCGTAGCGCGGCGATCTCATCGGATCGGCGCTCGGCACGTTCGCCCATCTTCCAGGTGCCTTGACCCATTGAAGGAACCACTTCCCCGCCCGGCAATGTCACGTGTTTCATGTGTTTTCGTCCTATGCGATGAGTTCGACTGTCCGGTCGCGCGAGGCGGATTGGCAGATCACCACCTTGTAACGATCATATCGCGGCCGGCCATCGATCGAGTGCCATTCTGGCGACGGAGAGCAGTTCGTTGATCGTAGCGCCGTCGCGCGCCTGAACGGACATGCCTTCCATGACCGTATTGAAGAATTTGCCTAGCACGGCCGGATCGGCAATGGCCGCAAGCTCGCCCTGCGCGGCGCCGCGATGCAGACGCTCTATCAGGAGGGCCTCCGCCGCGATACGCTTGTCGCGCAGCAGGCATTCGATGGCGGCGGACGCCGGCGAAACGGCTGCTGCTGCCGAATACATGAAGCAGCCGGCCGGCGTTCCAGGTTCCGAGAATGATGACGCCGCTCGTTCCAGCAGGCCATTGACGGCCTCGTAGGTGGACAACGCCGGATCGTTGATGGGTGCATAGAGGTGGACGCTGAACGTCGCGGCGTAGCGCTCGATCACCGCCGCAAACAGCCCCGCCTTGTTGCCAAACGCTGCATAGAGGCTGGCGGCGGCGACGCCAGTCTCCGCCACCAGATCGGCCATCGATGTCGCCTCGTAGCCGCGCTGCCAGAACAGCCGCACCGCCTTGTCGAGCGCAGCGTCGGTGTCGAACGCACGAGGGCGACCTGCGCCACGACGGGTTTTCGTCTCTGTCATGTCTGGCGCAGATATGGAATGATCGATAAATAATAACTTGAAACTGATGCTCCACTCCCATACAGAACGATCATTCAATAATCAAGGAGCATTCCATGAGCCGCATCGTCCGTATCCACAAATATGGCGACGCCAGCGTCCTCAGGATTGAAGATGTGGCAGTCCCCGCGCCGGCGGCCGACGAAGTGCAGATCGCGGTCAAGGCGATAGGCATCAACCGCGCCGAGGTGATGTTCCGCAATCATGCCTACCTTCAGGAGGCCGAGTTCCCGAGCCGCCTTGGCTACGAGGCTGCCGGCACAGTCGTTACGGTCGGCGCGGACGTGACCGGTTTTGCGGAAGGCGAAGCTGTCAGCGTCATCCCCCCGCTCGATATCGCGCGCTGGGGCACTTATGGCGAGGTCGCCAACGTGCCCGCCCGCCTCGTCGTCAAGCATCCGGCGACGCTGTCGTTCGAGGAAGCGGCGGCCGTGTGGATGCAGTATGTCACCGCCTGGGGTGCGCTGGTGGAGCAGGCGAAGCTCGGCGAGGGGGATTTCGTCATCGTCACTGCTGCCTCCAGCAGCGTCGGCCTTGCTGCCTTCCAGATTGCGCGAATGGTCGGCGCGACGGTAATCGCGACGACGCGTACCGGCGCCAAGCGCCAGGCCCTGATCGATGCCGGTGCACATCATGTCGTCGCGACGGGGGAAGAGGACCTGGTAGCGAGGGTGATGGAGATAACCGATGGTCAGGGTGCGCGCGTGGTGCTCGATCCGGTCGGAGGCCCGTCGTTCGAGCCGCTGACCGAGAGCATGGCACGCGGCGGCATCCTGCTCGAATATGGCGCGCTCAGCGGCGAACCGACGCCATTCCCGTTGTTCTCCGTGCTGGGCAAGAGCCTAACGCTCAAGGGGTATCTCTACAGCGAGATCGTCTCGGACGATGCCGCCCTCGATCGCGCCAAGGCGTTTATCGTGGCGGGTCTGGAATCGGGCGCGCTCAAGCCGCAGATCGCGCGCACCTTCCCGCTCGACGCCATCCAGGACGCGCACCGCTTCCTCGAATCGAACGAGCAGATCGGCAAGGTCGTCGTTACGGTCTGACCGGCATACCGGGGGGGAGCAATCGCTCTCCCCGTCCCCGACAGAGGATCGGACCCTCGGCGCCCATGCCAAGGCTGCTCGTGGCGCAGGCTTGAGAGCATGACCGGAACCTCGCCCGGTTAGAAAAACGCCCGGCTCTTTGCAGGATTGAAACTCCCCCCCTGTATAGTATGCTGGAGCGATTTCTCGGGAAAACGCGATGCCACATTCATCAGAGGACAAGAAGCGAGCGATCACACGCTTGCGGCGTATCAAGGGTCAGGCGGACGCTCTGGAACGTGCGATCGAAGCGGGGGCCGATTGCGCTCCCCTGCTGCAGCAAATTGTCGCCATGCGTGGTGCGACAAATGGACTGATGGCAGAAGTGATGGAGAGTCATCTCAGGGAAACATTCGGTGCGGGCGCAGATCGGGCCGTCGGAGGCGCAGGTGGCGATCACGATGACGGCGTGGAGGGCGTAATGAAGATTCTGCGTACCTATCTCAAATGACGATTTCTGGTTCATTTTGCTGCCCGTGTCCTCCCGCACTCGGAAGCCAGCCCCTGCTGCCTTCTCTGGTTTGAGATCCTCGTCAGGACACCTCTTGTATACTGCTAGGGAGTATGATAGAGATACTCCCTGCCAGTATGAGAATGTCGACGAATTTGCGCTGACGCAAACGGCCTCGCACCAGCACTCAGTTTTTCTCAACGAGGGTATCCCAACATGAAATCTCGCGCCGCTGTAGCCTTCGAGGCGGGCAAGCCACTCCAAATCGTCGAGATCGATGTCGCCCCGCCCCGGAAAGGCGAAGTGCTCATCCGGGTGACGCACACCGGTGTATGTCACACCGATGCGTACACGCTGGCGGGGAACGATCCGGAGGGTGTTTTCCCGGTGGTTCTTGGCCACGAGGGCGCGGGCATCGTTGTTGAGGTCGGTGAAGGCGTCACCAGCGTCGGGCCGGGCGATCACGTGATCCCGCTCTACACCGCCGAGTGCGGCAAGTGCGACTTCTGCGTGTCGGGCAAGACCAACCTGTGCGTCGCTGTCCGCGAAACGCAGGGCAAGGGTTTGATGCCCGATGGGACCACCCGCTTTTCGTACAACGGTCAGCCCCTCTATCATTACATGGGCTGTTCGACCTTCAGTGAATATACTGTCGTCGCCGAAGTCTCGCTGGCCAAGATCAATCCCGAGGCTAACCCCGAACATGTCTGTCTGCTCGGCTGCGGCGTCACGACCGGCATCGGCGCAGTCCACAATACCGCCAAGGTCCAGCCCGGAGACTCGGTCGCCGTGTTCGGCCTCGGCGGCATCGGCCTCGCGGCGATTCAGGGTGCGCGCCAGGCGAAGGCGGGGCGCATTATCGCCATCGACACCAATCCGTCCAAGTTCGAGCTGGCACGCCAGTTCGGTGCGACCGAGTGCATCAACCCCAAGGACCATGACAAGCCCATCCAGCAAGTGCTGATCGAGATGACGGGCTGGGGCATCGATCATACCTTCGAGTGCATCGGCAACGTGCATGTCATGCGCGCCGCGCTTGAATCAGCGCACCGTGGCTGGGGTCAGTCGATCGTGATTGGCGTTGCCGGCGCGGGCGAGGAAATCTCGACCCGCCCATTCCAGCTCGTCACGGGTCGCGTATGGAAGGGGTCCGCTTTCGGCGGCGTCAAGGGACGGACACAGCTCCCCGGCATGGTCGAGGACGCGATGCGAGGCGATATCGATCTGGCCCCATTCGTAACCCACACGATGGGTTTGGAGGAGATCAACGAGGCCTTCGAACTGATGCACGAAGGCAAGTCGATCCGCTCGGTCATTCACTACTGACCCACCGATCCGAAGCGGCGCGAGGCTCGTATCGACAACTTGGGCGTCATCATGGCCCGACCCCGGCCATGATGACGCGCGCTCTGGCAAATGGGCAACGCGTCGCGATGCGGTAAAAGCGCCGCAGTGCGGTCGTTACATGCCGATAGCGGCACGGACGAGGGCCGCCTGGCCCAGGTGCTTACCGGCGGAGTGTGTGTGGCCTCGTCGCGCGACCCCATGGGGAAAATGGTTTTGTCGCAACCTTTGTCTAATGCTGAAAAAATATTTCAAAGGTGCCGAACATCAGGCCAGCCTGGCCGTTGGATGTATTGAGTAGAAAATGCATTCATCTTTTACCCGACTGTGATGAACCACGGGCCGCATGGGCGTATAGGGCAGGAAGACTGAATTGAAGAGCAAGGATATTGACGCCACGACGCCGGCCACCGATCATGGGCGTACGGGGCCGCCCGCTTGCGTGCAGGTTCGCGGCGCGCGCCAGAATAACCTCAAAAATATTGACGTAGATGTACCGCGCGACGCCTTCGTGGTGTTCACCGGCATATCGGGCTCGGGCAAGTCATCGCTCGCGTTCGGCACCCTTTATGCCGAAGCCCAGCGGCGGTATCTGGAATCGGTTGCGCCCTATGCCCGTCGCCTGATCGACCAGGCCGGCGTGCCCGAGGTCGACGCGATCGATGGTCTGCCGCCTGCGGTCGCGTTGCAGCAGCAGCGCGGCTCGGCCAACGCGCGATCCTCGGTCGGCAGCGTGACGACGCTCTCCAGCCTGGTGCGGATGCTCTATTCGCGCGTCGGCGAATATCCGCGCCATCAACCCATGCTCTATGCGGAGGATTTCTCCCCCAACACGGTCGCGGGGGCCTGCGCGACCTGCCACGGCATCGGCCGCGTATATGACGCGACCGAAGAGACGATGGTTCCTGATGACAGCCTCACCATTCGCGACCGGGCGATCGCCGCCTGGCCGGCCGCCTGGCATGGCCAGAACCTGCGCGATATCCTCGTTTCGCTCGGCTATGACGTCGATACGCCGTGGCGCGACCTGCCGAAAAAGGATCGCGACTGGATCCTCTTCACTGACGAAGCGCCGACAGTGCCGGTCTATGCGGGCCTGACGCCTGACCAGACCCGGACGGCGCTCAAGCGCCGCATGGAGCCGAGCTACCAGGGCACCTTCACCGGCGCGCGCCGTTATGTGCTGGAGACCTTCGCCAACACCAAGAGCGCGCTGATGAAAAAGCGGGTCTCCCAATATATCATCGGACGCGATTGCCCGACCTGCGACGGCAAGCGCCTGAAGCGCGAAGCCCTGTCGGTCAAATTCGCCGGCCTCGACATTGCCGAGCTCGGCGATCTGACGGTGCTCAAGCTGAGGGACCTGCTCACGCCCGTCGCGCACGGCGCATATGGGGTGGTCTCCGCCGGCTCAAAGGACCATATTCTGGAAAAAGCGGCCCGCGATGCATCGGTCGAACAACGGGTTGCCGCGGGCGGCTCTGCGCACAAGGGCGCGCCCGACGTGCGCCGCACGCCCAATCTCTCCGACGAAAAGCGGATCGCCGCCCAACGCCTTGCCTGCGGATTGATCGAGCGGCTCGAGCCACTGATCGATCTTGGCCTTGGCTACATTTCGCTCGACCGCAGCACGCCGACGCTCTCTTCCGGAGAACTGCAGCGATTGCGGCTCGCCACCCAATTGTCGTCACAGCTTTTCGGCGTAGTCTATGTGCTTGACGAGCCATCGGCAGGGTTGCACCCGGCAGATGGCGAAGCCTTGCTCATCATCCTCGAGCGTCTCAAGGCGGCGGGCAACTCCCTGTTCGTCGTCGAACATGATCTCGACGTGATCCGCCGCGCGGAATGGCTCGTCGATGTCGGGCCAGGAGCCGGGGAAAAGGGCGGCGAAGTCCTCTACAGCGGGCCGATAGAGGGGCTTGCCGACGTCGAGACTTCGATCACCCGCCGCTACCTGTTCGCAGAGCCGCGCCGCAGTGAGCGCACACCGCGCGATCCCAGGGCATGGCTACGCCTGGAAGGGATCAGGCGGAACAATCTCCATGATCTCGACGTCGAGTTTCCCATCGGCTGCTTCACCGCTGTGACCGGCGTTTCGGGATCGGGCAAATCCACTCTTGTCAGTCAGGCGCTGCCCGAGCTTGTCATGGAACACCTCGGCGGCTCCTCCGTGGCCGAGGAGGGGGATATCGATCCGCTGCTCGATATTGCGCAGAACGACACTGAAGGACGCATTGTCGCGGGCATGGACCGTGTTCGCAGGCTGGTGCGGGTCGATCAGAAACCGATCGGCCGCACGCCGCGCTCGAACCTATCCACCTACAGCGGCATGTTCGACCACGTGCGACGGATCTTCGCTGATACGCCGCTCGCCCGCCGGCAACACTACAGCCCGGGCAGGTTCTCGTTCAACGTCGCGCAAGGCCGCTGCCCTGTGTGCGATGGCGAGGGATACGTCATGGTGGAGCTGCTGTTCCTACCGAGCGTTTTTGCCCCGTGCTCGACTTGTCATGGCTCTCGCTACAACCCGCAAACGCTCGAAGTCGAATGGAACGGGCGCAATATCGCCCAGGTGCTCGAACTGACGGTCGACGATGCGTGCGATTTCTTCGCTGACGAGGCATCTGTGATGCGCTCTCTCGACGTGTTGCGGGAGATCGGTCTTGGCTATCTGAGGCTCGGTCAGCCGGCGACCGAGCTGTCAGGCGGCGAAGCGCAGCGCATCAAGCTGGCGACTGAACTGCAACGCGCTCAACGCGGCAACACGATCTACATCCTCGACGAGCCAACTTCGGGGCTTCACCCCTCCGATGTCGACCGGCTGATGCAACACCTGCAGGGCCTCGTCGATGCCGGCAATACCGTCGTAGTCGTGGAACACGACATGCGCGCCATCGCACAGGTGGACTGGATCATCGATCTGGGACCGGGGGCCGGGGAAGATGGGGGCCGTATCGTTGCCAGCGGCGTCCCTGGCGTGGTTGCGGAAGCGGAAGGCAGTCTCACCGCCCGCTATCTCAAGGCGGCGCTGTAAGTCGTAAATCTGGCCGAATGCACGTTCGGGCAGGTGCATCTAAACCACACGTTGGAATGGGTCGAATCTGGACGCTTGAGCCGGAGACGCGTCACCGAAGTTGACGCGGCTTAGGGCTGAGTGCCGTCAGGTGCGCCCTGTTCGTGTGATACGCGGCGTGGCGGACGGCCAATCGCTGGCCATCCGCCACCCCTGCTTTGTGCGGACCTTCTCCGGGGAAAGAGCCCGCACATGGTTCGTCGAAACGACCCCGTCTTAATTCCCTGCTGCGAGCGCTCCGCCCGCACCTTCTGCGATTTCCTCAACGAGTCTGGCACAGAAGGCGGGCAGATCATCGGGAGCGCGGCTGGTAACAAGGCCGTTGTCGACCACGACTTCCTGATTGGTCCATGCACCGCCGGCGTTCTCGATATCGACCTTCAGCGTGGGGTAGGACGTCAAGGTGCGACCCTTGAGCACACCCGCCTCGATCAATGTCCAGGGTGCGTGGCATATCGCCGCAACCGGTTTTTTCTGATCGAAGAAAGCCCTGATGAAACCAATTGCCTCGACGTTGCCGCGCAGCTTGTCGGCACCGACAGTCCCTCCCGGCACAACAAGTCCGTCGAAATCGTCGGCTTTGACCTCGGAAAACGTCTTGTCGATAGTATAGCTGGCGCCCTCATCAAGATCGCTATTGACTGTGCGAGCCTTGCCCGATTCAAAACTGACCACGGTCACTTTGCCACCAGCATCCTCGACAGCTTGCTTGGGCTTCGAGAATTCTGGTTCTTCCGTCCCGCGGGGTGCGATCAGAATGGCAACTGATTTGCCTTCCAAAGTCATAGTTTATTTCCTGTTCCGTCGAGGACTTAGGTCAAGTGCCCGGCTTGAGCACGACCTTGGTCCAACCAGCATCGCGCTCGTCGAAGTGCTTGTAGGCGTCTGGTGCCTGATCAAGCGGCAATCGGTGCGAGATGATTTGGGCGGGATTGGCCCGGTCTTGCTCGATAAGCTTCATCAGTCGCCGGTTGTAGTGCTTTACGTTGCATTGGCCGGTGCCGATCTTCTGGCCCTTGAACCAGAAGTCGCCGAAGTCGAAAGCCATCTTGCCTTCCTTCTGGAGATCGTCAGGCGCGTTCGGGTCTTCCGGAATGAACACGCCGACGACGCCGATCCCGCCGGTGGCCTTCGTGCTTTTGACGAGGCAGTTCATCGTGTAATTGCTGCGCTCCTTGCCGTGGCGATCGCAACACTGATACCCGACCGCCTCGACCCCCCGGTCGGTCCCGAGGCCGCCGGTCGCGTCAAGGATCTGCTGGGCGGGATCGCCCTTGCGCATGTCGATCGGAATAGCGCCCATCGCCTCGGCCAATTTAAGGCGGTCATCGTGAGAATCGACCACGAAGATCTGAGAGGCACCACGAATTTCGGCTGAATGCGCGGCCATCAAACCGACCGGACCGGCGCCGTAGATCGCGATGCTTTCGCCAGGCAGGAAACCTGACAGTTCTACGCCATGCCAACCCGTCGGGAAGATGTCGGAGAGCATGACATAGTCATCCTCCTTCTCCTCAGCGTCCTCAGGCAGCTTCAGACAATTGAAGTCCGCATAAGGAACGCGCATCAATTCGGCCTGACCACCTTGCCACGGACCCATCTCGGCAAAGCCATACGCTGCGCCGGCGGTGCCAGGGTTGGTCGTGAGGCAAAAACCCGTCAAACCGCGTTCGCAATTTTCGCAGAAACCGCAACCGACGTTGAACGGCATGCACACGCGATCGCCCTTCTTGATACGATCTACGGCAGAGCCGACCTCGATGACCTCGCCAAGGTTTTCGTGACCGAAGACCCTGCCCTTCTCGAAGCTGGTACGGCCCTCATACATGTGAAGGTCCGACCCGCAGATATTGGTCGTGGTCAGCCGGATGATAACATCGGTCTGCTTTTCGATCCTGGGATCATCGATGGTATTGACGGAAACATCTTTGGGCCCGTTGTATACGACAGCTTTCACGGATCTTTTCCTTTCGCAGTTCTTCTCAACGCGTCATCAAATCGAGAGCTTGTGATGATCCGGTCCATCACAACGGCGGAGGACATCGCACCCTTCCAAGTGTTCTCAACTTACTGAACCTGCTGCTATTTGAGAGGTTCCTTCCCGTAGGGCCGTCCCGGGATCGATTGACGGCGGTTTTCTGAATGACTGGGCCAGAACGACCGAATAACGCGTTAAACAAAGGCGACCCGCGCCGCGCGGGAGGCGCGCCCGGCGCCCGAGCCCGCCGCCGTCGACTGAACCCCCGTCGACTGAGTCGGCTCCGCCGCGCCCGCCACCGCGCTTCAAGGCTCAGCCGTGCGCGAAAGCCTGCGCTGCCGCCTCGGCCACGGCCTGGTCCTGCTTGCCGGTGCCGCCTGACACGCCCACCGCGCCGATCACCGTCTCGCCCACCTTGATCGGCACGCCCCCGGCGAAGATCATCACCTTGCCGTCGTTGGAGGCATGGATGCCGTAGAAGTCGGCGCCCGGCTGGGCGAGATTCGCCAGCCCCTTGGTCTCGACGTCGAACGCGCGCGCCGTCCATGCCTTGCCGATCGCGATGTCGACGCTGCCGCGCCACGCATCGTCCATCCGCGCAAACGCTAGGAGGCAGCCGCCCGCGTCGACCACCGCGATGTTCATCGGGTTGCCGATCCCCTCGGCCTCCGCGATCCCCGCATCGATGATTGCCCGCGCGTCGTTCAGGTCGAGCGTCTGAGTGGTGCGCATGGTGTGTCTCCTTCGCCAGTTCGGGGAAAACCGCTCAACGCACGCCGCCGCGCGCGGGTCCCTCCCCCGCGCGGGCGATGAGAGCGACGCGCTAGGGTGCCGAGCGTTCCGTTATTTCGCGGCCAGCAGGGTGAACTTGTGAATCTGCGGCGGTTCGGAAAACAGTTCGTCTGCCTTGCCCATCAGCGCAGCGGCAACCTTGCCGTCAAGATGGGCCTGCCGATCCTCCTCCGTGTCGAACGTATCGAAGATCGCGTACGCACCGGGACCTTCCTCGATCGCGTACCAGGTCAGAGTGCCCGGCTCAGCTTGAACGAGCGGCAATGCCGAGGTCAGGAAATCGGCGACATCGCGCTCTTTTCCGGGCTTGGCCTTCAGCGGTACATACAGGGCAAGTTTGGGCATAATTTATTCCTCAAGTGAAACGAACAGATATTATTCGGCAAGTTAACGGACGAGCGGGCAGGTACGTTCCCCATGAGGCGGAGCACACGCGGCCCCGCCTCCTCGTCGAAATCAGAACTCTTGTGCGGTCGGCCGGATGACGATCGCGTTGATGTCGACGTCATCAGGCTGTTCGATAGCGAACGCGACAGCACGCGCCACCGACGCCGCCGGGATGGCCTGCTTGTAGAAGTCCAGCACCGTCTCGGCAGCCGTGCCCGACGTCGTGAACTTCAAATCGCTTTCGACGGCTCCCGGCTCGATAGACGTGACCCGGACCTTTTCGCCCACCTCCTGGCGCAGGCCCTCGCTGATCGCGCTGACGGCGAACTTGGTGCCGGAATAAACCGTGCCGCCCGGTGCGAAGACCTTGATGCCCGCAACCGAGCTCAAGTTGATGATGTGACCGCGGCCCTGCTCGAGAAACCCGGGAAGGGCCGCCGCGATGCCGTAGAGCGTACCCTTCAGATTTACATCGATCATCTGGTCCCACTCGTCGGTGTTGACCTCGGCCATCGGACGGATCGGCATCAGCCCGGCGTTGTTGATCAGCACGTCGAGGCGGCCGAAGTCGGCAATGATTGCGGCGACGACGGACTGGACCGCCGACTTGTCGGTGACGTCGAGCGCGTAGCTACGTGCCGTGCCGGCGTTTGCGGCGATGTCCGCGACGACCTCGTCGAGCCTGTCCTTGCGCCGCGCGGCGATGGCCACCTTCGCGCCGCGTTCCGCCAGAAGACGCGCGGTTTCCGCGCCGATGCCCGTGCTGCCGCCGGTAATGAGAACGACCTTGCCTTCGATACCTTTGTTCATGACTGTATTTCCTTCATTTCAGATGTTGATTTTCGCCGGATCGCGGCCCCGCGCGAGCCCGCCCGGCCTGATGGGGTCACTGCGAGCGCAACAGGACGGGACCGGCGCCCACCTTGATGCGGAGCAGTTCGTAGGGCTTGCGGCGCAAGTCCCGCCCGCCGTGGAAGCCTGGCTGGCGGTGAAGCTGGTTGGCGGTGAAGTAGAGGTAGCCGTCGGTGCCGATCGACAGCGTGTCGGGCCAGCTGATGCGCGGGTCGCTGACCACCGTCGTCCAGCTGCCCTGGTCGAGCACGCGGATCGCGTTGTTCTCGTAATCGCCGGCGAACACGCGGCCGTTGTCGTCCTCGGCAATCCCGTCCGAGGCGCCTTTGCGCCCCAGGTTGCGGACCGCGCGGCCCAACTCCTCCTCGGACACCGCGGCATCGCGCAGCAGCGCCGTGGGCACCGCGTGCAGCGTGCGACCCGACAGCGGTCCGTAGTAGAGCAGGCTGCCGTCGGCGCTGAGCGCAATCGCGTCGCTGGCGATCGCGACCGGCGTCGCGGGGCCGTCGGCCGGGCGGTTCATGAGCACCGCGCCGTCGACGACCGGGGTGAAGCCGGGCTCGGGGTTGGTCGTCGCATGGTTCGACAGGCGCCGGATCGCACGCCCGCTGGCGATATCGACGACGATGATGCCGCCGACACCGGCGTTGCTGCTGTCGGTGATGTAGGCGACGCCCTCGGCGCCCTGACGCAGATCGAAGCGCACGTCGTTGAGGTAGGTCGTGGGCAGCACCACGCTGGGCGGCAGAACGATCGTCTTCACCACCCGGTTGGTTGAAAGATCGATCGCCACCAGCTTTGCACCGCCGGCCTGGGGCTGGGAGAAATTGAGCGCCGCCGTGTCGAGCACCCAGAGGCGGTTGGCGCCATCGGCCACCACGCTCTGCACCGAGATGAAATGCCCCGCCGGGTCGGCCGGATCGGGCCGGTTGGTCGCGGCGTCGGGATAAGGCACCGCCTTGCCGTCGACCAACTCGGCCACCGTGAACGGCGCGTTGTCGCCCCATTGCGGGAAGTTGACGAAAATGCGCCCGTTGGGGGCGACGGTCACGCCAGTCGGCATCGCGCCATCGAAGGTCGCGACCTGTTCGATCTGGGGCGCGGATGCACTCTCGCGGGTCGTCGAGCAGGCGGCGAGCGTTAAAGCCGCGCCCGCGGCAAGAAGCAGTTTGACGGAGATTTTCATGGGATCATTTCCTTGAGAATGCGGCCCGCTTCCTGGGGCTCGGACCGGAGATATTGCGGGGGCGCCTTGACCGATGCGCCAAGCGCGGCGGCGGCGTGCCAGGGCCAGCGCGGATCCCACAGCGCAGCGCGGGCTATCGCTATGGCGTCGGCATGCCGGTCTTCGAGGATGCGCTCCGCCTGGTGCGGATCGGTGATCATTCCGACCGCCACGACAGGCATGGCGACCGCGTCCTTGACCGTCCGCGCCAGCGGCACCTGATAGCCGGGGCCGACAGGGATCTGCTGGCGTGGGTCGAGGCCGCCGCCGGAGACGTGGATTGCCGAACAACCGCGCCGCTCCAGCTGCTGTGCAAACAATGCGGTTTCCTCCGCCGTCCAGCCGCCTTCAACCCAGTCGGTCCCGGAAACGCGGACGGTCACCGGGCGGTCGGCCGGAAATGCTTCGCGCACGGCATCGAACACTTCGAGCGGGAACCGCATCCGGTTGTCGAGGCTGCCGCCGTAGCCGTCGCCGCGCCGGTTGGAGATCGGCGAAAGAAACTCGTGGAGCAGATAGCCATGCGCGGCGTGGATCTGGATGGCTTCGATGCCGAGCCTGCCGGCGCGCCGGGCGGCATCCGCGAACGCCTCCCGGATGCGGGCAAGCCCTGACTCGTCCAGTTCGACAGGGGGATGGTCGTCCGGAGCGAATGGGATGGCGCTGGGTGCCACGGTCTGCCAGCCATTCTCCGCATCGGGGGCGATCTGCGTTCCGCCGTGCCACGGCTTGGCGCAGCTCGCCTTGCGGCCGGCATGGGCCAGCTGGATGATAAGCGGCATGTCCGACCAACGGCGCACACTTTCGAGCACGCTTCGCATCGCCGCTTCGGTACGGTCATCGTACAGGCCGACGTCACCGTAGGTGATGCGCCCTTCCGGGCTGACCGCGGTCGCCTCTATCGTCAGCGCGCCCGCGCCCGAGAGCGCCAACTCCCCGAGATGCATCTGGTGCCAGTCGGTCATCGCGCCGTCGACTGCCGAATACTGGCACATCGGCGCGATAACGATGCGGTTGGCGAGCCGCAGCCCGCCAACCTCAATCGTTTCGAACAATTTCGCCATCACCATTCGCCCGTGTTGGGCATGGAGGCCCAGGGTTCGACCGGAGCCTTGTGTTCGCCCTGCTGCAGCAGTTCGATCGAGATCCCGTCCGGAGAGCGGACGAACGCCATGTGCCCGTCGCGCGGGGGGCGATTGATCGTCACGCCGCCCGCCTGCAGCCGCGCGCAGATTTCGTAGATGTCGTCGACCTGATAGGCGAGATGGCCGAAGTTTCGGCCCCCCGTGTATGTCTCGGCAGGGCTGCCGTCCTCGGGCGGCCAGTTGTACGTCAGCTCGACCTCGGCATCGCCCTGCTCGCCGTCGCCGCGGAAATCCTCGTCGGCGGCAAGGTAGATCAGCGTGTAACGCCCGGCCTGGTTCTCCATGCGCCGGGTCTCCTTGAGACCCAGCAGCGTGAAGAAACGGATCGACGACTCGGGATCGGCGACGCGCAGCATGGTGTGGAGATAGCGCATGATCAGGCGACCTTTTCCTTGAGGGCTTCCATCACGAGTTCCGCGGTGCGCGCCGCGCTGGCGGGGTTCTGACCGGTCACCAGATTGCCGTCGCGTAGGGCGAAGGGGGCAAAATCGGGGCCGCCCTCGTGCTTGCCCCCAAGTTCCTTGAGGCGCGTTTCGAGCAGGAACGGCACCGCCTGATCGAGGCCGACCGCGCGCTCCTCGCTGTCGGTGAAGCCCGCGACACGGCGGCCAGCCACGAGGGGCGTGCCATCGGCCTTCTTCGCCGAGACCAGCCCTGCCGGTCCATGACAGACGGCGGCGACGATCTTGCCTTCGCGGTCGAAGCGTTCGACCAGGCGGGCCAGTTCGTCGCTGCCGGGGTAATCGAACATGGTGCCGTGGCCACCGGGCAGGAACAGCGCGTCGTAGCCGCCGGGATCGATGCTGGTGAACACCGGCGTGCCGACAACCTCGGCCTTCAGGGCCTCGTCCTTCAGATAGCGCTCGACCGAAGCGTCGTTCTCGCCGTCGGCATTGACGCTGCGCTGGTCGACGGGGATGGCGCCGCCCTTGATCGAGGCAAGCGTCACCTCGGCGCCCGCATCGCGGAAGGCATAATACGGGGTGGTAAGTTCCTCGAGCCAGACACCCGTCGGTTCGGTGCCGGGGGTCATGCGGTCGGCGGAGGTGGCCACCATCAGAATGCGGGTCATCGTCAATTGTCCTGTTCCATTGATGTCGGGGACACGAGCAAACGCACCCGGCGCAGCCGCACCCGCCACAAAGACAGCTGTGAGAGCTTTCAGCAGTTGGCGGCGATTTTTCATTCGATCGTGCCTTTCGGCGGCTTAGATACGCCGGGAACGGCATCATGAAATCCAGCGGGAATGGCGGACGGCCATAAATCCGCTTATGGAACCGCAATGTCCCTCCTGCAGTTGCGCACCTTCGTCGAAGTCTACCGCCGTCGTTCACTGAGCGAGGCGGCCCGGGCAATCGGCATTACCCAACCGGCTGCGTCGCAGCACATCGCATCGCTCGAGGCGCAATTGGGCCGTCCCTTGTTTGATCGCCATTCGCGGGGTGTTCGACCAACAGCGATTGCCGACGATCTGGCGGCTTCGATCGGAAGCAGCCTCGACACGGCGGAATCGGCACTGGCCAGCGCGCGGGCCCGATCGTCGCGCATCTCGGGCACGGTCCACATCGCCGCACCGTCGGACCTGCTGGGAGAGATGATCACGCCCCGACTGGCTCCGCTGCTGGAAGCAGGGCTGGACCTGCGCCTGCATATCGGCGGGCGCGAGGCGCTTTATGCCATGCTCCTCGAAGACAAGGTGCATCTGGCTGTCACCGCCTCGAAACCCGAAGATCCGCGGTTGGCCTTCCATGCGCTGGGCGAAGAGCACCTGCGCGCCGTAGCCTCTCCCGCCGTGGCCATGCGGATTGCCGAATTGCCGCTGGTCGAAGGGCTTAATCAAACAGCCCACCTCGCCTACGATCTTGACCGGCCGCTGCTGCGAACCTGGCTCCATGCAAACCAGATCGAGCTGACCAGCCAGCCCGCCTTGACCGCGCCCGATCTGAGGGTGCTACGGTCGGGGTTGTACGCGGACCTCGGCTGGACGGTACTGCCCGGCTATCTCACCCGCAGCGAACGCGCTGCCTGCACGCTGATCGAGATACCCGCGCCGATCATGGTGCCGCTCAACGCTTTCTACCTTGTGTGGGCACGCTCATCGCTGCGACACCCGCGCGTGGCCATGGCTCGGGACGCCCTGATTGCTGCACTCCGAATATAATTGTGGCCACGCCTGCTGGGCCGTCAGCACAATTTCGGGTCTGAACCAGTTGAGCGCTGGCGAACGAACGGCGGCTTTCGGGATCGTCGGCGACAAGGCCGAACGGCCGGATGTAGGGCGCAAAGCGGCCATAACTTGCCAGTAGAATTTGCGATGATACCTTTACGAAATGGAATCTCTCATCGCCCCTTGGTCACCCTACCACGGACGAACTTCTCTTGTTTCGTCCGGACGAACGACATTGACCTCTGCATTCGCGGATGTCGTAAGCGTCCAATCTAGATTTGAGTTTTACGAGCTTCCGGAGATCTTCGCCGCTCCCGAAGACAACGGCGAGAACGACGCGGCGCGCGACCTCGTGCGCTTGGATGCCGAGCATCTGGCCCAAGCATTTGCTGCCGGTCGAATTCCAACCTTCGCAAGATTACTTGGAGGAGGAGAGATCACAGCGATCAAGCCATATCTCTGGGAGATTGATGATGTGCTCCCGCGGTTTGCAACGGGCGCGTTTAATCTTGAACGATGGGCCGACCTTGATGCGCCGCTGACCCATCGGATCTTTGTCGAGAGCGAGGCCTTCGATCGATGGTTGGCAGCGCTCAAGCCATTGGGCCCCTTAACCGACCGGCAGGTAGATGAAATCGTGGACCCGCGATTGCGAGCGGCTCGTGCCGTTGCCGCACGCAACGTCTCAGCGGAAAAGACTACGGACGAGGCAGACACCCGCACTGTGTCCGGGCTTGCCGATCCGCCAGGAGTGGGGCCGGTCCTGTTGACGATAGGCGAGGTAAGCAAGCTTGTCAGGCGCAGCCAATCCACAATCTATGAGGATGAGAAGAAAGGAACCTTTCCTCAGCGCCTCAAACTTGGCTCGAGTTCGCGCTGGAAGAAAACCGAAGTTCTCGCATGGATCGAGGAACAGGCGGCGAAGCGAGGCGGGCTTTAACGCCGTTTACGGCGCGGGCTGTGCACTATCTCTTCTGCCGCGATCGCACCGTCCATGAGCATATCGGCCCAGCGTTGCGCAAGTTCGCGGCGGCGCGGCATGTAGGCGGCGCGGTTGTAGCGCAGTTCGCTGGCGCTCATGCCTTTGGGGGTATGCGCGAGCATAAGGTCTATGATCATGCGATCGGCCAGCAAGCGCACATCGCTGCCGAGTTCGCGCTCGGCCTGTTCGTTCATGATGGTCGAGAAGCTGGAGCGCCAGCCATGCGGCACATGCCGCCCCTTATATCCTTCACGATTGTACAGGTATCCGATTGCGTTCTCGCTGATAGGTTTCAAACCGGATCGTGCCCCCGGGAAGACGAACTTGGATCGACCGGTCAACCAGCGCACAGCGCGGAGCGCTTCGACCGCTTGACGAGAGAGCGGAACGGGATGTTCGAACGCTTCATCGGTGCGAAGGTGCAGCTCTTGCTTGATCTTGTCGGCCGGCACCTTCCAAAGCGCACCGCTGGAATCCGCTTCGCTATTTGCCCAGTCAATGCCGATGAGATCGCTCCATTCCATGAAACGGACCATACCAGGCCGCTGTGCCGTTAGTGCAAGAAGGCGGGCTGCAAGCCGATTGACGGGCGAGGCACCGGCGCGGTCGATGTCGCCGTTCATCGTTCGTATGACCTCGACATTGAGCAACGCCGGATACCGCTTGGCAGGTGGCAAGGGCCTCAACGCATCATTGATATCGACTGCAGGGTTTTCGAGTTTAGCGCCTTCGGCATTGGCGTAGCGGTAGATCGCTGCCACGCGCTGCTTGATCCGCCGCGCGGTTTCGATCGCGCCGCGATTCTCGATCTTGCGTAGCACTGTAAGGAGGAGCCGCTTGTCGATCTCAGCCATCGGCATGGCGCCGATAGGCGGAAAAACATCGCGTTCGAGACTGGTGATGACATCGTCGGCGTGCACTGGCTTCCAGCGATCAAGCTGGAGAGCATGCCATTCTCGCGCCACGTCCTCGAACGACCTGGTCAAGTCATTGCCACCAATCAACCGTTCGCGCTTTGCCGCATGGCGGGGGTCGCGGCCTTCGCGCAGCACCTTCTTTGCTTCGTCCCGTTTTTCGCGTGCATTGGCCAGCGAAAGCTCGGGGTAGGTGCCCAAAGTGAGAAGAAGCTCTTTCTTCTCGAACCGGTATTTGTAACGCCAGCTCTTATGGCCGCGCGCCGATACATGCAGGTGCAGGCCACGGCTGTCAGTAAGCTTGTAGGCTTTATCTTTGACACCTGCCGCTCGCACGGCTTTGTCCGTCAGCATCCGATACCCCCACGCAGGCTAAGTCATTACCCCCAATCTACCCCCATATGCGTTCGGCTAAGGGCGGATCGGCTCGGACAGCATAGGAGTAAAAAACCGCGGAAATGTAAAGCCTTCCGGGGCGTTTTGGTGGAACCCGGATTGGCCCGGAAGGGTAAGTGGCGGAGCGGGTGGGATTCGAACCCACGATACAGGGTTACCGTATACACACTTTCCAGGCGTGCGCCTTCGACCACTCGGCCACCGCTCCGCATGCCTGATCGGCTGAAGGCGGGCCTCTAGCGGGGTTGGCGAACGCGCGCAAGCGATGCGACAAAGCGCTGGAACCCGGATTTGCCTTTAACGTTCTTCAAGTAAGCGGTCCCGATGGCGCTGCGCGGCCCGGCATTCCCGGCGAACGCCATCCACAAAGCCCCTTTCCGCCCTGCACAATGCGTGGAAAGGGGCTTTTGCTTGAGCGCGCACCGTGGCACCTTTTCCCGCGATGAAAACGCCCCTCACCTGCCTCGCCGCGTATCTGTCGCTCACCACCGCCGCAATCGCGCAAGATGTCCCGGACGCAGAGCCCAGCCCGAACGAGATAGTAGCCGAGGCCGCGCCGGGGGAATGGGCCGAGATTGCGCCGGACGATCTGCTGGTGATGACCCTCGCGCCCGCGGCTGACGGGTCCGCGCGCGAGGTCGTCATCCAGCTCATGCCGCCGCCCTTCAGCCAGGGGTGGGTGGAGAATATCCGCACCCTCGCCCGCGCGGGCTGGTATGACGGGATCAGCGTCAACCGGGTGCAGGACAATTACGTCGTCCAGTGGGGCGATCCGAATTACGACAACCCGGAAGCGGACGGGGAGGCGAAGCCGCTGCCGGCGGGGCTGCGGGTAATGGGGGATGAGGATTATGAAGAGGAAATTTCTTCCGACCTCAGTCGCGTTCTTCGGATGAAACTTGCAGGGGAAGAGAAGCGCCTGAAAGACGCGTTTGCTACAAAGAATGGAGAAGCCAGAGTTAGGGCAGTCTCTCGTGCAATACCTCGAGACGCTTATGCTGACGAAACCTTGAACTTCAATGGCTGGCCGACGGCAGTCGATAGAGAGACCCAAATCGCATGGCCCGTCCACTGCTACGGCATGGTCGGGGTCGGACGCGGGATGTCGCCCGATACCGGCTCGGGCGCCGAGCTATACACCGTGATCGGCCACGCCCCGCGACACCTCGACCGCAACATCGCGCTGGTCGGGCGGGTGATCGAGGGGATCGAGCATCTCTCCGCCCTCCCGCGCGGCAAGGGCGATCTTGGCTTTTACGAGTATCCGACGAAGCGCACCCCGATCCGCTCGATCCGCGTCGCCGGCGACCTGCCCGCCGCCGAGCAACCGCGTTTCGAGTACCTCTCGACCGAAAGCGAGACCTTCGCCCACTACGCCGAAGCCCGCGCCAACCGCCGCGATCCGTTCTTCATCGTTCCGGCAGGCGGCTCCGATATCTGCAACATCCCGGTCCCGGTCCGGCGAGTGGAGGAGTAGCTGGTTTTGCTGGAAGGCGACTGTTCTTGCATGGTCAAGCGTCGCAGTTGCTGTTTTTGAAAGACCGTGTTTTCAATTGCGTTTCGAGAAAGCGACAGTCGGCTATCGACCCGATTGCGGACATTCGGCTCAAGTGCCAATCATAGGTGATGTGGGCTCGTGTAATTGCTTTTGCTCTGCTTGCAGGTTGCGCCGAAGGTCGGCCGCCGAATGTATGCGGCGAGACGTTCTGCATAACAGCCGACGCTGAATTGATTGGCAAGCAACAGGTTTCCGACTTCAACCTCTATCAGGTGCGCTTCGCTGGCGAACGCTTCGGTCTTTACGAAGGGGATTTCCCAGACTTCGACGCTGGCGGAGCCGAACTCATCGGCATTCCCATCGATGCGAACGCGCAGTTCATTACGCAAGGTGGAGAGTCTCAAGTCCTCGCGTTGGTGAGCGAAAATTCACCACGCTACGTTCACGTCACTGGGCCGTGCGCATCTTCTGGCCCATGCCCCTTACTGGACATCGCGCGATCACTCACCCGGCATTAGCTAGAGGCAGAAAACCACCCACAATCAGACATTCGTTAATGCCTTAGCATTCGCCCAAAACCGACAGGCAGCTTTCGCGCCTTTCGATCTGCAAACCAACTTACTGCCAACGCCTCCATGCGGACATTGGGGAGTATCTTGTTTGCTTGGCAAACCCGAAGAACCATGGCTGCCAATACCTCGACGCGCCTTGGCGGAGGTTCGGCGTGCCTGTCGTTCTGGGATGCTACGCCCGCTCCGCCTGAGCCACGGCATCGCTGGCGCGTACCGCGCTCAGGATGCGGTTGAGGTGAGCGAGGTCCTGCACCTCCAGATCGGCGTCGTAGGTTGTGAAAGGATAGTCGAGCTGGGTCTGTTGGAGGCTCTTCACGTTGACGTTGTTCTTGGCGAAGATGCCGGCCATCTCGGCCAGCGTGCCCATCCGGTCGTAGAGCGTGATGCGCAGCCGCCCGGTCGCACCCATGCTGCGCCGGCCCCATGACAGGTCGAGCCAGTCCGACGCGATGCCCTCGGCCAGGCGGTGGCAGTCGAGCGTGTGCACTTCCACCCCTTCGCCCGGCTGGCGCAGGCCCACGATCCGGTCGCCCGGCACGGGGTGGCAGCATTCGCCCAGCTTGTAGCCGACGCCCGCCGTGAGGCCGCGGATGGACAGCGACTTGGTGCCGCGCGTCCACTCGTCGGCATCTTCCATATCGTCGGTGCAGCCGGGGACGAGCGCTTCCATCACCGCGCGGTCTTCCACCTTGGCCGAACCGATCGCGTAATAGAGGTCCTCCTCCTCGTCCATGCCCAGTCGGCCGAGCGCGCCGCGCAGCGCCTTCTTGCCGACCTTGGCGGGCACCCGCACCGCGATCTCGTCGAACAGCTTGCGTCCGATCTCGGCCACTTCGGCGCGTTCCTTCAGGCGCACGGCGCGACGGATTGAGGCGCGCGCCTTGCCGGTCACAACGAAGCTCAGCCAGCTCATCTGCGGTTCGGCCTGCTCGCCCTTGAGGATTTCCACCACGTCGCCGTTATGCAGCTGGGTGCGCAGCGGCATGTGCCGCCCGTTGATCTTCGCGCCGACCGTCTGCAGCCCCAGATCGGTGTGCACGGCGAAGGCGAAGTCCACCGCGGTCGACCCCTTGGGCAGCTGGAACAGCGCGCCCTTGGGGGTGAAGGCGAAGATGCGATCCTGGTAGATCGCCATGCGCGTATGCTCGAGCAGTTCCTCGGCATCGTGGCTGGCATCGACGATCTCGATCAGGTCGCGCAGCCAGGCGACCTGCCCGTCCGGCCGGTCGCCCTGCTTGTAGGCCCAGTGCGCCGCGAAGCCGAATTCGTTGAGGCGGTGCATCTCGCGGGTGCGGATCTGCACCTCGACCCGCATCGACTTGCCGTAGATCAGCGAGGTGTGGAGGCTGCGATAGCCGTTGGTCTTGGGGGTGGAGATGTAATCCTTGAACCGCCCGGGCAGGAACTGCCACGTCGTATGCAGGGCACCCAGCGCGCGGTAGCAATCGGCGACATCCTCGCAGATGATGCGGAAGGCCATGATGTCGGTCACCTGCTCGAAGCTGACGTGGCGTTCGGCCATCTTGCGCCAGATCGAATAGGGGTGCTTCTCACGCCCCGAAACCTCGGTAACGATCCCGGCCTCGGCCAGGGCATGCTTCATGTCGAGGGCGATCCGGTCGACCTGCCCGCCGTCCTGCTCGCGGATCTGTTCCAGCCGCTGCATGATGGTGGCGTAGCCTTCCGGCTCGAGCTGTTCGAAGGCGAGCAACTGCATCTCGCGCATATATTCGTACATGCCCACCCGCTCGGCCAGGGGGGCGTAGATATCCATCGTCTCGCGGGCGATGCGCTGGCGCTTCTCCTCCTTCTTGATGAAGTGCAGCGTGCGCATGTTGTGCAGCCGGTCGCCCAGCTTCACCAGCAGTACGCGGATATCCTCGCTCATCGCGAGAAGGAACTTGCGCAGGTTCTCCGCCGCCCGCTCGTTCTCGGGCATCTGCTCGATCTTGGACAGCTTGGTGACGCCGTCGACCAGCCGGGCGACCTCGCCCCCGAAATTCCGCTCGATATCCTCGATCGTGGCGAGCGTGTCCTCCACCGTATCGTGCAGCAGCGCGGTGACGATGGTTTCCTGGTCGAGCTTCAGATCGGTCATCAACCCGGCCACTTCGACCGGGTGGCTGAAATAGGGGTCGCCGCTGGCGCGAGTCTGCGTGCCGTGCTTCTGCACGGTATAGACGTAGGCGCGGTTCAGCATCACCTCGTCGGCGTCGGGGTCGTATTCCTTGACCCGTTCTACGAGTTCGTACTGGCGCAGCATCGCGGGAATGATGTGGTCAAATCACCCCGCAATGCAACGCAAAAACCGCGAACAGTCTAATCGTTTCGGCCAAGCACCCGGTCCACCCCGGCCTGCGTTACCGCGTGATAGGTCGGGCGGGTGTCGGCATAGATGCGCCGCGCGATGGGCAAGCCCCATGCCTCGTCCTTCGCCAGCACCGCGAAAAGGGGCCGCACGAACTTGCCCCGGCCAACATTGGCAAGGAAGGTTTCTGCCTGCCGAACGGCCGGTTCGTAGCGGTTCGCGAGCGCCAGTTCGAGCCACAGGAACAGCTCCTCGTTGTTGCCCGTCCGCGACAGGCCGAGCGCATCGTCAAGGGCAGCAAGCTGCGCGGCGGTGCGCTGTTTCGGGATGTTGTCAAGGAACCGCTGGCGCTCGGCGCTGGTCCAGCCCCGCCAGCCGGTCGGGATCGTCCCGCCACCGGCATACGCCGTAACTGCCGCATCGACCTCGGCGAAGGCGGCGGGATCGGGCCGCTTGACGTTGGACGGCAGGCCGGGCTCGAAGATCCATTCGCGCAGCATCAGCCGTTCGGCCTCTGCCGGGGAGCGCACGAGATTGGCCATCATGTCGTCATACAGCATCCGGCTGGTCGCGGGCTGGAAGGCGTGATTGTCGAACCACTGGCGCAGCCACGCATCGAACCGTTCGCGCCCGACCATGCTTTCGACAGTGCGCAGGAAATAATGGCCCTTGTCGTAGGCGATCGCGCTGCCGACCAGTTCGCCCTCGCCATCATTGTGCAGCGCGGTGCCCGGCGCATCGCGCCCGACCTCTTCCAGCGTTTCCTGAATATTGGCGAAGGCGAGGCTCGCCTCCTGTTCGGCGCGTTTTTTACCGTAGACCGCCTCGACGATGCGGTTCTCGAAATAGGAGGTCACCCCTTCGTTGAGCCAGCCGTCGCCCCACACCGCATTGGTGACGAGATTGCCCGACCAGCTATGTGCCAATTCGTGCGCGACGAGGCCGTTGTTCGACCGGTCGCCGGCGATGAAGGTGGGGGTGAGGAAGGTCATCACCGGGTTCTCCATCCCGCCATAGGGGAAAGCAGGTGGCAGCACGATCATGTCGTAGCGGCCCCAGCGATAGGGGCCGTAAAGCGCTTCCGCCGCCGTCACCATCGCCTCGGTATCGCCGACTTCCTGTGCGGCGCGGGGGAGGACCGAGGGTTCGGCCCAGACGCCCGTGCGCGGACCCAAAGCCTGAAAGTCGATATCGCCCGCCGCAATCGCGATGAGATAGGGCGGCACCGGCTTGTCCATCTCGAAGCGGAAGGCACGCCGTCCGTTGCCGAGATCTTCGGCTTCGCCCTGCTGCACGCCGCTCATCACCACATCGAGCGGTTTGGGCGCGGTGATGCGCGCTTCCCAGGTCTGGCGGATGCCGGGGCTGTCCTGCGTCGGGATCCAGGTGCGGTTGAGGATCGCCTGCCCCTGGCTGAACAGGAAGGGATGCTCGCCGCCGGCGGTCTGTTCGGGGTTCAGCCATTGCAGCGCCGCCGCGTCGCTCGCCGCGTATTCGATGCGGATCTGGCGCGGTCCCGAGCCTGGCGCAGAGCCAAGCCGGATGGTGAGCGGGGCGCCCATGTCCTCGCTCGCCCCGGCGCGCGGCTGGCCGACATCGTAGGCGAGCGCCCGGCCCTGCCCATCGGTGATGCGCGCGATTGTCAGCCCCTTGTCGTCGAGCACGATTTCCTCGGCACCGGGCGCGGCCATGATATCGAGCACGGCGGTACCGCCCACCATCTGCGCCTCGAAATCGAGATCGAGGTCGAGCGCAACATGGGTGACCCGCGCGACCTGTGGCCGGGCATAGGTCTGGCTGTCGACCGCCTCGGGCGTGGTCAGGATCGGCGAGACCATCGCCTCGCCCGCGCGGCTTTGCTGGGCCATGGGCGGCGTCTCCATCGTGGTGCAGGCGGTGGTGGCAAGGAGGGCGGCGAGTGTTGCGGCAAGACGGCGCATGAAGGTCTCCGGTTGGGATTTGGTGCGATCGATCGTGGCACCCATATGACGACGGATTGCCTATCCGACAAATGAACGGCGCACGCGGGCAGAGCGGCGGGCGGTCAGCTCCACACCGCGCGCGGCGGCAGGCTCATCAGGATGGCGTCGATATTGCCGCCGGTCTTGAGCCCGAACAGCGTGCCCCGATCGTAGACCAGGTTGAACTCGGCATAGCGGCCGCGCCATTCGAGCTGCTGTTGCACGTCGGCATCGGTGAACCCGCTTTCCATCCGGCGCCGCACCAGCATGGGATAGACGTCGAGAAACGCCTCGCCGACATCCTTCGTGAAAGCGAGATTGCGTTCGAACCCCTCGGCATCGTCGCATTCGAGATGGTCGTAGAAGATCCCGCCGACCCCGCGATGCACGCCGCGATGGGGGATGTAGAAATACTCGTCCGCCCACTTCCTGAACCGGTCGTAATAGGTGGGGTTGTGCGCCGAACATGCGGCGCGGAAGCGGGCGTGGAAGGCCTCGGTATCCTCGGGATAGGGGATCGGCGGATTGAGGTCGGCCCCGCCCCCGAACCACGCCTTGGTGGTGGCAAGGAAGCGGGTGTTCATGTGCACAGATGGCACATGCGGATTGGCCATATGCGCGACGAGGCTGATGCCGGTGGCGGAAAAACCGGGCGCATCCTCGCTCGCCCCGTTGATGGTGCCGGCGAACTCCTTGGCGAAACTGCCCCGCACCGACGAGACGTTGACGCCGACCTTCTCGAACACCTTGCCCTTCATCAGGCCGCGCGTGCCGCCGCCGGGATCGGCATTGCCCTCTTCCTCGCGGTGCCATTCAGCATAGTCGAACGCCGCATCCGAGCCTGCCTCGCGCTCGATCGCCTCGAATTCGGCGCAGATGCGATCCCGCAGAGTCTCGAACCAGGTGCGGGCGGTTTCGGTTTGTTCTGTCCAGTCCATATGCGCTTGTCCCGTAACCGTTCGGACCGGGCTTGTCGAAGCCCCGCCTCTCGTTGCTCGCACAATTGCTAGAAGAAAAGGCGGTCCCTCGACAAGGGCGGGGCGAACGGATGTTGCATAGTGGCGGGGAGCTTGGCAAAGGCACGCCATGGTTCCCCTTTCGTTCGCCGATCAGGAATGGCTGCTCACCGAAGGCCGCGCGCTTTACTGGCCGCGCGAGCAAGCCTTGCTGGTGGCCGATCTGCATCTGGAGAAAGGCAGCTTCTTCGCCCGCCACGGCCAGATGGTCCCGCCCTATGACAGCCGCGAGACGCTGGAGCGGGTGGCCCTGGCGATCCGCGAAACCGGCGCGCGCCGGGTCATTACGCTGGGCGACAATTTCCACGACAGCGAGGGTTCGACCCGGCTCGAACCGCATGCCTGCGGCATGCTGGAAGCGCTGACCAAGGCGGTCGACTGGGTGTGGATCACCGGCAATCACGATCCGGAAATGGAAGCGCGCTGCGGGGGAACCCTGGTGGAGGAGATCGAGCTCGGCGGCCTGATCCTGCGCCACCGCGCGGAAAAGGGCGAGACCCGGCCAGAACTGTCCGGCCACTACCATCCGCGCCTGCAACTCACGATCCACCGCCGCCACATCCGCCGCCCCTGCGCGGTGATCAGCGCCAACGACACAGGTGGCGGCCGCATGATCCTGCCCGCCTTCGGCGCCTATACCGGCGGCATGAACGCGGCCGACCCGGCGATCCTGAAAGCCCTGCAACCCGCCGACCGGATCGATGCCGTGGTCCCGGCGAAGGGGCGGCTGGCGACGTTCCCGCTGTGGCGAAAGGCAGCCTGAGCGCAACACGTGGCGGGAAATCGCCGCGCCCTCGTGCGTTCCCTCTTCCGAATCCGCCGCGCAATGCCTACATAGCATGGCGAACATATCGGCTTATTTTCAGGAGAACGCCCCATAGCCCGTCCACCCCGGCGCAGTACTCAGATGCCCGTCAAAAGCGGTCCGCGCTTCGATAATTTGATCCAGGTTCCCAAAGTCCGAGTGATTGATCACGAGGGCGAGAATCTCGGTGTCATGTTCACCCGCGAGGCGGTCGAACAAGCGCAGGAACACGGCCTGAACCTCGTCGAAGTCTCGCCCGGTGCGGATCCGCCGGTGTGCAAGTTCCTCGACGTCGGCAAATATCGGTACGAGGCGCAGAAGAAGGCGAACCTCGCGCGCAAGACGCAGAAGACCCAGGACATCAAAGAGGTCAAGATGCGCCCCAACATCGACGATCACGATTACGACGTGAAGATGCGCAACGTGAACAAGTTCATCGAAAACGGCGACAAGGTGAAATGCACCCTGCGCTTCCGCGGCCGCGAAATGGCGCACCAGCAACTCGGCATGGACCTCCTCAACCGCGTGCGCGACGATACGGAAGAAATCGCCAAGGTTGAAAGTTTCCCCCGCCTCGAAGGCCGGCAGATGGTCATGGTGCTTTCGCCGAAGTAAGCGCGCGACGACGATCTAGAGCGAACCGGGATACGCATCGCGCTATCCCGGTTCGCTGTTTGCAATCCCCTACCCCAGTCTCTCGATGCCGACCCAACCTC
Source organism: uncultured Erythrobacter sp. (assembly GCA_947501005.1). Classification (GTDB taxonomy): domain Bacteria; phylum Pseudomonadota; class Alphaproteobacteria; order Sphingomonadales; family Sphingomonadaceae; genus Qipengyuania. The sequence continues at coordinate 398,497 of CANMTU010000001.1, read as the reverse complement.
TCCGTGGATGGTGCTCACTCCCCCGCGCCTGGCAGTGTCACATTTCTCGTCAAAAGACCCAGAGCGTTCCACGAACGGCATTGCGTCTTGTGCAGTGTCATAGGAATATAAGACAGCACTCTGGTAAATCGTAATGATGGGGAAATACGATGAAACTTCATTCTCTGGCAGGCCTGCTTTCGGGTAGCGCGCTTCTGTTCGCCGCGCCGGTGCTACACGCGCAGACCGAGCAGGGCGCCGCCGTAGCCAGCAACGAAGAAGCCGGGGCGTTCGATCGCTTCGTTCCCCGTCCCGATGCCAGCCGCGCCGAAATGAACATTGACTACGCATTTCTCGACGACGCCTTGTCCTACATGGTCCTGCGGATGGGGCCGTCCACGCGGCAGGGCTTGGGCCGCCCGAACGCCTCGATCGGGACGCGGCAGGTTTACGGGCACGATTCCCGCTTCCGGCTCGAAGGCAACCGGGTGGCGTTCTCTCTGCTCGATGAGGAAGCCTTCGCTCCGCTCGCCGAATATCGCCGCGATCTGGAACGGATTGGATCGGAGGTCGATATCGCGAGCCTCCCGCGCAATGAGCAGCTCGTCTACTGGATCAATCTGCATAACGTCGCGATCATCGAACAGATCGCGGCGCATTACCCGGTGGTCAGCCCGTCGCGCATCAAGATCGGCCCCGATCAAACGCCGCTCGACGAGGCGCGCTTCATCGAAGTGGCCGGCGTCAAAATGAGCGCCAAGGACATTCGCACCGCCATCGTGTTCGCGAACTGGGACGATCCGCTCGTCATCTACGGCTTCTTCCGCGGCGATATCGGCGGACCGTCGATCCAGCGGGAAGCCTTTACCGGGACCAAGCTCGGCGCCTTGCTGCGCGAGTCCGCCAACGAGTTCGTCAATTCGCTCCGCGGGGTAGAAAGCCAGGGCAAGACCTTGCTGGTGTCGCGCATCTATGAGGAAGCGGCGCCGTATTTCTTCCCGCAGAACGAGCAGGATCTGCGCAACCATCTGGCGAAATTCGCGGAGGAGGACGTCCAGGCGCTTCTGGCCAAAACGTCCGCGATCGAGACGAACGAATACGAGGATACCGTCGCCGACCTTGCGGGGGGCGAGCGCGAACCGGAATACAATTTCGTTCAGAACGACGATCGGTTCACCGGTGTCCGCCTGACCAGTTCTATGCGCCGCATGCTTGCGGAACGGAACACCAAATACGAGAAACTGCGGAAGGAAGGCCGCGTGGGCCGGGTCATCGTCCTGCCCGGCAGCAGCGATGTCGAGGAAAGCTTGCCGGACGAGGTGGACTGAAGCGTCTCCGCGACGGGGCAACGTCTATGCAGAACCCGGCGTGGTAGCGCATCAAGACCAAGCGTAGCTGGGCGAACGCATGACAAAGCACTTTCGATAGCCGTTCGCGAATGCTTTGGCACGATGCACGTCGCCGAATTCTCACCATTGCCGCCGAGGGAGGCCAAGGCGCATTCCCTGGTCGGACTCACGACCCGGCAGTAGACAGCTCGAAACTCTCGATGTGCCAGTTGCGCTCTTCCGCGGTCGATCCCGGTATGTCGTTCGCACGGCGCAGGACGATGGGGCCTTTCATCTCGACCGGGCGGCCGTCGGCATCACGCGCGGAAATGGTCAGGTCGACCGCATAGTAGGAGGATCCCGCCGCGCCCTCCACCCGGCCGTCAGGTACGGCAACGCTGATCCTGCTGAGACCGTCGAACAGTGCCGTCCACTGCGCCTGGGACCATCGAGCCTTGCTTGCGGGATCGAGCATGTCCCGCGCTCGATCCAACGCGCCGCGCTCGATCTTGCGGGCGAAGGAGAGCAGCACATTGCGCGCCCCCTCCTCCGTTTTCGCAGCATCGGGGGCCAGCGGCTTCGGATCGGCCGCCAAAGATCCCTCGTTCGCCGGCCGTGCCACCTCGCCGGGACCGGGCGGCGGTGGCGGCGGCGGTGGCGGCGGCGGTCGGTGTGCTTCGCTGGCAGGCTCGTCGAGATCGATCGTCGTGAGCCGTTGGTCGTCCTGCTCGGCCGTGCAACCCGGGGCGGCGGCGAGCGCGGCAAGCGCAGGGAGGAAGAACCTTTTTGCCATGAACCGGGAAACCGAAGAACACCGCCCCGCGTTCCCCATTGGCTCGACATCGAAGGACCGGTTTTCGCATCTCCTCTGGCATCCAGGATGCATCCGCGTCGGCCCGACCGGTTGATTGTCCCCCGGCAAGGCAATAAGACGCGGCCCATATCGATCGCCGGCGGAGAGGCGTTCCTGCGGAGGTTAGGAACGGGCGCTGCCGGACCGAAACAACAGCCCCCGCCTTCCTGGGGGCGTGAAGCACAGGAAGGACGACCTCCCCATGAGCGATAACCAGAACGACAACATCGACCCCACCTCGCCGCGCAAGGCACCCAAGCCCGAACCGAAAAAGATCAAGGGGCGCGAACTGAAGCCCAGCACGCTGATGATGGGCCACGGCTACGATCCCACGCTGTCGGAAGGCAGCCTCAAGCCGCCGATCTTTCTTACCAGCACCTTCGCCTTCCCCAGCGCGGCGGACGGCAAGCGGCATTTCGAAGGCATCACCGGCAAGCGGCCCGGCGGCGCGGACGGCCTCGTCTATTCGCGCTTCAACGCGCCGAACCAGGAAATCCTCGAGGATCGCCTCGCCATCTGGGACGGGGCAGAGGATGCGCTGAGCTTCTCCAGCGGGATGACCGCGATCTGCGTCCTCATGCTGGCCTATGCGAGCCAGGGCGACGTGATCGTGCATTCCGGCCCGCTTTACGCCGCGAGCGAGGGGTTCATCGCCAAGGTGCTGGCGAAGTTCGGCGTCCAGTACGTCGATTTCGCCGCCGGGGCAACGCGCGAGGAGATCGATGCGGTGCTGGAGAAGGCGAAGACCATGGCGTCCGATGCGGGCGGCAAGGTCTGTATGCTCTATCTCGAAAGCCCCGGCAATCCGACCAACGCGCTGGTCGATATCGAGGCGGTGCGGGACGCGCGCGACGCGGCGCTCGACTGGTCGTGCCCGATCGCGATCGACAACACCTTTCTGGGCCCCCTGTGGCAGCGCCCGCTCGATCACGGGGCGGACATCGTCGTCTATTCGCTGACCAAATATGTCGGCGGGCATTCCGATCTCGTTGCGGGGAGCATTGCCGGGGCGAAGAAATGGATGGATCCGGTGCGGGCCCTGCGCAACACGATGGGCGGCATCTGCGATCCGAACACCGCCTGGATGCTGCTCCGCTCGCTGGAAACGGTGGAACTGCGAATGCAGCGCGCGGGCGAGAATGCAATCAAGGTCTGCAAATTCCTCGCGGGCCACGAGAAGGTCGAGGGTCTCGGCTATCTCGGCATGATCAAGGATGCGCGCCAGCAGGACATCTACGAGCGGCACTGCCTCGGCGCCGGCTCGACCTTCTCGGTGTTCATCAAGGGCGGCGAGGCGGAATGTTTCCGCTTCCTCGACAATCTCAAGATCGCCAAGCTTGCCGTGAGCCTCGGCGGGACCGAGACATTGGCCAGCCACCCGGCTTCGATGACGCATCTCTCGGTTGCCGAAGGGCGCCGCACCGAACTCGGCATTTCCGACAACCTCGTGCGCATCAGCATCGGGATCGAGGACGCCGACGACCTGATCGCCGACTTCGCGCAGGCGTTGGAAACGGTCTGAATGTTCGATCCGGTCGGGGTCTTCGAGCGTAGTTTCACGCCTGTCGAGGGTGGGTATCTCTACTACCCGTCCCGATGGAGTGGCGGCTACCTAGTAACCCCGGCCGAATATCGTCATCTGGTCGCTGAATGGCGGCGAGTAGCCGGCTGGCGGGGCATTCTGAAGGGTATTGGCCTACTCCTTCTCGGGATGCTTATTGGAACCCCAATTCTCTTGTTGGCGGGAGCCGATGCGTGGGCAAGCGATGCGCTTATGTATGTTCTGGCAGGTAGCCTCGTTATTTATGTGCTTTGGAAAGGAACCGCGCCGCATCGGCTGATACGCGGACGAAAGGCGATTGCACCTTCACGGTCCAGCAAAGAATTCGAGGTTGCCATGGGAAAGGCTCTAGGTCGTCCTATAGCAGCTTACCTCGCATTCCTTTCCTTGTGTTTCCTGGCGTGGGCCCTGGGCTTTGCCTATACGTCTCCCGCATGGGGCATCCCGCTCAGCATCGTTGTTGCCATCCTTGCCTTCCTCAACATTCGCATGGCCGCCCGTGCCTTCTACACCAAGCGCTAAGCGCGTCGCCTTCCTCGCCTGTGCCGAAACGCTGCCCGGGCCCGGCACGCGCAGGGGCGACGCGTTCGAGCACGATCTGGAGGTCGCGGCGCTGCGGCCAGCCTTTGCGGCGGCAAGGTTCGAGCTCACCGAGATGGACTGGCGCGAACCGGTCGAGGCGTTTGCGGGCATGACGCTGGCGCTGCTCGGCACGGCCTGGGACTATCAGGATAACGCCGAGGAGTTTCTTGCCAAGCTTGAGACACTCGAAACAGCAGGCGTCACGGTATGCAACCCGCCCGAGGTCGTGCGCTGGAATGCCGACAAGCGCTATCTGCGCGACCTCGAACAGGCCGGCGCGACCATCGTGCCGACACTGTGGCTCGAAGATGCCGGGCGCGCCGACATAGAGGCCGCGATGGCGGAATTCGGCAGCAACGATGTCGTGATCAAGCGGCAGGTCGGCGCGGGCGGGATTGGGCAGCATCGCTTCACCCGCGATAGCATGCCTGAATCCACCTGGCGCATGGCCCGCCCGGCAATGGTGCAGCCGTTCCTCCCCAGCATTCTCGAGGAAGGCGAATACACCTTCGTCTTCATCGCGGGCGCATTCTCGCACGGGGTCCGCAAGCGGGCGGGGGGCGGGGAGTATCGCATCCAGTCGCTGTTCGGCGGCTATGAAGAGGCGTGGTCACCCTCATCCGGCGACCTCGCGACCGCCAAACAGGTCGTCGCCGCGCTGCCTTTCGCCGATCTGCTCTATTGCCGGATCGACATGATCCGCCTGCCCTCGGGCGACCTCGCGGTGATGGAGGCCGAGGCGATCGAGCCCTATCTCTACCCCGAACAAGGGCCACAGCTGGGCGAGAGACTGGCCCGCGCCGTGGCCAAGCGGCTCAGACCCTAGCCCTTCCACTCCCGCCGCTCTTCGGCGGACTTCAGCACTTCGTAGGCAAGCTGGTATTTCTGGAAAGCCTCGGCGGCGTCCTTGTCGCCCGGCTTCACATCGGGATGCACCGCCTTCGCCTTTACGCGCCACGCCTTTTTCACCGCCTCGAAATCAGCGTCGTTTTCCAGATCGAGAATTTCGAGCGCGCGCATCTCGTCAGCGCTGCGCGACCCGTCGCCGCTGCCCGACCAGCCGTAATGCTGGGCCTCCGCATAGCCGGCATTCTCCGACCGCTCGGCTTTGGCACGCCGTTCCTTTTCGGCCTTGTCGAGACCTTCGAAATAATCCCACTTGGAATTGTATTCCGCCGCGTGGCGCTGGCAGAAATACCACCTTTCGGGGCTGTTCGGGGATTTGGGCGCGGGGCAGTCGCCCGGTTCCTCGCAGCCATACCGGTCGCACAGGCGCACGGTCGTCGCCTCGCGGCTGGAGCCGTAGCCGCCCCAGCGGGGAAAGCCCCAATCGTTCGAGCGGGTCTTTCTAGGCATATCGATCGGAAACAACAGGCATCGCGCTGGTATCTAGGCGCCCGGGCCGCCAGCGCAAGCAAAGAGGGGCCGCGGCAGCGCGGCCCCCGAATGCATCAGTTGACCGTGACGGTCGCAGCGCGGCGGTTCTGCGCCCAAGCGGATTCGTTCGAACCCATCGCCACCGGACGTTCCTTGCCGTAGCTCAGGGTGCGGATGCGGTTGGCCGGAATGCCGAGCGAGACGAGATAGTTCTTCGCCGCATTCGCACGCCGTTCGCCCAGCGCGAGGTTGTATTCGCGCGTGCCGCGTTCGTCGGTGTGACCTTCGATGGTGAAGGTAACGTTCGAATACTGCTGGAAATACTGGGCCTGCCGCTGAAGCTTGGCGGAATCCTCGCCGTCGATGTCGTATCCATCGGTGTCGAAATAAACGACCGTGTTTTCCTGGCCCACGGCATTGTTGAAATGCGACTGGCTGCCGACCGTCGGGCCGGTCTGCGTGGACGGGGCCGGCGTGTTGGTCGTGGTATCCGCCGGGGCCGGCGGCAATTGCTCGGGCGCTTTCTTGCTGCAGGCAGCGAGTGCGATGCTCGATGCGAGAATGGCGGTGGTGGCTAGACGCATATTCATTGGCTGTCCCCTTGTTTCCAGCGTTGATGTTATCCAGCGCTGCTGTCAGCGTTGATCACCGGATCTACCGGCATTTTGTTAATCCGTACCTCCATTGAAATGCGCTTACGGAAGAATTGGTCCCCAGGCCGGGTCGGATGCGTCGGCCGGTGTCGGCAATTGCCGCTCGTTCTCGCCAGTGAGATCGACTTGCCACAGGCCCGTCTTGCCGGTGTTGCGCTCGGTCCGGAAGAACTGGATGATGCGGCCATTGGGCGCCCAGGTCGGCGCCTCGTCCTGCCAGCCCCTCGTCAGCGTGCGCAGGTTGCGCCCCTGCGGGTTCATCACCGCGACGTTGAAGCCGCCGCCGATATGAGTGAAGGCGATCTGGTCGCCGCGCGGGCTCCATTCCGGCGTCGCCGCCCGGCCGCCGAAGAACGACAGGCGGCGCTGGTTCGATCCATTCACGTCCATGACGTAGATCTGCTGGCTGCCCGAACGATCGCTTTCGAACACGATCTTGCTGCCGTCGGGCGAATAGGATCCGCCGATATCGATGCCCGGCGTATCGGTCAGCCGGGTGCTGGTGCCGCCGGTCGCGGGCACGCTGTAGATGTCGGTGTTGCCGCCGACTGCCATCGAATAGAGGATCGTGCGCCCGTCCGGGCTCCAGCGGGGGGCGAAGGTCGGGTTCGCGCTCTGCGTCACCAGCGTCTGGCGGCCGGTGCCGATATCGTAGACGTAGATGCGCGGATTGCCGTCGACATAGCTGAGATAGACGAGCTTCTTGTAGTCGGGCGAATAGCGCGGGGTGAGCGCGGTGGAACGGCCGGTCGTAATGAAGCGGTGGTTGGCCCCGTCGCTGTCCATGATGGCGAGGCGCTTGGTGCGGTTCCCCTTCGGCCCCGTCTCCGCGATATAGGCGATGCGGCTGTCGAAGAACGGGCTTTCGCCGGTCAGCCGCGAATAGACGAGGTCGGCGCATTTGTGCGCGGCGCGGCGCCAGTCGGCCGGGCCGACCACCCAGCCCTCGCGCACCAGCTCGCTCTTGAGCTGCATGTCGTAGAGGTAGCAGCCGATGGTCAGCTTGTTGTCGGCGCGCGCGCGGACATAGCCCTGCACCAGCATTTCCGCGCCCCGGTTCGACCAGGTCGACCAGTTGGGCGCGGTAATCTCGGGATAGCTCGGGCTGGGGAGCGAATCCGGGCCGGTCGGCTTGAACAGGCCATTGTTGCGCAGGTCCGACGTGATGACGCGCGCCAGTTCGCGGCCCAGCGCGCCGGTGCCGTTGGCATTGGCGGGGGTAGGCACATTGCGGTCGGCGGCGAAGGCGGGGATGGCGATGCCGAGATCGTCGAGCCTTCCTTCGTAGGAGACGTTGACGTTGAGTCCCTCGCCTTCGTCAACGGTTTCGACCTCACCGCCTTCGGCAACCGGTTGCCCCAGATCCTGGTTCTGCGCGGCCAGCGGTGCCGACAGGACCAGAGCGATTGCAGTTAGCGCGAACTTCATTGAGCCAGTCTCCAGTCGAGGTTGGCGGTGATGACCTTCCAAGCCTCGTAATATTCATCGGGTAGGTCGAAGGGGGCGGCAAGCTGAACGGCCCGGACTGCCTGCTCGGCATGGCGATCGGCCTGCGCACGGTTGGTATCGTTGACGCCGGTCTGCCGAACGACTTCGGGTTTTCCGGACAGGGCCCCGTTCTGATTCAGCCGAAAGCGCACGAAGGTGGTGATCTTGTCCACCTCCGGCCCGTTCGGCGGAGACCAGTGCGGCTTGATCTGACGGCCGACGGCCGACGCTATCGACGACTTTGCGCTAGCCCCGATCTGCGAGGCAGGCGTGCGGGTTTCGCTGCTCGTCGCGCTGGTCCCTGCTCCGGCAAGGAAGTCGCTGCCAAGGCGCGAGCCGCCGCTGCGCTCTGCCGGGCGGGCCGGGGCCGGCTTCGGCTGTGCCGTCTCGCGGCGCGGCTGAGCGGCTTCGCGGCGGGGCTGTTCGCGGCGCGGTTCGGCGCGGGGCTGCGGGCGGGGTGCTTCCGCAATGCGCGGCGCCGGGCGTTCGACGGGTCGTTCGACAGGGCGCGTGACCGGGCGTTCGACCGGCGCGGGTTGTGGTTCGGCCAAAGGCGGCGCCGATGCCGGTTCGGCCACCGGCGGGGCAGGCGTGTCCGCCAGCGTGGGCGCGACCGAGGCACGGCTTTCCGCCACCGGATCGGGCGCGGTCGATTCCAGCCCCACATCGGTCGCGAGGTTGACCGTCATGCGCTCGGTCTGCGGGATAGGTTCCGCCGGACGCGTCGCCTGGAAAAGCAGCGCCATCAGGACGAGCAGATGCAGGCCCACTGCGACGAGCAGCCCCGTTTTTTCCTCGCCCCTGATGCCGGTCGTTGCCATTTGTACCCGCGCTATCGCCCCACTTATGAACCGCCGTTGACCGGCGGGCTGGTCTGGCCGCCATTCGTCACGAGCGAGATCCGATTGAGCCCGGCCCTGTTGAGTTCGCCCATCACCGCCATCACTCGCCCGTAATCGAGTTCGCGATCGGCGCGCAGGGTGATGTCCGGTCCGCCGCCCCCTTCGCGGGGGATGCTTTCGAGTGCCTGGGGCAGTTCGCCCACCACCACCTGCTCGTCACCGATATAGACGAAGCCGTCGGCATCGATGCTGATCGCAACCTGCTCCTGGTCCTGCGGCAGGGCATCGGCGCGGCTGTCCGGTAGGTCGATGGGGACGCCGGCGGTCAGCAGCGGGGCCGTGACCATGAAGATGATCAGCAGCACCAGCATGACGTCGACGAAGGGGGTCACGTTGATTTCCGCCATCGGACGGCGACCGCGCCCCCGCCCCCGGCGCCGCGTGCCCTTGGACGAGGCGAGGCTCATCGCCATGTCAGCGTTGCTCCAGCTGGCGGCTGAAGGTCGCATACAGCCGGTCGGAGAAACGGTGCAGGCCCGCTTCGTAGCGCTCGACCGTGTGGCTGAAGCGGTTGTAGGCGATCACTGCCGGTATGGCGGCGAACAGGCCGATCGCGGTGGCGAACAGGGCCTCCGAAATACCCGGCGCGACCACGGCGAGGCTGGAGCTTTCCTGCGCGCCGATCTGGAAGAAGCTGTTCATGATCCCCCAGACCGTGCCGAACAGGCCGACGAAGGGGGCCACCGCACCCACGGTTGCGAGGAAGTTCAGCCGTTCCGAGATATCGTCCGCTTCCGCCGCGACCTGGCTTTCCATCGCCGTGCCGATCCGGCCGCGCAGCGCCTCGGCATCGCGCACCTCGCCCTTCGTCGAGCGGCGCCATTCGCCGACCGCCGCCTTGGCGATCCGCGCGCTCGGCACGTCGCGGCCGCCGCGTTCCTTCATGAACTTGTCGAAATTCTCCGCCTGCCAGAAATCCTCCTCATAACGCCGGGTCTCGCCCCGCAGCTTGCGCATCCGCAGGCTGAACGAGACGATGATCGTCCAGACCCACAGGCTGGCGAGCAGCAACCCGGCCATCACCAATTGCACGACGATATCGGCATCGAGGAACAGGCGCACCGGATCGAGATGCGTCGGCGCGGCGCTTGTCATCGCCAGGAGATTGAGAGTTGTCATGCGTCCTCGGAAGGTTGGATGAATCGGGCAAAGGCGTCGCGCCAGGCCTGCGGTTGCCGAAGTGGCCGGCCGCCCGGCGAGACGAAGCCGACCCGCAAGTGCGCCTCGCACAGCACGTCGGCGCCGCGCCGGGCGATCTGGTGCATCCGGCACGATGCGGCACGCAGTTCGGTGCAGCGGGTCTCGATCAGGACATCATCGTCGAGCCTGGCAGGGCGGAGATATCGCAGCGTGATCTCGGACACGGCATAGGCGCCCTCGCCCGCTTCGATGGCGGCACGCTGGTCGATTCCGAGCCGGCGCAACAGGTCGCTGCGCGCGCGTTCGAACCAGCGCAGATAATTGGCGTGATAGGTGATGCCCGACAGGTCGGTATCCTCGTAATAGACGCGCACGGCATACAGGTGCCGGTCGCCGTCTATCGTGCCGTCGGGAGGATTGGGAGCGTTCATGGGATGCCGCCCGCTTTAGCCAAGGGGCAAATCGCAACGCAACGACAAACGACGTCTCGCCGCGCGATCGCTCACCGGTTTGCCATCAACGACGCGCAATCATCGGGCCAAGCGGTTCGCCGCCGAAAATATGGACGTGGAGATGGGGCACTTCCTGCCCGCCATGCGCGCCGACATTGGCCATGACGCGATAGCCCGGCGCAACCAGCCCCTTGTCCCGCGCCACCTGGCCCACGGCGCGGACGAAGCCCGCGATCTCCTCGGCGGAGGCGTTGCTGGCGAAATCGTCCCAACTCACATAGCGGCCCTTGGGCACGACCAGCGTATGTATCTCGGCCTGCGGATTGATGTCCTCGAACGCGAAGGCCCATTCGTCTTCATAGACCTTGTTCGACGGTATCTCGCCGCGCAGGATCTTGGCGAAGATATTGTCGTCGTCATAGGGCCGGGTCGGATCGATCGGCATGGGTCAGGCGCTCCTGCTGGCTTTTTCATCGAGGCCGGACGTGCCTTCGCGGCGGTCGAGTTCGGCCGTCACTTCGCTGAACGGGATGCCCTTGTCCGCCAGCAGCACGATCAGATGGAACAACAGGTCCGCCGCCTCGCCGACGAGGTCCTCGCGGCTGCCGGCAAGCGCGGCGACGCAGGCCTCGACTGCTTCCTCGCCCAGCTTGCGCGCCATCACCGGCGTGCCGCGCGCGGAAAGCTGCGCGACGTAGCTCGATGCAGGGTCGGCAGTGCGGCGCTGGGCGATGGTCGCCTCGAGGCGAGTGAGCGTGTCCATACAGCGCTTCCTGCGGGATCAACCGCGCGCAGGCAACCCCGCGGCGCGCAGGGCGGCGTGCGCCTCGCCGATGGAATGTTCGCCGAAATGGAAGATCGAGGCGGCGAGGACGGCGCTGGCATGACCCTTGGTCACACCCTCAACCAGATGGTTGAGGCTGCCGACCCCGCCGCTGGCGATGACGGGGACCGAGACGTTGTCGGCAATCGCACGGGTCAGTTCGAGGTCGTAGCCCTGCTTCGTGCCGTCGCCGTCCATCGAGGTGACGAGCAGTTCGCCCGCGCCGAGGGCCGCCAGGCGCATCGCGTGTTCCACCGCGTCGATCCCGGTCGGTTTGCGGCCGCCATGGGTGAAGATCTCCCAGCCACGAAAGCCTTCGCCATCCGACGCGGTCGCGGCGCGCGCATCCACGCTGGCGACGACGCACTGGCTGCCGAACCGGTCCGCGATCTCGCCCACCAGTTCGGGGCGCGACACGGCGGCGGAGTTGACCGCCACTTTGTCCGCCCCGGCGAGCAGCAGCGCGCGGGCATCCTCCACGCTGCGCACTCCGCCGCCGACGGTCAGCGGCATGAAGCACACCTCGGCAGTGCGGCGCACGATATCGAGCAGGGTGCCGCGCCCTTCGTGACTGGCAGAGATGTCGAGGAAGCACAGTTCGTCCGCGCCTGCCCGGTCATAGGCCTGCGCCTGCTCGACCGGATCGCCGGCATCCTTCAGGTCGACGAAGTTGACGCCTTTCACGACCCGCCCGTTCGCGACATCGAGGCAGGGGATGACTCGGATGCGGACGGTCATGGCGTAGTCGTCATCGACACGAACAGAACCGGCGCAATGCAAATCACCATCAGGACAAACGGATTTACCGCTATCTTCAATATCCCGAATTTCCGTATCAACCAGAAGACGCCGCGCATGATGACAAAAAGCGCTAGAAATTCCATAACTGGGAGCCAGGCAGGTAAATCGGCAGATTTTGTCAGAAGACCGGCGCTAAGCGCTATCACCACGCCGATCAGAAGCGCCGCTAGGGTACTCACGCCCGCCCCGCCATCGCCAGCGCGGCCGCCAGATCGAGCCGGCCATCATACAACGCTCGCCCGGTTATCACACCTTCGATGCCGTCTTTCGCGTGCAGGCCGAGAATGTGGATATCGTCCAGCCCCTTCACCCCGCCGCTGGCGATCACCGGAATGTCGACCCGGCGCGCAAGGTCCACCGTCGCGTCGATGTTGACCCCCTTTAGCATCCCGTCGCGCCCGATATCGGTGAACAGCAAGGCGGCGACCCCGGCATCCTCGAACCGGCGGGCGAGATCGACCACGCTGACATCGGACACCTCGGCCCAGCCCTCGGTCGCGACCATGCCGTCCTTCGCGTCCACCGCGACGACGATGCCGCCTTCGAATTCGCGCGCCATGTCCTTGACGAATTCGGGATCCTTGAGCGCCGCCGAACCCATCACGATGCGCGAGACGCCGGCCTCGAACCAGCCTTCCACATCCTCGCGCGTGCGGATGCCGCCGCCGAGTTGCACATGGCCCGGGAAAGCCGCGACGATGCTTTCCACCGCTTCGCGATTGCGCGCCGACCCGGCGAACGAGCCGTCGAGATCGACCACGTGCAGATGCTCCGCCCCGGCATCGGCGAACAGCATGGCCTGGGCGGCGGGATCGTCGCCATAGACGGTCGCGCGGTCCATATCGCCCTCGGCCAGGCGCACGACCTGCCCACCCTTCAGGTCGATCGCGGGAAAGACGATCACGGCCGCCACTCCAGGAAATTCTGCAGCAGAGACAAGCCGTAGCTTTGACTCTTTTCGGGATGAAACTGGACGCCCAGCACATTGTCGCGCCCGACTGCCGCGACCAGCCCGCCGCCATGATCGGTCATCGCCAGCACGTCCTTCCCGCTCGCCGCGTGGAAATGGTAGGAATGGAGGAAATAGGCCTCCCCACCCTCGACCACCCAATGGTCCTTCGCATGGGGCGTGAGCGCGACATCGTTCCACCCCATGTGCGGCACCTTCACACGGATGTCGGTCGGCTCGATCAACCGCACCTCGCCCGCGATCCAGCCGAGCCCCTCGGTCTCGCCATGCTCGAGGCCGCGTGTCGCAAGGAGCTGCATGCCGACGCAGATGCCCAGAAACGGGGCGCCGCCAGCGAAGACCCGCTCGCGCATCGCCTCGACCACGCCGGCTTCGGCCCGCAGGCCGCGCGCACAGGCGCCGAAGCTGCCGACGCCCGGCAGGACGATCCGGTCCGCCGCGTGAAGGTCATCGGGGTCGGCGGTGACCTGCACGTTCGCGCCGACCTTGCGCAGCGCATTCTCGACCGAATGGAGATTGCCTGCCCCGTAATCGACGAGCGCGACGGTTTCAGCCACCAAGCTGTCCCTTGGTGCTGGGGATGGCACCGCCCTTGCGCGGATCGATCTCGACCGCCTGGCGCATGGCGCGGGCGAAACCCTTGTAGATCGCCTCGCAGATGTGATGGTTGTTGGTGCCGTAAACGATCTCGACATGGAGCGTGAGCCCGCACGTCTGGGCGACGGAGTGGAACCAGTGCTCGATCAGTTCGGTGTCCCATTCGCCGAGCTTCGTCTGGCTGAAGCCTGCCCGCCAGACGAGATAGGGCCGCCCGGAAATATCCAGCGCCACCCGGGCCAGCGTCTCGTCCATCGGCGAGAAGGCCGTGCCGTAGCGCGCAATGCCGCCCTTGTCGCCCAACGCCTTCGACAAGGCCTGTCCCAGAGCGAGCGCGCTGTCTTCGGTCGTGTGGTGCTGGTCGATATGAAGGTCGCCATCGACCTTCATCGTCACGTCGATCAGCGAATGTTTGGCGAATTGTTCGACCATGTGATCGAGGAAGCCGATCCCGGTCGACACGTCGTATCGGCCGGACCCGTCGAGATTGACCTCGATCTCGATCTTCGTTTCGGCGGTGTTGCGGGTGATCCGGCCGGTGCGCATGACAGCGGGCCTATAGGCAAACTGGCCCCCCGCGCAAGCCGCGGCGATGCCCGACGCGCGCGTCAAAGCGCTTGACCCGGGCGGCACACGGTTCCACCTGTGCGGCCATGAGTGACGAAACGCCCGACAGCCTGATCCCTTACGACAGCATCGTGCAGGAGGCCCTGCGCGCCGTGGTCGGCCGGGTTCTGGGTGAGATCGAGCAGACCGGCGGGACCCTGCCGGGTCCGCACCATTTCTACATCACGTTCAAGACCCACGCCCCCGGCGTCTTGATTCCGGACAGTCTGCGCCAGCGGTTCCCCGATGAGATGACGATCGTGCTGCAGAACAAGTTCTGGGACTTGAACGTGCGGGAAGACGGGTTTTCCGTCGGCCTGTCGTTCAATCAGATCCCCTCCGCGCTCGACATTCCCTACGCCGCGATCACCCAGTTCGTCGACCCCGCGGTCGATTTCGGTCTACAGTTCCAGGCGACGGTGGCCGACATGGCCCCGGCCCCCACGGATGCCGCCGGCAACGATGGCGCGGAACAGGGCGGCGCCGGCGCCGTTGAGGGATCGGACGATGGTTCGAACGTCGTCACCGTGGATTTCGGTCGAAAGAAGTAGGCGCACCGCTCGCTGCGCCGGACAGGGGCAGTAGAATGGTCAGAAATGTCAGCACGGTCGGCGCGGAGGCGGTCGCCAAGGCGCGCAGGGAAACACCTGGATCGCCGGAGAACATGCCCGGCCCGACGCACAACCCCGCGACCAATCTGATGATGGCCGATGTCGCGATCCGCGCCGGCTCCTATGTCGTGCGGCGGGCGATCGAGAAGGGCATGCTGCGCGGACGCTACGGCAAGTCGACCGCGCACCAGATCGTCAAGAACAAGACGATCGGGCAGACCCTGATCAGCTTCGGCCTCGCGCGGCTCGCGACCCGGAACCTGCCGGGCGCGATGATCGTGGGCGGCGGGGCGCTCGCAAAGACGCTCTACGACCGGCGCCAGTCCAAGAAAGGCCAGCGGCGCGAAGGCGACCGCGATCTGATCGAGCAGGCGCACGGCGACGACTGACTTGATTTGCACGCGCGCCCTGTTGCAAGGGCACGCATGGCCGATTTCCCCACCCGCCCCGTCAATGCCGCAGACGGGCTAGCCCGGCGCGGCGTCCTGTTCATCCTCTCGTCCCCCAGCGGGGCCGGGAAGACGACCATTTCGCGCATGCTTCTCGAGGCGGACGAGGCCATCCGGCTGTCGGTCAGCGTCACCACCCGCCCGCCCCGCCCGGGCGAGATCGAGGGTGTCCATTACTATTTCGTCGACGACGCCATGTTCGATCGCCTGGTCGAGGAAGACGATTTCTATGAATGGGCACCGGTCTTCGGCTATCGCTACGGCACGCCCAAGGGCCGCATCCGTGCCGCGTTGAAGGACGGGCAGGATTTCCTGTTCGACATCGACTGGCAGGGCACCCAGCAGCTTTACCAGAAGGACCAGCAGGACGTCGTGCGGGTGTTCATCCTGCCGCCCAGCATTGCCGAACTGCGCCGCCGCCTCGAATCCCGCAACACCGACGAGCGGGCGGTGATCGACGCCCGGATGGAACGCGCCCGCGCCGAGATCAGCCACTGGGACGCCTATGATTACGTCGTCATCAACGAGGATGTGAATGCGTGCTTCGCCAAGGTGCGCGAGATCCTCGACGCGGAACGCATGAAGCGCCAGCGCCAGACGGGCCTGATCCCGTTCGTGCGCGAATTGATGAGCTGACGCGCTCTATTTCCTGCATATTCCCGGTCGCCATTTCGCCTCTGGCGCGTTTCGAAGAGACAGCGTTTCACGAAGGCAGGAACCGGATGACGGAAGAGCATCGCAATATCGACAAGGCGGCGGAGGATTGCGGGCCGATCACCCGCGCAGATCTCAGGATCGTGAAGGCGGCGGACGCCATCGCCGATGCCAGGATCGTGCAAGCCATCGGCAAGGCGAGCGAGCTGACGGATCAGCCGCCCATGATCGCCGCTTCGCTCGCGACCCTCATCGCCGGCCTGGCCGTCCGCCGCCCGAAGCTGGCGCGAACCGGCCTGCGCATGCTGGCATCCCATGCCCTCGCGACCGGGTTCAAGACGCTGGTGAAGGACCGGATCGATCGGCCGCGCCCCTCCAAGGTCGAGGAAGACGGCGAGCACCAGGTGGAGCAGGGCGAGAGCAAGGATGGGGACGACCGCTCGCTTCCCTCAGGGCACAGCGCCGGCGCCACCGCCGTCGCCCGCGCGATCGTGCGGGAATATCCACGCGCGGCCCCGACCGCCTATACCGCGTCCGCCCTCGCCATGCTGGTCCAGGTGGCCCGCAAGGCCCATTTCCCGAGCGACATCCTCGTCGGCTTTGCCATGGGCCTTGCCGCCGAGGCCGTCGTAAGCCTCGTCATGAAACCGCCGCGCTGAGCGATCGGCTTACCGCCCGCTGGCCGGGTCGGCAAAGTGGGTCGGCAGATGCGCGTTGACGATCCCGCCGTCCACGGTGAGCGTTTCGCCGATCGTGTAATCGCCGGCCCGACTGGCGAGATAGACCGCGCTGCCGCCCATGTCGAAGGCATCGCCCACCCGCTTGTTCGGGATTCCCTTGGCGCTTTGCTCTTCCATGTCGCGCGCGGCCTTGTTCATGTTCGACGGGAACGCTCCCGGCGCAATGCTGGTGACGTAGATGTGGTCCTTCACCAACCGCGCAGCCATCCGCCGGGTGAGGTGGATCAGCGCCGCCTTCGAGGCCTGATAGCTGTAGGTCTCCCACGGATTGACCCGCTGCCCGTCTACCGAGGTGATGTTGATGACCTTGGCCGGACGGTCCGCGCTGGCGGCAGCGGTCAGCAGTGTGTGCAGCTTCTGGGTGAGGAAGAACGGGGTCTTGACGTTGAGGTCCATCACCTTGTCCCAGCCCGCTTCGGGAAATTCGGTATATTCCGCGCCCCACGCCGCACCGGCATTGTTGACGAGGATGTCGAGCCGGTCTTCCTTGGCCGAGATCGCCGCGACCAGCGCATCGCAGCCTTCGAGCGTGGAGATGTCGCCCTGGATCCCGATGACCTTCTTGCCGAGCTCGTCGGCGGTCGCCATCAGTTCCTCTTCCTTGCGCGCGGTGATGTAGACCCGGTCGACGCCGGCAGCGAGAAAGCCCTCGACGATCATCCGCCCGATCCCGCGGCTGCCCCCGGTGACGAGCGCAACGCGGCCCTTGAGGCTGAAAAGGTCTTCGAGGTTCATCATAATTCTCCTTGGGTCAGAGGCCAGGCGTCGCCTGCGACAAGCTCAGGTTGAACGGGGTGGGTGCGGCGATGCGAAAGGCCCGTTCGTCATCGGTCTGTCGAAGGACACGCGCCGCACCCTGGCGTCAATACCCGCTCAACTCCGCTACCCGGTTGGCGTGATAATACTGGTCGCCGAGGAATTCCTGCAATGCCCGGTCGCGCTTCATGTAAAAGCCGATATCGTATTCGTCGGTCATGCCGATGCCACCATGCATCTGCACGCCTTCGCGGACTGCGAGACCGGCCGCCCGGGCAACCTTGGCCTTGGCGACGCTGGCCATGAGGTCGGCCTTTTCGCTGCCGCCGTCGTGCAACTGGGCCGCCTTGATGGTGACGGCGCGGGCGATCTCGACTTCGGAGTAAAGATGCGCGGCGCGGTGCTGCAGGCCCTGGAATTCACCGATAAGACGGCCGAACTGCTTGCGCTGCTTGAGGTAGTCGACCGTCATGTCCATCGCGCCCGATGCGACGCCGACGCCTTCCGCCGCCGCGCCGACCCGGCCGGCCCGCAGCATGACGTCGAGGATTTCGCGCCCGCCATCGACTTCGCCGATCACCGCGTCGCCATCCAGCTCGACGCCGTCGAACCGCGTATGGGTCGCCATGGAACTATCCACCAGCCGTACCGCCTCGTGGTCGAGACCGCTGGCATCCTTCGGCACGGCGAACAGGGTGACGCCGTCCTTGTCGGTGTCGCTGCCCGAGGTGCGCGCGGCGACGATCAGCATGTCGGCACTCGCGCCATGCAGGACGAAATCCTTGGTGCCGCTGAGACGGAAACCGTTGCCGGATTTTTCTGCCTTCATCGCGATGCGTTCCGGCCGGTGCTTGGCCCCTTCGTCGATCGCGACTGAATAGACGTGGTCGCCGCTGACGAGGCCCGGCAGCCAGCGTTCGCGCGCGCTATTGTCCGCATGCTTGAGCGCGGTCGCCGCGAGCACCGAACTGGTGAGGAAGGGCGAGGGCGTGAGATTGCGGCCGATCTCCTCGAGCACGATGTTCGCCTCGACCTGCCCCATGCCGAGCCCGCCGTCCTCTTCGGATACGAGCATGCCGGTGAAGCCCATCTCCGCCATCTGCTTCCACAGGTCGTGGCCGAAGCCGTCCTTGCAGTCGCGGTCGCGCCAGTGGCGCAGCTGTTTGGCGATCGCGCCTTCCTCGCGCATGAACTGGCTGGCGGTTTCGGCCAGCATCGTCTGGTCGTCGTCGTGGTAGAGAGGCATCGATCAGGCTCCGGGCAAGTCTAGAATACGTTTGGCGATGACGTTCAGCATGACTTCGCTGGTACCGCCCTCGATCGAATTGGCCTTGGTCCGGAGCCAGCTGCGCGCAGGCTTGCCGCCTTGCGTTTCCTCGCTCTCCCATTCGAGCGCCCGGCTGCCGCCTGCCGCCATGATCAATTCGTGCCGGCGCTTGTTGAGTTCGGTGCCGGCATATTTGAGCATGTTGGGCTGGGCGGGGTGTCCCTTGCTCGCCTTCAGCTCGTCCATGAACTTCTCGCTCATCGCGGTGAAGGACAGCGCATCGACATCGAACAGCGCGAGTTCGGCGCGCAGCACCGGATCGAGCTCGCCCTGCCGCGCCGACACCGCGCCGAGCGAGCTTGCCCGGTCGCCGCCGCCGGTGGCCGAAATCATCTCGCGTTCGTGGCCGAGCAGGTATTTCGCCACGTCCCAGCCGCGATTGATCTCGCCGACATAGCCGGGAATGTCCTCGCCATAGGATTTGGGGACCGTCACGTCGTCCATGAAGGTTTCGCAGAACGGGCTGTTGCCGCTGATCAGCTTGATCGGCTTGGTGCTGACCCCTTCATTGGTCATGTCGAACAGCATGAAGGTGATGCCCTGGTACTTGTTCTCCTTGTCGGTGCGGACGAGGCAGAAGATCCAGTCGGCCTCGTCGGCATAGGAGGTCCAGATCTTCTGGCCGTTGACGATCCAGTGATCGCCCTTGTCCTCGCCATAGGTCTGCATGGAGACGAGATCGCTGCCGCTGCCCGGCTCGCTATAGCCTTGGCACCAGCGGATCTCGCCGCGCGCGATCTCGTTGAGGAAGCGCTGCTTCTGCGCTTCGGTGCCGAAATGCAGCAGAGCCGGGCCGAGCATCCAGATGCCGAAGCTGGAGAGCGGCGGGCGCGCGTTGATGCGTGCCATTTCCTGCCGCAGGATCTTGCCCTCGGCGGGCGAGAGGCCGGCACCGCCATAGGGCTTGGGCCATTCGGGCACGGTATAGCCCTTGTCGCGGCAGGCCTCGAACCAGGCTTTCTGCGCTTCGCTCTTGAAGCTGGCATTGCGGCCGCCCCAATAGACGTCCCCCTCGTCGCGGACGGGTTCGCGCATTTCGGGCGGGCAATTGGCTTCGA
Organism: uncultured Erythrobacter sp.; assembly: GCA_947501005.1. Classification (GTDB taxonomy): domain Bacteria; phylum Pseudomonadota; class Alphaproteobacteria; order Sphingomonadales; family Sphingomonadaceae; genus Qipengyuania. Next base: position 378,790 of record CANMTU010000001.1, on the reverse strand, counting down.
GCCATTCGCGCGCCTCGGCGCGGAAGCTCTCCAGATCGGTTTCGGCCATCATCGTTCCTCTCTCGCGGATGCGTATTCAAGAACTAGGTATGGCGAAAAGCCCCCCGCCTGCAAGCCTTTCCACATCACTTCGCCATGCCGTAACGTCGCCGTGCCGCTTCCACGGTTTCCGTTGACCCTGCCTCGTGCTGCCCTAAGCATGGGGCAGGAGAACAAGGGAGAGAGACTTGCGATTCTCGCGCAAAACGGTCGTCGTCACCGGCGGCGCATCCGGTATCGGGGCGGAGGCGGTACGCCTGTTCGCCGCCGAGGGTGCCGACGTGGTGAGCGCCGATATCGACGAGGATGCGGGGCGCCGGATCGCAAGCGAATGCGAAGGCGCGGTACGGTTCGTGCGCTGCGACGTGAGCGACCCGGCCGCCATCGAGGCGCTGATGAACGAAGCCGCGCAGCCGGGCGGCGGGATCGACACCGTGTTCAACAATGCCGGTGCCGGCGGCGCGCGCGCCTCCATCGCCGAGATCGAGCCGGCTGAGTGGGACCGCACGATGGACCTGCTGCTGCGCTCGGTCGCGTTCGGCATCCGCTATGCCGTGCCGCACATGAAGGGTCGCCGCGGCGCGAGCATCGTCAACACAAGCAGCGTTGCCGCGGTCGGACCGGGTTATGCGCCCACCGCCTATTCGGTGGCCAAGGCCGGCGTGCTTCACCTCACCAAGGTCGCGGCGACCGATCTGGCGCAGTTCGGCATCCGGGTGAACGCGGTGCAACCCGGCTTCATCAACACCAACATCTTCACCGCATCGCTCGGCATCGAGGGCGACATGCAGCGCATGGCCAACAATGCCATCGCGCAGATGTCGGCCAATGCGCAGCCGGTCGCGCGTGGCGGGCAGGCGCGCGACATCGCCGAGGCGGTCGCCTATCTCGCGAGCGAGGCGGCGGGTTTCGTCACCGGCGCTTCGATCCTGGTCGATGGCGGCATCACGCTTGGCCCCCGGCACAGCTGGGACCCCGAAGAAGCGGGCCTGTTCGATGCGCTCGAGACGATGGCGAACGCGCCGCAGCAGGAGCAGCAACAGAGCCGGGGGGCCGGGCCCGCCTGATGGCTTTCACAACCGGCCCCCTGTCCCAGCGCCTGAAGCTGTCGCATGGCTTCGGGGCGGTCGCCTTCGGCGTGAAGGATGGCGGCTTCAGCTTCTTTCTCCTGCCGTTCTACAACCTCGTTCTTGGAGTGGAGGCGAGCGTGGTCGGTGCCGCGCTGGCGACCGCCCTGGTGGTCGATGCCTTTGTCGATCCGCTGATCGGCAATTTGTCGGACCGGACCTATACGCGCTGGGGCCGCCGGCTTCCGTGGCTCTATTTCGCGCCGATCCCCCTGGCGGTGCTGTGGGCGCTGCTGTGGTCGCCGCCCTTTTCCGGCACGCCGAGCTATTGGGAAATCGTCGTCCTCGCTGTCGGTGTGCGCCTGCTGCTGTCGGCGTGCGAGGTGCCATCGATCAGTCTCGTCCCCGAAATCACCGACGATTATGACGAGCGCACCACGCTGTTCCGCTATCGCTTCCTGTCCGCCTGGCTCGGCGGGCTGTTGATGATGGTGCTTACCTTCGCGGTGTTCCTGCCAACCCCGGAATCGCAGCTGCGGCCCGAGGGTTATGCGCAATACGGGCTGTTCGGCGCGATCCTGATGGCGGTGGCGGTGATCGGTTCGGCGGCGTTGCAGCATCGCACCGTCGCCCATCGTCCGGCCGACCGGCCGCCGCCCTTCTCGCTCCGCAGCGCGTTCGGAGAGATCTTCGAAGCCTTCAGCGAACGCGCCTTCGTGATCTACGCCGCCGGGGGGCTGGCGGCCTATGTGCTGCAGGGCATGACGTTCTCGATCACGCAATACGTCAACCTGTATGTCTGGCAGTTTTCCGAACTCGCCTTCAAGCTGTTTCCCGCCGCGCTGTTCGTTTCCGTCGTGCTGATGTTCGTCATAGTCGGCCCGCTTCACCGCCGGCTCGGCAAGCCCAGGGTGGCCGCCTTCGGCGCGCTTGCCGGGTTGGGGTTCTTCGCCGTGCCCTACCTTCTGCTGCTGGCGGGATTTTGGCCGGAGACCGGCGGCACGGCATCGACCGCGCTGTATTACGTGTTCCTCGTCTTCGGGAACACGTCCAGCGTGGTCGCCAGCATCTCGGCCACCTCGATGGTGGCGGAGATCGTCGAGGCGTTCGAGGAGCGGACCGGACGGCGCGCGGAAGGCACTTTCTATTCCGGCAACTGGCTGGTGCAGAAATGCGCGACCGGCGGGGGCATCCTGCTCACCAGCCTGATCATCCAGTCCCTCGCCCTCACGCCAGGCACGCCGCAATCGGCGGTTGCGGGCGATACGGTGTCGCGTCTGGTCTGGCTCTACCTGGCGGCCACCACCGTGCTGGCGCTGATCGCCGCCTACTGGCTTGCACGCTTCCCCATTTCGCGCGAGGATCACGAGGCCCGCGTCGCGCTGCGCGAAGCGCGCAGGGCCGGCGAAGCCGATCCGATCGACGATGTCGCCCGCGCCGATCCCGATGCCCTGGCGATCAAGCCCTGAATCTGATTTTCGAACGAACAGCGATAGCAAAGAAAGGACCGAACCGATGGATTTCGAACCGACCGAGAGGCAAGCCTACTGGCGCGACCGGGTGAAGACCTTCATCCAGCAGAACGTCCGCCCCGCGATCTCGACCTACAAGGAACAGGACGCGCAGGGCGACCGTTGGAAAGTCATCCAGGTGGTCGAGGATCTGAAGGCCAAGGCCAAGGGCGAAGGCATCTGGAACCTGTTCATGCCGCCGCGCAACGACAGCCACAACCATGTCGAGGAAAGCTACGAGTTCGAGGGGCCGGGCCTCACCAATCTCGAATATGCCTTGTGCGCCGAGGAGATGGGCCGCATCGGTTTCGCCTCGGAGGTCTTCAACTGCTCCGCGCCCGATACCGGCAACATGGAAGTGCTGCACCGCTACGGCACCCGCGCGCAGAAGGACAAGTGGCTCGGCCCGCTGATGAACGGCGAGATCCGCTCCGCCTTCCTGATGACCGAACCGCAGGTGGCAAGTTCGGATGCGACCAACATCGAATGCCGGATCGAGCGTGACGGCGACGATTACGTGATCAACGGGCGCAAATGGTGGTCTTCGGGTGCGGGCGATCCGCGCTGCAAGGTCGCCATCGTGATGGGCAAGAGCGACACGGAGGCGAACCGTCACCAGCAGCAATCCATGGTCCTCATGCCGCTCGACGCCGAAGGGGTGAAGGTGCTGCGTTACCTGCCCGTCTTCGGCTATGACGATGCGCCGCACGGCCACATGGAAATCGAGCTGAACAATGTCCGGGTGAAGGCGGAAGACGCCATGCTGCTGGGCGAAGGGCGCGGATTCGAGATTGCGCAGGGCCGCCTCGGGCCGGGCCGTATCCATCACTGCATGCGCACCATCGGCGTCGCCGAGGAAGCGCTTGAGAAGATGTGCAAGCGCCTGCAGACCCGCGAAGCCTTCGGCAAGCCGATCTACAAGCACTCGGTCTGGGAAGAGCGGATCGCGCGCGCCCGCATCGATATCGACATGACCCGTCTGCTCTGCCTCAAGGCCGCCGACATGATGGACAAGGTCGGCAACAAGGCGGCCAAGCAGGAAATCGCCATGATCAAGGTGCAGGCGCCGAACATGGCCCTGCGGATCATCGACGATGCCATCCAGGCGCATGGCGGCGGCGGCGTGTCCGACGATTACGGGCTGGCCAAGTCCTACGCCTCGATGCGGACCCTGCGCCTCGCCGACGGGCCGGACGAGGTGCATGCCCGCTCGATCGCGCGGATGGAGATCGGCCGTCACGATCCGAGCGAGGACGACGGTTCGGGCTTGCAAAGCAACAATGCCGAAGCCGCCAGCGCCGGCAGCGCGGGCGCCACGGCAGCGGCGCAGTAACCCTTTTCCGCAGGAGACAGCCCTTCGCCCCGAGCTTGTCGAAGGGCTGTCTTTCCTTTTTGCGCTGCATCCGAAGAAAGGCAGCGCTTCGACAGGCTCGGCACGAACGGAATTGAAAAAGTATGGCTAAGGCAGCAATTCTCGAACACACCGGCTCGCTGACCATCGGCGAGGTCGAACTGGCCGATCCCGGGCCGCACGAGGTGCTGATCGACACCAAGGCTTGCGGCCTGTGTCATTCGGACCTGCATTTCATCAACGGGTCCTATCCCCATCCCCTCCCTGCCATTCCGGGGCACGAGGCGGCGGGCGTGGTCCGCGCGGTGGGCAGCGAAGTGAAGACGGTGAAGGTGGGCGACCATGTGGTCACCTGCCTTTCCGCCTTCTGCGGCCATTGCGAGTTCTGCGTTACCGGCCGCATGGCTCTGTGCGTCAGCAGCGAGGTCCGCCGCTCGCAGACGCAGGCCCCCCGCATCACCCGCGCCGGCAGCGACGAGACGGTGGCCCAGATGCTCAACCTCTCGGCCTTCTGCGAACAGATGCTGATCCACGAACATGCCTGCGTCGCGATCGACAAGGACATGCCGCTCGACCGAGCTGCGGTGATCGGTTGCGCGGTGACGACCGGGGCGGGCGCGATCTTCAACGCCTGCTCGGTCGTGCCGGGCGAGGCGGTGGCCGTGATCGGTTGCGGCGGAGTGGGCCTCGCCGCGATCAATGCGGCCAAGATCACCGGCGCGGGCAAGGTCATCGCGATCGATCCGCTGCCCGAAAAGCGTGAACTCGCCCAGACCCTCGGCGCGACCCACACGGTCGATGCGATGGCGAGCGACGCGGTGGAACAGGTGATGAAGATCACCGGCGGCGGGGTGCACCACGCGATCGAGGCCGTCGGCCGGCAGGCCAGCGCCGATCTCGCGGTCCGGCTGCTGCGCCGCGGCGGCACGGCGACGATCCTCGGCATGATGCCGCTCGATTGCAAGGTGGGTCTTGGCGCGATGGACCTGCTTGCCAGCAAGAAACTGCAGGGCGCGATCATGGGCAACAACCGCTTCCCGGTCGACCTGCCGCGGCTCGTCGATTTCTACATGCGCGGTTTGCTAGATCTCGACACGATCATTTCCGAGCGCATTCCGCTCGAACAGATCAACGAGGGGTTCGAGAAGATGAAGGGCGGCCACTCCGCCCGCAGCGTGGTGGTGTTCGACTGATGGCCGAGGACGCGAAGATCGATTTCGACACCGAGATGGTCGGCACCGTCGAAGTGTCGGACAAGGACGCGATGGACCTCGATGCGCTGACCGCGTGGTTCAAGGCCAACGTCGAAGGGTTCGAAGGCCCGATCGAATATTCCAAGTTCAAGGGCGGCCAATCCAATCCGACCTACCGGATCGACACGCCCGCACGCTCCTACGTCCTGCGCCGCCAGCCCTTCGGCAAATTGCTGCCGAGCGCGCATGCGGTGGACCGGGAATACGCCGCAATGTCGGCCCTGGGGCCGACCGGCTTTCCCGTGCCGAAAACCTATGGCCTGTGCGAGGATCCCGAGGTCATCGGAGCCAAGTTCTTCGTCATGAGCCTCGCCGATGGGCGCTCCTTGTGGAACGGCGCCCTGCCCGGCATGGAGCCGGAGGAACGCCGCGCGATCTACAACGCCATGATCGATACCATGGCCGACCTCCATCTGAAGGATCCCGAAGCCATCGGGTTGGGCGATTACGGCAGACCGATGGATTACTGCGCGCGCCAGATCGCCCGGTGGTCGAAGCAGTACAAGCTCTCCGAAACCGAGCATATGGAGAAGATGGAGCGGCTGATCGAATGGCTGCCGCAGACCATCCCCCCGCAGCACGAAAGCAGCGTTGTGCATGGCGATTACAGGCTCGACAATCTGATCTTCAAGAAGGACGCGCCTGAAGTGCTCGCGGTGCTGGACTGGGAATTGTCGACACTGGGCGATCCGATCGCGGATTTCAGCTATCTCATGCTCAACTGGCAGAATGCGAGCGATGGCCGCGCCGGCTTGCTGGGCAAGGATCTCGAGGCGCTCGGCATCCCGACGCAGCAGGAAGCGGTCGATCGCTATGTCGCACGCACCGGCTATCCTGTGCCGCCGATGGACTGGTATTTCTCCTACAATCTGTTCCGCCTCGCGGGCATCATCCAGGGGATCAAGAAGCGCGTGATCGACGGCACCGCCTCCTCCGCCCATGCCAAGCAGATGAGCGCGCGGGTCGGGCCGCTGGTCGACCGGGCCTACGAATTCGCGCAGGCGGCGGGGATGGACTGAATTCGCGCGGCTGCTAACAGCGGCGGCCACAGCGATCCCGGAGACACAGCATGACGACCGACCTTGCCCGCACCATCGACGCCGCCTGGGAAGACCGGGCCAACGTCTCCCCCGCTTCGGGCGATGTGCGCGCGGCTGTGGAACGCGCGCTCGCCCTGCTCGACAGCGGCGAGGGCCGGGTCGCCGAACCCGACGGCAAGGGCGGATGGCAGGTCAACCAGTGGCTCAAGAAGGCCGTCCTGCTGTCCTTCCGCCTGAACGACAACCGCGTGATGGAGGGCGGCAGCGCCGGCCACCCCGCGTTCGACAAGGTGCCGAGCAAGTTCGCCGGGTGGGACGAGGGCCGCTTCCGCGAGGCGGGCTTCCGCGTGGTGCCGGGCGCCGTGGCCCGCGAAGGCGCCTATATCGCGCCAGGCTGCGTGCTGATGCCGAGCTTCGTCAATATCGGCGCCTATGTCGGCCAGGGCACGATGGTCGACACCTTCGCCAGCATTGGCAGCTGCGCCCAGATCGGCGCGAACTGCCATATCTCGGCCGGGGCGGGGATCGGCGGCGTACTCGAACCGATGCAGGCCAACCCGACCATCATCGGCGACAACTGCTTCATCGGCGCGCGCAGTGAGATCGTCGAAGGGGTGATCGTGGGCGAAGGCTGCGTGGTGGCGATGGGCGTCTTCATCACGCAATCGACCAAAATCGTCCACCGGGACAGCGGCAAGGTCTTGCGCGGCCATATTCCGCCGTTCTCGGTCGTGGTGCCGGGGGCGCTTCCGGGGAAGGACGGCGGCGCGTTGCTTGCCTGCGCGGTGATCGTGAAAACGGTTGACGCGCAGACCCGCGAGAAGACCGGGATCAACGAACTGCTGCGCGACTGACCGGTCGCGCCCCCTGATTCCTCCATCCCCTGCGGAACATTCGCCTTCAAGGCGCGTAAACCTGCAAAGCACACGCAGGGAGCGTATCTTGGAAAATCACGACGATCAGATCCATGTCAGCGAAGTCGAGGCGAGCGGCGCTTCCAAGGAAGGCGTCGGGCGCTGGGTCCTGCTGATCGGCACCTTGCTCGCGGTTCTCCTCTTGTCGGTCGTATGGATCGTTCCGGCCCTGACCCGCAGCGACATGGAGCAGGAAGCCAACGTCTCGAACGAGATCAGCGAGCGTGAGGAAGCCGAAACGAACGGCAATTCGACCGACAGCATCGTCGGCATGGCCGAACCCATGCCCGGTGACGAACCCGAAATCGGCACGAACGAGGTCGAGCGCGAAGACGGCCTCAGCACGATCGAGAATTAAGCGCGAGAACCGATCCCGATCAGGAGCTTTCCGACATGAGCAATTCGAACAGCTTTCAGACCGATCAGTATGTCGAATGGAATTGGGGCAACGGCACGGGCAAGGGCCAGATCAAGGAACGCTTCGAGCGTGAGGTGACCCGCACGCTCAAGGGCTCCGAGATCACCAAGGACGGGACGGAGGACAACCCCGCCTATCTCATCAAGCAGGAAGACGGCGACGAGGTGCTCAAGCGCGGCTCCGAACTGTCGGCGCAAGACTGATGCCGGCCAAGTCCAAGGCGCAGCAGCGGGCCGCCGGCGCGGCCCTGTCGGCCAAGCGCGGCGAGACGAAGGTCGGCGATCTTCAGGGCGCGTCGAAACAGATGTACGACAGCATGTCGGAAGACGAGCTGGAAGACTATGCCGCGACCGATCTGGATGGCCTACCGGACCATGTCGAGGACGACGATTGATGGACGACGCCAAGAAGGACGAGGTCTACGACGAATTCTCCGACTGCGTGAACATGCAGCCCAAGGAGCTTGAGGAATGGCTCGAGACCGAGGAGTCGAAATCGGTCGGCGACAGCGATGACGGCGAAAGCACCGGCCACAAATCGGGCGGCAGGATCGTCGAGATCAAGCGCACCAACAAGGCCGATCTGACCGATAAGCAATACGAGCTTATGCAGAAGGTCGTCGGCTACATCCATCGCCACCTGTCGCAAAAGCCCGATGGCGACATCGAGGACAGCAACTGGCGTTACAGCCTGATGAACTGGGGCCACGATCCGATGAAGGACGATGGCTGAGCCATACGCCTTCGACCACTTCCTTGCCGCCCAGGGTTCGGGCGTTTACGAACGCGCACTGCGTGAGCTGGAAGCGGGGCGCAAGCAAAGCCACTGGATGTGGTTCGTCTTCCCCCAGATCGCGGGATTGGGACACAGTCCGACCGCGCAGAAATTCGCCTTGTCCGGAATCGATGAAGCCGCCGCCTACGCATCGCACGAAGAACTTGGCGCCAGGCTCTACGAAGCCGGCGAGGCCATGCTGGAATGGGCCGGCACGATGCGTGCGGACGATATCCTGGGGTCCGTCGATGCGATGAAGTTCCGCAGTTCGATGACCCTGTTCGAGGCGGCGTGCGACGACGATCAGGTGTTCGCCGACGCGCTCGAGGCGTTCTACGACGGTGTCCGCTGCGACCGCACCCTGAAAAAACTCGGACTGAAAGGACGAATAGGCGCATGACGATCGTAGCGAGCTGGAACGGCGAGGAGATCGCCCGCAGCGACGATACCGTGGTGGTCGAAGGCAACCACTACTTCCCCGCCCACGATGTCGCCCGCAGCGCCCTCATGCCGAGCGAGACGACCAGCAGGTGCCCCTGGAAGGGCACCGCCGAATATTACAGCATCAATGCGGGTGGGGCCATCAACCGCGATGCCGCGTGGTACTATCCCGACCCCCTACCCGAAGCGGCCGAGATCAAGGATCGCATCGCCTTCTGGAACGGAGTGGACGTGACCGAGGAATGATGCCGGCGCGCACCGCCCTGCTGGGTTTGCTCGATCGGCGGAAAGAAGGCGCCTCGGTTTGCCCGAGTGAGGTCGCAAGGCAGATCGGGGGGCCGGAGTGGCGCGACCGGATGCCGGCGGTTCATGCCGCTGTCGACGAACTTGTCGGTGAAGGGCGGATCGCGCTGTCGTGGAAGGGCAAACCCATGGTTCGGCGCAGCGGGCCTTATCGCATCTCCGTGCCGCAGGAATGATCCGCGCGATCCTGCGCGCGGCGCTCGCCCTTGCCTATGGCGCTGCGGGTATCTTGCATCTCGCCCGGCCGGCGCCGTTCCTGTCGATCCTGCCGAACCAGGTGCCCTACCCCGCGCAGGTCATCGCGCTGACCGGCATCGCGGAACTGGTCGGCGCTCTTGCGCTTGCGCAACCGTTCAGTCTTCGGCTGCGCAAGGCGGGGGCGATCGGTCTCGCCCTTTATGCGGTCTGCGTATTTCCCGCGAACATCAATCATTTCGCGCTGGATATGGCCCGGCCCGATGACGGGCTCGGCCTCGCCTATCATATTCCGCGCATGGTCCTGCAGCCGTTGATCGTCTGGCTGTCATTGTGGGCCGGCGGCGTAACGGACTGGCCGCTGCGCCGCCGGGAGCAGGTATAGCTCAGGTCGCGGTCATGTGCTTGGAGACGGCGCCGGTCATCTTGAACATCGAGATCTGGTCCTTGCCGATCACGTCGCCCAGCTTGTCGTCGGGATTGATCATCCGCTTGTCCTTGGAATCCTGAAGATCCTTCGACTTGATGTAGTCCCAGACTTTCGAGGTCACCTGCGCCCGGGTCATCGGGCCCTTGCCGACCACCTCCTCGAGCTCGGGCGTCAGGTTCACCGGCTTCTGCAGAGCATTGTTCTTACCAGCCATTTCAAATCCTTTCTTGGTATTGAGAGTTAGTCGAAAACGTCGAAGTCGTCGCCGTCACCGAGTTGTTCGATTTCGTGCCCTTCGAACTGGGTGGACAGCAGGGCGACGGCGGTCACGTGGTTCTTCATCCCGGCGATCAGATCGTCATAGGTCGCGCCGGGCATCAGGGTCAGCGGCAGGTCGAGGGCGAACAGCTGGAAAACGTAGAGATGCTTCACGCCCAGTGGCGGGTCGGGCAGCAGCCATTCGGAATTGCCCTTCGCGTTCTTGCCGGTGCGCGGCGGCACCTCGCCTTCCAGTAGCTTGCCCCTCTGGCCGGCGAGGCCCCAGACCAGCCAGTGCACCTGCCCCGATCCCGCGTCCTCGACGATGAGGACGAGTTCCTGCGTCCCGGGCGGCGGCGCGGTCCAGTCGAGCGGGGGGGCGACGGCGTCTTCCTCGATCGCGGTAAAGCTCGGGTCGAGTTCCTGCCCGTTCTGGAACGCAGGACTCTTCAACGCGAAACCGGATTGGCCGAGATGCTTCTCCTCCGCCAGTCGCGCGACGGAAAGTTCCGTCTTGATGGCATCGCTGCCGACAGCGCGGGCGATCCAGTCGGGTACGGTGGGCATTGCAACTCCTGATACTGTGTGCCGAACCGGGCGGCACGATATGGCCCATTCTAGCGCGGGGCTCATGCCCTATGCTACGCCGATAATGGCAGTTTGCACCGATTTTCGCACGAAACGGCGGCAGTCTGGGCCACTCTCGGCGCGTTACACCCCTTTGCCTTGCTTCGCGCGCGTGATTTGGGGCATAGTCGCAGGGACGTCCGGATCATGCGTGTCCGGCCGTCCGAGGGAATCGCCATGCCGAAGTTTCAAACCTTTATCTCGACAACGCTTGCCTTTGCCCTGGTCGCATGCGGCGGCGGCGGTGGGTCGACCACGCCAACACCGGTCACCGGTGGTGGGGGCGGCGGCGGAACCGGGGGGACGACCGGCGGCACCGCGGATACCTGTTCGCTCGCCGCGCGCAAGGACTGGGTGCTGGGGCAATTGCAGGAATGGTATCTCTTCCCCGATCTGCTCGCCACCAATGTCGACCAGTCGCGCTATTCCAACCTGCAGGATTACATCGATGCCCTCGTCGCGCCTGCGCGCGCACAGGAAAAGGATCGTGGGTTCACCTACATCACCTCGATCGAGGAAGAGAACGACCTGATCCAGAACGGCGCCAATGCGGGTTTCGGCATCCGGCTTTCGTATGACGATGTCGCGGTCAGGCTGTTCGTGGCGGAAGCGTTCGAAAACGGCCCGGGCTTTGCGGCGGGCCTCGATCGCGGTACCGAAATACTGGCGATCGACGGCCAAACCGTGGCCGCGCTGGTTGCGGCCGGCGGGATCAACAATGTGCTTGTTGCCTTGGGTCCGCCCGATCCGGGCGTCCAGCGCACCCTGCGCATCCGCACCGTCGGCGGGACCGAGCAGACCGTAAGCGTGACCAAGACGGAATTTTCCCTCGATCCGATATCCGACCGCAACGGCGTTCGCATCTTCGATACGCCGTCGGGCCGGATCGGCTATGTCAATCTGCGCACTTTCATCGTCCAGTCCGCCGACCCGAACCTGCGCAATGCATTCCAGCAGTTCAAGACCCAGGGCGTCGATCAGGTCATCCTCGACCTGCGCTACAATGGCGGCGGGCTGATCTCGATTGCCAATCTGCTCGGCGATCTTCTGGCGGCGGACAAGGTCGGCAGTGTCTTCAGCCGCACGGTCTTTCGCCCGTCCAAAGCGGTAAACAACGAAACGACCCTGTTCTCGGCGCAGCCCCAGGCCATCGCCGCCAGCAAGATCGCGGTTATTGGACGGGAAGGCACGGCTTCGGCCAGCGAACTCGTAACCAATTCCATGCTCGCCTATCTAGACCGTAATATCGCGTTGGTCGGGTCCGACACCTTTGGCAAACCCGTCGGCCAGATCGGGCTGGACCGTTCGGCCTGCGACGACCGGCTGCGCGCGGTGGCGCTCAAGACCACCAACGCCGACGGGCAGGGCGAATATTACACCGGCCTCGCCAGCGTAATGCAGGTGACGTGCCAAGCGCCCGACGATCTGCGCCACCAGCTGGGCGATCCTGCCGAAGCGTCGATCGCAGTGGCCATCGATTATCTGAACGGTCGCTCCTGCACGCCCATTTCCGCCAAGGCCCCGGCGGGCACGGCGCAGCGGGCGGCGGCGCCTGAACTGCTGATATCGCGCCAGCCGAGCGCGGCGCAGTTTCACATGCCCGGCCTGTTCTGATCCCGGCGGGCGGTCGCCCGGCCGCTCAGATCTCGACGGTCAGGTTCGCGTGGTGGAGCGCCTCGCGGATGACCGTGCTCGACTGGCAGGGCTTGGCGAAACGCGGGGCGTCGAGCGATCGGATGCGCTCGTTCTGACGGTCGAGATCGCCCGAATGGATGACATAGGGAATGTCCTTGGCGTCCAGGGCCCTTGCAATCGGCAGGCAGGTCTCGTTCGCCTTGAGGCTGACATCGAGGACGGCGCAATCCACCGGTTCGTTCTCCGCAAACGCCAGGGCCTGCGCGACATTGGTAGCGGTCAGACAGCGAAGCCCCAAATCTTCCGCGGCGAACTCCAGATCCATCAGGATCAGGGGCTCGTCGTCCACAAGCAGTATCGTGATTTCTCGACCCATGTTCGGCTTCGTTCCCTCAGGTCTTCAGGTCGATCACGGCGCGCAAACCCGCCTCGTGCCAATGCCGCTCGATCCCGCCGCCGCCGGTGCGCAGCAGCCGGTCGATGATATGCGTGCCCGCCCCGTCTTCCGGCGCCTCGCCGGACAGTCGCGGGCCGCCGCGCTCCGCCCAGTCGAGCCGGAGCGACTCATCGCCGGTCTTGGTCCATGACAGAGCGACATGGCCCGACCCGTTGGACCATGCGCCGAACCGCTCCGCATTGTCCGCCAGTTCGTGCAGGACCAGCCCCAGCATCGAGATCGCGCTGAAATCGGCCATCGTGGCATCGCCCTCGTAGACGAGCTCGTGGCGGGCGGCATAGGGCGATAGGATGGCACGGATCGCCTCGCCCACATCGATATTGCCGGTCGCCGCCTCGTCCAGCGTGGTTTCGTAGGCCCGGCCGAGCGCCTGAATGCGCTGAACCATCTCCGCCGCCGTATCCTGCGCCCCGCGCGAACGCCCGGTGATCGTGACGATGCCGGCGATCACGGAAAACATGTTCTTGGTCCGGTGCGACAATTCGCGCGCCACCGCCTTGGCCTGCATCTTTTCTGCCCGCGATGCGCGCAGTTCGGAGACGTCCCACTGGCTCCCGAAGCAATAGATCATCTCGCCATTGTCGTCGTAGATCGGGCCGATATGCAGGGCGTTCCAGAACGTCGTGCCGTCCTTGCGGTAATTGAGCAGTTCGACGACCGTGACCTCTTCCCGCTCCACCGCCTCGCGCAGTTCCGCGACCGTTTCGCGGTCGGTTTCCGGCCCTTGCAGGAACCGGCAATTGCGGCCGAGGATCTCGTTCTCGGCATAGCCGGTCAGGCGGCGGAAGGCGCGATTGGCGAAAACGATCGGATTGTCGTCCTGCCGGGGATCGGTCAGGCAGATCGCCATGCGCGATTGGGCCATCGCCCGCTCGAACAGGACGCCAGACGAGCCGGTGAACGTGTCCTCGGGATGACTGTTGCGAAATGCGGCGGGGCTGGCGTCGAACGCGTTGTTTGCTTGCCCACTGTCGATCGGTGGATTGTTCTCGTTGCTCATCGTGATCCCGGCATTCGTGCAAGGCAGCGCGTGCGATTACACCTGTATTGGGCGAGAACCGGCAGGCTGGCCGGCGAGTTCCCGGTTAAGAACGCGTGAACGTGATACATCGCATCGGTCCTTGCCGTCATGCGAACGCCGTTGCAAGGGCCGCCGCTCCGAGGCCGAGGGATAGCGGCACGCGCAGCGCCATCCACCAACGCGGCGCGAGCGATGCGAGGCGGGCATCCACCCCCAGACTGAGCCAGATCGCCGCGCCCAGCATGACCAGAACCGGCTCGAGCATTGCGTAGCCCAGCGCCCATGGCAGAAGGCAGGCGAAGGCCACCAGGCTCGGCACCACGGCGGCGATCCACAGCCAGCCCAGCGTCCGTCGCCGTTCGGCGGCCGGCGCCCCGGCGGCGATACCCCACCACATGCCGCCCAGGAAGCTCAGGATCAGCGCGGCATAAAGTGCGCCGATCGAACGCGCCGGTTCGACCCATCCCGCCGGCCCGAACCACGCCGCAACTGCACAGGCGGTCCCCGGCAGGAGGCCAGCCAGCCCGAGCCATCGCGGCCAGAACGGAATGCTACGCAAGGACGGATCGCCCGCCGGGATATGCCGGAATCACGATGCGGCCGGCCCTGTGAACCGCTTCCGGTCGGTCCAGCCGCAGCCGTCCAGCCGGCGGCCGCCATGTTCCACCGTCACGGTATAGGGGTAGGAGCGATCGCTCATGCCGTCGGAACAGGTGCCGGGAGTGACCATCATGTCGAACGCCTCTCCCGCCAGCGTGCCGGTGAAACTCACCCCGTTATTCCCGGCGAAGCGCGAGACGGCGAACCGTTCGCCCTCCACGTTTTCGGGCGTACGGTAGAGCGCTTCCCCGTTGGCGACCTCCCCGCCCCAGAACGGTTCGGTACCGGTGAATTGGACCCGCTCGTCCGCCGCGATGCCGGAAAAGGTCGGCGTGACTTCGGGGCCGGCCGCCTGGCATCCTGCAAGTGCCAGCAGGCATGCCGCCGCCAAACCTTCTCGTCCTTCCACTGCGGTCCATCCTTCGCGGCCTGCGCGGAACGCCAGACGGGTTCCACGCTTTTGATAGGGAAAGAGGGAGTCTACACGGGAATGCGCCTTTCTCCACCCTGGATGTTCGCCCTGGCCGTGACCGTCATCGGCGGCGCGGTGAGCGGGGCGAGTATCGGCACCGCCCCGGTTCTCAAGCGGGGGCTTGATACACCGCCCTATCAGTCCGGGCACACGGCGCCCTACATGGCCCGTCAAACCGACTCTGCCGCCTTGCCGGACCATTACGCGCTCGAAACGCCGCACGGCCGGATCGAAGCCGCTGAACTCGCCCTGCGCGGCCGCATGCATGAGAAGACCTTCGCCCGAACCGTGATCGAAGCGGCCCCCCCCCCCGCCGACCCGTTTCGCCAAGCCGCCCTGACCGAACGCGAGCGGGCCTATTACGGATACGACACAGTGGCGCCCGCAGTCGCCGTACCTGCCGACCGTCCGCGACCGGACCTTACCAGACAGGATACCGCCCCGCCCGGCCCCGGTTACGCGCAGACCCCTGCCCTCTCGCGGGCGGAGGCGCCGCTGGCGCTCGCCGAACCCGCGCCCGTCGCGGAGGCGCCCACCCCGCCGCCCCCAGCCAATATCGGCAAGGCGCGGATGATCGACGTCTCCGCCAGTCTCGCCAATCGCGAGTAATCCGCGCAACCAGCGCCCCGCGTTTGGAACCCTCGCGCCGCCGGTACGCTTTCGCATTACACAGCAGGAGCTTTCTTCATGGCCGACAAATCCCCCAAGCAGCATCTCGAACACATTGCCGAGGCAATGAAGGACATCGACTTCGTAATGCTCAACACGCACACCAAGAACGGCCAGATCGGCGCCCGCCCGATGAGCAACAACCGCCAGGTCGATTACGACGGCGACAGCTATTATTTTACCTGGGAAGACTGCCTGATGGTCGACGACATCAAGCGCGATCCCAAGATCGGCCTGTCCCTCCAGGGCAAGCAGCAGGACAATGGCGCGCCCGGCATCTTCATCTCCATCGAAGGCAAGGCCGAGATCGTGCGCGACAAGGCACAGTTCGAAAAGCACTGGGTCGACGAACTCGATCGCTGGTTCGAGAACGGCATCGAGACCGAAGGCATGGTCCTCCTCCATGTCCATGCCAGCCGCGCCGCCTATTGGGACGGCGATTCCGAAGCCGATTTCGACATCGGATAAGCCGCCAACTCAGGCCGCGCGCAATTGGGGCGCGGCCTCCCCTATTACCCGCAACGCGCTGCGCAGGAACACCGCCGCCATCAGCCCGCCGATCACGATGTCGGGCCAGGGCGAGGCGAGCCACCAGACCAGCCCGGCGGCCAGCAGCACGCCACAATTGTTGATCAGGTCGTTGCGCGAACATTCCCACGTGCTCGCCATGTTCACGTCCTGATGGCGGAAGCGGGTGAGCAGACGAAAGCACACCAGATTGGCCGCCAGCGCCAGCGCGCCGAACCCCAGCATCAGCGTCGAGGATGGCGGCACCCCGCTGCGGATCTTCAGCACCACATTCACCGCGATCCCGATCCCCAGGGCGAGGATCACCACCCCCTTCAGCATCGCCGCCCCGGCCTTCCACCGGTCGGACCGGGAGAGCGCATAGAGGCTGACCGCATAGACCACCGCGTCGCCCAGCATGTCGCTCGCATCGGCCATCAGTGCGGCCGACCCGGCGATGACCCCCGCCCCGAATTCCGCCACGAACATCACGGCGTTGATCGCCAGCACGATTACCAGCACCCGGCGCTGGTCCCGCCTGCGGGCCAGCGTCTCGAGCGTGGTGGACTTGGCGGAGCAGCAGTCGGAAGCCATCGCGCCTATCTGGCCGCCCTTGCCGCGCGGGGCAAGGGCTGGCCGGCCCTATCCCGCGATCGTCTTGTCGGGCCGGGCGTCGTGCTTGTGCCGCTCGCCCTTGCCGAAGTGCCGTTCGAGCCGCTGGGCCAGCGTGCCGGCAGCCCGGCGCGCGGCATCGTCGACCTCGGCGGCGTGTTCGGTGACGCCGATGGGCTTGCCGCCCTTGGGCCGCGCCTCGATGGTGCAGGCCTTGTCGTCGGCCCCGCCCTTGGCGCCGTTCTCGTCGCGGACGTGGATTTCGAGCCGGGTCAGCTTGTCCTCGAAGCGCGCCAGCTTCTCACGCACCTGCGCCTCGATCCGCTCGGCCACGTTTTCGGTGCCCATGACGGAGCTGTCGGAATTGAATTGAACCTGCATGCGGGGTGTTCCTGTCTGTCGTTATCGTTACCCACACAACGGACGGGCGGCGCGGCGTTTCCCGCCCGCCCACCGGCTTTCGGGCACGAGCGACCCTGTAGGACCGAAGTTGGACCCATCGGGCGCAGGTCCGCCTGGATGGAACACATGGAACACGGTCCTAGCGCGAAAAACCCCCCGCCCGAACGCGCCGCCCCGGCCGGGCGGATGACAGGGGCGGAGAGAGGCAAGCGGACCATTCCCCATGCTAGGCAGAAGGGGGCCGAGTAGGGAAGCGGTGATGGCGTGGGTGGGGTTCGGCACGGCGGACGACTGGACCGCGAACCATGCGGACGCGCGCAGCGTGGTGGTGACGGGCGACACCCTTCTCGCCGAACGCCGCCTGAAAGCGGGCGCGCGGGGGCGAAAACACGACGGCCGCGAGTTCGACGCCGTCAGCATCGGCGCCGCCCTCGCCACCCGCGCGATCATGGAAGACCGGTGCGCCGGGATGGACGGCATGGGCGGCCCGCCGCCGTTCGGGAAGGCGGACCGTTCGCGGTTCCTGCGGGCGCTGGACCGGGTGATGACGTTACTGACGCGCTGGCGCCACCTGCTGAATTGATGCAGGGTTGCCTGCCGAACGGGTGTAGTGCCGCGCCGGGGCATTCCGTCCCGATTGGAAAAGACCATGGCCAAGGGCCAGCAGAAGAAGAGCCGCGAAGACCGCAAACCCAAACAGGAAAAACCCAAGACCAACGCTTCCAACCCCAGCACCAAGCCCGGCAGCATCAAGGGGCTGGAGAACATGAAGAACAGTTGAGCGCCTAGCCCTCCCCGCGCTCGACCGGCGGCTGCGACTGTTTCGCCGTATGCTCCGCAAGCAACCGGTCGATCTCGACAATCCGCAGCCGCTGCGGCGTATCGCGCTTCAACCCCTTGAGACGACACTCGCCCCACAGCTTGCGACGTTCGGCTTCGAGGTTCTTGCGGTATAGATCGGCCATGGGGCGCTATGGGCGGGTTTGAATGCGATGGCTAGCGATGCGGTGAAGAAGGAAGCGCTGCGCGAGGGGGGCAATGGCTATCACGAGGTCGACGCTGCCACACCACGCCGAGCGAACTCGGGGCGCTTATGGAGAAGTTGGTTCCGGCCGATTGAGGAAGGTTAATTCACACATCATTGTCGTTTGGCCCGATTCCCATAGGCTCCTGACTGCTCCTGTGATCGGATTATATTCCGGAGTACGTACGGAACATTGTGCGATTTTTTTTAGGATTCGTGATTTGCGCATTTCCCCGCTGGCTTTTTGAGCAAACTTTGAGGCAGATATCTTTCTTAGAGTTTTCCGGGAAAAATTTGACAAATTTTTTTGCAACCCTCTAGGTTTGGATTTTTCCGGGCGTAATTGGAGTTTTAAACGCCCACTCCGATTCGTTTGGACCAAGTTATGGCAGATTTACCCGGACGTCCTTTAGACGCTCAACTGTTAGGCTATGCCGCCCTCATTGAGCATTACGATCTCGAGTGCCCTCCGCCGAGGCGGCTAACCGCGCTATCCAATGTCGGACAAAAAACGACTCAGCGGCGAGAAGGAGTAGAATGGCTTCTTCTCCCACGTACGGCAAAATATCAGATCCCGGAAACTCCGATTGAACATATTGGCGTCGCTCTCAAGCACGAGGGCGTCGATCTCAGAGTCATCAATCGCCTATTTTCGATAGGCATCGAGCACGAATTAACCGAGTATATAAGAGGTAATCCACGAGGTATTTACACGCGAAAAGCGTGGTTTCTCTACGAATGGATGACTGGCAACAAGTTGGACATCGAAGAACCATACGGGGTTAGATATGTCGATCTCCTCGACCCGACGGAATATATCACCCGACAATCAACGAGATCTAGTCGACATAAAATCGACAACAACCTCACCGGAGTGCCAAATTTTTGCCCGCTAATTCGGCGCACTGAAAGACTTACGACCGAAAGAGTGCAAAGTTTAGCACGTGAGGCAAATCAGGCCGTATCGGATGCCGACCCAGCAGTATTAAGGCGAGCGGTAGGCTTCATGCTCTTGAATGAGAGCAAAGGATCCTTCGGCATTGAAGGAGAAACGCCTCCCCGAAACCGACTTGAGCGCTGGGGGCGACTGATTGCGGATGCAGGCGAGATAAATTTATCTACCGAGACGATCGAAGATATTCACAGAAGTCTGTTTGATCCTAAACAGCACGTTGTGAAGCTAGGCTTACGCAACGAGGGCGGCTTTGTTGGACGGCATGATATGCGCGATCAGACACCTATACCCGATCATGTTTCCGCACGGCATGATGATCTGACTTCATTACTGAGTAGCCTGTTTGAGGCATATGGGTTGTTAAGAAAGAGTCAATTTGATCCAGTATTGACGGCAACGATCCTAGGATTTGGCTTTGTGTTTATCCACCCATTTGAGGATGGAAATGGCCGACTTCACCGTTTTTTGATCCAAAAAGCTTTAGTCGATATGAATTTCAATCCTCGCGGGGTTATTTTACCTGTGTCCGCAGCAATTTTAGAAGACTTGGTCGGTTACAGAAACGCGTTAGAAGCATATTCACGTCATACTCTGTCAGGCATAGACTGGAAATCGACAGAGAAGGGAAATGTCGAAGTCCTCAACGATACATCTTACTTGTACCGATACTTCGATGCCACGAGACAATCTGAATATCTACTCGACCGCATTGAGCGGACCGTTAAATATTCCTTGCCCGCTGAATTGACATACATTCAACGGTTCGATGATGCCAAGAAACTGATTTCCGAAAAAATTGATCTCCCGGACCGCCTCTCCTCACTTCTGATCCAATTTTGCGCTCAAAATGGTGGAACCCTGTCTAGGCGTAAGCGGGAAGAGTATTTTGACAACCTCGATGATCGACAGGTCGAGCAAGTTGAAGAAGCGGTGCGCGAAAGCCGCATCACCGAACTTCACACCTGAAACCACCATCATTCCGGCAAGTACAATTTCTCACCCTTCTCCCGGTACACCTCGCTCATCAACTCCATCCCCTCGCGCGCGACCTCGGCTTCCTCGGCTGACGTCTCGCGCTTGATGTTCTCGCTCGCCAAATAGCTGTCCGAGTTCTGCTTGGCGGCGAAGTCGCGCACTTCCTGCGTGATCTTCATCGAGCAGAATTTCGGGCCGCACATCGAGCAGAAATGGGCGGTCTTGGCGCCTTCTGCCGGCAGGGTCTGGTCGTGGAACTGTTCGGCGGTGTCGGGGTCGAGGCTGAGGTTGAACTGATCGCGCCAGCGGAATTCGAAGCGGGCCTTGCTCAGCGCATCGTCGCGGACCTTGGCGGCAGGGTGGCCCTTGGCGAGGTCGGCGGCGTGGGCGGCGAGCTTGTAGGTCACCACGCCCACCTTCACATCGTCGCGATCGGGCAGGCCGAGATGTTCCTTGGGCGTGACGTAGCAGAGCATCGCCGTGCCGTACCAGCCGATCTGCGCCGCGCCGATGCCGCTGGTGATGTGGTCGTAACCCGGCGCGATATCGGTGACGAGCGGGCCGAGGGTGTAGAACGGCGCCTCGCCGCAGGCCTCCAGCTGCTTGTCCATGTTCTCCTTGATCTTGTGCATGGGCACGTGGCCCGGCCCCTCGATCATAACCTGCACGTCCTGCGCCCAGGCGCGCTTGGTCAGCTCACCCAGCGTGTAGAGCTCGGCGAACTGGGCTTCGTCGTTGGCGTCGGCGATGGAGCCGGGCCGCAACCCGTCGCCCAGCGAATAGGCGATGTCGTAGGCTTTGCAGATCTCGGTGATCTCGTCGAAATGCTCGTAGAGGAAGCTCTCCTTGTGGTGGGAGAGGCACCATTTCGCCATGATCGAGCCGCCGCGGCTGACGATCCCGGTCATCCGCTTTGCAGTCATCGGCACATAGGCGAGGCGCACGCCGGCATGGATGGTGAAATAGTCCACGCCTTGTTCCGCCTGCTCGATCAGCGTGTCGCGGAAGATGTCCCAGGTGAGGTCTTCGGCGATGCCGCCGACCTTCTCCAACGCCTGGTAGATCGGCACCGTGCCGATGGGGACGGGGCTGTTGCGGATGATCCACTCGCGCGTATCGTGGATGTTGCGCCCGGTGGAGAGATCCATCACGGTGTCCGCGCCCCAGCGGATCGACCAGACCATCTTGTCGACCTCGGCCGCGACGTCCGATGCGACGGCGGAATTGCCGATATTGGCGTTGATCTTGACGAGGAAGTTGCGCCCGATCGCCATGGGTTCGGTTTCGGGGTGGTTGATGTTGGCGGGGATGATGGCGCGGCCGCGCGCGACCTCGTCGCGGACGAATTCGGGGGTGACGTAATCGGGCAGGCTGGCGCCCCAGGGCTGGCCTTCGTTGCGGGCACTGAGCCGGGCGGCTTCCTCGCGCAGCATCTCGCGGCCGAGATTTTCCCGCTCGGCAACGTACTCCATTTCGGGCGTAATGATGCCGCGCCGGGCATAGTGCATCTGGCTGACATTGGCGCCGGGCTTCGCGCGCAAGACCTTCGCGGCGACATTGGGGAAGGCGGGCACGCCGCCGCTGCGATCCGGGCCGAGCTGGCCGTTATCCTCCGGCCTTACTTCGCGCGCGGAATATTCCTCGACATCGCCGCGGGCGAGGATCCATTCGCGGCGTTTGGCCTCGAGGCCGGCGCGAATGTCGATCCGGGCGCCGGGATCGGTATAGGGGCCACTGGTGTCGTAGACGCGGATGGACGGTTCGCCGCCCTCGAGGTCGATCTCGCGCATGGCGACGCGCACGCCGGAGCCGCTTTTCGCGCCGACATGCACCTTGCGGCTGCCGCGAATTGGGCCGGTAGTGACGTCTATGTTCTCGCCCGAGGGGGGGATTTCGAGCTTGCTGTCGATGTCGGCCATGCGCTGTCTCTCCGTTTGACGGATGGAGCGCGGTTTATGCCATGCGACCGCCCACTCCCTCCGCCGATATTAATCGGTTCAGGTTCAACGGGTCGGGCAGCGCAACCTGCCCCTCTCAGCCGCTTGCTGGCTCCCCGGGGATGGCATCGAAGATAGGGCCAAGTCCGCCCCGCGTCCAGAGCCGTTGTCGCGCGCCGGCCCTTGCGGAAGACCGGGTCAGCCGGTCACATCGGCCAGGGCGGCAACGAAACGGTCGATATTGCCCGAATGAAGCCCGGCGATATTGATCCGCCCCGAACCTGCCATATACACCCCGTGATCCTCGCGCAGGCGGGCGATCTGATCCTTGCCCAGCGGCAGCATGGCGAACAGGCCGTTCTGCTGCTCCAGCGCCCGCAGATTGAGGCCGGGCACCCGGTTATCCGCCGCGGCGAGAGTGCGGCGGACCTGGCGCATGCGCTGGCGCATCTCGTCCAGCTCTTCCAGCCAGGTCTTTTCCAGGCCGGCGTCCTGCAGCGCGATCCGCACCGCCGCCGCGCCGTGATCGGGCGGCATCGACCAGTTGGCCCGGGCAAGGGCATTGGCGTTCGAGGTAATGGCGGGGAGGTCTTCGGTCTCGCGGGCGAGCATGTAGAACGCGCCCACCCGGTCGCGGTAGAGCCCGAAATTTTTGTCGCAGCTATAGGCAACGAGGGCTTCCGGCACGCGCGCCAGCACGGTGCGCACGCCGGCGACGTCCTCCTCCATCCCCTGCCCAAGCCCCTGATAGGCGATATCGAGGATCGGCAGCACCTTGCCGCCGGCCAGCGCCTCGGCCAGCTGCTCCCATTGAGCCTGCGTATAGTCGATCCCGGTCGGGTTATGGCAGCAGCCATGCAGCAGGATCACCTCGCCCTCGCCCGCGCCTTCGATCGCGGCCAGCGCGGCAGCGACATTGGCGGTCCCGTCTTCGCAGGCGTGATCGAACGTCGCGACCTCCAGGCCGACATCGTGGACGATCTGCGCGTGGTTGGGCCAGCTCGGCGTGCCGAGATGGATGCGGGTCGCCCCGGCCTCCTTCGCCAATGCGACCGCGAGGCGCACCGCCCCGGTGCCGCCCGGCGTCTGCATCCCCTCGATCCGGCGCAGCAGGCCGCCATCCGCGCGCCCGAAGACATAGGGGATCAGGGCGTGGACGAAGGCATGGTCGCCTTCCGGGCCGAGATAGCTCTTGCTGTCCTGCTGTTCGACCAGCACGCGTTCCGCCGCCTTCACCGCGCGGAACACCGGCGTATCTCCGCTATCGGTGCGATAGACGCCGACGCCGAGGTCGATCTTGTCCGCCCGTTCGTCGGCGGCATACATCTTGATCAGCGCGAGCAGGGCATCGGGCGATTGCGGGGTCAGGCGGTTCAGCATGCCGCCTCTTAATGACGAAGGGCGCCGGCCTGCAAGCCGTTAACCGGCATTATCGGCAGGCCATGCGCCCGATCAGAACGGAACCCAGCGCTGTTTCTTGGAAAAGCGCATGTAGCCCGCATTGACGCCGAGCCGCAGGCCCGCGCCGACGCGGATCGGGATCAGCACCACGTCGCCCTTGCGCAGATAGCTCGCCGTCAAACCGCCCACGGCGTACAACTGCCCCTCCGCCGAAGGGAAGCGTTCGTAAAGTTCTTCCGTGTCGTAGAGATTGTAGACGAGGACGAAAGTGCTGCTGGCATTGGCGCCCGCGTCGAACCCGATCGAAGGCCCGGTCCAGTAGACCGGCAATTCGCCCTCCACCTTGTGGAACAACGTACCCGAACCGTAGCGCGCGCCGACGATGAACGCGCCGCCCGCCTCGCGCCCGACGATATAGGCGTTGGGTTCGCCCTGATCGGCCAGCATCTTGCGAATCATCTTGGCGACCCCTTCGGCGCCCTTGCCGAACACGCCTTCGGCGGCGCCGATCAGATCGTCCTCGCGATAGGTGGTCGAGGGGTCTTCCACCGTCGCAGTGTCGACCGCCTGCCCCGCGGCTTCCTCGGCCGATTGTTCGGACCATTGCGGCTGCGCATCCGGCGCCGGGTCGCTCTGCGGATAATTGGCGTTCTCGTCGGCCACCGGGGGCGTGTCGTAGGAGGGATCCTGCGGCGGCAGTTCGAGATCGCCGTCAATCGGCGCCTGGTAGGTATCGTTGGGGTCGACCGACTGTATCTGCGCGGCGAGCGGCGCGGCGGCCAGCCCGACGGCGGCGGCAAGCGCGGTGGCGAAATGTCTGGCGAAACGCATGAATAACCCTTCCCTGCTCCGACGCCCCGTACGAAGCTGCGCGGCGGAGTGCACCCCTTATGGCCCGGCCCGCCATGAAACGGCGATGAACCGAATCCCTTTTGCGCCGAGCCGTGCCGCGTAGCGCGGGAACGCCGGTTGCGCCAATCTTCGCTTGAAGCCCCCCATCCGGCTGGCTATAGCCCGCCGCTCGCAGCCGATGCGCGACATGCGGAGACGTGGGTGAGTGGCTGAAACCAGCTCCCTGCTAAGGAGCCATACCTGGTAACGGGTATCGAGGGTTCGAATCCCTCCGTCTCCGCCACTGGTCGTCGAACGCGGGGCGTTTCCAGTTCGGCTCGAGCGGCTTATGCTAAGGTTGAACAGTCAGACGGGCTGCGGAAGCGAACCCGGAGCATTCTGGTTGTCGATCGAATTTGCGCCGGCCATCCTTATCCATGCGATCTGTCCCATGCGCTATGGGGATCGAATTGCTTTACCGGTTTGCCTGAAGACGCGAGCCGAGGTTGCGCACGTCCAAGCGCTGAGGCCGGAAAGCCTGCCTGCCGCGTCGATGAGCCGCCCGGAAGCTCGACGGCTGGGCCGGCCGTAAAACGCCAGCCTACCCTCCCGCGCCCTCCGGCAGCAATTTCAGCGTATACTCCACCCCCATCGTCGTGCCGCGCAAGGCGTTCTGGTCGAAGCCGCGCGCCTCGGGCGTCCATTCGAGCAGCCAGACCCGCCGGTCGGGATAATAGGCGATGATGTCCCGGTCGCGGTCCAGCGCCATGCTGTGGGCGAACACGATCGGCGAGGCGTCGATATCCGCATCGTTGTACACCAGTTCGGAGTGGATCGGATTGTTCTCACTGCTCGCGACCAGAACGAGATCCCGGCCTGGAACTCTGCTCAGGCGTTCGATCAGATCGGTACGGACACTCGATTGCAGGACGGCGCAGCACGGGCGGTCGACCGAATTGCTCGGCATGTCCGGCCAGCCGGCGATGACGTTGCCGGCACCCACCAGAAGCGGCGTTGCGGCGGCGAGCGGCAGCAGGCGCGACAGGGCGAAGCCTCGCGTTGCACCACCCCGCGAATGCCCCCGCAAACTCTTGAGGCCGCGCATCACGATGATCATGATGATCGGGATGATTGGCGCCGCGTAATGCGGCAGGCGCCAGGTGGTGAGGAAATACCCTAGGTAGAAGACGACCAGCGTTCCCAGGAGCGGCACGTCGCGGCGCGACGCCCATAGGCCGAGCAGGAAGGGGATCGTCAGCGCAAGGCCGACATAGAAGTCCCACGTGACCTCGATCTTCCTGACCATCGTCTTGATGTAACCCTTGATCCCTCGTCGGGCGTCTCGATAGGGTCGCGCCTCGTAGTAATAGAAGCGGGAAACGTGTTCGGCCATCGGCGCGATCCGATCGACACCTTGGACAGTCGGCGCGATGTTGAACGGCGGGGCAACGGCATAGGTCGTGCGATTGAGTTCGTAGGGCGTCAGCAAGGGATCGCCCGTCGCCGCGGAATTGTAGGCGAGCATCCATGCCAGCGCGCCAGCGACGATGGTGGCAAGCGGAAGCCCGATCCGCATCAGCACGGGTTGCAGGCGGGGGCGCGCCGATCGCCAGATCCGCGGCAGGAAGAACACCCCGATCGCCGCGCACAGGACGAACCCCTCATACGGCCGCGTCGTCATGAGGATGGCCGCGCCAAGGCCCATGGCAACGCCATGGGACCAGCGCGGCGCCTTGAGAATACGCGGCAGGGTGCCGACGACGAGCATCGCGCCAAGGGCCGTGAACGCGCCGCCCCAGTAGGAATTGATCCAGTAGCTGAACGCGCCGTAGCGCACGACCACGATCAGCCCCCCGACGAACGCCCAGTGCGGCTCGATCCAGCCGCGCAGCATCCAGACCGTCGCCATCGCGAACAGCACGAAGCTGATCCACACCCCCACCCAGGCGTTGTCTGCGAAGAGCATTCCCAGCGCCAGGGGCAGACTTCGCCCCGGGAAATAGATCGAGGCATAGGCGGGCAACTGGTTGATATGGAAGCTCTCGAACCGGCGCCACAATTCGTGCGGCGGCATGGCGAGCCGGCCCTTCAAAAAGGTCTGCGCCTGAAGGGTCAGGCTCTGCTCGTCATGGAACAGGGGCACAGGTGCGCCGAGCCACGGGAGGAAGGCGGCCCGTAACAGGATCGCCGCCAGCGCGATCAAGAGAATCTGCATGCCCAGCGAGCGCGGCAGCGACGGCAGCCTTGCTTCCAGCGCGGCGATGCGCGCCGGCAGGGCACGGGGTGAAGCCAGGACCAGCACCAGAACGAGGGCCACGCACACGAGTTCGATCAGGACGGGGGGATAGGTGAACGAAATCAATTTTCCCCCTTCGCGGACATCGTGCCGCGGAAACTGCGAACGGGATCGTCGGCAGTGCCTGAACCCCCCGGCCGGTAGATCAGGACATCATAACAAAGTGCTTACCCCGCGGCCCGGATCACGGATTTTCAGGCAAATCGCGCGACGCAAGTGCTTGAGGCAATGCGGCCTTTGCCTTGGCGGCGGCTTGCGACGCAAGCGGATTCGCGCGCCTCAGTGCGATCCTTCAGTGCGACCCTTCCGGGATCGCAGCTTCGTTCAGCCCCGCCCCGAGGATGAAGAAATCCGTCCGCGCCCGAAGACGCTCGCTGCTGCGCGAGATGGCGAGGCCGTGGCTGATCGCCTCGGCATGAACGTCGCTGACGAACTGGCCGAGGAAGAGTTCGGCGAGCAGTGTGGGCGAACCGTTCATCGCCACCCCCGCGCCGCGCCAGGTCTCGAACATGTGTTCGAGCGCGGAGCGCGTCCTGGTGGCGGTGCGCTCGAAGAACTGGCGGGCGAAGGCGCGATCGCTCATGCTCCGGGCGATCACGATCCTGACCAGCGCGACGGTCTCGGCATCCAGGAAATGTGCATCGAAGGATGCGGCGACCCGGTGGAGGATGGCCGCCGGGCTGCCGCCCGCCCGCATCGCCTCGCGCACGAGCTCGTCACCCGAACTGGTCTGTTCGAACACCGCGGCCTCGAGCAGACCGTCCTTGTTGCCGAACAATTTGTAGACCGTCGCCAGCGATCCGCCCGCCCGCTCCACGATCTCGCCCAGCGTCGTCTGTTCGTAACCCTGCTCGGCGAAAAGAATGCGTGCGGCATCCACGATCGCCCGGCGGCGACGGTTCAGGCGGCAGCATTCTGCAAAATCGGTCATTCGGCAAGGCTCTAGCAAAGCGGGTTGCGGGGCAAGGGTGTAATCACTATTACACCTTCGCACTCGCACAATGAACGGGGCTGGAACCCGTTCTGGAATTCTCGTGAAAGCCGTTACTGCCATGAAGCCCATCCTTGCCGGTCTGGCCGCCTGCCTCCTCCTCTCCGCCTGTTCCGGTGCGGAGGCGCCGCCCGAAGAGCAGGCGGTGCCGGTGCGCGTGGTCACGGTGGCGGGCGAGACGGTGCCCAACGTCATCGAACTGCCGGGCCGGGTCGAACCCGTGCGGGTGGCCGAGGTGCGGGCGCGGGTGACCGGCATCGTGCAGGAACGGCTTTACGAGGAAGGCACCGATGTCGGCGCCGGGCAACCGTTGTTCCGGATCGACCCGCGCGAATTGCGGGCAAGCTACGCTCAGACGGAGGCATCGTTGCAGCGCGCCAGAGCCACTGCCACCAATGCACGCGCCGTGGTCGAAAGGTATCGCCCGCTCGTCGCCGAGAACGCCATCAGCGGCCAGGAATACGACGCCGCGCTGGCCGCCGCGCGCGAGGCCGAGGCGAATGTGGCGCAGATCCGCGCCCAGCTCGAAGCCTCGTCGCTGCAACTCGGCTATACCACGGTGCGCGCGCCGATCGCGGGCCGGGTGGGCCGTGCGCAGGTCACCGAAGGCGCGCTGGTCAGCCAGGCCGAAGGCACGCTGATGACCCGGATCGAGCAGATCTCGCCGGTCTATGTCAGCTTCGCCCAGGCGGCGAGCGAGGTGCTTCGCATCCGCCGCGCGATGGCCGCCGGCGAACTCGATCTCGACGAGAACGACCGGGTCGAGGTGCGCCTGACCTTCAGCGACGGGACCGAATATCCGATCCCCGGCTTCATCGACTTCCTCGCCTATTCGGTCGACCAGCAGACCGGCACGGTCGAATTGCGCGCCGAATTCCCCAATCCGCAAAGCCTGTTACTGCCCGGTGAGTTCGTGCGCGCGCGGATCTTCGCAGGCTCGGTCCAGAACGGGCTGACCGTGCCGCAACGCGCCGTCTCGTTGACCGAGGACGGTGGCACCGTGTTCGTGGTCGACGCGAAGGGGCAGGCCGCGATCCGGCCGGTCAAGCTGGGCGCGATGGTCGACGGGCGCTGGATCGTCGAAAGCGGTCTCAAGGTGGGCGACCGGGTGATCGTGAGCAATCTGCAGAAGGTTCGCCCCGGCGCGCCGGTCCAGATCGTTCGCACGCCGACCGGACAAGCTCCCGCCCCCGCCCCTGCCCCTGCCCCTGCCCGCGCGCGCGGAGCGCAGTAAGCCATGGCGCGTTTCTTTATCGACCGGCCGATCTTCGCCTGGGTGGTGTCGCTCGGCATCCTCCTGGCGGGGATCATCGCCCTGCGCGCCCTGCCGATCGAGCAATATCCCGAGGTCGCGCCGCCATCGCTGGCGATCAACGTCGCCTATCCCGGTGCCGATGCCGAGACGCTGGAGCAGAACGTCACCCAGGTGATCGAGCAGCAGCTCAACGGGGTCGAGGGGTTCCTCTACATGTCCTCCTCCAGCGCCTCGAACGGCACGGCGACGATCACGCTGACCTTCGAGGCGGGGACCGATATCGACATCGCGCAGACCGAGGTGCAGAACCGCCTCAGCACGGTCGAGGCGCGGCTGCCGGAAGAGGTCCGCCGCCAGGGCATCACCGTGCGCCAGGCCAATGCCGGCTTCCTGATGATCGTCGCGCTGACTTCGCAGAGCGGGGCGCTCGATACGACCGATCTCGGCAATATCGCGGCGACGCAGGTGATCGACGAACTGCGCCGCGTGGGCGGGGTCGGCGACGTGACCCTGTTCGGGTCGCAATATGCGATGCGCATCTGGCTCGATCCCGATGCGCTGGCGTCCTACAACCTCTCGCCGAGTGCGGTCCTTGCCGCCATTCGCGAACAGAACGCGCAGACGGCGGGCGGATCGATCGGCGCGCAGCCGATTGCCGACGGGCAGCAGATCACCGCCACCATCACCACCGATGGCCGCTTCACCACGGCCGAGGAATTCGAGAACATCATCCTGCGCGCCAGCACCGGCGCGGCGGTGGTGCGGCTGGGCGAGGTCGCGCGGGTCGAGATCGGCGCCCAGTCCTACGCCACCTCGACCACCCTCAACGGCAAGCCGATGGCCGGTATGGCGATCCAGCTCGCCACCGGGGCCAATGCATTGGCGGCGGCCGAAGGCGTCAGGGAACGGATGGCGGAACTTTCCTCCGGCCTGCCCGGCGATGTCGCCTGGTCGATCCCCTACGACACCACGCCCTTCGTCGAAGCATCGGTAGAAGAGGTCGTGAAGACCCTGGCCGAGGCAATGGTGCTGGTCTTCCTCGTCATGTTCCTGTTCCTCCAGAACTGGCGCGCCACGCTGATCCCGACACTGGTCGTGCCGATCGCGCTTTCGGGCGCGTGCCTCGGGCTGTGGCTGTTCGGGTTCTCGATCAACGTGCTGTCGCTGTTCGGCATGGTGCTGGCGATCGGCATCCTGGTCGACGATGCCATCGTCGTGATCGAGAATGTCGAGCGCATCATGCGCGAGGAAGGGCTTCCCCCATTGGAGGCCACCCGAAAGGCGATGGGGCAGATCACCGGCGCGATCATCGGCATTACGCTGGTGCTGATCGCGGTGTTCGTGCCGATGGCGTTCTTCCCGGGGTCGACGGGCGGGATCTACCGCCAGTTCTCGGTCACATTGTCGATCGCCATCTTCTTCTCCGCCTTCCTCGCCCTGTCGCTGACGCCGGCCCTGTGCGCGACCTTCCTCAAGCCGATCGCCCAGGGGCACGGCGAGGGGGGCGAGGTCGAGATCGACCGATCGGCCGAGGCGCAGCCCGGCTGGCGCGGATGGCTCGCCCGGGTGCGCAACCTGTCGGCGCGGTTCTTCGTCCGGTTCAACCGCTGGTTCGCGCGGATGCAGGAGAAATACGGCCGCGCCAACGACCGCATCCTCTCGCGTCCGCTGCGGGCCTTCGCGGTGTTCCTCGCGCTCGGCCTCGTGACCGTGCTGCTATTCGCGCGGCTTCCTTCCGCCTTCCTGCCGACCGAGGATCAGGGCTTCCTGATCACCGCCGTGCAGGCCCCCCCCGGCGCCACGCAGGAGCGGACCGACGAAGCGCTCGAGCCGATCACCGATTTCTGGATGGCCCGCGAGGAGGTCGAGGACCTCGTCGTGGTACGCGGTTTCAGCTTCTTCGGATCGGGCCAGAACAACGCCATCATGTTCGCCGCGTTCAAGCCGTGGGAAGAACGCACCGCCGAGGGCAGCGGCGCGGCCGAGATGCTCGGGCAGGCGATGGGCGTGTTCAGCCAGGTCGAAGGCGCCATCGCCTTCGTGATCCAGCCGCCGGCGATCCAGTCGCTCGGCCAGGCGAGCGGCTTCACGCTCAAATTGCAGGACCGTGGCGGATTGGGGCGTGAGGCGCTGACCGCGGCGCGCGACCAATTGCTTGGCATGGCGGGGCAGAACCCGGTCATCGCCAATCTGCGGCCCGAGGATCAGGGGCCGAGCCCCGAAGTCGCTATCGACATCGACCGGGTGCAGGCACGCGCGCTCGGCCTGTCGCTGACCGATGTCAACGCCGCGCTCTCGATCGCCTTCGGCTCGGCCTATGCCAACGACTTCAACCGCGAGGGCCGCGTGCTGCAGGTGCTGGTGCAGGCGGACGCGCCCTATCGCATGACGCCAGACGACGTGCTGGGCCTGCGCATCCCCAATGCCGAGGGCGAGCTGGTGCCGTTCAACGCCTTCGCGACCGCCGAATGGAGCGCCGCGCCGGCCAGCCTTGCGCGCTATAACGGCTATCCGGCGATGACGCTGGCGGGGATGGCGGCGCCGGGCGAATCCTCCGGCGCGGCGCTCGCCGCGATGGAAGAGATGGCCAGCGAACTGCCGCCTGGCATCGGGTACGAATGGACCGGCATTTCCTACGAGGAAAAGCAGGCCGGCGGCCAGATCGGCCTGCTGCTCGGCCTGTCGGTCGTGGTGGTGTTCCTCGTGCTGGCGGCGCTGTACGAAAGCTGGGCGGTCCCGCTCGCCGTGCTGCTGATCGTGCCGATGGGCGTGCTGGGCGCGGTGCTGTTCTCGATGCTGCGCGGGCTTTCGGCGGACGTCTATTTCAACGTCGGGTTGATTACCATCATCGGCCTTGCCGCCAAGAACGCCATCCTGATCGTGGAATTCGCGATCGAGGAGGAGGAACGCGGGCTGCGGCGGATCGACGCGGTCAAGGCGGCGGCGCGGCTGCGGCTGCGGCCCATCATCATGACCTCGCTCGCCTTCACCATGGGCATGGTGCCCTTGGTACTCGCCAGTGGCGCGGGCGCGGCCAGCCGCATCGCGGTCGGCACCGGGGTCGCGGGCGGAATGATCGCGGCAACCGTGCTGGGCATCTTCCTCATTCCGATGCTGTACCTGCTGGTACGGCGCAAGATCAGCCGCAAGCGACCCGTGGCGACCGGCGGGCACGAGGGCGACCGGCACCCCACCGGCCCGCTCTCCGGCGACGAGAACCCGGCAATCGAAGGGGGGAGCACGAGATGATCCGCCGACCGTACCCCACCGGCAAGGCCGTCCTTGCCGCCGCCCTCACCGCCAGCCTGCTGACCGGCTGTGCCAGCATGGCGCCCGAGCATATCCGGCCCGAGCCCGCGACCGCGCCCGCCTTCGATCCGGACTACCGGCCCGATGGCGAAGTGGTCGCCGCGCAGCTGTCCTATCGTGAGTGGTTCCCCGATCCGCGGCTGACCGGCCTGATCGCTTCCGCGCTCCAGAACAATCGCGACCTGCTCGCCGCCACTGCGCGGATCGAGCAGGCCCGGGCGCGCTATCGTATTCAGGACAGCCGCGAATTGCCGACCGTGGTGGGGACCGGCGGGGCCACGCGCACGCGCCAGCCGCTCGGCGTGAACCCTGCGCTCGATACGGGCGATGTCGAGGGGGCGCCGAGCACGATCAGCTTCAACCGCTTCGATGTCGGCGTCGGCGTGAGCGCCTTCGAACTGGATTTCTGGGGTCGGCTCGCCAGCCTGAGCGAGGCGGCACGTGCCGAATTCCTCGCCACCGTCGCGGCGCAGCGGGCGTTCTACCTTTCGCTGATCGCCGACACCGCGACGACCTATTTCGAGATCGTCGAGACCGAGGAGCAGATCGCGCTTGCCGAAGCGACCGCCGAAAGCCGGCGCGAGGGTCTGCGGATCGCGCAGCTGCGGCTGGAAAGCGGCGTGACCTCCGCCCTGCCCTACCGGCAGGCCGAAACCCTGCTCACCCAGGCGGAACAGCAATTGGCGAGCGAAAGGCTGGCGCTGGCGCGGCTGCGCAATCAGCTTGCGGTGCTGGTGGGCGGGACCATACCCGAGGACCTTCCGCCGGGCCTCGGCCTGGCGGCGCAGGGCGACGATCGGCGGCTGGCGGCGGGGCTTCCCTCCGACCTTCTGCTGGTCCGGCCCGACATCGTGGCGGCGGAAGAACGATTGCGCGCGGCCCGGGCCAATATCGGGGCGGCCCGCGCGGCGTTCTTCCCGACCATCTCGCTCACCGGCAATGCCGGCCTGTCCTCGAACAGCCTCGACGGGTTGTTTTCGGATGACAGCCTGGGCTGGAGTTTCGGACCGAGCATCTCCCTGCCGATCTTCGACTGGGGTGCGCGTGAGGCGAACCTCGACCTCGCCCGGGCACTGGAAGTCGAACAGGTCGCCAATTACGACCGCACCGTGCAGACCGCCTTTCGCGAGGTCAGCGACGCGTTGGCGGGCCGCCGCTGGCTCGCCGAACAGGTCGAGACGCTGCGCCGCGCCGTGACCGCGCAGGAGCGGATCGCGCGCATCGCCCGCCTGCGGTATCGCGAGGGGGTGGGAAGCTACCTCGAAGTCCTCGACGCCGAGCGCAATCTGTTCAGCGCGCAGCAGCAATTGCTCGCCACCGAACGTGCCTGGCTGCAGAACCGCGCGACATTGTTCGTGGCGCTCGGCGGCGGAGCCGGCGGCGAAACGGTGAGCATGTTCCGCGACGATTAGGTTTGAGGAACCGTTGCGTTTGGCGGCGGGTGTCGGCGGACGGGTTGGTTTGAAGCTTCATGCCTTCGGCTCGCCTGCCTTGTGCAATACGTTCGCGGGAGATTTGGGTTGTTTGGTTCGGCGGCGGGTTCCCGGCGTCTTTCGACGATAGGTTGTGCGCCGGGGCGGGCTGTTCCTTGCGGCGATGCTTTGAACGGTGCGCGCCGCGTGACGGCTGGTCAGGCCTTAGCGGCGAACGACAGCGAAGCACAGTGAGTCGAACAGGGCGAGGCGGCCGGGCGAAATTCCCGTTTCGACGTGATCGGAATGTTGCCGTTGTGCTGGTGGATGTCATCGTACCAAATCAGTCGGTGTGAAGCTGCGCGTCGAACGGCCTACACTCCCTGGGAAATACGGCGATTGGACCCAACCCTCGACCGGCTCGTGTAGACCCAGCTACTTGGCAATTCCGTAAAGTCGATCGCTCGCTTCACCGATTCGCTGCCGCACGCCCACAAGCGATTGCCCGAGCAGTTAGCGAGCGCACACTCCGCAAACCTTCGATGCGGCGGGAACAAGGCCGGCCCCCTCGGCCAGCTTTCGCTCGAACGGAGACAGCCCGATCGCATTCCGGCAAACCGCCGCCTTGACCGGCAACCCGTCCGGCGCATCAGCAAAGATCTCGTACAGCTTCGTTCCAGTGCCACTCGGCACTTTCCTCACAGTCGCATTGGACGCAAACGCCGCAAGAAAGGCAGCATTGTCTTTCGACTCCAGCTTCGAAACATGGGAAACGAGAAACCACATCCGGCGCAATCCCGGTTCGGAAACGGATTCGGCCTGATCGCAGCCCGCTGTCCCTTGCGGGCTCCCCAGCGTGAGAACCGGCATGCCATCAAGCGTCCGGTCCCGCGAGGCATAGAGCAGGAAGGCCGGGAGCGTCTTCGGAGGGACGACGATCAGATCGCCCGCCCGCGCATTGCGCGCGACATATGCAAGGTCAGGTTCGATTTCCTGCACCGACCATGGGGGAGATTGGAAGGCTTGGAAAAGGGTGGACGCAACAGGTGTCGCCAGAAGCAATGCTGCCACTGCGACAAAGGCGGTCCGTTCGCGGCGCAACAATCCCGCCACCGCTCCAGTGCCGCGGGCAATGAGAATGATAACTGGCGGGGCGAGCGCCAACTGGAACCGTCCCATCATCGGATAGGCTTCGATCGCCGAGGCCAGCACGGCGAACAGGAGCGGCAGGATGAACAACAGACCGGACCAGAATGCGCGGCGCAGGAAGGTGACAAGCCCGATCAGCAACAGCCCGCCCGTCAACACGGCGTTCGCCCCGGTGACGAGCATCATATTGCTCACACCGTTATGGATGACGTTGAGCAGCATATGCGCGGTCTTGGCGTACCAGACGATGCCGCTGCGGCTGATCGGCGCGGGCGCGAAGCCCTCGGTCCAGTAGACCGCGAAGGTATCCTCGCCGATATTGGCCGAATACTCCCCGTAATGGGCGAGATAGAGGATGCCGAAGGTGCAGCACCACAGCGCGCCGGTCAGGATCAGGGCAATGATCCACGGGCGATCCCGGCGCGTTGTCGCCGCGGCGAACAGGACCAGACCCGCCGCTGCCAGAACGAGAAGCGCGCCGAATGTCAGGACCGTGCACAGCGCCCCGGTCACCGCGAGCCAGACCGTGAGCCTGATCCGCTCCGCCGGGCGGATAAGGCTGCGATGCGCGAGCGCGAGAATGGCCGCGGAGAAGAACGCGTCGAGGATGTAGGGCTTTGCCTCGGCGGAATAGTAGATCAGATTGGCACTGATCGCGAACAGCGCGACCGCCAGTGCGGCCTCGCCTCTTGGCAGCAACGGTCTGGCGAGAAAGCAGAATACGCCGAGCGCCGCGATGCCGAACATGAGCGCGGGCAGGCGCAGGCTATATTCGAAACCCGGAATGACGGCGAAAGAGGCCTTCTCGAGCGCGATCCAGCCCAGCGGCGCGAATTGATCGAACTGCAGCGGCCCGAACAATTCGGACAAGGGCAGGTGGATGATGTTGAGCGCGATCATCGCCTCGTCGAGCCAGAGCGATCGCCCGCCCCCATATGCCCACAGCCGCAGCCCCGCCCCCACGAGGACCAGCGCCAGGATCGCAACCGTGAAGGCATCGGCCGACCTGTGCGGCGAAACGGACAGGTGGTCGTCCGGGGCCGATCGCGCCACCGCCGTCATCACGCATTCCCTCCGCTGGTACGCGCCGGGCGGAAGACGACGAACGTCGCCAGCAGAAAGTTGAACCCGAACGCCACGCCGATGCCGATGATCTTTGCCAGGATGGCCGGCGCATCGAGAACGGAAACCGATGCGAGGGTTACGCCGGTGTTGACGCCCAGACCCAGCGACGCCGCGAGGAAGAAAACCACGAACCGCCGCCCGCTGAGGGGTGTCTTGTAGACGAAGGCGGATGAGAAGACGTAGTTGAACACCACCGCCAGACCGTAACTCGCAATCGCGGCGGGAAGGATACCCATCGTCAGCACGTGATGAAGCACGGCGAAGGCGCCCAGATCGACGATTGCGGCCGCCCCGCCGGAAACGGCGTATCGCGCGGCGAGGCGCCCCAGATCGAGGAGCTTCTTCACGCAGGTTCGGGATGAAGGAGCGGGATCACATCGAATGGCGCGTCGAGAAAGGTGGCGAACCGGTTGTCCTCGAGGCTGGGTTTCGCCGTGCGCAGGAGCCAGCGCGTGCCTGCCCGGCGTGCCGCCGCGACATCGCGTTCTTCACGGTCGCCGACCATGAGGGTGGAGGCCGCCGGCACCCCGGCCTGCGCGATCAGATGCTGGAGCCCCGCCGGATGCGGCTTCATGCGCTGCACGCCATGATCGCCCGCCCCCGCCATGAAGTCCGCTTCAAGGCCAAGCGCGGCAAGCTTGGCCGTGGCGGGATAGTCGGACAGCACGCCGATCATCCGGCCCGAGCGGCGCACCTTCGCAAACGCCTCCTGCACGCCGGCTACGGCGCAACGGCGCAGATAGGGCAAGGGCCGCCGGTCGATCCACTCGGACACGATGGCATCCACCGCCACCCCGGAACAGCTTTGCCGATCGGCGATCCGTTGCCGCAGCACCGTTTCGAAATCGTCGATCTCGGTTTCGGCGATCGTTTCGCGCTCCTTGCGGTAGGCGCGCAGTAGCTTCAGCGTGCGGGTATTGCCCGTCCGCGCGAGGTCGAGCAGCAGCGCGCGCAGCATGAGCCGGCGCAGCTTTTCCTGGTGATACAGCGTGCCGTCGATGTCGAATACGACGAAGCGTATTCCCTGCCAGAAGGCGTCCACCTTACCACGGAGCCACGATGAAACGTTGCGCCGTCAGGACTTCGAGATCGGGCAGATCGACGAAGGTGAACACCACGAAGGTCACCCCGAGGCCGGCGGCGATCGCCAGCAACCGGCGTTCGCTGAACAGCTTCTCGGGGCTTTGCGCCGTCGAATTGGTGAACATCGAGATGTTCAGATATTGCGCGAACAGGGCGACGAGGAACGGAAAGGTGAGAATGTACTCGATCCGGTACTTGATCAGGAACACCGCGAGCGCGAAGATCGTCAGCATCGCATAGACGAAGCACGACACCAGCAGGGCGCGCTCGGTATAGCCGGCGAAGCTCGCGCGATAGCGGATCAGCAGGTCGAGACCGTGCGAGGCGACGATCTGGCGATATTCCGAAAACCGCTTCACCGCCATGAGGAACGCGCCGCCGAGCCAGTACCCCGCCATGAGGCTGACAGGCGGCAAGGTGAACGGGTCGACCATCGCCCATCCGATAGCCAGGCGCAGCGGGTTGTTGATCGCCTCGGAGATGACGTCGAGATACGCCTTGTCCTTGGTTCTCAGGGGCTTGACGTTGTAGAAGATGCCCTGCGCGGCGAAGACGCATGCCACGACCAGCATGGTGGTGCTGGCCGCCGCAGCGCAGGTCAGGCCGACGACCACGAACAGCACCCACAGCAGGTAGACGTTGCGCGCCTTAAGATCCGTGCGCACGGAAGCGCGCGTCGATTTGGTCGGGTGGTGCTTGTCGAACTCGCGATCCAGCCATTCGTTGATGACGTAGTTCGCAGACGCGATGCATACGACGCACAGGAAACCGAGCAGGACCGAAAGCGCAAGATCGCTGCTGTGAACCCCGCGCAGCAGCCAGGCGAGCGCAATTCCGGGCAGCACGAACACATGCTTGGTCGCATGATCCAGGCGCGCGATGCGCAGGTAATCGCCCACTGTCGCTGCGTTTTTGGACACTGCCGGTGCTGCAGATGAAACCATGGTAAGACCCCCGTCTGGCTGAATGCGACCCTGTATCTCGCCATCGCCCAACCCGGTCAGCGGGACTGGAGAGACAGGAAATGCCGACGCTCGATCAGCCCTGTCGCCAACTACTGCGCCGCCCGGAACTGTCAAGACGAGCCAACGCAGCAGGCTGTTCCTATCGAATGGTGTCTCCTTTTGAATGACTTATACTATTTTAGGTTTCGCCGGTAATCAGTTCCCTCTTTAGCGCTGCTGACTGGCAAAGGGGTCGGATCGGCTTGGTAATCCGCGCGGGAGAGTACGGAGCCCGATGAAATCGGCGCTTGGGCAAAACACCGGCTTGCGTGTTATCATGCCGCCAGCAACACCAAACCTGCGCCTGCTGCGAATCGCACCGCCAGACTGGAGACGCGGATGCCCGAACGCGACAAAGTGACGAAGCTGCAGGAGTCGCTGGCCAATTTCGGCGAGTTCGCGATGCGGTCGGACGATCTCGACGATGTGTTGACGCAGGCGTGCAAGCTGGTGGCAAAGGCGCTCGGCACCCGCCGCGCCAAGGTTCTGGAAATCAGGGACGATCAGCAGGAAGTGTTCCTGCGCGCCGGTGTCGGATGGGCGCCGGGTGTCGTCGGCACGGTCCGCCTCCCGCTGACCGAGTGGTCGTCCGCATGCTATGCGATCCGCGCCCGGCGGCCGGTCACCACGCGGGATATTGCCAGCGAAAACCGGTTCGAGGTGCCCGCTTTCGTCAGGCAGGCCGGCGTCGTCGCCTTTGCCAACGTACCGATCTTCGTACCCGGCGCGCGCCCTTACGGCATCCTTCAGGTGGACGATACGAAGGCGAGGGACTTCGGCAAGGACGAGATCCAGTTCCTGCGCGCCTACGCCATGATCCTCGGACCGGTGATCGACCGCCTCAATCTGGTCGACGAGCGCAGGCGATCGCGCAAATTGCTGGAAGCCAACGAGGCGCGCCAGTCGTTCCTGCTCCGGCTGGACGACGACCTCCGGCCCCTGGCGGACCCTCAGGAAATCCAGCGGACCGCGCTGCGGCATCTCGGGGAACACCTGTTCGTCCAGCGGCTCGGCTATTACGAAATCGGCCGGGAAGAGGACCAGTTCACGCTGGGCGCGGGATGGGAACACGGCCTGCCCCGCCTGCCCGAAACCATGAGCCTGGCCGATCTGGGCGAAGACCTCAGTGCCGAGATCAAGGCGGGGCAGACGATCGTGATCCGCAACACCGACCTCGGTACGGAAAGCGAGGATCGGCAGTCCGCCGCCCGCGCCGTCGACGGGCAGGCATGGATCGGTGTCCCGCTGGTCAAGGAAGGGCGGCTGGTCGCCATGCTCGGAGTGCATTCCGCGGTCCCGCGCCACTGGACGCAGACCGAAATCGGGCTGGCGGAGGCGCTGGCGGAACGCACCTGGTCCGCCGTCGAACGCGCGCGGGCGGAGGCGGCCCTGCGCGAAAGCGAGCGAAAATACCGCACCCTGTTCGACACGATGGGTCAGGGCTATTTCGAACTCGAGGTCATCCGCGATGCCGAGGGGCGCGCGATCGATCAGCGCTATCTCGAGGCCAATCCCGCGCATGAGCGGCTGTCGGGCATTCCGGTCGCCGAAACGGTCGGGCGCACCGCGAACGAGGTGTTCCCCGAACTCGAACCGTGGTGGCACGAGGCGTTCGGAAAGGTCGCGGAGACCGGGCAACCGGCCCGTTTCGAACATGCGTTCGCCGCGCGCGGCGAATGGTTCGAAACCTCCGTCTATCCGCGCGGCGGCGATGTCGTCGCGGTGCTTTACGATAACGTGACCCAGCGCAAACGCGACGAATTCGCCCTGCGCGAAAGCGAGGAGCGTCAGGCGTTCCTGCTCAAACTCAGCGACGCATTGCGATCCAGCAGCGATGCGGACAAGGCGATCGCCTCGGCCTCCCGCTTGCTTGGCGAGAAACTGAAGGCCTCGCGGGTGATGTTCGTCGAGATCGCCGAACGGTCCGGCCTCGTCCACGTTCACGAAGGATGGCGGGCGGCGGGCGCCGGGAAGAGCCCGACGACGCTGCGGCTCGACGACTTCGCCGGGCCGCTGCTGGAGGATTTGAGGAAAGGCCGGACCATTCGGTACGACGATGTCGGCGTGCCGCCATATGCGCGCCCCGACCTCGCCGCGATGGCGGCGCATGGCGTCCGCGCCGGGCTGGGCGTTCCTCTGATCGTGGGCGAGCGTATCGTCGTGGTCGTCCATGTGCAGCAGGAGGAACCCCGAAGCTGGACGGATGACGAGGTGGCGCTGGTCGAGGATGTCGCGCAGCGCCTGTGGGACGCGGTCGAACGCGCGCGCGCGGCCCAGGCCCTGCGCGCCAGTGAGGAGCGGCAGCGGATGATGGTCGAGCTGGTTCCCGCCATGCTGTGGTCGTCGGGCCTCGAGCGCGACAGTGTCCGCCTCAACGAACGATGGGCGGCCTATACCGGCCTGACCAAGCCCGATACGGATGAGGACTACGGCTGGCTGGATATCGTCCATCCCGGCGACCGGGCCGAAACCCGCACCGCCTTCGAACATGCCTTCGCCACCGGCCAGCCGCTGGAAGAGGAATACCGCATCCGCAAGGCGGACGGCACGTATCGCTGGCATCTCGTCCGGCAGATCCCCGTCCACAACGCGCGCGGAGAGATCTCGCGCGTGTTCGGCGCGGCGGTCGACATTCACGAGCGCCGGGCGGCGGAACAGGCGCTCAATGCCAACGAACGCTGAGCAGACCTTGATGGAAGGCATGCCGCTGCTCGTCTGGCGGGCCGATGTATCGGGGTCGTGGAACTGGTCCGGCCCCCAGTGGCAGGAATATACTGGGCAGAGCGCGGCGGACAGCCGCGGATC
Source organism: uncultured Erythrobacter sp. (assembly GCA_947501005.1). GTDB lineage: Bacteria > Pseudomonadota > Alphaproteobacteria > Sphingomonadales > Sphingomonadaceae > Qipengyuania. The sequence goes on along the minus strand of CANMTU010000001.1, from coordinate 338,242 downwards.
GGGCTGGCTGGACCTTGTCCACCCCGACGATCGCGAACGGGTGCGCGAAAACTGGTCCACCGCCGCCGAGCGTGGCGAGTTCCGTGCCGCCTACCGGATCTGGCACGCCGACGAGGAACGCTATCGCTGGTTCCAGACGCGGGCGAAGCCGGTGCGCGGCGAACACGGCACGATCATCGAATGGCTCGGCACCTCGACCGATGTGGACGATCTGCGCCGGCTGCAGGATCTGCAGCGAACCCTGCTCGCCGAACTCCAGCACCGGGTGCGCAACATTCTCGGCGTGATCCGGTCGATGATCCGCCGGTCGAGCGAACATCACCAGTCGCTCGACGAATATGTCCAGCATATCGAGGGCCGGTTGGGGACGCTGGCGCGGACGCAGTCGCTCCTGACCCAGTCGGTCGATGCGCGGGTCGATCTCGAGGATCTCGTGCGCGACGAACTGGTCGCCCAGGCGGCGGACGAGAAGCGCGTGACGCTTGCCGGCCCGAAAGTCCATCTCGGCCCGAAAGTGGCGGAGGTGTTCTCGCTCGCCATTCACGAGCTGACGACCAATGCCGTCAAATACGGCGCGCTGTCGCAGCCCGCGGCCACCCTGTGCATCGCCTGGGATGTCGCGGCGCGGGACGAGGACCGGTGGCTACGGCTCAACTGGACGGAGGCGGGCGTTCCCTCGGTCGGCAGCGCCCCGCGCCATTCGGGGTTCGGGACCGAACTGATCACGCGGCGCGTGCCCTACGAGTTGAAGGGCGAAGGCACGATCACGATGCGCCCCGGCGGGATCGAATGCGTGCTGGAGTTTCCCTTGCGCGAACAGCCCAGCATCCTGCAGACGGATGCCCGTATTCCGCACGGCAAGGGAGGAGGCCATGCATCGTAACCGGACGCCCGCGCGCCTTTCCGATCTGGCGATACTGATCGTCGAGGACGAATACTATCTCGCGATCGATCTCGCCGAACAGATCGAGCGGTCGGGCGGCTCGGTCGTCGGACCCTTTGCGACGGCCGAGGAAGGGATCGCCGCGCTGGCGGACACGCAGCCGGCCTGCGCCCTAATCGACATCAACACCGGCGACGGCCCTTCGTTCGGCCTTGCCGACGCCCTGACTCGTCTGGGCATACCCTTCGTGTTCATGACCGGATACGATGCCGAGGTGATCCCCGAACGCTTCGCCGGTATCGTATGCGTGCAGAAGCCCGCCAACGGCCCTACGGCGCTGGAAGCCCTGGAGAATTTGACGCGGGACCGGAACCGGGCAGCCTCGGGGGCATGAGATAGCCTGAATCGAACTCTGCCGTCGCTTCGAGCAGGAAGGGATCGAGAACCTCGACCCGCCCACGCTCGAAACTGACGAGACCGTCGCCGCGCAGGCCCTGCAACGTGCGGTTGATATGCACCGGCGTGAGGCCGAGCGCGTCGCCCAATTGTTCCTGCGTCATCGGCAGCCGGAAGGTCCGGCCGTCGGACTGGTCCATCAGGCGATAGCGGACCGACAATTCACAGAAGAAATGCGCCAGCCGCGAACGTGCCTGCCGGCTGCCCAGATTGATCACCCATTGCGCGATGATCCCGGCATCGAGCACGCAGTCGCGCCAGAATGCCGCCGCGATCGCCGGATAGCGGAAACTGAGATCGCGCAGCGCTTCGTGCGGCACCCGCAGGATCGACGAGCCGGTCAGCGCATGAAGGACGGTCATCGCCTGGGGCAGCATGAGCGAGGGCAGGTCCACCATCTCGCCCGGCACGTGGACCGACACGAACTGGCGGCTGCCATCCTCACGCTGGCCGAAACGGCCGATCAGCCCGTCGGACACCAGGCAGGCATAGTCCAGCGTTTCGCCCATCCGCGCGATGTCGGCATGCTGCGCGATGTCGATGGACGAGACCGGCAGGGCCAGGATTTCGGCGCATTCCTCGTCGTTCAGCGGCGAATGCGACACGAGGCGATTGAGGAAGAGGTCCACTGCGGAACGGTTCGACGGATGAGGCATGACGTTCCCTGTGGCGCAGACTGCTGCCGGCGATATTGCGAACTGTCCGATCATGAGACGGACTGCGACGGTGGTGTCCTGATAAGTAATTGATCGTTCGTCAATCACCGGTGATTGTAACATCCGATATGGACGCAATAATCTTTCAAAACGGGCGGCGCGGTGAAGTCGCGCGGCGAAAACCCGCCGGGCGGCGCAAGACCGCGCCGGGCAAGCCTAGACCATGTTTTCCGGTCGGACGAGGCGGTCGAAGGTTTCACTGTCGACCAGGCCGAGTTCCAGCCCCGCTTCCTTGAGGGTCTGGCCGTTTTTCAACGCATGCTTGGCGATTTGCGCCGCATTGTCGTAGCCGATCTCGGGCGCCAGCGCGGTGACCAGCATCAGCGAGCGTTCGACGAGTTCGGCGATCCGCTCCTCGTTCGCTTCGATTCCGGTGATGCAGCGCTCGGCGAAGCTGTCCATCCCGACCGCCAGCAATTCGATCGATTGCAGCACGTTCGACCCGATCAGCGGCATGAAGGTATTGAGTTCGAACTGCCCCTGCATTCCGCCGACCGTGACCGCCTGGTGATTGCCGATCACCTGGGCGGCGACCATCGTCAGCATCTCGACCTGGGTCGGGTTGACCTTGCCCGGCATGATCGAACTGCCCGGCTCGTTCGCCGGAAGCGACAATTCGCCCAGCCCCGAACGCGGGCCGGATGCGAGCAGCCGGATATCGTTGGCGATCTTGTTCAGCGCCGCCGCCAGCGTGTTGAGTGTGCCAGAGAAGGAAACGAGACCGTCCCGCGCCGCCAGTTGTTCGAAGGAATTGGCAGCCGGTCGCAGCGCCGCCCCGGTGATTTCGGACAGCGCCTCCACCATGTCGCCGCGCCAGCCTTCGGGCGCGTTCAGCCCGGTGCCGACCGCCGTGCCCCCGATGGCGAGCACGCTCAGATCGCGTTCGAGCGAGGCGGCGATCCGCTCCCGGCAACTCGCGATCTGCGCGGCGTAGCCGGAAAATTCCTGCCCCAGGGTGAGCGGCGTCGCATCCTGCGTATGGGTGCGCCCGATCTTCACGATCTTCGCAAACGCGCGGGCCTTGGCGTCGAGCGCCTTGTGCAGCGTATCCAGCGCCGGCAGGAGTTCATGCTGCGCGGCCAGCAATGCCGCGATATGCAGCGCGGTCGGAAAGCTGTCGTTCGAGCTTTGCGACATGTTCACGTGATCGTTGGGATGGACCGGTTCCTTCCCGCCGCGCGTGCCTGCGAGACGATCGTTGGCGATACCCGCGATCACCTCGTTGACGTTCATGTTGGTCTGCGTGCCGCTGCCGGTCTGGAAGATGGCGAGCGGGAACTGGTCGTCGAACTCCCCGGCCCGCACCGCCTGCGCCGCCGCCTGGATCGCCTCGGCGAGCTTCGCATCGAGGCCGTGCTGGCGATTGACCCGCGCCGCGGCCTCTTTCACCGCCGCCTGCGCGTGGACGATCTGGATCGGCATCCGGTGATGGGCGGGGAAGGGAAAGTTCTCGAGGCTGCGCTGCGTCTGCGCGCCCCAATAGGCATCCGCCGGAACGTCGATCGATCCGATGGAGTCGGTTTCGGTGCGGGTATCGGTCATGACTGCTGGGTATCCCTCGGGGCAATGAATGGTTGCCACCCGATCTAGGGATTGCAGGCCCGTCTCGCCACTCTTGCAGCGGCATAGCGCTTGTGCCGGACTTGCGGGAAAGTGGATGCCCCGTGAGGATTCGAACCTCAATTGACGGAGTCAGAGTCCGTAGTCTTACCATTAGACGACGGGGCATCACCGGCCCGGCGCGCGATCGGATGCGTCCGCGGCGGGGCAGAAGGACGGCCATCTAGGTTCCGGATCGGGCGAGGTCAAGCCCGTGGTTGATCGCCCTGCCCCATCGGTTTGCCCGCATCACCTTGCCCCGGCCGGATTAGGGCGCTAGCATCACCGCCAAGTCCCCACGTGTTTTTCATGCGTGGGCGGAAATTTGGAAAGACACCCCATGGCGGACCGATCTCCGCCGGACAGTACGAGGGGGCACGGAAACAACAGGGGCGGCACGTCCGGCAAGGTAGCCGATTTTCGCTACAAACGCCCCTCCCGGCCCAAACCGCGCGCACCCTCCGGGCCTGCCGCGTCGCACCGGCAAAATCACGCCGCCCCGCCTTTTGCAACCGGCATCGAGGCACGGCAGGCCTATGCCGCGCTCGATCTCGGCACGAACAATTGCCGCCTTTTGATCGCGCGGCCTTCGGGCGAGAATTTCACCGTGATCGATGCCTTCAGCCGGGTGGTCCGGCTGGGCGAAGGGCTGGCGATCCACGGCCGATTGTCCGACGATGCGATGGACCGGACGCTGGCTGCGCTCCATGTCTGCGCCGAAAAGCTGCGCCGCCGCCATGTCCGCCTGGCCCGCTCGGTCGCGACCGAGGCGTGCCGGCGCGCCTGCAACGGTGAATCCTTCATCGAACGGGTGCGCGAAGAAACCGGCATCGCGCTCGACATCATCTCGGCGCAGGAAGAGGCGCGGCTGGCGGTGCTGGGCTGCCACGTCCTTTTGGAGGACGGCCCCGGACCGGCGGTGATCTTCGATATCGGCGGCGGGTCGACCGAACTCGTGCTGGTCGAACCGAGCGGCGCGGTGCCGCGCATTCTCGACTGGATGAGCGTGCCGTTCGGCGTCGTCTCGTTGAGCGATACGGTCCCCGGCAAGGATGACAGCGAAGCCGGGCGGCTCGCTCGCTATGCCGAGATGCGCCGCATCGTGCGCGACAGTTTCGCCCAATTCGCGCAGCGGGTGCGCGATTACGCGGCGGACCCGGCGGGCATCCGCCTGCTCGGCACCAGCGGCACGGTGACCACGCTCGCCAGCGTCTATCTGGAATTGCCGCAATACGATCGGCAGGCGGTGGACGGCCTGATCGTCCAGTCCGCCGCCATGCGCGAGATTTCGAGCCGCCTCTCGCGCATGAATGCCGCCGAACGCCAGGCGCTGCCCTGCATCGGGGACGACCGGGCGAATCTGGTGGTAGCGGGCTGTGCCATCCTCGAATCGATCCTCGACATCTGGCCTTCGCCTACGCTTGGCGTGGCGGATCGCGGTATCCGCGAGGGCATCCTGCGCAGCCTCATCGCCGCCGATGCGGAGGGCGACAAAAGTCGCGCCGAGATCCAGCGCCTGCGCGAGCGTAATCTGTGAGCCGTTCGGGCAAGGATCGCGAGACGCGGCTGAAGACCGCGAAGAAGCGCACGGCATCGTCGGCCCGGTGGTTGCAGCGCCAGCTCAACGATCCCTACGTCAAACAAGCCAAGGCGGACGGGTATCGCAGTCGCGCGGCCTACAAGCTGATCGAGCTGGACGAGAAATACGCGCTGCTGCGGGGTGCCACGCGCGTGGTCGATCTCGGCATCGCCCCGGGCGGGTGGAGCCAGGTGGTGCGCAAGCAGGCGCCCAAGGCGAACGTCGTCGGCATCGACCTGTTGCCGACCGACCCGATCGAAGGCGTCACCATCCTGGAAATGGATTTCCTGGCCGACGATGCCCCCGCCATGCTCGAACAGGCGCTGGGCGGCAAAGCCGATCTTGTGTTGAGCGACATGGCCGCGAACACGGTCGGCCACAAGCAGACCGATCACCTGCGCACGATGGGTCTGGTCGAGGCCGCCACGTGGTTCGCGATCGAGAACCTGGCCGGCGGCGGCGCATTCGTCGCCAAGGTTCTGGCGGGCGGGACCGATCAGGACCTGCTGACGCTGCTCAAGCAGCACTTCCGCAGCGTGAAGCATGCCAAGCCGCCGGCCAGCCGCAAGGGGTCGAGCGAATGGTACGTCATCGCGCAGGGGTTCAAGGGAGAGCCGGCTTAGGCGGCCAAGGAATGCGCAAAAGCAAAAGGCCCCGCCACGGCGAGGCCTTTCCTATTTTTCCTGCGCTGATGACTTCGGCCGAAGTCCGAAGCGATCGCCCGAATCAGTCGCCGCCGGTCTTGGCGCCGCCGCTGTTCTGCGTCGCGCCCTGTCCGCTGGTGGCGACCGGCTGGTCCGCGCTCATCGCGGTGGCGGCTTCCGCCTCGCCGGTTGCCGCGCCGGCGACCGGGCCAAGGCCCGCGCCCGGCGCATCGGCGGCGGTCTCGTCGCTCAGCACGCTTTCTTCTTCCGCCACGGGTTCGGGGAAGGCGGGGCCGCCGCCATTCGCCTTGAGATAGGCGATCACGTTCGCCCGGTCTTCCGGCTTGCCCAGGCCGGCGAAGCTCATCTTGGTGCCCGAGGCGAAGCCGCGCGGATTTTCGAGCCATGCGTCCATATTGGCGTAATCCCAGACGCCGCCATGGCCGGACAGGGCCGAACTGTAGGCGAAGCCCGCCGCGTGCGCGCCGATCGGCTTGCCGAGAACGCCGTAGAGGTTGGGGCCGATGCCGTTCGCGCCGCCCTGGTTGATCGTGTGGCACGCCGAGCATTTGGCGAACACCTTCTCGCCCGCCGCCGGATCGGCCGCCGCGAGGATGGTGCCGAGATCGTATCCGGCATCGCCGCCGGCCCCCTCTTCCGCACCGACGATAATCTTGCCCGGCTCTTCCGGCATTTCGGGATTGTCGGCGTGGAAATACATGCCCGATACGATCGAGCCGCCCAGGGCGACGATGCCCGAGAACAAGACCCATCCGGCGGCGGTGTTGAAACGATCGTCCATTAGGAAGTTACCTGCGAGAATCCGATTGTGCGCATGCGTGCGGCGGCTCTAGGCAAGGGCGGCGACGCGCGCAAGAGGGTGCCGCACCGTTTGGCCTTGCCCCTCCGCCCGCCGCGCCCTAGCAGGCGCAGCGTCCCATGCAGACCTTCGCCAGACCCGCCGCCATCCTTGTCGAAGCCATGCGCGAGACGGCTTCCTCGTGCCCGGAGCTGGCGATCTCCTTCGGCGGTGCGCCGGGGTCGAATTCGCACCAGGCCGCAATGCAGTTCGCGCCCGAGGCGCTGCCCCTGCCGTGCGTCTCGTTCGACGATGCGCTGGACGCGGTTAAGCAGGGCCGGGCGGGCTGCGCGATGATCCCGATCGAGAATTCGCAGCACGGCCGGGTGGCGGACATCCATTTCCTGCTTCCCGAAAGCGGGCTCGCCATCGTGGCCGAGCATTTCATGCGCATCACCCACGCCCTGATGGCCACGGGGCCGGGGCCGTTCCGCGCGGCCTACAGCCATCCCCAGGCGCTCGGCCAGTCGCGCCTGTTCCTCAAGGCGCGCGGCATTCCCGGCCTCAGCCATGCCGACACGGCGGGCGCGGCGGCGTTCGTGGCCGAAACCGGCGATCCGGCGCTGGCCGCGATCGCCCCGCCGCTCGCCGCCGATCTCTACGGTCTCGAAATCGTCGAACGCGAGGTTGAGGACGCGCACGACAACACGACCCGCTTCGTCGTGCTGGCGAACGCAGCGCGCGATCCGGCCACGCTCGATGCCGGCGACCGGATGACCACGCTGGTGTTCGAGGTGAAGAACATCCCCGCCGCGCTCTACAAGGCGCTGGGCTGTTTTGCGACCAACGGCGTCAACATGACCAAGCTGGAAAGCTACCAGAAGGGCGCGAGTTTCGCGGCGACCATGTTCTACGCCGATATCGAAGGCGCGCCGGGCGATCCGCGCGTCGATGCCGCGCTGGAGGAACTGGCGTTCCAGACCAACGAGGTGCGATTGCTCGGCAGTTACCTCCAATCGCGCAAGCGCGGCTGAGGGCTACTCCCCGGCGTAGATCGCCACTTCGTTGACCCCGCCGCTGGTGGCGCGGCCGCGATACATGCCGCTGGTGTTGAAGCTGAACACTGCGTCGCCGCCCGGCGCGACGACGATGACCCCGCCATCCCCGCCCAGTTCCTTGACCTCGGCCATCACGGTGTCGCTGGCGGTCTGCATGTCCTCGCCCGCCAGCAGCCCCCGGTCGCAGATCGCCTTGGCCACCCCGACGCGGATGAAATACTCGCCCCAGCCGGTGGCGGAAACGGCGCAGACGCGGTTGTCGGCATAGGTGCCGGCCCCGATGACCGGCGCGTCGCCGATCCGGCTCCAGCGTTTGCCGGTCATCCCGCCGGTCGAGGTGCCGGCGGCAAGGTTGCCGGTCTGATCGAGCGCCACCGCGCCGACCGTGCCGAACTTGATGTCGACATCGAGAGCGGAAACCTGCTCGGTCTTGACCCTTTCCAACGCCTCGCGCCGGGCGTCGGTGCCGAACCATTCGGGCGGCATCGTCTCGATCTCATGCTCGGCGGCGAATTCCTCGGCCCCGCGCCCGGCGAGCATGACATGCGGGCTTTCCTCCATGACCTTGCGCGCCAGCAGGATCGGGTGGCGCACGCCGGTCACGCCGGCGATCGCGCCCGCCGCCCGGTCGCGCCCGTCCATGATCGAGGCGTCGAGTTCGTGGCCGCCATCCCAGGTGAACACCGCGCCGCGCCCGGCATTGAATTTGGGATCGTCCTCCAGCCGCAGGATAACCGCCTGCACCGCATCGAGCGCCGCGCCGCCATCGGCCAGCACCTTCGCCCCCGCATCGAGCGCGGCCTGCAGGGCAGCGCGGTACTCCGCCTCGCGTTCCGGCGTCATGTCGTCGCGGGTCAAGGTGCCTGCCCCGCCGTGAATGGCGAGCGACCATTTCGGCCCGGTCGGTTCCGTCGGCGGCATGGCGCGTTCCTGTGCGGTGGCAGTGGTGGCGGTGGCGGTGGCGGCGCCGAACAGGGCGGCGAGAAGGAGGAGCGTTCGCATGCCGCTTTGTGCCTTGGGGGCGCGGGAATGCCAACCGTTTCCTGAGGCGCGCGACCGCCGCCGGTCCGATCCTGTCCGCCCCTCGTCCAGCTTGCGCTTGCACATCGCGCGGCGCGGGTTCAGGCACGGCGCTGATCACACAGGGGACCGCCCAATGAAACGTTTCGCCGCCACCATCGCGCTTGCCGCCGCCATGCCTGCCATCGCCCTGCCCGCCGCCCCTGCTGCGGCGCAGGCCACACCGGCCGCGCAGCCCGACTGGGTCGAAACCAGCAATGCCTATACCAAGAAGCTGATCGCGTTCGAGGCGGGCTTCTTTCCCGAAGGGGCCAGCCAGTCGGGTTACGAGGAGTATGACGGCCGCACCTTCGACATCTCCGCCGATCGCAACGCGCGCTATCTCGCCGGCGCGACCGCGCTCAAGGCCGAATTCGAGGCGGCGATGGCGCGCGAGAGCAACCCCTACGTCAAGCAGGACCTCGCCATCCTGATCGACAATCTCGACCGCTCGATCCTGTCGACCCGGCTGAACGAGCAATATCTGCTCGACTTCGCCAATCTGCCGCAGACGGTCTTCTATACGATCGGCGCCATCCTGTCCGACCAGACGGTGGAGAACCGGCGCGGATCGGCGCTGGCCCTGCTGAAAAGCTATGCCGGGACGGATGGCGGCACGCCGTATACCGAACAGGCGAAGCAGCGCTTCGAGGATAGCCGGGGCGAGGGCAAGCTGGGGCCGTACCGCGTCGAGGTGGAGGAGGCGATCACCAAGACGCCGACCTTCGTTGCCGGCCTGCGCGACCTGTTCTCCAAATACGACATCGCCGGAGCCGAACCCTCGCTCGATGCGCTGGAGCGGCAGTTCGCCGATTACGGCGAATGGACCCGCACCACCGTCCTGCCCGCCGCGCGCGCCGAAGCCCGGCTGCCGGAAGAGCTTTACGCATTGAATTTGCGCAATGTCGGCATCGACATGGACCCGCGCGAGGCGATGAGCCGGGCGCGGCGCGGCTTCTATGAAACCCGCGCGCAGATGGAGGCGCTTGCTCCGCAGATCGCGGAAAAGCACGGGTGGAGCGAAACCGATTACGGCACCGTGATGACCCGGCTGAAGCAGGAGAAGATCCCGAACGACAAGATCGAGGCGTTCTACCGCGACATCAATCGTCAGATCGAGGAGAAGATCGCGGCGAACGACATCGTGTCCGTGCCCGACACGCAGTTGCAGATGCGCGTCGCCACCACGGCCGAGAGCGCGGCCCAGCCCGCCCCGCACATGCGCCCGCCCCGCCTCGTCGGCAATACGGGCGAACAGGGCGTGTTCGTGCTCACCACCGGCAACCCAACCGCCAGCGCCGAGGATGCTTATGACGATTTCAACTACGCCGCCGCCGCCTGGACGCTGAGCGCGCACGAGGCGCGGCCGGGCCACGAGATGCAGTTCGATGCGCTGGTGAAGCAGGGCGTAAGCCTCGCCCGGCTGCTCTATGCTTTCAACAGCGTGAACGTCGAAGGCTGGGCGCTCTATGCCGAGGCGGAGATGCTGCCTTACGAACCGATCGAAGGCCAGTTCGTCGCACAGCAGCTGCGTCTGCTGCGCGAGGCGCGGGCGTTTCTCGACCCGGCGCTCAATCTCGGCCTGATCACCCGCGCCGAGGCGGAACGGGTGCTGCGCGAGGACGTGCGCCTCTCGCCCGGCATGACCAAGCAGGAGCTCGACCGCTACCAATTCAACGCGCCGGGGCAGGCGGGCGCCTATTACTACGGCTTCCGCAAGCTGACCGATCTGCGGGTGGAAACCGAACTTGCACTGGGCGACCGGTTCGAGGAAAAGGCGTTCAACGATTTCCTGCTGAGCCAGGGGATCATCCCGCTCGACCTCATTGCGCAGGCGGTGCGCGAGGAATTCATTCCCGCGCAGCGCAGCGGCGGCTGACCCTCAGAGCCAGCGCAGCCGCCAGAAAACGGCCAGAATGCCAAGCGTGATTGCCGCGCAAGCCGCGATCACGCCCCAGAAGGCCCACGGTTCCTCCGCCCAAGGTATCCCGGCGACGTTGCTGCCCAGAAGGCCGGTGAAGAAGGTGAGCGGCAGGAACACGCCGGCCATCACACCCAGCTTGTAGGTCGCCTCCTGGCTGACCGCCTGGGCACGGGCGCGCAATTCGTCCTGCAGCACCAGCGCGCTTTCCTTGCTGATATTGATATCGTCGAGGTGGCGGCGCAGGCGCGCGATCGATTCGATGATCTCGCGCCGGTCGTCCTTCTCGAACCAGTCCGGCGCCTCGCGCCCGATCTGCTCCAGCGCCTCGTGCTGGGGCGAGAGGTGGCGTTGCAGCGCGAGGCAGTCGCGCCGGATCTCCGCGATCTTGCGCGACCGCTCCTCCAGCCCGGTGCCGCTCCGGTCTTCCTCCAGTTCGTCGATTGCATCATTGATGTCGATGATGGTCAGGCTGAGGTGATCCATCATCAGTTCGACGATATGCGTGATCATGGCGCCCGCATCGCCCGGCCCGGCGCCGCGGTCGAGCAGTTCGCGCACCTCGTTTGGGCTTTGCTGCGGGGCATGACGGAAGGTGAGGATGTGCGCCCCGTCGCACCACAGCTGCATCGAGATCATGTCTTCCGGTTCCGCGCCGGGGTTGAAATTGAGATCGCGCAGCGTGGCGACCAACGCCCCGCTCTCGCGAAAGGCGCGCGGCCGCGTCTGGTCGGACACCAGCAATTCGCGAGTCGGCTCGGGCACGCCATAGGCATCACGCAGCCACTCCTCGACCCCGGGGCAACTGCGCAGCAGGTGGAGCCACAGCACCTCGCCCTCATGCGCGGGCGACCAGCCTTGCGCCTCGTCCCACTCGATCCGGCGCGCGCCGCCCGTGCCATCGAGCACGCGGCCGATCAGGAGCGGGCAATCGTCTTGCGGGGAAGGCACGGTAAGAGGCTTTACGGTCATTCGCATCCCATGCCGCAAGAGCGCCGCGCTGTCATTGCCCCTTCACACGCGCTGCTCTATATCGGGCGCCATGTCTTCCATTCGCCCGTGGCGCACGATCGAGCGCCGTCAATCCCGCCAGATCATGGTGGGCAACGTCCCCGTCGGCGGGGACGCCCCGATCAGCGTGCAGACGATGACCAACACGCCCACCGAAGATGTCGGCGCGACCATCGACCAGATCCGCCGCTGCGAGGAAGTGGGGGCCGACATCATCCGCGTCTCCTGCCCGACGGAAGAGGCGACGGCGAATTTCGACAAGATCACGTCGGCGGCGAACGTGCCGATCGTGGCGGACATTCACTTCCACTACAAACGCGCGCTTGAGGCGGCGGACAAGGGCGCGGCCTGCCTGCGCATCAACCCTGGCAATATCGGCAATAGCGCGCGCGTCGCCGAAGTCGTGCGCGCCGCCAAGGCCAATGGCTGCGCGATCCGCATCGGGGTGAATGCCGGCAGCCTGGAACGGCATCTGCTGGAAAAATACGGCGAGCCCTGCCCCGAGGCGCTGCTCGAAAGCGCGCTCGACCATATCAAGCTGCTGCAGGATCACGACTTCCACGAATACAAGGTGGCGGTGAAGGCCAGCGACGTGTTCCTCGCCGTCGCGGCTTACCATGCGCTGGCGGAAACGGTCGATTGCCCGCTCCACCTCGGCATTACCGAGGCGGGCGGATTGATCGGCGGCACCGTCAAATCCTCCATCGGCATGGGCGGTCTGCTGTGGGCCGGCATCGGCGACACGATCCGCGTTTCCCTCTCCGCCGAGCCGGAGCAGGAGGTGAAAGTCGGGTTCGAAATGCTCAAGGCGCTCGGCCTGCGCACCCGCGGCGTGCGCGTCGTCTCCTGCCCGTCATGTTCGCGCCAGGGCTTCGACGTGATCCGCACGGTCGAGGCGCTAGAGCAACGGCTGGAACACATCAAGACGCCGATGAGCCTCTCGGTCCTCGGCTGCGTCGTCAATGGCCCGGGCGAGGCGCGCGAGACGGACATCGGCCTCACCGGCGGCGGCGGCGGCAAGCACATGGTCTACCTCTCGGGCGTGAAGAACCACCATATCGAGAGCGAGGCGATGCTCGACCACATCGTGCGGCTGGTGGAAGACAAGGCCGCCGCGATCGAAGCCGGCGAAGCGACCGCGTTCGATCCCCACGCGGCCCCGGCCGAGGCGGCGGAATAGGTTCTGCTTCACGTCGTCCACCACGTCGATTACATGGCGCCGCCGCCCGAACGCGGCACGTTCCGGTTCGACAAGTACATGCTGGTGATGGTCGCCCTGCGTGAAAGCGGCTACCCCCTCACCGAACACGCCCCGCCGCCCTGCCCGCGCGAATGGCTCGAGGCGGTGCACGATCCCGCCTATGTCGAGGAAGTGTTCGCCGCCGCCGTCCCGCGCGAGAAGGAGCGGCGGATCGGCTTTCCGGTGACGCCGCGCATCCGCGACCGGGTGCGGCACACCAATGGCGGCACGTGGCTGGCCGCTCGACTGGCGATGGAGCATGGCTATGCCGCCAACAGCGCGGCGGGCAGCCACCATGCGCTGCACGATACCGGGGCGGGCTATTGCGTGTTCAACGACCTCGCGGTGAACGCCAACCGCCTGATCGCGCAAGGCGATGCAGGGCGGGTGCTGATCGTCGATTGCGACGTCCATCAGGGCGATGGAACGGCGAGCCTGACTGCGGGGCGGGACGACATCTTCACCCTCTCGCTGCATGCGGAAAAGAACTTCCCGGTGCGCAAGGCCCGCTCCACCCGCGACGTGGCGCTGGCGGACGGCATGGACGACGACGGCTATCTCGAGGCTTTGGTCCGCAATTTGCCGGACATCCTCGACGGCTTCGCGCCGGATTTCGTGTTCTACCAGGCCGGGGTGGACGTGCACCGTGACGACAAGCTCGGCCGCCTTGCCCTGACCGATGACGGCATCGCCGCCCGCGACCGCTACGTGATCGATGCGATCCGGGGGCGCGGCCTGCCGGTCGCCAGCGCGCTTGGCGGGGGGTACGGCAAGGACCCGCGCCCCGTGGCCGAACGGCACGCCCGTTCGATGATCGCCTGCGCGACGGCGAATGCGGCGTTCGCCCATTCATCCACCGTCAGCAAATTTCGTGCTAGGGCAGTGGCCAAATGAACCGTCGCGACCTTCTCAAATCCTCGCTCGCCCTCAGCGCTGCTGGCACCCTCGTCCCCGGCAGGGTCTTTGCGCAGGCGAACCCGACCGCGCAGCGCGACCGGCGCCTGATCGAGATCGCGCGCGAGCAGCTGGCGCGCGCGGGCGGCGGTATCTGGAAGCGGGACATCGTCGGCATCGCCGATTTCGGCCTTCACAGCGCGAACCAGCGCTTCCATTTCGTCGACATGGCGAACGAGCGGGTGCGCAGCTTCCACGTCACCCACGGCACCGGCTCCGATCCGGGGCATGACGGCTGGCTCGACCGGTATTCGAACATCGAGGGGTCCGAATGCACCAGCCGCGGCGCGTATATGACGCGCAGCTGGTATGTCGGGCGTTACGGCACCTCGATCCGGATGGATGGGCTCGACCCCACCAACTCCAACGCCATGCCCCGCGCCATCGTGATGCATCAGGCCGATTATGCCCGGCCAGAGCATGTGTCGCGCTGGGGCCGCCTCGGGCGTTCCAACGGCTGCCTCGCCATGGGGCCGGAACAGTTCGACCGCGCGCTGATCGACCTGTCGGGCGGGCGGCTGATCTATGCCGAAAGCCTCGGGCTGGCGGAGGACGGCAGCATCGTGGAACCGCCACGAGCGCAGACCGACCTGCTGCGGCGTGAGGGCGGCGGGACGTTCGAGCGGACCAATCCAGGCGTGTACTGATTGGTGTACCGCCCGGATCCGAAGGCAGTTTCGGTCTGGGTGCACTTCTCGGCGCGATCGTTCCGGCCAGCATAGCGGCGGCAGCGATCGGCGTGGTCGCCAATTGCGCGATCATCTCGCTGCTGGAACGTCCGGTCCTGGACTTCGCTCTTCTCGAATTGCTGCTGATTATCGTGGCGGCTGGCATCATGATCGCGACCGCGGTCACTGGGGGGTCGATTGTCGTCGCGTTCTACCTGTTGCTCTGTGGCTTACCCATGGCTGCCTTGCTGGGGCGACATATCGCTCATTTCGCCGCGCTGGGCGTAGCAGCTCTCGATGCCCTGCTTGCCGCCGCATTCGCGGTCAGCGAATCGATCCTCGACCCATCCTACGAAAGCGGCTTTCCCTGAGGCGCATTCCTGATGGTCGCGTGCTTCGCCCTTCCCGCAGGCTATCTCTACCGCCGCAATGTGATCGCAATGCGAGCCGAAGCCGAACTCTTCGGCTAGCTCCTCAGGTCTGCATGTCGTCGATGATCTCGACCACTTCCTCGCTCGTCTCGCGGGCGCGGTCGGTCTGGCGGGGGGCGTCGAGCGCGGCGAGCACCGGGGCGTCGCGGTCGTAGACGTCGGTGAAGCTGCGCATCTGGCCATCCACATCGGTGCCCATGGTAAAATAGGTGATGTAGACTGGCCACTGCTTTTCCATCGGATAGCGGGTGTACTCCCCGCTCGCCGTGATCTGCGAGACCTCTTCCTGGATCGCCGGGATCTCGTCGCGGCTGCTTGCATTGCCCAGCATCGACATGGTCATGGCAAGCTCGCGCGCGCCTTCCACACGGATGCAGCCATGGCTCAGCGCGCGGTTCTCCTGCGCGAACAGGTTGCGGCTCGGCGTGTCGTGGAGGAAGATCGCGTGTTCGTTGGGCATGTCGAGCTTCATTAGGCCGAGCGAGTTGGTCGGCCCGGGCTGCTGCACCACGGTGATCCAGCCGTTCTCGCCCTTGGTCGCCTTGTAGCCCGCCGCGCGCGCCCAGCCGGGATTGCCCAGCACCTTGTTGCCCAGCCCCTCGCCCTTCACGATCGATTGCGGCACCGTCCAGGTCGGGTTGAAGATCACCGCCTCGACCATTTCGGCCAGCTGCGGGGTCGCGGTGCGGCCCGGCTTGCCGACCACGGTGCGGTAGCTCTTGATGATCTTCTCGCCCACCGTGAGACGCAGCTGCATTTCGGGCACGTTGGTCAGGAGATACTGGCGCCCGAGATCCTGCGGCAGCCAGCGCCACCGGTCCATGTTGGCGCGGATGAGCTTGCGTTTGCCCGCATCCTTCGCGGTGGCGAGCTGCGCCTTCAGCCGGGCATAGTCGGAATGGACCGGCATCAGGCGATTGAGCGTGCCGGCGATGTCGCCGCTGGCCAGCGCCTCTTCGAGCAGGACGTGGCTCGGCAGGCGGTCGGGATCGGGGTCGACCACGAACCATTGCTTGCGCGCTTCCATCGGAGTGCGCCCGTCGCGCAGATCTTCGACCAGCCAGACGAACACCCGGCTGGCGACTTCGTTCAGCGCCGGGCCCTCGCCGGCGGCGATCGCGGCGCGCAGACCGGTGTCGTAGTCCGCCGGGTTCAGCCCTTCCGCCTTTACGGACGGGATATAGGCGAGCAGCTTCTCCGCCTGCGGCACGCTCCATTCGCCGACCAGCGAGGGGATTTCCTGCACCACCTCGCCCTGCTGGACGGCGAAATCGCCGAACGCTTCCTTCACGTCCTTCGCCCGTTCCGCCGCCTGCGGCTCGTCGCCATCGCGCTGGGGCGCGGTCTTGGGAATGTCCCGCATCGGCAGCAGGTTTTCCGGCGGGGCGTTCTGCGCCAGCGCCAGTGCAGGCGCGGTCGCCATCAAGGCGGCGATCGATCCGGTCGAGAGGTATTTCACGAAGTTCATTTCCATGCCCACCTTGCCGGCCCCGGCTCTCGGGCAGGGGCATTCCGGCGTTTTCTGTGTAACCCAACTGACGCCCGTATTCCAGCAATCCGGCTTGACGGCGGCTGAACCTGCGTGACCCCCGGCACGCTTCGCCGTATGCGAGCCGGCAAATGACGCAGCCACCCCCCGATCACGGACAGGCCCTGGCGCCGGTGCTGGCCACGATTGCCGGGATTGCGCTCTATTCCGCGATGGATGCGGCGATGAAGGGGGCGGCGCTGGCCATCGGCGCGTATAGCGCGTATTTCCTCCGCTGCCTCATCGGCTTCGGGCTGACCGCGCCGGTCTGGTGGCTGCGCACCCGCCGGTTTCCCGCGCCCGCCGTGCTGCGCATCCATCTCAAGCGCGGGTTCGTGCTGGCCTTCATGGGGTGGAGCTTCTTTGCCGCGCTGACCCGCCTGCCGCTGGCCGAGGCGATTGCGATCAGCTTCGTCGCACCGCTGGTCGCGCTGTATCTCGCCGCCGCCCTGCTGGGCGAGAGCGTGCGGCCGCAGGCGATCTGGGGTGCGCTGCTTGGCTTCGCGGGGGTTCTCGTAATCGTCGGCGGCAGGATCGGCCGCGGTGCGATCGATGGCGAGACCTGGCTCGGGATCGCGCTGGTGCTCGGCTCGGCGCTGCTGTTCGCACTCAATCTCATCCTGCAGCGTCAGCAGGCCCTGCTTGCCTCCCCGATCGAGGCGAGCGCGTTCCAGAACGGGATCGTGGCTGTCGTGCTTGCGGCCGGTGCGCCGTTCCTTCTTCACTGGCCGGGCGGCGCGAGCGAATGGCACCCGCTCCTGATCGCGGCCGCCCTGTCGGTCGGCGCCGCCATGCTGCTGACCTGGGCCTATGCCCGCAGCGAGACGCAGCGGCTGGTGCCGATCGAATATACCGGGTTCCTGTGGGCCGCGCTGCTGGGCTGGTGGCTGTTTGCGGAACCGGTCGGCCCGGCCACGCTCGGCGGGGCGGTGCTGATCGTGATCGGCTGCCTCGTCGCCGCGCGTCGCAAGCGCCCCGGCCCGGCGACGGTCTGACCGGAAGCCGCCTTTCCCCTACGACACCGCCGCACGCGCCCCGAAGCCTTGATTTTTCCCGTCCGACCGCGCAGATGAACGGCACATTTCCCCGTCCCGCCCATTGGTCCGGTGACGGTTTCACCAAGATAAGGATCAACGCCTCCATGACCCAGGTCGGCAAGGACACGCTCTCCACCCGCGATACGCTCACCGTCAACGGCAAGGACTATACCTATTATTCCTTCGCCAAGGCCGCCGAGAAGATCGGCGACGTTTCGCGCCTGCCGTTCAGCCTGAAGGTCCTGCTGGAGAACATGCTGCGCTTCGAGGATGACGGCTTCACCGTCTCGACCGACGATGCGAAGGCCATTGCCGACTGGCAGAACAACCCCGTCACCGGCAAGGAAATCCAGTACCGCCCGGCCCGCGTGCTGCTGCAGGATTTCACCGGCGTGCCCTGCGTGGTCGATCTTGCCGCCATGCGCGATGCGATCTCCAAGCTTGGCGGGGATACCGCCAAGATCAATCCGCAGGTCAACGTGAACCTCGTGATCGACCACTCGGTGATGGTGGACGAGTTCGGCCATCCCAAGGCGATGGAACAGAACATGGCGCTGGAATATGCGCGCAATAACGAGCGGTACGACTTCCTCAAATGGGGCTCGAAAAGCTTCCGCAATTTCTCCGCCGTGCCGCCGGGCACCGGCATCTGCCACCAGGTGAACCTCGAATATATCGGCAAGGGCGTATGGTCGTCGGAAAACCCCGACGGCGAGCTGGTCGCCTATCCCGATACCTGCGTCGGCACCGACAGCCACACCACGATGATCAACGGCCTCGGCGTACTAGGCTGGGGCGTCGGCGGGATCGAGGCGGAGGCCGCCATGCTCGGCCAGCCGATCTCGATGCTGATCCCGCAGGTCTGCGGCTTCAAGCTGGAAGGCGCGCTCGCCGAAGGCGTCACCGCGACCGATCTCGTGCTGACCTGCGTGCAGATGCTGCGTGAAGTCGGCGTGGTCGGCAGCTTCGTCGAGTTCTACGGCCCCGGCGTCTCTAACCTCAGCCTCGCCGACCGGGCGACGATCGCCAACATGGCGCCCGAATACGGCGCGACCTGCGGCTTCTTCGGCATCGACGACAAGACGCTCGATTACATGCGCCTTACCGGGCGCGACGAGGAAACGCTCGCCTTGGTCGAGGCCTATGCCCGTGCGCAGGGCATGTGGTTCGAACCGGAGAACGAGCCGATCTTCACCAAGACCCTGTCGCTCGACATGACCAGGGTCGTCCCCAGCCTTGCCGGTCCCAAGCGCCCGCAGGACAAGGTCGCGCTGCCCGACGTGGACGAGTTGTTCAACACCGAACTCAAGACGGTCTACGGCAAGGACAAGGCGCTGCGCGTCGATGTCGAGAACACCCATCACGACATTGGCGACGGCGACGTGGTGATCGCCGCCATCACCAGCTGCACCAACACCTCCAACCCCGACGTGCTGATCGCCGCCGGCCTCGTCGCCAAGAAGGCGCGCGAGAAGGGGCTGAAGCCCGCGCCGTGGGTGAAGACCAGCCTGGCGCCGGGATCGCAGGTGGTCACCGACTATCTCGTGAAGAGCGGGTTGCAGGACGATCTCGACGCGATGGGCTTCGACCTCGTCGGCTATGGCTGCACCACCTGCATCGGCAATTCCGGGCCGCTGACCCCGCCGATCAGCAAGGCGATCAATTCCAACGATCTCGTCGCCGCCAGCGTGTTGTCGGGCAACCGCAATTTCGAAGGCCGCGTCTCGCCCGACGTGCGCGCCAACTTCCTCGCCAGCCCGCCGCTGGTGGTCGCCTATTCGATCCTCGGCACCGTCACGCGGGACATTACCGATCATCCGCTGGGGCAGGACCATCAGGGCAACGACGTGATGCTGGCCGATGTCTGGCCGACCAATCAGGAAATCGCCGAACACCGCGCCGCCAATATCGACCGCGAGATGTTCGAAAGCCGCTACGCCAACGTCTATGACGGTGACGAGCACTGGCAGGCGATCCGGGTCGAGGCGTCGGACACTTATCGCTGGAACCCGACCAGCACCTATGTCGCCAGCCCGCCCTTCTTCGACGGGATGGAGATGGAGCCGGCGCCGATCGCCGATATCGTGGGTGCAAGGCCGCTCGCCGTGCTGGGCGACAGCGTGACGACCGATCACATCAGCCCAGCCGGCTCGATCAAGGAAGACAGCCCGGCGGGCGAATACCTCAAGAGCCATCAGGTCGCGAAGGCGGACTTCAACTCCTACGGCAGCCGCCGCGGCAATCATGAAGTGATGATGCGCGGCACCTTCGCCAATATCCGCATCAAGAACGAAATGGTCCCCGGCGTCGAAGGTGGCTACACCACCTATAAGGGCCAGCAGATGCCGATCTACGATGCGGCCATGCGCCATAAGGAAGACGGCACGCCGCTGGTCGTCGTCGCGGGCAAGGAATACGGCACCGGCTCCAGCCGCGACTGGGCGGCCAAGGGCACGATCCTGTTGGGCGTGCGCGCCGTGATCGTCGAAAGCTACGAGCGGATCCACCGCTCCAACCTCGTCGGCATGGGCGTGCTGCCGCTGCAGTTCAAGCAGGGCGACACGCGCCAGACGCTCGGCCTGACTGGCACGGACAGCTTCACCATCCTCGGGCTCGACGATCTCAAACCCGCGCAGGACGTCGAGGTTCAGGTCACTCGCGAAAATGGCGACACGTTCAGCTTCACCGCGCTCTGCCGGATCGATACGGCGAACGAGATGGAGTATTACCGGAATGGCGGCATCCTGCAGTACGTGATCCGCAAACTGGCGGCATGACGACACGGCTCTGGGCGATCCTGCTGGCGGCGGCACCGCTCGCCGCCTGCGGATCGTCCGTGCCGACCGAAGAGGCCGCCGGACCGCGCGAGATCGGCGTGCTGACGATCGAGCCGCGCGCGCTCGCCACGCGCCTCGATGCGGGCGAGGCGATCCAGCTGATCGACGTGCGCACGCGCGAGGAATTCGCGCAAGGCCACCTTCCGGGCGCGATCAGCATCCCGCTAAGCAAATTCGACCCCCTCACCTTGCCGCCGGCGGAGCGGCAGGAGCGTATCCTCTACTGCCAGTCCGACCGGCGCTCCGGCATCGCCGCCGAACGATTGGCGCAGGCGAACAACACCACCGTCGTTCACATGGCCGGCGGGATCGCCGCGTGGAAGCAGGCGGGCCTGCCGGTCACGCGCTGATCACTTCTCGAACATGTCGCCTTGCGGCGTTGGCGGGGCATTGGGCGGCGCCAGGCCCAGATGCGTCCAGCCGCCGTCGTTCAGCATCCGCCCCCGCGCCGTCCGCGCGATCAGGCCGAGCTGGATGAGATAGGGCTCGATCACCTCTTCCACCGTGTCGCGCGGCTCCGAAAGTCCCGCCGCCAGTGTCTCCACCCCCACCGGGCCGCCCTTGTAGGTGGTCGCGATCATGGTGAGGTAACGCCGGTCCATCGCATCGAGGCCGAGGCTGTCGACCTCCAGCCGGGTCAGGGCATCGTCGGCCACAGCGGTGCTGACGACCGGCTCGCCCAAAACCGAGGCGAAATCGCGCACCCGCCGCAGCAACCGGCCCGCGACGCGCGGCGTACCCCGGCTGCGCCGCGCGATTTCGCGGGCGCCGCCCTCGTCGATCGCCATACCGAGCAGCCCCGCCCCCCTCGTGACGACGCGCAGCAATTCGTCCTCGGTATAGAAGTTGAGCCGCACGGGAATGCCGAACCGGTCGCGCAGCGGCGTGGTCAGCAGGCCCTGCCGCGTCGTCGCGCCGACCAGCGTGAAGGGGGGCAGGTCGATCCGCACGCTGCGCGCCGACGGCCCCTCACCGATCATGATGTCGAGCGCACGGTCCTCCATCGCCGGGTACAGCACTTCCTCGACCACGGGATTGAGTCGGTGGATCTCGTCGATGAAGAGCACGTCGTTCGGCTCGAGATTGGTGAGCAGCGCGGCGAGGTCGCCCGCCTTGGCGATCACCGGCCCGCTGGTGGCGCGAAAACCCGCCCCGAGTTCCCGGGCGACGATCTGCGCCAGCGTCGTCTTGCCGAGGCCGGGCGGCCCGAAGAACAGCACATGGTCCATCGCCTCGCCGCGGTTCCGCGCGGCCTCGATGAACACGCGCAAATTCTCACGCGCCGCCTTCTGCCCGACGAATTCGGCAAGCGATTTGGGGCGCAGGGCGGCATCCGGGTCGTCCGGTTGGCGGGCGGGGGTGTGGAGGGGTTGGTCGGTCATTGCACTGCGGAAACCGGTTCTTGCGGCGGGATGGATGCTGAAACGAGTTCAGCATGACGGTTTGTCATGGGACTGGAGCTATCCAACCCGTCACCCTGAACTTGTTTCAGGGTCCATCCTTCGCCACGCCCGGCATCATGCATGTCGAGCGCCAGCCCTCCATCCATATCATCGCCAGCAAGCGCTACGGATCGCTCTACATCGGTGTCACCTCCGACCTGGCAAAGCGCCTTTGGCAGCACCGCGAAGGCATGATCGACGACTTCACCAAGCGCTATGCCGTCCATCATCTCGTCCGCTTCGAGCTTTTCGATACGATGGAGGCTGCAATTACGCGCGAGAAGCAGCTCAAGAACTGGTGCAGGCAATGGAAGATCAACCTGATCGAGGGCGAGAACCCCGACTGGCATGACCTTGCACCGGCCACCGGGCTTCCGCCGATTGCTCGGCACGGGCGGCGTGATGGAACCTGAAACGCGTTCAGCATGACGAGACTTAGGGGCAAGCACTAGAACGGGTTCACCGTATAGCCGCGCTGTTGCAGCAGCGCGTGCGCGGTCATCGCCGACAGCGCCATTTCGGTGCCCTCGATCAGGTCGGCTTGCGAGACGCCCTGCCCCACCGCGCTCTGGCCGCAGACGATGAAGCGCACGCCTTCGTCCAGCATCGCGCGGACCATGTCGCCGCTCGGATTGGTTTCGCCGTGGCCGAGGCGGGCGCGCGCTTCGTCGGTCAGCAGGTCGAGAACCGCGCCGCCATGCACCACCACGGCGACGCGCATATTGTCAGGGTCGACGCCGTGAGCGGCATGCATGTTGACGAACCGCGCAGCGCTTTCGAACCCACGATTGCGCTGCGCCCCCTCGGCGCGCCGCGAGACGTCGAAGCTGTGCGCGAACTCGGTATCCGCCGGCACCGCCTCGATCCCCTCGACCGCGACATGCGGCCCGAACCCGTCGAACACCGGCCCGGTTCTGGCGCCATCCTGCGCCGCCGCCGGTGCAGCGGACAACGCCAATCCTGCCAGGATCATCGCACGCATGGTCATTCTCCTCATCCCGCCGCCCGTTTCAATGCCACGCGGATCAGATCGCCCTCCGCCGCGCCTTCGCCCAACTCGCCTTGCGCGGCCGCCACGGCGCGGGCCGCCACCGCGGGTTTGAAGCCGAGATTCTCGAGCGCGCTTACCGCGTCGGCGCTTGCGCCGCCCGCCGGCAGTGCCACCGCGCCCCCGCCAGCCATTCCGCCGCCCGGCAAGGCGCCCGCCCTGTCCTTCAATTCGTTGACGATCCGGCCCGCCAGCTTCGGCCCGACGCCCTGCGCCCGCGCGACCATCGCGGCATCGCCCCTGGCGCAGGCCTGCTGCACCTCGCCGGTCGACAAGGCCGAGAGGATCGCCAGCGCGACCTTGCTGCCCACGCCCTGCACCTGGGTGAGCAGGCGGAACCAGTCACGCTCCGCCGCCTCGGCGAAACCCAGCAGGCGCATGTCGTTCTCGCTCACCTGCAGGTCGGTATAGACGGTGCATCCCTCGCCCGGCTCGCCCAGCGCGGCCAGCGTCTTCGACGAACAATGCACCAGATAGCCCACGCCCGCCACGTCGATCACCGCCCAGTCGGCACCGGTTTCGTCGAGCAGGCCTTTCAGCTTTGCAATCATCGATCTCTTTCCGCGCTACGCCGTCGATTGGGCGCGTTTTGTTCCTGCCCCAATGCGCGGTCCTTGGCCAGTGTTGGATGGAAGTTGTAGACTGCGGCGGCGAACCCGTCCCGATGGAACGGGTGGAACACGGTCCTCGAGGAGAAATCCGTCGGGCGGTGAGACGGCGCAGGCATCTGCGGACCATGCCGCCTTGGGAGCGGGTAGGAAAATCTTGGCCGCCCGCCCGCTCGACAGCATCCGGCGATCCGCTAAGACGCCGAGATATGAGCTGGAACACGTTCGGGCGGGTCTTCCGCTTCACCACATGGGGCGAAAGCCATGGGCCCGCGATCGGCGCCGTGGTCGACGGGTGCCCGCCAGGGTTGGCCCTGTCGGAAGCCGACATCCAACCCTTCCTCGATGCGCGCCGCCCAGGGCAAAACAAGTTCACTACCCAGCGGCAGGAACCCGATGCGGTCCGCATCCTGTCCGGCGCGTTCGAGGGCCGGACCACCGGCACGCCGATCTCGCTGCTGATCGAGAACACCGATCAGCGCAGCAAGGACTATTCCGAGATCGCGAACACCTACCGCCCCGGCCATGCCGACTATGCCTATGATGCGAAATATGGCTTTCGCGACTATCGCGGCGGCGGCCGGTCGAGCGCGCGGGAAACCGCGATGCGTGTGGCGGCGGGCGCGGTCGCCCGGCTGGTCATCCCCGAGATACGCATCACCGCCTATGTCAGCGAGATCGGCGGCGATGCGATCGACCGGGCCAGCTTCGACCGCGACGAGATCGGCCGCAATCCCTTCTGGTGCCCCAGTCCCGACGCCGCGCGGCGGTGGGAGACGCTGGTGGACGAGGCGCGCAAGGCCGGCTCCTCGCTCGGCGCGGTGGTGGAATGCGTTGCCGAGGGCGTGCCCGCCGGGTGGGGCGCGCCTCTCTATGCCAAGCTCGATGCGGATCTTGCGGCCGGCATGATGAGCATCAACGCGGTCAAGGGGGTGGAGATCGGCGACGGCTTCGGCGCGGCGCGGCTATCGGGCGAGGAGAATGCCGACGCCATGATGCCGGGCGAGGATGGCCCGGACTTCGCGGCCAACCATGCGGGCGGGATCGCCGGCGGCATCTCGACCGGCCAGCCGGTGACCTGCCGGGTGGCGTTCAAACCGACCAGCTCGATCCTCACGCCCGTCGACAGCATCACCCGAAGCGGCGAAGCGGCGCAGGTGCGCACCAAGGGGCGGCACGACCCGTGCGTCGGCATCCGCGGCACGCCGGTGGTGGAAGCAATGATGGCGCTGGTGCTGGCGGATCACAGGCTGCTTCACCGGGCGCAGTGCGGTTGAGGTCACGCCGGCCCGACTAAGCCGGCTTTCCAGAAGTTCCACGCCTGTGATTGAAAATTCCGATGCTAGCAATCGCAACATATCGCTTTTGTGCATCGCAGCGCGCACTATCTGGAACCCATCAGTTTCAACCCGAACATACGGAGAAAACCCATGGGTATCATCGGAAGCCAAATCAAACCGTTCACCGCCACCGCCTTCAAGGCCGGTCAGGATTTCTACGAAGTCACCGACGAGGACGTGAAGGGCAAGTGGGCCATCTTCTTCTTCTATCCGGCCGACTTCACCTTCGTCTGCCCGACCGAACTGGAAGACCTCGGCGAGAAGTACGAGATGCTGCAGAAGATGGACGTCGAAGTGTACGGCGTCAGCACCGATACGCATTTCAGCCACAAGGCCTGGCACGATACGAGCGACAAGATCGGCAAGCTGACCTTCCCGTTCCTCGGCGACCAGAACCATACACTGGCCCGTAACTTCGACGTGCTGCGCGAAGGCGTGGGCCTTGCCGACCGGGCGACCTTCGTGGTCGATCCCGACGGCGTGATCCAGATCATGGAACAGACCTGCGAAGGCGTCGGCCGCAATGCCAACGAACTCGCCCGCAAGATCAAGGCCGCGCAATATGTCCGCGCCAATCCCGGCCAGGTCTGCCCGGCCGCGTGGGAAGAAGGCAGCGACACGCTGGCCCCCTCGCTCGATCTCGTCGGCAAGATCTGATCCACACTGATCCGGTCGGCGGCGCAAGCTGCCGGCCGCAAGAGCCCGGGCTTTCGCCCGGGTTGCTGGAAGGCCCGGAGCAGACCTCCCCCCCCTCTCTCCGGGCCTTTTCCCGCCCCCCTCCCCCGAATTCACGCAATTTTTCCGGAGTAATCCATGCTCGACGCCGCGATGAAACAGCAGCTCGAAACCTATCTTGCCAATCTGCGCGAGCCGATCGAGCTTGTCGCCACGCTGGGCGACGATGCCAAATCCGCGCAGACGCGCGAACTGCTCGAGGAAATTGCCGGCCTGCATGATCTCGTCACCGCCGCTTTCGACGGCACCGACGACCGGGTGCCGAGCTTCGTCATCCGCCGCGCGAGCGATGCGGAAAAATGGGTCCGTTTCGCCGGCCTGCCGATGGGGCACGAATTCACTTCGCTGGTGCTGGCCCTGCTGTGGGCGGGCGGCCATCCGCCCAAGGTCGATGCCGATCTGCTCGAACAGGTCCGCGGCCTCGAAGGCGATTTCAATTTCGAGATGTATTTCTCGCTCTCCTGCCACAACTGCCCCGACGTGGTGCAGGCGCTCACCCTGATGGCGTTCGAGAATTCGCGCATCACCGCCACGCTGATCGAAGGCGGCACTTTCCAGGACGAGGTCGAGCGGCGCGACATCATGGCCGTGCCCGCGACCTTCCTGAACGGCGAACCGTTTTACAACGGCAAGATGGAACTGGCCGAAATCCTCGCCAAGGTCGACACCGGCGCCGATGCCAGGGCGGCCGAGAAGCTCGCCGCGAAGGACCCGTTCGAAGTCCTCGTGGTCGGCGGCGGCCCGGCGGGCGCGGGCGCGGCGATCTATACCGCGCGCAAGGGCTTTCGCACCGGCATCGCGGCCGAACGCTTCGGCGGGCAGTTGCACGATACGCTGGGGATCGAGAACCTGCCCGGCACGGTCTATACCGAAGGCCCGAAGCTGGCCGGCGAGCTGGAGCGGCATGTCGGCGAATACGATATCGACCTGATGAACCTCGCCAGGGCGGTGAAGCTCACCCCCGCGAGCGAAGAGGGCGGCTATCACACGGTCGAACTCGGCAACGGCGCCACTCTGAAAAGCCGCAGCCTGATCCTCGCGACCGGCGCGCGCTGGAAGAATATCGGCGTCCCCGGCGAGGCGGAATATCGCAACAAGGGCGTCGCCTATTGCCCGCACTGCGACGGTCCGCTGTTCAAGGGCAAGCGCATCGCGGTGATCGGCGGCGGCAATTCCGGCGTCGAGGCGGCGATCGACCTTGCCAAGATCGTCGGCCACGTCACGCTGATCGAATATGACAGCAAATTGCGCGCCGACGAGGTGTTGCAGGCCAAGCTGCGCAGCCTCTCCAACGTCGATATCGTCACCAGCGGGCAGACGACGGAGATCCTCGGCGAGAACGGCAAGGTTTCGGGCCTGCGCCTGAAAGACCGCACCAGCGGCGAGGAACGCACGATCGCTCTTGCCGGTGTGTTCGTCCAGATCGGCCTCGTGCCGAACACCGAATGGCTGAAGGACAGCGGCCTCGCCTTGTCGAAATTCGGCGAGATCGAGACCGACGAGGAAGGCCGCACCAATCTGCCCGGCATTTTCGGAGCGGGCGACGTGACCGACGTGCCCTACAAGCAGATCGTGGTCGCGATGGGCGAAGGATCGAAAGCCGGCCTCTCCGCCTTCGACTACCTCATCCGGACCGAGCCTGCGGAAGAGATCGCGCAGGCCGCCTGATCGCCGCACAATCCGACGCCGAAACGCCGCTTTCCCCACCGGGAGAGCGGCGTTTCGCGTTGGGCGAACGGGTCACCGTGCAATCGCCTCACGCTATCATTCCCATCCGATTAATCGATTGGACGGATGATCGGCCACGAAGCATAGTCTCGCCATACTCGGACGCCATAACCCGAGTCTGATTTAGGAGAGACTATCATGGACGCAGAGACAGGATCGATTTCGGGCGGCTGCCCCTTTACCGGCAATGGCGGCGTGCGCGCCCTGCTCGGCCGGACCAATCGCGACTGGTGGCCGGATTCCCTCGATCTGCACATCCTCACGCAAGGCGGGCAGACGCCCGATCCGATGGGCGAGGATTACGATTATTGCGAAGCCTTCAACCTGCTCGACTACGATGCGCTGAAGGCCGACCTCAAGGCCCTGATGACCGACAGCCAGCCTTGGTGGCCGGCGGATTACGGGCATTACGGCCCGTTCTTCATCCGCATGGCATGGCACGCGGCCGGCACCTATCGCACCGGCGACGGGCGCGGCGGCGCCTCCAGCGGGCAACAGCGTTTCGCCCCGCTCAACTCCTGGCCCGACAACGGCAATCTCGACAAGGCGCGCCGCCTGCTGTGGCCGATCAAGCAGAAATACGGCAAGCATATCAGCTGGGCCGACCTGTTCGTGCTGACCGGCAATGTTGCGATCGAAAGCATGGGCGGCCCGGTGTTCGGCTTCGGCGGCGGCCGCAAGGACGTGTTCGAGCCGGAGAACGACATCTACTGGGGTTCGG
Organism: uncultured Erythrobacter sp.; assembly: GCA_947501005.1. Classification (GTDB taxonomy): domain Bacteria; phylum Pseudomonadota; class Alphaproteobacteria; order Sphingomonadales; family Sphingomonadaceae; genus Qipengyuania. The sequence goes on along the minus strand of CANMTU010000001.1, from coordinate 310,200 downwards.
AAGAACTCTGGGTCGATCAGGGCGTCGAAACCCGCATCATTCCCGATGAGGGCAAGGCGCTCGAAACCCCGCTCGCCGCGATCCAGATGGGCCTCATCTACGTCAACCCCGAAGGTCCGGGCGGCAATCCGCACGATGCGGAAGGCATGGCACGCGACATGAAGGAAACCTTTGGCCGGATGGCGATGAACGACGAGGAAACCGTCGCGCTTACCGCCGGCGGCCATGCCTTCGGCAAGTGCCATGGCGCGGCCCCGCCCGACACGCTGTCGAGCGCGCCCGAAGGCGGCGACATCCACATGATGGGTTTCGGCTGGGCGACCGATGCCGAACAGATCGACAAGGGGCACATCACCACTTCGGGCATCGAAGGCGCGTGGACGCCCAACCCGACCCAGTGGGGCAATGACTATTTCCGCCTGCTGTTCAAATACGATTACGAGCTGGTGGAAAGCCCGGCGGGGGCCAAGCAATGGCAGCCGATCAACCAGGAAGAGGCGGACCTGGCGCCCGATGCGCGCGATCCGTCGAAGAAGGTCCCCACCATGATGACCACTGCCGACATGGCGTTGAAGCGCGACCCGGACTATCGCCGGATTTCCGAACGCTTCCTCAACGACCAGGCGGCGCTCGACGATGCCTTCGCCCGCGCGTGGTTCAAGCTGACCCATCGCGATATGGGCCCCAAGATCCGCTATCTCGGCCCCGACGTGCCGAGCGAGGAGCTGATCTGGCAGGATCCGATCCCCGCCGGGACGCAGGTTTCGGACGGCGACGTGGCAAGCTTCAAGAGCAAGGTGCTGGACAGCGGGCTGACCGTGTCCGAACTGGTCAAGACGGCATGGGCCTCGGCCAGCACCTATCGCAAGTCCGACCATCGCGGCGGCGCGAACGGCGCGCATATCCGGTTCGATGAGTTAAAGAACTGGAAGGCCAACGATCCCGAGGAACTGGGGAAGGTGCTTTCCCGGCTCGATGAGCTGCGCGGATCGATTTCGCTGGCCGATGCCATCGTGCTCGCCGGTGCGGCGGCGGTCGAGAAGGCGGCGAAGGATGGCGGGTTCGACATCACCGTTCCGGTCTCCGCCGGGCGCGGCGATGCCCGACGCGAGGATTTCGACGCCGAAAGCTGGGAGCCGCTGGAGCCGTTCGCCGACGGGTTCCGCAACTTCCTCAAGACCAAGCACAGCGTGAAGACCGAGGACATCCTGGTCGACCGGGCCAGCCTGCTCGGCCTATCGATCCCGGAAATGACCGTGCTGGTCGGCGGGATGCGGGTGCTGGGGGCCAACCACTCCAGCGCCGGCGACGAGGGCGTGTTCACGGATCGCAAGGGCGTGCTGTCGAACGACTTCTTCACCCACCTGCTCGACATGAACACCTTCTGGGAGGTCGTCGATGAAAGCGGGGACGAGAAGTTCATCGGCCGCAACCGCAAGGACAAGTCCGAACGCTGGACCGCGACCCGCACCGATCTCGTCTTCGGCTCGAACTCGCAATTGCGCTCGGTCGCCGAAGTCTATGGCGAGCGGGGCCATGAGGAGAAGTTCGCACGCGACTTCGTGGCCGCGTGGACCAAGGTCATGGAAGCCGACCGCTTCGATCTGCGCTACGCCAGGTATCACGGTTGAGCGCTGCGACCACATAAACGAGAAAGGGCCCCGGCAGCGATGCCGGGGCCCTTTTGTTCGGGCTTTCGATGAAAAGCCGCGTCAGTCCTGCTTGACGCTCTCGCGGTCCCAATAGCGCAGCTGGCCGCACTTCTCGATGAAGCTCTTCGCCGCGTCCTTGCCGCCCGAGACGTCGACGAACCCGTCATCCATCCAGTTCCACACCGCGGCACATTCGAACAGCGGTTTGACCGCGGGAACGTAAGCCACAAACTTGGCATGGGCGAAGGCATCGTTGACGAAATCGATGCTCGGCTTGTCGGCGTTGTAGCGCTTGGCCGATTCCTCGCTCATCACCACGGCCACCGCGTCGTAGACCACCGAGGGGCCGCCATCGATCTTCTCGTCGGCCTTCAGCTTGGTCCCGTCGGACAGTTTCGCCCCGGCAATGTGCGGCGCGATGATCTCGACCATCGCCCCCGCACCCTTGGCCGCGTCCTTGAGCGCATTCACCACGCCTGCATCCGCGCCGTCCGCGATGTAGATGCCAAGCTTGCGGCCCTTGAAGCTGTTCGGCCCGTTCTTGATGATCGACAGGGCCGGGCTTTCCGGCAAGTCGGTGATCGGCTGGCGGGCGAAGGGAACCTTCTCGGGCAATTCGTCGAGCCCGATACCGTCCGAAACCTCCTGTGCCAGACCATCGTCGATATGGCGCAGATGACCGATCATGCGCTTGCGGATATCCATCCGCTCGACCTTGGACAGCTCGAATGTCAGGGCATTGGCCATGTGGGTCTGTTCGACCGGCGTCTGCGAGACGTAGAACTGCCGCGCCTGGCTGTAATGGTCGGCAAAGGTTTCGCTGCGCACGCGAACCTTGGGGCCGGTCACCGGGGCCTGATAGGATTCGAACCCGCGGGTGGAGCAGGCGCGCGGCCCGCGATCCTCCTCGGCCCCGTCGCCCGAACCCCAGCTGTTGGGCTCGTAATTCGCGCGGCCCTTGGGATTGGTCATCGCCATGTGCCCGTCCTGCTGGAAATGCCGCACGGGGCATTTGGGCGCGTTGATCGGGATATGCGTGAAGTTCGGGCCGCCGAGCCGCTTCAGCTGCGTATCGAGATAGCTGAAATTGCGCCCCTGCAGCAGCGGATCGTCGGAATGGTCGATGCCGGGCACGATGTTCTGGGTGCAGAAGGCGACCTGCTCGGTCTCGGCGAAGAAATTGTCGACATTCGCGTCGAGCGTGAGGGTGCCGATGATCTCGACCGGGACCTGTTCCTCGGGAATGATCTTGGTCGCGTCGAGCACGTCGAACTCGAAATTCTCGGCGAACTCGTCGTCGAACACCTGGATGCCGAGATCCCATTGCGGGAAATCGCCGGCGTCGATCGAATCCCACATATCGCGGCGGTGGAAGTCGGGATCGGCCCCGTTCACCTTTAGCGCCTCGTTCCAGATGACCGACTGGAGGCCCAGCTTCGGCTTCCAGTGGAACTTGACGAAGTGCGACTTGCCTTCGGCGTTCACCAGCCGGAACGTATGCACGCCGAAGCCTTCCATGAAGCGGAAGCTGCGCGGGATCGTGCGGTCCGACATGATCCACATGATCATGTGCATCGATTCCGGGCTCAGGCTGACGAAGTCCCAGAAATTGTCATGCGCGGTCTGCGCCTGGGGAAAGCCGCGATCGGGCGCGGGTTTGGCGGCATGGATCAGGTCGGGAAACTTGATCGCGTCCTGGATGAAGAACACCGGGATGTTGTTGCCGACGAGGTCCCAATTGCCTTCCGGCGTGTAGAACTTGGTCGCGAAGCCGCGCACGTCGCGCGCGAGGTCAGGCGAACCCTTGTTGCCGGCGACGGTGGAGAAACGCGTGAAGGTCGGCGTCTTGACGCCTTCCTCGTTGAAGATGCGGGCGCGCGAATATTGCGGGATCGCCTTCTTCAGCTCGAAATGTCCGTGCACGCCGTATCCGCGGGCATGGACGACGCGTTCGGGAATGCGTTCGTGGTCGAAGTGGAAGATCTTCTCGCGCGCGATCTGATCCTCGAGCAGTTGCGGGCCGCGCGGGCCGGCGGTGAGCCAGTTCTGATCGTCCGCGATCGGCATGCCTTGTGCGGTCGTCATCACGTCGTCGTCGCCGCGGGGTTTCTGATGATTGGCGCCGCCTTCAGACAGCTCGAATTCGTCGGCCATGTACCGCTCCGTATTGTGGGGATTTCCAATGGTTAACGGCGCGCGGGCCATCGGGTTGCCGGAACGCGAGAATAAACAAGACTTGCCGGCGTTTATCCCGGCGAGCGGCCGCTAACGCGGGCGACGCAGGATAATGTAAAGCGCGCCTTCGCCCCCGTGGCGGCGATGCGCCCGCCGGATCGCGGAAATGGCGGAGGAATGGCTGGAGGCGGCCAGCCAGTCGAGCACCTTGGCCCGGATCGCCCCGCGCCGCGTCCCCCGGTCCGCCGGATCGACCGGGCGCGACTTGCCGGTGACGAGGAGGATGGTGCGCGCCTCCATTGCCCGCGCTTGCGCAAGCCCGCTCATCAGCCGCGTATAGGCCGCATCGAGGCCATGGCCGTGGAGATCGAGGGTAAAGTCAGGCTCCACCGAACCGGCCTTCATCCGCCGCTCCCAATGCGAATCGAGCCCGGGCGGCGGTGGCGGCGGGGGAACCGCTTTCGGTGGGCTGACAGTCTGGCGTCTGGGCCGTGGTGCTGCCGGTGCGGAAGGCTTCGCCGCCACCTTCGGCTCGGCAGCCTTCGCGGGTTGGGTAGTGGGCGGTTTGCGTCTGGCTCTGACCGGTTCGAGCGGCGTCACCGTCGCGGCGAGGGTGTTCCACGCCGCCGCCTCTTCCTCGCTCAACCCGCGCGGCGCGGTCATTGCGCGGTGAGGCGGGCGAGCGTTCCCCTGGGCAGCAGGATCAGCGCCCGGCCCCGCCCGCTCATGCTGCCGGCGATCTCGCGCGCGTCGGCGCCATTGCCCCAGAAGGTGTCAAACCGGTTGGCGCCCTTGATCGCGCCGCCGGTATCCTGCGCGATCCACAAGCCGTCGGCCACGTCCCGGTCGAGATCGAGGAAGACCGGCGCGCCATAGGGCACGAATTTGGGATCGACCGCCACGCTGTCGCCCCGGCGCACGGGGATTTCCAGCGAGCCGAGCGGACCGTCGGTGTTAAGTTCGCGAAAGAAGATCCAGCTCTTGTTGAGCCGCATGAGGTCGGCGCCCTCCTGCGGATGCTCGCGCAGATATTGCACGATCCCCTGCATCGAGCCGGGATACTGCCCCGGCCCCTCGCCGATCAGGCCGCGTGTCCGCATGACCGAGCCGATGCCGACATATTCGCGCCCGTTCTGCCCGGCATAGCCGATCCGCGTCACCGACCCGTCGGGCAGGCGTAACAGGCCCGAACCCTGGATCTGGAGGAAGAAGAACTCGATCCCGTCGGCCGCCCAGCCGATCTCGAGGCCCTTGCCGGCCAGTGCGCCCTGCTCGATCTCGGCTCGCTCGAAATAGGGTACGAAGGCACCGCTTTCGTCATAGCGGCCGAGCGGCGGCCGCCCACTGCGTTCGCTTTCCGGCATGTCGGCAGGCCAGGCGCGCACGAGATCGGGCGGCAGCTTGTAGATCGGAACGTCATAGCCCGGTGCACGCACGCGGCTGCCGAGGATTTCGGGCTCGAAATAGCCGGTCGCAAAAGCCGCGCCGTCGCCGACGATCACGCTTTCGAACTGGCTGGCGAAAAATTGCCGCGCATCGCCGGTCCAGCTCTGCGCCGCGCCGCAGGGGGCCTGCCAGTCGGTCCGGATGGTCAGCCCGCTGGTATCGTCGCGGTAGAGGATCTTGGCGCAGGAGGCACGGAAGGCAGACAGCGCGGAAGCGGCATCAGCCGCCGCGATCGGCAGCGAGGCGATGTCGGGACCGGGCCGCAGGCTGGCCGCGCGGGCCGTGCTGGCGGCGATCGGGGGCGGCGCGGGCGCGACACCGGTATCGAGCGGCGGGTGCCCGCCGGGCACCATGCCCGCGCACCCCGCCAGCAGGGCCGCACCCAGCATTGCGCCGAACCGCCGCATGACCCCTCCCTCTTGCGTGAGGCCTCAGCCCTGATCGGTCTCGTCGAGCACCCAGTTGGGATCGCGCGAATCGACATTGCGGTAGAAGGTCCACACGTCGCGGCTCTCGATCGCATCGTCGAGCGATCCGGCGACCAGTTCGCCCTCCCGGTCGCGCGTGACCGCCGCGATGTCGGCGAGGAAGCGCACCGCGATGCGCGCCTGCCGCCCGTCGAGATCGGCGGAATGCACGGTCGCATCCTCGATCCGGATCAGGCGGTTGTCCATCGTTTCGCCGGCGGCTTCGCGCTGGTCGATGGCGGAGGCGAAGCCTTCATACACATCGTCGTCGGTCAATTCGCGCAAGGTCTCGCGGTCGCCCTTCCAGAACGCCTCGAGGATCATGCCGTAGGCGGCCTTGGCGCCTTCGAGGAACTGCATGAGATCGAACTGCGGATCGGCCGCCGCGATCGCGCGGATCGCGGTTTCGTTGGCGCTCGCCCCGGTCGCCTGCGCGGCCGGATTGCGCGGCGGCTGCCGGATCGTGCGCGTTTCCGCCGACGTCTCCTTGCCCGGCGCGACCTGATCCTTGCGGTCCAGCCGGTGCGGGATGACCTCTTCCTCATGCTCCGACCGGCGGCCGAGCACGGAATAGAGCCGCAGCCCCAGGAAAGTGGCAATCGCGGCAAGGATGACGATCTCGTAGATCACGGCAATACGTCCAATCTGCTGGTCTTTCACCTACGCGGCAGCGGGCCGGGCGGTTCCTTCAGGTATGTGCCTTACATAGTAAGGAATTACAAACGGACAATGATCGCGTCCCGCCATGCGGCACCGCGTAGAACCCCGGTATCGCGCCCCGGCGATGCGCATTGCTACGCCGGGCGCGGGATGCTAGGCGCGCGGCCATATCGTCGCGGGCCCGGCGGGTTTCCGCCCCGCCCGCGCCCCCTCGCTGACACAGGATATTCGCATATGGCCAGCCAAGGCAACGTACTCACCGACCTCGACAATCAATCGAACGGCCCGAACGGGGCCGATACCGCGCCGGCCGCGGGCATCATCAGCCAGTATGTGAAGGACCTGTCGGTCGAGAATCCGAACGCGCCGACCTCTTACCAGTGGCAGGAACAGCCGCAGGTCGACATTCAGGTCAACATCGCCTCGAACAAGGTGAACGACGAGGTGTTCGAAGTCGAACTGAAGATCACCGCCAGCGCCAAGTGCGAAAGCGGGACGATGTATCTGGTCGACCTTTCCTATTGCGGCCTCGTCGGCATGCGCAACGTGCCCGACGATGCGGCGCACATGTTCCAGTATGCCGAAACGCCGCGCCTGCTGTTCCCCTTCGCCCGGGCGGTGATCGCCGAGGCGACGCGCGATGCGGGCTATCCGCCGCTCGTGCTCGACCCGATGGATTTCGGGCAGCTCTATCAGCAGCAGCTCGCCGCGCGCCAGCAGCAGGGCGATGCGGCATCGCAGCCGCCGCAGGGCAACGCCTGAGCGTACGCGCCCCGCGATAGGGCTCGGCGGCGATGGGCCTTCTGAAAAGTGCCGGGACGATCGGCTCGCTGACGCTGGTGAGCCGCGTTCTGGCGCTGGTCCGCGATGCGCTGCAGGCGCGCTTCGTCGGCGCGGGCTTCGCTTCGGACGCGTTCCTTGTCGCCTTCCGCCTGCCCAACATGTTTCGCGCGCTGTTCGCCGAAGGGGCGTTCGCGGCCGGCTTCATTCCGATGTTCAACCGCCGGGTGGCCAAGGGCGGGGGCAAGCCGGCCGGCATCGATTTTGCCGAGCGGACGCTGGCGCTGCTGCTGCCGATCCTGATCGTCTTCACCATCGCGCTGATGGCCGCCGCCTGGCCGCTGACCTATGCCCTGTCGGGCGGCTTCAACGAGCCGACGGCCGCGCAGTTCGACTATGCCGTGATGCTGTCGCGGATCACGGTGCCTTACCTGCTGATGATCTCGCTGGTTTCGCTCTTGGGCGGCATCCTCAATTCGCTCGAGCGGTACTGGGTCAATGCCGCCGCGCCGATCCTGCTCAACGTGGCGATGGTGGCGGGGCTGGCGCTGTTCCACGGCGACGATCCCTATGAGACCGCGCGGGTCCAGGCGCTGGCGGTAACCGCGGGCGGCGCGTTGCAGCTCGTCTTCCTGATCTGGGGCTGCCGCCGCGCCGGTGTCTCGCTGCGCATCAGGCGGCCCCGGATCGACCCCGAGATGAAGCGCCTGTTTTCCCTGATCCTGCCCGCCGCCGCCGGGGCCGGGGCGACGCAGATCAATCTCCTCGTTTCCACCGCGCTGGCGGGCAGCCTGCTTGCACCCGGCGCGATCAGCTACATCTATTATGCCGACCGGCTGAACCAGTTGCCGCTGGGGCTGATCGGGATCGGCCTCGGCACGATCCTGCTGCCCACGCTTTCGCGCATGCTGGGGGAGGAGCGGCACGAGGCGGCCATGCACACGCAGAACCGCGGCATCGAGCTGGCGCTGTTCCTGACCATCCCCGCCACCATCGCCTTCCTCACCATATCCGAGCCGATCGTGCGCGGCCTGTTCCAGTACGGCGCGTTCAGCGCGGCCGATACCGAGGCGACGGCCCTGGTGCTCGCCGCCTTCTCGCTCGGGTTGCCGGCCTATGTGCTGATCAAGGTGCTCACCCCCGGCTTCTATGCGCGGCACGATACCAAAACCCCGGTGCGGTTCGCGATGATCGCGATCGCGGTCAATATCGCCGGCAATCTGGCGCTGATCCCGACCATCGGCTATCTCGGCCCGCCGCTGGCCACGGCGGTTTCGGCGACGCTAAACGCCGTCCTCCTCTACACCACGCTGCGGCGCCGGGGGCAGTTCGCCATGGACGCCCAGCTTGCCCGCCGCCTGCCCCGCCTCGCCCTGGCCGCGCTTGCCATGGGCGGTGCGCTGTGGTTCGCGGCGCCGCTGGCGGCGGGCCTGCTGGCCGGCCCGTTCGAGGCGCGGGTCCTGGCGCTGGCCTTGCTTGTTTCCGGCGGCGGGACGGTCTACGCGCTGGCCTGCCTCGTCACCGGCGCCTTCGCCGTGGGGGACATCAAGGCACTCGTCCGCCGCTCGCCATCCGCCGCCCCCGCGCCGGACGAGCCTTCAACCGATCGGGACTGAATATCCATGCGTGTCGTCTCCGGCATCCAGCCCACCGGCAATCTCCACCTCGGCAATTACCTCGGCGCAATCCGCAACTGGGTCCGCATGCAGGACGAGGTGGGCGAGGGCTCGGGCGCACAGGCAGCCGAAGCCGGCAGCGCGCAAAAAGCACAATGCCTGTTCTTCCTCGCCGATCTTCACGCCATCAGCCAACCGCACGATCCGGCGCAATTGCGCAAGGGAACGCTGGAAATGGCCGCCGCGCTGGTCGCCTGCGGGATCGATCCGGCGCGCTCGATCCTGTTCAACCAGGCGCAGGTGCCGCAGCATGCCGAATTGCAATGGCTGCTCAACGGCACCGCGCGGATGGGCTGGCTCAACCGGATGACGCAGTGGAAGGACAAGGCAGGCAAGAACCGCGAGGGCCAGTCGGTCGCCCTCTTCGCCTATCCGGTTCTGCAGGCCGCCGACGTGCTGCTCTACCAGGCGACCCATGTGCCCGTGGGCGAGGATCAGAAACAGCATCTCGAACTCGCCCGCGACATCGCGCAGAAGTTCAACAACGACTTCGCCCCGAAGGACGCGAAGGGCAATGATGCCCCGGTCTTCACCCTGCCCGAACCGATCGTCCCCCCGGCCGCCGCCCGGATCATGAGCCTGCGCGACGGGTCCGCGAAGATGAGCAAGTCCGACCCGAGCGACATGAGCCGGGTCAACCTGGCCGACGATCCCGACACGGTGATGAAGAAGGTCAAGAAGGCGAAAACCGATCCCGAACCCCTGCCGGGCGAGGAAGCCGGGCTGGTCGGCCGGCCCGAGGCGCTGAACCTCGTCACCATCTATGCCGCCCTGTCCGATCGCAGCGTGGGCGAGGTGCTGGGCGAACATGGCGGCGCCGGGTTCGGCGCGTTCAAGCCGGCACTGGGCGAATTGCTGGTCGAGACGCTGCGCCCCATTTCCCGGCGCTTCACCCAATTGCTGGAGGATCAGGAGGCGCTCGGCGCGATCCTCGCGCAAGGCGCGGCGGAGGCGCGGGGGATCGCGGCCCCCACGCTCGCCTCGGCCTACGCCGCGCTCGGCCTGGTGCGCGCGTAACCCGTTCAATCCAGTCAACAAATGTGTGAAACGGCGTTCAATCCGCATTCAGCGCGCTTACGGTAGACCGTGCAGCATCGCTGGCAGATTGCCATGCACCACCGGCAAGCTGCGAGTTTCTCAATATTCGGTGTATGCTTGCGCTGCACACAGAAAGGACTCGAGCCATGACCATCCGCAAACAGGGTTGGGGGCGAACGCTGAAGCTGGTCTCCGTTCCTATCGTTCTCGCTTCGCTGGCCGCCTGCGCGACGCCGTTCAGGGCGGACGTGACGCGGTTCGAATCGCAATTGCCCGCGCCGCAGGGTGAGACCTTCGCCATCGTGGCCGACGATCCGGCGCTGGCCGGCGGGCTGGAATTCTCGCAATATGCCGACCTCGTGCGCGCGCAGATGTCGCGCCTCGGCTATACGCAGGCGGCTTCGCCCGAGGCGGCGTCGCTGCTCGTCCGGTTCGACTACGGGGTCGACAATGGCCGTGAACGAGTGCGGACGACCGGTTTCTCCGACCCGTTCTACGATCCGTGGTACGGATACGGGCGGCTGGGTTATGGCCGGCTCGGCTACGGCCCGCGTTCGCGGTTCTATGGCAGCCGCTGGGGCTTCGGCTTCTACGATCCGTGGTTCGGCGGTCCGGACGTGCGCAGCTATACCGTCTATACCAGCGGGATCGACATGAAGATCGACCGGACCGCCACCGGCGAACGCCTGTTCGAAGGCAAGGCGCAGGCCCTGTCGACGTCCGACCGGCTGCAATATCTCGTCCCCAATCTGGTCGAGGCGATGTTCACCGACTTCCCCGGCAATTCGGGCGAGACGGTGCGCATTTCCGTGGCGCCGGAGCGGGACGGGCGGCGCTGATCCCGCCATATCGGCAATGACGGGGCGGCCTCACGGGGCCGCCCTTTTCATTTGCGCGGAGATCGATGCCGCACATACAGGTTCGCCGCGGTGATCGAGGCGGCGAACAGCATGCCTTCCGCCACGGCGAACAGCGGCGCACCGAATTGCGCCACCATCGGCCCGATGCGCAGCTGCGAGGCGGGAAAACGCAATTCGACCATTGCCAGCGTCTCGGCATAGGAGCGCGCCCCGGCCACTGAAAGCACGCCCATCACCGCCGCGCCGATCGCCAGGGCGGCGAAAATCCCGGCGGCGGCGCGAAGTTCGCGGTGCCGGACGAGGGCGAGCGAAGCGGCACACGCGAGGCCCAGACCTGCCCCTTCGACCATCCCAGTGCTCGGGCCGGGCGCGACCCCGGTGATCGCGACGAGGCCCGACGCGGCCAGCGCCTGCCCCGCCGCGCCGACCGCGAACCCGCCGAGAATGCCGCCCGCGAGCAGCGCGGACAGACTGCCCCCGCGCACCAGACACGCGACGCCCATGCCCGCGCCGATCGCCGCCGCCCCGATGACGCTGAGCGCGACGGTCAGGAGGATCAGGGACAGGACCGGACCCGCCCCGCCGGTGGTCGCCAGCAGACCATAGGCAAATCCACCAATTACGCCGGAGAGCGCACCGCCCAGCGTCGTCGCCGCCACGATATGCCCGGCCCCGCGATCCTGCCCCTGCGGCGCGGCCTGTTGCTGGCCCGCGCGAACGTCGGCCACGAACCGATAGCCGTGCTTGGGAACGGTGCGGATATAGCGGGGCTTGCCCGCATCGTCGCCCAGCGTCCGGCGCAGCGTGCGGATGCACTGCGTCAGCGCCTCGTCGGTGACCGGCACGCCGCTCCAGATCTCGGCCATGAACCGGTCCTTGGTGATCAACTCGTCGGGGTGGCGTACCAGCAGGCACAGCGCATCGAAATAGCGGCTGCCGAGGTCCTGCACCTCGCCATTGCGGCTGAGGGTGCGCGCCGGCTCCACCAGCACGAAATCGCCAAACTGGAATACGCCCTCGGTCATCGCCTCCCTCTGCCCCTCCTTCCGCCGCAGGTGAAGGGTTTCAGCCATTCCTCACGAATTGCTCATGCCGCTCATACCCGTGCGCCCTAGAACCGGGTGACGGAAACTGGAGGATGATATGGTTGAAATGCAAAATCGCCTGCTTGGCAATGGCTGGCGGATCGCCGGATGGTCGGCCGCCGCCGCGCTGCTCGTTTTGCCGGCGATCGCGATGCAGTTCAACGACGAGGTGAACTGGACCGTGGGCGACTTCGTGGCGGCCGCCGTGCTGCTCGGCCTGTTGGGGGCGGGGCTGGAATGGGCGCTGCGCACGGCGCGCAACTGGCCCCGGTTCCTCGGCCTTGCGCTGGCGGTGTTCACCGCCTTCTTCACCGTGTGGAGCAATCTCGCGGTCGGCATTCTGGGGGATGAGGACAACCCGGTGAACCTCCTTTTCTTCGTGGCCCTGCTGATCGCGCTTGTCGCGGCGGGACTGGTGCGGTTCCGCTCGCTCGCGATGGCGCGGATCCTGACGGTGCTGGCGGCGGCGCAGTTCGTTATCGGGATCGTGGCCGCCGTCACCGCGGATCGCGTCTATGTCGAATGGGGCGTGCTGGTCATGTTCACCGTCCTGTGGAGCGTGACGGCGTTCCTGTTGCGGCGCGCGGCGCGCCGTTAGGTCAGGTCAGCGCGGCGTGGCCGCCGGTCGACCCGAAGCCGCCTGCGCCGCGCACCGTCTCGTCCAGCTCCGCGACCTCGTCCCACCGGGCCTGCACCACCGGGGCGACCACGAGCTGGGCGATGCGGTCCCCTCGGGCGATGGCGAACGCCTCCCCACCGTGGTTGATGAGGATGACCTTCAATTCGCCGCGGTAGTCGGAATCGATCGTGCCGGGCGTATTGGGCACGGTGATGCCGTGTTTGAGCGCGAGGCCGGACCGGGGGCGAACCTGAATTTCGTAGCCGGCGGGAATGGCGAGCGCATAGCCGGTCGCCACCGCCTGGCGCTCTCCGGGTTGCAAGGTGAGCGATTCGGCCGCCAGCACGTCCATCCCGGCGGCGCCGGGCGTGGCATAGGCGGGCTGATCGAGATCGCGGCCATGCGGCAGGCGTTTCAGCCTGACCGCCACCCGTTCAACCATGGGCGGACCCGTCGGCCGGTTCGGCCAGCGCCTGCGCCGCCCGCCGCACGAGTTCGCGGGCGACCGCGTCCTTCGGCATTTCGGACAGGCTTTCGACGCCGGCATGGGTCACGATGTGAACCTGGTTGAGATCGCCGCCCATCACGCTTTCGCCTTCGATGGTGGCGACGTTGTTGGCGATGATCCAGTCCACGCCCTTGCGCTTGCGCTTGGACTTGGCGTTCTCGACCACGTTCTCGGTCTCGGCCGCGAAGCCGACCAGCAATTGCGGACGCTTGCGCCCGCCCGCGACCGAGGCGAGGATGTCGGGGTTTTCGGCGAGGATCAGGGCGGGCGGCGCGCTGCCGCGCTTCTTCATCTTCTCGCCCGCGACGTGGCGGCTCTTCCAGTCGGCCACGGCGGCGACCATGAAGGCGGCATCGGCGGGCAGGGCGTTGCGCACTTCCTCGGCCATGTCGTCGGCGGTTTCGACGTCGATCCGGTCGACCCCCGCGGGCGTCGGCAGATGCACCGGCCCGGCCACCAGCGTGACGCGCGCGCCGGCGGCGGCGGCCATGGCGGCGATGGCGAAGCCCTGCTTCCCGCTCGAACGGTTGGCGATGTAGCGCACCGGATCGATCGGCTCCCACGTCGGCCCGGCGGTGACGAGCACGTGCCGGCCTTCCAGCGGACGGTATTCGGGGTCCGGATCGAACTGGGCGGGCGCGCCCGCCGGCATGCCCGAGGCGGATGCGTCCGCGCGCGCGGCGGGTTCGACCCTGATCCGATGCACATCGTCGGCCATGGGTTGCGGCATGGCGCGCGCATCCTGCCGGGCGACCTCGTGATTGATGGCTTCGGGATCGGTCGGCGGCGCGGCCCCGGCCCCGCCCTTCTTCGCCAGCAGCGGCCCGCCGCCGGTCGCATCGAAATCGGTATGCTCGACCAGCGACGCGGCATCGAGCATTTCGGGCGCGGCTTCGCCCCACCCCGTGTCGAACTCGGCTTCGAGATCGGCGTGGCTGCGCCGCTTGGTGCTGCGCGGAATGATGGCGGACAGCAGGCTTCCCAGGCTCGACGAGCGGCTGCTGCGTTCTTCCGGTTCCTCGGGTTCGAGCGCTTCGGCGGCGTAGTCTTCCTCCTCGAACGCGTCCTCCGGTTCGAAGGCAGGCTGGGGTGCAGGCGGGGCGGCGAGTTGCCGGGCCGGGGCGGGCGGTTCGGGCAGGGCCAGGTCGAGGCCGAGCTTGTCCGCGATCGCCGCCACGATGGCGGGCGGTTCCGGCAGGCGGCCGGGGCCGAATTCGCCGCAGGCCATCGCGCCCTCGTCGGGGTCCATCACGGTCACCCCGGCGGAGCGCAGCCAGTCGGCATTGCGCTGCGTCGCCTCGTGCTGCCACATCCGCACGTTCATGGCGGGGACGGTGAACACCGGCTTGTCGGTCGCGAGGATCAGGGTGGTGGCGAGATCGTCGGCGATGCCGGCGGCCATCTTGGCCAGCAGGTCGGCCGTTGCCGGGCAGACCACGATGAGATCGGCGGCGCGCGACAGCTGGATATGCCCCATCTCGACCTCGTCCTTGAGATCGAACAGCGAGGTATAGACCTTGTTCTCGCTCAACGCGGCGAGCGCCATCGGGGTCACGAACTGCTGCGCCCCGTCGGTCAGCACGCAGGTCACCTCGCCGCCGGCCTTGCGAATCAGGCGGGCGAGTTCGCACGATTTGTACGCCGCGATGCCGCCGCCGATGACGAGCAGGATTTTCGGCCCGCTCACCCGGCCATCCTCGCGCGGCTGGCGGGTCGCGGCACTACCGAGACTGATCGCAGAATGCATTCCCATTGCGTCATCGATGCGCTTGCTAGCGCCCCCTGCCCCTCAATACCAGCGCGCAAAACGCGCGATTGCTCGCATACCTATGGCACCCTATGGTTTAGAAATTGCAAACAGACAGACGATGGACGGCCAAAGGGCCGGGACAGGGACGCGAGCGGCATGCACTTCATTCTATCGGCGCTGATCATCATCGGCGCCATCATCGACGCGATGCTGGGCTTCGGCTTCCTGTTCGACCCCGGGGGGACGGGCGGCGATTTTGGCCTGCAGACGATGGGCGTGGCCGGGCTTTCGGCGATGCGGGCGGATTTCAGCGCCTTCTTCCTCGTCTCGGCGGCCTGCATGGCGTGGGGCGGCTGGCGGCGGCGCGGCGGCGTCCTGCTGGTGCCGCTGGCGCTGTTCTCGGTCGCCTTTATCGGGCGGCTGATCAACCTGATCGTCGCCGGTACCTACGATCTGTGGTGGATGCCGATGCTGGTCGAGCTGGCGCACATCATCGTGCTGACGGTCGCGGTGCGGCGCTGGCCCGCCCCGGCAGAGGGGCTGTCGGCCAGGGTGTAGGCCAACAGAGTCGAGGCGAACGGGTCCAGCCGAACAGGCTTTAGGCGAAGAGGCCGAGCGCGGCGGCGACCCACACGGCCGCCCCGCCTGCCACCGCCGCGGCGACATAGCCGAGCGCGTGGCCGCCCCGCCGATCGCGCAGCAAGTCGACCTGCGGCAGCGGTGGCGGCTCGGGCGCGCCGCCGCGCGGGGGAAAGCGCTCCTCGATCCGGCGGAGCAGCTGCGGAATGCGCAGCAGCGTCTCGGTATCTTCGCGGATCCGGTCGGCAATCGCGGCTTCGGGGCCGAGCTCGTCGCGGATCCAGCTGCGCACATAAGGGGCGGACACGTCCCACATATTGATGCCGGGATTGAGCTGGGTCGCGATCCCCTCGACCATCACCATGGTCTTTTGCAGCAGCAGCAGATGCGGCTGGGTCTGCATGTCGAAATCGCGGGTGATGGCGAACAGCCCGTCGAGCATCTGGCCGACCGACAGCTCGCTCACCGGTTTGCCGCGCATCGGTTCGCCCACGGCGCGCAGCGCGGTCGCGAACTCGTCCACATCGTGGTAGTTGGGCACATATTGCGCCTCGAAATGGATTTCGGCGACACGGCGGTAATTGCCCGTGGTCAGGCCGTAGAGGATTTCTGCCAGCCACATGCGCGCCTGCCGGTCGATCCGGCCCATGATGCCGAAATCGATGGCGACGATCGTGCCGTCGGCCCGCACGAACAGATTGCCCTGATGCATGTCGGCATGGAAGAAGCCGGCGGCGATCGCCTGCTTGAGGAAAGCGAGGACGAGGCGACCGGCCAGCTCGTCCATATCGTGGCCGGCGGCGCGGATCGCCTCGGTGTTGGAGATCTTGACCCCGTCGATCCAGTCGATCGTCAGCACCCGGCCATTGGTGCGGTCCCAGTCGATCCCCGGTATCTCGTAGCCCGGCGTGCTGGCCATGAACTCCGCCAGTTCCGAGGCCGAGGCCGCCTCGCGCCGCAGGTCGAGTTCGCGCAGGGTCCAGCGCTTGAAATTGGCGATGGTCAGGCGCGGGCGCAGGCGCGCCGCCTCGCCGCCGAAGCTTTCGAGCTGAGCGGCGGCCCATTCGTAGGTCTGAATGTCCTTGGCGAACCGCTCACGCACGCCGGGGCGCAAAACCTTGACCGCGACCTGCCTCCCCTCGGTGGTCACCGCCTTGTGCACCTGCGCAATCGAAGCCGCACCGATCGGCACCTCGTCGAATTCGGCGAACAGGTTTTCCAGCGGCTGCTCGAAACTCGATTCGATCGTATCGCGGATCAGCGCGAAATCGACAGGGGGCAGATTGTCCTGCAGGCTGAGCAAATTGTGCGCCGCTTCCTCGCCCACGAGGTCGGGCCGGGTGGCGAGCGTTTGCCCCAGCTTGATCGCGGCAGGACCGATCGCGCGGAAGGCGCCGGCATAGTCCGGCTCGCGCGACTTCACCGTGCCGATGGAGAACAGGCCGATCAGCCGCTTGACCGGAGCCGGCGTATTGGGATCGTTCTGGATACCGCGCAGCGCCCCGTGCCGCGCGAGGATCCGGGCCCATTTCCCCAGCCGCCAGATATGCGTTGCCGGGCGAGTCATGTTTTCATCGGCGCCCCCGAACGCCGGGATCCCGCCCTAGCTGGCGACGCGCAATCGCGCTCCGGGTCGCTGCCGCTCCCGCTCATGGCTCAGACCTTCCATCCCGAATGGATCGCGACCAGCCCGCCCATGATCGGCTCGACCCGCGTGTTCACGAAGCCGGCGGCGGCGATCATGCGTTCGAACGAGGGCATGTCGGGGAAACGGCGGATCGATTCGACGAGGTATCGGTAGCTCGCCTCGTCCCCCGCCACCGCCTTGCCGATCCTGGGCACGAGCTTGTGCGAATAGGCGTCGTACACCTCCTTGAAGCCCGGCCATTCCACGGTCGAGAATTCGAGGCAGTAGAACCGCCCGCCATATTTCAGCACGCGGTGCGCCTCGGCCAGCGCCTTGTCGATATGGGTCACGTTGCGGATGCCGAAGGCGATGGTGTAGGCATCGAAGGTGCGGGCCGGGAAGCTCAGTTCCTCGGCGTTCTGGCGGCTCCATACCAGCCCGTCGATCCCGCGCTGCATCGCGCGTTCGACGCCGACGTCGAGCATTTCCTGATTGATGTCGGACACGGTCACGCTCGCCCCGCGCGCCGCCATGCGGAAGGCGATATCGCCCGTGCCGCCCGCCATGTCGAGAATGTCCTCCCCCGGCTGGGGCTTGACCCGGCGCACGAAGCGGTCCTTCCACAGGCGGTGCATCCCGCCCGACATCGCGTCGTTCATGATGTCGTATTTGGACGCGACGTTGGAGAATATCTCCCCCACCCGGCCGGTCTTTTCGCCTGCGTCGATGTCTTCGTAGCCGAAGGAAACGGTCTCGCTCATGGTGCAGGGCCTTACGGGGAATTGAGGCGGGCGCAAAGGGTGTTAGAGGGCAGCATGCCCGAACTCCCCGAAGTCGAAACCACCGTGCGGGGTCTCGCCCGCTTTCTGGAAGGCGAGACTATCACCCGCGTCACGGTCAACCGGCCCGACATGCGCCGCCCCTTTCCGCCCGATCTGGTGCAGGCGCTGACGGGCGCGAGCGTGGTGCGGCTGGGGCGGCGGGCGAAATACGGCCTGATCCATACCAGCCGGGATCATGCGCTGGTGTTCCACCTCGGCATGAGCGGGCGCTGGCGGATCGACCCCGAGGGGGACGAGAAGCACGACCACCTCGTGATCGAGACCGCCGAACACCGCTTCGCCCTGAACGATCCGCGCCGGTTCGGCTCGGTCGACCTCATGACCAATGGCGAGCTGGTGACGTGGAAACCCTTCGCCGCGCTGGGGCCGGAGCCGTTGGGCGAAGACCTTACCGCCGAGCATCTGCGCGAGGCGACGCGGGGGCGCAAACAGGCGATCAAGCTGCTGCTGCTCGACCAGCGGATCGTGGCGGGGCTGGGCAATATCTATGTATGCGAGGCATTGTGGCGGGCGCGGATCGATCCGCGCAAGGCCGGCGGCAAGGTGACGATGCCGCAAATTCGCCGCCTTGTCCCCGCGATCCGCGAGGTGCTGGAGCAGTCGATCCGCGAAGGCGGCTCCACGCTGCGCGATTTCGCCAGGCCTGACGGGGAGCTGGGCTATTTCGCCAAGATGTTCGATGTGTACGGCCGCGAGGGCGGCGCCTGCCACCGCGAGGACGGCGGCACGATCAGGCGCATCGTGCAGGGCGGGCGCAGCACGTGGTTTTGCGGGGTTTGTCAGAGGTAAGCCGGGATCGCACCCGCCGCCTATTGCCGCCCGCTCCCACCCCCGTTCAGCCTGAGCCTGTCGAAGGCCCCGCGCCTGCGGCAATCCCGTTGTCCGATCGCCGCGATTTCGCCAGCGCCGCTACCCGCGCCCAGTCCCCGGCAATCAGCGCTTCCTTCTTCGCGCGGCTCCACCCCTTGATCTGGCGCTCGGCAGCAAGCGCCTCGTGGCGAGTGGCAAACTCTTGGGACCATACCAAGGAGACGGGCAGATGCTTGGCCGTGTAACCGCCAAGGGCTCCCGATCGATGTTGCGCGATGCGAAGGTCCAGGTCGTCGGTATGTCCGGTGTAATAGCTCTTGTCGTTGCAGCGCAGGAGATAGGCGTAAAACGGCATTCGAAATAACTAGTGCGCGCGCGTGGCCTTCGACAAGCTCAGGCCGAGCGGAGGTGGTGCGGAATTGCACCGACCCCTCACAAATCCAGCGAGGCATACTCGCGCGGCGGTGGCAGGCCGTCCATCTTCTCGCCCAAGAGGGGGCGGAAGCTCGGGCGGCTCTTCATCACCATGTACCAGCCCTTGGCCTGTTCGTGGCCCGACCAGTCCATCGCGCCGAGATAGTCGATGACCGAGATATGCGCCGCGCAGGTCAGGTCGGCGAGGCTCAGGGTCGGGCCGGCGAGCCATTGGCGGGTGTCGACCAGCCAGTCGATATAATCGAGATGCCCGTGCAGCAGCTTGCCCGCGCTGCGCAGCACGCGCCCGTCGGGCGGCT
The DNA here is from genome assembly GCA_947501005.1 of uncultured Erythrobacter sp. Taxonomy (GTDB): domain Bacteria; phylum Pseudomonadota; class Alphaproteobacteria; order Sphingomonadales; family Sphingomonadaceae; genus Qipengyuania. The sequence goes on along the minus strand of CANMTU010000001.1, from coordinate 290,892 downwards.
GGCGCAGGACGAGGCGCTTCATCATCTTCTCGTGCATCACCGGTTCGGTGACGTCGCGGTAGAAGTTCTCGTCGAACAGGGCGACCAGCCGGCGGGTCTCGGCGCGCTGCGCGGCGCTGCCGGAAATGAGGGCGTTGCGCTCGATCGTCTCTTCGAAATATTCGGCGATCACCCGGCTGTCGCATAGGGTGGTGCCGCGCGCGGGATCGTGCAGCACCGGGGTCTTGCCCGCCGGATTGAGCTGCCAGAACCCGTCGCTCCGCTCCCACGGGTTTTCGCGCACCAGTTCGTAGGCGACGGCCTTTTCCGCCATGTGCAGGCGCAGTTTGCGACTGAAGGGGCACAGGGGAAATTGGTGGAGCTGCCACATGCGCCTGCGCTCATGCCGCAACTGCGCCGCGCCGTCCACCATCCGCGGCGCCGCGAGACGGGTTTTCGGATCAGCGCGCGGGCGGCGCGGCCTCGTCCAGCCGGTTCGCCATGTCGCGCAGGGCGGGCAGCAAGGCTTCGAGCGCCTGCGTCATCTCGCCCATTGCCGCCATTGCACGCGGCGTGCCGCGCTTCAATTGCTCGGGCAGGCGAGAGGCTTCGGGTGCCATGCTGCGCAGCGTGGTATGGGGCGAAACGTCCGGCATCGCCTCGCCCGTTATCCGCTCGGCCATGTCGGCAAGCGGGGCCAGCGGCATGTCGAGCAACACTTCGCCCAGAACGCGCAGGGTCGCGGCAATTCTTTGCTGCTTCGCTGGATCTGCAAGCGTCGCCTGCATCTCGGACAGCGGCTCGCCCTCGGCAGGCGCACCGTCCTGAGCCGCGAGCGGCAGCGGGGCGGAAAGGGCGAGCGCCGCGCCGAGGGTAAGACTGAGACGTTTCATCACGCAGCTATCCCTCAAAGACCGGACGCGTTCAGCATCAGCAGGCAGGCCGGCATGACCTCCTCCAGCTGCTCACCTTGTTGCAACTCGGCGACCTGCGGGGCCGCCGCCTGCATCAGCGCCTCGCGGGTCATGCCGGTCTCGTCCATCAGGCGGGCAAGCGAGCGCACGAAGAATTCGCGCCCCCGCTCGGTCAGGTCGGGCCAGTCGGGGTCGGCGCCCGTGCCTGCCCGTTGCCGTTCGGCCGCCATCGCGATTCCCACGGAACAGCGCAGCGCCGTCTGCTGCGGCATCGTCAGGCGAGTGGGCGCGGGCGGCGCGGCGTGCGGGGCGGCGGCCTGCGGAACGGCGGCCTGCGGAACGGCGGCCTGCGGAACGGCGACCTGAACGGCGATCAGCGCGAGCGATAAGAGCAACGACATGCCCCGCCTCTAGCGCCGCCGGCCTTAACCGCGAGCAACACCGCTTGCCCCGCCCGCCCCCGTTCCCTACGCCTTTTGCGCAAATCAGAAGCAGTTCGAGAATGAAAGTCCCCCGATGAAAACCAAAGCCGCCGTCGCCTTCGAAGCCAAGCAGCCGCTCGAGATCGTCGAACTCGATCTGGAAGGCCCCAAAGCGGGCGAAGTGCTGATCGAGATCAAGGCGACCGGCATCTGCCACACCGATGCCTACACGCTCGACGGGCTGGACAGCGAGGGCCTGTTCCCCAGCGTCCTCGGTCATGAAGGCTGCGGCGTGGTGCGCGAAGTCGGCCCCGGCGTGACCAGCGTGGTGCCGGGCGACCATGTCATCCCGCTCTACACGCCCGAATGCCGCCAGTGCAAAATGTGCCTTTCGGGCAAGACCAATCTGTGCAGCGCCATTCGCGAGACGCAGGGCAAGGGCCTGATGCCCGACGGAACGACGCGGTTCAGCTACAATGGCAAGCCGATCTACCACTACATGGGCTGCTCGACCTTCTCGAACTTCACCGTGCTGCCCGAAATCGCGGTCGCCAAGATCCGTGAGGATGCGCCGTTCCATACCGCGTGCTATATCGGCTGCGGCGTGACGACGGGCGTGGGCGCGGTGGTCAACACCGCCGATGTCCGCCCGGGCGACAATGTGGTGGTGTTCGGCCTCGGCGGGATCGGCCTCAACGTGATCCAGGGCGCGAAGATGGCCGGGGCGGACCGCATCGTGGGCGTCGACATCAATGCCGACAAGAAGACCTATGGCGAACATTTCGGCATGACCGACTTCGTCAATCCCAAGGAGGTGGACGATGTGGTCGCGACCCTCGTCGCCATGCTCGACGGCGGGGCGGATTACAGCTTCGACTGCACCGGCAACACCACGGTGATGCGCCAGGCCCTGGAATGCTGCCACAAGGGCTGGGGCACCAGCATCATCATCGGCGTGGCCGAAGCAGGCGCGACGATCGAGACGCGGCCCTTCCAGCTGGTGACCGGGCGCAACTGGCGCGGCACCGCGTTCGGCGGCGCCAAGGGGCGGACCGACGTGCCCAAGATCGTCGACTGGTACATGGACGGCAAGATCCAGATCGACCCGATGATCACCCATGTCCTCAAGCTCGAGGAGATCAACAAGGGCTTCGACCTTATGCATTCGGGCGAAAGCATCCGCAGCGTGGTGGTCTACGATTGATGGGCGACCCCGTCCGCCTGGAAGACAAGTTCGCGACGTTCAGCGAGCAATGGGCGCCGCGCATCGTCGCGCGCTATGAGGGGCACGAGGTCCGCATCGCCCGGCTCGAAGGCGAATTCGGCTGGCACAGCCACGATCATGACGAGCTGTTCCTGATCCTCGCGGGCGAACTCGATATCGAACTGCGCGAGGGAAAACCGGGCGAACGCACGGTGACCCTGCGCGAAGGCGAGTTGTTCGTCGTGCCGCGCGACACCGAACATCAGCCGGTGGCCCGCAAGGGTGAGGTAAAGGCCCTGTTGCTCGATCCCGCCGAAAGCCCCAATACCGGGGACGCCGCAACCGCCACGCAGGCGGTCGACGCATAAAGGAGAGCGCTTCAATGTTCAGCCACGTCATGCTGGGTGCCGACGATATCGACGCATCCAAGAAATTTTACGACGCCTGCTTCAAGGCACTGGGCGGCCGCGAAGGCTCCATCGATCCCAAGGGCCGCGTCATCTACATGCACAAGGGCGGCATCTTCATGCTGACCAAGCCGATCGACGGCGGCCCGGCCAGCTGCGGCAACGGCTCGACCATCGGCTTTGCGGCGGACAGTCCGGAGATGGCCGATGCCTGGCACAAGGCGGGCAGCGAGAATGGCGGCAGCGAGATCGAAGATCCGCCGGGCATTCGCGAAGGCGCGGGCATGAAGCTCTACCTCGCCTATCTGCAAGATCCGGCCGGCAACAAGGTCTGCGCGATGCATCGCCCCGGCTGACATAGCGACAGGCGCGGCTCGTCCCGCGCACACACGATCCGGGCGCGGCGGCACTTTTCCCGCTGCGCCCTTTCTTGCATAGGCGGTCCATGAACTTCGAATATCTCTCGCAGAACAAGGCGCATGGCGGCACCCAATTCGTCTGCTCGCACGCCTCGGCCAGCACGGGTACGGACATGACGCTGTCGGTCTATGTCCCGCCGCAAGCCGCCGAGCTTGGGGACGGCGCGAAGCTGCCCGTGCTGTGGTATCTCTCCGGCCTGACCTGCACGCATGAGAACGTGACCGAGAAGGGCGAGTACCGCGCCGCCTGCGCCGAGCATGGCATCGTCTTCGTCGCGCCCGACACCAGCCCGCGCGGGGCCGACGTGCCCGATGCGCAGGACGAGTACGATTTCGGCAAGGGCGCGGGCATGTATGTCGACGCGACGCAGGAACCGTGGTCGCGGCATTACCGGATGCGCAGCTATATCGAGGACGAGCTGCCCGGCCTGATCGCGGCCGAGTTCCCGATCGATCTCTCGCGCCAGTCGATCACCGGCCATTCGATGGGCGGCCACGGCGCGCTGACCATCGGCTTGCGCAATCCGTCACGTTTCCGCGCGATCAGCGCCTTCTCACCGATCTGCGCCCCGTCGCGCGTGCCATGGGGGGAGAAGAGCTTCACCCGCTATCTCGGCGAGGATCGCGATGCGTGGGCCGAGTACGACGCCGTCGCCCTGATCGAGAACGGTGCGCGGCACGACCATATCCTCGTGTATCAAGGCACCGCCGACCAGTTCCTCGAAGACCAGCTCAAGCCCGGCCTGCTGTCGCTCGCCTGCGCGAAGGCGGGGATGCAGCCCGAGATCCGCATGCAGGAGGGGTACGACCACTCCTACTATTTCATCTCCACCTTCATGGCCGAACACGTCGCGTGGCATGCGGCGCGGTTGGGGTAGCGGAAGAGACGTTTGAACGGCGCTGGCCGACCACGCTCGACCGAACGGCTGCCATGGCGATAGGCGCACTCGCCGTGACCGATTGCCCGAAAGGCAATTCTGGACGATAACCCCGGTCCCATGAGCGCATCCGAACCGCCCGCCGAGCTTCCGCCAGACGCGCAACTGGCGCAGCTTCGCGAGCGGCTGGCGAAACTCGAATCGAACTCCGGTGGCCTGACCCGGCTGCTGCGCTATCTGCCGGTGCTGGCGATCGGCAATCTGCTGCTCGCCGCGCCTGCCATGCTGATTTCCGCCGCCGTTGCGTATTTCGCCTTCGAACAGGCAGAAGCGACCAAGAAGATGCAGATCGGCAGCGTCTGGCCGAACGTTGCCTACGATTTCAGCAATATCGGCGATGCGGGCGAGCGCGAAATCAGCATGCTGGTCACCAACAGGGGCGTCGGGCCGGCCCGCATCGCGGCGATGCAGGTCAGTTACGGCGGCAAAGCCTATCCCGACATTCGTTCCTTGATGAAGGCCTGCTGCGTCGATGGGAACGGCAACATCGGGGTCATCGTGCAGAACGTCAACGGCGAGGTAATTGCCCCCGGTGACGAGATCGACTTCGTCCAGCTCACTCCGGCACTGAGCGGGGAGCGGACTTACGAACGGTTCGGCAAATTGCGAGCCGACCTCAGGGTGCGGATCTGTTACTGCTCGGTCTTCGAGGATTGCTGGATCGAGGATTCCCGGGCCAGCGCCGCCCGGCCGGTGGCCCAATGCCCGGCCGACTGGACACAGTTCGGAACGCCGCTGGAACCGACGCCCGACCGTTCGTGAAAGGCGGGGGCCCTTACCCGTGCATCGCGACGAATTCCTCGACCACCGGCGCAATCTTGCCGCGCCACTTGCTGCCGTTGAAGATGCCGTAATGCCCGGCGCCCTCGGCCATGTAGTAACGCTTCTTCGACGGGTCGAGATTGGGCGTCAGTTCCAGCGCGGCGCGGGTCTGACCGAGGCCGGAGATATCGTCACGCTCGCCCTCGATAGCCAGGAGCGCGGTTTCGGTGATATCGCCGAGATCAACGCGCTTGCCCCGGTGCATGAAGGTCGAATTGGGGAGCGAATGCTTCTGGAACACCTCCTCGACCGTCTGAATGTAGAACTCCGCCGTCATGTCGCAGACGCTGCGATATTCGTCGTAGAAATCCTTGGTCGCGTTGGCGCTTTCCTCGTCGCCTTCGGTCAGATGCTTGAACATCTCGTAATGGCTTTGCAGGTGGCTGCCGAGGTTCATGCTCATGAAGCTGGCGAGCTGCAGGAAGCCGGGATAGACCCGCCGCCCAGCGCCGCGATACTGCATCGGCACGGTGGCGATCACGTTCTGCCGGAACCAGGCGAGCGGGCGGTCCATCGCCAGATCGTTCACCGTGGTGGGCGAACAGCGCGTGTCGATCGGCCCGCCCATCATGGTCAGCGTGCGCGGCGCGCATGCGTGGCCGTCGCGGTTCATGATCGCGGTCGCGGCAAAGACGGGCACCGAAGGCTGGCACACGGCCATCACATGGGCGCCGCCGCCGTTCCCGCCCTGCCCGATATGTTCGAGAAACTGGATCACATAGTCGATATATTCGTCGAGATCGAAGCGCCCTTCGCTCAGCGGCACGGTCTTCGCATCGGCCCAGTCGGTCACGTAGACGACGTAGTTCTCGATCATCCGCTCCACCGTGCCGCGCAGCAGGGTGGCGTAATGCCCGCTCATCGGCGCGACGATCAGCATGCTCGGCGCATCGTCCGGCAGACCGTCGCGGGTGAAGCGCTTGAGATCGCCGAACGGCTTGTTCACCACCGTCGCCTCCTCGACCGGCCAGCGCTTGCCGTTGGCGGGGACGGTCTCGATGTTCCAGGCCGGCTTGCCGCGGTTCGCGGAGGCATGGGCGAACACTTCCAGCGCCGAGGCGACCGCCGGCCCCATGCCCATATAGCCCATCGGCAGCGCCGGGTTCGACAGCATTTCCGCCCCGATCGAGGCCCAGGCACTGGCGCTGGAAAGCCAGCTGCGCTGCAATTCGTAGGCTTGGTAAAGCATAATCGTCCTCTGCTGCCCCGGATCTGTTGGTTCTGTCGGGGTCGCGCCTGCGGATGGGTTTACCCACTGGCGGTTCTTGTGCAACGCACAAATAGGGACGATGTGCCGCCGGTCCAATCACGGCAGGTGGATTTGGACCGGCGCGCAGGCTAGGCACACGACATGGACGACGAGGCTCAGATCGAAGGCGGGCGGCGCCAGGAAACCGGTGAAGAGCCTGCGAAAGGGCCGCGCCGGGGGCGGCTGTTCCCAAAGCGGGGCGAGGATGCGGACAAGCGTTCGCTCAAATCGCTCGCGATGGTGTGGGATGCGGCGAAGCATTATCCCCTGCAGATGAGCCTTGCCGGCGTGGCCCTGCTGGTCACCGCGCTCATCACCTCGCTCGCCGTGCCAAGCGCGTTGAAGCTGATCATCGACCGCGGCTTCACCGCCGAGGGTGCCGAGGATATCGATCGCTGGTTCCGGTATCTGCTGCTGCTGGTCGTGGTACTGGGCGGATTTACCGCGATGCGGTTCTACTTCGTCAGCTGGGTGGGCGAGCGGGTGGTGGCCGACATCCGCAGCAAGGTGTATCGCAACCTGCTGCGCCTCTCCCCCTCCTTCTTCGAGGAAAACAGCCCCAAGGAAATTTCCAGCCGGATGACGGCGGATACCGCGATCATCGAGACCGTGGTCGGTACCACCTTATCGGTGGCGCTGCGCAACATCATCATGGCCATCTTTGCCACCGGCTACCTGTTCTGGCTCGCGCCGCAGCTGGCGATCTACCTCCTCGTCGGCATTCCGCTGGTCATCATCCCCATCGCCCTGTTCGGATCGAAGCTGAGGGCGATCAGCCGGTCCAGCCAGGACCGGATCGCCGATGTCGGCGGGATCGTGACCGAGGTGCTGACCGGCATGAAGATCGTCCAGGCGTTCAACCAGCAGACCCGCGAGGGGGAGCGGTTCGGTGCGGCGGTGGAACGCACGTTCGACACGGCGCGCGAACGCATCCTGCTGCGCGCGATCATGACGGCGCTGATCATCACCCTCATATTCGGCGCGATCGTGGTGCTGCTGTGGCGCGGCGCGGCGCTGGTCCAGCAGGGCGCGATCACCGGCGGCACGATCGGCGCGTTCGTGTTCGCGGGCATCATCGCAGCCGGGGCGTTCGGCGCGCTGACCGAGGTGCTGGGCGACTTGCTGCGCGGGGCCGGCGCGGCGAGCCGTCTGTCCGAACTGCTCGATGCGGAGCCGGACATCGCCGCCCCCGCCCGGCCCCAGACCCTGCCGGTGCCGCCGCGCGGCGGGGTCTCGTTCCGCAACGTCACCTTCCGCTATCCCACCCGGCCCGACGAGGCGGCGATCCGCGATTTCAGCCTGGAGATCGAACCGGGCGAGACGGTTGCCATCGTCGGACCCTCGGGCGCCGGCAAGTCAACGATCTTCCAGCTGGTCGAGCGGTTCTACGATCCGCAGGCAGGCTCGGTGCGGATCGACGGCGTTCCCTTGGTCAGCGCCGATCCCGCCGAGATCCGCCAGCGCATCGCGTTCGTCCCGCAGGACGGGCTCCTGTTCTCCGCCAGCGCGCGCGACAATCTGCGCTACGGAAATTGGGATGCGAGCGAGGACGAGCTGTGGGCCGCGGCGCGCGCCGCCAATGCCGCCGAATTCCTCGAACGCCTGCCGCAGGGGCTCGACACGTTCCTCGGCGAAAGCGGCACGCGCCTGTCGGGCGGGCAGCAACAGCGCCTCGCCATCGCCCGCGCCCTGTTGCGCGATGCGCCGATCCTGCTGCTCGACGAGGCGACCAGCGCGCTCGACGCGCAGAGCGAGCGGTTGGTGCAGGATGCGCTCGACCGGTTGATGGCGCATCGCACCACGCTGGTCATCGCCCACCGCCTCGCCACCGTGCGCGCCGCCGACCGGATCGTGGTGATGGAGGAAGGGGCGATCGTGGAACAGGGCACCCATGCCGACCTTGCCGAGGGCAGCGGCCTGTATGCACGCCTCGCTGCCCTGCAATTCGGGCGCGACACCGCCGCCTGACCCGCGCTTTTCGACCGGACCTCCGATCCGGTCGACCAACGGCGACAGGTCGTATTCACAACCCGTCGTGTATAGCCAACATGATGGCTGCGCGCGGTCCGCGTCCGACGGCCGACGAATTTCCCATGGGAGATCAGATTTGATCAAGACACTTCTTGCCACCGGCGCCTCGGCGCTTGCCCTGTTCGCCGCCGCCCCGGCGTTCGCCGACGATGCGCCCGCTGCGCCGGCCCCTGCCCAGCCCGCGACCCCGACGATGGAGTTCGGCGAGTGGGGCTTCGATCCGGCATCCATTTCGCCGAGCGTCGATCCGGGTGACGACTTCTTCGCCTATGCCAACAAGAAGTGGCTCGATGCCAACCCGCTGCCGCCCGAATATGCCCGCTTCGGCGCGTTCAACCTCCTGCGCGAGAAGTCCACGGCCGACGTGAAGGCGGTGATCGACCAGTTGATGGCGAAGGACCCCGCGCAGCTGACCGATGACGAGCGGCGCATCGTGGATGCCTATGGCTCGTATCTCGACACTGCGGCGATCGAGCAGGCTGGCCTCGCCCCCGCGCAGCCCTATCTGCAAACGATCAAGGATGCCGACACGCTGGAAGAGCTGGCGACCCTGTGGGGCAAGCCGGGCTACAGTTCGCCGATCAACGCCTATGTCGAGGTCGATGCCAAGGAGCCGACACGCTACACCGCGCAGGCGAGCGCCGGCGGTCTCGGCCTGCCCGACCGCGACTACTATCTCGACGACAGCGAGAAGGGCCGCGAGATCCAGGCGAAATATCGCGACTACATGGCCTTCCTGCTGGGCGAGGCCGGCTATGCCGATCCGCAGGCGATGGCGCAGAAGGTCTATGCCTTCGAGGATACCATTGCCCGTACCGTCGCCTGGGACCGGGCGACGCGCCGCAACGACGATCTGACCTACACCGCGCTCACGGTGGACGAGCTGGAAGCGATGTCGGGCGATTTCCCGCTCGCCGCGATGCTTGAGGCCGGCGGCTTCCCCGATCTCGACCGGATCATCGTCTCCGACATTCCGCCCAGCGCCGAACGTGCGGCCAAACTCGGCCTCGATCAGGCGACGCTGGCCAAGATTGGCGGCGGCCTGCCGGCGCTGGCCAAGCTGGCCGAGAACACTCCGATGGACGTGCTGCAGGCGTGGACCGCGAAGGGTTGGCTCAATTCCAACGCCTCGGTCCTGCCCAAGCGGTTCGATGATGCGAACTTCGCGCTTTACGGCACGTTGCTGAACGGCACCCCCGAACAGCGCCCCCGCTGGAAGCGCGCGACGGCGGAAACCGAGGGGCTGCTGGGTGAAGTGCTCGGCAAATCCTACGTGGCGCAGTACTTCCCGGCGGAAAACAAGGAAGCGATGAGCGATCTCGTTGCCAACCTGCGCCTCGCCCTTGCCCAGTCGCTCGACGAGAACGACTGGATGACGGCCGCGACGAAGCAGCAGGCGATGGCCAAGCTCGACAGTTTCGATCCCAAGATCGGTTATCGCGACAATCTCGAAACCTATCCTGGCCTTGGCATCGAAGCCGGCTCGCCCATCGCCAACCGCATGGCGGCAGCCAATTGGGAGTGGCAGGACAATCTTTCGAAGCTCGGCGAGCCGATCGACCGCACCGAATGGTACATGCTGCCGCAGACGGTGAATGCCTATTACAACCCCACCAAGAACGAGATCGTCTTCCCCGCCGCGATCCTGCAACAGCCGTTCTTCGGCATGAATGCAGACCCGGCTGTCAACTATGGCGGCATCGGCGGCGTGATCGGGCACGAAATGGGCCACGGGTTCGACGATCAGGGTTCCAAGTCCGATGCCACCGGCATGCTGCGCAACTGGTGGACCGACAGCGATCGCAAGGCGTTCGACGAACTGGGCAACGCCGTGGTCGAGCAGTACAATGCCTACTGCCCGCTCGATAACGGGGAAACCTGCGTCAACGGCCGCCTCACGCTGGGTGAGAATATCGGCGATCTCGGCGGCCTCAGCCTGGCCTACCGCGCCTACAAGCTCTCGCTGAACGGCAAGGAGGACAAGGTGATCGACGGGCTGACCGGCGACCAGCGCTTCTTCCTTGCCTGGGCACAGGTGTGGCGTTCGCAGCAGCGCGAGGCTTCGGCCCGCCAGCGGCTGACCACCGATCCGCACAGCCCGGAGGAGTTCCGCGTCAACGGCGTCGTGCGCAACATGGATGCCTGGTACAAGGCGTTCAACGTGCAGCCGGGCGACGATCTTTACCTGCCGCCGGAAGAGCGCATCCATATCTGGTAAGCGCCGGAAATCGTGACCGCTTTCAGGAGGGGCGGGACAGGTCGCTTGACTTGTCCCGCCCTTTCTTCATGGACGCTGCCGCATGCAAGACTGGATCACCGCCATCATCCTCGGCATCGTCGAGGGCCTGACCGAGTTCATTCCGGTGTCCTCCACCGGCCACCTCATCCTGACGACCGAGATCCTCGGGGCCGATCCGGGCGAATGGGCCCTGTTCAACGTCGTGATCCAGCTCGGCGCGATCCTCGCGGTCGTCTACCAGTATTGGGGCACGTTCTGGAACGCTGGGATCGGCGTCCTCAAGCGGGAGCGCGAGGGCCTGATGTTCGCGCGCAACATCCTGCTCGCCTTCCTGCCCAGCGCGGTGATCGGCTTCGCCCTGCACGAACAGTTCGAAATGCTGCTGGGCAGTCCGGCGATCGTGCCGTGGGCGCTGCTGATCGGCGGGATCGCCATCATCTTGATCGAACGCTCGGTCGATCCGAAGGACGAAAGCGGCGTCGCGCAATTGCCGGTGAAAAAGGTGCTGGGGGTCGGTTTCGCCCAGTGCCTCGCGCTCGTTCCCGGGGTCAGCCGTTCGGGGGCAACGATCATGGGCGCCCTCGCCATGGGCGTGAACCGCAAGACCGCGGCGGAATTCTCGTTCTTCCTCGCCGTGCCGACCATGATCGGCGCGAGCTTCCTCGAACTGGTGACCAAGCACGACCAGCTGACGAGCAGCGCATCGCGCGTGGGTTGGGACGAGGTGGCGATCGGCTTCGTCGTCAGCTTCATCGTCGCGCTTATCGTGATCCGCGCATTCGTCGCCTATGTCAGCCGCGCGGGCTTCTCGCCCTTCGGCTGGTACCGGATCGTGGTGGGCCTTGCCGGGATCGCGTGGTTCACCCTGGCCTGAGTGTGGCGTTCACGTCACGGTTTCCGCAGAAGACTAACAATCGGCAAGTTTTGGGAACCCCTTTCGCTGGATGCCTGTTGAACAGGCTGACACAACAGGACAAATTCATGGGACTGGTTCTCCTCCTCGTCACAGGGGCATTGCTCGGGTGGCTCACGACAATCGCCTTGCGCATCGAATCGGGCCGCGAGATCGGCCGGAATATCGTATGGGGCGCAGTGGGCGCGGTGCTGCTCGGCACCGTCGCGTCGAGCGGCCTGATCCTCGGCGGCGTCAGCGCCACGACCCTGCTTTTCGGCCTTCTCGGTGCCGTGATCTTCGTTGCGGTCTATAATTTTATCCAACGAAAACGGCAACTTGGCTAAATGCGGCAAAAATAGGGCTTACATTTCCAAGTCTGGCCCGCTAGATCACGTCCACCTATTTGAAGGGGACTGACAATGAAATTCAACAAGACCATGCTCGTCGCTTCCGCCGCCGCTCTCAGCCTCGGCCTCGTCGCTTGCGATGGCCCGACCGAAGAAGGCATGGAAGACACTGCCGAGATGCAGGAATCGCAGCTCGACGCGCAGGCCGAACAGATGGAAGACGCCGGCGCTCCCGAAGCGCAGGTCGACGCTGTCGAAGATCAGGCCGATGCCGTGGAAGACCAGGGCGAAGCCGCTGCCGACACGGTTGGCGAAGCTGCCGACGGCAACACGATGTAATTTCGGCTCGTCCGAATTATCGCATGACGGCCTCGGAGCGATCCGGGGCCGTTTTGCGTTGTGCCCGAAAGATCAGACCGGATCGGCCCCGCTGCCCCGCCCGCCGCGCAGCGTGTATTCCAGCGTGCCGCGGTTCACCACATGGTCGACATCGATCACCGCCGTATTGGCATAGGTGAAGCCCGGGCCGAGATTGCGGTAGAGCTTGTCGAAGTCCCGCTCCACCGTCTGGCGGAACAGGTCCTCGAAGCTTTCGATCACGAAATAGGTCGGCTGCAGATCGCTGATGACATAATCGGTGCGCATGACCCGATCGACGTTCAGCATGATCCGGTTGGGGCTTTCCGCCTCGGTCGCGTAGACCACTTCGGTCGGGCCGGAGAGGATCCCCGCCCCGTAGGCGCGGATCTCGTCCTGCTCGCGCAGCAGGCCGAATTCGACCGTGTACCAGTAGAGCGCGCCGAGCGCCTTCAGCCGGTTGTAGCGCATCGCCTTCCACCCGGCCTTGCCGTATTCCGCCATATAGTCGGCATAGGTCGGATCGGTCAGCATCGGCACATGGCCGAACACGTCATGGAAGACATCGGGCTCCTGAATATAGTCGAAGGTCTCGCGCGTGCGGATGAAATTTCCGGCCGGGAACCGGCGATTGGCGAGGTGCCAGAAGAAGACGTGATCGGGGATCAGCATGGGCACCGGCACCACGCTCCACCCGGTCAGCTGGCCAAGGTTTTCGCTGAGCTCGCCGAAATCGGGCACCCCGCCCTTGCCGAGATCGAGCTTCTCGAGCCCGTGCATGAACGCGCTCGCCGCGCGGCCGGGCAGGACCTCCATCTGGCGCGCGAACAGGTCGTTCCAGATCGCATCGTCCTCGCTATCGTATTCGGTCTGTTTGGGTTCGAGCCAGTCGTCGCCGACACGATCCGGCTTTTTGAGAGGCGCGGTGAAGACGCTCTCGTCCATGTCCGGAAGGCGGGTGAAGTCGGTCTGCGGTTCTGCAAGTGTAGCCATGCGGCAAATGCTACTACCAATCGCCGCGCGGCACAAACGAACGGCGTTATAATCCGCTGGGGGGTGTCAACGAAGAACGGCGCTTGCCTGGGTAACATTGCGCCCGTCGCCCGCGAAGGCGGCGAGTTCCAATGCGCCGTCGGCCGCGCGCATCACGAGGTTGAGCGGCTCGCCCGCGATGGCGGGGCTGAGGCCGCGGAAGCGGAATTGGGCAAGGCGGTTCTCGCCATGGGTCCGGGCCGCCAGTTGCAGCAGCAGGCTCGCGGTGAGCGGGCCGTGGACGACCAGTCCGCGATACCGCTCGACCTCGCGCGCATAGGGCCGGTCGTAATGGATGCGGTGGCTGTTGAAGGTCAATGCGGAGTAGCGGAACAGCAGCGGCTCGGCGGGATGGACCGTGCGATGCTCGTCCCACGCCGATGGATCGAACGTGCCTTCGCCAGGAGCCGGCGGCGAGAGCGCGGCATCGGGCGCCACCGCATCGAGGAAGACGAGGTCTTGCGTCTCACGCACCGCCAGCGTTCCGTCGGCATGGGTTTCGTGTTCGATCGCGACGAACACCATGTCGCCCCTGCTGCCCGATTTGGGCGTGATCGCGGCGATCCGGCTGATGCGCTCGATCGTCGCGCCGATGGCGAGGGGGGCGTGGAAGCGGATGTCGCTGCCCGCCCACATCCGGCGCGGCAGGGGGATCGGCGGCAGGAAGCTTGCCGCGCTGTCGTCCCGGATCGGATGCCCGTCCGTCCCCAATTGCGCGGTGCGCGCTTCGGGCGTGCAGAGGCAGAAGTGGATCCCCTGCGGCATCGCCGCGCCCGCCGGCGCATCGCGGTCGAACGTCGCGCACCAGCGGACGGCAAGCGCCGGGTCGAGCCGGTCGGCGGCGCGCTGTTCGCGCCCGACCCACGCCTGCCAATCGCTCACGCCGCGCGCTCGAACACCGCAGCCATGCCCTGCCCACCGCCGATGCACATGGTTTCCAGGCCATAACGCGCCTCGCGCCGCTGCATTTCATGCGCCATGTCGGCAAGAATGCGGATGCCGGTCGCGCCGATGGGATGGCCGAGCGAAATCCCTGACCCGTTGACGTTGACGATATCGCGCCGGCTGTCGTCCTCGGCAAAACCCCAGCCCTTCATCACGGCGAGCGCCTGCGGGGCGAAAGCCTCGTTGAGTTCGATAAGGCCGATATCGTCCCAGCCAAGGCCGCTACGGGCGAACAACCGCTCCACCGCCGGGACCGGGCCGATGCCCATGCGCGACGGATCGCAGCCCGCCGCGCTCCACGAATGGAACCACAGGATCGGTTCGAGGCCGAGTTCTTCGACCTTGTCTTCCGCCACCACGAGGCAGGCGGCGGCGGCATCGTTCTGCTGGCTGGCATTGCCGGCGGTGACGATGGCGTCCTTGTCGCGCTTGCCGTCGATCGCGCGAAGGCCGCCCAGTGTCTCCATGCTCGCATCGGCGCGGAAGCCTTCGTCTTTCGCGAACACCACCGGATCGCCGCGCCGCTGCGGGATTTCCACAGGCACGAGCTGCTCGTCGAACCGGCCCGCGTCCCATGCAGCGGCGGCGCTCTGGTGGCTGCGCACGGCGAAGGCATCGGCGGCCTCGCGCGAAATGTCGTAATCCTTGGCGAGGTTTTCCGCCGTCTCGATCATGCCGGTGATCACGCCGAACCGCTCGATCGGCTGGCTCATCAGCCGCCCGCGCGTCAGCCGGTCCCACAGCACCATGTCGCCGAGCCGCGCGCCGTGGCGGGCCTTGGTCGTGTAATGCTCGACATTGGACATGCTTTCGACGCCGCCTGCCAGCACGCAATCCGCAGCGCCGGTCTGCACCATCATCGCTGCGTTGACCACCGCCTGCAGGCCCGAGCCGCAACGTCGGTCAAGCTGATAGCCGGGCACTTCGATCGGATAGCCTGCCGCGAGCCAGCTCCACCGCCCGATGGCCGGGGCCTCGCCATTGCCGTAGCCCTGGCTGAACACGACATCGTCGACGCGCGCCGGATCGAGCCCGCTGCGCTCGATCACGGCGGTGATGATCTTCGCGCCGAGTTCCCCGGCCTCGAGCGGGGCGAGCGTTCCAAGGAACGCGCCGACGGGCGTGCGGAGCGGCTTGCAGATGGCGACGCGGCGGAGTTCAGGCATAGTTTCGGTCCTTGTCGGAGCAGCGGGCAATATCGCGGTCGACCAGCTTGCCGATCGCGGTGGAAGAGAGGCCGAGACGCTCGGCGAGGATTTCCTCGGTGTGCTGGCCCAAGAATGGCGCGGGCTTCGGCGCTGCTGCCGCGCGTTCGGGAATGTTGGCGAAGCTACGCGGCGCGGGGTAGGCGAAGCCGCTGGGGTTGTCGCGCGTTTCGGCGAACAGCGGATTGTCACCGACCAGCACGGGGTCGTTCGCGGCTTCGTGGGCGGTGCGGTAGCGTTCGAAGGTGCAACCTTGCGCCGCCATCGCGGCGGCAAGGTCGTTCCAATCGCGCGCTTCGGCTGCGCCTTGGAACAAGGCGAACAGGGCATGGCGATGCTCGAAGCGCGGGCGGTCGCCATCGGCGAAGCGCACGCCGAGGTCCTGTTCGAGGGCGGCGATCCGGTCCTCGGCCGCGAAGGCTCGAACCAGCCCCGTCCATTGCTTTTCGGTCAACGCGGCGACCATGAAGCGCACCCCGTCACGGCTGCGAAAATCGCGCCCGAACGCGCCCCAGATCGCATTGCCCAGTCGTTCGCGATTCCCGCCGCGATAGAGCATTTCTGCCATCGCCCCGCTATTCGCCAGCGTGCCGATCGCGACATCGCCCAGCGGCACCCGCACTTCGCTACCCTCGCCCGTCCGCTCGCGGTGGCGCAGGGCAGCGAGCAGGGCGAAGGCGCAATAGGCACCGGTGATGAAGTCCCACGCCGGCAGCACCTGGTTGACCGGTGGGGCGGTGTCCGTGTCCCACTCCTCCGGCCCGCACATCAGGGGATAGCCGCTGGCCGCGTTGACGGTGAAGTCCATCGCCTGGCGCCCATCGTGCCAGCCCATGATCCGCACGCTGACGAGGTCGGGACGCCGTGCAGCAACCGCCTCATGCGATAGGAAACTCTTTTCCGGCAGATTGGTGATCAGATTGCCGGTCCGCGCACTCAGTTCGACCAGCAATTCCCGCCCTTCCCCGCTGCGCAGGTCGAGCGCGACGGACTTCTTCGCCCGGTTGAGGTTCTCCCACGCGAGCGAGCGGCCTTCGGAGGTCAGCAGATAGCGATCGTAATCGAGCCCGCCTTCCTTGTGATCGACCCGGATGACCTCCGCACCCATCTGCGCGCAATACAGCCCCGCCGTGGGCGAGGCGACGAAGCTCGACGCCTCGATGATCGAAAGGTCGCCGAGCAGGTCGTACACCTTATACCTGACCTGCGTATTCGCGCAGCATGTGCTTGGCGATCTGCAATTGCAGGATCTGCGTCGTCCCTTCGTAGATGCGATAGATACGCGCATCGCGGAAGAACCGCTCGGCATCGTATTCGGCAAGATAGCCCGCGCCGCCATAGATCTGCACCACCCGGTCGACCACCCGGCCGCACATCTCGGATGCGAAGACCTTGAAGGCGGCGGCCTGACGGATCGTGTTCTCGCCCCGGTCGGCGCGCGCGGTCACGTCCGCCATCATGCATTCGGCGGCGTAGATCTCGGTCTCGCTTTCGGCGAGCATTTGCTGGATCAGCTGGAAGCTGGAGATCGGTTCGCCGAACGCCTGCCGCTCATTAGCGTAGCGTAGGGCGGAATCGAGCGCGCGGCGGGCATAGCCGGTGCTCGCCGCGCCGACCGAGATGCGCCCGTTGTCGAGGCTCATCATGGCGAAGCGGAAGCCCTTGCCGGTCTCCCCGCCGAGCAGCGCATCGCCCGGCACATGCACATCGTCGAGCATGACGTCGGCGATATGGCTACCCGCCTGCCCCATCTTCTTGTCCGAACTGCCGACCGACACGCCCGGCGTGTCCATCGGCACAATGAAGGCGGAGACATGCGCGTTTTTGGGCTGCGCCTCCTTCTCCGTGCGCGCCATGATCAGCGCGACATCGGCATGGGGCGCATTGGTGATGTAGCGCTTGGAGCCGTTGAGGATCCAGCCATTGCCATCGGGATCGGGGCGGGCGGTGGTCTGCATCGCCGCACTGTCGCTGCCCGAGCCGGGTTCGGTAAGGCCGAAGCAGGCGATCTCGCCGCCCGCGATGCGCGGCCACCATTCCTCCTGCTGCGCCTTGGTGCCGCCGTTCTTCAGCGCGGAATTGAACATGCCGATATTGATTGAGAAGATCGAGCGATAGGCGGGCGCGGCATAGGCCATCGTCTTCACGATCTTGGCATATTGCGTCATGTTGAGGCCCGCCCCGCCGTGATCTTCGGGAACGGAGAGGCCGAACAGCCCCATCTCCTTCATTTCCTCGACAATCTCCTCGGGAATGCGGTCGTTCTCGATGACGTCCTTTTCCGCCGGCAGGAGCCGTTCGCGGACATAGCGTTCGAGCTGCTCGTGGAACTGTTCGAAAACGTCCGGGTCCATACCCGGATTGGCGGCGGCGGGTGCATCGCTCATCGTGTTTCTCCCGATGTCTGGTTGTCTGGAACGGGCGCGTCCGCCGCGGGCATCTCGCCGGCATCCAGCATGGACGCGGCAGCCTCGAGCGCCTGTGCCTCTTCTTCGCTCGCGGGATCGACCCGCTGCTGTTCGGGCGGCGTACCGCATCCGGCAAGAACGAGGGTTGCCGCCAAGGCGAGGTGCGAACGGTGAATCATACCCGGTTTTCTAGCGGCAGATATCCGGCGCGCCAAATCCGCTACGGCAAGACGGCGGAGGCGCGCGTCCGGCCCCCGCCGTTCCGGATCAATTCTGCTGATCGGCGCTGTCTTCCGCCATCGCATCCATCGCAGCGGCGGCCGTATCCGCAGCGTTGTCGCCCGCTTCCTGGATGCGCTCTTCCTCGGTCGTCTCGTCGACCGGAGTGGCCGGGGCGGTCACGACATTGGCGTTCGGATCGGCGACCGGTGCTTCGTTCACCGGGGCCAGCGCCTCGTCGGCGGTAATCTCGACGGTGTCGGCCTGCGCTTCGGTCGAGGCATCGTCGTTCCCGCCGCCGCATGCGGCAAGGGCGATGGAACCGGCGGCGAGCACGGCGAAACGGAACTTCATTGCATTACTCCTTGAAGGTGCGGCACCACATTGCCGCGTCGGTCCGGCGTGTTACTCCGGCAGGGCAGCGCTGGCCACGGGAAAAACGCGTTGCGCGCTTGCGCCCGGCCGGCTCTGCTCCCAAGGCACTGGACATGGATCGCCTCGCCCGCGCCCGCGAATATCTGCGCGACATCTTCGGTTTCGACGACTTTCGCGGCAAGCAGGCCGATGTCGTCGCGCGCGTGCTTTCTGGGGAATCGACCCTTGCCGTGATGCCGACCGGCGCGGGCAAGTCGCTCACCTATCAGCTGCCCGCCATGATGCTGGAGGGGACCTGCGTGGTCATCAGCCCGCTGATCGCCCTGATGCACGACCAGCTGCGCAGTGCACGAGCGAACGGTATCCGCGCCGCCACGCTGACCAGCGCCGATGCCGACTGGCGCGAGACGCAGGACGCCTTCCGCGCCGGAGAGCTCGACCTGCTCTATGTCGCGCCCGAACGGGCCAGCCAGCCGGCGTTCCGCGAGTTCCTGAGCGCCACCCCGCTGGCCCTGTTCGCGGTGGACGAGGCGCATTGCGTATCCGAATGGGGCCACGATTTCCGGCCCGACTATCGCCAGCTGCGCCCGCTGATGGACCAGTTCGGCCATGTCCCCCGCTTGGCCCTGACCGCGACCGCCGATCGCCAGACCCGCGCGGACGTCATGGCGCAGCTCGGCATTCCGGATGACGGACTGGTCTTGGCCGGGTTCGACCGGGCGAACATCCGCTACGCCATCACCGCGCGCGACAATCCGGTGCGGCAGTTGACTGCGCTGATGGCCGATCACCCGGGCGCCGGCATCGTCTATGCGCCAACCCGCCGCAAGGTCGAGGAACTGGCGGAGAAGCTCGCCGCCGCCAGCGGACGGTCGGTGCGGCCCTATCATGCCGGGCTGGATGCCGGGACGCGCGCCGCCAACCAGGCCGCCTTCGTCGCCAGCGAGGACATGATCATCGTCGCCACGGTCGCCTTCGGCATGGGGATCGACAAGCCCGACGTGCGCTTCGTCGCCCATGTCGGCGTGCCCAAGTCGATCGAGGGCTATTACCAGGAAACCGGCCGCGCCGGGCGCGACGGCGATCCCGCCCGGGCCGAGGTGTTCTGGAGCGCGGGCGATTTCGGCACCGCCCGTTCGCGGCTGGCCGAAGTCGGCGAAGAGCGCCGCAATGCCGAACGCCAGCGGCTCGACGCGCTGGCGGGGCTGGTCGAGACGCCCAAGTGCCGCCGCGCCGTGCTGCTGCGCCATTTCGGCGAAGACCCGCCGCCGACCTGCGGCAATTGCGACAATTGCCTCGACCCGCCCCGCTTGACGGATGCGACCGAACTGGCCCGCAAACTGCTGAGCGCCGTCTATCGCACCGGGCAGAGCTTCGGCATGGGCCACCTCCTCAAGGTGCTGACCGGGCAGAGCGACGAACGCGTGCTGCAAAAGGGGCACGAAAGCCTGTCGGTCTTCGGCATCGTCGAGGGTGAGGAGGCGCGCCTGCTCCAGCCCCTGTCGCGCGCCCTGCAAGCCCGCGGCGATCTGGTGGCGACCGAGCATGGCGGCCTCGCGCTCGGCGGGGATGCGCGCGATATTCTGAAAGGCGCGCAATCGGTCGAGATCGTCGTCCCCCCGGCCCGCAAGCGCGGCGGGCGGCGCGGCGCATCGGAGGCGAATCCGGTTGGCGATCCTCTGTTCGAGGATTTGCGCAATCTGCGCCGCGATCTGGCGAAGGAGGCGGGCTTGCCACCTTACGTGATCTTCCACGATTCGACTCTGCGCCAGATGGCCGCCGCCCGCCCGGCGAGCCGCGCGGAACTGAGCCGCGTCGAAGGCGTCGGCGCGAAGAAACTTGCGGCGTACGGCGACGCGTTCCTTGCGGTGATTCGACAGCACTAGGTCCGCGAGGAACGCGCTTGGCCTGCCAGCCGTTCTCTCCTCGTAAGGAGTAAGCAATGGCAGGCGGATGGACCCGCGACGGTGCGGTGCAGGATCAGATCGACGATACGGTGAACGACGCGGTGAGCGCGGCGCGATCCCGCATGCCGACCGGAAAGAGCGCGGAATATTGCGACGAATGCGGCGAACCGATCCCGGAGAAACGCCGCGCGGCCCTGCCCGGGGTGCGCACCTGCGTCGCCTGCCAGTCGGGCCGCGACAGCGCGGTGAAGCATTCCGCCTATAACCGGCGCGGCAGCAAGGACAGCCAGTTGCGCTGACCCGCGCAGCCGTCCATCGAACGCGCCATGGCCTCCCCCTTCATCTGGTTGCAGCACGCCCTGCCCCATCACCCCATCTCGCGCGGGGCGGGCAAGCTGGCGAACAGCGAAACCCCGTGGCTGCGCGACCTCATCATCCGCCGCTTCATCGCCGCCTACAATGTCGACATGGGCGAGGCGGCGCGCAGCGAAGGCCAGTTCCGCAGCTTCAACGATTTCTTCACCCGCGAGTTGAAGCCCGGCGCCCGCCCGCTGGCCGATGGGGCACAATACATCCTCAGCCCCGCCGACGGTGCGATCAGCCAGATCGGGCGGATCGAACATGGTCGCATCTTCCAGGCCAAGGGCCGCCATTTTACCGCCACCCAACTGCTCGGCGGGAATGACGAAGCCGCGCGCCGGTTCGAGGGCGGTGCCTTCGCGACGATCTATCTCAGCCCCAAGGACTATCACCGGGTGCACATGCCCGCCACGGGATCGCTGGTTTCGACCACTTACGTGCCGGGCGACCTGTTCTCGGTCAACCAGGTGACGGCGGAGAATGTCGACGGCCTGTTCGCCCGCAACGAACGCCTCGCCAGCCTGTTCGAAGGGGAGGACAGCCTGTTCGCCAGCGTCATGGTCGGCGCGATGATCGTGGCGGGTATCGAGACGGTGTGGGGCGGCCCGGTCGAAACCCATGCCCCCAAACTGGTGCACGACCGCTTCGCGCCCGGCGAACATATGCTCAAGGCCGGCGACGAGATGGGCCGCTTCATCCTCGGCTCGACCACGGTGCTGTTGTTCGAGCCCGGCCGCGTCGAATGGCTGGACCGGTTCAAGGCCGGCGACAGCGTCCGCATGGGCGAGGCCCTCGGGCGGCGCCTGCGCTAGTCGAGGAGATGCCCCGCCCGGTCGCGCTTGGTCGCGAGGTAATGGGCGTTGTGCGGATTGTCGGGAAGGGCGTGAGGCACGCGTTCCGCCACGGCGACGCCGGCGGCTTCCAGTGCCGCGACCTTGGCCGGATTGTTGGTCAGCAGGCGGATGCTGCGCACGCCCAGCAAGTCGAGCATACGCGCCGCGGTGGGAAAATCGCGCGCCTCGTCCGGCAGGCCGAGCCGCGTGTTCGCATCCACCGTGTCGAATCCCTGATCCTGCAGACGATAGGCGCGCAGCTTGTTGATGAGGCCGATGCCCCGCCCCTCCTGCCGCATATAGAGCAGCACGCCCCAACCGCCGCCCTTTGCCTCCTCCGCCATCGCGGCCAGCGCCGCGTTCAGTTGCGGGCCGCAATCGCATTTCAGGCTGCCGAGAATGTCGCCGGTCAGGCATTCGGAATGCAGGCGCACCAGCGGCGGGCGGTCCGAACGCTGTTCGCCGATGATCAGCGCGACGTGCTCGCGCGTGTCGTTGGGGCTGCGGAAGGCGACGATGCGGGCATCCTGCGCCGCCGCGACCGGCAGTTTCGCGCGGCTGGCAATGGCGAGGCGCGCGGGATCGCGAAACGCGGCGAGGTCAGCCGGCAAGACCTCGACCGGTTCGCCCGCCCCGTCCGGATCGACGAGGAAGGCAGGCAGAATGCCGGCCAGTCGCGCCAGTTCCAGCGCCGCCGCCGCCTGCTCCGCCCAGTCGCATTCCAGCGCCGCGAACGGCCCCTTCATCGGATTGGCGAGGTCGAGCGCGGGATCGGCCACCCCCAGCGCGTGCGCCACGCCGAACCGCTCCGCCCCGCGCAGCAGCACCGGCTGGCCGGGGATCGCCGCATCGCGCTGGTTCGCCAGTTTCAAGGTCGCCGCCCGGCTGGCGGAGATCAGCAGGCGGTCGGCATGCGATTGGCCGAACGCCGTCTCCACCGGTTGCAGCAGGGGTGCGCCGGGCAAGGCCAGCGGCCAGCCATGGCGCAGCGCGTCGATCGCCTGCGCCGCCCGGCGCGCGGGAGACGCCGCTTCGCTCAGAGATCGAACTCCGTCACCAGCGGCACATGGTCCGACGGTTTTTCCCAGTCGCGTGCGTCCTCGTGCACCCGGTGCGCGGTCGCCTGCCGCGCCAGTTCGGGGCTGGCCCACATATGGTCGAGCCGGCGGCCGCGATCGTTCGTCTTCCAGTCCTTCGAACGGTAGCTCCACCAGCTGTAATACCGCTCGGGCGCGGCGATATGTTCGCGGCCGATATCGCGCCAGCCATGCGCGTCCATGAAACGTTGCAGGCTGTCGACCTCGATCGGGGTGTGGCTGACCACTTTCAGCAATTGCTTGTGGCTCCACACGTCGCTTTCGAGCGGGGCGACGTTGAAATCGCCGACGATCAGGGTCGGCCGGTCCACCGCATCGGCCCAGCGGGTCATGCGTTCGAGGAAATCGAGCTTCTGCCCGAACTTCGCATTCTGTTCGCGATCGGGAATGTCGCCGCCGGCGGGCACGTAGACATTCTCGACGATCATGCCCCGATGCGCGGAATCAGTGAGTTCGACGCCGATATGCCGCGCCTCGCCATTGTCCTGCCAGTCGTGTTTCGAAAAATCGCGGAACGGGATCTTCCCGACCGTCGCGACGCCGTGATAGCCCTTCTGG
Organism: uncultured Erythrobacter sp.; assembly: GCA_947501005.1. GTDB lineage: Bacteria > Pseudomonadota > Alphaproteobacteria > Sphingomonadales > Sphingomonadaceae > Qipengyuania. The sequence goes on along the minus strand of CANMTU010000001.1, from coordinate 267,730 downwards.
CCATGCACCGCGATGTGCTCGTAACCGAGATCGCGAAACGCCTCGTAGGGGAACTGGTCCTCCTGGCACTTGATCTCCTGCAGGCACAAAATGTCGGGCGCCTGTTCTTTCAGGAAGCGGGCGACGATCGGCATGCGCAGGCGCACCGAATTGATGTTCCAGGTTGCAACGGAGACCATGCCGGCCAGATAGGGCGGGCGACCGCCCCGGTCCAGCCCTCCGCTGCACGCCTCCGGTCGATGCGGGGGCGCCGACCACAGGCAAAGGAAAACCCCCGAGCCGGGGGCATGGCTCGGGGGTTCCTTGAGCGTTCGTCACGCTTGCTACGAGCCGACCTTCTGGTTGGGGGTCAACAGGGGGGAAACCCGCCTCCCGTCGTCTCGTTCGACTATAGATAGGCCTTAACGTCTTGCTATTGAATGAATGCCCTCATGCGTATGACGCTTTCCTGGAACGCTCCGTCGCTGGCCGGTTCACCCGGGGCGACGAGACGATCTGCGCGGGTCGCGGAAGGTGAACGCGCTGTCCGCGACCGAGACGCCGTAACGCTGATTCCGCAGCCGGACGGTGGTGCGGTGATTCTGCGCATCGAGGGCGACCCAGTGGGTCAGTTGCAGGCCGCCGGGCGCCGATGCGTCGCGGTTGAAGATCAGCGTGATGACACCGTATTCGGGATGGCTGGTATCGCGCACCTGCACGCTCACCACATCAGGGTGATCGGTCGGCAGCAGCTTGCCGTATTTCTTCATGTCGCGACTGGGATCGAGCAGCGCGCCGAGCGGCGAGTTCTTGATCGGCCAGCGCTGGACCTGATTGACCTCGTAATCGATCAGGTACATCGACTTGCCGTTCGAGACGACGAGCATCGGCACGCTCTTGTCGTACTGGAAGCGGATCTTGCCGGGGCGCTTCAGCGTCATGACGCCGGACACGCTCTGACCGTTGCGGTCGGTCTGCGTGAAATCGGCCTTCATCGTGGAAATGCCGCGCAGCGCGGCGACGGCCTTGTCGAGATCGCCGGCGGCGGCTTCGACCGGGGCCGGCGCTATCACGAAAGTCGCGGGGATGCCGACGGCAAGCGCGAGGGCCGCTGCGGCGGTGGCGGAACGCCGGTTGGGAAAAGACAAGATGCTCATGCTCCCGTTTGTAGGTCGGAGCATTGAACCGCCAGTGAACCCGGGCCGTTCCCGCGGTTCAGCAAGCCTGTCCGGCAAGCGCCGATTACTTGATCTTCGCTTCCTTGAACTCGACGTGCTTGCGCGCGACGGGATCGTATTTGCGGAAGGTCATCTTTTCCGTGATGTTGCGCGGGTTCTTCTTCGTGACATAGAAGAAGCCCGTATCGGCGGTCGAGACGAGCCTGATCTTGACGGTTGCGGGTTTCGCCATGTCGTAATCCTAAATATCTCTGGTGGGCCGCCCCGCTGGCCGGGACCGGGCCGAAAAAATAAGGGCGGCGCGCGCAGCACCGCCGTTCCGGCGCGGCCACTGCGCGATTCACGGGCGAAAGTCAAGCGCGGGCATGCGGGGCAGGCTACCAGTCGACCTTGCCGCGTTTCGCCTTGACCGCGCCGCGTTCCTTCTTCGCTTTCAGCCGCTTGACCTTGCCGACCCGGTTCAACCGGCTCTTCCGGCGTTTCCTCGGCGGGTTGAGCGCATCGGCCAGCAGGGCGAGCAGGCGTTCGCGTGCCGCCTCGCGGTTCTGTTCCTGGGTGCGGTATTCGTTGGCCGCGATCAATATCTCGCCGCCCTTGGTCAGCTTGCTGCCGGCGATCTCCTGCAGGCGGGCATAGGCCTCGGGCGGCAGGCCAAGGCGGAACACGTCGACGCGCAATTGCACCGCGCTCGCCACCTTGTTGACGTTCTGCCCGCCGGGGCCGGACGAGGCGATGAACTTCTCCTCCGCGATCTCCAGCGCGCGGTCGGCGATCTTACCCATCCGGCCTGCCCATAGCGCCTAGGCTTGTGCGAACCCGGCGGCGGCGAAATCCGCCGGCAGCGGGGCGGCGGCCTCGATCGCGGGCTTCTTCTCGCGCTGCACGGTCAGCCCGGCGGCATGCAGCATGGTGCGCGGCGCCCCCTTGCCCGTCCCGTATATGGGATCGCCCAGCAGAGGGATGCCCAGACCGGCGAGCGCGTGGATGCGGATCTGGTGCGTACGGCCGGTTTCGGGCCGGAATTCGACCAGCGCCCGCCCCTCGCCCAGCGCGGCGACCCGCCAATGGGTGATCGAGGGCTTGCCCTTGCGCGCCGCGATCATGCGCCAGCCTTTCTCGGCGCTGCTGATCTTCGACAAAGCGAGGTCGATCGTGCCTTCCTCCTCGTCCGGAATGCCGGCGAGGATGCCGAGATAGCGCTTGCCGACCTGCCGTTCCTCGAAAGCATGGCCGTACCGCTTCAGCGCCTTGGGATTGCGCGCCAGCAGCAGGCATCCGCTGGTATCGGTGTCGAGCCGGTGGACGGGGACCGGATCGCGCTGAAACCCGAGGCGCAATTGTTCGAAATGATCCTCGAGGCATGGCCCGCCCTTGCGCGGCCGGTCGACCGGCAGGCCTGCCGGCTTGTCGATCACCAGGGCTTCGGCGTCTTCGTAGAGTATCGGGATGTCCTGCATAAATTCCTTAGCTGGCGAGCTGCGCCTTCATCAGGTCGCGAACGGCGTTGCCGATCAGGAAGCCATCCTCGAGATCCTCGATCCGCATATCCGCCTCGCGCGCCTTGCCGCTCTCGAGCAGCGACTGGCGCAGCACCCCGGGCAACAGGCCGCGCCCGGCCGGCGGGGTGAGGAGCATGCCGTCCCGCTCGACGAACAGGCTGGTGATGCACCCTTCGGTCAGCAAGCCGTCCGCGCGCACGAACAGCGCCTCCTGCGCGCCCACACCCTCGGCAACGCGCCGCCCGTCTTCGTAGAAGCCGCGATCCGAGGTCTTGTGACGCAGCCGCCAGTCGCCCGCATCGACCGGCAGGGGCAGCACGATGCAGCGCGCCGGATCGGGCCATGCCGCGCCCAGATCCTGCACGTCGATCGCGATGGCACCCGACCGCGCGGCGAGCAGGCGCACCCGGCTCGGCTTCTCGACCGTGAAGCACAGGGCGTGGAGTTGATTGCGCGCCTGATGCCGGTCGAACAGGAAGCCCAGTTCCTGCGCGCTGCGTTTCAGGCGCGCCAGATGCTGTTCCAGGAAGGCCAGGCCTTCTTCGGGGGTGAAGCGCATCGTCTCGATCAGGTCGAATTGCGCGGCGGCAAGATCCGGCGATGACGCGCGGGCGAACGCGCCCTTGAGCAACGCTTCGCGCCGTTCGGCATCCGCATCGCTGTCGGCGACGATCGCCCCGCCCACGCCGAGCACGGCCTTGCCGCGCCCGTTCTCCATCTCGGTCAGGCGCAGGGTGCGGATGGCGACGTTGAACGCGGCGTCGCCACCCGGCCCGATCCGCCCGATCGCGCCGCAATAGGGGCCGCGCGGGTCGCGCTCGATTTCGGCGAGCAGCTCCATGGCGCGGATCTTGGGCGCTCCGGTGATCGAGCCACAGGGGAACAGCGCCCCGACGAGGTCCAGCGGCCCCTGCCCCTCGCCCAGCCGCGCGCGCACCACGCTGACCATCTGGTGCACGGTGGGGTAGGTTTCGACGGCGAAGGGGTTTTCCACCCGCACGCTGCCCGCCTCGGCCACGCGGGCAAGGTCGTTGCGCATCAGGTCGACGATCATCAGGTTCTCTGCCCGGTCCTTTGCCGACGCGGCGAGTTCGCCGGCGAGTTCGGCATCGCGCGCCGGATCCCCGCCGCGCGGCCGGGTTCCCTTCATCGGCCGGGCGGTCGCCTCGCCATTCTCGAGCGAGACGAACAGTTCGGGCGACAGGCTGAGGAGCCAGTGCGACCCGTCGAACACCACCGCCCCATGCCCCGCCCGGGCGGACGGCCGCAGCGCCGCGTACAGGCCCAGCGGATCGCCGGTGAAGCCGCCGGCGAGCGGAAAGGTCAGGTTCGCCTGATAGATATCGCCCGCCCGGATCGCGTCCTGCAGCCGGGCGAAAGCCTGCGCATATCCGCCAGGCGAAAGCTGCGGTTCGAGCGGTCCGACATGGCCCGGCCCGGTGGCCGTGCGGGCCAGCCACTCCGCCACCTCATCCGCCGCGAGGCGCTGCCCCTCGCCGAACAGGCCGAGCCAGACGAGCGGACCCGCCGCCCCGCTCCGCCCCTCGGCCAGCGGGGCCAGCTTCGGCTCCAGCGCCAGCCCGGCCTCGTAGGCGATATATCCGGCGAGCGTGGCGCCTTCTGCCTGTGCACGGGCCTGTGCCGCACCCGCCGCATCGAGCACAGCGGCAACCTCGCCCGGCCGGCGCGCGACGAAGATCTCGCGCGGGTTTTCGAACAGCATGGCAGCAACCGCGCCGTCTTCGCGCGCATCGTCGAGCAGGACGAAAGGCAGCCGCTTCCCCATGCGCCCAGCCTTTAGCGCGTCGCCTGCACAAGTCGAGGATTGCTTGACCGCGCCCGCGCCCCTGCGCCAATGCAGGACGCGATCGGCACAGCGCGGGAGACAGCCGGATGGACGCGATTTTTCTCGGGCAGGGCGACGATGGCGGGCGGCAGGCCCTGCGGCTCGACCAGGCGAACCGGCACGGCCTGATCGCGGGCGCAACCGGCACCGGCAAGACGGTGACCCTGCAGGGCCTTGCCGAGAGTTTTTCCGCGCACGGCGTCCCGGTCTTCCTCGCCGATGTGAAGGGCGATCTGTCCGGCATCGCGATGGCCGGCAGCGCGCAGTTCCGCCATGCCGACAAGCTGGAGGGCCGCGCGAAGGCGCTGGGCATGGACGACTATGCCTATGCCGACAATGCGGCGGTGTTCTGGGACCTGTATGGCGAACAGGGCTTCCCCATCCGCACCACGATCAGCGAGATGGGGCCGCTGCTGCTCGCCCGCCTGCTCGATCTCAACGACACGCAGGAGGGCGTGCTCAACATCGTCTTCCGCTATGCCGACGACAATGCGCTCTTGCTGCTCGATCTGGGCGATCTGCAGGCGATGCTGGCCTTCGCCTATGAGAATGCGAGCGCGCTGTCGGGGAAATACGGCAATGTCTCCAAGGCCAGCGTCGGCGCGATCCAGCGGCAATTGCTGACCTTGGAAAGCCAGGGCGCAGGGCTGTTCTTCGGTGAGCCGGCGCTGGAGATCGACGACTTCCTCGCGCTTGACGAACAGGGGCGCGGGACGATCAACATCCTTGCCGCCGATCAGTTGATGCGCAGCCCGAAACTGTATGCGACCTTCCTGCTGTGGCTGCTGGCCGAACTGTTCGAGACCCTGCCCGAGGTGGGCGATCTCGATAAACCCAAGCTTGTCTTCTTCTTCGACGAGGCCCATCTGCTGTTCGACGGCGCGCCCGCCGCGCTGGAGGACAAGGTCGAGCAGGTCGTCCGCCTGATCCGTTCGAAAGGGGTCGGCGTCTATTTCGTGACCCAGAACCCGATCGACATTCCCGAGAAGATCGCCGGGCAATTGGGCAATCGGGTGCAGCACGCGCTGCGCGCCTTCACCCCGCGCGACAAGCGGGCGATCAAGGCGGCGGCGGAAACCTTCCGCATCAATCCCGCCCTCGATGTCGAGCGCGCAATCACCGAACTGCAAGTGGGCGAGGCGCTTGTATCTACGCTCGATGAAGACGGCGCACCCACGGTGGTGCAGCGCACGCTGATCAAGCCGCCCCATTCGCGTCTCGGCCCGGTGACGGAAAAAGAACGCAGGATCGTCAACTCGGTCAGCGACCTCGATGGCAAATACGACGAGGCCGTGAACCGCGAAAGTGCGCAGGAAGTGCTCGCCGCCAAAGCCGCCGATGCCGCCGCGACGGCCGAGGAGGTCGAAGCAAAGGGCCGCCAAGAAGTCGCGAAGGAAGCGCGCAAATCGCCCTCCCTGTGGGGCAAGGCCGGCAAGGCTGCGACCAGAGCGGCGGCCGGATCGCTCACTTCGATCGCGGTCGCCGCCGTGCTCGGCAAGAAATCGCGCGCCAACCCGCTGCACACCGGGGCAAGCGCCTTCGTGCGCAACATCATCGGCGGGTTGATGCGCTGACCCCCGAAAGGGGGGCGCGTGCCGCCCTATCCTGCGGTTCGCTCCATCAGGAAGGCGTTGAGCTTGTTGCCGTCCGGATCGCGGAAATAGGCGGCGTAGAACTGGATGCCGTTCTCGTCCGGCTCGCCCCGCGGGCCCGGTTCACCCTCGTCGCTGCCGCCGTTCGACAACGCGATGTCGTAGAGCCTGGCGACCTGTTCGCGGTCCTTGCATTCGAGCGCCACCATCGTGCCGTTGCCGACCGTGGCCTGTTCGCCGTCGAACGGTTTGGTCGCCGCCAGCCCAGCGCCGCCATCCATCGACCCCCAGGCGATGAACGTCTCGAAATCCATCATCCGGCCGTAGCCGAGTTCGGCGGCGATGGGGTCGTAGAAAGCGGCGGCGCGGCGCAGATCATTGGTACCGAGCGTCACATAACCGATCATGCAAGTTCTCCTGTCGAACGACTCGCGACCCGGCAGAACATTATGTGAACATTTGCGGTTCTACAATGGCCGGCATTCCGTTTCGAGCCATTCGCGGTCTGCGCCGTCCAGTTGCGGTGCCAGCACCGCGCGGACCTGCGCGTGATAATCGTTCCACCAGGCGATCTCGCGCGGCGTAAGCAGCGCCTTGTCCACCAGCCGCCAGTCGAGCGGTACCAGCGTCAGCGTCTCGAAACCGAGATACTTGCCTTCCGCACCCGCGATCCCCGCATCCACGACCAGCACGAGGTTCTCGATCCGGATGCCGTATTCGCCAGCCTTGTAATAGCCCGGCTCGTTGGACAGGATCATGCCTTCGCGCAGCGGCGTCTCGGTGCCGGGGAAGGCACCGCCGGGCTTGGAGATCCGCTGCGGCCCCTCATGCACCGAAAGATAGCTGCCGACGCCGTGGCCGGTGCCGTGGCCGTAATCCACGCCCGCCTGCCACAGATGCATCCGCGCCAGCGCATCCAGGGCGCCGCCGGTCGTCTCGTCGGGAAAGGTCGCGAGCGCGAGTTCGATATGGCCCTTGAGGACGCGCGTGTTGCGATCGACCATCTCGACCGACGGTTCGCCCGGGCCGACCCAGACGGTGCGCGTGATGTCGGTCGTGCCGTCGAGATACTGGCCGCCCGAATCGCACAGATAGATGCTGGAGGGCGGGATCGGGATATTGCTCTCCTCGTCCACCTTGTAGTGCGGGAGGGCGGCATGGCCGGCGGCGGCGCTGATCGTGTCGAAGCTGGTATCTTTCAGGTCCGCGCTCAGGCCGCGGAATTCGCGCAGCTTCGCCGCGGCGGTCAGTTCATCGACTTCGCCCGACGGGGCGTTCTCGGCGATCCAGCGGAGATAGCGGACGACCGCCGCCCCGTCGCGCGCCTGCGCGTCGCGGTGGCCCTGCTGTTCCGCCGGCGTCTTGATCGCCTTGGGCAGCACGGCGGGATCGGCATCGCGCACGACCTTGGCCCCGCCCTGCTCCAGCGCGCGGAAGATGCCTGCGACCGCATGCTTGGGATCGACCGCCACGGTCTTGCCCTTGAGGTTGGCGAGCGCCGGTTCGAAATCGCCGCGCTCGCGCACGGTCACGGCATTGCCGAAATGCTGGGTGAGTTCGGGCGTCACCTTCTCGCCCGCGATGAACAGTTCGGCGGTCCCGTCGGCATGGGCGACGACATAGGACAAGGCCACCGGCGTGTTGGCGATGTCGGCCCCGCGCATGTTCAGCACCCAGGCGACGGAATCGAGCGCGGTGATGACCGTCGCGTCATAGCCCTCTTCCTTCAGCCAGTCGGCGATTGCGGCGCGCTTGTCCGCGCTGGAGCGGCCGGCGAAGCGATCCTCGTGCGGCACGGCGGGCGCAGGGCTGGGTTCGGGGCGGTCGACCCAGACCGCGTCGATCGGATTGCCGTCGACCGCGACGAGTTCGATGCCCTTCTTGGCGAACAGCGTCGCCGCCTCTTCCGCCCATTCGACGCCGTGCAGCCATGCATCGTAGCCGATCCGCGCGCCCTTGCCGGCATGCGCTGCGATCCACTTGGCGGGCGAAGTCCTGGGCACGTCCTCGTAATCGTAGAGCTTGCCGTCCACCTGCTCGCGCACCTGCACGGTGTAGCGCCCGTCGGTGAACATGGCGGCGCGATCCTTCAGCACCACCGCGCTGCCCGCGCTGCCGCCGAAACCGGTGAGCCACTGCAGACGCTGCGCGTAGCTGCCGACATATTCGCTCATATGTTCGTCGGAGATCGGCACCACGAACCCGTCGAGGCCCCGTTTTTGAAGTTCGGTGCGCAAAGCGTCGAGCCGCGCTTCGTGAGTCTGCATGAGCATGGTCAAAATCCTTTCGTCCCGCGGGCCGCGTTTTCTTCCGCGACGGGCGGCGCTTGCGGCGCGGGTATGCGCCGCGTAATCATGCCCTCTGCTTAGACGATCGCGGCGCGCCTTTCCACCGTTGCCCCGCATGATGGAGGATCGATCATGGGTTATATGCGCCTTGCCGCGTGCCTATCTGCCGCCTCGCTTGCCGTTGCAGGCCCGCTCGCCGCGCAAACCGCGGCTCCGAAAACCACCAGAGGGACATCCGTGACCCAACCGACCAGCCCGCCCGTCGCCGAGAAGCGCGATCATTCCTACAGCCATCACGGCATCACCATCGCCGATCCCTATGCCTGGCTGAAGGACGAGAGCTATCCCGATGTCGACGATGCGGACGTGCTGGCGCATGTGAAGGCGGAAAACGCCTGGTTCGAAGCGCGCATGGCCGATCACCAGCCGCTGGTCGAACGCCTCTATGAAGAGATGAAGGCGCGGATCAAGGAAGATGAATCCACCGTGCCGCAAAAGGATGGCGACTGGCTTTACTGGTCCGAATTCGAGCAGGGCAAGGAATACCCCCTGCACTATCGCAAGCCCGCAGGCGGCGGCGCGGCGCAGCTGATGCTCGACGAGAACGAGCTGGCCGAAGGGCTCGATTATTTCCGGCTCGGCGCCTTCTCCGTGTCGAAGAACGGGCGCTATCTCGCCTATTCGGCCGACACCAACGGGTCGGAGCGGTTCACCGCGCGGATCAAGGACCTGCAGACCGGCGAGCTGCTGGCCGACGAGATCCCCGGCACGCTGTCGGGCCTGACCTGGGTGATGGGCGATCGCGGCCTCGTATACGGCACGGCGAACGAGAACTGGCGCGTCCACGACGCGACGTTGCACGTGATCGGCACGCCGGTGGCCGAGGACGTCGAACTCTACCGTGAAACCGAAGACGATGGCTTCCGGGTCGGCACCGGCCTTACCGCGCAGGAAGACTGGCTGATCATTTCCACCGGCGACAACGAGACGAGCGAGGTCCGCCTGGTGCGGGCCGACGATCCGACCGGCGAACAGATCCTCGTCGCTCCGCGCCGCAAGGGCGTGGAATACGATGTCGACGTGCGCACAAGGGACGGGGAAACCACGGTCTACGTCCATACGAACGACGATCACGTCAATTTCCGCCTCGCTACCGCGCCGCTCGCGCGGCCGGGGGAATGGACCACGCTGATCGAAGGGTCGGACGAATTCTATCTCGACGGGTTCGAGCTGTTCAAGGATTTCTACGTCACCGAGGGGCGCCTGCGCGGGCTCGACCAGATCCAGCTGCGCAGCTACGCCGATCCCAACCTCGTGAAACCGGTCGCCTTTACCGAGGCGAGCTTCAGCGCCGGCCTGTCGAACAATCCCGAATACGATACCGACAGGCTGCGTGTCTCCTACGAGAGCATGGTCACGCCCGATACGGTGTTCGACTATCACGTCGCCACGGGCGAACTCGAACAATTGAAGCAGCAGGAAATACCCAGCGGCTACGACGCTGGCGCCTACAAGGTCGAGCGGATCGAGATCGCCGCGCGCGACGGGACAATGGTGCCCGTTTCCGTGGTCAGCCGTGCCGACCGGCCGGCTGGCGGCCCGCTCCATCTCTATGCCTATGGCGCCTATGGCTATGCCGTGCCGCCTGGGTTCTCGACCAGCCGGTTGAGCCTCGTCGATCGCGGCTTCGCCTTCGCAATCGCGCATATCCGCGGCGGCGACGATCTGGGGCGCAAATGGTATCTGCAGGGCAAGCTCAACGAGCGGACGAACACGTTCAACGATTTCGTCGACGTGGCCGAGGGCCTGATCGAGCGCGGCTATACCGCCAGGGGCCGGATCAGTGCCAGCGGAGGCTCTGCGGGCGGGGAGCTGATGGGTGTGGTGGTCAACACCAATCCCGACCTGTGGGGCGCGGTGGTGGCGCATGTGCCCTTCGTCGACGTGCTCAACACCATGCTCGACAAGGATCTGCCGCTGACGCCGGGCGAATGGCCCGAATGGGGCAACCCACTGACGAGCAAGCAGGCCTTCGCCTATATCCTGAGCTACAGCCCCTACGATCAGGCGACCGAGCAGGACTATCCCCCGATGCTGGTCACCGCCGGATTGAACGATCCGCGCGTTACTTATTGGGAGCCGGCCAAATGGGTCGCCAAGCTGCGCGAGGTGAAGACCGACGATAACGAGCTGCTGCTCAAGACCAATATGGGCGCGGGCCACGGCGGCAAGTCCGGCCGCTTCGCCTCGCTTTACGAAGTGGCGGAGGAATACGCCTTCATCCTGTGGCAGATGGGCATGACGGAGTGAGCAACAGCTACGAGCGCGAGTTCGTCGCCCGGCCCGAACACATCGACGAGTTGGGCCATGTCAACAACGCCGTATGGGTGCGCTGGGTACAGGATATCGCGACAGCGCACTGGCGCGCGGCGGCCGATTCGGCGGTGGTCGATCGCTACGTCTGGGTCGTGGTGCGGCACGAGATCGACTATCGCGGCAATGTCGGCGCAGGCGAGACCGTGACCGGCACCACCTACATCCCGGGCAAGCCAAAGGGTGCGAAGTTCGACCGCTGCGTGGACTTCCACGATGCGGGGGGCAAGCTGTTGGTCGCAGTCCGCTCGACCTGGGCAATGATCGATCGGGAGAGCGGGCGGCCGGCGCGGATTACGAACGCGGTGGCGGGGCCGTTTCTGGCGAGGGAGTAGCGGCTGCTTTCTAACGACCCCTGCGCCGACATAGAGGAAGCGACTGCCCTAAAGACGGCGGGCGCGTCTTCAGCATGCGGGTGTGGCCGAACGCAGGATAGGAATACCGATCAAGCGGACTGGGAACAGTAGGGTGCGCTAGAAACGCCGATGCTTTCGCCGCACTTCCGGTGAGATGAACGCGACATTCCCGCGCCTTAGAAGAGGTTCGCCGGTGAATTCGTGGGTTTGTTCGTAAATACCGAACAGGCAATATCCCCGCTCTTCAAACCAGTCTTGAAATCTGCGCATAGGAACATGCCGGTCGTTCTCTGGGTATAGGCCGGCTTCGACAATAACCAAATCAACAGATGCGGTGTCGAAAAGACTTTCACCGCCGAGCAGAACCTCAAAGTCGTGGCCCTCCGTGTCGATCTTCAGTAAGCTTATCCGGTCAGCAAGCTGCTCGGATACCTCAGACAAGCGTCGGACCTGTACCGTCTGGAGTTCTTGACCTGTAACGCTCTCGTCCGCTGCCATGATATGAGAGACAAGGTTCTTCACCACGAACTGCTTCTCGGAGGTTTCGGCACCGATTGCGTAATTATGGCATTGGACATTGGGCAGATGAGCGGTTTTTGCGCGCAGCTTCTCATAGATCCGGGTAGCCGGTTCAAAGCTATGAATCTTCGCCTTAGGGAAATCTCCTGCGAACTGCAGTGCAGATTGCCCTTCGTTTGCACCGATGTCGAAGATCGTCCGAATTTCAAACCCGGGAGCGAACTTCTGGATGTCATGCGCGATGGCAATTCCAGCCGGCAGCTCTCGCATGATGTGAAGCCCTGAGAGGCGCTCCAGTAGGAGCCGCGCGCGCCGCTTTTTTGACATTTTCATTCGGAAGCTATCATCTTGTTTTTTCTCTTATTCGCTTCAACGATCGTTTGCCTGGATATCAAGTGAGTCTGTCAAGAAAGGCTTGTCGAACAGTTCGAGAAATAAGTTAACCGATACCCCTTTCGCATCGACAGTGACGAATGCTTTCAATTTCTCCCCGACCGTATGCAGCACCTGAACCGTTCGAATCCCAAGTAGATAAGACGTGAAACCCTTACGGAGAATGTCCGCCTACGGCTGAAAACCTCCCATGCTGGTCTATCCGATTACGGTGCCAGAGCAGAAGCGAAATCGTATGGAGAAATTTCCGGCGACGCACAATTACGCGAAGATGATGCGTCTGTTTTGGGACAATAGCCACAAAGCGGTCAGGCCGTGTCTCCGAGACGCTGCAACGTCCGCTAACCACCCCATTTCCGTCATTGCGTGAGAACCACTAGGCTTGAAATAAACGACGGCCTCTAGGCGGCATGGCTAAGACCACGAGCGACCGCAATCGAGGCGCAAGCCGCCGTCCGCCCCCTCAAATCCCCAGAATATCCGCCGCCGTCCGATATTCGTAGCCCAGTTCCTCGGCCACCGCCTGGTAGCTGACCTGGCCTGCATGGACGTTCAGCCCTTCCGCCAGATGCGGGTCGCTCTTGAGTGCCTCTTTCCAGCCGAGGCTCGCGATGCGCAGGGCGTGGGGCAAAGTCACGTTATTGAGCGCATAGGTGCTGGTGCGGGCCACGGCGCCGGGCATGTTGGCGACGCAGTAATGCACCACATCGTCCACCACATAGGTCGGTTCGGCATGGGTGGTGGGCTTCGAGGTTTCGAAGCAGCCGCCCTGATCGATCGCCACGTCGACCAGCACTGCACCCTTTTGCATGCGTTTCAGCATGTTGCGGGTCACCAGCTTGGGGGCCGCGGCGCCGGGGATCAGGACCGCGCCGATCACGAGGTCCGCCCCGCTCACCGCATCCAGCAGGTTGGCGGCGTTGGAAAAGCGGGTGCTGGCCCGCGCCTCGAAATGGGTGCCGACCTTTTCCAGCGTTTCTGGATCGCGGTCGAGGATGGTGACGTTGGCGCCAAGGCCGACCGCCATCTGCGCCGCGTTGAAGCCGACCACGCCGCCGCCGATCACCACGACCTTGCCCGGCATCACGCCCGGGACGCCGCCCAGCAGCACGCCGCGCCCGCCATGCGCCTTTTCCAGCGCCGAGGCGCCGGCCTGCACGCTCATCCGCCCGGCGACCTGGCTCATCGGCTTCAGGAGCGGGAGCTGGCCGCGCGGGCCGGTCACCGTCTCGTAGGCGATGGCAGTCACGCCGCTGTCGACCAGATCGCGGGTCTGATCGGGATCGGGCGCAAGGTGGAGATAGGTGTAGAGAATCTGCCCCTCGCGCAGCTTCTTGCGCTCGTCCGCCTGCGGTTCCTTGACCTTCACCACCATCTCGCACTTGGCGAAGATCGGGTCCGGCCCGTCGACGATCTTCGCCCCGGCGGCCATGTATTGCTGGTCGGTCGCATCGATGCCGAGGCCGGCGCCGCTCTCGATCCAGACCTCGTTGCCCTGCGCCACCAGTTCGTGCGCGCTTTCGGGCGTCAGGCCGACGCGGTATTCATGGTTCTTGATTTCCTTCGGACATCCGACGCGCATGGCAATTCTCTCCTGGATTTGCAGCCGCCGTTACGCCCGCCGCAGGGGCGCGGCAAGCGGAGCGCGTGGCGTGTAATCTTATTGCTCGGGCATCTGCCAGCGCGCTTCGATCGCATCGGCCGGGCCGCCTTCGGTTTGCGTAAGTGTCACGCCCGCCTCCGTAAGCGACTGCGCCAGCGAATCGCGTGCCTCGGCATCGCCGCCCGTGAGGACGACCGGCATATCGAGCCGGCGGGCCGCCCATGCGATGACGGCGCGGGCCTGCTCGCCTTCCGCCGTCGCTTCGCCTTCCTCGTTCAACGGAATCGACGGCAGGGCCAGCAGCGGCGGTCGCAGCTCGACCTCCCAGCCCGGCGTATTGGCCGCCGCGCGCCGTTCGAGGATGCGCCAGCCCGCCAGCGTCAGCCCGGGAAGCGGCCGCGCCCGCACGATGGCGCGGTTGTGTTCGCGATCGACGACGACCGCCGACCGCTCGACCCCAGCTACCAGCGCGAGGTTCTCCGTCAGCGCGGCGATCTGCCGCTCGCTCGCCTCGGCCTGCTGGGCGGCGCGTGCCTGTGCCAGTTGCGCCTGCTCCGCCGCGCCGGGATCGGTGCCGACCTGGAACTGCTCGATCTGCACCGTCACCGTGCGAAGGAGATCGTCCTGCAGCCGGCGCGAGATCTCGCTATTGGCCGCCGCGTTGAAGGCGGGCGTGAAGACGATACCGGAAATCAAAAGCGGTTCGCTTTCCCAGTCGATGCTCGCATCGCTGACCTGCGCATCCTCGGGAAAGCTTGCGGCGATCGCCGCCTGCACCACCCGCTGCGCGTTCGCCTCCAGCGCGATCTGGCGCAGGGAGAGGCCGAGCGGCACGGCCAGCGCGACGAACACCACGAAGATGCCGAAATTCTGGAACCAGCCCTGCCGGGTCGAAAGATCGGTGCGGAAGCCGTAGAGGCGCGCCATGATCGTGGCGGTCAGCGCGATGGTGAGGAAGTTGGTCACATACAGCGCCAGCGCGCCGAGGAAGACCGTCCAGTTCATCGTCGCCAGCCCGTATCCCACCGCGGCCAGCGGCGGCATCAGGGCGGTGGCGATGGCGACGCCCACGATCGTGCCCTCGCGCCCGCGGATCATCGCATAGGACCCGGCGAGCGAGGAGAACAGCGCAACCAGCAGGTCGAACAGATTGGGCCGTGTGCGCGAGGCGATCTCGGGCGTCATCGTCTGCAAGGGCGAGACCAGCACGATCAGCGCGGTGAAGGCGACCGCCGCGACGCTGCCGATGAACAGCGCCCGCACGCTGATCCGCAGCCATTTGATCTTGCCCGATGTGAGTGCGAAACCGGCCCCCAGGATCGGGCTCATCAGAGGCGACAGAAGCATCGCCCCGATCACCACCGCCGGCGAGGACAGCAGCATGCCGAGAATGGCGATGCCGGCCGACATCATGGTCATGAAGATGTAGCGCGGCGAGGTGGTGCTATCGCTCGCGATCTTGGCGATCACCTCGGTGTGGTCGACATCCTCGATGACCCGGTCGAGCCACCAGCGCCGCAGCGGCACCAGCGCCCGGCCGAGCGGGCTGTAGACCCAGCCAGGGGGTTTGCGCTCACGGGTGGTGTTTTCGCCATCTGCATCGCCGGGTTCCGCGGCATCGGCAGGGTCGGCAGCGGGAGATCGTAGGGAAGCGGTTTCGGACATGCGGAGGGGCTAGAGCGGGTTGCCGTCCTGGTCGCGGAAAATCTCGCGCCGGCCGACATGGTTGGCGGCGCCGACCAGCCCTTCTTCCTCCATCCGCTCGATCCATTTGGCGGCGGTGTTGTAGCCGACGCCCATCTGCCGCTGGAGCCAGCTGCCGCTCGCCTTCTGATTCTCGATCACGATCTGGCAGGCCTGGCGATACTTGCGCTCCTCCGGATTGTCGGACGCGGTGAACTCGTCCTCGAAATTGTAACCGCCGCCATCTTCCGGTTCTTCCGTAACCGCGTCGACATAGGCGGGCTTGCCCTGCGCGCGCCAGTGATCGGCCACCCGCTCCACTTCGTCGTCCGCCACGAAGGGGCCGTGGACGCGGACCATCGCGCCGGTGTTGGGCTTGTAGAGCATATCGCCCTTGCCCAGCAGCTGTTCGGCGCCCTGCTCGCCCAGAATGGTGCGGCTGTCGATCCGGCTGGTCACCTTGAAGCTGATGCGGGTCGGCAGATTGGCCTTGATGACACCGGTGATGACGTCGACCGAGGGGCGCTGCGTCGCCATGATGAGGTGGATGCCCGCCGCGCGGCTCTTCTGGCTGAGGCGCTGGATCAGGACCTCGATCTCTTTGCCCACCGTAACCATCAGATCGGCCAGCTCGTCGACGATCAGCACGATCAGGGGCAGCGGCTGATAATCGAGCTGCTCTTCCTCGTACAGTTCCTCGCCGGTCTCCGCATCGAAGCCGGTCTGCACCCGGCGGCCAAGCGGCGCGCCCTTGGCTGCGGCAGAGCGGACCTTCTCGTTGAAGCCGGCGATGTTGCGCGAATTCACGCTGCTCATCATCCGGTAGCGTTTCTCCATTTCCTCGACCGCCCATTTCAGGGCGCGGACCGATTTCGCAGGCTCAGTGACGACCGGCGAGAGGAGATGCGGGATATCGTCGTAGGTCTTGAGTTCCAGCACCTTGGGATCGATCAGGATCAGGCGGCACTCGTCGGGCGTGAAGCGGTAGAGCAGCGAGAGCAGGATCGTGTTGAGGCCGACCGACTTGCCCGACCCGGTGGTGCCGGCGACCAGCAGATGCGGCATGGCGGCAAGATCGGCGACGATCGGCTCGCCCGCGATGTCCTTGCCGAGGATCATCGGCAGGCTGCCCTTGCTGTCGACGAAGGCGGCCGAGGTCGCCAATTCCTTGTAGCTCACCATCTGGCGGTCGGCATTGGGCAGTTCGATGCCGATCACCGTACGGCCCGGAATGGGCGAGACCCGGGCGCTGATCGCGCTCATGTTGCGGGCGATGTCTTCGGCCAGGCCGACCACGCGGCTGGCCTTGATGCCCGGCGCCGGTTCCAGCTCGTACATGGTGACGACCGGGCCGGCGCGAACCGCCGTGATCTCGCCCTTGACGTTGAAGTCGTCGAGCACGTTCTCGAGCAGGCGGGCATTGCGTTCGAGCGCGATCTTGTCGAGCTTCTGCGCGGTATGGGGCGGCGCATCGGTCAGCAAATCGTGGCTTGGCAATTGGTAGTTGGCGAACATGTCGCGCTGGATCGCGGTTGCCGGGCGGGATTGGGCGGGCGCGGGCAGCGGGTCGGCGATTTCGGGCGCGCGGCGAGGGGGCGCGGGTTCCTCGGCCGCTTCGACCGGCGCGGGTTTGCGGCGGGTCTTCTCCGGCTTTTCCTCCGCGGCTTTCCTGGGCAGCAGCGGCAGGTCGAATTCGCCCGTCTCGACCCGGCGGCGCAGGAAATCGGGCAGGGTGAAGAACTGCGCCCAGTCGAGCGCGAAGACCCGGGCGGTCAGCGCAAGACCGCCGCCCAGCGCGATCAGCCCGATCAGGCCGACGATCCAGCCCGACAGCCCGCCACCGAAGCGCGTCGCCACCGCCTCGATCGCATTGGCGCCCAGGAGGCCGGCGAGCCCGCCCGCCCCCGCCGGAAACGGCCCCGGCGTATCGGCGAACAGCAGCGAGATCACGATCCCGAGCAGCGCCATCGCCGCCAGCAGCAGACCGAACGGCCCCCACCAGTGCCCCGGGGTTTCCTCCTCGTCCGCATCCTCGACCCCGGTCCACAGCCGGCGCGCCGAGATCCACAGCATCGGCAGCAGCAGCAATGCCGGCAGGCCGAACGCCATGAACACGCGTTCGGCCAGCCATGCCCCGCTCGCGCCCATCCAGTTGGCGATGTTCGCGGCCGCCGCGGCGGTCGAGGTGCTGGGATCGGTCTGGGTGTAGCTCGCCAGCGACAGCGTCAGGAACAGGAGGATGCCGAGCAGCATTGCCGCCCCCGCCATGTGCAGCGCGCGCCGCAGCGAGCGGCGAAAGGCTGCCCGCCAATCGGGTTGAGCGCCAGCGCGCGTGGCCATGTTTTGTCCCCTAGTCCGTAGGCCCGGCAGTATGCGGCGCGGGGGCGCGAGGCGTCAAGCCGTCGATCGCTCCCCAGCGCGGCCAGTCGAGCCGCTGCGCCTTTTCCGCATCCATGCCGCCCAGCGCAATGACCGGTATCGGGCTTTCCTGCGCCAGCGCTCGGAACCCCGCGATGCCGAGCGTTGCGGCGGCGGGGTGGGAGGCGGTCGGGAAGACCGGCGAGAGGAACAGACCGTCTGCCCCGTCCTGCGCGGCGGCGCAAATCTCCGCCCGGTCGTGTGCGGTGGCGATGTGCAGACCGCCCGCCCGGCGGCGCTGGCCGCCATAGGTGCCGGCCGCCGGCCAGTCCTCTTGGCCGGCAAGCAGGACGCAGTGCCCCGACCGGGCAGCCTGGGTGCGCAAACGCTCGAACCGCCGCCGCCGGGCGGGCGGCCCCAGGTGATAGTGACGGAACACGAAACCCGATCCCGGCGGCAGATTATCGAGCGCCTGCTCCAGCAGCGCGTCGTTGCGCGCATCGCTCAACAGCCAGAGCAGCGGCAGGGGATGGTCTGAAGCCATTCGCGCGGTATAGCGCGATGCCATGGAAAAGGCAGACACTCCGCTCGCTCAGGTTCGCGCAAACATCGCCGATGCCTGCCAAAGGGCCAGGCGCGATCCCGGGGACGTGACCCTCGTGGCGATCGGCAAGCACCACCCGGCGGACGCGATCGTGCCCCTGCTGGAACAGGACCACCGCGATTTCGGAGAGAATCGCGTGCAGGAAGCGCAGGCCAAATGGCCGGACCTGCGCGCGCGCTATCCTGACGTGCGCCTGCATCTGGTCGGCCAGTTGCAGTCGAACAAGGCGGAGGATGCGGCAGCGCTGTTCGACGTCATCCACTCGCTCGACCGGTCGAGCCTGGTGAAGGCCCTCGGCAAGGCGTTCGACAAGACCGGGCGGCGGGTTCCCTGCTTCGTCCAGGTCGATATCGGCGCGGAGGAGCAGAAGGGCGGGTGCGCCGTTAGCGATCTGCCCGCACTGATCGAAGAAGCGCGCGCCGCCGACATTCCGCTCGCCGGTCTGATGTGCGTGCCGCCGCAGGGCATCGAGCCCGCGCCGTTCTTCGCCCTGCTCGACAAGCTGGCGAGCGACAACGGGCTGGATGGCCGGAGCATGGGAATGAGCGGAGACTACGAAACCGCGATCATGCTGGGCGCGACGCATGTGCGCGTCGGCACCGCGCTGTTCGGCAAACGCGACTAGGGCGGAAGCGCGAACGAGGCACGCCGCGAAAAAGGCGGGCCCACAAAAAAGGGGCGCCCCGAACGGAGCGCCCCCTCTTCCAGACCGGCTTGTCCTGTGCGGCTTAGAATTCGCCGCGCAGCGTGATGCCGTAGGTCCGCGGTTCGGCGAGATAGGCCGAGTAGGTCTGCTGCGGCGCGATGAACGGCGTGTTGAACGCAACCTGCGTGTAGTCCACGTCGAACAGGTTCTGCACCCAGCCTTCGACCGCGAAGCGCCCGCCGATGCCGGTCACGCCGACGCGGCCGTTGACGATCACGAACGAGTCCTGCTCCTTGCCGTAGAGCAGGTCGGAACCGGTGTTGTAGTCATCGCTCATGCGAGCGTTGACGAAGAACAGGCCGGCCAACCCGCTGTCGCCGAGCGGCGGAGTCCAGGTGAGCGAGCTCGTCGCGACGATTTCCGGTGCGTTCGACAGATTGTCTCCGGCAAGCAGACGCAGCTGCGGATCGAGCGGGGTGCCATCGTCGCCGCCTACGAGATTGTCCTCGTAGCTGGTGTCGGCATAGGTAAGCCCCAGCGTGAAGCCGAGATCGCGGATCGGGTTGAGCGTCGTCTCGAACTCGACGCCCTGCGCAATCACGCCCGGCGCGACATCGTCCGGATCGCACCGGCCGGTGGTGGCGCTCGCATCACGGTCGCCGCCAGCCAGATCGGCATCGCAGCCATTGATGTTCTGCACCAGGAAGACCGAGCCGTTGAAGGTGTTCAGCTGGAAGTTGCTGAACTCCTGCCGGAAGCCAACCAGGCTGAAGCCCCATTTGCGCTGGGAATACTTGAAGCCGACTTCGTAGGCATCGACCGTTTCCTGATCGAACTGCAGGTTGTCGACGCTTCCGGCCAGGATCGGCCCGAGAACGATACCCGAAGGCAGGTTGCCGGTCAGGGCGGAGCGATCGAGATTGAAGCCGCCCGCCTTGTAGCCCCGCGAGTAGGAACCATAGACCAATGTGTCGGGCGTCGGTTTCCAGCTGAGAATGGCAGTGCCCGTGAACTCGTCTTCCTTACGCTCGTCCGTCGGGGTGAGCGAATTCAGTTCCGCCGTCGAATTCCCCTGACAGGCAAGGGTGATCAGGCCGCCGGCCAACCCGGCGGTCAGCGGATTGGTGCTCTGCGTCAGCGGCAGGAGCTGCTGGCGTTGCACCGGACAGATGGTGTTGGAATTCTCGAACGCGGCATCGAACGTCTTCGTCTCGTTCGTGTACCTCGCCCCCAGGGTAAGGTCCAAGGTATCCGTCAGGTGAATGATGTTGTGCGTGAAGATCGCGAAGTTTTCGCTGTTCTGATTGTAGACATCACCTTCGCCGCCAAGATCGTTGATCGAGTCGAGCCTGTCGAACCCTGCCACGATCAAGGCCGCTTCGTTCGCCGCGGTTGCGCGGTTGTCGAAGGGCGAAATGCCTTGCGCGCCAAGGGCAGGCCGCAACTGCGGACGGATACAGCCAGCGGAACTCGGGTCGTAGACCGGCGCCAGAGGGGATCCCGCGAATGCCGGCGCGAGCGTCGTGCCGACGACCCGGCAGGTCGCGAAACGCCCGTATTCCTCGCCGAACTTCAGATTGTCGCGAACCTGAAGATCCTCGTTGGCGTAGAAACCGCCGACCAGCCAATCCAGGCGATCGTCGAACAGCGTACCGTTCAGACGAATTTCCTGCGTGAACGTCTCGAACTCACGCGCGCCGGCATTCGGACCGGCTTCCCGGTACAGGATATCGAGCTGCGTGTAATCCGTATCCGAACCCTGGAAGTTCGAATATTCACGATAGCCGGTGATCGAGGTCAGATTGACGTTGCCAAGCTCGACATTCAATTCGCCCGAAACGCCGTAATCTTCCGTTTCGCCGTCGTAGGAGCGGCCCGGCGTGATGTAGAGATCGCGGTCGAACGTGCCGTTGGTGAACGCCGCCGGATTCTGGCCCAGACTGATGAGGACGGGAATGATCGGATTTGCCGTACTGGTCAGAGCCGGGGAACCGGGTTGCGGACGTGCGAAGGTATCGAGACCCGGCGACAACCGCGCCAGCGGCGCCGAATCCGGCTGCACGAAGGTCGCGGCGCAGCAGGCCTCTTCCTTCTTGGAATAGTCGCCGACCAGGCGGAAGCTCAGCGTCTCGCTCGGCTCGAACAGGGCCTGGGCGCGGACGAGATAGCGATCGCGGTCGTTGATCCGCACATCGTTGACCACGTCGTTGTAGAAACCGTCGCGCTCGAAATAGACGCCGTCGGCGCGGACCGCGATGGTTTCGCTCAGGGGCACGTTGACGCCGCCCTCGACGCGGATGGCATCGTAATTGCCGTAGGTGAACGCGCCGTGCGCGCCGAAGTCGAATTCGGGCTGCGCGGTGTAGATGCTGATGAGGCCGGCCGAGGCGTTGCGCCCGCCGAGCGTGCCCTGCGGACCGCGCAGGATCTCGATCCGGTCGAGCGGGCCGAGTTCGGACAGCGCACTACCCGAACGCGAGCGGTACACGCCGTCGACGAACACCGCGACCGAGCTTTCGAGGCCCGGATTGTCGCCCACCGTACCGATGCCGCGAATACGGGCCGAGCCGTTGGCTTCGTTGCCGGTCGAAGAGACGAGCAGCGAGGGGGCGACCTGGTTCAGTTCGCGAATGTCGCTGGTGCCGGAATTTTCGAGCGTTTCGGCGGACACGGCGGTCACCGCGACCGGCACGTCGGCCAGCGCCTGCGCGCGGCCCTGCGCGGTCACGACGATGACCGGCGTCGAATCCTCGACATCGGCGTTGTCGACCAGATCGCCCTCGCCCGATTGGCTGGCGTCGGACTGGCCGGGCACGGTTTGCGCCAGCGCAAGCTGCGGGGTCATCGCCAGACCGGCGCCGAGCATGGCAAGGGTGCGCAAGGAAACTGCGGATACCTTCATTTCAGATTCTCTCCCAAGGAAATCGTGCCGCCCCATGCGCAAGCGCGGGATATTACGCAAGAATGTTTCTGCAAACGTCCATCACGCGTCTTCCAACCGTGCCTGCATTGCATCACTTGCCGCATCGACGAGATCTTCGGCCAATCGCTCCTGCCGGCTGCCGGGCGCGAGCTTGTCGCCGGTGAGATCGGTGACGTAGAACGTATCCACCGCCCGCTCCCCGTAATGGGTGATATGGGCCGAATGCACCACCAGCCGGTTCTCGAACAGGACCCGGGCGAGGCGGTTGAGCAGGGCCGGACGGTCGCGGGCATTGACCTCGATCACGGTGAAGCGATTCGACGCCTTGTTGTCGAACCCGACCTGGGGCGAGACGTCGAACACCTTGGAGCGACTGTGCGGCAGGGGCCGTTTGGCGAGCCGGGGGCTGAGATCGATCCGGTTCGCCAGCGCATCGGTAATGGTCCGTTCGATGCGTTCGAACTGGTGCGCATCTCGGAACGGGGCGCCGTGAGGGTCCTGCACGAGGAAATTGTCGATCGCCCAGCCCTTGCGGGTGGTGTGGATGCGGGCATCGATGATGTTGCCACCGGCCAGGTGAATGCCGCCCGCGATGCGGTAGAACAGGCCGGGATGGTCGGCGGCGATCACCGTCACCAGCGTGGCGCCGCGCGCATCGTAATATTCGCAGTGGATGGACAGCCCGTGATCCGCCTCGCGCGCGGCCTCGTAATGCACGAGGTTGAGCGCGATGATATCGGCAGGCTCCGCGATCCAGTAGGCATCGGCGAGGACCGGGGCGAACCGGTCCACCAGATCGGCCCGCTCGCCCAGCTCGCGCCGGGCCTCGTCCTGCCTGGCGGCGATCTTCTCCTCGCGCCGGTGGGGCATGTGGCCGAGGCGCAGGCGTTCCTGCGCGGAATCGAACAATTCGCCCAGCAACTGGCCCTTCCAGCTGTTCCACGTGCCGGGCCCGACCGCGCGAATGTCCACCGCCGTCAGGATGGCCAGGTGGCGCAGCTTCTCGATGCTCTGCACCCGGGCGCAGAAATCCTCGATCGTCTTGGGATCGGTCAGGTCGCGTTTCTGGGCGGTGTGGCTCATCAGCAGATGGTTGAGCACCAGCCACGCCACCAGTTCGGTCTCCCCATCCGACAAGCCGAAGCGGGGGCCGAGTTCCACGGCGATCTCGGCGCCGAGTTCGGAGTGATCCCCGCCCCGCCCCTTGGCGATATCGTGCAGCAGGGCGGCGACATAGGCCACCCGGCGCGAGGCGACCTCGTGGATCAGGCGTGTCGCCCGCGGGTGATCGTCGGCCAGCAGCCCACGCTCGATCTGCGAGAGCAGGCCGATCGCGCGGATGGTATGTTCATCGACCGTGTAGTGATGATACATGTCGAACTGCATCTGCGCGTTGACCTTGCCGAAATCGGGCACGAACCGGCCGAACACCCCGGCCTCGTTCATCCAGCGCAGGACGGTTTCGGGATCCTTGCGGCCGGCAAGAAGGTCGAGGAACAGGGCGTTGGCGCGCGGATCGTGCCGCACCTCCGATCCGATCAGCCCGCTGTCGCGATCAGCCTGGCGCATCGTTTCGGGATGGATTTCCAGCCCCTCCGCCTCGGCGAGGGTGAATATCTCGATCAGGCGTACCGGATCCTTGGCGAACCAGTCGTCGCCCGGCGCGGCGATCCGGCCGCCGGTGACGCGGTAGCCCTTGAGCATGCGCGATTTCGTCCTGATCCCGGCGAAGAAACCGGTGCGCGCGGCCTTCTGGGAAAACTCCTCCTCGATATGCGAGAGGAACACGCCGGTCAGGCTGCCGACCCGCTTGGCTTGCAGGAAATACATCTGCATGAAGCGTTCGACCGCGCTCTTGCCGGGGCGGTCGGCGAAGTTCATCCGTTCCGCCACGTGGCGCTGCAGGTCGAAGGTCAGCCGGTCTTCCGCCCGCCCGGTGATGACGTGCATGTGGCAGCGCACCGCCAGCAGGAAGCGTTCCGCCCGGCGGAAGCTGCGATACTCGGTCCGCGTCATCAGGTCGGCGCCGACCAGTTCGGCCGCCTTGCGCACATTGTGCACATACTTGCCGATCCAGAACAGCGTCTGCAGATCGCGCAGGCCACCCTTGCCGTCCTTCACATTGGGTTCGACGACATAGCGGCTGTCGCCCATGCGCTTGTGGCGGGCATTGCGTTCCGCCAGCTTTCCGGTGACGAAGGCGCGTTCCGATCCTCGCCGCACCTCGAGTTCGAAGCGGCGCGCGCCCTCGTCATAGAGCGCGCGGTCGCCCCACACGAACCGCCCTTCGAGCAGCGCGGTGCGGATCGACAGATCGTCCTTCGCCAGCCTGGTCACCTCGTCCAGCGTGCGGGTGGAATGGCCGACCTTGAGGCCGAGGTCCCACAACAGGTAGAGCATCGCCTCCACCACCTGTTCGCACCAGCCATTGCCCTTGCCGCCGACGAGGAAGGCAATATCGACATCGGAATGCGGCGCCATCTCGGCGCGGCCGTATCCCCCCACCGCCATGATCGCCAACCCTGCCGGCGCGGCGGCATCGGCCCGGGGGTGGACATGCGTGGTCACATATTCGTGGATGATGCGGACAAGCTGGTCGATCAGGAAGGCATAGCCGCCAGTGATGGCATGCCCGGCGGAGGGGCGCGCCAGCAACCGACGCTCCATCTCCGCCCGCCCGTTGTCGAGCGCCTGCTTCAACAGGTCGACCACCGCCTTGCGCGCGGCATCGCCGTCTTTCGCCGCTGCGACCGCATCCTCGATCCCGGTGGCGAGGCTGCGGCGGTCGATGATCGCGCGCTGATCGGGAATGCGCGAGAAGGTCACCCCGATGCCAGCTCCCGCTCGTACCGCGCCTTCAGCGTGCGCTTGTCGACCTTTTCGGTGCCGAGGCGCGGCAGCTTCTCGGTCGCGGACCAGAGATATTGGGGGACCTTGAAGGGGGCGATGTGCTCGGCGAGATATTCGCGCAGATCGTCCGGCTCCAGCGTCTTGCCGTCGCGGGGGAGATAGACGGCGGCGGGGACTTCGCCCAGCCGCTCGTCAGGCAGGCCGAACACCGAACATTCCGCCACGTCGGGATGGGCGTAGATCGCTTCTTCCACCTCGATGCAGGCGATGTTCTCGCCCCCGCGGATGATGATGTCCTTCTTGCGATCGACGATGAAGAGGTAGTCGTCCTCGTCGAGATAGCCCAGGTCGCCGGTGCGGAAATAGGCATCCTTGGTGAAGGCCGCCTCGGTCGCCTCCTCGTTCCGCCAGTAGCCGATGAAGTTCGCGATCGAGCGGATGCAGATCTCGCCCACCTGCCCCTGATCGAGCCGGTTGCCCTCCTCGTCCAGGATCGCCAGATCGACCAGCGGTTTCGACGGCATCCCGGTCGATCCGGGCTTGGCGAGGTAGTTCTCGTTCAGATTGCCGCAGCCGATGGCGTTGGTTTCGGTGAGACCATAACCGAGCAGTGGGTTGCCTTCCGGAAACGCATCCTTGATCTTGGTCACGTGTTCCGGTGGGCGCGGCGAGCCGCCGGCGGCGAAGCTCTTACATTCCGACAGGTCGTATCGGTCGCGATCGGGATGGGTCGCCAACTCGTAGCTCATCAGCGGCACGCCGACGAAATAGGTGATCTTTTCCTCCGCGAGCAGGCGCAGCGCCTCGGTCGCATCCCATTTCGGCATCAGCACCAGCTTGCGGCCCAGTGCGAAGCTCTGCAGGAACAGCGGGATCTCGCCGGTCACGTGGAACAACGGCACCGCCACCAGCGCCGAGGGCTGGACGCTGGGCGCCTCGTCCCGCTCGGTCAGGATCTGCAGGATCATCGCCGTCTGGCAGACATAGTTCATCGTGCCCGACACCACGCCCAGATGATCGGAATAGGCGCCTTTCGGACTGCCCGTGCTGCCCGAGGTATAGAGGATCGTTGCCAGGTCGGAGGGGCCGAGTTCGCCGAGCATGCGCGCGGCGGTATCGCCCTCCGCCCAGATCGCAGCCAGCCCTTCGGCGGGCCTGCCGTGCCCGATGGTGACGATCTTCGCCGCGATGTCCTCGCCTTCCATGCGCGCGGCGCGCTGCGCATCGGCCAGCACCACCGAACAATCGCACAGATTGATGCCGTAGGCGAGTTCCTCGCCGGTCCACCAGCCGTTGAGCAGCGTGGCGCAGCCGCCCGCCATCAGGGTGCCGAGATAGGCGATGATCCAGTTGGCCGAATTGCGCGCCGCGATGCCGACCCGGTCGCCCTTCGACACGCCGTGCTTCGTCGCCAGGCCGTGCGCGACCTTCGTCGCGGCGACATAGACCTCGCCGAAGGTCAGGCGCAGATCGCCATCGACCAGAAACAGCTCGTCCCGCTTCTCGTTGCAGAAATGGGCGACGTAATGCGCCAGGCTGGGCGGGGCGTTCTTGAAGGCGGGCATCGCGGTGTTGCCGCGCACCGCTTCGGTAAGTTCGAACATCTGGCCCGGCGCGGTGACCGCGGCGGTGAAACGGTCGATGTCCTGATCAAGCTGGGTGGGCATCTGGTAGGCGTCCTCTCTCTCGTATCGCGTTCGTATCGCTTGCAATCCCGCCGCCACGACCTTTGCCGCCGCGATCATCCGCGGGCTTTCTCCAATTCGGCGGCTATGCCATAAGCCGCGCGCTCGTTCCGGTCGCAGGTCGCGGCCCTTTGTTCGAATCTCTAAGGAGATAATGTCTTGCTGTCACTATTGGCTGCAACCGCGGCGTCCGCCGATCCGATCCACTGGGTCGATCTGGGACTGCGGCCCTATCTGCTGCGGATCGGCGGGTTCGAGCTGCGATATTACTCGCTTGCCTATCTCGTCGGCATCCTGCTGGCCTACTGGCACCTGTCGAAGATGATCAAAGCGCCGGGCAGCCCGATGGCGCAGCGCCATGCCGACGACCTGTTCTTCTACTGCACGCTGGGCGTCATCATCGGCGGGCGACTGGGCTATGCCGCGTTCTACACCGGCGGCGATACCGGCAATCCCAGCCTGTTCACCCATTTCACGCCGGGCGAGACGGTCAGCTGGGACCTGCTGCGCCTGTGGGACGGGGGGATGAGCTTTCACGGCGGCGTGATCGGCGTGCTGGCGGCAATCACCTGGGTCGCCTGGCGGGGCGAGCTCAACTGGCTGCGGGTGTGCGACTACATCTCGGTCAACGTGCCGTTCGCCTATATGCTCGGGCGGATCGCCAATTTCATCAATGGCGAGCTGTGGGGCCGGCCGAGCGACGTGCCCTGGGCCATGGTGTTTCCCGGCGCGGGCGAGGTGGCGCGCCATCCCAGCCAGCTCTATCAGGCCGGTCTCGAAGGCTTGCTGCTGGCCGTGCTGGTCATCTGGCTGTTCTGGAAGACCCGCGCGCGGTATCGCCCCGGCCTGCTGGTGGGGATCTTCACCGTGGGCATGGGCATCGGGCGCTTCGTCAACGAATTCTTCCGCGAACCCGATGCCCAGCTGGCCGATTTCGCCCGGCAGACGGGTTTGAGCATGGGCCAGTGGCTCAGCCTGCCGATGATCGCCGTCGGCGTGGCGGTGATCGCCTATGCGATGATGCGCCCCCCGGCCGGCGGCGGCAAACTGGCGCGACCGCACCCTGCATGAGCGCGGGGGCGGCGCGTTTCATACGGCTGATCCGCCAGCTCGGCCCGATCCCGGTCGCGCAATATATGGGCGAGAGCAACGCGCTCTATTACGCCTCGCGCGATCCGCTGGGCGCGGCAGGCGATTTCGTCACCGCGCCGGAAATCAGCCAGATGTTCGGCGAGATGATCGGGCTGTGGTGCGCCGATCTGTGGCACCGCACCGGCCGGCCGCACCGGCTCGCCTATGCGGAACTGGGGCCGGGACGCGGCACGCTCGCTGCCGATGCCCTGCGCGCGATGGCGGCGCAGGGCCTGCGGCCCGACGTGCATCTGGTGGAAGGATCGCCGGCGTTGCGCCGGGAACAGGCGAAGCGGGTGCCGCAGGCGCGCTTTCACGATACGCCCGCCGATCTGCCGGGCGATTGCCCGCTGCTGATCGTCGCCAACGAGTTCTTCGATGCGCTGCCGGTGCGCCAGCTCGTGCGCACCGACGCCGGCTGGCGGGAACGGATGGTTGGCCTGCACGACGGCGCGCTGCATTTCGAGAGCGGCGCCAAGCCGATGGACGAGGCCGTGCCGGCCGAACTGGCCGAGGCCAAAACCGGCACCATCCTCGAAACCGCGCCCGCCGCCGCCGCCCTGTGGCGCGATTTGTGCGAGCGTATCGCGGTTCGCGGCGGCGCCATCCTCGCCATCGATTACGGGCATCTCGAGCCGCGCACCGGCTCGACCCTGCAAGCCGCCAGCCGGCACGAGAAAGTCGGCGTGTTCGCGGCGCCGGGCGAGATGGACCTGACCGCCCATGTTGACTTCGCGGCCCTGCGCACGATCGCGCGGGAGGTCGGACTGGACGCCTACACCGCCGAACAGGGCGCGTGGCTGAATGCGCTCGGCATGGGGCAGCGGGCGCAGATGCTCGCCCGTTCGTCTCCGGCGGCGGCGGAAAGTCTGGCTATCGCCCATCGCCGCCTCACCCGTGCGGAGGAGATGGGCACGCTGTTCAAGGTCATCGCGGCCAGCGCGCCGGACTGGGGCGAACCGGCAGGCTTCGCCTAGTTCATTGCCCAGCCACCGCGGGCGTGCTTATCTGGACGCACGACTGCCCCGCCCCGTGAAAGGCCGACCCATGAAACATGCCATTGCCGCCCTCTCCCTCCTCGCGCTTGCGAGCCCCGCCCTCGCGGCCGACCCGATCGAAGGACGCTGGATCACCGAGGAGAAGGACGCGGTCATTACCATCGGCGATTGCGGCAAGACGGTCTGCGGCCGGATCACCCGGTTTCTGAAGGCTCCGCCGCAGGGCGCGGACCAGCGCGACGTCAACAACGACGATCCGAACCTGCGATCGCGCAAGCTGCTCGGCATGCCGGTACTGACCGGATTCATCGAGGAAAGCGATCTGTGGCGCGGCCAGATCTACGACCCCAAGGGCGGCAAGAGCTACCGTTCGGTCATCCGCCGCAAGGGCAATACGCTGGAGGTGAAGGGCTGCCTCGGCCCGTTCTGCCAGACGCAGGTGTGGCGCCGGGCCGGTTGATCACTCGCCGGCCAGTTGCCGGGCGGCGGCATCGAAGCCGAGCTTGTCCTCTTCCCGGTCGACCGCGTAGTTCGCCGCGCGCATCGCCTCGACCGATATCGAACCGAGCAGCGGGCGCAGGGCGGCGGTCAGCCTCTCGTTGCCGGCCGCCTCGGGGCTCAGCATCAGCACGGCGTCGTATCCGGGCAGGGTGCCTTCCGGGTCGCTCAGGATGACCAGATTGTCGGCGGCGATGCGCCCGTCGGAGGTGTAGGCGCTGATCACGTCCGCCTCGCCCGAACGCAGCGCATTGTACATGAAGGTCGGCGCGAAGGTTCGCAGGTCGGCGAAGCGCAAGCCATATTCGTCGCGCACCCCGGTCCATTCCGGCCGCTCGAAGAACTCGGGGTCGCCGCCCATGGTCAGGCGCGGCGCGACCCGCGCGAGGTCGGCCAGGCTGGCGACGCCGAGTTCGCGTGCCCGGTCCTGCCGCATGGCGAAACCGTAGGCATTCTCGAACCCCAGCCGGCCCAGCATGCGTGGCCCGCCCGTCTCGCGCTCCCACTGCACGATGCCTTCGTACATCGCCTCGCGGCCGGGATTGTCGGTCCGCTTCATCTGGTTGGCCCAGATCGTGCCGGTATAGTCGACATAGACGTCCACCGCCCCGCTGGCCGCCGCGCTGTGCGCCACCGCCGAACCCAGACCGTCGCGATATTCGACCGCGAAGCCGGCGCGCTCCAGCCGGTGGCCGATCAGGCGGGCGAGGATGTATTGCTCGGAAAAAGTTTTGGCCCCGATCACCACCGCATCGTCGCGCTGGCCGCCGAACTGGACGACGAACGCGGCGGCGATGCCGAGGATCGCCGCGACGATGCCGCCCAGCCACAGGATCTTGCGCCGCTCGCGAAAACCGCGTTCGACCATGCCGAGCAGCAGATCGGCGAACAGCGCGAGGCCCGCGCTGGCGACGCAGCCGGCCAGCACCAGCGCCCAGTTCTGCGTCTGCAACCCGGCGAAGATCGGATCGCCCAGGCTCTTCTGGCCGATCGTGGTCGCCAGCGTCGCCGCGCCGATGGTCCATACCGCGGCGGTGCGAATGCCCGCCATGATATAGGGCGCGGCGAGCGGCGCTTCGACCAGCCGCAGGCGCTGCGCGAAGGTCATGCCCATGCCGTCCGCCGCCTCGATCACGCCAGCGTCGAGATTGGCCTGCGCCGTCACCGCATTGCGCAGGATCGGCAGCAGGGCATAGAGCGCCAGGGCCAGCAAGGCGGGCAGGAAGCCGAGCGTCGGCAACCCCTCGCCGAACACCGCGCGCAGGCTGAGGAGTACCGGGAAGAACAGCGCCAGCAAAGCGAGTGCCGGGATCGTCTGCACGAGGCTAGCAAAGCCGAGCGACACCCGCGCCACCGTTTCGTTGCGGCTGGCCCACACCGCCAGCGGCAAGGCGGTGAGTATGCCGGCCGTAATCGCCGCGGCCGACAGCAGGACATGCGCCGTCAGCGCGTCGCCCAAGGCGAACAGGGCGGCGAGGAAGGCGTCCATCAGCCGATCTCGGCCAGCCGCCGGGCCTGCCGGCGCGGCACCTCGACCAGATCCTGCGCCGCCGGCCCGCCCGCGCCCGCGAGCAGCCCGCGCGGCGTCTCGTCGGCCACGATCCGACCTGCATCCATCACCAGCACCCGGTCGGCCAGCAGCAGCGCCTCGGCCATGTCGTGCGTCACCATCAGGGTCGTCAGGCCGAGGCGGTCATGCAGTTCGCGCACCCGTTCGCCCAGCGCATCGCGGGTGACCGGGTCGAGCGCGCCGAACGGTTCGTCCATGATCAGCAGCCGCGCCTCGCCCGCCAGCGCCCGGGCCACCCCCACGCGCTGGCGCTGGCCGCCCGAAAGTGCCGCCGGCATCCGCCCCGCCACCGCGTGATCGAGATCGACCAGATCGAGCAGTTCGCGCACGCGTCCCTCGGCCAATCGCGCGCCCGCCAGCCGCGGGCCGAGCGCGATGTTCTCCGCAACGCTGAGATGCGGGAACAGGCCGATGGACTGAAAGACGTAGCCGATCCGGCGGCGCAGGGCGTGCAGCGGATAGTCCCGCGTGTCCCGCCCGCCGACCAGCACCGTGCCCTCGCTCGGCTCGATCAGGCGGTTGACGGTCTTGAGCAAGGTCGACTTGCCCGAGCCCGATGCGCCGACCAGCGCGACGAATGCGCCTTGCGCAATGGCAAGGGATACGTCCCGCACCGCGTGGACCGATCCGTAGCGCTTGTTGAGCGCGCGAAACGCGATGGCCGGGGGCGGGTCCTCGCTCACGCGGGGGGGTCGCCCTCCTCGCCCTCAACCCCTTCACCATCCTCCGCCGTTTCGTCGACGGCGGGCGCGACATAGTCGACCTGGCGCAATTCGATCCTGCGGCCGGCGCGGTTGGATGCGTAGAGCGTGTCGCCGTCGATCGTGTCGGGCATCCAGCACGATTGCTCGGCGCGTTCGCCATCGGGCGTGAAGCACAGCACCTGCCCGTCGATATCGTTGAAGGTCCATCCGCCGCTGTGCCACGGATCGCCGTTGCGCAGGTCGCGATACCGCCCGCCGGCATCGAGATAGGTGGTGTAGCGCGCGCCGTCCTCGGCAATGGCGCGCCAGGCGGTGCCCGAAAACTGGTCGGGCGGGGGCGCGCCGGAACTTGCCGCCGGCACCGCGGCGCCGGTCTCGTCCGCCCCGCTATCCGCGCCGGTATCCGCGCTTTCCTGCGGAGTGCAGGCGCCCATCATCAGGGCCGCTGCCATGGCCGCGAGGCCGAACTGGCGGCGGCGCCCCCTCACGCGGTCAGCGCGGCGGACGGGACGGTGATGTCCACCCGCAACCCCTCGGGCAGGAACGTCTTCTCGAACGCGCCGCCCAGCTGGCTGTTGATCGCCATCTCGATGAGGCGCGAGCCGAACCCCTTGCGCGCATCGCCGGTCGGCGGATCGAAGCCGGGCATCTCCTCGATCCAGGACATGCGCACCGTCTCGCCGTCATCGGCGTCGCGCGCGATCTTCACGCACACCTTGCCCTCCAGCCGGGCGAACGCGCCGTATTTCGCCGCATTCGTCGCCAGTTCGTGAAAGATCAGCGCCAGCGGCGTCGCCGCGCGCGAACCGATGCCGATCCCCGGCCCCTCGACGGTTACCCGCTTGCCCGACGCGTTCTGATAGGGGGCCAGCATTTCGCGCAGCATTTCCCGCAGGCTCTCGCTGCTGCGCCCGTCGACCGGGCGGACATAGTCGTGCGCCGTGCCCAGCGCGCGCACCGTCTCCGCGATATCGGCGGCGAAGTCCCTGACGTTGTCATGGCTGCGCGCCCGCATCGAGATGAGGCTGGAAATGACGGCGAAGATGTTCTTGATCCGGTGCGACAATTCGCTGGCCAGAAGATCGCGCGCCTCGGATGCGCGGTGGGCATCGTCGATATCGATGACCGTGCCGAACCAGCGCTCCTGCTCGGTCCGGTCCTCGATCACCGGGGTCGCATGGGACAGCACCCAGCGATATTCGCCGTCGGTCTGTTTGAGCCGGAACTGGTCGGAATACATCTCGCCGCGTTCGAGCGAGGTTTCCCATTTGCGGCGTATGTCGGAGCGATCGTCGGGATGCAGGAAGGGCTCCCAATCGTCGAGCGTCAGCGGCGGCTCGGCGCCGGTGGCTTCCTTCCAGCGGGCATTGAACATGTCGAACCCGCCGGCCCTCGTGGCGGACCAGGCGATGCCCGGCACGCTGTCGAGCATGTGGCGCAGTTCCTTTTCGCGCCGGCCGATCGCCTTGAGGGCGGCGCGGTCCTGCCGCTCCGCCAACAGGCGCTGCATGACCGACCGCGCGAGCACTTCGAGGCCTTCGCGCTGCAACTGGGTCAATCCCTCGGGGCGCGGCACGGTATCGATGATGCACAGCGACCCCAGCGGCGCGCCTTCCACCGAGACGAGCGGTGCGCCGACATAGAAGCGGATATGCGGCGCCCCCGTCACCAGGGGATTGTCGCTGAAGCGCTCATCGAGCCGGGCGTCGGGCACTTCCATCGGTTCCGTGCGAAACATGGCGTGCGCGCAGAAACTGGTCGGCCGGGGGGTGGCGTTCGCATCAAGGCCGGTGCGGGCGATGAACCGCTGGCACTCGTCCTCGACCAGGCTGACCAGCGCGATCGGCGCCTCGCACAGCCGGGCGGCGAACCGGGCGATGCGCTGCAACTCGTCGTCGTTCTGGAGATCGTCGAGGCCGTAGGACGCCAGCACCGCGAGCCGGGCAACCTCCTCGCTCATGACCGGGGACGGCTCCGCGCCCGCGGGCCAGAGGGAGTGAGGCTGAAAAGGCAAATCCAAAGTGCCCCGGTCGTTAAACC
Organism: uncultured Erythrobacter sp.; assembly: GCA_947501005.1. Lineage (GTDB taxonomy): Bacteria > Pseudomonadota > Alphaproteobacteria > Sphingomonadales > Sphingomonadaceae > Qipengyuania. Next base: position 234,414 of record CANMTU010000001.1, on the reverse strand, counting down.
AGTCTGCCGCATTATCCAAGCCGCACGGCGTGCACGGACCTCGATTACCGCAGGTCGGCGGCAAAATGCCGGTTTGCCCGCATCGTGCCGCTCCGCTATCGGACCGGGGTACACGTCATCAGCGGCAGCAGGAGAGAGCATGCGCGCGACCCCCGAATTCGATTTCCAGCTCGGCGAGACCGCCGGCATGATCCGCGAGACCACCGCCCGCTTCGCCGACGAACAGATCGCCCCCCTTGCCCAGAAGGTCGATCGGGAAGACTGGTTTCCCAAGGCCGATCTGTGGCCGGCGATGGGCACGCTCGGCCTGCACGGCATCACGGTGAGCGAGGCGGATGGGGGCCTCGGCCTCGGCTATCTGGAACATGTCCTCGCGGTGGAGGAGGTCAGCCGGGCCAGCGCCTCGGTCGGCCTGTCCTACGGCGCGCACTCCAATCTGTGCGTCAACCAGATCGCGCGCTGGGGCAACGAAGCGCAGAAGGCGAAATACCTGCCCAAGCTGCTGTCGGGCGAACATGTCGGCTCGCTCGCCATGAGCGAGGTGAGCGCCGGATCGGACGTCGTCTCGATGAAGATGAAGGCCGAGAAGGTCGATGGCGGCTATCTTCTCAACGGCACCAAGTTCTGGATCACCAATGCGCCCGCCGCCGATACGCTGGTGGTCTATGGCAAGACCGATCCCGACGCGAAGAGCCGCGGCATCACCACTTTCCTGATCGAGAAGGAATTCGACGGGTTCTCGATCGGCCAGAAGATCGAGAAGGTCGGCATGCGCGGCTCGCCCACCAGCGAGATCGTGTTCGACGATTGCTTCGTGCCGGAAGAAAACGTGATGGGGCCGGAAAACGGCGGCGTCGGCGTGTTGATGAGCGGCCTCGATTACGAGCGCGTGGTGCTGTCCGGCATCCAGCTCGGCATCATGCAGGCCTGTCTCGACACCGTCATTCCCTATCTTCGCGAACGCACCCAGTTCGGCAAGCCCCTCGGCTCGTTCCAGCTGATGCAGGCCAAGGTGGCCGACATGTATGTCGCGCTGCAATCCGCGCGGGCCTATACCTATGCCGTGGCCAAAGCCTGCGACCAGGACCAGACCACCCGGTTCGATGCGGCCGGCGTGATCCTGCTGGCATCCGAAAGCGCCTTCCGCGTCGCAGCCGAAAGCGTGCAGGCGCTGGGCGGCGCGGGCTATACGCTCGACTGGCCGGTGGAACGGTATCTGCGCGATGCCAAGCTGCTCGACATCGGCGCCGGCACCAACGAGATCCGGCGGATGCTGATCGGCCGGGAACTGATCGGGGCGGCGGGGTGACCTCATGAGCGAAACGGTTCTCGACATCCTGCAATATTACGGTGCGGGCGCGGCGCTGCTGGCCGCGTTCATCGTATCGCTGAATGTCGGCACGCGGGCGACCGGCTGGGCGTTCGTGATCTTCGTGACCAGTTCCATCGCCCTGATCGCGTGGGGATTCCTGAACGACGAGGGCGAAGGGATCGGCTGGCAGAATATCGGCCTGCTGATCATCAACGCGGTCGGCGTCTATCGCTATCTCATCGTCGGCAACCCGCAGGACGGCGAGACCGCCAGGGAGAATGACTGATGGCCGGACGCTATTTCGACGAATGGAGCGTGGGCGACAGCATCGCGCACGAGATCCGGCGCACGGTGACCGAGACCGACAATCTGCTGTTCACCACGATGACGCACAATCCCCAACCCCTGCATCTCGATGCGGTGGCCGCCGGAAAGAGCGAGTTCGGGCGCATCCTCGTCAACGGCACCTTCACCTTCTCGCTGATGGTCGGGCTGTCGGTCGGCGATACGACGCTCGGCACGCTGGTCGCCAATCTGGGTTATGACGAGCTGCGGATGCCGGCACCCGTCTTCATCGGCGACACGTTGAGGGCCGAGACCGAGATCGTGGAACTGCGCGAAAGCCGGTCGCGGCCCGGGGCCGGCATCGTGACCTTCCGCCACCGCCTGCGCAATCAGGACGATGCGGTCGTCTGCGAATGCCTGCGCTCCGCCCTGCTGGAAAAGCGCCCGGCGGGCTGACGGGGCGACAATCGGACGCGGCCGACATTGGCATTTGCGCCCAAGCTCGCTAACCGCTGCGCATGACCGCACCCGTTCTGACGACCAAGCTCGACCGCGAAGCCCCTGACGCCAAGGCGCGGTTCGCGCACAACACCGCCCTTGCGCGGGACCTGCGCGACCGGGTGGCGGAAGCCGCGCTGGGCGGCCCCGAACGCCACCGCGAGAAGCATGTAAGCCGCGGCAAGCTCCTCCCGCGCGAGCGGGTCGAGCGGCTGCTCGATCCCGGCAGCCCCTTCCTCGAGATCGGCCAGCTGGCGGCGAACGGCATGTATGAAGGCGACGTCAACGGTGCCTCGATCATCGCCGGGATCGGCCGGGTTTCCGGGCGGCAGGTGATGATCGCGTGCAACGACCCCACGGTGAAGGGCGGCAGCTACTACCCGATGACGGTCAAGAAGCATTTGCGCGCGCAGGAGATCGCGCAGGAGAACCGCCTGCCCTGCATCTATCTGGTCGACAGCGGCGGCGCGAACCTGCCTTATCAGGCGGAGGTCTTTCCCGACCGCGACCATTTCGGGCGCATCTTCTTCAACCAGGCGCAGATGAGCGCCGCCGGCATCCCGCAGATCGCCTGCGTGATGGGCAGCTGCACCGCCGGCGGCGCCTATGTGCCCGCGATGAGCGACGAGACGGTGATCGTGCGCGAACAGGGCACCATTTTCCTCGCCGGGCCGCCGCTGGTAAAAGCCGCCACGGGCGAGGAGATCAGCGCCGAGGATCTGGGCGGCGGCGACCTGCATGCGAAGAAGTCCGGCGTGGTCGATCACCTTGCCGAGAACGACGAACATGCGCTCACCATCGTGCGCGACATCGTCAGCCATCTGGGCGCGAACACTGGCGAGGCGAAGGACGTTGCGCTCAAGGACCCGCGCCCGCCCAAATTCGATGCCGAGGACCTCTACGCCCTCATCCCCGACGATGTGCGCGCACCCTACGATGTGCACGAGGTCATCGCGCGGCTGGTCGACGGCAGCGAGTTCCACGAGTTCAAGGCGCAATACGGCAGCACGCTGGTCTGCGGCTTCGCGCATATCTGGGGGATGCCGGTCGCGATCCTCGCCAATAACGGCGTGCTGTTCTCCGAAAGCGCGCAGAAGGGCGCGCATTTCATCGAACTCGCCTGCCAGCGGCGGATACCGCTGCTGTTCCTGCAGAATATCTCCGGTTTCATGGTCGGCGGGAAATACGAGGCGGAAGGCATCGCCAAGCACGGAGCGAAACTGGTCACCGCCGTCGCCACGGCCAGCGTGCCCAAGATCACCGTCGTCATCGGCGGCAGTTTCGGGGCGGGCAATTACGGCATGGCGGGGCGCGCCTATTCCCCGCGCTTCCTGTTCACCTGGCCCAATGCCCGCATTTCCGTGATGGGCGGCGAACAGGCCGCCAGCGTGCTCGCCACCGTCCACCGCGACGCCGGCAGCTGGAGCGAGGACGAAGCCGAGGCATTCAAGGCCCCGATCCGCCAGAAATACGAGGATGAGGGCAACCCCTATTACGCCACCGCCCGCCTGTGGGACGACGGCGTGATCGACCCCGTGCAGACGCGCGACGTGCTTGGCCTCGCCTTCGCCGCGACGCTGGAGGCGCCGATCCCCGAACGCCCGAGTTTCGGCGTGTTCCGTATGTGAGCCAGGGGCTCGAAACGGGTCACGGGACTTTCGATTTCGGTTCGAAAGCGCTGAATGCGGGCGGCCGCGATTGCGCGGTTTTGCCTTTCCGAAAATGCCTCTCGCGCGAGGAAGCGCTCGATCCGTTCATGCGCTGGTTCGAAGCGTCCGACCGGGTTCGGTGGCATTCCGGATAAAGGCACGGCTGGCTCGCGGTCCGCATCTCAGGAACGCAGCGCCGCAAACCGCATTTGACTGGAAAAGCCACGAAGCTGCCCAAGGAGAACGCGATGCAGAACCAGGAAACCACGATTGCGATCATCGCGATCGTCGTCGTCATCATCGCGCTCATCATCTGGCTCGTCATGCAGCGCCGCAAGTCGGACCGGCTGCGCGAGACGTTCGGCGACGAATACGACCGCACCGTCGAGACCAAAGGCGGGCGGCGGGATGCCGAAGCCGAGCTTCGCGATCGGCAGGAGCGGGTGAAGGGGCTCGAGATCCGGCCGCTTACGGCCAACGAACGCATGCGCTTTTCCGGCCAATGGACCGAAACCAAGGCGCTGTTCGTGGACAGTCCGGTCGAGGCCGTCGCGCGGGGCGACCGGATCGTGGGTGAGATGATGAATACGCGCGGTTATCCGATGGGCGATTTCGAACGCCGCCACGGCGATCTCACTGTCGAACATCAGGACGTCGCCCGCCAATACCTCGCCGGTCACGAGATCGCACAGCGTTCGGGCGAAGCGACCACCGAGGAACTGCGCCGCGCCTTCAACCACTACGAAGCGCTGTTTTCCGACATGGTGAACGACCGCGGCGAGGACGCGAACGCGCACGACAACGACGACATGCGGCACGACGATCCGCCGACCCGGCCGACCTCGACCCACCGCGACCGCTGACCTCGTCACGACCGAGAGAAGTTTTGCGCCGACCGCTTCCCGTCGGCGCGCTTTTCTTCTAACCGCCTGCGAAAACATGGTCGCGCGGGAAGGATTGTCGCACTGCTGCACACCCTGGGGGATAATTGCGCGATCGCGCATGCGGATAATGTCGCCCCGCGCCGCCGCATTCTGATCCTCGGCCTCAATTACGCTCCGGAACCGATCGGCATCGGTCCCTACACCGCCGGTCTCGCCGAGGCCCTGGCCGAGCGGGGGCATGCCGTGCACGCAGTGGTCGGCCAACCCTATTATCCCGACTGGCGGCGACACGACGGGTTCCGGCGCGGATGGCACCGCACGGCCGAGAACGGGGTCTCGATCGTGCGCTGCCCGCATTACATTCCGGCCGACCCCACCGGCAGGAGGCGGCTCGTCCATCATCTCAGCTTTGCCGGCGCGGCCTATGCCAAGGTTAGGGAGGAGGCCAGGCGTTCGCGACCCGACCTCGTCTTCACCGTCGCCCCCTCGATGATCGCCGTCCCGGTGGCCCAGCGCGTCGCGCGCAGATTGGGCATACCGCTGTGGCTGCATATCCAGGATTTCGAAGTCGGCGCGGCACTGGCGACGGGCTTGATGGGTGGCGGCAGGCGGCGGCTCGGCGCCGCCCTCGCCTTCGAGCGCCGGGTTCTGGAAGGGGCGGATCTGGTGTCGACCATCAGCCCGGCGATGCGCGCCGTGCTGATCGAGAAGGGACGGGACCCCGACCGGGTGATCGAGTTGCGCAATTGGGCGAACCACGCCGCTGCGATCGGCATGGCCGACGGGGCGGATCTCAAGCGGCGCTGGGGCCTCGATGGCAAGACCGTCGCCCTGTATTCCGGCAACATCTCGCACAAGCAGGGGCTGGACGCAGTCGTCGCGGCGGCGCGCAGCCTGGTTTCTCGCGGCGACATCGCCTTCGTCATCGCCGGCGAAGGCCCCTTGCGCCCGACCATCGAACGGCAGGTCGGCGACCTGCCGAACGTGACGCTGAAACCGCTTCAGGAAGGCGGCAGCGTGGGCGAGATGCTGCGCATGGCCGACATCCACCTGCTGCCCCAGATCGAGGGCGCAGCGGACCTCGTCCTGCCGAGCAAGATCGGCAACATGCTCACCTCGGCGCGCCCGGTGGTGGCGACCGTTCATCCCGGGACCGGCATCGCGGACGAACTCGAGGGCTGCGGCGTGATCGTCCCCCCTGGCGATCCGGCGGCGCTGGCCGGGGCCGTCGCGGAATTGGCTGACGCTCCGGTGCGCCGCGCATCGATGGGGACGTTCGCCGCGGAACGGGGGCGGCTGCGCTGGTCGAAACGCTCGGTCGTGGATACGTTCGAGGCGCGGATGCAGGCCTTGCTCGCCTAGATTTCCAGATTTGCCAGCAGGTTGGCCACACCCTGCCGATACATAGCGAAACTGCGATCCACGCTTTCGGCCTGCGCGGCGCGGCGCATCGCGTGAAGTTGCTCGCGGTCCGCGCACAGGCTGGCCATCGCCTCGGCCAGTTCCGCCCCGTCGGGTCGTTCGAGGACGATCCCGCTTGCACCGCTCGCGCCGAGGCCGGCGGCGCGGGAATGGATCAGGGCAAGGCCCGAGGCCATCGCTTCGGGCAGGACGATGGCAGACCCCTCGAAATGGCTCGGCAGGACGAGCACGTGGTGCGCCCGCATCAGCGCGGGCATCGCCCGGCGTGCGACCGGCCCGAGAAACGTCACGCGGTCTTCGTAAGGGGCGAGCATCGCGCGCGGCGTGTCGAGCGGGCCGGCCACCGTCAGCCGCGCGTTCGACATGGGCAATCTAGCGATCGCCTCGAGCAGGTGGTGAATGCCCTTGCGCGCCCCGACCTGGCCGACGAACAGAAACCGGACCGGCTCGGTCTCGGCGATGCGCGCCGGTTGCGGACCGCCGCCATACAGCGCCTGATCGCAGGGATAGGGCAACACGCTGAGCTTGCGCGCGATAGCGGGATCGTCGGCATGGCGCCGCACCGTCTCGGCGGCGAAGTCGCTGCCGCAGACGATGTGCGTGGCGTGCCGGTACTCCGCCTCGTCCCGCGCGATCCGCGCCGCGCTCCAGCCCTTGTGGGTCGGGAGGAGCCAGTCGGCGTGCGTCTCGCGAATGCGGGCCAGTTCCCGGTTCCAGAACCGCCCGTCGGCAATCGTGCGGTCGAGTATGCGGGGGACCTGGGCGCAGCGCGGATCGCCGAACGCGGCGAAGCTCGAGCCGTCGAATCCCCACAGTGCGAACGGCCCCTCCGCCTGCACCAGGCGGGCCACGCGCCGTCCCAGCCCGGCATTCCCGACCCTGTCCAGCCGCTCCGTCCAGCGCGCGAAGCCGAGCCGTGCCGCGATCCGTTCGGGCAATTCGTAGCGCGGAAACGCGCGGACCAGCGCCGGATCGAGCGCCGGAAAGGCGAACCGCGCCCGTTCCTCGGTCAGCCGCCGCCCAATGCCGCCTGGCACGCTTTCCAACCTCCGCCACGTGCCGCCGGGCGCACGGAACAGGCCGGTCGCCAGAAAGGCGAGCCGGCCGAGCTGCTGTAGGGCCAGGGCCGTTTGGCGGCTGTGCTGCGTACCGGGGTGAAAGACCGCGATCTTCATGACGCCGCCCGCCTGCCGCAAGCGCCGGGGCTTGGCAAAAACCATTTTCCTACTCGTGACGGCCTCAATAACCGATCTGGCAAATTGTACACGCAGGAGTAACCAGAACGATGAGCGACCCCATCCCCCTCCACACCCCGGCAGGCTATGCCCCGACCTTTGCCCTCGGCCTCGACGATGGGACCGGGCACCTCTCGCTGGTCAGCGCCATGCGACCGCTGCCGGTGATGGCGATCGACGGATCGGTAACCGGCCCGGCAGTGTTGCCGGCGCCCGAGCCTTTGGAAGGCGAAACCGCCGCCACGCAGATCGTCGGCCCGTTCGAGCCTGCGCTCGGCCGGCCGATCTACTGCACCCTGGCCGGCACATGGGAGGGAAGCGTCAGGCTGCTGCGCTCGACGGATGGCGGGGCGCGCAAGCAGGGCGTGACGCTCGCGGGCGCGGAATGGGCCGTCTTCACCGCCAATGCGTGCGAGCCTGTATGGGAGGAAACCGAGGAGGCGGCGACGCTTTGGCTGGAATGCACAATTACCCAAGGCACGCTGGCCTACCGGGTGTCGCAATGAGCGCGCTGGCCCTTTCCGCCCTCGGCCTCGCCGCGCGTGCGGGGCAAGGCGAACCGGCTCTGTTCGCCGACCTTCCCAGGCGCAGCATATCGGGCGAGCTTGCCTGCATCGATTCGAGCGGGTTCGCCGCCTACGGGCTGGGCGCGGGCCGCTATATCGCGGACGGATTGTGCACGGCAGACCTGCTGGCCCGGCACCCCCGCTTCGTATTCCGCACCGCCAATGGCCGCATCTTCCGGCTGTTGGCCGAGGCCGGCGCGATCGCGGTGGAACAGGGCGGCGCGCGCGGCAGCGGCACCCAAGATGGCGGCACTGTCGACGATCGACCGGCCGTGCAAGCCGCGATCGACTATGCCGAGGCGGCCGGCATTGGCGAGGTCCGCTTCGAACAGGCCCGTTACCGCATCGACTGCCCGCGACGCACCTCTCCGGCGAGCGAGAAATTCGCCGAGGACGGCCACCCCATCGCCGTGCGGGCCTCGCTCGTGCTGCGCGGCGCCGCGGCCGAGCGCACCGTGCTCGACTTCCGCGCGCAGGGCGGTGGTGATCCCGAAACGGAATGGCAGACGATACCAGCCGCGCCCCATGACGGCACGCCGGTGGTCTGGCGCGGCGGCGGCCTGTTCGTGCGCGGCGACCTTGCCGATCCCGCACCGGCCCCGCGCACGGTCGCGCGGCTCGAACTCGACCGTCTGATCCTTGCCGGCAATCGCCGTAACACCGGCAATCATGCCTTCCCCGCCGATCCTGCCACCGGCGACGGCTGGGACGTCACCGACAAGGCCCTCTGGGTGCAGGATAGTTTCGTGGGCGAGATCGTCTGCCGCGACACGGACATGATCGGGTGGAAGGGCGAGATCGTCTATCTCGCGGGCGAATCCAATGCGGTCAAGCGGCTGGAGCTGGAGCGATGCACCATCGCCACCAGCAATGGCAGCGCCCTCAACCCCTCGGTCGATTGCGAGATCCTCGCCCGCGATTGCCGGTTCGGCGATTGCTTCCAGGCGCAGGAGGACATCGCCAAGACCCGCGCGACCTACGACAATTGCAGCTGGTTCGATTGCGACCACATGGCGCTGGGCAGCGGGCCGTGCGACGGTACGCTCTACAACCGGGCATGGCCGACCCGCGATCCGGATGCACCGCCCCCGCAGACGCTGCTGCGAAACTGCGAATTCCGCAATATCCGCGCCCTGTCGTTCACCAGCTGGGTTAGTGGGAATATCCGCACGATCGACACGACCGTCCATCTCGACGGAAATGCCGCGATGGCGCTGCGCGATACCGATCTGCGGATCGAGGCCTGGCTCGACCGCAAGGGCGGACTCCATTCGCTCGCCTTCACTGGCGTGGCGAGCCTTGCCGAGGCGGTGCCGGGCGCGCCGGCCGATATCGTCAAGCTGCCGCCATCCCAGATCGGGCTGCAAGTGGTGCATCGGCGGACCCGGCTGGCGCAGGATAACGGGCGCGAATGGCTGGGTTGTTACTGGAGCGGCTATATCCATCGCAGCTGCGCCTTGCAGGTGACCGGCGATGTCGCCTGCGGACGGCTGCCCAATGGCGGCGCGACCCCGCTTTCCATGCCCCGCGTGACCTACGACCACGGCGAGACGACGAGCCTCAACTGGCCCAGGGGCTGGTACCGCCTGCCCTACATGACCGGCTCGGGCGAGGTCGTTCCCACCGCCCCGCTGATGACGCTGGAACTGACCTCAGATAGCGTGGCCGATATCGTCCTGGCCCGCACGCCGCGCGGCGGGGCGGATTACGGCTATGCCGACGGCCAGCGCATCCGTATCGTGCGTCAGTGGGCGACCGGCACGATGCGCTTCGTCAAGGGCGGGCACGATGGCACGGTGGTGCTGGCGACGCGCGTGCTCGCCGGCCCCTATGACTGGATCGAGTTCACCTACAATCGCGACTGGCAGCGGTGGGAGGAAAGCGGCTTCTTCTCCGCCGCCTGATCCGGGGCTTGCGGGCAGGCGGAGGGGGATAATCGCGCCCCCGCCGCTTGCCCGCCCCGCCGCCATGCCCGATCGTGGCGGCATGGCGATTCTCTCCGACAGATGGATCCGCGAGGCGGCGACGACCCGCGCGATGATCGAACCCTTCGTCGACCGGCAGCAGCGAGAGGGCACGATCAGCTACGGCCTGTCCTCCTTCGGCTACGATGCGCGCGTGGCGGACGAGTTCAAGATCTTCACCAATGTCGACAATGCGGTGGTCGACCCCAAGGATTTCGCCGCCACCAGCTTCGTCGACCGCAAGACCGATTGCTGCGTCATCCCGCCCAACAGCTTCGCGCTGGCGCGGACGGTCGAATATTTCCGCGTGCCGGAAGACGTGCTGGTCATCTGCCTCGGCAAGAGCACCTATGCGCGCTGCGGCATCATCGTGAACGTCACCCCGCTGGAACCGGGGTGGGAAGGGCACGTCACCCTCGAATTCTCCAACACCACGCCCCTGCCCGCGAAAATTTACGCGAACGAGGGCGCGTGCCAGTTCCTGTTCCTTCAGGGTAACGAGCGGCCGGAAGTCACCTATGCCGACCGGGCGGGCAAGTATATGGGCCAGCGCGGGGTGACGCTTCCCCGCCTGTAATCTTGGCCCGCCCGTGACTTCGGCCGCCTTTGACAGCCGTGGCCTGCGCGCGCAGAACGCTCGCCTGAACAAGGAGCGTGGGCATGGCAGAGGATCGGGAATTCGACATCATCGTGTTCGGGGCGACCGGCTTTACCGGCCGCCTCGTCGCGGAACATTTCGTGCGCGAATACGGCGCGGCCGATGGCGCGCCGAAATGGGCGATGGCGAGCCGCAGCGAGGACAAGCTTGCGGCCGTGCGCGAGGCGATCGGCGCACCGCCATCTACCCCGATGATCGTCGCCGATGCCGACAATCCAGCCGCGCTGGAACGAATGTGCCGCCGCACCCGCGTCGTGCTCACGACCGTCGGCCCCTATCAGCTTTACGGCGATGCGCTGGTGGCCGCCTGCGCCAGGACCGGCACCGACTATGCCGATCTGTGCGGGGAACCTGCCTGGATGCACGACCGGATCGCCCAGCATCACGCAACCGCGAAGGAGACCGGCGCGCGCATCTGTTTTTCCTCCGGCTTCGATTCGATCCCCTTCGACCTTGGCGTGCTGATGCTGCAGGTGGAGGGCAAGGCGCGGTTCGGCGCGCCTGCACCGCGCGTTCGTGGCCGGGTGCGCGCCATGAAGGGCACGTTTTCGGGCGGCACTGCCGCCAGCCTCACCGCGACTTTGAAGGCCGCCGCGACCAATCCGCGCATCGTTGGCATCCTCAACGATCCCTTCGCTCTCACCCCCGGCTTCGCCGGGCCGGACCAGCCCGGCGGCCTGATCCCGCATTACGAGGACGACCTTGGCAAATGGGCGGCGCCGTTCGTGATGGCACCGATCAACACCAAGAACGTCCACCGTACCAATTTCCTGCTCGGTCACCCCTACGGCACCGATTTCCGTTATGACGAGATGGTCCTCACCAGCCCGGGCGAGGCCGGCAGGGCGGCCGCCGATGCGGCGGTCAGGCTGATGAAGAACCCGTTCGGCGCCAAACCGCCGCAGCCCGGCGAAGGGCCGAGCGACGAGGAACGCGAGAACGGGCATTACGACATCCTCTTCATCGGCGAATGGCCGACGGGGAATCGGCTGCGCTATGCGGTCAAGGGCCGCTACGATCCCGGCTACGGCTCGACCAGCCGGATGCTCGGCGAGACCGGCATGGCACTGCTCGAAACCGACGGGCCGGGCGGCTGCGGCACGCCGGGCGCGTTTGTCGGCGAGAAGCTGGTCGAACGCCTGCGGAAGCGGGCGGCGCTGACCTTCGGGGTGGAGGATTGAGGAACCGGATGCCCCGCCGGCGCTTGAACCTGACAGGCGATAGTCAAGGAGGGTGAGCGTGGCGACACTGGCGGCAATCGTGGGACGGATCCTGATCGCGATCCTGTTCATCCTGTCCGGCGCGGGCAAGATCTTCGATCCCGATGCGACGGCCCAGCTGATGAACGCACAGTCGCCCTTCCCCGGCAATTGGGCGCTCGGCGTAGGGATTTTCGAAGTCGTCGCCGGGCTGGTCCTGGCCCTGGGTTTCGCGACCCGGCTGGTGTCGATCCTGCTGATCGGCTTCACCGCCCTGGCGACGCTGTTCTTCCACCGCCAGGTCACCGATCCGATGCAGGCGGCGATGGCGCTCAAGAACCTCGCCCTGATCGGCGGGTTGCTGATGGTGTTCGCCTATGGCCAGGTGCGCGGCAAGCTCGGCACGTGGCGCGAACGCGACCGGGCGAACGATGCCGAACTGCGCGCCGCCCGCGCCGAGGGCCGGGCCGAAGGCAGCGAGGCGGTGGCCGAAACCACCACGCGCGCCCCTGCCCGGGCCCCCGAACGCCCCGGCGACCGCGTCTGACCCTCTAGAAGCTCGCCCGCAGGCTGGCGCTGAAATTGCGTCCGCCGAGCGGCACGAAATCCTTCGTGAAACTCGTCGCCCGGCGGCCGGTGACGTCGAAGATGTTGTCGACCTTCAGCAGCAGGCGGATGGCCTCGTTTCCTTCGAACGGCCGCCATGCGAGCGAGGCGTTGACGAAAGTGAAATCGTCGGTCGGCGTTTCGAACGCGGCGACCTTCGTCTGATCGTCGAACCATTCGACTTCGCCGCGCACGTCGAACTGCCCCATGCCGGCCGTCAACGCGCCCGACAGGCCGAGCGGCGGGATACGCGGCACATCGCTGCCGTCGTCGAGCTCGGCGCGGACGTATTCGCCGCGCAGATCGGTGCCGAGACGCAGATTCTCGGTATCGACGAAGGTGTAGATCAGCTGGCCCTCGATCCCGGTATAGGTCGCGCCCTGCTGGAAGAAGGCATAGACCGGCAGATCGTCTTCCTCCTCGCCGGTTTCGGCCAGATAGATGTAGTCGTCGAACCAGTTGCGATAGGCGGCGACGCTGAATTCCGCATCGCCGAGCCGCCCGCGCGCATAGGCTTCGGCGCCCCATGCCTTTTCGGTGGTGAGGTCGGGATCGCCGACCTCGAATGCCTGGGTGGCGATATGTGGGCCGTTGGCGAACAATTCCTCCGCCGCCGGCGCCCGCGCCACGCGCGACAGGTTGATGCCGGTGCGGAAGGCCTGCGGGCCGTCATAGGCGATGCCGATCGCACCCGAAAACGTATCGAACTGCCGGTCGAGGCCGAGCGCCGCGCTTTCCACCGAGGTGTTCTCGTACCGCGCCGATCCTTCCAGCTGGATCGGACCGTCGCCATATTCCTGCAGCGCGAACAGGGCGAACTGGTTGGTCTGGTTGGGCGCGATGAAGGCTTCCTCCCCGATCGCCTTAAAATCGCGGACGTAATACTGGAAGCCGAGCGAACCGCGCAGGGCGCCCAGCGGGTTCTGCACCAGTTCGGCGCGCGCCTCGATCCCGCTGACGTCGAACACCGTGCCGACTTCGGGGCCTTCGAATTCGGTGTGGGTGTAGTCGGAATAGCCGGCCCGCAGCTTCAGCCGCTGGAAGACCCCGGTGCCCAGCGCAATGTCTCCGCGAAAGTCCGCGCGGTACTGGCGTAGGCCGATGCTGACGCGCTCATCGCCCTCTTCCTCGCCGGCTTCTTCCTCGCCGCCCTCTTCCTCGCCATGATGGTGGCCCGCGCCGGGGCGGCCGGGGACGCCGTACATCGTATCGTAGACGCCGAAGGACACGCCCATATTGCTGTCGCCCTCGAAGAAGGCGATGCCGGCATTCGCGCTCCATGTTTCGGTGGCGCTGTTGGGCAGGACGCCGCGCTGGTTGGCGGCCTCGCGCAGCTCGTCCGCTTCCTCGAAATTGCCTTCCTCGTCTTCCTCCGCCGCATCGGCGAGGAGATCGGCCCGCAATACGGGCGCGACGGTGTAGCCGGGAACCTCGAGATCGTCCGTCTCGCGCCAGGACCCGTCGGCATGGACGATGAAGCCGCCGCCCAGCGGCGCGTCGACCGATCCGCCGAATTCGCGCAGATCGGCAACGGTGTCGGCACCGGCCAGCAGATCGACATGGATGTTGCCATCGGCGGGCAGGCGGCGCGGTATGCGCTTGTCGATCACGTTGACCGCACCGCCGATCGCCTGGCTGCCGTAGAGAAGCACGGCCGGGCCGCGCAGCACTTCGATGGATTCCGCCGTCAGCGGGTCGATCGAGACGGCGTGATCGTCGGAGGTGTTGGAGGCGTCGATCGCCCCGATCCCGTCGATCAGGACCTTGACCCGCTCGCCCGAAAAGCCGCGCAGGATGGGGCGCGAGGCGCCCGGTGCGAAGCCCGAGGCGGAGACACCCGGCTGGCTCGCCAGCACTTCGCCCAGCTGCCCGTCGAGATTGCGTTGAAGTTCTTCCCCCTCGACCACGCTGGTCCCGGCGAGCAGATCGAATTCGCGCAGGCCCGAGGCAGTGACCACGATGCGACCCTGATAATCGACCCGGCGATCGTGCAGGTCGACGGTTTCGGGATCCCCGTCATCCTCGACCGCATCCGGCGTATCGTCGGACGGCGAGACCGTCTGCGCGCTGAGCGCGGGCGCGAGAGTGAAACCGAGGGCGGCAATCGAAACGCCCGCAAGCGCCCGAACAGAAGAACGATACAACATATCGGCGCCAATAGCCGTTTGCTCCGCTTGGTCAACCGCCAAGCCGCGCGATTTGTCGGCGCGCCGACGAACGACATCGACCCGTCGATAAACGGGGATGCCGGATCCGGTAAAAGGAGAATGGAGCGGGCGAGGCGATTCGAACGCCCGACCCCAACCTTGGCAAGGTTGTGCTCTACCCCTGAGCTACGCCCGCTCACTGACGCTCTGCCGAATGCGACCGCATCCGGTGGGGAGGCGCGCAACTAGCAGCGGTTATCCCGCCCCGCAAGCCGAAAAATCACGTCATGCACGCAAGCCCCGCCTGCCCCTTGCCCGATATGCGGCGGTGCTTCACATTGCCGGGCATCGTGCCCACATGGCGGGGCAGACGAAGACAGGCAGAAAGGCGGTTCGCGTGGCGAGCATGGGTTTGAATATCGACGAACAGAAAGCCATCGAGCGGTTCAAGGCGGATGTCGTCGAGCCATCGATGACCAAGCTCGTCATTCTCGATTTCCATGCCGAATGGTGCGGGCCGTGCAAGGCGATGGCGCCGATGCTGGAAAAGGTCGCGGCGGACTATGCCGACAAGGGCGTGGTGCTGCGCAAGATCGACGTCGATGCCGAACAGTTCATCGCTGCGCAGTTTCAGGTGCAGTCGATCCCCACCGTCTATGCGATGTTCCAGGGCCAGCCGGTCGCCGACCTGACCAGCGCGCGCAGCGAATCGCAGATGAGGCAGACGCTCGACCAGATCCTGGCGCAGGTTCCGGTGCAGGCGGATGGCGGGGATGACGCCGGCGCCCAGCCGCAGCAGGACATCGCCCAGTTCATTGCGATGGCGGAGCAGGTTCTGGCCGAGGGCGACGCCGAACGCGCCGCCGGGATTTTCGCGCAGGTGGCGCAGATGGCGCCCGACGATGCCGCCGCACATGCAGGGCTCGCCCGCGCACTGGTGCAGGCGGGCCGTGTCGACGAGGCACGGGCGGCATTGGGCGCGGCGCAGCAAAATCCCGCATTGGCGAACGATCCGCAGATACTGGCCGCGAGCAACGCGCTCGACCTCGCAGGCAACCGTGTGGATGACGGCGAACTGGCCGCGTTGCGCGAAAAGGCGCAAGCCGATCCCGCCGACATGGACGCCCGCCTCGCCTATGCCGAGGCCGCCTTCGCCGCCGGACAGCGCGACGCGGCGGCGGACGAATTGCTCGCCATGATCGAGGCGGACCGCGAATGGAACGAGGGCGCGGCGCGCACCCGCCTGATCGACATCTTCAACGCCGTCGGCCTGGAAGACCCATGGGTGGTCGATACGCGGCGCAAGCTCTCGCGCATATTGTTCGGTTGAGCGGATGAGCGAGCGCCTCTCGATCTTTCCCCTGCCCGGCGCGATCCTGTTTCCGGGTCTGCAATTGCCGCTGCACATCTTCGAGCCGCGCTACCGCGAACTGGTCGGCAGCGCGCTGGCCAAGGATCGCCGGATCGCGATGATCCAGCCGCAGCGCGGGGGCGAGAACGCACCGCTTTATTCGGTGGGCTGCGTGGGCAAGATCGGCGAGGTCGAAGCGCATGAGGACGGGCGCTACAATGTCGTTCTCGAAGGCCAGCATCGCTTCCGCCTGCTGCGCGAACTGGAGGTGACCACCGCTTTCCGCCAGATCGAGGCAGAGCGGATCGAGGAACCCGAGGAGGAATACCTCTCCAGCGTGGAGCGGGCCGGGTTCGAGAACGAGGCCCGCCGGTTCGCGGCGATCCAGGGATACAAAGTCGATTGGGATTCGGTTTCCCAGCTGGACGACGAAACGCTGATCAATGGCGTCTCTCAGATCGCTCCTTTCGACATCGCGGCGAAACAGGCGCTTCTAGAGGCGGACACCCTGTCGCAGCGGTGCGAGCTGATGGTGCAGCTGATGCAGTTCTTCGCCTTGACCGACGACGATGACGGGGCGCAAATCGTCACTTTGCAATAAGCCGGCGAAGATACCGCGCCACCGGCGCTGGCCCGGTCAGTTCTCGCTCATGTCCAGCGTCAATTTGACTGGCTCACGCTCGGCGCTGCCTTCGAACCTGGCGAGGAAATCCTCGATCGGCATGGCCTGATCCGGGCTGCGGGTGCGCGCGGCGGGGGAGGCGAAGATCGTATCCGTCTCGCTCGGCGTCATGCGCACGTGGAGATACGGCACCCAGACCTCGCCGAACTCCGCCTGCTGGTACCACACGTCGAGCACGTCGTAGCTTGCCCAGATGCCGCCGGGTTCGCGCAGGCGGATGCCCTCGCCAATGCGCGGGACGGCCATCGCGCGGATGCGAAACTGGCTCTGATGCGTCTCGTTCTGTATCTCGACTTCGATCACGACACCGCGCGTCCGCCTCACATCAATGCATGGCGGGTTTCGTAGCAGGCAGATGTTGAGAGGAATTTAACGCAAGGCCCGTCGCGCCGCTTAATTCGCGTAAGGCGTGTTCTCGATCAGCTTGCGATTATAGTCGGGCGCCCCGTCGTCCCACCAGACCGGGCCGCGCTCGCCGAGGCCGACCTTCGCGGCATGGACCTTTGCCCGTGCCGCCTTTTCCGCCTCCGCGTCCTCGGCTCGCAAGGCTGCGCCCACGGCCCGCCGGGCGGCCATGAGTTCGCGCACCAGTCGCGCGCGGTCGGATTCGGAAAGGCCGGGATCGGTCGCCCGCCACAAGCGGCCATCGACGATGATATAGCGCCCGTCAGGCGTGCGATCGGGCGCGGCGGTCAGGCGGCTTCCTGCGGCATGGGATCGGCAGCGCGGGCCAGCCGGGCACCGTCGAGGTCGCGCGACCGGCGCGATGCGCTTCCGTCCGCCCGAACGCCGACCTGCTGGCGTTCGACCAAGGTAAGGTCGGTCGGGGCGAGGATGCGCCCGTCATGCGCCAGGATGGAGGTCGGCCCGATCGGTTGCCGGTCCTGCTCGTCGACCAGGACGGGGTTCTCGACGATCTCCTCGCCGTATTTCTGCCCCCACTGGCGCAGCGCGACCATCGCGGGAAGCAGATCGAGGCCCTTCTCGGTCAGGCGATACTCGATCTTGCGGCGATCCTCGGCGCAGGGTTCGCGCCGCATGATGCCGTGTTCGACCAGCCGGCTCAGACGGTTGGAGAGGATGTTGCGGGCAATGCCGAGTTCGGAGAGGAATTCCTCGAAATGGAACAGGCCGTTGAACCCGGCACGAAGGATCATGAACGACCAGCGCTCGCCCATCACCTCGAGCGCGCGCGGCAGGCCGCACTCGGTCAGTTCGCGCAGATTTTCGCGGGTCTTTCCCATCTTCGTCCTACTCGTCCGCCTTGCACCCTACAGCGGGCCACCGGAAAATCCAGTCGGGCGAAGCAGACCGCGCGCAACGAGGTCCTGTTCGAGGGTCGCGGCATCCTGAAAATGATGCACCTGCCACCCTTCCGCCCGGGCGGAGGCGATGTTGGCCGCATTGTCGTCGATGAACAGCATATGCTGCGGGGCATGGCCGAAGCGTTCGGCGGCCAGCGCGAACAGCGCCGGGTCGGGCTTGGCGCGCCGCTCCTCGCCCGAGACGACGATCGCGCCGAACAGGTCGAACACCGCCGCCGTGGGGCGGAAGCCGGCCCAGAACTCGGCGCCGAAATTGGTGATGGCGAACAGCGGGACGCCGGCATCGTGCAGCCGTTCGACCAGTTCGATACTGCCCGGGACGGGGCCGGGAATGGTCTCGTTAAAGCGGGCGCGATAGGCGTTGAGATGCGATTCGAACTCGGGGAATTCGGCAATCCGCTCAGGCACCATTTCCGCGAGGGTACGCCCTCGATCGTGCTGGAAATGCCATTCCTCGGTGACGACCTCGCGCAGCAGCCGTTCGCGCGTCGCCTCGTCCGGCTCCACCTTGCGGAAAAGGGCCGCCAGGTCCCACTGGTACAGCACCCGGCCGACATCGAACACGACGGCATCGATCCGCTGGTTCATGGCGATCGCTCCCAATAGCAAACGGCCCGCGCTCTCACCCAAGAGAGCCGGGCCATCCTCGACCAGTACCGGCCCGGGCGTGGTGCCCGGCGGCAGGTTCAGCCCTGGCGGGCCTTGAACCGGCGATTGGTCTTGTTGATCACATAGGTGCGCCCGCGACGACGGATGACGCGGCAATCGCGGTGACGGTTCTTCAGCGACTTGAGGCTGTTACGGACTTTCATCGTATCTCTCGTGAATGGCTGTGGGCGAGCGCAGAGGGAAAGCGGGCCGCCGAAAACAAGCGCGCCGGTTAACGCCCGCCCTGCGATCCGTCAACCGATTCCCGCATCCCGGTCAGTTTGCGCTCCCACTGCAGCGCATGGGCGATGATGGCGTCGAGATCGTCGTGCTGCGGGCGCCACGGCAGGGTATCGCGCAGGCGCGAGGGATCGGACACGAGTTCCCCCGGATCGCCCGCGCGGCGCGGCTGCAGATTGCGTTCGATCTTCGCATTGGTCACCCGGTCCACCGCATCGAGCACTTCCAGCACCGAAAAGCCGCGTCCGTATCCGCAATTCATGGTGAAGCACCGCTGCGGCTCCGCGATCAGGGCTTCCAGCGCCAGGACGTGGGCTGCCGCCAGATCGCTGACATGGATGTAATCCCGCACCCCGGTGCCGTCCGCCGTCGCATAGTCGGTGCCGAACACGCTGACGCTGTCGCGCTTGCCCAGCGCCGCCTCGCATGCAACCTTGATGAGATGGGTGGCCCCCGCCGTCGATTGCCCGCTGCGCCCTTGCGGATCGGCGCCGGCCACGTTGAAATAGCGCAAGGCCCCGTAATTGAACGGATGCGCGGCGGCGGCATCGGCGAGCATCTGCTCGGTCATCAGTTTCGACCAGCCATAGGGGTTGATCGGCTGTTTGGGCGCGTCCTCGCGCACCGGCGAGGTTTCCGGCGTGCCGTAGGTCGCCGCGGTCGAACTGAACAGGATATGCGGCACCCCGCCCGCCACCGCGGCTTCGATCAAGGCCCGGCTCTTCACCGTGTTGTTCTCGTAATAGCGCAGAGGATCCGCGACCGATTCCGGCACCACGATCGAGCCTGCGAAATGCATGATCGCCCCGATCCCGCGCTCGGCAAAGATGCGCGCGAGCAGGGCGGGATCGGCGATATCCCCTTCATACAGGGGCACGCCGTTCGGCACGGCGAAAGCGAAGCCGGTCGACAGATTGTCGATCACGGCGACGTCCCAACCCGCATCGCACAGCGCGAGGACGGCATGGCTGCCGATATAGCCCGCGCCGCCGGTGACCAGTACGGGCGTTCGTGTCGTATCGTTCATGGCCTTGCTGCCTAGCATATCAAGTGCTTGGCGCAATCACCGCGCTGCAATTGGAGCGGATTGGGACGCCGCGCGTTCTATCTCCACCAGCAAAGGATCATCCTATGAAAAGCCGCTTCCTCATGGCTTGCATGTGCGCAGCCCCCCTCGCCCTCGGCGCATGCGCCACGCAGTATACTGGCCCGGTCGAGGTGACGCGGTTCGTCGCGCCCGAAAGCGCGGCACGGCTCGGCAGCGGACGGATTTTCGTCGAAGGGGTCGGCGGGGCGCAAAGCCCGCTTGCTCTCTCACCCTACACGGCCGCCGTGGCACAGGAACTCGAGCGGCTGGGTTATGGCGAAAGCGCCCGGGCCGCCGCCGGTCAGATCGCGGAAGTCCGCCTCGAACGCTATCAGGTGGGGCGCGGCGGCAACCGTTCGCCCGTCAGCGTCGGGGTAGGCGGCAGCACCGGGTCCTACGGTTCGGGCGTCGGTCTCGGCCTCGGCATCAATCTGGGCGGCGGGCAGCGCGACCGGATCGGCACCCAGCTTGCCGTCACCATCCGCGACGCGGCGACCGGGCAGTCTTTGTGGGAAGGCCGGGCCGACTTCCAGGCGAGCGACAACTCGCCCCTTGCCAGCGGTCCGGCAAACGCCCAGACGGTCGCCGCCGCCCTGTTCGAGGGATTTCCCGGCAATAACGGCGAGACAATAGAAGTAGAGGTTCCGTAAGTGCACGACATCCGGATCGATTCCGCCTTCGACAGCGGCAATATCGAAGTCCAGTCCGTCGACGGCGCGACCGCGAAGGTTACGCTGCGCAAGGACAATCAGAGCGATTTTGCCCAGTGGTTCCATTTCCGCGTGTCCGGCGCGGCAGGGCGCGAACTCGAATTGAAGCTCGGCAATCTCAACGCCAGCGCCTATCCCGGCGGCTGGCCCGACTATGACGCCTGCGTCTCGGAAGACCGGCTGTTCTGGGGCCGCGCCGCCTCCAGCTTCGACAAGGACGAGGACGGTGGCACGCTGACCATCCGCTATACTCCGGCGAGCGACATTGCCTGGTTCGCCTATTTCGCGCCCTATTCGATGGAACGGCACCACGATCTGGTGGCCGAGGCGGCCTCGTTCGAAGGGGTGGAGTATGTGCACCTTGGCGAAACGCTCGACGGGCAGCCGCTCGATTGCCTGGAAATGGGCGAAGGCGATATGCAGGTGTGGTTCTATGCCCGCCAGCATCCCGGCGAAACGCAGGCCGAATGGTGGATGGAAGGCGCGCTCGAAGTGCTGACCGACCCGGCCGACAGCGTGGGGCGCGAACTGCGCAAGCATTGCCGGCTGCACATCGTGCCCAATTGCAATCCCGACGGTTCGCGCCGGGGGCATCTGCGTACCAACGCGATCGGCACCAATCTCAACCGCGAATGGGCCGATCCCAGTGCCGAGAAATCGCCGGAGATCCTCGCCATCCGCAACCGCATGGACGAGACCGGCGTCGATTTCGCGATGGACGTGCATGGCGACGAGGCGATCCCGGTCGCGTTCCTCGCCGGGTTCGAAGGCATTCCCAGCTGGAGCGAGGAGCACGGCGAACTGTTCTATCGCTACCAGCGCATCCTCGACCGGCGGACGCCCGATTTCCAGACCGAGCAGGGCTATGTCAAATCGGCGGCCGGCAAGGCAAATCTGACCATCAGCACCAATCAGGTGGCCGAGCGTTTCCAGGCGACCGCCATGACGCTCGAACTGCCGTACAAGGACAACCCGGCAAATCCCGAACCGGAACAGGGGTGGAGCCCGGAACGCTGCAAGCTGCTGGCCCGCGATTGCCTGGCGGCGCTGCTCGAATGGATCGAGGAAGGCAAGGCGGTCTGACCGGCAGTAACGCCGCCGCTTGGAAATGGCTGTGCCTTTTCGGGACAGGTCGAAATTCTCTTTGACCGGATGTTAACCATATAATACGCGCTGTTTCCTGCAAGTTTACCGTGCGGCGTCCCCAGTAAGGATGCCTGGTCGCCGCGGTTTCTTCGTAAAAACCGGGGTTCTTCGCGTTGGCGAGGTTCTTCGTGTGGATAACAAGGGGCCAGTTACATGAACCGTATCGCTTTTTCGACCCTCGCCGGGGTCGCTGCACTCGCCGCGGCGCCCGTATCGGCCGCGACTGTGATCGATTTCGAGACCACGCCTGATGGCTCGACCGTGAACGCCGGCGATTCGATCGGGGATACCTACGCCGAATACGGTGTCAGTTTTTCCGGAGCCGTCTTCGCCAACTGCGGCGGCGGGTGTCCGGAGCCTGCGAACGGTTTCTTCGCCGCATCGCCGGACTTCGCCGATCCGATCCTGCTGACCTTCGCCAATCCGATCAGCATGTTCAGCTTCGAGAACGTCAACGCTTCGTCGGGCCAGGCCACGGCGTTCGCAGTCGGCGGCGCAGTGCTCGGCACGATCGATTTCTTCGGCTTTCCCGGCCAGTTCTCGCTCGGTTTCGACAATATCGCCGCAGTCCAGTTCACCACGCTGTTCCAGTTCGGGGTGGACAACGTCACTTTTCAGGCCGGCATGGGCGGCGGAAACAACGGTGGCGGCAATAACGGCGGTGGAAACAACGGCGGCGGCAACAATGGCGGCGGTAACAACGGTGGCGGCAATAACGGCGGAGGGATCGGTAATGGCGGGGCCGGCGCGATACCCGAACCGGCGACCTGGGCGATGATGCTGCTTGGTTTCCTGGGAACGGGCTGGGCCATGCGCGCCCGCCCCGCGCGCCGGATCAGCGTCCGCTACAGCTAGTCGAGCGCTGCCGGACCGAAGGCGTTCGGCAGCAATTCGGACAGCCTCAGGCGCACGATTTCGTCGGGGCCGACACACAACACCAGTGGATCGGTCCCGCCGAGTTGCGCCAGTTCGTTGAGGACCTGACGGCATCGTCCGCATGGCGTGATCGGGGCGGCGCCGGGCCCGGTCACGGCGATCATCTCAAGTTCGCCCCGCATACCCTCCGCCATCGCCTTGGCGACCGCGACGGTTTCCGCGCACAGAGCGAGGCCATAGCTCGCATTCTCGATATTCGTGCCGGTCACGATCCGGCCGCTGGCGAAGGCCAGTGCCGCGCCGACGGCAAACCCCGAATAGGGCGAGTAGGAATGGCCTGCCGCCTCCCGCGCCGCCGCGATCAAGTCGTCTTCCCGTGTCATCGCTCGTTCCTTCTCATGGGCGCACCACCAGCCAGCGCAGCGGTTCGTCGGCCGCCGCATTGGCGTAGGCCGCGTTCGCCGTCCACATCCGCCACGGACGCGCGCCGTAAGCCGGCTCCAGCCAGTCGCGCTGCAGCCACAGGGCACGCTCGATCCGCCCGGTAATTCCGTAGCGCAACTCGAACGCTTTGCTCGGCGCGAGCACCACCGGGGAGCCGGTGTGCATCTCGATCTGGTTCACCAGGGTGATCAATTCGCTCTGCACCGCCGCATCGCGCACCTTGGCCGGGCATTGCGCGGCGTCGCGCGTCATGCGGATCGCGGGCGGCAGCAAGTCGCCGTCGCGCGGCACCATGGTCAGGAAATTCGCCGATTGCACGTCCGCCACGAGGCAGGGATCGAAATCATGGACCGCGCCGACCTGCAATCCGGCGGCCCGCGCCGCGTCGAGATTGCGGGAGAAACGCGCATCCTTGCCCGAACCGCCCGCACTTGCCTCGAGATAGACGAAGCCCGCGCCAAGGCCGCGCAAAGTGGCGAAATCCACCACGCCGTCGCGCGCGCCGATCAGGGCGCCCTGATCGGGCCACAGCGCCTCGTCGGGGCGCCAGCTGCGGGCCTCGTGCCAGGCGAAAGCCAGCCCCGCCGCCGCAATGAGAGCGATCGCCAGCGCGATCTTTAAGCGCAGGGGCATGCGTTCAGGGCTGCGGGTCCTCCGGCGCCGCGCGTTGGTCCGGGCCATATGCGCTCAACCCTTGATGTGCAGAACGCAGATCAGCGTGAACAGCCGGCGGGCGGTGGCGAAATCGGTCTCGATCTTGCCTTCGAGGCGTTCCAGCAGCAGCTCCGCCGCCCGGTTGTGGACCCCGCGCCTTGCCATGTCGATCGTCTCGATCTCGGCCGGGGTCGCCTTGCGGATCGCCTGGTAATAGCTGTCGCAGATGGCGAAATATTCGCGGATCGGCCGGCGAAAGCGGGCGAGGCCCAGCAGCAGGTCTTCCAGCTTGCGGCCATCCGTGTCGCAGATCGTCAGCAGCAGCCGCCCGTCGCGCACCGCCAGTGTCAGGTGATACGGCCCCGCCGCCCCCCGCTCGGCCGCGCGCACGGGACGGAAGGTGTTCTCCTCGATCAGGTCGAAGATCGCGATCCGCCGCTCCTGCTCGATATCGGCATTGCGCCAGATGATCGTATCCTCGTCGAGGTCGACCCGGGCGATGCGGTGATCGGTGGAGGCAGCTTGGGATTCGCGCATGGTGAAGCGACTGCTTTCGCAAGCGCGGCGCCAAGGGGCAAGGGCGAACCTCTCATCCCCGCTTTCCACAGGCCGGCTTGCCCCGCCGCCGCTTGCCAGCAGGGGGCGCGAACGGGCATCGGCATGGCATGGCCCAGACCGACCTTCTCATCCGCCCCGACGATTCGCCTGCCGCCACGGGCGACGAGGGCCGGACCCTGCCGAACAATATCGAAGCCGAGGCGCTGTTCCTCGGCGCGGTGCTGATCGACAACAAGGTGGTGGAAGAGCTCAACACCGCGTTGCGCCCCGAACATTTCTACGAGCCGGTGCACCAACGGATCTACGAGCGGGTGCTGAAACTGCTCGATCGCAATTCGGTGGCGACGCCGGTGACGCTCAAACCCTATTTCGACAGCGACGAGGCGTTGAAGCAACTGGGCGGCACGACCTATCTCGCCCAGCTGACCGCCAACGGGCAGGGCCTGCTGGCGAGCGGGAAGCTGGCCGAACAGATCTACGATCTCGCCCTGCTGCGCGAGCTGGTTCATGTCGGCCGCACGCTGGTCGAAGGCGCGCTCGACACGTCGGAAGACGTCGCCCCGATGGACAAGATCAGCCAGGCCGAGGCGGACCTCTACCGCGTGGCCGAGGGGGCAACGGGGGGCAGCGAAGCGCTCGATTTCCGCTCCGCCGCGCTGGGCGCGCTCAAGCTGGTCGAGGCGGCGATCAATTCGGGCGGGCGGTTTTCAGGCAAGACCACCGGGCTCGACACGATCAACGACAAGACGAGCGGGCTGCACAATTCCGATCTCGTGATCCTCGCCGGCCGCCCGGCCATGGGCAAGACCTCGCTCGCCACCAATATCGCCTTCAACGCCGCCAGCCGGTTGATGGACGACATCAAGCTCGGCATCGACCCGAGCGAATCGCCTGGCGCGGCGACTGCCTTCTTCAGCCTGGAAATGAGCGCCGACCAGCTCGCCACCCGTATCCTTGCCGAGCGGGCAGAGATTTCGAGCGAGAAGCTGCGTTCGGGCAAATTGAGCCGCGAGGAATTCCAGCGCCTCAGCTTCGCCAGCCAGGAGCTGAACGAACTGCCGCTCTATATTGACGACACCCCCGCCCTCACCATCGGCGCGCTGCGCACCCGCGCCCGGCGGCTGAAGCGGCGCCACGATATCGGGCTGATCATCGTCGATTACCTGCAATTGCTGCAAGGCTCGGGCCGCGCGAACGACAACCGGGTGAACGAGATTTCCGAAATCAGCCGGGGCCTGAAGACGCTGGCGAAGGAATTGAACGTGCCGGTCATCGCGCTGTCGCAGCTCAGCCGTGCGGTGGAACAGCGCGAGGACAAGCGCCCGCAGCTATCCGACCTGCGCGAATCGGGTTCGATCGAGCAGGACGCCGACATGGTGTGGTTCATCTTCCGCGCCGAATATTACCACAACGCCATCAAGCCCGACACGCCGGACGAGACCAGCAGCGAGGACGTGCGCCTCAAATATGCCGACTGGGAAGCCCGGCACCTCGAACTGGTGAACCGCGCCACGCTGATCGTCGCCAAGCAGCGGCACGGTTCGACCGGCAACGTGCCGCTCCTGTTTCAGAGCGAGATCACCAAGTTCACTTCGCCCGAACTACGCGGCGGCTACGAGGATTACGAATAGGTCAGGCGTCGGGCTGGGGCCCGCACTCGTACACCCCCTCGACGCTGAGCGACTGGCCCGCCCGGGTGAGGTTCATCCGCGCGGTCAGCGGGGCCGGTCCGGTCAGGCCCGGATCGCTGACGACGTCGGATGCTTCGGAGATCACGTCGATGTCGACCTCCAACCCGTCGGCGCCTGCGAAACTCGGCGTGCCGGACAGGGCGTTGTACCCGCCGCCGCCATCCATCCGCACGATCTGCGGTACGCCGTTGAGTACGATCAGCGCCTCGGCATTCTCGCGCGTGGCGTCATTGGCCGCGCCGACCAGCAGCACCTCGTTCCCGCGCCGGAATGCGCAGCCAAGCTCGCCCTCGAACCCGCGATCGCGGCGCAGGGCGGTGTCGATCCCGCCGGGCACCAGCGCCGCGGGCGTCGGAGTGACGGCGGGGGACGGCGCGGTCTCGATCCGCGGCGGTACCACCATCGGTTCGTTCACCGCATCTTCGGGCACCGGATCGCCGCATGCGGAAAGGGCGGCCAGGGCGCCGAGGGCCAACACGTATTTCACCATTCATCTCCTATCGCCAAGGCTTACGGTCACGGCACTGGGGGCGTTCCCGCGCGCCCGACTAGATACCCAGGTTGAGCCGCCGCGACACCGTGTAATCGACCACCGATACCAGCAACCAGCCGGCCCACCAGCGCATTCGGTTGAACAGGGTGGCGCGACTTGCATGCAGTTCCGGCGTGATCCGTTCCGACGCCGCCAGGTGATGGCTGACGAATTCGCGCATCCGGTCGGCCAGCGCCGCGTCCTCGATCTTGAGCACCAGTTCGAGGTTGAGAAAGAGGCTGCGCATGTCGAAATTCGCGCTCCCCAGATAGACCGCATCGTCGAGCACGATCAGCTTGGTGTGCAGCTTGCACGGCTCGAACTCCCAGATGCAGGCCCCATGGTCGAGCAATTCGCCGTACAGCGCGCGCGCCGCCCCGATGGTCGCGCGATTGTCGGACTTGCCGGCCATCAGCAGGCGGGTGCGCCCTTTCTCCGCGATCCGCCCGATCCGCCGGCGCAGCTTCTTCGGCGGGGAGAAATAGGCCATGAAAATGTCCAGCCGCTCGCCCTGTTCGAGATCGTCGCTGATGTCCTTCGCCCAGCTGGAAAGCCCGCGCGTCGGCCCGCCGATCAGCCATCGCGCATCGCCCTCGCGCCACGACCAGTGGCGCACCGCGCGCCGGATCGCGCGAAATTGCGCATGCTCGTCTTCGGTCCAGCCTTTCAGCCGCGCGAACCAGTCCACCAGACCGGCGACGGCGGACCCCTCGATCACGATCGCAAGGTCGTTCCAGCCGCCCTGCCCCGGCGGCGCGAAGTAATCGTCGGCGATGTTGAATCCGCCGAACATCGCCCGCCGATCGTCCGCGATAACGATCTTCTGGTGGTTGCGGATGAGATAGCGCCGGCTCCACCGCGCGCTGAAGCACAGGAACCGGCCGCCACAATCCACCAGCGGCTGGAGGAAGGCATCGGTCGCCGCCGCGCCGAACCGGTCGATGATGAGGGTGACCGCGACGCCGCGCCGCGCCGCCTCGCAGAGTTTGTCGCGAAAGCGCGTGCTGACATCGTCCTGCGCGAAGATGTAGAAGCACACGTCCAGCCGCTCGCGCGCATCCTCGACCAGCCGGAACAGCGCGGCCAGGCGATCCTCGCCGCCGGGATAGAAGACCAGTTCCTGCCCCGCCGCATCGGCGCGGAACGGCGGGGGGTCGCGATAGTCCGATCCGGCAAGTTGCGCGTGGGTAGCTGCCATCGGTCAAGTCTAGCGCGGCGAGCGAACCGCGCAATTCCTTGACGAAACGCCATCCCCCGCCTATCTTGCAGGCTTTCCGACCTCGGCTGAAGACTGGAGTGCCAAATGGCGCGCGTTACCGTTGAAGATTGCGTAGACAAGATCCCCAACCGTTTCGATCTCGTGCTGCTGGCGGCCCAGCGCGCGCGCGAGATTTCGGGCGGCGCGGAACTGACGGTCGATCGCGATCGCGACAAGAACCCGGTGGTCGCCCTGCGCGAGATCGCGGACCAGACGGTCAAGCCGAAGGAACTCCAGGAATCGGCCATCCTCAACCTGCAGAAAATCCTGCCCGACGACGAGGACGAGGCGGACGAGGTCGGTTCGCTCAGCCAGTCGGCCGAGGCGCTGCGCATCACGGCGGCGGCGCCCGCCCGGTCGACTTCGATCGGCGGCGATTACGACGGCTAAACCGTGATCCAGCAGGAAAAAGGCCGTCCGAAGCGATTCGGACGGCCTTTTTGTTTGTCTGCGCGAGCCGTTACTGCCCGCGACCCGTTTCGCCCTGCAATTCGTCGATCATTTTCGAGGCATCGGCCTTGGTAAGCTCGGTGTCGTAGCGTTCGGGGCAGCCCGCTTCCTCGCACAGGGTCTTGAGGTAGCTTACCTGCGCGCCGGTCATGCGCTCGTCGCCGGTGGTCCAGTCGTCGGGATCCTTCTGCGCGTTCGAAACCGGATCGGACTTGGGATGCTCGGTGGGTTGGGTCGCACTCATGGGTATTCTCCTTCGTAGGTCCAACCTTTTCGTTCCGGTATTGTTCCGGTGGCGGAGTAGCTTGGCAGTGCGCTACCATGATGCGGGGAGGCTTCGGCACATGGACGATATCGGCGGCGCGGTCGGAACGGGGATTGAGGGCGGGCTCTACGCCAAGGCCATCGGTGGCGGCCGCCATGGCGCGGTGCCGCTCGATGACGGTCATTTTGCCGAAGAGGGCTGCCTCAATTGCAGCGCGCACTTGCTCGGCCCGCACTGCCACGAATGCGGGCAGGAAGCGCATCTGCACCGCACGGTCGGCGCATTGGTGCATGATATATTACACGGGGCGCTGCATTTCGAAGGCAAGACCTGGCACACCCTGCCCGCGTTGATCCTGCGCCCCGGCGATCTCACCCGCCGCTATGTTGCGGGTGAGCGCCGCCGCTTCGTTTCGCCGATGGGCATATTCCTGTTCTCGATCTTTCTCATGTTCGCCGTGTTCCAGGCGATCGGCCTGACCGCGCCGAGCGAGGTTTCGTGGGGCCCGGAGATGGCAGACGAAGTTGTAAGCGTGCGGGAGGAGACAGCCGAGCGCCAAGCGGAATACCAGCGCGCGATGGACAGCGCCGCACCGGGGAGCGAGGCTCACACCGCAGCGCGATCCCGGCGGGACGAGCTGGCGCGCGAGCTGGCTCAACTCGATCGCGCGAACCGCGCCTTGAGCGGCATCGAGGACCTGGAAGGCGCCGCCGGCATCGCGGTTAGCGATGGCGGTTTCTGGAGCAAGGCAGTCGCCAAATGGCGCAAGAACCCCGGGCTGATGCTCTACAAGCTGCAATCCAACGGCTACAAGTTCAGCTGGATGCTGATCCCGATCTCGGTGCCATTCATGTGGGTGCTGTTCTTCTGGAAGCGGCGCTTCGGCCTATACGATCACGCGGTGTTCGTGACCTATTCGATCGCCTTCATGTCGCTGCTGTTCGTCGTCCTGTCGTTGCTGGTCGAACTGGGAGTACCCGAGGGGGTCTGGGGCTTGCTGCTGTTGCTGGTGCCGCCGCTGCATATCTACCGGCAGCTGCGCGGCGCCTATGGGCTGAACCGCTTCTCCGCGCTGTGGCGGCTCGGGCTGCTCGTGATCTTCATAGGCCTGACAACCGCCTTGTTCGCCCAGTTCCTGTTCCTCGTCGGAAGCGTCTGACCCGGAAATGCAAAAGGGCGCCCCCGATCGGAGGCGCCCTTCCAGACTTACCAGATCCCGGCCTTACGCGCCCTGCGGGGCACTCTCGCCGCTGCCGCCGAACTTGCGTCCGGCCTTGGGCACCGCGCTGCCGGTCACGGGCCGCACGGTCGGCTTGCCACGGCTGTCGTCGGCCTTCTCGATCTTGCCGCCCTTGATCAGCTGATCGATCTCCTCGCCGGTCAGCGTCTCGTATTCCAGCAGGGCCTGCGCCAGCAGATGGAGCTTGTCCTCCTGCTGAGTCAGCACGTCGCGCGCACGCGACAGCCCGCTCTCGACCAGATCCTTGATCTCGGCATCGATCAGCTTGTTGGTTTCCGCCCCGCCCATGGTGCGCTGCGTCCCGCTCATGCCGAGATAGCCTTCCTGGCTCTGCTCGTATTGCAGCGGGCCGAGCTTGTCGCTCATGCCCCATTTGGTGACCATGTTGCGCGCGAGGTCGGTCGCATACTGGATGTCGCCGCTCGCGCCGCTCGAGACCTTGTTGTGTCCGAAGATGATCTCCTCGGCCACCCGGCCCCCCATTGCCACAGCGAGGTTCGCATGCATCTTGTCGCGGTGATAGGAATAGCTGTCCCGCTCAGGCAGGCGCATCACCATGCCCAGCGCCCGGCCGCGCGGAATGATCGTCGCCTTGTGAATGGGATCGGACGCAGGCTCGTTGATGCTGACGAGCGCATGGCCGGCCTCGTGATAGGCGGTCATCTTCTTCTCGTCGTCGGTCATGACCATGGAGCGGCGTTCGGCCCCCATCATCACCTTGTCCTTCGCATCCTCGAATTCCTGCATCGCGACGAGGCGCTTGCTGCGGCGCGCGGCCAGCAGGGCCGCCTCGTTGACGAGGTTGGCGAGGTCCGCACCGGAGAAGCCGGGCGTACCGCGCGCGATCGTGCGCGCATTCACGTCGGGCGCAAGCGGCACCTTCTTCATGTGCACTTCGAGGATCTTCACCCGCCCGTCGATATCGGGGACCGGCACCACGACCTGCCGGTCAAACCGGCCCGGTCGCAGCAGCGCGGGGTCGAGCACGTCGGGTCGGTTGGTCGCCGCGACGATGATGATACCCTCGTTGGCCTCGAACCCGTCCATCTCGACCAGCAACTGGTTGAGCGTCTGCTCGCGTTCGTCGTTCGAATTGCCGAGGCCATGACCGCGGCTGCGGCCGACCGCGTCGATCTCGTCGATGAAGACGATGCAGGGCGCGTTCTTCTTCGCCTGCTCGAACATGTCGCGCACACGGCTGGCGCCGACGCCGACGAACATCTCGACGAAGTCCGAACCCGAAATGGTGAAGAACGGCACGCCCGCCTCGCCCGCGATCGCGCGGGCCAGAAGCGTTTTACCCGTACCCGGCGAGCCGACCAGCAGCGCGCCCTTGGGGATCTGGCCACCAAGCTTGGAGAAACGTTGCGGATCCTTGAGGAACTCGACCACCTCTTCCAATTCCTCGCGCGCCTCGTCGATGCCGGCGACATCGTCGAACGTCACGCGGCCCTGCTTCTCGGTCAGCATCTTGGCCTTCGATTTGCCGAAACCCATCGCGCCGCCCGCGCCGCCTCCCTTCTGGACCTGGCGAAGCGCGAAGAAAGCGATGCCAAGTATCAGGACGAACGGCAGGATGTTGATCAGCGCATAAAGGAGCAGATTGCCGCCATCCGCCTCGACACCTGAATACTGGACGCCGTTTTCCTCGAGCAGCGGGGTCAGGCTGGCATCGTTGGCGACGGGAACCGTGTTGAACTTCTCGTCGCTTTTGGTGACGCCACTGATCCGGTTGGGCGAGATCTCGACCGCCTTGATCGTGCCTTGCGCGACCTTTTCCTTGAAATCGGAATACAGGATCTGCGTGCCTGACGCTTGGCTGGAACCGCCGAAGAACGATACGAGCAGCAACAGGCCGAGGAACACGCCGCCCCAGATCATCAGGCTCTTGATCCACGGATTGGGTCCGCCGCCTTCCGGCTCTGGCGAGGGGTCGGAGTTCTGGTCGCGCATCTGCGGGTAATCCTTTCGTACCGACCGAATGTAATACACCCCAGGTGAATAACAAGTTTCGCGACGCCGGCGTTCGGCAGGCTTTTCGCGGCGGCGGCTGGATGCGTTTTGTGGTCTTCCAATCCGTGCGGCCGGGCAGGCCATGCCAGGCGGATGCAACCTGTAGGTAGCGCTCGCTCAGGTATGATAAACCACTTCTTATCTTATGACAGTTAGTGAGGCTGCGACCGCAACACGAGAGCCGCAATGGGTTGTCCCCCCAACCATCGACCGACGCATAATCCATGACGAAGCTGAGAATCCTTCGCCTGCGAATCGTCCTGACGACCATCCTCGTCACGGCGGTGATGGGCATGATCCAGTTCGCCCTGCCGGCGGAGGACGCCTATCGTGCCGTGCGTGCCGCCGTAAGGGAACGCCCGGCCGATCAGAGCATCGTGGTCGTGGCGGTGGACGACAGGACGCTCAACACCCTCGGTCAGGAAAAGACTCGGCGCGATCAGGACGCCCAGGTGGTGGAAACGCTCCTGGCAGCGGGGGCCAAGCGCGTGTTCTTCGATTTCGCCTTTTCCAACCGGACGACGAAACAGGCGGATGAGCGGTTTTTGAACACGCTCGTAAAACATCGTGACCGTGTCTTTATTGGTGGTGCGCCGGCCATCGATAACGATGGCCGGAAGCATCTAGAATTATTGCCGCATTCCTACTTTCGCGACAAAGTGAGTATCGTGTCTTTGCATGGTGAAGCGGCACCATTCAGTCTTTCAACGCGCTTCCCTACCCATTCTGTTTTGGGGGATAGATCGCAACGATCGATGTGTGCTGAGTTGGCAAATTTCAAAGGCGCCGGCGGAATGTTTAGACCGGACTTTGCAATCAATTACCGGACGATACCGACGATCAGTTATGTCTCGGTTTTGAGCTCTGAAGCACCCGATTCTGTGGTACGTGGAAAAGATGTCATAATTGCGCCAACCAACTTGGATAATAATGACTATCATCAGCTTCCAATGGGTGAATTCGCACCGGGCGTCTTTTTTCATGTGTTGGCAGCAGAGACGCTTAAAGCCGGCTTTCCGATCGACTTAGGCTGGCTTCTTCCCTTTGTGATTGCCTGCTTTGTTCTGGCCCTTCTTTCATTGCGTTCTCGAAACATCTGGCGACCCGCCTGTTTTAGTCTAACTGCAATTTTCCTATTTCCTTTCCTTCTCGACTCGACAGTTTACAGTGTCGATATCGTTCCGGCGGTGAGCTGCTTAGGAATTGGATGGTTTCGCCTTCATCGACTGTACCGCAAGGTTCATCATGACGGCACCAGCCTTTTGCACATCGACGCTTTGAAACAGAACGATTCTATTTATGACAGCGACGTGATTGCTTTAAAAATTCGCAATTTTTCTACTATCGCAGCCGAGGCATCCTCGCGTGATATACGATTTTTGCTCGACGCCGTCATTCGTAGGCTTTCGACGACCGAAAAGGACGCCGCCTTCGCGTTCGAGAGAGATACGCTGGTTTGGCTGCGGCCGAAATTGCCCGGGCCGACGCTTGAAGCACATGCTTTTGGATTACATTCCCTGTTTCGCGCAGGCCTAGCGTTTCGCGGTTCGGCAACTGTCGATATGAATGTCAATATTGGCATCGACGACAATCACGACCTCGATACGCGTCAGCGAATCGAGATGGCTTTGCAGTGCGCCGAGGACGCGGCCCGCGGCGGCCGCATCCTGGTCGTAAGCGAACCCGTCGAACTGGAGGATCGCGAATGGCGGCTCCAGCTCCTGTCCAAGCTCGACGAAGCCATGCAGAACAACAGCGTTGAAATCCGCTATCAACCAAAGATCAATCTAGCAGACAGGGGAATCATAGGCGTTGAGGCTCTGCTGCGCTGGACCCACCCCGAGCGTGGCTATGTCGATCCTGAGCAGGTCGTTGCACTCGCAGAAGCGCATAACCGCATTGACGATCTCACATTGTACACGCTCGAAACTGCCTTACGCGATTGCCGGAAGTTTATCGACGTTGATCGCGACTTCACCATCGCTATCAATATCTCGCCCGTGTCGTTGCAGAACGAACCGATCTTTAGTCGTATCAAAGTGTTATTGACGCAATATGATATGAATCCTCAGAACCTCATTCTCGAAATTACTGAATCAAAGCCGATCAGCAGGCAATTGATCGATCAGGTACTTTTAGGAATTCAGAAACTTGGCGTTCAGGTTTCCCTCGACGACTTTGGAACCGGGAGCTCCAGCCTTGAATACCTACGCCACTTGCCCAGCAGCGAAATAAAGATTGACCGATCCTTTATTATGGACCTGGAATATTCTCAAGAAGACCGTTCAATCGTGAAGCACGCGATTGAAATGGCAAGCGATCTCGGGAGGCGCGTCGTTGCTGAGGGCGTAGAAACGGAGGGAGCGGCCAAATTGCTATGTGAGATGGGCTGCCTTGCCGCACAAGGTTACCTCTTCTCCGCTGCGGTACCAGCGACCGAAATCGGGAAGATGATGGCGGGCAAAAAATTCGCCGCTTAGGGATTGCTTAACCTTTAGAATTCGTTAAACCTCCTGGTAGCACATTAACGTGCTAAACAGGGGAAGAACCATGGATTATAGCTTCTGGGGCTATTTCGGCAAAATCTTCGGTAGCCGTTGATTTGAATAGAAAAGCCCCGATGCTCGGGGCTTTTCTTTGCGCCGCAACCATTCGGCCGCTTGAAATAGGTAACCCTATTGTTGTAGATTGGCCTGGTTGCCTCTCTTAAAGTTAATACGCCTCGCGATTTTTCGAGGCATTTACTTTAATGCGCATGCCGCCCACACCGGCTACTCTTCCAAACCACAACGGTTAACGCTTACTCCGCGCAATCCACCCCATCGGCGTACCGACGATATGCATCGGACACGGTGAGAAACCCACGCGTTACCAACTCGTCGGTCCTGGAAAAGCGAATTGCGTCCTCGCTTCGTATCGATAGCGCAGCGACATCGCCTCCGCTTCCATAGGCGACGTATTCCCCGGTCGTGTGATAGCCGTACCGCCCGGTTGCGATCGCATCGCGGACCTTCTCGGCGAACCCCGCTTCGAACGGGAAGTGGAACAGGACCCCGGAAATATCGGCGAATCGCCCTTTCTTCACGTGATGCCATTCGGTGAACGGGGCGAGGCCGCGCACGTTGCGGAAGAAAGACACTTTTGTAAGGCCGTTATCCGTGCCGAACAGCGCCTTGCGGATGCCGCCGTAATGCATGGCGATCGGCGCGATGTTGCCGAAATTATAGGTCTCGCGCCGGATATTCGCCAGTTCGTAGAACGGAAAGATCGTCAGGAAATCGGTTTGCCCGCGCACATCGAGATCGCCCATGGCACGCTCCGAGAACATGTCGAGCATGTGAGTGATCATGCAATTCGCACCGGATCGCTGCAGGTACCGGACCAGCGAATCGAGCTTCACGCTATCCCGCAGGGGCCAGTCGAACTGCTCGTCGATATCCACGAACAGGCACCACCGGTCGCGCCCGAAGCGATCCACCAGATAGCGTTTGAGCGTGTTTTCGTAGGCGCGATACGGCGCCGCGGTGCGCAGGAGGGTGACGCCGTCCTCCCGTTCCAGCGTCTCGAGGGTTCCGTCGGTCGAACCGTTGTCGAGAAAGACGAAGCGTTCGAATCCCATTTCGCGGTGATGGTGCAGGAACGCCTCGATCCAAGCCATCCCGTTGCGCAGGAGGCAGAAGACGATCGGCTGGTCTGCCCCACCCGCGATCCGGCGCGGACCGGAATGATGGCGGACCCTGAAAGGCACCACCGCGCGGCGCAGCCCGAACTGGACGAAATCGCGTTTGTCCAGCCGGTCGCGGGCGTCTCGCAGCGCCGCCCTGGGGTCGTTCCGCCATCGCCTTATCATGCGCTTCAGCCTCCGGCGAATCACTGCACGCCCTCTCCCGAGACGAACGGCGCTTCCATCCGGTCGACATAGTCCAGCGAGGCGAATGCCCCCTGTTCGACCACCCCGCCATCCTGCAGGACGATGCCGTAATCGCAGGCGGCCAGCGTGCTGCGGCGATGGCTGATGATCAGCCCGGTCTCGAACCAGCGACTGTCTTGCAGCAAGCGTATGATCGCGGTTTCCGATACGCCGTCGACCGCATTGGTCGCCTCGTCGAGGATAAGCAGCTCGGGACGGCGCAACAACGCCCGCGCAAGACCCAGGCGCTGGCGCTGCCCCCCGGAAAGGTTGAGGCCGCGCGTCGTCACCGAGGTATCGAGCCCCTGCGGCAATCCCTGCACCAGTTCGAGCACGTCGGCGACGCGCGCGGCTTCGTAGATGTCCTCGTCCGACGCGTCGGGGCAGCCGTAAATCAGATTTTCGCGAATCGTGCCTTCGATGAGGTCGATGTCCTGCCCGGCCAGGGCGATCTGGCGGCGCCATGCGACGATGTCCAGCGTATCCAGATCGTCCTCGCCGACCCGGATCCGGCCCTCGCTCGGTTCGAGCAGGCGGCACAGCAGATTGACGATCGTCGTCTTGCCCGCGCCCGAACGGCCGATCAGCGCGGTCGTGCGCCCGTGCGGGATCGAGAAACTGGCTTCGCGCAGGGCCATGCCGCCCCGGTCGCTGCCGGGGAAGCGGTAGGACACGTTTTCGAAGTGGATCGAGGCCCCTGCCGGGACCGGACGCGCCGCACCGGCCGGCTGCTCCGCCGTATCGGTCGCCGCGCTTTCGGCGGGCGAGACCGGACGATGGAGCAATCGGGCGACCACGTCGATCGAGCCCTGCAACGATGCGAGACCCACCCGCGCCTCGCTCACCGTGCGCAGATGCGGTTGGAGGCGATACAACAGAACGAGGAATGCGGCCGTCACCGGCAGTTCCACGCCCAGCCTCGTCGATGCGAGCAATGTCGCGACGAGCAGCAACGCGAGGCAGAATTCGAAGATCGGCCCGACCACCAGGGTCGCCCGCTCGATCTCGAACATGGCGCGCCTGACATCTTCCGATGCTTCGTCGAACCGTGCCTTTTCATACCGGTCGCGGCCGAACACGCGCATGATCCGCACGCCGGTGACGAGATGCAGCATGCGCTGCGCCAGCGTCTCGTTCGCGCGGCTGACCCACACGCTCTTCTTGCGAACGCGCCGGCTGTAGAAGGACTGCCCGGCGCGGATCAGCAACACCCCCGCCCCGACCATGAGGAACAATCGCCACTCGATCAGGCACAGGAAGGTGCCGAACACCAGCAGCGCGGCGGTCGCCGCCACCAGCCGGAAGATATGCCGCGTCGCCTCGCTGGCCCGCCACGAATCGGTGGCGACCAGATTGACCAGGTCCGCAGCGTCGTGCTGCAGGAAATAGGGGTAGTCCGTGCGCAGGAGATGCGCCGCCAGCTTGCGCCGAATGCGGTGCCCCACCCGCCCGTCGATCGCGGCGAGGAGGTTGGCGTTGGCGATGATCACGAAGGCCTTGAGCAGGATCAAAGCAAGGATCACACCGCCGATATAGAGCAGCCGCACATCCGGATCGAAAGACCGGGTGAGTTCGGCCAGCGGGCGCAGGAGGGTCGGAATATTGTCGGGAATGGTTTGCGACAGGCTGACATACATCAGCGGCACCAGCAAACCGATGCCCAGCCCCTCGAGCAGCGCGCCGAGCAGGCCGAGCACCACCACCACCGGGATCGCCCACAGGAACGGGCGGCCGATGTCGAGCATGATCGTATCGCGATGCCCCTTGCCTATCGGAAAGAACACATAGGCTATCCGGTCAGACACCATGATGCCTCCTCACCGCCACATCGACAGGTTTATCGATTGATATTGGTGCGTTCACGTTGCGCGATGTGTCATATAAGGTAACCCGAGAAAAGCATTGTCACACGTAGCATCGTCACACGTAAGGCCTCCCGCATTCGCATAACCGTTGCCATCGCCGTCTATAACCAGGCGCATTTCCTCGGCGAGGCGCTGGCCAGCGTGATCGCGCAAACGCGACCTGCCGACCAGATAATAGTTGTCGATGACGGATCCTGGGACAATCCCGAAAGGATTGCCGCCCGGTTCGAAGGCGTGGAATTCATCCGCCAGGAGAATGGCGGCCTGTCCGCCGCGCGCAACACCGGACTGCTGCATGCGCGGCACGAGGCGATCCTGTTCCTCGATGCCGACGACCTGCTGGCGCCGGAGGCGCTGGAACGCAGCGCCGCCTGCCTCGCGGGCAATCCCGGCGCCGCCTTCGTCTACGGCGCGCATCGCCGGGTCGACCGGCAGGGAAAGCCTCTCGGTCCCGTATCCTTCGCGCCCACCGGCGCCGATGCCTATGCCGACCTGCTGCGCGGCAACTGGATCGCGATGCACGGCACCGTCCTCTACGATCGCGCCACGCTGGAGCTGGCGGGCGGGTTCGACACTTCGTTTCGCAAATGCGAGGATTACGACGTCTATCTGCGGCTGGCGCGCGAACATGCGATCGCCCACCATCCCGAACTCGTGGCCGATTATCGCATCCACGGCGAGAACATGTCGGGCGACAGCCGCTCGATGCTCGACTGGGTGCGGCGCGTCCGGGCGCGGCATTCCGCTGCGCGGACAAAGAGCATTGGCCTGGAACGCGCATGGCGCCAAGGCGATGCGAACTGGCGACAATACTACGTTGAGGAAATGCTGGATCGTTCGCGCTATGGCGCCGATGCGGCCAAACGAAGGAAAGCCTATCTCGATGCCTTTCGCACCTCACCAAGAACGACCGGCGGCATAATGCTCACCCGCCTGCGCAAGCGCGTCGCCGCACGGCTTCCCGCGACGATCAAACACCGGGCCAAGCGGCTGCTTGGCCGCCCGTCCCGCCCGCCGCTTGGCCACGTGAGAATGGGCGATCTCGATCATGTCCGGCCGATCAGTGTCGATTTCGGATATGATCGCGGCAATCCCGTCGATCGCTATTACATCGAGAGCTTTCTCCGCACCCATGCCAGCGATATTCGCGGCCGCGTGCTGGAAATCGGCGATGCGGCCTATTGCGAGGAATTCGGCACCGGCATCACGCAGCAGGACGTGCTGCATATCGATCCCGAGGCGGAAGGGGCCACGCTGGTCGGCGACCTGTCGCAGGCCGGTATCCTGCCCGACGATGCGTTCGATTGCCTCGTCATCACCCAGACGCTCCACCTGATCTACGATATGCCCGCCGCGGTCGATCGCCTGCGGGCCAGCCTGAAGCCGGGGGGCGTTCTGCTGCTGACCGTGCCGGGCATTTCGCCGGTCGATCACGGCGAATGGGGCGGGACCTGGTACTGGTCATTGACCGATCGTTCGGCCGAACGCCTGTTCGGCGAGGCGTTCGGGGCGGAGAACATCGCGGTCGAAGCGCATGGCAATGCCTATGCGGCGACGTGCTTCGTTCAAGGCATGGCCCTGGAGGAGGTGCGCCGGAACTGGCTCGACCAGACCGATACATGCTATCCCGTCGTCGTCACCGTGCGGGCGGTGCGGGCACGGTGACGCTTCGCGGGCGCCTTCGCCGGATGCTGCGCGGGAACCGGTCCCGGCCGGTGATCCTGATGTATCATCGGATCGCCAGGCCGCCGGTCGATCCCTGGGGGCTGGCGGTCTCACCGGACAATTTTCGCAGCCAGCTGCAAGCCCTGAAGCGCAGCCGCACCCCCCTGGCGATGGACGAATTCGTCGCCCGGCTGGAACGGGGGTCGCTGCCCGCCAATGCCGTGGCGCTGACGTTCGATGACGGATATCTCGACAATCTCGAACAGGCCAAGCCGGTCCTCGAGGCGGAACAGGTTCCCGCGACGGTCCTCGTCACCACCGGCTGGGTGGGATCGGAGAAGCTGTTTTGGTGGGACGAGCTGACCCGGTTGATCCTGCTCGCACGCGAGCCGATCGCCGCGCAGATCGAGATCGAGGGCGAAACGGTGGCGTTCGACCTCGGCCCGGCCGACGATTGGGAGCCTCGCCAGACCTGGCGCACATGGGAACCGGCGCGCAGCGAACGCGAAAAGCTCTATCACGATCTGTGGACGCGGCTGCAGCGGCTCGACGATGCGGAACGCGAACGGCTGGTCGCTAGGCTCAGCGCGGCGCTGGGCGAAGCGAAGGCCGGCCGCGAGGACCGGGTGATGACGCGGGCGGAACTGGCCACCCTGCGTTCGCCGATGGTCGAGATGGGGGTTCACGCCGTGACCCATCAACCGCTCACCAGCATGCCCATCGAAAAGCGCCGCCGCGAAATCTCGGAAAGCCTCGCGACGTGCGAGGAGATCGCCGGCACCGCCATGACCGGCTTCGCCTATCCCCATGGCGACCTCGATCCTGCAACCGCGCGGGTTGTGGCGGAGATGGGCTTTGCCTGGGCGGTCTCCACCGAGAGCGCAGCGGTCGACCGCGGCAATTACGACCGGTTCGCCCTTCCCCGGATCATGGCGACGGACGTCCCCGGCGATCGCTTGCTGAACCATATCGCACACGAGGCCGCATGAGCAATTTGCCCGCCCCGAAGGTCTCGGTGATCGTACCGCTCTACAATGGCGTAGAGTTCCTCGACGAAACGTTGGAAAGCGTCCTCGCCCAAACGTTTCGCGATTTCGAGATCGTCATCGTTGACGACAAGTCGAATGATGGTGCGTTCGAACTGGCGAAGCAATGGGCGGCACGGTATTCCGATCGCATCCGCGTCCTGACCCACCCCGACCATGCCAATCGCGGGGCAAGTGCAAGCCGCAACCTTGCCATGATCGAGGCGCGGGCCGATCTGTTCGCCTTCCTCGATTCCGACGATACCTGGCCGGCCGACAAGCTGGCAGAGCAGGTGGACCTGTTCGCGCGGCATGACGAACTCGACCTGGTCGGCGGCGCGGCGCTCTACTGGCGTTCGTGGACCGGCGGGACGGACAAACTCATCAAAGCCGGCCATCGGCAGGACATTGTGGTTCCGCCCGTCGAAACCGCATTGCATACCTATCCGCTCGGCGCGGCGCAGGCGCCCTGCCCCTCAACCCTGATGGTCACCCGCGAACTGATCGCCCGCATCGGCGGGTTCGAAGAAGAGTTCATCGGGCCTTACGCCATGTACGAGGATCAGGCCCTGCTCATCAAATGCTATCTCCATGGACACGTCTTCATGGCAAACAGCACGTATTGCCAATATCGCCAGCATGACCAATCCGTCATGGCGATTTCGCGGTCTACGGGTGGATACAATCGGGTGCGACGCTTCTTTCTCGACTGGTTGCGATCCTATCTTCAGCGCAACAATATCACCGACCGCAGGATCCGTACCAAGATGAACCATGCCTATAGGCTCAGCGGAAATCCGGCACGGCGACTGTTGGCCCGGATCATGCCTCGGTAACGATGGGCAGCCCGTCCGATCTTCCGCTGGTTTCGATCATCGTGCCAGCTTACAATGCGGCGTCTACGCTGGCGCGCACGCTCTACTCGGCACTTGCGCAAACCTATCGCAATGTGGAAGTCATCGTGGTGGATGACGGTTCATCGGATGCGACGGCCGATATAGTGCGCACTGTGCAGGAACAGGACGATCGTGTCGTGCTGGTAACCCAGGCCAATGCCGGCGTCGCAGCGGCGCGCAATGCCGCGGTCGAACGGGCGCGGGGTGACTATGTCGCCCCGCTCGATGCCGACGACCTGTGGCACCCCACCAAGATCGAGCGGCAGCTTTCGCGCCTTGCCAGGCAACCGGATGCCGTCATGGTCTATTGCTGGTCGGCCGACATCGACGGCAACGAGATCGTGCG
This sequence comes from uncultured Erythrobacter sp., assembly GCA_947501005.1. Taxonomy (GTDB): domain Bacteria; phylum Pseudomonadota; class Alphaproteobacteria; order Sphingomonadales; family Sphingomonadaceae; genus Qipengyuania. Next base: position 193,112 of record CANMTU010000001.1, on the reverse strand, counting down.
GGAGCGGCGCCTCGATGTCGTCCGTTTCGAAGGCGACGTACTCGCTCCGCTGCTCGTCGCGAATTTCATCGATACCTCGAGCGTACCATTGATCCGCAAGGATGCGGTCGCAGCAGCCGGCGGGTGGGACGAGAGCCTGCGCGCCTGCGATGCCCAGGGGTGCGAGGACTGGATGCTGTACGTCAAGCTGGCGGCGATGGGCGATATCCTGCTCGAGCCGGCCTTCCTCGTCGGATACCGGCAATCGCCTGATGCGATGTCGCGCAATTTCCAGCGGATGCGGCGCTCGATGGAACTGGTGCATCGCGCCGCGAAACACAGCTTCCCGTCACTGCCGCACTGGGTGTTCCGCCAGTCCCGCGCCCAGTTCGATCACTACATGGCCGATCTCCTGCGTGAGGATGGGCGGCTGGCGGCATCGCTGCGGCAACGGGGGTTGGCCCTGCTGCGCGACCCGGCGTGGCTCGCCAGTCGCACGGCACGGCGGCGGTTGAAGGGCTGGCTTCGGCGCCGGCCCGCTTATCCGCCGGCGGGCGGCGGCTCGCTGCCCTACGCCGATCTCGATCCGGAGCCCGCCTACTTTCCTCCGCCCGATGGCTGGACCCGGCGGCGCAACAGGCGGCTGTCCAGCGCGAACCTTGCCGCAACACGTGAAATCTGACCATGCCACGCATCTCAGTCATCATTCCAGCCTACAACGACGCTGCGACCCTTGCGGAAACGCTGGCCAGCGCCAGCGCGCAGACTTTCCGCGATATCGAGATCGTCGTCGTGTCGGACGGCAGCACCGATGCGACGCTCGCCGTGGCGCAAGCCGCGAAGGAACGGGATCAGCGCATTCGCGTGCTCGACCAGGCCAATGCCGGTGTCGCGGCAGCACGAAATGCCGGCATCGCGGCGAGTGATGGCGAGTTCGTCGCCCCGCTCGACGCCGACGACCTCTGGCACCCGGACAAGCTGCGGCTGCAGATGGAACGCTTCGCGCAAACTGGCACGCGAACCGGTCTGGTCTATAACTGGTGTCGTCCGATCGATGCGTCGTCCCGCATCTGCGGACGATCGGCGGCCGGGATCGTCGAAGGGCCAGCGCTCCACCGGCACCTGCTATGGAATTTCGTGGGCAATGGCAGCACACCGCTCATCCGGCGCGCGGCGTTGCAGGGTGTGCGTTACGAGCCCGAACTGGCCGCACGGGGTGTGGGGGGGTGCGAAGACTATCTGATCCAACTGGAGATTGCCCGCTTGTGGGATTTCGCTTGCGCACCGGCATACCTCACCGGGTATCGGCAGGGCATGGGGCGCATGTCCGGCAAGACGTTGACGATGCTGCGTTCGCGTCAGGAAACCTTCAATCGTATGCGGGGGAAAGTCGACGGACCAGCGCGCGAGTTGTGCGATCGGGGATGGACACGCGCGCGCGTATTGGAAGCGAGCTTTCTCGCCGGTAGGGGCGCGTATGGAGGCGCCGCCATGGCGATGGCCGGCGCATTCCTCAACTCGCCGATCGCAACCGTCGCGGCGACCGGCAAGCAGTCCCGCACCGTTGTCAGGGCGCGCTTTCGCAACAAAACAGTGCCGCGCGACGCTCTGCACTTCCTGGCAGCCGATCCGATCGAGCAAGTGCCGCACCGGGCAAGCAGCGCCGAAATGCAGCGAGCCACGAAACTGGATCTTCTCTGCCGAAAATAGCTGAAACGCCGCTCGCGAAGGGCAACCGGGCGGCAGGCTTGAAATGGCGCCCGGTCGGACCCCGATCGGCGCGCAATTGCTACGCGCGGGGTACAGCCGCCGATTGGCAATCTTGCATCGGGGTTCTCTTCGCCTGAGAACGTCGCAATTCCGCAGGACTTGGGGCTCGCTTGCGCCCTCCGTCGTAACCGGCAAGCAGAAGCTTCGACGGTTCATGATCGTAGTGTTCGGGAAACCGGCCGGGCGGTTTTTCAGGTGAACGCCCGTAGGCGCTGACACGACTGGAGAGTCTCAGATTTGGGATGGTAGCGCACGATCGTACCGAATATCGCATCGGCCAAGTGAACGATGCGGAATTTGTCACGCAGGCCAGCGATCTTATGCAGCGTGCCGATCGCCTTATGAGGACGAAGCGGAGCTGGATTTGTAATGTTCCACTTCGTCGATGAAGACCGGCCCGGGCGGCTTGGGCATGCTGGCATGGCCCGCCATCTGACCGCGGAACCAGTCGAGCGTTTTCGCGACCCCGTCTTCATAGGACGTCTTCGCGCGCCACCCGGGCAGGATCCGGTTGCACAGCGTCAGATCGGGGCAGCGATTGGTCGGATCCTGGGGGACCGGTGGCATGAACGAGATGCGGCAGCCGGGAACCAGATCGGCGATGTAACGGGCGACGTCGATCACCGAAACCTCGCGATTGTTGCCGAGGTTGAGGGGGCCGCCATAGGCGATATTGTCGCGCCAGAAGAACCGTGCGAGCCCTTCCACGATATCCTCGACATAGCCCCAGCTGCGCGATTGTTCGCCATCGCCGTACACCGTCAGCACCCCGTCGTTCAGCGCCTGACCGATGAAGTTCGACACGGCCCGGCCATCATCGATCCGGGTCCGCGGGCCATAGACGTTGAACAGCCTGACCACCCGGATGTCGATGCCGCGCGTCCGGCGCATCTCGAACAACAGGCTTTCCGTGCAGCGCTTGCTTTCATCGTAGCTCGACCGCGGCCCGGTACAGTCGACCGAACCGCGATAGGATTCGGGCTGCGGCGATACGAGCGGATCGCCATACACCTCGGAGGTCGAGGCGAACGAGAACCGCCCCCCGGGTTTCAGCGCATCGAGCAGGTTGATGGCGCCGCCGATATTGGCGGTGATCGTGCGGATCGGTTCGCGCATGTACCATGGCGGCGATGCGGGCGAGGCCATGTGGATGATCTCGTCGAACTTGGTATCGCTGGTGAACCGTTCGACGTCGTCGATCTCGATCGACACGCGCTCGTCACGGATATGGGCGATATTCGCCCGGGTCCCGGTCCACAGATTGTCGAGCACGACGATCCGATCGACATCGGATCGCAGGACAAGCTGGTCGAGCAGGTGCGAGCCGATGAACCCGCACCCCCCCGTCAATAATATCGAACGCATGGTTGATTCATCCCGACTTTTTCCGAAGATAGCAGCCGGTTACCTCAAAGGATACCCTCACCGGTAAGGGATAAAGCTGCATCTCTATTCGAGACATAGCATCACGGCGGTTGCGGAACCGCCGTGCAACCTTGGTAAAGATTCGCCCGTCCAACGCGAGGCGCGGTACCGCGCGCCCTGGCGAACGCAAGGCGGGCCGGCAGCGCGGCAGAATCACACCCGCGCCGACCCGAAAGCCAGACCCTGAAGGCGGATCGCGCCCGTCAGAACGCGATCGAAGCCGACGCCTTCACCGTCCGCGGCGCGCCTTGCAGCAAGCCGGGCCGGAACACGTCGAACGCCGAAGCCCAGTACGATTCGTCGAACACGTTATCGACCGTCAGCCGCAGCGTGACCGGGCTGCCGCCCGCCGCGAAAACGTAGCGCGCGCCAAGATCGACCGTCGTCCAGCTGTCCAGCGTCAGTGTGCCGGAGGTATCGGCAGCCTGTTCGCCGGTATGGGTTACCCGCCCGGTAAGGGTCGCGCCACGCAGGAACGGCAGGTCCCATTCGGCATTCGCGTTGATGGCGAGTTCGGGCACGCCAATGACCGCAAGGCTCTCGCCCGTCGCTCCGTCATCGATTTCCGCATCGGTCAGCGCCAGACCGGTGATCAGGCGAAGGCCCGGCGCTACTTCGCCGTTCAGGGTGAATTCCACCCCCTGATGCCGCGCCTGGCCGAGATAACCGTAGGTCAACACACCGCCGTCATTGAACGTGCCTTCACCGGGCCGCTCGATCCGGTACAGGCCGAGAGTCGCGAACACCGGACCTAGCGCCAGTTTCCCGCCGACCTCGTACTGGCGCGAGACCCGCGGGGCGAGCACCTGGCCCGGATTGGTGATAATCAGATCATCCTCGTCCGGCTCTGCCGGATTGGTCGGCGCGGTCGGCCCCTGCTGCAACGCCTCGATGTAATTGGCGTAGAGCGACAGCCGCTCGGTCGGCTGAAAGACGAGGCCCACCGCCGGGGTCCAGCGATCCTCGTCATAGCTGGTGTCGAGTGCGCCGCCGAAGTAACTGAAACCGTCGACCTGGATCCGCTGGTAGCGAATGCCGGCGATCACCTGGACGAGATCGTCGGCGATGCCGATCGTGTCGGACGCGAACAGGCTGGTCAATTCGCGTTTGGTGATCGGAAACGGATCGTCGAGATCGCCGCCGGCAAACGCAGTCGGCTGCGGCGCGACCTGTACCGGGTCGTAGAGGTTGGTATCGAAGGGCGAGAAGAAATCGTAGGCCGTGCGATCTTCCTGCCAGATCGCGTTCCCGCCGGCATTGATCTCATGCGTCGTCGGACCGAGGGCGAACCGGGTGCGCAGACCCGCCTCGATCGCCTGGTTCGATTGCTCGTAAGGGATAAAGGAGTGAAAGCCGCTGGTCCCGTCTCCCGTCACCGGGTCGGTGACCGTGATACCGCCGTAAATGCCTTCCTCGTCCCCCTCGCGCGCGCCCGCCTTGGCATAGAGCAGCGTGCTGTCCGACAAATCGTATTCCAGCGACAGCGTGCCGAAGATGTCTTCGAGGTCGGTATAGGTATAGTCCTGCGCGTAATTCGCATCGCTTGCGGGCAAAGCCGGAATGAACCCGGCCAGCGTGACCTTGGGCCGCAGCGAATCGATCCGCACGCCCTGATAGGCGAGGTCCAGCACCGCGCGGAAAGCCCCGCCATCGTAATCGAACGCCCCGCCCAGCACCTGCGTCCGGCGGTCCTCGCGCTCGATCGAGACCTCGCCATCGCGGTAGGCGCCGTTGACCCGCACGCCGAACGCGCCCCCTTCACCGAAGCGGCGCGCGACGTCGAAGCTCGCGCCAGCATGCCCCTCGCCCACGAAGCTTGCCGTTGCGCGGGCGAGGTCGTCCGCCCCTGCACGCTTGAGCTGCAGGTTCACGCTGCCGCCCAGCCCCGAACCGCCCGGCGCAGCGCCGTTGAGGAACGCGCTCGCCCCGTTCAGCACCTGCACCTGCTGGAACAGTTCGGGCGCAATCAGCTGGCGCGGCGCGATGCCGTACAGCCCGTTCACGCCCACATCGTCGCCATACAGCGCGAAGCCGCGAATGACGAACTGCTCCGCGGCATTGCCGAACCCGTAGGTCGTGCGGACGGTAGGATCGTTGTCGAGCACGTCGCCGATGGTCAGCGGCTGCTGGTTGTAGATCAGCCTCTCGTCGAAGGCGCGGATCGAGAAGGGCAGGTCCTCGGCCGCCTTGTCGCCCAGCACGCCCGCATCGCCGCCATTGAGGACCTCGCTCGCATTGTCGCGCTGCGCCGTCACGATGATCGTGTCGGTATCGTCCTCCGCGGTCTGGGCATGGGCGGCGGGGCCGGCCAGCGCGACCGCGATCACGAAGGCAGGAAGGCAGGTGTGACGGTATCGCATCGATGGTCCTTGGTGTGTCGAGGAGTGAGGGATCAGCCGCGCCGCAGGAACGCGATGACGGCCAGCAGGATGGGCAGGCACAGCAGCGCCCAAGAGGCCGCGTCGGGCAGGCCGTCGCCGGTCAGGCCGAGGACCAGCCCGGCGATGCTGGCGACCAGCAGCAGGGCGGGCACGGCCAGCACGCGCGCGGTCCCGGCGCGGCGGCGGCGGCGGGTCAGCGCTGCGCTCATGCCGGCAGACAGCAAGGGGGATTGATCAAGGATGACTTTTCCCGACCTCCACGATGGAGCGCGAGCAACCAGGCCTGGCAGCTGATCGCATGCAGATCGAAAGCATTTCAACGCCTCCAGCCAAAGACAGCACCTGCGAAAGAGGCAGCGGCCAAGGGCGCATGGGAAGCAAGGCAAGCGGGGCATGTCGCGTGCCCTAGCTTCCCGCCGCCCGAACCGTTGCCGGTTCGCAAGTGCGCGCGGGGCCCAAGAACAAATCACGCCGCACCCTCAGGAGCGCATCGTCCGATGCGCGGGACAGAGTGCGTCCACAGCCCCGCTCCATTTATCGGGCGCCGCCGCATTGCGGTGGGCGGCCGTCAGAGCAACCGACCGGCCCGGTTTCTTGTACTTGATTGGACTACCCGGCGAACAAGAAAAAAGGGCAGGAACCGTTCCCGGTTCCCGCCCTGTCGGTAGTCTCAGAACTCGTCGAGCATGCCGCCGTGGACCGTGTGCACCACCCGCGCTGCGAGATGCGCTGGCAATATGTTGTAGTCACCCTCGTCGAGGGCAAAATACCCGAGCTCGTCATCCTCGATAACGTGCTGATCGAAGAAGCTGTGCAACGCTCTCTTCTCGGCTGTTTCCAGAGCCTCGAAATAGCTCCGGGACGGAAGGGCGCAATGCATCGAATAAGCCATGATAATCCTCCTGATTTCTGTCGTGAGACGACAGGAGGTGCGCGCGATGGTCTTGTGCATCCCGGGTCAGGGATCGCCCGAATGGGCGACCGCAATAGCGGCGGTGGGGGTAACGATTTTGTTCGCTGCCGGATGCAATCCGGTGGCGGGCAAAATGGTGGGGCCCCGCCGTCCTTGAGGCGGGAGGCGCAAGGCCATCATGCTTGGAGAACCGTGAGCAAGGACCCACCGCCTCTGCCCCAATATAGAACGCCTGCTGGGTACGAATTGCCTTTCCTACACCCCGATGACGCGGGCATGGAAACAAGCGGGGAGCAAATCCGAGGGGGACAAAAGGACAAGTAACATGCCCCGAAACAGGAGCGCGATTGCAGCCCTGCAAAAGCTCGAAGCAGACCGCGAGGCGCTCGACGCCAAGCAACGCGAACTTGAAGTGCAAGCGGCCAGAGAACTCGGTGAAATCATCCTGGGAAGCGGCCTCGAAAGCTTCTCGAAGAAGGGCCTGAGGAAGGTTGCCGAAGAACTCGGGAAACTCGGTGAGAATGCCGCGATCGAGAAGCTGACTGGGCGCGGTGCAACCCGTGCTTCGAATGCAGCGCCGCAAGCCCAGTAGCCACAGAAGAAGAGGCCCTGCCGCTTGCGGCAGAGCCTCTTCGTAAAAGGGACGACCGGCATCGATGTCAGTCGATATCGGGAGCGTCGGTGTTGTCGTTGTCGTCGCCCGAACCACTGCCGCGGGAGAGGAAATCGACCTTGTCGGCGAGGATCTCGGTGCCGTAGCGCGTGACCCCGTCCTTGTCCTCCCACTGGGTGTAGTGGATGCGGCCCTGGACGCTGACCAGCTGGCCTTTGGAACAGTATTGGCCGACGGTCTTGGCGAGGCCGTTGAAGCAGGTCACCCGGTGGAACTCGCTTTCCTTAGCGGTGTAGCCGTTCTCGTCCTTGTAGGTTTTGCCATCCTTGTCGCGTGCGGGGCGATCGGTGACGACGGTGATCCCGGTGACATTGGTGCCGCCCTTGGTCTCGCGGGTATCGGGATCGCGGGCGATGCGGCCGGTGAGGATTGCAATGTTGGTCATGATGTAAGTTCCTTCAGTTCCTCAAACCGGAGACCATCTCCGGCTTGCGAACATCCAGAAGAAGCAGGGCATGGGAGGACTGCACCGCAGGCCTGAAAGGCCGAAGGGAAACCTGTTCATGACGGGTGGTGCGGGCAGGCGCGCGAAGCGCGACCACACGGCCGGAAAGGAACGGGTTGCTGTCCTCAGCTGACCTGGTTCAGGACTGTTCGCGAAGAAAGCCGGATGGGTATCGGGTGCGAGTCTGAAGGTGCCAATACCCCAATGCAATCAGCTTACCCCATCGCCCTCCGATGCCGCCAGGAGGTCCATGAAGTTGCGCGCTGCCTCCCGGTCTTCCTCGTTTTCGAACGCCACATCGAGATCGGGGGCAGACCCGAACATGTGCAGGAACGACCACAGTGCAAAGCGCTTGCCCCGGTCCTCCTCGAGCCCGAGATCGACCCGGCAGTGTTCGATGCCGGCTGCAAAGGTGTCGGGAGCAACCCCGGAGAGGTCGGTGGTGGCAAAGTAGCGCTGCAGCAGATCGTCAAGTTGCATGGCCGGTCCATAGTCGGGTCGGCGCCGAATGCACATCCAGGCATTGCAGATATAGATGATCAAGGCCCCCTCAGGACCCGGGAGAGGCGCCCAAGGGGCCGCGACGATCGACCACGGTGATCCGGCGCGTCTTGGCATCGATCACCAGCCGTTCGGTCACGCCATTGCCCGGAAAGGCGACGACATAACGCGGATTGAGGGAAAGCATCTGCTCGTTGCGCTTGAACCCGGCGCGGGCACCAAGCCGACGATCGAGCGAATAAGTTAGTTGCTGGACTTCGCGGCGTTCAGCCCAACTCGCGGCAAGGCGATCGGCACCCTTGCCGTCGCCGCCATGGACCAGGAAGAGATCGGGAACCACATCGCGAACCTTGTCCAGCGTCGCCCAGATATTGTCGGCATAACGCTTCGCATCCTCAGCGCTCTCGAAGCTCTGGCGCCCACCTGCGAAGAGGACCGGGGTACCTTCCGGGATCAGGGCATGACGCCGGTTCTCGGCGCGTGCGCGGAGGAAATCGCGGGCATCAATCACAGCCGAGGTAAGGTGGCGCGAATGACTGGTCCGCGAGCCCGAAACGGGCTTCCACGAGGAACCGGTCTCGTTGCGGTACAGTGCTGCCGCCGCCTCGCGCATCTGCTCGAAGGCCAGCATGCTGGCCTCGGCGGCCTGCGCGCGCTCGACCTGCTCTTCCAGATTGCTCGAATGTACCTCGGATCCATCGGCAGATGCGAGCAGGACGCGGATCTCGTCGCCGGCCCGATCAAGCTGAGCTGACTTGAGGCTTGCAGCGCGGTGGAAGAGATTGACCATGCCCCAGGCAATATCCCCGGCATCAGCCTCTAAAGCAGTGTCGGAAAACATCGCGAAAAGGTCGGACCAGACGGCGCCAAGCGTCTGGTCGATCGCGTCCTCGCAGGGGAAGTCGGTTTCGTTGAATGGGGCCGGCCTGATGCTGAGGCCTGAAAGGTCAAGGCCGCTCAACTGGTCGATGAAGCTGTCGTACATGGGGTGTCTCCTGATCGCGGGGACAAGGAGAGGAGGCACCATTGCCTCGGCCCTGTCCGCCGGAGCCCGATAAGGGCCGGGAGAAGGGGCGAGACGCACCGCGTAGCGGGAAACCTGCGGCCCTAGGCTGGCGCGGGCAACACGGGCCGACGGGCCGCAGGTTGCGGTGCGCCCCGACCGGCACAAGGGCCTCTCCCGGCGGACTGGGATGAGGCAGGATCAGGACCCGGTGTCGCAGGCGGATCGGGAGCGCTCGAAGATCGCTTCGCCATTCGAGAACCGCCCGACCAGGCGCAACTCACCAAACAGGTCGATGAACCTACCCGAGACCTGGCCAAGCCAGTGCCGTGCTCTCGCCGTTCGTGGGTTGTAGAAGTCGGCCTCCCAGTACCGCGCATCGTCTCGTTCTGCGAGCCAGATCGCGGCAAGGCCGCAATAGGTCGATACGCCGCAATCGGCGAAGGCATTGCGCAGGAGGATACGGTCCTCGCGGCCGCGCCATCCCTCGAAGCGCTCGAAGGAAGGCCGCCTTCGTGGTATCGATGATCTCGTCGACGAGGCACTCATAAGCCCAGTCGGTGTCGTCCACTTCGCCGTCATCGAGCAGGCGAAAGGCCACTACGGAGCCGGTCGAGTAGCTGACGGAACGTCCCATCTCACTGCTCCTCAGGCCGCATCGGCGAGATCGACATCGGCCTCGCCTTCCAGGGATTGGTGACCCCCAAGGTCAAGCAACAGGCTGGCCGCTTTCTCGGCCTTGGCAGCAGCGGTGAGGATCGCGCGCTCGTCCGATTTGAGGATCTTGAGCCAGGAGGCGATGTAGCTGGCGTGATTGTCGAGGTGGGCGACCGGGAGACCCAGTTCTGCTCCAAGAATGGCCGAGGACAGTTCGGCGATCAGTTCCTCGGCGGCATAGGCGTCGCTGCCAAAGCGGTTCTTGAGATCGCGGTCGAGCCGCGAGGAATGACCCGTCCAGTGCGACAGCTCGTGCGCGAGCGTCGCATAGTAGTGGTCGTAGGCTTCGAAGAGTTCGGTTGGCGGCATGGTAACCCGGTCGCGCAGCGGCTCGTAATAGGCCTGCGCGCCATGGTGGCGAAGGTCTGCGCCAATATGAGCAAAGAAGGCATCGAGCCGGTCTTCGCGTCCTTCGGGCTCAAATGCGGCAACCAGCGGCTTGGGATGGTAAAATGCAGGGAGGCCATCGCACTGGTCAGCGTTGAACACGGCATAGGCCTTGAGCACGCGCCGGTTCTCGGTGTCAGCTTCGCCTTTGGCGTTTTCGACCTCCTTGGTGTAGCTCTTGTAGAAGATCGCGATGGTCGACTTTTCGCCCTTGCGGACCTGTCCGCCAAGTTTCTGGCACTGGCGGTAGGTCATCCAGTATGGCGAGGCGAAGCCGCAGCCATCGGCCACCATCCACAGCCAGAAGGTGTTCATGCCGCGATAGGGCGTACCGCAAGAACGTAGGGGCCGCGAGACCGGCACACCGCGCCATGGCTTAACCCAGGGCTTTGTCCCTTGCTCGAGCTTTTCGATGATGGCGGCGGTGATGCGCTCCGCTGGCGATGTCGAAGCAGTGCGGCGGGACTTGGTCATGGGAGATCTCCTGATCGCCGGGACGGACATGCCCCGGCTCAGGAAGAGCAAAGCTGCCTCCTCTCTCCTTCAATGATGACCGTTATGCGCCTTAATGTCGGCCATTTGAGCTCGCTTGAATCTTTTCCGAAAGCTGCCTGTCGTCAGCATCAGCCCAGATGGCAGCTTCGCACCTTAGCAACCACTCCTTGCGATCGGCGTGCTGACCCCCCCGAGAGTGGGCGTCGGTTCAGCACAAGGGATCGCTGCAAATGTGCGCTCCTATTGCGACCGCCTTGGTCGGCAGCGCCGAGGCATTGCATAACAAATGCAACGATAACGGGTCGGTATCCTCGCTAGAACGGGGATAGTTGTGAGGCTGCGATTAATAGAACTTATACAGTTTTCGCGCCTTCGCGTTGGGATTGTCAAATGGCTCGGAGAAAAAGGGCAAGAAGCCGTGTGCATTAAGCTACAATGGCGAAATGCCTCGCCAACTCGTGCGTGATGCGGTGCAGCTGCCGTGTTTCTCGGTCGATGCAGCACAGGGTCGTGTCCACTTCGGCGACAGACACGCTGCCGCGGCTGAACTGTATTTCGAATTGCGAGCGGGACCCACGAAAGCCCCTGAGGAGGACTTTCGCCTCGAGCTGGTCGCCGAGAAACGCCTCGCTGCGATATCTGATGTCGTGGCGCAGGGCGATCCATGCGATCTTTGCGACCTCCTCCGCCGGCGCATGTGCGACCCAATAGGCGGTGATCGCCTGCTGCACCCAGGTCAGATAGACCGCATTGTTGACGTGATCGAGCTCGTCGATCGCATCAGGGCCGACCGTGATGGGATAGACGAAAGCCGAACCGCCCTCCTGCCCCCTCTGTGGGTTCATGGGCTCGCGCCTTCGTCCCATGCGCCGTCGCCAATCCAGCGCAGGGCCGTGAGCGAGGGCATGAACATGTATTCTCCGCCGCGCAGCCGGTTGAAGGTGGTCACGCCATCGATTTTTCGGCGCACCGGCGTTTCGGGAATGGTGAAAGTCCCGGACGTCTGGTGCAGACCGACGATCGGATCCCGTTCTTCGCCCAGGTCGACGAAGTTGCCACGGTTGATCCATTCCTGCTGGAGAAATTCGATCGTATCGAATGCCCTGGCGCTGATGAAAATGAAGAACAGCCCGCGATCCTCCTGCGCATCGGACTCCGACGTCACGTCGCGGCTCCATTTCGGACCGTAGGTAGATGAGCGCCTGATGATGCGGTGGATGTTCACATCGCTGAGGATCGTAAGCTGGCTGTCGCGCGGATTGAGGCGGCGCATATGCGCGGCGTGCGGGCAGACGAGGCCGCGATGATCGTCTTCGTAGGAGAAGTCGTTGTTGCGTCGGGAATCGGCGCCGAGTTCCGGATCGTCCCGGTCCGGCGCTAACGGCAATGGCGCACCGCTCTGCCACCGGCCGAACATCTTCGCGGCTATATAATCCTGCTCTCCTTCGTCGGCGGATTGCTCGCGCAGGAAGTCGTTAAACGCGCCGACGCGGCTCTGATATTTTCGCAGCACGATGTATGACCCGTTGCGCCCAAGCGGTGCGGGTTGCGGCATGGCGAGCGGGCTACCGGTCTCGCTGTTCTCGCCCAGGATGAATTCTCCAGGCGCGATCGCGCGCTCCTGACCGGGCAAGGGGTCGACCCCGCTCCCGTCGACCAACGGCTGCGAAATGCTGTCGCGAAAGCCGAAGGGGTTCTTTGCGTCCTCGTCGGCACCGAAACGGTGCGTACCGATCAGCGTGATGCCGGTGGATTTTTCCAGTTCGGCCTCGGCCTTTGCCAGCACGTCGTCGAGCGCATCGTCGTCGCGCGCATAAATGGTCAATGCGATATGGCAAGTGCCGGGGCGATAGGGATCCTCCCATGTTTCGGGCGCGTTTTCGCCGAAATCGCGTAGCTGCTCGGCGCGGGCGGCCATGCCTTGCTGGAAGGCCAGCGGAAAACTCTCCAACGAGGTTTCGGGCAGCCCGAGCGCCTTCAAGCCGTCATAGCTGATGGCGACGCCGGTCCACGAGTCCAGCTCGTCCGTCCAACCCGATGCAGCGGGGATATGGTCGGCCAGGCGGCGCAAAAGATCCCGCCCTCCGGCGGCCTCGTCGACATGGATCATCGAATGGATGCCGACATAGGGTTCGGGCCGGGATCGAAGGATCAGCGCCTGGATATCGTCGAGTTGGAGCTTGACCTTGTCCGGACGGAAGCGGGCGGAAAGTTCTTGCAGAATGCCCATGTCAATAATCCACGCCTTCGGGTTGCGCGATGGCCGTGCTCAGCTCGTCGAGAGCCTTGCTCGTGGCGGGATCCATATCCGCATTCGCCCGGGATTTTTCGAGGAAGTCATCCAGCGCGTGCTCCATCCGCTGGTACCGGCGGGTATCCACAACCGTCACTTGCGGATTGGCCACAAACCATCCCGATGCATCGATCTGGTGATCGGCGATAAAGTCCTTCACCTTGGGGCTGTCGATCCCCGGCCAGCCTTCGACATTGGCGAACAGCAGGTCCATCAACCCCGGAATCTTGGTGGCGAAATCGTTAATATAGGTGTCCCAGTCGCCATCATAGGTTGTGGCGAACAGGATGCGCGTGTCGTCGTCGAAAAATACGAAGCGCATATCGTGCAAGGTCGACACCCGCTGCGCGCCGTCCATATTGCCGTTGGTGAGGTCGAAGATGCGACGCAGGCGGTCCGCCCCGCCGGGCTTGACCTTGGCGATGGCGGTCAGTTCGGACACATTGCCCGACTGCATTCCCGCGCGCCCCGCCTTGTTGGCGGTACCCTTGTAATCGGGATTGTGGTCGCGGATCATCGCTTCCAGCGCGGTTTTCGCGAGCTGCGGCAGGTCTTCTGCCAGCTCGCGCGCACGGCGGCGGATTTCTTCGGGCTTGCTCTCATCGGCAAGACGCGGATCGGTGCTTTTGGTCATGGCGCGCTCCTTTTGCGCTTGGTGGTCAATCGGGAATGTCGGACAGGGCCTGCGGCTCTATGCGCGGGCGATCGTTCTGAGTGTGACGATAGGTGCTGGACCGTTCGTAGGCCGCGCGGCGAATGCGCATGATGCCGCCCAGCGGGCGATGCGCCTCGACGCCGTTCCATGGATTGAACGACAGCACATCGTCGCCGAAAACCTGGCGTGGCGGGCTGTAGGGGTCCTGGCTGTCGAAGCGCAGCGTGGCGATGGCACGATGGGGAGACTTTTCCTCTTCCCACAACACGGCAGCATCTTCCACCGGCATCGTTTCGAGATCGGTGCAGAGCTGCGCGCGCAATTCATATTCGGTGCCGTTCGCGCGGAAAAAATCGCCGATTACGTCGCGCATGGTCGAATATTGGACGTCTTCGAGATCCCGACCGGTCAAATCGCGCACGGATTGGGATTTCGGGGCGAGCGACAGTTTGGCGACATGGTCGCCGAACCGGACAGCGGCCTGCGTATGATAGGTTTCGCCGAGAGGATGATTGTTGTCGCGCGCCAACCCCTCGAGCGTCGCGCTCGGCACCTTGCCCACCGCTTCCACCGCATCCTTCGCGCCGCGCGCCACGCCGGCAACGAGGCGTTGGAAGAAATCGGGCGCATGCGCGTTCTTTTCGAGCAGACCCAGCATCTGCTTGTATTTCGGGATCGTGCCGAAGGCGAGCACCGGGAAATTCACCATCAGGAAATCCTGGTTCTCGCCACCGATGTCGGGCGAAAGCCGGTCACCCGGAACGCCGATCACCTTGATCGCGAAACCGCGCGGGGCCGGAACCTCGTCCGAATGGATATCGCCCGGCGCGGACGAAAGCCGCGCGACGACCTCGTAGGTCTTCGGAGAAGCGAAGATGCCCTGCGCAAGCTCAGCCGACAGACCGTCGTGCACGGTCATGCTACCCTTAAGGATCGCGTGCGATTTCGCATGGGCATCGCGATGGGCGTGCCGATGCCGTTCGAACGCGTTGCGCGCCGTCGCATTCATCTGTTCGACGATCTCGCGCGTCAGCCGCTGTTCGTCGGGATCGACTTGCTCGACATTGGGGGTGAACCGTATGGGCTGCATGGGCAACAACTCCTGCCTGTTTTGCCTGCTGAAAAGGATCGACGGGAAACCGATCCTCTGGCCGGGCATTTGAAATATCAAGTGATATCTGAAAATTTGGTTCCGAAAATCAGGATTTTTGAGACGGATCGAGCACCATGAGCGGCGAAACCACCACCAAATCGCGTCGGCAAAGCCAGGCGGAAACACGCGCCAAGCTGATCAAATCGGCCGAGCGGCTGATGATCGCCCATTCCATCCCGGCACTTTCCGTGCGCCAGCTCTGCGCCGACGCCGGATTTACGCAAGGCGCCTTTTATTCGAACTTCGAGAGCAAGGAGTTGCTGCTGCTCGAAGTCATGGAAGGTCACTTGGCCGAACAGCGGGACCGACTGGAAGACCTCGCCGCCTCGATCCCGGAAGCCGATATCGACCAGGCCATGCAAACGCTTGCTGCGTGGCTAGCCGACATCCCCGATCGCCAGGCCTGGGCGGCGCTGGCGCTGGAATTGCAGCTCTATGCCTTTCGCAACCCGGAATTCCGCGCGCAGTACAAGGCTGCGGAGGCGCGTGTAACGGCCCAGTTCCGGGTTCTGATCGAAGGCCTGGCCGCCCAGTTTGGGCAGCCACTCCGCTTGCCCGCCGATGTCATCACCGAAACCTTGCTCATACTCTGGCATACCGCGGTCTTGCGATCGGGCGACGGCACCCAGCCGGAAGAAAGTTACGTGAAGGTCTTCAGGCAGATCATGTTCGGCGAACCGTCAGCCGGATAGCGTTGCGTGACCGCCACCATACCGCGTCACCCTTGCCCGGTTTCGTCCTTGCGCAGGTAAAGGGTCTGTGTCGGGAAGGCGAACCCGATGCCTGCCTGTTCCAATCGCTCGTAGATGTCGAGCATGAGATCGTTGCGGATTCTCAGGCTTTCGTCGAAATCGGCGGTCATGATGTAGGCAAAGGTTTCGATCGCCAGCGAGTCCGTTGCAAAATAACGTAATGTCGCCCGGCGCGGCTCCGGGGCGATGTGCTCGTTCTGTGCGAGCGCCTCTGCTATCAGGCCAATCCCTTCACGCAGCTTGGCCGCATCCAAGGCGTATTCGAGGCCGATCGTCTCGTTGAAGAGGAAACGTTCGCGCTTGGTATAGTTTTCGATCTGGCGTGAGGAAAAATCGCCATTGGGGATCGTGACGACGGTTCGTTCCAGCGTCCTGATCCGGGTCGACCGCATCCCGATATCCTCGATCGTGCCGAGCACATCGCCGACCTTGCACACATCCCCGACCTGCACCGGCCGGTCGGCCAGCACGGATACGGTGCCGACCAGGTTCTCGACCGTCTTCTGTGCACCCAGCGCCAAGACCAGACCGCCGATGCCGAGCGCCGCCACACCAGCGGTGACATCGAAGCCGAGCGTGTCGAGGATGCCGAGCGCCCCCAGGACCAACAGTCCGGCCTTGATAACCCGGCGGGCAAAGACGATGACAGACGCGCTCTGGTACCGCGCGCGCCGCGTCATGCGCAGCGACAGCCACCGGGCGAGCGCATCGACCAGGCGGAACAGGAACCACAGGAACACGATCCACGCTGCAATGCCGAGATAGCGCAGCACGACCTGACGCGCGACGATCGAGATCGGCGCAGCGTCCGACCACAGCCGGAAACCGACGATGGTGACAACCAGCGCCAGCGGCGGCAGGGCGGCATCGAGGACCCGGTACACCGCCCCATCGCGCGAGAGGACCTGCCGCAGACCGAGCAGGACCAGCGCGGCCAGCAACCGGGTCGCGATGAAGACGGCGATCAATAGTCCCAGCAGCTTGACCCAATCCAGCGCAGGGGCACCGGCGACGATAGCCTCTTCTTCCGGGATCGCCTGCGGTTCGATATCCGGGAGCGCCTGTAGCGTTTCCGCCGACAGCCGCCAGATGGCAGGCCCGTCCGTGCCGCTGCTCTGTGTCAGCAGGATGGGTATCTCGCCCCCGGCGAGTGTCCCGACCTGTTCGCGTGTCGGGCCGAGGCCATCGTCGAGCCGCCCGTTGGGCTCGTTGGCCAGTTCCTGATAGGTGGCGAGCGTCCCGCCCGCATCGAGCGCAGCGCGCAGGCGCGGCACGACCTCTGCGCGATCCATACCGGCAGGCAGGTCGAGATAGGGATCGAGGGCACCAGGATCTTCGCTCGCCAGCACGCCCAGCAGATTGGTCACGGTCGATCGCGGCGTTTCCCGCCCGAAGGGATCCATCGCCACCTGCGCCTCGGCGGCGTCCCCGGACGACGGAAGAATCGACGTCGCGGCGAAAGCTGCGACGCCGCAAGTGAGCAGTACGGTTGCCAGCAAAGCGTGGAAAAAGGCGAGGATCTTACGCATTTTGGGGGAATGTTTGGCGCGCGAGTGGCGGTTTTTCAACAGCAGACGTGCTCACCATTGTAGTACAGGTAACTTCCTGCGCTGGAGAGCTGTCCTGTTTGCCCGAGCAGGCGGGTAGGACACGCGCGCGCCTCCAGCGTCAGATATCGAGGCACAGCAAGAAACCGAAGTCGTAGCATATGGCTCGTTCGCGTTCAGCGTGATCAGTATTGCGTAGCGGCTATCGGTTTGGGCGGTTTGCTTCAAGGCCACAGCGCGCGCAAAACCTCGTCCACCAACGCGTCTTGCGCCTGCGCGTCCACCTCTCCCGACCGCATTGTCGCGGCCAGCCGTCCTTCGGTGGCCAGATGCGCCAGTCCGTGCGCGGGGACGATGGCGGCGATCAGGCGCGGATCCAGTCGCTCGAACTCGGGGGTCGGCACGCCGAGGCCGCGTGTTCCGGCAGCGGCGGCGGCGAGCGGGCGCATCGCCCGATAGACCGCAGCCCGCAGGTCATCGTCCTCCAATTCGATCAAGTCGGTGCGGCCCATCAGGCGGAAACGGCCCGTGTTGTCGCGCGCGAACCTAACATAGACGGCGGTCAGCGCGCGCAGCGCCGCGTTGCCTTCCAGCCCCTCTGCCGCGCCTGCCAGTTGCTTGCCCAGTGCCTCGTAACTGCGCCGCGCCACCTGCGTCAGCAAGCCCGCCATGCTGCCGAAATGATGCGTTGGCGCGCCGGGGGATACGCCCGCCTTGCGCGCTGCCTTGCGCAGCGTGAAGCCTTCCACGCCTTCTGCGGCGATGATCTCTTCCGCGGCGGAAATCAGCGCGCTGCGCAGGTCGCCATGATGATAGCTGTCGCGTTTCGTCTTGGTCATGAGGGCAATCTGGCACGCAATCTAAACAGTGTCTAGACAAAAAGCGCGCGAGGTATCTATACAGTGTTCATATCGGTTCGGGCGCAGGGGCTTTCGCCCCTCACCCCCGACAGGAAGGATACAGCAATCATGACTCAACGCGCTCTTATCGTCGGCCTCGGCATCGCCGGAATGGCCAGCGCCATGTCGCTTAAGAAGGCCGGGTGGGAACCCGTCATCGTCGAACGCGCGCCTGAGCGGCGGACAGGCGGCTATTTCATCGGCCTTCAGGATGCGGGCAAACATGCGGCGGAAAGGCTGGGCGTGCTGCCCGGCATCCATATCCGCACGCCCGAAGCCTCGCCGAATTGGCACATGACGAAAGACGGCGGACGTGTGCGCGTAGCCGGGTTCGCCGACCAGCCGACCCGGCCTGCCACGCTGCTGCGCGGTGATATCGAAGAAGGGTTGTGGAACGGCGTCGACGGGCAGGTCGAAATCCGGTTCGGCACAAGCCCCGTGGCCATTGTTGAGCGCGCGGACGGCGTCGATGTGACGCTGGATACGAAAGACGGCAGTTCAACGATCGAGCGCTTCGACCTGGTGATCGGTGCCGATGGCCTGCGCTTCACCGTGCGCAAGCTGGTGTTCGGCCCGCAAGAGAAGTTCATGCATTCGCTGGATGCGGTGATCTGCGCTTATCAGCTAGAAGAACAGATGGAGACATTCCGCCAGCGCGACGGAGTAATCCTCAATCAGGATAAACGCTCGCTCTGGGTCTTCCCGCTGCAGGATCATACGCCGACGGCGTTCTTTGCCTATCGCACCAAGGATGTAGATGCGCAGTTCGAACGGCCTGCGGTGGAAACGCTGCGCGATGTCTTTGCCGATATGGAGCCCCACTCCATCGTGGAGGAAGCGCTGGAGGATCTGTCCAACGCGCCCGACTATCTGTTCGATTCGGTCCACACGGTGGAGATGGACCGCTGGCACAAGGGCCGCGTGGTGCTGGTGGGGGACAGCGCATGGTGCCTCACGCTGTTTTCCGGCATGGGCGCGACAGCCGGGTTGATGGGCGGGCAGCAACTGGGTGAAGCCCTTGCCGCTCAGAACGGCAATGTGCCCGCCGCGCTGAAAAGTTGGGAAGGGGCTTGCGCCCCTACATTGAAAAACAGCGCAAGACCGTGTGGCTCAAATCGCAGATGTTCGTGCCATCGAACGGGTTTTTCTTCGTCCTGCGCCGACTGGTCTTGCGCTTCGGCGGGCGTTATCTCGCGAAGCTTTCAGCAGTGCATCAGTCGCCGGTAGACAAGCAGATTATAGATCACGTAGGGCTGCCTGCCGACCTCGGTCGTAATCCATCCTGCGAGGACAGCAATGAATCCGCTTGGCGCCATGACCAGTGCGGCCTTGTGCAATAGCGGCCAGTCGTAGAGTTTCTTACGGAAGCGAGCGAACAAGCTCCAAGCGCCAATACCAAGCATGGCAAAACCGATCCCGACCATGATGCGGAATGACCAGAACACGATGCCGACCGGCGGTTCCTCGTCATCAGGAATCGTGTCCAGCCCGGCAAGGGGAGCATTCAGGTCATGCTTGAGAATGAGCGATGACGCCTTGGGTATCTCAATCGCGTAATCGACTCGCTTCTCCTCGCTGTTCGGGATGCCGAACAGAATCAGTGGCGCTCCATTGGGATGGCTCTCATAATGACCTTCCATCGCCATCACCTTTTGAGGCTGGTGCTCGAGCGTATTGAGCCCGTGCATGTCGCCAGCAAAGATCTGGATCGGCGCAACGATGGCCGCCATCCACATCGCCATCGAGAACATCTTGCGCGCGTGTAGGTTGGTCCGGTCCTTCAGCAGATGCCAGGCACCCACCCCGCCGACAACAAAGGCGGTTGTTAGATAGGCGGCGATGACCGTGTGGACGAGGCGATAGGGAAAGCTCGGGTTGAACACGATGTCCCACCAACTTTCACCTGGCAGGTATTGCCCGTTCGCGCCGATCTCATATCCAACCGGTGTCTGCATCCAACTGTTGACCGACAGGATCCAGAAGGCGCTGATGAAGGTGCCGATGGCTACCATGAGCGTCGCCGCGAAGTGCAACTTCTTGCCGACTTTGTTCATGCCAAAGAGCATGACGCCGAGGAAGCCCGCTTCGAGGAAGAACGCGGTCAGCACCTCGTAAGCCATGAGCGGGCCGATCACTGGACCAGCTATGTCAGAGAATTTCGACCAGTTGGTGCCGAACTGGTAGGACATCACGATGCCGGAAACGACGCCCATCGCGAAGGCGATCGCGAAGATCTTCAGCCAGTATTTGAACAGGTCGAGATAAATCGACTTGCCGGTCTTCAGCCACAACCCTTCGAGCACTGCAAGGTAGCTCGCAAGTCCGATGGAAAATGCTGGAAAGATGAAGTGAAAGCTTACCGTGAAGGCGAACTGGATGCGAGCAAGCAGAAGGGCGTCTAGCTGTTCGAACATTTTTTATCCGTCTTGCTTTTCGGCGCGTGCCGTGCGCCAGCGGTAAAAGGTCTTTTCAGAGATCCCGATTTCGCGGCAACTCTCGCAAACACCTTTCCCTGCTGCGATCAGAGCTTCGATCTCCCGGCAGCGCGCCTCCTTGTTAGGAATCGCTGGCATCAGATCATCCCTCTCGCGGCGTCTGCTATCGGCTCGACAGGCGGACCACCATTAGCAGAGAGCTCCCGGAAGGCGCGGTTCTGCGATAGAAAGACCTGTCCATTGAGTTCCTCGACGAAATGCGTTCGCTTCAGACGGTCCATGACCGGGCCCTTTACTTCGGACAGGTGAAGGCCGATGCCCGCATCGATCATCCGGTGATTGATCGCTTCGAGGCTTTCGAGGCCGGAGGCGTCGATCTCGTTGACCGCGCTGCACATCAGGATGAGATGGCGCACGTCGGGTCGGTCGGCAATTTCCTCCAACACGTATTCCTCCAGCCAGCGCGCGTTGAGGTAGGTCAGGCTCTCATCGATCCGGATCGACAGGACATGCGGCACGGTGAAGACCTTGTGCCGATCGACATTGCGAAAATGCTCTGTCTCGGGGACGCGCCCGACGATGGCTGCATGCGGGCGGCTGGCCCGCCACAGGTAAAGCAGCAAGCCGACGCCCACGCCGGCGATCACGCCCAGTTCGACTCCCGCGAGAAGCGTGATGGCTATCGTCGCCATGTGCGCGGCAAAATCCGCCTTGGAGTAATTCCAAAGTTGTCCGGGTGTCTTAAGATCAACGAGGCTGAGAACTGCGACGATAATCGTGGCGGCCAAGGTGGCGATGGGCAGGCTGTATAGAAGCGGGGTGAGGAACAGGCCGGCAAGTGCGATGCCGACTGCTGTGTAGGCCCCGGCCGCTGGCGTTTCGGCCCCGGCATCGAAATTTACGACCGAGCGAGCGAAGCCGCCCGTGACGGGGTAGCCACCGGAAAAGGCGCTGGCGATGTTCGATGCGCCGAGGCCAATCAATTCCTGGTTCGGCGCGATCCTCTGCCTGCGCTTCGCAGCAAGAGTCTGCGCGACCGATACGCTTTCTACAAAGCCGATGATGGAGATGAGCAGTGCCGGAACCCACAACTGCCCAATCAAGCCAAGATCGGTGGATGGGAGGGCGAATGGAGGTAGGCCTTGCGGGATTGCGCCTACGAGGTTTACGCCGCGGTCTTCGAGGTCGAGGCCAACTGCCGCCAAGATCGTCGCGATCACCGCGACGACCGGCCCCGCCTTGGCAGCAATGTCGGCAGCACGCGGTGTCAAGCCCAGTTTGACCAAATTTGGCTTCAAACCCTTGCGCACCCAGAACAGGAACAGCGTTGCGGGAATACCGACTGCGAGGGTCCACGGATTGATCGTGTTGATCGTAGAAGCGAGCCCGCCGAGCATTTCGGGCCAATTGTCGCCACCCGCCGTGACGCCGAGGATGTGCTTCAATTGGCTCGTCGCGATCAGGATGCCACTGGCGGTGATGAACCCACTGATGACCGGATGCGAGAGCAAGTTAGCGAGGAAGCCCATGCGCAGGAAGCCGAGCAGGGCCAGCATCACGCCGGACAAGGCGGCGAGCGTGATTGCGGCTTCGAGATAAAGCGCGGTGCCTTGAGCCGCGACCGCTCCGGCTGCGCTTGCCGTCATCAGCGACACCACTGCCACGGGCCCCACCGCGAGGGTGCGGCTGGTGCCGAAGATCGCATAGGCAACCAGCGGCAGTATCGATGCGTAGAGGCCCACCATCGGCGGCAGCCCCGCCAGCAGCGCATAGGCGAGGCTCTGCGGGATCAGCATGATCGTTACGATGATCGCCGCGACGAGATCGTTCGTAAGGACCGAACCGTTATAGGTCCGGCCCCATTCGAGGATTGGCAGGTATTGCGCCACCAGCCCGAGCTTGTGCCTGCGCGGCAAGCCAGACGCTTCTGGATTGCTCTCGCTCACGATCAGGCAGCTTTCTTCATTTGCGGTTTGGCCAGCCACTCATGGCCCTTGAGCATGCCGTTCCAGTAGACCCAGGGCAGAGCTTCCGATTTCAGTAGCCAGCTGAGCCGTCGCGGTCGCGTGCCGTCGATAACCCATTTCGGGAAGCTCGGGAGAAGCTTTCCGTCATATCCGAACTCGGCCAACACAATCTTTCCGCGTTCGACGGTCAGCGGGCATGAGCCGTAGCCGTCGTAGTCGGCCCAAGGCTGCTTTGCATCGAGCTGGGCGAGCGCATTGACTGCAACGATCGGGGCCTGCTTACGCGCAGCGGCCATCGTCTTGGCATTGGGTGTGGAACCGGCATCGCCGATGCCGAAAACGTTCGGATAACGAACGTGCTGGAGCGTGAACTTGTCGATATCGACAAAGCCGCTTTCGGCGTTGGCGAGCGGGCTGTCGGCAACGAATTGCGGTGCAACCTGCGGCGGCACTGCGTGAAGCATGTCGAATTCGACAGTCTCCTCACCGGCTTCGGTCTTGAAGACGGCCTTTTTGCTGGGGCCGTCAACCGCGACGAGCGTCTGGTTGAGTTTGAGGTCGATTCCGTATTTCTCGACATATTCCATTAGCGCCGGGACGTATTCCTTCACCCCGAACAGGACGCCACCGGCATTGCGGAATTCAACGTCAATATCGTCGAGCACACCGCGTTCCATCCAGGCATCGCATGAAAGATACATCGCTTTCTGCGGCGCACCTGCGCACTTGATGGGCATCGGCGGCTGGCTGAAGATCGCGCGGCCCGATTTCAGGTTGCGCACGAGGTCCCATGTGTAGGGCGCCAGATCGTAGCGGTAGTTGGAGGTAACACCGTTCTTGCCGAGCGTTTCCTCCAGACCGTCAATCTTTTCCCAGGCAAGCCGGATGCCCGGAGCGACGATCAGAAGGCGGTAGGTAATTGTCGCGCCGTCGCTGAGCGTGACCTGATTGTTTTCGGGCTGGAAAGACGCGGCGGACTGTTTCAACCAGGTCGCCTGTTTCGGCATCACGCTCGCCGTGGTGCGCCTAGTGGCTGGCGCTTCGAAGACGCCTCCGCCGACCATCGTCCAGCCAGGCTGATAATAGTGATCCTCGCTCGGCTCGACGATCGCGATATCGAGCGATGGGCGCCGCTTCAGCATGGAAGATGCGGTTGCAATTCCTGCCGAACCTCCGCCGATGATGACGACTTCATGATTTAGGCTTCGGGCCATGACAAACTCTCCAGTATCTTTTCGTTATTCGCCAAGCCGGTCGCGCAAACCGGACAAATCGTAGCCTGCTCGCTCGGCGCGTTCGATGCGCGCGTCGGCGGTTTCATTCTCTACGTTGGCGAGTGCATCGAGCGTAATGGAGCGCGTCCCGGTCCGGCAAAAGGCAAGCACCTTGCCATCCGCTTCTTCGCGGACCGTGGCGAAGGCCTTGATCGCAACCTGCGGAAATTCGCCACCCGAGACCGGGATATGATGGAAGGCCAACCCAACCGCTTCGGCTGCTTCTCGCATTGATGCGACGGTGGGCTGGTTCGGCTCTTCGCCATCCGGCCTGTTGCAAATTACTGTGCCAAACCCACCATCGGCCAGTTCAGCCAGATCGCCGGGTTCAAGCTGTTGGGAGACGGCGAAAGTGTCGCTTACCTGTGTAAGCTTCATGACGATGCTCCTTCCATAAGTCGGACAACAGCCATGCCAGCGAGCATTGCGACGACGAATATCGCGGCAGATGCAGGTTCGATTACAAGCGCAGCGATGCCCGGTCCCGGACAGAGTCCGGCGATTCCCCAGCCGATACCGAACAGAGCCGCGCCGCCCACCAGGCGTGGCGTGAGATCGGATTTGGTCGGGAGGTGGAATTCTTTCGCAGCGAAGGGCTCGGCCATCCGCGGGACCAGTCGCCAAGCAACCGCCATCACAATGACGGCACCGCCCATGACAAATGCAAGCGTCGGATCCCAGTCGCCAAACACGTCAAGGAAACCGCGCACGCGCGCCGGATCGGTCATGCCACCGAGGGCAAGGCCCGCCCCGAACAGAGTTCCGGTGACCAAAGAGATAAAGGCGGTCCGCATCACAGCACCTCCAGCCCGAGCGCATTCATGATCGCGACCGTGGCAATGCCGGTAGCCATGAACGTGAGCGTGGCGACGATCGAGCGGCCGGAAAGGCGGCTCACGCCGCAAACCCCATGCCCGCTGGTGCAGCCGCTGCCGAGACGTGTCCCGATGCCCACCACCAGTCCAGCAATCGCAAGCGTAACCGGGTTTGCGAAGGTGGCATCAATTCCACCCGATGCCAGCATTACGATCAGCGCACCCAGAGGCAGGCCGATGACGAACATCCATGCGCCGCCCCTTGCAATGCCGCTGCCGCCGAGCCCGACTGCCTTCGCAGCAAGGCCGGAAACACCAGCGATCCTGCCAAGGCCGAGCAGCATGACCGCTGCGGCAAGGCCGATAAGCACTCCGCCAGCCAGTCCGGCGAGGGGTGCGGCTTCAGGAAAACCAGGCAACGTCATACGGCGTTGACCGGAATCTTGATGTAGCTGACGCCATTCTCTTCCGGGTCCGGCAGTCGCCCACCACGGATGTTCACCTGCACCGAAGGCATTATCAGCTTGGGCATCGAGAGCGTCCTGTCGCGGTCGGTTCGCATCGCGACGAAGTCCTCTTCGGTCACGCCATCCTTCACATGCACGTTTTCCTCGCGCTGCTGTTTGACGGTGGTCTCCCAGGCATATTCGTCGCGGCCCGGCGCCTTGTAGTCGTGACATAGGAAGAGCCGGGTCTCGTCCGGGAGCGACAGCAGCCGGCGTATCGAGCGGAACAGTTGTCCTGCGTCGCCGCCGGGGAAATCTGCGCGTGCGGTGCCGAAATCGGGCATGAAGATCGTGTCGCCGACGAAGGCCGCGTCGCCGATGATGAAAGCCATGTCGGCGGGAGTGTGACCGGGCACATGGAGGGCGATACCTTCGAGCTCGCCGACCTTGAAGGTCTCACCATCCTCGAACAGCTTGTCGAACTGCGATCCGTCGCGTTCGAAGTCGGTGCCCGCATTGAAGAGTTTCCCGAAGACTTCCTGCACGCGGATGATATCGCGGCCGATAGCCAACTTCCCGCCAAGCCGCTCCTGAAGATAAGGGGCGGCAGATATGTGATCGGCGTGGGCGTGGGTCTCAATAAGCCATATCACTTTCAGGTTATTCGAGGTGACATACTCAATGATGCGGTCTGCTGAGCCATTCGAGGTCCGGCCGGAAGCCGCCTCGAAGTCCAACACCGAGTCGATGATCGCCGCTTCATCCGTCTTGGGGTCGTGGACGACATAGGAGACGGTATTCGTCGCTTCGTCGAAAAATCCCGCAATCGAGGGGCGCAGGCATTTGTCGGCCTGGGCACGTTCGATCTGAGAAGCGGCATTCTTGAGGTTCTGATCGTCAGCCATAGCTTGATCTCCATTCATTTACATAAATCGTTTATATGTGTTGCTATTGATCTGTCAAGTGGTATGAAGGTCGGATGACACAGATGATCAAAGCTGATGCCGAACGAGAGGCACCCTGCGCAGGACTACGTATCGGAGATGTAGCTCCGGACTTTTCTGCGCGAAGCACGACAGGAGATGTCCGCCTTTCGGATCACCGGGGGCGGTGGTTGATCCTGTTCTCGCACCCGGCCGATTTCACGCCCGTTTGCACGACCGAGTTCGTGGCCCTGGCTGAGTCAGCAGGCGAGTTTGAGCAGCGCGATTGCGCGCTGATGGCGCTCTCTGTCGATAGCCTGTTCTCGCATTTCGCCTGGCTGCGACTGATCCGCGATCGCTACGATATCGAGGTGCGTTTTCCGATTGTGGAGGACCCCACGCTCGTAATCGGCCGCGCTTATGGGATGGTCGCGCCGAACGATAACGACAGCGCGACAGTGCGGACGACATTCTTCATCGACCCCGAGGGGGTGATCCGTGCGATGACCTGCTATCCTGCCAATGTCGGTCGCTCGACGCCTGAAATGCTACGGACTCTCGACGCGCTTCAGGCAGTAGACAATGGCCCCGTATTGGCACCTGCCAACTGGAAGCCGGGCGAGGCATTGCTGGCTCAGCCCGATGCTTCGCTCGACACCGTATTTTCCGCAAAAGGCCAGACCGACTGGTTCATGAAGGAAACCAAGCGAGGGTCGAAGAGATGACCGACGAAGATTTGGTCGATGCCTTGAAGGCTCTCGCGCACCCCGTGCGTTTGCGGATCATGAAGGCGCTTTCCGGCACGGAACGCAATGTCGGAGAGATCGACGACGCAGCCGAGATCGGCCAGCCGACGCTTTCGCAGCAGCTAGCGGTCCTTCGCAATGCGGGCCTCGTTAAGACCCGGAAGGATGCCAAGCTCGTCTATTACCGGATAGATGATGACAGGCTTGCGAAGGTTGTTGATGCGGCAGGAGATCTCGGCGGATTGGCCGTTAGACCCACGCGCCATCCGCGCCAGCCCGCACCTGGGGTGGCTAATTTTGCCAAGCTTGAAGGTCTATATCCGCTTGATGGGCGATAGGTCCGAACCGGCCTCTTCGAATCAGCGTGAATATTATCGATCAGCGCGTGGCCGACGACTGATTTGAAATGGCCGCTTACAGGCAGTTCTAGCGGGATCCTGAATGACCGCCTTGGGGCGCAAAGCTGACTGGCTCGAAGGGGCCGACAGCGGTCAGTCTGGTTTTAGCTAGAAAGCGGGCTTAGCGGCCACAGCAAATAATCGAGGTTCACGGCCTCATGCGCTTGGCCACCAGATCCTCGACCACCGCAGGCTCCGCCAGCGTCGAGATGTCACCAATTTCGTCAGGCTGCCCCTCGGCGATTTTGCGCAGAACCCGGCGCATGATCTTGCCCGACCGGGTCTTGGGCAGGTCGGGCGCGAATTGGATGACGTCGGGCGTGGCGAATGGTCCGATCTCGCTGCGCACCAGGTCACGCAGTTCCTGCCGCAAGGCATCGCTGCCTTCTTCGCCGGCTTTCAGCGTCACGAACGCATGGATGCCTTGGCCCTTGATATCATGTGGCATGCCTACGACGGCGGCCTCGGCCACCAGCACATGCTCGTCCAGCGCATTTTCGACTTCGGCAGTGCCCATGCGGTGCCCAGACACGTTGATAACGTCGTCGACCCGGCCGGTGATCCAGTAATAGCCATCCTCGTCGCGCCGCGCGCCGTCGCCGGTGAAATAGGTGCCGGGGAAGGTGCTGAAATAGGTTTGGAAGAACCGGTCGTGGTCGCCGAAGATGGTGCGCATCATGCCCGGCCAGCTGCGGGTGAGAACCAGATTGCCCTCCGTTGCGCCGGTGAGAAGATGCCCTTCGCCATCGACCAGTTCGGGGTCGACGCCGGGGAGTGGCAGGGTCGCGCTGCCGGGCTTAGTCTCGGTAGCGCCGGGGACGGGAGCAATCAGTGCGCCGCCCGTTTCGGTCTGCCACCAGGTGTCGACGATCGGGCATTCGCCGCGCCCGACCATGTCATGATACCATTCCCAGGCCTCATGGTTGATCGGCTCGCCCACCGTGCCCAGCAGGCGGATCGCGGACAGGTCGTGGCGCGTCACCCACCGGTCGCCCTGCCGCATCAGCGCGCGGATCGCGGTCGGCGCGGTGTAGAAGATCGTGACGCCGAGGCGCTGGCTGGTCTCCCAGAGGCGCCCCGGATCGGGATAGTTGGGCACCCCGTCGAACATGACCGTGCGCGCGCCGTTGGAGAGCGGGCCGTAGACGACATAGGTGTGCCCGGTGATCCAGCCGACATCGGCGGTGCACCAGAACAGATCGTCGGCGACATCCTTCCCCTCCTCGGGGCCGAACAGCAGATCGAAGGTCAGCGTCGACCAAAGCAGATACCCGCCGGTGGTGTGCAGCACGCCCTTGGGCTTGCCGGTCGATCCGGAGGTATAGAGGATGAACAGCGGATCTTCCGCGTTCATCGCTTCGGGCGGGCAATCGGCGGGGGCATCCGCGCAGGCCTCCTCCCACAAGATGTCGCGCCCCTTGCGCATCGATACTTGGCCACCCGTCCGCTGCATGACGATGACCGTGTCGACCCCGCTCGCGCGCTCCAGCGCGCTGTCGACATTGGCCTTGAGGGGAATGCGCTTGCCGCCGCGCGTGCCTTCATCGGCGGTGACGACCAGCGTAGCGTCGCAATCGGCGATCCGGTCGGCCAGGCTGTCGGGCGAGAAGCCGCCGAAGACGACCGAATGGACCGCCCCGATCCGGGCGCAGGCGAGCATTGCAATCGCCGCTTCGGGCACCATCGGCATGTAAAGGATCACCCGGTCGCCCTTACCGATCCCGTTGGCTTTCAGGACGTTGGCGAAGCGGCAGACTTGCCAGTGCAGCTCACGATAGGTGAGCGTTCGCCCTTCGTCCGGCTCGTCGCCTTCGAACACGATCGCGGGCTGGTCGCCGCGCGTCTCGAGGTGGCGGTCGAGGCAATTGACCGAGACGTTCAGCTCGCCATCGGCGAACCAGCGAATGCCGAAATCGCCCTTGTCGAAGCTGCTCTCGTCCGCCTTCGTCGGGAAGACGCTCCAGTCGAGCCGGTGCGCTTCGTCCAGCCAGAAGGCGTCCGCATCGCTGTCGATCGATGCCTGCATGGCGCGAAACCTGTCGGCCTTGTGCAACATGGCGATTTCTCTCTCCCCATAGGTCCGGCTTCGCACGAGGAAGCGCCGGCCCGTTCCATTATCGAGGCTGAACATGCCGCCTCGCCCTTCCACCACGTCGAGGATCAGCTGCGTGTGTTTCCACACCGCGAACTGCGCCGCGCCGATATAGACCGGTGTGGTGCCGATCGTGCCCAGCAGCACGTCCGACCCGCCGAGGCGGAACTCGCCGCGCGGATAGACCATCGGGCTGGAGCCGTCACAGCACCCGCCCGACTGGTGGATAAGCACGGGGCCATGACGTTCGATGATCTGGCCCAGCAGGGCTGTGGCCGCGTCGGTGGCGATCACGCGACGGACCACTCGGCCATCCGGCGCGGCACTTTGCGTCATTGGGTCATGTCCAGGACGACGCGCCCTTCGATCTGGCCCTGCCGCATGCGGTCGAACACCGCATTGATGTCGTCCAGACCGGCGGTGGAGATCGTCGCCTTCACCTTGCCGTCGCCTGCGAAATCGAGCGATTCCTGCAGGTCCAGCCGCGTGCCCACGATCGAGCCGCGCACGGTGATGCCGTTCAGCACCATGCCGAAGATGTTGAGCGGGAAATCGCCCGGCGGCAGGCCGTTGAGCGCAAGCGTACCACCGCGCCCGACCATGCCGACCGCCTGTTCGAAGGCCTTCTCGCTCACCGCGGTCACCAGCGCGCCGCGCACGCCGCCGGTCAGGCGCTTGACCGTCGCGGCAGGGTCATTGTCGGTCCGCGCGTTCACGGTCTCCACCGCGCCGAGCTTGCGCGCCAGTTCGAGCTTGGCGTCGTCGACGTCGACCGCAACCACGTTCAGCCCCATCGCGACCGCATATTGCACTGCCATGTGGCCAAGCCCGCCGATGCCGGAGATCGCCACCGCATCGCCCGGCTTGGTCTCGGTCATTTTCAGGCCCTTGTAGACCGTCACGCCCGCGCACAGCACCGGCGCGATCTCGTTGAAGCCCACATTGTCGGGCAGGTGGCCGACATAGTTGGGGTCGGCCAGAACATAGTCGGCGAACCCGCCATTGACCGAATAGCCGGTGTTGAGCTGGCTTTCGCACAGCGTTTCCCACCCGCCGAGACAGTGCACGCAATGGCCGCAGGCGGTGTAGAGCCACGGCACGCCGACCCGGTCGCCTTCCTTCACATGGGTTACACCTTTGCCCACGGCGGAAACGAAGCCGACGCCTTCATGGCCGGGAATGAAGGGCGGTTCGGGCTTGACCGGCCAGTCGCCTTCGGCGGCATGCAGATCGGTGTGGCACACGCCCGAGGCCTGGATGGCCACCTGGATCATACCCGGCTGCACTTCCGGAACCGGCACTTCCTCGATCCGCAGCGGTTCGCCGAAGGCGCGGACGACGGCGGCTTTCATGCTCTTGCTCATAGCAATTCTCCTGTATTTCTGTTGTGTTCGGGGGCGGTGCGGCGGACTTTCACCGCACCGGCCTGTCGCCTCAGAAGAAGCCGAGCTTCTTCGCGCTGTAGCTGACCAGCATGTTCTTGGTCTGCTGATAGTGATCCAGCATCATGCGGTGGTTTTCGCGTCCGATGCCCGACTGCTTGTAGCCGCCGAACGCCGCATGGGCGGGATAGGCGTGGTAGCAGTTGGTCCACACGCGCCCGGCCTGGATCGCCCGGCCGAAGCGGTAGCAGGTGTTGGCATCGCGGCTCCATACGCCTGCGCCGAGGCCATAGAGCGTATCATTGGCGATGCTCAGCGCCTCGTCCTGATCCTTGAAGGTCGTGACCGAGAGGACCGGACCGAAGATCTCCTCCTGGAAGATGCGCATCCGGTTGTTGCCCCTGAACACGGTCGGCTTGACGTAGTAGCCGTCCGCGATCTCGCCCTCGAACCGCGTCGCCTCGCCGCCGGTCAGCAGCTCAGCACCTTCCTGCTTGCCGATGTCGATGTAGGAGAGGATCTTGTCGCGCTGTTCGCTGCTCGCCTGCGCGCCGATCATCGTCTCCATGTCGAGCGGATTGCCCGCCTTGATCGCTTCGACGCGCTGCATCGCACGTTCCATAAAGCGGTCGTAGATGCTCTCATGCACGAGCGCGCGGCTGGGACAGGTGCAGATCTCCCCCTGATTGAGCGCGAACATCACGAAGCCCTCGATTGCTTTGTCGAGATAGTCGTCGTCCTCGCGGCACACATCCTCGAAGAAGATGTTCGGGCTCTTGCCGCCCAGTTCCAGCGTGACCGGGATCAGGTTTTCGGTCGCATATTGCATGATCAGGCGGCCGGTGCTCGTCTCGCCGGTAAAGGCGATCTTGGCGATCCGGCTGCTGCTGGCGAGCGGCTTGCCCGCTTCCACGCCGAAGCCGTTGACCACGTTGACCACGCCGGCGGGCAGCAGGTCGCCGATCAGCTCCATCAGCACCATGATCGAGGCCGGGGTCTGCTCGGCAGGTTTGAGCACCACGCAGTTGCCAGCCGCCAGCGCGGGGGCGAGCTTCCACACCGCCATCAGGATCGGGAAGTTCCACGGAATGATCTGACCGACCACGCCCAGCGGCTCGTGAAAATGGTAGGCGACCGTATCGTGGTCGATTTCCGAAATGCCGCCTTCCTGCGCGCGAATACAGCCCGCGAAATAGCGGAAATGGTCGATCGCAAGCGGAATGTCGGCGGCCATCGTTTCGCGGAGCGGTTTGCCGTTGTCCCAGGTTTCCGCGATCGCGATCTTTTCGAGATTTTCCTCCATCCGGTCGGCGATGCGGTTGAGGATCAGCGCGCGCTCGCCAACGCTGGTGCGGCCCCACGCATCCCTCGCGGCATGCGCCGCGTCGAGCGCGGCCTCGATGTCCGCCCCCTGGCTGCGCGCGACCTGACCGACCACCTTGCCGGTGATCGGGGAGATATTGTCGAAACAGCGCCCGTCCTTGGGCGCCACCCATTTGCCGCCGATGAAGTTGTCGTAGCGCTCCGCAAACGGAGCCGTCATCGAAGCGGCGGGGTTTGTTTGTATGTCCATCAGTTGATCCTCTCGAATTTGCCGGGTGCTCCCGGTCGTGAGGATGATGGTTCCGCGAAAAAGCGGTGCTGAAAAGAGCCCGCCGGCAATTGCATGGGCAGACTGTCTCACTATCGAGACACTTAGGTCGGTGTATGTGTCAGCTGCGCTGCAAGCCAACCTTTTCCATCCGCCGATAAAGCGTCGCACGCCCTATTCCGAGATCTTTTGCTGCCTGCGTGGCGTTGCCACCGGCCTGCGCCAATGCTCTTCGTAACACGGCCCGTTCCGAGTCGTGGAGGGACGGGGCTGCTTCACTACCGAGAATATCGGAAGCCGTGCGGCGCGCTTCCAGGCAAGCGTCGGTCAGCCCGAAGCGGTGCCTGGCGGCAAAGGTTGCACCAATGACCAGGTCGTCCTGATCCACGGCCAGCAGGGCTGCATCTCCGCCCGCCAGATTGGCATCGACGATCCGATGCGCGGCGAAGTGTTTGCGAAAGATGCCACTTTCGATCCGGCGCGCTGCGTCCTGAACAATCTTCTGCACCAATATCCCCATCGCGGCGCTGTGATCGTCGCGACAATTCGAAATATCGAGCGCGCCGACAAGCTGGCCGGTCGCATCGCGCACTGGCGCATCCATGCAGCTGATACCAATGTTGCGACTGGCGAAATGTTCGTTGCGGTGGATCGTGACGGGCCGACCCTCGATCAGGCATGTGCCGATACCATTGGTGCCTTCCCGGCTCTCGCTCCATACCCCGCCGGGGGTCAGACCAACTCGCTCAAAGAGTTCGCGATCGCCAGCCAGGCTGCGCGCTTCCAGCACGACGCCGTTATTATCGGACAGCATCACGGCACAGCCGGTAGCGGAAACGGCCTGGAACAACTGGTCGAGAAGTGGCCGCGCGACGTCCAGCATCAACTCATGGCGCTGCCGTCGTTGGGTGAGGTCGCTACCGGACACGAGTTCCGATGCGCGATTGGCCCCGGCATCGAGACCATGCCTTAGGCCGGAACGACACCAGCTCGCCGCGACAAGAGAATGCGCGGCACTGGATGAGGATTGCAAAACCTCTTCGACAATTGCTTCATGCCGTTCCGTCATCGTGCCCCGATACCGCAATTCATCGAAAATCGCTAATTTCTCGAGGGTGTCGCTCAGGCAAGGCTGCAACCTGCAAACAAGATCAAGGTCGAGCGCCACGTCGCATTCTTCTCAAGCGCGGTCGCCGCCTTGCTACGCCATGATGAATACCGGCACCCAAGCCAACAGCGGTTAAAACACGGCGCGATCTTTCAAACCGCCTCGATCAGATCGTAAGGCACCAATGGAGTCTACGGTAAACTAATAGTAGTTCTCAGGCGAAAATCTCAGTCACTCGAATGACCGGTTTTAGGGCGTTTTCCAGACCGGCAAACGTTGGGCCGATTTGCACTATAACGCTTTCGGCAGCTTTCAAACGTAAGCCAGTCAAAAGCGGACCGACGGCTAGCGGCCCCAAATTTGACATTGAAAAGGCGGCCCGTCCCGAAAGGGACGGACCGCCCGCCGAGTGACTTGGACCTGTCAGGAGGGGTCAGGCAGCCTGCTCGGCAATCTCGTCAGATTCTTCTGCGTTGACCGCCTCGTCTCCTTCGTGGTCGGTCAATTGGACTTCCTCGGCACTGGCGAAACGCATGATCGGCGGAACCCAAGCCTGCGCCCGCTCCTTGACGTCGGCCTCGCCGATGAAATTGCCGGAGAAGATGCGCTCGGCTGCACTCGCCAGTTCGGCCTTCTTCGATGCAGCATAGCGACTGACCAGTTCAGGACCGCCGGCGGTGTCGAGTGCTTCGAGCGTGCGGGCCTTGGCCACCCGGTCGAAGTAATTCGTCGCAGTGGGACGCCACCAATGCGCGGTCTCAATTTCGAGCAGGGAGCCGAGCGCCTCGTGCAGCGGCGCCGAGCGTTCGCCTTCGCACGCGAGGCTCGCGACAAGCGTGCGCGAGACGACATGGCCAAGCCAGGCCGAACGCGCCTCGTCCGAAAGCGCCCGGAACCTGGCAAACCGCTCGACATCGCTTGTCCCAGCACGCCAGCTTTCATCGAGCGACCCGGCGAATTCTGCTAGCGCAGCGCTCGCCGGCGCATCCTTGGCTTCGAACCCGGCAACCGGGCCTGATGCCACCGGACCCACCAGTGTCGACGCCTTCTTGGCGCGCCAATTATGCCCATCGGCATCGGCGAGTGTGAAGACCATGAAGTCGAGAGCCAGTGCCGGATCGTTGGCGAGATGGATCGCCAGGATGTCGCGGCGCTGCATGGCCAGTTCATCAAGCAGGCGCTGGGAAAGCGAGCTTCCTTTGGGCTTTGCCGTTCCGCTGTCCTCGACTGCCTCGATAGGACCTTCGTCGGTGATGACCTCGGTCTCGGTGTAGTACTGCGGGACCAAGGTCGGCTCGCCATTGCGCGAGAGGACTAGGAAGGCACCAGCCTCGGATTTCAGTTCGTCGGCGAGTACCGGCGGCCGGTCATTGAGCGCGCGCATGGCGCGGTCGATCACCACGAGTTCCTGTTCGGCCTTGGCGACCTCGTCCTCGTCGCTGTCTTCGTCTTCGAGCACTGCGGCGACGCGATCGTAGCCGGCCTCGAGCTCGCCAAGTTCCTTCGCTTCCTGTTCGGTCATCGGCGCAGGCTCGCAGGGCAAGCGACCGAGACCTTCAACAAGGTCATGGCTGACGTAGTTGCCAAGCGTCGGGCGCACCCAGGCAAGGCCATATTCGAGCGCGGCCTTTTCGGCGGCTTCATCCATGGCCTTGTGCGCGAGATCTTCGAGCAACGCGACATCGATCCAGCTCTCGCTGGCATCATCGTCGAACAGTTCGCGCTCGATCCGGCCGCCTGCAGCGAGGTAGGCATCGCGTCCAACGAGGACAGCGCGTGGATCGGAACCGCGCACTGTGGCATCGAGCACCATACGGCGGATCGTGTCGGGCGTGATCTGGTACCAGGCGTCCTGCAGCTCGGCATAGACATGCGCCTGGCGTTCCACGTCGGAGATCGCGCCGTAGGCCTTGGCCATGTCGAGCGTGATCGTGCCTTCGGCGAGCGCTTCGAAGACGCAGGGTGCTAGACTTGCCAGGCGCAGACGCCCTTCGACGAACCGGACAGTGAGGCCGAAGCGGCGAGCCACGTCTTCCGTGGTAGCTCCTGCTTCGATGATGGAAGCGAAGGCCTGCGCCTCGTCGGCCGGGTTCATCGCGAGGCGCTGGAAGTTCTCGGCAAGACTGGCTTCGCGCACCTCGCTTTCCCCGCCTTCGATGACGAGGCAGGTGACCTCGTGGTTGTCGAGCAATGTTCCCTCTTCGGCCAGCGCCTGCAGCGCGGCGAGACGGCGACCGCCGGCTTCGACCTCGAACTTGCCGCGCTTTCCTTTGCGCACGACGAGGTTCTGTAGCAGGCCGCGCGCAGCAATGTCTGCCCGCAGCTGAAGGTCGGCCAGCACGTCGCTCGACTTGCGAACGTTGCGCGGGCTCGGGACGAGCTTCTTCAAGGGAATCGACTGGATCATGGGTGTTCTCCTGATGGAATGGAGGCGCCAGTGAGGATCACTTGGCCCACAAGGCCAAAGGGCTCCCTCCACTCTCATTCTGAGATTGGGGTCTGCCCGAGGGATCAGGCGGCAAGCGCGGGGAGGACCGACGAGGCTTCGGAGACTGGCACGAACAGCCGCGTGCGGTAACGGATGATCTCGGTGAAGCAGCCCTTGCCCTTGTACCAGTCGAGGCGATCCGGCGAGAATCCGGTCAGTTCAAGGCGCTGTTCGCCGCCGACCAGCGAGCGCTTCACCGTGAGTGGATCGTGGCTGGCAAGGCTTAGCGGTTTGCCGCTGGCGAGAACGAGGTCGCCGATCTGCTCTGCAGCTGGCCCGGTAACTCCGGAAAGGCCAAAGGTCTCGGCGATTGCAGCGAGATCGATATCGAGCACTTCGCGGCCGATGATCGACTGGCCATCTTCGGCAACGAGCCGCGTGACGCGCACGTGATCGCCGGGCAGGCGCTTCCAGACCGGGAGCAGCAGCCCGGTGGCGAGATGGACGCGCTCGGTAACCGGTGACTTGGCCGCCTCTTCTTCCTCGGTCCGCCATGCGCTGGTGAACGCAGTGACGCCAATTTCTTCCCAGTGGCTCTCAGCGAGTGCCTCAAGGGTCCAGTTCGCGGACTTGAGCGGGCGCAGCAGGCGCCGGCGTTCGATCACGGCCCCGTCGTCGGCGATCAGGCGACGGGCTGGAACCGACAGCGCGACCTTGCCTGACCGCATATTGCGCATCGGGATCGCGTGCCGACTGCCAATCTCGTGCATCCGCACGAGGCGCTGCAATCGCAGAGGCCGAAGGTGCCTCGTCACTTCGACCGAGACGAGACGGGTCTCGGCACCGGTCACGGGGTCCGTGCGCAGGAGTTCATCTGCAAGGACCGTAAAGTGATCGACCTTGACGGTCTCCAGTCCCTGGTCGAGCGTTCCAGCCTCGCGCGCGGCTTCGATCCGCGCTTCGACGAGGCCGAGATATTCATCGAATATGGAGTTCTGGAGCGCAATCGGCAGCGCGAGGATGCGATTGAGCCAGCGCTGGATCGTGGGGAGATTGTCGGTCAGCCCGCCATCGGGATTTTCAAGCCGGAGGCCGGTGCGCTCCACGAAGTTGCCGAAGCTCGTGGCCTCGAGCTTGCCGTCATAGAGCAGCTGGAACCAGCGGCTGAGCGCGTCGCGTGCATAGTCGCTTTCGAGATTGTCTGCCGGATCGAACAGGTTCTGTCCGCCGGTCTGGCGCTGACCTCGCGTGAGCGCCCCCAATGCATCGAGCCTGCGGGCAATGGTCGAGATGAAGCGGCGCTCGCCCTTCACATCGGTGGTGACCGGGCGGAACAGCGGGGCCGAGGCTTGATTGGTGCGGTTCGTGCGACCAAGACCCTGGATGGCGATGTCGACGCGCCATCCCGGCTCGAGCAGGAAGTGAACCCGCCGCTGCTGGTTCCTGGCGCCCAAGTCGGCATGATAGGAACGCCCCGTGCCGCCCGCATCCGAGAAGACGAGGATGCGCTTGGTCCCTTCCATGAAGCTTTGCGCTTCGGCGACATTGGCACTGGGGCTTCGCCGTTCGAGGCGCTGCTGACCATCGCGGCCCAGTACGAGCCTGCGGGTGCGACCCGTGACTTCGGCCACGGCGTCGGTTCCGAAGTGTTCGATGATCGCATCGAGCGCGGTAGCGATGGGCGGCAGCGCGCAGAGCTTCTCGATCAACGCGTCACGCGCGGCCACGGCGCGAGTGCAGAAGATCGGATTGCCCTCCTCGTCGCTCATCGCCTCGGAACGCAGGTTTCCGTCCTCGTCGGCGAAGACCTGCATCAGGCGCACCGGGAAGCTTTTGACGAGGTAGTCGATGACATATTCACGCGGGGACAGATCGATATCGAGCGCTTCGCGTTCTTCCACGCTAAGGTCGGCAAGGCGCCGGTCGAGCATGGCCTCCGCGGTCGAGACCAGCTGCACGACTACCGAATGGTCTTCGCCAAGCGCTGCTTCCATCGCGGGGATCAGGCTCGGCAGTTTCATCGAGAGCAGAAGCTGGGCAAAGAAGCGCTGCTTGGTGCCTTCGAAGATCGAGAGCGCCGCGGCCTTGGCATTGCGGTTCAGCGTGTCGCCGCTGTCCTCGTCGACCACGCGGGTTGCTTCGAGCGAGGCTTCTAGGTTGCGGTGAATGATCGCCCAGGCATCGGCATAGGCATCGTAGATCCGTACCTGCGCTTGGGTCAGGCTGTGTTCGAGGATTTCGTACTCGACCCCGGCGAAGGACAGCGCACGGGCAAGGTAGAGGCCCTGGGCCTTGAGGTCGCGGGCAACGAGCTCCATCGCCGCGACGCCGCCAGCGCGGATCTCGGTCATGAACGCCTCGTGGGTCGGAAAAGCGGTCTCCGGTCCCCAAAGGCCGAGGCGGGAAGTGTAACCGAGGTTGGCGATATCCGAAGCGCCAGTGGCAGACGCGTAGAGCACGCGGGCGCGCGGGAGATGGTTCTGCAGCCTGAGGCCCGCCATCCCTTGTTCGGAGCCCTTGACCTTGCCGCGGATTGAAGAGCCCCCGAGCGCATTAGCCATCGCATGGGCTTCGTCGAAAGCGATCACGCCGTCGAAATCCTCGCCCGCCCAGGCAAGGATCTGGTCGAGCCGCGTATCCTCAGCGCGTCCCGAGCGCAGCGTTGGATAGGTGACGAAGAGAATGCCTTCGGACATCGTGACAGGGTGGCCGAGTTTCCAGCGCGAGAGCGGCTGGAGATCGAGCGGCAGCCCGCCAAGCGCTTCCCAGTCGCGGCGCGCATCTTCCAGAAGCGCCTCGTTCTTGGTGATCCAGACATGCCGACGCTCGCCGTCGAGCCAGCGGTCCATGATGACCGCTGCGATCTGCCGTCCCTTTCCCGCTCCTGTCCCGTCGCCGAGGAAGAAGCCTTGGCGGTAGGAGTGACCGTCCTCGGAGAGTTCCAGCGAGGTGCCTTCCTGGCTCACCTTGAACTGACCCGGAAGATCGCGCGCAAATGCTTGGGCAGCGTAGACCAGTGTCTCGCATTGCGCTTCGGACAGCAGGCCATCGGCCTGCCAACATGCGGGAAGGCGCGGGCAAACATCGGGCTGTGGTGCCGCGACCGAACCCATGGCAACCGATTCCACGAGCGGGGTGGGATGGACCGGAGCATCTTCGAAGGCGATGCGGCTGGGCCGGTAAGGCAGGTAGATGCCTGCCTGTTCGGGCACAGGCGCGGGGTCGGCGAGGACCGAATAGGCAAGGTCGATCGCATTCGCTGTGGCTGCTGATGTCGCTGCGAAAGGCGCCAACGGCCGGACCGGCGTGCGTTGGGTCGAATTCTTGCCAGCGAGGCGCAATGGTTTTCCGACTGGCAGGCGATGGAAGCTGGCGGATGTTTGCGCGCGGCGCGGAAGCGCGGTGACAAGCTCGTGGAGCTCGATCAGGTCGCAGGTATCTCCGGTGATCGCTGGTTCAGGCGCAGCAGGCGCTTTGTCGATGACGACCAGGCGAACGGCAATTCCCGTGCCCGTCCGGCGAAACATCTGTTGCAACCGGACATCGAGCAGCAGCGACGCTTCGTCCTGCGCCTTGGCGAAGGTGGAAGCATCGAAGCCTTCTGGCATGATGGCGACAATCCTCGCACCAGCGGCAGCGGCCCGGATCGCACCGCGCAGGTGACGCATGGCAGTCTCACCGTCCTTGCGGCGTTCCTGGCTGCGGGCGAACGGCGGGTTCATCACCACGACAGACGGAACAGGGCCGCGAAGCAGGTCGGCGATCAGTTCCCCGTCATGCGCGGTGATCGAGGCCGTGGGGAAGACGTGGGCCAGACCGTCTCGTCTTGCCGGATCGATCTCGTTGAGGAGCAGCGAGGCATTCTGGACGCAGGCCCAAAGCGCAAGGGCGCCATTCCCGGCAGACGGTTCGAGCAGCATGTCACTCGCCGACATCGCTGCGGCCTTCGCCATAAGCCAGGCCAGCATCGGCGGGGTCGAGAACTGCTGGAGCTCGACCTGTGCTTCACTGCGCACGTGCCGGGGCGGCAAGGCTGCTTCGAGCCAGTCGAACCGCGCTTCTGCTTCGTGCATGCTTGTCGCCAGATCGATGCGTGAGGACTCTCGAAGCCACAGCAGTGCACCGATCTCGACCGCGTTGTTGTAGTCGTCGATGGTCCAAGCGTTTCCCCAGTCCCGGGCGCCGGTCTCTTCAGCGAAGAGACCGGCAATGTCAGCGCGGGGAAGATGACGACCTGAGGTGAGAAGCTCGCCAATTCGGGTGCCAACGGCGTAGGCCAGCGGCACTGACGACAACTTCTCGCTGGCGGGAAACAGGTCTGATTGAAGCATGGCAATTCGTCCTCCTGATGGGGGCATTGGGACACGCCCTCTGCCGGATCAGGAATTCGAGAAGCTCTCTCTCCTCTACCGCGCCGCTTTGCGGCGCAGCCATGCTGTCAGTTCATCGTTCCAGTCGGTGTCGCGTAAGGATGGTTTGCGAACGTGGATCGTTCGCCCATCGCGGGCATAAGCGGCCAGGCCACGCGAGGCGGCCAGCTCGCCGCCAGCATCGTGATCGACGAAGAGATGGAGTTCAGTCACGCTCTCTGGCACGCTGACGAGGCCGAAGCGCTCATTGCCCAGAGTCGCCCAGACGGGGATGCCGGTTAGCGCATAGGCCGACATCGCGCTCTCGATGCCCTCGGCGAGGCCGAGCTTGCCGGAGGCCGGAGCGAAGAGGCGGACAGCAGCTTCACGAAGCGCGCCGAGCGCGCGCTTCGGCTTTTCGAAAGCGGCCTTAGCATTGCCCGAAAGGAACGTGCGATGGATGGCGATCGGCCCCTCGTCGAGGCTGACCGCCGCGATCATGGCCGGCAAAAAGCGAGTGCGTCCCTTCGGACCAAGCGGTGTTCTTGCATGGAAGCGCAGCGCCGGCGATGCGGCGAGGATGCCGCGGCTCTCAAGATATGCCTTTGCCGGACTGGCACGCAGTGGCTGTGCGTCGCGCCAGATCCTCAGCGCTGCCGCCGAGGGTTTGCTCGTTCTGGTCGGCTCGGGACCGTCGGTAGTCGCAGAACCTGAAAAGAGCGAGGTTGCGTCGACACCTTCACTCGCCAGAGCAGCCAGCACGCTCTGCTGATCACATCCCGCAAAACAATGGAAAAGGATCGCTTTTTGGCCGAGCGACACACCGAGTGACGGCGTACGGTCGTCATGTGCAGGGCAGCAGGCCATGCCCTTTGTGCCGGACCATTTGCCGCCCCGGTTTTCACAGATGCGGCGGGCGGCTTCTTCCAAAGAGCTTATCTTGGTGGAATATCGGTGGGACATGGCACATCGCGATCCTTTCGGCTCGCTCACAAAGACCCTCCTCCCCTCCAGCCCTTCTGTGTTGTAAGAACAGGTCGGAGGGGATTCACGTCTGCACTGCGAGCCCGTCGATTTGAGCGTCACATCGACATCGCCGCTCACCCGCGAGGTCTACCGATTATTCGTAGTGACTTCTCACTAGCGCCATTGATCCTTATCGCTGCCCCACGACCTGGTCAGTTTAGATCATGCGACACGTTACCTAATCGAAAATTCCGGTCCGATCTTTCCTTTTGCAAATCGCGTCGTGCCTTCGGAAGGTAGTCCCGCCAAGTCCGTCGATGAGTGATATGGCTGATTTTGCCGGGCTTGCTCATTCCCGCCATCGCGGCAACCGCCATTCTGCCATGGCCGGGTTGATCATTTTCACGAGCGAATAATGTCTTCGCGCGTTCGATTTCCTCGTCTGAATAATGCATTCGATGCTCCATCGGGTTGGACCTGCGAGAGCGTTCGAACAAAATTCGGCGAACCCTCTGCAGGGTCCGCCGGTTAACCTCCAACTGGAGGACGGGACCTCGGAATTCTTCCGAAGCTGTCGGCTTGTGCCGACATGCGTGACGTTTGCGATATAGTCGCTGAGACAATTCGCGCAACTGCACAGCGACTTTTGAAGTACGATGGTCAAGCCGCGGCCTAGCGACCGCTCACCAGCGCCTCTCCACTCAGTCATGGTCATTGTAAGCCTCGTGCAGGAGGCGGTGAAGCATCTTCCTTCGGTAAATCTGCTTCAAGCGAAAGAGCACAAAAACATGACATATCATTTCTATTTGCGGAATTTCGCATGATATGTCATATATCGGGTCATGCCCCGTTCGTCTCGAGCTGCTAGCGGACTACCGCCCCAGAGCCAACGTGCGATTACACGGCTAGGCAAGGATATCGCCCTTGCTCGCCGCCGGAGAAAACTCCCTCAGCGTTTGATGGCCGAGCGGATGATCGTCTCGGTTCAAACGCTGCAACGTCTCGAAGCGGGGGATCCTACCGTGGGCCTCGCGGTTCTGGCGAGCGCCCTTCATGTCCTTGGGATGACACAGCGCCTTGCTG
The DNA here is from genome assembly GCA_947501005.1 of uncultured Erythrobacter sp. Classification (GTDB taxonomy): domain Bacteria; phylum Pseudomonadota; class Alphaproteobacteria; order Sphingomonadales; family Sphingomonadaceae; genus Qipengyuania. The sequence goes on along the minus strand of CANMTU010000001.1, from coordinate 151,121 downwards.
AGTTGGTAACCCCAGACAGTGATCGGGCCGGAATCAGCGAAGATTTGTCCCGCCTGCCCCAAAAGACCCATGCTGGCAGCGACGATGATCTGGATTTCTAGCAAGCCGTGACGACCATCCGCACCTATGTTTTCGTGCATCTTGAGGAAGGACCTGTTCCGGCAGGCCTTCTCACGATGACCGACGAACCGCGCAACCAGTTTGCTACCTTCGCCTACGGGCGGCGTTATCTTGAACGCGCTGACCGTATTCCGGTCGATCCTGTAGCTCTACCGTTGCACGAAGCTGGAACTTCTCGAACGTTCAGGACGGAAGAAGGCTTTGCCGTGTTCGGTGGCATTCGAGATGCTGCTCCTGACGGCTGGGGCCAATACCTGATGTACAAGGCGATGGGCGATCGGTTGCCGAGCGAAATCGATCTCATTTTGGCCTCGGGCGAACATCGTGTAGGCGCGCTCGCCTTCGGGCCAACACCCGCCCGGCCGGAGAGAATTACGCCATGGGGGGGTGGCCCTGCTCCGGGCGAAGAGTTCACGCTCGCAGAGCTAGCGGAAGCCGCCGAACGCGCGCAGCATGTCGACGAACTCGACGAGAACTTGAGAGCCTTGCTGGCAGCCGGATCATCTCTGGGCGGTGCCCGACCGAAGGCAGCTACAAAGATCGGCGAGCAACCCTGGATCGCGAAATTCCAGAAGCGCGGGGACAGCTTTCCCGAATGCAGAGTCGAACTGGCGACGATGCGGCTTGCCAGCGAATGTGGTCTCGATGTGCCGCCACTCGACTTCCGCTGTGTCCTTGATCGCGACATCTATCTGATCGAGCGGTTCGATCGGATTCCTCACGGCAACTGGCTGGAACGTAGGCCCTTTGCATCGGGGCTCACAATGCTCGGGGCGCATGAGAGCGAGGTCAGCAGCTTCAGCTATGCGGATCTCGCAGGAGCGATCCGGCAATTCGGAACCGAAGTACGCCAGGATCTACACGAGCTATTTCGTCGTATGCTGCTCAATATCCTCGTCACGAATGATGATGATCACCTACGTAACCATGGCTTCCTGTTCGATGGTGAGGGTTGGCGGCTATCTCCGCTTTACGATGTAGTGCCGAAACCGCAGCTGGGGCTGGAGCGACGGCTCGTCCTCGGTGTGGGGCCGGAAGGCCGCAATGCAACGATCGAGAATGCTCTCGCTGGTGCCGCAGTCTTCGACCTCGGCCCTGATGACGCGAAAGCAATCGCCGAAGACATGAGCAGAATCGTAGCGACACGGTGGGAACACCTATTCACAGAAGCAGGGATAAGCGCGGCTGATCGCAAGCGTTTCGCCACCTGCTTCCGGTTGGCAGCGCCTGCATTATGATCGCAATCGCAGAAATCCGTTCATGGGGGCGCGTGCTTGCCAAATTTGACATGGTGATTACCCGGTGATTGCTAGCCGAGAAAATAGGCATCAAAAAATGCCACTTAATTATTATATATCAATGTATTATGATAGTATGACCACTAAGGTGTGGTACTTCCGGTTCCGCCGCCGGTAACCTTCCCCGTCAGCAGCCTTGCCTAGCTGCGGTACAGCCCGTCGAGCCGGTCGCCATAGCGATCCCTGATCTTGTGGCGGCGGATTTTCATGCTCGGGGTCATTTCCTCGTTCTCGATCCCGAAGGGTTCGTCGGCAAAAGCGAACTGGCGGACCTTCTCGACGACCGACAATTCCTTGTTCACCCGGTCGACCGCGGCGCGCACCGCGTTCTTGTACGCGGGAAGCTGCTGCAATTGCTTGCAGTCGAAGGTCTTGTCCTGCGCGCGGCACCATTCCAGCGTCCATTCGGCGTCAGGCACGATCAGGCCGACGATATAGGGCCGCTTGTCGCCCACGACCATGGCCTGGCCGATCTCGGGTTGGAGGGTCAGCATGCCCTCGACCTTCTGCGGCGCGACATTATCGCCCTTGTCGTTGACGATCATGTCCTTCTTGCGGTCGGTGATGATAATCCGGCCCTTGTCGTCGAAATGGCCGATATCGCCGGTGTGCAGCCAGCCATCGGCGATCGCGCGCCGGGTTTCGGCATCGTTCTGCCAATAGCCATGCATCACCAGCTCGCCGCGGCAGAGTATCTCGCCGTCCTCGGCAATCTTCACCTCCACCCCGCGCAGGGGCGGACCAACCGAATCCATCGCGATCCCGGCGCGCGGGCGATTGCAGCTGATGACCGGGCCGGCCTCGGTCTGGCCGTAGCCCTGCAGCAGGGTCAGCCCCATCGCATCGAAGAATATCCCGACCTCGGGGTTGAGCGGCGCCCCGCCCGAGACCATCGCCTTGATACGTCCGCCGAACCGGTTGCGGATCTTGGGGCGCAGCAGCCGGTCCAGCATCCGGTCGAGCAGCCCGTCACCGAAGCGCCGCTTGCCTGCCGCCTTGCGCTCGCTCACGTCCAGAGCCAGGTCCATCAGCCGCTGGGCGAGGCCGCCCTGCTTTTCGATCTGCTTGATGATGCGGGTGCGCAGCACCTCGAACAGGCGCGGGACGACGACCATGAGGGTCGGCCGCACTTCCTCGATATTACTGGCCAGCTTCTCCAGCCCTTCGGAATAGTAGATCTGCGCCCCCACCGCGATGGGGAGGTACTGCCCGCCGGTATGCTCGTAGGCATGGCTCAGCGGCAGAAAGGACAGGAAGCGTTCGTCCTCGCTTAGCCCGAAATCGTCGAGCAAGACGTCCGCCGCCCCGGCCGCGTTGCACAGGATCGCGCCGTGATGCTGCTTGACCCCGCGCGGTGCCCCGCCCGTGCCGCTGGTATAGATGAGGCAGGCGGTGTCGCTTCGCCCAATGGTCGCGATCCGCGCATCGACCGCGCGGCGCGCCGCCGCCGCATCGCCGCTGACCAGTTGCGACCAGGCGTGGCAGGCGAGATTGCCCCCCTGATAGCCGCGCACCTCGTCGATCGGGATGATGTGTTCGGCAACGCCGGTGCGGAAGATCGCCGGGATCAGCGGCTGGGCCAGCCTGTCGGTCGAGACGATGACCGCGCGGGCGCCCGAATTGTCGAGGATGTGAACGTGATCACGCTCGGTATTGGTGGTGTAGGCCGGGACCGTGATGCAACCTGCCGCCATGATGGCAAGGTCGGCGATGCACCATTCGGGCCGGTTCTCACTGACGAGGCAGACCCGGTCGCCGTGCCGCAGGCCGAGGCCGTGCAGGCCTTGCGCCAGCAGGCACACCTGGTCCGCCGCCTCGCCCCAGGTGATGGTCTGCCAGACACCCGCTCGTTTCGCGCCCAGGAACGGGCGGTCGCGCCGCTCATCCGCCCGCTTGAGAAACAATTCGACGAGATTGTTGGCCGAATCGATGTCCGACAGCACTGGCACGCTCCTCACCCCAACCCTCTTTTGTTATTCCGTCGCTTAAGCGCCGGCCGCCCCCACGGCAAGGCGCCACCCGTCAGGGAAGATCGAGCTTGCCCTCCAGCCGGGGATCGCGCGCGCTTTCCCAGCCCTGCGGTGTCCGCAGGACCGCGCCGCCCTTGAGCGGTGCCGCGCGGATCGCGATGTCCGCATGGCCGAGCGCGCGGAATGCATCCGCCGACGCGGCGAGCCAGGTGCCTTCCTCCAGCAGCAGGCTATCACCCGACGCCATGATGAACGGCAGGCCAAGCGCATCGTGCGCGGACAGGCCGAAATCGATGACCCCGATGATCGCCCGCGCGGTCTGCACCGGAATGGTGCTGCCGCCCGCAGCACCGACGCTGAGCAGCGGCGAACCGTCCGGCGCATAGACGATCGTGGGCGCCATCGAGCTGCGCGGCCGCTTGCCCGCTTCCACCCGGTTGGCGACCGGCTTGCCGTCGACGACCGGCGAACGGCTGAAATCGGTCAGCTCGTTGTTGAGGAAGAAGCCATTGGTGGTCAGCCCCGAACCGAAGGCGCTTTCGATGGTGCTGGTATAGCTGACCATGCTGCCATCCCCGTCGACCGCGGCGATATGCGAGGTGCCGCGTTCTTCCGGCTCGTCGCCATCGCCCAGCGCCTGGCTCGCGCCGTCGGGAACCCCGGCGACGACCTGGGTGATGGCGGCGCCGGGCGCAATCAGAGCGCTGCGCCGCGCGAGATAGGCGGGATCGAGCAGGCCCTGCACCGGCACGCGCACGAAATCGGCATCGGCGAGGTACAGTTCGCGGTCGGCATAGGCGAGGCGCTGCGCCTCGGTGAACAGGTGCCAGGTCACCGGATTGCGCAGACCCAGCGCGCGCAGATCGAACCGCTCCAGCATGGCGAGCATCTGCAGAACCGCCACCCCGCCCGAGGTCGGCGGACCCATCGAGCAGACCCGGTGCGCGCGATAATCGAGGCAGACGGGTTCGCGCATCTTCGCTTCGTAGCCGGCAATGTCGGCCGCCGTCATCGCGCCGGGCTTCGTCATGTCGGCCTTGACGGTCGCGGCGATGGCCTGCGGCACGGCACCGGTGTAGAAGGCGGACGGCCCCTCCTCTGCCAGGCGTTGCAACGTGGCGGCGAGCGCGGGATTGCGGATCACCGTGCCGACGGGCAACGGCGCACCGTCGGCGCCGAAATAGAGCGCGCGGGCCTCCGGCGAGCGCATGAGAAACGCGCGCATCGAGGACAGGCTTTCGCGAAACCGCGGATTGACCGCGAACCCGTCGCGGGCGAGCGCGATGGCAGGCTCGAACAGGGTCTTCCACGGCAATGTGCCATGAGCCTCGTGCGCCTTGGCGGCCAGCGCGATATTGCCCGGCACCCCGACGCTGAGCCCGCTGGCGACCGAGGCGCGGAAATCGGGCAGCGAGCCGTCCTCTGCCAGGAACCATTCGGGCGTCGCGCCCGACGGCGCGGTTTCGCGCCCGTCGAAGGTTGCGACCGAACCGTCCGCCGCGCCGCGCACGAACAGGCCGCCGCCGCCGATGCCGGAGCTTTGCGGTTCGACCACGGTCAGCGCCAGCATCACGGCGATCGCCGCATCCGTCGCGCTGCCGCCCTGGCGCAGCATCGCCTCGCCCGCGTCCTGCGCGCGCGGATCGGCGGCGCTGACCGCGCCCCCGGTGGCCGATCCCGGCTCGCAGGCGGGTTCTTCGGTGTTGACGGTGACGCAGCCGGCAAGAGCCAGCGCGGCGAGCGATGCGGTGAAACGGCGTAACATGGCTTCAAGGGCTATTCGCTTCCGACCGCCTCCGCAATCGATGAAAATCCGTCGCGCCGCATCAACCGGTCCAATCCGCGCAGGATGGTGCGCGGCAGGCCCGGCCCGCCATAGACCATCGCGCTGTACAATTGCACGAGGCTGGCCCCCGCCCGGATCCGCTCCCACGCATCCTCGGCGCTGGCGACGCCGCCGACGCCGACCAGCGGAATGGCGCCTCCGGTCGCCTTGCGGAAATCGCGCAGCCGTTCGAGCGCGAGCGGTTTCAGGGCCGCGCCGGACAGTCCGCCCGCCTCCCCCCGGTCGCGCGAGCGCAGATCCGGCCGGGCGATGGTGGTGTTGGACACGATCAGCGCGCCCAGCGCCTTGTCGGCAGCAATCCGAGTGATCGCGTCGATATCAGCCGGTTGCAGATCGGGCGCGACCTTGAGGAACACCGGCGGTCCCTGCGCTCCCCGCGCGTCGAGCACCGCGTCGAGCAGATCGGCCAGCACGCTCGCATCCTGCAGGGCGCGGAGGCCCGGCGTGTTCGGGCTGGAGATGTTCACGGCGATATAGCTCGCCAGCGGGGCGACGATCCGCGCCATCGCCGCATAATCGGCCACCCGGTCCACGCTGTCCTTGTTGGCGCCGATGTTCACGCCGACGATCCCGCCGCGCTGCCGGCGCAGGGTCAACCGCTCCACCGCCGCGCGCGCGCCGCCATTGTTGAAGCCCATGCGGTTGATCACCGAACCATCCTGCGCGAGGCGGAACAGGCGGGGCCTGGGATTGCCCACTTGCGGACGCGGGGTGATCGAGCCGACCTCGACATGGCCGAAACCGAAGCCGAGCAGCGCATCGGGCACCTCGGCATCCTTGTCGAACCCCGCCGCGAGGCCCAGCGGATTGGGGAAATGCAGGCCGGCAATCGTCGTCTCCAGGCGGGCATTGTCGGGCGCCCGCCGGATGGGCTTGCGTTTGAGGCCCGCTATCATCGCCCGGTGCGCGCGCTCCGGGTCGAGCAGAAACAGGGCGGGCCGGGCGAAAGCGTAGAGCACGCCTGCGCCTATGGCCGAACCCGCCCCGCCTGTCGACCGATCGGCGCGGCTAAGGCCGGCAAACGCTAACGACTCGCAACAAGCCGGATTCGTTTGAAAATCGGTAGCGCAGCCCATATCTCGTAATCGGAACGTATTGGTCTGATTTAGATATGCGCCTCTCCAACCTTGCCGATTATGCCGTCGTCATGATGTGCCAGGCGGCCCGCCATTGCGGCGGGGGCCGGATCAGCGCGGGCGAGCTGGCGCAGGAAACGCGGCTGCCGGTGCCCACCGTGCAGAAGCTGGTCAGCCGGCTGACGGGCGCGGGCCTGCTGCGCTCGGTACGCGGGGCGGGCGGCGGACTGCAACTGGCGCGCCCGGCGGCGGCGATCACGCTGGTCGAGATCATCGAGGCGGTGGAAGGGCCGATCGCGCTCACCACCTGCGTCGAGGGCGGCGAATGTCCGGCCGATGCCGAGTGCCGGGTCCGCCCGCACTGGCCGCAAGTCAATCAAGCAGTGCGCGGGGCGCTGGCCGGCATATCGCTCGCCGCCCTCGCGAGAGAGAAAGAGATCGCATGAGCGAAGACATTCAGCTGAAGGAACCCGAAATCCAGGACCGCGAGGCGCATGAAGCCGCCGCGAAGGCCGCCGATTACGAGTTCGGCTGGCACACGGAGATCGACACCGAATTTGCGCCCAAGGGCCTGTCGGAAGACACGGTGAAGTTCATTTCGGCCAAGAAGCAGGAGCCGGAATGGATGCTCGATTGGCGCCTGAAGGCCTTCCGCCTGTGGCAGCAGATGGAAGAACCGAACTGGGCCAGGCTCGGCTATCCCGAGATCGACTATCAGGACGCCTATTACTACGCCGCGCCGAAGAAGAAGGAACAGCTCGGCTCGCTCGACGAGCTCGATCCCGATATCAAGTCGGTTTACGACAAGCTCGGCATTCCGATCGCGGAACAGGAAGTGCTCGCCGGGGTGAAGGGTGCGCGCAAGGTCGCGGTGGATGCCGTGTTCGACAGCGTCTCGGTCGCTACCACCTTCCGCAAGGAGCTGGAGGCCGCCGGCGTCATCTTCCGCTCGATCAGCGAGGCGATCCGCGAATATCCCGACCTCGTGAAGAAGTGGCTCGGCAAGGTGGTCCCGCAGAAGGACAATTACTTCGCCTGCCTCAACGCGGCGGTCTTTTCCGACGGCACCTTCGTCTACGTGCCCGAAGGGGTGCGCTGCCCGATGGAACTCAGCACCTATTTCCGCATCAATGCCGAGAATACCGGTCAGTTCGAACGCACGCTGATCGTCGCCGAAAAGGGCTCTTACGTCAGTTATCTCGAAGGCTGCACCGCGCCCATGCGCGACGAGAACCAGCTGCACGCCGCGGTGGTCGAACTGGTCGCGATGGACGATGCCGAGATCAAGTATTCCACCGTGCAGAACTGGTACCCCGGCAATGCCGAGGGCAAGGGCGGGATCTACAATTTCGTCACCAAGCGGGCGCTGTGCCAGGGCGCGCGCAGCAAGGTGAGCTGGACCCAGGTCGAGACCGGCAGCGCAGTGACGTGGAAATATCCCAGCTGCGTGCTCAACGGCGAAGACAGCGTGGGCGAGTTCTACTCGGTCGCGGTGACCAACAATTACCAGCAGGCCGACACCGGAACCAAGATGATCCATAACGGCAAGGGCAGCCGCTCGACCATCATCTCCAAGGGCATTTCGGCCGGCAAGTCCGACAACACCTATCGCGGGTTGGTCCGCGTCGCCGCCAATGCCGACGGCGTGCGCAACCGCACCGAATGCGACAGCCTGCTGATCGGCGACAGGTCCGGCGCGCACACCGTGCCCTATATCGAGGTGAAGAACCCCAGCGCCCAGATCGAGCACGAGGCGACCACCTCGAAGATCAGCGACGACCAACTGTTCTACGCCATGCAACGCGGCCTGGGCGAGGAAGAGGCGATGGCGCTGATTGTCAACGGCTTTGCCAAGGACGTGCTGAAGGAGCTGCCGATGGAGTTCGCCGTCGAGGCGCAGAAGCTGCTGGCGATCTCGCTGGAAGGGAGCGTGGGGTGATCGCGCAACTGCTCCTAATTTCGGCGGCGGCCGCACAGCCAGTTTCCTTTCCGGACCACACTGTCGGTTACCGAAGCGCTGTGGTTGCACGGTGCGAACATGCAGCGCTTCCGTTGGAATGTTACTATTCTGGCCAAGCAGCCTTTTACTCCGCTTCCCTCGTGCGCCGTTGTATACAAGGCGCCGACGATCGCAGGTATGGGGAAAATACGACCAACAGCTTCGGCTACCCGACGCAGGACGCGGCTAATGCTGAATGCGCCGACGCCCGCTCTGCATGCTTGGCAAACTGGCAGGTATTCCTTGCCCGCATGAGACCCGACGGCTCCCCAGCACCCTCCGAGGAAATGGTCGAAAAATCGGCAGAAGAAAGATGTTCGCTCAAGGTTCCGCAAGTTTATGACTGACCGCAAGACCCTCCAGCTCCGCGATCCGTCCGAGACCGACGCCGCGCCCGCCCTCAAGAAAAAGGGACGCGGCTGGGAAATCAGCGACAAGCGGCTCGACGTGCTGCACGAGCAGGCCCGCGAGATGCGGCGGCATGCGTCCGAGGCGAACAAGGCGCTGGCCGAGCGGTTCGCGAAGGCCGACCTCGGGCGCTACAAGTTCACCCGCTACGCCGTGGTCGGCAGCGCGATCATCGATTTCAACTGCCACAATCTCGGCATGGCGATCCGGATCGACGAGGAAGGGCAGGACGATGCCCTCGCGAAACGCCGCGACAAGAGCCTCGAAAGCGTCGGCATCCGCGTCATGCGTATCGCCGCGAAGGACATCCTCGAAGACATGGACGCCGTCCTCGCCCGCATCACCGCCGGCATGCGCCTGCGCATCGCCGACAAGGCCGAGGCCCGCCGCCAGCACCTCGCCAACAATCCGCGCCAGAGCAGGCCGCGCTACGATCGCGACGGCAATGGCCCGCCCCGCAACAACCGGAACAGATGAATGCTCAAGATTGAAGACCTCCATGCCGAAATCGACGGCACCGAAATCCTCAAGGGCCTCGACCTCGAAATCCCCGCCGGCGAAATCCATGCCATCATGGGGCCGAACGGGGCGGGCAAGTCGACGCTGGCCTATGTGCTGGGCGGGCGGCCGGGATACGAGGTGACGCAAGGTTCGGTGACGTTCAACGGGCAGGACATGCTCGCGCTCGAACCGCATGAGCGTGCGGCTAACGGCCTGTTCCTCGGCTTCCAGTACCCGGTCGAGATACCCGGCGTCTCCAACGTCCAGTTCCTGCGCGAGGCATTGAACGCCCAGCGCAAGGCGCGCGGTGAGGATCCGCTGACCGGCGGCGAATTCCTCAAGCTCGCGAAGGAAAAAGCCGGGCTGCTCAAGCTCGACATGGACATGCTCAAGCGCAATGTGAATGTCGGCTTTTCCGGCGGCGAGAAGAAGCGTGCCGAGATGGTCCAGATGGGCATTCTCGACCCCTCGTTCGCGGTGCTCGACGAAACCGATAGCGGGCTCGACATCGATGCGCTGCGGGTGGTCGGCGAAGGCATCAATTCGATCATGCGTAAGCCCGACAAAGCGGTGCTGCTGATCACCCACTACCAGCGCCTGCTCGACGTGGTGAGGCCCGACAAGGTCTCGATCCTGTCGCAGGGCCGGATCGTGCGCACGGGCGGCCCCGATCTTGCCCGGCGCCTCGAGGAAGACGGCTACGACGCCGTGATGGAGGCCGCATGATGACCGCGCTTGTTCTCGCCATGCTGATGCAGGGCGCCGTGCCCGACCTGCCGACCCCGCAAGGCCCCCCGACCGAGCCGGTCGCGGAGCAGATCGTGCAGATCGAGCGGACGATGAAACGGTTCGAGGGCGGCGTCTACAAGAAGGACGGCAAGCTGACCTGCCGCATAGAGGCGTCCTCCGGCGACAAGGATGTCGACATGGTCCGTTGCGGCGCCATGCTGCGCTGTCTCGCGCCGGAAGCCGAAGAACTCGACGCGATCGCCGCGTCCGATCTGCCCGCGGCTGATCGCAGCCGCCAGTTGCAGGCCATCGTCGCCGGGGCACAGCCCTGCGTCGAAAATGCGAAGGCTGCCGGCGTGCGGATGCTGGCGGAAAAGCGTGCGGGAACGCAGGTTACACGATGACCGAGGCGATTATCCTCCCCACCCGTCGCCACGAGGAATGGCGATATTCCGATGTCGAGGCGCTGGAGGCGCTCGACACCGGCGCGTTCGAGGACTGGCGCAATATCGACGTGCCGGCGGGCCAGACTTACCGCGAATGCCTGGTCATCGCGGATACGGATGGCCCCAGCGACGCCACCGAACTGCGCCGCCTGCGCGTCAAGCTGGGCGAAGGCGCACGCTGCGAATTGTTCGGCGTGATCGCCAGCGGGCGGCTTGGCCGGATCGAGGTGGTCACGACGCTCGCACGCGGCAGCCATTTCGAGCTTGGCGGCATCACCGTGGGCGGGCGCGACACCACGCGCGAATTCGTCACCCGCGTGGCGCATGAGGAACCCGAGGCGACCAGCAACCAGGTGGTCCGCAGCGTCCACTGGGGCCGGGGCACGGGCAATTTCCTTGGCCGGATCGACGTGGTGCGCGATGCTCAGAAAACCGATGCGGCGCAGAGCTTCAAGGGCCTGCTGCTGGAGAAGGGGGCAAGCGTGAATGCGGTGCCGCAGCTCGAAATCTTCGCGGACGACGTGAAATGCGCGCATGGCGCCAGCGTCGGCCAGCTCGACGAGGCGGCGCGCTATTACATGGCGACGCGCGGGCTCTCGCCCGAACTGTCGCGCCGGTTGCTGGTGCAGGCGTTCATCGGCGATGCGCTGGTCGCACTGGCCGATGACGAGGAGGCGCATGACCGCCTGCTGCGCGTCGCGCTCGACAAGCTGGACCTGCATCTGTGAACGTGATGCAAACCCTGTCGCGCAAGGCCGATTTCCCCGGCCTCGTTACTGCCGACGGTGCGCCGTGGCATTATCTCGATACCGCCGCGACCGCGCAGAAACCGCGTGCGGTGATCGATGCGATGGCCCGCGCGCTGGGCGAGGATTACGCCACCGTGCATCGCGGGGTCTACAGCCGCAGCGCGCAGATGACCCTGGGCTACGAGGCCGCGCGGCGGCGCGTGGCGGAATTCGTCGGCGCGGATAGCGAGAACGAGATCGTCTTCGTGCGCGGCGCGACCGAGGCGATCAACCTCGTCGCGATGACATGGGGGATGACGCAATTGCGCGAGGGCGACCGGATCGTCCTGTCCATGCTCGAGCATCACTCGAACATCGTGCCGTGGCAATTGGTGGCGGCGAAGACCGGCGCGGTGATCGACGTCTGCCCGCTGACCGAGGACGGGCGGATCGATCTCGGCGCGCTGGAAACGCTGCTAACGTCGCGTACAAAACTGGTCAGCCTCGCGCATGTTTCCAACGTTCTTGGCAGCGTGCTCGACGCGCGGCGGGCGGCGGACCTTGCCCATTCGGTCGGGGCCAAGCTGCTGCTCGACGGGTGTCAGTCCGCACCGCGCATGACGCTCGACCTGCCGGCGCTCGGGTGCGATTTCTATGCCTTCTCTGGCCACAAGCTTTACGGCCCGACCGGTATCGGCGTGCTGTGGGCGCGCGAAGACCTGCTCGATGCCATGCCCCCCTATCACGGCGGCGGCGCGATGATCGAAAGCGTCACCTTCGAGAAATCGACCTACGCCCCGCCGCCCCAGCGCTTCGAGGCCGGCACCCCGATGATCACCGAGGCGATCGCGCTGCACGCGGCGATCGACTATGTCGACGCGCTCGGCCCGGATCGCCTGTTCGCCCACGAGGCCGGCCTCGCGAAACAATTGCGGGACGAACTTCGCGGGCTCAACTCGGTCCGCCTGTTCGGGCCGGAGGAAAGTGCCGGGATCGTTTCTTTCGAGATGGAGGGGGTTCACCCGCACGATCTCGGCACCATATTAGACGAGGAAAACGTCGCAATCCGCGCCGGCCATCACTGCGCCCAGCCCTTGATGGCACATCTCGGCGTCCCGGCCACGGCCCGCGCCAGTTTCGGGCTCTACTCGGACGAAAGCGATATCGCCGCCCTGATGCGCGGCATCGAACGCACGCAAAGGATCTTCGGATGAGCGAAGAAACGACAGACAAGGATTTCATCGCCGCCCCCTCGCCCTTCGAGGCGGAAACGCAGATGCCCGCCAAGCCGCCGCGCGCCCGCGTGTCGGACGCGGTGGAGCCGGAGGAAAGCGCAGGCGCGAAACTCGAACGCAAGCGCGACTATCTCGAAGGTTTTCTGCAGAAGAAGCCCGAGGCAGACAGCACGACCGGCGCCGGCGGGCAGTTGCAGCAGGACGTGATCGCTGCCCTGAAGGAGATCTACGATCCCGAAATCCCGGTCAACATCTACGATCTCGGCCTGATCTACGGGGTGGAGGTCGACGACGAGAGCGACGTTACCGTCACCATGACGCTGACCACACCGCACTGCCCGGTCGCCGAAACCATGCCGGGCGAGGTCGAACTGCGCGCAGCCAGCGTGCCGGGCGTGCGCGATGCCGAGGTCAATCTCGTGTGGGATCCACCCTGGGGTCCGGACAAGATGACCGACGAGGCGCGCCTCGAACTGGGGATGCTGTGATGGCCGATACCGACACCAAGGCCCGCCCCGCCCCCAAGGCCGCGGTCCTGCTGACCGAGCGTGCCGAACAGCGCGTGGCCGACCTGATGGCCAAGGCGCCCGAGGATGCGATCGGCGTCAAGCTGTCGACCCCGCGTCGCGGCTGCTCCGGCTTGGCCTATTCGGTCGATTACGTCAGCGAGGAAGCCCGGTTCGACGAGAAGATCGAGACCCCGGGCGGCGTGTTCTACATCGACGGGGCGAGCGTGCTCTACCTGATTGGCAGCACGATGGACTGGGTGGAGGACGATTTCTCCGCCGGGTTCGTGTTCGAGAACCCCAATGCCAAGGGCGCGTGCGGCTGCGGCGAAAGCTTCATGGTCTGACCGCGGGATGAGCAGGCTGGCCATCGGACTGTTCGCCGCCGCTGCCGCCGTATTTGCTGCCGCCCGTCGGGAGCATAGCTAGGCTCGACCGGCATCGCCGCTCGATCGGTGGAACGGGCCACGGCATCGGCCGACGCGGCGCAAACCGTCCGAAGCCGACATGCCCGTTCCGGCAATAACGCCAAATGGCCCACTGCCACTGCAGGGCGGCGCCGAGGCGCCACTCGACTACTCGACCTAACGCCGCAGAGCCGCCACGCACGAAGCGCGGTCCACGTCCTGCCCGTCGCTCGACCGCCGGGCCTCGACATGCGTCGCGCTGGGTTCGGCGCCGGGTCGCAGCGGATAGAGGTAAATATCCAGCACGCAGGCCGTCCCTGAAAATTGCAGCTTCTGCGCATCGCCCTCGGCAACGTCGAGGCGCGGCGGGCCGAGCAGGTTGGCGAGCGCGGTGGCGTTCTTGCCGATGATCCCCTCCAGCCCCGGACGGTTCATGACCTCGGGAGTGATGAAACCGTCGCGCGCCGGCGCGTTGGGCAAAGGCTGGCGCTGCGGCGGCACTTGCCCCGGCGCGGTGCGCGGCGGCACGCGGTATTGCTGCGGTCCCGGCCCCGAAACGCAGGCGGACAGCGCGAGAGACAGCAGGGTGACGGCAAGGGACTTACGCATGGACCGGACGGTTCCTGTGGACCAGGTGAGTGGCGCTCGCCGCGCCGAGGACCGGGGCAAGCAGATTGGCGAAGGGGACGAGCAGCAGGGCGGCGACGATGCCGCCAAGGGCGAAGCGGGTTGCGGCGCCCAGCGGCTGGCCTTCGTCCTCTGCCGCGCGGTGGCGCAGCCACACCATGTCCTGCAATTCGCGCCCGAGCAGCCATGCATTGACCGCCCAGAACAGGATCGCGGTGCCGATGCCGGTGGCAAGCAGGAGAATGGCGAAGGGCAGCGCCGCCAGATTGACGAGCACCGCCCGCAGCAAGGCCCCCGCGCTGCCGCGAAACTCCTCGCCCAGCCCGACCTTGCGCGCCGTTCCGAACGCATGGGGGTAATGCCGCGCCTCGACCGCCAGCACCACCTCGTCAGCGAAGAATTGTAGCACGAACAGCGCAATGATGCGGAACAGCAGCCAGCCGGCGATCACGGTCAGAACCACCGCCGCAAGCGCGCTCAATTCCACGCTGAACGCGGCATCCAGCGACAACAGGTAGCGATACAGCCCGACAAGCATCACTCCGCCCAGCAGCGCGAACAGCGCCAGCGTGATTGCAAGGCTTTTGGCCAGCACCCTGAGGATCGCCGGATCGCCGAGCTGCGCGATCGACAGGGCAAGGGCGGTGGGCAGGCGCAACATCGCCGCAGCGCTTGCGCACCTCGTCAGGCCAAGTCAACGCCGCCCTTCCAAGCGACGCGACAAACCGCTACCGGCCCCGGTCGAACTGTAAAACCGGAGCCTGCATGACCGAACCCCGCTACGACGTAATCGCCATCGGAAACGCCATCGTCGACGTAATGGCGACCTGCGACGACGATCTGATCGACGATCTCGACCTCGCCAAGGGCGGCATGACTCTGGTCGATACCGAGCGGGCGACGGAACTCTACAACGCGATGGGCCGAGCGACCGAGATCTCGGGCGGTTCGGCGGCCAATACGCTGGCCGGTATGGCGGCGCTGGGCGCGCAGTGCGCGTTCGTGGGGCAGGTCGCGCAGGATCAGCTGGGCGAGATCTTCGCCCACGACATCCGCGCTGTCGGCATCGATTTCGACACCGCCCCGCGCGAAGGCGATCCGCCGACCGCGCGCTGCCTCATCTTCGTGACGCCCGATGGCGAGCGCACGATGAACACCTTTCTCGGCGCCAGCCAGTATCTTCCCCCCGCCGCGCTGGACGACGAACTCATTGCGAGCGCGGGCATTCTCTACCTCGAAGGCTATTTGTGGGATCCCGAGGAACCGCGCAGCGCCATGCGCCGGGCGATCGAAGTCTCGCGCAAGGCGGGGCGCAAGGTTGCCTTCACCGCATCCGAGAGCTTCGTGATCGACCGGCACGGCGACGATTTCCGCGCCCTGATCGAGGAAGGCCAGATCGACATCCTGTTCGTCAACGAAGGCGAACTGGCGACGCTGACCGGCGAAAAGGATTTCGAGGCCGGGCTGGACGCGCTGACCGGCAAGGTGCCGGTGCTGGTGGCGACGCGCGGGGCGAAGGGCGCGGTCGCGCTGGCGGATGGCGAGCGGGCCGAGGTCGACGCCGAACCGGTGGCGCAGGTGATCGACACCACCGGCGCGGGCGATCTGTTCGCCGCCGGCTTCCTCACCGGCCATTCGCGCGGCGAAAGCCTCGAACGCTGCCTCAAGATGGGCGCCATCTGCGCGGCGGAGGTTATCAGCCATATCGGCGCACGGCCCGAGGCGGATCTGCAGGCGCTGGTCGCAAAGCATACCGGCTGACGGGCCGGGCGCAGGGCCGCCATGACGCTCGACGATCTTCTCCAGCGCTATTTCGGGACCCGCGATCCCGGCGCGCTCGATCCGCAGGCGATGCCCGCCGCCCTCGAACGCATCCGGGTCGATTTCGGGATGGAGCGGGATCGTGGGCGGCGCTTCGCCCTTTGGTCGCTGCTGTTCATGCTGGGCGAGGCGCCCGACCTCGATGTCGCCTTCGAGGCGGAAAGCGACCGCGAGGCGGCCCGCAACCAGATGGACATGATGGCTGCGGCAGGCGATCCCGAAGCCGAACCCTGAAGGCGCGCGGCGTGTCAGCCGGCCTGCGTTGCCTGCCGGTCGCGCGGCCCCGGCCAATCGAAGCCTTCTGCCGCATGGGTCAGTTCCACCCGGCACCCGCGCGAATGCAATTGCGCACGGTGCACAGCCTCCGCCTGCTGGGCAAAGGCAGTCATCAACCGCGTGCCGAGCCCGTTGCCCCCATTCTGCGTCTGGCCAACTCCATCGTCCTCGATCACGAGGCGCCACGATCCGCCGCGCACGTGGAAATACACCCCGATGATCCCGCGCTCCCGGTTCGGGAAGGCGTATTTCACGCAATTGGCGATGGCTTCGTTGACATAGAGGCCAATGGCGACGGCATGCTCCCTGGCGAGGGTCAACGGCTCGATCTCGCGCACCAGGGTGATATGGGCAGGGATCGCCGCCGCTTGCAGCCGGTCCAGCAACACGTCGAGATAGGGCTTGATCCGCACGTCGCTCGTCTCGGACTGTTCCTCGTCGAGGTTGGAATAGGCTTCGGCGAAGGTACGGATCCGGCTGACCGCATCGTCGATCGGGGCGTGCAGGGCCTGGTCGGCGATGGTCCGCTTCTGCAGTTCCAGCATGCTGGCGACGAGCGCGAAATTGTTCTTTGTACGATGCTCGAGATCGGCCAGCAGCAGCAGCCGCCGCGATGCGGACCGCGAGCTTTCGTTCAGCGTCTGCCGGGCCGCCCGGCGGAAGGCTTCGGCAAACACGATCAGGACGAGGCAGCAAAAGGCGTTCAGCGCCACGCGGGAAGGATCGGTGGGATCGACGAACGCGAACGAGGACGGCGCCGGAAGGATGAAATACCACGCCCAAGCGAAGGTCAGCACCAGCGTGGTCACCCCGGCGCGCCAATGGGCATACAGCGTCGCCAGCATCACGGTGGGATAGATCAGCGCGAAGGGGGCCGACGTCGGCGCCCAGACATCGATCAATGTCCGCAACCCGATCATGGCCGCCGCGCAGAAAGCACCGAACACGTATTGCGCGCTCAACCGGCTCCACCGGGAGGAGAACTGCAGGGTCACGTCGAAATTGGCCAGGCGTTGCATGCGCGCGCTCCCGCTGGAACAGTGGCCCGACTTGCATGGCGCTGTTCGCCCGCGATTATCTACCGCCAAATCGCGGTTTGTCGATTGGCAAACGGCGGATGCGCCCGTGCCCGGCGCGGCGGAAAGGCGGCGCGTCGTCTCCGGCGGTTTCGCCCCCTCGTGCACCCGCGCGGAAACGTCCCGCGTTTCAAGCATTGTGACGCTATGCACAGTCTGCCCGAGGAATTTCGATAGATGGATCACGCCGCACCGCGCTCCGCCGGGTTCGCCGCGCCCCTGCACGGCATCCTCCTCGCCTTTCCGGTCGCGCTGTACGCGTCGGCGCTGGCGGCGGATATCGCCTATCTCAACACGGCGGAAATCCAGTGGACCAATTTCGCCCAATGGCTGATCGCGGGCGCGGCCTTGTTCGCGGGCCTCGTCTTTGCCTGGGCGCTGATCGGGTTCTTCTTCGGCCGCCATCGCCGGTCGCGGGGCGGCGGGCTGATCTACCTGCTGGTGGTCGCCGCGATGCTGGTGCTGGGGATCGTCAATTCCTTCCAGCATGCGCGTGACGGCTGGCATTCGGTCGGCACGCTCGGTGTGGCTCTGTCCGTCGTGTGCACGTTGCTGGCGTTCGTCGCAGCCTACTTCGCGTATGGTCGATCCAAGCTGGAGAATGCCCGATGACCCGCCTTCCCCCGCTTGCGCTGGCGACCGTCGCGGCGCTTTCCCTCTCGGCCTGCCAGCGTTCGTCCGACCCCGCCATCGAACAGACCGGCGCCCGGCCCGAACTCCCCACGCAGAGCGATGCGTTGGTCCCGGCGATGACCATCCCCACGCCCGAGGGGTGGGGCGGCGAATTGCCGACCGTTCCGGCAGGCTATACCGTCACCCCGATCGCCAAGGATCTGAAGATCCCGCGCCAGACGCTGGTCCTGCCCAATGGCGACATTCTCGTGGCGGAAGGGTCGGGCGGCCATGCCCCGGCGCTTCGTCCCAAGGATCTCATCGCCGGTTTCATCAAGAAGCAGGGCAAGAGCTCGGTCGAGGGCGGCGATCGCATCACCCTGCTGCGCGACAGCGACGGCGACGGACAGACAGATCTGCAGACGACCTTTATCGACGGGCTCGACGCGCCCTACGGCCTCGCCTTCGTCGACAACACGCTTTACGTCGCCAATCAGGGCAGCCTCGTCAGCTTTCCCTATACGCCGGGCGCGACCAGCCTGCCCGGTCCGGGGACGGAAGTGACGAAACTGCCGTCCAAGATAAATCATCACTGGACCAAGGCACTCACCGCCAGCGCGGACGGATCGCGCCTCTATGTCGGCATCGGCAGCAACAGCAATGTCGGAGAGCGCGGACTGGACGCGGAGGAAAACCGCGCCGTCATCTGGGAGATCGACCGGGCCACCGGGGCGAGCCGCATCTACGCCTCGGGCCTTCGCAATCCCACCGCGCTCGCCATCAATCCGCAGACGAACCAGCTATGGTCGGTGGTGAACGAGCGTGACGAGCTGGGGCCGCAACTCGTGCCCGACTATCTCACCTCGGTTCGCGAGGGCGGGTTCTATGGCTGGCCCTACAGTTATTACGGCGACACGGTCGATCCGCGAGTGCGTCCGCAGCGACCGGATTTGGTGCGCCGCGCGCTGGCGCCTGATTATGCGTTGGGTTCGCACGTCGCGGCGCTGGGCGTCGATTTCGCGACCGGCGGGGGGCTGGGCGGTCCGTACAGCGAGGGCGCCTTCGTGGGCCAGCACGGCAGCTGGAACCGCAACGATCCCTCGGGCTACAAGGTGGTCTTCGTGCCCTTCCGCAACGGCCGGCCGAGCGGCGATCCGATCGACCTCGTCACCGGCTTCCTCAAGGACGGCAATGCGCGCGGGCGGCCCGTAGGCGTGACCTACGACGCGCCGCGCGGGGCGCTGCTGGTGGCGGATGACGTGTCCAACACCGTCTGGCGCATCGCACCGGCGAACGCGCGGCGGACCGCCGCCCGCCCGGCTGCGCGGACCCCGACCGGCGGGGTGGCCCGCTGACGCGGCGGGGTTTGCCGCACCGGCAGGGCGCTCTTGCCCCCGGAGGCCAAGCCCCCCGCCCTTCAGGCCAGTTCGCGTTCGGCGGGGGCGTCTGGGGTCTCGCTGTCCTCGCGCAGGCCTGCGGAGATGATCTTGGCCGGCAGCGGCAGGTCGCCCGCGTCGGCCGCGCTTGCGATCTCGAACAGTTCTTCCAGCTTCCCGTCGCGCACGTCGTAGATCCAGCCGTGTAGCGCGAGATCCTGCCCCCGCTGCCAGGCGGCGCGCACGACATCGAGATCGGCGAGCCGCATCAGCTGCGCGCGCACGTTGAGTTCGGCGAGCCGGTTCTGCCGCTCCACCGGATCGGCGATCGCTTCGAGTTCGCCGCGCGACTGCTCGTAGACCTCGCTGGCGGCGCGCAGCCACGAACGCATATGGCCGGTGGCATCCCCGCGCATTGCCGCGCCGATCCCGCTGCACCCGTAATGCCCGCATACGACGATATGGGCGACCCGGAAATCGTCGACCGCGTGCTGCAGGTCCGCCAGCAGATTGTCGTCTTCGGGATAGATCAGGTTCGCCAGGTTGCGATGGATGAACAGCTCGCCCGGGCGGGTCTGGGTGATCTGGTGCGGCGCGACCCGGCTGTCGGACCCGCCGATCCACATGATTTCCGGGCTTTGCCCCACGGTCTGCTGGGCGAAATAGTCCTTCTTGCGTTCGCGCATCTCGCGCCGCCACGCCTTGTTGGACAGCATCAGTTCGCGGATCGTTTTCATGTGAAGGCTACCTTCTTGGTCGGCGCGTCGAGCATGGCATCGTCGAGGTGGTCGACATCGCCGCGGATCGTCACCACTATGTCGCGGAAGCGGGCATTGCGGGAAAAGCTGTTGATGATGTCGATATTGTCGGGATCGACGAATTCGGCCCGTTCCAGATCAATCACCACGCTCGCACCCTCCGGCACGTTGCCGAGCGCCTTCTGCAGCTCGTATTTGTGGATGAAATAGAGGTTGCGCCGCGCGCGGACCATCCAGAAATCGCCATCGTTCACCACGCTGATCGCGGTGCGGAAATTGCGGGCGACGACGAAGATGAAGCCGATGACCAGTCCGATGATGATGCCGCGCAGCAGATCGGTGAACAGGATGGCGGCGATCGTGGCGATGAACGGCACGAACTGGTGCCACCCCTGCGCCCAGCGACGCTTGTAGAGTTCCGGCGTGTTGAGCTTGTAGCCGACCTGGATCAGAATCGCGGCGAGCGCCGCGAGCGGGATCAGGTTGAGCACGACCGGGATCAGCAGCACGCTGAGCAGCAGCCAGAACCCGTGCAGGATGGCCGACATCTTGCTTTCCGCACCCGCGGCGACATTGGCGGACGAGCGCACGATCACCGAGGTCAGCGGCAGGCCGCCGATCAGGCCCGACAGGACGTTGCCGCCACCCTGGGCAAGCAGTTCGTGGTTCTTGTCGGTCGTCCGCCGCTTGGGATCGATCTCGTCGACCGCCTTGACGCACAGGAGCGATTCCAGGCTAGCCACGATCGCCAGCGTGAAGGCCACGATCCAGACATCGGCCATGCCGATCGCGCTGAAATCGGGCGTGCGGAACTGGCCCACGAATTCGCCGAGCGAGCCGGACACCGGCACCTGCACCAGATGGCTCGGATCGATCGCGAGACCCGGGGCGAACGCCTTGAACGCCTCGTTGGCGAGCACGCCGAACAGGACCACGACCAGCGGGCCGGGAAGCAGGCGCAGCGGCCCTTCCTTGGGGCGGCTTGCGTCCCACCAGAACAGGAAGACGAGCGATATGGCCGCGATCAGCATCGGGCCGGGCAGGAAGAAGTCCCACGCGGCATAGAACAGCGCCGACAGGGAATTGAGGCCGTCGGGCTGGAGGAAGCTGAGGCTGCCCTCATAATCCCCGTCATACCCCAGCGCATGCGGAATCTGCTTGAGGATCAGGATCAGGCCGATCGCCGCCAGCATGCCGGTGATGACCGAACTGGGCACGAATTCGGACAGCGTGCCCGAGCGGGTGAAATAGAGCGCGACCTGGATCAGGCCCGACAGCGCCACCGCCAGCAGGAAAATCTCCCAGGTCGGCAGCACGGCCAGTGCGTCGAGCACGATGACCGTCAGGCCGGCGGCCGGGCCGCTGACCGACAATTGCGATTTCGACAGCGCGCCGACCACTATGCCGCCCACGATCCCCGCGATCAGCCCAGAAAACAGCGGCGCGCCCGAGGCGAGCGCGATGCCCAGGCACAAAGGCAGGGCGACCAGCGCCACCACGATCGAGGCGGGGAGATCCTTCCCCAATGAGGACAGCAACGACGGTTTGTCGGACACGGTGGCTCCTAGGAGTAGATGAGTTCAGTCAGGAAGGGGAAAGCCGGTGCGATGAAGCGGTCGCAACCATCGCACCGGCCCCCGGGAAGCACCCTTATGGGGGTGGGGGTCAGGCTGCTTCCCTGTTCCGCTGGGCGCGGGTGCCGAAATCGGCCACCGGCACCCCGTCCTTGTCGGACTCCATGCGGCGGAACTGGCCCGTATCGCCGTCGAGCGCGCGGATCGCGCCTTCCGCGATGTCGAAGACCCAGCCGTGCAAGCGCAGTTCGCCCTTGGCGAGCGCGGTCGCGACGCAGGGGTGGCTGCGCAGATGGGTGAGCTGGAGGACGACGTTCTCCTCGACCAGCCGGTCGAGCTTCTCGCCTTCGGTGGCGCCGCCACAGCATGCCTCGATCACCGAATGGGCGGCGGTGGAATGGCCGATCCATTCCTTGACCGAAGGCATCGCGTCGAGCGCGCCCTCGGGCGCGAAATGCGCCTTCATCGCGCCGCAATCGGCGTGGCCGCACACGACGATGTCGGTGACGCCGAGGCCGACGACGGCATATTCGATGGTCGACGTCACGCCGCCGTTCACCCGCTGCCACGGGGGCACGATGTTCCCGGCATTGCGGATGACGAACAGTTCGCCCGGCTGCGACTGGGTGATCAGTTCGGGGACGACCCGGCTGTCGGAACAGCTGATCATCAATGTCGTCGGGCTCTGCCCCTCGCGACCCAGGGTCTCGAGGCGGGCCTTGTGTTCGGGATAGACGGCGTCGCGAAACCGCGAGACGCCCTGCATCAGCTGATCCATTGCTGGCTCCTGCGTAGGGTTGAATTGTGTCGCAGTGCACAATGGCAATGGCGTGTTTCCGCGCCATGTCCCGAATGTATCAAAGTGTTGCGGCGGCTATTTTGTTGCCAGAAGCAGCGTCGCGCGCAGTCCCCCACCGGTGCGATTGGCGAGTTCGAGCCGCCCGCCATGCCCCTCGGCCACGTTGGCGGCGATGCTGAGGCCAAGACCCATGCCGGGAAGCCGGTCGGATCGCGCGGCGTCGAGGCGCTCGAACGGCCGCATCATGCGATCGATCTCGGCGCCGGGAATGCCCGGCCCCCGATCCTCGACCGTGACCGCGGCGAGGCCGGCATCCGGATCGGCGCTCAGGCGCAGGGCAGCCGCGCCGCCATATTTGACGGCATTGTCGACCAGGTTCTCGATCGCCCGGGCGAGGTGATCGTACACCCCCTGGATCACCAGCCGATCGGGACCTTCATAGCTGACCTCCGCGCCGAGATCGCCGAACGCCTCGGCGATCGTCTGGCACAGGCTCGACAGGTCGGTCGGTTCCGGCGCGCGCCGGCTTTCGCCCGTCTCGAAAAAGTCGAGCAGTTCCTGCAACATCCCGGTCATCTGCGTGATATCGGCCAGCGCCGCGCGCCGGTCCTCGCTTTCGGCGATCCCGTCGATCCGCAAGCGCAGGCGCGATAGCGGGGTGCGCAGATCGTGCCCCACCGCCATCAGCGCCTGGGTGCGCTGGGTTATGACGCCCTCCAGCCGCTCCTGCATGGTGTTGAGCGCGCGCGACACCTCGCGCAGTTCCTGCGGCCCCGCCTCCTCGTCGAACGGGATGCGGTCCGCAGTGCCGATCAGCTGCGCCTTGTCCGACAGGCGCCGCAACGGCGCGCTCAGGGTGCGGACCAGCACGGCCGCCGATCCCAGGACGAACAGGGCGATGATGCCGACCCGCAAGGTGGTTTCCAGCAGGACCCGCCAGCCGACCACCGCCTCGTTCGCCGCGAACCCGATCCACAGCCCGTCGCCGATTGCGAGTGCGCCTTCGATCCGCCGCGAGAAATCGAGCGCCGACCCCGGGGCAAGCGACAGGCGCAGCGGATGATCGGCCAGCGCGGGCTCGAATTCGGTAATGGCGTTGGCAATGGCGAGCGCCTCGGGATCGATCCCCGGAGGGATCGCCGGTTCCCCCTCGATCAGGGTCAGACGGGTATGGATGGTCGAAAGATTGCCCAGCAGGCGCATGCGTTCGGGCGGGTTCGCATCCTTCACGATGCGTTCGGCGATCAGCAATTGCTCGGCCAGCCGCTTGCCCTGGTCCTGCCGCTGGATATGGGTTTCGCCGGTCCGGATGAGGATGCTTCCGGCGAGGAACTGCACGAAGACCGCCAGCACCAGCACGACGACGACGCGGCCGGTGAACCCCCTGGGCCAAAGGCTGTGGCGCGCCATCAGCTTTCCACCTTGGCCGTGAAAACATAGCCGACCCCGCGCACCGTGCGGATCAGTTCGCGCCCGCCATCCACCGATCCCAGCTTGCGACGCAGGCGGCTGACCAGCACGTCGACGCTGCGATCCCCGCTCTCGTTGCCGGGCAGGCGGTTGCGCGAATGTTCGAGCAGGGTGTCGCGGCCGATGACGCGTTGCGGACTGCCGACGAACACGCCGAGAAGATCGAACTCCGCCTCGGAGATGGAGACGCGCGGCCCTTCCGGGGCGAACAGTTCGCGTCGCCGCCGGTCCATCCGCCAGCCATCGAAGCGGACGATGGACACATTGTCCTGCCCCTCGCCTTCGCGCGCATCCTGCGACCGCCGCAGCACCGACCGGATGCGGGCGACCAGTTCGCCGGGATCGACCGGTTTGACCAGATAGTCGTCGGCCCCCAGTTCCAGCCCCACGATCCGGTCCGTATGGCTCGACCGGGCGCTGATGAAGATGACGGGCACGGTGCTGCGCTGGCGCAACCAGCGGCACAGGTCGAGCCCGCTGGTGGCCGGCAGCATGACGTCGAGCACGATGAGGTCGTATTGCTCGGTAGATGCACGAAATTCGGCGGCGGTGGCATAGCCGCGGGTGGGAAAGCCGCTTTGCCGCAGGTGGCGGGTCAGCAAGGTCCGCAAGGCACCGTCATCCTCGACGAGTGCGATGTGGTAGATGCGTTCGCTGATCTGCATTGGCTGGCCGGCGGAACGGGTAGCCACGAACGCCGCCCTTGCAAAGCCAATAACCGCGAGCCCGGCCTCACGGCCCGCATTTGCCACGAAGGCCCCGCTTGGCTAACAGCCATTGCCAGCACGGGTCGCACAACCGGCAACTTGGCCATGGCGGCGGATTTGGGTATCCGCTCTGGCGCAAGGCACGAACCACGAGGCAAAGCCGCGGATGCGCGCACTGAAAAAGCTGTCACCATCCGCCATAGCGGACGCCTTGCGCGAATTCGTCCGCATCGAGGCGGCGGGCGGCATCCTGCTGATGGGGGCGGCGGCGGCGGCGCTGGCGGTCGCCAATTCGCCCTTCGCCGAGGGATACTTCGCCGCGAAGGCCAGCTATATCGGCCCGCTCACTCTGTCCTACTGGATCAATGACGGGTTGATGGCGCTGTTCTTCCTGCTCGTCGGGCTGGAGATCAAGCGCGAGTTCCTGGAAGGGCAGTTGTCGACTATGTCGGCGCGCATCCTTCCCGCACTGGCGGCGGGCGGCGGCGTGGCGGTTCCGGCGATCGTCTACATGCTGGTGGCGGGCGGGGAGCCCGGCCTTGCCCGCGGCTGGGCCATTCCGGCGGCGACCGACATCGCCTTCGCGCTCGGCATCCTGGCCCTCTTGGGCAGCCGCGCGCCGGTCTCGCTCAAGGTCCTGCTGACGGCGATTGCGGTGATCGACGATCTGGTCGCAGTCGCCATCATTGCCGTGTTCTACACCGAAGACCTTTCGCTCCTTCCGCTGGGCATGGGGATTGCGGGGGTTGCGATGCTGGCGCTGCTGAACCGGGCGGGCGTACGCAATCTGTGGATCTATGCTGCGATCGGCCTCGGCGTGTGGGTCGCGGTGCTGCTGTCGGGCGTCCACGCCACGCTGGCGGGTGTTGCCGTGGCGCTCACCATTCCCCTGGCCGACCCCGTGCGAGCGAGCGAGGCGGCAGAGGCGCAGCCTTCGCCCCTCCACCGGCTGGAGCATGGCCTTCACCCCTGGATCGCCTTCGGGGTCATTCCCCTGTTCGGTTTCTTCAACGCCGGTGTCGCCTTCGAAGGGATGTCGCCCGCCGCGCTGACCGCGCCCCTGCCACTCGGCATCGCGCTGGGCCTGATCGTGGGCAAGCAGATCGGCATTTTCGGAGCGATCTTCGCTGCGGTGAAGGGCGGGCTCGCCCCGCTGCCGGAGCAGGCCGGCTGGCTGCACGTCTACGGCCTGTCGCTGCTGTGCGGGATCGGTTTCACGATGAGCCTGTTCATCGGCGGCCTGGCCTTCCCCGACCCGCAGACGCTCGATCTCGTGCGCGTCGGCGTCTTGAGCGGATCGGTCATCGCCGCGATCGCGGGCTATGCCATCCTCCGCTTCGCCCGGCCGCGGCCGGCATCCGCACCGCCCTCACCTGTCATCGGGGAATAGGAAACGCCTCTTATGCTGCTCGCGCTTGTGCTGTCCGTGGTCGGACTCGTGTTGCTGGTGGGCGGCGGCGAGCTGCTCGTGAAGGGCGCCGTCGGCATCGGCAGCAAGGCCCGGCTCTCGCCGCTGGTGATCGGGGTCGTCGTGGTCGGGCTTGGCACGTCGATGCCCGAATTCGTCACCAGCGTCGAAGCGGTGCTGGCCGGCTCGCCCGAACTGGCCTGGGGCAATATCGTCGGCTCCAATATCGCCAACATCCTGCTGATCCTGGGCCTTGCCGCGGTGGTTGCGCCGATCGTTCTGAGCGGTGGCGGCTTCCTGCGCGATCCGGTGTTGGCCCTGATCGCCACACTTCTGCTGCTCGTGCTGGCCTTGGCCGGAATGGCACACGTCGCCATCGGCGTCATGTTCCTGGCCCTCGTCGTCGCCTGCCTGCTCTATTCGCTGCGCAAGGAGCGGGTGGACCCGCTGCCGGAAGAGGCGGTGGAGGAGACCGGCTGGGGCAAGCCCGTGGCCCTCACCGCGATCGGCCTGGCGGTCCTGATCCTGGGCGGCCAGATGCTGGTGACCGGCGCGATCGACCTCGCCCGCGTCTTCGGCATGTCGGAGGCGCTGATCGGCGTCACCGTGGTCGCGGTCGGCACGTCCCTGCCCGAACTGGTGACCGCCATCGTGGCCGCGCGCAAGGGCGAGGCAGAGGTGGCGTTCGGCAATGTCGCGGGCTCGAACCTCTACAACATCCTGCTGATCGGCGGCACGACGCTGGTGATGGCGCCCGAGCCGTTGCCGCGCGCCCTCCTGCCGTTCGACCTGTTCTGGATGACCGGCGCGGCCCTCGCCCTCGTGATCCTGGCCTTCGCCCGGCGCAGGGTTTCGCGCCGTGCGGGCTTCGCATTGCTCGCCGCTTACGCCGTGTTCATGGGCTGGCATGTCGCGCGGATTTGATGGCTATTTCTGAATTCGGTTCGATGGTCGATGCCGTCGTGCAGCCGTAGGGTTCATGATCCGTATCCGGTTACCGGCAAGCCTGGCATAGTCTCTGGCGTAGGAGGCGCTGGCGGCGATCCACAAGCCGACCAGGAGCGACAACAGCGTCACAGCGGTCCGAACGTTGTCGGTATTGCCGAGAAGTCGGTTCAGCCGGTCATCCACGGCACCGATCTGGGTGCCGACGATTAGGGACAGACACAGGAACACGGCCGCACAGATCGCGTGCGACAGGCGATGCCCTTCGGAGGCGGCATTCGGTGTGAACCAGGCGAGCATCGCCACGAGAAACGCGGCGCAAGCGGGAAACCAGTTGCGAGGGTTGCCGCTTAACGCATCCGGCACGAGCGCGTCCGAAACGATTTCCCGGGCAGCCAGGCCGGCCGCGAACACACCGATCCAGGCAAACCGGAAGACCCATTGGTCGATCCGGATGATCAGCGGCTCCCGGCCGATCCGCGCCATGCCATAGCGAAGGAACGCCGCGAAAAACGCGAGCATGCCGGCAAGCTCCGTCCCCTCTTCCAGCAGGAGTTCGAGGATAGGCCGCGTCGATCCCCGGCGCATCTCGATCTCGAAATACTCCTGCAGCGGGATGGACGCCAGACATGCGCAGCCGAGCGCGATGAGGCCGAACGCCACTGGATCGCTGCGCATGCGCGAGAAACCGAAGGCGAGCATGTAGGCCGGCAATGCCGCCATAACTGGCCCGTACCAGAGGATCATCCCGACATAGCCTTCCGGCAAGGAAAGCCGTTCATGCGCCGAACCGAGCTCGTCGAAGGACAGCGCCGCGAAGCCCAGCGCGATTACCGCCCATCCGAAGCGCAGTCGATCCCGCTGCCCCGCGATGCCATCGCAGGCAAGACACAACAGCGCGGCACAGCCGATCGATGCGAGCAGCATCGACGAACTCCACGAAGCGACGTTGTCCTCTCTCCCCAGATCCATGAACGTCAGAAGCTTGTTCGCGAAGGACGTTTGGCGCCACGGACCGCCGGAATGCATCCAGTAGTGATTGGTGTAGGCCGTCATCGCGACCAGCGCGATCGAAAGCGCGCAGGCAAGAGCGAACGCAATCCGCAGTTCGCGCGTCGTGATCCGTATCTGCATGCTCATCCCCCCGGCTGACCATGCTATGGTAACGTGTATTCAAATTGTAACAATACGCGTAATTTTTGGGGATCGCCTTGTTGCCGAGGCTGTCAGGCAAGCGGGCAACGATGCGGTTCTTCCGGTGTCGATCACCGCCCCCGTGCCCGGATATCTGTCCGATCCCTGCCGGAGCAACGAAAACGCCAACCCGAGCCGGGAGCCAAGAGGCTCGCGGGTCGGATTGGCGAATGTTTCAAACAATGGCGGCTTATGCCGGGCCCTGTTCTTCCATCTTCCGGTCGGCCTTGGCGACCATCTCGTCCTTCTTGTCGCGCGCTTCCTCGCCGACTTGCTTGGCTTTCGCTTCGGCATTGTCGAGCAGGCGGGCGCCTTGCGGACCGAGGTTCTCGCGTTCGGTCTGCGAGGTCGGGATCACCGAACCCGCGATCGCGCCAACGATCGCTGCGGCGAGGCCGCCGACCAGGGGATTGCTGTTATAGGCGTCGCGTCCCTTGCTCATCGTGCGCCGGCCCTGCTTCGCCAGATCGCTGCGCGTCTGGCGGGCGCTGTCGGCGAAGCTGTCGCGCTTCTCGCGCATGCGGTTGGTCGCATCGTCGAGGCGCTGGCGGTAGGACTTGTCGTCCTCCTCGTGATCGCGCTCGATCATCAGGTAGGTGCCGCGATGCTCGTCCCGGCGGCGGCGGTAGAGTATGTCGTCCTCATCGGGCTTGCGCTCGATGCGGGACATGTGATCGACATAGCCGCGATGGTCGGGATCGTAGTCGGATACGCTGGCCGAGGCCGGGTCCTGTCCCGAATCCGAAGTGAACGCCGACGGCTTGGCGTCATACTCGCTGATCAGCCAGATGCTCCCGGCCGAGATCAGTCCCAGGGCGAGCGGATTGCGCCGCGCCCCGTCGAGGATGTAGCGCGCGTCGATCCCGTTCTCGTCCGCTTTGTCGAGGAGGGCGTTGAACAGGTTGCGCGGGCTCATCTGGTCGCCGATCCGGTCGACCGTGCGGCTCATGTCTTCCTGGGTGCGGCGAATGTCGCGTTCGATTGCGTCTGGATCGCGCGTGTCGTCGTGCTGGCTCATCGTTTTGCTCCGGAATGGGTAAGGTCGCCGCGGGCGGCATCGGCGGTGCGCTCGGCCGTATCGATGGTGCGCTCCGGCTTGAGATTGGTTGCCTTCATCTTGCTGCGGGCACCGGCATAGAGAATGCCGGCGATAATCAGCGTGGCGATGCCGACCAGCAGGGTCGCAAGATCGCGATCGTCGATGGCGTCGCCGATGAGATAGGCAATCCCCATCAGGGTGACGCCAAGTCCGGAGATGCCGAGCACCGCCGCGCCCAGCAGGCTGGCGATCGAGGTCTGGAGATCGGCGACCGATTCGCGCATTTCCGCCTGGACGAGATTGACCTGCTGCTGCGCCAGATGGGCGCTCTGGCTGGTCAGCCGGCCGAGCAGATCGACGACGTTGTCGTCACCCCTGCCGGTCGCGGCCATGCCATCGGTTCTGGTTCCTTCGGGGTTCATTACAGATCTCCCATCGGGCGGGTCGAGGCGGTATTCGTCTGGAACCCGGTGTCACGCTCGCCATAACCGGTCGACGTGGTCGATGTACCGGTCGTGGAAGACATGCCGACCGCGGAAGACGTGCCGGTCGTGGAAGGCGTACCGGTCGATCCCGCCAGTCCGCTGGACCGATCGTAGGTTCCCTGCGATCCGTAGGTGGCGCCGGAATTGCCGCTGCCGCCCTGTCCGACATCGTAATCCTCGTGATATTCCGCGCCGGCACGAAGGAACCGTGCCGCGGCGAAACCGGCCGCAGCCGATGCGGCGAGGAAGGCCGAAGGGTTGTGCCGGGCGAACCGGCGGGCTTCGTTGCCGATTTCGCGGGGCGACTTGTCCTGCAGGCGCGATGCCAGCCCGTCTACCTCGCGGGCGACGCTGCTGAAGGCCGAGGCCAGCCAGGCGGGTGCCTGGTCATCGTTCTGCAGTTCGTCGGCGGCGGTCTGCATCGCCGAGGAGGCCGAACGCGCGGTGCGGCTGGCCTGATCCTTGCCTTGCGCGACTTTCGCCTCGCCCTGTTTGACGGCGGTGTCCTTGAGATCGCGGGCATCGCCCTTGAGGTCTTCGGTCACCCCGCTCTGATTCGTCGAACCGCTCTGGGTTCGGAATGTGTCTGCCATGCTTCATCTCCTTTGAAGATAAGCATACAGCGGCAAATGCCCGCCATTGTTCCGAAAAAGGACAAAGCTGATAAGGGTTAAGGTGTGAGCCCTGGGCGGAACTGGCCATCGGTGCCCCGCGGCGCCTGCCTGGATCGGATCGGTTCAGGACCGGCGGCAGCGCGACGGGCGTCGTTTACGCTATCGGAAGCAAGGTCCACCTGCTCCCGAAACCGCCGCGTCCCGGCGCTGCCACGAACGGCCCTGTTTCCGCCTTAGCCCGCCAGCGGGAGCGCGACTTCCGGATCGCCCGGCGACCAGGGTTCGAAACGCGCCATGACCGTCTCGAACAATTGCGAATCGAGGTGCCCTGCAAGCCACTTCTGCACATGGGGTATCGGCCGGGACGCAAACCAATCGGCATCCACGGCCGCGAACTGGCGAACGAAGGGCATGATCGCCGCGTCCGCAATGCCGCGCCGTGCGCCGCACAATTGTCCCTCGCCCGCCAGCCGCCTGTCGAGTTCTTCGAGAAACGCCAAGCCACCCTGCCGGTGCGCGAGCGGGTCCGAATTGTACCGATCGGCATATTTGTACCGGTCGAGATCGTGTTTGAACTGGCCGTCGTTTTGCGCGATCAGGTCGGCATCGTCCCGCCCGAGCCAGTCTTCAGGATCGCACCGCGCGAGCGCCCAGCGCATGATCTGGATGCTTTCCTCGATCACCGTACCGTCGCCGGCAACCAGCACCGGAACCGTCCCCTTGGGGGATGCGGACAGCATCTCCGCCGGCTTTCGCGACAGGCGAACCTCGCGCAAGGCGCAGGGCGTTCCGCTGATCGCCAAGGCCATGCGCGCCCGCATTGCGTAGGGGCAGCGGCGAAAGCTGTAGAGAACCCGGTCAGTCGGCATGGTCGTCAGCCGCCTTCGCCAGAACCGCGCCGACATGCGCCTGGCCGCGCCGCGCCGCGAGCATCTCCTGCCGGTGCCGCTCGCGCGAGGAGGCCTTCTGCACCTCGTCCCGTTCGCCGTGGCAGGCGGCACAGCTGGCGCCGGCTTCGTAATGCGGGGATTGCCGGCCCGCCTCGTCGACCGGGCGGCGGCAAGCGAAACACGCCTCGTGCGTGCCGGCGGCAAGCCCGTGGCCCACCGCCACGCGCTGATCGAACACGAAGCATTCGCCCTCCCACCGGCTGCGCTCTGCGGGCATGGTTTCGAGATAGGCGAGAATGCCCCCCTTTAGATGGAAGACCTCCTCCACCCCCTCGCGCTTGAGGAAGGCGGAGGCTTTCTCGCAGCGTATCCCTCCGGTGCAGAACATGGCCACCCGGGGCGGTTGGCCGGACCCGAGCAGGCGTTCGCGCTGGCTTTCGAACCAGGCCGGAAAGTCGCGGAAGGTCGCCGTATGCGGATCGATCGCCCCCGCGAAAGAGCCGATCGCCACCTCGTAATCGTTGCGCGTGTCGATCACGATTGTGTCGGGATCGTCGATCAGGGCGTTCCAGTCGTGCGGGGAGACATAGGTGCCCACATTGGCGGTCGGGTCGATGCCGGGCTGCCCCAGCGTGACGATCTCGCGCTTGCGCCGCACTTTCAGTCGATGAAACGGCATTGCCGCCGCGCTGGAGAACTTCACCTCGAGACCCGCGCAACCGGGCCAGGTGCGGATATGCGCCAGAACCCGGTCTATCCCCTCTGGCGAACCGGCAATGGTGCCGTTGACGCCCTCGTCGGCGATAAGAAGCGTACCCTTTATGCCATGCGCGCCGCACATCTGCAGGAGCGGTCCGCGCAGCCGCTCGCAATCGTCGAGGCGCGCGAAATGGTACAGCGCGGCGACGCAGATCGGATGCGCGCTTTCGGAAGTGGTTTGTGTCATCACCGTCTCATAGCACGATTGGTCGGGAAGTCGGGTTGCGAGCCATTGCCGCCACACTCACCCGCCCCGCAGATGCGCCGCCGCGATGGCGACCGCCAGTGCGTCGGCGGCGTCCTCGCCCGCCACCTTCGCGCCCGGCAGCAGCACCCCGATCATGGCTTGCACCTGTCGCTTCTCCGCCCCGCCAGTGCCGACCACGGCTTTCTTCACCTCGCGCGCGGCGTGTTCGCTCACCGGCAGTCCCGCGGCCCCGCAGGCGGCCAGCACGGCGCCGCGCGCCTGGGCGAGCTTGAGGGTCGATTGCGGGTTCTTGTTGACGAAGACCTCCTCCGCCGCCGCACGGTCGGGTCGGTGGTCGGCAATGATCGCGGCGAGCACGGTCTGGATATGCGCCAGCCGCTCCGCCATGGGCGCGGCAGGCTTGGTCGGGATCTGACCGTTGGCGACGTGCGAGAGGCGCGCGCCATCGACGCGCACGATGCCCCAGCCCGTGCAGCTCAAGGACGGGTCGAGGCCGAGGATCACCATCCTTCGGCCCGCGTCAGCCCTCCAGCTTTTCCATCACCTCATCGGGGATTTCGTAATTGCCCCAGACGGTCTGCACGTCGTCATCATCGTCGAGGGCGTCGACCAGCTTGAGCAGCGTGCCCGCCGGGCCTTCCTCCATCTCGACCGTGACGTTGGGCTTCCATGCAAGCTTGACGTTCTCCGCCTCGCCGAGGCTCTTTTCGAGATCACCGGCGACCTGGTGCAGGTCTTCCGCCGCGGTCCAGATGGTGTGGCCATCCTCGCCGCTCTCGATATCCTGCGCGCCCGCTTCCATTGCCGCCTCGAGGACCTTCTCCTCGTCGCCCGCGCTGGCCGGATATTCGATCAGTCCCAGCCGGTCGAAGCCGTGCGCGACCGAACCTTCGGTGCCCATATTGCCGCCATTCTTGCTGAACGCGGTGCGCACATTGGTGGCGGTGCGGTTGCGATTGTCGGTCAGCGCCTCGACGATCAGGGCGACGCCGCCGGGGCCGTAGCCTTCATAGCGCACTTCCTCGTAATTCTCGTCGTCCCCGCCGCTCGCCTTGTCGATCGCGCGCTGGATATTGTCCTTCGGCATCGACTGCGCCTTGGCGTTGTTCACCGCCAGCCGCAGGCGCGGGTTCATGTCGGGATCGGGCATGCCGCTGCGCGCCGCCACGGTGATCTCGCGGCTGAGCTTGGAAAACAGGTTGGAGCGCTTCTTGTCCTGCGCGCCCTTGCGGTGCATGATGTTCTTGAACTTGGAATGGCCTGCCATGGGTTTCGCTTCGATCCGGATATGGTGGGTAGGTTGGGGCACGCATTAGCCGCATGACTATCGAGACGACAAGCCTTGCGCATAGCGAGAGCCTGCGCGGCGAGTGGCGCAGCTATTTCACGTTCCTGCGGCGCCCGAAACTGCCCCGGGCGCCGACCGGGTTTTCCGGTGCCGCGCTGAAGGACGTGCTGCGGCTTTACGCGCTGGATCTGGCGTTCATGGCGCTGCTGCTGGTGGTCGCCGTGCTGGCGGTCTCGGGCGGCACCGAGATGCCGGAGAACAGCGTGGCGCAGATGGGGGTCGGCCCCGGCATCGTCGTCGCCATCGTGTTCTTCGCCCCGGTGGCGGAGGAGATCATGTTCCGGGCATGGCTGTCGGGCCGGCCGGGGCATCTGTTCCTCATCCCGGTCGGGATCGCGGCGGCGCTCCTGTGGCCGATGGCCGTGCAGTTCGCCGCCTATCTGGTGCTGTCGGCGCAGGGAGGGGGCAGTCTGCCCGGCCCGGTGGCGTCTGCCCTCGCCGCCGCCTTCTTCGCCGCAATCGCGGCGGCGGGTGCGTTCCGGTGGCGGGGGCGCGCGCCCTATGCCTGGTTCGCGCGGTTCTTCCCGCTGTTCTATGCGATCAGCACGATCCTGTTCGCCTTTGTCCACGTGTTCAACTTTCCGAGCGAGAACGTCTGGGTGGTGCTGCCTTTCGTCCTGCCGCAATTGCTTGCCGGCTCGATCTTCGGCTTCGCCCGGGTCACCTACGGCCTGTGGTCGAGCATGCTGCTGCACCTCATGCACAACGCGACCTTCATCGGCATCGTGCTGATCGGTCTCTATCTCGGCAGTTGAGCGGGCGTCAGACCTTTACGGCCGTCCCGCTGGCGGAAACCATCAGCATCGAGCCGGTATCACCGATCACCTCGTAATCGAGATCGACGCCGACCACCGCATTGCCACCGCGCGTCGCCGCCTCGGCCTGCAATTCCTCGATCGCCTGTTCGCGCGCATCGCGCAGGATGCGCTCGTAACTGCCTGAGCGCCCGCCGACGATGTCGCGGATATTGGCGAACAGGTCGCGGAAGAGGTTGGCGCCCACGATCACCTCGCCGGTAACGATTCCCAGATAGTCCTGGATCGGCTTGCCTTCGATGGTGGGCGTGGTGGTGACGATGACGCCGCGCGCGTCCTTCCAGGGTCCGGCCATTGCAATCCTCCTGTGCAGGTTCGATGTGTGTTAGACTACCAACACGCCCGCCATCGTCAACCGTTCACGATCATCCCGCCATTGGGGTGCAGCACCTGGCCCGACATGTAGGAGCTGTCCTCGCAGGCGAGGAACAGGAACGAAGGCGCGACCTCGTTGGGTTCGCCGGGCCGGCCCATCGGCGTGTCCTCGCCGAAATCGGGGATGTTCTCCTTCGGCTGTCCGCCGAACGGGTTGAGCGGCGTCCAGATCGGACCCGGCGCCACTGCGTTGACGCGGATGCCGTCCTCGATCAGGTTTTCCGACAGCGAGCGGGTGAAGGCCGTGATCGCGCCCTTGGTCGCGCTGTAGTCGAGCAGGATCGGCGCGCCCTTGTACATCGTGACCGAGGTGCAGTTCACGATCGTCGCCCCCTTCTTCAGATGCGGACGGACGGCCTGCACCATGTAGAACATCGAGAAGATGTTGGACTGGAAAGTGCGCTGCAGCTGCTCGGCGGTGATGTCGGTCACATCCTTGTCGGGATGCTGCTCGCCCGCGATCTGGATCAGGGTGTCGATCCTGCCGAACGCGTCCATCGTGCGCGCGACGAGGTCGTCGGCCACCGCCTTGTCGCCGAGATCGCCGGCGAAGGTGATGGCCTTTGCACCCTCTTCCTCGCACAGCGCCTTGGTCTTCGCCGCGTCGTCGTCCTCGCTGAGATAGGCGATCGCGACGTTCGCGCCTTCGCGAGCGAACAGCACGGCGGTGGCGCGGCCGATGCCGCTATCCGCCCCGGTGACGATCGCCACCTTTCCCTTCATCCGGCCCGAACCGGGATAGCGCGGCTGCCATTCGGGCTTGCGCTCCATCTCGCTTTCGTGGCCGGGCATGCGCGGCTCTTCGGAAATGGGTTCGATGAAGGTGGCGTCGTCGGTCTTGTTGTCGGTCGGCATGATCGGGCTCCACGAAAAGGGTTTGCCCGATCAAGGGTTTGCGGCACCGCCCGTTCCGCCGCG
Organism: uncultured Erythrobacter sp.; assembly: GCA_947501005.1. Classification (GTDB taxonomy): domain Bacteria; phylum Pseudomonadota; class Alphaproteobacteria; order Sphingomonadales; family Sphingomonadaceae; genus Qipengyuania. The sequence goes on along the minus strand of CANMTU010000001.1, from coordinate 115,758 downwards.
CCCGACGAGCCGCAGATATCGGGAGATCAACCGATCCCGAGTGCGGCCTTGTAGGTTTCGAGAATCGTTTCCATTTCGCGCCGGTCGTCGGGCTTCATCTTCCGCAGCCGCACGATCTGGCGCATGATCTTGACGTCGTAGCCGGTCGCCTTGGATTCCGCGTACACGTCGCGAATATCGTCGGCGATGCCCTTCTTCTCCTCCTCGAGGCGTTCGATACGCTCGATCAGCAGGCGCAGGCGGTCGTCAGAGGCTTCGGCCATCGTACAGGTCTCTTTCGTCTATGTTCGAGAATCGGTTCGCGCGGTCCGATAGCGGCGCATGGCGCGCACGTGAACCGGCGCGCCGATCAATCCTGTGCGTTTTTCGCCACACTCGCCTTCATGCGTTCGAGCTGTTCCGCGCTCGCCTCGGTCTGGCGCGTGGCCTTCCATTCCTCCTGCGGCATGCCGTGGATGAGTTCGCGCGCCTGCGCCTTGTCGCCGTCGTAGCCCGCATCGCGGATCCAGTCGGCGAGGCAATTGCGGCAGAAGCCCGACAGGCCCATCAGGTCGATGTTCTGTGCATCGTGGCGGTGGCGCAGATGGCGCACCAGGCGGCGGAACGCCGCGGCCGCCACCTTGTCGTCCAACTGGTCGAGCGGATCGCTGCTATTCGGGGTCATCCTCGTCCTTCGCATTTGAAATGTCGTGTTTCGGTGCCATAGCGCGCCCCATGGCTCAACCGTCTTCCAAAAAGCTCGGCCTGCGCGGTCGCAAGGTCAAGATCCTCGCCACCGTCGGCCCGGCCAGCAGTTCGCCCGAAATGCTCGAACGCCTGTTCCGCGCCGGGGTCGATGCGTTCCGCGTCAATATGAGCCATGGCGAGCATGCGACCCATGCCGAGACCATCCGCGCCATCCGCGAGATGGAAAAGCGTTACGGCCGGCCGATCGCCATCCTCGCCGATCTGCAGGGGCCGAAACTCAGGGTCGGCACCTTCAAGGGCGGCAAGGCGACGATCCGCCATTCGGGGCACTTCACGCTCGACCGCAATCCCGAACCGGGCGACGAGACCCGCGTCGAACTGCCGCATCCCGAATTGTTCGGCCTGCTCGAAAAAGGCCAGCGCCTGCTGATCAACGACGGCAAGATCCGCCTGCGCGTGCTGCGGGCGAACGATCAGGAGATCCTCTGTTCGGCCGAAGTCGGCGGGGTGATTTCCGATCGCAAGGGCGTGAACGTGCCAGACGCCGAAGTGCCGATCCCCGCCCTGACCGACAAGGACCGACGCGACCTCGCCTTCGCCGTCGCGCAAGGGGCGGACTGGATCGCCCTGTCCTTCGTCCAGCGGCCCGAAGACATCGCCGAGGCGCGCAAGCTGATGGGGGGCCACGGCTCGCTCTGCGCCAAGATCGAGAAACCGATGGCGGTGCGCCGATTGGACGGGATCATCGAACTGGCCGACGGCATCATGGTCGCGCGCGGTGATCTCGGCGTCGAACTCGAACCGCAGGAAGTGCCGCCGCTGCAGAAGCAGATCGTCAACAAGGCGCGCACCGCCGGCAAGCCGGTGATCGTGGCGACGCAGATGCTCGAATCGATGATCGAAAGCCCTGCCCCGACCCGCGCCGAAGTCTCCGACGTCGCCAATGCGGTGTATGACGGGGCGGACGCGGTCATGCTCTCGGCCGAAACGGCGGCGGGCGACTGGCCGGAAGAGGCGGTGACGATCATGCACCGGATCGCGCAGCAGGTGGAGGGCGACGAGGCCTATCTGGCGCGTGTCCGTTTTCTCGACACGCCGCCCGAACACACCACCGCCGATGCGTTGAGCCATGCCTGCATGACCATTGCCGACACGGTGCGCATTTCCGCCATCACGGTCTTCACCGGCAGCGGATCGACCGCGCGGCGCGTGGCCCGCGAGCGCCCGAGCGTGCCGATGCTGGTGCTGACCCCCTCGGTCAAGACGGCCCGCCGCCTGGCCCTGCTATGGGGCGCGCACGCCGTCGCCACCAAGGATATCGGCAGCTTCGAGGAAATGATCGCCAAGGGCAAGCGCATGGCGCTGCGCCACGGATTCGGCGAAGCGGGGAGCAAGCTGATCGCGCTGGCCGGGGTGCCGTTCGGCACGCCGGGCGCGACCAATCTGCTGCACGTCGTCACCGTCACCGGCGACGAGCTCAACACCCATAAAGGCTAGGGCACCAGCACCGTATCGTGCGCCACCGGGGTCGTCTCCGGATAATCGAGCGTGAAGTGCAGCCCCCGGCTCTCCTCGCGTTTCAGTGCGCTTTTCACGATCAGGTCGGCGCAGTCGAGCAGGTTGCGCAGTTCGATGAGGTCGGTCGTCACGCGGAAATGGCCGTAATAATCGCCCACCTCCTCGCGCAGCAGGCGGATGCGGTGGGCGGCACGCTCCAGCCGCTTGGTCGTGCGCACGATGCCGACATAGTTCCACATGAACCGGCGAATCTCGGTCCAGTTCTGCTTGATGACGACCTCCTCGTCCGAATCCGTCACCCGGCTTTCGTCCCACGCGCGGATCTCGGGCGGATCGTCGAGCGTGTCCCAGCACGAAAGAATGTCCTTCGCCGCCGCCTCGCCGAACACGAAGCATTCGAGCAGGCTGTTCGATGCTAGGCGATTGGCGCCGTGCAGCCCGCTTTCGGTGCATTCGCCCGCCGCCCACAGGCCGGGCAGGTCGGTTCGCGCGTCGAGCCCGATCTTGATCCCGCCGCAGGTATAATGCTGCGCCGGCACGACCGGGATCGGTTCTTTCGTCATGTCGATGCCCAAGCCGAGCAGCTTTTCGTGAATGGTCGGGAAGTGCTCTTTCACGAATTCGGGCGGCTGATGGCTGATATCGAGATGGACATAATCGAGGCCGTAGCGCTTGATCTGGTCGTCGTTCGCCCGCGCCACGATGTCGCGCGGGGCGAGCTCCATCCGCTCCGCATCGTAGCGCGCCATGTACCGCTCGCCCGTGGCAGGATTGCGGAGCCGCCCGCCCTCGCCCCGCACCGCCTCGGTGATGAGGAAATTCTTGACGTCGAGATGGTAGAGGCAGGTGGGGTGGAACTGCGTCATCTCCATGTTGGAAACCCGCGCGCCCGCCCGCCACGCCATCGCGATCCCGTCGCCCGTCGCGCCGCGCGGAGCGGTGCTGAACAGGTAGACGCGCCCCGCCCCGCCCGCCGCCAGCACCGTGGCCCGCGCCACATGGGCGACGACCTTGCCGCTCTCCTCGTCCAGCGCATAGGCGCCCCAGATGCGGCCTGAGCCGGAATAGTCGCGCTGGTTGCGCGCGGTGATCAGATCGACGCAGCTTTGCCCCGGCAGCAGGGTGATGTTCGGATTGTCCTCCGCCGCCTTGAGCAGGGCCGCCTGCACCGCCCAGCCGGTCGCATCGTTCACATGCACGATCCGCCGGTGCGAATGTCCGCCCTCGCGGGTCAGGTGGAGTTCGCCGTCCTCCATCTTCTCGCGGTTGAAGGGCACGCCAAGTTCCCGCAGCCGCTCGATCGCGGCGGGCGCGCGTTCGATCACGAATTCCACCGTCTCGCGATCGTTCAGTCCCGCGCCGGCGATCATCGTGTCGCGGACATGGTTCTCGAACGTATCACCTTGATCCAGCACGGCGGCGATCCCGCCCTGCGCCCAGGCGGTCGACCCGCTGTCGAGCGAACCCTTGGCCAGCACCAGCACTCGCCGGGTCTGCGCCAGCGCGAGGGCGGCGGTAAGGCCGGCGGCGCCGGATCCGATGATGAGCACGTCATGGTGGGTATCGGTCATTCCCGCCCTCATGCCGCCCCATTCGAGAAGCGGCAAGTATCCAACGGTTCGCCGAAATCATGCTTAACGAATGGTTAGCTTTTGCTAGGTAGACCCAGGGATTATGGACGACGGGAGTCACATACGATGAAACTGGGTCTGATAGGGTGCGCCATCGGCCGCCACCGGGTGGATCCGGCCAAGGTGAGGCACGCGCATGGCGTGCATGCCGGCCGCTGCCGCTGCTGTTCCGCGCCGCTCGAGGAAGTGACGCCCGACGTGTGGCAGAAACTGCAGGTCCGCGATGCGGGTCTGGGGCCGCGCAGCTTCGGCTGACGACGCGGCGGCGGGTTGGACTGCGGCGGCTCAGCCCGCGCCGGTCAACTGCACGAACACATCTTCCAGATCGGCTTCGCGCGTGGTCACGTCCTCGATCGTGTAGCCGTGGCTCTGGACCAGCGAGAGGACCTGCCCCGCGCTGGCGGCATCGCGGTCGTAGGTGATGTCGAGCCGGCGGGGTTCGATCACCTCCGCCTTGAGGAACGCCTGCTCCATGATCGGGCCGGCGAGGTCCTTGTCCACCGTGACCGAGACGATCTTCTCGCGCGCCATGCCGATCAGTTCGCGGGTCGGCTTGTTGGCGATCAATTCGCCGTGATTGATGATGGCGATGCGGTCGCACAATTGCTCGGCTTCCTCGAGGTAGTGGGTGGTCAGCACCACCGTCACGCCCTCCGCATTGAGTTCGTTCACCAGCTCCCACAATTGCCGGCGCAGTTCCACATCGACCCCGGCAGTCGGCTCGTCGAGGACGAGGATCGGCGGCGAATGCACCATGGCCTTCGCGATCAGCAGCCGCCGCTTCATCCCGCCCGACAGGGTGCGGGCATAGGCATCGCGCTTGTCCGCCAGATGGACCGCGGCGAGCAGGTCCTCACTGCGGCGGTCCTTCGATGCAATGCCGTAGAACCCGCCCTGGTTCTCCAGCACCTCGTAGGGGGTGAAGAACGGGTCGAAGACGATTTCCTGCGGCACGATGCCGATCGAACGCTTGGCGTTGCGGGGATGGCGGTCGATGTCGAACCCCCATATCTCCGCGCTGCCCGAGGTCTTGCGGACCAGCCCGGCGAGAATGTTGATCAGCGTCGACTTGCCCGCCCCGTTCGGCCCCAGCAGTCCGAACACCCCGCCCTGCGGCACGTCGAAGCTCACCCCCTTCAGGGCCAGCTTGGGCGCCTCGCCCGGTCCCGGCGGCGCGTATTCCTTGACGAGGTCGGTGATGCGGATGGCGGGGGGTGTTGTCATGCCGCACGACCTAGGCTCTTGAGCGGCAGGTTCAAACCCATTATCGGCACAAGCCTATGAACCTGCCTCCTCCCGAAGTCGTGACCGTGACCACCCGCCGCGTCTGGTGCGACGGGGCGACCGATATCCGCAGCGGCAAGCAATACCGCGCCGCCGCGCTTGGCCACCCGAAGGTCTATCTGGAGATGGACGGGCACGGCTATGTCGATTGCGGCTATTGCGACCGGCGCTTCGTGCTGGAAGGCGGCCCGGCGGACGGGGCCGATCAGGGGCAATTGCGCGACATCAGCGAAGGCGCCGATCCGGGCCATCCCTGAGCCCTCGCCAATTGCGACCGCGCTCCCTACATTGGGGGCATGACCGACCAACTTCAGGATCCGCACGCGCTTCTCTACGGCCATTCGCTCGATCCGGATCGGGCGCAGGCCCTGACCCGGCGTCTGCTGTCGTCCTGCGACGATGGCGAGCTTTACCTGCAATTCACCGCCAACGAAGCCTTCGTGTTCGATGACGGGCGGCTGAAGACTGCCGATTACAGCCGCGATTCGGGCTTCGGCCTGCGCGGCGTATCGGGCGAGACGACCGGTTTCGCTCATGCCAACGAGATCAGCGCCGCCGCCATCATGCGCGCGGGCGAGACGCTGCAGCTGCTCGATCCCGCGAAGGACACGATGGCCGCCCCGCCTGCGCGAACCAATCGCCACCTCTACACCGATGCCTCGCCGCTCGACCTCGTGCCGTTCGCCGAGAAGGTCGCGCTGCTCGAAAAGATCGACGCGGTCGCGCGGGCGAAGGACCCGCGCGTGGCACAGGTGTCCGCCAGCCTGCTCGCGAACTGGAGCGTGATCGAGATCGTCCGGCCCGATGGCCACGTGGCGCGCGACATCCGCCCGCTGGTCCGCCTCAACGTCAGCATCGTCGCTGAACAGAACGGGCGGCGCGAGACCGGCTCGTTCGGCTTCGGCGGACGCTATCTCTACGACCGGCTGTTCGACGAAGGCGCCTGGCTGCGCGCGGTCGACGAGGCGGTGCGCCAGGCGCTCGTCAACCTCGACAGCGTGGCCGCGCCGGCGGGCGAACAGACCGTGCTGCTCGGCCCCGGCTGGCCCGGCGTGCTGCTGCACGAGGCGGTCGGCCACGGTCTGGAAGGAGACTTCAACCGCAAGGGCACCAGCGCCTTTTCCGGCCGCATCGGTGAGCGGGTCGCCGCCCCCGGTGTCACCGTGATCGACGACGGCAGCATCGCGGAACGGCGCGGCTCGCTCTCGATCGACGATGAAGGCACGCCGACGGGGCGCACCGTCCTGATCGAGGACGGCATCCTCAAGGGCTATATGCAGGATCGCCTCAACGCGCGGCTGATGGGCGTGGAGGCGACGGGCAATGGCCGCCGTCAGAACTATCAGCACGCTCCCATGCCACGCATGACCAACACCTTCATGGAAGGCGGGGCGGACGATCCGGCCGAATTGCTCGCCCGGGTGGATGACGGGATCTACGCCACCAGCTTCGGTGGCGGGCAGGTCGATATCGTCAGCGGCAAGTTCGTGTTCGCCTGTACCGAGGCCTACAAGGTCGAAAAGGGCCGGATCGTCGCCCCGATCAAGGGCGCGACCCTGATCGGCGACGGGCCGAGCGTGCTGACCCGCGTGACCGGGATCGGCAACGACATGGCGCTCGACGAAGGGATCGGCGTGTGCGGCAAGGCCGGGCAGGGCGTGCCGGCGGGCGTCGGCCAGCCGACCCTGCTGATCGACGGCATCACCGTGGGGGGCACGGGCTAGGGTTCTCAGCAACCATTCAGCCGATCGCGCGTAGAAGAAAGGCAGGAGAATAGCCATGTTCAAGACCCTCGCCGCCGCTGCCGCCACCCTTGCATTCGCCGCCGCCAACCCGCTCGCCGCGCAAACCGCGGAACCCCTGACCAAGGGCGAGGCCAAGCTGGCGGAAATGCTCGAAGGGCGGGTTGCCGGCGAACCGGTCAATTGCATCCGCACCTTCGGGTCGCGCAATCTGCAGCAGATCGACGATACCGCGATCGTCTATCGCGATGGCGATACGGTCTGGGTGAATTACACCCGAAGCCCTGGCTCCATCGACGACGACGACTATCTCGTGATCCGCAAGTTCAATGCGACGCAGCTGTGCCGGACCGATCAGGTCACGACTTACGACCGCTTCGCCAATTTCTTCAGTGGCGTGATCTTCCTCGATGATTTCATCCCCTATCGCCTGCCCGGCGCGGACGCCGAAAACGGCGGATGACGGCGGCATCGCGGCGCTGGGCGCGGGAGATCCTGCGGGTCTGGTTCCACGACCTCGATAGCGACGACTGGTTCGGCGGCGGAGCGCGGGTTGATGCCCTGCTTCGCCGCCGCTTCGCCCGAAACCTTGCCATGCTGGGCGGCCGGCCGGCGCATGAATTCCTGAGCGATCCGCGCATTGCCCTCGCCGCGATCCTGCTGTTCGACCAGATTCCGCGCAACCTGTTCCGGGACGATGCGCGGGCCTATGCCAGCGACCCGCTTGCCCTCGCCATTTCGCATGGCGTCGTCGCCAAAGACTGGCTGACGCGCATGGACCGGTCCGAGCGGCAGTTCGCCTTAATGCCGCTGATGCATAGCGAGGACATCGCCGATCAGCGCGCCTCGGTCCGCCTGTTCCTGCGCCATGCGCCCGCCGCCGCCGGTTTCGCCCGCGCGCATCATCGGATGATTGCCCGGTTCGGCCACTTTCCGCATCGCAACGCCGTTCTGGCTCGAACCTCAAGCAAGGCCGAGCAGGCGGCGATTGCCGCCGGGTTCAGCTGGTGAGCTGCGCCGCGTAATACGCGCACAGGTCGTTGACCGGGCAGGTGCCGCATTTCGGTGCGCGCGCCGTGCAGATGCGCTTGCCGAACTGGATCAGCCAGAAATGCCCGTCATGCAGCGCCCATCGCGGTGCGGCGGTCTCGAGCTGCTGCGCGGTGCGGTCGGCCGTCTTCGCATGGGTCAGCCCGATCCGGTTGCACACCCGGTGAACATGCGTGTCGACCGCGATGACGCTCTGGCCGAACGTGAAGCTCAGCACGATGTCGGCGCATTTGCGGCCGATGCCCGGCAGGTTCAACAGCCCCTCGCGCGTATCCGGCACAGTCCCGCCATGCCGTTCGAGCAGGGCGGCACAGAAGGCCCGGATGTTGCGCGTCTTCATGTTGTAGAGGCCGCACGGCTTGATCGCCGCAGCAATGGCCTCGTCCTGCAGCGCGAGCATGCCGCGCGGTGTCGTCGCCAGCGCGAACAGGCGGTCGGCGGCTAGCGCGGTGTTGCGGTCGAGCGACTGGGCCGAGAGCATGCAGGATATGCACGAGCGAAAGGCATCGGGCTGGCCCTTCGGCCCCTTCGCGGTCGGCGTGCGGCCGGGCATCGCCTCGCACAGGCGGCGGAACACCTCATCGATCTTGGCGGGGTCGCGGTGGTCGGGCGAGGGCGGTCGCGGCATTAAGCTTGAACGCCGAGCCAGGCGCGACGGTTTCCGCGGCGCCCCGCCCCCCCCATGTGAAAGGCCCGGGCGCAACCGCGCGCCCGGGCCGAAAGCGATTGGCGCCGGTCCTACCGCAGCAGCGACAGCACGTTCTGCTGGTTCTGGTTGGCCTGGCTGAGCATCGCGGCGGACGCCTGGCTGAGGATCTTGGCCTTGGCCATCGCGGTCGTTTCTATTGACCCGATACAACACGAAGTGTGCTCGATGCCATTTTCCCCGTGGGCCTTTCAAGCAAATGACATGCTTTTTATACTCATTCATTCCGGCCAAAGATACCATTCTTATCAGCAGGGGTATTGTGGTTGACTGTTTTACTGACTTCGTTGCGCTTGTCCTAATTGCGACGCAGGGCTCGACATCTTAATGGCGGACACGGTTCGGCCCGGGCGATGTCGAAAAGTCCGCGTGATGCTGCGTGTGCGGCCGAATCAATAAGACTTTTGATAAAAGGATTTGTAAGGGCCGATGGATAAATGTAACTTCATCATCATTGACTCTAATTACAGCACGCGCAACTCGTTGGCTCAAGCACTTTCCAAACACGGTTATGTTGTCCAAGTGGACAATGTTGCCGACCTTGGCGCCCCATATTTCGAAAAAGCTTTCGTGTTCCTAGCGGAAACTCTCATCGAGAAAAGCGATACCTGTCAAGCACTGCAAGACGCCGGAATATTTTATCCTATAGTAGCGTATTGCTCTTCCCCCTCGCTAAGTCTAGTAAATGAACGCCTCCACGGACATTGCGCCGGCTATGTCGCATGGCCTGGCGACGAGAATGAACTTCGAAACACTCTGATCGCTCTGACCGAAAGATCGGCGTCCCAAGTTCGCCGGCAAATAAGCGAGGCACGTGCGTGCCAGAAGATCGCGCAACTGACCTATCGTGAACGCCAGGTGGCTTCCGGGATTAAAGACGGCTTGTCGAGTAAGGAGCTGGCCAAACCACTCGGCATTAGCTTTCGAACCGTGGAACGGCATCGTGCCAACATTATGAAGAAGTTTGGCACCACCAAAATTTCTAGCGTTATTCGGATTCTTATTGAGGCCGAGTTGGCTGGGTTCACAGATGAGGAAACGAAAAGCGGTTTGGCAGACTAGGTTGGGCTTTCTAGCGCAGGGCCGCAGAAAATCCGTCGCTCCACCGGAGCGACGGATCCTTCACGTTACCAATTTTGGATTATTTAACGCAGCAGCGAGAGAACGTTCTGCTGGCTCTGGTTGGCCTGGGCAAGCATGGCGCTCGAAGCCTGGCTGAGGATCTGCGACTTGGCGAGCGCGGTCGTCTCTGCGGAATAGTCGGTGTCTTCGATGCGCGAACGGGCGTCCGTCAGATTGGTGATGTTGTTGGTCAGATTAGTTACCGCCGATTCGAGCTGGTTTTGCGAAGCACCAAGGCCGGCGCGATAGGTCGAAACCGTTTTCAGGGCGGTGTCGTAATTTGCGAGCGTTGCAGTGTCGGGATTAGCAGTCACCGTCGTGATGTCGGCGTTGGCCGAAAGACCACCGATATCCAGGTCAACCGTGTCCGAGGCATTCGCTCCGGCCTGAATGGTGACAGTCGCCGCAGCCCCATCGAAGAGGCTCGTACCATTGAACTTCGTATCGCTGAGCACTTTGCCGATCTGAGTGGAAAGGGCATCCATCTCGAGGTTGATGTTGGCCTTGTCGTCTGCCGAATAGGTGCCGTTGTCGTACTGGACCTTCAGCTCGCGCTGACGCTGCAGCATGTTGGTGACTTCGCTAAGCGCGCCTTCGGCGGTCTGCGCCATCGAGATGCCGTCATTGGCGTTGCGGATGCCTTGGTTCATGCCACGCACCTGCGAGGTCATGCTGGTGGCAATGGCAAGGCCGGCCGCGTCGTCTTTCGCGGAGTTGATGCGCTTGCCGGTCGACAGGCGTTCCATCGCGGTTCCCAAGGCCTTGCCGGCCTGGTTCGATGCGTTCGTGGCTTTCAGCGCGCTGATGTTGGTGTTGATAACGTTCATAGCGAAATCCTTCTGATCTACATTTGCTGCGACCCTCGTCCGGATGCGACAGCCGAAGACCAGACCGACAACAATCTCGGGAAGTTTAAGCCCCCGATCCTGCACACTACCAGGCCTCGTCGTCGATCTACGTAGTTCTACTAGCCCTAAAATTAACCAAGTGTTGGACGTGCAGGCTGCATTTGGCGGTTCGTCGCTAAGAGACGACACCGGGGGCACGAATGAACGGAATTACAAGAACTGCGAATTTTTCGCGGGTACACGCACCGATCAATGCGCGAATGGCGGGTATCGCCTCGTCGCTGTTCGCAGACCGCCCTGTGACCTTGGCAGATAAAAGCGACCGCTCTTGCGACCTCGGCTGTCGTGCGATCCGTATGGCGCGAGGTGATGCCCCCGCCATCGAGAGATCGGGCTCCGGAGGAACGATCACCTACAGCGACCCTATTGCCGAAAGCAGTATCGCAGCACTCGTCGCGATGACTTACGCCGGTGAAGGCCCGGTCGCCATGGACCCCGCATCGCTCTCGATCATCGCTTTGGCCGATCGGCTTGCTCGGACGGATATCCCGGTACTTATCAACGGTCCCACCGGAACCGGCAAGGAAGTCTTGTCAAACTTTATTCACCGCCGGAGCGATCGTGGGGGGGCACCGTTTATCGCCGTCAATTGCGCTGCCATACCTGAAACCATGCTCGAAGCCATGCTCTTCGGCCACGTGAAGGGCTCGTTCACCGGCGCTAACGCTGCTGGCGAAGGGTTCTTCCGGGCGGCCGACGGTGGCACTCTGCTGCTAGACGAAATCGCCGAGATGCCGCTTTCGCTTCAGGCGAAGCTGCTGCGCGCTTTGCAGGAAGGCGAAGTCGTGCCAATCGGCGCGACCCGTCCGGTCAAGGTCGACGCGCGCATCATCGCCTGTGCCAACCGCGATCTGCCGCACGAAGTCCAGGCAGGTCGCTTTCGCGCCGACCTCTATTATCGCCTCAATGTATTCCCCATCGAGATGCTTCCGCTGCGAGAACGTCGTGCGGACATTGCGCCGCTTGCCTTCGCCATGCTAATGCGTCACTCGGTCAAGGGCGAACGTACGCCTTGGATCGACGACGCAGCCCTTGCCGCACTCACCAACTACGCTTGGCCCGGTAATGTCCGCGAGTTGGAGAACGTGATGCGCCGAGCGCTTCTCCTGGGGCAGGGCTGCGCAACGATCGGTGTCGAGCATATCGTGTTCGACATGATCGCCCACCTAGTTGAGAAGGCGCCCAATCCCGAGCTTGCCGCCGAGCCTGAAAGATCCGCCAAGCTTTCCAAGATCGTCCAGATCTCGGAAGCGCGCGCGATCATAAATGCGCTCGATTCCGTGGGCGGACATCGCGCCAATGCCGCCCGTGCGCTCGGCATCAGCGAGCGCACGCTGCGGTATCGTCTCGCTTCGTTCCGTGAAGCCGGCATTGCCGTGGGGGCCGGACGATGAACCCGGTCGGCGGTATTGGTGGGGGCGGATCGCTCGAACAGATCCTCACCCTGCGCCAGCAGATCATCGACCGCTCGAAGGTCCTGCAGGAAGTTCATCAACCCAAGCCCGCTTCGTCGGCCGAGCCGGCCGGCACCGGCGCTCCAAGCTTCGGAGATTCGTTGCGGACGGCGCTCGAAAACGTGAATTCCGTGCAAGCCGAGTCAAACCGTATGACCTCTGCCTACGAACGCGGCGAGGAAACCGATATTTCGAGGGTAATGCTGGCGCGGCAGGAAGCCGGAGTGGCATTCGAAGCCACGCTTCAAGTGCGCAACAAATTGCTGGCCGCTTACCAGGAAACCATGCGGATGGGGATCTAATCCATGAACAGTCTGGTTCCAGCAGGTAACGCGGGGTCCGATGCCCTCTTACCGATTGCCGGGGATGCGGGGTCCTTCGGCGAACGCTTGAAGGGTTTCGCCGCGCAGCCTTCGGTAAGGAAGATGTTGCCATGGTTCGTCGGTACGGCAGGACTGGGCCTGATGGCGCTTACCTGGGCGATGCTCTCGCCCGCGCCGCAGCGCGTACTCTATTCGTCGCTCGACGATGCCGAGCGCGCGAGCGTGGTCGCGACGCTTGATCAGGCTGGGATAGACTACACCATCGACAACAATAGCGGCGCGTTGACCGTGGGCGAGGACGATGTTTACCGCGCAAGGATGCTGGTGGCCTCGGACGGCTCGCTCGGCGCGCCCGAAAGCGGGACCGACCTGATCGAGAATCTGCCGATGGGCGCCAGTCGTACGCTGGAGGGCGATCGTTTGCGCGCCGCGCAGGAGCGCGAGCTCATGCTGACTATCATGGAGATCGACGGGGTCGAGGCGGTCCGGGTGCACATTGCCAAGGCCGAACGTTCGGTCTTCGTGCGCGAGGATGTCGCTCCTTCGGCCTCCATAATGATGCGCATGGCTCGCGGTCGTCAGCTGTCCGACGGCCAGGTTACCGCGATCGCTAATCTCGTCGCCGGTTCAGTCCCGGGTCTCGGCATCGACGCGGTCAAGGTCGTCGACCAGCATGGCAAGCTGCTGACCGAAGCGCGAGATCCTAATAGCAGCCGAATTGACTTGCAGGCCCAAATAGAGGCCAAGCTTAATGCGCAGGTCGAGCATCTGCTTGCGCCAATGTTCGGCAATGACGCCTTCGCTTCGCAGGTCCAGGTCGATCTCGATATGAGCGAAGTCACTTCCGCGCGCGAAAGCTATGAAAAGGACGGCACGATTCGTCGCGAGACGACACAGCAATCTCAGTCCACCAATGGTGTGGTGGACGGGATCCCGGGTGTCCTCGCCAACACGCCGCCCGCCGAGGGTGAAGCCCGCCAGAGAGCGCCGGAAAACGCGCAAGGGGCCGACGGTACCGAGGGATCAGGCGAGAGCAGCGCAACCCGTGTCTACGAACTCGGCCGCGAGGTATCGGTCTCGAACCTTTCGCCGGGCTCGATCAAGTATCTTTCCGTCGGCGTCGCCATCGACCAGACGGCTCTCGCAAAAGCGAGCGCGGCGGACATCAACAAGGTCAAAGAACTTGTCAGCGCCGCAGTCGGGGCACGCGAGGATCGGGGCGACAGGGTTACGGTCGTCATGCGTGCGTTCGAGAAGGCTGAGGCCGATGGGGTGCCCTTCTACGAGACTAGCTGGTTCGGCATGGCCGTGCGAAACGGCGTGGCGATCCTCGGCGTGTTGCTCGTCCTGCTCCTTGCCGTTCGGCCTGCCCTCAAGGCGCTGCGCCGTACCGAAGAAAACGGTGCTGGGGCTGATCAACAGGAGTTAATTCCGGACGGTCCGGCGAACGGGAAAGCAAAAGAGTTCGACCGAGACGCTTTCGACGGCCAGATCCAGCTTGCCCAGCGCATCGCGAGGGAGAACCCGGATGATGCCGTCCTTGCCCTACGGCGCCTGCTGGCAGAAGACTCGCGGCCGGGATCAGTCGCATGACCGCCGCTCATACCGCGTCCGCATCCGAGCCTTCACCTGCACTGTGCGGCACCGACAAGGCCGCCATCATGGTCATGCTGCTGGCCCAAGAGGATGCTTCCAAGATCCTTAGCCAGCTGACGCCCGACGAATTGCGGCAGCTTGCCGGCAACATGTGTAGCATTGGCGAAGTGCAGCCGCAGGCGATCACCGCCGCCATCACCGGCTTCTCGCGCGCGACCGAACGCAGCGGCATTTCCGATCACGGCCGGGTTGACACGGTTCGCAAGTTGCTGACCGGCGCGGTGGGCGAAATCAAGTCCGTCAGCCTCATGCGCCAAATCTCGCCCGAAGCGGAGGAAGCCAGCCTTCCTGCACTCAGCCTGCTTCGCTGGCTCGATCCCAAGGTAATCGGCGAAATGCTGGCGGACGAACACCCACAGGCAATCGCCGTGCTGCTCCTTCAGCTTGAGCCGGACGTCGCCGCGGTCGTGCTGGCGGCACTGCCGGAGAAGCTCCATACTCCTGTCCTCCACCGCGTCGCGCGGCTGGGGCCGGTTTCGCGCAAGGCGATCGAAATCCTTGAGGACACGCTCAACGCCAAGATCACCAATCTGCATGGATCAATCCCTCTCGCCATGGGCGGGATCAAGCACGCGGCGGAGATCATCAACCGCTCGCATCGCAATTTCGAGAAAGCCGTGCTCCCCGAGCTTGGCAGGATCGACGAGCAGCTAATCAAGGAACTCGAAAACGAGATGTTCAAGTTCGAGCATCTCTTCACCCTCGACACGAAGATGACAGGCGTGTTGCTGCGCGAGGTTGAAAACGACATGCTTATTCTTGCCCTCAAGGGTCTGGAAGAGGGGCAACGCGAGCAATTTTATGCCGCCATGTCCTCGCGCGCGGCCGACGGACTGCGCGACGAGATCGAGACCAGCGGCCGGGTCAAGCGAGCCGAGGTAGAGGCCGCGCAGAAGAGCATGATCGCCATAGCGAAGCGCCTGATCGAACAGGGTGACCTGATAATGGGTGAAGGCGACGACGAATATGTCTAGGATCGTTTATGCCGCACTCGGTAAGCCGGGCATTTTCGTCCGCGACAATCGCTATGCGAAACCATCCGAGGATGCGGTTGCTCCCATGGAGCCCGAAGATGCGGCAAAGCAGGCCTATCGTGCCGGCTACGAGGATGGGCAACTTTCGTCGCAAGCCGACTTCGAGGCTCGCCTTGTGGCAGAGCGAGCGGCGCGGGGCGCGATCGAACTTGCCTTCGCCCGCTTCGATGCCGAGAGCCAGCACTTGCTGCGCGAACGGCTGCTGACAACAGTTCAGATTTTGTGCGAGGAAGCCATACTTCCCCTAACACTCGACACGGACGGGCTTGTCCGGCGTGTCGAGGCGGCTGCCGCCATGCTTCAGCGCAAGCACGACCGGCGTATTGTCCATCTCCATCCCGCGGATCTCGACCTCGTTCGCGAGCATGTGCGTCCCGAACTCGAACTCGTACCAGACGGTAGCGTGGAGCGCGGCGGCCTCAGGGTCGAAACCGAGGATGGCGGTGTCGAGGACGGACCGCTGCATTGGCGCCGCGCCCTCGCCGAAGCCTTCGAAACATGCACGCACTGATCGATCGCACCCTAGCCAATATTGGATCGACATCCCTCGATCTGGCAGCGCGTCGTTTCGGCCGCGTGGTCGCCTGCGACGGCGGGTTGATCGAGGTCTCGGGCTTGGGCGTGCCGATCGGGACGATCTGTTCCATCGCCCAAGGCCAGAAATTGGTTCATCGCGCCGAGACAATCGGTTTTCGCAACGGGCACACAATGATGATGATGCTTGGCGACACGGTCCTGTTGCGGCCCGGTGCGGTCGTACGGCCCGAAGGCACACCGGGAATGCTCAATGTCGGCACCGAATTTCTCGGCCGCGCCGTCGATGGATCGGGCGATCCGATTGATGGCGGGGCCCCGGTTCTGGCCAGTGCGATCTGGCCCGCCGGAGGCTACCGGATTGGCGCGCTCGACCGCTCCTGCGTGACCGAAATCTTCGACAGCGGCATCCGTTCACTCAACGCGCTTACCACTTTCGGGATTGGCCAGCGGGTCGGCATCATGGCAGGCTCGGGAGTTGGCAAGTCGGTCCTGATGGACATGATCGTCAGCAATGCGAAGGCCGATGCGGTAGTCGTCGGGCTGATTGGCGAACGCGCGCGCGAAGTCTCGGATTTTGTCAGCCGGCACATGACGGGGGAACGCGCCGCCAAGACCGCGATCGTGGCAGTGCCGGCCGATCATGCGGCCAACCTCCGCCTGCGCGGTGCAATGCTCGCGACATCGATCGCCGAGTATCTCCGATCGCAAGGCAAGCGCGTGCTCCTGATTCTCGACAGCCTCACGCGCGTCGCCCATGCCGCGCGTGAGATCGGCATTCTCCTAGGAGAGCCAATCGCGGCGCGAGGCTATCCACCCTCCGCGCTGTCAACGATAACCAAACTGATCGAGCGGGCCGGCAATTCGAGACAGTCTGGCGGTGCGATCACCGGCGTCTACACCGTGCTTGCCGATGGCGATGACCAGAACGATCCGGTGGTCGACACGGCGCGCGCCATTCTTGACGGGCATATCGCGCTTTCGCGGGACCGCGCCCAGCGCGGCCAGTATCCGGCGGTCGATGTCGGTGCCTCGCTCAGCCGCGTGATGAACGATATCGTGCCCGCCGAACACGCTACCGCAGCGCAGCGCTTCCGTGCGCTCAGCGCAAGCTACGAGGCCAATCGCGACCTCATAATGATGGGTGCCTATCGCCAAGGGTCCGATCCGCTGCTCGACGAGGCGATCGCGATGAATCTGCGGATGAGTGAGTTCCTCTCGCAAGACCATCGCGAAAGCATTAACCTAGCCACTGCGCAGCAGCAGTTGGTGAGCCTAGTGAACCATGGCGCCTGACCGAAAGAAACTGAAGCGCGTGCAACTGATTCAGCGGATCAGAAACGTCGAGCGCATGCAATCGGCATTGGCAGCGAGCGAGGCCGAAGCAGTCCGAGAGCGCCTATCCGGCGTCGCCGAGCGCACGCGCAGCCTCGCCACCCATTATGCCACCCGCGAAGACGACGCGGTGGGCGCCGATCTGCGTGGCAGCAAGGCCATGCGCGACCAGCTGCAAAAACTTACCAAACTCAGCGAGAAGCAGGCAGATGAGGCGGAACTGCAATCGCGGACACGGCGCGAAGCTTTCGTCCATTCCGACCTGCGCCTGCGCAAGGCGGGCGAGAACACACGCGAACTCGTCCGTAGGATCGCCGCCTGCCCTGAGAAAAACTGATCCGACAAGAATCTGGCACGCTTCTTGATAGACAGTCCGCAAATAAGAGCGGACTACCAATGAACATCTCCTTCAGCCTTCCCAACACGATCGACGCGAGTAGCTTTCTGCCGCGCCCAGATGGCGAAAGCTCGCAGAAAACCGGGATTGCAAAGAGCGGTGACGACTTCGGCAAGCTGCTGCAGAACGATCTTGCCGCGGCGGTCTCAGCGGCAGAACTCGTAGTTCCCGCAGAGCAAAACCAGCAAACCGCCCCACTGCCGGGCGGCAAAATTCTGCCGGCTGCCCTGCAGACCTTGTCGGAAATCAGCACGGGAGAAGCCAACCGCATGACTGAAGCCGATCTTTCTGCACTTCTCTCACGGTTGCAACAAATCAGGCCGGTAATGTCTGAGGAGACCCCTCTATCGCAAACGCCTGCGATGACCGCACGTCTTCTCAAGGGCGGTCCCAGCGCAATCCCTTCGACTGCGCCAACCCTCTCTGGCATCACGGTAGCGTTACAGAACGATGAAGCCTTTGCTAGCCGCCGGGTCAGCGAACTGCGGGTTCGAATTACTGCTGCAGCCAACCCGGTTGATGCAGACGCTCCCCTGCCGATGCAATCGTTGCCTTTTGAAGCGGCGCGCACTGAGCGGCCCGGCCCGGTGATGGATGCAGCGTCACTCGCCAATGCGGCACTGACTGCAAAGAATGCGCACGCTATCAACGAAGGGCGCGTGCTGCCCGCCGCAGCATCCGTTCTACTGCAGACGTCGGAAGGCAATGTGGTGACCGAAGCCGATCACCAGCCCGGCGAAGATCCCAGCACGTCCGATCGGCTCAACTTCGCTTCGCGCCAGGAGGGGGTTCTCGACAACACCAAGCCAACCAATCCAGCTTCCGCCATTCAGGTCGAGAATACTGCGCCCTTCCTGCGCCCAGGCTCGACCTCGCCCCGCCCCCTGGTCGCCGATCCCCTTGCCGATGTCGAACGTATCGTCGAGCATCTTATGGCCGCCCGCCAGACAGATTTCACCAAGCCCGCTGCTATCGCGGTGGCGCACCGTGAATTCGGCGCGCTGACCGTGACCTTCGCGCCTTCGAGCAGCGGCATGAATGTCGAGATCGCGGCCGAAAACAACGAAAGCCAGCGCGCGCTTGCCGCAGCCATGGCGAATGACCGCGGGACCATCCGGGGGCAGGACACTGCCCCGCAGGCGATTGTGCAGCAGAACCAGCTGGCACCAAGCCCACACGATCGCAGCGCATCAGGCAGCCATAGCGGGGCCGGTTTCGCGCAGGGCCAAGGAAATCATCAGAGCCAAGCCGACAATCCGCGCTCGAATAATTCCGATCCGCGCGGCCGCCATTCCGGCACCGTCGAGTCTGGCAATCCGGAGCGCCTCGCGTCCGACGACGCGCTCTACGCCTGATCTCTAATAATCAGTATCTGACAGGAGCCCACTATGTCCACCGATAACGCAACGCAGGAACCCATGAAAAAGAAGGGCGGCAAGCTCAAGCTGGTGCTGTTCTCGCTCGTCCTTCTGGGTGCGGGCGGCGGCGGCACCTACGGCGCCTTTGCCAACGGGATAATCGGCCACAAGGCCGAGAAAGAAGACCCTAATCCGCAGCTTCTGCTGAAGGGCGAGGAAGACCCCTATCCCTTCACGGCCGAGGGCAAGGAAAAGGAAGCGGCCGAGGCCGTCTATGGCGTCGGCGGGGGCAAGTACCGCACCGCCTATTACAACTTTACCGATGACTTCACCTCGAACCTCGCCGACGACAATGCGCTGATCCAGGTTAGCCTCGCGGCATCGACCCATTATGATGGCCGCGTTCTGATGTGGCTGAAGGAGCACGAGACCGCCCTTCGCTCGCGCGTTCTCACCGAATTGGCGGCGACCAGCGAGGCCGAGATCATGAGCATTCACGGTAAGGAAGAGCTGCAGAAGCGCCTCACCAAGGGCATCAACCAGGTGCTAGAAGAGCGGGAAGGCTTCGGCGGCGTCGAGAACGTCTATTTCCTATCCTTCATCGTTCAATGATCGTCACCCCCTTCCCCCAAGCCGCAGCGCGGGCAGCTAACCACTGCGCCGAGCTTTTGAGCCGTGCGGCAAGCCCCCCCGATCTCAACATTGAGTTCACACGCTTTGCCAAAGGTTTTGCCGAACACGCCAACGCGTTGCTTGCCGAAATCTGCGACGACCGCAAACTATCAACCGGTATTTTGGAAACGCGCCGCATGCCGGCCAGCGAATGGTACGACTTGGTCGGCACGGGCCATCGCCACTGCTTCTTCACATCGGGTCAGGAAAGCCGGGGGATCCTCATTTCAGTCGGTATCGGCGAGCTGGTTGCCCAGTTCGATCGCATCCTCGGCGGTGCCGGCGAGGTGGACGAACAGTGCGTAGCCTTACCCACCTCGGCTCGGCGCTTCGCTGCCCAGTTCGAGGACCGCATGGCCGATGCGCTGCGCCGGGCGTGCGACCGCCGCGGCATCACCATCGCCGCGAGTGGTGAGGATATCGAACAGGTCGCCTCCTTCGGTGCTGCCGAGATGGTCTGGACCGCGGCGCTTGAAGTGACCGCCGCGGATGGACAGACATGGACCGTGCATTTAGCGGCCTGCAATGCAATCATGACCGAAATCGTCGGCACGCGTGCCGTATCGCCCGCAACCGGACGCACGGTCGGGGCGCGCGGCATCGAAGGGTCGGCAATCTCGGATGTCGATCTGCCGCTCCGCGCAGTGCTAGTCGACGTACCGATGTCGATCGCCCGGCTCGCCCGCCTCGAACCCGGCGCGGTCATTCCGGTCGCGATAAACCGCAATGTGCCGCTGCTGACCGGCAATGTCATTATCGCGCATGGCTGCGTCGGAGAACTCGACGACCGTGTCGCGCTCGAACTCACAAAATCCTTCCTTTCGGAGTAGAACAGATGGCTTCGCATGCAGATGGCTTCGGCCTGATCCAAGACATCGACGTCCGCCTCACCGTGGAACTCGGCCGCAAATCGATGCGGCTGCGCGACCTTCTTGCGTTGGGGGAATCAAGCGTCGTGGAACTCGACCGCCTGACCGACGAACCGCTCGACATGCTTGTCAACGGCAAGCTCATCGCACGTGGCGAGGTCATCGCTCAAGGCAGCCGTTTCGCCATCCGCGTTCTCGAGATCGTCGGTGCGACCTCCAGCGATCCGCAGGTCGAGCGTCGTTCGCAGCCGATCACGGTCGAGGCGACCGGCATCAGCGAGCACGTCTGATGTTCTGGTACGTTCTCAAGCTTTTGGTCCTGCTGCCCCTCATCGGCATGATGATCTGGGGCAGCCTGAAGCTTGCCAAGAAGATGCAGGGCCAGTTCGGCGCCCCGGCCAGTGGCAGCAAGGCCGTGCGGATCGTGGAAAGCACCATGCTTTCGCCGACCATGCGCCTTGCCGTGATCGAATTCCACGGTCGGGAAATTCTCGTTTCCACCTCGCGGAACGGCCTTACCCGCCTCGCCGAAGCTCCAGCTCGCTCGGTTGGCTTCGCCACTTCACAGGACATCACCCAGTGATCGCGCTCCTTGCCAGGATTGGTACGGCTTTCGTCGCGCTGACCAGCTCGACGATCGTCAGCGCCCAAGTCGGCGCGGTCAATGCCGTAGGCGGGGATACCGCCGTCGCAGGCGCGCTCGACCGCGCCTTCGGCCAGCTATCGGGTGCGGGGGGCGAGCCGCTCAGCCTCTCGCTGCAACTGCTTCTGGTGATGGGCCTCCTCACCATCCTGCCAGCCCTGCTACTGATGATGACCAGCTTCACCCGGATCATCGTCGTGCTCGCAATTCTGCGCCAAGCCCTGGGTCTACAGCAGTCGCCGCCCAACCAAGTGTTGATCGGGATCAGCCTGTTCCTCTCGCTATTCATCATGGCCCCGACGCTAGAGAACGTTAACCAGACAGCGATCGCGCCGTATTCGGCCGGCCAGATCGGGGCCGAGGTCGCGATCGAGCGTGCGGGCGACCAGTTCCATGCTTTCATGATCCGTCAGACCCGCGAGTACGACCTCGAGATGTTCGCCGGCATTGCGAATACCGGCCAGTTCGCCAGCCCGCAGGACGTGCCCTTCTCGATCTTGTTGCCAGCCTTCGTGACCAGCGAATTGAAGACCGCCTTCCAGATCGGCTTCATGCTGTTCCTGCCCTTCCTCGTCATCGATCTCGTTGTCTCCAGCGTGCTAATGAGCCTCGGCATGATGATGATGAGCCCGATGATCGTCTCGCTCCCCTTCAAGCTGTTGCTGTTCGTCCTTGTTGATGGGTGGGCGCTGCTGATGGGTTCGCTCGCCTCAAGCTTCGGATAAGACAATGGACGAAACCGCCGTACTTCTCTCGCTTGCTGACCGCATGTTGTGGATCGCCGCACTTGTCGCCGCACCGATCCTGCTAGCGAGCCTTGCCATTGGCTTGGTGATCGGCTTGGTCCAAGCCGCGACCTCGGTCAATGAACAAACGCTGACCTTCGTTCCGAAGCTGGGTGCGGTGGCCTTCGTGCTAGTCATCCTTGGCGCCTCCATGATGGCGCTGGTCGGCGACTTCATGCAGGACATCTTCCTCGTAATTGCGAAGATGGGCGATTAAGGCAGCTACCGGGCGTGAACGGAGTCGACCTTGGCATCGGCGCGCTGGAGCAAGACCTGTGGCGTGTCGTCTTCCTCATGACGCGGCTTGGCGCTGCACTCCTCGCCGCGCCGTTCTTCGGAGCGACCTCGGTGCCAGTGTCGGTCCGGGTGTCAATCACCGGTGCGCTCGCTATCTTCGTGTCGATCTCGATGCCCTCGGTGCAGACCCCGGCGGCGCTCATCTCGCTTGACGGGATACTCGCAATCCTGGGTGAAGTCATCGTCGGCCTAGCGCTCGGCTTCGTCCTGCAGATGGCCTTCGCCGCGCCGACCGTCGCCGCAGAACTGATCGGGGGCGGAATGGGGATGAGCATGGCGGTTTCGCCCGATGCGATGGGGGGCGGTACCACGAGCTCCTTCGGCCAGTACTTCATGATCGTGCTGACCCTGATCTTCCTCGCTACAGGCGCGCATCTCGACTGGATCGCGCTGGTGACCGAAAGCTACAACGCCTTCCCGCCTGGCCAGACCTGGCTTGGTGCCGAACGCTTCGCCGCAATCGCCGGTTTCGCAAGCTTCATGTTCGAGACCGCCGTGCGGATCGCACTGCCTGTCACGCTAATCCTGCTGCTCGTGCAGGTGCTGACCGGCATTCTCAGCCGTTCGGCCCCCTCGCTCAACCTGTTCGCGCTTGGCCTTCCCGCCGGCGTCCTTGCCGGCATGGCCGCGCTGATCATCTCCGCCCCCCTGATCTACGACCAGTTCACCGACCTTGTCGGCGACGCCCTCGCCGAGACCGAAAGCGTGATCGCACGATGAGCGAAACCGCCGGCGAAAAGACTTACGCGCCAACAGAGAAGCGGATCGCCGACGCCGCGAAGAAGGGCGATGTCCTGCGATCCAAGGATGCGAGCACGGCGGCGGTTATCCTCCTCGGCGGTTCTTGGCTCGCCTTCGCTGGGCCGATGCTGTTCGACGGGCTATCCGACCTGACCCGCGAAGCCTTCATCTTTGACGCCCGCGATCTGCGTGAGTTCAGTGTACGGGGGCTGCTGATGCAAGGGCTCCTCCTCGGCGTTCCGGCGATCCTGACGCTGGCTCTTCCGGTCATCCTCGTCACGCTCATCTCGCAGCTCGCTTTCGGGCGCGGTCGCTGGGTAGGGGAAAATCTCAAGGCCAAGGGGCAGCGGATTAACCCGCTGTCAGGCTTCAAGCGGATGTTCGGTCCGCAGGGTCTAATCGAGATGGGCAAGGGACTGCTCAAGGTCATCCTCCTCGGCAGCATCGCGCTGGCCTGGTGGTGGAGCAGCATGGAAACCGTCATCGGCCTGGGCCGTGGCAATTTGTCCGCTCAGCTGAGCGCAGCGTGGCACGCGATCATTTCGCTGATCTTCGCACTGGGCGGCGGACTAATCGTAATCGCCCTTGTCGACCTGCCGATCCAATGGTTGCGCCAGCAGAAGCGGCTCAGGATGAGCCACCAGGAAATGCGCGACGAGAGCAAAGAAAGCGAGGGCTCGCCTGAAATGAAGGCCGCACGGCGCCAGCGCCAGCGCGACATTGCCACGGGATCGGTCGCCGGGGCCATGCGCGAGGCGCAGTTCGTTATTACCAACCCGACTCATTTCGCGGTCGCCATGACCTACGACCCCGCCAAGGCCTCGGCCCCGATCGTGTTGGCCAAAGGGCGCGGCGACAAGGCGCTGGCGATGAAGGAACTGGCGCTCGAACTCGCCCTGCCGACGCTGGAAATCCCGCAGCTCGCCCGCTCGGTCTACTACACCACTCGTGAGCGGCAGAGCATCTGCGAGGATCTTTACAGCGCTGTGGCCTCGGTGCTGGCCTATGTCTTCTCGCTCAAGCGCGGCGAGGCGCCCGGGCTGCCAGCGGTCGACATTCCCGTTGCGCTGCGTTTCGACGCGGATGGACGATTGTCGGTTAATCCTGCCCCGAACGCGCCGTTATCAGATCAATGAACGTTTCCGCCTCCTCAATCGCCAATACGCTGGGCATCGGCAGCGGGGTCGACATGGCTGGCCTCGCCAACCAGCTCGCCGAAGCACAATTCGCTGGTCGCAACGAGCGCCTGGCCTCTCAATCGGAAACGCTGGAGCGGCGAATCTCCCTTGCCGGGTCGATCCGCAGCTCGCTCTCCACCTTCGTCTCGGCGCTCGGCGACCGGCTGCGCGGTGGTGATCTCGCGCCGCTGCCGACCATATCCAACTCTGCCGTGGCAACGGTTTCAAGCCCGATCGGCACGGTCGGCAAAGGCACCTACTCGCTTGAGGTCACGCAGCTGGCGAGCAACCAGATCCTTACCGGCCCGAACTACGCGAACAGCACCGATACGGTTGGTGCTGGCACCCTCACCTTCCGCTTCGGCCAGACCAGCACGACTATCTTCACTGAGGACCCAGCGACCGCGCCGCTCTCGATCGGGATCGAGCCAGGCGCGACGCTGAACGACGTCGCGAGCACCATCAATGTCCGGAATGGCGGGCTTACCGCCTATGTCGCGCAGACCGATCTTGGCGCTCAGCTGGTGATCAAGGGCAACGACGGTGCGAAGAATGGCTTCATCATCGAAGCAACCGAGGACGGTGCCAATCCGGGTCTTTCAAACATCGCTTGGCAGCCGGGCGGCAATGCGGCGCGCCTCCTCAAAACATCGGTGGACGCTGAATTCCTGCTTGACGGGATCGCCCGCCGCAGTCCCTCTAACACGATCGAGAACATCGCGCCCGGCCTCTCACTCTCGCTTATGGCCACCAACGCCGGAGCGCCCGCGACAATCGGCTTCCGCAATTCGACCAGTGCGCTGAGCTCCGCGATGCAGGACATCACTGGCGCCTTGAACGAGATCGTCACTGATCTGCGCACCGCGACCGATCCGATGACCGGAGATCTCGCCCGCGACAGCGGTGCACGGGCGCTCAAGCGCAGTTTTTCGGCGCTGGGCACGATGGTGATCTTGCCCAACGCGCCCGAAGGCTCGCCGCGCACGCTGGCGGAACTCGGCCTTGCCATCCAGCGCGACGGCAGCTTCACCTTCGATAGCGTCCGCATGGCCGAAGTCATGACGCGCGATCCGGCAGGCGTCGCGGCGATGTTCACTACCCGCATCGATGGCATCTATTCGACCATCGAGCGGATATCGCGCTCGAGCAGCGCCGGCGGCGATCCGGCCTCGCTCGCAGGATCGATCGCCCGCTACCAGTCGCAGTCGCAGCAGATCCAGATGGACCTCGAAAAGCTCGCCGAACGGCAGGAGACGCTGCGCGCCAACATGATCGCGCGTTTCGCTAAGGCCGACAGCAACGTCGCCGCTTCGAAGTCCACCCTGACCTTTCTGCAATCCCAGATCGACGCCTGGAACGCTCAGAAGGCCTGACATGTTGAGCCGTTCCAAACCCAACGAAGCCTATCGCCAGACCAATTTCGAGGCACGTTTGCTCGGCAGTTCGCGCGAAGAGCTTGTGCTCTTCTGCCTTGAAGATCTCCTTGATAGCATGCGCCATCTCGAGCTTGCTGACAGCCGAAAAGATCGAGCAGGCCGCAGCCGAGCAATCACCCGCTGCGTTACCGCGCTGACAGCGCTGGAGCTCGGTATTGACCGCAACGCCGAAATGGGCGCACCGCTTGCCCAATTCTACGGATCGGCGAAAAGCATCCTGCTGGATTCAATCCGGCAGACCGACGCGCAGGCGATTTCTGCCCTTAGGACCGATTTCAGCGAGATCGCCGGTGCGTTTCGCGAAGCGTTTTACAGCTAGAGCGCCGCCAATCCTCGCTTCCGAGGCGGATCGTCTCTTCAAACGGAAAGCCCTGCGAACCCGGACGAAAAATACGCGACGGCGTCGCAAGATGTTGACGCCGCCTCTCAGTCGGCTTCCGTCGAGATGAGACCGAGGCGCAGCTTTGCCAATGCGCTTGACTTCAGCTGATGCACGCGTGGCACACTCACATCGAGGATCGCGGCGATCTCAGTCAGGTTAAGTTCCTCGAGAAAATGCAGCTGGATGATCAGCTGCAAACGTTCGGGCAGCGCTGCAATCGCTTCCGTCAGGGCTTCCTTGTCGGCTGCTTCGAGCAGACGCATCTCGGCAGTGGGTTCCTCGCTGACAAAAGCAGGATTGGTATCTGAATAGCATTCCTCCAGATCGACCAGCTTGGTTGCGACCTGTCCCCTCGCCCTGTGGAATTCCTCGACCGACGCACCCAGCGCGAAGGCGATTTGCTCTGCGCTCGGATCGCTACCCAGCTCTCGGCGCAATTGGTCGGAGGTCGCATCAATCTTGCGACGCAACCCTGCCGCACCGCGAACATGGTGCGACTGCGAGCGCAACAAATCGATCATCGCCCCGCGCACCCTGATCTTGGCATAGGCAGCGAATCCGTCCTCGCTCGGCCTTTCGTGCCGCTGAGCACATTCGGTTAGCGCGATCATCCCGCCCTGGAGCAGGTCATCGATGTCGAGCGAGGCGCCGCAGCTGCTCTCGTAATACCAGGCGAGCTTTCGGACCATAGGCAGGAATCGCTCGATCCGCTGGTTGATTTCGGTCGCGTAGGCTCGCTGCGCATTAAAGTTGGAATGGTCGTATTTCACGCTGCAAGGGCCTCCGTTGAATGGCCGAGTTGTGCAGAACTTCCGAAATTCTCGTCGCCGACCACAGCAATCACCTCAATCGGCTGGGAAGCGGGCAACTCGTTGATCGAGAGCACCAAGCATTGCGGCGCACGCAGTCGCAGCAATGCTGCGAGCGCACGGCGAGCGCGCGGCTGGACGATCAGGGCGGGCCGAGTAGTCGCCGGATCGCGCTGGTCGACGATTGTGGCGATGCGTTCGCCAATCGAGCGAGCGAGATCGGGTTCAATCACGATTTCGCCCGACGTCGGATCCTGAAGCCCGCTGACAACCATCTCCTCGAGCTGGGCTGCAAGGGTGATGACCGGCAGCCTGGCGTTAGGCGGGCACAACTCCGCCACTATCATGGAACCGAGATCTGCACGGATGATGTCGATGAGGCGGTCGTGATCGCCGGTCTGCTGCGCAGCGAGCGACACGCTCGAAAACACGCGCAGCGCGTGGCGCAGGGATATGCCGTCGGCCAGAAGCGCCTTCAGCAGGCGCGTTACCGCCGCTAGGGTCAGCGGTTGCGGGGTGATAGTGTCGATCAGATGGCCATGACGGACCTTCAAATGGTCGATGAGATCTCGCACCTGGTCGGGCCCCAGCAGGTCCTGCGCCCTTGCGCCCAGCAATTGATGGATCTGGGTGGCAATCACGCTTTCCGGATCGACTGCTAGATAACCTTCGGCCACGGCAAAATCACGCGCGCCGGGCTCGATCCACAGCGCCGGGCAGCCAAAGCTCGGATCGACCGTCGCCTCGCCTTGCACGACATGCGAGCGCATGACTTCGCCGGTATCGATGGCGAGCAGGTGACCCGGCTTCAGTTTGCCACCGCCGATGGTCGCCCCGCCCAGCGTGATACGATAGGCATCGGGCTCGACTTCGAAACTGTCCTCTACGCGGAACTGCGGCACGATGAAGCCGAAGCTCTGGCACATCTGCTTGCGCAGTCCTGTGAGCCGGCCAACCAGCGTCGCGCCATGCTTCGCATCTGTAAGGTGGATGAGGCCGTAGCCAAGCTGGATCGTCACCAGCGTCTGATCGGTCACGTCTTCGATTCCGATATACGAGGGGTCGGGCGCGGCTACCTGTTCGGGCTCCTCCACCGTGAGACGCTGGCGCTTGCGCAGGGCGTGCCACAACCAGAAAGTCCCGGCCGAAAGGGGCAGGATGATCGACTGCGGCATCGCCGGAATGCATCCGATCACCAGGAGGATGCAGGCGACCGGCAGCCAGATCGTGGGATCGGCAAGCTGGCCGCCGATCTGGCCTGTAAGGTCGCGCGCGTCCGAAACGCGAGTGACGATGACGGCCGCCGCTATCGAGAGCAGCAGCGCCGGGACCGACGCGACCAGCGCATCGCCCACGGCAAGGGTTATATAGAATTCGGCCGCCGCACCGATCGACAGACCGTGGGTCGAGATGCCGAGCACCAAACCTGCGATCACGTTGATCATGAGAATCAACAGCGCAGCGACCGCATCGCCTTTCACGAACTTGCTTGCCCCATCCATCGAGCCGTAGAAATCGGCCTCGGTGGCGATCTCACGCCGGCGGGCTTTGGCCTCGTCTGCCGTGAGAAGCCCGGCTGCAAGATCGGCGTCAATCGCCATCTGCTTGCCGGGCAGGGCGTCGAGCGTAAAGCGCGCCGAGACTTCTGAGACGCGGCCCGCGCCTTTGGTGACGACCATTAGGTTGATGATCATCAGGATCAGGAATACGAAGATACCGACTGCGAAGTTCCCGCCGATGAGGAAAGCGCCGAACGCCTCGATCACCTTGCCCGCCGCTTCGCCGCCCTCGTGCCCGTTCAGAAGCACTATACGGGTCGAGGCGACGTTGAGCGCCAAGCGCAGCAGTGTCGCGAAAAGCAGGACCGATGGAAAGGAAGAGAAATCCAGCGGCTTCTTCGCGTTCATCGCGGCCATCAGGATCGACACCGACAAGGCGATGTTCATTACGAAGAACACGTCGAGCAGCATCGCCGGGATCGGCATGACCATCAGCAAGATGATCGTGAGAATGCCGACCGGCAGGGCGAGCCCCGGATTGAGGAACTGGCGCACGGTCATAGACCGAACGCCCTGAACTTGCTATAGGCGGCGCCGATATTGGCGCCGGCGCGAGTGCCGCCCCCGCTGCCATCGCCGAAAGTTGAGCGCAGCGTATCCGCCATGGACGGACGCGCACTGCCTCCGCCCGTCGCGGCCGCGCCGCTAGCGCCGAAGGGCGCGCGTGGCATCGTCCGCGGGGCGGCAAACCCGGCGAACTCATGCTGGGTGCCGCCCATCCCGCCACCCAGAGTGAAGGTGTCGCCGTATGCGCGAGCGACCTTGCCGCGCATCAGGTCCATGACTTCGCCGACCGAACGCGAGGATCCGTCACTGAAAAAGATCGCGCGGTTCGCGCGCGCTGCCTGCGGCATTAATGCTGCGGCCGACTGGTCGGGATCGCTGCCGAGCGCGCCAAGGAATTGCTGTGCTCCCCCAAGGCCGAGAAAGTGGGCAAGATAGAGTTCGGCAGGTTCCGGCTCGCGCCCAAGTGTGTTGCGCAGACCGTTCGCATTTTCCCGGGTCAGCTCCGCTGCCATCAATGATGACGCGTCGGCATCATAACGAAGGGCGAGCAAATGACTACGGGTTGTCGCGTTGGAAACCCACCCACCCGAACCGATTGCGGCGTCGGCCCAGTCCATGCCGTGCTTGGCGCCGTGCCGATCGAGTGTGTTCAGCCACGTAGAATCGATGAACTGATAGAGGCCGGTTGCGCTCGAGGTGGGCGCCTTGGCGCTGGGGTCGAGCCCGGACTCGAGCCGGGCCTGCGCCAGCAGATAGTCGAAGTCGACGCCTGTCCGTGTCGCCGCGCGGGCAATGGCGCCGCGCACGTCAACAGTCTGGGCGGGATTGATGGTAGGCACGGACCCTCCGGGAAACTCTTCCCGAGGTTCAGCAAAATGCGTGCCAAAAATTTCGTATCAGCAGGAAGCCAACGGCGTTCAAACGAGAGCAAGGTTCATGTTCTGCCGCGAGATCGCCGAATAGGGCGCGCTGCTGCCTGTCAACCCGCTGAGGCGGTTCTGGACATTGGTGGCGATGAGATTGCGCAGCCGGCGGTTGATCTCGTTAAGCCGGCGCACGGCATCGAGCACGCCCAGGCATTCCTCGTCGAGGCTGCTCTGCTCGACAGCTTCGAGCCTGCTGCACAGATCGAGCTTGCCCTGCGTACAAGTGACGATGCGATTGAGATCAAGGGCGGCAAGCGCCTGCCGCTCGCCCTGCAAAAGTGCGAGCATCTGTTGCAGGGTTGCCAAGGCTTCCCGAGTGCGGGTCATCAAGAGGACTTTCCGTAAAGGTTCGACGCGATTAAGGCGTCGGCGATATTTGCGGGATTGAGCGGATACCTGCCTTCCTGCAGTGCCTTGCGGATTTCGGTTACACGTTCTTGATCGACCGGAACCTGCAGAGCGGCAGTAAGCGACGAGGAAGCGATTGGGCTTTCGGATTGGCGCGTTCCGGAAGCGCCCTTCTGCGCCGCTGCAATCTTGTTGGCCCCCGTCGCGGCGGCTTTGGCCGCCCGCCCAGTTCCTCCGAAATCCGGCAATCCGATAATACGCATCGATTCGCTCCATCAGCTGGTCGATGAACAGAACGGCGATCGATGTCGGTCTTTAACCCCCCGGCAACACTATCTGCCGCTTACGGCAAATCGATGCCGACCTGGCCGGGTCGGAGGACAACCGCCCGCAGCGTTTCCGTACGTTCGCCGCCTGCCCGGACCTTGATCCATTCTCCCTGGGCGCCATCCTCGGCGGCAGAACCGTGCCGGCTAAGGGAGAACCCCTTCCCGCGCATCAGGATGCTGACGGTTTCCCCGCGTTTGACGATAGCTGGACCTTTTTCAACCGGCTGTGCGGAACCGGTGCCGAGCGCGCGTCGGTCCGATGCACCGTCAACCGCGACGTAGATTTTCCAGCCCGCAGTGGGGCACGCAACCTGCACTGAACGCTGGTCCCGGCCGAACCACTGCAGTTCGAGTGGCGCTTGGCAGTCGGTCAGGCGCAGGCGGCGGTCGACCGGTAGCTTAGCCCCGCCCGGCTCACCCGCACGGGCGCCGGTAAAATCTGCGACCGCGCGGTCAATGACCGAAAGCTCCATCGGTGCGGCGGCCCAGGCTGTGGTGACCAGGCCGCAGGCGAGACCCAGGGGAAGGATCCTTCCGAGAAACGTTCGCTGCGTCATTGGCTACGGCTCCGCTTTGTCTGACGACGCCCGGCAAGGGCTAACTGATGTCAGACTAGCTTGCAAAGTCCGTGCCATCCCCTTCGCTGCGGAGGTAATCGACCGCTATGATGGTCTGGTCAGCTGCGCCCGGAACGACCATCAGACGCGCCCCGACCCCGGCCGTCTCGGCCTGACCGAGCAGACGATCACCCTCTGCAAGGGCGCTGGCGCGCGCACCGGGGCCGTATTCGATCGAGATCGTCGCAACCTGCCGTCTGTCGATCATCGTATCACGCAGCCAATCGTTGATGTCCTCGCCGCGAGCCGGATAGTGAACGGCGAGCGCCGAGGTGCTCTCAGTCGTTGGGAACCTTTCGTTGTTGACAGGTGCGGGGCGGTCCGCATGATCGGTTACCGCTTGGGCGGTAATCAAGAACAGGATTAGAGCGAGATCGGCTGTTATCGTCTGCCAGCCCGTTGTCGCGCGCGAGATCATGCCACCTCCTGCGCGGCAGTGGTTTGTGGAAGGATCACCCCCGTCTGGCAGATGCCTTGCTCGAGCCACGCGAGTACTTCGTCGCGGTCCTCCTCCTCGCGGCGCGAACGGCGCGCGATAGCGCTGCCGAGCGGCGCGAAGACTAAATTTGCAGCAACCAGCCCATAAAGCGTCGTGATCACAGCCATCGCGATCGCACCGACGAGTCCGTTTTCCTGCGGCGCCGTACCAGGCGCCTGGGCCAAAGCCACCAGCGTCCCGGCCAGCCCGAAGACCGGGGCAAGCTCGGCAGCGCTCTCCAACACCCGCACGGCGGTCTGTGAATGGGTCAGCCGCGCCAACTTGAACTTCTCGTGCTCGCCGTGAAGCGACTGGATCGAACGCTGATTGATGATGAGATCGGACAGGCTGTCGAATTCGTCGTCACCGAAATGGCGCGGCTCGGCACGGACGAAACCGTCATTGGCGATCTGGCGAATCTGAACAGCAAGCTCGGCCTTGGCCTGTGGCACGTCGAACGGTTTCTCGAGGATATTGCGAAGGCTTGCAACGGCAATCCGGCTGTCGGCGATGCCACAGCGCAGCACTGTCGCCGCGAGCGTTCCGAAGAGAACGATGGCGATCGCATCGGGATCGAACCAGATTTGCAACATCGGGGCAGCCACTCCTTGCCCCACAAGAACGGCGCACGGCAGCGCAGATTTATCCAATGGCCGAACTTTGCCGCGCTCCGGCAAAAGCTTGCCGATCCTTAAAGTTTTCCGCCACTCCAGGTGCGATAAAACCTTTTGGCACACTGCTTGCTTACCTTCTCTCGCGCAACAGGAGTGGAGGTTCATTTGGGCGAAGATCTGTTCGGCATCCACGGGGCGGCACTGGAGATCCGGTCGCGGCGCATGGGTGTGCTTGGCTCGAATATAGCCAATGCGGCGACGCCGGGATACAAGGCGCGCGACGTCGATTTCTCGGCCGCATTGCGGGCGCGCCTCGCTGGCGAGGAAGTGGATAGCGCGGCCAATGGCGCCGTGCGCTATCGCGTGCCCACAATGGCAACGCTCGACGGCAATACGGTTGAAATGTCGACCGAGCAGGCGGCCTTCGCCGAGAACGCCGTCGCCTATTCGGCCACGCTCAACTTCCTACGAGGTCGTGTAGAGACCGTGACCCGCGCGATCCGGGGCGAGTGAGAATGGCGGGCCCCACATCCTTCTTCGAGGTCGGTCACCGCGCCATGTCCGCACAGCTCGTGCGCATGAACACGGCCGCCTCCAACCTCGCCAATGCGGGCTCCGTGGCGGGCAGCGAAGCGCAGGCCTACCGACCGATGCGCACCGTCTTCGAACAGGAACTCAACCGTGCCTCGGACCTCTCCTCCGTCCGCGTGGCCGGAGTCGTACGCGAGAATGTCGCGCCGATCCGTCGGCACGATCCCGGGCATCCCCTCGCCGACGAGAACGGTGACGTGTGGGAGGCACCCGTCGATGAGAACGCCGAAATGGTCGAGATGCTCGAAGCCTCCCGCCAGTACCGCAACATGGTCGAGGCCCTCTCGACCGCCAAACAGCTCATGCTGGAAACGATGAGGATGAAATGATCACTTCCGTCACCAACACAGGCACGTCGATTAGCACGGTCGGAAAGGTTCAGGGCCGGGGCATGGATTCTCTCGGGCAGGGCGATTTCCTAAAGCTGCTGACCGTCCAGATGCAGCTGCAGGACCCCTTCGATCCGGTCGATAACAAGGAGATGTTGGCGCAGATGGCGCAATTCTCTTCGCTCGCCGGCGTCGCCGAGACCAACGCCTCCCTCGAACGCATTGCCGACAAGCTCGACGAGCTGATCTCCAGCACGAAGCTTGCATCCAACGACTGATTTCCAGGAGATTCCAAATGTCCTTTTATACCTCGCTCAACGGCATGAAGAATGCGCAAACCTCGCTCGGCGTCATTGCCCACAATATCGCCAACTCGGAAACCTACGGCTTCAAGCGCAGTCGCACCGAGTTCTCGGAAATCGTCGCTGCATCCGCGCTGACCAATCCCAAGATGATACAGGGCATCGGTGCCTCGGTCGAGGCGATCAACCAGAACTTCTCGCTTGGCCCGGTCGAACAGACCGGCTCGGCCCTCGATCTCGCGATCACTGGAGACGGGTTCTTCACCACCCGCTCCCCGCTTGACGGAACCACGCTCTATACGCGTGCCGGCTCCTTCCAGCTAACTGGCGCCGGCAACATCGTCGACAATAGCGGCAACCGCCTGCAGCTACTTCCGGTCGATGCCGCAGGCCAGATGGCCGGCAACACGATCAGCGACGCGGCGATTCCAGTCCAGAACGCCGCAGGCTCGCCGTTCGTCGGTGTAACCGTCGACAAGGCGGGCGTCGTCAACGCCTCCTATGCCGACGGGACGGTCGAACCCGTCGGCGCAGTCGCGCTCGCCACTTTCGTCTCGCCGAGCGGACTTAAGAAGATTGGGCAGGCGAGTTGGGAGGGCTCCGGCCTGTCGGGCGCTGCGACCTATGGTGCTCCCGGTTCAGGGCCCTACGGCGCGCTGCTTTCGGGCGCGCTCGAGCGGTCGAATGTCGACATTGCCGAGGAACTCGTCGGGCTGATTACCGCCCAGCGTAACTTTCAGGCGAACGCCAAGGCGATCGACACCGCCACCCAGATTTCGCAGACCGTCATCAATCTGCGGACCTGATCGCGATGGACCGCCTTATCCACACAGCGCTTTCGGGAATGCGGGCCTCGATGGACAGTCAGCGCGTAATCGCGAGCAACATGGCGAACGCCAACACGCTTGGATTTCGTGCCGAGCTGCTCGATCAACGTCCGGTCACTGTCGAAGGTCAGCCGAACGAAGCACGAGCCATGCAGATCGCCCGGGTCCGTGGTGCGGATATGGCGACGGGTGGGATCATACAAACCGGTCGCAGTCTCGATATTGCTATTATGACCGACGCGTTGATGGCTGTGCAAGCCGATGATGGGACCGAGGCCTACACCCGCCGCGGCGATCTTTCGATTTCGGCCACTGGTCTGCTCGTCAATGGCGAGGGATTACCGGTGCTCGGCGATGCCGGTCCTATCACGATTCCGCCCGCGGGGATTTCCGGCATCGCACCCGACGGGACGATCACGATCACCAATCCCGCCGCGCCCGATCAGCCCCCGGCCGAAATCGGGCGCATCAAGCTAGCGACGTGGCAGGGCTCACCCATCAGTAAGGGGCTCGACGGCCTATTCCGGGTCGAGGGCGGCGGCATCCTGCCGACCGATGAGGCGGCTACCCTGCAGGTCGGCGCCTTAGAGCAGTCCAACGTGAAAACCACCGAAGTCTTGGTCGACATGATCAATGCGCAGCGCCTGTTCGCGATGCGCAGCAAGCTTATCTCGACCGCACGTGAAATCGACGAAAGCGGCGCGCAGCTCATGCGCCTCGGCTAATTCAGGCAAAAGGATCGAACCATGCCCACTTCCGCCCTTCAGGTCGCTCGCACCGGGCTCGAGGCCCAAGACGCGCGCATGCGCGTCATCGCCAACAACCTGGCAAATGTCGGAACCACCGGTTTCAAGCGCGACCGGGCGAACTTTGCCACACTCGCCTATCAGGACGCACGTGTTGCAGGTCAGCGCTCCTCAGGCGAGACGGCCTACGCCACCGGCCTCAACCTCGGCACTGGCGTCGCGGTCCAATCGACCAGTCAGATCATGACCCAGGGTGCGCTTAGCACCACGAACAACGCCTTCGACCTTGCGCTCGATGGCGATGGCTATTTTCAGATCGACATGCCGGGCGGCCGTATTGGCTATTCGCGTGCTGGCAATTTCACCCTGTCGGCCGAAGGGCAGCTTGTCACCCAACTGGGCTATCCCGTTCAGCCGGCGATTACCGTGCCCGAAGGCGCGACTGCGATCGCAGTCTCGCCCGACGGCACCGTCTCCGCAACCCTGCCCGGCGAAGCCGAGCCGGCGGATCTCGGCCAGATCCAGGTCGCGCGCTTCACTAATCCGGCCGGCCTCCAGGCCATCGGCGACAACTTCCTGGTCGAGACCGCCGCGAGCGGCGCGGCAGAGCTTGCCCCAGCGGGCGAGAACGGTCGCGGCAACATCCGTCAGGGCATGCTCGAAAGCTCGAACGTCAATATTGTCGAGGAGCTGGTCCAGATGATCGAATGCCAGCGCGCCTACGAAATCAGTTCGAAGATGGTTTCGGCGGTCGATGATATGCTTCGCAACGCCAACCAGACGTTGTGAGGAGTCATTCGATGACGACCCGTCCTGCGACCCGCTTTTCGACATTGCCCCTAGTGCTGGCACTAGCCGCCTGCGGCACGGCAGATTCGCGGCCCTACGGTTTTGAAGCTTCCTTGCCCGCGCCGCCGGCCGTCGATGCACGCCATGCCGATGGCGCGATCTACCAAGCCAGTTACGGCTACGCGCCGCTTTATTACGGAAACCGCGCCTCCCGCATCGGCGATCTCGTGACCGTAGTCCTGGTGGAACGGACCCAGACCAGCAAGTCGACCAGCGGCTCGACCCTACGCGACGGCAGCCTCGGCGTGACCCTGCCCGAGTTCATCGGAATCGACGATGCCGACCTTAATGCCGCTGCCCGCTCGTCGTTCAAAGGACAAGGCGATGCGTCGCAGGCCAGCTCCATCCGCGCGGACCTGACCGTCACCATCGCCGAAGTGCGACCCAACGGTACCGCGTTGATCAGAGGGGAAAAGGTCATGCGCCTAAGCCAGGGCGATGAATGGGTGCAGTTCACCGGAATCATCCGGTTGGCCGACATCGATCAGGACAACCGGATTCTCTCCATCCGAGTGGCCGATGCGCGTATCACCTATTCCGGTGCCGGTTCGGTCCAGCAGGCCGGCCGCGAAGGCTGGCTGTCGCGCTTCTTCGGCGCGGTATCGCCCTTCTGATGGTCCGGCAGATGCTTCGCCGCTTGGCGCTCTTCCTTGCTTCGCTGATCGTCGCACTGCCCGCGTCGGCCGCTGCCGAACGCGTGCGCGATCTGGGCCAGTTCCAGTCGGTCCGCTCGAACCAGTTGACTGGTTACGGCATCGTCGTCGGCCTCGACGGATCGGGCGACGACAATTTCGCCTATCTGACACAGGCCATGCGCGGCGTTTCTGGCCGTCTCGGCCTACAGTTGCCCCCGGGTGCCAATCCGGCGCTGAAAAATGCCGCCGCGGTCATCATCACCGCCGAGCTGCCAGCTTTTGCCAAGCCGGGCCAGCGGATCGACGTAACCGTGTCCACTATGGGCAAGGCCAAGTCCCTGCGCGGCGGCGCGCTGATCATGACGCCGCTCTATGGCGCGGACGGCGAGATTTACGCGATGGCCCAGGGAAATCTTGCGGTGGGCGGCCTCGGTGTGTCCGGCAAGGATGGTTCGAAACTGACCGTTAACGTACCCACTGTCGGCCGCATCGCCGATGGCGCGACCGTAGAGCAAGCGGTGGCCAGCAATTTCGACTTCAGCGAGGTCCTACGCTGGAACCTCAACAGTGCCGACTTCATGACTATCTCACGCGTCCGCGACGTGATTAACGATGCCTATCCCGGCGTGGCGCAGGTCGAGGATGGCGTCACCCTAGCGTTGATGCTGCCGCCCGGCGGGAACACGCGGGCAGAGATCATGGCGACCATCGAGATGCTCGACGTCAGCCCGGCCGAGCGCTCGGCCAAAGTCGTGGTCAACAGCCGCACTGGGACTATCGTAATCTCCAGCGCGGTCCGGTTGGCGCCTGCCGCGGTCAGCCACGGTAGCCTGATTGTGCGGATCGACGAGGACCCGGTATTGGTCCAACCCGAACCCTTCTCGCGCGGACGGACCGCCGTAGAGCCGAACAGCACGATCTCTGCATCTCAGCAGGACAACGTCGTCTCGCAAATCGGTGCGGGCGCGTCGCTTGCCGAAGTAGTCGATGCGCTCAATGCACTGGGGGCCAGTCCGGCGGACCTTGTGGCCATCCTCGAAGGTTTGAAGCAAGCCGGCTCGCTGACCGCGGAATTGGTTATCATATGATCTCCTATTCAATAGACATGGTCGGCGCGAAACCTCTGTCCGAGCGTGAGTCACCAGCCATACGCAGTGAATTGCGCGAGGCCGCCCAGCAGTTCGAAGCGGTCCTGCTGCGGCAAATGCTCGCCAGCGCTCGCAGCACGGATTTTGGCGGCAACGACCTGTTCGGCGGCGAAGGTGAGGAGACGTTTCGCGAAATGCGCGACGCACGCTTTGCAGAAGTAACCGCGCAATCAGGTCAGCTCGGCTTCGCCACCGCGATCGAGAAACAGCTTGCTCGCTTCCTGCCGCAGGATAACGACTGATGGCTTCAGACCTCCTCTCGATTGCCGTCAGCGGCGCCCGCGCGGCGCGCAGCGCGCTCGACGTAACGGCGCAGAACATCGCAAACGCGTCGAGCGAGGGCTACGTCCGCCGCAGTCTGCGGATCGAGGAAGTCACTGCTTCTGGCGGAGCGGGCCGCATTAACGACATATCGCTTTCCGGCGCGCGAATTGCCGAGATCCGCCGCAATGCGGATTCCTTCATCCAGGCCGAGGTTCGCCGCACGTCGGGCGATCTCGAACGCGCGAACACCGAACTCAGAGGCTTGCGCAACATGGAAAGTGCGCTGGAGCATTCGGGAGTTTTCACCTCGATCGTCGAATTCGAAGCATCGCTGCAGCAGCTCGCGGCCAATCCGGTCGATCCCTCCCGCCGCGCTGCGGTGATCGCGGAGGCCGAAACGCTCGCAAGCAAATTCGAAATTACTGCGTCGAGCTTCGATGCAGTCGCCGATGGTCTGCGCTTCGATGCCGAGGCACAGGTTTCGGAAACCAACGTAATCGGCGGCGAACTTGCCCGCGTAAACCTGCGCCTAACCCGCGCCGGCGCTGGCAGCAGCGACCGTGCGGCCCTTTTCGACCAGCGCGACCTGCTCCTCGAACGGCTGGCCAACATCACCTCGATTGCGACGACGTTCGAGAAGGATGGAACGGTAGCCGTCTCGCTCGGTACGAACCCCGCGCGCAGCTTAGTCCAAGGTGACAATTCGAACACCCTCACCGCGGCAACCAGCACGGATGGCACGCTGAGCTTTGCTTTGAATGGTGAGTCGATGACACCGAGCTCGGGCGGTCTGGCTGGCGCATCTCTTGCCCTCACAGAACTGGTTTCTGTCCGCACTCGCCTTGATACGCTAGCTACGAGGATAGCCGACACGGTAAACAATGCGCAGGCCGCAGGCGTCACGCTCGATGGCGCGCAGGGTCAGCCGATCTTCGCCGGCAACAGCGCAAGCAGTCTGCGAGTAGTAATGAACGAAGGACGCGGTCTCTCCACTGCCCCTGCGGGTGCAACTGCCGCAAGCCGCGACGATGCCAATCTCACCGCGCTGCGCCAATCACTGGCTGCGCTAGATCCCGCTCAGCAATTGAGCGGGATGCTGTTCGATGTGTCGAGCAAGGTCGCCGGGCGCAATGTCACACAAAGCGCGCTGCAGACCATCGCATCCTCAGCGCGCATCTCGCTGGAGCAACAGTCGGGCGTCGATCTCGACACCGAAGCCGCCAATCTGATCCGCTTCCAGCAGGCCTTCCAAGCTTCAGGCCGCGCGATGCAGACGGCAAGTGATATTTTTGACACTCTCCTGGGGATCGGCCGATGATCAATCTGAGCACCGGAGCCTTCTACGAACGCAGCGCCCGCCAGATTGGCGGGTTGCGGGCGAAGGCGGAATCGCTTCAAAAGCAGATTGGAACAGGTCAGCGGCTCGAGCGGTCCTCCGACGATCCGGTGGCCGCGGCGCGTCTGCGCATGCTTTCGCGACAGGAACGGATTGCCACGGTCGACACGCGCAGTTCGCAGCTCGCCCAAGCCGACCTGTCGCTGACCGACCAGACGCTGGGATCGGTCGCGGACCTTGTCATCCGCGTACGGGAGCTTGCCGTTCAAGCCGCCGGCGCAGCACTCAGCGAGGATCAGCGCAAGACTATCGGGACTGACATTGCAAGCCTTCGCGAGAGCCTCATTTTGCTTTCCAACAGCCGCAACATCGCCGGGCAGGCGTTGTTCGGCGGCCAGTCTTCCGGCGCGGCCTATGTAAAGGGTCCGAACGGCTTGCAGTTCGCCGGTAGTAACATGGTTACCCCGCTCGAGATCGGCGAGGGCCAGACGGTCGAACCGTCCCTGACGGGTCCGGAAATTTTCGAATTCACGGGCGCCAACGGGCAAACCGATCTGTTCGCAGTGCTCGGCAACCTTGCAGCCGCGCTGACCACAGGCGGGGAAACGGCGTTGCAGGCAGGATCTGCCTCGCTCGCAGATCTTGATGCAGGTCTCGAGAAGGTTACCACCGCTCAGACCGTTGTTGGTTCGCGCCTCAACTGGGTCGATCTGATGGACGAGCGCCGGGTCAACAGGGCCCTGTTGATGGCCGACGACCGCGCCAATGTCGGCGGGGCGGACATCGCCGTAACAATGAGCCACTTGCAGGAAACGTTGACCGTGCTCGAAGCGAGCCAGGCAAGTTTCATCCGGCTCGCCAATCTCTCGCTCTTTTCCATGATCCGCTGATTGCGGTCCTACGACAACCAGGGATTAGAAAATTGTTAGCTGCACTCGGTATCGTCATACTCCTTGTCATGGTGTTCGGGGGGTTCGCCTTGACCGGTGGTGCCCTCGGACCCGTAATGCATGCGGTTCCTCATGAAATGCTTATTATCGGGGGCGCTGCGATTGGTGCGATCGTCGCGGGCAATTCGATTGACAGCCTCAAGGCCATTGGCCGGTCGTTCAAGCTTATCTTCAAGGGGCCGCAGCATACCAGGCAGGATCACATCGATGCGATCGCACTGACAACCCAATTGATGAAGTTGCTCAAGAACGACGGACCCGTAGCACTCGAAAGCCATGTTAACGAGCCGAAGAGTTCGGCAATCTTCGGCGCCTATCCCAACCTCCTTGCCAATGCACCACTAATAGCTCTGATCTGCGACACGCTGACCTTGCTCGTCGTATCGTCTGGTACGCTCGAAACTCATGCGGTCGAAGAGGTGATGGACAACACAATGAAAACCCACTTCCACGAGATGCACGAGCCTCAGCACGCACTGCAGTCGCTCGCCGACGCGCTGCCGGCGCTAGGGATCGTTGCAGCGGTTCTGGGCGTCGTAAAGACAATGGGCTCGATCGACCAGCCGCCCGAAGTGCTCGGCGGCATGATCGGTTCGGCTCTCGTCGGGACTTTTCTTGGTGTGCTTCTGGCCTACGGCATAGTCAGTCCGTTAGCGGGTCGGCTAAAGCAGATTCTGGAGCAGGACGAGCAAATTTTCCAAGCTGTGAAACAGGTGATCATCGCTTCCCTTTACGGTCATCCGCAGCCCCTGGTGGTGGAGTCAGCTCGCTCCGGCCTTGGCCATAATGTCCGTCCGGGCCTGACCGAACTTCTCGACGCGCTCCGGGGTCGCTGACGTGGCAAGTCAGGCATCGCGGAACGATCCCGTGCCAATCATCGTAAAGAAGATCACTGTGGTCG
This sequence comes from uncultured Erythrobacter sp., assembly GCA_947501005.1. Lineage (GTDB taxonomy): Bacteria > Pseudomonadota > Alphaproteobacteria > Sphingomonadales > Sphingomonadaceae > Qipengyuania. Next base: position 74,951 of record CANMTU010000001.1, on the reverse strand, counting down.
AAGCCGGTCACCACGGCGGCGCCTGGAAGGTCGCCTACGCCGACTTTGTTACCGCGATGATGGCGTTCTTCCTTTTGCTCTGGTTGCTTGGCTCCACGTCTGAGGATCAGCGCAAGGGGCTGGCAGACTATTTCACGCCGACGCTGGTCAAGACCAAGGAACAGAGTGCGGGATCGAACGGTCTTCTCGGCGGCTCGTCGCTGACGGATGTCGACAGCTATCCCCACGCCGCCGGCCAGACCGGGACAAAGACTCTGACCGTCCCGCGCGACACGACCGGCGGACCCAAGGAAGGCGAGGCAACCATCAAGCGTATCCGGGAACGGGTGTCCGATGCCCTCGCCGGAAAGAGGAAGTTGCAGGAACTGATGCGCCAGGTGCGGTTGATCGACACCACGACCGGCATCCGTATTGATTTGGTCGATGACGCCGACTTCTCGATGTTTTCTCTCGGTACCACAGTGCTTACTCCGGATGCACGCGGACTGCTCGGCGTTGTGGCCGAAGCGATCCGTCCGGAAGGCGGTAAAGTTACCGTCCGCGGACACACCGATTCCCTGCGATATCGAAACACGCGCCTGGTCAATAATTGGTCACTTTCCGCGGGACGCGCCGAGGCAACGAGGCAGATGCTTATCCGCCAAGGTATTGATGCCGATCGCTTTCGTCGGATCGAGGGCGTTGCCGATACAGAGCCGCTAATCGCCGACAATTCTTCCGACCCGCGCAACCGCCGAATTTCTATCTCGGTGGAGCACTGATTACTTTCGCCTGCAAAGGTTCTCGCGATCGGCCGAACGTTTCAGTTTGCTGGGACTCTTCATGCCGACTGTCCTATAATTCGCTTCAACTACCGGGCTATCGATCATATCGGCAGCTGTGTTCTTCGCAGTTCGGCTGACGATTCGAACAGAGCATTGAAAACGTCGCTCGTCATCCAACTTTACTTGCGCGAAAACTTGTTTGACTTGCATACTTGGGTAAGAAATGACGCCGTTACGCCCCCGTACGAGCGATCCATAACACAAGTAACCGTCCGTCACGACAAATAAATTATTCAACCTAGCTGATGATCTGGAAGCAAAGGAATTCCTTTTTTACTATCTCGACAGTAGCTTTGGAGTCTGAAAATATTCAAGTTGGGATCTTGAAGCTGTGCGTTCTATCCTGATTGCAGATACCGCCGGATCTCGATCACGCTGGCCGAATGAACGGCGCCGCCCCCCGCGTTCGAGGGGGCGCGCTTCACGAAGCCGCTATTGCTGCAATTGGCCGCGGATGGCGCCGGCGGGATACTCGGCGGTGTGAACGTTGACGTAGTAGTTCGACAGACCTTCGTCGAAGGCGCGCTGCACCCAGGCGGTGTCGCTGGTGCAACCGCGCCACCCGCCTTCGGTCGCCTGCTTTAGCGGCAGCACGATCGGCCCGTCGGTGCGCGGGCCGCCGCGATGGATATGCCGCCGGTTATCGGGCCAAGCCCGGTCAGGTTGCTCAGGTCCCAGCAGACGCGCTTCAATTCGTCGGCAAAGCTGATCTCGGCCTTGCCCGATCCGTCGGGATCGCCGCGGCCGACCTGCTTCGCGCCGCTGAGGTCGGCGGTGTAAGTCGAGGAGGTCGCCTCGGTATAGGTCTGCTGCACCGTTTCGCAGGCCGACAGGCCGACGAGGGACAGACTGCTGAATACGATCGCTGCTTTATTCATATCACATACGCTCCGCACGGGGTTCGTCGTCACGCCATGAAAACCGGCCGATACGGCCGATGTTCCGTGTCGCGAGGCAATTCCCGTCGGCAGGTCCTACGCGAAGCGGTGGAGAGCGATAGCGAGGTCCAGCGGAACATCGGGACGCGCCAACCTTTTGAATTTCAAGGGGTCATCAACCACGGAGTATGACGACCATGAAAAATCTACTTATCGCCGCCACTTTCTCGGCATCGATCTTCGCGGTTGGCGCGTGCACCCAATCGACGCCCTACGCGCCGCAAAGCGCGAACAGCACGGCGCGGGATTTCGGCTATAGCAGCGAACGATTGGCCGCCGACCGTTATCGCGTGATGTTCGCAGGCAACCGGTTCACATCGCGCGAAACCGTCGAGGATTATCTCCTTTACCGGGCTGCTGAACTGACGCGGCAGCAAGGCTATACCGGCTTCGTCTTGATGCGCGAGAACACCGATCGCACGACGACAACCGATGTGGACACCTATCCGGCGACCGGCGTGGGGGCGTACTCGACGTTCACTCCCACTTACGGCTTTTACGGCGTTGGCGGCGGCCTCTACGGCACATACGACCCCTTCATCGGCGGCGCCTTCCCGGGTTCGCGTGTAAATATCGACCGGATCGAGCGTTACGAAGCGAGCGCGACGATCATGATGTATCGCGGGACTGCGCCGCAGAACATGGGCAACGCGTTCACCGCCGCCGAGGTGCTGCAACGCCTTGGCAACGATATCGAAATGCCCGATTGACAGACGACTCGCTTCGCTACTCCCACTCGATCGTGCCGGGGGGCTTGCTGGTATAGTCGTAGACCACGCGGTTGATGCCCTTCACCTCGTTGATGATGCGGGTGGAGACGCGGCCCAGGAATTCGGCGGAGAACGGATAGACGTCCGCCGTCATGCCGTCGGTGCTGGTCACCGCGCGCAGAGCGCAGACATTGTCGTAGGTGCGCCCGTCGCCCATCACGCCGACCGTCTTGACCGGCAGCAGCACGGCGAAAGCCTGCCAGATCGCATCGTAAAGTCCGGCGGCGCGGATTTCCTCGAGGTAGATCGCGTCGGCCTTGCGCAGGATGTCGCACCGCTCCTTCGTCACCTCGCCGGGGATGCGGATGGCGAGGCCGGGGCCGGGGAACGGATGCCGCCCCACGAACACGTCGGGCAGGCCGAGTTCGCGGCCGAGACCGCGCACCTCGTCCTTGAACAATTCGCGCAAGGGTTCGACCAGTTGCATGTTCATGCGTTCGGGAAGGCCGCCGACATTGTGGTGGCTCTTGATCGTCACGCTCGGCCCGCCGGTGAAGCTGACGCTCTCGATCACGTCGGGATAGAGGGTGCCCTGGGCGAGGAAGTCCGCACCGCCGATCCGCCGCGCCTCTTCCTCGAACAGGTCGATGAAGGCGGCGCCGATGAACTTGCGCTTCTTCTCGGGGTCCGTCTCGCCCACAAGGCCGGTGAGGAACTTCTCTTCCGCATCCACATGAACCAGCGGAATGTTGTAATGCCCCTTGAACAGCGAGACGACCTGCTCCGCCTCGCCCTGCCGCATCAGGCCGTGGTCGACGAACACGCAGGTCAGTTGCTCGCCGATCGCCTCGTGAATGAGGACTGCGGCCACCGCGCTGTCGACCCCGCCCGAAAGGCCGCAGATCACCTTGCCGTCGCCCACCTGTTCACGGATCTCGGCGATCTTGGTGTCGCGGAACTCGGCCATCGTCCAGTCGCCGGCGAGATTGCAGACGTTGCGCGCGAAATTGGCGATCAGGCGCGCCCCGTCGGGCGTGTGGACGACCTCGGGGTGGAACTGGATGCCGTAGAAGCGGCGGTTCTCGTCGGCGATCACGGCGAACGGCGCGCCGTCGCTGGTGGCGACGATCTCGAACCCCTCAGCGAAGCGCGTGACCTTGTCACCGTGGCTCATCCATACCTGATGTCGTTCGCCCACTGCCCACAAACCGTCGAACAGGGCGCATTCTTTCGTCACCGTGAGGAAGGCCCGGCCGAACTCGCCGCCCTCGCCGGTCTCATGGCCGGGCCGCACCTCGCCGCCCAGCTGGTGGGTCATGACTTGCTGGCCGTAACAGATACCGAGGATGGGTATCCCCGCCTCGAACAGCATGGCAGGCGCGCGGGGGCTGCCGTCGTCGGGAACGCTGGCGGGGGAGCCTGACAGGATGATGCCCTTGGGTTGCATCCGCGCGAAAGCCTCCTCGGCCTGCGTAAAGGGGGCGATCTCGGAATAGACCCCGGCTTCGCGCACCCGGCGTGCGATCAGCTGGGTAACCTGGCTGCCGAAATCGACGATGAGGATGGAATCGGGAAGATGTTCTTGGTCCATCCGCGGCGGTTAAGGGGCGGCGGAGCGTGTGTCCAGCAGGCGGGCGCCGTGCCGGCACCGTCCACCGCGCGGGGTTGTTCGTCACCTTCCGTGAAGTAATTCAATTGCTTAAATAATAGTCCCGGGCTTTTTCTTGCATTTTTATGCAAGACACGCTTACGGCAAATACATGCGTTATCATTACATGGATACGGGCCGCGCGGCCTTCATGCTGCTGGGCATACCGTTTCATGCTTCCCTGATCTACGGGGGCAACTGGGTAATAACAGCGTCGGAATACAATGCGTTCGCCTTCGCGATCGGACAATTCTTGAAGACGTTCCGGATGCCGGCGTTTTTTGTCATTGCTGGCTTCTTCGCGGCAATGATCCTTTCACGCAGGAACCGGTTTGACTGCTTGCGGGGGCGATTTCTCGCCCTTTGGGTACCCTTCTCTATCGGTGTGGTATTTAATCAATCCGGTGCAACTTCTCTCGCGCGCGGCGATCCCCTGGCGGATGTTTACGACGATCCGCGGGCGTTGGTACAACATTTGTGGTTTCTCGCCTCCCTGTTCTGGATGTGTTGCGGTCTGACCTTGATCTGGCCCTTGATCACCCGATTGATCGCCTCACCCGGATGGGAAACCGGGATCAAACGGTACGGCCCACCGATGATCGTCGGAATGTTCCTGTGGCTCTGGATCGGCTTACCTGTTTTCCAAAGCCTTTCTCTCGGCCATCTCAACCACAATTTCATCGGTGCGCGGAAGATTGCGCAGTATTTGCCGTTCTACATGGTCGGCGTTTTGTATTATTATTCCGAAATCGCAGAGCAGTGGATCTTATCGCCCAGCAGGTTGGAGAATATCATCGCTTTGGCGGCCCCCCTTGCCTTCGTTGCTTGCAAATTGTGGCAGCCGACCGTGCCTATCGCGGTCTTTTTCCAAGCTCTGGCCGCCATCTTCACCACCAGATCTGTGTTTACCCTGCTGCATTCTGTCGGGGACAAGGAGAACCCCTGGATCCGGGACATTTCCAACAAGTCGTTCTCGATCTATGTCTTCCACCAACCGGTGATCGTCGTGCTCGCCGCAATGTCGCTCGAGCTTGCGATACCGGAATTTGCGAAGTTCCTCGGGATCATCGTCCTCACCGCCGCCATCAGTTTCGCCCTCGCGACGCTGGTAGACAAGAGCCCGGTCATGCGCTTCCTGCTCAACGGCATACCGTTCTGGAAACGCGTGCCGGTCGGAATCAAGGGTCCGGCGGCGCGCTGATCCACCCGCGGAAACCGGCAATCTCGGACGGGAAACTGGAATTGCGAAATCCGCAACATCTTGCGTGATTTTCGCACTATCTTTCGGCAGTCCGCAATATTATTTCCTGTTCGCAAGGTCGCCCATGAGGTGACCGGACGATCGGCGCGCTCCTATTCGCGCTTCATCGTCCGCCCGCACTGCCGGTTTCGATGCGATCTTCCCGCGCATCCGATGGCACTGCGACAGGGCAGCGAGTAGAGACGCGGCCGCCGATATCCCTCCCCCCCAAATGTCGGCGCCGCGTCTCGAACGCTTGTCAGTCCGGCAGGCCGAGCCGCTCCGCTTCGGCGCGCAGTTCCGTCTTCAACAGCTTGCCGATATGGCTGCGCGGCATGTCCACGATCGCGTGAAGCTGTGCGATGCGCTGCGTCTTGCCGAGGGCGGCGTTCACCTTCGCCAGAATGGCATCGGGCGCGCGGGCATCCTCGGCCAACGTGACGAAGCCGACCGGGGTTTCGCCCCAGCGGCGCGAGGGGACGCCGATCACCGCCGCTTCGCGAACATCCGGCTCTGCGAGCAAAGCGGCCTCCAGATCGATCGGGTAGATGTTGAACCCGCCGGAAATGATCATGTCCTTCGCCCGGCCGACCAGTTCGACGAACCCGTCGCCATCGATCCGCCCGATATCCCCCAGCCTTTGCCAGACATCCCCACTGGCAGGGTCTATCCAGGCCGTCTCGCGGGTTTCTTCCGGGCGGTTGCGATAGCCCGACATCATCGTCTGGCTGCGGCCGACCAGATGCCCGCTTTTCCCCGGCGGCACTTCGCAATCCGCGTCGTCCAGCACCTTGAGCTCGCTGCCCGGACCCGGCCGGCCGACAGTATGCAGCTTGTCCGGGAACTTGTCCGCCTGCAGCAGGCAGACGACGCCGCCCTCGGTCATCGAATAGATCTCGATCAGGGCACCCGGCATCCGGTCCAGCACGGCGCGCTTCAATTCGGCGGAGAACGGGGCCGAGGTGCAGTATTTCAGTTGCAGCGCAGACAGGTCGAAACCGTCGAAACCCGGCTGGTCGAGCAGGCGCTGATACTGCACCGGCACCAGCATGGTGATCGTCGTGCGGTCCGCTTGCGCATGTTCGAGCCAGACGCGCGCGTCGAACTTGCCGATGATCCGGGCGTAGCCGCCGGCCAGCAGCGGGGCGAGAAACGCCACCATCGTGGTGTTGGAATAAAGCGGGGTGGAGGCGAACGCCCGCACCTCCAGCCCCTTTTCCAGCCACGAACTGGCGGTCGAGGCGAATTGGCGCCAGCGCATCCGGTGCGAATGGACGATGCCCTTGGGCGTGCCCGTGGTGCCGGAGGAATAGATGATGTTGAACGGTTCGCCGGGTTCGGGCGGCGCGACGTCGGGCCGCGTGCCGGACGCGGCCATCCAGCCTTCCAGCTCCTCGTCGAGCACGATGCGCGCGAGGCCGGCGAAGCAATTATCGCCCAGTTCGGCGAGTTTCGCGCGATCGATGAAGATGTGGCGTGCGCCCGAATCCTGCGCCATCGCCTCGAGCTGCTGCGCGCTCGCGCTGGTGGTGAGCGGGGCGGCGACCCCGCCCGCCCGCACCGCGGCGAGGAAGACCAGGGCGTAGGGGATCGATGAGTTGCCGAGGATCGTCACCGCCTGCCCGCGTTCCAGCCCGGATTCGCGCATACGGGCGGCGATGCGGTCGATCCGGTCGACAAGTTCCCCCCAGGAGAGAGTCCCGCCATCGTCGGCAAGGGCGGTCCGGTCCGGCTGCGTCTCGGCCCAGCGGGCGAGGATGTCGCAGTAGGAGCCGAAAGGTTGCGAGAGATCGTCGGCGGAAGGCGCTGTGGTCATGCAAGCCAACCTAACCGCCCGGCGCGGCGTGTCGAGCGCTATCCGCCGCCGAGGCTGCCCAGCGCGAAAGCCAGCACCGCCCCGCCCGCCGTCGCGATGCCCGCCAATTGCCGCCCCTCCTTGAAAGCCATGGGAAAAACCTCGGTCGCGAGGCTGGCGATCACGGCGCCCGCGGCGAAGCAGCGGATCGCGGCGAGCGTTTCCTTGCCGGCATCGTCCAGCGCGACGTTGCCGGCGATCGCCGCGGCGCACAGCAGCGCCGCCGTGGCGGTCCACAGCGCCATCACCTTCGCGCCGGAATGGCCCCGGCCGCGCATGGCGCGCGCGCCGCCCGCCGCCTCGGGCAAGTTCGACAGCAGGATCGATCCGGCCAGCGCCGCGACCTCCATCGGCCCCGCCCCGATCAGCGCGACGCCCAGCGCGAGGTTTTCGGGTATCCCGTCGAGCGTGATCGCGGCGAGCAGCCCGCCGCCCGAATCACTGCCCCATTTCTCGTCGATCAGGTAATCGGCGGCGGTGAACACGAACGCCCCGGCCAGCACGCCGCCTGCCGCGACCAACAGGGAACTGGTCTCGATCGCGGGCTGGATGAGTTCGCTGGTTACCGAAAGCAGCAGGGCGCCGCCGGCCAGCGCGACCAGCAAGCCGTCCAGCCGCTCGGGAAGCCAGCCATAGACGCCCCATGCCGACCCGGCGATCAACGCGGCGGAAACCACCGCGACCACCGCCAGCGTCGTCAGCATTCGATCACGTTCACCGCGAGGCCGCCCTGGCTGGTTTCCTTGTACTTGCTCGACATGTCGAGCCCGGTCTGGCGCATCGTCTCGATCACCTGGTCGAGGCTGACGCTGGCGCCCGCCTCGCGGTGGAGGGCAAGGCGCGCGGCGTTGACCGCCTTGACCGCGCCGATGGCATTGCGCTCGATGCACGGCACCTGCACCAGCCCACCGACCGGATCGCAGGTAAGGCCAAGGTTGTGTTCCATCCCGATTTCCGCCGCGCTGGCGATCTGCGCGGCGCTGCCGCCCCACAACGCCGCCAGCCCGCCCGCCGCCATTGAGCAGGCGACCCCGACCTCGCCCTGGCAGCCCATCTCGGCACCGGAAATGCTGGCGCGCTGCTTGTAGAGCAGGCCGATGGCGCCGGCCGTCAGCAGCAAGGTGCGGCGGCTGTCGCGGCAGCGTTCTTCCGCCGCCGTCACGCAGTAGAAGCGGATGACCGCCGGGATGATGCCCGCCGCCCCGTTGGTGGGCGCGGTGACGACGCGGCCGCCCGCCGCATTCTCCTCGTTCACGGCCATGGCGTAGCAGTTGAGCCAGTCGAACAATTGCTCGCGCTCATTCGATTGCGGCGTTGCGGATAGCTTGTCCCACAGATCGGGCGCGCGGCGCTGGACCTTGAGGCCGCCGGGAAGGATGCCGCGCTGGTTGAGCCCGCGTTCGATGCACTGGTCCATCGCCTCCGCCACCAGGTCCAGGCCGGCGAGCGTCTCCTCGCGCGGGCGAAACGCATCCTCGTTGGCGAGCACGAGATCGGCGATGGCGAGCCCGGTGTCGCGGCAGGCGGCGAGCAGTTCTTCCGCCGAGCCGAAATTGTGCGGCACGGCGACGCCGGCATTCACCCGGTCGTCCTTCGGCTTGCGCTTCAATTGCGCTTCGGACGCAACGAAGCCCCCGCCGGTGGAATAATAGGTCCGTTCCAGCAGGACATCGCCCGCCTCGTCGAACGCGGAGAGACGCATGCCGTTGGGGTGCAGATCGGGGATGATGGTGCCCGCCAGATCGATGTCGCGCGCCGCATCGAACGCGATCTCCCGCTCGCCGAGTAGCGCCAGTCGGCCCGTATCGCGAATAGCCGCCAGCGCCGCTGCCGCCTCCTCGGGAAAGGTCCGGTCGGGCCGGAACCCGGCAAGCCCCAGAATGCTCGCATCGACCGAGCCGTGCCCCACCCCGGTCAGAGCCAGCGAGCCCTGCAATTCGACATGCACCCGCGCGGCCTGCCCGAGTGTGCCCGCCTTCGCCAGCGCCCGCGCGAACAGCCGGGCGATCCGCATCGGCCCGACGGTGTGGGAAGAGGATGGGCCGACCCCGATCCGGAAGATGTCGAGTACCGAGAGCATTGGCGGCGGATGCGCCTTTCCGCCGCGCAAATCAACCGGTTGCAGCTGTAACCAAGGCCGGCTTTGCCTGTGGATGATCGGGCGCCGGAAACTTTGGCTTTTCCGTGCGCTACGCCTATATACTGGCCATGGACGAGAACACCGAGACGCAGGGCGAAACCGCCCGCAAACCCAATGGCTATGGCGCAGATTCGATCAAGGTCCTCAAGGGCCTCGACGCGGTGCGCAAACGGCCCGGCATGTATATCGGCGATACCGACGATGGCTCGGGCCTGCACCACATGGTGTTCGAGGTCAGCGACAATGCGATCGACGAGGCGCTGGCCGGTCATTGCGACCTCGTGCTGATCGAACTGAACGCCGATGGCAGCGTCTCGGTGGAGGATAATGGCCGCGGCATCCCGGTCGACATGCACAAGGGCGAAGGCGTCTCGGCCGCCGAGGTCATCATGACCCAGCTTCACGCCGGCGGGAAGTTCGAGAACACCAGCGATGACAATGCCTACAAGGTATCGGGCGGGCTGCACGGCGTCGGCGTCTCGGTCGTCAACGCGCTGTCCGAATGGCTGGAACTCGTCATCTGGCGCGACGGCAAGGAACACTGGATGCGCTTCGAGCATGGCGATGCGGTCGAACCCCTGCGGGTCGTCGGCGATGCGCCGCCGGTCGCCTCCAACGGCGACGAGGACGGGCTGAAGAAAGGCACACGGGTCACCTTCAAGGCGAGCGAGGAGACGTTCAAGAACGTCATCGAATTCGATTTCGAGAAGCTCGAACACCGCTATCGCGAACTGGCCTTCCTCAATTCGGGCGTGCGGATCAAGCTGCGCGACAAGCGGCACGAGGAACCGCTGGAGCATGACCTGTTCTACGAGGGCGGAATCGCGGCCTTCGTCAAATATCTCGACCGCAACAAGCAGGCGCTGGTGGCCGAGCCGATCTCCGTCTCGGCCGAGAAGGAGGGCATCGGGATCGACGTCGCGCTGGAATGGAACGACAGCTATTACGAGAACGTCCTCACCTTCACCAACAACATTCCCCAGCGCGACGGCGGCACCCACCTCGCCGCGTTCCGCGCCGCGCTGACGCGCACGCTGAACAACTACGCCGCGTCTTCCGGCCTGATGAAGAAGGAAAAGGTCAGCCTATCGGGCGAGGACATGCGCGAAGGGTTGACCGCCATCGTTTCGGTCAAGCTGCCCGATCCCAAGTTCGGTTCGCAGACCAAGGACAAGCTCGTTTCCTCCGAAGTGCGCCAGCCTCTGGAATCGCTGATGGGCGAGAAGATGAGCGAATGGCTCGAGGAAAATCCCAACGATGCCAAGGCGATCATCCAGAAGGTGATCGACGCCGCCGCCGCGCGCGAGGCCGCCCGCCGCGCCCGCGAGATGAGCCGCAAGGGCGCGATGAGCGTCGCCAGCCTGCCCGGCAAGCTGGCCGATTGCCAGGATCGCAATCCGGAAAACTGCGAGCTCTTTCTGGTCGAGGGCGATTCCGCCGGCGGCTCCGCCAAGCAGGGGCGTGATCGCAAGACGCAGGCGATCCTGCCGCTGAAGGGCAAGATCCTCAATGTCGAGCGCGCCCGGTTCGACCGTATCATCTCGTCCAAGGAAGTCGGCACGCTGATCCAGGCGATGGGCACGGGCCTGCGCGACGAATTCAATCTCGACAAGCTGCGCTATCACAAGATCGTCATCATGACCGACGCCGATGTCGACGGGGCGCATATCCGCACCCTGCTGCTGACGTTCTTCCACCGCCAGATGCCCGAGATCGTCAAGGCCGGGCACCTCTTCATCGCCCAACCGCCGCTCTACAAGGTGACGCGCGGCAAGAGCGAGGTCTATCTCAAGGACCAGCCGGCCTATGATCGCTATCTGATCGAACAAGGCCTGTCGGGCCACCACCTCGAAACGCGGGAAGGCAGCATCCCGGCGGCCGGGATGCAGCAGCTGGTCGAGCATGGTTTGCGCATGCGCAACCTGTCGGGCTTCGTGCCGCGCAAGTACAATTCCGACCTCATCGAGGCGATGGCGGTGGCTGGCGCGCTCGACCCCGAGGGCGACCGGCGGGCCGGGCTCGATCGGGCGGCGGCGCATCTCCAGATGGGCGACGGCGAGGCGCGCTGGTCGGCCGAAATCGGCGAGGACGGCATGGTCCGTTTTAAGCGCCTGTGGCGCGGGGTGACCGATGTGCACGAGATCGATCCCGCCTTCCTCGACAGTGCCGAGGCGCGCAAGCTCCACCGCGTCGCCGCCGAACACGCCGAGGTCTATGGCGCGCCCGTGCGGCTGGTGAAGGGCGACAGCGGCGAGGCCGAACCGGTCGATCCCGACAACGCGGACGAGGCCGATGCCGAAGCCCCCGCGATTGCCGACGACACCGGCATCACCCTGCCGACCCAATTGCTCGACGCCGTGATGGCGGCGGGACGCAAGGGCCAGAAGATACAGCGCTACAAGGGTCTGGGCGAAATGAATGCCGAGCAATTGTGGGAAACCACGCTCGATCCCGACAATCGCGCCCTGCTGCAGGTGAAGGTCGAGGATGCCGACGTGACCGACGAGATCTTCACCCGTCTGATGGGCGACGTGGTCGAACCGCGCCGCGACTTCATCCAGACCAACGCCCTCAACGTCGCCAATCTCGACGTCTGAGGCGCGGGGCGGGCCGGCTCAGGCGTAGCTGTCGGCCACGGCAGAATAGATCAGCGTCTTGAGCTGGCGGCGAACCGGATAGGTCGACGAGGGGTAGAGCTGGGTCATGAAGACCATCGTGATCCGCTCCACCGGGTCGACGAAAAAGGCGGTCGAATAGGCGCCGCCCCAGTAATATTCGCCCATGCTGGCAGGCATCAGCGTCTTCGCCGGGTCGATCACCATCGCAAATCCCAGCCCGAAACCGGTGCCGGCATTGTTCGCCTCGCTGAACAGGCTTTTGCTGACCTGGGCAAGATCGGCCCCGCCTGGCAGCTGGTTCGCCGTCATCAGAGCGAGCGTCTTGGGGGCGACGATCCGCGCGCCGTCGAGCTCGCCCTTGTTGACCAGCATCGCGCAGAAGCGGTGATAGTCCGCAATCGTGCCGACCAGCCCGCCGCCGCCCGAATGGAAGCGCGCCTTGTCCTCCACCTGCACGTTGAACCCGTCGGCCAGCAGTTTCGGCGTGCCGCCCGGGCGATAGGCATAGGCGTCTACCAGCCGGTCCGCCTTGGCGGGATCGACGTCGAACGCGGTATCCACCATGCCGAGGGGGCCAAAAATATGCTCGGCGAAATACTCGCCCAGCTTCATGCCCGACAGCCGTTCCACCGCGATGCCGAGGACATCGGTCGAAACCGAGTAGTTCCAGCCCGTGCCGGGTTCGAATTCCAGCGGGATCCCGGCGAGTTTTTCGAGATAGCCGTCGGAATCGAGATTGTCGCGCGCCAAGTCCAGCTTGGCCTCGCGATAGGCGGCATCGACGCTGGTGCGGTTCTGGAACCCGTAGGTCAGGCCCGACATATGCGTCATCAGGTCGACGAAGCGCATGGGCGCCCCCCGCCTGGCCGGTGCGAACGGCACTGCCCCGCCCCCGCCCGCATAAGCGCCGAGCGCCTTCAACTCGGGCAGCACGCGTGCCACCGGATCGTCCAGCGCCACCTTGCATTGTTCCACCAGCTGCATGAACGCAATCGAGGTGATCGGCTTGGTCATACTGGCAATACGGAACAGCGCATCCTCCCGCATCGGCGCGCCGTTATCCTTCAGAACGCCGCCCTGAGAATAATGCACCGGCGCGCCATCGCGCGCGACGACGACCTGAAAGTTTTTCAAACGCCCGGTATCGATATACTGGGTCTGAAGAAAATCATCGATCCGGCCCAGCCGCGCCGGATCGAAGCCTAGTTCGGCGGGATCGGTGATCTTCATGGCATGTCCTCCCTTGGCGCCGCTGAAAACGCGGTCTGATGGCGGGCGGCACAATGCATGAACGCCGGCACCGTGACAAGATTTCATGGACATGCTGGGTCGTCAGCAGGGCCGCGCCCTTGTAGCGCTCATCTGCCCTTCGTTCGGCGCCATGATCATTGGACGTTCCCTGCCATCCCCAACGGCATGCAGCCTGGATTTCACGCCGCCTTTGGTGCGTCTGATACGGCGGGGTTGAGAGCCTTTTCGAGCAGACTGGCGGCGGTGCGATGCGCGTTGAGGTGGGCGGCATCATCAGCGGGTCAGACTTATCACCCTTGGACGCGAGCGGCACGAAAATCTTGTTGAACACGCCAAGCCGGCCCCAGGGAATGACCCGAATGTAGATCGACTTGTGCGGCTCGTAAGAGGTCGGCGCGTCCGCAGCGCAGCCCAATACGGATCACGAAGATGATGCCGCTAATGATCCGCCGGTCATCAACCCGGGGATGCCATGCGACAATGGAAAGTACGGCTCGATTCGGCGCATCTGCGCACTCAGCATCCACTGATCACTCACTGGAAGCGCCTCCTTGCGTCGCCTGTCGAATGACCTGAGCACCGCATCGGCAAGCCTTTAAAATGGCTTGAACCTCGGGAATGGTGGTCTAGCGGGGTAGCGGCTCCGCCTGGCCGGCGGCGGTGCGTTGCTCGTCGAGGATGCTCCACCCTGCGATGAACAACCCTGCTACCAACGGGCCGACGACGATGCCCGACAGGCCCATCAGCGCGATGCCGCCCAGCGTGGTCACGAGGATCAGCCAGTCCGGCAATCCGGTATCCCGGCCGACGAGGATCGGGCGCAGGACATTGTCGATCATCCCGACCAGCAGCACGCCCGAGGCCACCACCACCACGCCCTGCCAGACCGCGCCGGTGGCCAGCAGATAGATCGCGACCGGCGCCCACACGATTGCCGGGCCGATTGCGGGCAGGAGGGAAGCGACCGCCATGATGACGCCGAGCAGCAGGACCGAGGGCATGCCCACGATCCAGAAGGTGATCGCCCCCAGCGCGCCCTGCACGATGCCCACGACCACCGAACCCTTGATCGTCGCCCGCACGATGCCGAGGAACCGGTCTGCCAGCCGGTCGGCGACGGAACGTTCGAAGGGCAGGCAGCGCAGGATGTGTTCGCCCACGATCCGCCCGTCGCGCAGGAGGAAGAAGGTGACGTAGAGGGCGATCGCGAAACTCAGGACGAAGCCGAAGATGCTGCTGCCGATGGCCACCGCCTGCCGCGCGATGATGCCCGCGCTGTCCTGCAGGAACGCCTGCGCGCGCGCCTGCAGGGCTGCGGGGTCGCCCCAGCCGGAAGCCGCGAGGGACCGCCTTACGCCTGCGGGCAGGGCGCCGAATACCTCGTCGAACCAGGCTGTGACGTCGATCCGCCCTTGTTGGAACGCGGCGACGATGCGCGAGGCCTCCTCCACCACCTCGCTGCCGATCCAGAAGGCGGGCAGGATGACGAGGACGAAGATAACCAGCAGCGCCAGCAGCGCGGCCTGGCTGTCGTGCCCCCGCCGCAGAATCTGGGCCTTGCGGAACAGGGGCTGGAACATGACCGCCGCCAGCGCCGCCCATAACAGCGGTTGCAGGAACGGCAGGACGACCACCACGAGGACGACCGATACGAGGCCGAGGAACAGCAGGAACCCACCCTGTTCCAGCGGCTTCGCGGTACCTGCCGCGGCAGGGCCGGCAGGCGCTTCGCCGGGCAGGGCATGGTCTCGATTGGTCATCGCCCGTCCGATACGCCGGTGCGCAGCCATGCGACAACCAGTTTCGCACGCCAGCAACGATGGGCGCAGCTATCTGGTGAATATCGCGGCGGTGACTCCGTCGAGTGGCATCAAGGCAAGGTCTGCCGGCGCGGGCGTCGGTGCGGTATCGCTGGTCTCGAATGCGGCGGCGGTTGGCTTGGCCGGATCGTCCTGTCCGCTCGCAAACCAGTCGCCAAACGTCTCCTCACCATATCCGTGGCCGATGAGGAACTCACGGACTTGTCCTTCCGATTGGTAGTTGGCGTAGCGGATATTGCCGTCGGCATGCATATAGGCGTGCAGGTACGCCGTCCCGTCGCTCAGCGCGAAATAGACCTCCTGCAAGCTGTCCCCGTCATAGTCGGCCGCGCCGAGCACGCGGTTGATGTTGGCAATGAACAGATCGTTCTGGAAGCGGGTCTGGCTGTCGAAGTCGCTGCCGGCGCGCACCTGTCCGCTTTCCACCAGCGGATCGATGTAGATGCCGGCCACCCGCGTCTCCCCGTTCCAGCTGTGGTCGGAGAAATAGCCGTAACCCTCGCTAATCCCCGCCGATCGTAGCGAAGCGGCCGATGGCCTGGTTGACGAGCGATTGATCGGCATCTCCGTCGCCGTTCACATCGGTTGCCCCGATCCAGCGCCAGTTGCTATTGTTGATGCGGTTGAGGTAATGGTGCGCGACTTCGGCACCGCCTATCGTCATTATGAACGCTCTGTCGAGCCGGTCCGTCAATCGAGCGGTCGACATGATTTCCTGCGGCCAGACGGGTAATCACATTCGGACAGGAATCCTACAGCGCGACACGCGCTGCCTTGCCGTTGCCGATATCGCCTTTAACGAAGCGATAGGGGTCGCTATCAGCCTCGTTTTGGACGGCGGAAAACGTACCGCATAAGTCAGGGCGGAAAATTGAGGCCTTCGTCATAGGTTTCCATGAACCTTCCCCGGGCATCGTCGTGGCGATTGGGGCAGACGAATTCGACGGGAGATGGAAATGCATTCGGGGGGGCCAGATACTGGCATAGGCAGCACGCAGCAGGACGGTGCAGGGCGACAGATCAAAACAGAATGTCGCGATGATAAAAATCGATGCGCGAAATCCTCTCCAAAAACGGACCGGCGTCCGACATCGCGACCGATAGAGTCATAGTTGCCCTGATGACCGCAAACGAGATGCGTAGCGCTTTGGCTGACGCCTTTTCTTCGAAAAGTAAGCCCGACGCGAACTGACATGAGCAATCACAAATCACGTCTCGACCCTTTTTTCGTGCGTTTCCCGCTATCGAAGGGAAACTCTTCCAAAAGGTCTTTCTACTCGCTCCAGATCGGTCGCGGACTGGCTGCGCTAATGGTAGTTATCTACCATGCCAATATCATTGTAAGCTTGGATAAATATTACGATACCGATCCCTACAAATTGTTAATGGCTGGGGAAGCGGGGGTCCTCTATTTTTTCGTCCTGAGTGGCTTTGTAATGGTACTCGCTCATTGGAATGATTTGCATGGCAACCCCGATTGGCTGGGGTTTATATGGAAACGCTTTCGGCGGCTTTATCCGTTACTTTGGGCCGTGCTGCTCCCTTTGATGCTCCTGATTGCAGCCTCACCCACTTACTCCCCTTCCGGTAACGTAAACGCCATTGATTTCTTACTTGCGTTATTAATATTTCCCATACCCAACGACGCTTATGTTGAACCATTTCTTATTGTTGAATGGACCCTTAGGTATGAAATAGTCTTTTATGCATTATTTTTAGTCTTAATTTTCAGTAGAAAGGTTTTCTGGGCCTTGATTGCAGCGTTTATATTGGCGTTATTCGCAGATGCAGCTGGGTTAAGCAGCGAATCTTTTGGCTTTTGGCTCGCGCCCTATTTCATGCTTTTCTTTATGGGTATGGCGGCGGGCTACATCTGCAAAACGACCCATATCCGCTACTCGTGGGCCATCTTCAGGGCCGGTCTGGTGTTTCTGGCGCTATGCCTGTGGTTTGGCCGCGGTGGATTTTCGACGTGGCTGATCCTGGGGGTGGGTTTGTCATCTGCGTTTGTCCAGTTGGGCGCAGTTCTCATCGAAAAAAACCAACCGTCGAAGGTGGAGCGCTTCTTTGCCTTTCTCGGGGACGCATCGTATTCGATCTATCTTGTCCACTATCCGCTGCTGTCGATCTTCACGAAAATCATGGTCAAACTCACGCCTTCGCATAACCTTGCGTTCGCGGTGATCAGCCTCCTTGCCGTAGCCGGGGGGATAGCATGTCACCTGTTAGTAGAGCGACCGCTGTTGCGCCGAATACCGCGGACGGTAGGAACGACCGGCCATTTGCCGAAGGAAACCTGAATGTCCGATCATGTGAGCCGCAGGGCGTTCTTGGCCGCCGGCACCGGAGCGGGGTTCGCTTGCGTCCTTCCGGTGTGCGCGCAGACACGTGACGATGCTGCCAGTTTCGACGTTCGCCAGTTCGGGGCACTGGGAGATGGGACGACTGACGACGCCCCGGCCTTCCAACGCGCGATCGACGCGGCAGCCGCAGCCGGCGGTGGCATTGTACGGTTTGGCGAGGGCACACACCTGATCCGTTACCGCCTTGCAACGGATACGGTAGGGGCCGCTGCCTTTGAGCTGCGATCGGGCGTCATACTGGAGGGCACGGATCGCGAAAAGTCGATCCTGCGCCTGGCGGACGGTCAACGCGGACCCGGCACTTTCGCTCGTCTGATCGCCAGCACAGGCGAGTTGGCAGACGCCAAACTACGCAATTTCACGCTCGACGGGAATCGTCAGGGCCAGGGCGCGTTTCGGGATGATATCAATGGTGGTGCGATCGTGCTTGGCTGGGCCGGCCGGTGCGAAAACGTAGCAGTCGAACATGTGACCGTACGCAATGCCAATGGCCAAGGCATCATGCTACTCGGGGCAGTTGGACATCCGGGCCGCAATCTGAGAATTCATGACAATCTGGTGGAACAGGCAAGCTATATCGGTATCCAGAGTTCACAATTCGATGGCCTGTCGATCGAACGCAACACGGTGCGCGATTGCGTCGACAACGGGATCGATGTCTATGGCAATGACGATGTCGGCCATTCCACCGCATCGACCTCGCATAATGGTATCATTCGGGCCAACGTCATTCGCGGCTGTGGAATTGGCATCTTTCTGGAAACGGTGGCTGATTGTCAGGCGGTCGACAATGATGTCGCCAATTGCCGCCTCGCCGGGCTTCGGATCAACCGGATCAATGGCGAGCCTCGCAATCTGCTGGTGGCGCGCAATATTTTTGCTGACTCGCCGTTTGGCGTGGCAGTAGGCGGCGACACCGGCGGTGTCCGGATCGCCGACAACACGATCACCGGCTTTACCGCTTCCGGCGTGCAATTCACTTACAATGTGAGCCGCATCACGGTGACGGACAATCGATTCCTTCCGGCTGGCCCCGAAGTCCCGATCGTGCTGGCGCAGCCGATCGAGCCAGACCGCGACCCTGCTGAGCAATTGAGCTTTGTCACCATCGGCGACAACCGCGTCCCGCGCGGTCATCACGCGGATGCGCTGTTCGTCAATCGTTACAAGCGCCAGTTCATGGTCGAACCTGGCCGCTTTCTACCGGTCCTTTAGCTACCCTCTGTCTCGCACCCGGGCCGGCACGCCGAAAGCAACCGAGCCTGCCGGGATCGAGCGGGTGACAAGCGAATTGGCGCCGATCACACAATCGGCCCCGATGTCCACGCCGTCGAGGATCGACACATTGTTGCCGAGCCAGCAACGGTCACCGATCGTCACGCCCCGCCGTTCCGTACGGCCGGAAACGAAGCTGCCTTCATCATCCGCCGCATGCGATTCCGCGGTAATGGTGAGCCCGGCCCCCGCCTGTACGCCCGCGCCAATCCGTACCGGCCCGCCGATGCCGATGGTTGCGCGCGGACCAATATAGGACTGCATGCCGATCCACAGCCCGTCGGCCGGATCGTTCAGTCCGCTGCGGCCCTGAATCCAGGCATGCTCCCGAATTGTCACCCGGTCAGCCAGCACGATGCCATGGCGGGCGGAACCGTCGATATAGCTCATGCCCCCGATCAGTACGCCGCGACCGGTTGTCACGCGGCCAGCCATCACCCATTGGATATGCGGCCCCAGCATCAACCCGTTCCAGCGCCGCAAGCGGCACATCGACCAAACAAGGCCGCGCAGCATGGGCCATCCACCCTTGGAGAGCATGTAGCTCAGATCGCCCTTGCCGATCGCGTAGTCGCGTCCGGTCGCAATCCTGACCAGTTTCGCGATCATGAGGCCTCCTTCAGTACCTCGTGATAGATTTCCATCACGCGATCACAATACCGGTCCTCCGAAAACAGTGAAGCGATGCGGGCCCGTCCCGCCATGCCCATCATACGCGCCCGCTCAGGATCGGCGATGATATGATCGACTGCAGCCGCGAAACCGGAAACGTCGCCTGGTTCGACCAGCAGACCATCATGTCCGTCACGCACGATTTCGATCAGTCCGCCGATCCGGCTGGCGACCACCGGGCGGCCTGCCACCAGTGCTTCTGCCGCGGACAGCCCGAAGGTTTCCGGCGCAAACGAGGGTACGACGACGCAGGCCGCCTTCGCTATCTCGATGGCCAGGGCATCCTGGTCAAGCTGCCCCAGCATTCGAAGGTTCGCCGGCGCATCCGCCGCGATCGCCGCACGTTCGCTTCCATCGCCTGCCATCACAAAGGCGGTGTCCGGCCGCAGCCTGGCCAGCGCGGCGAAGATGTGGGCACCCTTGTAACTCTCCAGCCGGCCAGCGAACAGAACCGGGGCATTTGCCATCGGGGGTGGCGCGGTCCGGTCGGGGATCGCAACCGGATTGGGCAAGGTGCACATCTGCTCTTCCGGTACACCCATCTGCTGTAACAAATCGCGCTGGAATGTGCTGACCGGCAGGAACCGGCGCACGATTTCGCGGTAACCAGCCAGGTCGGCGATCTTCATTTCAGCGACCGAAGCGAGCGTTTTTGCGAGCGATCCGTTGCAGCGATAGCGCAATGCGGGCAAGTTTTTCCCACCTGCACATTCACGGCAGATCACGCCTTCGCGGACCATTGTGGAACGCGAGCAGACGGTCCGATAATCGTGGAGCGTCTGAACCACGGGCACGCCGGCATCGCGCAGCACCGGCAGGATCGCTGGCGAGAGTCGTTTGTACCAGCTGTGAATATGAACGATGTCGAAGGCTTCGGCGGCCATCAAATTACGCAGGGCGCGGGCGGCACCGGGCCGCCACAGGACCTTCGGCAATTCCGCCAGGGTCGTGGCATCGGTGCGGGCGGCCGTGGGAAAATGCACGGCCCATTCGCTAGACTCATCGGCCGTATCGGCGGCGGTGAACGGCACGACCTCGTGCCCGCGTTCGGTCAGGATGCGAGCCTGATCGAACATCACCCGGTCCATACCGCCAGCAACGTAATAATTCTGGCCGATCGAAAGAATACGCATGTCTGTTTCAGCCCAGGGGGAAGCGAGGATCCGGTCCCTGCCGCCCGGCCAGCCCATCGCTCACGCTGGCGCGTAGGAAACGGTATTTTTCCATCCGACCAAGCTTTACGGCGTAACGCCGAAGAAGGGCGAAATAGATCCGCCGGTTAAGCGCGAACAGGAAAGCGTTGCGCCGCCGGAAACGGCTTTCGAAGAAGGCTAGGTTGCGCGTTGCATAATAGCTGCGAAAGTCGCTGTCGGTCTGCAGCGCTGCGACGAAGCGGTTTCGCAATCGCGCCGTCTCCTGCGCCGCAGGCTCCAGATCCTCTACCACCGCATCGGCCACCTCCACGATCCGCCCGCCCGCGGCGGTAATCCTCCAGGTAAATTCGGTGTCATCCGCATACATGTAGAACTCGTGGCGCGGGAGGCCGAAACGCTCGATCAGCGAACGATGAAACAGCATTCCGCCGAAATGCGTCACGCCCACGCGAGCGCGGCGCGTCGGCGCAGTCTGGCGCCTCAGGGGCAGCCGGTTAGCCAGCTTGGCTGGAAGATCGGCTACATGAAACCCACCGAAACTGTCCCACCGGGTCAGCAACTGCCGGTCCGAAATACTCCCGATCGAATGTTCGGCTCTGCCTGCGACGAGCGCCAACATATCTTCCGGAATATCCTGGCTTTCCTCGGCATAGGCAAGCAGCAGTTCGGCAAGACAACCGTGTTTGGGTCGATTGTCATCATCGAGAAGCCAAATCAGCGGCAATCCGGTATCCCGGGCGGCGGCCAAAGCCGCAGCGAAACCTTGCGAACTTCCCGTATTGCCGCCCATCGGCACCACTCGTACCCATGCCCCGAACTGCGCGCGCAAGTCTTTTGCCACCGGCCAGTGCGCACCATTATCGACTACGACACATTGCCCGACACCTTCGGCGCGCAACCGCTCGAGAACCGACAGCAAAAGCGATTGCCGTGCGCCATACGTAACAATCGCGGCGGTGACGTCTTCCGGTCGATAGTCCGGCTTCATGCTGGCTCCTTGTCGACAGGAGGCGCCAATGCCCGCGGGCGGCGCAGGAACTGGCCCCTGCGCTTGCGTTGCGGCAGGGCAAAGGGGTGACCCGCCTGTTCGAGCGCCAGGAACGCCCATAGCAACGGCATGACCTTGGACGATGTGAAGATATCGATGAACGTGGCGACCACCGCCATCATCACCAACGAGAAGCGCGCAAGCCCGCGAACCTCAAGTCGAAAAATCGTGCTGATCATCCATATCAGGAACACGACCAATCCGACGAGGCCCGTTTCGCCGAAAACACGAATATAGTAATTGTCGAGCGCATTGCCCCAAGAGCCTGGCCCCCATCCAAAAATGGTGTGGAAGGGGTGGGCGAAAGTGGTCTTGATTACAGTGGGCCAGCGCACGGCGCGATAGCTGAAACTCAGATCGCCTTCGGTGGTGGCCATGTAACGGAAAATCGTGTTCCCATCGAGAAGTCGCTCCCGAAAGAACGTCGGGTCGTTAAGTGTGGGGGCACGGTTCCATGCGGTGGTCACGGATCTGGCCATTTGCGCTGGCGTGTCAGAATCTCCTAGGCGTGTCCGACTGAGAGAATCGAGGATCGGCTGCGCAAACACCGAAAAGGCCAGCACCGCCGCCCCCGCCGTCACGATTGCCCTTATCGGCCGCGACGCGGCATAGCTGAACACCATTCCGGCCAGCGTGACGCGTGATTGCGTAAGCATCACCATCACAAGCAACGGTATGGCGATCAAATAGCTTGAGACGGCATAGGCGATCATCGCCAGCATGACCGACGATTCGTACGGACCGGTGGTGTTGAGCGTTAGCCGGCCGGAGCCATCGAACCTGCCCACCGTTTCGACGACACCCGACAGTTCGAGGATCGCCCAGCCTATGAAGATGATGCCGAGCGCCACGAAACCGCGGCGCATCGATATCCAATCAACCCTGTGGCATGCTTCGTAGAGGATGGGATACCACAGCAGATATTGTATCAGGCGCAACGCATAGATGACGCCGATTACGCCCATATCCGCAAAATTGATGAACGCGGCGATAAAATTGATAGCCACGAAAACGAGGTAAAGTTGCACTGGCCGATCGAAATGAATTCGCACGCGCTTGGCTGTGAAAACCCAGATCAATGCGGCAAGAGCAAAGATGAAATCTTCCGGTCGCAGTGGGAAAGCAGCGCTCAGATCGATCTTCGGCGAGATCATATACAGCAAGAAAAGAATGAAATAGACGTTCATCGCAAGGTATGTTCCATTGCGACGCCAGCTTCTGGCATTGAAGGGCAAACGGGCTCGAGCAATCGTGCCAGCACGGTTTGCCCCTGCTCCCGGGCTTCCTCCGTCAGTTCGCAGACATGGGCGCGGCACGTCTTGCGCCGGTCAGCCCACTCCTGCCCGCTCAGCCGCGCGAGCGGTGCTATTCTCTCGGAATCCTCCGCCAAATTCAGCGTCAGCAGATGTCCGCGCTTGCGGATCCGGTCGGGAATACAACCAGTCGCACTCGCGAACACTTCCACCCCCTGTTCATAAGCTTCGATCATGACCAGCGGTTCGGCTTCGTCGATCAGCGTGGTAGGCAATATGAACGCATCGATATCTCGGTAGAAACGGGCTTTCTCGTCTCCTGCGACCGCGCCACGATACTCGACTGCATCGGGATGCCGTTCCACTGCGCGGCGGACTGCCTTTAGCAGGTCGGCATCGTCGGAGGGGCCGGCAATTATCATCCGCAAATCAGGGATGCCCGTTTGCAACACCTCGAACAGATCGAGTAGGTGGTAGATGCCTTTCGCACGGGTCAAGACGGAAACATGGCCGAGCGTCAGAGGCCTTTCCGGACGGGTCGCGATCGCCTTGCGACAATCCGGCGGAAACAGGACCGTGTTCGAAAAAGCGAGCGCCGCTTTGGCGCGACCAGGCAGATAAAGAGCTGCAAACCGCTCCCGCATCCTTTCGGACAGCAGGATATGGTGTTGCCGCGACCCGGCGCAGGCGACTAGCGCGCGCATCGCACGGAGAGGTCCCTGATTGATCGGCCGGAACGAATGATGGTGGAACCACATGGTCATGCCCCGCACACGCATCGCAAGGATGGCCAGTAGCAGGAGCCAAACCCCATTTTGGCCGGGAATGGAAATATAGGCGACCCTGCCCCGGCGCCCATGCACCATCAGGGCCACGGCATTCGCCACCGCACACCAAAGCTTGCCCAGCCTTGTCCGTCCCGGGTCGAGGAGTGTAAGGTCAACATGAGATTGCAGTATGTCCTGCATCGCCCGATTGCAATTTGATTGGCCGTTGAGCGGCGGCGGCAGCGCAGCAAGAAACCACAACGGCCCGCGCGATTCCGCCACCGGCCTCGCGTCCGTGTCGCTGATGTCGGCGTTTGACAACTTACCCCTCCGCTCGACGTTACGAGAGGCGGTTTGTTTGCCACACGCACCGGCTTGTGTAAGAGCGCCGGCCTCTAACGGTGAATTATGGGTGGGGAAAGACGGCAATAATGGAAAAGAGCTTTCGCCGGGACGTATGGGTAGCCGGAGGGCTGCTGTCCGTCGCCTTGCTGTTGGGCGGTGGCAGCCTGTTGTTTCCAATCTATCGAATGGTCGTGGAAATTGTCGCCGTAGGTGCGTTGGCCTGGTTCTGCCTGCGTCCCTGGATAGCGCCACCGGGCCTGTCGGCACGGTTCGCCGTCGCCCTGCTGGTGGCAATCGTATTTCTGATTGTGCTCCAACTGATCCCGCTTCCCCCCTCGATTTGGCAGGCCTTGCCAGGCCGTGAGGTGCCAACCGCGGTCTTTACAGCCGTCGGGGAACCGGATCGTTGGGCTCCGCTCAGCCTGACCCCTTCCAGTACCCGTGATACTCTGGCCTTTTTCCTCGTTCCGCTGGCCGCATTCGTAGCCGCGCTCCGAATCGGACGGCCGGGACAATTGCTTCTTTTGAAGATCGTCGCTGCCGTCGGCTTGCTGAACGGTCTGCTCGTGGTTCTGCAATTCCAAGGGTTCTCGCGCCTCACTTTCTACATGACCGGTAGTCTTCCAGGCGTTGGCCTGTTTGCCAACAAGAACCACAGCGCCGTTTTCCTCGTCGCCGCGATGCCGGCCGCCGCTTTTGCAGTGATGACCTGGCAGCGGATCGAGCAGCGGGTCAGACGCTGGGTCGGAGTGGCGCTGATCGGCTTTCTGGCGCTGACCGTCTTCGGCTGCCTGTCACGGGCCGGTCTTGCTCTCATGCCTTTCGGAATACTGGTGTCGGCGATGATCCTGTTTCCTCGCGGCGCAGGGAGCAGGGCAACCTTGATTGCATTCGGCATATCCGCCGCAGCGGTGACGCTGCTGGTTGTCGTCTTGCCCCAAACGGCGGTAGTGGGCAGCGCTCTGAACCGCTTCGATGCGGCATCCGACCTTCGATATTCATTCTGGCCGGTGGTCGTTCAAGGGGTGCAGGATTTCTTTCCGGCCGGGACGGGACTCGGCAGTTTCAAGCAGATATTCGCCTCACTGGAACCACTCGAAATCGTCCAGCCCCGATATATCAACCATGCGCATTCCGATTACATGGAGCTGGCGCTGGAGACAGGCCTCGCCGGAATTGTTCTGATCCTGTGTTTCATCGTGTGGTTCATCGTTACTGCCGCGCTGCGCCTTCGGCGTTGCTGGTGGGGTCGCCCGGGCTTTGCACCGATCGCCATCGCGACAGCAGGTATCACCGAGTTTCTGTTGCACTCCGCGCTGGATTACCCGTTGCGCACGCTGGCGCTTGCCGCGTTGACTGGCGTCTATTGCGCAATACTCGCGACGCCGCCAACGGAGCTGGATTTGCAAACGCCAAGGCGCTATCGCCGCGTGAAGCGCGAGCGCATGGCGCCCGCGGAAGGCACCGCAGCCGCGATTGGCGACAGCAACGGACACTCTCGATAGTACAATGACAAAGCCAATAGCATTCTTGTTGGTCGGCATGGCATGCTGCCTATCCGGGTGTGTCACAACCGAACAGTTCGATGTGCCGCAAGGGGAGGAAGCCTACGACCGTATCCCCCCGTTGCGGATCGAGGGCCAGCAAGAAGAATATATCATCAGTCCACGCGACGAACTGACCATATCCGTGTTTCGGGAACCCGAACTTTCTGTCACGGCGGCGCCGGTGGAATCGGGTGGTGGGCTGGTCCTGCCTTTGATCGGGCGCGTTCAGGCGGCAGGACGCACAACCAGCGAGTTGGCTCAGGCGATCGAAACCGATCTGCAACGAAGCGGGCTGCGCTTCCCGCGCGTGTCCGTAATTCTCGCAGAGACACGCACGCAAAATGTCACGGTCGATGGCGCCGTGGTGCAGCCGGGCGTCTATGACCTGCTAGGCCGCACCACCCTCTTGCAAACCCTCGCCTTCGCTCGAGGAGCAAACCGCACCGCCGATCTCGACAAGGTGGCCATCTTCCGTACAATTGACGGTCAGCGCAACGGCGCGTTGTTTGATGTGATGGCCATTCGCGAAGGACGCATGCCCGACCCGTATATCCAGGCAGGAGATTATGTGGTTGTCGGCTCTTCCGCGACCAAGAGCTTCTACTACGATTCGCTCAGCATCCTGCCGGCTTTCGGTCTTTTCATCCCACTGGTCAACTGAACGAGAGAACGATGGTCCGAACCTTCTGGCTTCTCTTTCGAAGTAGCGCGGCGGTTACCGGTCATCCGCTCGCCATCGGCAGTCGAAACAAGCACAAGCCGACGCCCCGCAATAGTTTTTCTTCTATTCGTCGCGCGCGGGTCGTCTAGATATCGCGTACCGAGCGCCCTGTTAATTCATCGAGTACCGCATGAACGACGCTTCCTCCATCGATCTGTCACGACCTGCTTTTCAGGATAGCGGCTTGCCGCCAGGGGCAGCATCGACGACCCCTTCGTCGCCTTGGCGGGTCATCGATCTGCGGGCGGTGTGGTCCACGGTCTATCGAAACCGCTACATTGTCATCGTCGCGCTTGCCCTTTGCGTTCTGCTCGGCATCGCGGTCACTTTGCTCAGCACGCCGATCTATAAGGGGACGGCGCTGATTCAGATTGATCTGCAAACGGCGCAGATCATCGAAGGTGCCGATATTCAACCGACTGGCGGCGGTCTGCAAGATACGGAGCGCTATCTCGAAACACAGGTCGATGTGATCGAAAGCCGTTCGCTGGCACGGACGGTCGCCACCCAACTCGGCCTGTTCCGGAACAACACCTTCCTCGAACGAATGGGCGTCGAACCGGCTGCGGCTCCCGCCGGGGCCTTCGATCTGCGCCAGACCCGGCAGGAGCAGGTTCTGGACGCGTTGCAAGATAATCTGGAAGTCGAACTGCCGGTTGATTCATCGGTCGTGAGCATTTCATTCGAAAGCCCGGACCGGGTGCTGGCTTCCCAAATCGCCAACAGTTTTGCCGAAAACTACATTACCAGCAATCTGCGCCGCAAATACGATACGACCGCCTATGCGCGGCAATTTCTCGAAGATGAGCTTGCAAATACCCGTCAGCGGCTTGAAGAATCCGATCGCGCACTGCTTGAATATGCGCGCGGAGCGGGCCTGATCGACGCCAGCGGTGCTGGTGGCAATGCCAGCTCCCTCACGACGGCCAATCTGGGCCAGTTCAACAGCGATGTCGCCACCGCTACCGCCAATCGCATTTCAGCTGAACAGCGCTGGCGCGAAGCGCAAGGCACGCCGCTAATGAATCTACCGTCGGTCCTATCGAACCCGGCAATTCAGTCATTGGTTCAGCAACGCGCCCAATTGCGAGCAAGCTACGAATTGAATCGAGAGCGTTACGCGGCCGATTATCCCGTTCAGCAGGAACTGCAGACCCAGATTGACGCCTTTTCGAGGCAGATCAACGATCTGGCGACCGATATACGCGATGGCATTCGCCAGGAATACGATCTGTCCCGGCGCCAGGAAACTGCGTTGAGAAACGAATTGGCCGATATTCGCGGTGAAACCCTGGCCGAGCAGGATCGCGGCATCCGTTACAATATTCTGCGGCGCGAGGTGGACACCAACCGGACACTCTACGAAGGATTGCTGCAGCGCTACAAGGAGATCAGCGCGGCAGCTGGTATCTCCTCCAACAACATTTCGATCGTCGATCGCGCCGATCCGCCGGTCGGTCCCGTGCGTCCGCGCCCGCTGCTCAATATCGCTCTTTCGATCGTCGCTGGCCTGATGCTGGGCCTCGGCCTTGTGTTCCTGCGTGAGAACTTCGACGATGCCTTGCGTTCGACCGATGACGTCGAAACCAAGCTTGGCTTGCCTGCCATAGGCGTCATTCCGAAAATGAAGGAAGATACCGATGCCCGGGCCGAAATGGCCGATCGCAAATCCGACTTGTCGGAAGCCTATGCGGCGTTGCGCAGTTCCCTGATGCTCTCGACATCGACCGGTGCGCCCAAAAGTCTGGTTTTCACCAGCAGCGGCCAGGGCGAAGGCAAGTCGACCAGTTCTCTCGCCATCGCCTGCAGTTTCGCTCAGCTCGGCCGTACCGTTATCCTGATCGACGCGGATATGCGACGCCCGTCGCAGCACAAACGCTTCTCCGTCTCGAACAAGGAGGGTCTGTCCGGCTTTTTGTCGAGCCAGAATACGCTTGCCCAGATTACGCATCCAACCGATCAGCCAGGCCTCGACCTGATCACGGCCGGTCCCATCCCGGTCAATCCGGCCGAACTGATCGCCGGGCCCAACATGCAAGAACTCATCACGCAATGCGAAAACAAGTATGACCTGGTCGTGATCGACGCCCCGCCGGTACTCGGTCTGGCCGACGCGCCGACGCTGGTGTCGGATGTTGGCAGCACCATCTTCGTTGTAGAGGCAAATCGTGTCCACGGGCGACGTGCCAACGATGCGCTTCGCCGCCTGCGTTCCGGCGATGCGCACATCCTGGGCGTGTTGCTCACCAAGTTCGATGCCAAAACCATCGGGTATGGCGCGAAGGAATATGGGTATGTCTACGATTACGGCGTAAAGTCGTAACAGGGTTCATCCGATGTCCACTGACTCTTCCCAGTCCGCCCGGTCCAGTCGCCGGTCCCCGATTGCCCTGCTCCGCATGGCTGTCGTTCTGTCAGGGGCTGTATTGCTCGTCTGGTTTACAGGGAAGCAGGCGCTGGCAGCCGTCGCCGCACGCAGCGACAATCCAGTCCTCCTGGCCCAGTTCGATCCGGCCATCCACCCCGCCGCCGGTGCCCAGCTTACACAGGCCCATCTTGCGGCCGAGCAATATGCTGCGGCCGTACGCGTCGGCCGACAGGCGGTGCTCGCGGATCCGATGAACGTGCGGCCAATGCGCATCCTCGGAACGGCGCTGCAAGCGATTGATGAGCCCGCTTCGACCCGTATCCTGCGCACCGCCGAACGGCTCGGCTGGCGCGATACTCCGCTAAGTTTGTGGGCGGTGCGTGATGCAGCGACCCAAGGCGATCCGGGCCGGGTGATGGACTGGATCGATGCGCTGTCCCGGCGTCAGGTGCGGCCCGAAATCACCAAGTTTGTTCTGATCGCTGGCTTGGATGACGCAGTTTCGCGCCGTTATCTGGCCGACCATTTGCGGCGCAATCCTGAATGGCGCGGATCCTTTTTCTTCGGGTTGATCCGCAACGAATTGCCAGAGGGCTCTCTGTCAAAGGCGGCTCTGCTGATGGATGAACTCGACAAGACGGATGCTCCGACCAATCCGATCGAACGCATGGCGCTGGTCGAACGCATGGTCGATACCGGCAACTTCTCGCAGGCCCAAACATATTGGAAAGATCATTTCGACCTGCCCGCTACCGCATCCGCGAGTGTGCCGTTCGACAGCGCTTTCCGATCGGTCGCGACGCGCGGCGAACGCCTTCCGCTCAGCCCGTTCGAATGGCAGATGCCGCCAGAGGCCGATAGCTTCGTCTATTTTCGCGAAGGCGCGAAAAGTCCGGTGCTGCAGATCGATCCGGGAGCACGTGGCGGCAGCGCAATGATCGCACAGTTGATGAGCCTCTCCCCCGGCACGTATCGCATCGACACCTCGCTCGAAGCCGGCGACAATGCGCAATCGCCGGTCGAATGGATGGTCTATTGCCTGCCGTCCAATCAGGCGCTGCTGCGCAGCTTCGCTACGCGGAACAACGAATTATCCGGCGTCGGCTTCACCGTTCCGCAGCAAGGTTGTGAGGGGCAGCGACTGGTGCTGGCCGCGCGTGACCGGCTCGATGCCAGAGCACTGGCAATCAGTTCCGTCACCATCCACTAGGACTGGCAGTCGGCCAAGAAAGTGGGCGTTGCCTGCCTTAGGTGGATTGGCGCCGCCAGTAAAAAGGCTGCATCGACAAACGCTGTTTCCAGCGGTTGGATAGCGAAGCCTCCCGCTGCCCCATCCGATACCCGGCATATTTGGCGACAAGCCGTAGACCTGCCGAGGGGATCCGTAGGGGTTCGTGCCGCAGGAGATAAGCCAGTTCGGAACGGGCGAAGCGCACCCCCTCCCCCTCGGCCCGTCCGTAGGTGTCGAGGAGCCAGCGATTGCGGCCGTGAAATACGCCCACGTCGAAATAGCGGCGAAATTCCTCGGCAATCGAGTAGTCGTGGCTATGGATTGCCTCGGCATCGCCTCGATAGGCAATCTGCCAACCTTCGATCAGCATCCGACCTGCGACCAGCTGATCCTCGGCAAAAAAGGCATCACGAGGGAAACCACCTGCTTCCAGTAGCGCCTCCTTGCGATAGGCCGCGAAGCTGTCGGAACAGAAAACTGTCTTGACCCCGTATCGCGGGGCGTCTGCCAGCGAGCGGCTTTCGCTGGTAGGTGGATAATTGAACAGTCGCGCATGACGCTCGATCGCACGGGCGTTGGGCCGAGGCAGTTGCCGGCCATAGGCCATGCCCACTTGCTTATCGTCAAAAGCGGAAACGAGACGCGCCAGCGTATCTTTCCCTTGCGGAATTGCATCCTGCGTTAGCATGACCACGAACTCGGCCTCCGGTCGCATCTCAACCGCCAGCTGGCGCGTTCCGCCATGATTGAAAGTCGCCTGCTCCACCTCGACGACCGTCGCGCCAAATTCCCGGAAAGCCGCAGCGCTATCGTCGCTCGACTGGGAATCGAGCACAAGGAAACGATCATGGGGAAGCCCCTGTCGCGCCAGTGCGGGCAGCAGATCCTTCAGGAAGGGACCAGCATTCAACACCGGTATGACGACCGAGATCCGGTCCGCATTGGCGGTCCAACGTGCCGTGTCCGTTGCAATCATATCCGGGTTTTCAGAACGCATTGTCGTGCCGCAACACGAATATGGTGCGGAACAGGATCCACATATCCGTGGTCAGCGACCAATCGCTCAAATATTCGAGATCGGATGCGAGCCGGTTGGTCAGATCGGTCTGCTCGACTGTCGCACCGCGATAACCGCGGATTTGCGCCAGGCCGGTCACACCAGGCTTGACCACATGGCGGTGGCGATAGCGCTGGTCAATTTCCCAATAAAGCTTTTCTGCTGCCTTGGCTGACAGCGCGTGCGGGCGCGGACCGACCACGCTCATCTCGCCGCGCAACACATTGATGAACTGCGGCAATTCATCCAGACTGTTGCGTCGTATGAATTCACCCACACGGGTAACGCGGCTGTCTCCCCCGCGGGTTGTCAGTTGGGCGGCACTGGCATCGCATTGCGCGGTATACATACTGCGGAACTTGAACATCCAGAACAGCCGGTTGTCTCTTCCAATCCGTTGCTGCCGGAAGAATACCGGTCCAGGCGATTCCCAGCGGATTGCCACGGCGACTGCTAAAAGCACGGGAGCCAAGACCAGCAGCGCACACGATGCTACCACGATGTCGAATACCCGTTTTTGAATGCGCTCGCGGAGATGCAACGGCCCGGCCGACACCACGATCGTCTGCCGGCCGGCGTGATGATTGATCCCGATCGCGCCCAAGCGGTCGAAGTCGGGTCCAAGAATTTCCCCGTCAACGGCAAGCGACTTGAGCACTCTGGACCAGGCAACGGCATGCTCGTCCGAGCAAACCACGAGGACGCGATCGGCTCCCGTGATCTCGGTCGAAAGATCGTGATAATGATAGGGATCGTCTGTCGTCGGATCGAAATTCAGCGCACGGGCGTCAACGACGTAATCGCTTTCCAGACCCTGCCATTCGATACCGTCCGTGATTACCACGGTGTTGAATGGAACGCCTCCGAAATGCCGAATGAACAACCGGCCGAGCATCAGCCGGCCAAACAGGATGAGACAACTTGCCATAGTCGCCCCGCTCCAAAAGATGATGCGGGAAAAGGCGGCGCCCGTCTTGAAGGAATAGGCGAGGATCAAAAGGGCTATTGCACTGAAAACCAGCGCACGGACTGCTTTAACCGCTCCTTCGCGTGGCCGTTCAAGAACGCGCGCGCCATAGGCACGATTAATCACCGCATCCCATAGGAAGATCGGAATGATAACGGCGGTCATCGTGGTGGCGTGTTGAAAACTGTCAGCCCCCAAATGCAAAGCATTGGCGCCGAAGAAAGCAGATAGAATGGCGACAAGATCGCTTGCGATCAGCAGGCCATAGGCCCGGATCCGCCGGTTCTGCGTCGCCTTGCCTAGCGCCGTACGGCGCAGGACGTTCGAATGAATGGATCTCTGAACGTTCACGTCATTATACCGGTACGAACAATCGCACTCCGCCAGTCGTTCTATTTCGCCACCATATTTCAAGTCAGCCCGGAGCACTGGCCGCTCTACAGCCATTCCGACGATAGCGTCAAACTGTGCCTTGGTTCACGGTAGGGGATGACCGAGATTTTCGAGTGCCGCGACGATTATGTCACGGTCGTAAATGTCCGGACGGCGATTTAGCAGCGACTTTTTAAGAAACGGAAAGCCGGTCTCCATAAGCGACAGCGCTGCAAAGAATGAAGGATCGGCGGCGGTCCGATAATCGGCGAACCAGCGCGCACCGACTGACATCGAACGGCTCGCAACCCGCGCAAGCCTCGTTTCCTGCTGGAACACCACGTCTTTGTAGCGATCATATGCATAGTTTTCAGGGAAAACGGAATGCAGGGCATCCAACGTTGTACGGTCCACGCGCTTCAGCATGAAGGCATAGGACTGGATGTGGTTCTCGATCATGGAAAAGCCCGTATAACCGGTAAAATCCCACGGTGCGGTAGCAAATTCCTGGTTTAGGTCGGAGAACGGACCGTACACTGAATCATTAAGAACGAACACTGCGCACCCTGGACTGCCTTGCTCGATAGCGCGTAGGCCGATAGCGTAAGCGGAGAAGTCATAACCGTTCAGGTTTTTAACAATCGCAGCATCGGCGTAGTCGAAGACTTCGCTTGGCACAGCAGCGCCATCGGGTAGAGCGGCGACGACCAGCAGCCCTGTATATAGCGCAGCTAGGCGTTGCAGTGTGAAGCGGTGCGCAATAGTCAACGAACCATCGGGCAAATACATGAAGTAGAGAACCCAGCGCGCTTTCGGCGAAACCGGTTTCAGAATACGAGAACAAGGCGACTGAATGCGGCCAACGGCCCACGCCTTAGCGCGATGGACCAAAGTCCCCGGCCGGGGGAGAGATGGCACGAATGTCCAATCCCGCGTCAATCCATCATATCGGATGATTTTTTCTATCGGATCGTTATCGGCGAAGAAGGCCATGATGGAGCGTCACCGCCGCGCTTCGAAATGGGGCTGCGGATTTAATTGGGTGCCAGCCTGCCGAGAAGTAATCCCATCCATCGCTTCGGACACGCGACAGGCAAAGGCCGCAGGGCTAAACCACTGTTCGTACACTTTATACGCGTTGTCCGACATTCTAGGCCAATCTGCCCTTGCGTCGATTGCGCGCGCCAAAGTGGCGGCCAATTTGTCGACCGACGGATGATCAGCGATAAAGGCGGAAACGTCATCCTCCAGATATCCAGCAATCCCGCAAGATTGTGAGCAAATCACGATCTTGCCAGCACTCATGGCTTCGACTGCTACTAGTGAAAGAGGTTCATCAATCGATGGGATGACCACGCCATCCGCCTCTGCCAATTCCTGCAAAGCCTGCTCAGGCAAAAGCACCCCTTGCCGGCGCAACATTGGCAATCTCGTTACAAACTGGTTGAGCTCATTTGCATAATGTGGCTCAAGCTCTTGTCCAAAAAACACCACTTCGATTTGATACTGCTGCTGTGGACTCAATTTTGCGCAGGCTTGCGCCAGAATTAATTGCCCCTTTCGGACTTCGACACTTCCTAAAACCAGCAAGCGTAATGGCTTGCAATCGGCAGAGCCAGAAGTGTCTACCGACG
This sequence comes from uncultured Erythrobacter sp., assembly GCA_947501005.1. GTDB lineage: Bacteria > Pseudomonadota > Alphaproteobacteria > Sphingomonadales > Sphingomonadaceae > Qipengyuania. Next base: position 41,133 of record CANMTU010000001.1, on the reverse strand, counting down.
ACCTGACAGGATCGACTCCCGCGCCAATTATCTTCAACTCTTCTGCGTACGGTACCAAGTGATCGAAGACCATGGGGCTCGATGCCCATATTTCCGCGACCTGCCGCAGCAACGCTCTAAGATCGATGCCAGACTTTGCTACCGTGTTAATATATTTTGTTTCGTGTATATACCAAATTACAGCTTTGGATCGCAGATGGCGAATGAGGCCTGCTGTAGCGATTGTGTTGCATAGCACGGCATCCGACAATTTTTCCAGTTTGCGAGCAAGCGACCATCTCCCCAATGTACGCGGATCGACGATCACGGTAGCGCCGTGGTTTAAAAATTGATCCCGATACGTCCCATCTTTGGGACTAAGCACCACTACTTTCCAACCATCTTTCAGACAGGCTCTTGCAACTTGCAAAGCAAGCTTGGGCGCACCAGTTGGTGAAAGCTCGTGACTGACCAGCGTAAGGACTCGTTCGTTCTGAGACTTTCTCTCGTGAACCGGCCGATATATCTGCGGCACTGCAGCGCCAAGAGCCAATTGAGACGTAAAGATACGTGGGACCAGCCTGGCCGGTAAAAGAGTTTGTACGGCCTTTAAAATACGGCGAGTCGTGCTGCGCACCATTCCGGGGGTTTCAAGACGGCGAATATAGGCTTCCATGGCACAAGCCAGTGGTTTCTTCTGCATTGATAGCGATAGGTTACTCACAGAAAGAAATTACCTGATTGGAATTGTTCTAGCCATGCGTCCCCATACGCATCGAGGAGCGAACAGACAACGATACGCTCTCATCAGAATACCCCATTACACATCCGCAGCCACCGTTCCTTGCGCAGATCGGGATCGGGCAGCATCAACCCGATCTCTCGACCAATCACTTTAGGGTCGAGCGTTACGTCCCAAGCGAGCTTAGCTACGGCAATATGGTTGGCCGCCAGCAGGGGCAGCATCCTTGCCCAGCTTCGGGGCACCACCCTTCCGACCATATGCGTTCGCAGGTCATGCAGTTGCACTACGAATTGCCGAAGCACTTCCGGTGCCATCGATTCATTGTCGCCCAGCCCTACTTCCGCCAGTTCTTCATCCAACCAGTAAAGTCCTTTTCCAAGGGCCAGACGAACAAGGAAGAGGAAATCAGCCGAAGGTGCCGCATCCGCATCATAACCGCCAAGCGCTAATGCAGCATCCCGCCGGAATAACAAACCTGCGCCATTGCCGAGTTCATTGCCGAAGAACAAGCGCCGCGCATCAACCCGCATCGCCCCGCCTCGGAACGCGGCGCGATGCAAGGTCCGACCGATCCGAGAGCGCAATCCCGTCGCCGCCGCCACGGGTGCAGGAGGATTGCTTCGCCGGTCACGCGTTCCCTTCTTGCAGATCAGCCCGTCCGCCGGTGGCATGCGATCCAGCGTTGCCAACGCCCGCGCCAGAAAGGCTGGGCGAAGCAAGTCGTCATCGTTCAGGATTGTCAGCCAGTCGGTTCGGGCAAGTTCGATGCATCGGTTCCAATTGCCGAACATTCCGAGATTGCTGGTGTTGACGAAATAACGGATCCACGATCCACCCTTATCGGTCAGCGCCGTGCGGACCGCTTCCGGCTTGGCTCCGAAACCCTCATTGTCAACAATGACGATATCGGGCGCTTGCACTCCCGTTTGTTCTACCGCGCTGGCGATCGCCTCGAGCAAGGTATCGAACCGGCGATAAGTTGGAATTGCAATGGTCGCGCGCGGCATCTGACTGTCGGGCGACGGGGCATTGGTCTCCCAAACCAGCTGGGATGGTATGCCGTCGATCGCGGCAAACCCGTCATACGCAAGAAAGGGGTTCATCAGTGCAGTTCCCGCCACAATTCAAGTGGCCATTTCCAGTTATTATATGCCAGCTGCACGATTCCCTGCGCCAGGATCAGTCCTGCGATGCCCACTCCTGCCGAGGCGCTCCAGATCGACAGCACGGCCACCGCCAGACCAGACAGCAGCGCAGAGGCGACGAAGGGCACCATGTTGCCAGTGGTAATTACCATCGCACACGCCGAATGATTGGCTTCCAGCAGAGCGACAAGGCCCAGCAGTGCGATCAACGGCAGGGGCAGCAGTTGTACATTGCTGCCGACGAAAGCGAGCAATGGCTCGGCCACGAAGGCAATGAACAGAACGCCTGTCAGAAACAGTCCCAGCAACATGGCCTGGCGGGCCAGCCACATCGACCGCAGCGCATCGAATTGGTCCGTCACACGCAGCCGGACCATCTGCGGCACAGCAATACCAATCGGCAGTTGGGCGACCGAATTGACGGCGCTCATCAGCTGCAAGGTGATGGCATAGCTGGCTGCGACTTCCAGACTGAAGAAGCTGGATGCGACCAATACGTTCAGCCTAGTAATACAGAAGGCGCCGATCGCCACCAGGCCCATCCGTGCGGCATTGGGCCAGATCGCGGCGAACAATTCGTCCGTACCGTTCGCGTCTCGCGCGTGTCCGGAAGACGAGACCGTTCGCAAGGCGCGCAGCAGGGGCGCCATGCGCCATTGGAGGATGATGCGCGCCATGATTACAGAAGCGAGATTGCCCATCGCCAGTCCGATCAGGCCCCATCCCGCCAACAGCGCCCCGCCGCCAATCACGATGAAACCCACGCGACTGGCAATCTGCCCCCAATAGGTGGAGGAAACGCGGCCCGCCCCGAACAGAAAACCATTGTTCCATGAAAAATAGATCATCAGCGCGGTACCAGCTGAAAGAACCGCCCAGGCGACCTGCACGTCCCCCGCCGCGATTCCCTCACCACGAATAACGACGGGTAGATAGAACACGCCGGTAGCTGCCAGCAAGCCGATCACCACCAATGCCAGGACGCCGTAGAAGCGGCGGCAGAGCCGCAGCAAGTCCCGCACTAAGGGAAGGTTGGCCGCCCCACCGGTGGGTGCGTGGCCTTCCCGCGCAATCCGCTCCGCCCCGGCATAGGCAGATGAGAAGCTGCGCGAGAAAGTCGGTTGAAAACCGAAATCGGCCAGCGCGACCAAGCCCTGAAGCGTGATGAAAATGTACCACACACCGACTTCAGCCGCCGGCAGCCGCGTGACGATAAATGGCAGGAGAATAAGGCCGGAGCCATATTGCAGCAATTGCGCCGCGATCCCCAGACCGAAAGCCGAATGGTCGCGCAGTCGCGCACGCAGTGTTCCGATCAGCCCCGCCTGTGGCAACCCGCCCGGCGCCGCTGGTCCCGGCGGCAACGATGGGTCGGTCCGGCTATTTCCTGTCACTGCCCGTGCGCCTCAGTCCGCCCCGGCCAGTCCGGGCAATTCGGTTACGAGATGGCGGCGCGGTTGCCATCCAGGCAGGCGGTCATGTCGATCCGGCATCACCGGCTGCATGACCTCGCGCGGGCGATAGGGCCGTGCACCCAGTTCCACTGCCATCGGACGACCAAGTGTATCGCCCACCAGCGTAACCAGTTCGTGTACACGCAATCGTTCGCCCGAGATCAAAAAGCGTTCGTCCAGCTTCGCATCCGTGTCCAGCAGCCGTCGTCCCGCCACCAGAAAGGCTTCGGCAACGTCTTCGACATGCGTGAGATCGATCACCTGCTCGCCCGGTGACATGCCCAGGGGCTCGCCCGACAAAGCGGCATCGATCAGCAACTGGACCAGCTTGCGCCTCGGATCGCCGCGCCCGTAAGTATCAAACAGTTCGAGCGTAATCAGCGAGAGTTCGCGTGCATCGCAGTGATAGCGCAACAGGTCGAGCGCGGCCTGTTTGGTCGCAGCATAGAGATTGACCGGATTGTAACCGGACATGCCGAAATGTTGCCAGGCAGTGCCGGTGTTGACCAGGCGGCGGCAGCCTGTCGCCGTCATCGCCTCGGCCAGCAAAGCCGGGAACAGGACGTTCGAGGCGACAAGATCTTGCACCTGTTCCGCAGTGTGATCGGTGAGGTAGAGCGAGGCGAGATGGAACACGATGTCAGGCCGGACATCGTGCAGTATTTCGATCAAACCCCCTGCCTCGCCCGCAATGCGGTGGATTTGAATACGCGGATCGAGCGCCGCGGTGTCGCTTTCCGCACGCACCAAGGCTGCTACCTCCCAGCCTTCCCGCAGCAACAGGCTGGCGAGATGGCCGCCGATGAAACCGGTGACGCCGGTGATCAGCGCCCGCGTCATCGGGCAGGATCGAAAACAAAAGGACTGTCGAAGCTGGAGAGGGCGGGATGCGCGCGGTCACGCGGCGACAGCTCCGCCTCTGCCACCGGCCAGACAAAACCGATACTGTCCCATGCGATGCCGGCATCGCATTCGGGCGCATGCACGCTTGTGACCTTGTACAACATCGTGCTTGTCTCGCTGAGTGATTGGAAGCCGTGCGCTATTCCGCTCGGCAAATAGAGACCCAAGGCATCGCAAGCATCGAGCTGGATCGAACGAACCTCGCCTTCGGTTGGCGAACCGCGTCGCAGATCGACCACGACATCGATCACCGATCCGGCAAGACATGTGACCAGCTTGGCATGATCGGCCGGAGGAACCTGGAAATGAAGGCCCCGCACGATTCCTCGAGCAGAAGTCGAATAGAATTCTTCCCGCCAATCGGTCCTGAGTCCTGCTGCAGCGAAATTGTCTGCATGAAACGTCTTTACGAAAGTGCCGCGATCATCCGCCAGCACGCGCGGGCGAATGACGAAAGCGCCGGGAAATCCGAAATCTTCGATCTGCATGATACCGTTCTTTCGGTCAGGCGACCGGTTCTGGCGATCCCGTCTGCATTTCGCGAGTCAGCTGTTCCAGCACCTTGACCATGTAGTCCATCCTGGCATCGTCGATGCCCGGCCATACGCCGATCCAGAAACTGTTGTTCATGATCTTGTCCGTATTGGTAAGGTCGCCATGCACGCGATAATCGACATGCTGGAAAGCGGGCTGCCGGGTCAGATTGCCGGCGAACAGCATTCTTGTGCCGATCTTGCGCTCCTCCAACGTCTTGACCAGACGATTGCGATCGATTCCGGTATCGTCGCGCAGCGTCAGTAGATAGCCGAACCAGCTCGGTTCGCTGTCCGGCGTCGCTTCGGGCAGATGATAGATCTTATCCAGTCCGGCTTCCCGCAGCCGTTTGGTCAATCCGGCGAAATTGGCGCGACGCCGCTCGATGAACCGATCGAGCTTGGACAATTGGCTGACCCCGACCGCGGCCTGCATGTCGCTGACCTTCAGGTTGTAGCCAACATGGCTGTAGGTATATTTGTGGTCGTAACCCTTGGGCAGCGTTCCCAGGCGCCATCCAAAGCGCTTGTTGCAGGTGTTGTCTTCGCCAGGCTTGCAGTAGCAATCGCGCCCCCAGTCGCGGAAACTTTCCACGGTCTTGGCAAGCAGCGGGCTGTTCACCATGACTGCTCCACCCTCACCCATCGTGATATGATGGGCCGGATAGAAACTGAGCGTTGCGACATCCCCGAATGTGCCCACCTGACGACCGCCGATGGTGGCACCAAATGCGTCGCAGCAATCCTCGATCAGATAGAGCCCATGCGCGCGGCAGAATTCAGCGACCCGCGCGACATCGAATGGATTTCCCAGTGAATGCGCGATCATGACCGCGCTTGTCTTATCGGTAATGGCCGCTTCGAGGAGATCGACATCGACATTATGGGTAGCGATGTCGACATCGACGAATACCGGAATGCAGCCATATTGCACGATAGGCGAAACGGTGGTCGGAAACCCGGCGGCCACGGTAATCACTTCGGAACCGGGCTTGATCCGCTTGTCGCCCAGTTTCCACGACGTAAGGCATGCGAACGCCAGAAGGTTGGCCGCCGAACCGGACACGGTCAGCTTGGCGTATCGGGTGCCGAACTTTTCGGCCAGCTCCGTTTCGAACCGTTCGGCATACCGCCCTGCGGTCAGCCACATGTCGAGCGCGGAGTCGATCAGAGTGCCGCAATCCTCGGCATCCATCACTTTGCCCGATGGCGGAATGTAGGTTTCGCCCGGCACGAAAGCGGGCTCTGGCCGGGCATTGAAATGCTGGCGTGCCATGGCGATTATCTCGGCACGCAAGTCCGCTTGGGCATTGTCGGAATTCATGGGATTCAAATCTCTTTCGGAACCTGGGTGGAGTTATAGGATTCGATCGCGGCCAAGCAATGCGCGCGCATATCAGCACCGGCCAGCCATGCCTTGTGCCAGGTCACGATCCGGGCGAGCGTCTCACCCAGCGCCCAGCGCGGACGCCAGCCAAGCTTCGCCCCCGCCTTGGCAATGTCCAAGCGCAATGAATGGGCCTCGTGCGGATGATATCCGTCCGCCGGCACCCAGCCTCTTGCCTGGACGTCATCGAATTCCGCAGCCGATTTTGAAAACGGCGCGCCCCATTCCCCGGCCAAGTATTCAACGATGCGATGTACGGGCGCGGCACCTTCCTCGCTGGGCCCGAAATTCCAGCTTTCAGCAACCGCCGCCCCTTGGCGCCATAGTGCTTCGGCCAGAATGAGATAGCCCGAGAGGGGTTCCAGCACATGCTGCCACGGGCGGGTTGCGAGCGGATTGCGGATAGCGACCGATTGCCCCACGGCGAACGCGGCAAGAGTATCGGGCACCAAGCGATCAGGTGCCCAATCCCCCCCGCCGATCACGTTGCCGGCGCGCGCGGTTGCCAGTGCCGGTCCGTTTTCCTCCACGGAGAAAAACGATTTGCGCCATGCGGCGGACACAAGTTCGGCACATGCCTTGGAACTGCTGTAGGGATCGTGCCCCCCCAGTGCCTCATCCTCGCGGTATCCCCACAACCATTCCCGGTTTTCGTAACATTTGTCGGTCGTAACGGACACAATCGCGCGCAAGGCCGGACAAAGCCGCGCCGCTTCCAGCACGTTGACCGTGCCCATCACATTGGTGGCAAAAGTGCCGGTCGGATCATCATAAGAAGCCCGGACGAGAGGCTGCGCAGCCATATGGATGAGGATTTCAGGGTCGGCGGCAACCATGGCATTCCGCAAGTGTTCCGGCTCGCGAATATCACCGATGGTCGAGTTGATGCGGCTTCCCGCATCGATTGTATCGAACAGATTATGCGCGCCATCTGCGGCCAGTGCGTAGCCGTGAACCTGCGCCCCCAGACTTTCCAGCCATAGCGTCAGCCATGCGCCCTTGAAGCCCGTATGGCCGGTCAGGAAAACCCGCTTGCCGGCCCAGAATTGTGGATCGGGGTTCACCATACTTTCCACGGCGCCTCGCCTGCTTCCCACAGAGCTTCCAGCTTCTGCTTGTCGCGCAAGGTGTCCATCGGTTGCCAGAACCCATGGTGCTTGTACGCCATCAATTCGCCTTCGGACGCGAGATCGCGCAAGGGTTCCTGCTCCCAAATGGTTCCGTCTTCGGGGATCCGGTCCAGCACCTTGGGGGACAGGACGAAAAAGCCTGCATTGATCATGCCGCCGTCTCCGGCGGGTTTTTCAAGAAAGCTTGCAACGCGTTCGCCATCCATGTCGAGCGCGCCGAAGCGACCGGGAGGCACGGCGGCAGTCAGCGTCGCCTCCCGCCCATGGGCACGGTGAAAGGCGATGGAGGCCGCGATATCAACGTCCCCGACTCCGTCACCATAGGTCATGCAGAATTCCGTTTCATCCCGCAAATACCCCGCCACGCGTGCCAGCCTGCCGCCGGTCATGGAAATGTCGCCAGTGTCGACGAGCGTTACGTTCCAGGGCTCTGTACGCCGCCGATGCACTTCCATTCGGTTCTCTTCCATGCGGAAGGTCACGTCGGACATATGCAGAAAGTAGTTAGCGAAATATTCCTTGATGACATAGCCTTTGTAGCCGCAGCATATGATAAAATCGTTGATTCCATTTGCGGAATAGATCTTCATTATATGCCAGAGGATCGGCTTTCCGCCGATTTCGATCATCGGTTTGGGGCGGATCGAGGTTTCCTCGCTGAAGCGGGTGCCCAGTCCGCCGGCCAATATTACTGCTTTCATGCGTTCCATTCGTAACAATGATTGTGCCTGTGAGAATGGATGCCGCCATAATCTGGAATTCGGCATATGACCATGGCGGGCTTCTGAAATGCGTTCCCACTCCGGAAATTTTGGTCGGTCGAATAGGTGTGGATCAACATCGAAGATTGGTGGCAGGTCGAGCCAGCGCTGGGCATTGCAAATCGCTTGCATTTCGGTGCAAGGAGAAGGACGAGCGTTCCCTCATCTCATGTCAATCGCTTATCAGTCTTTCTCGAAGACAGAATTGCAAAAGGCCAAATTCTGAACTCGATGTTTAAAGCATGGCTTCAGACAGTCGTTTATGACGAAGGCGAAAGTCAGTTTTTAATTTGAACCCGGTCATGATAAGCGTTTTACGGCGTAAACTGGCTGATGGGGTGGGCGCCGTAAGAAGATTGAGCATGAGCGATCTATACTGGCTGACGGGCGAACAGGTAGCGCCGCTTTCGCCGTACTTTCCCGAAGAGCTAGGGCAACCCACGGGTTGATGATTGGCGGGTGCTGAGCGGTATCATTTTCGTCAATCGCAACGCGTCGCAACCCGCCACGATCGATGCCCCACGACCTTCTTCTCTACCATCGTTCTGGCGGCCACCGTTATCTTCTGTCTCTGATCAATGAGGCCTGCGCCCGTCAGCGACCGTAATATCTGGCATTGGCCGGTTTGAACCGAACAGCATGGCCTATTGCCCGTCCCACTTTTTCTGAACAATTCGTTGCCAGGTTCAGGAAATAAGCCCCCGCCTACGGCAACTTGCGCTTTCGCGCATGCATTCTGTCCTGGTTCAGTCGCGCAGGCTAAAGCGCGCGTGATGTTTGCCAAACTGATCCGTCTTGTCCAGTCCGAAGCTGATGTTCCGCGTCCCGCGATTCCCGAGGCAGAGCGAGTCTACGCGATCGGGGACGTGCACGGCCGACTCGACCTTCTTGAGCCGCTTGCGCGCGCGATCGAGGCCGACGATGCCGGGCGGCAGCCCGCACGAACGACCATCATTCTGCTCGGCGACTTAATCGACCGCGGGCCCGAAAGCGCGGGCGTGATCGCTTTCGTGCGCAACTGGATGCGGCATCGGACCGTGCGCGTGCTGATGGCCAATCACGAACAGATGCTTCTGGCCGCGCTGGAATCGAGTGACGCCTTGCGCAGCTATCTGCGCTTTGGCGGGCGCGAAATGGTGTTGAGCTATGGCATCGACCGCGCTTCTTACGACGCGGCTACCAATGACGAATTGCGAGCGATGTTGCCTGATATCCTACCGGAGGCCGACCTGGATTTCATCCGCGGTTTCGAGGACTGGATCGTGATCGGGGATTATCTTTTCGTCCATGCCGGGATTCACCCCGACGTTCCACTGGAAGAACAGTCCGGCCGCGAGTTGTTCTGGATTCGCGAGCCGTTCCTGTCCCATGGCAAACGCCTCTCCCACATGGTTGTGCATGGGCATACGATCACCGAGACCGTGGACGAGCGCTCCAATCGTATCGGGATCGATACCGGCGCTTATGAAAGCGGACGGTTGACGGCCGTGGCGCTGGAGGGAACGGAGCGCCGCTTCATGGCCGCGGTGGAAAATACAGAAAGCGGAATGATCGAGATCGAGACAGACGATACGGTACGAACGTGATTGTTGCAGATACACCACAAGAAAATTTCATGCCGGCAACGACGGACATCCACAGTTGCATAGCGACTCTCTGTTCTGTATGCCGAATTTGAATAGTCGCATCTGAATTGGAGATTCTATGAAGAACCGTATTCTTTCTGCCGCCGCGGCCGCCGCTGCTCTCGTGGCCGTGCCTGCTGTGGCGCAGGTCGATAGCTCGCGCCCCGCTTCCGGCGTTCAGCAAAGAGAAGCTGGCGAAAACCCCCCGTTTCCTGTCGCCATTGCGGTAGCCGCCGCAGCGGTGGTCGTTGCAACGATCCTTATCGTTGCCGATGATGATGAAGATGATCAGCCCGTCAGCGCCTGATCTCTCGTCACTTATGAATATTGAACGGGCGGGGCGTTGGCTCCGCCCGTTTTTTTTGGCGCACCTGGTTTTAAGAACCCCTGTCCTGTCGCGTTTTTACCCTGATCAAGTCAGTACCGTCGCTCGGCGTCCAGCTTTACTATTCTTGATGGAACTTTCAGTAGTGTCATCTGCAAAGCAGATGCGCGGCTGACGTCTGGAGGTCGCGTAGGGCGTCGGCATGCTCAGACCCGCAGGCCATCAATCCCATTCCAGTATTGGAACTCCTCGCCTGCGGTGACCCGGCTAGTCATGATAATGTCCGGCCGCCTTCCGCTGCGCTTTTGAAACGTCGAGGATCTGCTGTTCGGACGCGGATCGACAGCTGCCCCATCTATTGCCCCAAGGCCGAACAGTTCGCGCCGTTGCTCGCGACGGAGCCGAGCGTGATTGAACAGCCTCCGTTTTATTGGCGTCGAAGCGCGCCAGAGCTACTTCCGTCACCTCAACCGGAGAAGTAAGTTCCGGGCATCTCACCAGCGCAGGCCATTGCGGATCACGAAGACGAGGCCGCTGACGATTCGCCGATCATCGACCGGGGGAGATGCCGCGCGACATGGGAAAGTACGGCTCAATCCGGCGTATCTGCGCCGCACTCAGAATCCGTGACTCACTCACGCGCAGTGCCTCTTTGCGTCGCCTGTTGAACGAGCTGAACACCGGATCAGCGAGTGTTTCATAAGCTTTTGAAGCTGGACAAGCAGGAGCTCAACTTGCCAGCAGCGTCGCGTTGCCCCCCGCCGCGGTCGTATCGATGCAGACGAGGCGTTCGGTCGCAAACCGCAGGACGTAATGCGGGCCGCCCGCCTTGGGGCCGGTGCCCGACAGGCCTTCCCCGCCGAATGGCTGGCTTTCAACCACCGCGCCGATCTGGTTGCGGTTGACGTAGAAATTGCCGACCTTCGCCCGCGCCTCGATAAAGGCGCGGGTGTCGTCGTTGCGGCTGTGGAGGCCGAGCGTGAGGCCGAAACCGGTGGCGTTGATCTCGTCCATCACCTTGCCGAGCTCGCGCCCCTTGAAACGCGCGATGTGCAGGATCGGACCGAAATTCTCGCGCTTGAGGTCGGAGATGGACTCGATCTCGATGATCGTCGGCGCGACGTAGCACCCGGCCGACGCGCCGCTGTGCAGGCGGCGACGCCAGACCTGCGAGCTGCCCTTCTTGCGCCGGGCGACATGGCGTTCGAGCGAGGACTTTGCATCCGGGTCGATCACCGGGCCCACATCGGTGGCGAGGTTTTCCGGATTGCCGATCTGCAGCGCCTCGAACGCGCCGCGTATCATGCGGACCATCTCGTCATACACGTCGTCCTGGATGTAGAGGACGCGCAGCGCCGAACAGCGTTGCCCCGCGCTCTGGAACGCGCTCCCGACGACGTCGCGGGTGACCTGTTCGGGCAAGGCCGTGGAATCGACGATCATCGCGTTCTGCCCGCCGGTCTCGGCGATGAAGGTCGCGATGCGGCCCTCGCGCGCGGCGAGCCCGCGATTGATCGCCTGCGCTGTCTGGGTGGAGCCGGTGAAGGCGACCCCGGCGATCCGCGGATCGGAAGTGATCATCTCGCCCACCTCGCCCGCACCCGGCAGGAGCTGGAACACCTCCTCGGGAATGCCAGCCTCGTGACACAACCGCACCGCGAGCGCGGCGATCAGCGGGGTCTGCTCGGCCGGCTTGGCGACCACCGTATTGCCGGCGGCGAGCGCGGCGGCGGGCGGGCCGATGAAGATGGCCAGGGGAAAGTTCCACGGGCTGATGCAGGCAAACACGCCGCGCCCGTTCAACGTCAGGCGGTTCTCCTCGCCGGTCGGGCCGGGCAGCGGGATCGGGGCGGAAAACAGGCGCCGCGCCTCGACCGCGTAATAGCGCAGGAAATCGACCGCCTCGCGCAATTCGAGCACCGCATCGACCAGCGTCTTGCCGGCTTCGCGCTGGCACAGGGAGAGAAACTCCTCGGTATGCGCCTCGAATAGGTCGGCCGCGGCTTCGAGCAGCAGGGCGCGCTTTTCTCCGCCCAATGCGTTCCAGCCCGGCTGGACAGCCTCGGCCCGGCTGATGGCTTCCTCGATTTCGAAATCGAGCGCATCGCGCCTTGTGCCCACCTCGGCCGACAGGTCGTGCGGCTTGGTGATCGGCGCAACCTCGCCTTCCTCGTCGGAGACGAAGGTGGGTTCGGCGCGCCAGTGCTTGAACGCCAGCGCATCCAGCCGGTCGATCAGCGGTTCGCGCACCAGCGGATCGGAAAGATCGATCCCGGCGCTGTTGACCCGGCCCGGGAAGATATCGCCCGGCAGCGGGATGGCAGGGTTGCGATAGGGCTTCAGTGCCTTCAGCTCGGCCACCGGGTCGTTCGCCAGATCGGCGGCGGGCACGTCCGCATCGGCCATGCGGTTGACGAACGAACTGTTCGCCCCGTTTTCCAGCAGGCGGCGCACCAGATAGGCGAGCAGGTCCTTGTGGGTGCCGGTCGGGGCATAGATGCGCACGGTGGTGCGATCATTGCCTTCAAGCTTGGCGAGCGCGCCGTAGACGTCCTCGCCCATGCCGTGCAGACGCTGGAATTCGAACACCGGCTTTTCGCCGGGCTGGCCGGCCGCCATCGCCTTGATCGCGCCGATCGTGTAGGCGTTGTGGGTCGCGAAGGCGGAATAGATCGCCTCGGGCGCGGCCAGCAGGCGCTGGGCGCTGGCGAGATAGCTGACATCGGTCGCCACCTTGCGGGTGAAGACCGGAAAATCCTTCAGTCCGCCAACCTGCGTCAGCTTGACTTCGGTATCCCAGTAGGCACCCTTCACCAGCCGCACGAACAGCTTGCGGTCATGCTTGCGCGCAAGGCGCACGATCCAGTCGCACAGCGGGACGGCGCGTTTCTGATAGGCCTGGATGGCGAGGCCGAAGCCTTCCCAGCGGCTGCCGTCCGCACGCTCGAACAGGCTTGAATCGCGCACCAGCGCCTCGATCAGGTCGAGCGAGAGTTCCAGCCGTTCGGCCTCTTCGGCGTCGATGGTGAAATGGATGTTCGCGTCGCGCGCCTTGGCGGCAAGGTCGCGCACCACCGGCAGCAGGTCACCGATGGCGAGATCGGCATGGAGGAAGGTGTATTTGGGGTGCAGCGCCGACAGCTTGATCGAGATGCCCGGCGATTCGATCACCGAGCCGTTGGCCTCGCGCGCCAGCCGGTCGATCGCGGCGGCGTAGCTGCGGTGATAGCGTTCGGCGTCCTCATAGGTCATCGCCCCTTCGCCCAGCATATCGAAGCTATGGGTGAGGCCGCGCGCCCGTTCCGGCGCGGCGCGCTTCAGCGATTCGTTGATCGTCCGGCCATAGACGAACTGCCCGCCCAGAATGCGCATCGCCTGGAAAGTCGCCTTGCGGATGACCGGCTCGCCCAGCCGGTTGATTGCGCGCCTGAGCGAGGTGCCGAGGCCGCGCTTCGCCTCTTCCGGCCGGTCCAAGACCTCGCCGGTCAGCATGAGCGAGAAGGTCGCCGCGTTGACGAAAGTGGTCGAGCCCTTGCCCATGTGTTCCGACCAGTCGATATCCCCGATCTTGTCGCGAATCAGGGCATCGGCGGTCGGCGCGTCGGGCACCCGTAGCAACGCCTCCGCCAGGCACATCAGGGCGATGCCCTCGTCGGTCGCGAGGCCGTATTGATGGAGAAAGGCGTCGATCCCGCTGGCTTTCTGGCGGCGGGCGCCCTCGATCAGCTTGATCGCGAGGTCGGCGGCACGCTCATGCGTCGGGCCGTCCATGCCGGCCTGTTCGAGCCGTTCGGCCACGCACGCATTTTCTTCCGCGCGGTAGGCCTTGCGCAGGTCCTGGCGGGAGATGGGGGAAAGGTGGGCAGGATCGTGCAGGGCCATGCGACTCCGGTCGGTTCGAGGAAGGCAATTGGCTCACTTGGCCTCCATGCGCCATGCTTTCAACCTTTGTGAAGCTACGCGCCCACCCCGGCAAACCAGTCCGCCACGCCGGCCTGTTCCTCGAACGGCAAGTGCAGGCCGAGCTTGCTGCGCCGCCACAACACGTCTTCCGCTGTGCGGGCATATTCGTGCCGCACGAGATAGCGCAGCTCCGCTTCATAGAGATCGCCGCCGAAATGCGTGCCGAGATCGTCCAGCGCGCGTGCCTCACCAAGCAAGACCGCCATGCGCGTGCCATAGGCGCGGGCGAGGCGCAGGAGGGTTTCGGGCGGAAGCCAGTCCCACCGCTCGCTCGCCTGCCACAGGAAGCGCGCGAAATCGGCATCCGGCATGTCGCCACCGGGCAGGGGCGCATCCCTGGTCCAGGGGGCGCCGGGGATCGCCATCACCTTGCCGAGCCGGGCCAGCGCGTGTTCGGCCAGCTTGCGATAGGTGGTGATCTTCCCGCCATAGACCGACAGGATCGGCGCGCCGCCCCGGTCATCCAGCTCGAACACGTAGTCGCGGGTGACGGTCGAATTGCTTCCCGCATTGTCCTCGTAGAGCGGGCGTACGCCCGCATAGGTGCGCACGATCTCGTCCTCCGCGATGGGGCTGCGGAAATAGCGGGAGGCGGCCTCGCGCAGATATGTGCGCTCGTCCTCGCTGATGGCGACGGTATCGAGATCGCCGTCATAGAGCAGGTCGGTGGTGCCGATCAGGGTATAGTCCCGCTCGTAGGGAATGGCGAAGACCACGCGCTTGTCGGGCTGCTGGAACAGATAGGCGTGTTCGCCGGGATAGGCGCGGGTGACGATGATGTGGCTGCCCTTCACCAGCCGCAGATGCGACGGCGTGCCCTGGCCAAGCGCGGTCTTCGCCACCCGGTCGACCCAGGGGCCGGCGGCGTTGATGACGGCGCGCGCCGTAACCTGCCGCTCGCCATCGTCGGAGCGCAGGGTCGCCCTCCACCTGTCCTTCCCGCGTTCGAGGCCGATGCATGCGGTGCGTGTCGCGATGCGTGCCCCGCGCGCCTCGGCATCCATCACGCTCAGCACGACGAGACGGGCATCCTCGACCCAGCAGTCGGAATATTCGAAGCCCTTCGTCAGCACATCATGCAGCGTGCCGCGGTGCGGCGCCTCGCGCAGGTCGACCCTGCCCGAGCGCGGCAGGGTGCCCTTGCCCCCGATCCGGTCGTACAGGGCCAAGCCCAGCCGCAGCATCCATTGCGGGCGCATTCCGGCCAGATGCGGCATGACGAAGCGCAGCGGCCAGATAATGTGTGGCGCGGCCTTCAGCAGCACCTCGCGTTCGCGCAGGGCCTCCGCCACCAGCCGGAACGCCCATTGCTCGAGATAGCGCAGGCCGCCATGCACCAGCTTGGTGCTGGCCGACGAGGTATGGGCGGCCAGATCGTCCTTCTCGACCAGCAGGACCGACAGGCCCCGCCCCGCCGCGTCGCGCGCGATCCCGGCGCCGTTGATCCCGCCGCCGACGATCAGGAGATCGTACGCCTCGCTCATCCGTAGCGGAACAGCCGTCCTGCCACCGCATCGAGCTTGGTCATCAACTCCTTGTCGTGCCTGTCGGGCGCGGTGATCACCGCATCGTCGAGCGAACGGTCGATCGGCGATGGCGCGCGTTTCCTCGGCAGGCCGCGGCACAGCGCCTCGACCGTCTTCTTGGCCAGTGCCGAATTCTGCTGCATCTGTTCGATGATCACGCCGACATCGACCGCCGCCTCGCCCTCGCGCCAGCTGTCCCAATCGGTCACCATGGCGAGCATGGCATAGGGCAGTTCGGCCTCGCGGGCGAGCTTGGCCTCGGGCATGCCGGTCATCCCGATCACTTCCGCGCCCCAGTGGCGATACATGCGGCTTTCCGCCCGCGTCGAGAATTGCGGCCCTTCCATCGCAAGGTAGGTCGCGCCTTCGGTCACGTCGCCGCCCGCAGCCTCGACCGCCAGCGCGGCAAACTTCGACAGCCGGGTGCAGACCGGATCGCCCATCGACACATGGGCGACGAAGCCGCTGTCGAAGAAGCTCGAGGGGCGGCCTTTCGTATTATCGATGAACTGGTCGACGGTGACGAAGCGGCCCGGCGGCAATTCCTCCGACAGCGAGCCGACCGCGCTGATCGCGAGAATGTCGGTGCAGCCGGTGCGTTTGAGCGCATCGATATTCGCCCGCGCGTTGACCTTTGACGGGATCAGCGGATGGCCCCGGCCGTGGCGCGGCAGGAAGCGCACGCGAACATGGCCGATCTTGCCGCACAGGATTTCATCGGAGGGTTCGCCCCAGGGGGAATTGACCTGGATCCACTGCGCGTCTTCCAGCGCATCGATCGCATAAAGGCCGGAGCCGCCGATAATGCCGATCGTCCAGTCGCTCATCTCATGCCCCTTCTTCGCAAGGCCCATCGGTGGCTTGCTTTATCGGCCCTGTAAAGGTTGGAGCGCGCAAACGGGTTCGCGGGCCTGTTCCGCCGGTTTCGGGGGCGGGAGGCGTGGCGTTCGGCCGGGAGGTGCGTATCCGCGTGGTCAGGGAGCAGGCCAGACCCCGACCTGTGCCAGACCGTGCGAAGCCACCGCATGTAAGCCCTCTCGCCCTCGCGCCTCGGTTTACCGGGCAAGGCGCGAGGCCGATCTCAGTCGACGTAGTCGATCAGTTCGTCGACCGTGGTGGTGGCGAAGCCCACCGCGCTGTCCGATATGCCGTAGGGGATCAGCAGATCCTCGCCGACCTTCAACAACCCGCAGGTATAGACCACGTTCGGGACATAGCCCGCCCGGTCGGCATCAACCGCGGTCAGGATCGGTTCGCGCGAACGGGCGATGACCTTCGACGGGTCCTCGAGGTCGAGCAGGACGCAGCCCAGCGCGTATTTGCGCATCGGGCCGACGCCGTGAGTCAGGAGCAGCCAGCCGGCATCGGTCTTCACCGGGCTGCCGCAATTGCCGATCTGGATGAATTCCCACGGGAACGCCGGCTCCATCAGCAGCGCGCCCTCGCCTTCCCAACGCTCCAGCTCGTCCGATTGCAGGATGAACAGGTTCTTGCCGTCCTGCCGGCCAATCATCATGAACTTGCCGTCGATCTTCTCGGGAAACAGGGCCATGCCCTTGTTGCGCGCCACGTCGCCCTCGATCGGTTCGAGGCTGAATTCCTTGAAATCGCGGGTCCGCAGCAGTTCGGACCGGATGGTCGATCCGGAATAGGCCGTATAGGTCCCGATCCACTCGAAATCGCCATCGCCGTGATCGAAGCGGACCATGCGCAGGTCCTCGAGCCCGTGGCGCTGCTGCTCGGTGATGGGAAAGATGACGGTGTTCGACAAGGTCGAATCGCGGTGGCGCTGCACGATGACGCCCGCCTCGCTGTCGGCCAGCGAGGCATCCTCGAGTTCGACCGCGGTGGCGAAGGCGGCTTGCGGCCACAATTCGAACCGGCCGCCGGAATGCATGATCCCCTCGCGAAAGCCGATCGAACTGATGTGGCCTTCCCCGACCGCGCGCAACGACATGACGAAGCGGCAGGCCCCGTCGCGCAGCCCGGTCTGATCGGGATGCGGCACGATCGAGGGGTTCATCAGCGCAGCCGCCGAATAGGTGTATTCGTGGCAGAAATACGCCCCGATCAGGCGCTTGCGCTCATCGGAGAAATTGCTTTCGTCGAGATCGAGCGCCGCCTGCACTTCCACGAAGCGTTCGGCGAACATCGTATCGGTCTGCCAGTGGCGCGCCTGGAAATCCGACTGGACCTTGGCATATTCGCGCGCGACCTCTGCCTCGCTCAGCCCGCAGATATCGTCCACCAGTCGGCGCGCCCGTCCGCCCGGCGCATTGCGCGCCTGCCATCCCAAATGGAACGGCCGCAGCACGACCCGTGAAGGATCAGCGTGCAACCGCAGGTCGGATATCTGGAGCGGACCTGCGCTAAGTTCGCCGTGCGACTTCAACATGTTCTCCCACTCCCCTTCCGATCCCCGATGGGCCGACCGACAGACCGCGCCCATCGAGCATTCTTAACATTGAATAGTGAGAGAGATGAAACGCCAGAATTGATTCTGCACCACAATTTTCGTTTGCGCCCCGAGGTGTGACACCATCGCGACACCGACCGGTTTCGAGATCCGCCAGAACCGCACCGCGATCGTTCGCGCCGAAGAACCATTGCCAGGCCTTCGACGCGTGTTCGCGCCAGAATTCATCGCCGGTGATCTTCAGGGCGGTTTCGGCGGCCTCGATGGCGGCTTGCGCCTCCAGCGGTTGCTGGTCGAACGGCATGCGCTCGAACGCGGTGTCAAAACTGTCCGACCCGATGGGCCGGAAATGGCCGCTCGCCGAAGTCTGCTGGGTGGTGATCCAGTGCAGCGTATCCAGCCCGACCTCGCGCGCCTCGTCATTGCCCAGCGCCTCGCCCGCTTCGAGCAGGGCTTGGCACAAACGCGGATTGTCGTAGCCGAGCACGGCTTCGAACCAGGCCCAGTCCGGCCGGCGACCGGCGGCGAACAGGCGGATCAGCAGATCGGCGCCCTCTTCGAGGCAGGCTTGCGCTTCGCCGTGTTCGGGATCGACCTTGCGATAGGCGACCGCGCCGAGCATGGCGAACGCCACCGCGCGCGGCGATCCCATATTGCGCAGATGCGGCAGGGTCTTGGTGAACCAGTGCGCCGCCCATTCGCGCAGCCCCTCATCCTCCGCATTGGCCGCACACAAACCAAGCGCCCACAGCGCACGTCCGTTGGAATCTTCCGAGCCAAGATCCTCGCACCACGTCCGATCATAGCGCATGAAGTTGCGGAAGCCCTTCACGTCCTCGTTCCAGGCGGCCTGGATGAAGGAGGCGAAATGGCCGGCGTGGCGCTGGCGGGTTTCCTCGCCCACCCCTTGCATCTGCGTGACCAGCGTCAGCGCGCGGGCATTGTCGTCGAGGCAATAGCCATGCGCACGATCCGGCACGATGCCGATGCCGTGCTGCAACATCCCGGTATCGTCGCACATCGCCAGGAAGCCGTGCGGCGACGGCCTGACGACGACCGGCGCGCTGGCCCGCCTGTCTGTCGCGGCTTCGCGAACCAGGTCGGCCGCCCGCCGCGCGAATTCGGGCCACACGGTCTTGCGCCCGCGCGCATAGGCCTTGCGCTGCAACGCCTGCAGGCGATCGGGATCGTCGAGCAGACCGATGACCGCATTCGAGATCGCATCGGCATCGTCCGGCTCGATCAGCAGGCCGGCGCCCCCGCCCAGCAATTCACGGGCATGAACATAGGGCGAGGACACGATGGCCTTGCCGAGCGCGACTGCATAGCTGAGCGCGCCGGACGTCGATTGCTGGAGATCGAGATACGGGGTCAGATAGATGTCGCACGCTTCCAGCTGGTCGAGCAGGTCCTCGGTTTCGAGAAATTGCTCGTCCCACTGGATATGTTCGGCCACGCCGAGCGTCTCGGCCAGTGCTTTCAGCCGGTCGCGATAGGCTTCGCCTTCGCGGGCGAGGAGATTGGGATGGGTGGCGCCGACGATCCGGTACAGCACCGGGGGGTGTTTTTCCGCGATTCGCGGCAGTGCCTCGATCACCCGCTCCAGCCCCTTGCCCGGCCCGAGCAAGCCGAACGTCGTCAGCACGTCGCGGCCTTCCAGCCCGAACTTGCGCTTGAAATGGTCCTGCCGGCCGAAGGGCCGATCCGGCGCACCATGCTCGACGACGCGAATGATTTCTTCCGGCGCGCCGTAGCGGGTCATCAGCACTTCGCGCGAGCGTTCCGACATGACCATGATGATCGAGGCGCGGGTGATCAGGTGGCGGAGAATCTGCCGTTGACGCGCGGACGGTTCGAGCAGCACGGTATGGAGGGTAAGGATAAGCGGCGCGGCCAGCCGATTGACGAGGTCGCAGACCATCTCGCCGTCAGGCCCGCCGAAGATGCCGAACTCGTGCTGCAGCCAGACGGCGCTTGCACCCGAACGGTTGATCGCATTGGCCGTGGCGGCGTATTCCGCGGCCGATTCCCGCTCGATCGTCCCGGCGATACCGTCATATTCGACGTTCGCGCCGGCATCGTCCAGGGCATGGACCTGCGCGCGGATCGAAGGCTCATGTATCGCGAGCTGCGCCACCAGATCGCTGGTGAACGTGGCGATCCCGCATTTGACCGGCGGATAGTTCCCGATGACCGCAACCGAACGTCCGGCGGCCGTTTCAGCCCCCGGCCGGGCGAGCATAAAGGGAACCGAACCGGCTGATTTCGTTTCGTTCACACGCGCCTCTTCTGATCGCAACCAACTGTATCAACGCCGTTCGCGCGGTTTCGTTCCGCACTGCAACATGCGCAATCTGGTCGCGATTGAGAGCGGCCGATTCCCCGCCGGGACTAGCCCTCGATCAGATCGGTCAGGAGTTCGATCGCCGCATCGAGGGGTCGTTCATAGGGCGCGCCTTCCCTCGCCAGCCAGCGGTCCTCGCTGGCGACGAGGCCCGCCGCCTTCAATGCCGCCTTGTCGGCTTTGTCGGCCTTCATCGGGGTCAGGGCGATCGCCGCCGATCCGGCGTTCACGGCCCGGATATTCGCTTCGATCGCCAGCATTGCGAGCTTCGTGTGATCGATCAGCGATTGTGCGGGTTCGGGCAAGGGTCCGAACCGGTCGGCCAGTTCGGCTTCGAACGATTCGAGGTCCGCCGGTTCGGTCAGCCGGGCGAGGCGCACATACAGGTTCAGCCGGATCTCGTCCTCAGGGATCCAGTCGGCCGGGAAACCGCTGGCCATGCCGGTGCGGATTTCGGGAAACCACTCGCGTTGTTCCTCGCCCCGCGCCTTGCGCAGCGCCCCTTCCAGCAAGTGCTGGTACAGTTCGACGCCGATCAGTTTCATGTGGCCCGCCTGCGCGTCGCTCAACAGATCGCCGCCACCGCGCTGGTCGAGATCGGCGGTGGCGATGGCGAAGCCGGCCCCCAGCTGATCGAAGGTGGCGAGAGTGCGCAGGCGCTTTTCCGTCGCCCGGCTGACCGCCTCGCCATCGGTCGCCAGAATGACCTGCCCACGCCGGCGCCCGCGCCCCACCCGGCCCCGCAACTGGTGCAATTGCGCCAGCCCGAAGCGGTCGGACCGCCAGATGATCATGGTGTTGGCGCGCGGCACGTCGAGCCCGGTCTCGATGATGTTGGTGGCCAGCAGGACATCGCCCGTGCCGCCCGCGAAGGCGATCATTGCGTCGTCGAGATCCGCCGCCTTCATCTTGCCATGCGCCTCGACCAGCGAGAGTTCGGGCACGACCCGTTCGAGCATTTGCCGCATATCCGCCAGATCGGCGATGCGCGGCACCACGACGAAGCTTTGCCCCTTGCGCGCCTTCTCGCGCATCAGGGCGATGCGGACGGCGTTGTCGTCGATCTCGCTTACCGTGGTGCGGATTGGCTGGCGGCGGGCCGGCGGAGTCGCGATGACCGAGACCTGCTGCAACCCGATCATCGCCCGGTGCAGCGTGCGCGGAATGGGCGTGGCGCTCATCACCAGCAGGTGCACGGCCTTGTTGCCGCGCAGCTTCGCCTTGTCCTTGGCGCCGAACCGCTGTTCCTCGTCGATGATCACCAGCCCCAGCCGGGCATAGCTGACCGCTTTGCCGACCACGGCGGCGGTGCCGATCACCACGCCGATCGAGCCGTCGGCAAGGCCTTCGAGAACCTCTTTCTTTTCCGCCGTACCGGTCAGGCGCGACAGGCCGGCGACCTTGATGCCGGTATCGGCGAACCGGCGGGTGAACTCGTCGAGATGCTGGCGGGCGAGCACCGTGGTCGGTGCGGCGACGACGACCTGGTAGCCCGACAATGCGGCCAGGGCGGCGGCGCGCAGAGCTACTTCGGTCTTGCCGTAGCCGACATCGCCGATGATCAGCCGCTCCATCGGCTTTCCCGCGGCGAGATCGTCCCTCACGGCGGCGATCGCACGGGCTTGATCGGCGGTCTCGTTATAGGGGAAGCCAGCCACGAATCGTTCGTATTGCGCGGGGTCGGGCTCCATTTCCGGCGCGTCGAGCTTGGCGCGTTCTGCCGCCAGTTCGATCAGAGACGTCGCGCTTTCGGCGATGGCGGTGTCGATCTGGGCGCGGCGCTTGTCCCAGCTCTTCCCCTCCAGCCTGTCGCGCTTGACGCTCTCATCGTCGCCGCCGTAGCGCCACAGCAGGCCGGCATCCTGAACCGGCACGAGCAGCCGGTCCTCATCGGCATATTCGAGGACGATCACTTCGCCGCTATCCGCTCCGGGCGCGGCTTCGAGTCCGCGCGCGGCGGCAAAGCCGTGTTCCTCGTGGATGACCAGATCGCCAAACCGGATCTCCGCCCCGCCGAGATCGGCCGGCGCGGCGCCCGACCTGTCCGAATTGAGCAGCGCCCGCGTGCCGAGAATGTCGGCGGCGGCGATGATCGTCAGCCCATCCATCTTCGCCCCGCGATCGAGGGGGGCCGCAATGGTCGCGGCTTGCGCGCCCTTCCCCTCGGTGAGCGAGCGGATATCGCGCGTGTCCTCGATATCCGGCAGCGCCTTGCGCAAACGGGTGCGCAGGAAACGCAGGTCCCGTTCCTCCCCCACAAGCGCGATGGCCTGTCCGGCATCCCGTTCGACGGCAAGATAGCGTTTGACGGCGCGGGACGGCGATTTTTCCTCCGCAAAGCGCGGCACCGCCGCGATGTCCGGCCCGCCTTCGGTCTCGCGCTCCCACTGCGCGACCTGTTCGTTCCAGCGTGCGTCGGTCACGGCATCGGGTTCACCGCCGGTTTCCCGGGCGATCCGCGCCGCCAGCTTGATGAAGCGGGTGCGCCTCGCCTCGGCCTTGCGGGAGAGGAGCAGCGTACCCTGCGGCACATGGTCGAGCAGTGTCGCATCCGCCGCATCCTCGGGTTCGGCCGCGCGCCCGATTTCGAGCGCGTCGCAGGTCTCGCCGCGCCGCTGGGTGACCTTGTCGTATTCGCAGATGGTGACGATCTTGCCGCCGTCGATGTCGATGCGCACCGGGCATTGCGCGTCGGCCGGGTACAGGTCGATTACCTCGCCGCGAATGGCGATCTCGCCCGGCTCGTCCACCCGGTCGTCCTCGAAATAGCCGAGCGCGATCGCGTGTTCCTTGAAGGCATCGGGATCGATGGGGTCGCCGGGGCGGATGATCGGCGGCGCAGCGTCGAACGCACCGGGCGGCTGATAGCGCTGCGCCGCGGCCTCGCCCGATGCGGCGAGGATCGGCGGTGCGCCGTCCGCGTCCGCGCAAAGCGCGCGCAGTTTGCGCAGGGCGCTGACCCGGCGGCCGATATTCTCGGGCGAGGGCGGCGCATCCTCGCCGGGCAACCTGTCGCTGGCCGGAAGATAGACGACCTGCGTATCGCCGAGCATGGCGTCAAGCGCGGCCGCAAGGCGTTCCGCCTCGGTCTCGTCATCGGCCAGATACAGGACCGGCCGTTCGCCGATCGCCCCGAGAATGCGCAGGATCTTCGCGCCCAGCCCATCAACCGCCGTATCGGCGCCTTGCGATTTTCCCAAAGTGCAACCCCATTGCCGCGCAAGGCCCGAAGGACTGGTCCTGCGCGCATCCGCTCGTTTCCGTTTCCGACGGGCCGGCACGACCCTCGACCATGGCATAACGCACGGCCGGGACTTTGGAGCCGGGCAATACGCACGCGGAGTGCGCGATACCGGTTGCCGGCTCACCTGGTCGCGCGTTCGCCGTACCGGTTGGCCGTCTCCAGCCCGAGGATCTCGCTACCCGCGTTCGCGGCGCACTTCGCGCTGGCCGATGTCGCGGCGGCAGAAACCGGTGGGAAAGTCGATGGCATCGACAGCCGCATAGGCGCGGCGCTGGGCTTCGCTCGCGCTGACGCCGCGGGCGGTGACGTTGAGGACGCGCCCGCCATTTGCCGTCAGCGCCCCGCCAGCGCGCGCCGTGCCGGCGTGGAAGACCTTTGCGCCGTCCTTTTCGGCCTCGCCCAATTCGATGTTGCCGCCCTTCGCCGGCGTATCGGGGTAACCCTCGGCCGCCATCACGACGGTCAGCGCGAAATCGTCCGCCAGTGCAGGCCGCGCGATGTCGCCCAACCGGCCTTGCGCACAGGCCAGCATGAGGTCGACCAGATCGCTTTCCAGCCGCATCATCAGCACCTGGCATTCGGGATCGCCGAAACGCGCATTGTATTCGATCAGCTGCGGGCCGCTTGGCGTCAACATTAGCCCGGCATAGAGCACGCCCGAATAGGGATAGCCTTCCTCGCGCATGGTCCGCACCGTCGGCGCGACGATCTCGCGCATGACTTGCGCCTCGAGCGGGGGCGTCAGCACCGGGGCAGGCGAATAGGCGCCCATGCCGCCGGTATTGGGGCCGGTATCCCCCTCGCCCACGCGCTTGTGATCCTGCGCGCTGCCGAGCGGCACGATGGTTTCCCCGTCGGTCAGCGCGAAGAAGCTCGCCTCCTCGCCGCTGAGGAATTGTTCGATCACCACTTCGCTGCCCGCCGGGCCGAACCGCCCGTCGAACATTTCGGCCAGCGCGTGCTGCGCCTCTTCGCGGGTTTCGGCGATGACCACGCCCTTGCCCGCCGCCAGCCCGTCGGCCTTGAGGACGAAGGGCGGATCGAATTGCTTGAGCGCGCCCCACGCCGCCTCCAGCGCGGTGCAGCGCACGAATTTCGCGGTGGGAATACCGGCGCGTTGGCACAGTTCCTTGGTGAAGCTTTTGCTCCCCTCGAGCCGGGCGGCCGCCTGCGACGGGCCGAACACGGGGACGCCCGCCTCCCGCAGCGAATCGGCCAGCCCGTCGACCAGCGGCGCTTCCGGGCCGATGACGACGAGGCCGATCGCGTGCTGACGGCAGAACGCGGCCACGGCAGCATGGTCGGCCATGTCGAGCGCAGTGCATTCCGCGTGTTCGGCGATGCCGGGATTGCCCGGGCTCGCCCAAAGCTTGTCGCAGCGCGGCGATTGCGCCATTTTCCAGGCAAGCGCATGTTCGCGGCCGCCGCTGCCCAGCAAAAGGATATTCATGCCCGCCGATTTCCCGTCCGATAGCGAAGATGCCGATCTGGTAGCGAAGGGCCGCACCGGCGACAACGCCGCGCCGTTGTCGGTGAGCGAGATTTCCGCCCGGCTGAAACGCACGGTGGAGGATCAGTTCGGCTTCGTCCGCCTGCGCGGCGAGTTGTCCGGCGTGAAACGCGCGGCGAGCGGGCATCTCTATACCTGCCTCAAGGACGAGAAGGCGGTGATCGATGGGGTGATGTGGCGCAGCGGCGCCGCGCGCCTGCCGTTCCAGCCGGAAGACGGGCTGGAGGTGATCGCAACGGGGAAGCTGACGACCTATCCCGGCCGCTCGAAATACCAGATCGTGATCGAGCGGATGGAGCTGGCCGGCGAAGGCGCGCTGCTCGCGCTGCTGGAAAAGACCAAGGCGCGGTTGGCGGCAGAGGGGCTGTTCGATGCGCAGCGCAAGCGGCCGCTGCCCTATCTGCCCGCAACCATCGGCGTGGTGACCTCGCCCACCGGGGCAGTGATTCGCGACATTCTCCACCGCCTGGCCGACCGTTTCCCGAGCCGGGTGATCGTGTGGCCGGTGCTGGTGCAGGGGCAGGGCGCGGCGCAGCAGGTGGCGGACGCGGTGCGCGGCTTTTCCGCCATGCCGGCGGATCATCCCGACCGGCCGGACCTTGTCATCGTGGCGCGCGGCGGCGGCTCGATCGAGGATCTGTGGAGCTTCAACGAGGAGGTGGTGGTGCGCGCCATCGCGGAATGCTCCATCCCCACGATCAGCGCGGTCGGGCACGAAACCGATACGACATTGGCCGACCATGCCGCCGACCGCCGCGCCCCCACCCCCACCGCCGCCGCCGAGATGGCCGTGCCGGTCCGCGCCGAACTTGCCGCGACGCTGGCCGATTATGTCCACCGCCAGCGGCAATGCGCGATGCGGCCAGTCGCCATCGGGCGCGAGCGGCTGGCAGCGCGGGCCGAGCGTCTGCCCCGGCCCGACACGCTCCTGCAACCGCAGGCGCAGCGGCTCGACGATCTGGCCGAACGCCTGCGACGCGGACTGGTCGACCGGGCGGCGGCGGGTCGCGAACGGCTGACCGAGCTGCGCATGACGCCGGCCCTGATGCAACGCAATCTGCGCGAGGCCCGGGCATCGCTGGCGGCGCAGCGCCTGTCGCCCGCGCTGATCCGCCGCCCGCTGGCAGACCGGCGCGAACGGCTGGCCGGGCTGGAGCGGGTGATGCGCTCGCTCGATCCCGACACCGTGCTGCAACGCGGTTTCGTGCGCGTCACCGACCGCGCAGGCAACACGTTGACCGATCGCGCCGCGGCCGAGGCGGCGGGCGCGCTGACCCTGAAATTCCGCGACGGCGAGCTGGCGGCGGTTACCGGCGCGGAAGGCGTAGCGCACTCGCCCGCCCCGCCAGCCCCCCGCAAACGCGCGCAGACACGAAAATCGGGCGCGGCGGCGCAGGAAGATTTGTTCGGTTAGGCCGCGCCTGCTAGGCCTGCCAGCATGCTGATGAACAAGGATTCCGGTCGCACTCCGGGCGAGGCGAAACTGCAATACGGGCCCAACGGCTTTCGCGTGATCCGCGCGGGCCAATACGTCACCTGCGCCCAGAGCGGCGTGCCGATCCCGCTGGAAGAACTGCGCTACTGGTCGGTCGAGCATCAGGAACCCTATGCGACGGCCCGCCTCGCGACGGAGCGGTTGAAACCGTGAGACGCGGTTCGGTCGCAGCCTTCGCCATCCTCACCCTCCCGCTCTCCGCTTGCATCCCGCAGGGCGGAAGCGCGCCGGTGGTCGAACCGGCCCCGACGCCAGTCGTGCAGCCGGTTCGCGCCGCGCCCGCCCCCGCGCCGTCTCCAACCCGCCCGGAAATCTTCTCCTTCGGCGGACAGCTCGAACAGGGCGGATGGATTCGCGGGCAGGCGCCCGGCGGCGCGGTTTCGGCGCGCATCGGCGAGACCGCCCTGACACTCGGCGAGGACGGCCGCTTCTTCGCCGGGTTCGACCGCGACGCCGGGCCGACCGCGATGTTAAGCGCGACTCTGGCCGACGGGCGGATCATTACCAGCCCGCTGAATGTCGCGCCGCGCAACTGGAACATCGAACGGGTCAACGTCGCGCGCGGCACGGGCGGGGCATCCGCAGCATTCATGCGCAGGCGCCGCCCAGAACTCGAAGCGATCGCAGCGGCGCGCGCGGACGAGACGGGCAGCGCGGGCTGGCGGCAGGATTTCATCTGGCCGGCGACCGGGCGCATTTCCGGCCGGTTCGGCTCGCAGCGCATCTATCGCGGCGAACCCGGCAGCTACCATTCCGGCCTCGACATCGCGGGCGGCCAGGGCACCACTTACGTTGCCCCGGCGGACGGCGTGGTGACGCTGGCGGCGGAGGATTTCAGCCTCGAGGGGCGGCTATTGATCATCGATCACGGGCAGGGCCTCAACAGCGCCTTCCTCCATTCCTCCGAACTGCTGGTGCGCGAAGGGCAGGCGGTGAAGCAGGGCCAGCCGCTCGGCCGGATCGGCGCGACAGGCCGGGCAACCGGGCCGCATCTGCACTGGAGCATCAAGTGGCGCGACACGCGGCTCGATCCGCTGCTGTTCCTGCCGCCGATGCCCTGACCCCGCGCCGCCGCAAGTTCCAGCCCCCATGCGCCGCACCATCCGCCTCGTCCTGCTCGCCGTGACAATGCTTGCCCTCACGCCAGGAACCTTCGTGCGCGAGACGCCGCCCCCGCCGGACTTCGTCTCGCCGGTCGAGATCGGCAAGCTTCGGATCGATCGCCTGCGCACCGGGCCGCTGACGCTGGAGAGCGCGTGGGTGCTGAGCAGCAGGAACGATCGTTTCGGCGGCTATTCCGCCCTCCTCGCGCAGAAGGGCGACCAATTCCTGGCTGCCAGCGATGCGGGCCGGCTGATGTATCTGCCCCGGCCCGATCGCTCCGCACGCGCGCCGGAACTGGACCGGTTCCTCGACAATGGGCGGATCGACAAGCGGCGGATCGATATCGAATCGCTGACCGCGGATCCGCAGACCGGCCTCGTCTGGGCGGGGCTGGAGCAGTTCAATGCGATCTACCGGTTTTCGCCCGAACTGGTGAAGCAGCAACAGGTGCAGCCGAAGGCGATGAAGGAGTGGTCGGACAATACCGGGGCGGAGGCGTTCGTCCGGCTGGCGGACGGCCAATTCCTCGTCCTCGCCGAGGAATCGCTGGGCGACGGGCTGCACGAAGGCTTGCTGTTCGCCCGCGATCCGATGCTGGGCGGCCAACCGCTGCGCTTCCGGTTTCGTGGGGCGGAGGGCTTCAACACGGCGGAAGCGACCCTACTGCCCGACGGGCGGATGCTCGTGATCCTGCGCAAATTGGTGCTGGGTTGGCCCTTGCGGTTCGCGGTGCGGCTGATGACGGCCGATCCGGCGGGCATTGAAAAGGGCGAGGTGCTGGAAAGCGAAACGTTGGCCGACATCGTCGAGCCGCTCCCGACCGACAATTACGAAGGCGCGGCGGTGACCGTGGAGCCGGACGGCGACTGGGCGGTGTGGCTGATTTCGGACGACAATTTCGCCCATTTCCAGCGCACCCTGCTACTCAAGCTGATCTGGCCGCAACCATAAACCCGCACGGCGTGCCGACACGGCAAAGCGCCCGGATCGCTCCGAGCGCCTGACCAGTAGACAAGGAGGAGGCGCCCGAAGGCGCCGCGCACTCAAGCGGCTTCGACAGCCGCCTTCTTGAGTTCGCGCTTCACCTTGAGGGCGCGGGACGAAAGCTTCTCGTCGCGCGTCTTCATCAGCCAGTTGTCGAGCCCGCCATTATGCTCCACCGAGCGCAGGCCGTGCGTCGACACGCGGAACTTGAAGCTGCGATCGAGCTTCTCGCTCAGCAGCGTCACGTTCTGCAGGTTCGGCAGGAAGACCTTCTTGGTCTTGTTGTTGGCGTGGCTCACATTGTGGCCGACCTGACGGCCCTTGCCGGTGAGTTCGCAGATGCGCGACATGATGAAGTCTCTCGTTCGAATGGGCGGGCGCGTCTGCCTCGTCCCGCAATGCGGGCCGCAGGGCTCGGCGTTGTCCCGGAAAGCGGCGCGCATAACCGCGCTCCTGCGAATCGTCAAGCGCGTTGCGCCCTTCGCCCTGGCTCGCTAGCGCTGGCGCGATGGCTCGCTGGACCCTGCCCCGCCCGATGGAACGCGCACTCGAACTCGCGCAAGGCTCGGCTGCGGAAGGCGAGGTGCCGGTCGGGGCGCTCGTCATGCTGGGCGGCGAGATTGTGGCCGAGGCGCATAATTCTCCGCGCGCGGATCACGATCCTACCGCACATGCCGAAATCCTCGCAATCAGGCGAGCAGCGGCAGCGCTGGGGCGGGAGCGGCTCGACGGCTGCGACCTGTGGGTCACGTTGGAGCCGTGCGCGATGTGCGCGGGTGCGATGGTCCACGCCCGGATCGCGCGGCTCTATTACGCAGCCGCCGATCCCAAGGGCGGCGCGGTGGAACACGGACCGCGCCTGTTCGACCAGCCCGGCTGCCTGCACCGCCCCGAAATCTACTCCGGCATAGGTGATGAGCGATCCGCCGACCTGCTGCGCGCCTTCTTCCGCCAGCGCCGCGACCCGCTCACAACGGGGTGAAGTCCAGTCCGATATCCGCCGCGGGTGCGCTCTGCGTGAGG
Source organism: uncultured Erythrobacter sp. (assembly GCA_947501005.1). Lineage (GTDB taxonomy): Bacteria > Pseudomonadota > Alphaproteobacteria > Sphingomonadales > Sphingomonadaceae > Qipengyuania. The sequence goes on along the minus strand of CANMTU010000001.1, from coordinate 11,537 downwards.
CGGCCGACCGAAACGTAGTCCACCCCGGTCGCCGCCTTGGCGCGGATCGTATCGAGCGAGATGCCGCCGCTCGCCTCGGTCGGCACCCGGCCCGCGACACGCATCACCGCTTCGCGCAGCAGGTCGGGGGCCATGTTGTCGAGCAGTAGCCGCGTCGCGCCTGCGTCCAGCGCGGGTTCGATCTGGTCGATCCGGTCGACCTCGCAGATGATGTCGCTCACACCCGCCGCGACCGCGCGGCGCACCGCCTCGCCCACGCTGCCGGCGACGAGCACGTGATTGTCCTTGATCATCGCCGCATCCCACAACCCCATCCGGTGGTTCGCGCCGCCGCCCATGCGCACGGCGTATTTTTCAAGGTGACGCAGGCCGGGAATGGTCTTGCGGGTATCGAGCAGCGTGCAATCGGGATTGGCCATCGCATCGACGTAAGCGCGCACCAGCGTCGCGATGCCGGACAAGTGCTGGACGGTGTTCAATGCACTGCGCTCGGCGGTCAGCATGGCGCGGGCATTGCCTTCGAGCCGGATGAGGTGGGTGCCCGGATCGACGCTCGCGCCTTCCTCGACCAGGATCTCGACCGTCATGTCGGGATCGAACGCGCGGAAGAACGCCTTCGCCACCGGCAGGCCGGCGACCCGGATCGGATCGCGGCTGTCCATCACCCCGGCAAAGCGCGCATCGGCCGGAATGACGCTTTCGGAGGTGACGTCGCGCCCCCCGCCGGGAAGACCCTCTCCCAGATCCTCGGCCAGCGTTTCGCGAACGAATGTGTCGAGGTCGAAACCGTCCAGTTCGAAAGCCATGGCAAAATCCGTTGATCCGAGCCTGTCGCAGCACCCTCCGGCTGCTTCGAGGGCGTCGCTAGAGGAAAAAGCAGCCCTTCGCCAAGCACAGTGCGAACGGGTGGCGTTGGCAGGCCCGGGACTGCGAGCCTGCCTAAAACCTCAATGCACGAACCGCGCCACGACGTCGCGATAGCTGCGCGACACCTTCACCTCCGCCCCGCTGTCGAGGACGAGGAAACATTCGCCATTGGTATGCGGCTTCACTTGCCGCACCTGGTCGAGATTGACGATGGTCGAGCGGTGGACGCGCTGGAACTTGCGCGGATCGAGCCGGCGTTCGAGATCCTTCATCGTCTCGCGCAGGATCAGCGAATTGTCGCCGGTGTAGATGCACATATAGTCGCCGGCGGCCTCGATATGCTCGATCGTGCCGACTTCCACGCGGAAGATCTGGCCGCGATCCTTCACATTGATCAGCTTTTCGTAGCGGCTGGCGGCATCCACCTCGTCGCCGTCGAAATCCTCGACCGCTTCGGGCGCCACTTCGGAAAGGACGTTCTTCAGCCGCTCCGCCTCGTCGGTGGATTTCTTCTCGGTCAGGCGCTGCCGCACCCGTTCGATCGTGTCGGCCAGCTTGTCCTCGTCGACCGGTTTCATCAGGTAGTTGACTGCATTGGCCTCGAACGCGCGGATGGCGTGTTCCTGGAACGCGGTGACGAAGACGAACAGCGGCGGCTCGATCTCCATTACTCCCTGGACCACGCTGAACCCGTCGAAGCCGGGCATCTGGATGTCGAGGAAGACCAGGTCGGGCTTCAGGGTCTTGATCGCGCGGATCGCCTCGCGCCCGTTCTGGCAGGTCTCGATGATCTCGACATCCTCGAACGGCTCCAGTCGCAGCTGCAGACCCTGGATGGCGAGCTTCTCGTCATCGACGAGGATGGTGCGGATGGTCATGGTGTCTGGCTTACCTTGTTGGACGTATCACTGGGGGCAACGCGCGGCTGGCTGGACTGTTTCGGCCAGTGCGTCCTGCCCGGTGCGACGGACGGCTCCGATTTCTCGATAGTCTCGAAAGGAATCTCGATGAGGACGGAGAATCCCCCGCTTTCGGGCGAGCGAATCTCGAAGCGGTGATCGTCGCCATAGGCCTGCGCCAGCCGGTCGCGGATGTTGGCGAGGCCGACACCGGTCGAATCGCGGCGCTTGTGCGTCGCCATGACCGCCGGCAGGTCGCCTTCCGACCCCCCGACATTCACCCCCGGCCCGCTATCGGCGACGGTGACCCGCAGGCGCGGCCCGATGACCTGCGCGACAAGACTGATCGTCGCCCCCTCTTCCAGCGGGCTGACCCCGTATTTGATCGCATTCTCGATCAATGGCTGGAGCAGCATCGAGGGCAGGCAGGCTTCCGCCGCATCCGGTTCCACCCGGAACTCGCTCTGCAACCGGTCCTCGAACCGCATCTTCTCGATCCCGAGATACAGCTTGAGCGTCTCGATCTCCTGCGCGACCGTCACCTTGCCGCCCGGCTGGGTCACCAGCGTGTGGCGCAAAAAGCTCGACAGCCGGGTCAGCATCGCATTTGCCGCCTCCGTCTGCTTCAGCAGCACCAGCGTGCTGATCGAATTGAGCGTGTTGAACAGGAAATGCGGATTGAGCTGATAGCGCAGCATGGCGAGCTGGGCGCTGGTCGCCTGCGCCTCGAGTCGTTCGAGCCGGTCTGCCTGCTGCTCCACCTTGAGGAAGTAGTTGATCGCGTAATACAGGGCCGACCACGCGCCGAGCAGGGTGAGATCGTAAGAATACAGGCCGAGGAACAGGCGGATGAACTCCCCCTCGTTCGCCGGCCGGATGAGTTGCAGCACCCAGCTGTCGATGAAAGCGAACACCCCCACCGCGACGCCCAGCACGATCACGGTGATGCTCCACGTGACCAGCGGACGCTGACGGATGAGATAGGCATAGGCGACCGACATGATCAGGCTGAGCGAGACGCCGGTCACCGTCGCGATGACGATGATGATCAGTGCATCGAGCGACTGCCCGTTGGCGAAGGCCGACATCGCCCGCAGCAATGCCGTCCCGCCCCAACCGGCCAGTTGCAGGTTCCAGAATGCCTGGTTCTTGTTGGCGAAGAACGGCGTGGGGCGGAGGTTCAGCACGGCCATCGTCCACCGGCTCTAGCGCATTTGCCCAGGGTCGCGCCAGCCGCTACGATTGCGGGCAAGGAGAGACTCGCATGGGCATTCAGGAAAACATCGAACATTCCGCGATCGAACGGGCCAAATTCCGCGAGATGAAGGAAGGCACCGCAGAAGACTGGGCGATCATCGGCGGCGAATACCGTGCCTTCGCCAAGGGCCTGCCCGACCGGGTGCTCGACCATCTCAACCTGCTCGATGGCGATTTCGGCGGCTTTCCCGTCTGCCGGCTGGAACATTCGCTGCAGACCGCGACCCGCGCCCATCGCGACGGTCGCGACGAACAATATGTCGTCATGGCCCTGCTGCACGACATTGGCGACACACTCGGCAGCTACAACCACCCCGAAGTCGCCGCCTCGATCATCAAGCCGTTCGTGACCGAGGAGATTCACTGGATCTGCCAGAACCACGGCGCCTTCCAGGGCTATTACTACTTCCACCACCTGGGCATGGACCGGAACGTGCGCGACCAGTTCGAAGGCCAGCCGCATTTCGAGGCGTGCCGCGAATTCTGCGAGAAATACGATCAGGCCGCGTTCGACCCGGATTACGAGAGCGAAAGCCTCGAATTCTTCGTGCCGATGGTGCGGCGGGTCATGGCACGGCCGCTCGCCTCGATGTACGCCAAGGCGGCGGAGGGCGAGGCGGCCTGACCGGGGCTGCGGGTCAGCTCTCGGCGCGCTCCAGCGCGTCGGCCAGCCGGTCGTGATCGACATAGCCCTGAATCACCTCGCCGCCGGCCACCCAGCTCGGCGTGCCGCTGAAGCCGAGTTCCGAGGCCATTGCGTTGTTCTTAGCCAGTTCCGCCGACACCGCGTCGGACATGGCGACCCGCCGCGCTTCCTCCATGTCGAGCCCGGCCCTGCGGGCCGCCGCCGCGATCGTTTGCGGGCTGGGCGGCCCCAGATCGAACATCGCATGATAGAACGCCCCGTACTTGCCCTGCTGCGCCGCGGCGAGGCCCATCCGCGCCGCCTCCTCGCTGCCTTGGAAGATCGGCCATTCGCGCAGGACCACCTTGAGGTCGGGATCCTCGGCGACGAGCCGCTCCACCTCGGGAATGCTCATCTTGCAATAGCTGCAGGCATAGTCGGTGAACTTCACCAATGTCTTCGAGCCGTTGGGATTGCCGATCACCGCACCGGGAAACGGTTGCAGCACATCCGGCCCCATGCCCGCCAGCCGGTCCTCCGTCTGGCCGCGCTGATAGGCCTCGGCCATTTCCGGCAGTATTTCGGGATTGGCGACGAGGTATTCGCGCGTCCGCTGGTCGCCGAGGCCGGTGAACGACCACGCCGCCGCCCCGGCAAAGCCGCACAGCAGCGCGATCAGGGCGGTAACGAGATAATGGCGCATCGCTTGACCTATCCTTGCCTCAAAATGCCTTGCATTCACGGCCGCCGCGCTCGGCATCGCATTTCTGCGCCAGCAGGGCCCGTGCCTGCAACGAAACGTCCTGCGCCCGCAACCAGTCCACCGAACCGGTCGGCAAGCCGACCTCGGCCGCCTGCGCGCTGCGGATGGCGGTGAGGTAGTCGCCGTTCATGACCTGCTGTTCGGCGCTGGCAAGGCGCGCGCGCGGCAGATCGCCGCGCGCGGCATAGACCACGCCGAGCTGGTACCAGGCGAAGGGATTGTACCGATCGCGCCCGACCGATGCGCGCAGGACCTGCTCGGCCTCCTCGAAATGGTCCTTGTCCTCGGTCGCGATGAGGGCATGGCCGAACAGCGAGGCGATCAGCGGTTCGGAGCGGGTCAGGCGGGTCGCCTCACGCAGGGGTTCGAGAGCTTCGCCCGCGCGCCCGGATTCGAGCAGGATCTGCCCTTTCAGCTCGAGGAAATACGGATCTTGCGGGCTTTTTTCGAGCAACGTTTCGGCCGCCGTCAGCGCGCGGTCCATCTCCGCATTCTTGTGATAGGCATAGGCGCGAGCATAGATCGCGGGGATGGTCTGCCGGGTTTCGGGATAATCGCGCAGCGTATGGGCGGGCTTGGCGACATAGCCTTGCAGCTTCGCCTTCACCCGCTCGAACCGGGCCTCGATCGCCGGGTCGCTCGGCCTGTCCCAGGCGGGGTCGGCTTCGTAGGTTTCGCGCAGCTTGGAAATGCGGTCGCCCGAAAGCGGGTGGGTGCGCCAGAACCCGGCCTCGTCGTTCTGCGAGACGCCGAGACGGAATTCCTGGTTGAGCAGCTTCCCGAAGAAGGCGAGCGAACCCTTGCCCGAAATGCCGGCGTCGGAGAGATATTGCGCGCCCGCCGCATCGGCCGAGGCCTCCTGCGTGCGGCTGAAGGCGAGAAACTTGCTCATCGCCGCGCTTTGCCCGGCCATGATCACGCCCATCGCCGCCTCGCCCGCGCCCGCAAGTGCTGCGCCGACCCCGGCGATCAGGGACAGCAGCGAGATTTTGCTGGCCTGCGCCCACCCCTCGCCCGTGCGGATCACGTGCCCGCCGGTGATATGCCCGATCTCGTGCGCGATGACGCCCTGGACCTCGTTCGCACTGTCGGCCGCGTCGATCAGGCCGCTGTGGATATACACCGCCTGGCCGCCCGCGACGAAGGCGTTGATCGAGGGATCGTTGATCAGCACGACGTCGAGATTGCCCGGCTCCAGCCCGGCGGCCTCTGCAAGAGGGGCGGAGATATCGTCGAGGAAAGCCTCGGTCTCCGCATCGCGCAGGATCGATTGGGCCATCGCGGGCGATACGCCGAGCGACAGGGCCGCGAGGAATGCGAGCAGGCGGGTGATCGGGCGCATTGCCACCGTCCTAGCCGGGTTCGGCCTGAACCGGAACTGAAACCTCCGCCGTCCCGCTGCCCTTGACCGAGGAGAGAATGCGCGCCGCCTCGCCGTCGCCAAGGAGGCCGATCGAGCCGAGAAAGGCATGTATCTCGGTATAGCCCTCGCCCAGCCACAGGGGCACGTTCGCCGCCTCTATGGCGGCCTTCGCGGCGCGTTCCTCGGCCGACATCGCCTCGCCCACCTTGCGAATGAAGATCGCCGGGATGCGCCCGCCATGGGCGATGGCGATATCCGCGAAAGCCGTCAGGTCCCCTTGCGAATCGTCACCGATCAGGGCGAAGCGCAGTTCGGGATAAGTGGCGAGAATATCCACGATCGCCGCGGTCTTGTGCGCCCCGTGGCTGGACGATCCGAAGGTCTCGCGGTTCAGCCCCCAGTCGCGCAGCATGATCGGGCCAAGCGGAATGCCACGCCCGCGCATATAGGCGACGAGGTAGGAAAACAGGTTCCACGGGCTGGACGAGACGTAGAAGAACGGCCGGCTGGAGGCATGCCGGTGCTCGCCCGCATGTCCGCTCTCGCCCCCTTGCACATCGCCGCCGCCGAGGGCGGAATAGAACACGTCGGTCCCCGGCACCAGGATGCGGTCTTCCGGCATCTCCATCAGCACCCGCCGCCAGTTGCGCAGCACGGCGCGGAAGTTGCCAGTGATGCCGGTCTCGATGATCGTGTCGTCGATGTCCGAGACGATGCCGAGCGTGGTGTCCTCGCCCGGCGAGAGGATATGCGCGTCAACCGACCGCGCGTCCCCGCCCGACAGCCAGTGGAGCGTGACCGTCTCCCATTCCGGCCGGGGATCGTAGGGCCAGTCGCCCGTCAGCGGGATGTCGAACCGGGCATAGCCGTCGCCATCGGTAACCGTGCGATGGCGGGTCTTCACACCGGCGGGCGAGACGATCTCGAGTTCGACCGCCAGTTCGGCGACTTCGTGGCTGGCGAATTGCGCCAGCATGGTGCGCATCGCCTGCCACCGGCCCCGGCGCTCGAACTTGTGCGCCTTCGAACGCAAGGCCCGCGCGGTCAGTTGCAGACGCGTGCGATTGCGATAACCGAAATAGGGCTGGAGGCGGACGGAGGAGGTCGGGAAGAACGGCATGCGGCGACCGCGCTAGCGCGGGGATGCGGCGTGCAGCAACCCCCTATGCCTACCGCGCCAGCACGCTGCGTGCCGCCTTTTCCAGCATTCCGCGATCCTGCGGCAGTTCGCCCAGCACGCAGACGCGCCCATCCTCGTCGCGCCGCACCATCACCAGCGCGAATTCCGGCCCGCTCACCCCAAGGGCGGAGAAATCCATGCCGTCAAGCTTGCGCAGCTTGGCCGCCAATGCATCGCGCAGGGTTTCGGGCTGCTGCGCGACCGGCTTGCCCTGCTCTTCCTTGCGGGCGCGTCGTTCGGCCTGAACGATGCCCTTGAGGCCGCCCTGTGCCGCGCGCAGGAATTCGACGAGCCGGCCCCGCTCCACCCGAACCCGGTGGGCATGGGTCAGCACGGCGGCATATTCGGTGAGGCGGGTCTTGTCGTAATCCGACCCGAAGACGAGCTTGACCACCGGCGTCATCGGCGCGCGGTCCTGCATCGTCAGCCCGTTATCGGCCATGATCTCGTCAAACCCAGCCGGATCGCTGGTCGCCTCGAGACTGAAATCATAGGCCCGCCCGACCGCGGCATACAGTGCCTTGCGGCTGCGATCCTCGGTGTTCTGCGCCGCCTGCGCCAGTTCGCGGGCCTGGGCGAGGCAATCGTGGAGACCGGCAGGCTCGGCATCGAAAGCGTAGGCTTCCGGTTCTTCCGGGTCGGACTGCGCGGCTTCGGCCGGTTCGTGGGCGCCCGCTTCGTCTTGCGGTGTTGCGGGGGCAAGCTGGCTATCGGCGAAGCTATCGGCCGCCTCGGCGCCGGCGACGTTGTCGAAACTGGCGCGGGCATCGGCCCAGGGGTCTTCGAATTCGAAGCCGTCCGCTTCGTCGTCTTCGGTCCCATCGCCCGCTTCGTAGGCCGTAGGAACAGCGGGCGAGGCGAACGTGCCCAGATCCACCGCCTTCTTGGTCTTTTCCCCGCGACTGACCAGCGAGATCAGACTGCTTTCGGATTCGTCGTCGGCGAGCGGATCGACCAGCGCGTCGACATCCTCGTCCTCGGGTTCGTCGTCCCAATCGGGCAGACCGTAATCGGCCGCCGTCTTCATGCCGGAATCGAACCCGTCGTCCTCGAACGGCGTCATGCCGTCCATTGCGGCCGCTTCGCCTGCCTCGTCCTCATCCGCGGCGAGCGCCGCGCCGAGCGGGTTGCCCAGCGCGTCGATCCCGCGCTCGCGCCTTGCGATCACGGGCAGTGCCCGGTCGATCTCGGCGGGATCCGCCGGGGCCGATCCGAACAGGCGCGCCGCCATGCCAAAGCGCGGCCTGGGCAAGCGAACCGCCGGTTCGACCTCCTGCGCGCCGATGACCGACAATTCGAGCACGTCATCCTCGTCCGGCAGGTCCGCCATGGCAGGCTCGGGAGTCTCGAATGTTGTCAGGCAAACGTCGTTTCCATCCCCGAACGCATCGGCGCCCAGCGCCTGGTCGATCTCGAGCAGCAGTTCGTTCGTCGTTCCGGCGTCGGCGGTTTCCTTCCAGTTGATCACCCCGAAGATGAAATCGATGGTTTCATCGTCGCTCGAATAGGGCAGCAGGATGCCGCGATACAGCACGGTGACGTCACGCTGGTTCACATATTCCGCCTCGAACCCGATCGGTGCCTGGTTGGCGAGAATCTGCATGTAATGGTCGGTGATCCGGCTCAGCAACGAGCGCGGCGGCACGTCGGACAGGCGGTCGATGACGCCCTGCGCGCTGCATTCCGCGCGCAGTTCGGAGCCGATGAACCGCACCGCCGGGTTCTCGATCCCCGTCGAGAAATCGAGCAGCACGGAATATGGGCCGAAATCGTCGAGCCGTTCGGGTTCGAGATCCTCGATATCGGGCAGGGTGCCGTTGCCCAGCAGGCTCGCCCAGTGATTGTAGGCGCGCACCTGCATGCGCCGCTCGTCCTGGCCCACGGGCGACGGCGGATCGCCGTCGGCATCCGTATCCTCGTAACCCACCTCGAAAGCGTCCGAATCGTAAGCGCCCGAATCGAGCGAACCGAACGCGCCGCCAAACCTGTCCATCTGCCTGCTGCTCCCGTGGAGAGAATCTCGAGGCTCGATCTATGGGGGGACGTAGTGAAAATAGGGTTAAGGTTAATGAGGGCGGCGTCGGCGAACGGCCTCTACAGCATGTAGCGCATGCGAATCTGCAGCGCCCTGTCCCCCTTGCCCATGTCGAACGCGGCTTCCTCGAACCGGGGCGGGCCCATGCGCACCGGGGCATCGCGCGAAAAGCCGAACCCCTCCTTCGGCATCATGCCGAGCGCGCGGTCGGCCTTGCCGTTGTCGTTCTCGTCATGCAGCAGGGCGATGGCATAGCGACCGGGCCGCACGCCATCGAACCGGACGGCAACCTGCCCGTTCTTCGCATCGACCTGGGCGGAATAGGCCTGGGTCACGCCGCGGCACTGGGGGAAGCGATCCTCGCGGCTGGTCATGCAGGCCCGCACCACGCCGTCATCGTTGCGCAGATCGGTAACGGTGATCGAAATGCTGCCGCCCGCCGCTGCAGGCGGGACCGGGGCGGCGCCGCCGAACAGCAAGGCGGCCGCCGGAAGGGCGAGAAGCGATCTGATTCGTCCCGTCATGCGTTCTTGCTCAACCCCTCGTCGGTTCCGCACAGCCTGTCCCAATGGCGGAAATACAGGCCGTAATTGCAGCGGTATTTCTCGTGATGCCGCTGATGATGGCTCGCGGTTATCAGCCATCCGCCTAACCGCGAGTTAACCAGCCGCCGGGGAAACATCTCCCACCCCATGTGATTGGTGACGCCCATCACCGTCATCACCATGAGGACGAGGCCGAGCATGGCGACATGGATCGGAATGAGGAAGACGAGCACCGGGATGACGAACGCGCCGCTCAACGCCTCCCAGGGATGAAAACTCATCGCGGCCCAGGCAGTCGGCGGGCGGCTGGCATGGTGCACCGCATGCATCGCGCGGAACCACGCGGGCCGGTGCATCAGCCGGTGCGTCCAGTAGAACCACGTATCGTGGATCAGCAGATAGAGCAGCGGGGCGAGCGGCAGGTACCACAGCGGCATCGCCTCCCAGCTTGAATAGATCTTCGTCCACCCGCGCTCTTCCCATCCCCAGGCGACGATGCCGGCGGGAATGCCGTAGATCGCGGCAGAGGCGAGCGACCAGCCGATCTCCCGCCCGATCTGCGCGCGCAGCGGTGTATGGTAGCCGGGCCGGCGCCGCCCCGTGAGCCAGGCGAACAGGCCGCTCGTCGCAAGGTAGCGCAGCGCGACGATCGCGGTCATCGCAAGTGCGGACAGGAGGATGGCTACAACCATGAAGCGCAGGCTTATGCCGCAAGCCGGCAGGAACCGACAGGGTTTTGCGCTATTCCGACAAACCCCAGGGCGCGCACTGTGGATCGGCGGCAACGGTCAGCCGCCGCAACGCCGTGCGCGACAACCGCTCCACCTCGACCTTGCGCCGGGCCGCGGCGAGCGGATGCAGCGGCGCGGGCCGCACGATTTCCCCGTCATATCCGTCGGCAACGATGATGCCGCAGCAATCCGGGCGATAGCCGTCACCCTCGAGCGGCGAGCGATCAAGCCCGGGCGGAACGCCCCAATAGAACCGGTCGCAGAAGTCGAGATAGTCGGGCCATTTGCCGTCGCCCAGCAGGTCGCCGCGCTGCACCTTGATCTCGACGATGATGATCCGCCCCTTGTTGTCGACCCCCATCAGGTCGGCCCGCCGCCCGTTGCGCAGCGGCATTTCAGCGAGGCACCAGACATCGTTGCGGGCGAACAACCGGCCAATCCCGCGCGCCACGTCAGCCGCGCAGGCGGCGACCGGGTCGGCGGGATGCGATTCGATCAGGGAAGCTTCGCTCATGCCCCAATTCTTGGAACATTAGCGGAACATGGTCAAGCGCGCCGAACCGTCAGGCCGGCATCGGGCAATCGTCCTGCGGCACGAGCGAAAGGATCGCATCGCGCGCCATCTGAAATTCCTGCCACAGGGCCAGCGCAGCCCCGGTGGCATCGCGGCCGCCCGTGGTCATCGCCAGCAAGGCGCGCAGACCGGGCAGCATGATCGAGACGAGGTCCGCCACGCCGATCACGGCCGTCTGGTGCGCCTCGCCCCCACAAAGCGCCGCGCGATCCGGAAACGACCGGACGGCCGCGCTGCGCTTTTCGGGCGCGAGTTGCGCCAGCGCGGCGATCGCCGAGCCCGCCGCGTGCAGCGCCTGCCACTGTTCGGCCATCTCGGCCGGATCGGGTGTTTCGGCACCCTGCCGCTCCGGCAGCATGGTCGCCAGGGCGAGATCGAATTCGTGGGTCAACGCGCTCATGCATCGCAGGATACACGCCCAATCCTTGCCAAAGCGCTAACCTTATAAAAATCGTGCAGGAGACACGCGCGAATTTGCGCTGGAAGAGCCGCCCTCCCCTTGCTAAGCGCCCCTTGCAAGCACCCGTAGCTCAGCTGGATAGAGCGCTGCCCTCCGAAGGCAGAGGCCACAGGTTCGAATCCTGTCGGGTGCACCAATCTCAAGAAATCGTCGGAAAACCAGCATCTTCGGAACGCTTTATGCCCAAAGTGTAGCCCAACCGGGTCGCCCACAACCGTTGCGGAAGACCGTCAAAGGC